>NZ_CP108326.1:0-3450000 GCF_036189845.1 Streptomyces griseoaurantiacus | reverse complement strand
CGCCGAAGTCGTGTCATTGCAGCATGTACTCCCAACGGAGGCTGTGATGGGTAGGGGAGCGTCGTCTGCCGGGTGAAGCAGCCGCGTAAGCGAGTTGTGGACGGTTGACGAGTGAGAATGCAGGCATGAGTAGCGATTCACACGTGGGAAACGTGTGCGCCGATTGACTAAGGGTTCCTGGGTCAAGCTGATCTGCCCAGGGTAAGTCGGGACCTAAGGCGAGGCCGACAGGCGTAGTCGATGGATAACCGGTTGATATTCCGGTACCCGCTGTGAAGCGTCAAACATCGAGCATCGTGATGCTAAGGCCGTGAAACCGCCGGGTGCGTCTTCGGACAATCTCGGAGTGGTGGAGCCGCCGGCCCAAGCGGTTAGTAGGTGAGTGATGGGGTGACGCAGGAAGGTAGTCCATCCCGGGCGGTGGTTGTCCCGGGGTAAGGGTGTAGGCCGGACGGTAGGTAAATCCGCCGTTCATCAAGGCTGAGACCTGATGCCGAGCCGATTGTGGTGAAGTGGATGATCCTATGCTGTCGAGAAAAGCCTCTAGCGAGTTTCATGGCGGCCCGTACCCTAAACCGACTCAGGTGGTCTGGTAGAGAATACCGAGGCGTTCGGGTGAACTATGGTTAAGGAACTCGGCAAAATGCCCCCGTAACTTCGGGAGAAGGGGGGCCATGTCTGGTGAGCCGTCTTGCACGGTGAGCTGGGTGTGGCCGCAGAGACCAGCGAGAAGCGACTGTTTACTAAAAACACAGGTCCGTGCGAAGCCGTAAGGCGATGTATACGGACTGACGCCTGCCCGGTGCTGGAACGTTAAGGGGACCGGTTAGTCACTCTTCGGGGTGGCGAAGCTGAGAACTTAAGCGCCAGTAAACGGCGGTGGTAACTATAACCATCCTAAGGTAGCGAAATTCCTTGTCGGGTAAGTTCCGACCTGCACGAATGGCGTAACGACTTCTCGACTGTCTCAACCATAGGCCCGGTGAAATTGCACTACGAGTAAAGATGCTCGTTTCGCGCAGCAGGACGGAAAGACCCCGGGACCTTTACTACAGTTTGATATTGGTGTTCGGTTCGGCTTGTGTAGGATAGCTGGGAGACTGTGAAGCTCGGACGCCAGTTCGGGTGGAGTCGTCGTTGAAATACCAGTCTGGTCGTGCTGGATGTCTAACCTGGGTCCGTGATCCGGATCAGGGACAGTGTCTGATGGGTAGTTTAACTGGGGCGGTTGCCTCCTAAAGGGTAACGGAGGCGCCCAAAGGTTCCCTCAGCCTGGTTGGTAATCAGGTGGTGAGTGTAAGTGCACAAGGGAGCTTGACTGTGAGACCGACGGGTCGAGCAGGGACGAAAGTCGGGACTAGTGATCCGGCGGTGGCTTGTGGAAGCGCCGTCGCTCAACGGATAAAAGGTACCCCGGGGATAACAGGCTGATCTTCCCCAAGAGTCCATATCGACGGGATGGTTTGGCACCTCGATGTCGGCTCGTCGCATCCTGGGGCTGGAGTCGGTCCCAAGGGTTGGGCTGTTCGCCCATTAAAGCGGTACGCGAGCTGGGTTTAGAACGTCGTGAGACAGTTCGGTCCCTATCCGCTGCGCGCGTAGGAGTCTTGAGAAGGGCTGTCCCTAGTACGAGAGGACCGGGACGGACGAACCTCTGGTGTGCCAGTTGTTCTGCCAAGGGCATGGCTGGTTGGCTACGTTCGGGAGGGATAACCGCTGAAAGCATCTAAGCGGGAAGCCTGCTTCGAGATGAGGACTCCCACCCACTTGATGGGGTAAGGCTCCCAGTAGACGACTGGGTTGATAGGCCGGATCTGGAAGCCAGGTAACTGGTGGAGGTGACCGGTACTAATAGGCCGAGGGCTTGTCCTCAGTTGCTCGCGTCCACTGTGTTGGTTCTGAAACCACGAACGATCAGACCGTGTTTTGTTACCGGTTGCTGGTTGTGTTTCATAGTGTTTCGGTGGTCATAGCGTAGGGGAAACGCCCGGTTACATTCCGAACCCGGAAGCTAAGCCTTACAGCGCCGATGGTACTGCAGGGGGGACCCTGTGGGAGAGTAGGACACCGCCGAACAAATATTGGAGAAAGCCCCCGTGCCATTGGCACGGGGGCTTTCTTGTTTTTAAGCAATTTCCGGCGGAGCGCGCGCCGGGTAGCGTGGCCGTCATGAACCACGTGATTCGTGCCATACGTACCGACGAGTGGCCGGCCGTGAAGCGGCTGCGGCTCGAGGCGTTGCGGGATCCCCTGGCTCCCCTCGCCTTCCTGGAGACGTACGAGGACGCCCTCGCGAAGCCGGACTTCTACTGGCAGGAGCGTACGTCGACTGCGGCGGAGGGGGCGTTTCAGCGGCAGCAGTTCATCGCCGAGCGGCCGGACGGCGCATGGGACGGCTCGGTGACCGTACTGGTCGAGGAGGCGGGTTCGGAGGACTTCCTCGGGCACGTCGTGGAGCGTGAGCAGGGGCATCTCGTCGGTGTCTTCGTGCGGCCGGAGCAGCGCGGGACCGGTGTGGCGGCGGCGTTGTTCGAGGCCGCGGTGGACTGGTGCCGGAAGCGGGGGCTGGACCGTGTGCGGCTGTTCGTGCACGAGGACAACGCGCGGGCGGAGGCCTTCTACCGGAAGGCCGGGTTCGTGGCCACCGGAGTCACCGGCCCGGTGCCGGGCGGTTCGGGGCACCGTGAGCGGGAGATGGTCCTGCGATGGCCGTCCGACCCGGCCTGAGGACCGTCGTCCGGTCCTAGACCGGGAGGCGGTACTGCGGCCAGCGCGAGCGGAGTTGTTCGCGGGAGCGGAGCAGGGCCAGAGTGGGGAGGCCCCGGTCGGCGCCGGTGTCGAGGAGCTCCGGGAGCCGGGGGAGGGGGGCGACCGCCGCCACGTCCTCGAGGACGAGGGCAAGTGGTGGGTCGAGGCGACCGGCGGATGACCGTTCGGCCATGCGGCGGCCGCGCTCGACCACGTGTGAGACGAGGGCCGTCAGCAGGGGCATCGCTCCGGGATGCTGTCTGGGGTCCTCGATGGGTTCACCGACCACATAAAGCGTTCCCCCTTCGTTGACGAAGGAATCCAAGGCGAGGGCGTCACTTCGGTGGGGAGTGCAGGCCTCGCGGATATTGACGGTGAACAGTGAGGACAGTGCGCGCGCCGTCAACTCCTGTGCCATGTCGCGGCGGTCGGGATACGAGGTGAGGGCGGCCTCCAGTTCGCCCGCCGTGCCGTGGGACGCCTTGGGGTTCGTGCGCAGGGCCCGTACGGCCTCCTGGACGCCCGTGCCCTGGGCCCAGCGGTGGAGGTGGCGGACGGCGCGGCCGTCCACCGCGGCGGCGTGCAGATAGCAGCGCAGCAGGGTCTCGGCGGTGTCCGCGAGGGCCTGGTCGATCTTGGCGGTGGGGCGGACGGGGGCGAGCAGGGCCTCCGCGCGGGCCTTGGCCGTCTCCCTGTCCTCGCAGCCGGCCGTGGGGGACCAGTGGAGACGGGCCGGGGTGTCGCACAGGTGCGAGGGGTCGTAGAGGAGGACGGGGCCCAGTTTGGCGCGGGCGTCCTTGGTCTCCGCCCACAGGGAGGGGTCGGAGGTGACGACGACGGTGGGCCCGGAGGCGTCCCGCACGGCCTGGACGGCGGCGGGGCGGCGGGTGTCGGCGTGGCCGAGGAGCACGGAGGGGTGCTCCCAGCCGTCGCCTGCCCTCGCGCCGCCCGGCCGGGGGCCCCTCGGCATCCCGTCGTCCACCGCCGGGCGCGGTGCGGGCACGCCGGATGCGGGGATGCCGGGCGCCGGCGCGGCCTCGACCGGTGGAGGCATCGCGGGAGGAGCCGCTGGAGCCGGGGGAGTCACCGCGGCTCCCGGAGCAACCGGTCGGGCGGTCGGAGGGGCTGCAGGGCCCGCTGCCGGCCCCGTGGGCGTCTCCGGTGCCGGCCGTACGGGTTCCGTCCGCGCCGCCGGGGGTGTGTTCCTCGCCTCCGCGCGCCGCCGAGCCCGTACCGCCCGCCATCGGGTCAGCGTGCCCAGGACGAACACCGTCAGGACGACGAGGACCATGAGCTGGGCGATGAACAGGCCCCAGAACAGCCCGTAACCCGAGAGCTGGTCCGCCGGGGTGTCCGGCCAGGCGCCCCTGATGTCGTGCGGCTGCCCCATCAGGTGGCGCATGGCCAGCGGCGTGCGCGAGAACGTCACGCCGTGCGGCCAGGCGCCGCCGGCGAACAGGCCGGACAGGCCCGTGGCCGTCCACACCAGCACCGTCGTGCCGAGCAGGAACAGCAGCAGCCCTATGAGCAGGCCGTCCGGCATGCCGCCGCGGCCGCCGTCCGGCGTGCCGCCTTCAGCTGCTCCGGCGGCCTGTCCGCCCGTCCGGTGACCGCGATCCTCCGGTCTCATGTCGGGTCCACGCCTCCCCGCTGTTCCCGCGCGCCCATGCCCACTCCCGGCGCCGCCCTGTCGCTCACCCTCTTTTACGCCACGGTGGACTCCGAGGACCCGTCGAGGCCGCTCAGTTCGCCCAGATGGTGCTCCATGAAGGCCGCGGCCCGCTCCTCCGCCTCGAGTTCGGCGGCGCGCAGTGCGTCGTCCTCCGGTCGGTCGAAGGAGGACTCGGTCATGGCGCGGTCGGTGAAGACGAGGGGGCGTTCGGTCTCGGTGATGAGGTGCTTGACGACCTGGACGTTGCCGTTGACGTCCCAGACGGCGATGCCGGGGGTCAGCGTCGGGATGATCTCCACCGCCCAGCGTGGCAGGCCGAGCACCCGGCCGGTGGCCCGTGCCTCGTCGGCCTTCTGGGCGTAGATGGTGCGGGTGGAGGCCATCTTGAGGATGGCCGCCGCCTCCTTGGCGGCCGCCCCGTCGACGACGTCGGACAGGTGGTGGACGACCGCCACGAAGGACAGGCCGAGCCGGCGTCCGAACTTGAGCAGCCGCTGGAAGAGCTGGGCGACGAAGGGGCTGTTGATGATGTGCCAGGCCTCCTCGACCAGGAAGATGCGCTTCTTCCGGTCGGGGCGGATCCAGGTGTGCTCCAGCCAGACGCCGACGATCGCCATGAGGATCGGCATGGCGATGGAGTTGCGGTCGATGTGGGAGAGGTCGAAGACGATCAGGGGGGCGTCGAGGTCGATGCCGACCGTGGTGGGGCCGTCGAACATGCCGCGCAGGTCGCCGTCGACCAGGCGGTCCAGGACCAGCGCGACGTCCAGACCCCAGGCCCGTACGTCGTCTATGGCGACGTTCATCGCCTCCGCCGACTCGGGCTCGGGGTGGCGCAGTTGCTCCACGATGTCGGTGAGGACCGGCTGGCGCTCGACGATCGTCTCGTTGACGTACGCGTGGGCGACCTTGAGGGCGAAGCCGGAGCGCTCGTCGAGGCCGTGCCCCATCGCGACCTCGATGATGGTGCGCAGCAGGGCGAGCTGGCCGGTGGTGGTGATGGACGGGTCCAGCGGGTTGAGCCGGATGCCGTGGTTCAGGGCCGCCGTCGGGTCCAGGCGGATCGGCGTTATGCCGAGTTCCTCGGCGATGAGGTTCCACTCGCCGACGCCGTCCTCGCCCTGGGCGTCCAGGACGACGACCTGGCGGTCCCGGAAGCGGAGCTGGCGCAGGACGTACGTCTTCTCCAGCGCCGACTTGCCGTTGCCTGACTCGCCGAGGACCAGCCAGTGGGGGGCGGGGAGCTGCTGGCCGTAGAGCTGGAAGGGGTCGTAGATGTAGCCCTTCCCGGAGTACACCTCACGTCCGATGATCACACCGGAATCGCCGAGGCCGGGGGCCGCGGTGGGCAGGTAGACGGCCTGGGCCTGGCCCGTGGAGGTGCGGACCGGGAGCCGGGTGGTCTCGACCTTGCCGAAGAGGAAGGACGTGAAGGCTTCGGTGAGGATGGACAGCGGGTCCCGCATGGGGCAGCCCTACCTTCGGATGCCGGTGGCGAACGGAAGAGTGTTCACGAAGGCGCGATGGTGCTCGCGATCGCACCACTCCAGCTTCAGGTACGACTTTCCGGCCGAGGCACGGATGGTCCGCTTGTCGCGGGCCAGGGCCTCGGGAGTGCGTGAGGAGACGGTGATCCAGCCGACCAGGTTGACGCCGGCCGCGCCGCTGGCGAGGTCCTCGCCGCGCTGGTCGAGCCGGTTGTTGGCGGCCATGTCGCGCGGGTCGACCGTGCGGTTCATCTTCGCGGCGCGGCTGGCCTCGGCGGCGTCGTTCGTCTTCTCGGTCAGCATGCGCTCGATGGCGATCTCGGTGGGTTCGAGGTCCATCGTGACGGCGACGGTGCGGATGACGTCCGGGGTGTGGACGAGCAGCGGTGCCAGGAAGTTCACGCCGACCGGGGTCATCGGCCACTCCTTGACCCAGGCGGTGGCGTGGCACCAGGGCTCGCGGGTGGTGGACTCGCGGGTCTTGGCCTGGAGGAAGGTCGGCTCGGTGGCGTCCAGCTCGGCAGGCCAGGCGTTGCGCCTGGTCATCGCCTGAATGTGGTCGATCGGGTGGTCCGGGTCGTACATGGAGTGGATCAGGGAGGCGAGCCGGCCCTGGCCGAGCGGCTGGCGGACCCGGATGTCGGCCTCCTGGAGGCGCGAGCAGATGTCGGTGAGCTCGCGGGCCATGACGACGGCGAGCCCGGCGTCGCGGTCCAGCTTCTGGCCGTGCTGGGAGCGGGCGGCGCGCGCCATGGCGTTGGCCTCGGCGGCCAGCTCACGGTTGAAGTGCATGCAGGCGACGAGGTAGGCGCGGTGCTGCTCGCTGCTCGTGGACACCATCGACTGCAGTTCCTCGTAGGAGCGCTGCAGCCAGCCCGGGGAGCGCTCGTCGCCGCGGACGGAGACGTCCTTGGCGTGGGCGTCGGGGTCGGCGGGCAGGGTCCGGGCGAGCATCTGGAGGCGGGTGACGAAGCCGTCGCCGTTGGCCACGTGCTTGAGCAGCGTGCCGAAGCGGTCGACGAGGGCCTCCTGGTCCTCGCTGTCGCGCAGGCCGACGCCGGGGCCCTCGATCTCGATGGCGGCGGTGACCGTGCGCCGGTCGGCGTGCAGCAGGACGGCGATCTCGTCGGGTCCGAAGGGGGCGGCGAGCCAGGAGATGCGGCCGATGCCGGGGGGCGGGCCGATCTCGATCTCGCGGCCGTCGATCCGGGTGCCGGCCTCCATGGCGACGGAACGGTAGGTGGCGTTCCGCTTGACCGTGCGCTTGTAGCTGCGGTTGATCTCGAACCACTTGTAGAACGTACGGCGCCGGTAGGGCACGTAGACGGCGGCGAGCGCGAGCAGCGGGAAACCCGTCAGGGACGCGATGCGCAGGGGGAGCGCGGGGACGAGGAGCCCGCACATCATGCCGAGGAACGCGCCGGCGATGATCAGGGCGATCTCGCCCGTCTCCCGGTTGCGTCCGATGACCGCGTTCGGCCGGGCGCGGCCGATCAGGTACGTCCGGCGGGGCGCGATCGGATGCGACAGGTGGGACTCGGTCGTCAACGCCCTTCACCTCCCGTGCTCTTGGTGCCGCTGTTGCGGGTGTTGCTGGCGTGTGGAGTGTTGACGGGGCTCGAACGGGGTGCGGGCGCGGGGGAGGGGACGGCTCCCCCGCCTCCGTTCCCCGAACGGGAGCTGTGGGCGGCGACGCCGCCCGAGGCCGGGTTGGAGGGGCGGGCACCGCCGGACGCGGCACCGCCGCCCCCGCCGTTGTCGGCGCGGGTGCTGTGGGCCTTGATGCCCTGGGCGACGAAGGTGGCGGGGGAGCTGATGACGGCGGCGGCCTTGCTCTCGGCGCCCTGCATCATGCGGTTGTTGCGGCCGGCGGCGATCTCGTCGCCGAAGCCGGGCACGAAGCGGTAGATCATGGCGCTGGCGAAGATGGCGAGCAGGATGATGGCGAGCCCGGAGACGACCGCGGAGAAGGCGCCCGGACCGTCGTCCGTGGAGAGCGCGCCGGCGAGCCCCAGGACGATGACGATGACGGGCTTCACCAGTATCACGGCGATCATGATGCCCGCCCAGCGGCGGACGTGGCTCCACAGGTTTTTGTCGACCAGGCCGGCGTAGACGACCGTGCCGAGCAGGGCGCCCACGTAGAGCAGGGCGGCGCGGATGACCAGTTCCAGCCAGAGCACGCCGGCGGCCAGGATCGACACCAGGGAGACCACGATCAGCATGATCGGGCCGCCGCCGATGTTCTCCTGCTTCTTCAGCGCGCCGGAGAACGTGCCGAAGAAGGTGTCCGTCTGGTCGCCGGTGGTCTTGGCGAGGACGTCCGTGACGCCGTCGGTCGCGGAGACGACGGTGTACAGGATCAGTGGGGTGAAGGCGGAGGCCAGCACCGTCAGCCACAGGAAGCCGATGGCCTCGCCGATCGCCGTGCCGAGCGGCACGCCGCGGACGGCGCGCTTGGCGACGGCGAGCAGCCACAGCACGAGGGTGAGGATCGTGGAGGCGGCGAAGACGACGGCGTACTGCTGCAGGAACTTGGTGTTGGTGAAGTCGACGGTGGCCGTCTCCTTCACGGCCTCGGACAGCTTGTCGACGGTCCAGGAGGCGGCGTCGGCGCAGCCGCGGGCGAGGGAGGAGAGCGGGTCGAGGGTGTCGCTGACGCCGGGGGAGTCGGAGGAGCCGGAGCCGCTCCGCTGGTTGCCGCGCTGGCAGTAGTCGCCGGCACGACCGACGATGTGGTCGCAGTTCACCCCGCCCGACGACTCCGAGGGTGAGGGGGACGAGGAGGGGTCGGGATCGGCGAAGGCGCGGGTGGCCAGCAGAATGGCGCCGGTCTGCACGGCGGTGACGACCGCCGCGAGCCTGAGCACGCGGTGCTTACCGGGCATACGTGAAGCCTCCGTACTCCTCGACGGCCTTGCTGATCTCGTCGGAGGCGGCGGCCTTGTCGTCACCCGGGACCGGGGTGGGGCCGTCCTTCTGCGAGTCCGAGACGATCTTCCAGTCCCCGTCGGTCCACCGCAGATCGAAGGTCCACGTCGACCAGGACGTGGTCACGGGGTCCGTGGAGCCAGGACCGGCCATGCCGATGAGGCCCATGTACCAGACGGCGACGGTGGCGGAGTCGTTGTCGTACTCCTTGACCTTGCTGCCCACGGGCACGGTCCGGGAGACGAAGGTGCTGCCCTCGGGCGGGCTGCCGTCGGGCTTCAGGCCCAGCCGGTCGAGGAAGCTCGGCGAGTACGCGTCGTCCATGGCATTCCGGAGCTTGCCCGCGGCGGCCTCGGTATAGACCGTGTCGACGATGACGTGCCGGGTGTCCGCGTTGAACATGCCGGTGCCGCCCATTGCCACGGCGTAGTTCGTCGCCGCGCTCTGGGCGCCCTGTTGGTCGTGGGCGTAGCCGGTGGGGATGCCGGAGGTCTTCGTGTCGACCGGGCGCTTGCCGGTGGCCGTCGTGGGGGCGGACTTGGCTCTGTCGCCGGAGCGAGAGCCGTTCGAGGCCGAGCCGCTCCCGTCCCCTCCGCCTCCGCCGCCGCCACGGTTCGCGAAGGCGATGGCGGCGATGAGCAGGACGACGACGGCGACGACCGTCACCGTGCTCCGCGAGGAGCCCCCGCGGCCGCGCCGTGCGCCGCCGTAGACGTCGCCGGGGCGATCCGGAAGCCGGGTGCGGGTCTGCCCCGTGCCTCCGTAGCCGCCGTCGCCGTATCCTCCCTCGTCGCCTCGTGAGGAGGCGTCACCGTATCCGCGCTCGCCACCGGGACTCATGCCGGCCACGCCCCCTTCACCCTCGACCTCGTCCTCGTACCGGGACACTTCGTGCCGGCCCGCTCCGGTTCCGTCGTCCGCGTACCGGCGGAGCGCGCCGGAGTACGACGGTAACCGCGCTGCCCCTCGGGGTAGTGCGGTGAGACGGCTCGATGGTGACTGGACATCAGCTAAACGGAACCTCAGCCGGTGGGGCGCGAAGGGCGGACGGATCGACGGGACCGGGAGCGCGCCCGGCCGCGACCGAGGGGGCGCCGGACGGCGGCCGCCGGCGTGCTAGACGGCCATGCCGTACACGATCGTGAACACTGTGCCGAGCGAGCCGATGATGAAGACCCCGGTCAGACCGGCGACGATCAGGCCCTTGCCCTGTTCCGCGCTGAACGTGTCGCGCAGGGCCGTGGCGCCGATGCGCTGCTTGGCCGCGCCCCAGATGGCGATGGCGAGGCAGAGCAGGATGGCGACGGCCATGACGACCTCGACCATCACGCGGGCCTCGTTGCCGAGACTGCCGAACGGACCCCAGTCTGGGGCGATTCCGCCGATGATGGTGTTGATGTCGCCTTTTTCGGCCGCGAAAAGCATGTAAGTCACCGCCCCTGTCGGGTAGTTCTCCGAACTCTTGCACCTTCGTCGTACCGCACGGAGGCCAGGCTCATTCTCGCTGACAATGCCGCTGTCGTATGTCGACTTGGCGTCATTGATTGGCGGGTTTCGTCTCTTCTTTTGTCTTCCGGACCGCCGGGCGTCTCCTGGGGGACTCGGGGCGGTGTGCGGGGAATCGTATGGTCACTCTGTGTATCACGGCGGATTACGCCGGGCAATGACGTGATGGGGGTAACCCGTGCCGTGGTCCGGTCGTTAGCCCCTTTACGCCCCTGAAGCCCCGTCACGTCGTCGGTGTGCGCCGCCGCGACCCTGGCCTCTCCTCGACGGCCCGGATGAGGCCGCCGCGCGACGGTGCGACCCCCGCGCGCCGTCCCGCCGGGTACTGACGTGCCGTCGGCTGACGACCGGACAGTTCGCCGGGGCGGTGCATCACCCGTCCGGATGAAGGTTAACGCCGTCGGCCGACGGTCGGCCGACGGTCGGGCGGGGAGCCTGGTGGCGGAGCGGCGCGGGTGGCGGGCGGGACCGCGTCCGGACCTCCTTCGTTGCCCCTGTTGCCAACCGCTGTGTTTGCTGTGGCAAGCCTGTTACGTAGCTCGGTTGCGCGAGTTGAGCAGCCTGGGGAACAGTGGTACGGGAGCCAGGCGTAAGGCAGACGTAAGAACGTACGAACGCAGGACGCAGAGAGCCGGAACAGTCAGGGGGATCGATCGCATGAAGTTCGACATGGGTGCACAGACCCTGCAGACGCTGATGCGGGACTCGCGCGGGTCGGGTGACGACCTGGGCACGCTGATCCGTCAGCTCGTGCAGGCCGCGCAGCCGCTGGAGGGCAAGTTCAACGGCGCGGGCCGGGTGGCCTTCGACCAGTTCAAGGCGAAGGCCGACTCGATCACGGCGGAC
Source organism: Streptomyces griseoaurantiacus (assembly GCF_036189845.1). Lineage (NCBI taxonomy): Bacteria > Bacillati > Actinomycetota > Actinomycetes > Kitasatosporales > Streptomycetaceae > Streptomyces > Streptomyces griseoaurantiacus. The sequence goes on along the minus strand of NZ_CP108326.1, from coordinate 3,438,810 downwards.
CTGAACGCGTCCCTGTCGGCGATCCTCGGCGGTCAGTCGGGCATGGAGTCGGCCTTCGGGTCCGGCGATCAGGAGCAGGGCGACAACGCGAAGCAGCAGATGTCGGCCGCCAACTTCGACGGAGCACGGTTCGGCGCCCGCTAGCGGACGCTCGACGGACAGGCTGGATTTCTTCTCACGGGGAGTGGTGTGTGATGGCGCAGGGAGCGGACCGTCGTTCGTACGACGTGAGCGCGTCGACTGACGCGCAGGGCAACATCCAGGCGGTCGTGGGCCGCCTGGAGGAGGTCATCGCGGCGCGTGACCGGCAGGTCAAGGCGGCGATGTCGGACTTCACCGCGGACGGCGTGGCGGACGAGTACCACGGCAAGGAGCAGCGGTGGAACCGGGCCTCGCAGGAGGTCAAGAACATCATCGCGCTGGTGAAGTCGACGCTGGAGAAGAACGACGGCACCGCGCAGTCGACGCTCTCGCGGGCCAAGGCGGCGGTCGACAACATCGGCTGACGCGGCCGGTGGCCGGTCGGGGCGATCCGTCGCCTCGGTGACGGTGCCCCTCCTTGGGGACGGGCAAGAGGCAGGAGCGGCGTCGGGGCCGTTACGACGGCAGGAGGCCCCGGCGCCGGGAACAGGGCATGGACGGACTGAGGAGCACGGGGGTGCGCACGTGTCGGGCTGGGATCTGAAGCCGCAGGGTATTCAGGGCGTGTTGAAGACGACGGGCGAGAAGGCGTCGCACATCGAGAAGCACGCGAAGGCGTACGGGGAACACATGACGTCCGCGGCGACCAGCGCCGGCACCATCTCCGCCGAGGGCGGGGGCGAGGGCGGCGAGAAGGCGCAGGGCGGTCTGGTCGCGCTGGCCCTGTCGCAGTACGCGGATCACGCGGTGAAGGACCTGAAGTTCATCGCGGCCAGGGCGGGCAAGTCGCTGCAGGGCGCGGTCGACGCGACGACTGCGTACCTCAACGGTGACGAGGAGATGGCGGCGGAGGCGCAGCGCAAGGCGCTGTCGGCCCCCGACATCGACCCGAAGAAGCCCGGGGTACAGACGAGGTGATCGACCCGTCGAAGATCCCGCAGTACACCGGTGATCTCTTCCAGTTGCAGCTGGCGCATCAGGGGTTGAAGTCGGACGCGGGTGCGGTGCGGACGACCGGTAGTGATGTGCATGCGAAGTTCCAGGGGTTGTCGGCGTATTACAAGGCTCCGGAGGCGGAGCAGTTGTTCGCGTCGACGAAGCCGGTGAAGGACCGTGCGGATGAGTTCGCGACGGATCTGGAGACGGTGTCCTCGGCGTTGTCGTCGTATGCGACGGAGATCCGTCCGCTGGTGTCGAAGCTGGCGGAGCTGAAGACGAAGGCGACGACGTTCGTCAATGCGGTCAAGGACGACGACGACTGGGAGTACGACGGGGACAAGGTCGAGGAGCACAACGGGATCCGGGACGAGATCACGACGACGGTCGCGGCGTTCTGGGCGGCGGAGCGGACCTGCCACAACAAGATCACGGCGATCTTCGGCGGGACGCAGATGGTCGCGGGTGACGGGTCCGAGCGGGAGGACCAGTACGGGTTCGATGCGGAGGATCTGAAGAACGCGAAGCTTCCCTGGGGTGACCCGGTGGAGGAGAAGCATCACTGGTACGAGGTCGGCCACTGGGTGAAGTCGTTCGTGTGGGACGGCCTGATCGTGGACGGTGTGTGGGGCACGATCAAGGGCCTGGGCACGCTGGTGGGCTTCGGTGGCTGGGAGGCGATGGGTCAGGCGTGGAAGGGCCTGGCGCAGCTGGCCACGGGTCTGGTGATCTCCTCGATTCCTGGTGCGTCGACGTTGTTCTGGACGTTGCCGGACGACAAGTTGCCCTCCTGGTTGCGGGACTCGCGGACCGCGATGAAGGAGACGGGCAAGGCGCTGGTGGCGTGGGACGAGTGGGGGAAGAATCCCGCGCGTGCGGCGGGTGCGGTGACCTTCAACGTGCTGACGACGGTGTTCACCGGTGGTACGGGGGCGGCGGCCTCGGGTGCGGGCAAGGCCGGTGCGGTGGCCAAGGCCCTGTCGGTGGCGGGCAAGGCGGGCAAGGTCATCGACCCGATGACGTATGTCATGAAGGGTGCCGGGGCGGGTCTGTCGAAGATCGGCGACATCAGCAAGGCGCTGAAGGGCGTCGGCAACATCGAGATCCCCAAGCTGCCGGAGAACGCGATCACGCTGCCCGAGGGCGCCCTGAAGCTGCCCGACGGGTCCTTCCACCTGCCCGAGGGCGCGGCGGTCCCCGAGGGAGCGGTCAAGCTCCCCGACGGCAACTTCAAGCTGCCCGACGACGTCCCGGCCCTGCCTGAGGGCACGACGAAGCTGCCGACGGAGCCGGGGGCACCGGCGCAGTACCTGGACCCGCACGGCAACGTGCTGGACGGCCAGGGCAACGTCGTGCACGCGGGCCAGGACGCCCCGACCGACATCGTCGACAAGCCCGACACCACCTCCGGCAGCGGGACGAGCGGCGCGGACAATCCGCACACCCCGTCCCCGGTCAAGGAACCCGCCCTCGTCGGCGCGGGCACCCACACCGCGGAGAACGCCGGACAGCACATCCGCCTCGGCAACAGCCTCGACGACAACCTCGCCGACCTGGGCCGCGTCGGCGACGACGCCGGTAAGACGACGCCGGTCGTCCACGCCGGCGGCGAGACCCCCGTCGTCCACGCGGGCGGCGACCACCTGCCCGGCGGGCACGCGGGGGACCACCTCCCGGGCGGTCACACGGGCGACCACCTCCCCGGCGGCACGGCCCACGAGCACGGGCCCGGCCCCTCGGCGAGCCACGAGCCGCCCCACGGGGGGCACGGCGGTCATGGGGACGGGCCGGGCGGCCCGGGGCACGAGGGTCCGGGGGGCGGCGGTCATCACGAGCAGCCTGCGACGGGTGGTCAAGACGGTGGTCCGGGAGGGGCTGCGGACGAGGGCGCCGTCGGTGGCCACCGTGTGGGCGAGCACCCTGGGGCCGGAGGCGGGACGGGCGGCCCGGGCGGAAGCGATGTCGTGGACGCGGGGGCCCATGATGGTCCGGCGGGCTGGCAAAGGCCGCCGGACGAGATGGGGCCGTTGGAGCGCGGAGGCGAGGTTGAGCAGGCGGTTCGGGACCAGATCCGCGGCACGAAGGTCAAGCCTGGTGACGTGGAGGCGATCCTCGACACCCTGGCGCACGACCCGGCGGGCAGGGAGATCGCCGATACCATCGCCTCGGGCCGGTTCAAGGACGCTCCCAATTTCTCGGATGTGGTGTCGAACCTGTCACGGCCCAGCGAGCTACCCGGAGCCCGGGAGCAGATCCGTCTGGCCAACAGACTTCACGAAGACGGAATTGCCGACATCTCGTTCGAGGTGAAGCAAGGCGGCCACGAGATCAAGCCGGGAGTCTTCACCGATGCGAGAACCGATCTCGACCTCATGGCCCGGGATGCGAGAGGTCGGGTTCACGGTTACCAGTTCAAGGACATGACGGGTCCGGATTCTCCGGCAGACGCGAGCAAAGTCGTACGGAACGTCTTCAAGAAGATCGGTCAGCTAACCGAATCGCACGCCGATGTCCAGACGTTCGTCGTCGACACGAAGGCGTCGCTGGCGGACATGGAAACTCAGATCGGTCGGTTGCAGAAGGGCTACGAAGGTAAGAACGTGCAGTTCGTCATTCGTACGCCGGAAGGGGAGATCTTCATCCCCCGTGACGGCGAGTTCACCCCGGAAGGTGCGTAGTGATCGCGACAACGCCGGTCGCCCGCTGGGCCTGGGGCCGTGACGACGACACCGGGGACGACCTGACCCGCTGTCTTCGCGACGCGCTCGCGGCCCTCGCGGTGCTGGCGCGGCACCAGTTCGCTTCTCAGGTCGGTGAGCTGCGTGTGTCCGTCAAGGAAGCCGGAGTGGCGAACACCTACCTCTTCCGCGGTGACATCCCTGTGCGGGCGGGCGGGGCGAGCCTCAGGGAAGACCTCGACCGGGTGGCGGATCAGGTCCGGGGCGCCATGAGCTCGGGGGAGATCGGCGCCGTGGACGTGTCCGTCACCTGTGGTGGTCCGGTCGCTACCGCCCACGGGCAGGAGCTGGTTGAGCGTCTTTTCCTGCTTGGTGCCTCGGCCTTCGCGGAGTTCGTGACGGTCGACCTGCTGACATACACGGACGCCTGGCTGCCGTACGACCTGAAAGGCCGGCCTCAGCCCGAAGTCCACCTGGCGAACGCGCCGCGTCTCGCCGCAGTCCTGCACGACCTGGCCGAGACCCTCGGGTCGGAGACCGAGCCGGATGACCCGACATATTTCGCCAAACCGTCCGAGACCGGTGCCGAGAACTTTTTCACGGCAGAGGGCAAGGCGTCGGACGTGTGGAGGAGTTTCGAGATTCCCCGCCGGTACGACGTATTCCTTCATGCGCCGGGTTTCGGGCGGATCGGTTACTCGCGCAAGGCGAAGGGGGAGGTCAAGTGTCTCCCTGTGGAGAGCGCGCACGGACTTCTCGGATACGTGTGGGCGTCCGACGGTGAGAACGCGGCCGGATTCGAACCCACGGACGTGGGCGACGATCTCGTCTATCGCGCGGGCCTGGTGTGGCTGGAGCGCTTGCAACGGGCGCATGGGCGCGGACTGACCCCCGAAGCGGCGCTCGAGGAGCTCTCCGGACTGCTTGACGAGGACGGGGCGGGGTACGTGGTGACGTCAGAGGGGCCGCGGTCGGTCTCTCTCGATGCCCTTCGGGAATCGACGAACAGCGATTGACACCGCTTCAGCGAGTCGCCGGGGTGGGTGCCCGCCCCGCCCTGGCGCTCAAGGTGCTGGGCAGCTTTCGAGGACGGCCCTCGAGCCGAGCGAGGCCACCTACTTCGGGCAGTCCGACGCGTATGGGCCGGCAACCTCCGATCTGATCGACGGCGAGGGCCCCGACCGCACGGGCCCCGAGCGAGAAAGCGGTGACGTGCAGCCTCCGAAGTGTGTACGGGACGGGCGCTGTGCGACCGTTGTGGCCCGGCTACGGGGCATCGACTGGGTTGACGCCGCCGCCGCGTACGAGCACGCCGACTCGCGGGCGCTGCTGATGCGGGAGTATCTGCGGCGCACCGCCGAGTGGGCGGAGGCCCTCGGGGACCGGGAGGGGTGGCCCTTCTTCGACCTCGCGGAGCGCGTCGCCCCCGGCGTCGCGCTCGCGCCGGAGGTCGAGGCGGCTCTGGACGAGGTGCTGGTGGAGGTCTCCCCGGCCTCGCTGCGGCAGGCCTGCCGGGCCGCCGTCCGCTGGGCCGCGCTGCGGGAGGCCGGCACGGAGCTGCCCTCAGGGCCCTCCGAGGACCCGTACGAGCCGCTGCTCCTGATGTGCGAGCGGGGCGGCGGCTACTTCATCGAACAGTTCATCGATCTCAACGGCGTGATGGTGCCGCTCGGCACGGTGGACAGCAACCTGTCCACGCCGCCCTTCCCCACCCTCGCGCCGTCCACCCTGGACGCGCTGGACGGCGAGGGCGCCGTCACCTACTACGCCAAGATCGACGAGGGGCACCCGCGCGAGCGTCCGCGTGGCCTCGTCCGACGGCGCACCGACGAGGACGAGACCTTCGACGAGGCGTTCACGCGCAACCTCCGCTGGGAGCCCACGGAGTACCTGCGGCTGTACGACCTCGGCCACAACGAGATCGACCACGTCGAGATCACGGCCGCCGAGGCGGCCCGCTTCATCGAGGACGCGGTGCGCCGCCTGAGCGCGGCGTAGGGGGTTGGTGCGCGCGAGTACGGCGGTCGCCGCGAAGAGCGGCGATCGCCGTCCCACCGGCGAGTCGCTGGGTGCGGTGCGTCCACCGCGCCCCCCGTGGGGAGGGACCCGGTTTCCGTGATGTGCGCGCCTGAGGAAGCCGCTTCCTGGGAGTGGGAGCTCGACGCGTTCGCGCCTCCCGGTCTCGACTCCGCGCTGACGACCGCCGTGCGCATGTCGGAGGTGCTCCGTGAGCATGGGCTGCTGCGGCCCGACAGTCTGCGGTGGAGGTGGTTCGTCAAGGGGCGCGGCAGCGTGGGAACCACGGAGCTCGCGGTGCCGGAAAGCCCGACCGAGGGGGAACTGTCCCGGGGGATCGCCGGGAGCCGTCCTGTGGCACATCCGAACGCCGAGGTCGGTGCCCTCCGCATGTCAGGAACGGGAAGCTGGTTCGACGCCGAGGGCGCCGAACGCAGGGAACGTGATCTCGTCGTCCTGACCGTCTATCCGGAGGAACGGCACCTGGCCGCCGAGGTAGCGGTGTACCACGACATCTGGGGATACTGCGATTTCCGCGGCGAGCCGCACCCGAAAGTGCAGGCGCGCAACGCCCCCCGCCTCGCCTCGGCGCTCAGGGCGCTGGAGCGCCTTCTAGGGACGGCACCCGAGCCGGGTGAGGCCACCTACTTCGGGCGGGCCGACGGGTACGGGCCGGCGATGCCCGATCTGATCGACGGCAAGGGACCCGATCTCACCGATCGGCTCTGAACGGAGGCGACCGCCGTGCGTGCGACGGCGTGCGGGGTGGTGGGTGTGCGCGTGGTGGATACGCCGTGGCGCTCAGGCGATCGGGTGAATCGGTGAAAACACGCTAAGCGGGCTTATGGGGGCGACCCATACTGGCGGCGTCCCGCAGGTCGACCACCCGTGCCCTCGGCACGCCGTGCCTCTGCCTGCTCTCGAACGGTTCTGCTCAGCCGGTCCGGAGCGGCATGGCCGCTCCCGCCGGCGACGAGGAGAAGGAGCTGCATCATGCCTCGCACCCGCATCCGCTCGTTCGCCGTGGCCGCGGTGGCCCTGGCCGCCGCCCTCGGGGTCGTACCCACCGCCACCGCCGCCCCCGAGGCGGCCGCCGGCCGGGCGGCCTACCGCTGCACACCCGGATACTTCTGCATCTACAGCGACTGGAACGGCGGGGGCACCCGCTGTCAGTGGTCGCAGGCCAAGAAGGCCAACACCGCCGACGACTGCTCCTTCATCCAGCGCGGCCAGAACGTCCGCTCGCTCTGGAACAACACCGGGCACCGCGTCCAGTACTACACGCACACGAACTACCACTCCCGCGTCGGCTCCACCCTCGCCCACACAGGCGGCAACCTCCAGGGCAACTACCAGATCCGCTCCTTCAAGCCGCAGTAGAACAGGGCCCACTTCTCGGTGTGTGACGTCAGGGCCGTCGCAGCGTCCCGGCGGACGGTCCTGACGTCACAGTCGTGCGGGGTCTGGGCCCTACGCGCCCTCGACGCCCTCGACGAAGTGGTCGAACTCGCCCGCCTGGACGCCCAGGACGAAGGCCTCCCACTTGCGGCGGTTCGTCGTGACGACGGTGTCCGGGGCGGTCGTCTCGCGGAGGTAGACGGGGGCCTCGGGGTCGCCCTCCGCGTAGCCCTCGCCGTACGCGATCTCGATCCAGGGGCCGGGCCCGGGATCGTCCGGCGGCGCGGCCCGCTCCCAGACGAGGCCGGGGGGAACGTCAGCCATGCGGGTTCTCCGTGGACTTGAGCGTGCGCAGGAGGGCGTGGAAGGCGGGGGCGGGGGTGGAGAGGACGGTTCCCGAGGGGTCCCCGCTCTCGGTCAGGAGGACGGCCCCGACGGGATCGGCGCCGACGTGCACGCAGGAGTTGCCCTGTGCGCAGTACGACGACTTCTGCCAGGTGGAGGCGGATATGGGCATCGGTTCCTCACAGGTCTCGGGCGATGCTGTGGATGAAGTCCCGTGACTGCTGGGGCGGCAGCGCGCTGGCCTCCATGCGGTCGAGCAGGACGCGGTACTTGTCGAGCTGTGCCTCGGAGTCGAGGAAGGCAGGGCCGTGCGACTGATCGAGATTGACCGTGTCCAACTGCGGGACGTAGCCCCGGGAGTAGTAGATGGACTGGCCGGACCCCGGGAACGTACCCGCCTCGAACGGGATGACATGCAGGCTGACGTGCTCCTGCTCGCTCATCCGCAGAAGGTGTTCGAGTTGCGCGCGGGTCACCGAGGCACCGCCGAACCGCATGCGCAGGGCGGCCTCGTGGATGATCGCCTGGTGGGGCGTCGGGGAGTCGCCGTAAAGGATGGCCTGGCGCTTGACGCGGAAGGAGACCCGGTGCTCGATGTCCGGGGGTGACATCTCGGGTACGTCCTGGCGGAAGATCTCGCGCGCGTAGTCGGTGGTCTGGAACAGGCCGGGGATGTGCACGGTGACGGCGGACCGTAGTGCGGTGGCGTGGTGCTCGACCTCCGCGAGGTCCAGCAGGACGGCGGGCAGCAGCTCCCGGTACTGCTCCCACCAGCCGCGGGTCCGGTCGGCGGCCATCCGGCCGAGCGCCTCGACGAGCGCCTTGTCGCCGCACTCGTAGTGGCAGGCGAGAGTGCGGACGCGTTCGGGGCTGACGCCGACACGGCCGGCCTCCATGTTGCTGACCTGGGTCTGCTTGATGCCGATGAGTTGACCGGCCTGGGTCGCGCTGAGCCCCGTCCGTTCCCGGAGTTTCCGCAGCTCCGTGCCCAGACGGAGCTGGCGGCCGGTCGGGTTGCTTCTCACGGTGTGGCCTGCCTTCTGGCGTGCTCCGTCACCCACAGGGGTGGTAGTGAATCAGATTCCCGGCAATCGGTTCATACATTTTCACTGTGCCGCTACCTTATAACTCGGCGCCCTCGCCCAGAAGTGCCCCGCTCGACGGAGCGGCGAAGGTCACTGGGCATCCGCACGCGAACTCTCCGCACCCCACCCGCTCCCCTCAGTGATCGGAGTCCTCCATGGCCACCGTAGCGCCGTCCTGGGCCTACACCCTCCACCTTCCGAACGATCCACGGGCGCCCGGGATCGGGCGCGGGACCCTGCGGCGGGTGCTCGGGAGTTACGGGCTCGAGCCGCACACCCCGACCGCCGAGCTGTTCGCCGCAGAACTGCTGGCGAACGCGCAGGTGCACACCAAGGGGGCGTACGCCCTGCGCATCCGGTACGACGGCGGGCGCGGTCGGTTGCGCGTGGCCGTGTGGGACCAGAGCCCCGCGCTTCCGCCCGGCTTCGGCGGGCGGGGCGGGGGCGTGCCGCCGGGGGCGACGGCCGGGGCTTGGGAGGAGTCGGGGCGCGGGCTGCACCTCGTGCGGGCGTGCGCCGACGACTACGGCGGCTACACCCTGCGCGAACTCGGCTCCGCGCACGGCGGCAAGCTGCTGTGGGCCGAGTGCCGAGTGTGACCGGTGGGACCCGGGGTACCCCCCGGCTGACATGAAGCGCCACAGACGCGCGCCGGGCGGCGGCTCCCGCCGCTCCGGCCGCCCCTGCTCGCGGCACCTCCTGCTCGGCTGTGCGGTGCTGCTGACCGGCACGTGCGTCAGCGTGGCCTCCGCCGAGGAGGGGGCCGGGCGTCCGCCCCTCGGGGTGACCCGGACCGTCCCGCCCTCCCCGCGCACCGCGCGGGTGGGCGTCCTCCTCGACGAGGACGGCCGGCACTTCTGCACCGCCTCCGTCGTGCACAGCCCCGGCCACGACCTGATCGTCACCGCCGCGCACTGCGTGGACGGCGGGGGCCCGCTGTGGTTCGCGCCGGGGTACCGGGACGGTACGGCGCCGCACGGGGTGTGGAAGGTGCGGGAGGTCTTCTACGACGAGGAGTGGGCCGAACGCGCGGACGAGGACCACGACCTGGCCTTCGCCTCGCTGGACCTCGGCGAGGGCGGCCGGGGCGTGGAGGACGCCGTCGGCGCGAACCCCCTCGACGGCGGGTTTCCGCGCGGCCCCGTCACCGTCGTCGGTCACCCCGCCGCCCGCGAGGCCCCGATCGCCTGTACCGCCCGGCCCGTCGCCTTCGGGCCCACCCAACAGCGCGTCGACTGTCCCGACTTCACCGGCGGCACCAGCGGTGGCCCCTGGCTGGACCGGGCCGGGGAGATCGTCGGCGTGATCGGCGGTCACGAGGAGGGCGGCGCCACGGCGGACGTGTCGTACAGCGTGGTGGTGGGGGAGGCGGGACGAGCCCTGTACAAGGACGCGTCGTCGGGAGCCGGCTGACGGGTGTTTAGGTCGGGGTCGCCCGCCGTCGGACCCTTGTGGCAGGGTTCGTCCCGTGGAGGCACTCAAGACACAGGACCCGGCCCACATAGGCGAGTACCTGCTGGTCGCGCGCTTGGGCGCGGGCGGCATGGGACAGGTCTACCTGGGGCGGTCGCCGGGCGGGCGGTTCGTCGCGATCAAGGTGATCCGGGACGAGATCACCGATCATCCCGAGGCGCTGGCGCGGTTCCGGCGCGAGGTGGCGACCGTGGGCGCGGTGCGCAGCGCCTACACGGCGAGTCTGATCGACGCCTCGCTGGACGCGCCGCCCTACTACCTGGCCACCGAGTACGTGACGGGTCCGACGCTCGCCGGAGCCGTCGCCGCGCGCGGGCCGTTTCCCGCGGCCACCTGCCGCAGCGTGTGCGCGGCGCTCGCCGAGGGGCTCGCGGCGGTGCACCGGCACGGGGTGACGCACCGGGACCTCAAGCCCCAGAACGTGATCCTCGCGGCACAGGGTCCGCAGCTCATCGACTTCGGCATCGCGCGCGGCGTCGGACAGACCGCGCTCACGGAGGCCGGATACGTGCCGGGCACGCCCGGGTTCACCTCGCCCGAGGTGCTGCTGCGCAACGAGGTCGGGCCGGCCGCCGACGTCTTCGCGCTCGGCGCGACCCTCGCCTACGCCGCGACCGGACGGCCGCCCTTCGGCCAGGGCGATCCGACCGGGGTGAGCTACCGGGCCGTCCACGAACCGATCGACGTCGAGGGTGTCGAGCCGGAACTGGCCGCGCTGATCGGGGCCTGTGTGGCGAAGGATCCGGCTCAGCGGCCGGGTCTCACCGAGGTCATCGCCCGCTGCGGGGTGCGGTCGGCGATCGTCGAGGACGCGTTCTACGGGGAGCTGGCCGGGCTGGCGCAGGCGGTGCCGCAGGCCCCGGCGGGTGGCGAGCCGCCGGCCGGGGTGGTGCCCCCGGGGCCGCACGAGCTGCCGACGGCCGGCGCCGGCGGGTACGGCGGCCCGGCCTACGCGCCGACCTACGTCCCCACGGCGGCCTCCTTCCCGGCGCCGCCCGTCGCACCGCCCGGGCGCCGGCGGCTCGCGCCCTGGGCCGCGGCCGTGGCGCTCGCACTGGTCGTCGGGGCCGGCACGGTGACGGCGTACCTGCTGCTGCCGCACGGCAAGGACGGCGGCGGACACGAGAACGAGGCCGGCGCCCGGCCCCGGGCGAGCGGTGCCCGCACCTCGCCGAGCGGGCAGGCGAGTCCCGCTCCGGGTGCGACGAAGGCCAGTGCCAGTGCGAAGGCATCCGGCGCCACCGGTTCCCAGGGCGTCCCCACCTACATCGACACCTCGCTGGACCTCGACCGCACACTTTGGGACTCGGAGAAGGGCATCTGCAACCTCCCGCCCGAGGAGCGGGCCACCTCGGGCTTCATGATGTCGTTCGTCGATCCGGACCACCCGGACGAGACCTCGCCCGACGCCGTGCTCCACCACAAGATCGAGATCGGTGTCCGCGACAAGTGGGGGGCCGAGGCGGACACGCCGTACTACGTCACCGTCACCGTCAAACCGCCGCACGACATCGACCCGGACACCGGCAGGCCCACCGGGCTCGGGCAGGTGAACGCCGCGATCGGCTACGCCGCCAGGCCCGTCGACCTGCACGCCGGCGCCGGGGACGACTGGACGACGTTCACCTACCCGGACGACTTCCAGAGCTGGCAGGGCGCTGAACGGACGTCGGGGGCCATTCCGCTGACCAACGACCCCGGAGACTGGACGGTGCAGTTCCACCACGTCGCCAGTCCGAAGGAGTACCCCAGCATCATGTGCACCGGTTTCCGGGCGAAATAACGCCACTCTCGCGGAAACACGCCTGAACAGAGCGGGTATGGGGGAGAGTTGAACCGTGCGTAGAGCGTGGGTGATCGGGGGAGCCGCGGCCGGGGCCGGCCTCGGCTTCATGATGGTGCTCGTTGTCGGCGTGTACATGGTCGCGGGCAACCTCGCCAACGGCGTCGGACAGGGGAGCGTCGGGCTGGCCAAGGGGGCCGTGCCCGCGGCGTACCGGGCGCTGGTCCAGAAGTGGGGCAACTCCTGCGAGGCCCTCAATCCCGCTCTGCTGGCCGCCCAGCTCTACCAGGAGAGCGGCTGGGACCCGGACATCGTCAGCCCCGCCGACGCGCACGGCATCGCCCAGTTCATCCCCAGCACCTGGGCCACCCACGGCATAGACGGCAACGGGGACGGCCGACGCGACGTCAACGACCCCGCCGACGCCATCCCCTCCGCCGCCTCCTACGACTGCAAGCTCGCCCAGTACGTCAAGAGTGCCTCCGGCGACCGGACCAAGAACATGCTCGCCGCGTACAACGCGGGGCCCGATGCCGTGCTGCGGTACAACGGGGTGCCGCCGTACGCCGAGACGCGGAACTACGTCAAGACGATCACCACGCTCGCCGAGAGCTTCGCCGCGCCCGTGTCGGCGGTGCCGCCCAGCGAGCAGGCCGCCGGTGCCATCAACTACGCGCAGTCCAAGCTCGGGACGCCGTATCTGTGGGGCGGCAACGGAACGGCGGCCGAGGGGGGCCGGTTCGACTGCTCGGGGCTCACCAAGGCCGCGTACGCCAAGGTCGGGATCACGCTGCCGCGCGTGGCCAACGACCAGTACAACGCGGGGCCCCACCCCAAGCGGAGCGAGCTGCGCCCCGGTGACCTCGTGTTCTTCTCCGACGACCTGACCAACTCGCGGGCCATCCGGCACGTGGGCATCTACGTGGGCGGCGGCTACATGATCGACGCCCCCAGAACCGGGGCGGTCATCCGGTTTGATCCGATCGACACCCCTGACTACTTCGGCGCCACCAGGGTCACCGAAGATGGCGCGAAAGCGCTCCCCAGCGCGGTGTGAAACAGCACCTCGGAGGGCATACGGGCCTTGGCCGGACGGGGGGCGCAAGGTGGCCAGGTGGCTTGATAGCGTCGCCCGTACGCACCCCCTGAGCTGCGGTGACGCATTTCTCTTCGATAACGTCTGCGTGATCATTCAGTGGAACGTGGAACGTTCCGGAGAACGGTGTGCGTTCCTGTTGACGTAGACAGCGGTAACCATCCGTGCGAATCCCGCCGCTCGCGCGTGGGGGCACGGAGACGGCCCGGCCGTTCTACGACCACGGGGTGCAACCGCGGTGACGCTGTACGTGTGCGCAGGCGCACGGACGACGGATCCGTACCGATGCGATGGGCAATGACGACGAAGGGGCCGCTGCACGATGGCTGGACTCGCCGAATCCTCCGGGTCGAACCCCGACGTCGAGCTGCTGTACGACATCAACGGCTTGGCCAAGGACGCGCCGCACTGGTTCGACCGGCTGATGGAGTTCATCGGCGAGTACGGGCTGCTGTTCGCCATGATGCTGCTCGTGCTCTGGTGCTGGTGGGGCGTACGCCGGCGGGGCGGTGAGGGCGCGGCGCCCTCCGTGGCCGCGCTGGTGTGGGCACCGCTCGCGGCGGGGGTCGCGGTGCTGGTGAACGTGCCGATCCGGGGCTTCGTGGAGCGGCCCCGGCCGTTCGTCGATCACGACGGCCTCGAGGTGCTCGTCGACGGCAAGGACGACTTCTCCTTCGTGAGCGACCACGCGACGCTCACCATGGCCATCGCGGTCGGGCTCTTCGTCGCCAACCGGCGCTTCGGCCTCATCGGCATCGGACTCGCCCTGCTCGAAGGCTTCTGCCGGGTCTACATGGGAGTCCACTACCCGACCGACGTCGTGGGCGGCTTCGCGCTCGGCACGGCGGTCGCGCTGCTCCTGTCGCCGGTGGCGATGGCCCTGCTGACCCCGGTGGTGCGGGCGGTGGAGAAGTCCCCGCGGCTGGGCTGGCTGGTGCGGGACCGGCGCCGGGCGGACATGGCCTCCGGCACCTCGGCCGATGTTCCGGGGGAACGCGACCTGGCTGCCTAGGATCTTTCGTTCGGATCGGGTCGGTCGGTCGGCCGACCGACCGACCGACCGGCGGGCGGGCGGGCGCGGTGCGTCTGCGGCCGATCCGAGCGGGGTCCGCGTGCCGGGCCCCGCGACGCCGGGACGATCCGAACGAGGGGCCCTGAGACGGCCGGTACCGCCCTCGGCCCGCGCAGCGCCCACGGGGTCTCCCCGTCAGGCGCCGGGGTGGGCGGCGGCGTGGTTCTCCGCGTCCGTCCTCGCCAGGCTCCTGGCCCGGCGTGCGGGGCCCCGCCAGCCGCAGGTGCAGCGGGCCGCGCAGAAGCGGCCCTGTTCGACCGTCGTCGCGCGGTGGGGGGCGGGGGTCGAGGCTTCGTGATTTTCTTCCGGCACGTCAACACGCTACCCACGGACCGTCCTGATCCGTCCTGCGCGTGACGGGTGTCCCCTGCCCTCGTTAACCGGGCGACTGGAGGGACGGGACCGACCCGGCTGGGGGTAACGGCGATGGTGGCGCGGCGGCACTGGCGGACGAGTGCGGTGGCCGTCCTGGCCGCGGCCCTGGCGGCCTGTGCGGGTGGCTGCTCCGGCGAGCGCGCCGGGGCGGAGGAGGCGGCCCCCGGCGGTGACACGATCACCGTGCTGCACGGGGCCGCCGACCGGCTCGTGAGGGCCGGCACCTCCAAGGCGCAGACCTCCATGGAGATGGCCACCGGCGGCACCCGCGTCACCATCCGCGGCTCCGGCGTCTACGACTACCGCGAGCGGCTCGGCCGGCTGAAGGTGCTGCTCCCCGAGGACCCCGCGGGGGCGCGCGAACACCGCCCCATCACCGAACTCCTCGCCCCCGGAGCCCTGTTCATGAAGAACCGCGGGGCCGGGGTGCCCGCCGACAAATGGGTGCGGGTCGACATCGGCACCCTCTCCGACGGCAACCTCGTCACCGGCGGCGTCACCGACCCGTACGCCGCGGCGGAGGTGCTGCGCGGGGCGCGCACGGCCACGTACCTCGGGCGGACCGAGGTCGCCGGGACGCCGGTGCGGCACTACCGGGGGACCGCCGACCTCGCGCTCGCCGCGCGCGAGGCCTCCGGGGTGAACCGGGGGCCCTTCACCGCGGCGGCCAAGGGGTTCGCCACCGCCGAGGTGCCCTTCGACGTGTACCTCGACGAGGAGGGACGCGTCCGCAAGATCCGGCAGCGGTTCAGCTTCGTGGGCGGCCAGGCCAAGAACCCGGTCGCCGTCGCGTCGACGGCGCTGCTGTACGACTTCGGGGTCGGTGTCGACGTCCGGCTGCCCCGGGGGGCCGATATCTACGACGGGAAAATTGCCGAAAAGTGACTGGCGCCACGCAGCGGGCGTGAGAACTAGCCCTTCCGTGCCATGCGCGGGGCGTGTGCCGCTCCCTACTCTTGGAGGTCGGTGACGGCAGGAAGAGGTGAGGCGCGTGGCTCCGGTCGGTGGGACGGCGGTGCAGGACCACGTGGCTCTCGCCGAGATCGAACTCTGCGGCGAGCTGATCATCGCGGCCTCCGCGGCGAGCGGGGAACGGCTGTCGATGGAGAGCATCGACCAGGTGCTGCGGGTGGGCGAGGAGAACGGGGACTGACGGGAGCGTCCTCCTCGCCTCGGTGACCTCGGTGACCTCGGTGACCTCGGTGGCTCAGGCGACCCCGGTGCCTACGTGCGCAGGAGGCGGGCGATCGCCTTCGTCGCCTCCTCCACCTTCGTGTCGATCTCGTCACCGCCCTTGCGGGCCGCGTCCGCGACGCAGTGCCGCAGGTGCTCCTCCAGGAGCTGGAGCGCGAAGGACTGCAGGGCCTTCGTCGAGGCGGAGACCTGGGTGAGTATGTCGATGCAGTAGACGTCCTCGTCGACCATCCGCTGCAGGCCCCTGACCTGGCCCTCGATGCGGCGCAGTCGCTTGAGGTGCTCGTCCTTCTGCTTGTGGTAGCCGTGGATGCCGCGGTCGTGGTCCGTGACCACGACGGCCTGGGCATCCGGAGCGGCCGGGGCGTCCGGCGCCGTCCTCGGGGAGGGCGCGGGCGGGCCGGCCTCGGGGGGCGGGGTCGTCATGGCGTCCTCCTGGGAAGCGCGAGAGGGAAGCGGTCGGGCAGGGGTGCCGGACGTTTCGGTGCCGACTCGGGCATACCCCCCACCCGTATATGGTAGTGGACTTCGCGGGGGAGGGAAGGCCCGGCCGGTACGCCCGTCCGTACTCGAGGACCCGCCCCGGTGCCGAACGCCGTGTTCGATGGGCGACACTGGGGGCGGCCCGTTAGCCGTGGCCGGATGATGCGCCTAGCATCAGCCTGACCGAAACCGAAGCATCCCGAGGACCCCACGTGCGCTTTCGTCTGACCCCCAGGGAGACGAGCTTCTACGACATGTTCGCCGCATCCGCGGACAACATCGTCACGGGCTCCAAGCTCCTCATGGAACTGCTCGGGGCGGACACCTCCGCCCGGGCCGAGATCGCAGAGCGTATGCGGGCCGCCGAACACGCCGGTGACGACGCGACGCACGCGATCTTCCACCAGCTGAACTCCTCGTTCATCACGCCCTTCGACCGCGAGGACATCTACAACCTCGCGTCGTCCCTGGACGACATCATGGACTTCATGGAGGAGGCCGTCGACCTGGTCGTCCTCTACAACGTCGAGGAACTGCCCAAGGGCGTCGAGCAGCAGATCGAGGTGCTGGCGCGGGCGGCGGAACTGACCGCCGAGGCCATGCCGAACCTGCGGACCATGGACAACCTCACGGAGTACTGGATCGAGGTCAACCGCCTCGAGAACCAGGCCGACCAGATCCACCGCAAGCTGCTGGCCATGCTCTTCAACGGCAAGTACGAAGCCATCGAGGTGCTCAAGCTCAAGCAGATCGTGGACGTCCTCGAGGAGGCGGCCGACGCCTTCGAGCACGTGGCGAACACCGTGGAGACCATCGCGGTCAAGGAGTCCTGAGGCGCGTCCATGGACACCTTCGCTCTGGTCGTGACCGTCGCGGTCGCGCTCTTCTTCACGTACACCAACGGTTTCCACGACTCCGCCAACGCGATCGCCACCTCCGTGTCGACGCGGGCACTGACCCCGCGTGCCGCGCTCGCGATGGCCGCCGTGATGAACCTCGCGGGCGCGTTCCTCGGCTCCGGGGTCGCCAAGACGGTCAGTGAGGGGCTGATCGACACGCCCGAGGGCTCCAAGGGGATGGGCATCCTCTTCGCCGCGCTCGTCGGCGCGATCGTGTGGAACCTCCTCACCTGGTACTACGGGCTGCCCTCGTCCTCCTCGCACGCGCTGTTCGGCGGCATGGTCGGCGCGGCGCTGGCCGGAGGGATCAAGGTCTACTGGAGCGGGGTGGTCGACAAGATCGTCATCCCGATGTTCCTGTCCCCGGTCGTCGGTCTGATCGTCGGCTACCTGGTGATGACCGCGATCATGTGGATCTTCCGGCGGTCCAACCCCCACAAGGCCAAGCGCGGCTTCCGGATCGCCCAGACGGTGTCGGCGGCGGGCATGGCCCTCGGACACGGTCTGCAGGACGCGCAGAAGACCATGGGCATCGTGATGATGGCGCTGGTCATCGCCGACGTCCAGGAGTACGGGAACACGATCCCGGTGTGGGTCAAGCTCGTGTGCGCGATCATGCTGTCGCTCGGCACGTACGCGGGTGGCTGGCGCATCATGCGGACACTGGGGCGGAAGATCATCGAGCTGGACCCGCCGCAGGGGTTCGCCGCGGAGACGACCGGCGCGTCGATCATGTTCACGACGGCGTTCCTGTTCAAGGCGCCGATCTCCACGACGCATGTGATCACCTCGGCGATCATGGGCGTGGGGGCCACACGGCGGGTGAACGCGGTGCGGTGGGGGGTCGCGAAGAACATCGTGCTGGGGTGGTTCATCACGATGCCGGCGGCGGCGATCGTGGCGGCGGTGAGTTTCTGGGTGGTTGACCTGGCGGTGCTGTAGCGCTCCGCCGGGTGGGGTGAGTGGGGCCGGGGGTGCGTGGGTCGGTGCGGGGCCGTTGTGGCTGGTCGCGCGGTTCCCCGCGCCCCTTTTGGGTCGGCTGGGGGTGTCGCCTGCTGGTGGGTACCGGTGTGGGTGGTCGCGCTCGCGCGGCGGAGCCGCGGATCGATGCGGCCTCGCGCCTCTTGGTCCGCCGGGGGCGGCGCACGGTGAAAGGGCCCGTCCCCCTGAGGGGGCGGGCCCTGGGCTCGCGGTGGCACCGCCATGCAGCACCGCGAGGGTTCGGGGGGATCAGCCGAAGCGGCCGGAGATGTAGTCCTCCGTGGCCTGGACGGACGGGTTGGAGAAGATCCGTTCCGTCTCGTCGATCTCGACCAGCTTGCCGGGGCGGCCGACCGCCGCGAGGTTGAAGAACGCCGTGCGGTCCGAGACGCGGGCCGCCTGCTGCATGTTGTGCGTCACGATGACGATCGTGAAGCGCTCCTTCAGCTCGCTGATCAGGTCCTCGATCGCGAGGGTGGAGATGGGGTCGAGCGCGGAGCACGGCTCGTCCATCAGGAGGACGTCCGGCTCCACCGCTATCGCCCGCGCGATGCACAGCCGCTGCTGCTGGCCGCCGGAGAGGCCGGAGCCCGGCTTGTTCAGGCGGTCCTTGACCTCGTTCCAGAGGTTGGCGCCCTTCAGCGACTTCTCGACGATCTCGCCGAGCTCCGCCTTCTTGTGGCTGCCGTTCAGCCGCAGTCCCGCCGCCACGTTGTCGAAGATCGACATGGTGGGGAAGGGGTTCGGGCGCTGGAACACCATGCCGACGTCCCGGCGTACCGCCACCGGGTCGATCCCCGGGCCGTACAGGTCCTCGTCGTCCAGCAGCACCTTGCCCTCGACCCGGCCGCCGGGCGTGACCTCGTGCATCCGGTTCAGGGTGCGCAGGAACGTGGACTTCCCGCAGCCCGAGGGGCCGATGAACGCCGTCACCGAACGCGGTTCGACGGTCATCGAGATGTCCTCGATCGCCTTGTGGGAGCCGTAGAAGGCGGTGAGCCCGCTCACATCGATTCGCTTGGCCATGACTGGTACTTCGCTTCCGGTCTCGTGGGGCGGGGAGTCAGCGGGGGGACTTCCAGCGGGCGATGCCGCGGGCCACCAGGTTGAGGATCATCACGATCGCGATGAGGGTGAGGGCCGCCGCCCAGGCGCGGTCGTAGGCCGCGCCGTAGCCCGCGCTGTTGGCGTACTGCTGGTAGATGTACAGCGGCAGCGACGCCTGCGGGTCGGCGAACGGGTTGGTGTTGATGAAGTTCGTTCCCCACACCAGCAGCAGCACCGGGGCGGTCTCCCCGGTGATGCGGGCGACGGCGAGCATGATGCCCGTGGTGATGCCGCCGATCGAGGTCGGCAGGACCACCTTGAGGATGGTGCGCCACTTCGGCACACCCAGCGCGAGGGAGGCCTCGCGCAGCTCGTTCGGGACGAGCTTGAGCATCTCCTCCGTGGAGCGGACCACGATCGGCATCATCAGGATGGCCAGGGCGAGCGAGCCGGCGAAGCCGGAGTAGCCCATGTCGAGGACGAGGATCCAGAAGCTGAGGACGAACAGGCCGGCGACGATCGAGGGGATGCCGGTCATGACGTCGACGAAGAAGGTGACGGCCTTGGCGAGCCGGCCGCGCCCGTACTCGACCAGGTAGACGGCGGTGAGCACGCCCACCGGCACGGCGACGACGGTGGCGAGGCCGACCTGTTCCAGGGTGCCGAGGATGGCGTGGTAGATGCCGCCGCCGGTCTCGGTGTCGGCGACCACGCCCATGGAGTGGGACAGGAAGTAGAAGTCGAGAACCTTGACGCCCTGCCGGACGGTCTCCCACAGCAGGGAGGCCAGCGGGATCACGGCGAGGAGGAAGCAGACCCAGACGAGGCTGGTGGCGACGCGGTCCTTGGCCTGGCGGCGGCCCTCCACCCGGGCGGCGACGCCGTACGTGCCGAGGACGAACAGGACGGCCGCGATCAGGCCGAGCTGGGCCGGGTTGTCCATGTCCGCGACGAGTCCGAGGAGGACGGCGAGGACGAGCGAGCCGCCGGCGAGGGCCCACGGGGACCACTTCGGCAGCCGGGCGCCGCGCAGCGTGCGGGGCGTGGGGACGGTGGCGCGCGTGGGCGCGGGTGTGGGTGCGGTGCTCATGCGTTGGCCCCCGAGTACTCCTTGCGGCGGGCGATGATCATGCGGGCCGCGCCGTTGACCAGCAGGGTGATGACGAACAGGACCAGGCCGGAGGCGATCAGGGCGTCCCGGCCGGTCTCGGTGGCCTCGCCGAACTTGCTCGCGATGTTCTGCGCGAAGGTGCCGCCGCCCGGGTCGAGCAGGCTGGCGTGGATCTTGAAGGTGGGGGAGAGGACGGTGGCGACGGCCATCGTCTCGCCGAGCGCGCGGCCCAGGCCCAGCATCGAGGCGGAGATCACGCCGGAGCGGCCGAAGGGCAGCACCGACATGCGGATGACCTCCCAGCGGGTGGCACCGAGGGCGAGGGCCGCCTCCTCGTGCATCCGCGGGACCTGGCGGAACACCTCACGGCTGACGTTGGTGATGACCGGCAGGATCATGATGGCCAGCAGGATGCCGACGGTGAGCAGCGAGCGCGGGGCGCCCTCCTGCCACTCGAAGACGCCGGTCCAGCCGAAGTACGTGTCCAACCAGCCGAACAGGCCCTCCATGTGCGGCACCAGGACGAGGGCGCCCCACAGGCCGTAGACGATGGACGGGACGGCGGCCAGCAGGTCGATGACGTAGGCGAGGACGCCGCCTACCCGGCGCGGGGAGTAGTGCGTGATGAACAGCGCGATGCCGACCGCGACCGGGACCGCGAGGGCCATGGCGATGATCGAGGAGATCACCGTGCCGAAGGCGAGGACCGCGATGCCGAAGACCGGCGGGTCGACGTTGGTGTTCCACTCCATCGTGGTGAGGAAGTTGCCCTCGTCCTTGCCGATGGCTATCGACGCGCGGTAGGCGAGGAAGGCCGCTATCGCGGCCATGATCACCAGAAGGAAGATGCCGGAACCGCGGGACAGGCCGAGGAAGACGCGGTCACCGGGGCGGGTGGCCCCGCGGGCGGCGCGTCCTTCCTCGGCGGTGGTGGCCGCGGAGGCGGGTTCGGGTGGGGTCGGCGGGGGCTGCTCGGTGTTCTGGGTGGTGGTGTCCATGAGGATCTCCGGTCTGCGGAACCGTCGCGGAGGACGGTTCCGGGCGGCGGTGCACCGGACGGCGCGGTCCGCCCCCGGTGACCCGGGAGGCCGGGGCGGACCGCGCGCTCAGGTCGGCTCGGGTCAGCTCAGGTTGGAGACGGTCTCGCGGACCTTGGTGATGATCTCCTCGGGGATCGGCGCGTACTTCGCGTCGGCGAGCTGCTTCTGGCCGTCCTCGGAGGCGATGTAGCCGAGGAAGGACTTGGTGGCGGGGAGGGTCTCCGCCTTGTTGCCCTTGTCGCAGACGATCTCGTACGTCACCAGGGTCAGCGGGTAGGCGCCGGCCTCGGTCGGCTTGTAGTTCATCTCCAGCGCCAGGTCCTTGCCGGTGCCGGTGATCTTGGCGGCGGAGATGGCCTTCGTGGCGTTTTCGACGGTGGCCTCGACCGGGTCGGCGGCGTCGGTCTTGAGCCGGACCGCGTTGATGCCGTCACCGGCGTAGGAGAGCTCGAAGTAGGAGATGGCACCCTCGGTCTGCTTGACCTGCTGGGCCAGGCCCGAGGAGCCCTGCGCGGACTGGCCGCCCTTGGCCTGCCAGGCCTTGCCGCCCTCGTACTTCCAGTCGTCCGGCGCGGCGGCGATCAGGTACTTGGTGAAGTTGTCCGTGGTGCCGGACTCGTCGGAGCGGTGGAAGGCCTGGATCTTGGTGGAGGGGAGCTTCGCGTCGGGGTTGAGCTTCTTGATCGCCTCGTCGTCCCACGTGGTGATCCTGCTGTCGAAGATCTTCGCGAGCGTCGGGGCGTCCAGGACGAGGTTGTCCACTCCGGGCACGTTGTAGCCGACGGCGATCGGGCCGCCGACCATCGGGAGGTCCACGGCCTGGCCGCCGGAGCAGACCTTCTTCGAGGCGGTGACCTCCTCCGGCTTCAGCGCGGAGTCCGAGCCGGCGAACGCGGTCTGGCCGCCGAGGAAGGCGGTGACACCGGCGCCGGAGCCGCTCGGGTTGTAGTTGATCTGCACGCCCTTGCAGGCCCGCACGTACTGCTTCACCCAAGCGTCGACCGCGTTCTTCTGCGCGGAGGAGCCGGAGGCCTGAAGCTGCCCCTTGGCGTCGTCGCACTTGATGCTGCTCGTGTTCGCGGCGGCCGAGGCGTCGCCGTCGCCGGTGGAGCCCGTGTCGTCGGAGCCGCACGCCGTCAGGGCCAGGGCGCCGGAGACGGCGACGACACCGAGGGAGAGGGCGCGCAGCCGGTTCTTGCGCTGAAGCTTCACTTTCGGGAGTTCCTTCCAGAGGCCGCCGGTGGGGGCGGCGTGCGACGTCGTGGTCCGGGCCAGGTGGGCCGGCTTGTGATCGTCGGTGCGGGGGCGGCTCCTGGGTGGGCGCTTCGCACCGGGTAAGGCCGAAATTAGGCAGAAGAGGTGAAGCGGGCGATGGGTGAGGGTGAACGCGCGGTGAACGCCTGCGGGCGGTGTGGGGGACGAGCCCCGGGCGCCCGGCGCCTCCCCGTCGGCGCCGCGCCCGTCACCGGGGCAGGCGGTGCCAGAGGTGGTGGAAGGCGAAGCGGGCGGCCTCCACCTCGTGGCGCTGGTCGGCGTGCAGGACGCCGAGCGCGTACGCCGTCGCCGGGGCGATGCGCGGGGTGCGGGCCGCCTCGGCGGCGGCCGCCGCGGCCTCGGCGGCGTCCCGGTGGCGGGTCAGGGCCTGGTCGGCCGCCTCCAGGCGGGTCTCGGCGGGGGCGCCGGTGAGGACCTCCCGCGCGTAGCGGTGCAGGCGCAGCAGGAGCCGTACCTGGTGCCAGGGGGCGTCCTGCGGCTGTGGGGAGGTGTCCGGGGCGAGGCCGTGGACGAGGGCCGCCGCGTTGTAGGGGTGGCCGGCCGTGAGCAGGGGCAGCGCGGCGACCGCGTCGGTGAGCCGCTCCTCGGCGGCGGCGGCCGGGAGGCGCAGGTCGGCGCCGGCCGCGGCGGGGGACAGCGGGACCTCTCCGGCCAGCAGGGCGATCCGGTCGGCGACGGCGTGGAAGCGGCCGGAGCCGAGGGCCTCCAGGGCGGTGGAGTGGGCGCGGGTGCGGGCCAGGGTGAGCCGGCGGTCGAGGAGGGCGCCCGCCTTGGCCGCGCCGACGGTGAGGTTGGTGCGGTCGGGGCCGGCGGGGGCGTCGGCCCCGTTCCCGCGCGCCCCGTTCCCGCGCGCCCCTTCCTCGCGCGCCCCGACTCCGGCGGCAGCCGGGACCGGGACCGCGCCGGACAGCCGGTGCAGGGCCAGCAGCAGGCGCTCCAGACGTGAGGCGTGGGCGTGCTCGTGGGCGAGGGTGCCGGAGAGCCAGGCCAGTTCGGGCCGCAGGCCCTCCGCCCACTCGGTGTCGAGGAGCGGCCGGAAGGTGTGCAGCGTCCCGCTGATCCGCCGTGCCGAACGCCGCAGCGCCCGCACCGCCTCGGCGGACTCCTCGGGGGCGCCGCCCCCGCTCTCCCGGTGCGCCCGCAGCGCGCGCAGGAACTCCGTGGATCGCTCCCGCAGATACGCGGCGAGCACGTCCCCGTCGACGGGGCGGTCCCCCTTCGGGGCCGCCGGCCCCCCGGCACCGGGACTCCGCGGCGCCGGCGCCGCCCCCTCAGGGTGCTGTGGTGCCACGCCGGCGCCTCCGGGCGTCTATGAGCGACTCCTGGATGTTCCGCAGCGGTTGTCCCTCCAGGTCGGTCGAGTGGCGGGTCCACTCGCCGTCGGGGCCGAGGTGCCAGGAGGCCGTCCGGTCGGACATGCCGGTCTCCAGCAGCCGGTTCAGGGACGCCCGGTGGCCCGGGTCGGTGACCCGGACCAGCGCCTCGATGCGGCGGTCGAGGTTGCGGTGCATCATGTCGGCGCTGCCGAACCACACCTCCGGCTCGCCCCCGTTGCCGAAGGCGAAGACCCGGGAGTGCTCCAGGAAGCGGCCGAGGACGGAGCGGACGCGGATGTTCTCCGACAGCCCCGGCACCCCCGGGCGCAGCGCGCAGATCCCGCGCACCCACACGTCGACCGGCACCCCGGCCTGGGAGGCCCGGTAGCAGGCGTCGACGACGGCCTCGTCGACCATCGAGTTGACCTTGATGCGGACGTAGGCGGGGCGGCCCGCCCGGTGGTGCTGGGCCTCCTTGTCGATGCGGGAGACCAGGCCGTCCCGCAGCGACTTGGGGGCGACGAGGAGCCGGCGGTAGGTCTCGCGGCGGGAGTAGCCGGAGAGCCTGTTGAACAGGTCGGAGAGGTCCGCGCCGACCTGCGGGTCCGCGGTGAGCAGCCCCAGGTCCTCGTACAGGCGGGCGGTCTTGGGGTGGTAGTTGCCGGTGCCGACGTGCGAATAGCGGCGCAGTGTGTCGCCCTCCTGGCGGACGACGAGGGAGAGCTTGCAGTGGGTCTTCAGCCCGACCAGCCCGTACACCACGTGGCAGCCGGCCTCCTCCAGCTTGCGGGCCCACTTGATGTTGGCCTGCTCGTCGAAGCGCGCCTTGATCTCGACGAGGACGAGGACCTGCTTGCCGGACTCGGCCGCGTCGATGAGCGCGTCGACTATGGGGGAGTCGCCGGAGGTGCGGTACAGCGTCTGCTTGATGGCGAGCACGTCCGGATCACCGGCCGCCTGCTCCAGGAAGGCCTGCACGGAGGTGGAGAAGGAGTCGTAGGGGTGGTGCAGCAGCACGTCCCGCTCGCGCAGCGCCGCGAAGATGTCGGGCGCGGAGGCCGACTCGACCTCGGCCAGGTCGCGGTGGGTGCCGGCGATGAACTTGGGGTACTTCAGCTCGGGCCGGTCCAGGGCGGCGATGCCGAACAGGCCGGTGAGGTCCAGGGGGCCCGGCAGCGGGTACACCTCGGCCTCACTGACCTTCAACTCCCGTACCAGCAGGTCCAGTACGTACCGGTCGATGGACTCCTCGACCTCGAGGCGCACCGGCGGCCCGAACCGGCGCCGCATCAACTCCTTCTCCAGCGCCTGGAGGAGGTTCTCCGTGTCGTCCTCCTCGACCTCCAGGTCCTCGTTGCGGGTGAGGCGGAACGTGTGGTGCTCCAGCACCTCCATCCCCGGGAACAGCTCCTCCAGGTGCGCCGCGATGACGTCCTCCACGGGCACGTACCGCTGCGGGGAGGCCTCCAGGAAGCGGGAGAGCAGCGGCGGCACCTTGACCCGCGCGAAGTGCCGGTGCCCGGAGACCGGGTTGCGGACGACGACGGCCAGGTTGAGGGAGAGCCCGGAGATGTACGGGAACGGGTGCGCGGGGTCGACCGCCAGCGGGGTCAGCACGGGGAAGATGCGGTGCCGGAACAGGGTGAACAGGCCCGCCTGCTCCTTCTCCGTGAGCTCGCTCCAGCGGACCAGGTGGACGCCCTCCTCGGCGAGCGCCGGGGCGACGTCCTCGTGGTAGCAGGCGGCGTGGCGGGCCATCAGCTCGCGGGAGCGGGCCCAGATCATCTCCAGCACCTCGCGGGGCTGGAGCCCGGAGGCGGAGCGGGTGGCGACGCCGGTGGCGATGCGGCGCTTGAGGCCCGCCACCCGGACCATGAAGAACTCGTCCAGGTTGCTGGCGAAGATCGCGAGGAAGTTGGCGCGCTCCAGCAGGGGCGTGGCGGGGTCCTCGGCGAGTTCGAGGACCCGCTCGTTGAACGCGAGCCAGCTGCGCTCCCGGTCCAGGAAGCGGCCCTGCGGCAGCCGGCCGCCGTCCGCCGAGTCGTCGTAGACGTCGAGGTCGGAGTCGAGGTCGGGTTCCAGGTTCGAGCCCGCGGCGGCGACCGTGTGGGGGCGGTGCGCGGCGAGTGACCCGACGGAGGG
This sequence comes from Streptomyces griseoaurantiacus, assembly GCF_036189845.1. Classification (NCBI taxonomy): domain Bacteria; kingdom Bacillati; phylum Actinomycetota; class Actinomycetes; order Kitasatosporales; family Streptomycetaceae; genus Streptomyces; species Streptomyces griseoaurantiacus. Next base: position 3,412,924 of record NZ_CP108326.1, on the reverse strand, counting down.
CTGCTGTGCGTGCGCCACGGGCGCCTGGGCGTTCTGCTGGCTCATGTGACCATTCTTCCGCGTACGGAGCGGAACAGGCGCGTCGGAGACAGGAGAAACCGGAGGTGGCGGGGGCTCGACAGGACGGCCGCCCCCCGTGCGGGACCCCTGCGCGGGGGGCGGCGCGGGTGCGGGCACGGGGGGTCGCATTCGCCGAGCCTCGCAAGGCCGGCTGAACCGCCGGTTACGGCGACATGACGTGCGGGGAACCGCGGGGCGCACCGGGGGTGCGGGGCCGCCGCGAGGGAGGGCCGGGGGTGGCGGGCCCCCGTGCGGCACGGGGGCCCGGCGGCCCCACCGTCACCCGCGGTGCCTGGCCCCCGGTGCCTCAGCTCCCGCCCCGGCCCCCGGTGCCTCAGCTCTCCGTGCGGTACATCAGGTCCGTCTCGTGCGTCGTGAAGCCCAGGCGTTCGTACACCGTCACCGCCGCCGTGTTGTCGGCGTCGACGTACAGCATCGCCGTGGGCAGGCCCCGCTCCGCGAGGTGGCGCAGGCCGATCGTGGTGAGCGCCCTGCCGAGGCCGCCGCCCTGGGCGGAGGGGCGCACGCCGACGACGTAGACCTCGCCGAGCCCCTCCTCCGCGTGCGTCTTCGTCCAGTGGAAGCCGAGGAGTTCCCCCGCGCGCTCGGCCAGGAAGAAGCCCTCGGGGTCGAACCAGGGCTCGGCCATGCGGTCGTCCAGGTCGCGCTGGGTGAGGGAGCCCTGCTCGGGGTGGTGGGCGAAGGCCTCGGCGTTGGCGGCGAGCCAGGCCGTGTCGTCCTGGCCGGGCCGGAACGTCCGCACGCGCACGCCCTCGGGGAGCTTCGGCTCGGGGGCGTCGAAGTCGGTCAGCGGGCGCCGCATCTGGCGCAGCTCGCGGAAGAGGGTGAGGCCGAGGACCTGGGCCAGGTGCCGGGCGGCGGAGTGCCCGCCGTGCGCCCACACGCGCAGCCGCTTGCCCGTCGCGGCGAGCAGTGCCGAACCGAGCGCGCGGCCGTGGCCCTGCCCGCGGTGGGTGGGGTGCACGACCAGTTCGGCGGCCGGTGCCTCCACCGGATCGGTGTCCTCCAGTTGCGCGTAGCCGACGAGGGTGTCGCCGGCCGACAGCAGCAGATGCCGTACGCCCTCCCGGGCGCCGCCGCGCAGTCGCAGCCTGCCCTGCTCGGACACCGCCTGCTGCCCGTCGTTGCGGGCGGCCTCCGCGAGCAGCGCGGAGACGGCCTCCGCCTGGTCGGGGGAGAGCACGGCGAGGGTGTCGAGGGAACGGTTCCGGCCGGGCAGTGCGGTGTCGTCGCTGGTCATGCGTCGAAGCGTACGGGGAGGGCAGGGGCGTGTCGCGTGTCCCGCGGTGGTGGGCGGCGGACGGACGGCGGGCCGGGGGTGGACGGTGGGCAGCGGGTGGACTGCGGGCCGGGGGCGGTGGCGCCGCCGCCCCCGGCGGCCGCGGTCAGGAGGCGGCGCGGTCGAGGACCACGTCCTCCTCGCAGATGATCCGCCCGAAGGCGGACAGGTCGATGAAGTTCTCGTGGTCCGGGTCGACGGTCCTGAGGAAGTTCTCGCTGAAGAACAGCGCCTCCAGGTCGGCCATGCTGTCGAACCACGCCTCGACCACCGAGTCGTACGCCGGCTCGGGGTACCGGGGCGCCGGGACGGGGTACGAGACGACGAACCGGCGGATGTACCGCCGCGCCTCGGGGATCGACATGAGCAGCGGGCGGTGGATGTTCCGCTGGTAGTGCGTGAACTCCTCGTGGGTCATGCCCTGGCGGCGCTTGAGTGTGATGACCATCTTGATCATGTTCATGCCTTTTCTGTGCTGATCGCGGTGTCGAGGGTTGTCGTTGTGCCGGTGTGGTCCTCCGCGCGCAGGCGTCGCGCGAGGAGGCCGAACAGCGCGGTGGTGAGCGCCTGTACGGCGAGGGTGACCGCGAAGGCGTGCTCCCAGCCGAGCGGCGGGGCGAGGGAGCCGAAGAGGCCGCCCACCGTGGCCACGCCGAGGCCGAGGGAGGCCTGCTGCGCGGTGGTGAACAGTCCCCCGGCCAGGCCCGCCGCCCGATCGGGGACCGCCGCCATGACGGTGCCGAGCAAGGGCCCGTACTGGGCGGCCTGGGCGGCGCCGAGGAGCACGCCGATCACCTCGAAGCACCCCACCCAGGCCGCCGCGCTCCTGCCCTGCGCGGCCCACGAGACCAGGCCGAGCAGCAGCAGGCCGGTGACCTGCGCCGCCGCGGCCCGCTCCATCGTGCGGGCGCCGAACCGCGCGGTGATCCGGGGCATGCGCAGCCCCGCCACCACGAAGGTCCCGGCGAAGGCGGTCAGCGCGAGCCCGGACGCGACCGGCGTCAGCCCGAGCCCGCTCTGGGTGAGCAGCGCGTACTCATAGCTGAACGCCCCGTAGCCCGTGAAGAGCAGGACGGTCATCAGCAGGCCGAGCCGCAGCGCGGGCAGCCGCAGCACCGAGGGCGGGACGAGGACCGGGTGCCCGGCCTCCTCGCGGCGGCCCTGGTCCCGCCGGAAGCCGTACAGCCCCAGCAGGCACGCCGCCACCAGTGCCGGGGTCCACCACGTCCAGCGCGTGGCCGGACCGAGGGACAGACCGGCGACGAGCGCCAGCAGCGGGAGGCCGATCCGCAGCGCCCCGCCGAGGTCGGGCCGCTCGGCGCCGCCCCGGGCGGACGCCGGGAGCCGGCGCACGCCGAGCAGCGCCACCGCGCCGGGGAGGGCGGAGGTCAGCACTGCCGCCCGCCACCCCGCGAAGGGCAGGCCGAGCCCCATGACGAGGCCGCCGAGGATCTGCCCGGCGACGGTGCCGACCCCCGAGCTCGCGGTGAACGCCGCCGTCCGCCGGGCCACGGCGGGCCCGTCGCCGCCCATGGTCCGGACGAGCGCCAGTGTCTGCGGCATCACCAGCGCCGAGGCCGCGCCCTGCAGGACCCGGGCCGCGACCAGCCACCACAGCCCGGGGGCCGCCGCGGCCAGGGCCGAGGTCAGCCCCAGCGCGAGGAGCCCGGCGCCCAGCAGCCGCCGGCGGCTGTACCGGTCGCCGAGCCGCCCGGCCAGGATCAGCCCGGCGGCGAACGAGGTCGCGTACGCGGCGAGCACCAGCGCGACCTCGCCGCGGTCCGCGCCGAGGGCCGGCCCGAGGCGCGGCGCGGTCACGTTGCCGACGCTGAAGGTGTAGGTGGCACCGAACGCCGCGAGAAGCACCGGCCACGAGGGCGGCCGCCGGGTTCCGTGGGGGCCGGCGCCGGTGAGCCCGGTACCGGTGGCGGGCACGGTTCCCTCTGCCCCGGTCGCCCCGGTTCCTGTGGTCCCGGTCCCCGTCGTGCCGGTGCCGGTCGCCCTGGTTCCTGCGGCTCCGGTGCCCGTGGGTCCGGTGCTGGTAGGTCCGGTGCCCGTCACTCTGGTTCCTGTGGTCCCGGTGCCGGTAGGTCCGGTGCCGGTCGCCCTGGTTCCCGTGGCTCCGGTGCCGGTAGGTCCGGTGCCCGTCACCCTGGTTCCTGTGGTGCCGGTCCCGGTAGTGCAGGTGCCGGTCGTGCCGGTGCCGTCCGCCCCGGTTCCTGTGGCTCCGGTGCCCGTGGGCCCGGTTGCTGCCGCCCCGGCGCTCGTCGTGCCGGTGTCCGTGGCTCCGGTGCCGGTCGCCCCGGTTTCCGGGGGGCCGTCCCGCTCCCCGCCCTCGCCGTCCCGGTCCCGGCCGGCTCGGCCGCGCATCGTTCGTAGTCGCATGACAGGCACTCTGCGGGCCCCGCGGCCGCCCACCCAGAGCGCCGTGACGCTGGTGGTCGGACCACCACCCTGGTTCCGGTCCCGGGTGCCATGCTGGGCGGCATGGCTGACGTACGTTCCCGGGAACTCGGCGCGTATCTGCGCGCACGGCGGGACCGGCTCTCGCCCGCCGACGTGGGGCTCGCCGGGGGTGGTGGCCGGCGCCGGGTCAAGGGGCTGCGCCGGGAGGAGGTCGCGGTCCTCGCGAACGTCGGATCGACCTGGTACACGTGGCTCGAACAGGGCCGTGACGTGCGGCCCAGTGCCGAGGTCCTGGCGGCGATCGCGGACGCCCTGCTCCTGTCGGAGGACGAGCGCCGGCACCTGTTCCTGCTCGGCGGGCAGACGGAGGCGGAGGAACCCGGGGGCCCCGGAGCGGACGACGGCCCCCTGCGGGTCCTGCTGGACAGCCTCTCCCCGCACCCGGCGGTGATGATCGACCCCCGGTTCGAGCCCTTGGCCTACAACGCGGCCTTCCGGTTCATGATCAACGACATCGAGGCGCTCCCCGAGACGGACCGCAACTGGGCGTACCTGCACTTCACCCACCCCGACTGGATCGAGGGGCAGGCCGACCACGCGCAGGAGTGCGCGGTACTCGTGGCCAAGCTCCGCGCCTACCACGGCGAATCGCTCACGCACCCGGCCTGGCCCCCGCTGCTCCGCCGGCTCCGCGCCGAGTCGCCGCTGTTCGCGCGGCTGTGGGACCAGGCGGACGTGTCCTCCGGCGCCCGGCGGGTGAAGCGGATCCGCTCGCTGCACGTGGGGAACCTGTCGCTGCGCACGGTCACGCTGCGGCTCCAGGAGCATCCGGGCACCCGCGTGGTCGTCTACCAGCCCGAGGACCGCACCACCCGGGAACGGCTGGAGGAGCTCGCGTCCCGGATCGCCCGCGGCACCGTCGACGGCCCCGCCCGGGTACGGCACCTGCGCAGCGCCACCTGACGGAACCGCGGGGGCGGCCCGGTCAGGTCAGCTCGTCCGGTTCCTGCCCCGGCGGCGGTGTCGGCGCTCCCGGGAGGCGGATCGTGGCGACCGTGCCGCCGCCGGCGTCCCCGGCGGGGGCGAGGGAGACCTCGCCGCCCGCCTGCCGGACCGCGCGGGCCACGATCGACAGGCCGAGGCCCGAGCCGGGCAGGGAGCGCGCCCCGGGGGAGCGCCAGAAGCGGTCGAAGACGTAGGGGAGTTCCTCGGCGTCGATGCCGGGACCGTGATCCCGCACCGTGAGCACCCCGTCCGCCAGCCGCACCTCGATCGTGCCGCCCCCGGGGCTGAACTTCACCGCGTTGTCCAGGATGTTGACCACCGCCCGCTCCAGCGAGGACGGCTCCGCGCGGACGTACCACGGCTCCACGTCCGCCGTGATCGTCAGCTCCGGGCCGCGCAGCCGGGCCCGGCGCAGCGCCGCCTCCACGATGTCCTGCCAGGCGAGGATCCGGGTGCGGTCCGAGTGCTGGCCGGTGTCCGGGCGGGAGAGCTCCTGGAGGTCGCCGATGAGCGCGGCCAGCTCCGTCATCTGGGCCTTCACCGAGGCGAGCAGCGCCTTGCGGTCGGCCGCGGGGAGCGGGCGGCCGGTCTCCTCGCTGCGGGAGAGGAGTTCGATGTTCGTGCGCAGCGAGGTGAGCGGCGTGCGCAGTTCGTGCCCGGCGTCCGCGATGAGCTGCTGCTGCAGGTCGCGGGAGGAGGCCAGGGACCCCGTCATGGAGTTGAAGGAGCGGGAGAGGCGGGCGATCTCGTCGTCGGCCTGCTCCTCGACGGGGATGCGGACGGCCAGGTCCTCGGTGCGGGCCACGTGCTCGACGGCCTCGGTGAGCCGGTCGACGGGACGCAGGCCGGCCCTGGCGACGGCGAGCCCGGCGGCCCCGGCGCCCAGGACGCCGATCCCGGAGACCAGCAGCAGGATCAGTGCCAGGTCGTTGAGGGTCGACTGGGTGCTCCTGAGCGGGGTCGCGACGAGGAGGGCGGTGCCGGGGAAGACCTGCGGCTCGGTGTCGATGCTCTGGGTGACGGTCAGCGGGATCGTCCGGATGCGGACGGCGTTGCCGTCGTCGTCGGTGCCGTTGCGGCGCACGACCCGGTCGGCGGAGCCCGCTTCCTGGGCCACGCGCTTGTCGGCGCCGGTGACCTTCACCATGCCCGCGGAGTTCGAGGAGACGCAGGCCGTGCCGTCCGCCTGGACCAGTTCGAGGTAGTAGTTCTCCCGGGTCCGCAGCTGACTGGGGGCGCCCTGCGGGGTCTGGGTGCAGTTGTTGAGCGTGCCGACGACCTGGGAGTACAGCTGCGGCCGCTGGGTGGCCTGCTTCAGATCGTCGTCCACCTGGGCGTACAGCCTGCCCTGCACGAGGAACCAGCACGTCACCGACACCGCCGCCACCGCGAAGGCGACCGCCGCCGCGACGAGCAGGGCCAGCCGGGAGCGGAGCGGCAGCGTGCGGAATCGCCGGACCACTGCGCTCACTCCGCGCCGCCCGCGCGCAGCACGTATCCGACACCCCTCACGGTGTGGACCAGGCGGGGCTCGCCGCCGGCCTCCGTCTTGCGGCGCAGGTACATCACGTACACGTCGAGGGAGTTGGAGCTCGGCTCGAAGTCGAAGCCCCAGACCGCCTTGAGGATCTGCTCACGGGTCAGCACCTGGCGCGGGTGCGCCAGGAACATCTCCAGGAGCGTGAACTCGGTGCGGGTCAGTTCCACCGCGCGCCCGCCGCGGGTGACCTCGCGGGTGGCCAGGTCCATGCGCAGGTCGGCGAAGGCCAGGGTGTCGTTCTCCTCGTCCGCGCCGGCCACGGCTGCGGCGTAGGAGCTGCGGCGCAGCAGGGCGCGGATGCGGGCGAACAGTTCGTCCAGCTCGAAGGGCTTGACCAGGTAGTCGTCCGCGCCGGCGTCGAGGCCGGTGACCCGGTCGCCGACGGTGTCCCGCGCGGTGAGCATGAGGATCGGGGTGGTGTCGCCTGCGGCGCGGATGCGGCGGGCGGCGGTGAGGCCGTCCATGCGCGGCATCTGGATGTCGAGGACCAGCAGGTCGGGCCGGTAGGCGGCCGCCTTCTCCAGCGCGTCCGCGCCGTCCACGGCGACCTCGGTGCCGTAGCCCTCGAAGGCGAGGCTGCGCTGGAGTGCTTCGCGCACCGCCGGCTCGTCGTCGACGATCAGGATGCGCTGGGTGTCACGGTCGCCTTCGGCGGGGCTCATGGCGTGGGGTTCCTCGGGTGCGGGGGACGGGCGGGGCCCGCGTGCCGTGCGCCGGCGCCTGCGGCGGCACCGTCGGGGGCGGGCGCGGACGCCTCAAGCGTCGCATGTCAGGTCCGCAGCGTGTCCAGCCTGCGCAGGGCGACGCGGCGGCGGTGCGGGCGGTCGGCGGTGGTCCGCAGGCCCATGAGGTGCGGCTGCGGCGGGGCGGAGGTGACCTCGGGGGCCCGGGGTGCCGGGCTCGCCGGGGATCTCGGGGGCGACTGGGGCCGCGGGCCCCCGAGGGCGGCGGCGACCGTCAGGGCGAGCGTCGTGCCCGCCGCTCCGGTGCCGGTGGCCGGGTGCGTCACCTGCTGGATCATCTCGTTCTCCTTCGGTGGGCCTGCCGCGCCGGGGCGGTCAGTCGCCGGAGCCGCCGGCCCGCAGGGCCGCGAGGTCGGACTTGACGGTGTTGATCGGGATGGCGAAGCCGAGGCCGACGCTGCCCGCGTCGGACGAGGAGGAACTGGTGGCCGAGGAGAACATCGCGGAGTTGATGCCGATGATCTGGCCGGAGGCGTTGATCAGGGCGCCGCCGGAGTTGCCCGGGTTGAGGGAGGCGTCGGTCTGGATCGCCTTGTACGTCGTCGTGGAGTCGCCGGTGTCGCCGTTGAACTGCCGGCCGCCGAACTCGAAGGGCCAGCCGCCGTCGCCGCCCTGCTGTTGCTGCTGCTGACCCTCGTCGGTGGAGACGGTCACGTCGCGGTGCAGCGCGGAGACGATGCCGCTGGTGACGGTGCCGGTGAGGCCCTCGGGGGAGCCGATGGCCACGACCTGGTCGCCGACCTGGAGGGCGTCGGAGTCGCCGAGGGAGGCGGGGGAGAGGCCGGAGGCGTTCTCCAGCTTGATCAGCGCCAGGTCCTTCTTGCTGTCGGTGCCGACGACCCGGGCGGTGTAGGTCTTGCCGTCGTGGGTGCGCACCTTGACGGAGGAGGCGCCGGAGACGACGTGGTTGTTGGTGACGACCTCGCCGTCACCGGTCAGGATCACACCGGAGCCGGTGGACCGTCCGGCGTTCGAGGTGGCGTTGATCTCCACGACGCTGGGGCTGACGGCGGCGGCGATGGCGGCGACTGAGCCCTTCTTGGCGGTCGGGACGGCGTCGGCGCCCGTGGTGCTCGCGGCGACCGTGCCGTCGGAGTGGGTGAGCTCCTGGATGCCGTAGGCGGTGCCGCCGCCCACGGCCGCGGCGGCTATCGCGACGGCGGCGAGGAGCGTGACGGGACCCCTCGCGCGCCTGCGGCGGGCGGCCGGGGCCTGCGGGGCGGGGGCGTAGGGCGGGGGAGGCGGCCACTCGGGGTTCACGGGAGCGTGCAGGTGCGTCTCGGCGGGGCCCTGGGGGGCCTGGCCGGCCTGGGGGTGCTGCTCGTGGTCGCCGCTGCGGAAGCTGCTCTCTGTCATGTAAAGGAGAGTGTCCCGCGCTCATGAGAGACGCCTGAGGGACCGCTGAGAAGCCCGACAGAAGTGTGTATGCCCGATATAAGGACGGGTGGCGGCTGAGATGTACGGGGTGCTCGGGGCGTACCCGGGAGGCGCCGGGGGCGCGGGCTCAGGCCGCGCAGCCGCAGGACGCCCGCCGCACCAGCCGGGAGGGGAACTGCTTCAGGCGCTCGCGCTGGGAGCCGGGGACGCGCAGGCCGTCGTCCAGGACGAGGTCCACCGCCGCGCGGGCCATCGCCGACCGGTCGGAGGCCACCGTCGTCAGCGGCGGATCCGTCAGCGCCGCCTCCTTCACGTCGTCGAAGCCGGCCACCGCGAGCTGCGCCGGGACGTCGATGCGCAGTTCCCGTGCCGCCCGCAGCACCCCGATCGCCTGGTCGTCCGTCGAGCAGAAGATCGCGGGCGGCCGGTCCGGTCCCGCCAGCAGTTCGAGGCCCACCTGGTAGGCGTCGTAGCGGTTGTAGGGGGCCTCGAAGAGCCGCCCCTGCGTCGGGATGCCGGCCTCGGCCATCGCCTGCCGCCAGCCCTCGACGTGGTCGGAGACCGGGTCGCCCACCGCGGGTGTGTCGGCGGTGCCGCCCATGCAGGCCACGTAGGGGTGCCCGTGGTCCAGCAGGTGCCGCACGGCGAGCCGGGCGCCGCCGAGGTCGTCCGTCACCACCGCCACGTCGTCTATCAGCTCGGGCCGCTCGTGCAGCAGCACCACCCGGGCGTCCCACGCCTCGATCTCGGCGGCGGCGTGGTCGTTGAGCGCGTGGCTGACGAGGATCAGCCCGGAGACCCGCATGCCGAGAAAGGCCCGCAGATAGTGGACCTCGCGCTCGGCGACGTAGTCGGTGTTGCCGACCAGCACCATCTTCCCGCGCTCGGCGGCGGCCTGCTCGACCGCGTGCGTCATCTCGCCGAAGAACGGCTGGCGCGCGTCCGGCACGATCATGCCTATGAGGTCGGTCCGCCGCGAGGCCATGGCCTGGGCGACCCGGTCCGGCCGGTACCCCAGCTCCTTGATCGCGGCGAGGACACGCTCGCGCGTGGCCGGGGCGACCGGCCGGGGTCCGTTGTTGATGACATAGCTGACGACGGCGGTGGAGGTCCCCGCCAGCCGCGCCACATCATCCCGAGTCACCTTGGCCACGCGCGGAGTCTACGCGGATGGAACGCGCCTGGGCAGGCGCTTTCCCTCCGCTTCTCACCCCTCGGGATCAGGCCTCGGAGGCCGCCTTGGCGACGGCCTCGGCCGGCTCGCCCGCCTCGTCCCGTTTCGCCCGCCGCGCCCCCTCCGGCCCGCCCTGCGCGTCCTGCTTCTCCGCCCGCTCGCCCGGCTGGGTCCGTTCCGGCTTCTCCGGGGTCACGAACCGGTAGCCGACGTTGCGCACGGTGCCGATCAGCGACTCGTGCTCGGGGCCGAGCTTGGCCCGCAGCCGCCGTACGTGCACGTCGACCGTGCGGGTACCGCCGAAGTAGTCGTACCCCCAGACCTCCTGCAGGAGCTGGGCGCGGGTGAAGACCCGGCCCGGGTGCTGGGCGAGGTACTTCAGCAGCTCGAACTCCTTGAAGGTGAGGTCGAGGACGCGGCCCTTGAGCTTGGCCGAGTACGTCGCCTCGTCCACCGACAGGTCGCCGTTGCGGATCTCCATGGGGGAGTCGTCGCCCGCGATCTGCTGCCGGCCCATGGCCAGCCGCAACCGGGCCTCCACCTCGGCGGGGCCGGCGGTGTCCAGCAGGACGTCGTCGATGCCCCAGTCCGCCGTGACGGCCGCGAGGCCGCCCTCGGTCACCACCAGGACGAGCGGGCAGCCCGGTCCCGTGGAGCGCAGGAGCTGGCACAGGCTGCGCACCTGCGGCAGGTCGCGGCGGCCGTCGATCAGGATGGCGTCGGCGCCGGGGGTGTCGACGAGGGCCGGGCCCTCCGCCGGGGCCACCCGCACGCTGTGCAGCAGCAGGCCGAGCGCCGGAAGCACCTCCGCCGAGGGCTGGAGGGCGTTGGTGAGGAGCAGCAGGGAACTCATCGCGTCCTCCCCCCGGGCGTCGTCGTCCCGTGGGTCCCGTGGATCACACGGGTCCCGAGGGGCCTTCGGGGCTCGTGGCTCCTATGGTGGTGCTCGATTCGCTGGCCCATGACGTCTGGTCCTTCCTCGGTTCCATCGAGGACGTGTGCGGCACTGCGTTGCTTCGGTGCTCCCACCCCGGCGTCCCGCTTCGTATACAACGCCGCCGGAAGCACAAAAGGACCCGGGGGCTGCTCTGCCCGAGTCCTCTTCCCAGCACAATAGCCCACATGAGCGGTGGCAGGGCAGGTCGTGCGGCACGTTCCACCAGGCGTCCGAAGGGTGAGACGGCCGCGGCGGCGGTGTCCGGGACGTTTACGGAGGGGGTGTCCCAGGGGTCCGCGCGGCGGTTCCTGCGCACCGAGGACGGGGTCGCGATCGATGCCGCGTACGACCCGGGGGAGCCCGCCGGGGGTGCCGTCGGCACCGGGCTCGCACTCGTCCTCGCCCATGGATTCACCGGGGATCTGGAGCGTCCGTACGTCCGCCGGGTCGCGGCCGCGCTGCGCCGCCACGGAGCGGTGGTCACCTTCTCCTTCCGCGGGCACGGAGCCTCCGGCGGGCACTCCACCGTCGGCGACCGCGAGGTGCTCGACCTGGCGGCGGCCGTGCGGTGGGCACGTGACCTCGGCCACACCCGTGTGGCCACGGTCGGATTCTCGATGGGCGGCTCGGTGGTCCTGCGGCACGCGGCGCTCAGGCCCCCGGGCGCGGAGACGGACACCGTGGTCGCGGTCAGCTCGCCGGCCCGCTGGTACTACCGGGGCACGGCACCCATGCGCCGGCTGCACTGGCTGGTGACCCGGCCGGTGGGGCGCGCGGTCGGCCGCTACGGGCTGCGGACCCGCATCCACCACCGGGACTGGGACCCGGTTCCCGCCTCCCCGGTCGAGTCGGTGCCGCTGATCGCGCCCACCCCGCTGCTCGTCGTCCACGGCGACCGGGACGGCTACTTCCCCCTCGACCACCCCCGCATGCTGGCCGAGGCCGCCCCCGGCCACGCCGAACTCTGGCTGGAGAGGGGCATGGGCCACGCCGAGAACGCCGCCGCCGACGAGCTGTTGGAGCGCATCGGGGCATGGGTGGCGGCGCGGGCGGGCTAGCCTGACCGTGTTCACAGCCGAACGCCGGAACCTTCCGGCCGGCCCCACGATCGAGGGACGAGATGGCAAGAGGCACGGTGCGCTACTGGGCCGCCGCCAAGGCCGCGGCCGGAATCGCCGAGGAGCCGTACGACGCGGCCACGCTCGCGCAGGCACTCGACGCCGCCCGGGAACGACACCCCGGCGAGCTGGACCGGGTCCTGCTGCGGTGCTCCTTCCTCGTCGACGGGAACCCGGTCGGGACGCGTGAGCACGAGACGGTACGGCTGGCCGAGGGCGGCACGGTAGAGGTGCTCCCGCCGTTCGCAGGAGGGTGAGCATGACCGAGCCGTATGGGCCCTACGGGGAACACGGACAGCAGCGGGACCAGGAGCGGTACCGGCAGTACGGGCAGCAGCGGTACGAGGACCGGGGGCAGGGCCAGGACCAGGGGCAGGGGTACGAGGGCTACGCGGCGCCCGAGGGGTACCGGCCCGGGTACGAGAGCCATGAGGGCTACGACAGCCACGAGGGCTACGAGCGCCACGAAGGCTATGAGGGCTACGCGGAACAGCCGCACGCGTTCCCCCAGGCCCCGCAGCCGTATCCCCACCAGCAGCACCAGCAGCACCAGCAGCCCCCGCACGCCCAGCAGCAGGACTGGTACGGCGGTGACGCCGGCGATCCGCTGCAGAACACCCAGCAGTGGCAGGGCCAGACCTGGGAGACGAGCGTCCAGCCCTCGCTCGCCGTCCCGGCGGCGGAGACCGCGTACCTGCCGACGACGGGGGCGGTGCCCCACGAGTCGGCCGTGCCTCACGAGCCCGCCGCGCCCGCCGCCCGGACCCCGGCAGCGGCTCCCGCGCCCGCCGCGGGGGACGGGGCCGGTGACGCGGGCTACGGGCCCGCCACGGTCGCCGGGAACGCCCGGATCACCGATGCGCAGCGGGCCCGGCTGGAGGGCCGCTCACCGATCATCGAGCCCGGGATGCAGCCCGCGCTGCTCACCGCCGTGCTGGGCGCGCTGCTCGCCGGGACGGCGGCCGTGGGCTCGTACGCGCTGGTCGTGCCGCTGGTCCTGCTGCAGGCGGTGACCGCGGCCGGCTGGTTCCGGCTCAACGGCATGTGGCCGGCCCGGCAGGGCATCGCGCTGGCCTTCCTGGGCGGCCTCGTGGCCGACGTGGCGGTCCTCGCCAAGGGGCGGGAGCACGGACCGGCCGCGATCCTCGGCACCCTCGGCGTGTGGGTGCTGCTGACCGTCGTCCTGCAGCTGCGCTCGCACGCGGACGCGGACGAGCGGATGTACGGCCTGATGGCGACGGTCGTCTCGGCCGCGCTGACGATCGTGGCGACGGGGCACCTCGCGGCCGAGGCGGACGCGGTCACCGTGGGCGGCGTGGCGGTGGCCGTGGCGATCGTCGCGCGGGCGCTGCCGCTGCCGACGGCGGCGTCCGTGGTCGTCGCCCTGCTCGCCGCGGCGGGCGCCGGGATCGCCGTCGGCGGCATGACGGACCTGGGGAGCCGGGGCGCGGTGCTCGGGGCGGGCGCGGGGGTGTGCGCGCTGATCGGCCACCGGGCGGCGAGCTACGACTACCCCTCCCGCTTCGTGCACTTCACGGCGGGTGTGGCCCTGCCCCTCGCCGCGGCCGCGCCGGCCGTGTACGTGCTGGGGCGGGCGCTGGGGTGACGCCCCGGTCCGAGGGGGAGCCGCGGGGAACCGGGGCGGGGAACGGCCTGTCACAGGTGATCGACAAGCCGTCCCCCACCCGCGCGGCCCTCCTGACTCCCGCGTTAGGCTCGCCTTTCGGCCGATCGACACGGGGGACACACCGGGCATGCGCGCACTGCGAATAATTCTCATCATCGTCGTGGTCCTCGGCGGGCTCTTCGTCATCGCCGACCGCGTCGCCGTGCACCTCGCCCAGAACGAGGCCGCCGACCGCATCAAGACCAACGAGCACCTCACCGAGACCCCCAGCGTCTCCATCGACGGCTTCCCCTTCCTCACCCAGGTCGCGGGCGGCGAACTCGACGAGATCCACGTCGGCATCAAGGACTACGAGGTCGACACCGGCACCGCGGGCGGGAACGGCGGCGCGGACACCATCCGCATCGACGACCTCGAGGCGGACATGCACGGCGTCGACTTCTCCGGCGACTACTCCTCCGCCACCGCGCGCACCGCGACCGGCACGGCGACCATCTCCTACGCGGAACTCCTGAAGGCGGCGAAGTCGGAGCCGACGGAGGTCGTGCCCGGCGTCACCGCGAAGGTCCTCGGTCTCTCGGACGGCGGCAACGGCAAGATCAAGGTGAAGGTCAGGCTGGAGGGCTCGGTGCTCGGCCAGAAGATCGCGCAGACCACCTCCCTGCTCAGTTCGGTCACCGTCGAGGGCGACACCGTCAAGGTGCACGCCGACTCGCTGCCGAAGACCGGTGTGGACCTCGCCGAGCAGAAGATCCGCTCGATCACCGACTTCCAGCAGGTCATCGACAAGCTCCCCGGTGGCATCAGGATCGACAAGGTCGAGGCCGCGGAGGAGGGCGTGCACATCACCGCCAAGGGGACCGACGTCAACGTGACGGGCTGAACGGCGGGCACCGCGGGCCGACGGGCCGGCCCCCCGGCGCGAGACGCAGGCCCTCCGGAATGAGACGGCCGTCCGCGATGAGACGGCCTTCCGGAATGAGGCGGCCCTCCGGAATGAGACGGGCTCCCGCAGGGTAGAACCGCCCCTGGACGCGCCCAGGGGTGGCCGAAAGGCATCCCGAACACCGTCCCCGCCAGTCCGACTGTCCGTCAGCCGAGACGCCCCCGTCCGCTCAGCAGATGCCCCGCTCGCGCGGCGCGGCCGACAATGGCCGCGAAACCGGGCAGCGGCGGACCCGGCACGGGACCCGCGGGACCTCTGACACCTCGGTCGTCCCACATCGTGGACGATCGTGTCTCGCGATATGACACGCCGGTGACATGCGCGCCCGTCCGTCCTTACGATCGCTGCATGCAGTGCTACTCGAGCGTCTCCCGACTGCGGGGACAGGCGGATCTGACGAAGCGGCGGGCAGTCGACCTGTGCCGCGTCGCCGCCATGCTCTGTCGCACTTTCTGACCGGAGGCCGCCGCCTCCGCGTTCCCCCGGGCGCCCTCGCCCTCGAGAGCCCCACCCCGCGCCGTACGCGCCCCTCCCGGGGCACGGCCGCGCGCCCCGTACGAATTCGGCACCATCCCGCACCATCCCGCCGTAACTGCCCCGGAGGAGAAAAGCATGAGCCGCAGCGACGTACTGGTCGACGCCGACTGGGTCCAGGAGCACCTGGACGACCCGAACGTGGCGCTCGTGGAGGTCGACGAGGACACCGCCGCGTACGACAAGAACCACATCAAGAACGCGATCCGCATCGACTGGACCAAGGACCTCCAGGACCCGGTCCGCCGCGACTTCGTCGACCAGGAGGGCTTCGAGAAGCTCCTGTCGGCCAAGGGCATCGCCAACGACACCACCGTCGTCCTCTACGGCGGCAACAACAACTGGTTCGCCTCGTACGCGTACTGGTACTTCAAGCTGTACGGCCACCAGGACGTCAAGCTCCTCGACGGCGGCCGCAAGAAGTGGGAGCTGGACTCCCGCGACCTGGTCGACGGCTCCGAGGTCCCGAACCGCCCGGCCACCCAGTACAAGGCCAAGCCGCAGGACGCCTCGATCCGCGCCTTCCGCGACGACGTCGTCGACGCGATCGGCTCGAAGAACCTCGTCGACGTGCGCTCGCCCGACGAGTTCTCCGGCAAGCTGCTCGCCCCGGCCCACCTGCCGCAGGAGCAGTCGCAGCGTCCGGGCCACGTCCCGACGGCCGCGAACATCCCGTGGTCGAAGAACGCCAACGACGACGGCACGTTCAAGTCGGACGACGAGCTCAAGGAGCTCTACACCGCCGAGAACGTGGACCTCGCCAAGGACACCATCGCCTACTGCCGCATCGGTGAGCGCTCCGCGCTCACCTGGTTCGTGCTGCACGAGCTGCTGGGCCAGGAGAACGTCAAGAACTACGACGGTTCCTGGACCGAGTACGGCTCCCTCGTGGGCGTGCCGATCGAGCTCGGCACCGGCAAGTAACCCCTCACGACCGACGACACCGACCTTTCAAGACCTCTTCAGGAGTAGGACATGTGCGGAGCGAAGGCCGGCGGCCCGGACGCCTCGACGATCAAGCCCGGTGAGACCACCATCCAGGGCCAGGTGACCCGGGACGGCGAGCCCGTGACCGGCTACGTCCGGCTGCTGGACTCGACCGGCGAGTTCACCGCGGAGGTCCCCACCTCCGCGACGGGGCAGTTCCGCTTCTACGCGGCCGAGGGCACCTGGACCGTGCGGGCCCTGGTGCCCGGCGGCAGCGCGGACCGCACGGTCGTCGCCCAGCAGGGCGGCCTCGCGGAGGTCGCGATCGCGGTCTGAGGACGCGGGCGCGGACCCGTCCGCGCCGCGCACCCACGGCGAGGGGCCGCACCCACCGGGAGGACCGGCGGGTGCGGCCCCTCGCCGTCGTCTCCGCCGGGTCGCGGAGGGGCGATCCGGCCTACCCTGAGAAGCATGTACGCACGTCGGCGCCGGACCTATTTCGTGATGATGGGGACCTGCATCGCACTCTTCGTACTGGCCTGGGCGGTCGTACGGCTCTGGTCGGTCCCGGCCGCCATCGGCATGTGCCTGGTGGCCATGGTCATTCCCCCGGCGGCCGCGATGTTCGCCAACCGGCGCGGCCCCGAGGACCGCTGGTGGGACGACCCCTCCGGCGACCCCAAGTCCGACGAATGGTGGGACGAGCTGGACGGCAGGAAGCGCCACTGACGCAGGCCGGGGCACCGAAACCCATGCCGGTGCGCGTGCGCTTGCCGGCACCGGTGTCGGTGTCGGTGGGAGGTCTGCCCCCGCCCCGTCTCAGTAGACGAGCGCCTGCGTCTCGTCCGCCATCGCCTCCTGCACGAACACCTGCGCGCCCGCGATCCGGACGCCCTCGATGACGTCCTTCTCCGTGATGTCCCGGCGGGCGGCGCACTGCGTGCACAGCGTGATGCGGCCCGCCGCCATGATCGACTCGATCAGGCCGGGCAGCGGCGCGGCGTGCGGCAACTCGAACTCCGCCGCCCGGCCCGGCAGCGCGAACCACGCGGACTCCCCGGTCAGCCACAGGGACACGTCCACGCCACTGGCCACGGCCACGGCCGCCACGGTGAACGCCTGCGAGCAGCGCTCGGGCGCGTCGGCCCCTGCGGTCACCTTGATCACGAGCTTCTTCGCCATGCCCGAATCGTAATCAACGCGTCCACAACCGGGGACGGGACCTGTGGGTCTTCTGTGCGCGCGGATACGGAATCCGTGCATCACCTTTTGTGGGGGACGTGTTGGAACCACCCGAGGAAAGACCCGACGCGCCGGAAGCGCCCGAAGCACCGCCTGTCGCACCCTCCGCTCCGTCTGCCGCCCCGCCTTCCGGCCCCTCCGCGCCGTCGGCCCGGCGGCGCCGCGGCCCGCTGCTGATCGCCGGGGCCGCCGTGCTCGGGCTGATCGCCGGGGCCTGCGCCGGATACCTGATCCAGGCCGACCGCGCGCCGACCGCACTGCCCTCCCTCTCCCAGCCGGTCCTCGAGCAGGCCGAGGGGGAGCCCGAACCGCTGTCCCCCGCCCGGGACCCCTGGCTGCGGACCGAGGGCGACCTGCGCAAGCTGCTGCTGAAGAAGCCGGCCGGGGCCAAGGACGCGGAATGGGTCGAGTCCGTGGCCGGCGACGGCTGGATGGACCTGGCCACGTACGCCGAGACCTACAAGGACCCCGCCGGCGCCTACGCGCACGAGGCGGAGAACGAGTTCCGCCGGGCCGCCGTCGTGGGCTGGCAGCAGGGCGACCGGACCGGCGTGGAGATCCGCCTCGTGCAGTACCGGCAGGAGGAGTACGCGGGGGCGGCCGTCACCAACCGGTCCAACCTGTACTGGTCCGACCGCGAGAGCGACAGCCGTAGCTCGGTGCTCCCCGGCACGGAGGAGGGCCGGGTGTACGTCCACACCCGGCCCAGGACGAAGGCCGGCCATCTGCCGGAGTACCACGCGGAGGCGTACGCCTGGCGCGGCGACGTCTGCCTGGAGATCTACGTCACCGGCACCCGGCCGGTCGCCAGGGCCACCGTCACGCGCCTGGCCGAGCGACAGCTGGAGCGCCTGTGAGCACCGAAGAACCGACCCCGCCGACCTCGCCGATCACACCGGCACCGCTGACCTCGCCGATCACACCGGCACCGCCGACCTCGCCGACCTCGCCGACCTCGCCGACCACGCCGGCCTCGGCCGCCGAGGAACCGGCCGCCTCCGCCCGTCCCGGCGGGCGTGCCCGGGTGGGGCGGCTCCTCGGGGTGGCCGTGCTGGCCCTCGCCATCCTCGGCGGCGTGGGGTACACCGCCGTCGCCGTCGACGGGGCCGACCGCACGGCGGGCGCCCCCTCGTGGAAGATCCCGGCGAAGCACGACGCCAAGGTGCCCGCCGCGACCGGCCTCGCCTCGCTGCTCGTGCCCTACGGCACCGACGACTACGAGCGGGGACCCGACCTCGGCGAGTTCGGCGCGGACGCCGAGCTCAGCGGCGCCCGGGCCACCGCCCTGCGCAAGGAGGCGCTGCGCGGGCTGCCGCGCACCCAGCGCGGGAAGCTGGAACGGGAGATCGACAAGCAGCACATCAAGGGCATGGCGATGCGCAGCTACCTCAACAACAGCTACCACGACGAGGTCGGCACCGCGAGCATCACGCTGGTCCGCATGGACCGGGCCTCCGTGCGGACCTCGGTCGCCGGACAGGGCCGGCTCCTGGACCTCCTGGGCGACATCCTGCGCGCGGGGCCCCGCATCGAGGGACACAAGGACGCCCGGTGCTACCTGCCGCCGAAGGACGCCGGCGAGAAACTGGACATGATGTACTGCTTCGCCCGCCAAGGAGACGTGCTGGTCACGGCCACGGCGGACGGGGTGTCGCCGATGAGCACCAAGGGAGCCGCACGGCTCCTGAAGAAGCAGCTCGACCGCATCGCGGAGCCGGGGGAGGCGGTATGACCGACCAGCAGCAGGAAGCGCCGATACGGCGGGATGCTCCCGCCGAGCAGGACGCCCCGGCGGAACGGGATGCTCCCGCCGGGCAGGAGGCCGCCGCCGAACGGGAAGCCCTCACCACGCAGGACGCCCTCGCCGGTCAGGAGGCTCCCGCCGAGGAGGCCTCCCCCACCGGGCTGGACGCGGTCACGGGCCGGGAGGGTCCCGCCGAGGAGGCCTCCCCCACCGGGCAGGCTGCGGTCGCCGGCCGGGAGACTCCCGTCGAGGACGGCTCCGTGGCCCCGCCGACCTCGCCCGCCCCGATGAGGAAGGACCGCCGAGCCCTGTGGACGGCGCTGCGGTGGACCGCCGCCGCCCTCGTGTTCGCGGCGGTCGGGGCGTCCACGGCGTACGGCCTCACCCGTGCCGAGCGGACGGACCTGCCCGGGCTGGCCACCGCCTCGGA
The DNA here is from genome assembly GCF_036189845.1 of Streptomyces griseoaurantiacus. NCBI lineage: Bacteria > Bacillati > Actinomycetota > Actinomycetes > Kitasatosporales > Streptomycetaceae > Streptomyces > Streptomyces griseoaurantiacus. The sequence goes on along the minus strand of NZ_CP108326.1, from coordinate 3,393,814 downwards.
CGGCCGCTGGGACTACCCGGAGCTGACCCGGCCGCCGCTGCCCTCCGGCCGCCCCGGGCCCCTGGACACGGCCAACAAGGCCGGGTCGCACTACGCCGACCTGCGCGCGCTCGTCCTGCCCGCGCCGAAGGGGGCCCGCGTCGACACGGCACTGCGCGGCAAGGACGGCTGGCTGCCGGCGAAGGACTTCCTGTCGGTGTACGCCGAGAAGGAGGACCGGGAGGACCTCGGCGCGAAGCTCGCCGACCACGGGCTGCGGCACGTGGCCGCCCGGGGCTGGACCATGCCCGACGGCACACGCACCCGGATCTACCTGCTCCAGTTCGGCTCGGCCACCGTCGCGGAGGACCTGTACCGGAACGAGCTGAGCCACACCATCGACGAGCCTCCCGCGCTGCGCGGAGCCGCCCTGTCCGTCTTCGACGAGGACTGGCCGGAGCAGGCGGCCGTCCCCGGGGAGAACCGCTCGCTCTACGTCGAGTCCGAGCCGTACGGCGCCGAGCAGGTGCGGCAGGCGTATCTGTCCGCCGGGGACGTCGTCGCGCTGGTGACGCAGTCCCGCAAGGGCGGGGCGAAGGCCGTGCCGTTCCAGCAGACGGTCGTGCTCCAGGGCGAGCTGCTGGGCTGAGCGGCCCGGAGAGGAGGGCCGGACCCCGGCCGCGTAAGCTGGGGCCCGGCCCTGTAGTGCCACTGCCGTGTCCGTGCGTACCGCTCGTACCGCTCGCCCGAGGAGCACCCCGTGGAGATCTTCTTCGAAACCCTGCTGGTCCTGGTCTGCGTGGGCGTGCTCGCCTTCGCGTACCTGACCGTGAAGAAGCTGTACCAGGGCCAGCGCTGACCGTCGTCCAGGAGCCCCGCTCATGATCGAGATCCCGTCCGACCTCCACAAGGGCCTCGTCCCGCTCGCCTTCCTGCTCGGCAACTGGGCCGGCGCCGGCGTGCACGACTTCCCCGGCTCCGAGAAGTGCAACTTCGGCCAGGAGGTCTCCTTCACGCACGACGGCCGGGACTTCCTGGAGTACCACTCGCGCAGCTGGGTGCTGGACGGCGAGGGCAAGAAGGTGCGGCCGCTGGAGAGCGAGTCCGGCTTCTGGCGGATCGACGCCGACCGCAAGGTCGAGGTCACCATGGTCCGCGACGACGGTGTCGTCGAGGTCTGGTACGGCGAACTGGCCGACAAGAAGCCCCAGGTCGACCTCGTGACCGACGCCGTCGCCCGGACCGCCGCCTCCGGTCCGTACACCGGCGGCAAGCGCCTGTACGGGTACGTCAACAGCGACCTGATGTGGGTCGGCGAGAAGCAGACCCCGGAGGTCGAGCTGCGCCCCTACATGTCGGCCCACCTGAAGAAGGTCGTCTCCCCGGAGGACGTCGAGCGCTGGGCCAAGGCCTTGCCCGAGGACATGCCGGACGACGGCATCGCGTTCTTCAAGTGACGGTCCCGGCGCCCCGCGCCGGGCGCTCCCGCCTTTCCGCGGGGCCCGGTTCGACGGCGGGACAGCCCTTAGACTGGAGCGCGTGGTGGCCACCGACTGGAAGACCGATCTGCGGCAGCGCGGTTACCGGCTGACGCCGCAGCGCCAGCTCGTGCTCGAAGCGGTCGACACCCTGGAGCACGCGACTCCGGACGACATCCTGGCCGAGGTGCGCAAGACGGCCTCCGGGGTGAACATCTCCACGGTCTACCGGACCCTGGAGCTGCTGGAGGAGCTGGAACTCGTCTCGCACGCGCACCTCGGGCACGGGGCGCCGACCTACCACCTCGCCGACCGGCACCACCATCTGCACCTGGTGTGCCGGGACTGCACCAACGTCATCGAGGCCGACGTCGGGGTGGCCGCCGAGTTCACCGCCAAGCTGCGCGCGGAGTTCGGCTTCGACACCGACATGAAGCACTTCGCGATCTTCGGCCGCTGCGAGGCCTGCACGGCCCGGGCGCACGGCGGGAGCCCGGGGGAGAAATAAACGGGGCGGAAATCCGGTCGTAGGCTGTATGACCATGAAGAGTCCTCTGCTGTCCCTGTCCGGCGCCGTCCCCGCCGAGGGCGTGGACGAAGGCGTCGCCGCCCATTACGGCGACCTGTTCCGCGAGCAGCGCGCCCTCGCCGACGGCACCGGATTCGTGGACCTCTCCCACCGCGGCGTCGTCACGGTCACCGGCGAGGACCGGCTGAGCTGGCTGCACCTGCTGCTCACCCAGCACGTCAGCGACCTCCCCGCGCACCGGGCCACCGAGGCGCTCATCCTCTCCCCGCACGGCCACATCGAACACGCGCTCTATCTGGTCGACGACGGGGAGACCACCTGGGCGCACGTCGAACCCGGCACCCAGGAGGCGCTGGTCGCCTACCTGGAGTCGATGAAGTTCTTCAACCGGGTGGAGGTCGCCGACCGCACCGCCGACTACGCCCTCGTCCACCAGCCCGCCGGCTCCATCGCCGACGTGCCCGGCGGCGTCGTCGTCCGCGAGACACCGTATGGCCGTGAGCTCTTCCTGCCCCGGGGCGATCTGGAGGCGTACGCGGCCGGGCACGGGCCGGCCGCGGGACTGCTCGCCTACGAGGCGCTGCGCGTGGAGCAGCACCGCCCCCGTCTCGGCTTCGAGACCGACCACCGCACCATCCCGCACGAGCTGGGCTGGATCGCCACCGCCGTCCATCTGCAGAAGGGCTGCTACCGGGGCCAGGAGACGGTCGCCCGGGTGCAGAACCTGGGCAAGCCGCCGCGCCGGCTGGTCTTCCTGCACCTCGACGGCAGCGAGGTGCACCTGCCGCCGCAGGGCACGGAGCTGCGCCTGGCCGCGGACGGGCCCGAGGGCCGCAAGATCGGCTTCATCACCACGTCCGTGCGCCACCACGAGCTGGGCCCGGTCGCACTCGCCCTGGTCAAGCGGAACGTCCCCGTCGACGCGCCGCTGCTCGCCGACTCCACGGCGGCGGCGCAGGAGACGGTCGTCGAGCCCTGAGCCGTTCGTCGGGCCGTCGGGCCCGTCGAGTCCAGCGGGCCCCGAACCGTCCCCGGCCGTGCGCCCCGTCACATCTCCAGCAGGACGGTGAAGGGGCCGTCGTTGGTCAGCGAGACCCGCATGCGCGCTCCGAACCGGCCCGTCGCCACCGTCGCCCCCAGCGCGCGCAACTGAGCGACGACCTCGTCGACCAGGGGTTCCGCGACGTCCCCCGGCGCCGCCGCGTTCCACGTCGGGCGGCGCCCCTTGCGGGCGTCCCCGTACAGCGTGAACTGGCTGACGACCAGCAGCGGAGCGTCGATGTCGCTGCACGAGCGCTCGTCGGCCAGCATCCGCAGCGTCCACAGCTTGCGGGCCAGTCGCGCCGCCTTCTCCTCGGTGTCCTCGTGGGTGACCCCCACCAGGACGCACAGTCCCTCGCCCTCGATCGCGCCGACCGTCTCGCCGTCCACGACGACCTCGGCGCCGTCCACCCTCTGCACCACCGCTCGCATGGGCACCATGATGCCGTGCGCACGGTGTACGACCTCGGGGGGTACTCGAAGGGGATTCTTGTCACTCCTCGACCGTCCATACGGGGCTGTCGGGGGGCACTTGGTCATATAACGGCCACCGGGGATGGCACGATGCGTGATGCGGCCGCACCCGTCGGTGCGCCGCACCGGTCGAGGGGACGGTGGAGCAGCAGCATGACCACACCGAGCATCGGGCAGCAGCCCGACATCGCGTCATTGGCCCGCACGGTGTGCGCGGGGGAGCACCGGCCGCCCGTGCAGCGCACGGACAGCCCGCTGCCCCCCGAACCGCCCGAGCCCGACCTCTCCGCCCTGAGCCTGCCCGAGCTGCGCATCCTGCGCCGGGACGCCCAGCGGGACGAGGCGGACCTCAGCTACGTACGGCGGCTGCTGCAGGGGCGCATCGACATCCTGCGCGCGGAACTGGCCCGGCGCGGGGGGACGGCCGCGCCGGAGGACGGCTTCGTGAAGCGGCTGACCGCGATCCTGACGGACGCCCCGGCCGCGCAGCGCTCCTCGGCCCGGCACGTGACCCTGGGGACCCCGCAGGGCGAGGAGTACCGGCGGCTCGCGGCGGACATGCTGGGCGAGGTCGAGCTGTCCGACCTCGGTGCCCGCACGGACGAGGAACTGACCACGGGACTCACCCGCCTCGGCCGCTACGAACGCCGGATCTCCCGCCGCCGCCGGGCCCTGCAACGCACCACGGACCAGTGCACCAGGGAGATCGCCCGCCGCTACCGCGAGGGCGAGGCACAGGTGGAGGACCTGCTGGGCTGAGCGCACGGGGATCGTGCGGGGCGGCGGGCGTGAGGAGGCGGGGCGGGGAGCACGCGCCCGGCCGGGTCAGGGCGCGGCGGCGGCGACGCAGAACTCGTTGCCCTCCGGGTCGGCCATCACCACGTGGTGCTCCTCGACCTCCGTCAGCACGGCCCCGCCCGCCGCGACCAGCCGCTCCGCCTCGGCCCTGATCCGCGCCCACCGCTCGGCGGGACCGCCGTGCCCCGGCACCCGGATGTCGATGTGGAGCCGGTTCTTCGCGGTCTTCGGCTCGGGCACCGTGAGGATGCTCAGCCGGGGGCCCACGCCCTCGGGATCGCAGAGCCACACGGCGTCGTCCTCGGTGTCGTCCTCGGGGAGGTCGAACTGCGCGAGCCACTCCTCGCGCGTGGTGAAGGGGGCGGGCGGGGGCTCGTCCACGTAGCCGAGCGCCGTCCGCCAGAACGCGCCGAGGAGCGCGGCGTCCGCGCAGTCGAGGGTCAGATCGATTCTGGCTGCCATGCCAGGACCGTAGGGCACACCACCGACAGCCGCCCCGTGCGCGCCCCTCGCCGCCGGTCCCGGGCCGACGAAAACCCGGAGGACACCCCCGACCCCGCCCGCCTAGCGTGGGCGCATGACCCCGTCCTCCTCCCGCATACTCGACGTCCGCCCGGTCACCGCCGCCGAGCTCCCCGCCTGGCTCACGGCACAGAAGACCGTCTTCCTGCGCACCACGGACCCGCTCGGCGCCGATGCCCAGCCGGAGGCCATGGCCGAGCGCCTGGAACCGCTGGACCCGGCCCGTACCCTCGGCGCCTTCGACGAGGCGGCGCCGCGGCGCTGTGTCGCCACCTTCCGTTCCTTCCCCCAGCGGCTCACGGTGGTGGGCGGCGCCACCGTGCCCGCCGACGCCGTCACCAACGTCGGGGTCGCGCCCACCCACCGCCGGCGCGGTCTGCTGAGCCGGATGATGGCCCACGACCTGGCGGCCGCGAAGGAGCGCGGGGACGTCGTCGCCACCCTGATCGCCGCCGAGTACCCGATCTACGGCCGCTTCGGCTTCGGCCCCGCCGCCCACACCGCCGAGTGGACGGTCGAGGTCCCCCGCTCCGGCCTGGACCCCCGGTGGGCGGGTCCCGAGGACGGCGGCCGGATCGACCTCGTGGACGGCGAGGACGTCCGCAGGCTCGGCCCCGGCCTGCACGCGCGTCTGTGCGCCGTCCAGCCGGGCGCGGTCGACCGGCCCGACCTGTGGTGGCGCGCCGCCACGGGCCTCGTACGGTTCGGCCGGCCTTGGACGGAGCCGTTCCACGCCGTCCACCACTCGGCCTCCGGCGAACTGCAGGGCCTGGTGACCTACACGTGCGACGAGGAATGGGGCGGCGGCAAGCAGCCCCAGGTCACCGCCCAGGTCAGGAGCCTGATCGCGACCACCCCGGCCGCCGAGCGCGCCCTGTGGCACCACGTGTGCTCGATCGACTGGGTGACCCGGGTGCGGAGCGGCCACCGTGCCCCCGACGACCTGCTGCCGCACCTCCTGCCCGACCCGCGCGCCGCCCGCCTCACCACCCTCGCGGACTGGCTGTGGGTGCGGATCCTGGACGTCGTACGGGCCCTGGAGGCGCGGACCTACGAGAGCGAGGGGACGCTCGTCCTGGAGGTGACCGACGGGGACGGGCTGTCCGGCGGCCGCTACCGGCTGGAGGCGGCCCGGGACGGCGCCCGCTGCGCGCCGACGACCGAGGACCCCGACCTGAGCCTGACCGTCGGCGACCTCGCGCCGCTGTGGCTCGGCGACGACTCCGCGGCTCGGCTCGCCGCGCTGGGCAGGGTCCGGGAACAGCGAGAGGGCGCCGTCCGACTGGCCGACGCCCTGCTGCGCACGTCCCGGCGACCGTGGTGCCCGGACGTCTTCTGACGCCTGCCGCGCGCCTCGCGGCGGCAGCGCCTGTTCGGTTGTGGCGGTGCGGTTGTGACTGTGCCGTGTGCCGTATGCGGTTGTGACTGTGCGGAGGTGCGGCGGGGTTTCCGCCGCCGATGTTCGGTTGTGGCTGTGCGGGTGGTGCGCGGTGGTGCGGATGGTGCGGGCCGAGCTCCCGGCTCCCCTCCGGAAGGGAGTTCGGCCGACCATGCTGACCGACCAGGCTGACCGACCAGGTCGCCCACCAAGTTGGCGACCAACTCAACCTGAGTTATCTCCACTTGGAGACGTCTTATAACCACCCTTCCATGAACTGCCCGGAGATGGCGAGAAGTTGTACTGTTTGGCCGTGACGCCGGAACACTCTCCGGAACGACCCGAACACACGCCGGGCACGACACCCGTCGACGGGCGGCAGAAGCCCCCGGGCCCCCGGCGCCGCGCGCGCGAGGTGGCCGACGTCCTGCGCGCCCGCATCGGCTCGGGGCAACTGCGTGCCGGGGCGCGCATGCCCACGCAGGCGATGCTGGCCGAGGAGTTCGGCACCGAGCGCGGCACCGTGCGGCAGGCCCTGCGCATCCTGCAGTCCGAGGGCCTGCTCGCGGGCGTCTCCCGGGGCAGCCCGGCGACCGTCGCCCCGGACGCCGGACGGGTGCCGGACGGCCCGGCCGCCGAGCCCCGGCCCACCACGGTCGCCCTCGCCCCGCGCATCTCGGCCGCCTTCGCCGCGCCCCACGTGGAGATCGACGCGCTGTGCCTGACGTCGATCTCGCTGAACCTGGCGCTGGGGGAGCCCCTGCGCCGGATCCACGCGGGGCGCGTCAAACCGGCCAAGGTCGACGTGCGGGTGCTGCTGCCCCGCCGGGACATCCCGCTCGCCTTCCCGACGCCGGTGGCCGGCGCGGACGCCGCCGAGGGGGAGGTGCACCGCCGCTGGCTGGCCCAGCGCAACGCACAGAGCCAGGTGCTGCGGCACAACCTGCTGGCCCTGCGCGGCACCCACGGCATCGACGTCCACGTGACCTTCCGCGCCCTGCCCTTCACCCCGCCGGTCAAGCTGTACCTGCTCAACGGCACCGAGGCGCTGTTCGCGTACTACACGGTGCGGCGGCGCGAGGCCGAGATCGACCACGAGGCCCTGCAGATGTACGACGCGGAGGGCACGCGGGTGGTGCTGTTCCCCTTCGCGCAGGGTGCGGGCACCCGGGACACGACGTTCGTCGAGCAGTCCCAGCTGTGGTTCGACGCGCTCTGGGAGACGATCAGCTCGGACCTGGAGCCCGCGCCCTGAGAGGCGGACGGGCGGGACTCCTGGAGCAGGCCCTAGAAGCTCGGCCCGGTGATCAGCAGCGTGAGGACGACCACGCCGAGCGAGCCGCACGTGACGTTCCTCGCCTTGACCCCGATGGTCAGCAGCACCAGCCCGACGAAGCCCATCGGGCCGTACCGCCACTGGAGGAACTGTTCGACACCGGCGGTGAACACGGTGCTCAGGACGATCTGGACGGGCATGGTGGGGCACCCCCTTCAGGGCGGACGGGGCGGTGCGGATGTCGGCTGCCATGTGGGAGAGGGTTTCCACCAACTCAACCAAGTTGGTTGCCAACTTGGTTGTAGTTATTCCCAGTTGGCGTTCAGTCCGAAACAAGTTCCAAACAACTCGTCCGAGATGGAGGAAAGTTGTAACGTTTGGTCGTGCCCCAGCAGAGAGCCGAGAAGCGCTCGCCCCAGGAGATCGCCGACGCGTTGCGGGAACGTATCCGCGCAGGTGAGCTGAAGGCGGGCGACCGGCTGCCCACCCAGGCCAGACTGGCCGAGGAGTTCGAGGTGGAGCGCGGCGTCGTCCGCCAGGCCCTGCGCGTGCTCCAGGAGGACGGCCTGCTGAGCAACGTCAGCAAGGGCAGCCCGCCCCGCATCGCCGAGGCCGCGCCGACCGTGGACGAGCCCCGGCCGACCATGGTCGCCCTCGCCCCGCGCCTCGTCGAGGCCTTCTCCGCGCCCCAGGTCCGGGTCGACGCGGCCTGTCTGACCGCCGAGACGCTGATGGTGGCGATCGGCGAGCCCCTCCGGCTGATCCACGAGGGCCGGCTGCGCCCCCGCTCCATCGACGTGCGCATCCTCCTGCCCTCCCGCGAGATCGACCTGGCCTTCCCGGTGCCGGTCGAGGGGCGCGGCCAGGACGACACCGTCCACAAGCGCTGGCTGGGCCAGCGCAACGCCCAGGGCCACGTCCTCCAGCACAATCTGCTCTCCCTGCGCGGCACCCACGGCATCGACGTGCGTGTCACCTTCCGGGCCCTGCCGTTCACCCCGCCGATAAAGCTGTACCTGCTCAACGGCGACGAGGCGCTGCTCGCGTACTACATGCTGACCCGCCGTGCCGAGGAGATGGAGAGCGGCACCCTGGAGATGTTCGACGCCCTGGGCTCCCAGTCGCTGCTCTTCTCCTTCGAGAAACGCGCCGGGCAGCGGGACTCGGCCTTCGTCGAGGAGTCGCAGTCGTGGTTCGACGCCCTCTGGGAAACCATCACGTCGGACCTGACACTCTCCTAGTGACTCCTGAAACGACGCAGACTGATGCGGTGACAGCAGATTCCGAGAACGTCCGACGACTGGTCACCCGTGCCCGCTTCGTGCTCTGGGACTTCGACGGGCCGATCTGCAGGCTCTTCGCGGGGCACCCGGCGGACGAGGTGGCCCGGGAGATGCGCGAGTGGCTGCGGGGGCAGGGCCTGCTCCACCTGCTGACCGAGGAGGAACAGGGGGCCGCCGATCCGCACGTCATCCTCAGGGCGGTCGACGAACGCCACCCCGGCAGCGACCTCGTCACGGCCCTGGAGGAACTGCTCACGCACCACGAGCTCCTCGCCGTCCCCGACGCCTGGCCGACGCCGTACGCCGATCCGGTGATCCGCACCTGGACCGCGGTCGGCGCCCGCCTCGCGGTCACCACGAACAACTCCGCGCGCACGGCCTCCGCCTACCTCCGGGGCCGCGGCCTGCTCGACTGCTTCGCCCCCCACATCTACGGGCGCACCCACGAGCTCCACCAGCTCAAGCCGGACCCGCACCACCTCAACCGCGCCCTCGGCGCACTCGGCGCGGCCCCCGAGGACGCCCTGATGATCGGCGACAGTCCCTCCGACGCCCAGGCCGCCGCCCAGGCCGGCGTCCCCTTCCTCGGCTACGCCCGCAACGACGAGAAGGAGAAGGCCCTGCGGGCCGCCGACGCCACCACGATCGTCGGCTCCCTGGAACAGGTGCTGAGCGGACTGCGGTAGCCCCGAAGGGGCCCGACCGCCCGGACCACCCGTACACGCGCTCGCCCCGTCACCCTCTTGGCACGTCAGGTGCCACGGGGGCGACGACATCTGGCAGCATGCTCGTTCTCGGGGGGAGTACCGTGCTTCACTTCCACACCACTGGTGTGCTCAGCCCGAGGAAATGACGAACCATGTCATCCGAACCCGACTCCTCTCCCGCGCGGGACCGCGCCGCCGAGTTGAGCGGCGACCCGAGCGCGGTCGAGGGGCCGCTCGAGGGCTACCACCACGAGACGTACGTGATCCCGCTGCCCGAGGCGGTGGCCGGCGGGGACGCGGGGCGCGGCAAGTGCCGCTCGCCGCGGGAGAACCTGCTCTGGTTCGACCGTCGCTGCTTCCTGTCGGAGGAACGGCTGCTGCTCGCGCTGCGCGGGCACGTGGAAGGGGCGGCGATTCCCCGCGTCTACACGGTCTCGGACGAGACGCTGCTGCAGGAGTTCATCGAGGGGCACACGCTCGGGGAACTGCACCCCTCCGGGGAGCACGTCCCCGACGCGCTCGTCGACCAGGTCTTCGTCCTGTTCGAGAGGCTGGCGGACATCGCCCCGGGCGACCTGGCGGTGGAGCGCAGGTGCACCCCGGAGGACCGCTCCGACGACCATGACAGCGCGGACTTCCTGGAGCGGCTCGTCCACTTCGCGGAACAGCGCGTCTACCGGTACAACCGGCCCCGTCTCGGCCCCCTCTTCGACGAACTCGGGCTCGACGACGGCTGTTTCACCGCGCTGCGGGACCGTGTCGCGGGCCTGCGGCCGCGCCGCTTCTGCCTGCTGCACGCGGACCTGCACCGGGAGAACTTCGTCGTGGACGCGGCCGGCCGGCTGTGGACCATCGACTGGGAACTGGCCATGTTCGGCGATCCCCTCTACGACCTCGCGACCCACCTGTACCTCATGCGCTACCCCGACTGGCAGCACCGGCTCGTCGCCAAGCGGTGGGCGCAGGTCATGGAGGAGCGCTGGGCGGGGACGGCCTGGGAGGGCGGCACCAAGGGCTGGGAGGAGGACCTGGAGAAGCTGCTCGACTTCAAACGGGCCCAGTCCGTGTTCACGGACGTCGTCCGCGCCACCGAATTCCTCACCCGCAGCCCGGACGACGAGGGACTCCTCGTCAAGGAGGCCCACCGGCTGCACGCCGTCCTCACCGCCGCCCGGCGTCCCCTGCGCCTGACCGGCGTCCCGGCCCCCGACCGCATCGCGGCGGCCCTGGACCGAGCGGCGCGGTGACGGTACGCGGCCCGGGGCCCCGGGTGGCGGGCCGCTGCGTAGGCTCGGCGGCATGAGGGAGAAGCACGGGAACGACGGAAGCGGCGGGAGCGTGGCGAACGGGGGCAGCGCGGTGGACGGGGGCAGCGCGGTGGACGGCGGGAGCCGGGGCGCCGGTGACGCGGCGGCCGCTGCCGGTGGTCCTTCCGGTCCGTCGAGTCCCTCCGGTCCGTCGGGTCCTGCCGGTCTGCCCGGTCCTTCCGGTGTCGTCGGCCTGCGGGAGCGGAAGCGGCTACGGATGTACCGGGACGTCTCCGAGACCGCGATCGCGCTGTTCCTGGAGCGTGGCTTCGACGCCGTGTCCGTGGCCGAGGTGGCCGCCGCGGCGGAGATCTCCAAGCCGACGCTGTTCCGGTACTTCCCCACCAAGGAGGACCTGGTCCTGCACCGGTTCGCCGACCACGAGACGGAGCCGGCCCGCGTCGTCGCCGCCCGGGCCGAGGGCACCTCACCGGTCGCCGCGCTGCGCGCCCGCTTCCTCGACGGGCTGGACCACCGCGACCCCGTCACCGGGCTCAACGACGCCCCCGCCGTGCTCGACTTCCACCGGCTCCTCTACGGCACCCCCGCCCTGGCCGCCCGGCTCCACGGCTACCTCGAACGCTCCGAGGCCGCGCTCGCCTCGGCCCTCGGCGGCGGCCTCGACGCCCGGCTCGCCGCGGCGCAGATCATCGCCGTGCAGCGGGTCCTCGCGCTGGAGAACTGGCGGCGGATGGCGGCGGGGGAGCGGGCGGACGACGTCCACGGCGAGGCCGTCGAGGCGGCGCAGCGGGCGTTCGGACGGCTGGGGGAAGGGCTGGGCGGGTTCGGGGGCCCGAGGTGAGCCGAACGCTCCAGGCAATGATGCCTGAGTAAAAAACGTTACCGAGTAACGGAAGTTGGGTACGCTGGGCCCATGCCCTCCGCCGTACCCCCGCCCGTGCCTGCCGCGCCCTCGGTTGCTTCCGCGCCCTCCGTGTCCTCGGTGTCCTCGGTGTCCTCGGTGTCCCTCACGCCCCCCGCCCCCGCTCCACCCGCCCCGCTCCGCGCCGAACGCGCCCATCACGAGGCCTGCCGCGCCGCGCTCGCCGCGCTGCTCGCCGGCGCGGACGAACAGGTCGTCACGGGGGCGGACGTCTCCGCCTCCGGCGCCGACGCGGAAGTCCTCGGCAGACAACTGCGCGGCCGCGCCTGGGACCTGCGGGAACTCCCCGAGGGCCCGCTCTTCTTCGGGCGCCTCGACTTCGCCGAGGACGCCCCCGGGCACGCCGGGCAGAGCTACCACATCGGCCGGCTCAGGCTCAGCACGGACCCGGCCGCCCCGCCCCTCGTCGTCGACTGGCGCGCACCCGTCTCGCGCGCCTTCTACCAGGCGAGCGTCGCCGAGCCGCAGGGCGTCGCCGTCCGCCGCCGCTTCGGCTGGGCCCCCGGCAGCCGCGGCGCCTCGGCCGACCTGACCGGCTTCGAGGACGAGCCCCTCACCGGTGCCACCGCCCCCGAGGGGCCCGGTCGCCTCCTCACCGCCGAGATCGAACGGCCCCGGCTCGGCCCGATGCGCGACATCGCCGCCACCATCCAGCCCGAGCAGGACGACCTCGTCCGCGCCGGCCTGTCGACCACCCTGTGCGTCCAGGGTGCCCCCGGCACCGGCAAGACGGCCGTCGGACTGCACCGGGCCGCCTACCTCCTCTACACCCACCCGCGGCGCATCCGCCGCGGCGGCCTGCTCGTCCTCGGCCCCCATCGCACCTTCCTCTCCTACATCTCCGAGGTGCTCCCCGCCCTCGGCGAGACCGGCGTGCGCCAGTCCACGCTCGCCGACGAGATCGCCCGGCACCCGGTCACCGCCGAGGACGCGTCGCGTGCCGCCGAGGTCAAGCACGACCCCCGGATGGCGGAGGTCCTGCGCCGGGCCCTGTACGCCGGGGTGGACCCGGATGGTGCCGCCGACCTCACGGTGCCGGTCGGCGCCCACCGCCTGCGCGTGTCCGGCGGGACGCTGCGGCAGATCGTGGCGGCCGTACGGGCAGAGGAACCGCCGTACGCGGTGGGGCGCGAGCGGGTGCGCACGCGGATCGCGCACCACGTGCGGGAGCGGGCCGAACGGCGGACGGGGCCGCTCGGCGCCGCCTGGCTGCGGCGCGTCGCCCACTGCCGCCCGGTGGGCGCGTACCTCGACACGGTGTGGCCGCGGGCGCGCCCGGAGGAGGTGCTCGCCGCGCTGCTCGGCGACCGGACGGTGCTCGCCGCGGCGGCCGAAGGGCTGCTGGACGAGAGTGAACAGCGCGCCCTCGCCTGGGCGCGAGCGCCCCGCTCCCCCCGTTCGGCGCGCTGGTCGGCGGCCGACCTCGTCCTCCTCGACGAGCTCGCCGGACTGATCGAGCACCCGGAGGGCTACGCGCACGTCGTCGTCGACGAGGCGCAGGACCTCTCGCCGATGGAGTGCCGGGCGATCGCGCGCCGGGCCGCCTTCGGCTCCCTCACCGTGCTCGGGGACCTCGCGCAGGGCACCACCCCCTGGTCCGCGCGGGACTGGCCGGCCCTCCTCGCCCACCTGGGCCGGCCCGAGGCCGCCGTGATCCCGCTGACCACCGGGTTCCGGGTGCCGGAGGCCGTCCTCGGCCTGGCCAACCGGCTGCTGGACCGGCTCGACGTGGACGTGCCGCGGGCCCGGTCGCTGCGCCGGGACGGCGAACTGACCGTCCGGCACGTGCGGCGCCCGGAGGAGCTGGACGGCGCGGTCGTCGAGGCGGTCAGGAGGGCGCTCACGCACGAGGGGTCGGTCGGTGTGATCACCGTCGATCGTGACGCCGAGCGGGTGCGCGGGGTCCTCGGCGCCGCGGGCATCGGGGCGGCCGGTCCGGAACGACCGGCCGCCCCCGTCGTGGTGGTGCCGGCGGGTGCGGTGAAGGGGCTGGAGTACGACCACGTCGTCGCCGTGGAACCGGCGGCGATCGCCGAGGCCGAACCGCGCGGCCCGCACCGCCTCTACGTCGTCCTCACCCGCGCCGTCTCCCGGCTGGACGTGCTGCACAGCCGACCGCTGCCGTGGTGACCCGGCCCGCCCGGTCCCCTACCAGTGCGAACCGCCCGCCCCGGTCGGGAGCGTGGCCCGTGCCGGGAAGACCCGCCGCTGGTCGTAGCCGTGCTCCCGTCCCTCCGCGGCCGGCCTGCTGCGCGGGGAGCGCACCAGCACCCGCTTGAGCCAGCGGTCCGTGCCGTCGTAGCGGGGGCGGAAGGAGAGCCGCCCGTGCACCAGGGTGTCGTTGTCGATGACGAGCAGGTCGCCCGGGGACAGCGGCACGACGAAGCCCTGCTCCTCGAAGGCGGCGCCGAGGCGTTCGTGCGCGGAGACGAAGTCCTTGTCGTCGGTGAGATACCGCGTGTACGAGGGGTCGTAGCGCACGCAGAGCCCGTCCGGCCGGTCCCACAGCGTCGCCATCCCGACCGGCTCGGCCGGTTCCGCGCTCCCGTCGCCGTAGGCGTAGCTGTCGTCCGGCTCTATCGCGAGCAGCGGCCGGCGCAGTTGTGCGACGTCGTCGGGGTCGAGGTCGAGATCGCGCACGGAGGCGAGCCTGCTGCCGATCCCGTCCGGATTGCGCACGCAGGCGAGCAGGAGGTAGTCGGCGCGCTGGGGATGGAACCCGTCCTCGGTGTGCCAGACGAGCGGCACCGCGCTGCTCGCGCCCACCTGGAGGTGCTCGAAGCCCTTGCTCGGCACGATGTCGTGCACCAGGCGCCCCTCCTGCTGCTCGCTCCAGCCGAAGACGGAACCGAGTGTCTCCGCGACGAGAGCCAGGGAGATCTCGAAGGGCGCGGTGGCGTCCGGGTCGTTCCGCGACCAGTGCGACGGGGTGGCGCCGAGGTCGAGGAGGCCCCCGAAGAGCCCCTCGACCACCCGGAAGCCCCGGGCCGGGTCGGGCGGCAGGACCGTCTCGCGCAGGGCCCGTCGCAGGGGTCCGCACGACAGCCACTCGGGGCGGCTCAGGACGGTCTGGCCGGTGGCGCCGGCAGCCACGCGCTCGCGTGCCGCCTCCTCGAGAAGTGCCCTGGCCTCGCCGGGGGCTTGATCGGTGGTGACGTGATCGGTGGGGGTCTGGCCGAGCATGAGGGTGTCCTTCCGGGGGCGGTGCGCACGCGGGGGCATGCGTGGGCGTGCGGGGTGAAAGGGAGTGGGGGCGGAGGGAAGTGGGGGGAGGGCGTGCGGGAGACGGGGGCGCGGGGAGGCGGCGCCCGGCGCCTCTACGGGGTGCTGCTCGGGGCGAGGCGGGGCACGGCGGCGGGCTCCGTCCGCCTGTCGGTGCCGGTGCCGGTGCCGGTGCCTGGGCCGGCGGCCGGGGTGGTGCGGAGTTCGACCAGGAGCATGGCCAGCAGGACCAGCAGACTGCCGATCACCTGCCGGGCGGAGAGGACGTCACCGGCGAACACCCCCACCAGGGCGGCGAAGGCGGGTTCCAGGGTCAGGACGACCGCTACCCGCACGGGGCTGAGTCTGGTCTGTGCCCAGGTCTGGACGACCAGAGCGGCGGCCGTGGCGAACACCCCGGTCCACACCACCCCGAACCAGGCGGCCCGGTCGGGCGGGAGGAGGCTGAGCCCTCCGGGCAGTGCCGCGAGGGACGCAGCGACGGCCACGGTCGCCATCTGGGCGAAGGCGAGCGCGTAGGGGTCCCGTCCCGCCGCCCAGGTGTCGGTGCCGAGGATCTGCAGGGCGATGCCCAGGGCGCAGCCCAGGGTCAGGAGTTCACCCGTGCCGACACGGAGGCCGTTGAGGGTGAGCAGCGCGAGTCCGGCGAACGCGAGGCCGGTCCCCGCCCAGGCGGCCGGCGTGACGCGCCGGCGCAGTACGAGTGCGGCCAGCAGCGGAGTGAACACCACGAACATTCCGGTGACGAAAGCGGAGATTGTCGCGGAGGTGTGCCGCAGGCCGAATACCTGCAAGGTGTAGGCCGTACCGAGAGCAATGCCGAGAGCGGCTCCCCCGGCCCAGCCGGCGCGGTCGAGCGACATTATTCTGCGCGGTCGCAAGGCCGCCAGAACCAGCGCGCCCACCGTGAAACGCGCGGCCATGAAATCGAGAACCGGCATGGTGTCGGTCGCGTCCTGAATGACGAGGAAGGTCGACCCCCACACCGCGGTCACGCCCACGAGCAGTGCCACGGCCACCAGGCCCTGTCTGTTCCGGTGGGGCGGGAACAGTGGGTGCCTCGCGGCCGTCATCTCGCTCGCGGGCCGGAATAAGGAGGTTCCGGTGCTGTTTTCGGGGCGAAAAGCGCTGGGTAAGCCGCGATGCGCACGGCGAACAGTACTGCGATCGTCCTTGGGCATGGTTCATGACCCCCAGCCGATGGAGAGTGCAGGCGGTGTCGAGTTCCATGAGACACCCGCGATCCTTCGAATTGCTTTTCCTCCGGGAGAACTTGAGCAAGTTCAGAGGTCCGGGGCGAAGCGAAGACGAACCGCCGAATTGTCTGTGTTGTGCTGTCGCCGCTGTCGCCGCTGTCGCCGCTGTCGCCGCTGTCGCCGGTGCCGCTGGTCGTGCCGGTCCCGGAAGGGCGGGCGGAGTGATGCCGAGGGGCGATGTGACGCAGGACACGGGAACTCGGGCGCGTGGGACGGCAGTCCAGGACGTGACCACAGATATGCGAAGCCGTGTGCGCGCCGGGGACCCGGACGCCTTCGCGGAACTCTTCGACGAGTGCGCCCGGGCCGTGTACAACCACGCCTTCCGGCTGACCGCCGACTGGTCCGCGGCCGAGGACGTCATGTCCGCGACGTTCATGGAGGCGTGGCGCCGCCGTGCGTCCGTCGACGCCGAAGGGGGCTCGCTGCGGCCGTGGTTGCTGGGCATCGCGACCAACGTGGCCCGCTCCCAGTACCGCAGCAACCGCCGGTACCGGAACGCCGCCGAGGCGGTGGCCGCCGAGGGCGCGGCCCGGGAACGGGTCGAGGACCACGCCGAGGAGACGGCCGCACGGCTCGACGACCGGCGCCGGATCGCCGCCACTCTCACCGCCCTCAGCCTGCTGAAACGCCCCGAACGCGAGGTGCTGACGCTGTGCCTGTGGGAGGGCATGGAGTACGCCGACGCCGCCAGGGTCCTCGGCATCCCCCTCGGCACCGTCCGTTCCCGGCTCTCCCGCGCCCGCCGCAGGCTGCGCAAGCTCGCCGACGCGCAACTGCTCAAGGACGGGGGCCCGGACGGCGGCCCGGAGAAATTTCGTGGCGAACGGGAACTCACCGCCACGAATCGGCAGACAACAGGTGATCGCGGATACGTGATCCGGTCCGCACAGGAAGGACACCGATGAACGCCAAGCCCTCCCAGCCGCACCCGGCTGAGTGGACGGAGACGCAGGGCCTCCTGCCCTCCGCTCCGCGAGACCTGCCGGCGGGCCGTCACCAGTTCCACAAGGAGCAGATGATGACCCAGATCCACGAGGACCTCCGCACGTCCGCCGCCACTGCCTCCGACGACCGTCCGGTCGCCGTCCCCCGGCACCGCAACCCGTTCCTGCGCCGCGTCGTCCTGGTGCCCGCGGCGGCCCTCGCGCTCTCGGGCGCGGTCGTCACCACCGTCGTCGTGTCCGGCGGCGACGGAGACGGCGGCAGGACCCCGCTGGCCACCGGGCCCGCGCTCACCACCACGGTGGGCACGGCCGACACCCAGGGCGCCCCCCGGCTGCTCGACCGGATCTCCCTCGCCGCCGCCGAGGTCTCCGAACCGGCGCCGCACGCCGGCCAGTACGTCTACATCGCCTCCAAGGTCGCCGACACCTACCCCAAGACGGTCGACGACAAGACCACGGTCGTCAGCGAGAAGCTGCACACCCGCCAGGTCTGGAACTCCCTGGACGGCAAGGACGGCTGGCTGATCGAGCCGGGCGAGACCAGCGACAAGGGCATGACCCTCTCCAGTGACATCCCGGTGAGCTCCGCCTACAACGACCTGGCGGCGCTCCCCACCAACCCCGACGCGCTGCTCCGCCGCATCTACCGGGACTCGGACGCCGAACGGGACAAGGAGGTCCCCCGCGACCAGGCGGCCTTCGTCGCCATCGGCGACCTGCTCACCGAGAGCTACCCGCCGGCCCGCCTCGCCGCCGCCCTCTACAAGGCCGCGGCCAAGATCCCGGGGGTCGTGGCGGTGGACGACGCGGTCGACGCGGTGGGCCGCCACGGGGTGGCCATCGCCCGGCAGAACGACACCGACGGCGAGCGCACCGAGTGGATCTTCGACAAGAAGACCCTCAGCTTCCTCGGCGAACGCAACGTCGTCGTCGAGAAGACCCCGGACAGCCCCTTCGAGGTCGGCACCGTCACCTTCACCAGCGCGATCACCCAGCGCGCGGTGGTCGACGCCAACAAGCAGGTCCCGAGCCAGGCCGGCTGACCACCCCGGCACCCACGGCCGGGCCCCGCCTCCGCACGGGGGGAGGCGGGGCTCGACCCGGTGGCCGTCACCGGGTGGCCGTCACCGGGTGGCCGTCACCGGGTGGCCGTCACCGGGTGGCCGTACGCGTCCTCGGCCCTCACCCCTCTACCCCCTCGCGACGGCCTCCGCGATCCGCCGGGCGGCCTGGGCGGGGGTGAGGCGCGTGGTGTCGACGACCTCGGCCTCCTGGTGCAGCCAGGTGCGGGCCGCCTCGGCGTAGGGCTCGACGTAGGCGAGACGGAACTCCGAGGGGCCGAGGACGGTGTCCTCCTCGATGCGTCGCAGGAGCGTGTCCCGGTCGGCGTGCAGAACGAAGTGGCGCACCGGAATCGCGTGCTCGGCGAGGCCCGCGCCGATCTCCCGCCAGTACCGCTCGACCAGGACGGTCATGGGCATCACCAGGGTGCCGCCGGTGTATTCGAGCACCCGCCGGGCGGTCTCCACCACGAGCGGCCGCCACGGCGGCCAGTCCTGGAAGTTGCCCGTCCAGGGCAGCCCCGGCTCGATGTCCATGAGTGTCTCGCCGACCTTCTCGGCATCCAGCACCCGCGAACCCGGGACCAATCGCCGCACGAGGGCACCCGTCGTCGTCTTGCCCACCCCGTGCGTGCCGTTCAACCAGACGATCATGCCGGCCCAGGCTAGCCCGGGCGGGTCACGGCCTCGACGCGGCCTGGGAGCGGGTGAAGCGGAGACCGTCGCCCCCATGGTGAGGAGCCCAGTGGCGTGGCGCACTTTTGCAAGCGGGTGCTTGCAAAAGTTAGCGAGGGTGGGGCATGGTGGAGGCATGGCAACGCTCAATGTCGGCAATCTCGGTGAGTACCTGCGTGAGCAGCGGCGAAACGCGCAGCTGTCGCTCAGGCAGCTCGCCGACGCCGCCGGCGTGTCCAATCCGTACCTGAGCCAGATCGAGCGTGGGCTGCGCAAGCCGAGCGCGGACGTGCTGCAGCAGGTCGCCAAGGCGCTGCGGATCTCCGCCGAGACGCTGTACGTGCGGGCCGGCATCCTCGACGCCGAGCGTGACCGCGTCGAGGTCGAGACCCGGGCCGCGCTGCTCGCCGATCCCACGCTCACCGAGCGCCAGAAGCAGGTGCTGCTCCAGATCTACGAGTCCTTCCGCAAGGAGAACGGACACGGGAACGGATACGAGAGCGGGCTGGAGAACGTGCCCGGTGACGCCGGGACGGGCGGCGCGGCGGCGACGGTCGCCGTGGACGCGGACGGTACAAAGGGTGCGCCGGGCGCACCCGATGCGTTCCGTCCGTCCGAGGCCGAGGCCGCCCCGGACGGCGGCACCGGCACCGGCACCGTGAACGGCTCGCGCACGGCCGGCGGCGACGCCGGACCGCGGCGTACGGCCGGCTGAACCCCGGCCGCGCCCACCGGACGGGCAGCCGGACGGGTGCCGCGGTCACCACAAACCCTCAGCAGACAGCAATCCGGGAGGACCATCGTCATGGCCATCACCGACGACCTGCGCAAGACCCTCAGCGACCCCAAGCCCTTCTACTTCGCCGCCGGCACCGCCGACCTCGCATGGAAGCAGGCCCTCCGGGTGCCGAGCCTGGTCGAGCAGCTCCGCAACGAGGCGCCGGCCCGTATCGATGCCGTGCGCAACACCGACCCCAAGGCCGTGCAGGAGAAGGCCGCCGCCCGCGCCAAGGAGGCGCAGGAGACCCTTCAGGCCCGGGTCAACGACCTCATCGGCTCCTTCGACACCGACCTGAAGAAGCTCGGCGAGTCCGCCCAGGACCTCGCGCTGCGCGGGGTCGGCGTCGCCGCCGAGTACGCCGTCCGCGCCCGTGAGGCCTACGAGAAGGTCGCCGAGCAGGGCGAGCAGGCCGTGCGCACCTGGCGCGGCGACGCCGCCGAGGAGATCGAGGACCTCGCGATCGCCGTCGAGCCCGAGCCCGCGCCGAAGAGCCAGGCCAAGCCCCGCCCGGTGCAGCCCGTCAAGCCCGTGGCCAAGCCCGCGGAGCCGGTCCGGATCGAGGACGACAAGCCGTCCGCGACCGCGCCGAAGCCCACCGCGCGCAAGTCCACCGCGACGAGTCAGGCGAGCCCGGCGAGCCCGGCGAAGAAGGCCCCGGCCCGCAAGCCGAGCACGGCCAGGAAGACCACGCCTCCGGCCAAGTGACCGGGGTGCGGGAACGGGCCGGACGCTCCGGGCACTTCCGGAATGCCCGGCCCGTTCTACGGGTACGGTGGCCGTACCGGCGCACGGTCGGCCGAAGGACGACACGACCACGACCACGACTCGGACGGTGGGCAACATGCTGTTGACGGCATTCGGCGGCCTGATGTGGCTGCTCTACACCGCCATGCTGGTGCTCGCCGTGGTGGCACTGGTCATGGCCGCGCTCTTCCGCGACGACGCCTACCGTGCCGCCGACAAGAAGACCAAGGGCTTCTGGCTGATCATCCTCGGCGTCACGGTCGCGGTGAACCTGCTGATCCCCATGCTGTTCCTGCAGCTCGCCGGCCTCGTCGCCACGATCGTCTTCTTCGTCGACGTCCGTCCCGCCCTGCGCGGGGTCTCGGGCGGCGGCTTCGGGCGCCGGAGCAGCGGCGGCAGCAGCAGCGACGGCCCGTACGGGCCCTACAACGGCGGCCGCTGAACCCTCTCGGCCGCGGCAGACACGGCACGGCGCGCTCCGGCCGGGTCGGGCCGGGCCGGGTTCGCGGTGTCCGGCGGGGGCGTCAGGCGCTGCGGTCCAGCAGGACGACGGCCACGTCGTCCGTGAGCTCGCCGCCGTTGAGGTCGCGCACCTCGTCGACCGTGGTGCGCAGCAGTGTCTCGCCGCTCAGGCCCTGTTCCAGCCGGCGGCGCACCAGCCCGAGCATTCCCTCTTGGCCGAGGCGTTCTCCCGTGTTCCCGACGTGGCCCTCTATGAGGCCGTCGGTGTAGAGCATCAGGCTCCACGCGGCCCCCAGCTCCACCTGCGTACGGGGCCAGCGGGCCCGCGGCAGCAGGCCCAGCGCGGGGCCGTTGTTGTCGTACGGCAGCAGCTCCGGCGCCCGGCCGGGGCGGGCGACCAGCGGGGCCGGATGGCCGGCCAGGCACAGGCCCGCGCGACGGCCGTCCGGCGCGATGTCCACCGTGCACAGCGTCGCGAAGATCTCGTCGTTGTCGCGCTCGTGCTCCAGCACCTGTTGGAGCGTGGAGAGCAACCGGTCGCCGCACAGCCCCGCCAGCGTCAGCGCCCGCCAGGCTATGCGCAGCTCCACGCCGAGCGCCGCCTCGTCGGGACCGTGCCCGCAGACGTCACCGATCATCGCGTGCACGGTGCCGTCCGGGGTGCGCACGGTGTCGTAGAAGTCCCCGCCGAGCAGCGCGCGCGAGCGACCGGGCCGGTAGCGGGCCGCGAAGCGCAGGGAGGAGCCCTCGAGGAGCGGTGTCGGGAGCAGCCCGCGCTCCAGCCGGGCGTTCTCCTGCGCGCGCAGCTTCGACTCGGTCAGCCGCCGCTCGGCGGTGTCCGAGCGCTTGCGTTCCACCGCGTACCGGATCGCCCGGCTCAGCAGCCTGCCGTCCAGCTCCTCGCGCAGCAGGTAGTCCTGCGCGCCCACGCGCACCGCCTCGGCGCCGCGCTCGGCGTCACCGCTGGCGGTCAGCGCGAGGACGGCGTGCCGGGGCGCGAGCTCCAGCACGTGGCGCAGTACCACCAGCTCGTCCTCGCTGTCGGCGGCCCGGCCGGGCGCGGGCAGCGCGAGGTCGAGCAGGATGCAGTGGACGTCGTCGGTGAGCAGCCGCTCGGCCTCGGTGAGGTTGCGGGCCGTGCGCAGTCGGATGGGGCGGCCCGCCGAGTCGAGCATCTCGGGCACGATCGGCGAGCCCGCCGGGTCGTCCTCGATCACCAGCAGGGTGAGGTTGGCGGGCGTGGCGTCGGCGGAGGCCGGCGCGGCGGGCACGGCGGAGCCGTCCGGCACGGCCGTGCCGTCGGCCGGCGCGTCCGTGGCCGGACCGCGGACGCCCTCGGCGGGCGGCTCGCGGCCCGTCTCCGTGGACGGGCCGCTGACGTGGGGCGCGGCCTGAGCCTGACCACTCTCCGCGGCCGGGATCGCTCTCTGCCGCGGTACGGGTACGGGCATCGTCTTGGGTTCCTTCCCTCCCCCCGAGGGCGTGGTGGCGCGAAGGACCTCGCCCACCGACGGGGACCATAGCGGTAGCCGCGCCCGCAGCGGAATGGTGTTCCGGACCACGCGGGGCAGGGCGCCGCCGTCATATGCCGCGATACGCGGCGGACTTGGACACCCCGGGACGGGGTGCGGGATGACGAACGTCACGTGCGCGGCACACCCTTCGACGGCCCGCCGAGGGACGGACGGTGGGGTGCGTCACGCGACACCGCACGTCACCCCGGCCTTGGCGCCCCGTGCCTCGCGCCGGCAGGGGGCACGGTCGAGGACCGCCTGCCGGGTGGCGCGGACCTTGCCCACCGCTGCCGAGGACGTCCTCGCGCGGCGCCGTGGACATCGTCAGGCGGTGCCGCGGGTGTCACCCGGCTTCGCGAGGGCGTGCGCGGTGCGCCTCACGCGTCGGGGCGCACCACCCCGAGTATCGGCATCGTGCCCGCGCCGGCGATCGTCACCGTGCGG
The DNA here is from genome assembly GCF_036189845.1 of Streptomyces griseoaurantiacus. Lineage (NCBI taxonomy): Bacteria > Bacillati > Actinomycetota > Actinomycetes > Kitasatosporales > Streptomycetaceae > Streptomyces > Streptomyces griseoaurantiacus. The sequence goes on along the minus strand of NZ_CP108326.1, from coordinate 3,371,053 downwards.
CCGGGGCGCGGGGCGTGGACGATCTTGCCGTCGCCCAGGTACATGGCCACGTGGCTCGCGTCCTCGAAGTAGATGATCAGGTCACCGGGGCGCATGTCCGCGAGGGCGACGTGAGGGAGTTGCTTCCACTGCTCCTGCGAGGTCCGCGGGATCGCGTGGCCGGCGGCGAGCCAGGCCTGTGACGTCAGTCCCGAGCAGTCGTAGGAGTTCGGCCCCTCGGCGCCCCACACGTACGGCTTGCCGATCTGGTCCGTGGCGAAGGCCACCGCCTCGCGGCCCGCCGCGGACGCCTTGGTGTTCACGTCCTTCAGCACACCGGAGTCGAGCCAGTCGGTCTGCGCCTGCCGGGCGGCCTCCTCCTCCAGCTTGGCCAGCCGCTCCTTCTCCTTCGCCTCCAACTGGTCCTGGAGGGTCTCCGCGGCGGCGATCCGCTTCTTCACCCGCTTCTTCGCCGAGGCCTTCTCCTTGCGGTTGGCCTCCAGCTTCTCGTAGCGGTCGGAGGCGTCGCTGGAGAGCTTCCCCAGATCGGTCTTGGTCTGCTTCAGCTCGTCGATCAGGCCCATGGTGGCCTGCTGGCCCTGCCGGGCGAGTTGGGCACCGTCGAGGAACTTCTGCGGGTCCTTGCTCAGCCAGAGCTGCATCTCCGGCGGCAGGGTCCCGCCGCGGTACTGGGCGCGGGCCGCGGCGCCGGCCCGGTCCTGCAGTTCACCCAGCTTCGCCTTGGCCGCGTCGATCTGGCGGTTCAGCTCGGCGATGCGGGCGGACTGGCTCTCGGCCTTCTCCTCGGCGGCGTTGTAGGCGTCCGTGGCGACCGCGGCCTGGTGGTACAGCTTGTCCAACTTCTCCTGCACGGCCTCGAGTTGAGCGTCGGTCGCCGTGTCCTCCGTCGAGGTGGGCGGGGTGCCGGCCGAACTGCCGTCCGTCGAACCGCCGTCGGCGGAGTTCTTGGCGTCCGCCGACGCGTCCCCGCCTCCCTGGCCGCCGGAGGACGGCGCGGGCGGGGGCTTCGGCGCCGAAGCGCTCGCGAACGCCGTGCCCGGTGCGCTCAGCACGGTGACCGCGCAGACCAGGGCGATGGCCGCCGTGGTCAGGCTCCGCTGTCCGGATCCCATACTCCGTCCCCCAAATAACTGAGTTTCCCGTCAGTAACTTTCGGACGCCTGGGGGATCGTGCCACGTCGTCGCCCGGTACGACAGGGTGCGTGTCGTACCGGGAGTCTTTCTCCCCTTGTCGCGTCCTTCTCGCGTCCTTGTCGCGTCCGCGACGACGATCTCCCGGCGACTGTGACGAACGACGTGCGGAGATCGTTCCCTGCCGGGTTCGGTCCCGTGGCGCCGGTGCGCCGGTGCGCCGGTGCGCCGTAACGCCGGTGCGCCGGTGCGTCGGATCCTCGTACCGCCGTCCGCCGTCCGCCGTCCGCCGTCCGCCGTCCGCCGTCCGTCTGCCGCCGTCCGCCGTCCGCCGTCCGTCTGCCGCCGTCCGCCGGCGTCGCCGGGGCGGCTCGCCGTCCGCTACGCGGCGGAGGGCGGTGCCGGCGCCGAGGTCGGCGTCCAGCCGCGGGGCGCCAACGCCTGCCAGGCCACGGTGACCTCACCCTGGCGCCAGCGCCCTGCGGTGTCCGCGACCGGCCAGTCGCCGGTCAGCGCGCGGACCGTGCGTATCCAGCGCTGGCGTGCACCGTAGGAGGCGTACGGCGCCGCCGAGGCCCAGGCGCGGTCGAAGTCGCGCAGGAACGCGTGCACCGGCTCCCCCGTGACGTTGCGGTGGATGAGCGCCTTCGGGAGTCTTTCCGCGAGGTCGGAGGGGCGTTCCAGGGACCCGAGCCGGGTCGCGAAGGTCACGGTGCGGGGGCCCTCGGGGCCGAGCGCGACCCAGACGTGCCGTCGGCCGATCTCGTCGCACGTGCCCTCGACGAGCAGTCCGCCGCGGGAGCCGGTCGCCGGGTCGGCGGGGGCCAGTCGGGCGCACAGCCGCCGCCAGACCGCGGCGACCACCTCCTCGTCGTACTGCCGCAGGACGTTCGCGGCGCGGATCAGGGCGGGGCGGCCGGGGACCGGGACCTCGAAGCCGCCGTGCCGGAAGTCCAGCCCGTCCCGTGCGTAGGGCTGCGCGGCGGCGACGCGGGCGGGGTCGATCTCGATGCCGACGACGCGGGTGCGGGGGGCGGCGGAGCGGAGCCGGCGCAGCAACTCGACGGCGGTCCAGGGCGCCGCACCGTAACCGAGGTCGACGGCGAGGGGGGCGGGGGAGCGGCGGAGTTCGGCGCCGTGGGCCGCCGCGATCCAGCGGTCCATGCGGCGGAGCCGGTTGGGGTTGGTGGTCCCGCGTGTCGCCGTACCCACGGGGCGGGACGCTGCGCGGGTTGTCATGCGTACGAGATTAGGCGGGAGCGGCAGATGCCGTGCGGGCCTGTGGACAACTCCCGCCCACGTGCGCCCGGCCATCCGCCGGGTACCCGGAAACGGAACGGAGCCGCGACGACAAGGCTCTCGGAAGGCCACCGCTACAGGGCCGCCGACGAAGGGCCGACGCAAGCGAGCTCGAACGGTTGAGCGAACCCGGGTAATAAATAGGCAAAACTCCGTCCGCCGGAAATGGAGTGGAACGCTCCGGTGTTGGCCCTGGTCGGAGGGCCAGCCACGCCCACCACCGCGCCCGACAGGCCCCCGTCCGCCCGCTGCAAGGAGGAACGCCACCGTGAGCCAGTACATCAACAGGCTCGGGCGTCGATCGGCAGCAAGCTCCCCCTCTCCCCGCCTGCGTCTCGCCCGCCGCCCCCGGCGCGTCGCGATGCTGTCCGTGCACACCTCCCCGCTGCACCAGCCCGGCACGGGCGACGCCGGCGGCATGAACGTCTACATCGTGGAGCTGGCCCAGCGGCTCGCCGCCCAGAACATCCAGGTCGAGATCTTCACCCGCGCCACCAGCGCCTCCGTGGCGCCCACCGTGGAACTGTGCCCCGGTGTCCTCGTCCGGCACATCGACGCCGGCCCCTACGAGGGTCTGGCCAAGGAGGACCTCCCCGCCCAGCTGTGCGCCTTCACCCACGGCGTGATGCAGGCATGGGCCGGCCACCGCCCCGGCCACTACGACCTCGTCCACTCGCACTACTGGCTCTCCGGCCACGTCGGCTGGCTCGCCGCCCAGCGCTGGGGCGTCCCGCTCGTGCACGCCATGCACACCATGGCCAAGGTCAAGAACGCCAGCCTCGCCGCCGGCGACACCCCCGAGCCCGCCGCGCGCGTGATCGGCGAGACCCAGGTCGTGCGCGCCGCCGACCGCCTCATCGCCAACACCACCGAGGAGGCCGGGGAACTGCTTCGCCACTACGAGGCGGACCCCGCGCGCGTCGCCGTCGTCCATCCCGGCGTCAACCTGGAACGCTTCCGTCCCGCGGACGGCCGCGCCGCCGCCCGTGCCCGGCTCGGCCTGCCCCAGGACGCGCTCGTGCCCCTCTTCGCGGGCCGCATCCAGCCCCTCAAGGCCCCCGACATACTCCTGCGCGCCGTCGCCGTCCTCCTCGACCGGCGTCCCGAACTGCGCTCCCGCATGGTCGTCCCCGTCGTGGGCGGTCCCAGCGGCAGTGGCCTGGCCAAGCCCGAGGGACTGCAGAAGCTCGCCGCCCGGCTCGGCATAGCCGACGTCGTACGGTTCCGGCCGCCCGTCGCCCAGGACCAGCTCGCCGACTGGTTCCGGGCCGCCTCCGTCCTGGTCATGCCCTCCTACAGCGAGTCGTTCGGCCTGGTCGCCATAGAGGCGCAGGCGGCCGGTACGCCGGTGCTCGCCGCGGCCGTCGGCGGTCTTCCGGTCGCCGTGCGGGACCGCTCCACGGGCTTCCTGGTGGACGGCCACGACCCCGTCGCCTACGCGCGCGTGCTGGAGGATTTCGCCGACACGCCGACGCTCACCGACACCATGGGCGACGCCGCCGCCCGGCACGCCCGCTGCTTCGGCTGGGACGCGGCCGCCGCCGCCACCGCCGAGGTGTACACGGGTGCCGTCCACGACCACCGGCGCCGCATGCGTGCGGCCGCCGCCGAGGCCCGTCGCGTACGCTCCCACCATGGCTGAGGAGGAGCAGCGGGTGACGCGTGCGGGTGAGGTCGTCGAGGCCGCCCTGAAGGATGCCGAGCTCGAGTGGGAGAGCCCGGAGCCCGGCGCGTACGTCGTCAAGCTCCCCGGCACACGGAAGCTGTCGACCACCCTTTCCCTGCGCCTCGGCCGGCACGCGCTCTCCCTGAACGCCTTCGTCGTCCGCCACCCCGACGAGAACGAGGCCGGAGTCCACCGCTGGCTCCTGGAGCGCAACCTCAAGCTGTACGGCGTCGCCTACGCCGTCGACCGCCTCGGCGACATCTACCTCGCGGGCAAGGTGCCGCTGGCCGCCGTCACTCCCGAGGAGCTCGACCGCCTCCTCGGCTCCGTCCTGGAGGCGGCGGACGGCGATTTCAACACCCTCCTCGAACTCGGGTTCGCCTCGGCGATCCGCAAGGAGTACGCGTGGCGGGTCTCGCGCGGCGAGTCCACGCGCAACCTGGAGGCGTTCACCCGCCTCACCCGGGACGTGGACGAGGAGACCTGAGCCACGGCCCGAGCGGGAGCCCGTGACGCCGGGACGCTGCGAAGTCGCGTGGCGGGCGCGGCGTTCGAGTCCGTGTGGCCGGCGCGCCGCCGCTTCAGCCGGTGCGGACAGCCGCGCCGTCGCCCGCCCGCGCGTACCGCCCGGGCGTGACCCCGACCAGGCGCCGGAAGTGCCGGGTCAGGTGCGCCTGGTCGTAGAACCCGCTGGCGACCGCGGTGTCGGCCGGCCGCATTCCCCGCAGCAGCAGCCGACGGGCGTGTTCGACCCGGCGTGACATCAGGTACTGGTGCGGCGCGATCCCGAAACGGCGGCTGAACGCCCGTACGAGGTGTGCCGGATGTGCGTGCACGAGACGCGCCGCCTCCTGAAGCGCGACGCCCTCCACGAGCCGCGCGTCGAGCAGTTCGCGCAGCCGGTGGGCGACGCCGCGGTCCGGGGGCGGCACCCGGAGGCGCTGCCGGGGCCGCAGATGCCCGTACAGCCGTTCGGTGACGAGGGTCAGCCGGCTTGCCGCCTCGAACTCGTCGCCGGGCCGGCCGAGCGCGGTGTGCAGTTGCCCGATCCGGGCGCGCAGCAGAGGGTCGCGCAGGTCGGGGCCGTCGACGGCGGCCCCCACCAGCCCCGCGTCGAGCACGGAGAGGTCGAGGTAGAGCACCCGCTTGCGGAAGCCCCGCTCGGTCACCGGCGAGCCGTTGTGCGGGACGTGCGGCGGCAGCAGGGAGACGGTGTCGTGCGGGGTGCCGTGCTCGTGCCGGTCCAGGTCGTACCGTACGGCGCCGTCGTCCACGATCAGCAGCGTCCAGGCGTCGTGGACGTGCATCGGGTAGGCGTACCCCGTGTAGTGGGCGTGGAAGACCTCCACGACACCCGGTACGCGCGGGCGCCAGGCGGAGACCTCGCGCTGAGCGGCCATGCAAAAAACGTACAAGACCCGGCCCCGAGCGGATCGGCAGTCTCACTCCATGAGCACCGAGTCCATGGGCACCGAGTCCGCGAACAAGAGCGAGAGCAAGGGGAGGGGCGGGAGCGGGAGCGGGAGCGAGGGCGAGAGCGCCGGGAGTCCCGTGCAGGGCGCCGGTCCGGCCCCCGGCACCCGCTTCGACACCAAGATCGCCGTACTGCTCCGCGACGACCTGGAGACGTGGCAGCGCCTCAACGTGACCGCGTTCCTGGTCAGCGGCCTGGGACCACAGGTGCCCGAGGTGGTCGGGGAACCCTATGAGGACGCGGACGGCGTGGGGTACCTGCCGATGTTCCGCCAGCCGGTGCTGATCTTCGAGGGGACGAAGGAGACCCTGAAGGCGGCCCACACCCGCGCACTCTCCCGCGCGCTGCCCCGGGCCCTGTTCACCCGCGACCTGTTCGCGACGGGCAACGACCACGACAACCGCGCGGCGGTGCGGGCCGTGCCGACCACGGATCTGGATCTCGTCGGCCTCGCGGTGTACGGGCCCCGCAACGCGGTCGACAAGACCTTCAAGGGCGCGCGCATGCACCCGTGAACACCACTCCGCCCGTTACCCACTTTCGAGTGGCGGTGCGGAAGCCTTCCGGGGTGGCGTGACCTGGCGTGCGGTCCCGGCGGGCCGGTGTTCGCGGGGCGGAGACGGTCGACGCGTCGTCAACATGACGCCGTCACACCATAAATGGACGTTGCAGGTGACCGTCACGGAAATATGGACAAGGTGTAACACGACGTCCATGTCGGGTTCACGTGACGGGCTTCGGGAGCACTGTGGGGACGTGCGGCCGGCCGGTCGCACCCGCACCTCGCACCGTTTCCGTCCGCGGCATCACGCCGTGGACGAGGCGTGCCCGCATCATGCAGGGGGAACCTGTGTTCCATTCCGCTCCCGCTTCCTTCTCCTCCCGCCGTCTCGCCGCCGCAGTGCTCGCGGCGGGCACTCTGCTCGGCGTGGCCGCGCTGCCGGCGTCCGCCGCCGACCACGCGCGCCCGCACCGCCAGGAGGTGCAGATCACCCAGGTGAAGTACGACGCCGCTCCGGGGAGGGACGACCGCAACAACCGCACCCTCAACAGGGAGTGGGTGGAGATCTCCAACCGTGGCCGCCACGGGGTCAACCTGAGCGGCTGGACGCTGTCCGACAGGGACGGCCACACGTACACCTTCCGTCACTACCGCCTCGACGGCCGCTCCTCGGTGCGCGTCCACACCGGACGGGGCTTCGACACCCGCCACGACCTGTTCCAGGACCGCAGCCGCGAGGTCTGGGACAACCACGACACGGCGACCCTGCGCAACGACCGCGGCCACCGTGTCGACAGCGAGTCCTGGGGGCGCGGCCGTCACCACTGACGCGCCGGTCGTGACGCGTCGGTCGTGACGCGTCGGTCGTGACGCGTCGGTCGTGACCCGGCACGCGTGAAGAAGCTCCCTGCCCGCGGAGGTCTCGTGGGCAGGGAGCTTCCCTGTGCGGGGAGCTTTCGCCTGTGGGGACCGGTCGCGAGTGGGGAGCTTTCGCGTCGTGGGGTGTGTGTCGTGCGGGTGCGGCAGACTGGGATCATGGGGCAACACGAACTCGGCTCCGCGCTCCGGGAGTTGCGTGACCGCACCACGCCCGCCGCGGTCGGGCTGCCGTCCGTCGGACGCCGGCGGGCCCGCGGTCTGCGCCGGGAGGAACTCGCCGACTTGGCCGGGGTCTCCGCGGACTACCTCAGACGCCTGGAGCAGGGGCGCCGCCGTCCGTCCCCCGCCGTCGTGACCGCCCTGGCCCGCGCCCTGCGGGTGAGCGAGGCGGAGTACGAGCGGCTCTGCGCGCTGGCCGGGCATGCCGCGGCCGATGGACAGGTACCGCGCGTGACCGGGGCGGGCGCGACACGCCTGCTCGAACGGCTCGGGAACACCCCGGTGTGCCTGTGCGACGCGGCATGGAACGTCGTCGGCTGGAACGACGCGTGGGCCGTACTCCAGTGCGGGGAGCCCACCGCGAGCCCCTGGGACCGCAACCTGGCGTGGCGGATCTTCGGCGACGCCCCCAGCAGCGTCCACCGCACCCCCGAGCACGCCACCGGCTTCGAGACGCTGCTCACGGCGCGGCTCCGCACCGCTTCCCTGCGCTACCCCGCGGACGACTCCCTCGCCGCGCTCGTCGACGAACTGCGCGCCACCAGCGCCTCTTTCGACGGCCTGTGGCGCGCCGCGCGCACCACAGGCACGCAGGAGGACCGGTCCGTACTGCGCCATCCGGACGTCGGCGAGCTCACCCTCGACTGCGACCTGCTCGCCGTCCCGGACGGTGACGCCGTCGCGATGCTCTTCACGGCCGCGCCCGGCTCCACGGACGCGGGACGGCTGCACGACCTGGTCGGTCACCTCGCCGCGACCCCCGTCGGGGGCCGGACAGGCCCAGGCTGAAGGGCTTCCCGGCTGGCATCGTCACCGGCATGAACGAGAAGACGACGACCCCGGACATCCTGCGCCGCATGGAAAACGCGATGAACGCCCACGACCTGGACGCCTTCGCCGACTGCTTCGCCGGGAACCTCCGCTCCCGCCGGCCGCTGCACCCGCAGAGCGGCATCACCGACCACGCGAAGATGCGGGAGAACTGGGCGGGACTGTTCGCCCACGTCCCCGACCTGGTGGCGGCCGTCCAGCGGTCCGCGGAGGACGGCGATCAGGTGTGGGCCGAGTGGGAGATCGGCGGCACCACGGTGGAGAACGCGCGTTACCTCTCCCGCGGCGTCACCATCCTGACCCTCGAGAACGACCGGATCGCCTCGGTCCGCTTCTACCTGGACAACGTGGACCCGGAGGTCCAGGGGGCGGACGTCTAGGGGACGGACAGGGTTGGGGCCGTACTCGTCCCACCTCGCGTATCGCGCATCCCGGGGCATTTCGGATGAGAATGGTGGAAATGCCAGCTGGAAGTGTGGAGGCGTGGCGATGCGCGGCAACGCCGATGACGACGAGGACCTCGTCGAGGACCACGACGCCGAACACGGTGACGAATACGCCGATCCCGAGACCTACGAGGAGGATCCGTCGTCCTCATACGCAGACGACGCAGACGACGCAGACGACGCAGACGACGCAGACCACGGGGACGACGGCGTCGACGGCGTCGACGCGTATGACGGGGGCGGTGGGGACGACACCGCCGGTGCGAACCCCGACGTCTTCCTCGACGTTCCGACCCTGAAGGTCGACGAGATCGACCTGGACGTCGAGGATCTGCGGGCGCACGTCTCGCTGCGGGCCGAGGTGCTGGACCTCCTCCGGCTGAACGTGGGCGCCGACGTCTCCCTCGGCCGTGTGCACCTGGGCATCTCGGGCGTCGAGGCGCAGGCCCAGCTCACCGTGCGTCTCCACCACGTCGCACAGATCATCGACCGAGTGCTCACCACGCTCGACCGCAACCCGGAACTGCTGCACGAACTGGCGCGCGGGGTCGGCTCCGCCGTGCAGGATGTCGGCCTCGGTGCACGTCACGCCGTGGGCGAGGTGGGCACGGGCGCCGGACGGGCCGTCCAGGAGGTCGGCCGCGGTGCCGGAACCGCCGTTCAGGACGTGGGGGAGGGCGCGGGGACCGCCGTGCGGGACGTGGGGCAGGGCGTTGGCTCCGTGGCGCGGGACGTCGGCCGGGGAGCGGGGGAAGCCGTTCAGGACGTGGGCGGTGGTGCCGGGCGGGCGGTGGAGGACGTCGGCCGTGAAACGGGCCGCACCGTCGGCAGTGCCGGTGAGGCCGTGGGCGACACCGTCGAGGGCGCGGCGGAACCGGTGGCGGGCGCGGCGGAACCGGTGGCGGGCGCGGCGGAACCGGTCGCGGACGTGGCGGAATCGGCTACGGGTGTGACGAAGGCGGCGGCCTCCCGTCCTGCCCGCGCCCCCCGTACGCGCCGAGTGCGCGGGGAGGACGGGAAACTGCCGCCGAGGTCCGGTCGACCCCGTACCGCCAGGAAGCCGGAGGATCCGCCGTGAACGCGGGGGCCGGGCGCCGGGAGTCCGCCGAAGACGGAGGACATCTCGTTCCGGTCGAGGGTGCACGCCGACCGGCTCCGCTTCACGCGGGAACCCCGCACCACCGTCCGCTTTACCGGAACGGGCAAGCGGAAGTCGACGAGCCACAGCGACCGCACCCGCCTCCCGGACCCCGTCGTCCCGGGACACGCCTACCGGGACGTCGACGTCGTGTACCACCTCGGCACCCGGCTCGTCGGCGAACCGGAGACCCGGCGGAGCGACGACGACACGGACGGGTGAGACGAGAGGCGAACGGAACTGCTCCAGTCCCTCCCCGCAGACCCCCAGCGCGCGCGGCAGCGACAAGCCCCCTGCCTGCAAAGAACCGCAGACAGGGGGCTTGTCCGTGGGCGCTTACTTCTTGTTGCCCTGGGTCTTGCCGGGGATCTTGGTGAGCTGGGTTTTGCAGGTCGGGGCGGTGTCCCTGCGTGCGTGATGGTCATCATTGGTCGTTGCCGGTCGCTGTTGAGCGCCCTCGGACGGCCCAGAGACGGCCCAGCCAACCTGGTGAGTAGGCGCGTCATCCTTCAGGACTCCGCCGTCCCCGGCTGCTGCCGCGCAGCCACTCGAACCAGCTCACGAGGGACCACCACAGCCTCCACAACCAACCTCTTCGGCGTGGCCGTCGTACAGGACTGGGCTGCGGATGTGAGCGTGCGCGACGTAGGGACGGGGCACGAAGTTCGGGTGCTCGGCCACGCCGCCCGCCCCGTGCAGATGGCAGAACCCGTTCCGCCCTGCCCTGTTCCGGCATGCTTGCCCTCGCCGTGTTACTCCAGCACAGCGCCCCATGCGCGGAGTGTGGCAGAGGCGAGTGAGACCTGTCCCCGAGTGACGGCGTTTGCCCTGCATGCAGTCCGTCTGAACCTCAGCCACCGACAGTCAGCCACGACGGCGGGGGCGCCGACTGACCAGGTGCGCGTATGCCTCTCTGCACCACTGGCGGCCTCAGCCACGCTGCCGTCCTCAACTTGAGTGTGATTATTTCAATTCAATTCCGCTAACTGCTCTGGTCACTTCCGTGCACACTGCATGTGCTCACACCGCTCCAAAGGCAACAACCCTACAGATCTCGCAGGTTCGGAGCGTGGAACAGACGGAATCGCACGCTAGAGCACGGTGTGGCGGCTGTACGTGCGCCTGTATAGGTAACGGAACCTGTAGTTCAGCAAGGCGACGCCACGAGAGGTGGGATAGTGAAGTTCGCAATCAGATCGGTGGTTACATTCGTGGCTGCACTGGCGGCAGCGCTGATGATATGGGTGCCTTCTGCCCTCGCCGCTGGTTCGACGACCTCGGAAGATGCGTCATCGCCTGTGGCGGCCTCTACGATGCCTGACGGAGAGGCAAGCTTGGTAGGTGTCAAGAGCGCTGCCGCTGGAACTCCCACTACATGCAGTTGGACTGGCGCCAGTGTTACCGGGGCACCCTCTTTTTCTGATGAGGTATTCCTCGCCTAGTGGCAAGTGGAGCCGGAAATCCGGTGAATACTGGCTACATTTGCTTCCAGTCCACCACGAACTGTGCTGGTGCATGGTAGGCGAAATTCACGCTCAGGTTCGCGGCGAAGCCGGGTTCGATATGGCCGGGTGGTGGGGGTTGCACAGCCTCAGGTTCCGTCCTCACTTGCATACTCAGTGGCTCTTCCGGAACTTTCCCTTCTGTTCGGGTCCCGCAATACACCACTTGCACCGAGAGTGTTGGCCGAACTTCTCTCGCCGCTGATGTTCCCTGCTGTAATCTCCCTCCGACTGGAGAACTTCCTCTCCTCACCCTGAGGGCGATCAAGAACATTCGCGACTCTCACTTCGAGGGCGGAGCCAGCCTGGATCCAACCAAGGAATCTTCTATTCGTACTTGACGAACAACGATTTGCAGAAAATCTGGGAAACCGGCATGACGAGCGCCGGCGAGTGGAAGCTCAACAAAAACAACTACTACGAGAAAACGTTCGCATTCACGGGGGCGGGAATCCAGTCCCCTGAGTTCGGTGGCAGTGCTCCTGCCACCAAGGTGACCTTGGTGGTCGCACAGTACGGTGACGGCAAGTTCTCCGAGGTCATCACCATGTATCCGGCGACGGGCTGACCCAGATGGAAAACTGAGGGCTGTCGCGCTGAGGGAAGGGCGGCAGCCCTCGTTTCCCTCCGGGTTCCAATGGCTCGGTATGACATGCCAGAAGGGAGAATAAGTGGAATCGAATGACATCGCCCGGATGCTACGCCAGGCTGCTGCTTCCGGTAATTCGCAGCAAGTTGCCGAGATGCTGGCGTCAGGTGCTTCAATCGACTTGTGCGAGGCTGGCGTGAGTCGTACCGCTCTGGACCAGGCTGTATGGAACAATCATCCTGAAGTGGTGCGCATCCTCTTGGCTGCTGGAGCCGACCCCGATATCGAGATAGGCGAGTACGGCGAAACGACCGCATTGCGGTACGCCGCGCCGAGAGGTATGCACGAAGTGGCTCGACATCTCCTCGACGCGGGCGCGAATCCCGATGGTCGAGTCGGCGTGGATCAGAGTACACCGCTGATACTTGCTGCCGCGCAAGGTGATGTTGAGATGGTGCAACTTTTGTTGGATCGCGGGGCATCCCCTAACTTGACAGCGGAACCTCAACTAGTTGAAGGCCTCGCCAGGAAAATCGCGACCTCGACAAAATCAAGCCCCTTGTCCAGTGCGGCTGGGAGTGGGCACCTGGAAACGGTAAGACTTCTACTTGCGAGAGGCGCGAGGCCGGACGATGAGGTTTTGGAGTCTGTGATGACGGGCATGGCGAGAGCCGAAGTGGGCTCTGCTGTGCGCCATCCTGGCAGTCCTCGCGAGTTCGCTTTGGTCAGGGAAGCAATCGAGCAGGCGCGAAAACTCGCATGAGTCTCTTGCTGCGTTACAAAATCTAGTGCGTCGCATTGGTCCGGCTTTTTCCTGGCCACTTTCACTGTGATTGCTCCTATGTCTCTCGAAGTGGGTGGCGTCATCAGTAGAGGGATTCTTGGACAGCTGCCGGTGGCTGCCCGGAAGCTCTTGCTCAGGCCCGGTACGACTACCGGATCGACATCCGTTCTGTGCTCGAACAAAGCTTGATTGTTGCGGACACTCGATGACGGTCATCACGAGGTGCACGCCGGAAACACCTGTTGTGTCCTCCTGGACGGGTGCGAAATGCCTCCGATGAAGGGAGCTCGCACACGGCGGTGCTTTTTTGCCATACAAGTCTTGCGGTCTTATGAGGTGGCATCTCTGGCATCAGGCGACTGGTTGTTATGAACGCGGCATGGGCGCCGGCCGGGCCGCGCGCGGTGAGCGGAGCGAGCCGCCTTGATCACCTCGGGTCTGCGGGGCGGCAAGGGCATCCCCGAGCACGTCGCCGCGCATCCGCGCGTCTTCGCCACCTTCACCGCGCCGAGCTTCGGCCCGGTCCAGAACCGGCCTACGGGCCCGGCCGGGACCGTTCGCCCCTGCCGCTGCGGCACCCGCCACGACCAGGACGACGACCGACTCGGCACCCCGCTCGACCCCGAGCGCTACGACTACGAAGCCGCCGTCCTGTGGAACGCGCACGCCGGGGCCCTCTGGCAGCGCTTCTCCACCTACCTGCGCCGGGAGGTCGCCAAGCGCGCCGGCCTCTCGCAGCGACGCTTCCGCGAGCACGCGCGCGTGTCCTTCGCCAAGGTCGCCGAGTACCAGAAACGCGGCGCCGTCCGCTTCCACGCCGTCATCCGCCTCGACGGCCCCGGCGGCGGAGACACCCCGCCCCCGGCCTGGGCCACCGCCGAACTGCTGACCGACGCCATCCGTGCCGCCGCCGCCAAGGTCCGCGTGGACGGCCCTGTCATCGACGGCCGCGCCCACACCTTCACCTTCGGCCGACAGCTCGACGTCCGCACCATCCGCTCGGCCGACTTCGACGGCGGCCGGGAACTGACCGAACGGGCCGTCGCCGCGTACATCGCCAAGTACGCCACCAAGGGCGCCGAGACGGCCACGGGAGCTCTGGACCGGCCGCTGAAGTTCGCCGCCGAGCTGGCCCAGTTCGACCTCAGCGACCACGCCCGCCGCCTCATCCGCATCGCGTGGACCCTCGGCGCATGCAAGAACCTCGAACACCTCCGCCTGCGTGCCTGGGCCCACATGCTCGGCTTCCGCGGCCACTTCTCCACCAAGTCCCGCCGCTACTCCACCACCCTCGGCGCCCTCCGCGACGCACGCGCCGCATGGCGCCGCGCACAGGCGGCCACCACCGACACCGGGCCCGAGACGACGTACGTCCTCGCGCACCGGGTCTTCGCCGGAACCGGCCTCTCCGACACCGAAGCCTGGCTCGCCGCCTCCCTCGAACCCGCCCCCGGAACGGAAGGACAACCCACCCGTGGCTGACCGACGCCTCGCCGTGGCGGGCGCGGCCGCCGCACCGCGCACCCTGCCCTCGCGCTACCTCACGCCCGACGACCTGGTCGAGATGTTCGACCTGCCCAGCGTCGAGACGGTCTACCAGTGGCGTCGGAAGCGCACCGGACCGCGCGGCTTCCGGGTCGGTCGGCACCTGCGCTTCGACCCGGAGGACGTACGGGCCTGGGTGGACGCGCAGCGCGAGGAAGTTGCCGCCTGATGGCCGGGCACATCCAAGACCGGTGGTATCGGACCGAGATGGGCCCGGACGGGAAGGTCCGGAAGGTCAAGACCGAGCGCTACGGCTCGGGGCTCCGCTACCGCGCTCGGTACGTCGGGCCCGACGGTACGGAGAAGTCCAAGAGCTTCCCCGACCGTCAGAAGCGGCTCGCCGACCAGTGGCTCGCGCACATCGAGGCGGACATGGCACGCGGGCAGTACATCGACCCGCGCGCGGCCCGGATCACCTTCCAGCAGTACGCCGAGCGCTGGGCGCCACGCAGGGCGCCGACCCGAACACCCAGGCCTCGATGGAGTCACAACTCCGGCTGCACGCTTTTCCCTACCTCGGCACGCGTCCGCTCGGCTCCTTCCAGCCAGCGCATATCCGCGACTGGGTGCGGCAGTTGCAGGAGAACGGCATCCGGGGTCGTACGCCCGGACGATCTACTCCAACGTGCGCGCGGCGCTGAGCGCGGCCGTGGACGACGGCCACCTGCCCCAGAACCCGTGCGCGGCCCGGTCTGTCCGGCCGCCGACCGTGGACGCGAAGCGCGTCGTTCCCTGGACTCCTGAGCGGGTCTTCGCCGTCCGGGCCGCCATGCCCGAGCGCTTCCGCGCCATGGTCGACCTGGGCGCCGGCTGCGGGCTGCGCCAGGGGGAGATCCTCGGCGTCGCCGTGGACGCGATCGACTTCGACTCGGACACGCTCCACGTGGTTCAGCAACTCAAACTGAGCCGCAGCAAGGCAGTGTTCGCCCCGCCCAAGGGCGGCAAGCTCCGGGACGTGCCGATTTCGGGCCCGGTCGCCGATGCGCTTCGGGCGCACATGAGGGAGTTCCCGCCGGTCGAGATCACCTTGCCGTGGAAGGTGGCCGACGGCCCTCCGGTCACCAAGCGACTCCTCTTCACCGGGCCGCGCGGTGGGTACGTCTGGCGTACGTCGCTCAACGAGGAGGTGTGGAAGCGGGCGCTCGCCTCGGCCGGCGTGATCCCGGAGCGAGAGCCGGGCGGGTCGTATGCCGAGTCCCGCGAGAACGGCATGCACGCGCTCCGCCACTTCTACGCCTCGGTGCTCCTGGACGCGGGCGAGAACATCAAGGCCCTCGCCGAGTACCTCGGCCACTCGGACCCGGGCCTGACCCTCCGCGTGTACGCCCACCTGATGCCGTCCAGCCAAGAGCGCACCCGCAAGGCCGTCGCCGCCGTCTTCGATACGGCCCGCCCGGAGTCGTCCGGCACCTGACGGCCCAGAGACGGCCCAGCCCCACCAAAAAGCCCCCGCCCCGCGAAGAAACCGCAGGCCGGGGGCTTGCTGGTGGCGCGTTACTTCTTCTTGCCCTGGTTCTTGACCGCCTCGATGGCTGCTGCCGCTGCCTCGGGGTCGAGGTAGGTGCCGCCGGGGTTGAGGGGCTTGAACTCGGCGTCGAGGTCGTAGGACAGGGGGATGCCCGTCGGGATGTTCAGGCCGGCGATGTCGGCGTCGGAGATGCCGTCCAGGTGCTTGACCAGGGCGCGCAGGCTGTTGCCGTGGGCGGCGATGAGGACCGTGCGGCCGGTGAGGAGGTCGGGGACGACCGAGTCGAACCAGTACGGCAGCATGCGCGCCACGACGTCCTTCAGGCACTCCGTGCGCGGGCGCAGCTCCGGCGGGAGCGTGGCGTAGCGGGGGTCGGAGAACTGGGAGAACTCGGCGTCGCGGTCGAGCGCGGGCGGCGGGGTGTCGTAGGAGCGGCGCCAGAGCATGAACTGCTCCTCGCCGAACTCCGCGAGGGTCTGCGCCTTGTCCTTGCCCTGCAGGGCGCCGTAGTGACGCTCGTTCAGGCGCCAGGAGCGGTGCACCGGGATCCAGTGGCGGTCGGCCGCCTCCAGGGCGAGCTGCGCGGTGCGGATCGCGCGCTTCTGCACGGAGGTGTGGACCACGTCGGGCAGCAGGCCGGCGTCCTTGAGCAGCTCACCGCCGCGGACCGCCTCCTTCTCGCCCTTCTCGTTGAGGTTGACGTCCACCCAGCCGGTGAACAGGTTCTTCGCGTTCCACTCGCTCTCGCCGTGGCGGAGGAGGATCAGCTTGTACGGTGCGTCGGCCATGCCTCCGAGCGTAATGGACGCCCTTGCGGGGGTGCGTTCGGTGGTCGGCAGGTGGACGCCGGGCCGTTGCCGGCGCGGTTCCTATTTCAGTGGCCCGCCGGGGTCGGCATGCGTAAGGTGTGCGCGCTGGGTTCGACGCTTACTTCAGGTGGCGTCGCCCGCGCCGTCGTCCGTACGTATGTTCGTGGGGGAGTTCCATGTCAGTCGCCGGTCCGATTCGCGCCGCGCGCGAGACCGTCTCCGGTATGCCGCGCGCCTTCTGGTGGCTGTGGACCAGCACGCTCGTCAACCGGCTCGGAGCCTTCGTCGCCACCTTCATGGCGCTCTACCTCACCGTCGACCGCGGCTACTCCGCCTCGTACGCCGGGCTCGTCGCCGCCCTGTACGGGCTCGGCGGCGTCGTCTCCTCGCTCGGCGCCGGGGTGATGACCGACCGCTTCGGGCGGCGTCCGACACTGCTTCTCGCGCAGTCATCCACCGCGCTGTCCGTCGCACTGCTCGGCTTCATGCGCGACCCCGTCGCCATCGCCGCCGTCGCCCTTCTGGTCGGCGCGGCCAGCAACGCCTCCCGTCCCGCCGTGCAGGCGATGATGGCCGACATCGTGCGGCCCGAGGACCGTGTCAGGGCGTTCTCCCTCAACTACTGGGCGATCAACCTCGGGTTCGCCATCTCCTCCGCCGGCGCCGGATTCATCGCCGAGTTCAGTTATCTCGCCGGGTTCCTGATCGAGGCGACGATGACGATGGCCTGCGCGGTCGTCGTCTTCCTCAAGCTGCCCGAGTCGCGGCCCGCGCCGGCCGGAGGAGCCACGGCCAAGGGCGAGGCCGTCGGATTGCGGACCGTGCTGCGCGACCGGCGGTACATGGGCGTCGTCGGGCTGTCCTTCCTGGTCGCCCTGGTCTTCCAGCAGGGCGCGGTGGGCCTGCCCGTCGCCATGGGCGCGGCCGGGTTCACGCCCGCCGACTACGGCCTGGCCATCGCCGTCAACGGCGTGCTCATCGTCGCCCTGCAGATACCCGTGACCCGGTTCCTCGTGCGCCGGGACCCCGGCAGGATGCTCGTCGCCTCCTCCCTCCTCGCCGGGTACGGCTTCGGGCTCACCGCCTTCGCCGGGTCGGTCGGCGTCTTCGCGCTCACCGTGTGCGTCTGGACGCTGGGCGAGATGATCAACGCGCCCACCCAGACCGGCCTCGTCGTCCGGCTGTCACCGGCCCAGGGGCGCGGGCGGTACCAGGGCGTCTACAGCCTGTCCTGGTCCGTGGCCGCGCTCGTGGCACCGCTGATGGCCGGGTTCGTCCTCGACCACCTCGGCGCGCGATGGCTGTGGGGGCTGTGCGCGGCGGTGGGCACGGTCGCGGCCCTCGGCTACGGCGTCCTGATGAAGGGTCTCCCCGAGGAGGAGACGGCGGTCACGGTCGCCGTGGTCGAGCCCCCGGAGCCTGCGGAGCGGCCGAAGCCGAAGTCGGTGGAGCGGGTGACGTCCGAGGGGAAGGCGGAGGTGCCGTAGCCCTCGTCGCGCGCCCGCCGGGGAGGACGGGCGGCCCCTCGGCCGAGCCGGATCCGGCCGACGCCCTCAGCCGCACTGGCAGGGCGCGCCGGACTGGCACCCGCAGCCGCATCCGCTGCCGCAGCCGCACGCGGCTATCAGGGGCAGGCCGAGGACCTCGGCCGGCGTCTGGGTCTCGCGCTCCTGGGTGGGGTCGGGCGTGCTGGGGGATTCGGCCATGGGTCTCGGTCCCTCCTCGTTGCCGCGGTGGCGCGGTGGCCGCGACGGGCGGTGCCCGTGCTGCTGCCCAGTGCATGCCCGGTCCGTCGGGCGCATCAACGGCGCACGGAGGCGTTCGGGCACTCGTACGACCGCCGCGAGCCCCCGAGCAAGCCCCCCCCAGGGCCCGCGCCCGGTCTCAGACCCCCTCCGCCCCCGTTACCGGCTGGATGTCCGCCTGGATCTCGTCCGCGTGCTCGCCCGTCACCAGGTACACCACCCGCTTCGCGACCGACACCGCGTGGTCCGCGAACCGTTCGTAGTACCGGCCGAGCAGCGTGACGTCGACCGCCGTCTCGATGCCGTGCTTCCAGCGGTCGTCCATCAGGTGCTGGAACAGCGTGCGGTGCAGCAGGTCCATGTCGTCGTCGTCCTGCTCCAGCTGCAGCGCCAGATCGACGTCCTTGGTGATGATGACCTCCGCCGCCTTCGCCATCAGGCGCTGCGCGAGCTGCCCCATCTCCAGGATCGTCGCGTGCAGGTCGTGCGGGACCGCGCGCTCGGGGAAACGCAGCCGCGCCAGCTTCGCCACGTGCTGGGCGAGGTCGCCGGAGCGCTCCAGGTCCGCCGACATCCGCAGGGAGGTCACGACGATCCGCAGGTCGGTGGCGACCGGCTGCTGCCGGGCCAGCAGCGTGATGGCCCGGGCCTCCAGCTCGTGCTGGAGGTCGTCGACCTTCTTGTCGGCCTCGATCACGCTCTCGGCCAGCTTCAGGTCGGAGTCGAGGATCGCCGTCGTGGCGCGTCCGATCGCCGACCCGACGAGCCGGGCCATGTCGACCAGGCCCTCACCGATCGAGTCCAGTTCCTCGTGGTACGCGTCCCGCATCAGGTGTTCCTCTCGTTTCGGCCGGCGGGGTACCGGAGCCCGGCGAACCCCCACGCTCCCACGTTCCGGGCCGTACGCGTCCGTTTCCGGCATCCCAGGTGAACCGTCCCTGGCCCCGAGGTGAACTCTGGGCGACGAGTGTTCGAGGTCGCACCCGGACGGCTGTGGCCTGAGCGGAACCCGTGCCTAACCTGGTCGCATGGACGTGAACGCGGCGGTCGCCGCAGCGGCAGCGATCGCCGGAGTGCTCACCGGTGTCATCGCCATGCTGGCGTTCCGCTGGAGCGAACGCGATCAGGCGCGTCCCACCCGCACCTCCCTGCACACCGACCCCGTCCTGCCGCCCGGCGTGGACACCGTGCTGTCGGTCCTGCGCTCCTCGGCGGTCGTCCTCGACGAGGCCGACGCCGTCGTCAAGGCCAGCTCCGCCGCGTACGCGCTCGGGCTGGTCCGGGGCGGCGAGCTGGCCGTGGAGCCCATGCTCCAGATGGCCCGCGACACCCGGCGGGACGGCGAGATACGGCAGGTCGAGCTGGACCTCCCCCGGCGCGGCGGCGGACGCGGCGAGGCCCTCGCGGTCTCCGCACGCGTGGCACCCCTCGGCTCGCGGCTCGTGCTGCTCCTGGTCGAGGACCTCACCGAGGCCCGGCGCATCGAGGCGGTGCGACGCGACTTCGTCGCCAACGTCAGCCATGAACTCAAGACCCCGGTGGGCGCGCTCTCCCTCCTCTCCGAGGCCGTCCTGGACGCCAAGGACGACCCCGAGGCGGTGGAACGATTCGCCGGCCGCATGCAGGTGGAAGCAACCCGGCTGACCAGCCTGGTGCAGGAGCTCATAGACCTCTCCCGCGTGCAGAACGACGATCCCCTGGAGGACGCCGAGCCGGTCCGCGTGGACGAACTCGTCGCCGAGGCGATGGACCGCTGCCGGCACGCCGCCGGGACGAAGCAGATCACCATGGCCGCCGGGGGCGCCGCCGACCTGCGCGTCTGGGGGCACCGCGGCCAGCTCGCCGCGGCCCTCGGCAACCTCGTCGAGAACGCCGTCAACTACTCGCCCTCCCGCACGCGCGTCGGGATCGCCGCGCGCCGGGTGCAGGCGGCCGGCGGCGACCTCATCGAGATCGCCGTCACCGACCAGGGCATCGGCATCTCCGAGAAGGACAAGGAGCGCGTGTTCGAGCGCTTCTACCGCGTCGACCCGGCCCGCTCCCGGGCCACCGGGGGAACCGGCCTGGGCCTCGCGATCGTCAAGCACGTGGCCGCCTCGCACGGCGGGGAGGTCACGGTGTGGAGCTCCGAGGGACAGGGCTCCACCTTCACCCTGAGGCTCCCGCGGGCGGGCGCGAGCCTCGACCGCACGCCGGGGCGCTCCCGCATCCCCGACCGGGCGGGCCCGCCGCTCCCGGCCGCCCACGAGGGCACCGGCGGCGACGCCGCCCCCCACGATCGTCCCGACGACCTTCGCGGCCTCGACGGAGAGGCCCGGCGGTCCCCCGCACCACCCCCGTACGCACCGCTCATCGCCCCGGAGGTCCTTCCGTGACCCGAGTGCTCGTCGTCGAGGACGAGGAGTCCTTCTCCGACGCCCTGTCCTACATGCTCCGCAAGGAGGGCTTCGAGGTCGCCGTCGCGGCCACCGGGCCCGACGGCCTGGACGAGTTCGAGCGCAACGGCGCCGACCTCGTGCTGCTCGACCTGATGCTGCCGGGGCTGCCCGGCACCGAGGTCTGCCGTCAGCTGCGCGGGCGCTCCAACGTCCCCGTGATCATGGTGACCGCCAAGGACAGCGAGATCGACAAGGTGGTCGGCCTGGAGATAGGCGCCGACGACTACGTCACCAAGCCGTTCTCCTCGCGCGAACTGGTCGCGCGCATCCGCGCGGTGCTGCGGCGCCGGGGTGAGCCGGAGGAGGCCGCTCCGGTGGCGCTGGAGGCCGGGCCGGTGCGCATGGACGTCGACCGGCACGTGGTCACGGTCTCCGGTGCCAAGGTCGACCTGCCGCTCAAGGAGTTCGACCTGCTGGAGATGCTGCTGCGCAACGCGGGGCGCGTGCTCACGCGGATGCAGCTCATCGACCGGGTGTGGGGAGCGGACTATGTGGGCGACACCAAGACGCTCGACGTCCACGTGAAGCGCCTGCGCGCCAAGATCGAGCCGGACCCGGGCGCCCCGCGGTACCTGGTGACCGTCCGGGGTCTCGGCTACAAGTTCGAGCCGTAGGCCGCACCTCGTCGGTCCGGCAGCCGTCGTCCCGCCGCCGCGGGTCCGTGTGCCCGGCGCCCGGCGCCCGACGCACGAGTTCCCCGCGTCCCTGAGAGGGGCGCGGGGAACCGCGTTGTTCGGGGTGAATCCCTGGCCGGGTCCGGGCCGAGGGCTACTGGGCCGAGGCGCTCGAGGAGGACGAGGCGGAGGAGGACGCCGAGGACGAGTTCGCAGGGGTCTTCGGGGTCTTCGGCGTCTTCGACGTGGTCCCGGCCGCACCCTCGGCCGAGGCCGAGGAGGATGCCGTGGCGCCCGGCGCGGCGGGGACGCTGCTCGGTCCCCATCCGCTGAAGTAGCTCTCGGCCGGCACGACGAAGGCGTCGAGGCTCACGTCCCCGGTCTCGCTGAACGTGAAGGTCACCTTCTGCACGTCGCCGTCCCGTACGGCCTCGCGGCCGCCGCTCAGGACCGCCGCGGCGTTCCCCTCGCCACCGAGGATGAGCGATCCGTGCGCGGGAACGGTGACCTTGCCCTTGCCCTTGGCGGGCGAGAGGGTGGCGGAGGCGCCGCCGTCCAGCGTGACGGAGTCCAGCGTCTGGGGGTCCTTGCTCCCGTTGAACACGGTCGCGGAGATCACGGCCGGCCCGCTGTCCTTGGGGTCGGGCTGGGTGATGACCAGCGCGTTCTGCACCTTGATGGGACCGACGCTGATCGCCGCGTTGTCCGGCTTGACCTCCAGCGTCTGGGCGTTGTTGCCGGCACCGCACGCGGCGAGCGAGGCGATCGAGAACGCGATGGCGGCGGCGGCGAGGGCGCCGCGTCGAAGGCTGCTGCTCACGGCGGCGGCAACTCCTTGAACGTGGGCGGAACAGGACGGCTGCCTTGTAAAGCCGCCCTAAGCATCTGTCAGCGGGCCTTAGGTTACCGAGCGCTTCCCGAGGCGCCGCACCCGACCCGCCCCTGCGCGTCCGCCGCCCGTTCCCGGGCCCCCTCCGTCCACCCCGTCCGGCGGACCGGCGACGCGCCGGGGGAGTCCTCGGGGAGTCTCCCAGGGGGCCGGGGGAGCCCTCGCGGGTGCGGTCGTTCCGGTCCCGGCGCGCATTCGGAAATCCCGAGAACCACATCCGTCACACTTAACCGCCGCTATGCGCCGCGCCAATTCCGTAACACGGGCCCGGCGACTCCTGTCGCCCTTCGGCCCGTACTCACCGATGTACTCGCCGACGTACTCCCGCGTACTCCTCGAGTGGCAGTCGAGTGCCAGTTGATCGGCGCGTGATCACCCGTTCGGCCTCTCTTGATCAATTCCGGATTCGTGTCGTATCCGGGCGCACATCACCGAACGGAGTAGCGAATGTCGATCACCTGGAGACGGACATATATGGATGTTTCGCTCCGGCGTGCCGGGTTCCGAGGGGTGTGACGGGTCTGTTTCGCCCTGCCCGCACAGCCGCTCCGACCTGCGAATACCTCGTTCCGTTCGGCCCCCGCAGCACGTTCCTGTTGCGCTTGTCAAGCCCCGAGATATGCCCTGACCTGCGAAAACGCCATTCAGAAGACGTCGTTTCCGTGTTACCCTGGATAGCCACGGAAGGGGTACCTGTCACATGACGTTCAAGGTTGGCGACACCGTGGTCTATCCCCATCACGGGGCCGCGCTGATCGAGGCTATCGAAACTCGCCAGATCAAAGGCGTGGACAAGACCTACTTGGTGCTCAAGGTCGCCCAGGGCGACCTGACGGTGCGTGTGCCAGCGGACAATGCGGAGTTCGTCGGCGTGCGTGATGTGGTCGGTCAGGACGGGCTGGACCGGGTCTTCGAGGTGCTGCGCGCGCCGTACGCCGAGGAGCCCACGAACTGGTCGCGTCGTTACAAGGCAAATCTGGAGAAGCTCGCGTCCGGCGACGTCATCAAGGTCGCCGAAGTGGTGCGCGACCTGTGGCGCCGCGAGCGTGAGCGCGGACTCTCCGCAGGTGAGAAGCGCATGCTCGCCAAGGCCCGGCAGATCCTGGTCAGTGAGCTCGCCCTCGCGGAGAACACCAACGAGGACAAGGCCGAGGCCCTGCTCGACGAGGTCCTCGCGTCCTGACGCACGGTCCTCGCGTCCCGACGCCGCCCGCGTCCTGACGCAACAACGCACATCCGTGCCGCCGGCCAGGCGGGACGAACGGCCCGGCGGACCGTACATGTGAATGCCGCGGTGCCCGATGACGCAACAGCTGTCGCCGGGCGCTGCGGCATGTTCGTACCCGGACTCCGCCCGAGTGCCCCGCTGCCCTGTGCGTACCCACCCGCCGCGTGCCCATGCGGGCCCCGCCACACGGATTCGCTGCGCGGCGAGAACGCGTTCCCCGCAGGTCGCCGAAGGGCAGCGCTTCGCCGACAGGCGTGCGGTGGGTGTGGCGCGGGGCGGCTGTCGTACGCCGTCGGGGGCGGTCCCGGACCCCGGTGCTTCGGGAGGGGCGGCTTCCCCCCGATACTGAGCGTGCCGGGCGGGCAGCCCGCTCGACCGAATGTCACGGAAGGGTCCGGTCGAGGCGCGCACCCGGCACTCCCCCAGCCCGCGGCTCTGCTCGAGCAGGGGGTACCCCCAGGGCCATACCCACCCCTGCGGAGCACACAAACCTGACAGGAACCGATGTCCGACGAATCGCGCGCCTCGTCCTCGGGCGCCTCCTCGCACGCCTCCGACCCCGCCGCGCGCACGGCCGATCCGGCCTCGCGGACACCGGGCGCCGGCCGTCCCGCTCCCCGGGTGGCAGCGGTGATCCCGGCCGCCGGCCGGGGTGTACGCCTCGGCCCGGGCGCCCCCAAGGCGCTTCGCGCGCTGAGCGGCACGCCCATGCTGATCCACGCCGTACGGGCGATGGCCGCCTCCCGCGCCGTCCAGCTCGTCGTCGTGGTCGCCCCGCCCGACGGTGCCGCCGAGGTCAAGGCGCTGCTCGACGCGCACGCCCTGCCCGAGCGCACCGATTTCCTCGTCGTCCCCGGCGGGGAGAGCAGGCAGGAGTCGGTGCGCCGGGGTCTGGACGCGCTGCCGCCCGGCCACGACATCGTCCTGGTGCACGACGCGGCCCGGCCGCTGGTGCCCGTGGACACGGTCGACGCCGTCATCGAGGCCGTGCGGGACGGCGCCCCCGCCGTCGTACCGGCGCTGCCGCTCGCCGACACCGTCAAGGAGGTGGCGCCTGCGGGCGGACCGGGGGAGCCCGAGCCCGTCGTCGCCACGCCCGAGCGCTCCCGGCTGCGCGCGGTCCAGACGCCGCAGGGCTTCGACCGCGCCACGCTGGTGCGCGCGCACGAGACGGTGACCGGCGAGGTCACCGACGACGCGAGCATGGTCGAGCGGCTCGGACTCACGGTCGTGACCGTGCCCGGGCACGAGGAGGCGTTCAAGGTGACACGGCCCCTGGACCTCGTCCTCGCCGAGGCGGTCCTGGCCCGCAGGAGGCTCAACGATGGGTTCTGAGTTCGTGCTGCCCCAGGTCGGCATCGGCACCGACATCCACGCCTTCGAGGACGGGCGCGAGCTGTGGTGCGCCGGTCTGAAGTGGGAGGGGGCCGGGCCCGGGCTCGCCGGCCACTCCGACGCGGACGTCGTCGCGCACGCCGCGTGCAACGCGCTGTTCTCGGCGGCGGGGCTCGGTGACCTCGGGCAGCACTTCGGCACGGGGCGGCCCGAGTGGGCCGGGGCGTCCGGGGTGACGCTGCTGGCCGAGGCGGCACGGATCGTGCGGGCCGCGGGCTTCGTGATCGGCAACGTGGCGGTGCAGGTCGTCGGGGACCGGCCGAAGGTGGGCAAGCGGCGCGAGGAGGCCCAGCGGGTGCTGGGCGAGGTGGTGGGGGCGCCGGTCAGCGTCTCCGGCGCGACGACGGACGGCCTCGGCTTCCCCGGCCGGGGCGAGGGGCTGATGGCGGTGGCGACGGCGTTGGTGGCGCGCGTGCCGTGAGCGCGGGGCGGCGGCGCGCGGCGTCGGCGGGGAGCGCCGGCACGCGGGGCGTCGGCGGGGAGCGAGGGTGGGGCGGGGAGCGCCGGAGGGGGCGGGGGCGCCCACGGCGTGCGCGCGAGCGTGTCCCCGGGGCGCGCCCCGCGGTCGGGATCGATTCCGCCGGTCACGCGGGATCCACGCCGCCCGGTCACGAAAACGCACAGCTTGGGCAGAACGGTCGCGGGGCACTCCCCACGGCCCACTACCCTGGTGGGGTGACCATTCGTCTGTACGACACCAGCGCCCGGCAGATCCGTGACTTCGTCCCGCTCACACCGGGTTGTGTCTCGATCTACCTGTGCGGTGCCACCGTGCAGGCGGCCCCGCACATCGGGCACATCCGCTCCGGGCTCAACTTCGACATCCTGCGCCGGTGGTTCGCGTACCGCGGGTACGACGTGACGTTCGTCCGCAACGTCACGGACATCGACGACAAGATCATCACCAAGTCCGCCGACCAGGGCCGCCCCTGGTGGGCCATCGGCTACGAGAACGAGCGCGCCTTCAACGAGGGCTACACCGCCCTCGGCTGCCTGCCGCCCACCTACGAGCCGCGCGCGACCGGCCACATCACCGAGATGGTCGAGATGATGCGCACGCTCATCGAGCGTGGGCACGCCTACGAGGCCGACGGCAACGTCTACTTCGACGTCCGCTCCTTCCCCGGCTACCTGGAGCTGTCCAACCAGGAGCTGGACAACCTCCAGCAGCCCTCGAGCGGCGGGGAGACCGGCAAGCGCGACCCGCGCGACTTCGCGCTGTGGAAGGCGGCCAAGCCCGGCGAGCCGACCTGGGAGACGCCGTGGGGCCCCGGGCGCCCCGGCTGGCACCTGGAGTGCTCGGCGATGGCGCACAAGTACCTCGGTTCCGCGTTCGACATCCACGGCGGCGGGCTCGACCTGATCTTCCCGCACCACGAGAACGAGATCGCGCAGGCCAAGGCCTATGGCGACGAGTTCGCGCGGTACTGGCTGCACAACGCCTGGGTGACGATGAGCGGCGAGAAGATGTCCAAGTCGCTCGGCAACTCGGTGCTCGTCTCCGAGATGGTCAAGCGCTGGCGTCCGATCGTCCTGCGCTACTACCTCGGCACCCCGCACTACCGCTCGATGATCGAGTACAGCGAGGAGTCGCTGCGCGAGGCCGAGTCGGCGTTCGCGCGGATCGAGGGCTTCGTGCAGCGCGTGGTGGAGCTGGCGGGGGGCGTCGTCGAGCCGTCCGCCGAGGTGCCGCCGGCGTTCGCCGAGGCGATGGACGACGACCTGGGCGTCCCGCAGGCGCTCGCCGTCGTGCACACCACGGTCCGGCAGGGCAACAGCGCGCTGGCCGCCGACGACAAGGAGGCCGCCGTCGCCCGGCTCGCCGAGGTGCGGGCCATGCTCGGCGTGCTCGGTCTCGACCCGCTGGACGAGCAGTGGGCCGCCGCGAACGACGGGGGCGAGGACCTGCACGGCGTGGTCGACACCCTCGTCCGCATGGTCCTCGACCAGCGGGAGGCCGCCCGCGCCCGCAAGGACTGGACCACCGCGGACGCCATCCGGGACCAGCTCGGCCAGTCCGGGCTGATCATCGAGGACAGCCCGCAGGGGCCGCGCTGGAGCATCGGCCCGCGCTAGGCGCGCGTCACCGGGGCGGGCAGCGCTCCCGCGCGGGGGCGCGCTCCGCGCACGCCCGCTCCGGTCCCCGCAAGATCGATTGTGCCCTCCGGGCCTTCGGGCGGCACACTGCACAGACGTACGAAGTTCATCGCACCCCGCTCAGGAAAGACAGGCAGGTCATGGCAGCCAACAACCGCCGCATGTCCGGCAAGAAGGGCGCGCAGGTCGGCAGTGGCGGCCAGCGACGCAAGAGCCTGGAGGGCAAGGGCCCGACCCCGCCCGCCGAGATGCGCAAGGGGCACAAGAAGAACCGCCTCGCCACCTCCCGGGCGAAGCAGGCCACGCGCCGTCCCGCGCCCCGGGGCCGCGGCGGCCGGTCCACCTCCGAGCTGGTCGTCGGCCGCAACCCGGTCGTCGAGGCGCTGCGCGAGGGCGTGCCCGCGAACACGCTGTACGTGCAGCAGTTCATCGACAACGACGAGCGGGTGCGCGAGGCGCTCCAGCTCGCGGCCGAGCGCGGCGGGATCAACCTCATGGAGGCGCCCCGTCCCGAACTCGACCGGATGACGAACGGGCTCAACCACCAGGGCCTCGTGCTCCAGGTGCCGCCCTACGAATATGCGCACCCCGAGGACCTGGTCTCGGCCGCCCACGACGCGGGTGAGGACCCGCTGATCGTGGCGCTCGACGGGGTCACCGACCCGCGCAACCTCGGTGCCGTGGTCCGCTCGGTCTCCGCCTTCGGCGGGCACGGCGTGGTCGTGCCCGAGCGGCGCGCGGCGGGTATGACGGCGGGTGCGTGGAAGACGTCCGCCGGTACGGCCGCCCGTACGCCGGTCGCGCGCGCCACCAACCTGACGCGCGCCCTCGAGGCCTACAAGAAGGCCGGGATCACGGTCGTGGGGCTCGCCGCCGACGGGGAGGCCGCCGTCGGCGACCTGAAGGCGCTGGACGGGCCGGTCGTCATCGTCGTCGGCAGCGAGGGCAAGGGCCTGTCGCGGCTGGTCGGCGAGACCTGCGACGTGCGCGTCCGCATTCCGATGCCGGGTGGCGCCGAGTCCCTCAACGCCGGTGTCGCGGCGGGGGTCGTGCTCTACGAGACGGCGCGCCGCCGGGCCTGAACGCCTCGAACGCCCGCACGACCGGTCACCTGATCCGGTCGAAGCGGGCGGGGCGGCCCACCTTGACGCGGTCCGGACACATCGGCGGGGTCAAAGCAGTGTCCTAACGACACGTCACTCGGTTAGATGAGTGTGGACACCAGAACACCCCGCACACCCTCGGGTGACCGAGCGTCGGGCTTCGGTACGCCGGCCCCGGACGACACTCCCGCGCTGAGCATGGTGAAGGTGCCGAGCGATCCGGCGCAGGTCGTCGTCAACCACGCGAGCTTCCGCGTGGAACTGGGCGCCTCGACCCGGCGCGCCCGTTCGGCCGCCGTCGCACGGCACGTGAGCGCCATGCAGGGCGCCGCGCGCCCGGCGGGCCGGCCCGGAGAGGCCCGGCGTCGCCCCGTCGTCTGGAGCGGCCGGTCGGCCCCCGACGACACCGGTGCCCACCGGCTGCTCCAGGCCGTGCGGGCAGGGGGCGTGCGCCACGGCGAGGAACCGGCGGGCGACGCCGGGGCCACCCAGGTCATCCCCCGCGTCGACGCCTTCTCCGGGGACGGGGACGGCGGGCACGAGGACGCGGGCGCCACGGTGCGCACCCCCGTCGTCGGCGGCCAGCGCACCCCCGACTCCGCCGCCGGGACCCGCCTGCTGCCGCAGATGCGGCGCGTGGGCAGCGCGTACGAGGAGGACGCGTACGAGGACGGCTCGTACGGTGCCTCCGGACACGACGCGTCCCGCACCGACGGTCACGGCGGCTACGGCGGTTACGACGAGCACGAGGACCACGACGGCTACGGCGACGGAACCGCCGAGGACGCCGAGGACGAGGCGGCCGACCGCACCGGCCCCTCGGGGGCCGACGTGCGCCACGCCTACTACCCCGGCCGCCGGATGAACCTCGGCGTGGTGCTGCTGCCGCTGCGCGTCTTCCTCGGCTTCATCTCCATCTACGCCGGCATGGGCAAGCTGTGCGACCCCGTCTACTTCGACGGCGGCGAGCGCGGCTCCATGGTCAAGTGGCTCAACTCCCTGCACCCCTGGGAAGCGGCCGAACCGCTGCGGCAGTTCGCGCTGGCGCACCCGGTGGGCGCCGGGCTCGTCATCGCGTTCCTGCAGGTGCTCGTGGGCGTCCTGACCGTGCTGGGGCTGTGGCAGCGGGTCGCCGCGGTCGTCGGCGTCGGTCTCTCGGCGGCCCTCATCGTCACCGTGAGCTGGAAGACCGTCCCGGTCTACGACGCGCCCGACATCATCTACCTCGCCGCCTGGTCCCCGCTGGTCATCGCCGGGGCGCCCGTCTACTCGATCGACGGGCGGCTCGCCGCCGGGGCCTGGCGCCGGCTCGGCCCGCGCTCCGACATCTGGGACCTGCGCCGGTACGTGCTGCGCCGGGGCGCACTGATCACCGCCGTCGTCACCGGTCTGACGCTGCTCATCGGCTCGCTGCTCGGTGGTGCGGTGCGGGACGCCGACCGGGTCGTCGTGCCGGGGCCCGGCGAGGCACCGCACAACGAGCAGCCCGGCTCCCCGCTGCCGGAGACGCCGGGCAAGCGGCAGCGGAAGGCCGACCCTTCGGCCTCCGCCGGGGCGCCGACCCAGGGCGCCACCTCCTCGCCCTCGCACTCCGCCACGGCGTCGGACGCGAGCCGGACCGCCGGCACCGTGAACGGCGGCCGGCCCAGCCAGACCCAGGGCACGGCCGGCCAGGCGCCGCCACGGAACCAGGCACCGGCCCAGCAGGCGCCGAGCACCAGCGCCGGGCCGT
Organism: Streptomyces griseoaurantiacus; assembly: GCF_036189845.1. NCBI lineage: Bacteria > Bacillati > Actinomycetota > Actinomycetes > Kitasatosporales > Streptomycetaceae > Streptomyces > Streptomyces griseoaurantiacus. The sequence continues at coordinate 3,341,530 of NZ_CP108326.1, read as the reverse complement.
CCACCGCGGGCGGTGCGGGTGGGGCCGAGAGCACCACGAGTGGCGGCGCCGGCAGTACCGGCGGATCCGGGTCCGGCGGTTCCAACGGGTCCGGCGGCTCGGGCCGGCTGGTGGGCGGGCTGCTGGGGTAGGGCCCGTACGCCCTCCGTCGGCCATGACACGGGCGGGGCCTCGCGCGGACTTCGCGCGGGGCCCCGCCCGTCGTGTGGACCTTCGCCCGCGTGAGCTCGCGCGCCCGTGCTCGTGGCTGTGCCCGTGGGAGTGAGGGGCGGGGCTGAGGCGTGGCGGCGCGGCGGCAGGGAGGAGACCTGATCGTGGGCGGGCTCAGCGAGCGAGACCCGCCAGCTCCTTCGCCGCCTCCCGCAGGTCCTTCGCCGTGTCGATGGCACGCCAGTACGCACCCTGCGGCAGCGGAAAACCGGCCAGACGCCGTTCCCGGGCCAGCCGGGGGAAGGTGGTGCGCTCGTGGTCGCCCCGCTCGGGCAGCAGGTCGGCGAACCCGGGGGAGAAGACATAGACGCCCGCGTTGACCTCGAACGGGGACGGCGGGGCCTCGATGAAGTCCGTGATGTGGCCGAAGCCGTCCGTCTGTACGGCGCCCCAGGGGATGCGGGGGCGGGCCAGCGCGAGGGTCGCCGCGGCGTCCCGCTCGGTGTGGAAGTCCGCCATGTCGCGCAGCGGGAAACGGGTCCAGATGTCGCCGTTGGTGGCGTACCAGGGGCGGTCGGGCCGGGGAAGGTGCGCGGCGGCGTACTTCAGGCCGCCACCGCGGCCGAGCGGCTCCGTCTCGACGACGGTGGTGACCGCGACGGGAAGGTCGGCGGAGTCCAGCCACTCCTGGAGGACCTCGGCGAGATGTCCGCAGGAGACGACGACATCGCTCACCCCCGCCTCGGCGAGCCAGGTGAGCTGGTGGCCGATGATCGGCGTGCCCGTGCCGGGGATCTCGACCATCGGCTTGGGACGGTCGTCGGTGTACGGGCGCAGCCGACTGCCCTGGCCGCCGGCCAGGATGACGGCTTGGCGGGGACGGGAGGCGGTGGTCGGATCGGTCATGCCCCTAGGTTAGGCGGGGCCCTTCCCTGTGCTCGCGCCCGACGGCCCCGCGTCCCTCACGGGTGCGGGGCCGTTGCCGTCATGGGCGCACGAGGCCGCGCGTCTCGGGCGAGCCCACTCTGGTTGAGCGCGCTGCGGTTGAGCGCACCGTGGTTGAGCGCGCTGTGGTCGAGCGCGTCGCTCAGCCCGTGCCCGGAGGTCAGCCCATGCCCGGGGGTCAGCCCGCGAAGGCCGCCACGCCTGTGGCGAACGCCGTGTCGCAGACCGGGCGGGCGTAGGACTGGGCCCGGGTGGGGCCGTAGACGCGCACCGCCGCGCGGCCGAGGGAGCGGGCGATGGACGCGCAGTGCCTGGCCAGTGAGGGGCGCTCGTCGACCGCCTGCTGGAGGTGGGTCAGCGCGACGGCCGGGTCCTTCTCCTGCATCTCGAGCAGGAGCTTGTCCCGCAGCACGTCCTGTGGCGCGCGGGTCTTGGCGTGACCGGCGGGGCCCGACACCTCGGCGTCGGACGCGGCCAGCACCGAGTCGGCGGAACTGCCGGACCAGTTGACCCGGGTGACCGCGAGTGTTCCGGAGAGCACCATGACGACGGGCAGGACGAGGGCGAGGGAACGGCCGATCCGGCGGGCGGGGCCCGGACCGCGCCGTGTCCGCGAGGTAGTGGAGTGCTTCACGCGAGTGAGCGTAGCGTGCGGTGATGACAAGGGGACATTCCGTCACCGGTTCGGGGGATGTCGAACCCCCGGATTCGGGGTACGAGGTTGACGCACACCGCTCGAAACGTCCGGTCTGCCGGGGTCTTTCCGGGGCTTTCGAGGGCAACGAAGAGGGCCCCGCAACACGTTGCGGGGCCCTCTTTCGTCATCTCGGGTGAATCCTCGCGGCCGCCGGTTTCACGGCGGTGCGGGCGCCCGGATCAGTCCGACAGGCGCTCGCCCGTCGAGGTGGAGAACACGTGGGTCTCGCCCGGCCGCGGCACGACGTGCAGCTGGGCACCCTTGTCCGGCACCTGGCGGCCGTTGACGCGGACCACGAGGTCCTTCGTCTCGCCGCCGACCTCGGCGGCGCCGTAGACGTAACCGTCGGCGCCGAGCTCCTCCACGACGTTGACGGAGACGGCCAGACCGGCGGGCGCGTCCTTGGACTCCTTGGACAGCGCGGTGGCGGCGGCGCCGTTCTGCTCGACGATGTCGAAGTGCTCGGGGCGGACGCCGACGGTGACCGTGCGGTCGCCCCGGTCGGCGGCGGCCTTCAGGGCGTCACGGTTGACCGGGACGACGCTGTTGCCGAACTTGACGCCGCCGTCGGTGATCGGGACCTCGACCAGGTTCATCGCCGGGGAGCCGATGAAGCCCGCGACGAAGAGGTTGGCCGGCCGGTCGTACATGTTGCGCGGCGAGTCGACCTGCTGGAGCAGACCGTCCTTGAGCACGGCCACACGGTCGCCCATCGTCATGGCCTCGACCTGGTCGTGGGTGACGTAGACGGTGGTGATGCCGAGACGGCGCTGCAGCGAGGCGATCTGCGTACGGGTGGAGACACGGAGCTTGGCGTCCAGGTTGGACAGCGGCTCGTCCATGAGGAAGACCTGCGGCTCACGCACGATGGCGCGGCCCATCGCGACACGCTGGCGCTGACCACCGGAGAGGGCCTTCGGCTTGCGGTCCAGGTAGTCCGTCAGGTCGAGGATCTTGGCGGCCTCCTCGACCTTCTGCCGGATCTCCGCCTTGTTGACGCCGGCGATCTTGAGCGCGAAGCCCATGTTGTCGGCGACGGTCATGTGCGGGTACAGCGCGTAGTTCTGGAACACCATGGCGATGTCCCGGTCCTTCGGCGGAAGGTGGGTGACGTCGCGGTCACCGATGCGGATGGTGCCTCCGTTGACGTCCTCCAGGCCCGCGAGCATGCGGAGCGAGGTGGACTTGCCGCAACCGGACGGACCGACCAGGACGAGGAACTCGCCGTCCTCGATGTCGATGTCGAGCGCGTCGACGGCGGGCTTGGTCGAACCCGGGTAGACACGGGTCGCCTTGTCGAACTGAACAGTGGCCATGGTGAATGGGCCCCCTTCTACCGGCAGGAACGTGCCGGACGATCCGTTGTGGAAGGTGGTGCGCCACTACGGCTGATTCCGTTGTGGTGTGGTCCACACGAGTGAACTGGCACAGGACGCTACCTGGAGTTCACCTGATCTGTCAGTAGTTCCGGGCCTGTGAACTTCGCGGCAATACCCGGCGGCCCCCGTACGCCCGATGGGTACACTGCACACGCACGCCCGCGCGCCGGGACGCGCACGCCTCCTTAGCTCAGTCCGGCCAGAGCAACGCACTTGTAATGCGTAGGTCGTCGGTTCGAATCCGACAGGGGGCTCCACTGAAACCCCAGCTCAGACGTGCTCTGAGCTGGGGTTTCGTGTTCAGCGGACGCGACGGCGGCGCCGCGCGCGCTCGGCTCGGCGGTCCCCGGTCTCAGTTGTGGTCTCAGTGGGGGGTTCCTGGCGTGGCATGAAGGCGTCTCCCATGCGCTGCATGGCGTCCTTGGAGAGGTGGGAGCGGCCCTTGACGTAGCGCCGTGTCTGGCTGATCTGGGTGTGCCGGAGGATCTCCATGATGGTGGGCATGTCGACGCCCAGCTCATTGAGGATCGTCCCGGCGGTGTGACGGCTGCCGTCGTACAGGCGGCGGTCATCAATGCCCGCTTCGGCCAGCAGCTCTTTGAATTCCTGCCAGTCGTGACGGGGGTCGATCGGCCGGCCGTCGGGCCGGGTGAATACGGCCCCGGACTCCTGCCAGTCCTCGCCGGCCGCCGCGCGCATGGCGTCCTGCCGCTCCTTGTGCGCGAGCAGGTAGGGGAGGAACGGGGGCGGGATCGGTACCGGATTCCTGCTCTTCTTGGTTTTGGGCCGGGTGAAGACCAGCCCGCCGCCTTTGCGCTCCGGGCACGTGCTCGCGTGGCGGGTGCAGCCCTTCGGGCACGGCTTCGGGCACCCGCGCGTGTAGCCCTTGTGCGTCGCGCAGTCCGGCGGGCACGGCTCGAAGCGGTGCAGCCGGGCCCCGCAGCCGTGCGGGTCCGTGCAGCCGTGGCGCCAGGTGAGCCGCTGGAGCTGCCATTGCGGGTGGAACAGCTCGTTGTCGAGGTCGACGTACGCCCACCGCAGCCCGAGCGTTTCGCCCTGCCGGAATCCCATGCCGACGCCGACGCACCACCGCATGAAAGTGGGCCGCTTGGCCGCTGCTTCGAGGAAGGCTTTGGCTTCCTCGGTGGTGAAGGGGTTCGCTTCCGTCTCGTCCACGGTCGGCGGGTCCACCAGCGTGGCCACGTTCTCGCTGATAATCCGGCGGCGGTGGGCAATCTTGAGCGCGCGGGACAGGATGCGGTGCACTTTGAGGACGTGCGACGGGGCGTGTCCCTCGTCCAGCATCGCGCGGTACATCCGTTCCAGATGCTCCGGGGCGAGCTTGTCGAGCCGGTGCTGTCCAACCCCGGGGATGATGTCGTTGCGCGTCTTGGACCAGTAGTCGTCCAGCGATCGCGGTTTCAGCTTGAGACTCGCGATCTCGGTCAGGTACGTCTCCATCCACTGCGCCACGGTGGGCTTGCGGCCGGCTTTCGGGGCGCGCCCCTTGTCGCGCAGCGCTTCCAGCGCGCGCACCTTGCGGCGCACTTCCGCCTCGGTCTTACCGCGGCGATGACGCCGGTCGGGACTTCCGTCGTTCTTGACGCCCATCGTGACGCGGCCGTGCCACCATCCGTCAGCGCCGAAGTAGACGGACGATTCCATGTTGGGCTTGCGGGGGCTCATGTACTCCTCCGAACACGCGAAGGGACCCCGGGCGGGCGGCCCGGGGTCCCTTTCGCGCTGCGCGATCAGTTGGACTGTGGTTCGAGGGTGTTGACGAACTCTTCGAGGTGGCTCCGCTTGATGCGGCGAGAGCGCCCTCGCTTGACGAACTTCAACTGGCCGGCGGCCATGAGTTCGTAGACGGTGGAGCGGCCGAAGCTGAGAATTTCGGCGGCTTCCTCGGGGGTGTAGAGCAGACGGTCGACGTGAGCCGCAATCACGGTGCTCATCCGGGTGTCTCCTAAAGGCTTGGCGTTCCCAGGGCTTGCGCCTGTCCGAGGTGTGGATTTCTGCGTCACCCGCGTCATCTGCGTCATTCGCTGCGTTGACCTGCGGTTTCGCGGTGACGCAGCGGAACGGGGGTGTGTCATCGGTGACGCGGGCGTCCGTCACCGGGTGACGCGGGTGACGCGAGGTGACGCAGGATTCGGGGGTCTGCGTCACCCGTCTTCCGGCAGGTCAGCGCCGGTTTACGGGACGTGGGTGACGCAGGTGACGCAGGATCTTCCTACTTAGGACGAAGGGGGGTGGTGCCTGTTGTGGTGCGCGGCTTGGAGCGTGAAGAAGGGGCCGCTTCGCGGCGCGTCTGTTGCAGGGCGGCGGTGCCGCCGAACAGCAAGAGGAGCACGCGTCGCCGGGTGCTCCTCTTGCTTGTCCCCGGCGGTCCGGGGTGCCGGGCGGTCAGAACGCCGCTTCCTGCTCCGACGCCGCCGACGCGGCGGGCCGGGTGATCTCGATGTAGCGGGACGTTTTCGTGCGTCCCCAGTCGATGAGGACACCCCGGGCCGCGAGGGTGGGCTGTAGCCGCTTGAGACGGTCCGAGAGCACCTTCCCGGTCGTCGGCCACCCTTTGGGCAGAGGGCGGCATTCCTCGCCGCTGTAGAGGCCCGTGAGGGCGTGCAGCCATTCGGCGGACGTCATCCGCTGCTCGGCCCCCGGCGCGATGGCGCCGGCCGCGTGCTTGAGGACCGTCTGTGCCAACAGGTCGCCCTCGATGACGTCGTCATTGAGGTCATCCAGGCTGGCCCGGTAGGCGGCCAGCGCCCCGAGCCCGGTGGCGGCGTCGAGCTGCGCGCACAGGTGCGCGAAGTCCGCCATCCGCAGATCCGTGGGGATGTCCGCGTTCGCTGCTCGCACCTGAACGGTGAGGTCCAGGAGCGAGCCGAGGATGACGGGCAGGACCTCGGCGAAGTCGGACCACAGTTCCGCCTCCGTGCGCCGCACCCGGGGCCGCTCCAGCCGCAGGGGCAGGAGTCGTTCCGCGAGGTCGGGCCGGATGACACCGACGTCGATACCGGTCAGCAGCAGGGGGCGGCGGTAGCCGATGCGGAAGACGTCCCCGTCGGTGAACAACGCCCGCTTGACGTTCTCCGCCCCCGTCACGATGCAGCACATCGCGTCGGAGAGTTCCGGGGTCATGTGGGAGAGGTTGTCGAGCGCGGTCACCCATCCGGCGGCCACGGCGGTGATGAGGTTCTCCTCGTCCTTCGGCGCGCGGCGCAGGTCGCCGGTCATGCCCTCGATGATCCGCACCAGCATCCGCCCGCCCGTCGACTTTCCCGCGCCCTGCGGGCCCGTGAGGAAGGGAGCGGGGACGGGCACGTTCGGGGCGAGGCAGCCGACGAGCCAGGCGATGGCCAGGCACTCGGTTTCGGCGGTGGCGAAGTTGCACAGCCGCATCAACAGATCGATGCCCTTGCCGTTCGTGTCCTTCACCGGCAACGGGAGTTCCCCGGTGAGCTGGGTACGTCGCCAGCACACTTCCCGCGGGTCCGGGGTCCGGATGTCCCACCCGGCGGGGTGGATGCGCACCGACTGCCCGTCGGCCCGTCCGAGGTCCAGCCACGTGGCCCCGTCGAATCCGGGGGCGACGCGGATGTGTACGGGCTGGACGTCCTCGGTCAGCGCGAGTGCTTCGATCAGGTCGAGTGCTTCCTTCATGGCGGTGCCGTTGAAGACGCCGACGCCGTCGCGGAACAGTCCGACCATGAGTTCCTGGCGGTGACTTCCGGTGGTGCCCTGAGAGCGGATCGGGCGGGCCACGGGGTGGCCGTTGCGCTGTGCGTAGACGGTGCCGTCGGCGGTGCGGAAGTACCGGAAGTGCGATTGCGCGTAGTCGGTGATGATCTCGCGTGCCGGGGTCTTGTCGTCGTCGGACATGGTCACAGTCCCAACGTGGTGCGGGCGTTGGTCCACGCATCCGCGCAGTGCCGGGCCCTCTCGCCCTTGGCCTGCGCGGCGGTGAACAACCGGGTGACGTGGGCGTCGGTGAGGCAGCCGCACCGGCCATGCCGCGACAGCACCGCCAGGAACGTCCGGTACACCGTCGCGTGCACAGCGCCGGATGCTTCCGTGATCTGCTGCTCGGCCATGAGGATGCCGCGTTCTAGGTAGGCGGGCGTGCGGTGCGGGCACGCGCCGCCGATGCTCGCGGGCAGGGCGACGGCCGGTGCCGGACGGGCGGGCGCCGGCGTCTTCACGGCCAGTGCGCGCACGGTCTCCGGGAGGGCGGTCAGGGGGCCGGTGCCGGGGCCGAGGTAGCGGGCGTAGGACATGGTCGACTTGATGTCGACACCGGGCCGGACGGCGTTGCGGGAGGGCATGGCGCCCCGGTAGATCCAGTGCTCACCGCGCGTCGTCTCTACCGTCCGCGTAGCGGGCAGAGTCTGGCGGGCCCAGTCGACGGCCGCCGCGTCGTCCAGGTCGACGACGGTCAGCCCGGCGCCGCCGGGGTGGTAGCCGACGCACACCGCGTGCCGCCATGCCGCCGCCCACTTGGGCGAGGTGATGACGTGCGGGTCGGTGGTGGCGGCGGCCCACGCATGGCAGACACCGGGGCACTGGCAGGGGCCGGGGGTTTTCATGTTCGGCCGGCCGCCGCACGCGTTGTCCGCGCACCGGCGGCAGTTACCGAAGGGCACCTTGCCCTCGCGTAGGGGCAGCACTGGCACGCCGACGGCGGCCAGTGCGAGCGCGACGGCCAGCGGGGGACGGCCGGGTGCTCGCTGGATGGGGGAGGGTTGGGTCATGCTGGGTGCCTCCAACAGGTCTGTTGTGGACTGGTTGGCACGGGCGGCCCCTCGTTCTTTGGCGAGAGGTGGGGGCCGCCCGTGGCGTGGTTAGTGGTTCGCAGCCCAGTGGGCGTATTCCTGGCGGACGTAGCCGCGGGGGTCGGCGGTCGTGGCCGGGTGTTCGGGCCAGTACGGGGCGCCGTGGTAGTTACCGGGGCCGTTCTGGTCGTGCGCGATGAGGCGGCGGGCCGCTTCGGTGGCCACCTCGGATGCGTCGCCGGGGGAGCCGTCGTGTTCGTCGCTCAGGGCGATGCGGTCGAGCAGCGCGGCTTTGCGGAGCCAGAACTCACGGCCCAGCTCTGTGCCGAACGGCTTGTCGGCGGCCGTCTGCGCGGTCCATCCGATTTCGCGGACCATGCTGGGGGCGTGCGCGTACGCGTTTTCCGGGGTGGGCCACGGTCCCGGTTCGGGGCGGTGGTCGGCCGTCATGTAGAGGCGGACGCGGTCGTTGTCGCGGGCCGGGTACTGGCGGACGGCGCCGGCGGCGAACGCGCCGCTGAGTCCGGCGGTGACGCGGTCGGTGTCGTCCGGCTCACAGATGATGCGGATCTCGAACACGTTCAGCCTTTCGTGCAGGTGGGGTAGTGGGCGCCGCGTACGCAGTGGCGGTAGTCGCCGAGCGAGACCCGGAAATGCGTACGGCGGCCGTCGGCGGTGGTCACGGTGAGGAAGTAGCGGCGGGTCTTGGTCGCCGGCGACCAGGGGTTCGTCTTGTCGATGACGACTCCGGGCGGCCCGTCGGGCGGTGCGCATCCGGCGAGCAACGCGGCACTGACCGCGAGGGCCACGGCACCGGCGAGGGCAGAGGGGCGGTTCATGTCCTGTCCCCGGTCAGCCGTTGAAGGTGCTGCGCTTGATGACGGCCTTGCGGATGTTGACGGTGCTGCCGCGTCCGCCGGTGATCCCTCGGACGGGGAGGCGCCAGGCGAGGACGGCGAGCGCGGCCCACATCAGTGCCCCGGAGCCGATGCCGGCGGCGGCGTTGACGATCTCGCCCACGCCGTAGCCGGTGCCGGCGGCCAGGGCGCCGCCGCCGATTCCGGCGCCGACGAAGCGCTGTGCGACGGGGTCGAGCAGGGGCAGCGGGGTGAGGTCGCGCGGCTCGGGGCGGACGACGGGGGCGGGGGCGAGGTGCTTGGGCATGGGGACCATGCGTCCGTAGGCGTCGGGCACCCACACCACGGGGGCGCGTTCGGCGGCCAGTTCGACGGCGGCCGGGGCGGGCGCGTAGGTCTGGGCCGGTGTGTGGTGGGTGAGGGCGGGCAGTGTCGGGTCGTTCACGGTCGGGTCTCTCTTTCAGTTGCCGAGGGCGGTCAGGGCGTCGGCGGATGCCTGTACGAGGTTGTGGATGGGCTCGTAGGCGCCGGTTCCGGCGGTGAAGAACCCGAATAGGAACAGCACGAGGGCGGCGCCGCCGCCGGCGGAGCGGGTGCGGACGGCGAGGGCGGAGGCGGCGCCGAACAGCAGCACGGCGGAGATGTTCAGGATCATCGGGACGCTCCCGGGGTGTCGGTGCCGGCGCGGTAGATGCGCGCCCAGCGGTTGTAGAGCCAGCGGCCGGTACGGATGCGCTTGCCGGTGGCGTGGCAGCGGCGGCAGTCCTTGCCGCGCTTCATGCGGCCCTTGCGGTCGGTGGTGAGCTGGTGGCCCATGCCACGGCAGCGGCGGCAGTTGCCGAACGGCGAGGCCACACACAGTCCGCTGTAACCGAGCGTGACGACTATCAGGCAGGCGATAGCAGTGAGGACGGGGGTCATCGGGGGCCCTCCGGGCGGGTTTCCTGGGGTTTTCGCTGGTGGGGTGCTATGCACTAGATCGCAGATGGGTGCGGGTTTGGGGTGCTAGCGGGGGTGCTACCGGTAGCAGGTGTGGGTGCTACCGGTAGCACCGGTTCGGCCCTACGCGGCGCCCGGCTTTTCGTTACGCTCCGCGATCGTCTTGAGGAGGTCGGCGCGGACGATGCCGCGTCGGGTGGTGCGGGTGCCGTCCTCGGTGGTGCCGGCGACATCGCGGGTGCGGATGCCGTGCGGCTTGAGGGCGCTGGTGACGTTCTCGCCCTTCCAGCCGCCGTAGACCTCGGGGCGCAGTTCGGCGAGGCGGGCGGCGATCCGCTCGTTCCACACTCGCTCCTCGCCCTCGGGGACGACGGCGGCGACGTCGGCGAGCAGGTCGTAGGTGGGGCCGGTGACCGCCTCCGGTGCCTCCCCCAGCGCGTAGCCGGACAGCATCCCCGCCTTGTCCCGCACCTTGCGGGCGCGGGCGGCGACGCGTTCGGCGAGGGGCGCGTCAAGGAACGTGCTGGAGACGATGCGGGCGTCGGAGCCTTCGCCCACGAAGTAGTGCAGGCCCTTGTCGCCCCACGCGAACATCGTGGCCCGTACCCCGCGCTTGTAGCTGCTCGTGCCGAGGACCATGTCGTTCTCGGTCTGGCCCATGACCTTGAGGCAGAACCGTGTGCTGGCGTTGGCGCTGATGCCGGTGGGCAGCGACTTGGCGTCCGGGCGCTGGGTGGCGAGCAGCAGCACGATCCCGGTGGCGGGGCCGCGCTTGACCAGGTCGGTGGCGATCTCCTCGAACTCCTTGCCGTACTCGGGGTGTTCGAACATCACCTGGCACTCGTCCACCCCGACAACGATCGGGTGCAGACCGAGGGAGCGCTTGTCGGCAAGCTGGCTGGTCACCTTGGACTCGGGGCAGATGTCCCGGGGCAGGGAGCGGATCACCTTCGTGCGGCGGCGCAGCTCCTCGCGCAGCGCGCGGAAGTCGGCCAGCGCGTACTGAAGGGTTTCGTCTTCCTCGCCGACGCCGTGGCGGTGGGAGACGGCCTCGCCGACCGGGTCGAGGTCGCCGGTGCCCTTCATGTCGTAGGTGTGCAGCTCCGCGCGCGGGTCGAGGGCGGCGATGAGCAGCAGCAGACGCAGGAGGAACGTCTTGCCCATGCGGGGGATGGCGCCGATGATGCCGGCGATGAACATGAGCGTGACCGCGACCCAGCGTCCGCGCTGGTCGGTGCCGTAGGCGACGGGCTTGAACAGGTCGACCGTGCCGGACTTCAGCAGCGGCCATGCGGGCTTGGGCGCCGCCTTCAGGGTCTGGTCACCGACCCACAGCACCAGGTGTCCGGGGTGTTCCTCGGACTCCGCTTCCGGCCACACGCAGCCCAGCGGGCGGCGCAGGCCGGAGGCGAGGCGTTCGCGCTTCTCGATGACGTCGGTGACGGTCACGCCGAAGGGGAGGTTTCCCTCCGCGCGCCAGCCGGGGCCGTCGCGGGTGATGGGGGCGGTGAACTCGAACCCGTCCCGGCCCTTGGACTGCGCCTGATTGATCGCCGGAATGCCGATCGCTCCCAGCGCGCGCAGCACGATGTCGCTGGTGAGCTTGCTGGCCTTGGGCAGCTCCACCGCGCGGTGGATGACGGGTGCGTCCGCCTTGCGGCCGTGGGCCCCGAGCGCGAGGACCAGGGCGCTGACCGAGACGGCTTGCAGCCAGCCGGGGGCGAGCACGTACAGGGCGAGCGCGAGAGCGAGGCCGACGAACATGCCGAGCACGGCCACCAGGGTGCGCAGCCTGACGCGGCCGTCGCGTTGGCGGGAGAGCTTGAGGTATTCGGCGGCGTCCTCGCGGCGCACCGCGGCGAGGCGGACGGGCTCGCCCTCGCGGTCGGCCATCCACCGCATCGTGCCGCCGACGAAGCGGGCCAGACCGGTGGGGGCCTGCAGGGCGAGGCGGGCGGCGTAGACCGGGGTGCGCAGCGCGTGGTAGCCGGTGGCGTGGGCGTAGTGCCGGGCCACCCACGCGGAAGCGGTCTTGAGTTCGGCGACCGAGCGCAGCCACAGCGGGACCACGTCCCGCCGCTTGGCGCCGGCCAGCCGACCGAGGTAGCCCGGACCGGTCACGGCCGGGGCGGGGCGGTCGACCATGACGGGCACGGTCGGGTCCTCCGACTCGACATCGGCGGGGTCGGTTTCGCGGGCGGCACGGGCCTTGTCGAGGTCGACCACGTCGGCCCGGGTGCCGGCCATCTCGGCTTCGAGTCGGTTGAACAGTTCGTCGTCGTCGGGGTGCTTCACTGAGGGTTCCTTCCTGAACAGGGGAGGTACGGGCGGGCCCGGCCGGCGCTGTGAGAGGTGAGCGGCCGGGCCCGCAGATGAATGTGTGTGTCAGGTCATGCACCAGCCGGAGTCACACCCGGAGTCCCATTCGTCGAAGGGGAGGGTGTCGACTCCGTCGGGGATCGCGGCCCGCAGGGGCCGGTTGAACCGGGTGAGCCAGACGTGGTCTTTGCCGAGTTCGTCGCGGCGCCGGTTGAGGAGTTCTTCGAGCTGGCACGCCTTCTCGAACAGCTCCGGCTCGTCGCGGCGCATGTCGTGCCACGTCTCCGGGCGGTGGAACGGGCAAAACCAGCACGACGACTTCGGCGGCACCGGCAGGCCCGCGCTGCGGATGATGCGAGCGCAGTCGATACGGCGGATACCGCGTTCCAGCAGCGGGTATTCGATCCGCTCGTGAGGCTCGCACCGCCGGTTGTTGGCACGCTGGATCTCGTCCAGGCTGATCCCGATGCCGACGGTGGCCGGGGCGTCCTTGGTGGCACCGCGCCGTTTGAGTTCGTCGGCGATGACCTTGATCTTGAACTGGGCCGTGCACGAGCGGGTGCCAGGGGCCCCGTTCGACATCCGCACCGGGATCTTCAGCGACCGCGAGCCTTCCCGGGTGAGGTCCTGAAACAGGGTGCGGACCTCCCCCGACCGCTTCATCACCCGGTCCAGCACGACCAGCTCTATGCCGTGCTTGTCGGCGTAGGGGATGGCGTACTGACGCAGATAGCGCAGGGTGCCGGGGTGTTCGGAGTCGTCCCCGACGTTCGCCATCAGGAACGTGCGGTAGTCCAGCTCACCCCGCGCAGCGAGGACCAGGGCGGCCGTGGACTGCACACCCCCGCCGAAGCTGAACGACTTCACCGGCGCTGTGTTCATGCCGCACCTCGCCGGCCGGACCGGCGCCCGGCAACAGAGGCGAGGAGACGGCCGATCCGCGCCCGGCGCAGCCCGCGCGGGGTGCGCTTGGCCGCGTACATCGCCTCATCGGCCCGCCCGAGCAGGGCGGACAGGTCTTCGCCGGGGTGATCGGATCGGCGCACCCAACCCAGTGACACGGTGGTGTGCACTTCGGGGGCCCCGTCGACCGGACGGGCGAGGACGCGGGCCAGGGTGGCGAGACGTTCCGGTGCCGTGTGGTCGCGGTCGACCAGGACAGCGGCGAACTCATCCCCGCCCAGTCGGCCGACCACCCCGTCACGGCCGACGCTGTGGGCGAGGTGGCCGGCGACGGCGGCGAGCAGGGCGTCACCAGCGGCGTGGCCGTGGGTGTCGTTGACCTGCTTGAACCGGTCGACGTCCGCCAGCACCACGACCGCTCGCTTGTCGCGCAGCAGACGGCGGGCCCGGCGGGTGAAGCCCTCCCGCGTCCACAGCCCGGTAAGCGGGTCACGGCGCGCGGTGTGCAGGCGGCGCACCATCCACATGATGTGCACGACCCACGCGACGGCGGGCAGCGCGGCGGCGGCGAGGGTGATGGGGCTCATGCGCTCGCTCCCGCCCGCTCGGCGCGCAGGGCGTCACGCAGCTTGCGGGCGTTCGCCGGCGAGGTGCGGACGGCACGGCGGATGCCCTCGGCAGTCACCTTCCCATCCGGCAGACCCTCCATAGCGGTGCGTGCCTCGCTCAGCAACTGCGCGTAGGTGCGTTTGGGACGGGGCGACTTCGCCGCGTCGGGGACACGGCCGGTCGTCCCTCGCGGCCGGGTCGATTCCGCCGGCACGCTCCGCCGCTTCGGCGTCTCGATCGGGGCGGAAGTCGGGGCGGGGATGGCGGGCAGCGGCTTGTTGGGGGGAATCGACTTGCCCGCGTCGACCGCGACCGGTTCCGGCACGGTCAACCGGGCGAGAGTGACCACCGGCGCCGGGGTCGATCCGGGCAGGTCAGCCATAGACCGTTTCCTCATGGTGTCGGTAGATTCCTCCGCATTCGCGTCCGGCGTCGGATCGAGGGCGGGCACGGCGCTCACGCCGACGAACATCGACGCGAGAGCGGCGTCCGCGCCGTCGGTAATCCGATCGCGCTGGACGTCCAGCAGCCTCGATCCGAGCGCCACATCACCGATCCCGACCCTGCGGGCCAGCCGCCACGACTTGCGTTCGGACCACTTCTTGACCCGGTCGCTGGGGTGGTGGGCGGCGCGGGCCCGGTGGTAGGCGAGCGCCTGCACCAGGTCGGCGGTGCGCCGCTCGTTCTCGGCGTCGCGGCCGTCGGTGTGCACCACGATCCGCCGGGCCAGGAACGCCATGCCCTCGGCCGAGACGGACATGCCCATAGGAGTCAGGGCGTAGATGACCGTGCGGCCGAGGTCGGGCGCAGCCATCGCGCCCATGACGGCGGCCCCCGCCGGCAGCGCCCACAGCCCCGCCCGCACGATCCGCGGCGAGGACTGGCCCAGCATGGTCAGACCGAGCAGGACCAGCGCGAGGACGGCCGTCGCACCCTCGCCGGCGGCAAGCGCCCCCAGAGCGGTACCGGCGCCGTAGGCGTGGCCGATGTTGCTGTAGGTGCCGATCCCACCGACCACGCCGGTGGCCAGCATCGGCACGAAAGCCGCCGCGAGCACGCCGGTCTGCACCTTGGTCAGCTTGGTCGTGCTCACGCGGCACCCCCGGACACGCTCGCACCGGCCGCGCGGTTGACCAGCGTGACCCGCGCGGCCAACGCCCGACGCCGGGCCCGGCGGATACGGCGCTCGTCCAACTCGCTCGGGGCGCGGTCCAGGGTGGCGATGTGCGCGTCAAGAAGGTCGACGTCCGCCAGGATGACGGGCATCTCCTGCTCGATCGCGTCCAGCTCCGCGTTCGTCGGCTCCAAGTAGTCGGCGAACGCGGTAACAGCGTCCCGAACAGTAACGATGTGTTCCATTGGGTCGTGTTCTCCCTTGCAGGTGGCAACGGCCCGAACCGCACCCCCGGAGTAGCCGCTCCGGGGGTGCTCGCCGTTGTGGGTGGGCCCTGCCGCGTGTGCGGCGGGGGTGGTGCCCCGGCCGGGAGTCGAACCCGGCCTGCGACCATCGGGGCGGTGAAAGCGGCGGCCGTTCAGGCCGCGTGCGGATGGGGTCGGGGCGGACGAACGGGGAGCGGCGGCTTGGTCCGCTCGTGCTCAGCGCTGGCCATCAACGACCACCCCGAGCCCGGGCGTTGTCCTCGCTGCGCTTGTTCGCCTCAGCCGCCTTACGGGCGAGTTCCGCCCGCTCCGCGTCTGTCAGACTGGTGACCACAGGTGCCTCCTATACAGGTGCCTGTACGCGGTCCCCGGGGTGCATCCCGGGGACCGCTCCTGTTGTGGAGCGGTGCTTCCGGCTCCCCGCGCTCCCACCCGTACGGCCCCACGCTCAAAGCGCGAGCCGGACGGGTGGGAGAGGCAGCCGGCCGCAGCGTCAACGCTGCGAAGCCAGAGGCGGACCGAAGTGCTGCACAGGCGCCGCCGGTTGGTCCATCACGGCGACGCCCGAAGTTGTCGTTGGTGCATCGGATCTCCCGTCGGTCGAAGGGGCACGAAAAAGCACTGCAAGGGGGACCACGTCCCCACCCTCCGGCCGTTGCTCGCGGTCACCGGGCCACCTCGCCAGTACGGGCCGAAGCCCTGTTCCACCTGGCCTTTAGCGGAGTTGCAGCGTCCCCGCTCTCTGCCGTTCGCTCGCTTTCTCGCGCCGCAAGGACACAGGAATAGCAAGACCTCAACTCCTATTGAGGAGAAGTCCTCTTTAGGAGTTGGCCACGACTATGGCCTGTGTCGCAGTCAGTCGTCAAGACCTCATGAGGACTTAGGCTGTGGGGGCTACGAAGCGAGGAGAGATCGCATGGCGAAGCGGTACGAGAAGATCGCGGATGAACTGCGCGAAGAGATCCGAAGCGGGCGGCCGGCCCCTGGGGAACGGCTGCCCGCGGAAACCGCGCTCGCGGAGAAGTACCGGGTGAGCGTGCCGACGATGCGGCAGGCGATGAGCGTGCTTCAGGCCGAAGGGCTTGTTGAGCGCGTCCACGGCCGCGGCACCTTCGTGCGCAAGGAGCGGACCCGCAACCTGCGGTCGAACGAACGACACCAGTGGGAGAAGGACCGCGCTCGCAACCCTCTGGAGGAGCGTGCCGAGACGGGATCGACGGAGCACGACACCGGTCTCACCCTCTCCGACCTCGTCTTTCATGCGGAGTACGCCGAGATCGCGGCGGACGACGAACTAGCCGGCGTCTTCGGGGTCGAGGTAGGGACGCGGCTGCTCGAACGGCGTTACCGGACGCGGCAGCGGGATGAAGACGCACCCTTCTCGCTCGTCTCCTCGTACCTCGTACACGACATGGTCGCGGCGAACCCGGAGCTCCTGGACGCCGACAAGGAGCCGTGGCCGGGCGGTACACAGAACCAGCTCTACACCGTTGGTATTGAACTCGGCTCCATCGAGGAGCAGGTCACTGCCCGGCCGCCTACGGTCGAAGAAGCCGAGGAACTGGCAGTCTCTCCGGGTGTCTCCGTCCTCGTTCTCCGTAAGACGTCGAGAGCGACAGACGGCCGAGTCGTGGAGTACTCGCGGGTCATCCTCCCCGGCGACCGGACCGAACTGACCTTTGTGACCCCTCTGCGGAAGTGGTGACGGTGGCTCCCACACAGACGATCTCTGTCCTTACGGCGGTGCACGCTCCCGGCGCGCACTACCTCCCGGACGCGTACAAGTCCCTGCTCGCACAGGAACTTCCGCCCGGGTGGGCATGGGAGTGGATCGTGCAGGAGGACGGCGAGAGCACAGACGTCGAGCCGCACGTGCCGGACGATGCCCGGGTGTCGTTCGGGCAGGGCCGTTCGGGGCGAGCCGCGATGGCGCGCATGCTTGGCCTGGCCCGCGCGCGCGGCGAGATCGTAAAGGTGCTGGACGCCGACGATCAGCTCCCGCCCGGCACGCTCGCCCGAGACATTGACACTCTCCAGCGGCGACCGGACATCGGTTGGGCCACGTCCCGCGTGCTCGACCTGCTTCCGGACGGCAGCACGGTGGGATTCGAGGGGGACCCGCCCGAGGGGGAACTGGCTCGGGGCAGCGTCCTCGAGTACTGGCAGACGCACGACTTCCGCGCCCCTGTGCATCCCGCGACCTTGGCTGTGCGCAGGGACCTGCTCTTGGCGCTCGGCGGCTGGATGGCTCTCCCTGCGAGCGAGGACACCGGATTGCTCCTCGCGCTCAGCGCCGTGAGCACAGGGTGGTTCCACGCGGAAACCGGCCTCTTCTACCGGAAGTGGCCCGGCCAGGTCACGAGTGACGCCGCACATACCGCGCCGGCCGAGCGGGAGGCCCGTATGACGGTGATCCAAGCGCGAGCCGCGGCGTTGGCGGCCACGAACTGGTCCTACTCCCCGGCGGCCGGCGGCTGACTCTCCCGCCGGCTCTCCGGAAGAATCAGAGCGCGGGCCGAATGGTCCGCGCTCTGGAACGTGCCCAGCACACCCAGGTCTGCGCGCGCGGCCTCGTGGAACGCGTTGAT
The DNA here is from genome assembly GCF_036189845.1 of Streptomyces griseoaurantiacus. Lineage (NCBI taxonomy): Bacteria > Bacillati > Actinomycetota > Actinomycetes > Kitasatosporales > Streptomycetaceae > Streptomyces > Streptomyces griseoaurantiacus. The sequence continues at coordinate 3,323,989 of NZ_CP108326.1, read as the reverse complement.
GGCACGGAACGCCTCACGGTTGAGGTCTCGCCACTCCGACAGCGGCCCGTCCGTTGTCCCGCGTGCTCGCCAGTCCACAGCCTTCGTCGCGGTGTTCACCTCGTGCGCGGCCTCAATCACGTCCTCGTGGGCGAGGAGCATCACCCGCTCGAAAGCCCTGCTCCGCGCGGCCTCCGCATCCGTTAAGTCCTCCGTGAGGCGATCGTTCGGGCGGATCGGCCGGGCCAGACCGGTACGCGCTTCGTACAGCGCCACGGCGCTGTAGATGCACGTACGCACGGCGTCGACGTACTGCGCGTACGTCTCCAGCTTCCGTTCGTCCCAACGGGTGAGCAGAACGTGCCGGACGCGCTGCCGCTCCAACAGGTGGTTCGTGAGGTGCGTCGTCAACGCACCGATCACGACGGCTGCGATTGTGACGACCTGACCGACAAGGTCCACCCCGGCTCCCCCTGTGTCCGCGACCGCGGACATGATCTCAGGGCAGGCGGTCGGCATCCACCCGGGAGAAGACGAGATCTGATTCCCCGGTCACGTCGCCCTCCAGGCGCGGCAGCGGGGACAGCGGCGCGTGTATCGCGGCCGGGTAGGAGGCCGGCGAGTAGTCGTTCGCGAGACGATACGGGTGGAAGCCGGCGGATGCGAAGGTGCCCAGCAACTCAGCGGCCGAGTCCCCCAGCTCTGCCATCCGGGACGGCGTGACTTCCACGGTGATCTCAGCATCGGGCCGGAGCCGGCCCAGCAGGGGAGCGAGACCCCGCACGGCCTTCCCCTCCGCGCCTTCCACGTCGATCTTGATGACGCGGGCACGCTGAACCTCGTCGTCGGACAGCAACTGATGCAACGGAGAGGCGGGCACCTCGTACCGGGCCTCAATCGGGCCCTCGTACGGGACGATGCTGTTCGCCCCCATGTTGGCGGAACTGGCAAGCACGAGACTGACCGTCTCCTCGCGGTCAGACACGGCCTGATTGACCACGCGTACGTTCCCCGCGCCGTTCAGCCGCAGGTTCTCCCGCAGCAGCTCCGCAAAGGGCGGTGACGCCTCAACCGCGACAACCCCGCCGCTCGGTCCGACCAGCCGCGCCCCGAGCACGGAGTAGTACCCAACGTTCGCCCCCACGTCTACGAACACGTCCCCGGGCTTGAGACGACTGCTCAGCCACCCCGTGAGATTCGGCTCCCACACGCCGAACATGTAGATGTACCGCTGGATGAGGTCCTGCGTATCGACGTTGAAGCGCGCCCCGAAGCGAGTACGGCACCGTCGACGCCGAGGCGCCTCTCGCAAGGCATCGTTGAGGTAGGCGCCGACGACGCGCGACTTGCCTACGGAACCGGGAACGTGCCGGACGTAGGCGCGCGCGATGGCCGGAGGAAGAACAGACAAACCCGCCACAGTGTCTCCCGGAGTTGTTGGGCAACGGACGAAACCAAGGCTAAGTGAGCGTATGGTTCGCTTTCGCGGTAGTTCTTGGCAGATTGCGCCCCGGCGTGGTTGCTGTACGACGACCCCGTATACGGGGATAAGCCCTCAATGGCCCAGTTGGGGAGTCTGAACGGCGCATGTTTTCGCCCAGTAATGCACCGCCTCATTTAGCAGTGCCCCGGCTTGCCCCGATGCTTCCATCGGCGACCCGCGCACTCTCCCTACGCTTGCCACGGTCCCGTACTCCGGCAGTATGCAGCCCAGGCGCCGCTACCCCAGCGACCTGTCCGACGCGCGATGGGAACTCATCCGCCCCACCCTCCAAGCCTGGCGGGACGCCCGAGCCGGCATCCGCCGCCCCACCCACGACCTGCGCGACCTCATGGACGCGATCCTCTACGTCGACCGCACCGGCATCCCCTGGCGCTACCTCCCGCACGACTTCCCACCTCACCAGACCGTCTACGGATACTTCGCCAAATGGGAGACCGACGGCATCTTCGACCAGCTCACCGGCCTCCTCCGCCGGCTCGTCCGAGAACGCGAGGGGCGCGACGCCCACCCCAGCGCCTGCGTACTCGACTCGCAGTCGGTCAAGACCTCCGCCAACGTCCACCTCGCCGACCAGGGCTACGACGCCGCCAAGAAGATCGCCGGCCGCAAACGACACATCGTCACCGACACCCTCGGCCTACTCCTCACTGTCCTGGTTACCTCCGCGGCCGTCCACGACTCCACCGCCGACACCCACCTCCTGGACCAGATCGCCGCCCGCCACCCCCGCGTCACCAAAGCCTGGGCCGACTCCGGATACAAGAACGCCGCCGTCGAACACGCCGCCACCCGCGGCATCGACCTCGAAGTCGTCCACCGCACCCCCGGCAGCCACACCTTCACCGTCCAACCGCGCCGCTGGGTCATCGAACGAACCCTCGGCTGGCTCATGCACCACCGCCGCCTGGCCCGCGACTACGAAACCCACCCACACCGATCAGCCGCCATGATCCGCATCGCCGCCATCGACCTCATGAGCCGCCGAGTCACCCAGGAAAGCACCACCAACTGGCGCGACACCTAACCCCGAACCAAACGGACACCAGCGAACCAAACGCTCACTAAGGCCAGTAGGGCCGCGATACAGGACGAAAGTGATGACTGGCGAGTGGTCAACGTGACTCGCCATAACGTTTTCACCCTCGGCGTTTGCATCATGCACAGGTTGAGCACACATGCCGAAGAGGCCCGCATCCGCCTCGCGCTCAGGCATCGATTGGACAGGTAACCCCGAGAGGAACCATATGCGTAAGTTAGCGTACGCCGCCCTGCTCTCGCTCGCCTTACTATTCAGCACAACAAACACTTCTTTCGCGGCGCCGAGCCTACCCAATCCAACTTCAGGCACCTCGACGCAAAGGCATGAGGATGCCGAGTTGACGCCGCTCAGAGGTGTACCGAGTGTCGTCGATTCCGCGTCGTGCGACGACATCAAAAATGATGTTATGAAGCTCCGCGAGAACGAAAAAAAAGGGGCTTTTGGCTGCTTCTCGATGTCACCTGAGAAAACAGACACCGCGCGCTCCACCATTACTGCCGGCATCCCGACCAATGCCTGCAAGGGTCGAGAAGACGGTAAGTGGTATGCGAACCGAACGAGTCAGTGCCTCATCGCCCCTGCCCTTGATTACACGCTGTGGGACGATGGCAAGATTGTCGGCACCGCAGTGTTTGCGGTGGCCCAGGAGATTGACCTTTCAGTCACGAGCCTGACGTGGACAGAAACTGATCAAGTTGCCCTACTGGAGGCCACAAACCTCGCGCAGGGGCTGCGAGTGAACTGGACCACCCAGTGTGCCGGAACGTGCTCTTCACCCACTGTCGAGCCCTGGCCGATGGGAACCCCTATCACAGTCGGACAGACTTTGAAAAGCACCTACAGCCTGTCGGATGTACCCACTACCGTCTACGACTATCTGGACCAGAGCTACTCCCTGAGCGTATCGCAGCCGAACTCCACCATCCTGACGTCTGCCAACTGGGGAGGAGTAGACATACGCTGCGACGACAGCATAGCCATAACTAACTCGGCGGGCTGCATCATCCCGGGGCACACGCCGACTTTCGACATGTCACGCCTGCTCTACGGGTCATCGGCTGACATGATTTCCTGGGCTCAGATCAACTTGGCCCGACACTGGGGACTTCCCGGTTCCGGGCAGCCCCTGCACCGCCTACAAAAAAGCACCGAGCAACGGAAGAACCGCACGGCCATATGCGGTGCATCGAAGTTCGTCCCGGATCCCGGCATCCCGGACGACAGCTGCGACGAGTTCCCTTTCGCAGGCACGTATGAGAGTGCTGCCCTCAACGGCGTCGACGACGGTCGCAACTGCGCCCAGACGACAGCGGTGAACACTGGAAGTTCGGGCTACTTGCCCGCCGACTGGGCCACCATCATCCCGATCGGCGCTCACTCGGGAACGGAAGCCTGCGTTCGCGGCCACATACCGAGTAGCCTGAACTCGGATGCCGGCGGGGGGTACGGGAATTTCGTGAAGGCGGCTCGACTCGCTGATGGTGATCCTTTTTGGCTCAACGTCGTGAGTTGACCTCGGTGACGGTCGAGTTGTCGTGTCCTTCAGGGCAGCTCGACCGTCACTGATGAACGGTCCAAGGAATCACGGGAAACACGCAACCCGAATTCTTCTTCAATAGCCAGAAGCACCGCCACCGGTACAGAGAGTTCTTCGTCCGTTTCTTCGTCGTCCAAATCCTCTTCGAGAACACCTGCATGCCCCAACGCACGAACCAGTCGTTCAGGTGCCGCACCTTTGACAAGGGAAAGCCAGTCGTCGAAGTACCCCAGTACCCTCCCATCTTCCGCATGCACCACTTTTGTGGTGCTGTCGAGAAGATGCCATGCGCCGACCACCTCACCCGCCTCAGACAAAGCGGAGACGACTTCCGGCGCAAAGAGGTCACCGCTGGGGTAGAGCTCCAAAAGTACCGTCCACTCGCCCGCATGCAGGACACGTAAGGCCTTGTTGCCCGGCTCAGAGGCATAGTGCTGCAGCGCTTCATTGAGGGTCCAAAAAGAGCTCTTCACCGAATCGATGCCAAGGCGGACAAAGAGTGAATCATCACTGATTCCACGGACGAACAGGAGACAGTATTGATCCTCGTACCTTCCTTTGAACGCTTCATGAATTGTGGACGTTCCCATCGTTCTCCCAAGTGCTGTGAGCCAGTAGCCGCAGTGGCGGTTCAGTGAAACCGTATCTGATCCGCAGCTGACTGTTACCTTAGACCGTGTCCTACGTGGCGGTGGCTCGTTGGCCCGTTCATGGGGCGGGGTACGTGGAGTTGGATTGTTCCGGACGGGTTATGGGAGATCGCGAGGCCGCTGATCCCGCCGTCGAAGGTGCGGCCGCAGGGCGGCGGAACGCAGGACATCCCTGATGAGACGTTGTTCGCGGCGATCATCTACGTGCTGGTGTCCGGCTGCGCCTGGCGGGCCCTGCCGCCGTGCTTCGGGATATCGAAGTCGACCGCCCACCGGCGGTTCCTCATCTGGTCGAGAGCCGGTGTCTGGGGCCGGCTACACGAGGCCGTGCTGCACCGGCTCGACGACGCCGGCCTCCTCGACGTCACCCGCGTCGTCCTCGACACCGCCCACGTGAGGGCTAAAAAAGGGGCGAACACACAGGTCCGAGCCCCGTGGACCGGGGCAAGCCGGGTTCCAAGATGCACGTCCTGTCGGACGCGAACGGACTGCCCCTTCTCGTCGGCGTCTCGGCCGGCAACACCCACGACAGCGAAGGGCTGAAGCCGATGGTGGAGGGTCACCAAACGAGACACGACCCCCACCGCGGCCGCTACTTCAAGCCCCAGCGTCTACATGCGGACAAAGCCTACGACCACGCCGATCTGCGCAGATGGCTCCGCGGGAAGCGCATCGGCGTGCGCATCGCCCGCAAGGGCATCGAGTCCAGCGAGCGATTAGGGCGACGCCGCTGGGTGATCGAGCGCACCATGTCGTGGCTGTCCGGCTACCGCCGGCTCAGCCCCCGCTACGAACGCGATCCCCGCAACTACCTGGCCTTTCTCGGCCTCGCCGCCGCCCTCTGCTGCTACAAGCGACTTGTCCGCCTCACCACGTAGGACACGATCTAAGCCCGCGCTCCAATTTCGACCGGGCTGCTCGCCGCTTGCCAGCTTGTGGTTGGGGCGCGCGCCAGTCGGTGAAATGGAAGGGAAGCGGCTGCTCCGGGAAGTGGATGTGCAAGCACCTCAATATTAGTCCGGCGAATTTCTTCGATTCCCTTCATTCGAACGCCTGGTGCGGGGGATCGCGACAGCTGGGGACCGACGCGGCTCTGTCACATCCTGATCTGCTACGTCGATAAGCATACCGAAAAGCCAAAGCAGGCGGATGGCGCGCAGTGCACCCAACAGGAATGCTCCCTCGACTAACCAGCCTGTGAGGCCAGGCTTTTTGCCGGTGTCAGCGATCAAGGCGAGCAAACAGATCGCGGTGACTACCAACATGGAAGAGAGGATGCTGCTCCAATTACTTCGCAGGCTGGTGCCAAATCGACGGCGAATCTCAAGCATCCTCCTGCCGCTCGCCGTGGCATATTGACTGATTGCAGCTGTGCCAAACCCGCCAATTAGGGCGGACGCGGATGCGGCTGTTGTATAGAAGTCCTTCCTGCGGTCAGTGCTGAGTGACGCAAAGAGGGCATCGCTGTTAGTGAAGTGGCAATACGCAAGGTGGGTGAAAAGTAACGCTACGGTCGCGAGCCAGTCGACCCCGGGCCGTTCCCCCCACAGGTTGCGTAGGCGCCGTGCCAGAACACCCAAAGATGCCATGTGACTACCCCCCTGGACTGAGGCTTGTCACTGTAGACCTAGCCACTGACAGCGCCTCGAAGATCGTTCATGTGCTCTTGGGCGGCTTCCATGATTGCTTCGACTGCTGCTGTGTACCTCGGGCGCGCGTCTTCGCTGCTTCTCACCTCAACACGCTTCTTTGCGGTCACATGGTGCTTGAGGAAGTCAAGCGGCTCTTCCTTGATATGGCCATCCTCGGTGGGGAGACTGACTAAGGCCCTCGCGCGCTCGATGCCGCTGGGGCCAATTAGGTAGCCCAGTTCGGACATGAAATGCATGGCGTCTTCCTGGAGACGTCTATGCCCTCGGGCGCGGGAGGTGGCTTGCCCCCGCTTGGGTACTTCGACCTTCCAGGTGATGCGGTGATCTGGATAGCGGTCGCCGGCCTGCTTGAATCCAAAAATAGACGAGCTATCCGGTGGCATGAAGGCCGGGTTGGGGCGAAAGGTGAACTCGAAATTATGTACTGCCTTGGCATTTTGCAGTTTTGTCCAGACGTCCTGGCTGATTACCGGCCAAAGGGCGATCTCTTCTGCGGCTAATCCGCAGGCGTTCATCCATCGTTGAATGGCTGTGGCGCGCGGAGAAGCCTGACTGCTTCCCATCACCCCGATGATGTTGCGGTGTTCCAGGAAGCAGATTGTCGTGATGTCGACGAATCCGCGGTTTCCGTCTAGTCGCAGATCTTCGATGTGGCCATCGTTTAGATCTACGGTTTGCATCTCACCGGACCCGATCCGCCCCACGAGTAGATGCATCGCGTCCGAGAAAAAGACCGCTTCCCCAATGTAGCGATCCCCGTCGGGTGTGACGAACCTTCGCTCTTCGTACGGCTTAGCGGACATCTCTTCCAGTGCCCGTTGCCAGGGCACGTCGTCCATGCGTGGGTTGTAGTCGTCCTTTGCGCGTACCACTTCGTAGAAGTAAACGGTCCTGACGCGTCTTGTCGTCACGAAGCCCCCCTCGCGCTGCACAGGTTGAGAGGTGATGCTATCGCCTGAAGCTCGGATTGATCAGTGCATGCGGCAACTTATGATGTGCCTCGAACCTGCACGTGGGGCAACTGTGCGCGGACAGAGCCTGAGCTGGAGTTGGTCCTGCCGGCGGCATGGCACGTGCGCGGTCTTTGTATCTGCCGACTCATACGGCGGTGGTCTCAGTCCTGGTCTCAACGGTCTTCGGTTCCACGTCCGTCCGCAGTCGTCCACTGAGGTTCGCCAACCCACCTGAACAGGCAGGGAGCGCGATTGGCGGATGCTGCCGGACGCCCCCGGACCAAGATCGGACAACTTGTAATGCGTAGGTCGTCGGTTCGAATCCGACAGGGGGCTCCAGGAAACAGCGGTACGGGGCAGGCCCGGGTCAGTCGATCCGGGTCTTTTTTGTGTGCGTATGCGGTCGGGTGCGGATCAGGGGGTGGCAGGCGAGGCCGGTCAGGAGGGCGAGGAGGTGGCCCAGGTCGGTGACCGTGTGGTGGGTGAGGAGGGGGACGGTGAGGGCGGTGAGCAGGACGGCGGCGTAGGCGTGGCGCCAGGGGCGTGGGACGCGGTAGGTGAGGATGCCCATGACTCCGGCGAGGGCGTAGCTCACGCCCGTGTCGAGGGTGTCGACGGCGGAGTGCGGCGCCCGGCCGAGGTGTATGGCCCAGCGGAGGGCGCCCTCGCTGGCGAGGGTGGCCAGTACGTGGGCGGCGGCGCAGACGGTGAGCCAGCGGGCGGTGCCGAGCCAGTGCTCGGCGCGGGCGTGGAAGAGGGCGTAGAGGGCGGCATAGGGGAGCCAGTGGCCGTCGTCCGTCCACAGGGCGCTGGAGACCAGGACCCGTACGGGGTGCTCGGACAGTTCGTGGATGTTGGTGGACCGGTGCAGCAAGAACTTGTGTGCGAACTCGGGGGACATGCGGTGGAGCGCGAGGGTGGTCCCCAGGAGGGCGAGCAGCCAGAGGTACGTGCCGGGGGCGCTTCGTACGTGGTCCCACAGCCGGCCCGCGCGCCACGCGCGCGTGGCCGTCGTCGCGCGCTCAGCCATGCGTTCAGGGTGACAGGGGCGCCGTGATCCCGCAGCGTCCCGCCCCTGCGCCGTGTGTGACACTGCCCGCATGATCCGCACCGCGACCCCCGACGACGTCCCCGTGCTGCACGCGATGATCCGTGAGCTGGCCGCTTACGAGAAGGAGCCCGAGCAGGCACGGGCGACGGAGGAGCAGTTGCGCGAGGCGCTCTTCGGGGAGCGCCCGGCGGTCTTCGCGCATGTCGCCGAGGCGGACGGGGAGCCGGTCGGGTTCGCGCTGTGGTTCCTGAACTTCTCCACCTGGCGCGGAGTCCACGGCATCTACCTGGAGGACCTGTACGTGCGCCCGCACGCGCGCGGCGGCGGTCACGGCCGGGCGCTGCTGACCGAGCTGGCCAGGATCTGCGTGGCGCGCGGCTACGAGCGCCTGGAGTGGGCGGTGCTGAACTGGAACGCCCCCTCGATCGGGTTCTACGAGTCCCTGGGCGCCCGCCCGCAGGACGAGTGGACGACGTACCGGCTGACGGACGGCGCCCTGGCGGCGCTCGGCGGGACGGGCACCGGGCCGGAGGACTGACTCGACGGCGACAACGAATTGACTCGCGGCAGCGGACCGAGTCGGCAGCGGGCCGAGTCGACGGCGGGCCGATTCCTTCGCGGGCCGGCTCGTCAGCGAACCGACTCGGGGACCGGGGTCTGCGCGGGTGTGCCGTGCTTGGGTGCCCGGGCGGTGACCATGGTCCCGGCGACCACGGCGGCCAGCAGGAACACGGCCGCCGCCCACCACAGGGCGACCGTGTAGCCGTGCACGATGCCCTCGCGGATCACCAGGTTCCGGCGGGAGGGATCGGTCAGGTGCGCGGCGACGAACGCGGTCGCGCTGCTCGTCGCGATCGTGTTCAGCAGGGCCGTGCCGATGGAGCCGCCGACCTGCTGCGAGGTGTTGACGGTCGCCGAGGTCACGCCCGCGTCGCGGGGGGCGACCCCGGCGGTGGCGGTGGCGAAGACCGGCATGAACGTCAGCCCCATGCCGAGGCCCATCATCAGCAGCGGGGGGAGGATCTCGCCGGTGTACCCGGAGTTCACGGTCATCCGGGTGAGGATCACCATGGCGGCCGCGGAGAGGAGCATGCCCGGCACCATCAGGACGCGAGGCGGCACGTGGTTCAGGAGCCGGGCGGAGATCTGGGTGGCGCCGACGATGATCGCGACGGTGAGCGGCAGGAAGGCGAGTCCGGCGCGGACCGGCGAGTAACCGAGGATGACCTGGAGGTAGTAGGTCATGAACAGGAACATGCCGAACATGCCGATGACCGCCAGGGCCATGGTCAGGAAGCAACCCGCCCGGTTGCGCTCGCGGATGATGTGCAGCGGCAGCAACGGATCGGGGGCCCTGGCCTGCCACCACACGAACACGGCGAGCAGCACGACGGCCACCGCGAACAGGGCGAGCACGAAGGGGTCGGTCCAGCCGCGGGGCTGCGCCTCGCTGAAGCCGTAGACGAGGGCGACGAGGCCGCCGCAGCCCAGCAGGACGCCGGGCACGTCGAGGCGGGCGTCGCCGCGTTCTGGTCGGTCGTGGAGCAGGGCGATTCCGCCGAGGACGGCGACGGCGGCGATCGGGATGTTGACGTACAGGCACCAGCGCCAGCTCAGGTACTCGGTCAGCAGCCCGCCCACGATGAACCCGATCGCCGCGCCGCTGCCGGCCAGGGCGCCGTAGATGCCGAAGGCCTTCCCGCGTTCCCTGGGGTCGGTGAACGTGGTGGTGAGCAGGCTCAGCGCGGAGGGGGCGAGAACGGCGGCGAAGACGCCCTGCAGGGCACGGGCGCCGAACAGCATGCCGGAGCCGTTCGCGGCGCCGCCGAGCCCGGAGGCGAGGGCGAAGCCGATCAGCCCGATGAGGAAGGTGCGCTTGCGGCCGGCGAGGTCGGCGATCCGCCCGCCGAGCAGCAGCAGACCGCCGAAGGCCAGGGTGTAGGCGGTGATCACCCACTGCCGGTTCGCGTCGGACATGTGCAGGGCGTGCTGCGCGGAGGGCAGGGCGATGTTCACGATCGTCGCGTCCAGGACCACCATCAGTTGGGCCAGGGCGATGATCACCAAGACCCACCAGCGGCGAGGGTCTGCCTCCGTCGCTTCGCCCATTCGGGTGGCGCTCATGGGGTTCAGAACATCACGAATGCGGACATGTCGCATCTCCGGTGGTGGGGAGCGCGCGCCGCGCGCCAGGGCGTTGTCAGTGGGGTGGGGCAGCATGAGGGACGTGATCGACGTGGGTGACGTGGGCGCGGTACGGACGGCGGCGGAGGTGCGGGGACATGCGGAATGAGGGGAGGCGGGGAGAGGTGAGGGGACAGGCGAAGCGGGCGCGTGTGGTCGTGGCGGCGCGTCGGCCCGGGGTGCGGCTGCCCCCGCTCGAGCCCTACGGGGACGGGCCGCTGGAGCCGGAGGGGGACTACGACGGGCTGGAGTTCCCGGGCACCGACCTGGCGGCGCAGGACGGCACGGGCTCCCGCTTCATGGACTGCGCGCTGACGGGCTGCGCGCTGGACGAGACGCGGCTGGCGCACGCCCGGGTGTACGACAGCCGGCTGAGCGGGATACGCGGGGTCGGGACGAACCTGGCCGACGCCACCCTGAGGGACGTGGAACTCGTGGACGCGCGGCTGGGCGGGACGCGCATGCACGGGGCGGTGCTGGAGCGTGTCCTGGTGCGCGGCGGCAAGATCGACTACCTCAATCTGCGGGGCGCCCGGCTCCGGGACGTCGTCTTCGAGGGCTGTGTCCTGGTCGAGCCGGACTTCGCGGGGGCGCGGCTGGAGCGGGTCGAGTTCGTGGACTGCGTGCTGAAGGAGGCGGATTTCGGCGCGGCCCGGATGAAGGACGTCGACCTGCGCCGGGCGGCCGAGCTGGGCATCGCCCGGGGGGTGGAGCGGCTGTCGGGGGCGGTCATCAGCCCGGCCCAGCTCATGGAACTGGCGCCGGTGCTCGCGGCGGAACTGGGGGTGAAGGTGGCGGGGGCTGACGACTAGGGTCTTTCGTTCGGATCAGGCCGGCTGGGAGGCGCGGTACGTCTTCGCACCGACCCGAGCGGCGTCCGGTGCGTGCGGCCGCAAGGCGGAGGAGGACGCCAGGGCGGAGCCCTGGCAACCGACGACAACGCCGCAGAGGCGTGTGCCGGACCCCGCGACGCAGGGATGATCCGGACGAGAGGCCTCAGGGGGGACTGAGCGGGGGCCGAGGGGCTAGGGGGACCGAGGGACTGAACACCGGGGGCCAGGGGGCCGTCGGTCCGCGGGCCCGATGGCTGGGGAGTGCCGACGGGCCGTCAGCCGATGCGGGGGAAGCGGGCCTCCAGCGTCCAGATCGCCGGGTTGTCCCGGAGCGACTCGTGCATGTCCGTCAGGTCGGCGAGCAGGTCGTGCAGGAAGTCCCGGGCCTCGCGGCGCAGTTCGGTGAAGGAGAAGGTGAGGGGGTCCTCGTCGCCGGGCATCCAGTCGGCCTCGACGTCCACCCAGCCGAAGCGGCGCTCGAAGAGCATGCGGTCGGTGGACTCGGTGAAGTCGATCTCGGCCTGCTGCCGACGGGCGGAGCGGCTGCCGAGGGGGTCGCGGTCGAGCTGCTCGACGATGTCGCACAGGGCCCAGGCGAAGTCGAGCACGGGCACCCATCCCCAGGCTGTGGATACTTCCCGGTCCGCGCGGGTGTCGGCGAGGTAGACGTCGCCGCAGAACAGATCGTGCCGCAGGGCGTGGACGTCGGCACGGCGGTAGTCCGTCTGCGGGGGATCGGGGAAGCGGTTGGAGAGGGCGTAGCCGATGTCGAGCACGGGGCTGATGGTGTCACGGCGGCCGGGGCGGGCCGCCGCCGGCCGGGTCCGGAACCCCCGGTGTCGGGGGCCCCGGACTGCGGCGGGACTCAGACGTTGACGCCGAAGTCCTGGGCGATGCCCGTCAGACCCGAGGCGTAGCCCTGGCCGACCGCGCGGAACTTCCACTCCGCGCCGTTGCGGTACAGCTCGCCGAAGACCATGGCCGTCTCCGTGGCCGCGTCCTCCGACAGGTCGTAGCGGGCGATCTCGGCGCCGCCGGCCTGGTTGATGATGCGGATGTACGCGTTGCGGACCTGCCCGAAGTTCTGCGAACGGGACTCGGCGTCGTAGATGGAGACCGGGAAGACGATCTTGTCGATGTCCGCCGGGAGGGCGGCCAGGTTGACGTTGATCGACTCGTCGTCGCCCGCGCCCTCGCCGGTGCGGTTGTCACCGGTGTGGACGATGCTCTGGTCCGGCGTCTGCTTGTTGTTGAAGAAGACGAAGTGCTGGTCGGAGTAGACCTTGCCCTGGGTGTTGACCGCGATGGCGGAGGCGTCCAGGTCGAAGTCCGTGCCCGTGGTGGTGCGGACGTCCCAGCCGAGGCCCACGGTGACGGCGGTCAGGCCCGGAGCCTCCTTGGTGAGCGAGACGTTGCCACCCTTGGACAGGCTTACAGCCATTGTTGGGAGTCCCTTCCCTTGGTTCGTTCGCGTGCGTACGTGTGGGCGCTTCGAGGGGCGAAGCGACAGCTAACCCCTTGAACGCCCTGCGGGCCCCGGATGGTTCCGGGGCCTTTACCTTTTTTACCTTGCCATGCCCTCCGGGAGTGCTCCCCGGCCGGGAGTGGCGAAAACCTGGTGACGTGGGCCGGTACCGACCGGGAACATGGAGGGCATGTCCGGTCCCTATGTCGTCCGTGGTTCCGTCTCGCTGCCCGAGGCCGAGCTCGTGTGGCGGTTCTCGCGCTCCTCGGGGCCCGGTGGGCAGCACGTGAACACCACCGACACCCAGGTCGAGGTGCGGTTCGACCTGGCCGCGACCGAGGCGCTTCCCGAGGTGTGGAAGCGGCGCGCACTGGAGCGGCTGGGCGGGCGACTGGTCGACGGGGTGCTCAGCGTGCGCGCCTCCGAGCACCGTTCGCAATGGCGCAATCGCGAGGCGGCGGCCGTGCGGCTGGCGGCGCTGCTCGCCGAGGCGACCGCGCCGCCGCCCAAGCCGCGGCGGCCCACGCGCATTCCGCGGGGAATCAACGAAAGACGGTTGCGGGAGAAGAAGCAGCGTTCCGAGACCAAGCGGGGGCGTTCCGGCCGCGGCTGGCAGTGAATTCGCGCGCAGCGCCCGTCATTCCGTCGAGTGCGAACGGATGCGAATGCAACGCCGGCCGGTGCGGGGCGAGAGACCGCCGTTCTCGACCGTGCTCCGGGGGCGGTCATGTCCGTACCAATCCCCGGCCTTTTCGCCGTGCCCTCTCGCCGTCCCCTTTCGCCGGAGCCGGCGGGCCCGGGGGCGGGCGGTCGTCACCCGAGGGGCCGGTAGCGGCCCCGGAAATAGGTCAGGGGCCCGGCGCCCGATTCGGGCGCGGTGGCGCTCAGGACGCGGCCGATGACGAGGGTGTGGTCGCCGGAGGGCACCCGCTGCTCGGTGCGGCACTCCACGGTCGCCAGCGCCCCGCCCACCAGCGGCGCCCCGGAGACCGTCCCGCGCGCGTAGTCGATGTCCTCGAACAGCAGCCGGTCGCTGATGCGGCCCTTCATCGCGAACCGCCCGGCGATGTGCCGCTGGTTCTCGGAGAGCACGGAGACCGCCCACAGCGGTTGTTCGGCGAGCAGGTCGTCCATGCGGGAGCCCTCGCGCAGGCTGATCAGGACCAGCGGCGGGTCGAGGGAGACCGACAGGAAGGCGGTGGCCGTCATGCCCACGTCCTCGCCGCGCGGTCCCTCGGCGTCCAGCGCCGGTTCGTGCGCGGTCACCAGGACCACGCCCGCGGCGAGGCGGGACATGGCGGCACGGAACTCGTCATCGCTCACCCCTTCAGCATGCCCGCCGGCGGGGAGGCCGGTGCCGGAAGGCCGGGTGGAGGGGAGGGGCTGCGTGGGGATCTGCGTGGTTTCGAGCACGGTCACGACGGTAGTTGCCGTGTTCGCGAGGGCGCATCGGGCCAGGGGCCCAGACGGGTCCTAGGACCGGGGCCGCAGTCCGAACGGTGCCGGCGGACCGGCGCCCGGCGGACCGGCGACGGCCGGGATCGGTGCCCGGCGAACCGGTGACCGGCGGACCGGCGGACCGGCGACGGCCCGGACCGGTGCCCGGCGGACCGGTGACCGGTGGACCGGCGACGGCCGGGATCGGTGCCCGGCGAACCGGTGCCCGGCGGACCGGCGGACCGGCGGATCGGCGACGACCGGGACCGGCGCCCGGCGAACCGGTGACCGGCGGACCGGCGACGGCCGGGACCGGTCCCCGGCGGGTCCAACCGCCGAGGCCGCCATCGGTCGCCGGTCACCAGGAGCGCCGAGGCCGCCATCGGTCGCCGGTCCTGCGGGGTGCCGAGGAAGGCGCCCCACGGATCGTTCCGCGTGCCCCCGCCGCGATGATCGGCAACCGCCCGCGCGCCCGCTCCCGGCGTCGTATGCTCGCAGGCGTTCGCGGGGTTTCGCGAGGCGGTGCATTGTGTTCCCTGTGTTTCGTCAAAGCACGGCGAAATCACGGGAAAGCAGGGGAAAGCGCGGGTGGCCGTTCGGGAAAACGCAGAAACCCCTCTCAAATGCTCATCTCTTGCTGTGACTTGAGTCACAAGATGCGTAATTTGTTGACCCTGTGTGCCGAGTGAGCAGCGCGCTGTGATTCAGTAGCGGTGAGGATGCAGGGCGTACGCCGAAGACAACCCTGGGGTTACGGAGTTACCGCGAGATCTCGAGGGGAGGGCGCATGGAGACCGACTCGGAACCGTACGTCCGTCTTGCGACTCTGCGGAAGCTCCACGAGGTCATGGCGGACATACACACCGCCCGCAGCCTGGCGGACACGCTGCAGACGGTCGCCGACGGCGTGGTCAACGGCCTCGGGTACGAGCTGGCCGCCGTCAACCTCGTGCGCCCCGACGGCGACCTCGTGGTCGCGGCCCTGGCCGGGGACCCCACCGTCGAGTCGATCCTGGCGGGGCGGGTCGGCTCCCGGGCCGCCTGGAACCGTCGGCTGAACATGGGCGAGGCCTGGGGCGACCTGCGTTTCATATCCGCCGCCGAGGGCTGGCTCCTCGAGGACGACGACGTGCCCAAGTGGCGGGCAGACGGCCCCGAACCCCGCTTCGAGGACGAGTGGCACCCCGCCGACCGCCTCTTCGCCCCCCTGTACGGGCCGGGCGGGAGCGGCTCCTCCGGTGAGCTGATCGGCGTGATCTCCGTGGACCGGCCGCGCAACGGCCGCCGGCCCGGCGCCTGGGGCCGCGAGGCGCTCCAGATGTACGCCTTCCAGGCGGCCACCGCGATCAGCAACGCCCGGCTGCGCGCCAACATGCAGCGCGCGCTGGTGCGGCTGGAACGGGACCAGCAGGCGCTGCGCGCCAGCGAGGAGTCCTTCCGGCAGGCCTTCGAGTACGCCCCCTCCGGCATGGCCATCGCCGAGATGGGCGGCGACCAGCACGGGCGCATCCTGCGCTGCAACGACGCGCTGTGCAGGCTGCTCGGCCGGCCCGCCGCCTCCATGCGCCGCTACTCCTTCTCCGACCTGGTCCACCCCGAGGACATCAGCACCCTGCTGCGCACCTCCGCCGAGGGCGGCCGCGCCGAGCTGCGCCTGGGCCGCCGGGACGGCACGTACGTCTGGGTGTCGCTGCGCAACTCCGTGGTCGCGGACGCCGCCGACGGGCCCCGCTTCCTGCTCACGCACGTCGAGGACATAGAGGAGCGCAAGCGGCGCGAGCTGCAGCTCGCGCACCGGGCCTCCCACGACTCGCTCACCGGCCTGCCCAACTCCGCCGAGCTGCGGTCCCGGCTCTCCTCCCGTCTCTGCCAGCGTCCGCACGCCGTGGCCGCCGAGGCGGCGGAGTCGGCGGACGCGGCCCACGGGCAGTACGGCGGGTTCGGCGAATACGGCGAGCACACGGCGTTCGGCGGCTTCGGCGGGCCGGGCCTCACCGACACGCCTCCGGGCGGTCACCCCGCGGTGTACGACACCGGCGGGCACGGCTTCGGCAGCCTCGCGGCCCGGGGACCGTACGACGGCTTCGACCACCATGTGCACACCGTCGCCCCGGCCGACGGGACCGACGACGGAACCAAGGGACTCGCGGTCCTGTTCTGCGACCTCGACGGCTTCAAGACGATCAACGACCGGTTCGGGCACAACGCCGGTGACGCGGTCCTCGTCGAGGTGGCCGGCCGGCTCACCCGGGGAGTGCGGGACGGCGACACCGTCGCGCGGCTCGGCGGTGACGAGTTCGTGGTGCTGGCGGACGGCCTCGGCCGGGCCGACGCCCAGGACCTCGCCGTGCGGCTGCGGAACGAGATCATCCAGCCGATCCGGGTCGACAGCAGGGTGGTGCGGGTCGGCGCCAGCTTCGGCATCGGCTGGGCGCACTGCGGCATGACGGCGGACGAGGTGTTGAAATCCGCTGACGAACGGATGTACGTCGAGAAACGATCCCGTCCCAAACAGCACAGGCGCGCGGGATAGCCGCAGTTCACGGCCGGGGTGAGCAGGAAGACACCCATACGGCCCGCCGGGAGCGGGTACGCTCGCAGTTCAGCCCAGCACGCATCCGCACCCCCACCCGCTAGGAGCACCAAGGGATGACGCCCGGCAACAACGGCGCGAGCACGCCCGAGGACGACGACCCGTTCGGCTACCTCTACGCCGACGGCCAGGCCAACGGAGCCCAGCCGCCGAGCGGTGGTTACGGCTACCCGAATTCGGTCAACAGGGTGCGGGCGGTCGGTCAGCGGCAGTACGGCGGTGCGCAGCAGCCCCAGCAGACCGGTCAGTACGGGTCGGCGGGGGCGCCGGGGCAGACCGCGGCGTACGGCCAGGTCCCGCAGCAGCAGGCGTACGGCACCTACGGGCCTCCCGGACAGCCGAACCCGCACTACGCGGCCCCCGAGACGGTCCCCGGCGGGCAGCCGCCCGGGCGGCGCGAGCAGGCGGGCGGCAACGGCGGCGGGCGCGGCCGGGGCCCGAACACCAAAGGCCTGCTGATCGGCGCGATAGCGGTGGTCGCGGCCGTGGTGATCGGCATCGGCATCGCGATGCTCGGCGGCGACGACGACAAGAAGGACAGCGCGGGCGGAGACACCACGCCGACGGCGAGCTCCAGCCCCACGCCCAGCAAGTCGGGCGAGGACGGCTCCGGGGACTCCGGGAAGCTGCCCACCACGGACGCCAAGACGCTGAAGCTGGACGGCGGCGCCACCACGGCGTCCGACGTCAAGGGCGCGAAGGCCGACGGCGGGTCCTACGTCACGAACTTCAACCACGAGGGCGCGGCCGTGACCTGGACGGTCAACGGCATCGCCAAGTCCGGCAAGTACACGCTGTACGTCGGCTACGGCGTGCCCGGCAAGGACGCCAACGCCACGCTCACGCTCAACGGTGAGGCGCAGTCCCGGCCGATCAACATGTCGAACTTCGCGAAGGCGCCCGAGGGCGACTACGAGAAGGGCTGGACGTCGACCTGGGCGAACATCCAGCTCAACAAGGGCACGAACACCATCAGGATCTCCTGCGAGCAGGGCAATTCCTGCGATGCCAACCTGGACCAGCTCTGGCTCCTGGAGGGCTGGAAGTAAACGGGAGCAACGGTCCGGAAGCGGCGGCCCGGAGGGCGAGGGCCGGCAGTGGACCGGGCCCGGCGTCCTTCGCCGCGCGGAGGCGGGCGGGCTCACGTGGCCTGAAGGCTCACGCCGCCGTCGTCTCCGGGGTGACCGTGACCCGGGTGAGCAGGTCCTCGTAGACCTCCCGGTCGAACTCGCCCGCCGCCGGTGCCAGGACCGTCGCCGCCGACAGGGCGGTGGCACGTGCCAGCCGCTCCGGCCACGGCAGCCGCTCCACCAGGGCCGACAGCAGGCCCGCCACCGCCGAGTCGCCCGCGCCCGTCGGATTGCCGCGCAGCCCGCGCGGCGGCACCGCCCGCCAGCGCCCCTCGGCGTTCACCGCGAGCAGCCCCTTCGCGCCCAGTGAGGCGACCACGGTGTGCGCGCCACGGCGCCGGGCGTCCCGGGTGGCCTGCCCGGGCTCGTGCGAGCCGGTGAGCTCGGCCAGTTCCTCCGCGTTCGGCTTGACGATGTCGGGGCGGGCCGCGACCCCTCGGCGCAGCGGCTCGCCGCTTGTGTCGAGGAGCACCGGCACCCGGTGCGCCCGCGCGGTGCGGATCAGGCCCGCGTACGCGCCCACCGGCACGCCCGGCGGCAGGCTCCCGCACAGGGCGACCGCGGCGGCCGAGCCGAGCAGTTCCTCGTACCCGCGCTGGAAGGCGGACCACTCGGCGGGGGAGATCAGCGGACCCGGCTCGTTGAGCTGGGTGGTGTCGCCGGTGGCGGCGTCCACCACGGCGATGGTCCGGCGGGTCGCGCCGGCCACGGGTGTCAGCGCGTCCACCACGTCGGGGTCCCCGTCCAGCGCCTCCCGCAGGGCGTCGCCGGTGCGGCCGCCCGCGAAGCCGGTGACGGTCGCCCGGTGGCCGAGCGCGGCGAGCACCCGGGCCACGTTCAGCCCCTTGCCGCCGGGCCGCTCGGTCACCTCGCCCACGCGGTGCGAGGCGTGCGGGCGCAGCGCGGGAACGCGGTAGGTGAGGTCGAGAGCGGTGTTCAGTGTGACCGTGAGGATCACCCGGACCGGCCTCCCTCGGATCGTGCGGTGACGCGTACGTGTGCGTACGGCGCGCGTGCCGTCTCCGCGGTGCGCGCACCGGTGCTGGTTGTCGGTGCTCGATCATGCCAAACGAGTCGGTGGTGGGCCCAGCCCCCCGGGGCCACCACCGAGGCCCGAGGGCCCGTCAGCACCGGGACCAATCAGCCCAGTTGGGGATCGATCACCCACTCGCCCCGGCGCATCACGCCCTTCAGCGCGAAGTCCTCGTCGAGAACGACCAGGTCGGCATAGGTGCCGGGGGCCAGCGAGCCCACCTGGTCGGACAGGCCGAGCAGGCGGGCGGGATTGGCCGAGAGGGCCGCGACGACGTCCTCGACCGGGAGCCCGTCGACCGTGACCGCCCGCTGGAACGCCCGGTCCAGGGTGAGCGTGGACCCGGCGATCGAGCCGCCCTCCACCAGCCGGGCCACGCCCTCGCTGACCTCGACCTCCAGTGGGCCGAGCAGATAGCGGCCGTCGCCGAAGCCGGCCGCGTCCATGGCGTCGGTGATGAACGCGACCCGGGAGGCGCCCGCGTGGTGGAAGGCGAGTCGCAGCGCGGCGGGGTGGAGGTGGGTGCCGTCGTTGATCAGCTCGACGGTCACCCGCTCGTCCTCCAGGAGCGCGGTGACGGGTCCGGGGGCCCGGTGTCCCAGGGTGGGCATCGCGTTGAAGAGGTGGGTGGCCACGGTGGCGCCCGCGTCGATGGCGGCGAGGGTCTGCTCGTAGGTGGCGTCCGTGTGCCCGACCGCGGCGATCACGCCCTGCTCGGCGAGCAGCCGTACGGAGTCCAGGCCGCCGGGGAGTTCGGTGGCGAGGGTGACCATGCGGGCCTGCCCGCGGGCCGCGTCGACCAGCTTGCGGACCTCGGCCGGGTCGGGGTCACGCAGCAGGGCGGCGGAGTGGGCGCCCTTGCGGCAGGGGGAGATGAAGGGGCCTTCGAAGTGGATGCCGGCCAGGTCGCCCTGTTCGGCCAGTTCGGACAGCAGCCCGGCGCGCTGGACGAGTTCGTCCGTCTCCTCGGTGACGGTGGAGGCGAGGAGCGTGGTGGTGCCGTGCTCCCGGTGGGTGCGGATGCCCGTCAGGACGTCCTCGGCCGAGCCGGAGGTGAAGGAGGCGCCGCCGCCGCCGTGGTTGTGCAGGTCGACGAAGCCGGGGACCAGCCAGTGCCCGGTGAGGTCGACGGTGGGCGCGCCGGCTCCGGCGGGCCCGGTCGGGCTGTGCGGCGGGCGGGTGGCGTCGCCGGTGGCGGTGATGCGCGTGCCCTCGACGAGCACGCGGCCGTCGTCCACGATCCCGGTGGGCAGCACCGTCCGGGCACCGGCGAGAACCTTGCTAGGGGCCATCAGGTGGTTACCTCCGAGGAGTCAGTGGTGTCGCGGACGGGGGGAGCGGCGGAAGCGGCGGACATGCCGGAAGCGGTGAGCGCGGGGCTCGGTGGGTCCGCCGGGGGCCGGACGGCGGCGGCGTGCAGGTCCCAGGCGAGCAGTCCCGCGCCGAGACATCCGGCGTTGTCGCCGAGACCGGCGGGGACGACCTCCGGCAGCTTCTGGAAGGTGACCCGGGCGCGCAGCGCCTCGTGCAGCGGGTCGAACAGCGTGGGCCCGGCCTCGGCGAGCCCGCCGCCGATGATCAGGGTGCGCGGATCGAGCAGGGTGAGGGCGGTGACGAGGCCGTCGGCGAGCGCGTCGACGGCCGCCTGCCACACCTCACGCGCGCGCGTGTCCCCGGCGGCCACGGCCCGGGCGCAGTCCGCCGCGTCCGCCTCCGGGTCCCCGAGGGCGGCGGCCCAGGCATGGCCGACGGCGGAGGCGGAGGCGTACCGCTCCAGGCAACCGCGCTGCCCGCACGGGCAGTCGACGCCGCCGGGCCGTACGACGACATGGCCGATCTCGCCCGCGAAGCCGTGCGCGCCCGCCTCGACCCGGCCGTCGATGCCGATGGCGCCCGCGATGCCGGTGCCCAGCGGCACGAAGAGGAAGCGGTCGGCGCCCCGGCCCGCCCCGATGCGGCCCTCGGCGAGGCCGCCGGTGCGCACATCGTGGCCGAGGGCGACGGGGACACCGCCGAGCCGCTCGCTCAGCAGGGCGCGCAGGGGTACGTCGCGCCAGCCGAGGTTGGCCGAGTAGGCGGCCACGCCCCGGGCGTCGTCGACGATGCCGGGGACGGCGACACCGGCCGCCAGGGCCGGTTCGCCGAACGCGGAGAGGCCGTGGGCGCGCAGCTCGGCGGCGAAGTCGAGGACCGCCGCCGTCACCGCCTCGGGGCCCCGTTCGCGGCCGGTGGGCCGGCGTGCCCGGTGGAGCAACTCGCCTTCCGCCCCTACCAGGGCGGCCTTCATCCCGGTGCCGCCCACATCAAGGGCGATGACGTGTTTCACGTGGAACAGTGTGACGCTCCGACCCGGAGAGGTCTAGTCCACTAGAGTGGTGTAGACCTTATGGCCGAGCCGTTTCGTCATACGAGACGGTGACCACACGCAACCAGCGGAAACAGGAGTGGGTCGGTGCGGCGGCGCGGGGCGCGGAGGACGAGGGTACTGGGCGCGGCGGTCACCGCACTCGGAATGACGGCGGCCCTCGCGGGCTGTGGGGGACCGGGCGGTTCCGGGGACGTCACTCTCAAGCTGGTGGCGGCCGACTACGGGGACTCCGCGGCCAACTCCTCCAAGAAGTACTGGAACCGGCTGGTCACCGCCTACGAGGGCGAACACCCCGGCGTGCGGGTCGACGTCAGCGTCTACTCGTGGAACGACGTCGACCGCGAGGTGCGGCAGATGGTCGACCGGGGCGAGGCCCCCGACCTCGCGCAGATCGGCGCGTACGCCGACCACGCGGCCGCCGGCGACCTCTACCGTGCCTCCGACCTGCTCTCCATCCCCGTCCAGGCCGACTTCGTGCCGGAACTGAGCCGGGCGGGCGAGGTGAACCGGGTGCAATACGGGATGCCCTTCGCCGCCTCCACCCGGCTGCTCTTCTACAACAAGAAGCTCTTCGCCGAGGCCGGGATCAGCCGGCCGCCCACGACGTGGAAGCAACTGGCCGCCGACGCCCGCGCGTTGAAGGACGCCGGAGTGAAGACGCCGTACGCGCTGCCGCTGGGCCCCGAGGAGGCGCAGGCCGAGACCCTGCAGTGGCTGCTCAGCGGCGGGGGCGGCTACACCGACAGCATCGGCAACTACGACCTGGACTCGGTGGAGAACATCGCCACGTTCGGCTGGCTCAGGGACGAACTGGTCGGCAAGGGCCTCACCGGGCCCGTCCCGCCGGCCCGGCTGAACCGCGCGGACGCGTTCGCCGCGTTCGCGCGCGGCGAGGTCGGCATGCTCGACGGACATCCCACGCTGATGAAGACGGCCCGCGCCAAGGGCCTGGACTTCGGCATGGTGCCGATGCCCGGGAACGGCGACGGGAGCGGAAGCGGCGACGGGGGCCGGGCGTCGCTGGGCGTCGCCGACTGGATGATGGCCTTCCGTCAGAACGGCCACCGCGAGCAGATCGGGGACTTCCTCGACTTCGTCTACAGCGAGAAGAACGTGCTGGCGTTCTCCCGCGAGTACGACCTGCTGCCGGTGACGGCCTCCGCCTCGGCGGACATGGCGTCCTCCCCGAAGGACGCCGACCTCGCGCCCTTCCTGGAGCAGCTCCCGGGCGCCGAGCTGTACCCGGTGAGCAAGACCTCCTGGGCGTCGGTGAGCGCGGACCTCAAGAAGCGGATCGGGACGGCGGTGTCCGGGCAGGGCAGCCCGGTGGCGGTGCTGGGGCAGCTCCAGCGGGCGGCGACGCGGGAGGACACGGCCGGGTAGGACACGGCCGGGTGGGGCACGGCCGGGCAGGGCGCGCCGTGCGGCAGCCGGCGCGTGGTGGTGAGGCCGGTGCCGGGTCCCGATGTCAGTGCCGGGTCTTACTGTGGAACGCATGGAGGAGACCGAGCGGACGGCGCGGACCGGGCAGCCAGTGGAGGCGGAGCCCGCCGAGTCGGCCGAGCCCACGCAGCCCTCACCGCCCCCGGAGCCGCGCGGGCTGGGGACGCGGGAGCGGGCCGTGCTCGCCCTGGAGCGGCGCGGCTCCGCCGGACCCGGCGCGAAGGAGCGCGAGATACGGGAGCGGCTCGGGCTCGCGCCCGTCCGCTACTACCAACTGCTCAACGCCCTGCTCGACGATCCCCGTGCCCTCGCCCACGACCCGGTGACCGTCAACCGGCTCCGCCGTGTGCGCGAGGCCCGCCGCGCCGAACGGTAGGCCACGCCGAGCGGCGGGGCGCCGGGCAGGCGTGAGGACGGGGTCGCGCGGATAGGGTCGACCTCATGGGCAGCCACACGGACTTCACGGACCCCGGGGACGCCTCGCACCGCAACGGTGACGCCCTCCCCGTCCCGACTCCCACCACCGCGGCCGGACGCGAAGGGCTGGAGGCGATCCTCGCCGGCCCCGGGCGGGCCGTCCTCGCCTTCGACTTCGACGGGACGCTCGCACCGATCGTCGCCGACCCCGAACAGGCCAGGCCCCACCCCGACGCGGTGCCCGCCCTCGCCGCCCTCGCGCCGAAGGTGGCCTCGGTGGCCGTCGTCACCGGGCGCCCGGCGGGGGTCGCCGTCGCCCACGGAGGATTCGCGGGGGTCGCCGGGCTCGAACACCTCGTGGTGCTCGGGCACTACGGCGCCGAGCGGTGGGAGGCGGTGACCGGGACGGTCACCGCGCCCGCCCCGCCCCCGGGGATCGCCGCCGTGCGGGCGGAGCTGCCGGGGGTGCTGGACGCCGTCGGGGCGTGGCGGGGGACCTGGGTGGAGGAGAAGGGCGGCCGGGCCGTCGCGGTCCACACCCGCCGGGCGGCCGACCCGCAGGCCGCGTTCGAGGCGCTGCGCGCCCCGCTGGCCGAGCTCGCGGCACGGCACGGACTGATCGTCGAACCGGGGCGCATGGTCCTGGAGCTGCGACCGCCGGGGATGGACAAGGGGGTCGCGCTGTCGGAGTACGTGCGGGAGGTGGACGCCGGGGCGGTGCTGTACGCCGGCGACGACCTGGGGGACCTGCCCGCGTTCGCGGCGGTGGAGGGTCTGCGGGCGCAGGGGGTGCCGGGACTGCTGGTGTGCAGTGGCAGCGAGGAGGTCGCGGAGCTGGCGAAGCGGGCGGACCTCGTGGTCGACGGTCCGGCGGGCGTCGTCCGGTTGCTGCGGGCGATGGCGGCGCGGCTGGGGTAGGGGTGCGGGTGGTCCGCGGGCCCGGTGCGCGGGTCCCCGCGCCCTTCAGGGGCGCGGGGACCGGTGCTCAGCCCCGCAGGGCGTCGAGCTGGTCCAGGAACCAGCGGGACGGGGGGAGGGCCGTGCCGGCGGCGGCGAGGCGCTTCGCGCGTTCGGCGCGCTCGTCCGGCGGCAGGGACAGGGCCTCGTGCAGTGCCTCGGCCGTGCCGACCACGTCGTAGGGGTTGACCACGATCGCGTCCTCGCCCAGCTCCTCGTAGGCCCCCGCCTCCCGCGAGAGCACCAGCGCGCACCCTTCGTCGGAGACGAGCGGCACCTCCTTGGCGACCAGGTTCATCCCGTCACGCACGGGATTGACGAGCGCCACGTCGGCCAGCCGGTAGGCCGCGAGGGAGCGGGCGAAGTCGTCCTCGACGTGCATCAGCACCGGCGTCCAGCCGTCCGTGCCGAACCGGGCGTTGATCGCCTCGGCCACCCGCCGCACCTCGTCGGTGTACTCCCGGTAGACGGCGAGGTCCTGCCGGGAGGGGTAGGCGAAGGCCACGTGCACCACCCGCTCCCGCCATTCCGGGCGTGAGGCGAGCAGTTCCTCGTAGGCGAGGAGTCCGCGCACGATGTTCTTCGACAGTTCCGTCCGGTCGACCCGGACGATCGTCTTCCGGTCCGGGCCGATCTCCTCGCGCAGCACCGCCATCCGCTCGGCGACGTCGTCCTCGTGGGAGCGCGCGCGCAGGAAGTCGGCGTCCGCGCCGAGCCCGTGCACCCCGATCCGGGTCTCGCCGAGCCCGCCGACCAGCGCCTCGGCGCACGCGGTGAAGGCGTCCGCCCAGCGGTGGGTGAGGAAGCCGAGCCGGTCGGCGCCGAGCATGCCGCGCAGCACCTTCTCGGCGATGTCGTCGGGCAGCATCCGGAAGTAGTCGACCGGCGCCCAGGGGGTGTGCGAGAAGTGCGCGATGCGCAGGTCGGGGCGGAGTTCCCGGAGCATCCCCGGGACCAGGGTCAGGTGGTAGTCCTGGACCATCACGGCCGCGCCCTCGGCCGCCTCCTCGGCGAGCGCCTCGGCGAAGGCCCGGTTGTAGGTCTCGTAGGAGGCCCACTGCCGCCGGAACTCCTGGTCGAAGACGGGTTCGAGCGGGGTCTGGTACAGCATGTGGTGCACGAACCAGAGTACGGAGTTGGCGATCCCGTTGTACGCGTCCGAGTGCACCTCGGCCGGCACGTCCAGCATCCGTACGCCGTCCTCG
The DNA here is from genome assembly GCF_036189845.1 of Streptomyces griseoaurantiacus. NCBI lineage: Bacteria > Bacillati > Actinomycetota > Actinomycetes > Kitasatosporales > Streptomycetaceae > Streptomyces > Streptomyces griseoaurantiacus. The sequence goes on along the minus strand of NZ_CP108326.1, from coordinate 3,298,559 downwards.
CCGACCCCGCGCCGCACCGCCTCGCGGTCGCCCTCGTTCAGCGCCGAGCAGACCCACAGCGCGCCCGCGTCCGGCCCGATGGCCGAGAGTCCGGAGACCATTCCGCCACCGCCGCGTTTGGCGTGCAGCGCGCCGTCCTCCCCCGCGGTGTACGAGACGGGCCCCCGATTGGAGGCGAGCAGCACCTGAGCAGCACCGAACCTTGAAGCCATACGCCTCAACCTAGCCCGGCCCCCGAACCCTCAAACGTGCCCGGACACCACTCCGCATCGATTTCGTCACACGACGTGTGGCCAGGAAGGCCGGAGCCGACCACGTCGTACGGCTCCGGGGCACCGGCGGCCGCGAGGCATCCTCCTGGGCGCCGGGCGAGAGGGTCTGCGCCCAGGAGGAGGAGGACGGCGGCACCCGCGTGGCGTTCACCGTGGCGCGCGACGGCCACGACTGCGCGGGCCGCGGTCACGCCACCCTGCGGGCCGTGTACTCCGCGATCTCGGTCATCGGGGGGCGTTCCTCCGTGTCCACCGGGTGGGTGTGCGGCTCGAAGCCCTGCGGGCCGCGCTCGAACTGGGTGAGGGCGGGGCGCAGGAGGTGGCCCCGGGCCAGGCGGAGCTGGGCGGTGCGGTAGATCGCGGCGGCCATGCGGCCCAGCGCCTGGCCGTCCTGGTGGCGGTGGTGGCGCACGCCGACGTCGACCTGGGCGAGCGCGTCCAGGCCGACGGTGTGCAGCGCGTCCACCAGCATGCCGAGCTCGACGCCGTAGCCGACCGGGAAGGGGAGCCGTTCGAGCAGGGAGCGGCGGGCCGCGTACTCGCCGCCGAGCGGCTGGACGAAGCCGGCCAGCAGCGGCCAGTGCATGTTGAGCAGCGGCCGGGCCATCAGCTCGGTGACCCGGCCGCCCTGCCCGGCGGCGCCGGCCAGCGGGCGGTCGTACATCGCCTTGACCAGGTGCACCTCGGGGTCGGTGAGGAGCGGGCCGACGATGCCGGTGACGAAGTCGGAGGAGAACTCGCGCAGGTCGGCGTCGACGAAGCACACCAGGTCGCCCCGCGTGACCATCAGCGAGCGCCACAGCACCTCGCCCTTGCCGGGCAGCGCCGGGATGCGCGGCAGTATCGCGTCGCGGTGCTCGACCCGGGCGCCCGCCGCCGCCGCCACCTCGGCGGTGCGGTCGGTGGAACCGGAGTCGACGACCACGATCTCGTCGACGAGCGGCACCCGCCGGACGAGGTCCCGGCGGATGGCCGTGACGATGGCGCCGACGGTCGCCTCCTCGTTCAACGCCGGGAGCACCACGCTGACCGACTGACCGGTGGCCCGCTTGGCGGCCATGACCTGCTGCAACGGGCGATCCGACAGGGACCACGAGCGTGCCTTCAGCCAATGCTCGACTTCCCTCAGCACGGTCGGCGGCTCCTTTGTGATCCATCTCGCGGTACGGACGACTCTCTCAAGTGTCCTGGCCTTCGGTTACAGTCTTGAACAACGCAGGTGACCGTCGCATGCCGGGGGTCACGGGCGTCACAACCGAATACCGCTCATCCAGAGGGGCAGAGGGAAACGGCCCGATGAAGCCCCGGCAACCCTCCAGCCGGCACTCGTAGATCGCTGGTCATCGTCGATCACTCCGCGAGGCTCCCGGCTAGGGAAGGTGCCAAATCCGTCTCACGGCGAGATGCGTCGTGAGGAAGATGAGGAGAAAGGGCCTCGCCTCACATGGCTGTGCAGACTGTCGCAGACACCACCGACTCCACCCCCTCTGCCGCGGGTTCCGTCGATCTCGGCCCCGCCACCGCGCTGAGCTGTCGCGAATGCGGCCACCGGGTGCCGCTCGGTCCGGTATTCGCCTGCGAGGAGTGTTTCGGGCCGCTCGAGATCGCCTACGACTTCTCGGGCCACGACACCGAGGAACTGCGCCGGAGCATCGAGTCCGGCCCCGCGAACATCTGGCGGTACGCCCCGCTGCTGCCCGTCCCGGCGGACGTGGCGACCAAGCCGAACATCAATCCCGGCTGGACCAAGCTCGTCAAGGCCGACAACCTCGCCCGTGAACTCGGCGTCACCGGCGGGCTGTACGTGAAGGACGACTCCGGCAACCCGACGCACTCCTTCAAGGACCGCGTCGTCGCCCAGGCCATCGAGGCCGCCCGCGCCTTCGGCTTCACGACCCTGTCCTGCTCCTCCACCGGCAACCTGGCCGGCGCGGTGGGTGCCGCCGCCGCCCGGGCCGGCTTCCGCTCCTGCGTGTTCATCCCGCACGACCTGGAGCAGGGCAAGGTCGTCATGGCGGCCGTCTACGGCGGCGAACTCGTCGGCATCGAGGGCAACTACGACGACGTGAACCGTTTCTGCTCCGAGCTGATCGGCGACCCGGCGGGCGAGGGCTGGGGCTTCGTCAACGTCAACCTGCGGCCGTACTACGCCGAGGGCTCCAAGACGCTGGCGTACGAGATCTGCGAGCAGCTCGGCTGGCGACTGCCCGACCAGCTCGTGGTGCCGATCGCCTCCGGCTCCCAGCTCACGAAGATCGACAAGGGGCTGCGGGAGCTGATCGAACTGGGTCTGGTGGAGGACAAGCCGTACAAGATCTTCGGTGCCCAGGCCGAGGGCTGCTCGCCGGTGTCGACCGCGTTCAAGGCGGGCCACGACGTCGTGCGGCCGCAGAAGCCGGACACGATCGCCAAGTCCCTCGCGATCGGCAACCCGGCCGACGGCCCCTACGTCCTGGACATCGCGCGCCGCACGGGCGGCGTCGTGGAGGACGTGAACGACGAGCAGATCGTCGACGCGATCAAGCTGCTCGCCCGGACCGAGGGCATCTTCGCGGAGACCGCGGGCGGGGTGACGGTGGGCGTCACCCGCAAGCTCATCGAGGCCGGGGTGCTCGACCCCTCGCTGACGACCGTCGTCCTGAACACCGGTGACGGCCTCAAGACGCTGGACGCGGTGGCGGGCACCGGGCTGACCGCGACGATCCGGCCGTCCCTGGACTCCTTCCGGGAGGCGGGGCTCGCGTAGCCCGGCCTCCTTCCGGGAGGCGGCTCGGGCAGCCGGTCCCGGGCGGCCCCGCCCGGCCCCGGCACCTCCCGCCCCCGCTTCTCCCGCGCACGCGCCCCTACCGAGCACCTGAGCACCTCGCACCCGACCGGAGGTCATCACCCCCATGAGCGTCACCGTTCGCATCCCCACCATCCTGCGCACCTACACCGGCGGCAAGGCCGAGGTCAGCGCCGAGGGCACGACCCTCGGCGAGGTCATCGCGGACCTGGAGAAGAACCACACCGGGATCGCCGCCCGGGTCCTGGACGACCAGGGCAAGCTGCGCCGCTTCGTCAACGTGTACGTCAACGACGACGACGTCCGCTTCGAGCAGGGGCTCGACACGGCGACGCCCGAGGGTGCCGGCGTCTCGATCATTCCCGCGGTCGCCGGCGGCTGAGTCCGGCACCGGACGGCTTCCGCTTACCTTCGGTAATGCCGATCACCGCGCGTATATCGAATTGCCCCCTCCGTGAGAGAAGCGGAGGGGGCAATTCTGCAGGGTTGAACGCGGTACAGTTGGGGAACGCGCCCCGGATTTCTGAGACCGGGCGAAGGCGATCATGCCGCGCTTCCGACAAGAAGTAGCCAAAGTGCGCAGGGCTTTTGTGACTAATGCGCCTTTTGTGCGGCCCGACTTGCCCTGAATTCGAGCGAATTCTCCGTACATTCCCGACCGGTCGTGCCCAGATTTCTCGTCCGATTGACCTGTTGCAGACGGCAGTTGGACAGATACATTCAGCCGCGGTCGACGCGTTCCGGCGCACGCCCCCAACCGTTGGGGGGTGAGGTCTGACCCGGATTCGCGAAGTGCGGATCCGTGCAAGGGCCAGTAATAGGGGAGTTAGGCATGGCTCAGGGCACCGTCAAGTGGTTCAACGCGGAGAAGGGGTACGGCTTCATCGCGGTCGACGGTGGTGCGGATGTGTTCGTCCACTACAGCGCGATCCAGATGGACGGTTACCGCACTCTGGAAGAGGGCCAGCGGGTCGAGTTCGAGATCTCGCAGGGTCAGAAGGGGCCGCAGGCGGACATGGTCCGCGTTGCCGGCTGACGCGCGCGCCGACTGAAAGTTCGACGTGAACGAAGGGCTCGTGGGCACCGTCGGGTGCCCGCGGGCCCTTCGGTCTGTCCGGGTTCGGCGGGATGGCGCTTGCACTCTCGGGGGGTGAGTGCTAATCATTGGCGTTAGCACTCACAAGGTGAGAGTGACAACGAAGGACCGGGTCGGTGAGGCCCTGGCGAGGTGGGGCAAGGAACCACCAGCCGGTGCCGTCCGTCGCGGGCGCGGGCGCGGTCCGGAGCAATCCACCCCAGTCCGGGAGGACCACTTCACATGGCCAAGATCATCGCGTTCGACGAGGAGGCGCGGCGCGGCCTCGAGCGCGGCATGAACCAGCTCGCGGACGCCGTGAAGGTGACGCTCGGCCCCAAGGGCCGCAACGTCGTCCTCGAGAAGAAGTGGGGCGCCCCCACGATCACCAACGACGGTGTCTCCATCGCCAAGGAGATCGAGCTCGAGGACCCGTACGAGAAGATCGGCGCCGAGCTGGTCAAGGAAGTCGCCAAGAAGACGGACGACGTCGCCGGTGACGGTACGACCACCGCGACCGTCCTCGCCCAGGCGCTGGTCCGCGAGGGCCTGCGCAACGTGGCGGCCGGCGCGAACCCGATGGCGCTGAAGCGCGGTATCGAGAAGGCCGTCGAGGCCGTCTCCGCCGCCCTGCTCGACCAGGCCAAGGAGGTCGAGACCAAGGAGCAGATCGCCTCCACGGCCTCCATCTCCGCCGCCGACACCCAGATCGGCGAGCTCATCGCCGAGGCGATGGACAAGGTCGGCAAGGAAGGCGTCATCACCGTCGAGGAGTCGCAGACCTTCGGGCTCGAGCTCGAGCTCACCGAGGGCATGCGCTTCGACAAGGGCTACATCTCGGCGTACTTCGCGACCGACATGGAGCGTATGGAGGCCTCGCTCGAGGACCCCTACATCCTCATCGCCAACTCCAAGATCTCCGCGGTCAAGGACCTGCTCCCGCTCCTGGAGAAGGTCATGCAGTCGGGCAAGCCGCTGCTGATCATCGCCGAGGACGTCGAGGGCGAGGCCCTGTCGACCCTGGTCGTCAACAAGATCCGCGGCACCTTCAAGTCCGTCGCCGTCAAGGCCCCGGGCTTCGGTGACCGCCGCAAGGCCATGCTCGGCGACATCGCCATCCTCACGGGCGGCGAGGTCATCTCCGAGGAGGTCGGCCTCAAGCTGGAGAACGCCGGTCTGGAGCTCCTGGGCCGCGCCCGCAAGGTCGTCATCACCAAGGACGAGACCACCATCGTCGACGGCGCCGGCTCCGCCGACCAGGTCGCCGGCCGGGTCAACCAGATCCGTGCCGAGATCGAGAACAGCGACTCCGACTACGACCGCGAGAAGCTGCAGGAGCGCCTGGCGAAGCTCGCCGGCGGTGTCGCGGTCATCAAGGCCGGTGCCGCCACCGAGGTGGAGCTCAAGGAGCGCAAGCACCGCATCGAGGACGCCGTTCGCAACGCGAAGGCGGCCGTCGAGGAGGGCATCGTCGCCGGTGGTGGCGTGGCCCTGCTCCAGGCCTCCCAGGTGTTCGAGAAGCTGGAGCTCGAGGGCGACGAGGCCACCGGTGCCGCCGCCGTCAAGCTGGCGCTCGAGGCCCCGCTGAAGCAGATCGCCGTCAACGCCGGCCTCGAGGGCGGCGTCGTGGTGGAGAAGGTGCGCAACCTGACCCCGGGCCACGGCCTGAACGCCGCGACCGGCGAGTACGTCGACCTGGTCAAGGAAGGCATCATCGACCCGGCGAAGGTGACCCGTTCCGCGCTGCAGAACGCCGCCTCCATCGCCGCGCTGTTCCTGACCACCGAGGCCGTCATCGCCGACAAGCCGGAGAAGGCCGCCCCGGCGGGCGCTCCGGGCGGCATGCCGGGCGGTGACATGGACTTCTGATCCTCCCCGGGCCCGGCCTCCCGCCGGGCCCACCGAGGATCGGACGCGAGTCCGTGACGCGCCGGCGCACGCCGACGCACGAGTGCGACAGAGGGCGGCACTCCCCGTACGGGGGGTGCCGCCCTTCGGCGTGCCCGGCACGCGGGGAGTCACCGCTCACAGCCTTCGGGAGGCGGGGGTCACATTCCCGGGGCGGACGGGAATGCGATCGCTGTACAGGGCATTGATCTGGGGGACGCGTTGCATGCGCGTGCACATACTGACCGGTTGTTCCCACGCCCCCCTGGAGCCCGTATGACCGCCCCCGCCGACCTCCCCACCGGTGCGGACGCCCCCGCCTCCCGTGCCGCGAGCATCCTCTCCCGGCCCGTCGCGCTGAACGGCCTGACCGTCCCCAACCGCATCGCGATGGCGCCGATGACCCGCATGTTCTCCCCGGGCGGCGTCCCCGGCGAGGACGTGCTCTCGTACTACGCGCGCCGGGCCGCCGCGGGCGTCGGGCTGATCGTGACCGAGGGCACCTACGTCGGCCACGCCTCGGCCGGACTCAGCGACCGCGTCCCCCGGTTCCACGGCGAGGAGCAGCTCGCGGGCTGGGCGAAGGTCGCCGAGGCGGTGCACGCGGCGGGCGGCACGATCGTGCCGCAGCTCTGGCACGTCGGCATGGTCCGCGAGCAGGGCCGGCCGCCCTTCCCCGAGGCCCCCGCCGTCGGCCCCTCCGGTCTGCGCGTCGGCGAGGAGGAGGCCACCGGCCGGGCGATGACCCGGCAGGACCTGGACGACGTCATCGGCGCCTTCGCCGAGGCGGCCGCCGCCGCGGAGCGCATCGGCTTCGACGGTGTCGAGCTGCACGGCGCGCACGGCTACCTCATCGACCAGTTCCTGTGGGCGGGCACCAACCGCCGCACCGACGCCTACGGCGGCGACGCGGTGGCCCGCGCGAGGTTCGCGGTGGAGATCGTCGAGGCGGTACGGGCACGGGTCTCGCCCGAGTTCCCGGTGATCTTCCGCTTCTCGCAGTGGAAGGGCGACAGGTACGACGCGCGGCTCGCCGAGACCCCCCAGGAGCTGGAGGCGATCCTCACGCCGCTCGCCGAGGCCGGGGTGGACGCCTTCCACGCCTCCACCCGGCGCTACTGGCTGCCCGAGTTCGAGGGCTCGGACCTCAACCTCGCAGGCTGGTCGAAGAAGCTCACCGGCCGCCCGGCCCTCACCGTCGGCTCGGTCGGCCTCGACGGCGACTTCAACCGCTCCTTCAGCGGCGAGGGCGCGCCCGTGCGGAACATCGACGAACTCCTCGACCGCATGGAGCGCGAGGAGTTCGACCTCGTCGCCGTCGGCCGCGCGCTGCTCCAGGACCCCGAGTGGGCGCGGAAGGTGCTGGAGGGCCGCTTCGGGGAACTGGCCCCCTACGACGCGGCCTCGGCGAAGAAGCTGCTCTGACGGCGGGCGACTCGGCGAGCGATGCGGTGAGCGATGCTGCGGGGGCCGGGACGACGGGGGCGGGCGACGGCGACCGGTCCGGGACGACGGGGGCGGGCGGCCGGTCCGGGACCGGTCACAGGCCCCCGCTCATCGGCTCGATGTCCACCCGCACCGGGTGGCCCCACACCCGCAGCACCTCGTAGTCGGTGAACTCGTGCACCAGCCGGTACGCCATCGCCGGGCGGGGCCCGCGGCGCTGCGCCGTCAGGTACAGCTCCGCCTCCCGCCGGTCCCGGCGCGGGGTGCCGCAGAGCTGCCACTCCTGGCCGTTCCACGCCTCGGGCAGCCAGCGCTGCTGCGGCTGCGGACGCTCCTCCCGCGTGCCGTACCGGGAGGGGACGCGCTCCCCGGCGTCGGTGGCCGCCCGGCGCGGCCCGCCGCCGTCGTACTCCGTACGCCGGGCGGCCCGGCGCCGCGTCTCGCACAGCAGGCACAGATCGGGCGCGTCCTTGTCGACGGGGCCGGTCGGGTGCTCGGCGCACCGCGTGGTGGGCCGGTCCCCGCCGAGGCTGTCCTCCAGCAGGTCCAGCGCCCGCTTCAGGTCGTCCTTCGCCTCGTGCAGCTTGGCGTCCGGGGTGTCGGCGCTCAGCGCCTCCCCGTGCTCCCCGAGCACGCGCAGGGCGCGGCCGAGCGCGGTGAGCTGTGCGTGGTTCATGTCCGCCAGGGTCGCACACACCGCTGACAGCACGGCGGGGACGAGGGTCGCTGCGGCGCTCACTCGATCGTGGGACGCTGAGGGACACGGGCACGGCGACGAGGATGTGCCCGTACGTTCAGTTCTGTGAGGTCGGAGACGGGAGGTCCCCGATGACCGCCGAGATGTGGGGGAGCGGCTCCCAGTGGGGCCGTCTGCTGCGGGCCTGGCAGCACTTGGACGTGCCCGACGGATGGCGGGCCGAGATCGACGAGGGACGGATCATCGTGGTTCCACCCCCGGCCAGTGGGCACAACCTCATCGCCGACATCGTCTCGCAACGGCTGTACGGCTGCCTGCCCACGGGGTACGGCCTGTTCCAGACGCTCGGTGTGCACATCGCGCCGTTCGACAAGGTGTACGTTCCCGACCTCGTCGTCTTCCAGCGGGCCGAACTCGCCCAGCGGGCCGCCGACGCGGGGGAGGACGCGCTGCCTGTGGACGCCGCCGACGCCCTGCTGGTCGTCGAGATCGCCTCCAAGGGCAACGCCCGTGACGACCGCATGAAGAAGCTGTGGGCCTACGCGCACGCGCCCGTCCCCGCATACCTGCTGATCGACCGCTACGACGCACAGGGCCCGTCGGTCACGCTGTTCACCGAGCCGGAGAGCGGCGCCTACAAGCGCACCGACCGCGTACCGTTCGGCGGCTCCCTCACCCTGCCCGCGCCGTTCCTCACGACGCTCCCGACGGAGGAGTTTCCCCGGTGACGGGGGCGGGCGGGACGGCGTCGGTCCACAGCTGCTCGCCCTCGTGGAGGGTGCCGGTGGGGTGGAGGCCGAGGGTCTTCGCGACGGCGGCGGAGGCGTGGTGGTGGGGGTGGATGTGGGCGGCGAAGGCGGAGACGCCCTGGTCCCGCAGCCAGTGGGCCATGACCTCGGCGCTCTCCTTGGCGTAGCCGTGCCCCTGGAAGTCGTGGCCGACCACCCAGGCGAGTTCCGCCTCGAGCAGGCCGGGGCGCGGCCTCGTCAGGGTCGCCTGCACCGTGCCGACCAGCAGTCCGCCGGCGCGGGCCCGCACCATCCAGTTCAGCCAGCCCTGCGAACCGTCGGGCGAGTGCCCGGCACTCTGCCGCCGGTACCGCTCCTCCACCTCACCCCGGCTCGGCGGCTCCCCGCCGATGTACGTGTGCAGCCGCGCGTCCCCGAGGAAGGCCACCGCCTCCTCCGCGTGCGCCACCCGCAAGGGCTCCAGCACCAGCCGCGGCCCTTCGAGGGGGACGGCGAGGGGCCAGGCTGCGGGGTTCGTCATGGGGGCATTGTCGTCGCTGCCGACAGAAGTCAGTCGGCGTATTTCTTGAGCTGCTCCGTTTCCAGCGTGATGCCCACCGGGGGCGGAAGCTCGACGGTTGCTCCCCAGGGGTAGGAGGGCGTCTGCCGGTAGCGGCCGTCCTTCGGTTCGCTGTGCACGACGACGGTGTGGTGGTCGCGGTCGATGAGGAGGTAGACGGGGATCTCGGCCTCCGCGTAGCCGACAGGCTTGTCGACGCGGTCGCGCCGGTCGGTGTCGCGGTCGTGGGAGGTGATCTCGACGGCCATCAGGACACCGTCCGTCGCCGACCACTCTCCGTGCCCGACGAAATGATCCACCGGCGTCAGAGTGGCGTCCGCCCGTGCCCGCCCCTTGCGGTAGGCCTCCGCCTTGATGCCGGACTCGGGAACGAGGTCCAGGTCGGGCCGGTGCTGCATGCACTGGCGCAGCAACCACATGAGGATGGAGCGGTGGTTGCCGTCCGGCATCGGCTTGACCTCTAGTTTCCCGTGTGCGTATTCGAGTCGGACGGTCTCCGGCGCCCGGCGTTCCAGTTCTTCGAAGTCCTCGACGCTGAGGCCGTCCTTGGCGTGGACCCGGCCGTTGATGAATTCGAGCCGTACCCCCTCCGGAGCGGCCTTGGCGAGTTCCTCGAAGTCCTCGACGGACATCTGCGGGTGCGCGGCGGTGCTGCGGGTCATGGTCTCGCCTCCTTCCCTCCATCGTGCCCCGGGATGGTGCCGTCGGATCGCGGGTGCCGTCATGCGGGTGTCCGTTCCTGTCGTCGTTGAGGCATTTTGGCCCGGATGGCGGCGGCGCGGGCATGAACCGAGGGGGCGGGAAGGGGCGCGCGCGGGCGCGGGGGAGGAGGAGTGTCCCGACACGCGCGGCACACTCCCCCGGGCAGCGCCTCGGGGCGGCCGGGGACGCCGCACTCCGCGCATTCCAACAGGCGGCGCGGTGTACGCGGCTCCTCGCGCACCGGGTCCGGCGGCAGCTTGGCGAGCAGGCGGGAGCGGACCAGGGCCGCCGGGTGGTGCACCGGGCTGGGCAGTCCCCCCGTCAGGGCATGCGTGACGCCCTCCTCGGTGGCCCCCCTCGCGAACCAGTCGTCCAGCAGCGGCGCCAGGTTCGCGCACTCCGCCTGCGAGAGCGTGAGCGCGGGGGCGGTGCGGCCGAGGGAGGCGAGGAGGAGAAGGGCGCGGTAGTGGGTGGGATGCGGGCGGGGCCCAGCTCCCGTCCGTGCCGGTGCCGGTCCCTGTTCGGGCGCGGGTACCTGTGCCTGCTCGGGTTCCGTGTCCGGTTGCGGTCGCGGGTACGCGTCCGGCACGTCGCCGCGTACGAAGCGGGCCCACCAGTCGTCGTCCCGCGCGGTGCGCGAGAACCACGATCGGGTGATCCAGCGTCGGCCGCCGTCCGTGGCCGTGATCTGCTCCCGGCCGCGGCGCAGGTGCCCGGCGCGTTGCAGGGTGTTGAGCGCGGTACGGAGCGCGCACTGGCCGTACGGCAGCACCTTGGCCAGCGTCTTCACGGACATGTCGGCGTTCTCGCCGAGCCGGTCGAGGTAGGCGGCGACGGAGGCCTCGCGGCGTGGCAGGTGTGTGAAGTCGTCCCGCGAGCGCGGGAGTTGTCCCGGCGCGGAGCGTTTGCCGTAACCCCGGTTCGCCATCGGGTGCGGGGTGCTGTGCGGGAAGCGGTGGTCGTCACTACAGTTGGCGGTAGCCATGGGATCGAGTTCCTTTCGGATTGGGCGATCTCGTAGGTGAGACCCCCGCAGGTGTTCGCAGCACCTGACGGGGGTCGTTACGTCTGCGGGCAACCTAGAGGCTCATGACGGTGCGTGGCAAACCGGTCACTTGGCGTTGACGGCGGGGAGGGTGGGTGGGTGGAACCCACCTCCCCTTCACTGCAAAGAGGGCTCGCGGCTCGGTACTTGAGCCCCGGGCGGGGTGCGGCGGGGTGGAGGCTCAGCGCCGCTTGAGGTCTTCGACGAACGGGGTCCAGGCCGAGGCCCGGAACACGAGCTTCGGGCCGTGGGGGTTCTTGGAGTCGCGTACGGGGACGACGGCGGGGTGCCCGTCGGCGACCTCCAGGCAGTCGCCGCCGCTGCCGCCGCTGTGCGTGGACTTCCGCCAGCGGGCGACCTCCAGGCAGTTGCCCCCACTGCCGCCGCTGTAGCTCGACTTCTGCCAGACGGCGCCGGTCATCTCGTACTCATGGATGCTCCTCATGTGCGTAATCCTGTGCCATCTCCGTCAGCAAGGCCAAGGAGTTCTGAGGCGATAACGCGGAGGCCACGAGGTGCTCGTAGGTGAGGCGTTGAAGGCGTACGACGCTCGGGGCGTCCTCCAGGCGCCCCGTACCGACGCCCTCGAAGAAGACCAGTGGGGGAGCGGCCTCGAAGTCCATCAACTTCATGGCGCCCTCCATGGCCGCGTGCGCTCCTGCGGAGAAAGGCAGCACCTGCACGATCGCCTGGTGGGCCTCGGTGATCCCGACGATGTGGCGTAGGGCCTCCGCCATGATCACCGGTCCGCCCGTCACCCGGCGCAGCGCCGCTTCGTCGATGACCGCCCACAACAGCAGTTCTGTTGGACCGTGGAGAAGCTGAGCGCGCTCGATCCGCGCCGCCACCAACTTGTCGATCTCCTCCTCCGGTGCCGTCGGCCGGTACGCGCGGAATACCGCCCGGGCGTACCCGGGGGTTTGCAGCAACCCCGGGATGAGCAGCGGCGCGTACTCCCTGATCGCCGTCGCCCGTGCCTCCGCCTCCGCCGCCTCCGCGAAGTGTTCCGGGTACTCCGACTTCGCCGCCGCGCGGCAGTTGCGGAGGAAGAAGTCGACGCCCAGGACCTCGTCCAGCATCCGGGCGTACTCCGGTTGCATGCGGCGAGTGCCGGCCTCCAACTGGCCGATGTACGAGCCGCTGACGAAGAGACGGCCGCCCAACTCCTCCTGGCTCAGGCCCGCCTTCTCCCGCGCGTGGCGCAACTCCGCGCCGAGCAGCGCGCGGGGTGACGAGGACGGGTCCAAGTCCTTCGGTCCCGGCACGAATCTCCCCCTGCCCTTTTCGTCCCACGTTCCCTCTTGTTGGGGCGGAACGTCTGGCCAGGTTAAACCGCGGGCATACACGCTGGGTGGCGTATTGCAAACTCTGTGTAAGGAAGGTGGCACGCACGGTGCGGTCGACGGAAGAGGTCGTGGAGTCGTTGCGGGAGGCGCTGGCGGAGGCGGGGGTCGTGCTGCCCTCGCTGGGGGTGGACCCGGTGACGGGGGCGAGTGGCGAGCCCTTCGCCCTGGTCGCGCTGGGGCGCTGCAACGTGCGGACGGCCGAGCGGCTGACGGCGGTGCTGCGCGGGGAGCGGCCGCCGGTGGGGAGTTACGCGGTGGACGTGCGGGACGGTCGGATGGGCGAGGTGTGCGGGCACGTGGGCGCCCGGGTGCGCCTGCGTCCGCTGGGCGGCGGGCGGGAGTGGGAGTGCCCGTCGGACGGGCTGCGGCAGGCGCCGCCCGACGCCGTGCTGCGCGAACGGGTCCGCTGCATCAACCAGGAGGCCCGCCTGCCGTGACCGGTGTCACCGTCATTCCCATTGTTGTGCATCCGATGCGGGCAGTGAGGCATACTTGAAGGGACGATTGATATGCATGGAGGCAACGATGACGCGTACCATGATCGACCTGGATGATGCACTCGTTGCCGAGGCGGCCGAAATACTGGGCACGAAGACCAAGCGGGCCACCATCAATGGGGCCCTGGGGGAGTTCGTGGCGGCGGCGAAGCGGCGGCGTTTCATGGAGCTGCTCGACAGTGGCGCATTCGACGACTTGGCCGACCCGGATGTGATGGCGCGCGCATGGGGCCGGTAGAGCGGTATCTGGTGGACAAGAGCGCCTGGGCCAGGGCCCGGCATCCTGTCGTCCGGGAGGTCCTCTCCCCTCTTGTCGAGAGGGGCTTGGTCGCCACCTGTGCCGTGATCGACCTGGAAATCCTGTACAGCACGCGGAACGGGGAGAGCCACGCGCTGGGCCGCTCGGTCCGGCAGGGCTTCGAGTGGCTGCCTATGACGGACGAGATCGGCTCGCGCGCCATCGAGGTACAGGCGCTTCTCGCGAAGAAGGGTCATCACCGCTCGGCCTCGGTGCCGGACCTGTTGATCGCTGCCACCGCCGAGCGGTACGGCGCGACCGTTCTTCACTACGACGCCGACTTCGACACCATCGCCGCCGTGACCGGGCAGTCGGTTCGGTGGGTCGTGCCACGGGGTGACGCGGAGAGATAGGACCACAAGGCGGAGGCCCGCCTGCCGTGACCGGCGGCGGGTGTGCTCCGGGGGTCGGGGGGTCAGCCCATGGACTTCGCGCCGTCGATGTGTTCGCGGAGGATGTCGGCGTGGCCGGCGTGCTGGGCGGTCTCGGCGATGATGTGCAGCAGGGTGCGGCGGGCGGACCAGCTCGCGTTCGCCTCGAACCAGGGGGCCTTGGGGAGCGGGTGCGAGACGTCCAGGTCGGGCAGGGAGGCGACCAGCTCGTCGGTGCGCTCGGCGACCTTCGTGTACTCGGCGAGGACGCCGTCGAGGGTGTCGCCGGGCAGCATGCGGAAGTCGTCGGCCCGGCGGGCGAAGTCCTCCTCGGTGAACGTGGTGAAGTCCGGCATCGCCGAGGTGCCCTTGACGATGAACTCCGCCCAGCTCCGCTCGACGGACGTGACGTGCTTGATCAGGCCGCCCGGGCACAGCTCGCTCTCGGTGGTGCGGCGGCCCGCCTGCTCGTCGTCGAGGTCGCGGACGGTGAAGGTGAGGAAGTGCCGGGCCTTGCGCAGGGACTCCAGGAGGTCGGCGCGCTCGCCGGTGAGGCTCTGCTCGGTGGGGTTCATGGTGTCGCTCATGACGGTCGGGTCCTTCCGGGCGTTCGGGTGCGCCGGTTCCCGGGGACTTCCGGGTGTCCGGTGCGGCGTCTGGGACCACGCTAGGAGGCATAGAGGTCTGATCCCGTCCTATTGCGCGTGCCGGGCGGGCGGAACAATGGGCCGTATGGCTCACCCCGCTCCCGCCCCCGATCCCGCCGCCCTCCGCGCTCGCTGGCGCGAGGCCCTGCTCGCCGCCCGTGAGGGGGCCCCGGGCCCGGACCCGGACCCGTACGCCGAGGATCTGCTGCGCCGCTGGTCGGAGCCCCGGCGGCGGTATCACACCACCGCCCACCTCGCCGCCGTGCTCGACCACGTCGACGCCCTCCGCGCGCACGCCGGGGACCTGGCCGCCGTCCGTCTCGCCGCATGGTTCCACGACGCCGTCTATCTGCCCGAGCGCTCGGAGAACGAGGAGCGGTCGGCGCGGCTGGCGGTCCGGGCGCTCACGGAGGCCGGTGTTCCCGAGGCCCGTACCGCCGAGGTGGCCCGCCTTGTCCGGCTCACCGTGACGCACGCGCCCGGGCCGGACGACCGCGACGGCGCCGTCCTGTGCGACGCGGACCTCGCGATCCTCGCCGCCCCGCCCGAGGCGTACACGGAGTACGCGGCCCGGGTGCGCGAGGAGTACGCCTTCGTGCCGGACGAGGCCTTCCGTGCCGGGCGCGCCGACATCCTGCGGCAACTCCTCGCGCTGCCACGCCTGTTCAGCACGCCGCACGGCAGCGAGGCATGGGAGGACCTGGCCCGCCGCAACCTCCGCGCGGAACTCGACCTGTTGACGTCCTAGGAGTCGTCCTCGCCGGGTCGGCCCGTTCCCGGGTGTCAGCCGATGGTGAAGCGCTGGTTCTGGGCGCCTCGGTCGCACCGGGCGGTGCGGTAGTAGCCGTCGTCCTGCTGGTAGAGGCAGCGGCCCGTGCCGACGCTCTGGAGCATGACGGCGCTGCGGGCGGCGGGCTGGACGGTGCGCCACTTCTGGTACGAGCCGCCGTTGCAGCGCAGGGGGTAGACGTCGCCCCGGTCGTTGCTGTCGAGACAGCGCCCCCAGAAGCTGTTCTTGAGAGTGGTGCCGGTGTTGAGGCGGCCGTTCCACTGCCACCGGAGGCTGCCGCGTCCGGTGGTGCAGCGGTCGGCCTTGAGGTGGGTCTCGTCGCTCTCGCGCAGGCAGGCACCGTAGCGGTAGTTCGCGAAGCGGCTCGTGGTGGTGGCGGTGGTGGATGCGGTGGTGGAGGCCGAGGCGGGTGTGGAGGTGAGAAGGGGGAGGGCGAGGCCGGCTGCGGCGATGAGGGCGGTGAGGGCTTTCCGGGGCGATCGGCGCACTGGTGGTCTCCTTGCGGTGGTGTCGGGAGGTACCTCGGCAGGATCCCCGAACGCCACCGCATGGACCTGAAAAATGGGGAAAAACCACCGGATCGAGCTGGTCGTGCCGGCCCATCCCGCAACTCCTGGTCGAGACAGGTGAAACAGGCGAGACTCGCGGAACGGGCGAAGCGGTCGGCCTCGTCGACCCGGTCGAACAAACCGGTCGTACCGCTCCTGCCCGCGTCCTACCCTCGGCCCTATGCAGACCATGGGTGGGGAACAGGTGACCGAGGCACTCGCGCACGCGGTGTCCGTGCTGGAGGCGGGCACCGGACGGGACTGGGCGGGGACCAAGGCCGGCGCGCTGGACTGGAGTTGCCGGTACACTGCGCAGCACGTCGCCGACACGCTGATCGCCTACGCGGGGCGGCTCGCGACCGGGGCGCGCCGGCGGGTCCCCTTCGACACCGTCCTCCTCGACGAGGCCGACAACGCCGCCGTACTGGACGTGCTGCGCACCACCGGCGCCCTGCTCTCCGCCGCGATCGCCACCGCGCCCCGCGAGGCGCGCGCCTACCACGGGTTCCCGTACGGCAGCGCGAACCGCGAGGGCTTCGCCGCGATGGGCGTCACCGAAGTCCTGCTGCACACCCACGACATCGCCACCGGCCTCGGCCTGCCCTACGAGCCGCCGGAAGCGCTCTGCCGGGGCGTACTGGAGCGGATCTTCCCGCACGTGCGCCCCGGTCACGCCCCCTGGCCCACCCTGCGCTGGGCGACCGGCCGGGGCGACCTGCCCGGACGCGCCCCGGTCACCGAGTGGGAATGGCGCAACAACCTGGTGATCCCCGCCGCCCGCCTCACCCTCCAGGGCATCACTCCGGCGGCCGCCGCCGACCTGGCCGTGGGCGGCCCCGGCGGCTTCGCCTGGGTCGGGGACGGACCGTACGAGGGGGAGGGCGCGGAGGAGGCCGGCACCCGGACCGCCGCCGGGATGCTGCGGCAGACGTACGAGGCGGGGACGCACCGGCCGGAATGGGGGATGTTCGCGCTGGTCCGCAGGGAGGACGGCCGCGCGGTGGGGGCGATGGGCTTCCACGGGCCGCCGGACGAGGAGGGACGCGTCGAAGTCGGCTACGACCTGGCCCCCTCCGCCCGCGGCCACGGCTACGCCACGGAGGCGCTGCGCGCGCTGGCCTCCTGGGCGGCCGCCCGCGAGGACGTGCGGACGGTCTTCGCGAAGACGGCCCCCGCCAACACCGCCTCCCAGGCGGTACTGACCCGCGCGGGCTTCACCCGCGTCCCGGCCGAGGGCGTGCTGCGCCTCTACGAACTGCTCGGGTGAGGCGTCGGGTGCGCCGGGTGCGGCCGGGCGTGCGGGACGGCGCCCTTGCGCCGCCGCAGCCCCGCGAGCGTCAGCAGCCGCACCACCTCCCGGCTGCTCACCTGCACCGCGCCCGCGCCCACCGCGTCCGCGTACCGGTGGGAGGGGAGGTCGTAGTGGTCGCGCTCGAAGGCGCGCCGGGGGACGCCCATCGCCTCGGCGAACGCGTGCAGTTCCTCGTAGGAGACGTCGCTGACCAGGTGCGACCACAGACGGCCGTGGCCGGGCCAGGTGGGCGGGTCGACGTAGATCGTCACGAGCGGCGCTTCCCGCCCGTCACCGCCGCGAGCGAGCCCACCGACGCGACCTTCACGCCCGCCTTGTGGCACACCCAGTGCGGGTCGGGGCCCAACTCCGGCTCCACCTCCAGCGCGTGCGGGTCGCCGGTGGGGCAGACCGGGCACAGCGGCCAGCGGCCGTACTTCTCCAGCAGCGCGTCCTGCACGTCCTGCGCGACCAGGCCCGCCACGAAACTGGACCCGTCGGGCCACTGCTCCACCCACCAGCGGCGCTGGGTGACGGAGTCCTCGACGAGCGAGACGACGTCGGCCTGGGCGACGTCCCCCGCGACCAGGTCGGCGAGCACGCGCGCGCGGGCCGTGTGGAGCACCTGCTCCAACGGGCCGATGGAGGGGGACGGGCCTGTGGGATTCATGCACCCATTGTGCGCACTCTTGACCGCGCCACCGCATCGAAAATATCTTTCAGCGTGTGAGGTATGAGGTGAAGGAAACTTTCGCGAGGCCCGCCGCACCGACCGCGCCCGCCCCTCCGGCCGCCGCGCCCGCGCCGCCCGCCCCCGCCGCGCTCGCGGCCAAGGTGCGCACGCTCGCGCCGTCGATGACCCGTTCGATGCAGCGCGTCGCCGAGACCGTCGCCGCCGACCCGGCCGGCTGCGCCGCGCTCACCGTCACCGGCCTCGCCGCCCGCACCGGCACCAGCGAGGCCACCGTCGTGCGCACCGCCCGGCTGCTCGGCTACCCCGGCTACCGTGACCTGCGGCTCGCGCTCGCCGGGCTCGCCGCCCACCAGGAGTCCGGCCGGGCCCCCGCCGTCACCGCCGACATCGCGGTGGACGACCCGCTCGCCGACGTCGTCGCCAAACTCGCCCACGACGAGCGGCAGACCCTCGCCGACACCGCCGCAGGACTGGACACCGCCCAGCTCGGCGCGGCCGTCGCCGCGCTCGCGGCGGCCCGCCGGATCGACGTGTACGGGGTGGGCGCCTCCGGGCTCGTCGCCCAGGACCTCACCCAGAAGCTGCTGCGCATAGGGCTCATGGCGCAGGCCCACAGCGACCCCCACCTCGCCGTCACCAACGCGGTGCTGCTGCGGGCGAAGGACGTGGCGGTCGCGATCACCCATTCGGGTTCCACCGGGGACGTGATCGAGCCGCTGCGGGTCGCCTTCGAGCGCGGTGCCACCACGATCGCGATCACCGGCCGGCCGGGCGGCCCGGTCGCGCAGTACGCCGATCACATACTGACCACGTCCACCGCCCGGGAGAGCGAGCTGCGGCCGGCCGCGATGTCCTCGCGCACGAGCCAGCTCCTCGTCGTGGACTGCCTGTTCATAGGGGTCGCCCAGCGCACGTACGAGACGGCGGCGCCCGCCCTCGCCGCCTCCTACGAGGCGCTCGCACACCGACACGCGCCCCGCGGCGGCACCTCCCGCTGACCCGGCGCCCCGCCCGCAGGCTCCGCACAAAGGTCCCGCACGCCCGGCCCGGTCCCGCACCCTCCCCGGAAAGAGCCGCACCACCATGACCTCTCCCGCGTCCGAAGACGCCCCCCGCGCGCTGCGCGCCCAGTTGGAGACCCTGACGACAGAGGCGTTCCGCCCGGAGCTGGCCGGCATCGACCAGCTCTCCACGCTGGAGATCGCCACCCTGATGAACGGCGAGGACGCCACCGTCCCGGCCGCCGTCGCCGCCCGGCTGCCCGAGATCGCCGCCGCGATCGACGCCGTCGCCGCCCGCATGGCCCGGGGCGGCCGGCTCCTCTACGCGGGCGCCGGCACCGCAGGGCGGCTCGGCGTGCTCGACGCCTCCGAGTGCCCGCCCACCTTCAACACCGAGCCCTCGCGGGTGGTGGGCCTGATCGCGGGCGGCCCCGGCGCCGTCGTCACCTCCGTGGAGGGCGCCGAGGACTCCCGGGCGCTCGCCGAGGACGACCTGCGGGCGCTGGACCTCACCCCCGAGGACACGGTGGTCGGCATCTCCGCCTCCGGCCGCACCCCGTACGCCATCGGCGCCGTCGAACACGCCCGCGCGCGGGGGGCGTTGACGATCGGGCTGGCCTGCAACGCGGGCAGCGCGCTCGCCGCCGCGGCGGAGCACGGCATCGAGGTCGTCGTCGGCCCCGAACTCCTCACCGGCTCCACGCGCCTGAAGGCGGGCACGGCGCAGAAGCTGGTCCTCAACATGCTGTCGACGATCACGATGATCCGGCTCGGCAAGACCTACGGGAACCTGATGGTCGACGTGCGCGCCTCCAACGAGAAGCTGCGCGCCCGCTCCCACCGCATCGTCTCCCTCGCCACGGACGCGCCGGACGAGGAGATCGAGGCCGCCCTGAGGGCGAGCGACGGCGAGGTCAAGAACGCGATCCTGATGCTCCTCGCCGGTGTCGGCGCCGCGCGGGCCGCGCGCCTGCTGGCGGAGAACGGAGGGCACCTGCGCGCCT
Source organism: Streptomyces griseoaurantiacus (assembly GCF_036189845.1). Classification (NCBI taxonomy): domain Bacteria; kingdom Bacillati; phylum Actinomycetota; class Actinomycetes; order Kitasatosporales; family Streptomycetaceae; genus Streptomyces; species Streptomyces griseoaurantiacus. The sequence goes on along the minus strand of NZ_CP108326.1, from coordinate 3,278,855 downwards.
CGCTCAGGGCGGCGGGCACCGGCTGACCCCCTGCCCCCGCCGCGCCCGGCCCGCCCGGGCTCAGCTCGCCAGGCCGTGACGGAAGGCGTAGACGACCGCCTGGACACGGTCGCGCAGGTTCAGCTTGGTGAGGATGCGGGAGACGAACGTCTTCACCGTCTCCTGACTGATGACGAGGGTGGCGGCGATCTCGCTGTTGGACAGGCCGTCCGCGATCAGCCGCAGCACCTCCAGCTCGCGGGGGGTGAGCGGGATGTCCTCGGGGGCGCCGTCGGTGGGCCGGATCCGGGTCGCGTACCGGCCGACGAGCTGGCGGGTGACGTCGGGGTCGAGGAGCGCCGCGCCCATCGCGACCGTGCGGATGCCGTGCAGCAGGCGGTCGGGCGGGGCGTCCTTGAGGAGGAAGCCGCTCGCCCCGGCGCGCAGCGCCTCGTAGACGTACTCGTCCAGGTTGAACGTGGTGACCACGAGGACCTTGACGGGGTGGGCGACCCCGGCCCCCGCCAGCAGGCGGGTGGCCTCCAGGCCGTCCAGGACGGGCATGCGGATGTCCATGACCACGACGTCAGGGTCGAGTTTGCGGGCGAGGTCGACGCCGGTCCGCCCGTCGCCGCACTCGCCCACCACCTCCATGTCGGGCTGGGCGTCGATGATGGTGACCAGGCCCATGCGGATCAGTGCCTGGTCGTCGCAGACGAGCACCCGGGTCGGCGCGGTCCCCGACGGCGGAGGTGTGTTCACGAGCGGCTCCCGGCCGGGATGCGCGCCCGGACGACGAAGCCGCCGCCCTCGGCGGCGCCCGCGCTGAAGTCCCCGCCCAGCATGTCGACCCGCTCGCGCAGGCCGACCAGCCCTCGCCCGCTGCCGCCGACGGCGGCAGCCCGCGAGCCGGTGCCGTCCGTACTGACCTCCACGCTGATCTCCCTCTCGCCGTGCCGCACGGTGACCCAAGTGCGGCTGCCGTGAGCGTACTTGAGGGCGTTGGTCAGCGCTTCCTGCACCACCCGGTAGGCCACGAGATCGGGGCTGCCGGTGGTCTCCGGCGGGGTGCCCTCCTCGGTGAACTCCACCGGCTGGCCCGCCCGGCGGGTCTGCTCCACGAGGGTCAGGACGCGGCCGACGGCGGGTGTCCTCGGCTCGGCCGGGGCATCGCCGCCGTTGCCCGTGCCGTGATCGGGGTTGAGCAGGTCCAGAAGGTGCCGCAGATCGGTGATCGCCCGGCGCCCGGTGTCGGAGACCGCGCTCAGGGACTGCTCCAGCCGTTCCGGGGCGGCGGTCAGATAGCGGGCGGCCTCCGCCTGCACCACCATCGCCGTCACGTGGTGGGTCACGACGTCGTGCAGCTCACGCGCTATCCGGGTGCGTTCTGCGGTGCGCGTCTCCACCGCGACCCGCATGCGGCGCTCGGCCTCCGCCCGGCGGGTGGTGCGCAGCCAGCCACCGGCGCCCCAGGCCAGGCCCAGCGCCATGAAGAAGGTCACGAACTCCGTGGGGGTCTCGCCCGTGCCGAGGTGGCTGAGGGCCACCGCCAGCGCCACGTACGCCACGGTGAGGCCGACCACGACGCTCCGGCGGAACCGTTCCAGGTGCGAGCCGGTACTCAGCAGCACGACGCCCAGCGCGGAGGCCGCGAAGGTGTGGTAGCCGAGGAGCTGGTCGGTGGCGAACCCGGCGGACACCAGGGCCAGGGAGAGGGCCGGCCACCGCCGGCGCACCGCCAGGGGCAGGGTCTCGAGGAGGATCACCACGACGGCCAGCGCGTCGTGCGGGCGGTCGGGGACACCCCCGATGACCGTTCCGTTGCTGCGGAGCGCCGGGAGGAAGGAACCGATCAGGAGGGCCAGTCCGAAGGGGAGGTCCCGGACGACGACGTCCAGCCGGTACCAGACGGCGCCCAGCTTCTTCCGGATCCTGCCCAGACGGTGTCGGATGCCGTCCAGGCGGTCCCGCTTCACCAACGGCCGGAGCCGGAGCCCGGTCGGCCGGTGCCCGGCACCGCTCTCGCGGTGTCCGGCTCCGTCCCTCCCGTACTCCGGCGAACCGGCGGATCGCTGCTGTCCCATCACCGGGCCAGGGCGGCGAGGGTGTCGACGCGCTCGGCGCGGCGCAGCGGGACGATGTGGCCGCGGCGGTGGGCCACGATCAGGAAGATGACCGTCAGCAGCGTGCCGAAGACCACCGCGTAGATGCTCGCCTCGGGGCCGAACTCGCCGCCGGTGATGATCTCCTTGCCCGAGAGGCTGGACTTCAGCAGGCCGTGGGTGTCGCCGTTGCCGGAGACCTGGGTGCTGAAGATGCCGGACTCCATGAAGTTCCAGGCGAAGTGCACGCCCATCGGCAGCCACAGGTTGCGGGTGGCGGCGTACCCGGCGGCGAGCATGGCGCCGGCCTCGATGGAGATGGCCGCGGCACCGGCGAGGGTGGCGTCGTCGTTGAGGAGGTGCATGCCGCCGAACACGAGACCGGACAGTACCAGGGCGACGTAGGTGCCCAGGCCCCGTTCCACGAGGCGGAACAGCAGGCCGCGGAAGACGAGTTCCTCCGTGCAGGCGGCGCCGGCCATGAAGCCGATCAGGCCGATGGCTCCGGACACCGAGTCGATGCCGTCGACCTTGTAGTCACCGAGGAAGTAGATGTTGCTGATGACGCAGAGGAACATCAGCGAGCCGAAGACCAGGCCCCAGAACGTGGCGTTCGTCGCGCCCTTCGACTGGAGTTCGGTGACCTCGCGGTTCTCGGTGCGTCCCACGATCCACCGGTAGACGAACACCATCGCCGCGACGGTGAAGGCGCCGGCCAGGAGCGACAGCCAGGGGTTGTCCTTCACCCCGTTGATGACGCCGCCGCAGACCGCGTAGACCGCGAACACGACGACTATCTGCAGGATGATCTTCAGGGCTTTCATGACGTGGGCTCCCTCTGCCGGTTCCGACTCCGGTTCCTTCTCCGGCCCGCGGCCCGGCGTTCCGCGGTGAACTGAACACTAGGGATTCGATGTCGGGGAATCGTCACCGTGCAGTGGACACTCTCCTGTAGCTCGCACGGGGGACAGGGGGAGGGGACGTCACGCGGAAGAGGCCCCAACTTCGCGCACTTGAGCGTCAGTTGGGGCCCCGATCGGATGGGTGGCCGGATCACGTCTCCATAACCACCTCGGCAGGTCAGGAACCCGAGGGCCGCTCCCGGTATCCGTCCACGACGGCCCGGCGCAGCACCGCCGTCTCCGACATGACCGTGCCCTTCTTCCCCTCCGTCACGTCCTTCGTGAGGTAGCTGCGGTCACCGAGGAAGGCGAGCGTCTTCCGGTCGAAGATCCACTGGGTGGCCGTGGAGGCGCGCTTGTCCACGCGGGCGACGGCGACACCGTGCCGGCCCGCCGGGTCCTTGACGTCCTCGATCCGCGTGACGCCGGGGATGCGGGCGGCGGCCCTGTAGAAGGCGGCGGTGTTCCCGGCCGGCATGACCGTCTCGCGCAGGAGCTGGCCGATCCGGTCGAAGACGGCCTGGTCCGCCTCCTGGCCCTCCAGCGGCGGGGTCAGCTCGTACAGCTTCTTCAGCAGGGCCGCCGGGTCGGTGGGCAGGGAGGCCAGCCAGGAGTAGGTGGGCCGGTCGATGCCCGGGTACATGCCGGGGGAGCCGGAGGGCAGCAGCTCGCGCAGCGGGGCGTACCCGCCGTCCTCGTGGATCAGCCCGGTCTGCTCGACCGGGCCCGGCCGCTGCGAGAGCCACATCTCGCGCTCGTGCAGTGCGCCCGGGACGAAGGAGCCGTCCTCCTGCCCCGCGGCCCCGGCGGTCAGGCTCTTGACGTAGGTGAACTGGTCGGCACGGACCGGGGCGGCGTCGGTGCGGGCGGCCACGGTGGCGATCCGGTCCAGCAGCACCGTGGCGGAACCGGTGGACCCCTTGGAGCCGGTGGCGGAGGAGGCGGCGGTGTCCGCGCGGGTGCCGGTGGCGTCGTCCGTGACCCGGGTGAAGGTCAGAGCCCCGGCCAGCGCCAGGGCGGTGGCGGGCAGCCACAGCGCGGGGCGCGCGAGAAGCGGGCGGCGGGCCGCGGGGGCCTTTCCGGCGCCGGCGGCGGTGCCGCCGGCGGACCGGGCGGCCCGGTCGTCGTCGATGAGTCGCATCAACCGTTCCTTGTGGTGGAGGTGACGGTCAGGAGACAACTCCCGCTCCGGTGGGGCCGGCAGCAGCCGGGCCAGTTCGGCGCGGGTCTCACGCAGTTCGCGTGACGCGCGTGCCGTGTCGTCACCGCCGGCCCGCCCGGGCCCGTGGCCTGAGGCGTTCATCGGGATGTGCCCTCCTGAAAGTCGGTGAGTGTCAGGGCCGCGAACGCGTCCCCACGCCGTACCTCTCCGCGGCCCGGGGAGGGTTCCCCACGGCCTTCCGCCCGGCCCTCCGACTCGTCCGCGAGCCGCTCCTCCACGAGCCGCTCCTCCACGAGGCGGCGCAGCCGGGCGCGGGCGCGGGACAGCCGGGAGCGCACGGTGCCGACCGGCACCCCCAGCGCCTGCGCGGCCTCCGCGTAGTCCAGGCCGGACCACACGCACAGGGCCAGCACCTCCCGCTCCGCGCGCCGCAGCCGTCCGTACACCTCGCGCACGGCGTCGAGGGTGCGGGCGTCGTCGAGCCGTCCGGCGGTCTCCTCGGCGAAGTCCGGCACGGGTTCGGGGGCGGGGCGGCGGGAGAGGAAGGCGAGCCGGCGGCCGGTGCCGCGGCGGGCGTTGCGGGCCTTGTTGGTGGCCATGCCCAGCAGCCAGGGCAGGACCGCGCCCCCCTCGGGTTCCAGCCGGGCGCGGTGGCGCCAGGCGTCGAGGAAGGTGTCCGCCATCACCTCCTCCGCCGCCGACCAGTCCCCGGTCAGCCGGTGGGCGTGCAGGTGGACGGCGCGGGCGTGCTGCTCGTAGAGCTCGGCGAAGGCGTCCCGGTCGCCCGCGCGCAGGCGTGCCCGCAGGTCCTCACTCATGTCGTCGTGCGCCGGGCCGTCGCCGCCGCGGGCCCGCATCGTCGTCCGTCCGGGTCGGCCGGGCAGGGCGGGCCGCCCGGATCACCGGGGTCACTCGGGTCGTCTCGCATCTCGTGGCACCTCACACCCGTGGCCTCTCCGCACCTCCCGCGGGGTTCCCGTGAGCTGTGCCACAACGGCGGTGCGGCGGGGGCGCCGGGGGACACCGGGAGGACTATAGGCTGTAATTGGACTAGACCTGTCAGGGGTGAAGCCGGTAGATCTTGCGGTCTGCGGGCCTGTGGCCACCGTCTTCGGGAATCGAGGGTTCATGAGCAAGCGTGCAGTCCTGGAGGTGATCGCACTCGACGCCGAGGACGCGGTCGCCGCCCGGGCCGGAGGCGCCGACCGCCTCGAACTGGTCGCCGACATGGCCGCGGACGGACTCACCCCGCCGGTCGCGACCTTCGCCGCCGTCCGCGCCGCCGTCGACCTCCCGCTGCGCGTGATGCTGCGCCTCGCGGACGGCTTCACCGCCGGCGACCCGGCACCGCTCGTGGCCGCCACGCGGTCCCTGCGGGAGGCGGGCGCCGACGAGTTCGTCCTCGGCTTCCTCGACCGCGACGGCGGCCCCGACCTCGCCGTCCTCGACCTGCTCACGGCCGAACTGGCCGGCTGCCGCTGGACCTTCCACCGCGCGATCGACCGCGCCGCCGACCGCGCCGGGCTGCGCAAGCTCCTCGCCGACCTGCCCGGCCTCGACACCTACCTCAGCGCCGGCTCGGCCTCCGGCGTCGCCCACGGCCTGCCGACCCTGTGCGCCGAGGCCGCCCGGCACGGCGAGCCCGGCTACACCCAGCGCCTCATGGCCGGCGGCGGCCTCACCCTCGCCCACGTCCCCGCCCTGCGTGCCGCCGGAATCGACGCCTTCCACATCGGCGGCGCCGCCCGCCCCGAGGGCTGGACCGGCCCGGTCTCGGCGGAGGCGGTACGACGCTGGCGGACCGCCGTGGACGAGCGGGAGACACCCCGCCCCCAGGAACCGTAGGGCGCGGGGCGCACGTCCTGTTGATCCAGCGGGTGCCCCTCCGGACACCCGGCGGACGCTCCGGGAGGGCGGCGATGGCCGAGGCCGAGCAGGACACACACGAGCGGCACGAGGAGCACGGTCGGGACGACGAGCACGGTCGGGACGGCAAGCACGGTCGGGACGACGAGCACGGCCGGGACGGCAAGCACGGTGGGGACGACTGGCATCCGCAGGAGCCGTGGTGGTGGGGGATCGGGCCGCTGGGAGCCGGCGTGCTCGTCCTCGTCGGTGTCGGCTGGCTGCTGTGGCTGTACGTCTGGTCCTCCGGCGCGGAGGACGACGCCGGGGCCGGTTACGGGGCGGGCAAGGCCGTCTGCGTCGGACTCGTGCTCCTCGGCGGGGCCGTGCTGGAACGGCTGCGCAGCCGGGCGGCGCGGGGGCCCGGCGCCGGGGAGCGGGAGGAGGACTGAGCCCCTGAGCCCCGCTCCCGCCCGGCCCGTCCGGCACGTCCGGCCCGTCCGCGCGTTTACCCCAGCTGCGGCGGCAGCTCCGTCGCGTGGGTGATCGTCAGGCCCGAGACCGCACGGGTCAGGCAGACGTAGAGGCGGCGCAGGCCCGTGCGGTCGTCGGGCTCGGCGTCGACGATCGCCGTGGGCTCGTCCAGGACCACGTAGTCGTACTCCAGGCCCTTGGCCAGCGAGGCCGGGACCAGGGTGAGGCGGACGTCGGGGGTGGTCTCCTCGCCGGGGGAGAGGTACGGCAATCCCGCCGCGTCCAGGGCCTCGGTGAGGGCCGGGACGCGGGTGTCGGCGGCGATCAGGCCCGTCGAGCCCTCGTGGGCCAGCGCGTCCCGGCAGGCCGCGAGCACGTCCGCGTCGCCCGTCGCCCGCCGGATCTCGAAGGTGCCCGGGTTCTCCCGCACCGAGGCGACCGGCGTCAGGCCCGGCGCGATGTGCGGGAGGAGACGGGAGGCGTAGCCGATGACGTCGGTGGGGACGCGGAAGCCCGCCGTCAGCTCCTCGACCAGCGCCTCCGGCTTGCCGAGGTGGGTCAGGGCCTCCTGCCAGCTCCTCGTCGCCCAGGGGGTGGTGCCCTGGGCCAGGTCGCCGAGGACCGTGGCCGAACCGGTCGTGCAGCGGCGGCCCACCGCCCGGTACTGCATCGGGGAGAGGTCCTGCGCCTCGTCGAGGACGACATGGCCGAGCGAGTGCGTGCGCCGGACCAGGTCCGTCGCCTCGTCGATCAGCACCGCGTCCGCCGCCGACCACTTGGCCGACTTCACCGACCGCGCCGGACGGGACCAGAGGATCTCCTTCTGCTCCGCCTCGTCGAGGAGGCCCTCGGCGTGCGCGGCGAGGAAGTCCGGGTCGGAGAGCAGCCGCAGGACGAGCTTGGCCGGGTCGACCGGCGGCCACAGCGTCTTCACCGCCGCCTTCACCGCCGCGTTGCGGGCCACCGAGTCCTGCACCCGGTCGTCCGGGGCCTCCCCGGAACGCTCCATCTGCACCAGCACGGCGTGCGCGATGCGCTGCGGAAGCGCCTCGGCGGCCGCGCCGTAGCGGATGTCCCGGTCCAGCAACTCCCGGACCAGCTCCTCCAGTTCGTACGCCGGGACGCGCCAGCGGCGAGAGCCGCGCACCACGACCACCGGCTCGGTGGGCATCCTCACGTGGGAGTACACGGCCCGGCGCAGCACCTCCGCCATCCGGGCGTCGCCCTTGACCACGGCCGCGGCGGCGCCGTCGGCGCCGCGCACCTCGACGTGGGCGACCAGGTCGTCGACCGTCGCCTGCCGCACCTCCAGCTCGCCCAGCGCGGGGAGCACCTGCTCGATGTACCGCAGGAAGGAGCGGTTCGGGCCGATGACGAGGGTGCCGGTGCGGGCCAGGCGGTCGCGGTGGGCGTAGAGGAGGAAGGCGACGCGGTGCAGGCCGACGGCGGTCTTTCCGGTGCCGGGACCGCCCTGCACGCACAGACTGGCGGCCAGGCCGGAGCGGACGATCTCGTCCTGCTCGGGCTGGATCGTCGCGACGATGTCGCGCATCGGGCCGACGCGCGGGCGCTCGATCTCCTGCTGGAGCAGCCTGCTGGTGCCGGCCGCCTCGGCCGGGTCGGACAGGTGCTCGTCCTCGTAGGCGGTGAGGTCGCCGCCGGTGTAACCGAAGCGGCGGCGCAGGGCGATGTCCTGCGGGTCCTGCTTCGAGGCGCGGTAGAACGGCTGGGACACGGGGGCTCGCCAGTCGATCACCATCGGGTCGCCGTCCGTGTCGTGGACGTGCCGCCGGCCGATGTGCAGTGTCTGATAAGCAGCCTCCGGCTGCGGGCGCTCCCCCTCCGCCTCCTCGGCCTGCTCGGCGCCGGGGGAGTGCAGGTAGTCGAGGCGGCCGAAGAACAGGGGGGTGTCGCTGAGGTCGGCGAGCGCCTTGATGCGCTCCTCGATCTGGTGGGTGAGGGCGGCGGCGTTGACCCAGTTCGCGGTGACGTCCTTGATGTCCAGTGCCTGGACGTCCTCGCGCATCGCGCGCAGGGCGGAGCGGGAGGCGGCGAGGTGGGCGCGCTCGCGGGTGAGCGGGTCGGAGCCGGGGGTGCCGGGGGTGCCGGGGGTGCCGGGCGCGGCCGGCGGTACGGAAGGGCCGGAAGGGCCGGAAGGGCTGGACACGGGCGGTTTGCCTCCGGGGCATGACGGTGGGCCGGCCCGGGGTGCGCTCGGCCGGCTGTCGCGTACGGGTGAGGCGGTGCCCCCGGCGCGCACGGCGCCCGGGCATCGCGGTCTGCCGTCCGGTTTCCGTCCGGACGACGGCGCTCCGCGGAGGGAGGCGGGCAAGAGAGGGGATTGTAGGTGACGGGGGTGAGGAGGGGCGAATGATTAATGCGGCGGGTGGTCGCGGGTCGGGGTCGGTCCCTCAGGGGCCCTAGGGGGCCCGTACACCCACAGGCGTAGGCGGAAGGCGTTCCGCTGGTGCGAGGGGGAGGGGCGGGATACGACCGCAGACCGACGCTTCTGGGGGCGTGGCGCCGCACCCTGGATACATGAGCGCAGCATCCTTCTCTCCGGCCCCCGGGCGGCGGACGCCCCCGGCGGGAACGACGACCCTGCGGAACGGTACGGCCTCGAGGCACCGGTTCGGTGACGCGGTGCGGGCGGTCACGGCCTTCGCCGGGGCGGCCCTCGACGTGGTGATCCTCGGCGAGTACGCGGAGGAGGCGGGCGTGCGCCGGCGCTGACCGGCACGGCCCCCCACCGCGCCCTGGGCACCGCCTCCGCCCTCACGGGCCCCCGGCATCGACTCGTCCCTCACGGCCCCGGCGCCCCGCGCCGCGCGGCACCGGCTCGTCTTTCACCGCCCCGGCGTCCCGCGCGCCCGGCACCGCTTCCGCCCTCACGGGCCCGGCACCGCTTCCGCCCTCACGGGCCCGGCACCGCTCCCGTCCTCACGGGCCCCCGGCATCGACTCGTCCCTCACGGCCCCGGCGCCCCGCGCCGCGCGGCACCGACTCGTCTTTCACCGCCCGGCGTCCCGCGCGCCCGGCACCGCTTCCGCCCTCACGGGCCCGGCACCGCTTCCGCCCTCACGGGCCCCCGGCACCGACTCGTTTCTCACGGCCCCGGCGCCTCGCGCCGCGCGGCACCGGCTCCTCCCTCACCGCCCCCGGCGCCCCGCGCCGCTTCTCACCGTCGCCGCTGCGACCGCCAAGCCAGGTACAGCGCCGAGGCGACCGCCGCGCCCCGGACGACCCACGGCCAGGTCTCCGCTACGGCGTCGCCCATGTGGCCCGTGGCGATCGGCTCGCCCCAGCGGCCCTCCGACCGCCCCCACAACCACACCGCGCCGCCCGCGAGGGCCGCGCCCGGCAGCACCATGACCGCCCACTTCACCTCCGCCGGCGTCAGCCGCCGTGAGGCGTAGGCGATGACCCAGCCGAGCCCCAGCGCGATCCAGCTCCCCAGCACCGCGCCGACGACGAGCGCCACGGCGGCGAACAGCAGCAGCGGGTTCTGCCGGGCGGAGACCCGCGGCAGCGGCATCCGGCGCCGCGCGCCCTTTCCGGCGGGCGCCGCGACGGCCTCGGGCGCGGCGGGAGCCGCCTCCGTCGCCGGGGGCGCCGCCGGTTTCGAGGGCCCCCCGGCGGCCCCGGGGGCGCTCAGCAGCTCCGGGATCTCCACCCCGCCCACGAAGCCCGGCACGCTGTCGCCCAGGTCGAAGGCGCTGACCTCCTTGCGCCACCAGTCCGGCGGCGTCCCCCGCGTGTCGCCCAGCTCGTGCGTGCCCGCCAGGTGCGGCGGCGAGGGCGCGCTCGGGTCGACGGCGGGCGCCGGGGACGGCGACTGCGCGGAGCCGCCCGCGTCCTTGCCGGGCCGGGGCCGCGGCAGCACCCGCCGCGGCCGCTTCCCGGCCGGGGGCGGCTGAGGTGCCGTCTCCTCCGCCCGCTGCAGGGGCACCGAGGCGGGCGGCTCGGCCGCCGACCCCGGTGTGCCGCCCGCCGCCGCCACGACCTCGTCCGGGCTGCCCAGCCGGTCGATGATGCGGCGGACGGCGGCCGGACTGTCCACGGCGGTCCGGCCGCGCCGCCGGTCGATCTCGTCCCGCAGCCCGGCCACCAGCCGCATCCGGTCCGCCGAGGGCAACTGCCGCTGCGCCAGGTCCGCGACCCGGCTCAGATACTCGTAGACGACCTGATCGCTCTCAATCCCCACGAACCCCTCCGGGGGCAGGTGCCGAAACCCTCGCCCCACGACAGTACCGCCCCCCTCAGCGCCCCTCCTCCGTGAGCAACTCGTCGGCGTCGACGATGCGGTAGGCGTAGCCCTGCTCGGCCAGGAACCGCTGGCGGTGGGCGGCGAAGTCCTGGTCGAGGGTGTCGCGGGCGACGACGGAGTAGAAGTGCGCCTGGTGACCGTCGGCCTTCGGGCGCAGCACCCGGCCGAGTCGCTGGGCCTCCTCCTGGCGGGAGCCGAAGGTGCCCGAGACCTGGACGGCGACGGTGGCCTCCGGCAGGTCGATGGAGAAGTTCGCCACCTTGGAGACCACGAGCACGCTGATCTCGCCCGTGCGGAAGGCGTCGAAGAGCTTCTCGCGCTGGGCGTTGGTCGTCTCGCCCTTGATGACGGGCGCGTCCAGGTGCTCGCCCAACTCGTCGAGCTGGTCGATGTACTGGCCGATGACGAGGATCTGCTGGCCGGCGAAGCGGCGCACGATCGCCTCGGTCACCTTCCGCTTGGTCGCGGTGGTGGCGCAGAAGCGGTACTTCTCCTCCGCCTCGGCGGTGGCGTAGGCGAGCCGCTCGGCGTCGGTCAGGTTGACCCGCACCTCCACGCAGTCGGCGGGGGCGATGTAGCCCTGCGCCTCGATCTCCTTCCAGGGCGCGTCGAACCGCTTGGGGCCGATGAGCGAGAACACGTCCGACTCGCGGCCGTCCTCCCGGACCAGCGTCGCGGTCAGGCCGAGCCGGCGCCGGGCCTGGAGGTCGGCGGTGAACTTGAAGACCGGGGCCGGGAGGAGGTGGACCTCGTCGTAGAGGATCAGGCCCCAGTCCCGGGAGTCGAACAGCTCGAGGTGCGGGTAGACGCCCTTCCGCTTCGTCGTCAGCACCTGGTAGGTGGCGATGGTGACGGGCCGGATCTCCTTGCGCGTCCCGCTGTACTCGCCGATCTCGTCCTCGGTCAGCGAGGTCCGCTTCACCAGCTCGTGCTTCCACTGCCGCGCGGAGACGGTGTTGGTGACCAGGATCAGCGTCGTCGACTTCGCCTGCGCCATCGACCCGGCGCCCACCAGTGTCTTCCCGGCGCCGCAGGGCAGCACGACGACCCCGCTGCCGCCGTGCCAGAAGTTCTCCACCGCCTGCTTCTGGTACGGGCGCAGCGCCCAGCCGTCCTCCACCAGGTCGATGGGGTGCGCCTCGCCGTCCACGTACCCGGCGAGGTCCTCGGCGGGCCAGCCCAGCTTGAGCAGCGTCTGCTTGATCTGGCCGCGCTCGGAGGGGTGCACGGCCACGGTGTCCGCGTCGATGCGCGCGCCCACCAGGGGCGCGATCCGCTTCGACTTCAGCACCTCCTCGAGGACCGGCCGGTCGGTGCTGGTCAGGACCAGGCCGTGCGCGGGGTGCTTGCTGAGGGTCAGCCGGCCGTAGCGGTCCATCGTCTCGGCGATGTCCACGAGCAGGGCGTGCGGCACGGGGTAGCGGCTGAACTCGACCAGCGCGTCGACGACCTGCTCGGCGTCGTGCCCGGCGGCCCGCGCGTTCCACAGGCCGAGCGGGGTGACCCGGTAGGTGTGGATGTGCTCCGGCGCGCGCTCCAGCTCGGCGAAGGGGGCGATCACCCGGCGGCAGTCGTCCGCCCGCTCGTGATCGACCTCCAGCAGCAGTGTCTTGTCCGACTGCACGATCAGGGGTCCGTTCACCTGTACATCTCCATCCCACGCCACTCCCGCACCGGCCAATCCTCCAGTGTGCAGCATCGGGCCCCCTCGGGGCCGTGGTGAGCCGCACACCGGTCCCGGCCGGGACGGGGGCGGCGGGGCGAGCACTCCCTCGCTTCCGCCCCCACCCGCTACCGTTGGCCGGATGAGCACCGAGGACCACCCGGCGGAGCCGGGGACCGCCCCCGCACCGCCCCGCTCCCTCGCCGAGGATCTCCGGAGCCGCCCCGACGACACCCTCTCCGCCCTCCTGCGCACCCGCCCCGACCTGGTCACCCCCGTCCCCGCCGACCTCACCCAGCTCGCCACCCGCGCGGCCACCCGGGCCAGCGTCGTACGCGCCCTGGAACGACTGGACCGGTTCGCCCTCCAGACCGCGCAGGCCCTGGCCGTCGCCCCCGACCCGGCGCCGTACGAGGCCCTCCTCACGCTGATGGCGGGCGAGGGCGAGGGCGGCGACCGCGACCCCGCCGTCGCGCGCGCCCTGCCCGCCGCCGTCACCACCCTCCGCGAACAGGCCCTCCTCTGGGGCCCCGAGGACCGCCTCCGCCTCGTCCGCACCGCCCGCGAACTCCTCGCCCCCTCCCCGCAGCACCCCTCGCCCACCGGCCTCGGGCCCACCGTCGCCGAGGCCGCCGCCGGGATGTCCTCGGCCCGGATGCAGGAGATCCTCACCGGCGCCGGACTGCCCACGACCGCCGACACGGTCTCCGCGATCGCCGCGCTCACCGCCCTGTTCACCGACCGCGCCCGCATGTCCGCCCTGCTCGACGAGGTCCCCGCCGACTCCCTCGACGTCCTCTCCCGACTCCTGTGGGGACCCCCCTACGGCCAGGTCACCGCCGACCCCGCGCCCCGGCTGCGCGCCCTGCTCGACCGGGGCCTGCTGCTGCCCACCGCGCCCGGCACCGTCGTCCTGCCCCGCGAGGTCGCCCTCCACCTGCGGGCCGGCCGCGCCCACCGGGAGCCCCGGCCGCTGCCGCCCGCACCCGTCGCGGCCGCCACCCACCGCCCCCAGGTGGTGGACGCCACGGCCGCCGGGCAGGCGTACACCGCCCTGGCCACCGTCGAGGAACTCCTCAAGGCCTGGGACGGCGGCGGCCCCGCCGTGCTGCGCGCGGGCGGCCTCAGCGTGCGCGACCTCAAGCGGACCGCCGTCACCCTCGACGTGTCCGAACCCGTCGCCGCCTTCTGGCTCGAACTCGCCTACGCGGCCGGGCTGCTCGCCTCCGACGGCGAGGCCGAGGAACGGTACGCGCCCACCCCCGCCTCCGACGAGTGGCTGCGGCTGCCCGCCGCCGAACGCTGGACCCTCCTGGCCACAGCCTGGCTGTCGGCGACCCGCACCGCCGGACTGGTCGGCGGGCGCGACACCAAGGACCGGACGCTCGCCGCGCTCGGCCCCGGCCTGGACCGCTCCACCGCCCCCGAGGTGCGCCTGCGCGTGCTGGCCCTGCTGGCCGGGCTCCCGGAGGGCGCCGCCCCCGAGCCCGACTCGCTGCTCGCCCGCCTCGCCTGGGAACGCCCCTCGCGCGGCGACCGCGCCGGCGCCGAGGACCTCCGCGCCCGCCTCGCCCGGTGGACGCTCACCGAGGCCGAACAGCTCGGCGTCACCGGCCGGGGCGCGCTCTCCGCCCACGGCCGCGCCCTGCTGCCGCCCGCCCCCGGGGAGCCGCCCGCCGACCCCGCCCGGCTGCTCGCCCCGCTGCTGCCCGAACCCCTCGACCACGTGCTGCTCCAGGCGGACCTGACCGCCGTCGCCCCCGGGCCGCTGCATCGCCCGCTCGCCGAGGTGCTCGGCGTCCTCGCCGACGTCGAGTCCAAGGGCGGCGCCACCGTCTACCGCTTCACCCCCGCCTCCGTGCGCCGCGCGCTCGACGCCGGCCGCACCGCCTCCGACCTGCACGCCTTCCTCGCCCAGCACTCCCGCACCCCCGTACCGCAGCCGCTCGCCTACCTCATCGACGACGTGGCCCGCCGCCACGGCCACCTGCGGGTGGGCGCGGCCTCGGCGTACGTGCGCTGCGACGACGACGCGCTGCTGCGCGAGATCCTCGCCGACAAGCGCTCGGCGGGACTGCGGCTGCGCGCGCTCGCCCCGACCGTGCTCGCCTCCGGGGCCGACCCGGCGGCCCTCTTGGAGGGGCTGCGCGCGATGGGCTACGCGCCCGCCGCCGAGTCCGCCGAGGGCGATGTGCTCATCACCCGCGCCGACGCCCACCGCACACCCCCGCGCACCCCGCCCGCGCCGGTGCCGGAGGGCCCGCCCGTGCCCGACGCCACCCTGCTCGCGGCGGCGGTCCGCGCGATCCGCGCCGGCGACCGCGCCTCCACGGCAGCCCGCCGCACCGACGCGGCGGACCCCTCCGGCTCCGCCGAAGGGCCTCCCGGCGCGCTGCCCCGCACCTCCGCCGCGGAGACCCTCGCCACGATGCAGGCGGCCGTCCTCACCGGCGAATCCCTGTGGATCGGCTACGTCAACGCCGAGGGCACCGCCAGCCAGCGCGTCATCGCCCCGGTCAAGGTGGAGGGCGGCTTCGTCACGGCCTACGACCACACGGCCGAGGAGGTCCGCACCTACGCCCTGCACCGGGTGACGGGTGTCGCGGAACTCGCGGAGGACTGAACGGGGGGCGGGGCGGGCCGGGAGCGGTCGTTCAGCTCGTTCAGCCCGCCGGGAGGGTGAGGACGAGCCCCAGCACGGCCACCGGCGGCAGCAGGGCCGCCGCCCCCAGGACGACCCGAACCGGCGTCCAGCTCCGCCGCCAGGGCAGCACCCAGGAGGCGACATAGGCGGGGACGGTGACGAGCCCGCCGTAACGGAGCAACGCCTCGACGGTCGCCAGCGACCGGGTGAGCCCTGCCGAACAGTGGTCCGGGCCGCACGCGTCGGTGGCCATCGGGGACAGCGCGCCGAACAGCAGCGCGGGCGGCACGAGCAGCGCCAGCAGCGCGGACACGACGACCGGGACGATCCACGCGTACGCGTCGTGCCCGCCGCGGTCGGTGCCCGGGTGCTGCGCGGGGAGGTACGGAACGGGGGCGGGGCCGAAGCCGGTGGGCGTCATGGCCTCAGGAAACCGCCCGGGGCGGGCGCGGGGCACGGGTGCGGGTACTCATCCGGGGCGGGTGCGGTACTCAGAAAAGGGTGGCCGAAAAGCGTCTGCGAGGATGGCGGCATGACCTCCTCCGCACCGACCGTCGGTTTCGACCTGGACATGACGCTGATCGACTCCCGGCCGGGCATCCACGCCTGCTACCTGGAGCTGTCCGCCCGCACGGGGACGCCCATCGACGCCGACCTCGTGGTCTCGCGGCTCGGGCCGCCGCTGGAGGAGGAGCTGGCGAACTGGTTCCCGGCGGAGCGGATCGACGCCGCCGCCGCGCTCTACCGGGACATGTACCCGGCGTACGCCATCACGCCGACGCGCGCGCTGCCCGGCGCCAGGGAGGCGATCGCGGCCGTGCGCGCCGCCGGCGGACGCACGCTCGTCGTCACCGCCAAGTACGAGCCCAGCGCCCGGCTGCACCTGGAGCACCTCGGCATCGAGCCCGACGAGCTGATCGGCGGACTGTGGGCCGAGCGGAAGGCCGAGGCGCTGCTCGCGCACGGCGCCGGCGTGTACGTGGGCGACCACCTCGGCGACATACGCGGCGCCCGCGCCGCCCGCGCCCTCTCCGTCGCGGTCGCCACCGGCCCCTGCACGGCCGAGGAACTCCGCACGGCCGGCGCCGACGTCGTCCTCCCCGACCTGACCGCGTTCCCGGCCTGGCTGCGCGACCACACCGAGGCGTCGGACCCGGCGGCCTGACCTCGCTCCACGGCGAGGCAGCCCTGGCTCACAGCTGGGTCTCACCCCCGTCCACGGACAGCTCGATGCCGGTGGTGTACGTCGCATCGAAGGCGAGGAACGCGGCCGCCGCGGCGAACTCCTCGACGGTCCCGTACCGCTTCATGGGGTTGCTCGCGGTCCGCTCCGCCCTGAACCGGTCAGCGGCCTCTTCGGACAGGTTCATCGTTTCCAGGATCCCCGAGTCGATGGGACCCGGGCTGATCGCATTGACACGGATCCCCCGCGGAAGCAGCTCCCCGGAGAAGGTGCGGGCCATCGAGCGCAGCGCTGCCTTGCCGGCCGCGTAGACGCTGGTGTCCACCATGCCGATGACGTTCGCGATCGAGGTGGTGAGGACGACACCGGCGTTCGCGCTCAGCAGCGGAGCGAGCTTCTGCACAGTGAAGAAGGCGCCCTTGACGTTGATCGCGAACAGCTCGTCATACACGTCCTCGGTCGTCGACTCGAGGGGTGTGAGCGGTGAGATACCGGCGTTGACGAACAGGGCCTCGATCGAGCCGAACTCGCCTCGCACACGGTCGACGAGCACATCCAGGTCGGACAGCGAGGACGCATCCGCCCGGACGGCCACGGCATTCTCACCGAGCCGCTCGCGTGCCGCGTCGAGCTTGGCCCGGGAACGGCCGGTGACCAGCACGCGGGCTCCGCCTCGCACCAGCAGCTCCGCCAGCCCGAGTCCCATGCCGCTGCTGCCGCCCGTGATCACCACGTGTTTGTCACGGTACTCAGCCATACCGAGGTGGCTCCATTCCCTCGAAGACGCATCGATCGATCCGGATGCCGCTGTTCAGGAACCGGGTCATCCGCGGATCTCGATCCTCATGTCGCCCGAGGTGACCGTGCGGATGTGATCGCTGGCGAGCGTGGCGTGCGGGTTGCCGAGCTCGATGGCGCTGACCTCGTCGAGACGGGCCAGTTGGGAGGGAGTGAGGTCGACCTCCAGGGCACCCAGGTTGTCCTCCAGCTGCGCGGGGGTGCGGGCGCCGATGATGGGCGCCGTCACGCCGGGGGCGTTCAGGGCCCAGGCCAGTGCGACCTGGGCGGGCGTGCGGCCCAGCTCCGAGGCCACCTCCTTCACCACGTCGGCGATCGCGAGGTTGCGGTCGGTGACCCACCCCAGGGCGACGTTCAGGCTCTTCCGGTCGTTGGCGGTCTCGCCGGCCACGGAGCCCGCCCGGTCCCGGTCCTCCCGGCGGTACTTGCCGGTGAGCACCCCGCCGCCCAACGGGGAGAAGGGGACCACGCCGAGTCCCATCTCGCCTGCCATCGGGATCAGGTCGCGCTCCGCGGTGCGCTCGATCAGGCTGTACTCGGTCTCCACCGCGATCAGCGGCGACCAGCCGCGCAGGTCGGCGATCGCCTGCATGCGCGACACCTGCCAGGCCGGGGCGCTGGAGATCGCCACGTACAGCACCTTGCCCAGCCTCACCAGGTCGTCCAGGCCCCGCAGGATCTCCTCCACCGGCGTCCTGAAGTCCCAGATGTTCAGGTAGAGCAGATCTATGTGGTCGGTGTTCAGCTGCCGCAGACTGCCTTCCACCGACGCCAGCATGCTCTTGCGGTGGGTGCCCCCGGAGTTCGGGTCACCGGGCCGGCGCAGCGTCGAGTACTTCGTCGCCAGCACCAGCTTGTCGCGGTCGCCGCGGGCGAACTCGCCGAGCAGCCGCTCCGAGCTGCCGTTGGTGTAGGTGCTGGCGGTGTCGAAGAAGTTGCCGCCGAGCTCGGTGTAGCGGTCGAAGAGCTTGCGCGCCTCGTCGCGCTCGGCGCCCCAGCCCCACTCGGTTCCGAAGGTCGCCGCGCCCAGCGCCAGCGGTGAGACCCGGAGCCCGGAACGGCCCAGCAGCCGGTAGGTGTCGAGAGTGAGTGCCATCGGTGTTCTCCTACGAGGTGTGTGTAACCGGGGACCTCCCCGGTTGTCTCCACCGTACACTGAAACGGGGAGTTCCCCGATTCGGTCCGAGCCGCATCCGCCTCCTACGATCGCGAGGGTCATGACACCTCCACGCAGCACTCTGCGCGCCGACGCGCAACGCAACCGCGAGCAGTTGATCGCCACGGCCGCCGAAGCCTTCAGGTCCGGACGCGCCGTCTCGCTGGACGCGATCGCCAGACGCGCGGGAGTGGGGAACGCCACCCTGTACCGGCACTTCCCCACCCGGGAGGATCTGGTCGAAGAGGTCTACCGGGACCAGATACGTCCCCTGCGTGAAGACGCGCGCACCCTGCTGGCCACCGAGCCGCCCGCGCGGGCCCTTCACGCGTGGATGCTCCGATTCGCCGACTGGGCCGGTGAACGGCGCGGCATCTGCGAGGCCCTGGTCGCCATGAGCGCTTCCGGCCGCTTCGGCACCGGGCCGGTGTGCGACGAGGTCCAGCAGGTCCTGGCGATGGTGCTCGAGGCCGGTGCCGCGGCAGGAGAACTGCGCGACGACCTCGACCCGGTCGAGGTGGGCGGCATCCTCGCCGGTCTGCTCTCCGTGGCCGGCGCACCCGAGCAGCGCCCCCAGCTGCACCGGATGCTGGACATCGTCGTCGACGGGCTCAGGCCCCGCTGAGTGACAGTCCGGCGACCGCGGCGCCCGTCAGCTGCGGTCGCCCGGCGAACGCGCGCTGAACGTCGGGCTCGCGTCCGTAGCCCTCGGTCGGCCCCGGCCTGCTCAGGGGCGCGGGGAACCGCGCGACCGGCCACGACGTACCCGCACCCGGAGAACGGGCCCTGCACCTGGAGAACGCGCGCTGAACGCCGGGCTCGCGTCCGTAGCCCTCGGTCGGCCTCGGCCTGCTCAGGGGCGCGGGGAACCGCGCGACCGGCCACGACGCACCCGCACCCGGAGAACGGGCCCCCGCACCCGGAGAACCCGCCCTGAACGTCGGGCTCGCGTCCGCGGCCCCCGGCCGGCCCCGGCCTACTCAGGGGCGCGGGGAACTGCGCGACCGGCCACGACGTACCCGCACCCGGATACGGGCCCCGCGCCTGGAGAACGCGCGCTGAACGTCGGGCTCGCGTCCGTAGCTCCCGGTCGGCCTCGGCCTGTTCAGGGGCGCGGGGAACTGCGCGACCGGCCACGACGTACCCGCACCCGGAGAACGGGCCCCCGCACCCGGAGAACCCGCCCCGCCCGGAGGGCTACCGCTCCTGCAGCGCCTCGACCGCCGCCCGCGCCCGACGCCGCCCCTCCGTCACCGACCGCAGCACCCCCGCCGCGGCCAGCAGGAAACCGACACCCATCAGCATGCTCAGGCCGTACATGTACGAGGGCAGCACCTCCGTGCCGAGCAGCAGCGGAGCCACCGTGACCATCGTGGCCACCGCCCCGAGGAAGAACACGATCGCCCCGGCCCGGATCAGCCGCTCACCGGCTCCGTCGGAATTCGTTTGGGTTTTGTCACGCACCCGACCAGGGTAGTTCCAGCGCGAGGGGAACACGTCCGGTGACGTCTTGTCTCCGGCTCACGGACCACTAGCCTGGGTACCGGCGGGTCACAGGACCCGCCCCAGTGCTATCGCGGGCACTTTCGAAGCGGTTTCCGACGAGTACGAGGACGAGGACAGGCATGCCTACCGGCAAGGTCAAGTGGTTCAACGGGGAGAAGGGCTTCGGTTTTCTCTCCCGCGACGACGGCGGTGACGTCTTCGTGCACTCCTCGGTCCTCCCCGCCGGAGTCGACGCCCTCAAGCCCGGCCAGCGGGTGGAGTTCGGCGTGGTCGCCGGACAGCGCGGCGACCAGGCACTCTCCGTCGTCCTGCTGGAGCCCGCACCGTCCGTCGCGGCGGCCCAGCGCAAGAAGCCGGACGAACTGGCCTCCATCGTGCAGGACCTGACGACCCTCCTCGAGAACCTCACCCCGATGCTCGAGAAGGGCCGCTACCCCGACAAGGTCTCCGGCAAGAAGATCGCCGGCCTGCTGCGCGCCGTCGCCGACCAGTTGGACGTCTAGGGCGTCCGGGAGACGGGGGAGACGGGGGAGACGGAGAGGACGGCTCAGGGGAAGGCGAGCGCGTCCGGGCCGAGGGGCGGGAGCAGTCCCTCGGCCGCCGCGCGGTCCAGCAGGCCACGGATCGCCGCGTAGCCGTCCTCGCCGAGGTCCGCGGTGAACTCGTTCACGTACAGCCCGATGTGCTGGTCGGCGACGGCCGGGTCCATCTCCTGGGCGTGCTCCAGCACGTAGGGCCGGGAGACCTCGGGGTCCTCCCACGCGGCCCGCACGGACGTGCGCACGGAATCGGCCAGCCGGTGCAGGGTCTCCGCGCCCAGCGAACGCTTGGCGATGATCGCGCCGAGCGGGATCGGCAGCCCGGTGGTGCGCTCCCAGTGCTCGCCCATGTCGGCGAGCTTGTGCAGCCCGTAGTTCTGGTAGGTGAACCGGGCCTCGTGGATGACGAGCCCCGCGTCGACCCGCCCGTCGCGCACGGCGGGCATGATCTCGTGGAAGGGCATCACGACGATCTCGCCGACGCCCCCGGGCACGGTGTCCGCCGCCCACAGCCGGAACAGCAGGTAGGCGGTGGACCGCTCGCTCGGCACGGCGACCGTGCGCCCGGCGAGGTCCGCCTCCGGCTCCCGGGTGAGGACCAGCGGGCCGCAGCCCCGGCCGAGCGCGCCGCCGCAGGGCAGCAGGGCGTACTCGTCGAGGACGTAGGGCAGCACGGCGTAGGACACCTTCAGCACGTCGAACTCGCCGCGCTCGGCCATGCCGTTGGTGAGGTCGATGTCGGCGAAGGTGACGTCGAGCGCGGGGGCGCCGGGGACGCGGCCGTGGGCGAGGGCGTCGAAGACGAAGGTGTCGTTCGGGCAGGGGGAGTACGCGATCTGCAGGGTGCCCGGGGTGGACAGGGGCTCAGTCGCGGTCGGTGCGGTCGTCATGCGGGTTCCAACTCTCCAGGACGGGCGCCAGCTTCCCGAAGGCCACGGTGAGCGCGGCGAGGGCGTCGCCGATCCGCCAGGCGGCGCGGTCGCGGGGGCCCACCGGGTTGGAGACGGCGCGGATCTCCAGGACGGGCGTACGGTGCGCGGCGGCCGCCTCGGCGACCCCGAACCCCTCCATCGCCTCGGCGAGCGCCCTCGGGTGCCGGGCGCGCAGCTCGGCGGCCCGGCGGGCGGTGCCGGTGACGGTGGAGACGGTCAGGACGGTGCCGGTGCGGGCGCCGGTCGCCTCGGCGGCCCGGCGTACCAGGGCGGCGGGCGGCAGATGGGTGACGGTGCCGAAGCCGAGGTCGGTGACGGGCAGGAAGCCGGGCGTGCCGTCCGCCCCGGGACCGCCCGCCCCGTCGGTCTCGGCGCCGAGGTCGGCGGCGGTGATCTCCTCGGCGAGGACGAGGGAGGCCGGGGGCGCGTCGGGCAGGAAGCCGCCGCCGATGCCGGCCGAGACGACCAGGTCGTACGGGGTGCCGCGCAGGGCGGCGGCGGTCAGCGCGCCGGCGGTGGAGGCGGCGGCGAGGCCGGGGCCCACGCCGGCGGCGAGCAGGTCGTACTCCGCTCCGCCCGGGTGGGGCAGAAGCCGGGCAAGGGTCGCCGCGGGGAGCGGCACCCGGCTCGGGGTGCCGTCGAAGGCCCGCGCCACCGCGTCCCGCTCGACGGGGACGGCGGTGGCGACCAGGACGCGCGGCGGCGCGGTGCCGGAGGGGGACGTGGTCAGGAGTCCTTCTTGAGCGTGAAGTTCCACAGGCCGGTGACCTTGGCGTCCTCGCCCTCCTGGACCGACACCTTCGTCGAGTTGCCGCTGGCGCCGTACTGGGCGTTGAAGAACACGCTGCCGGGGATCGTCCGGTAGGTCTTGGTGCTGGACTCGGTCAGGGGCCGGCCGTTCATCAGGATGGTCCAGCCCCTGTCGGCGATCTCCGGGTCGACACCGAAGCGGACCGTCTCGTCCGGGTCCACCTTGATCGACTCGATGTCCGTGTCCTTGATGCAGGACTCGCGCTCGGACGTCGACAGGGTCTTGTCGTCCTCGTTGAAGCAGGAGGCCTCCGAGCTGACCGAGTCGTCGCCGACGGTGATGGTCGCCCTCGGCGTGGGCTTGTCGCAGGCGGACAGCAGGAGCAGTCCGGCGGAAACGGCGCCGGCGGCGGCGACGGCGCGGCGGCGTCGCACAGCGGATTGCATCGAGGTCATGGCCGAAGGCTATCTGGCACGCGCGAAGCGGGTCCCACGTGGGGTCCACGGCGTGCCGCCGTCCACAGCGGGTGGATGGTCGCCAGCAGGCCGGTCGCGACGATCGCCGCGCCCACCGACATGCCGAGCACGCCGCTGAGCGGCAGCACGATGCCGATGGCGCCGCCCAGCACCCACCCCATCTGCAGGGAGGTCTCGGAGCGCGCGAACGCGGAGGTCCGCACCTCCTCCGGCACGTCCCGCTGGATCAGCGCGTCCAGCGACAGCTTGCCCAGCGCCTGCGCGCAGCCGGCGGACGCGGCCAGGCAGGCGACGAGGACCGCGCCGAAGAAGACGGCGGCCGTGATGGCGACGGCGAGCACGGCGGCCACCACGGTGACGATGATGACCTCGGGCGCCCGTGACTTGAGCCAGGCCCCGACCATGGTGCCCAGCGCGTTCCCGGTGCCGGCCGCGACACCGACGATGCCGAGGGAGACGGCCGCGCTCGATCCGGCCAGCGGGTGCTCGCGGAGCAGGAACGCCAGGAAGAAGATCAGGAAGCCGGACAGGCAGCGCAGGGACGCGTTGGCGGTGAGCGCGTGGATCACGGTGCTGCCGACCGAGCGCAGCCCGGGACGCCGCCGGGCGGCCTTCCCGGCCGGGGCGGCCGTGGACCCGGTGTCCGCCCCGGGGCACGGGCCGGCGCAACTGCCGGGCGCGTCGGCGAGCGTCGGCTCCGTCCCGAGCGCCTCCTGGTGTCCGTGGGGTCCGTGGTGTCCGTGGTGCCGGTGGTTGCCCGAGGCGAGCAGGGCGGGGCGCTCCCCCTTCGCCGAGTCGACCTTGCGGGGCAGCGAGAAGGACAGGAACGTGCCGCCGACGAAGATCAGGAAGGCCCCGTAGAGGGGATAGCGGGGCCCCAGCGCCTGCAGCCCGGCGCCGAGGGGCGCGGCCGCACCGGTGGCCAGGAGCCCGCCGAGGGTCACCCGCGAATTGGCCTTGACCAGCGAGAACGCGGGCGGCAGCAGCCGGGGCACGACCGCGCTGCGGACCACGCCGTAGGCCTTGGAGGCGACGAGCACGCCGAGGGCCGCCGGGTACAGCTCCAGGCTGCCGGTGGCGACCGCGCCGGACAGCAGCAGGGCGAGCAGCGCCCGGGCGAGCATGGCCGCCGCCATCGCGGCCCGGCGGCCGTGCGGAAGGCGGTCCAGGAGGGGGCCGATCACGGGGGCGAGGACCGTGAAGGGGGCCATCGTGATCGCGAGGTAGAGGGCGACGCGGCCGCGGGCCTCGTCGGTGGGGACGGAGAAGAACACGGTGGAGGCGAGGGCGACGGTGACCATGACGTCGCCGGCGCCGTTCACCGCGTGCAGTTCGATCAGCTTGGCGAGACCGGACTCGCCGGCGCCCTGGGCGTGGGTGACGCGGCGGATGCCGCGGTAGGTGCCGGTCACGGGGAAGTGGAGGGCGCGGCCGATCCTGCGGGCGGAGCCGCGCACGCGACCCGGCCCGCCGCATCGGTCCTCGCCGGCCGGGGACGGGCCCTGTGCGGGAGTGCCCCGGGACGGCCTCGCGGCTGCCACCCCGTCATAGTGCCCCGGGATGGGCGGAGGTAGTGCGGTTACCGGCCGTATCGGTGAGAGTGGCGTGCGGCGGGTCCGCCGTCGCCCTTCCCGGCCCCGGCCGCCCCGGTCCCTCCCTCTCACGCGCGAGGCCCCGGCGCGGCGCTTCGCCCCGCTTTCGTACGGTTCCCCGTGCCCGTGAGGGGGCGCGGGCACGCGCGACGCACCCGCCGCGGCGCGGCGTCCGGTCACCGCCCCGGCCCGGAACGCAAGGGGCCTTCGGCCCTCGCCGGAGGCGCCGGTGTGGGCCCAGCGGCCGAGAACAGGTAGCGTGCCTTGCGCGCCCCGGCGGTTGTTCTCGGCCGCGCGCCTCCTCGCCATCCCGCAGAATGGATGACTGAAGGTGCGCCCGAGCGCGATCGGGCGCGGACGTCGACGCGGCCCTTCGGTCCGCTCCGTCCGCACCCCCGCCATGGCCGGCGCACCCGTGAGACGGCGTAGGAGAGAAGCGATACCTGTGAGCGCAGCGAGCACGCGAAGCCGCACCCCCGACCGTCTGTGCGCCGAGGCCGTCGACCTCGCCCGCGCCGCAGCCGAGGAGGTCGCCGCCCCCGGCATCGTCGGCGCGCACACCGGAACCGTCTCCGAGGGCGACCGCGTGGTCACCCACCACTTCGAGTGCCAGGAGCTCGGCTACCGGGGCTGGCGCTGGGCGGTGACCGTCGCCCGCGCCTCCCGCGCCAAGGTCGTCACCGTCGACGAGGCGGTCCTGCTGCCCGGCCCCGACGCGGTGCTCGCCCCCGAGTGGGTGCCGTGGAGCGAACGGCTGCGTCCCGGCGACATGGGCCCCGGCGACCTGCTCCCCACCGACGCCGACGACCTCCGCCTCGAGCCCGGGTACACCGGCGAGGACGAGCCGGCCCCGAACTCCGCCGTCTCCGCGGGCATGGCCGAACTCGTCGAGGCGGAGGACGCCGAGGTCACCGCGGGCACCCCGGCGCACCTGCCCTCCGCGCCGCTGCGGGGCTCCGTCGCCGCGATCGCCGAGGAACTCGGGCTGCGGCGGGCCCGGGTGCTCTCCCGGTACGGGCTGCACATCGCGGCCGACCGCTGGGAGGAGGCCTACGGGGCCAAGACCCCGATGGCACAGGCCGCGCCGGCCTCGTGCGCGAGCTGCGGCTTCCTCGCCCCGATCGGCGGCTCCCTCGGGCAGGCGTTCGGCGTGTGCGCCAACGAGTTCTCCCCGGCGGACGGGCGGGTCGTCTCCCTCGCCTACGGCTGCGGCGGGCACTCCGAGGCGGCGGTCATGCCGAAGGCCCCGGTGCCGGCCGCCCCCGTCGTCGACGAGACGCTGCTCGACCCGTTCCCGCTGCGCGCGGGCGCCCACGCGGGCTCGGTGCCGGACACGGCCCCCCCGGACGCGGAACTCGGCCACTCCTAGAAGGACTACGGCCTGTCGCTCGGACCGGGCCGACCGGGAGGCGGGTGCGTCCTCGGCCGCCCCGCGGCGCCGGAACGATCCGAACACGGGCCCCAGCGGGCCTCGCCCGGGTTCGCCCCTCCCCGGGCCGCGAGGCCCCCCCCGGGGGGCCGGGCACCCCGGCCCCCGGTCCGGTAGCGTCGGGCCGCACCGCTCGAGAGGGAGATGAAGCGTGAGCAACTTCGTGCGGCCGGCGCCGGAGGGCGCGGACCCGTTCGGCACCGCCCGCCTGCGGCGCGGCGTGCTGGACGCGTGGGCCACCAGCCCCGCCCGGTTCCGCGAGGACGCCAACGCCGAGGAGGACCTCGTCCTCGGCGGCTACCGCGACCGCCTCGTCGTCGAACTCGCGCAGAACGCCGCCGACGCCGCCGCCCGCGCCGGCGTCCCCGGCCGGCTCCGCCTCACCCTGCGCGACGGCGTCCTCGCCGCCGCCAACACCGGTGCCCCCCTGGACGCCGCCGGCGTCGAGTCCCTCGCCACCCTGCGCGCCTCCGCCAAGCGGGACGGGGCCCCCGGCGCCGTCGGCCGCTTCGGTGTCGGCTTCGCCGCCGTGCTCGCCGTCAGCGACGAGCCGGCCGTCCTCGGGCGGCACGGCGGGGTGCGCTGGTCCCTCGCCGAGGCCCGTGACCTCGCCGGCGACACCGCCCGGCACAGCCCGGGGCTCGGCGACGAGATCCGCCGCCGGGACGGCCACGTCCCGCTGCTGCGGCTGCCGTTCGCCGCGGAGGGCCGCGCCCCCGAGCCGTACGACACCGTCGTCGTCCTCCCGCTGCGCGACCCCGCCGCCGAGGGCCTCGCCGAGCGGCTGCTCGACGCCGTGGACGACGCGCTGCTGCTCGCCCTGCCCGGCCTGGAGGAGGTCGTGGTCGAGGTCGGCGAAACCGCGCCCCGGACCCTGCGGCGGACCACCGAAGGGGGCGAGGGCGCCCACACCCTCATCGAGGACTCCCGGCCCGGCGCGGAGGGCAGCGGGCCCGGCGTCACCCGGTGGCGCACCGCCACCGCCCACGGCCCCCTGGACCCCGCCCTGCTCGCCGACCGGCCCGTCGAGGAACGGCTGCGGCCGCACTGGTCGGTCACCTGGGCCGTGCCCGTCGACGCCGGGGGCGGCCCCGCCCGGCCCCGCACCAGCCCCGTCGTGCACGCCCCCACCCCCAGCGAGGAGCCGCTCGGCGTGCCCGCGCTGCTCATCGCCTCCCTCCCGCTGGACAGCACCCGCCGGCACGCCGCGCCGGGACCGCTCACCGACTTCCTCGTGGAGCGCGCCGCCGAGGCCTACACCGAACTCCTCGCCGGCTGGCGGCCGGTGGGCGAGGGCGTCCTCGGCCTGGTCCCCGGCCCACTCGGCAAGGGCGAACTGGACGGAGCGCTGCGCCGGGCGATCCTCGACCGGCTGCCCCGCACCGCCTTCCTGCCGCCCGCCCATCCGCCCCGGACCGACGCGTCCGGCGCGTCCGAGGAGGAGAGCGACACGCTGCCCGAGGCGCTGCGGCCGCGCGAGGCCGAGGTCGTCGAGGGCGCCGGCGCGGACACCGTGCGCGTGCTCGCCGAGGTGCTGACCGGGCTGCTGCCCGCCGGTCTGGAGCGACGGGTGGAACTGCGCACGCTCGGCGTGGCGCGGGTGCCGTTGACCGAGGCCGTGGACCGGCTCGCCGGTCTGGAGAAGGACCCCGGCTGGTGGCGGCGGCTCTACGACAGCCTGGCCGGCGTCGATCCCGACCGGCTGACCGGGCTGCCCGTCCCGCTCGCCGACGGCCGCACGGTGATCGGCCCCCGCCAGGTGCTGCTGCCCACCGCGGACGGCCCGGCGGTCGACCCGGAGTCCCTGGCCCGGCTCGGCCTCAAGGTCGCGCACCCCGAGGCCGCCCACCCGCTCCTGGAGAAGCTCGGGGCGCTCCCCGCCACCCCGCGCGCCGTGCTCACCACCCCCCAGGTGCGGGCCGCCGTCGCCGCCTCCCTGGACGAGGAGGCCCCCGGCTGGGACGAGGACGCGCTCGACGCCGAGGAACTCGCCGACACCGTCCTCGCCCTCGTCCGCGACGCGGGTCTGGAGCCGGGCGAGGAGCCCTGGCTCGGCGCGCTCGCCCTGCCCGACGAGGAGGGCGAACTCGCGCCCGCCGGTGAACTCGTGCTGCCCGGCAGCGACTTCGCCGCCGTCATGCGCGAGGACGAACTCGCCCTGGTGGACGCCGAGCTGGCGGAGCGCTGGGGCGAACGCCCGCTCGCCGCCTGCGGGGTGCTGGCCGGCTTCCAGCTCGTGCGCGCCACCGACGTCGTCCTCGACCCCGACGAACTCGAACCGCGCGAGGGCGACTTCGCCGAACCCGACGACGCGGGGCTGCTCGACGCCGTCGACGTGTGGTGCGAGGACGTCCTCGACCGGCTGCCCGAGGGACCCGTGCCGCCGGTCGCCACCGAGATCGTCGCCGTGCGCGACCTCGACCTCGTCGAGGACGACCACTGGCCCGAGGCGCTCGCCCTGCTCGCCCGGCCGCCGCTGCGGGACGCGCTCACCCAGCCCGTGCGGGTCCTGCTCCCCGACGGCACCCACGAACTCGTCCGGCCGTACACCGCGTGGTGGCTGCGCGGGCACCCGGTGCTCGCCGGCCGCCGCCCCGCCGGGCTGCGCGCGGCCGGCGGCGACCCGCTGCTGCACGGCCTGTACGACGAGGCCGACGCGAGCGGCTTCGAGGACGAGCAGGTGCTGCGGGCACTGGGCGTGCGCACCTCCGTGGCCGCGCTGCTGGACGAGCCGGGCGGCGCCGCCGAGCTGCTGGACCGCCTCGCCGACCCGGACCGCCCGGTCACCGCCGGGCAGCTCCACGGGCTGTACGGGGCGCTGGCCGAGCTGGACCCCGAGCGGGTGACGCTGCCGGACGAGCTGCGGGCGGTGGTGGACGGCGAGGTGGTCGTGGTCGACGCGGCCGAGGCCGTGGTCGTCGACTCGCCCGACCTGCTGCCCTTCACCGCCGGGGTGCCGCTGCTGCCGGTGCGGCCGGCCCTGGCCGCCGAGCTGGCGGAGCTGTTCCAGGTGCGGCGCCTGAGCGAGTCCGTGACGGGCGAGGTCGGGTCCGAGGGCACGGAGCACGAGGTGCCCGCCTCCGTGCGGGTGCTGCTGGGCGTGGGGACGCCCGGGACGTACGTCGAGCACGAGGAACTCGTCGTGGACGGCCTCGCCCTCGACTGGCGCCGGACGCGGGACGGGGTGGTGCACGCGGCGACGCTGGAGGGCGTCGCGGCGGGGCTGGCCTGGGCGGCGGGGCAGTGGCCCCGGCGCTTCGAGGTGGCCGCGCTCCTCGAGGACCCCTCCCGTACGGAAGAGCTGGCCCGCGACCGCTGGTTCGACTGAGCGGGCCGGGCGGGAACGCCCCTGGGAGTGGGCGTCTCACGGCGATCTTTGCAATGCGTGCGCAAAATCTTCACCCGGCGTGCAACCGTTCGACCCGCTGGTGAATCTGATCAGCGAGTCAACAGGCTCACGTCAACTCCGGGCCCCCATGTGACGCCACCGTGGGGCCCCCTTTCTCCACTTGGGGAAACAGCATGCGCATACGTGCCACCGTGGCCGCCGTCTCCGGCGCCCTGGCTCTCTCCGCCTTCGCCGTTCCGGCCGCGCACGCCGACGGCCACCCGGCCACGCCCGACCACGCGGCCGCCGCGAAGGTCCTCAAGGCCGGGCAGGGCAAGGTCTCCGTGCGTACGGGTACCTCCGGCAACCCGTACGCCCTGAACGCCACCTTCTCCAGCGTGGTCGTCAACAAGGGCAAGGCGATCGTCGCCGGCACCTCCAAGAAGGTCAGCGTGCCGGTCACGTTCACCCTCACCCACGGCACGAACGTCGACGTCACCGCCGAGGACTTCTTCGCCGGTGTCGACCTGTACCGCGGCACCAGCTACGCCGACTCCGACTACGACCTCTCCGGCGACGAGCCGGCGGTCTGCAAGGTCTCCTCGGCCACGGTCGCCAAGTGCAGCCAGACGATCGTCATCGCCCCGGCCGAGGACCTGCTCAACGAGGACGCCGGCAAGTGGAAGGCGGCCGCCTTCGCCGTCGCGTACAACGGCCAGGACCCCTTCGACGAGAACCTGGACGAGAGCAAGATCGGCGTCGCGGTGAAGGACGGCTTCGCCGCCCCGAACCTCCAGCGCTACTCCAAGCTCACCGTCAACGCCTCGCCGGAGCCGGTGAAGAAGGGCAAGACCATCACGGTCACCGGCACCCTGAGCCGTGCCAACTGGGACACCGGGACGTACGCGGGCTACACGGTCCAGTCCGTGAAGCTCCAGTTCAAGAAGAAGGGCAGCAGCTCCTACAGCACCCTGAAGACCATCAAGTCCGGCAGCAAGGGCGCCCTGAAGACCACCGTCAAGGCCTCCGCCGACGGCACCTTCCGCTACAGCTTCGCCGGCACCTCGACGACCCCCGCGGTCAGCTCCTCGGGCGACTTCGTCGACGTGAAGTGACGGCGCGTGCGGCAGCCGCACGTGCCATGAGCGACTGACGCACGCCGGCGGGCAGCCGTGACACGGGGCCCCCGTGCGTTCCCTCCCCGGGACCGCGCGGGGGCCCCGCGCGGTCCACCCGCCGCCAGCCCAGCTCCAGCACGGCCGAGGCGAGGACCGCGATGCCGACCGCCGTCCACGGCATCTCCAGGCCGACCAGTCGCAGCGCGAAGAAGTCCTGCAGCCACGGCACCGCCAGCACCACCAGGAACGCCGCCCCCATCGTGGCCACCAGCAGCACGCGCCACCAGGTGTAGGGGCGGGCGATGATCGCGAGCACCCAGAGCGAGACCAGGAACAGCGTGAGCGTGGCCGCGCTGGTCTCCGCCTCCAGGGCGCCGGCCCCGCTGTAGTGCTCCCGGGCGAGCAGATACGTGGCGAAGGTGGCGAGCGCTGCCACCACCCCGCCCGGGACCGCGTACCGCATCACGCGCCGCACGAAGTGCGGCCGGGCCCGTTCCGTGTTGGGGGCCAGCGCCAGGAAGAACGCCGGCACGCCGATCGTGAGGGTGGACAGCAGCGTCAGGTGCCGGGGCAGGAAGGGGTACTCCACCCGCGCGCACACCACGAGCACCGCGAGCAGCACCGAGTAGACGGTCTTGACCAGGAACAGCGTGGCGACGCGGGTGATGTTGCCGATGACCCGGCGGCCCTCGGCGACCACCGAGGGCAGGGTCGCGAAGCTGTTGTCGAGCAGCACGATCTGCGCGACCGCCCGGGTGGCCTCCGAGCCCGAGCCCATCGAGACGCCGATGTCGGCGTCCTTGAGCGCCAGCACGTCGTTGACGCCGTCGCCCGTCATGGCGACGGTGTGCCCCTCGGACTGCAGGGCGCCGACCATGTCCCGCTTCTGCCGGGGGGTGACCCGCCCGAAGACGGTGGCGCCGTCGAGCGCCTTCGCCATCTCCGCCCGGTCCTCGGGCAGCTCGCGGGCGTCCAGCGCCTCCCCGGTGATGCCGAGCTTTCCGGCCACCGCGCCCACCGAGACCGCGTTGTCGCCGGAGATCACCTTGGCGTGCACGTCCTGCCGGGCGAAGTAGCGCAGGGTGTCGGCGGCGTCCGGGCGCAGCCGCTGCTCCAGTACGACCAGCGCGGCCGGCCGCACGCCCGCCGCCACCTCCGGGTCGTCGAGCGCGCGGTCGGTGCGGGCCAGCAGCAGTACCCGCAGCCCCTGCTCGTTGAGCCGGACGGTCTCGGCGAGGGCCGGGTCGTCGGGACCGAGCAGCACGTCGGGGGCGCCGAGGAGCCAGGTGCCGGTGGCACCGTCCGGCTCCTCGAAGCCGGCGCCGCTGTACTTGCGGGCGGAGGAGAAGGGCAGGGCGGCGGTGCCGCGCCATCCGGCGCTGTCCGGGTAGGCGTCGATGATCGCCTGGAGCGAGGCGTTGGGGCGCGGGTCGGAGGCGCCGAGCGCGCCCAGCACCGTGCGCAGGTACGTCTCGTCGGCGCCCTGCAGCGGCCGCAGCTCGGTGACGTCCATGCCGCCCTCGGTGAGGGTGCCGGTCTTGTCCAGGCAGACGGTGTCCACGCGGGCCAGCCCCTCGATCGCGGGCAGCTCCTGCACGAGGACCTGCTTGCGGCCGAGCCGGATCACGCCGATCGCGAAGGCGACGGAGGTGAGCAGCACCAGGCCCTCGGGGACCATCGGCACGATCCCGCCGACCGTGCGGGCGACGGAGTCCTTGAAGCCGTGCTCCTTGACCACGAGCTGGCTGACGACCAGGCCGAGCGCGGTCGGCACCATCATCCAGGTCACGTACTTGAGGATCGTCGAGATGCCGCTGCGCAGCTCGGAGTGGACCAGCGTGAACCGGGAGGCCTCCTCGGCGAGCTGGGCGGCGTACGCCTCCCGGCCGACCCGGGTGGCGCGGAACGCGCCGCCGCCCGCGACGACGAAGCTGCCCGACATCACCGGGTCGCCGGGCCTTTTGACGACGGGGTCGGCCTCGCCGGTCAGCAGCGACTCGTCGATCTCCAGACCGTCGGTCTCCACGCAGACGCCGTCGACCACGACCTTGTCGCCGGGGCCGATCTCCAGCACGTCGTCCAGCACGATCTCCGAGGTGGCGACCTCGGTGGTCCGTCCCTCGCGGCGCACCACCGGGCGGGCCTCGCCGATCACCGCGAGCGAGTCCAGGGTCTTCTTGGCCCGCCACTCCTGGACGATCCCGATGCCGGTGTTGGCGAGGATCACATAGCCGAACAGGCTGTCCTGCACGGGCGCGACGAACAGCATGATCAGCCAGAGCAGACCGATGATCGCGTTGAACCGGGTGAGGACGTTGGCGCGGACGATCTCGCCGAGGGTCCGGCTGCTGCGCACCGGGACGTCGTTGACCGCACCGCGCGCGAGGCGTTCCGCGACCTCGGCGGCCGTCAGCCCCCGGGCGTCTCCGGGCGGCGGTACGGGGTGCCCGGGGTCGAGTTCGGCGCCCGCCTCGATGTCGGTCATGTCTTCGACGGTACGTGCGGGCCGGTGTGTTCACCTCCGCACCGGGTGACAAATCCGACCTGGGAAGGAGTGCGGGGGCGGGCGCTCTCGTGCGGTGGTTGCAGACGGGGCCGCCCCGCCCGGTACCGCGGGCTCAGTCCGTGTCGGCGCCGGCCTCCGTGGGGGCGGCTTCCGCCCTGCGGGCCGCGTCGCGCTTGATCGCTGCGTCCCGCCGGCGCACGTACCAGACGCCGATCAGCCCGAGACCGCCCCCGGCCAGGCACGTCCACACCCACCAGGTGTGCCCGTGGTCGTCGAACCAGCCGTAGAACGGGAGCTGCACCAGGAAGAGGACGAACCAGAGGATCGTGCCGCCGGTGATGGTGGCGACCACGGGCCCCTCCAGGGGCTCGGGCGCCTCGTGCTGGGGAGTCCACTTCGCCATGCGCACAGCTTACGAGGCCGGGAGGGCGGGGATCGGCCCGGAGCGGAGGCGGGAGCCGGGGCACGGTCTACGCGCGGAGATAGCCTTTTACCCTTCATATGTTCATACTGAAACTGTTGACGCTTGGCTGTATCTGCTCGTACGAACCTCCAAAGAGACTCCCGGGGCTTCCCCCGGGGCGGCTCCGCCCGGGGTGACGTACACCGTTCCCGGGGAACCCGGGGCGGCGCAGTCCGGCGCGAACCGCACGCTCCCCCTCCCCGAACCCGCATCCCCTGAGGTCCGCATGTCCACCTCGGCTCCCGCCAAGGTCCCCGCCCCCGGGCAGCCCCCCGCCGGCGGCGCCCTCGACCGCTACTTCCGGATCTCCGAGCGCGGCAGCACGCTGCCCCGCGAGATCCGCGGCGGCGTCGCCACCTTCTTCGCGATGGCCTACATCATCGTGCTGAACCCGATCATCCTGAGCGGCGCGAAGGACATGTACGGGCACCAGCTCGACTACGGGCAGCTCGTCACCGCCACCGCCGTCACCGCCGCGTTCACCACGCTGCTCATGGGCGTCATCGGCAACGTCCCGATCGCGCTGGCGGCCGGCCTCGGCGTCAACACCGTCGTCGCCCTCCAGCTCGCCCCCCGCATGTCCTGGCCGGACGCGATGGGCATGGTGGTGCTGGCCGGTTTCGTGGTGATGCTGCTGGTCGCCACGGGGCTGCGGGAACGCGTGATGAACGCCGTGCCGCTCGGGCTGCGCAAGGGCATCTCGATCGGCATCGGCCTGTTCATCATGATCATCGGCCTGGTCGACTCCGGCTTCGTCAGCCGCATCCCGGACGCGGCCCACACCACCGTGCCGCTCCAGCTCGGGGCGGACGGTCACCTCAACGGCTGGCCGGTGCTGATCTTCGTCCTCGGGGCGCTGCTCACCCTCGCGCTGATCGTGCGCAAGGTGCCCGGCGCGATCCTGATCTCGATCGTCGCGATGACCGTGCTCGCGCTGATCGTCAACGCCACCGCCACGATCCCCTCCTGGGGCCTGACCACCCCGAAGTGGCCCGGCAACCCGGTGGCCACCCCCGACTTCGGGCTGCTCGGCAAGGTCAGCCTGTTCGGCGGCTTCGACAAGGTCGGCGTGCTGACCGGCGTCCTGTTCGTCTTCACCGTGCTGCTGTCGTGCTTCTTCGACGCGATGGGCACGATCATGGGCATCGGCGACGAGGCCAAACTGACCGACGCCGAGGGCCAGATGCCCGGCATCAACAAGGTCCTCTTCGTGGACGGCATCGCGGTCGCCGCGGGCGGCGCCAGCTCCTCCTCGGCCACCACCTGCTTCGTGGAGTCCACGGCGGGCGTCGGCGAGGGCGCGCGCACCGGCTTCGCCAACGTCGTCACCGGCCTGCTCTTCGCGGCCGCGCTCTTCCTCACCCCGGTCGCCACGATGGTGCCGTCCCAGGCGGCCACCCCCGCGCTGGTCGCGGTGGGCTTCCTGATCCTGTCCCACTCGATCCGGGACATCGACTGGGCGGACTACACGATCGCCATTCCGGCCTTCGTGACGATGCTGATGATGCCGTTCACGTACTCCATCACCAACGGCATCGGCATGGGCTTCCTCACCTTCGTGGTGCTGCGCCTGGCCGCGGGCCGGGGCCGTGAGGTGCCGGTGGCGCTGTACGTGGTCGCGGCGGTCTTCGGCTTCTACTACCTGATGCCGGCGCTGGGTCTGACCTGATCGCCCGGCGGCTCGCCCGCCGTCTCGCGGGGCCCGGCCACGCCGGGGTCCCCCTCCTCCCCGTAGAACTCCTCCGTCCTCTCGACAGCGGCCTGGAACCGCTCGTCGAAGTCGTCGCGAACGAGCGTCCGGACCACGTAGTCCTGGACGCTCATTCCTCTTTTGGCCGCCCGGCGCCGGAGCCGATCGAGCAGTTCCCCGTCGATGCGCAGGCTGAGCACGCTGGTCCCCATGGCCACGAGGGTGGCCGGATCCGTGGGGGTGGTGGAAGGTTTTTTGCTCCCATGTCACTCGTACGGGTGATTCGTCTCGTTCTGTTGTTTTGGCGCGGGGAGGGTGTGCGTGCGCGCCCTCGGGCCGACAGTGGCCGGAGTCACCCCGCCGGGGGTGCGCGAGGGTGGTCTTTAGCGAAAGTAATGAGTTACGCTAACGAGCATGCCTGACCTCACCCAGGGCGACGACGCCGCCGCCGTGAGCGCCC
Source organism: Streptomyces griseoaurantiacus (assembly GCF_036189845.1). Lineage (NCBI taxonomy): Bacteria > Bacillati > Actinomycetota > Actinomycetes > Kitasatosporales > Streptomycetaceae > Streptomyces > Streptomyces griseoaurantiacus. The sequence goes on along the minus strand of NZ_CP108326.1, from coordinate 3,243,890 downwards.
TGCGCTCTTCCGTGATGCGCCTCTCGCGCCGACTCAAGCACCAGCGGGTCGACGAGTCGCTGAGCCCCACCGAGATGTCGGTGCTCGGCACCCTCGCACTGTGCGGTTCGGCCACCCCCGGCGAACTGGCCCGCAAGGAGCACGTGCAGCCGCCGTCGATGACCCGCATCGTCGCCCTGCTGGAGACGAAGGGGCTGGTCAGCCTGGAGCCGCACCCCGAGGACCGCCGCCAGAAGGTCGTCAGGCAGACCGAACGGGCCACCGTCATGCTCGAGGAGAGCCGGCGCAAGCGGAACGCCTTCCTCGCCCACCTGATCGAGGGCCTCGACGAGGAGGAATGGGCGAGACTCCGCGCGGCCGCCCCCGTCCTGGAGAAGCTCGCCCATCTGTGAGCCTCCCCGAGCGGCGACCGGCCCCCGCCCCCCGCACCGTCCCCGATCCGCGCCCCACCCCCGTGCCCCCAGTAACCGTCGCCGCGCCCGAGGAGGCGAGCCCATTTGAGTTCGGGACCCGGAGCAGACTCCGCCCCCGCACCAGCCGCCCACGACACCACCCCGCCCCCCTCGCACAACGCCGCCGCGCCCCGCAAGGCGTCCATGTTCAGCTCGCTGCGCATCCGCAACTACCGCCTGTTCTTCCTGGGCCAGGTCGTCTCCAACACCGGCACCTGGATGCAGCGCATCGCCCAGGACTGGCTGGTGCTCAGCCTCACCGGCTCCTCCACCGCCGTCGGCGTGACCTCCGCCCTGCAGTTCCTGCCGATGCTGCTCTTCGGCCTGTACGGCGGCGTCCTCGTCGACCGGCTGCCCAAGCGGCCCACCCTGCTGCTCACCCAGTCCGCGATGGGCCTCGCCGGACTGGCCCTCGCCGTGCTCACCCTCTCCGGGCACGTCCAGGTGTGGCACGTGTACCTGGCCGCCTTCGCCGTCGGACTCGCCACGGTGATGGACAACCCGGCCCGGCAGACCTTCGTGCCCGAGATGGTCGGCCCGCACCAGCTCCAGAACGCCATCAGCCTCAACTCCGCCAACTTCCAGTCCGCCCGGCTGGTCGGCCCGGCCGTCGCCGGCGTGCTGATCACCGGGGTCGGCACCGGCTGGGCGTTCCTGCTCAACGGCGTCTCCTTCCTCGCGCCGATCGCCGGCCTGCTCCTCATGCGCTCCCGCGAGCTGCACGAGATCCGGCGCGCGCCGCGCGGCAAGGGCCAGCTCCGCGAGGGGCTGCGCTACGTCGCCGTACGGCCCGAGCTGGTCTGGCCCATCGTGCTGGTCGGCTTCATCGGCACCTTCGGCTTCAACTTCCCGGTGTGGCTCTCCGCCTACGCCGACGACGTCTTCCACGCGGGCGCCGGCGAGTACAGCCTCTTCAACACGCTGATGGCGGTCGGCTCGCTGGTCGGCGCGCTGCTCGCGGCCCGGCGCGGCACGGCCCGCCTGCGGGTGCTGATCGCGGCCGCCCTCGGCTTCGGCGTCCTGGAGGTCCTCGCCTCCGTCGCCCCGCAACTGTGGCTCTTCGCCCTGTTCATGGTGCCGATCGGCATCTTCGGCATGACGGTCAACGTCACCGCCAACACCTCCGTGCAGATGGCCACCGACCCCGAGATGCGCGGCCGGGTCATGGCCCTGTTCATGATGGTCTTCATGGGCGGCACGCCGGTGGGCGCGCCCCTGGTCGGCTGGGTCACCGACGCCTACGGCGCACGCGTCGGCTTCGCGGCCGGCGGGGCCGTCTCGCTGGCCGCGGCGGCCACGGTCGCCCTGCTGCTGCTCCGGGTCGGCAACCAGCGGGTACGCCTGACCTGGCAGGGCGGGCCCCGGGTACGGCTGTGCCCGAGGGGCGCGGCGGTCTGAGCGGTCCGCCCCGGAAGGCGGTCCCGAGGAGAGGCGGCGTCGGCATGAGACTGTTCGCGGCGGTGCTGCCGCCACAGGAGGCGGTCGAGGAACTGGCGGCGCGGGCGACGGACCTGCGGAGCCTGCCGGGCGCGGAGGCACTGCGCTGGACCGAGCGGTCCGGGTGGCACTTCACGCTCGCGTTCTACGGGGAGGTCGAGGAGGAGACGCTGCCCGGCCTCTCGGCCCGGCTGGCCCGCGCGGCCGGCCGCGCCGCGCCCTTCCCGCTCGCCCTGCACGGCGGCGGCCGCTTCGGCGACCGGGCCCTGTGGGCGGGCGCCTCCGGCGACGTGGCCGCGCTGCGGCTGCTGGCCGGGCGGGCGGAGGCGGCGGGCCGCAGGGCGGGGGTGCCCGGTGCCCCCGGGGACGCGGCGCGGAGCTACCGGCCGCATCTCACGCTGGCGCGGAGCGGTCGGCGGGCCACCGATCTGCGCCCGTACGCGGAGGCGCTGGGCAGCTTCGAGGGGCGCGCCTGGGAGGTGCGCGCCCTCAGCCTGGTGCGCAGCCGGCTTCCCGCCTCGGGTGTCGCCGGTGAACGCCCCCGCTACGAGACGGTGGCCCACTGGGAGCTCTCGCGCTGACCCCGGGAGCGGGGACACGGGCGGGAGCGGGGAGCGGGGAGCAAGGAGTCGGGAACGAGGCGGGAGCGGGGGCGGAACAGCTCCGCCGTCCGCCCCCCGATACCCTCGACCACGTGGACCCGAAGACCCGCAACCGCATCATGGCCGTCGTACTCGTGGTGATGTTCCTCGTCGTGGCCCTGGCGGCCGCCCTGAACCAGTAGGGCGCGGGCCCCCGGGGCACGTCCCCCGCGGGGGACGCCTCACCAGGCGAAGGCCTCCGGCGAGGGCCCCGGGCCCGGGAAGATCTCGTCCAGCGAGGCCAGCAGCTCCTCGCTCAGCTCCAGCTCCACCGCCCGCAGCGCGGACTCGAGCTGCTCGGCCGTGCGCGGTCCGACGATCGGGCCCGTCACCCCCGGCCGGGTCAGCAGCCAGGCCAGCGCGACCTCGCCCGGGGCGAGACCGTGCTTGTCGAGCAGGTCCTCGTAGGCCTGGATCTGCGCCCGCCCGGCGGGGTCGGCGAGGGTCTCGGCGGCCCGGCCGCTCGCCCGGCGCCCGCCCTCCGCCTGCTTCTTCAGCACCCCGCCCAGCAGCCCGCCGTGCAGCGGCGACCAGGGGATGACACCGAGCCCGTAGTCCCGCGCGGCCGGGATGACCTCCATCTCGGCCCGCCGCTCGGCGAGGTTGTACAGGCACTGCTCGCTGACCAGACCGTAGGACCCGCGGCGGGCGGCGGTCTCGTTGGCCTGGGCGATCTTGTAACCGGCGAAGTTGCTCGACCCGACGTAGAGGACCTTGCCCTGCTGCACCAGGACGTCCAGCGCCTGCCAGATCTCGTCGAACGGGGTGTCCCGGTCGAGGTGGTGGAACTGGTAGAGGTCGATGTGGTCCGTCTGCAGCCGCTTCAGCGAGGCCTCCACGGCCCGCCGGATGCTCACCGCGGAGAGCTTGTCGTGATTGGGCCAGACCGGGCGGTCGTCGAGCGTCATGTCGCCGTAGACCTTGGTGGCGAGGACGGTCTTCTCGCGCCGGCCGCCGCCCTTGGCGAACCAGTTGCCGATGATCGTCTCCGTCTGGCCCTTGTTGGCGCCCCAGCCGTAGACGTTGGCGGTGTCGAAGAGGTTGATACCGGCGTCCAGCGCCGCGTCCATGATCGCGTGACTCTCGGCCTCACCGGTCTGCGGACCGAAGTTCATGGTCCCGAGGACCAGCCGAGCGACCTTGAGTCCCGTGCGTCCGAGCTGCGTGTACTCCATGGGACAAGCCAACGTGCTGGAGTGCGCTCCAAGCAAGGGGGAGGCGTCCACGGAGGGACGGAGGGCGGAGGGGTCAGTCGCGGGGGAAGCCGTCTGTCTCGAGAGTGAGACCGAGGGGTGTGCCGGTGAGATCGAGGACGCGACCGAAGCGGACCGTGGTCTCCGTGAGGTACTCGCCGTCCTTCGGGTCGGTGTAGAGGTGGCACTTGCCCTGATAGGGGTCGGCGATGAGATAGACGGGGACCCCGGCGACCGCGTACGCGGTCTTCTTCGGTCCGTAGTCGTTCGCCGCCGTGCCCTGGGAGATGACTTCGGCGACGAACTCGACGTCCTCGTGCCGCCAGTGTCCGGTCTCGTCCTTCCGCGCGTCCTCACTCAGTTTGGCCACGTCGGGACAGAAGCCGTTCCCGTGGCCGGGAAAGTCGATACGGACGTCGGAGAAGACCTTGACGTCCATGCCGAACCTGTCCTCAACGGCCCGGACGATCCGCCGGATGATGTGCCAGTGCGTGTCCCGCTGCGGTGTCATGTGGACGTTGCCCCCGACGATCTCGACCCTGAACTCCTCGGGGACGGGCATACGCGCCAGGCGCCCGAACAGTTCGTCCAGGCGCGTGGTGTTGTCGCTCTCGGCCATCATGATCCTGTCTTTCAGGACGGTCATCGTGGCGCTCCTCCCCGGCCGTCCCCGGACGGACACGGCCGCGCGGTCCAACGATACGCACGGCACCGGGGGCACGGGGGGAGCGCATATGCCCCGCGAATGTGCGAGCGCCGCCCGCGCTCAGGCCCCGGCGGTGTACTCGCCGCCCCAGCCCCAGGCCTGGTGCATCGCCTCCGCGAAGGCCGCCGCCAGTTTGTGCTCGCCGGAGGCGTTGGGGTGGGTGCCGTCGTAGGTGTCGAGGGCGAGGTCGTAGGACTCGGGGACGGAGGCGAGGAGCAGCGGTGAGGCGGGCTCGTCGAGGTCGGCGACGGTCTTCGCGAGCAGCTCGTTGAAACGCGCGACCTCCGCGGCGAAGGCGGCGTCGTTCTCGGCGCGGACGTTGGGTATCACCGGGAGCAGCACCATCCGCACCCCCGGCCGGGCCTCCCGCGCCCGGGTCACGAAGCGGACCGCGTTCTCGGCGGTCTGCTCGGCGTTGGTGTAGAAGCCGAGGTCGATCAGGCCGAGGGAGACGAGGAGCACGTCGGCTTCGCTCTCGCGGACCGCCTCGCCTATCAGCGGGGCCAGGTGCTGCCAGCCCTCGCCCCAGCCGGCCAGGTGGGCGCGGGGGAAGGCGGGCTCGGCGTACGCGTGGGAGACGGGCGCGTCCCGCGTCTTGTCGTACAGCGCCTCGCGCGGTCCGACCAGCGCGCAGGGGCCCTCGAAGGTGTCCCGCAGGTGCTGCCACAGCCGATAGCGCCAGGTGTGCTCGCCCGCGCTGCCGATGGTCATGGAGTCGCCGACGGGCATGAACCTGAGCATGCGCTCATTTTGGCCGACGGGGGCCGTCGCGGGGAACGCCGGGTGGTCCGGCGGACCATGTGAGACCGGCCACCCGCGGCTCTCCTCGGCGGGGGCCGGGGACGTGCCGCCGGTGCGGGCGGTGAGGGCCGGGGCGACCACCCGGCGTGAAGTGCCGGGCGGGATGGCAGGCTTGGCGGTATGCGCCGACCGTTCGCCCTCCTCGCCGGGGCCCTGCTCGCGGGTGCCCTCGCCGCGCCCGCCGCCTCCGCCTCGCCCGCCGGGGACGGCGACGCGAGCTTCCGCATCAAGGACCCGCGCATCACCGAGTCCAGCGGGCTGGCCGCCTCGCACCTGCACAAGGGCGTCTACTGGACGCACAACGACAGCGACGACGGGCCGTACCTCTACGCCGTCGACAGCGCGACGGGGAAGACCCTCGCCCGGATCACGCTCAGCGGCATCGGCACCCCGCGCGACGTCGAGGCGATCTCGATCGGGCCGGACGGCCGGATCTACGTCGGTGACATCGGGGACAACCTCGACGGCTCCTGGCCGTACGTGTGGATCTACGCGCTGCCCGAGCCGAAGAAGCTCGTCGACCGGACTGTGCGGGCCACGCAGTACGTCGTGAAGTACTCCGACGGGGCGCGGAACGCCGAGTCGATGGTGGTGGACCCGAAGAGCGGGCGCGTCTACATCATCGACAAGAAGGAGGACGGCGGCCATCTGTACGAGGGCCCGGCCCGGTTGTCCACCGGGGGCAGCAACGTCTTCGAGCCGGTCGCGGACGTGGACCTGTGGGCCACCGACGCCGCCCTCTCCCCGGACGGCAGGCAGCTCGCCGTCCGCGGGTACTTCGGCGGCGTCCTCTACGACTGGAAGGGCGGAAGGATCAAGCGGGTCGGCAGGCTGAACGTGCCGCTCCAGGGCCAGGGCGAGTCCGTCACGTACAGCGCCGACGGCACGAAACTGATGTTCGGCTCGGAGGGCTCCGACAGCCCGGTCACGGCGCAGGACGCGCCGGGGAAGGGCTCCTCCTCGTCCTCCTCGTCCTCCGGCGGGGGCGGCGGGCGGGCTTCGGGGGACGAGGACGGACCGGTGAGCGGACAGAATCTGAAGGTCGGCGCCGGTGCCCTGATCGTCCTGGCGGCCGGCTTCCTCGGGCTGCGGAGGCTGCGCGGACGGCGGTGACGGGCCGCCGCCCGCGAGGCGGGTGTGCCGGGTGTCTTGACGGGGGAGGCGTTCCTGGTTTCCATGAGGGACGCAGGGGTGTGGGAGCGCTCCCACACGTTCCGGGCCCCGTGCCTCCCCGAGAGGAAGCAGCGAGATGTTCCGCAGCTTGCGAAGAGCGCTCCGCACCGCCGCGACGGTGCTCCTGTTGCCGATGGCCCTCGGTCTGACGGCGACGACCGCGGCGCACGCGGCCGAGGACACGGCCGCCGCCCCCACGGCGGCCGCCGCCGGAGCGGGCTACTGGCACACCAGCGGGCGGCAGATCCTGGACGCCTCGGGCAGCCCCGTCCGGATCGCCGGGATCAACTGGTTCGGCTTCGAGACCACCAACCTCGTCGTCCACGGCCTGTGGTCCCGCGACTACAAGAGCATGATCGACCAGATGAAGTCGCTGGGTTACAACACCCTCCGCATCCCCTACAGCGACGACATCTTCAAGAGCGGCGCCACGCCCCTCAGCATCGACTTCGAGGGCAAGAACACCGACCTGCGGGGCCTGAACTCCCTCCAGGTGCTGGACAAGATCGTGGCGTACGCGGGGCAGGACGGTCTGAAGGTCATCCTCGACCGGCACCGCCCGGACTCGGCGGGCCAGTCGGCGCTCTGGTACACCTCCTCCGTCCCCGAGTCGACGTGGATCGCCGACCTGAAGTCGATCGCCTCGCGGTACGCGGGCCAGGACACCGTCATCGGCATCGACCTGCACAACGAGCCGCACGATCCCGCCTGCTGGGGCTGCGGCGACCAGGCCACCGACTGGCGGCTGGCCGCCGAACGCGCCGGCAACGCGGTGCTGTCCGTCAACCCGGACCTGCTCGTCTTCGTCGAGGGCGTGCAGACCGTGAACGGCGTCTCCGGCTGGTGGGGCGGCAACCTGATGGGCGCCGGCCAGTACCCCGTACGGCTCGACGTGCCCAACCGGCTCGTGTACTCGGCCCACGACTACGCCACGAGCGTCGCCCAGCAGAGCTGGTTCGAGGACGCGTCCTTCCCGGACAACATGCCGGGCATCTGGGACAAGTACTGGGGCTACCTCTTCAAGCAGAACATCGCCCCCGTCTGGGTGGGCGAGTTCGGCACCACGCTCCAGTCGACGACGGACCAGAAGTGGCTCGCCGCCCTCGTGGACTACCTGCGCCCGACGGCGGCCTACGGCGGCGACAGCTTCCAGTGGACGTTCTGGTCGTGGAACCCCAACTCCGGTGACACCGGCGGCATCCTCAAGGACGACTGGAGCACCGTCGACACCGTGAAGGACGGCTACCTGGCGAGCGTGAAGGCGCCGGGCTTCCCGTCCACGGGAGACGGCGACGACGGCGGTGACGACGGGGGCGGCGACCCCGCCACGTCCTGCGCCGCCACGTACACCGTGACCAACGACTGGGGCGGTGGCTTCAACGCCGAGGTGACGGTGAAGAACACCGGCACCACGGCGTGGAAGTCCTGGCAGGTCACGTGGACCTGGCCGGGCTCACAGAAGATCTCCAACATGTGGAACGCGTCGTTCACACAGTCCGGCGCCAAGGTCACCGCGGCGAACGCCGCGCACAACGGCACGGTGGCGGCGGGCGGTTCGGCGAGCTTCGGCTTCGGCGGGGCCCCGGGCGGCGCGACGGCGCCGACCGTGAGCTGCACGGGTTCGTAGGAAGGGCCGATGAGGGGCGCCCGGGAGCCGGGCGCCCCTTCACGGCGCCGGGGGAGCGGGGGCGGCGGGCCCGCTGCCGTCCGCGAGCGCCGCCTCGCGTCCGAGCGCCGCCTCGCGTTCCAGGGCGATGTCCCGCAGCAGCGCGGTGTCCTGGTAGAACGAGCGCTTCCTGGTGATCCTGCCGTCCACGACGTCGACCAGTTCCAGGACGGTCATGGTCCACGGGACGCCGTGGACGTCGGTGCCGCTGTTCGTGGCCACGACCACCACACGGGTCGGGCCCTCCGCGAGGAGTTCCTCCACGACCAGGGCGCTCGGGTCCATGCCGGTGAGCAGGTGCATCCGGTGTCGTGCCGGGCCGATGGCGGCGCCCCGGTGGACGCCGCTGTCGGGGTGCCCCCAGTTGAGTTCCACCTCCTGTTCGTCGGTCAGCTCGCGGATGGTCGCGAAGTCCGGGCCGCCGGGTTCGCGGAGGACGGCCTCGTAGAAGCGGCGGACCACGTCCTTGTTCCGGTCGGCCCGGGTGGGGTGCGTGTTCCGTTCGGCCTGAGCGGGGTGCGTGCCGGGCATCGCCGGTCTCCTGGGTGGTGTCGGGGGAGCGTCGGGGCTGTCGGGGGGAGTCGGGCCCGGATTCAGGCGGAGGCGGCGGGTCGGCCGAACCAGCGGGTGGCGGAACGCCGGAAGGCCGCGGGGTCCGGGCTGTCGCCGTCCGCCCAGGCGACGACACCGTCGGGCCGCACGAGCAGCGCGCCGAGCCCGAGGGTGTCCTCCACCGCGCCGGGCACGTAGTGGACCGGGCCCTTGAAGGGCGCGGCCGCGTCGTGCAGAGGCCGGCCGGGGGTGAAGTCGAGGGCGATCCCCTGCCCGCCGTGCAGCAGATCGCCGAGGCGGGTGCCGTCGGTGAGGCGGAAGTCCGGGGCGGTGCGGCCGACGAGGGGGTGCTCGCCGCCCAGGTCGTAGCGGTGGGACAGCCCCGAGGTGTGGCGGAACACGTGCGTGGCCCCCTCGCGGGTGCCGAGCAGGTCCGTCAACAGGCCCCGCAGGGCGGGAGCGTTGGGCCCGGGGCTCATCGCGGCCACCTGGGCGCGCGACCAGTCGAGGACCGCGGCGCCGACGGGGTGGCGTTCGGCGGCGTAGGTGTCGAGCAGTCCCTCCGGTGCCGTGCCGCGGACGGTGGCGGCCAGCTTCCAGCCCAGGTTCACGGCGTCGCCGATGCCGAGGTTGAGTCCCTGGCCGCCGAGCGGGGAGTGGATGTGGGCGGCGTCGCCGGCGAGCAGGACGCGGCCCCGGCGGTAGGTCGTGGCCTGCATGGCCCGGTCGGTGAAGCTGGAGGCGCGGTGCACCTCGGTCAGTGTCACCTCGGTGCCCGAGACACGGCGCAGGACCGTCTGGAGGTGCTCGCGGGTCAGCGGCAGCGAGCGGTCGAAGGCGCCGCCGTCGAAGTCCATCATGCCGACGTGGCCCTCGAAGGGGGTGCGCAGATACATGCCGGTCGGCGTCTGGCGGAAGCCGAAGCCCAGTGTGCCGGGGTCCTCGAGGGCGACCTGGGCGACATAGCCGGTGAACAGCGGCGGGGTGCCGGTGAAGTCGAAGCCCGCCAGCGGGCGCACCGTGCTGCGTCCGCCGTCGCAGCCGACCAGCCAGCGCCCCCGGTGGTCGGCGCCTCCCGCTCGGGCCACGACGCCCTCGCCGTCCTGGGTGAGGGCCTCGAGGCCGGCGCCGCGCTCGATCCGCACGCCGAGCCCGGCCGCCCGCTCCTCCAGGACCGAACACACCGCGTCGAGGCTGGTCATGAAGGGTTCCATGGCCGGGCCGGCCAGCCGGAACTCGAGGGCGGAGGGGTCGACGTCGGCCGCGTCGAGGGGTATGCCCGCGAAGTGGCTCAGGGCGCGGGGGGCGGGGGAGCCGGGCGCCTCGGGGTCCGGCCCGACCCGCGCCGGGTCCACGCCCGAGGCGTTCAGCAGCGCGGGCAGCAGGCCCCGGCGGTGGAACGTCTCCACCGACCCGGAGTTGAGGCCCCGCAGCCCCAGCGGAAGCGTCTTCCACGGCGAGGACGGCTCCGGGTCCCGTTCCAGCACAAGGACGGAGCAGTCGGCCAGCGCGAGCTCGGCGGCGAGGAACAGGCCCACCGGGCCGGCCCCCACGATCACCACGTCGTACATGTCGCACCTCTTCGAGTCCGAACCCCTTGTCGTTCCGGGGCTCTGTTCGGCCGGCCCCTCGTGCCCGGGCAGGCCGGGGCCATAGCTTGGAGCGACGCTCCAATATTGGAACGGTACTCCAAGATGGAGCGTTGTTCCAAGCGTGGCAGAATGGCGGACATGGTCATGCGGACACGCCAGTCACAGAGGCGCAGGCAGGTGCTCTCCCGCGAGCGCATCGTCGAGACGGCGATCGAGCTGCTCGACGCGGGCGGGGAGGGCGCCCTGACCGTGCGGGCGCTGACCGAACGCCTGTCCACCGGGGCCGGGGCGATCTACCACCACGTGGGCAACATGAACGAGTTGGGGCAGGCGGCCACCGAGACGGTGATCGCCGACGCCCTGCCTTGGCCGGTGGCGTCGGGCGGAGGCGCGGGGGAGTCGGGAGGGGCTGAGGAGGCGGGGGAGACCGGAGGGTCCGGGAAGGCCGGGAAGGCCGGAGAGCCCGGGAGGGCCGGGGAGGTCGGCGGATCCAGGGGGCCCCGGGAGCGCCCGGAGGACCGGATCCGGGTGGTGGCGCTCGGCCTGTACGACGCGGCCACCGAGCACCCCTGGCTCGCGAGCCGGCTCGCCGCGCAGCTCACCCGCGAGCCCTGGGGGGCGGTGACGCCGCGGATCTTCGAGAGCATGGGCCGGCCGCTGCGCGACCTGGGTGTGCCGCGGGGTGACTGGTTCACCACGACGTCGACGCTGGTCCACTACGTCCTCGGCGCCACCAGCCAGAACGCCCAGGCCGCGGACGACGTCCCCGGCGGCGCGCCGCCGGACACGGAGGAGGTGCGTGCCGCGTTCCTCGACACCGCCTCCCGGGCGTGGCGGGACCTCGACCCGGAGGAGTATCCGTTCCTCCACGACATCGCCGACCAGATGCGCGCGCACGAGGACCGCGCGCAGTTCCTCGCCGGCGTCGACCTGATCCTCGCCGGCGTCACGGCCTCGCGCCCCCGCTGACGAGGGGCTTCGGGTCGTCCCTCCCCGCAGCCGGAGGCAATGTACAGGCTGGTTGTACAGTTTTACTGTACAGTTCAGTCATGCACTGACGAGCGCGAGGAAGGAACTCCTGTGCACTTCACCAAGTACGCCCACGCCTGCGTCGCCCTGGAGAAGGACGGCACCCGCCTGGTCGTCGACCCCGGCACGTTCACCCCCGAAGCGGCCGAGGCCGTGGACCGGGCCGATGCCGTGCTGATCACCCACGGGCACTTCGACCACTTCGACGAGAAGCTGGTGGCCGCCGCCCTCGCGGCACGGCCCGAACTCCTCGTCCACGCGCCGGCCGACGTCGTGGGTGCCTTCGGCAGCCACGGCGGCCGCGTGCGGGCCGTCACCGCGGGCGACACCTTCACCGTCGGCTCCTTCACCGTGTCCGTCCACGGCCACCGCCACGCGCCGATCCACGAGGACATCCCGCGTCCCGACAACGTCGGCTACCTCGTCGACGAGGGCGTCCTCTACCACCCGGGCGACGCCTACTTCGTCCCCGACGCGCCCGTGCGCACGCTCCTGCTGCCGACGAGCGGCCCCTGGACCAAGCTCGGCGAGGCCGCCGACTTCGTCCGGGCCGTCAAGCCCGAGCGGATCGTCCAGATCCACGAACTCATGCTCAGCGACCTCGGGCAGCAGTCCGCCGCCAACCTCCTCGGCGAGCAGGGCCTGACCGGCCTCGCCCTCGAGCGGCCGGCCCCCGGCACCACCATCGAGCTGTGAGACCCGGACACCTGGAGGAACGGTCATGCGCTTCGCGACCCTCCGCATAGACGGAACCCTCACCGCCGCACGCATCGAGGGGGACCGCGCCGTCCTCCTCGACGCCGAGCACGCCGTCGAGGCCTACCTGCGGCGCGGGCGGCTGAAGGAGACCGGGGAGGTCGACGCGGGCAGCGCCCACTACGCCCGCGTCTCCCCGTCCCCGGCGCACATCCTGTGCGCCGGGCTCAACCACCGCGGCCACCTGGAGGAGCTGAAGCGCCCCGCGCCCACCTTCCCGACCCTCTTCGCCAAGTTCGCCTCCACGCTCACCGGTCCCCGCGACGTGATCGCCCTGCCGCGGGTCAGCGACCACATCGACGGGGAGGCGGAACTGGCGGTCGTCGTCGGGCGGCGCCTGCGCCGGGCCGACGTGCGCGAGGCGCGGGAGGGCATCGCCGGGTACACGGTGGCCAACGACATGTCCTTGCGGGACTGGCAGCACCGCACCACCGAGGCGCTCCAGGGCAAGGTCTTCGACCGCTCGACCCCGCTGGGCCCCGTCCTCGTCACCCCCGAGGAACTCGACGACGCCCGGGACCTCGCCGTCACCTTCACCGTCGACGGCGAGGAACGGCAGCGCGGCCGCACCAGCGAGCTGCTGTTCGGCCCGGCCGAACTGCTCGCCTACTGCAGCACCTTCCTCACCCTGGAACCCGGGGACGTCCTCCTCACCGGCGCCCCCGGCCGGACGTCCGCGGCCGACACCCCCCTCACCCCCGGCCGGACACTGGTCACGGCGGTGGAAGGCATCGGAGCGGCGATCAACCCCACCACGGCCGATCCCCTGCCCGACACCCGCGACCTGTGGCGGGAACGCCTCGCGTCCGGGCCCGGCACCCCGGCGGACGAGACCCCGTGAACCCCGGGGCAATGCGCCGTGAACCCCGGGTCGCGGGGGGGGGGGGGCCGGCACCGCATCACCCGCGACCCCTCGCACACCACACCCCCGCACGACATGCCTAGGATGCGGCCCATGGACGAGGACACCCTGGCGGAGGACCTGCGGCAGGCCATCGGAGAGCTGGTCCGCACCGTACGGGTCGCGGACACCATGCCCTTCGGCGAGGCCGCCGTCCTGGGCCACCTCGCACGCACCGGTCCGCAGACCACGGCCGAGCTGGCGCAGCGCCGGGGGGTCACCCACCAGTCGTCCGCCAAGACCGTCAAGGACCTGCGCGCCGAGGGCCTCGTCCGTACCGAGCCCCACCCCACCGACCGGCGCAAGCTCCTGGTCCACCTCACCGAGGCCGGCCGCACCCGGCTGCACGCCGCGCGCGCCCAGCGCTCCGACCGCATGGGCGCCGCCCTCGGCGAAGCACTCACCCCCGAGGAGCGGCAACTCCTGCGCGAGGCCGTCCCCCTGCTCACCCGCCTGACCGCCCACCTGCGGGAGCACTGAGCCTCTTCAGCGTTGGCGCTCCAGGGTGAGGACGGCTTTGGCGATTGACGTCATGCGGGTGGTGCTGCAGCGGGACCTGCGGAAGATCCGCCAGGACTTCAGGCGGGCCGCTCCGCGCTCAACCGGTGCCCGTGCCGCGGCCAGAGCCCGGTTGACGATCTTCTCGGTAGGGGTGAGTTCCCGCAGAGGACTGCGGCTGATGCTTCACCGACCGTCCCCGATCGGTAGCCCGCTCGAAGGAGCTCAGTGGATCCCGCTCGCACGTACACGGTCCGCGTCGAATCTCGGCACCACCGGAGAGCAGTGCGTGACCTGGGAAAGCAGACATCATGTCGGCAGTCGCGCAGGCATGCCTCGTGACACAACGAAGAACACGTTTCGACGGTGTTCGAAAGGATGGCTGGTATCTGCGGCCGGCACCTACGGTACGACGCAAAGGGGTCGACCACAGCAGGCGGCATCGGTCGACCGAGTGGCAGGTTCCCACGGGTGTCTGCTCGAACTGGCGTCGCAGTGGGGCCCCGGACAGGGGGACTTCTGAATGCAGTTTCTCAAAAAGCATGTGACTCGGACAGCTCTGGTTCTCGCCCTTGGCACTGGAATTCTCATCGGCAGCTCCAGCAGTGCTTCAGCCGCGTACTTGAGCTACAAGTGCGATGACGGGCGGGCCTGCGTGTACGACACTTTGGGGCAGGTCTGGAACATGGAACACTGTGGAAACAACCCGATCTACGGCCGCTTCAACTATGCCAAGGCCCACGGCAACACCTTCAGGGTGTGGTACCAGAACAACACTTGGGATTTCGTCTCGGCTTGGACTGAGCGCAGCCTGGACGGCGGAAACATGGTCACGCAAGTAGACGTGTATTGCTGAGCACTGGCGACAGAAGAAGCCCCCTCCAATCCTGGGCAGGGGGCCGGCTTCCTGACGGTCGAGTCCCCCTCGGCGTTCCCGGGAAAGTGCGTCGTGCTCGGCGTTCGGGTGCGTGCGTCGTGGCGGCCGCCGGGTGGGCGTACCCGGCCCCACCGGCCCGCGAAGACGGGCTTTGCTGCGTCCTGGCCGTCAAGGCCTTTTTGCTCCAGTAGGGCGATGCCGGCTCAACGCCCTCGCAGCCACGACGGGTGAGGGTCCGACTGCTCGTTTCGATGGTGTTCGAAAGGATGGCTGGTGTTCACGGGCGGCGCTACGGTACGACGCGAAGAGGTCGACCACAGCGCGTGGCATCGGTCGACCACGTAGCAGGTTCTCACGGGCGTCTGCTCGGACTGACGTCACAGTGGGCCCCGAACAAGGAGGCTTCTGGATGCAGTTGCTCAAGAAGCACGTGACCCGTATTGCTGTGGCCCTCGCCCTCGGTACCGGCACGCTCATCGGCGGCTCCGGCACTGCTTCAGCTGCCGACGTCCATCCCCAGTACTGGAACTACAAATGTGATTACGGACGGGCCTGCATATACTCGATCTCCGGACAGGTCTGGAATGCGGACCAATGTGGAGTGAACCCTGTCAACGGCGTCTACAACTATGCCAAGGCCCATGGCAACAGCTTCAGGGTGTGGTATCAGGACTGGACGTGGGACGTGGTCACGGCATGGAGCGAGCGGACCCTGGACGGCGGCAATGTGGTCACGGAAGTGCAAGTGTATTGCTGAGCGTTGACGACAAAGCACCGCACGAGCGCCGGTCGAGCGCGGAGTGGCCTGCCTGAAGTCCGGATCTTCCGCAGGTCCCGCTGCAGCCCCACCCGCATGACGTCAATCGCCAAGGCCGTCCTCACCCTGGAGCCGCACCGCTGAAGAAGCTCACTGAGCGGGGTCCGGCCGAGGGGCTGCCCCGGCCGGCGACCCGAAGGTCATGCGAATACGTCGAAGCACCCCAGGCAGAACGAGATCGCTGCCGCCGCCAGGAGGAGAAAAAGCCGCGACGTGGCCGCAAGCCACCATCCGCAATGTGAGCGATACCCCGCCGATCGAGGCATCTTTCCGAGTCAGGCCCGCGTGTAGCCGCCGTCCGCGAAGAGTTCGGCGCCGGTGACGAAGGAGGAGGCGTCGGAGGCGAGGAAGAGGGCGGCGTCGGCGATCTCGGCGGGGTCGGCGAGGCGGCCGAGGGGGACCGTGGCCTCGGCGAAGCCGTCGGCGGCCTCGGGGCCGACGGCGCCCAGGAGGGCGGGGGTGCGGGTGGGGCCGGGGCTGAGGAGGTTGACGCGGAAGCGGCGCTCGCGTGACTGCCGGGCCCAGCTGTGCACGAGGTTGGTCAGCGCCGCCTTGGACGCGCTGTAGATCTCCAGGTCCCCGTTGGGCCGCGCGCTGTTGCTGGAGCCGACGACGAGGACGGAGGCGTTCTCGGTCAGCAACGGGAGCGCCTTCTGGACCGTGAACAGGGTGCCCTTGACGTTGACGGAGAGCATCAGGTCGACGTCCGCCTCGGTGTGGTCGCCGAGCGAGGCGGGCACGCCGACTCCCGCGTTGGCCACCAGGACGTCGACCCGGCCGGCCTCCTCGCGGACCCGCGCGTAGAGCGCGTCCAGGTCGGCGAGGTCCGCGACGTCGGCCCGTACGCCGGTGGCGGCGGGGCCGATCTCCTTGACCGCGACCTCGAGGCGGTCGGTGTCCCGGCCGGTCACGAAGACGCGGGCGCCCTCCTGGGCGAAGCGGTGGGCGACGGCGAGCCCGATCCCGCTGGTCCCTCCGGTGATCACGGCGACCTTGTCCTGCAGTACGCCAGGCATGGCGAACCCCTTCGGTTGTGGAATGGATCGTCCACAACCTAGGCCGTTCTGGACGGTCGAGTCAAGAATGGGTATCCTGGCGACATGGCGAGACCACGCTCGTTCGACGAACGCGAAGTCCTGGAGCGGGCCCGGGAGCAGTTCTGGGCCTCCGGCTACGCGGGCACGCGGATGGACGACATCGCGCGGGCCACCGGCCTGGGCAAGGGCAGCCTCTACGGAGCCTTCGGCGACAAGGGCGCGCTCTTCCAGCGGGTCTTCGGCGACTGGTGCGCCACCGTCGTCGAGGTGGCCGAACGGTTCCTGGCGGGCGGCCCGGACGCGGAGGCCCTGGACCGGATCGCGGCGTACGTCCGGCTGATGGCGGAGAACACCGCCGCCGACACCGAGCGCCGCGGGTGCCTGATGGCCAAGGGCACGGCGGAGCTGGCCGAGCAGGACCCGGCGGTCGCCGCACGGGCCGCCACGACCATGTCCGCCCTGCTGGCCCTGCTGCGCACCGAGATCGCCGCCGCCCAGCGCCACGGCGACATCGACCCCGGAGCGGACCCGGAGCGGCTGGCCGCGCTGCTGCTGACGGTGGTGCGCGGCATCGAGGCGGTGGGCAAGGCGGGACTTGCCCCGGAGACGGTGCGGACCGTCGCCGACACCGCGCTGGCGGTCCTGCCCCGGCCCGCGAGGCGGAGCCCTTCCTCTACCGGGCGGGACGCCTGACCCGTCGACGCCGGAACCCGCCGGGGGTGGTGGCCGCACGGCGCACGCGGGGTGCGCGGCCCGCGTACGGCGAAGGGCGCCCGGTGGGTACCGGGCGCCCTTCGATGTCGTCCTCGCGCGGGCCCGTGCGGGCCCCGGAGGTGACTAGAGCTTCTCGATCACGTAGTCGACGCACTTCGTGAGCGCCTCGACGTCCGTCGGGTCGATCGCCGGGAACATCGCGACGCGGAGCTGGTTGCGGCCCAGCTTGCGGTAGGGCTCGGTGTCGACGATGCCGTTGGCGCGCAGGGCCTTGGCGACGGCCGCCGCGTCGATGTCCTCATCGAAGTCGATCGTGCCGATGACCTGCGAGCGCTTGGCCGGGTCGGTGACGAACGGGGTCGCGTACTTGGCGTCCTCGGCCCAGCCGTAGAGGCGGCTCGAGGAGTCCTTCGTGCGGGCCGTGGCCCAGTCCAGGCCGCCCTGGCCGTTGATCCACTCGAGCTGCTGGTTGAGCAGGAACAGCGTGGCCAGCGCGGGGGTGTTGTACGTCTGGTTCTTCAGCGAGTTGTCGATCGCCGTGGGCAGCGAGAAGAACTCCGGGACGTGGCGGCCCGAGGCGTGGACACGCGCCGCGCGCTCCAGCGCGGCGGGGGAGAACACACCGATCCACAGGCCGCCGTCGGAGGCGAAGGACTTCTGCGGGGCGAAGTAGTAGACGTCCGTCTCGGACACGTCCACCGGGAGGCCGCCGGCGCCGCTCGTGGCGTCCACCAGGACCAGCGCGCCCTCGTCCGCGCCCGCGACCCGCTTGATCGGCATCGCGACACCGGTGGAGGTCTCGTTGTGCGTGAACGCGTACACGTCCACGCCCTCCTCCGCCTTCGGCTCCGGGTGGGTGCCCGGGTCGGAGGCGATCACGGTGGGCTCGGCGAGCCAGGGGGCGAGCTTGGCCGCCTTGGCGAACTTGGAGCTGAACTCGCCGAAGTTGAGGTGCTGCGACTTGTTCTCGATCAGGCCGTGGGTCGCGATGTCCCAGAAGGCCGTGGAGCCGCCGTTGCCCAGGATCACCTCGTAGCCCTCGGGCAGGGAGAACAGCTCGCGGACGCCCTCACGGACCTGGCCGACCAGGTTCTTGACCGGGGCCTGGCGGTGGGAGGTGCCGAGCAGGGAGGTGCCGGTGGCGGCGAGGGCGTCGAGCGCCTCGACCCGCACCTTGGAGGGACCGGCGCCGAAGCGTCCGTCGGTGGGCTTGATGTCTGCGGGAATCTCGATATCGGCCACGGGGGGAGGTTAGCCCGTCGGGGAAACGGGGGCGAAACGTGTTCCGTCGGGTGAGACGGGCGCCCCGGGGATTCACCCGGGCGTGCGCCGAGGGCTTCGTACGGGTGTGCGGAGGCGGGGGTTCCGCGCGGGGTCCGGGCCCGCATGCGGGGGGCGCAGGCGGGCTCCGGGGGGCGCGGTCACGTGGTGCGCGAGGCGCGCTCTCGTGGCGTCGTGGCGTACGGGGGCGCGGGCGGCGGCGGGGGTGCGCTCGTGGTGTCGGGGTGGCGGGCGGCGGTGGGGGGTGCGCTCGTGACGTACGAGGGCGCGGGCGGCGGTAGGGGGTGCGCTCACGGCGCAGGGGTGGTGGGCAGCGGTACGGGGCGCGCTCACGGCGCCGGGGCGGCGGCCGCGCACAGCCGGTCCAGCGCGGCCGCGCTCGCGCTGCCCGGCTCGGCGCTGTACAGCACGAGGCGCAGCTCGGTGCCCGGCACCAGCAGGGTCTGGACCTCCAGGTCCAGCTCGCCCAGCTCCGGGTGGCGCAGGCGCTTGCGCAGGGCCGGCACGGGGTCCACCGCGTGGCTGCGCCAGCCGGTGAGGAAGTCCGCGTCGTGCGCGGCGTACTCGTTGACGAGTTCCCCCAGCGCGCGGTCGCCCGGCAGCCTGGCACTGGCAGCCCGCAGATGGGCGGCGGACTGCCGGGCGAAGTCGCCCTCGGCGCCCTCGGCGGCCGAGCAGAGGGTGCCGCCCAGCCGTACGGCGAGGCGCACGACGTTGCGCTCGGGGACGGGGAGCCGTCCGAAGTCGGTGATCAGCGCGGTCGCGGCGGTGTTCCAGGCGAGGATGTTCTCGCGTTCGTCGACCAGGTAGGCGGGCAGCGGACCGAGCCGGTGCAGCAGCCGGAGGGCGGCCTCGGGCACGGGCGGGCGCACCGCCTCCTCGTCCGTGCGGGGCGGGATCTGCCCGGCCAGCCGCGCCAGGTGCTCGCGCTCGGCGGCGGTGAGCCGCAGCGCCGTGCCCAGCGCGGTCAGCACCTGCGGCGAGGGGCGCGGGGCGCGGGCCTGCTCCAGCCGCTCGTAGTAGCTGGTGGACATCCCCGCGAGGGCGGCCACCTCCTCCCGGCGCAGCCCGGGAGTGCGCCGGGCGTGCCGGCCGTGCGGGTGGACGGCGCCGGCCGGCATCCGGTCCGGGTGCAGGGCCTCGCGCCGTCGGCGCAGGAAGTCGGCGAGTTCTCTCCTGCTCACCCGGGTGCCTCCGCCCGGGCCGCTCAGGCCGCCGGGGCCACTGGGGCCGCTCGGGCTGTTCGGGCCGTTCGGGCTGTTCGGACCGCTCATGCCGTCACCCTCGCACAGCGGCCTCCCGCTCTGCCACGGACCGCTGGTCCGGGGCAGAGCACGACGTTCCCCGGGCGGCGCCGGTCGCCCACGCTGAGGTGGTCGACCCCGTTCCGCCGAACACGGAACGACCCCGTGGACCACCGGGACCACCGGGACCACCGAACGCTGGAGACCCACGTGCCCTCACGCACACCCGAAGAGACCTTCCGCCGGCTGCTCGACCTGCTGCGGGCGAAGGACATGGACGCCCTCGCCGACCTGTGGGCCGAGGACGGCACCGCCGACTTCCCCTTCGCCGCGGGCGACTCGCCGCGCCGGCTTCAGGGGCGCGAGGCCGTCCGGAAGTACCTGGCCGGCTACCCGGACCTCGTGGACGTGCGGGAGATCCCGGCCGTCACCGTGCTCCGCACGGACGACCCGGACACCGTCGTCGTGGAGTTCACCGCCACCGGCCGCACGGTCGCCACCGGCGAGCCCTACCGGCTCGACTACATCACCGTGGTCACCACCCACGAGGGCCTGATCACGCACTACCGGGACTACTGGAGCCCGCTGGCCGCCGCCTCGGCGGCCGGCACCCTGCCCGCACTGCTCGGCGCGCTGCGCACGGAGGACGCCCGATGAACGCCGTACTGATCACCGGAGGCACCGGCAAGACCGGCGGCGCGCTCACCGCCCTCCTGCGGGAGCGCGGCGAGCCGGTCCGGGTGGCGAGCCGCACCCCGGCCGCCGGGGACCCGGAGGCCGTCCGCTTCGACTGGGCCGACCCGGCCACCCACGCGGCCGCGCTGCACGGCGCCGACCGGGTCTACCTGGTGCCGCCCGTGAACGCCCTGGACCCGCTGCCGCTGGTCGAACCGTTCCTGGCCGAGGCCGACCGGACCGGCGTGCGCCGGGTGGTGCTGCTCGCCTCGGCCCTCGTCTTCCCCGGCTCCGAGGGCGCCCTGGAACTGGCCGAGCGGATACGGGCCAGGCCCGGCGGGGTGGTGCTGCGCGCCTCCGGGTTCATGCAGAACTTCCTCGCCCCGCACCCGATGGGGGAACGCATCCTGCGGCACGGCGACATCCGCACCGCCTCGGGGGACGGCCGGGTCGGCTGGATCGACGCGCGGGACATCGCGGCGGCCGCCGCCGCGGTCCTGACCGCGCCCGAGGAGGACGCCCACGGACACGGCGAGGAGCGCAGCGACCACCTGCTCACCGGGCCGGCGGCCCTGAGCTACCGGGACGCGGCCGCAACCCTCACCCGGCACACCGGCCGCACGGTCCGGGTCGTGCCCGTGGAGCCGGAGGACGTGGCGGACATCTACCGGGCGGCCGGTCTGCCCGACACGTTCGCGGCCTCCCTCGCCGCCGTGGACGCCAACATCCGCATCGGCCGCGACGACCGGGTGAGCACCGCCGTGCTGGACCTGACCGGCCGCCCGCCCCGCACCTTCGCCGAGTTCGTCCGGGACCACACCGCCCACTACCGGTGAGCCCGCCCGACGGTGAGCCCGGAAAGTGATGGAGGCGTCACTGTCAGTGGTTGATGGCATGGTGGGGGCATGAGGGATCACGGGGAGTCCGGGGCGGCGGGGCCGCCCTCCGAGGCCGTGCGGGAGGCGCTGCGCGGGGCGGTGCGCGGCGAGGTCGCCTTCGGCACGACCGCACGCGCGCTGCACACCATGGACGCGTCCAACTACCGGCGCGTCCCCCTCGGCGTCGTCGCCCCGCGCGACGCCGAGGACGTGGCGGCGGCGCTGGCGGTGTGCCGGGAACTGGGGGTGCCGGTCGTGCCGCGCGGCGGGGGCACGTCCATCGCCGGGCAGGCCACCGGCACCGGCGTCGTCCTGGACTTCACCCGCCACATGAACCGCCTCCTCGACCTGGACCCGGCCGCCCGCACGGCCGTCGTCCAGCCCGGACTGGTCCTCGACCGGCTCCAGGAGGCCGCCGCCCCGCACGGCCTGCGCTTCGGCCCCGACCCCTCCACGCACGGCCGCTGCACCCTCGGCGGCATGATCGGGAACAACTCCTGCGGCTCCCACTCGGTCGCCTGGGGCACCACCGCCGACAACGTGGGAGAGCTGTCCGTCCTCACCGCGCGCGGCGCGCGGCTGACGGCGGGCCGGGACTGGCGGGGCGCGCCGGAGGGCCTGCGGGCCCTGGTGGAGGGCGAGTCGGCGCGGCTGCGCACCGGCTTCCCCGAGCTGCCGCGCCGCATCTCCGGATACGCGCTCGACGCGCTGCTGCCCGAGAAGGGCGCCGACGTGGCCCGCTCGCTGTGCGGCTCGGAAGGCACCCTCGGGGTGCTCACCGAGGCGGTGGTACGGCTGGTCGAGGCGCCCCGGGCGCGGGCGCTGGCCGTGCTCGGGTACGCCGACGAGAGCGCGGCCGCCCACGCGGCGGCCGGGCTGCTGCCGTACGGGCCGCTCACCGTGGAGGGCATGGCCGCCGACCTCGTGCCCGGCACGGCGGGGCTCCCCCGGGGCGGCGCCTGGCTGTTCGTGGAGACCGGAGGCGACAGCACGGCGGAGGCGGACGCGCGGGCGCGGGCCCTCGTGCGCGCCGCCGACGTCACCGACGCCGTCGTCGTCACCGACCCGGCGGGGCAGCGCACGCTGTGGCGGATCCGCGAGGACGCCTCCGGCACGGCCACCCGGATGCCCGACGGCGGGGGAGAGGCCTGGCCCGGCTGGGAGGACTGCGCGGTGCCGCCCGCGCGGCTGGGGGAGTACCTGAAGGACTTCCGGCGGCTGCTCACCGCCCACGGCCTGCGCGGCACGCCCTACGGGCACTTCGGCGACGGCTGCATCCACGTCCGCATCGACTTCGACCTGCTCACACCGGACGGCATCGCGCGCTTCCGGCGCTTCTCCGAGGAACTGGCCGCACTCGTCGTGGCGCACGGCGGCTCGCTGTCGGGGGAGCACGGCGACGGACAGGCCCGCGCCGAGCTGCTGCCCGCCATGTACGGACCGGAACTGGTGGAGCTGTTCGCCCGCGCCAAGGCCGTCTGGGACCCGGACGACCTGCTCAACCCCGGCATGCTGGTCCGCCCCCACCGGCTCGACGAGAACCTGCGGTTCGCGGTGCTGCCGCGCCGCCCGGTGGACGTCGCCTTCGGCTACCCGGCGGACGGCGGGGACTTCTCGGCGGCGGTGCGCCGGTGCGTCGGCGTCGCCAAGTGCCGCACCACCGAGGCCGGTACGGGCGTCATGTGCCCCTCCTTCCGGGCCACGGGGGAGGAGGAGCACTCCACGCGCGGCCGGGCCCGGCTGCTGCACGAGATGCTGGCGGGCGAGGTGGTCACCGAGGGCTGGCGCTCCCCCGAGGTCCGCGAGGCACTCGACCTGTGCCTGTCCTGCAAGGGCTGCCGCAGCGACTGCCCCGTCGGCGTCGACATGGCCACGTACAAGGCGGAGTTCCTGCACCACCACTACGAGGGGCGCCGCCGCCCCGCCGCGCACTACGCGATGGGGTGGCTGCCGGTGTGGCTGCGCTGGGTGGCACGCACCCGGACGGCGGGGCCGCTCAACGCGCTGGCGGCGGTCGGCCCCCTGGCACGGCTGGCCGAGCGGCTCGGCGGGATCGCACGGGAACGGGAGCTGCCCCGGGTGGCCCGGGAGCCGTTCACCCGCTGGTGGAAGCGCCGCATACGCGCGCGGGGAACGGCCGGACCGGGAGGCGGTGCCGGTGGCGGGCCGACGGTGGTGCTGTGGCCGGACACCTTCACCGAGCACCTGTCGCCCTCGGTGGGCCGGGCGGCCGTACGGGTGCTGGAGGCGGCGGGTCTGCGGGTGCTGCCGCCGCCCACGCTGAGGCTGCCCGCGCGGCGCGTCGGGGACGGCAGGTCACGGTCGGCCGCCGCACTCCTCACCGCCCGCCGCGCCCGGGTCTGCTGCGGCCTGACCTACGTGTCCACCGGGCAGCTCGACCGGGCCCGGACGGTACTGCGCCGCACCCTGGACCTGATGGCGCCGGTGCTGGAGACGTCCGCGCCGGTCCTCGTGCTGGAGCCGAGCTGCGCGGCCGCACTCCGCACCGACCTGCCGGAACTGCTGCACGAGGACCCCCGGGCGGCGCTCCTGGCCGCCCGGGTGCGCACCTTCGCCGAGACCCTGGAGGAGTACGCCCCGCACTGGACGCCACCCGCCGTGGACCGCCCGGTCACCGGCCAGACCCACTGCCACCAGCACGCGGTCCTCGGCGACGCGGCCGAGCGCCGGCTGCGCGAAGCCGCCGGGCTCACCGGCGAACTGAGCGGCGGCTGCTGCGGCCTCGCGGGCAACTTCGGCTTCGAGGAGGGCCACTACGAGGTCTCCGCCGCCTGCGCCGAGGAGCAACTGCTCCCGGCGGTCCGGGAGGCGGCCCCGGGGACGGTGATCCTGGCGGACGGCTTCTCGTGCCGGACGCAGCTCGAACAGCTCGCGGGAGTGCGGGGACGGCATCTGGCGGAGGTGCTGGCGGCCGCGCTGGACGATGCCGGGAGGGGCGCCGGGCAGGACGCCGGGAAGGCTGCCGGGAAGGACGCCGTGGAGAAGGCCGTGGAGGACACCGTGGAGGACGCTCCGGACGGCGAGTGAGCGAGGCCCCGGGTGCGCCCGCGCCCGCCGCCGTTCTCGCACCCACCGCCGCTCAGAAGCCCTCCGCCGCTCAGGGGGTCGTCGCGCCCCGCGCCAGCGCGTGGCACACCGGCTGGACCCGCTCGGGCAGTTCGTCCGGCGGGCACCAGCGGGCCTCCAGGATCTCCGTGGGGTCGAGCCGCAGCTCGCCGCCCAGGAGCCGGGCCTCGTAGGCCACTTCGAGACGGTGGCGCAGGCCGCTGTTCAGCATCACCAGGCGGCCCGCCGCCACGTCGAGGCCGGTCTCCTCCTTCACCTCGCGCACCACGGTCGCACGGAAGTCCTCGCCCCTGCGGGCGAATCCGCTCGGCATGCCCCAGGGGCGGGACGGCGACCACATGCGGTGCCGCAGCATCAGCACCCGCCCCTCCTCGTCGCGCACGACACCGGTCACGCCGACCACGAACTTGGCGTTCAGGAGCCACATGACGCGGCTCTGCACGGGACGCAGCAGTCGCCAGAGCCGGGCAAGGAGTCGTCGCACGGGACCTCGAAGGGGGTAGGGGCGGGCGCGGTCACCGGTGGCGGCGCACGGCGAGCCACCAGGAGGAACGGTACGCCTCCGCCCGAGCCCCGGGCCGCGCGGCCGACCGGGCCGGCGGTGCGCCGAGTCGTGCGCCGGGGCGTGCGTCGTCCGGCGCGGCGGGACCGATGTCGGTGGGCACTGCTAGACATGCGCATCCGATACCGACACCCCAACACGCAAGGACCGCAATGGAGTTCCTCGCCGATGTGCCGTGCCACCCGATCTCGGTGGACCACCTCAGCACGTTCCACGGACTGCCCGTCCACACCTTCCCCGGGCTCGACGACGCCCGGCCGCTGCCGGAGGACCCGGGCTCCGTCGCGTGGCGCCTCAGCTTCGACGACGGGGAGACCGACGAGGAGTACTGGGACCGCTTCCTCGCCACCGTGCCGCCGGAGTCGGTGCGCGCGCTCGTCTTCGGATACCCCTGGTACGGGATCGACGACACGGAGGACGGCGCGATCACCCCGCTGGTCGAGGCCGCCCCCCGGCTGACCTCCCTGGAGGCGGTGTTCCTCGGTGACGTCGTCGCCGAGGAGAGTGAGATCTCCTGGATCGAGCACGTCGACCTCACCCCGTTCCTCGCGGCCCACCCCCGGCTGCGCGAACTCGGCGTGCGGGGCGCCCAGGGACTGGTGTTCCCGGCGGCCGGTCACGAGGGGCTGCGGACCCTGCGCTTCGAGACCGGCGGGCTGCCCTCCTCGGTCCTGCGCGACGTACTGGCCGGCGACCTGCCCTCGCTGGAGTGCCTGGAGTTGTGGCTCGGGAGCCAGTGGTACGAGGGCGACGTGAGCGTGGCGGACCTCCAGCCGCTGCTGTCCGGCGGGCGGCTGCCCGCGCTGCGGCATCTGGGGCTGCAGAACAGTGAACTGCAGAACGAGATCGCCGCCGCCGTGGCCCACGCGCCCGTGGTGGCCCAGTTGGAGTCCCTGCGGCTGTCGATGGGCGTCCTGGACGAGACGGGCGCCGAGGCCCTGCTCGGCGGACAGCCGTTGACCCATCTGCGCTACCTGGACCTGCGGGACAACTTCCTCCCGGACGCCATGCTGCTGCGCCTCTGGGAGTCGCTGGAACCGGCGGGTGTGCGGGTGGACCTCTCCCCGCAGAAGAAGCCGCGCCGCCGTGACCCCGAGGAGCGCTACATCACCGTGGCGGAGTGACCCGCCCCGCCCCCGCACCCGTCCCTCCGGCACCCGCCCCGCCCCCGCACCCGTCCCTCCGGCACCCGCCCCGCGCCCACGAGCCGTACCCGCGCCCTTCCCCGAGAGGCCGACATGCCGCACGACGCCCAGCCCCCCGCCACCGACCACGACCGGCGCCTCACCAGCGTCGGGGTGGACGCCGAGGCCCCCTGGCTCGACCCGGCCGCCCCCGTGCCCCTGGGGCACCTCGTGCGCGCGGCGGAGGTGTGCCGCACGGAACCCGCCGAGGTCCGCTCCCGCCTCGCGGAACTCGGGTACCAGGTCCCCTCCGCCGCCCGAACCGCCACGCTGACCAGGGACGACGTCAGCCTGCTCCGGCGCAGTGACACCGTCCGGCACTGGCTCGGTCCCGAGGACGCCCCGTACGTGCGGGGCCATGTGCTGTGGGTCGCCGAAGGCCTGAAGAAGTCACCCGCCGAGGTCGCGGTCCGGCTCGCCGAGCTCGGGCAGCCCGCACCCGCGCCCGAGAGCCTCCCGGAGACCGTGGAGTACGGCGACCTGGACATGACCCGCTCCAAGGACCGGCTCATCCCCGACGACGTGCCCGTGCCCCTGTCCCACCTGCTGGCGATCGCGCCCTTCGGTTCGAAGGGGGAGGACCTGGGACAGCGCCTGGCGGAGGTGGTCGCGGTGCGCGAGCGCCTCCTGGCCTTCGGCTACCTGGTCGACCCCGCCGTCATGGAACTCACGGCCGAGGACCTGGTCCTGCTCACCGAGGACCAGGACGGGCGCCGCCCCGCGCTCGACCCCGCCCGGCCCGTGCCGCTCACCCACCTCCTGCGCGCCGCCCACGCACTGGACCGCTCCCCCCAGGACCTCGCGGACCGGCTGCGCCTCTTCGGACACCACCGGCTGCCCGCGGGCCCGCTGCCCGCCGCCGTGACCCGCGAGACGGCGGAGGCCCTCGTCCGCGGCGACGGCGAGCGGCTCGCCGACGAGGACCCCGAGTGGTTCCCCCACCTCGTCGAGGTCGCGGCCCGCACCGGGCGGGCACCCGCCGAACTCGCGGACCACCTGCGCGCGCTCGGCTTCGCCGTCCCCCACGAGTACCTCCCCGCCGAGGTCCGCGAGGGCGACACCGGTCTCCTGTGGCGTGGGCGGGTCGCCGGGAAGCCCTTCGACCTGGCGCGCACGCGGCCCGTGCCGGTGGGCCACGTGCTGTCCGGGGCGCACGACCGGGGCGTGTCCGCCGCCTCGGTCGCCGCCCGGCTGCGGGAACTGGGCTACACCCACGTCCCCGCGGTCCCCGACCGCTGCCTCACCGACGAGGACGTGCGGCTGATCCGTGACGACGTGGAGTACGGCCTGCGGGTGCCGGCCGACACCGTCCGCCTCGGCCGGCTCGTGCGGGCCGCGGCCGACGAGGGCATCGGCCTGCGTGAGGCGGCCGAGCGCTACCGGGCCCTCGGCTACACCGATGTCGACCTCCCGCCGGGCCCGCTCCCCGAGCGCGTCGACGAGCGGGACGCCCGTCTGATCGAGAGCGACGAGGCGTGGCCGTCCTCGGACCACGCCTTCCGCGTCCCGTACGTGGTGCGGCGGGCCGACGCCCTCGGGATCGCCCCCGCCGCGGTCGCGCGCCGACTGGGCGAGCTGGGCTTCCGCGAGGTGCCCGGGGGGCTGCCGGAGACGGTGCACCGCGGCGACCTCGCGATGATCAGCGAGGACGCCCGGCCGGGCGGCGAGCCCCTGCCGCCCACAGGGGTCGCGGCGGGACACGTCCGGCACGCCGCCGACGTCCTGGGCATCGGCGTCCACGAGGTCGCGGACCGGCTGCTCGCCCTCGGCTGGGAGCCGGACGTCCGGCCGGAGCCCGGCGACGAGGTGATCGTCAGCCGGGACGCCGACGGACGCGCGCCCTGGCAGGGCTGGGGAGCGGGCCTCGGGCACGTCCTCCTCGCGGCGAGGGCACTCGGCCGCAGCCCGGAGGAGATCAACGAGCGCAGCACGGAACTGGGCCGGGAACGGCAGCCGCTGCCCGACGCCGAGGGCTTCGAGGACGAGGACGTCGTCCTGCTCGGCGAGAACCTGGACGGCCGCGGACCCTGGCTGCCGTGGGGGGCGTCCCCGTCGCTGGAGCACGTGCTGCGGGCCGCGCGGGTCACCGGCCGCACCCCCGAGGAGGTCGGGGACCGGCTGCGGCGGCTGGGCCACCGGGTCAGGGTCCCGGCCGGGATCGAGGTGGACGACATCGAGGTGCTGCGGGCCCTGCCGAGCCGCTACGACGGGCACGTCCGGGACACCGGGGAGGTGCTCGGCGTCGCGAGCCGGACGGGCAGGAGCCCGGCGGAGGTGGCCGCGCGGCTGTCGGTGCTGGGCATCGCCCACCCGGACCTGGACTTCCCGGCCCGCCGTCCCGCCCCGAGCCCGCCCCGGACCCGCCGGGCGAGCACGGCGGGAGACGCGTGAAGAGGCGAGTAACGAGTTGACCGGAGCGGGGCCGCGGTCGCATGGTCAGGGGTGCGGAGGCGTACGGTGCTGACGTAGTGCATTCTCCTGGACTGCGAAGTCCATCAGGGTGCACTATGGCGACGCATGCGCTTCCGAGCCGTCGCTGCGCCCGCAGCCCCGCCCCGGTTCCGTTCCGACGTCCCTGGAAGGCCCCGTGACCACCCCCAGCGCCGCCACCCCGCCCGCCGCCTCCGGGACGGCGGCCGATGCCGGCCCCGCGGCGGCCCCGGGCCGACGGGGCTCCCTGGGCCCCGTCGGACTGGTGCTCGCCGGCGGGATCTCCGTGCAGTTCGGGGCCGCCCTCGCGGTCAACCTGATGCCACGTGCCGGCGCGCTCGGCGTGGTCACGCTGCGGCTGGCGATGGCCGCGGTGCTGATGATCGTCGTCTGCCGCCCCCGGCTGCGGGGCCACTCGCGCGCCGACTGGGGCACGGTCCTGGCGTTCGGCCTCGCCATGGGCGCGATGAACGGCATGTTCTACCAGGCCGTCTCCCGTATCCCGCTCGGCCCCGCCGTCACCCTGGAGGTGCTCGGCCCGCTCGCCCTGTCCGTCCTCGCCTCGCGCCGGGCGGTCAACCTCGTCTGGGCCGCGCTCGCCCTCGCGGGCGTCTTCCTCCTCGGCGGCGGGGGCTTCGAGGGTCTCGACCCCGCCGGGGTCGCCTTCGCGCTCGGCGCCGGCGCGATGTGGGCGGCGTACATCGTCTTCAGCGCGCGTACCGGGCGCCGTTTCCCGCAGGCCGACGGGCTGGCGCTGGCGCTGGTCGTCGCGGCGGTGCTGATCACGCCGCTGGGGATCGCCGAGTCCGGTTCCAAGCTGCTGGTGCCGACGACGCTGGGGCTGGGGGCGGCGGTGGCGTGCCTGTCCTCCGTGCTGCCGTACACCCTGGAACTGCTCGCGCTGCGCCGGCTGCCCGCCTCGACGTTCGCGATCCTGATGAGCCTGGAACCCGCCCTCGCCGCCCTCGCGGGCTTCCTGATCCTGCACCAGTCCCTCAGGCTCCCCGAGGTGCTGGCCATCGCCCTCGTCATCGCGGCGAGCATGGGCGCGGTCCGCACCCAGGTCGGCCGGGGCGAGCGGCGGGGCCGCCGGGACCGGCGGGTGACCCCGGAGTCCGGCGTCAACGCCTGAGCCCTCCGCACGGCCCCCGTACCGGCCGCACGGGGTCGGCACCGCCCGCGCGGCGCCCGCACCGGTCCGTGCGGCGGAACGGCCGGGGTGCCCGCGTGCCGGCGCGGGGCCCGGGAAACAACCGGCCGGAAAGCATGCAAGCACGCTTGCTTGTTTTCCGGGCCGCTGCCATGCTCCCTCGCACACCGCCGCGCCCCCGGGCCGGCGGCGCACCGCCGAGCTCGTGCCGTGTCCGTGCCGGAAGGGGAGCGCCCCGTGTCCGATCCGACGCCCGTGCTGGACGACCTGTACGAGGAGAGCGAGGAGCTGGACCGGCTCGTCGCCGACCTCCCGGCGGAGCGGTGGCGCCGGCCCACCCCCGCGCCCGGCTGGAGCATCGCCCACCAGATCGCGCACCTGGCCTGGACCGACCGCTCCGCGCTCGTCGCCGTCACCGATCCGGACGGCTTCGGCGCCCTCGTCGAGCAGGCGGTCGCCGCGCCCGGCACCTTCGTGGACCGGGGCGCGGAGGAGGGCGCCGCACACCCGCCGGACGTGCTGCTCGCCGACTGGCGCGAGGGGCGCGCGGCCCTGCGGAAGGCGCTGTGCGCCGCGCCCCCCGGCGCCCGCTTCCCCTGGTACGGGCCGCCCATGTCGACCGCCTCCATGGCCACCGGACGGCTCATGGAGACCTGGGCCCACGGCCAGGACGTCGCCGACGCGCTGGGTGTCACCCGCACCCCCGCCCTCCGGCTGCGGCACATCGTGCGGATCGGCGTGCGGGCCCGCGACTTCGCCTTCCTGACGCACCAGCTCGCCCCGCCGGCCGAGGAGTTCCGCGTCGAGGTGACCGCGCCGGACGGCACGCTCTGGGCGTACGGGCCCGAGGACGCCGCCCAGCGGGTCACCGGCCCGGCGCTCGACTTCTGCCTCCTGGTCACCCAGCGCGCCCACCGCGCCGACCTCGCGGTCCGGGCCGAGGGGCCGGAGGCCGACCGGTGGCTGGACATCGCCCAGGCCTTCGCGGGCCCACCGGGCGCCGGACGCGCCCCCGGGAGCGGCCGCCCCGGGGGAGCCCGCCCGTGACCGGCGCCCGGGGAACGGACCCGAGCACCGCCCGTGCCACCGGCCCGGCGAGGGCCCCGGCGCCCGGCACCCCGCCGCCCGCCCCGCTGCGCATAGGCAACGCCTCCGGCTTCTACGGCGACCGCTTCTCCGCCCTGCGCGAGATGCTCATCGACGGTCCCCTCGACGTCCTCACCGGCGACTACCTCGCCGAACTGACCATGCTGATCCTGGGCCGCGACCGGCTGAAGGACCCCACCGCCGGGTACGCCCGCACCTTCCTGCGCCAACTGGAGGAATGCCTCGGCCTCGCGCACGAGCGGGGCGTGAGGATCGTCAGCAACGCCGGGGGACTCAACCCCGCCGGGCTCGCCGAGGCCGTCCGCGCGCTCGCCGGACGGCTCGGCATCCCCGTCCGCGTCGCCCACGTCGAGGGCGAGGACCTCACCGCCGCCCACCCCGGCACCCTCGCCGCCCACGCCTACCTCGGCGGGCACGGCATCGCGGCCTGCCTGCGCGAGGGCGCCGACGTCGTCGTCACCGGGCGGGTCACCGACGCCGCCCTCGTCACCGGGCCCGCCCTCGCCCACTTCGGCTGGGCGCCGGACGACTACGACGCCCTCGCGGGCGCGGTCGTCGCGGGCCACGTCCTGGAGTGCGGCGCCCAGGCCACCGGCGGCAACTACGCCTTCTTCACCGCCCACCCGCGCGCCCGGCTGCGCCACCCCGGCTTCCCGCTCGCCGAACTCCACGCCGACGGCAGCGCCGTCCTCACCAAGCACGAGGGCACCGGCGGCGTCGTCGACCTCGGCACCGTCACCGCGCAGCTCCTCTACGAGACGGCGGGCGCCCGCTACCCCGGCCCCGACGTCACCGCCCGCCTCGACACCGCGCGCCTCAGCCAGGAGGGGCCCGACCGGGTCCGTGTCGAGGGAGTGCGCGGGGAGCCGCCACCGCCCACCCTCAAGGTCGGCCTCAACCGCCTCGGCGGCTTCCGCAACGAGGTCGTCCTCGTCCTCACCGGGCTCGACGTGGCCGAGAAGGCCGCCCTGGTCAGGGAGCAGATGGAGGACGCCTTCGCCGCCGGCACCCGGCCCCGCGAGGTGCGCTGGGACCTCGTCCGCACCGACCGGCCCGACGCCGGCACGGAGGAGACCGCGAGCGCGCTGCTCCGGCTCGTCGTCCGCGACCCGGACGCCGACACCGTCGGCCGGGCGTTCAGCGGCGCCGCCGTCGAACTCGCCCTCGCCAGCTACCCCGGCTTCCACGTCCTCGCGCCCCCCGGCAGGGCCACCCCCTACGGCGTCTTCGAGGCCGCCTACGCCGACCGGGACACCGTGCCCCACCTCGCCGTCCTGCCCGACGGCCGCCGCCTGACCGTGCCCCCGCCGCCCGGCAGCCGCCCGCTGGAGGTGGTGCCCACGCCCGGGCTGCCCGAGCCCCTGCCGCCCGGCCCGGTGCGGCGGGCGCCGCTCGGCCTGGTCGCCGGGGCCCGCAGCGGAGACAAGGGCGGCGATGCCAACATCGGCGTCTGGGCGCCCACCGAGGAGGCCTGGCGCTGGCTCGCGCACACGCTGACCGTCGACCGGCTGCGGCGACTGCTCCCCGAGACCGCGGACCTCGCCGTCACCCGGCACGTCCTGCCCAACCTGCGCGCGCTGAACTTCGTCGTCGCCGGAATCCTCGGCGAGGGCGTCGCCGCCCGGGCCCGCTTCGACCCCCAGGCCAAGGCACTCGGCGAATGGCTGCGCTCCCGCCACCTGGACATCCCGGAAGCCCTGCTCACCGGCAGCCCGGACGCTCCGCCGGCCCACACCGCGGAAGCCCTCCCGGCCGACGCCCCGCCCGCGCCGCCGCCGCGCGCCCAAGCACCGACGACCACCGAAGCACCGACGACCACCTCAGCGCCGCCGACCACCGAGAACCCGGAGGCCGCCCCATGACCGTCCTCGCCTCGTCCCTGGACACCGGCGCCCCCGAGTACGCCGAGAACCGCGCCGCCATGCGGGAGAAGCTCGCCGCGCTGGAGGCCGAGCACGCCAAGGCGCTCGCGGGCGGCGGCGAGAAGTACGTCGAGCGGCATCGCGCGCGCGGCAAGCTGCTCGCCCGGGAGCGCATCGAACTGCTCCTGGACCCCGACACCCCGTTCCTCGAACTGTCCCCGCTCGCCGCGTGGGGCAGCGAGTACACCGTCGGCGCCTCCCTCGTCACCGGGATCGGGGTGGTGGAGGGCGTGGAGTGCCTGATCACCGCCAACGACCCCACCGTGCGCGGCGGCGCCAGCAACCCCTGGTCGCTGAGGAAGGCCCTGCGCGCCAACGACATCGCGCTCGCCAACCGGCTGCCCTGCGTCAGCCTCGTGGAGTCCGGCGGCGCCGACCTCCCCTCGCAGAAGGAGATCTTCATCCCGGGCGGGGCCGTCTTCCGCGACCTGACCCGGCTCTCCGCCGCCGGAATCCCCACGATCGCCGTCGTCTTCGGCAACTCGACCGCCGGGGGCGCGTACATCCCCGGCATGTCCGACCACGTGATCATGGTCAAGGACCGCGCCAAGGTCTTCCTCGGCGGCCCGCCCCTGGTCAAGATGGCCACCGGCGAGGAGAGCGACGACGAGTCCCTCGGCGGCGCCGACATGCACGCGCGGGTCTCGGGCCTCGCGGACCACTTCGCCCTCGACGAGCCGGACGCCCTGCGCCAGGCCCGGCGGGTGATCGCCCGCCTCGACCACCGCAAGGCGTACGGCGATCCGGGCCCCGCCGAACCGCCGAAACACGACGAGGAGGAGCTCCTCGGGATCGTCCCCGAGGACCTCAGGACGCCCTTCGACCCGCGCGAGGTCATCGCCCGCCTCGTCGACGGCTCCGACTTCGACGAGTTCAAACCGCTGTACGGGCCCAGCCTGGTCACCGGCTGGGCCGCCCTGCACGGCTGCCCCGTCGGCATCCTCGCCAACGCCCGGGGTGTGCTGTTCAGCGCCGAGTCGCAGAAGGCCGCCCAGTTCATCCAGCTCGCCAACCAGCGCGACATCCCGCTGCTGTTCCTGCACAACACCACCGGCTACATGGTCGGCGCCGAGTACGAGCAGGGCGGCATCATCAAGCACGGCGCCATGATGATCAACGCCGTCGCCAACTCGAAGGTCCCGCACCTCTCCGTCCTCATGGGCGCCTCCTACGGCGCCGGCCACTACGGCATGTGCGGGCGCGCCTTCGACCCCCGCTTCCTGTTCGCCTGGCCCAGCGCCAAGTCCGCCGTCATGGGACCCCAGCAGCTCGCCGGCGTCCTCTCCCTCGTCGCCCGCCAGTCCGCCGCCGCCAAGGGCCGCCCCTACGACGACGAGGCCGACGCCGGGCTGCGCGCGATGGTGGAGCAGCAGATCGAGTCCGAGTCGCTGCCCCTGTTCCTCTCGGGGCGCCTCTACGACGACGGCGTCATCGACCCGCGGGACACCCGCACCGTCCTCGGCCTGTGCCTGTCCGCGATCCGCACCGCCCCCTTCGAGGGCGCGCGGGGCGGCTTCGGCGTCTTCCGGATGTGAAGGGGAGGGACCAGTGATCACTTCGCTGCTCGTGGCCAACCGGGGCGAGATCGCCTGCCGGATCCTCCGCACCTGCCACGCGCTCGGCATCCGCACCGTCGCCGTGTACTCCGACGCCGACGAGGACGCCCTCCACGTCCGCACGGCCGACACCGCGGTACGGCTCCCGGGCGCGGCACCCGCCGACACCTATCTGCGCGGCGACCTGCTCCTCGCGGCCGCCCGCGCCGCCGGGGCCGGGGCCGTCCACCCCGGCTACGGCTTCCTCTCCGAGAACGCGGACTTCGCGCGGGCCGTGGGCGAGGCGGGGCTGACCTGGGTCGGGCCGCCCCCGGAGGCGATCGAGGCGATGGCCTCCAAGACGCGCGCCAAGCGGCTCATGGGGATCGACCCGCTCACCGAGGTCATCGAGGCGGACCTGCCGGTGCTGGTCAAGGCCGCCGCGGGCGGCGGCGGGCGCGGCATGCGGATCGTCCGCCGGCTCGCCGACCTCGAGGCCGAGAAGGCCGCCGCACGCGCGGAGGCGCGCGCCGCCTTCGGCGAGGACGAGGTCTTCGTCGAGCCCTATCTGGCGAGCGGCCGGCACGTCGAGGTGCAGATCCTCGCCGACACCCACGGCACCGTCTGGACGCTGGGCACCCGCGACTGCTCGCTGCAGCGCCGCCACCAGAAGGTCGTCGAGGAGGCCCCGGCACCCGGACTGACCGAGGACCTCACCGAGGAGCTGTACGCGCTGGCCGAACGGGCCGCCCGCGCCGTCGGCTACACCGGCGCCGGGACCGTCGAGTTCCTCGTCGCCGACGGACGCGCGCACTTCCTGGAGATGAACACCCGACTCCAGGTCGAACACCCCGTCACCGAGGCGGTGTTCGGCCTCGACCTCGTCGCCCTGCAACTGCGGATCGCCGAGGGCCGGGCGCTCGACAGGTTCCCGCCCCGCCCCCGCGGCCACGCCGTCGAGGCCCGCCTCTACGCCGAGGACCCCGCACGGGACTGGGCGCCCGCCACCGGTACCCTGCACCGGCTCGCCGTCCCGGACGGCGTCCGGCTGGACACCGGATACGCCGACGGGGACGAGATCGGCGTGCACTACGACGCCCTGCTCGCCAAGGTCGTCGCCCACGGCGAGACCCGCGCGGAGGCGGTGCGCCGGCTCGCGGGCGCGCTGGAACGGGCGGAGGTCCACGGGCCGGTGACCAACCGCGAGGTCCTCGTCCGCTCGCTGCGGCACGAGGAGTTCGCCGAGGCCCGCATGGACACCGGGTTCTACGAGCGGCACGCCGCCGCCCTCACCGTCCCCGCCCCGGACCCGTGGGCACCGCTGGCCGCCGCCCTCGCCGAGGGCGCCGGCCGCTCCCGGTTCGGCGGCGCCTGGCGCAACGTGCCCTCGCACCCCCAGGTCAAGCGGTACCGCACGGCGGGCGAGGAGCACGAGGTCCGCTACTGGTACCGCCGCGACGGGGTGGCCGTGGAGAGCGGCGCGACCGGCGGGGCCGGCGAGGTGCGGGTCCTCCGGATCGCCGCGCACGAGGTGGTTCTGGAGGTGGACGGGGTCCGGCGCACCTACCCCGTCGCCCGGTACGGGGAGGACGGCGTCTACGTCGGCAACACGCTCCTGCACCCCGTGTCCCGGTTCCCCGAGGCCGCCGTCGAGCGCGTCCCCGGCTCCCTGCTCGCCCCGATGCCCGGCACGGTGGCCCGGCTCGCGGAGGGCGTGCGCGAGGGGGCGCGGGTGGTGGCGGGGCAGCCGCTGCTGTGGCTGGAGGCGATGAAGATGGAACACAGGATCACCGCCCCGGCCGCGGGCACGCTGACCGCCCTGCCCGCCGCCCCCGGCGACCAGGTCGCGCCGGGCTCCCTGCTGGCGGTGGTCAAGGAGGAGTAGCGCACGGCCCCTTGGCGGCCCCGGGTCCGTGGGGGCCGTTCGCGCAGTTCCCCGCGCCCCTGAATCGGGCTACCAGGGGTGCGGGGCACTGCGCGAGCAACCACGAACGACCCGCGGCCGCCGAGCGACAAGGTCCCCCACCCCCTCTCGCGCCGCCCGCACGCACCCCGAGGTCCCGCACCCGACGCACACTCGCACCCGCATCCCCCGAGGAGCCACATGCCTCCCGTCATCGAGACCGACGACCACAAGGCCCTGCGCGCCGCCGTCGGCGCGCTCGGCCGACGCTACGGGCGGGAGTACTTCACCCGCACCGTCGCCGAGGGCGCCCACCCCACCGCACTGTGGAAGGAGGCCGCCGGCCTCGGCTACCTCGGGGTCAACCTGCCGGAGGCGTACGGCGGCGGAGGGGCCGGGATCACCGAACTCTCCCTCGTCCTGGAGGAACTCGGCACCGCCGGCTGCCCCCTGCTCATGCTGATCGTCTCCCCGGCGATCTGCGGCACCGTGATCGCCCGCTTCGGCACCGAGGAGCAGAAGCGGGACTGGCTGCCCGGCCTCGCCGACGGCAGCCGCGTCATGGCCTTCGGCATCACCGAGCCCGACGCCGGCTCCAACTCCCACCGCCTCACCACCACCGCCCGCCGCGAGGGCACCGACTGGATACTCACCGGCCGCAAGGTCTTCGTCTCCGGCGTCGACCTCGCCGACGCCACCCTCATCGTCGGCCGCACCGCCGACGCCCGCACCGGCCGCCTCAAGCCCTGCCTGTTCCTCGTCCCGCGCGAGGCGGAGGGCTTCACCCGCCGCCGCATCGACATGGAACTCAGCGCCCCCGAGAAGCAGTTCGAGCTGACCCTCGACGAGGTCCGGCTGCCCGCCGACGCCCTCGTCGGCGACGAGGACGCGGGCCTGCTGCAGCTCTTCGCCGGACTCAACCCCGAGCGCATCATGACCGCCGCCTTCGCGATCGGCATGGGCCGCTACGCCCTCGACCGCGCCGTCGCCTACGCCCGCGAACGCTCCGTGTGGCAGCAGCCGATCGGCGCCCACCAGGCCATCGCGCACCCCCTCGCCGTGGCCCACATCGAACTCGAACTCGCCGGGCTGATGACGCGCAAGGCCGCCCATCTGTACGACGCCGGGGACGACGCCGGCGCCGGGGAGGCCGCCAACATGGCCAAGTACGCCGCCGCCGAGGCCTGCGTGAAGGCCGTCGACCAGGCCGTGCACACCCTCGGCGGCAACGGCCTCACCAGCGAGTTCGGGCTCGCCTCCCTCGTCAACGCGGCCCGTGTCGCCCGGATCGCGCCGGTCAGCCGGGAAATGATCCTCAACTACGTCTCCCACCGGACACTGGGCCTGCCGAAGTCCTACTGAGGACCGGCGACGGCACGAGGAGGAACCGTGTACCGCAGCCAGTACGCAGACGTACCCGCCCTCGAACTCCCCATCCACGAGGCCGTCCTGGGCCGGGCCGCGGAGTTCGGCGAGGCGCCCGCACTGATCGACGGCCTCGACGGCACCACCCTCAGCTACGAGCAGGTCGACCGCTTCCACCGGCGGCTCGCCGCCGCCCTCGCCGAGGCCGGGGTCCGCAAGGGCGACGTCCTCGCCCTGCACAGCCCCAACACCGTCGCCTTCCCCACCGCGTTCTACGCCGCCACCCGGGCCGGCGCCGCCGTCACCACCGTGCACCCGCTCGCCACCGCCGAGGAGTTCGCCACACAACTGCGCGACTCCGGCGCCCGCTGGATCGTCACCGTCTCCCCCCTGCTCGACACCGCCCGCGCCGCCGCCGAACGCGCGGGCGGCGTACGGGAGATCTTCGTCTGCGACAGCGCGCCCGGCCACCGTTCGCTCATCGACATGCTGGCCGGCACCGCGCCCGAACCCGTGGTCGACCTCGACCCCGCCGAGGACCTCGCCGCGCTGCCGTACTCCTCCGGCACCACCGGCACCCCCAAGGGCGTGATGCTCACCCACCGGTCGATCGCCACCAACCTCGTGCAGCTCGAACCCCTGGTGCCGACCGGCCCCGGCGAACGCATCCTGGCCGTTCTGCCCTTTTTTCACATCTACGGTCTGACCGCGCTGATGAACGCCCCGCTGCGGCGGGGCGCCACCGTCGTCGTCCTGCCCCGCTTCACGCTCGACACCTTCCTCGCCGCGATCGAGAAGCACCGCATCACCAGCCTCTACGTGGCCCCGCCGATCGTCCTCGCGCTCGCCAAGCACCCGGCGGTCGCCCAGTACGACCTCTCCTCCCTCCGGCACGTCATCAGCGCCGCCGCCCCGCTGGACGCCGTCACCGCCGCCGCCTGCTCCCGGCGGCTCGGCCTGCCCCCGGTCGGCCAGGCCTACGGCATGACGGAACTCTCCCCGGGCACCCACCTCGTCCCCCTCGACGCCACCGACCCGCCCCCCGGCACCGTCGGCAAGCTCATCCCCAGCACCGAGATGCGGATCGTCTCCCTCGACGACCCCGGCAAGGACCTCGGCCCCGGCGAGCGCGGCGAGATCCTCATCCGCGGACCCCAGGTGATGAAGGGCTACCTCGGCCGCCCCGAGGACACCGCCGCCCTCGTCGACGCCCAGGGTTGGCTGCACACCGGCGACGTCGGCCACGTGGACCCCGAGGGCTGGCTGTACGTCGTCGACCGGGTCAAGGAACTCATCAAGTACAAGGGCTTCCAGGTCGCCCCCGCCGAACTGGAGGCCCTGCTGCTCATCCACCCCGGCATCGCCGACGCCGCCGTCACCGGCACCCCCGACGCCGAGGGCAACGAGATCCCGCACGCCCACGTCGTCCGGCAGCCCGGCGCGGAGCAACTCACCGAGACGGAGGTCATGCTGCACGTCGCCGAACGCGTCGCCCCCTACAAACGCGTCCGCCGTGTCACCTTCGTCGACCGGGTGCCGCGCGCCGCCTCCGGGAAGATCCTCCGCCGCGAACTCAGGGAGCACCCGTGACCACCGCCGTGCCCGTGACCCGCTCCCGGGACCGGGGCATCACCACCCTCACCCTCGACTCCCCGGCCAACCGCAACGCCCTGTCCGCCGGCCTCGTCGCCGCCCTCGACACCGCGCTCGCGGAGTGCGGCGCCGACCCCGGCGTACGGGCCGTCGTCCTCACCCACACCGGCACCACCTTCAGCGCGGGCGCCGACCTGCGCGAGCCACCGCCGCCCGAGGCGCTCACCGCCCTGCTGCGCCGCATCGTCGAACTGCCCCGGCCCGTGATCGCCCGGGTCACCGGACACGTCCGCGCCGGCGGCCTCGGACTCCTCGGCGCCTGCGACATCGCGGCCGCCGCCACCACCGCCGACTTCGCCTTCACCGAGGTCCGCGTCGGCGTCGCCCCCGCCGTCGTCTCCCTGCCCCTGCTGCCCCGCGCCGACCCCCGCGCCCTCGCCCTGCACTGCCTCACCGGGGACCGCTTCGACGCCGCCGAGGCCGTCCGCACCGGACTGCTCACCCTCGCCGGCGAGGACGTCGACACCGTCCTCGCCCCCGTCCTCGACGGACTGCGCCGCGCCTCCCCGCAAGGGCTCGCGGAGACCAAGCGGCTCCTCACCGCCCGCGTACGGAAGGCCTTCGACCGGGACGCCGAGGCCCTGACCGCACTCACCGCACGGCTGTTCTCCTCCCCGCAGGCACGCGAGGGGATGACCGCCTTCCTCGAACGACGGGACCCCGTGTGGACGGAACTCGCATGAACGGGACGGGACGCCCCGAGGCAGGGGCGACGGGCACCGCCGGGACGCGCGCGGCATGGTGACCGCGCCGGACCGCGCCCCCAAGCAGGACCGCAGCCGGGCCACCCGGCAGCGGCTGCTGGCCGCCGCCGTCGCCTGCCTCGCCGAACGCGGCTGGGCCGGCTCCACCGTCAGCGCCGTCGCCGAACGCGCCGGCGTCTCCCGGGGCGCCGCCCAGCACCACTTCCCGACCCGCGAGGACCTGTTCACCGCCGCCGTCGAGTACGTCGCCGAGGAACGCTGCCAGGCCCTGCGCGCCCTCTTCCCCGAGGGCGCCGCCGGCGACCGGCGCGCGGTCGTCGCCGCCCTCGTCGAGGGCTGCACCGGCCCCCTCTTCCGGGCCGCCCTGCACCTGTGGATGGCCGCCTCCGCCGAGGAGCAGCTGCGCGGCCGCGTCACCGAACTGGAGGCCCGGGTGGGCCGCGAGACCCACCGTGTCGCCGTCGAACTCCTCGGCGTCGACGAGTCCCGCCCCGGCGTCCGCGAAACCGTCCAGGGCCTCCTCGACATGGCCCGCGGCCTCGGCCTCGCCCGCCTCCTGACGGACGACACCGCCCGGCGGGAACGGGTCGTCGAGCAGTGGGCGGGGGTGATCGAGGGCGTGCTGGGCTGACGGGCGCCGCCCCGGCGCGCCCCTCAGGCGTCGGCCCCCGTCAGGACCTCCTCCAGGAACGGCTCGACCGCCGCGCGCCAGGCCTCCGGCTGGTCGTAGTGCACGAGATGACCGGCGTCGGCGACCTCCGCGTACCGGCCGCGCGGCAGGACCCGGACCATCTCCTGCGACTCCGCCCGCCCCAGCTGGCCGTCCAGGCCCCGGACCACGAGTGCCGGGCAGCGCACCTGCGCCAGCTCCTCCCAGTGCGCGTCGTACACCCACGTCTCGCGCGACCTCAGCATCTGCGCGGGCGTGAAGACGGGACGCCAGCCGTCCGGCGACTCGTGCATCACCTCGGCGTAGAACTCGCCGCGTGCCGGACTGGGACGCTCCACCCACGGGTCGTCCTCGCCGAACCACTTGCGGACGTCGGCGAGCGTGGCGAACGGCAGCGG
Organism: Streptomyces griseoaurantiacus; assembly: GCF_036189845.1. Lineage (NCBI taxonomy): Bacteria > Bacillati > Actinomycetota > Actinomycetes > Kitasatosporales > Streptomycetaceae > Streptomyces > Streptomyces griseoaurantiacus. Next base: position 3,203,300 of record NZ_CP108326.1, on the reverse strand, counting down.
CCAGGTGCGGAACCAGTCCTCCCACTCCCGCTGCGAGGCGGCGCCCAGCGCCGAGGCCCGCATGTCGCAGATCACCAGACCGCGCACCAGGTCGGGGCGGGCGGCGGCGAGCTGCCAGGCGGTGAGGGCACCCATCGCGTGACCGATCACCACGACCGGGGCGAGCCCGAGCTGCTCCAGCGCGGCCGCCGCGTCCTCGACGTAGGCCTCACGGGTGTGGGCGGCCGCCGGCGGCTTCTCGCTCTGCCCGTGACCGCGCTGGTCCAGGGCCACGGGGCGGTACCGCTCGGCGAGCCAGCGCGCGGTGGCCGTCCAGTGCGAGGCGCGCCCCATGAGGCCGTGCAGTAAGAGCACACCGGGCCGGTGCGCACCGGCCGGATCCTCGTCCTTGGGCGGGTCGCCGAACTCCCAGGCCGCGAGGCGTACGCCGCCGCTCCCCGTCACGTCGATGCGCCGCACCATCGTTCTGGCACCCCCTGGCTCCCCCCCGGGCCGACCCACGCTCCGCGTGGCCGGTCCGGACGCTCCTCGTGCTGTTGCCGCCGTGCTGGTTCGTCCTGCTGCTCGGTCCTGCTGGTTCGTTCTCCGCAGGTGCTCACGCTATCGAAAGCGCATTCGAAAATGGGCTTTCGCTCGTCAACACCCCTCCTTCGAGTGACACCGGTCGGGGATTGGCCGCCGCCACCGGGGGGAGATCTTCAGCGGGCGGACCGCTCGGGGAAAAACGGTCCGAGGGGGATGACCCTGGGAGCTCGGGGCTCCGGGTCAGCACAGGGGAGGACAGGCCCCGGCGCCACAGAGCGCCGGGGCCCTCTCCGTGCCCGCGGGATACCCGGCACATCGTCCCGCTCCCTTCCCCGGCCGCACGGCCCCGTCGTCCGAGCCGGCCCCAGAGCTCCTCAGGTCATATGCCTCACCCGACAGCGTGGCACGGGAACGGGGTTCGCGCTGCCATTCGGCACACAGAAAGTGCGCGGGGCGGGCAATCGGTCACCCGGCGCGTGAGCGCGACCCGCCCGGGCCGCCCACGCGCCCGGACACCGCCCCGGGGACGACCCGCGTCAGCGCTTGGCCACGAAGACGTGCGAGGCGACCTCCGACTCCAGCTCGGCCGCCTCCCCGCTGCTGCCCACCAGGACGCCCCCGGCGGACTCCGTCACGCTGACCACCGAGCCCGGCTGCACACCCGCCCGGCGCAGCGTGTACATGAGCTGCGCGTCCGTCTGGATCGGCTCCCCGATGCGCCGCACGACCACGGTCTTGCCCTCCAGACCAGGGTCCAGGTCGGCCAGCGAGACCATGCCCTCGTCCAGGAACGGAACCGTGCCGTCCTTCTCGCCCAGCTCCTCAAGACCCGGGATCGGATTGCCGTAGGGCGATTCGGTCGGGTGCCGCAGCAGCTCCAGCACGCGCCGCTCCACCGCCTCGCTCATCACGTGCTCCCAGCGGCAGGCCTCCGCGTGCACCTGCTCCCACTCCAGCCCGATCACGTCGACGAGCAGGCACTCCGCGAGCCGGTGCTTGCGCATGACCCGCGTGGCCAGGCGCCGGCCCTCGTCGGTGAACTCCAGGTGCCGGTCGGGCGCCACGGACACCAGTCCGTCGCGCTCCATCCGCGCCACCGTCTGGCTGACCGTCGGCCCGCTCTGGTCGAGCCGTTCGGCGATACGGGCGCGCATCGGCACGACGCCTTCTTCCTCGAGCTCGAGGATGGTGCGGAGATACATCTCCGTGGTGTCGATCAGTCCGGACATACGTGCCCCTCGATTGAGATCTGCCGGAGGCTGGCGGCCTCACGGCGTGTGCGCTGGCCCTGGACTCAATTCTGACGCATCGCACCGACAACCGTGCCGCGCCGGAAGAACGGTCATCGCGGACCCCTCGCGCACCCCGTATTGACACGGCCCTGGTCCGGACCGCACCGTGATCCGCGACATGGCCGGACTCCCGCGGGCACCGGCCGCGCAACTAAGCGTCACGAAGGTGAGGGGCGTCGCCGATGAGCCAGGGGACGGGGGGCGCGAAGGCGCCGGGCGAGCGGTTCCTCGACGCCGCGATCGCGCTGCTGCGACAGGTGCGGGACGAGGAGTCCGAGTGGATCACCGCCGCCGGCGAACTGATCGCCGACACCGTCGCCGCCGGCGGCCGCCTCTTCGCCTTCGGCGCCGGACACTCCGCGCTGGCCGCCCAGGACGTCGTCTACCGCGCCGGCGGACTCGCCCTGATGAACCTGCTCACCGTCCCGGGGCTCACGGGTGTCGACGTGCGGCCCGCGACACTGGGCTCCGCACTGGAACGCGTCGACGGCCTCGCCGCGGCCGTCCTCGACGTCGGCCCCCTGCGCGCCGGCGACCTGCTGGTGATCATCTCCCTCTCCGGCCGCAACGCCCTTCCGGTCGAGATGGCGACCCACGCCCGCGCGCGCGGCGTCAAGGTCATCGGCGTGACCTCGGTGGCCTACGCGGAGAAGACGACTCCCCGCCACTCCTCCGGCACCTTCCTCAAGGACCACTGCGACGTCGTCCTCGACTCCCGCATCCCGCTCGGCGACACCGTGCTGACCCAGGACGGGATCGACGCCCCCTTCGCCCCCGCCTCCACGGTCGTCACCAGCGCCCTGATGCAGGCCGTGATCGCCACCGCCGCCGTCACCCTCGCCACCCGCGGCCACACCCCACCCATGCTCCGCTCCGGCAACATCGACGGCGGCCTCGAATGGAACGACCGCGTCTTCGAGGAGTACGCGGACCGGATCTTCTACCGGGACTGAGGGCGCCGGAAAAAAAGGGTTGAAGGCGTGTCGGACAGTTCCTAGTGTGATGAGCACACTGAAGGGAGGTGGTTCGGCAGATGTATGCATACCGGACGCGTGAGGTGGCTGCGGGCCAGTAGCCCGCCGTCGTACTCGGTTCGGCGCCGGACCAGCGCGTGTGCGTCACGCGCGACCGGCCAATCCAACGCAGTCACCCGGCCCGTGGGCTCGCCGGTACGTCCGGCCGGCTCCTCGTCTTCGGACGAGGACCTGAGCCCGCGGGCCGTCTGCGTGCCCTCAGGGGCTCAGGCGATCGACCCGCCAGGTGCCGTCCGGTGCGGCCGTGTACCGCAGGCGGTCGTGGAGGCGGTTGGCGCGCCCCTGCCAGAACTCGACCGTGTGCGGGGTGACGCGGAAGCCGCCCCAGTGGGGCGGCACGGGGACCTGCTCGCCCTCCGGGTAGCGGGCGCCGAGGTCCTCGTACGCCGTCTCCAGGACCTCGCGGGAGGGGATCACCGTGGACTGGGCGCTCGCCCAGGCACCCAGGCGGGAGCCGTGCGGGCGGGTGCGGAAGTAGGCGGCGGTCTCCTCGCGGCCGGTGCGCCGGGCGGTGCCGGTGACGAGCACCTGGCGGGCCACCGGGTGCCAGGGGAAGAGCAGCGAGACGTGCGGGTTCGCGGCCAGCTCCCGGCCCTTGCGGGAGTCGTAGTTGGTGTAGAAGACGAAGCCGCGGGTGTCGTAGCCCTTCATCAGGACCGTGCGGGAGCTGGGGCGGCCCTCGGTGTCGGCGGTGGAGACGACCATGGCGTTGGGCTCGTAGAGCAGGCCCCGCACGGCGGCACGGGCCGCCTCCCCGAACCAGCGGTCGAACTGGTCCATGGGATGGGCGGCGAGTTCCTCCTCGTCGAGGCCCTCGGCGCGGTAGTGGGCCCGCATCGCGGCGGGATCGGTGGGGACGACGGCCGGCTCGCCGCTCCCGGCCGCCCGTTCCGCCCGGGCGGCGGCGCGTTCGACCAGGGGTTCGCCGGCGGGTTCGTCCGGGATGTGCTCGCTCACGCGGTCATCCTGCCGCATGGCGGCCGTCGGCGGCGGGGTGTGGCGGGTTCCCTCCGCTCCTTGGCACGCAGTGCCGCGACTACTCCCCAAAGGTGGCACTCTGGGACTATCGTGCTGCCTTCCTGTCCGCACAGACCGAGGAGCCGCCTCATGTCCGACTTCGTACCCGGGCTCGAAGGAGTCGTCGCGTTCGAGACGGAGATCGCCGAGCCGGACAAGGAGGGCGGGGCGCTCCGGTACCGCGGTGTCGACATCGAGGAACTGGTCGGCCAGGTGTCCTTCGGCAACGTCTGGGGACTGCTCGTCGACGGCGCCTTCAACCCCGGTCTGCCGCCCGCCGAGCCGTTCCCGATCCCCGTGCACTCCGGTGACATCCGGGTGGACGTGCAGTCCGCGCTGGCCATGCTGGCGCCGGTGTGGGGGCTGCGGCCGCTGCTCGACATCGACGCCGAGCAGGCGCGCGCCGACCTGGCCCGCGCCGCCGTGATGGCGCTGTCGTACGTGGCCCAGTCCGCGCGCGGCCAGGGCCTGCCGATGGTGCCGCAGCGGGAGATCGACAAGGCGCACTCGGTCACCGAGCGGTTCATGATCCGCTGGCGCGGTGAGCCGGACCCCAAGCACGTGGCCGCCGTCGACGCCTACTGGAGCTCGGCCGCCGAGCACGGCATGAACGCCTCCACGTTCACCGCCCGCGTCATCGCCTCCACCGGCGCGGACGTGGCCGCCGCGCTGTCCGGCGCGGTCGGGGCCATGTCGGGTCCGCTGCACGGCGGGGCGCCCTCGCGGGTGCTCGGCATGATCGAGGAGATCGAGCGGACGGGCGACGCGGTCGGGTACGTCAAGCGCGCCCTCGACCGCGGCGAGCGGCTGATGGGCTTCGGGCACCGGGTGTACCGGGCGGAGGACCCGCGTGCCCGGGTGCTGCGGCGGACGGCGCGGGAGCTGGGGGCGCCCCGGTTCGAGGTCGCCGAGGCGCTGGAGAAGGCGGCCCTGGAGGAGCTGCACAACCGCCGCCCGGACCGGGTGCTCGCCACGAACGTGGAGTTCTGGGCCGCGATCATGCTGGACTTCGCGGAGGTCCCGGCGCACATGTTCACGTCGATGTTCACCTGTGCCCGCACGGCGGGCTGGTCGGCGCACATCCTGGAGCAGAAGCGCACCGGACGTCTGGTCCGGCCCTCGGCCCGCTATGTGGGACCGGCCTCGCGGAGCCCGCACGAGGTGCCGGGATACGAGGACATCTCGGTCGTCCGGGCGGAGGCGCGGTAGGCCCGCCAGGGCGGCCCGTCCTCCGGCCCGTTCCCCCTTCCGTCCTCCGGCCGGCCGGTCAGTCCGGTGTGCGGGTGGTCGCCGTGGCCAGGTCGACGCAGAGCGCGATGCGGGCCGCCACGTCCTCCGCGTAGAGGGCGTCGGGGCGCTCGAAGGGGGCGCGGGCGCCGGAGCGCAGGAACGTCACCACGCCGAGGGTGCGCCCCCGGTTGCGCAGCACCGCGCACAGCGCGTGCACGGTGTCCGGGGGCCACTGCCGGGAGCGGGCCCATTCGCGGGCCCGTTCCGTGTCGGCCCGCCCGGCGCTCGCCCGCACCGAGCCGTTGCGCTCGGCGCACTGCACCGCCGGGTGCGTCTCCCCGTAGTGCATCGGCAGCCCGGCCGCGCCCGCGAGGACGCTGGGCCCCGGGGTGCCCGAGGGGGTCGAGGCGGCCCGGACCAGCCGTACGGGCACCTCGGGGTCGTCGGCCGCCGGGGGGCCGGAGACGCGGTCGATCAGCGCGTGGTCGGCGAAGCCGGCGAGGGCGAAGTCCAGGTGGACGGTGGCCGCCTCCCACGGGTCCTCGCACTCCGCGGCGGTCCGTGCCGCGCGGTGCGACTGATTGGCCCGGAACCGGGTCTGGGAGGCCTCCTGCTCGCGCTGCCGCGCCTCGGTGACGTCCTGGAAGAGCCAGCCCACGCCGAGCGGCACCGGCTCCTCGGCGAGCGGCGAGGCCAGCCGCAGGAAGCCGTTGCGCCAGCAGCGCCGCTGCTCGCCCTCGGGGGTCCGTACGCTCACCCACATCTCGGCGGGCGCGGGCGGCGCGCCCTCGCCGAGCACGTGCGCGAGCGCGCTCTCCAGTTCCTCCACGCCCTGCGCGAGCAGTTCGCCGAGCGGCCGGCCGAGCACCGAGGTACGGCCCACGCCCAGCAACCGGGCGGCGTGCGTGTTGACGACGGCGGGCCGCAGGTCGGCGTCGACGAGGACCACGCCCCAGCCGGCGTCCTCCAGCAGGGCCTCGCTCAGCGCGATGGACCGCTCCAGGTCGATCTGCGTGTGCACCTCGCTGAAGGCGCAGTACACCCCGGCGGGGGTGCCGTCCGGGCCGCGCACGGCGGCGGACTGGGTGCGGACGAGGACCCGGCCGCCGTCCTTGGTGACCAGCGCGAACTCGTGCACCTGGCGGCCGGGCGCGCGCATCGCGGACATCAGGCGCCGTTCGACCTCCTCGGCGTCGGCGCTGCGGGCGGCCCAGCCGGCGAAGCCCTGCCGGCCGACGGCCTCGGCCGCCGTCCAGCCGAGGATGCGTTCGGCCTCGCGGTTCCAGTGGGTGACGACGCCGTCCGCGTCGAAGGCGCACAGGGCGGCGTCCATGCCGTCCAGGAGGGCGGCGAGCAGGTCGGAGCCGTCCGGGCCCGCGGGTTCGGACGCGTCGTCCGGGCCTTCGTGATCGGGAGGGCGGGGGCCACCGCCGTGACCGGTGGGCTCGGGCTCGTCGGGCCCCAGCTCGTCGGTGGTCCCACTATGCCGGGAAGCACTCACCTGGACCCCCTGCCGGCCGCGCCCGCGTTCGCGGGCGCGTTGGTTCGTTGCTCGCAATCATTCAACGTGAACGTGACTCAGCACACAGCGGGTTCCCGCAATGTGGGAGGCAATCGTTGCACGAGGGGTCTCATGCGAAGCGGCCGTGCCACCGGTGTGCGCCCTGCGGGGCGGCCCGAGAGTGCGCGAAGGGCGGCGGCCGGTCAGCCCTTGCTGACGGCCAGGAGGATCTCCGGGAGCCGGGCGGCCGTGCGCGGGGCCGCCAGGCGCAGGCCGAGGACGGTCAGGGCGGTGCCGTAGGCGGCGCCCGCGGGGAGCAGGAGCCAGGCCCGGTCCTCGCCGCCGGCCGACACGTTCAGCCAGATCGCGGCCGCGATGGCCGGCGCGGACAGCAGTGCCGCGGCGATCATGCCGCCGAAGATCGAGATCCAGGCGACGCCGACCTGCGCGGGCACCACGTTCTTGTAGCCCTCCTGCGGGATCGAGTACGGGAACCGCGCGGAGGACCACGCCCCCGTCGCCAGCATCGCCCCGAGCAGCGCGAACGACAGCCCCAGCACCTCGGGCAGCTTCGCCCAGGCGTCCAGCAGGGCCGTGGTCAGGACGGTGACGAGGGTGGCGTACGGGAGGGTGATCAGCAGCAGGGCCAGGGCCCGGCCGCGCAGTTCGGCGAGGGCGTCGCGGGGCGAGGAGATCGTCATGGCCACCGTCCAGAACGCGGAGGTGTCCTGCCCGAACTGGTTGTACATCTGGATGCCGAGCATCCCGGAGGCGAAGCAGGCGAAGTAGACCGAGCCGGTGCCCTGGAGCGCGTTGAAGACGGGCACGATCACGCCGATGGCCAGGGAGGTGGCCCAGGCCGACTTCGTCTTGGGGTCCCGCCACACATAGCGCAGGCTGCGCTCCACGACCGTGCCGATGCGCCCGGCGGGCAGCAGCCGGGCGGGGCCGCCCGCGCGCCCGGCCTTCTCGCGGGCGGCCGGTTCGGCGGCGTTCAGTGTGGAGGCGTCGGGGGCGGTCATCAGCCGGGTCAGCGTCCGCGTCCACAGCGCCAGCAGCCCCGCGAGCGCCGCCGCCGACAGCAGGAGCTGGGCCGCCGCGCGGCCGTAGGAGCCCTCGCTCACCGCGTCCACCGCGCCGATCGCGGCGGCGGGCGGCACCCAGCGCAGGACGGCGGCCACCGGGTCGAGCGGGTCGAGGCCGCCCGCCGCGCCGAGCCGCTGCGCCCCGAAGTTGACGAACTGCGCGCCCACCGCGATCACGAGGCCGCTGAGCACCGCGAGGTCGCGGCCCTTGCGGCTGGTCAGCAGCCGGGTGTTGGCGGCGGCCACCGCGCGGGCGAGGGCCACGCACACCAGCAGCCCGAGGACGACCGCGAGGACGCCGACGGCGAACGCCGCCGCCCCGTGCGCCACGGAGATCACCGAGCCCACCAGCAGGCACAGCGTGAACAGCGGGCCGATGCCCACGAGCGAGGCCGCCAGCAGGGCGCGGACCAGCGGGCGGGGCCGCAGCGGCAGCATCACCAGCCGGGTCGGGTCGAGGGTCTCGTCGCCGCCGGGGAAGAACAGCGGCATCACCGCCCACCCGAGGCCCATGAGGGCGAGCAGCAGCACGGTGACGGAGTCGGCGTGCGCGTTGCCGCGCAGCGCGATCAGCCCGAGGAGCTGGAGCACCGCGAAGAGCGAGACGAGGACGAGGGAGGTGAGGTACACGGCCCGTCGGCCCGCGGACTGCCGCAGCCCGTTGCGCAGCAGGGACAGCTTGAGCCGGACGACGAGGGGGGTGAGCCGTACCGTGCCGGGGCCCCCGGGTCCGGCGGGCGCGGCGGGGGCGTCGGTGGTGGGGACGGTGGTCATCGGCCGCCCCCGCCGAGCCAGTCCAGGTCGGTCCCGGCGGACCGGCCGCCGGCGCCGACGAGCTGGAGGAAGGCCTCCTGCAGCGAGGGCGCCTCGCCGCGCACCTCGGCGAGCGGGCCGTCGGCACGGATCCGTCCGGCCGCCATCACCGCGACCCAGTCGCACAGGGACTCGACGAGTTCCATGACGTGGGAGGAGAAGACGACGGTGGCGCCGGAGGCGGTGTAGCGCTCCAGGACGCCGCGGATTGTCTGCGCGGAGACCGGGTCGACGCCCTCGAAGGGTTCGTCGAGGAAGAGGACCTCGGGGTTGTGGAGGAGGGCGGCGGCGAGGCCGATCTTCTTGCGCATGCCGGTCGAGTAGTCGACGACGAGCTTGTGCTGGGCGCCCGCGAGGTCGAGGACGTCGAGGAGCTGGGTGGCCCGCTTGTCGACCTCGGCGCCCGGGACCCCGCGCAACCGGCCGGTGTAGGAGAGGAGTTCGCGCCCGGACAGCCGCTCGAAGAGCCGCAGCCCCTCGGGGAGCACGCCGATGCGGGCCTTGACGGCCGCCGGGTCCCGCCAGACGTCGTGTCCGGCGATCTCGACGGTGCCCTGATCCGGGCGGAGCAGCCCGGTGATCATGGAGAGCGTGGTGGTCTTGCCGGCGCCGTTGGGGCCGACGAGCCCGACGAACCTGCCCGCGGGCAGGACGAGGTCGATCCCGCTCACCGCGATCTGCTCCCCGAACCGCTTCCACAGCCCGTGGACGCGCACCGCCGGGCGTCCTGCCTCGCCTTCTCGCTCTCCCTCGCTCATACCGACACCCTAGGGGCCGGGCTGGGCCGGGGACATGGGGCGGCGTTCGTCCCGTGTCCGGATCGTTGCCCCCTACCGCTGTCGGTCCCCGCCCAGCTCGGGACCGCTGTCGGTCCCCGCCCAGCTCGGGACCGCTGTCGGTCCCCGCCCAGCTCGGGACCGCTGTCGGTCCCCGCCCACCGGCCCCCGGCGCCTTCCGTCCCCGCCGCTACCGGTCCCTTCCGCACGCGTACGCCAGGGAGGGGACCATCTCCTCCGCGTCCGGCAGCCACCGGTTCACCGCGGTCGGCCGGCAGGCCCACTGCACCGCCCCGCGGGAGCCCAGCCGCGAGGGCGGCGCGGCCACGTAGGCGCCCTCGCCGAGCCCGGTCAGGTCCAGCGCCGCGGGTGACCAGCCCAGCTTCCGTACCAGCTCGGGGAGTTTGGCCGCGCCGCCCGGCAGCACGAAGAACCGCATCCGGCGGTCGGGGGACAAGGTGACCGGTCCGAGCGTCAGTTCCATGCGTTCCATGCGCGCGAGCGCCAGGAACCCGGCGGACTCGGGGACTTCGACCGCGTCGAAGGTGCGGCCGGTGGGCAGCAGGATCGAGGCCGTCGGCTGCCGGGACCACAGTCGGCGCGCGACGGTCGCGCTGCCCGTGGCCTGCGCCGCCCAGTCCTCGCGCGCCGGATGCGCGCCCGGTTCCGGGCACGCGGGGTCCTCGCAGGAGCAGCGCTGCACCCCGTCGACGACGTCGAGCCAGGTGCCGGGGACCACGTCCCAGTGGCGTTCCTCGGCGTAGCGCACGGCGGCCTCCCGCAGCGTTTCGCCGCGCTGCTGCGGGATCTGGGCAGCTTTGATGGGCGCGGTGTCGGCGCCCGCGATGGTCTCTTCCACGGTGAGCACAACTCCCGCCGTCACCGGGGGTTACGCCCACCCGTGCGCGGGGGAGGGGCACCCCCTCCGGCGGCGGGGCGCACGGATGCATGTACGGGGGCGCGTACGAGGAAGGACACCGTCGAACGGGTAGCCCTCACAGGCAGACACAGGCCGGGTGGGGAGGGGCGGCGGCCCGGACCGTCGCCAGAACCCGGCAATCCTGGCATGTCCCGCATTGTCGGCATGTAGTGCCGACGGACGGGGCATTGATCTTCGAGGCCGGATCCTTGCGGTGCCCGACGGAAGGCGCCGGCTGCCGAAGGCTCGTCAACCGGTGCGTGGGCAGGCACCGCAAACCGCCAGACACAGGGGGTTTCGCCATGGCCGCAAGGCCTCTCGTCGCCAGGCAGCCGAACGAACGGCTCCAGGCGCTCATCCAGGAAGCGGGCTGTTCCAACGCCGGTCTGGCCCGCCGGGTCAACATGTGCGGGGCGGAACACGGGCTCGACCTGCGCTACGACAAGACGTCGGTGGCCCGTTGGCTGCGGGGACAGCAGCCGCGCGGACGTGCCCCGGCGATCATCGCCGAGGCCCTCGGACGCAAGCTGGGCCGTACGGTCACGATCGACGAGATCGGCATGGCCAACGGCAAGAACCTGGCCTCCGGCGTGGGGCTGCGGTTCTCGCCGACGGTGCTCGGCGCCATCGAGCAGGTCTGCGAGCTGTGGCGCAGCGACGTGGGCCGGCGGGACTTCCTGTCCGGGTCCTCCGTCGCCGCCTCCGCGCTGGTCGAGCCCAGCCGGGACTGGCTGATCTCGGCACCGGACGCCCAGGTGGGGCGTACCGGCGGGCCGCGGGTCGGTGCCTCGGACGTGGCGGCGGTGCGGGCGATGACGCAGGCGCTGGTCGACCTCGACCACACCTACGGCAGCGGGCATGTGCGTCCGGTCGTCGTGCACTACCTCAACAGCGTCGTCTCCGGCCTGCTCGCCGGCTCCTACCGGGAGCCCGTGGGACGGGAGTTGTTCGCGGCGGTGGCCCGACTGACCGAACTCGCCGGGTACATGGCGGTGGACACCGGGCAACCGGGTCTGGCGCAGCGGTACTACATCCAGGCGCTGCGGCTCGCGCAGGCCGCCGGGGACCGCGGCTACGGGGGGTACGTGCTGGCCGCGTCCATGAGCCACCTCGCGGCGCAGCTCGGGAACCCGCGGGAGATCGCCCAGTTGGCGCGGGCGGCGCAGGAGGGTGCGCGGGGGCAGGTGACGCCGCGGGCGCAGTCCATGTTCTGCGCGGCCGAGGCGCGGGGGCACGCGCTGATGGGGGACGCGCGGGCGGCGCAGACCGCGGCGGGGCGGGCCGTGGCCGCGATGGAGGAGGCCGGTTCCGCTTCCGGCTCCGACGGCGGCTCCGGGGACGACCCGGTGTGGATTGCGCACTTCGACGAGGCGTATCTCGCTGACGAGTTGGCGCACTGCCACCGGGACCTGGGGCAGGCCGAGGCGGCGGAGCGGTGCGCGCGCGAGGCGCTGGCGGGGCATCCGGAGGGGCGGGTGCGGCGGCGGGCGATCGGCTTCGTGCTGCTGGCGACCGCGCAGGTGCAGAAACGGGAGGTCGAACAGGCCGTGCACACCGGGATGAAGGCGGTGGAGCTGCTCGGGGGACTGCGGTCGAACCGGGGTGCGGAGTACCTGGAGGACTTCCAGCAGCGGCTCGAGCCGTTCGGGGAGGAGGCGGTGGTGCGGGAGTTCGGAGCCCGGCTGGAGCTGCGCGCGGCGTGAGGTTGGTCGCTTCCTGCTCCCCGCCCGCCACCGGCCTCGGGCCTGTGGGGGGAGGGGAGTTGGCGAGGCGCGGGGAGGGGGCGGCCGGGAGGGCGCGGGGAGTGGACCCACCGGCGGGCGGGGGTTCGTCGTGGCTGGTCACGCGGGTTCCGCCGTCCCGGCCCGCCGCCGGGGCGGGACGGCGACCGGGTGGGCGGCCCGCACCGGCCGGGGGCCGCGCGGAGGCCGCCGGGGTCCCGGGGCGAAAGCCCTCGGCACGGTGCGCACGGGGCCCGTGGGACCGGCGGGGGGACTCCGCATGGCATGGCCTCGCTGAGAACCGGTAGCGTGAGCCGCTGGTTTACGTGGTCGCCCAGTCGGAGGAGTCCCGGTGACGCAGAGTGGACAGGGCGGGGAGCCCTCGGCACGACCCGCGCGGGAAGGCATCGTGCTGCCCTCCGACGGTGGTGCCCCCCTGCTGCCGGGCAGTCAGGGCGAGCCGCCGGCCCCCGCGGCCGGCCAGTCCTGGGGCGGGCCCTGGGGCCCCGAGCAGCAGGCCGCCCCCGCACCGCCCCCGGCCCCCGGCTGGGGCGAGGACCCCGGCCCGCGGTGGGGCGGCGCACAACTCCCCCCGGAGAGCGCACAGGAGGCCCCGGGGGGCGCACCCGCGCAGGGCGGGCACGGCGGCCACGCCCACCAGGGCACCGCGGGCGGCTACTCCGCCCCGCTGCCCCCGGCCGCCCCGCAGGGCTCCTACGGCTCGGGCGCCCCGGGTTCCCCGGGAGCGTTCCCCTCCGCGCCGCTCCCGCCCGCGGACGAGGGGGCGACGCAGTACATACCCCCCGTCATGGACGAGGGGGCCACCCAGTACATTCCGCCGGTCGCGGACGAGGGCGCCACCCAGTACATCCCGCCGGTGGGTTCCGGCGCGGGGCCGATGCCGCCCGCCGCGGGCCCGGACGCCCAGGCCACCCAGTACCTTCCGCCGGTCCCGGGCGGGGCTCCCGCGCAGCCCGCCCCGCCGGCCGAGTTCGACAACCTGTTCCGCACCGAGGGCGCCCCCGCGCCCGCCACCCAGCACCTCCCGCAGATCGGTGAGGCCGTCTCCGTGCCGCCCCCGGGCGGCGGCCGCGCGGGCGCCCGGCGTGGCGGCGACGAGGGCGGTGGCCGCGGCCGCGGCGGCCGTTCCGGGTCCCGGGTGCCGCTGATCGCCGCCGTCGGCGTCGGCATCGTCGTCCTCGGGATCGGCGCCGGCGCGCTGCTCGGCGGCGGGGGCGGCGGTGCCGAGAAGGACGACAGCAAGACCGTGTCGGCGACCGGTCCCGCCACCTCCGGCTCCTCCGAGCCCACCGTCGACCCGGCGAAGGCGCAGGCCGAGGCCCTGGACAAGCTGCTCGCCCAGAGCGGCAGCAGCCGGCAGAGCGTGATCGGCGCCGTGGCGAACGTGCGGTCGTGCAAGAACCTCGACCAGGCGGCCACCGACCTGCGGGACGCGGCGAAGCAGCGCAACGGCCTGGTGACGAAGCTGTCCGGGCTCTCCGTGGACAAGTTGCCCGACCACGCCTCGCTGACGTCCTCGCTCACCGCCGCCTGGCAGGCCTCCGCCTCCGCCGACAACCACTACGCGGCCTGGGCCGACCAGGCCAAGAGCCGCAAGGTCTGCAAGAAGGGCCACGCCCGGAACACCGGCCAGACCGCCGCGGGCAATGCCGCCAGCGGTACGGCCACCGAGCAGAAGAAGAAGGCGGCGGCGCTGTGGAACGCCATCGCGGGCAAGTACGGGCTCACCCAGCGCCAGCCCACCCAGCTCTGACGGCTCCGTCGGCTCCGTCGGCTCCGAGCAGGCGGTCCGTCCCGCTCCGGGCGGGTGCGGGAGGGCGGGACGTGGGGGGTACGACGATCACCCCGGCGGGTGGAACGTACGATCGATGACCGTGCAAGCTCCGGAGAACCCTTCCCGTCGCGGGCGTCGCTCGTCCACCATGGGCGCCATGCCCCTCAACGACATGCCGTGGTGGCGCTGGCGCAGCAACGTGCGTTCCGCGCTGCACATGCTTTCCGACCCGGTGTTCCAGCGGGACGTCTGGCTCGCGGGTACCGAAGGGTACGGAGACGTGACCGACGCCGTGTACCGGCTGGTGGAGGACACCTGGCTGGACAACTGGTCGGCCGAGAAGTACGTCGGCACGATCTTCCGCGACGCCCAGGAGGCGGCGCTGGTGGACACCGCGGTGCTCCGGGTGCTGCGGATCATGCACCAGGTCGGCCCCGACGCGCCGGTCGCCACGTACCTCGAACACCCGTCCTGGCCGGACGCGGTCCGGGCCGCCCGGGAGGCCCACGTCCGGCTGGTGACGGCCGACGAGGAGGACCCGGACGCGCCGCCGCGCTCCCTGGAGGTGCTGCGCATCCTCACGCGCTCGGCCTGAGCGGTACCGCTCAGGCCGATTCCCCCGGCTGACTCCTCGGGCCGATCCCCCCGGCTGACTCTTCCGGCCGATCCCCCCGGCCGGATCCCTCAGCCGGTTCCGGACTGTGGGACGGCCCGTCCGCCCTCGTGGGCGGTGTGGGACCCTGTGCTGCATGACTGAGCAGCCCCCACGGGACGGCGCCGCCGAGACCGGTGAGCAGTACGTCCTCACCCTCTCCTGCCCGGACAAGCAGGGCATCGTGCACGCGGTGTCCAGCTACCTGTTCATGACCGGCTGCAACATCGTGGACAGCCAGCAGTTCGGGGACCAGGACACGGGACTGTTCTTCATGCGGGTCCACTTCTCGGCGGAGCCGTCGGTGACGTCGGAGAAGCTGCGGGCGAGCTTCGCGGCCATCGGGGACTCCTTCCACATGGACTGGCAGATCCATCGGGCCGACGAGAAGATGCGCGTCGTCCTGATGGTCAGCAGGTTCGGGCACTGCCTGAACGATCTGCTGTTCCGGGCGCGGACCGGGGCGCTCCCGGTCGAGATCGCGGCCGTCGTCTCCAACCACACCGACTTCGCCGAGCTCGTGGCCTCGTACGGGATCCCCTTCCACCACGTGCCGGTGACACGGGAGACGAAGGCGGACGCGGAGGCGCGACTGCTCGGGATCGTGCGGGAGGCGGAGGTCGAGCTGGTCGTGCTCGCCCGCTACATGCAGGTGCTCTCCGACGACCTGTGCAAGAAGCTGAACGGGCGGATCATCAACATCCACCACTCGTTCCTGCCGAGCTTCAAGGGCGCGAAGCCGTACCACCAGGCGCACGCCCGGGGCGTGAAGCTGATCGGGGCGACGGCGCACTACGTCACCGCGGACCTCGACGAGGGGCCGATCATCGAGCAGGAGGTCGAGCGGGTGGGCCACGACGTGACGCCGGACCAGCTGGTCGCGGTGGGCCGGGACGTGGAGTGCCAGGCGCTGGCCCGCGCGGTCAAGTGGCACGCGGAACGCCGCATCCTGCTCAACGGCCACCGCACGGTCATCTTCGCGTAGGCCGCTTCCCGCGCGGTACGGCTTTCGACGGTGGCCCCGGCGGCCGGTCCGCCGGGACCCTTCCCGCGCGGTTCGGCTTCCCGCGCGGTTCGGCCTCCGCGCGGCGCGCGGTCACAGACGGCTCAGGGACGCCGTGGCCAGCAGGACCTCCCGGACCGCCGTCCGGTCGCCCGAGTGCCCGGCGGCCGCCTCGGCCGGGGGGACGTGGCCCGCGGCCAGCCGGCAGAACTCGACGCCGTCCAGGGCGAGGTGGGCCACCTCGTGCTCCGGCGAGGCCGCGGCCCCGGGCGAGTCGAGGGGGATCAGCCACTCGCCGCCGCCCGTCCCCTCGATCTCCAGCCGCAGGCTCCGGCCCGGCGCGCCCGCCGCCACCAGGTGCCGTCCCCGGAGCGCGGGTTCGGCCAGGCCCGCCCGGCGCCGCGCGGCGAGCGACTGCGGCAGCGTCCGCGCCGCGAGGTCGATCATCCCGTGCAGATGGCGCGGCGCGGGCGGCTCGTAGGGGTAGTCGACCGCCTCCGCGATGTCGTCCGCGTGCACCCAGCACTCGAAGGCCCGGTCCAGGAGGGCGTCGCGGAGGGGCAGCGTGTGCTCGCCGTACGACACGGCCGGCTCCCCGCCGCTGCCGCCCGCGAACGCGGCCGTCCGGACGACGGCGTGGCTCTGCTCCCGCCAGGGCCCGCGGACCGCCCGGGTGGGCGGCACCCGCGCGGCACGCCAGTACGCCTCGGTGCGCGCGGTGGGGGAGCCCTCGACGACACCGGGGGAGTCCTGCGCGTCCTTGTCGGCGCCCGCCTCAGCGAGCGGGTCGTCCAGGCCGAGCGCGGAGGCCACCAGCCCGTCCACGCACCACAGGTGGGTCAGGACGCCGGCGACCGTCGTACGGCGGGCGGCCGGTTCCCGTCCGTCGAACCAGCGCAGCCGCACCGGCGCGTGCCACTCCGCGTCGCCGAAGTCCTGCAGCAGGGCGTCCAGACGGGCCGTCTCCGCGTCGTACGGCGCCACCCAGGAGGGCACCGGGATGCGCGGGCTGCGGCGTTCGAGGCAGGTGTCCAGGACGCGGGTGCGCAGCCCGGGGTCGAGGTCGAGGCTCTCGGGCGGGTGCAGCAGTCCGACGGCGTCGCGCAGCCGCAGCGCCTCCTCGGCGCAGGGGCCGCACTCGCCGAGGTGCTCCTCCACGGCCGCCGTCTCCTCGGCGGAGCAGGCGGCCAGCGCCCAGGCGCCGAGCAGCGACATCAGCACCCGGTGCTCCAGCGCGGGCCCGGCGGGCGGGCGCGGGGCGGGCGGCGGCGTCCGGCCGCCGTCCTCCGCGGAGGCGCGCGGCGGCGGGACGCGCGGCGCGCGGTCCTGCCCGCCGTGCTTCCGCGACTCCTCGGGGTTCCCGGGGCCGTCGTTCACACCGGACCCCCCGGTTCCGGGACGGTGTCGTGGGCCGTGGCGAGCAGTTGCAGGCCGAGCCGCAGCCGGCGGCGTGCCTCGTCCTCGGTGATGCCGAGGTCTGCGGCGGTCTGGCGGTAGTCCCGGCGCTGGAAGTAGGCCCGCTCCAGGGCCGCCTTCAGCGGGGCCGGCAGGGAGGTGGCGATGTAGTCGGCGCGGGCGGCGACGGACGCGCGCCGCACGGTGCGCTCCAGCTCCCGCTCCGGGTCGGGTTCCGCGTCCGGCTCCCCGGTGCCGGTGCCGGCGTCGATGCCGGTCGCCGCCCGTCCGTGGCCGCCGGCCGCCCGCAGCCGCCGTACCGCGAGCCGGTGGGTGACCTCCGCGACCCAGGAGCGCAGGGGGCCCTGTTCGGGGTCGTAGGTGTCCGGGTGTTCCCAGAGGTGGACGAACACCTCGCGGGTGAGGGCGTCGGCGGCGCTGTCCTCGCCGAGGACGCGGTGGGCCAGCCCGTGCACGAGGGTGGCGTACCGGTCGTAGAGCTCGCCGAGCGCCGCGGCCTCGCCGTGGGCCAGCCGCTGCTGCATCCGCCGGTCCCAGCGGGGCGGTGCGTCCTTCCTCACCATCCGGTGCCTCCCCTCCCGGCGCTGCCCGCGTTCCCCGTCCCAGCCTGTGCCCAGGGCCTTCTCGAATGTAGTCGGCATGCTCGGGGGCGTACGCCCCTTTGTGACAATGCGCGCCCCGCCCGGCCGCGGATGGTAGAGGAGATCATCCGGGCCTCCGGGACAGGGCGGGACCCCGCACGACACAGCGTGACAAGGCGAGATCAACATTGCGCGAAAGCGACTGGAGTCGACCGAACTTGTTTGGAATGGCTCATATACCACAGGCAATGGGAAGAGAACAGGTGTTTCATGGTGGTGCGGTGGGGAAGGCGCGCCGACGAAAAGCGTAGGGACGAGTTCCGGTTGGGGGTTCGGGCCGGGGCGGTGGTTCCGGCGGTCAGTGGACGGGCGGGCGAGTGAGAGGCGTTGGCGGTGGCGCTCACGGTGACGGAGACCGGGCACGGTGATTGGGCCGTGCTCCGTGTGTCGGGGGAACTGGATCTGGTGACCGCGCCGACGCTGCGCGGGCGCGTGCACGACGTGGTGGCGGAGGGCCGACACCGGCTCGTCCTCGACCTCTCCGGGGTGTTCTTCTGCGATTCCAGCGGCGTCGGCGTCCTCATCGCCGCGCGCCGTCTGATCCGCTCCTGCCGGGGGCGGCTGCGGCTGATCCTGCCCGCGCACGGCACCGAGGAGGGCTCGCACGTCAACCGGGTGCTCGCCGCGCTCGGCGTGCGCCGTCTGTTCGACGTCTACCCGGACGTCACGGTCGCGCTCATGGACGACGCCGACCCGCTCTCGGCCTGAGGCGGCCGAAGACGGGCCGGAGGCGAGCCCGCAGACGGGCCCGCAGACGGGCCGGAGACGGGCCGGAGGCGGGCCGAGGGCCGGCGTGACACCCGCGCGACGCGCCCCGGGGTGTATGTCACACGTGTGTGCGGGTTTTCCCCAGACCTGTCGCGGAAACCCCCCGGTCCTGGCACAAGAGCGGTTCTCCCGCTCCGCGCGGCGCTCCGGCGTCGTACGCTCCGGGCGGGAGAACCCGACGTCATGTGAGGCGGCGCGAGGACACATGGTCAGCACCGAGTACGAACGCAGGATCGCGGCCCGGTTCGCCGGCTTCGACCAGGACGGCAACGGCCGGATCGACCGCGAGGACTTCAGCGCGGCGGCCAAGGCGCTGCTCGCCGAGTTCGGTACCACGGCCCGCTGCGACAAGGGCCAGGCCCTCTACGTGGGGGCAGAGGCCTTCTGGCAGGGCATGGCCGCGATGGCCGACCGGGACGGCGACCAGCGCATCACGCGGGAGGAGTTCGTCGGCGGCGCGGTCAAGCGGCTGCGGGACAACCCCGACCGGTTCGCGGAGATCGCCCGCCCCTTCCTCCACGCGGCCTTCGCCGTGGTGGACGGCGACGGGGACGGAGCGGTCACGGTCGAGGAGACCGCACGGGCGCTGCGGGTGCTCGGCGTCCCGGAGGACGTCGCCGCGGCGTCCGCGGGGGCCCTGGACGCCGACGCGGACGGCCGGATCGCCGAACAGGAGGTCGTGGCGGCCTTCGCCCGCTACTTCACCGTCCCGGAGTGAGCGCCCCGCGGGCGGCGTCCCGGAGCGAGCGCCCCGAGTGATCGACGGTCGGTGACGGAGAGTCAGGGCGGGGCCGCGTCCCGCCGCCGACTCGTCACGGACCGTCGCCGCCGGATGTCTCCGGTACCTTGTGGTGGATGCGAGTGGTGCAGAGGCCGGGCCCGGGTGGTGCGGCGCCGCGAAGGGCGCCGTGCGCCGCGATGTGCGCCGCTCGCAGGGCAGGGCGGACCGTCGCCACTGCTTGTTCGACTCACCGGAGCAGGCGTCGCACAGTATGCCGTACGCGTACTCCTTCGCGCTGGAATATGCCCGAAGCGCTTGTTGAGGTGACTGTACGTCAACCATGCTGCCCTGCAAGGGAATCACGTTCCGTGATCCCGGTTCAGTGCGTGCAGAGGATGACCACGACCGTGGCGCCCGTGGGGCGCGAGGCGATGTGTCCGCCGGTTCGGATGGTGTGAGCGGTGCAGGTGCTTCAAGTGCAGCTGGAGATCCGGCCCGACCCCGCTGAGGTGGGGCGGGCCCGGAAGTGGGCCCGCTCGCGGCTCGCGGGGTCGGGCATAAGCGCCGACGAGCCCGTGGCCGAGACGCTGGTGCTGCTCGTCTCCGAACTCGTCACCAACGCCGTGGTGCACACCGGGTGTCCGGCCGTGCTGCGGCTGCTGCTGACGGGCGTGTGCGAGGACGCCGCCGGCGGCCCCGCCGGGACGGTACGGCTGGAGGTGGCCGACTCCTGCGACCGGGCGCCGGCGCCGAGATGCGCCGACGGCGACGCCACCGGCGGCCGCGGCCTCGCCCTCGTCGACGGCCTCGCCGACCGCTGGGGCTGGACCCGCGAGGGCTCCGGCAAGCGCATCTGGTGCGAGATGGACCGCGGCGCGGCGGGGAGCCCCGAACCCCGCGTCGGTACGAGGACGGCCGCGGCCCACGGGGACTTCGCCTTCGAGGCGGTCTAGGACCGTCGGGCCCGGGCCTCACGGGTCCGGGACCGTCGTACGGCGGGTGCCCCGGGGCCCGGCGGGGACGCGCGCCCGGGCGTGCGGTCGCACGGGCGCCCTTCCCGGATGCGGGCGTGCGGGGCGTGCGCCGGGGTGTGCCCCCGTGCGCGAAAGAGGAAAAAGGGCATAACGGACCAATCGCCGAACGGGTGTTGACGTACGGTGTCCGTTTGATCACGCTTGTGGTGAGCGATTCGCGGTGAGGGGACGGCGAGGGTGCCGGTGACGGAGGGCCTCGGCGAGTGCGGGTCGCGTTCGGCGGTCGGGCTCCGACGGGGCGCGGGAGTCCTCGCGGGCGAGGGATCCGGCGAGGAGCGGGCGGGCACGCCGGAGCCGGATGGCGGCGCGCGGTCCCGTGCCCGGGGCGGGCGGTGGCGCGCCGCCAGCCGCTGCGCCGAACTTGTCCACACCCTGTGGACAAACATGCGGGATGCCGCACGGGCCCAGGGCGAGGTCTAGGGCCTCTCGTTTGGATCATCCCGGCGTCGCGGGGTCCGGCACGCGCCTCTGCGGCGTTGTCGTCGGTTGCCAGGGCTCCGCCCTGGCGCCCTCCTCCGCCTTGCAGCCGCACGCACCGGACCCCGCTCGGGTCGGCCGAGGACGTACCGCGCCCCCCAGCCGGCCTGATCCAAACGAGAGGCCCTAGGCCGCGGCCTCCGTCTTGCCGGGGCCCGCCTGGACCGGGTCGCCCGCCTCGCCCACCTCGTCCGCCATGTCCGTCCCGACCGTCCCGCGCGCCTCGGCCGCCCCCTCCGCTCCCCCCGCCCTGAACGTCCGGCGGTACGCCGTCGGCGTCACCCCCAGCACCGCCTGCAGGTGCTGGCGCATCGACTGGGCCGTGCCGAAGCCCGCGTCCCGGGCGACCTGGTCGATGGACAGATCGCTGGATTCCAGGAGATACCGCGCCCGCTCCACCCGCTGCCGCGTCAGCCACTGTCCCGGGCTCACCCCGACCTCCTCGCGGAACCGCCGCGTGAAGGTCCGTACGGACATCGACTCCCGCTCGGCCATGTCCCGCAACTGGATCGGCTCGTGCAGCCGGGCCAGCGCCCATTCCCGCGCCGCCGCCGTGCCCGCCCGCTGCGGCTGGGGGAGCGGCCGCTCGATGTACTGCGCCTGCCCGCCGTCCCGGTAGGGCGGTACGACCGTGTGCCGTGCCACGTCGTTGGCGACGGCCGTGCCGTGGTCGCGCCGCAGCAGGTGCAGGCACAGGTCGATGCCGGCCGCGACCCCGGCCGAGGTGAGCACGTCGCCGTCGTCCACGAACAGCACGTCGGCGTCGACGCGGACCCGGGGGAAGAGGCGCTGGAAGTTCTCGGCCGAGGCCCAGTGCGTGGTCGCCGGCCGGCCGTCGAGGTAGCCGGCGGCGGCCAGCACGTAGCCGCCGGTGCAGATGGCGACGAGCCGGGTGCCGGGCCGGATGTGGGCCAGGGCGGCGGCCAGTTCGGGGGTCAGCCTGCCCTCCTCGTACACCGGGCCGAGTGCGTAGGAGGACGGCACGATCACGGTGTCGGCGGTGGCCAGCGCCTCGGGGCCGTGCGGGACGACCACGGCGTAGTCGGCGTCGGTGGCCACCGGGCCCGGCTCCCGGACCGCGCAGGTCAGCACCTCGTACAGGGGGCGGCCCTCGCTATCCCGGGCGCGCCGGAAGATGCGCTGCGGGATGCCCAGTTCGAAGGGGAGCAGCCCGTCGAGGGCGAGGACGGCGACACGGTGGGGGCGCGGGGACGGGCCTTCGAGGGTCATGGCCCGATCCTAGCGAATGCTGTCTTTCGGGCCACTCGTTCGCTCCGGCCGTCTCACGGAGGCTCTGTGTCGTGAGTCAGACAGCCGACAAGGCCGGCGGGGCCGCCGCCGAAGCCGCCACCACGTCCACCGCCCGCCCCGGGCCCGCCCCCGGCAAGACGCCGCCCCCGGTGCGGCGCGCACGCGTGCACCGTGCCTGGTTCGTGGCCGCCGTCACCTTCGTCACCATCGTCGGCGCCGCCGCCTTCCGCTCGCTGCCGGGCCTCCTCATCGACCCGCTGCACGAGGAGTTCCACTGGTCCCGGGGCACGATCGGGGCCGCCGTCTCCCTCAACCTCGCGCTCTACGGGCTCACCGCGCCCTTCGCCGCCGCCCTCATGGACCGCTTCGGCATCCGGCGGGTCGTCGCGGGGGCGCTCGTGGTCATCGCCCTCGGCTCGGGCACAACCGTGTGGATGACCGCCGCCTGGCAACTGCTCCTCTGCTGGGGCCTGCTGGTCGGGCTCGGCAGCGGCTCGATGGCCCTGGCCTTCGCGGCGACCGTCACCAACCGCTGGTTCACCGCCCGGCGCGGGCTGGTCACCGGCATCCTGACCGCCGCGTCCGCCTCCGGGCAGCTCGTGTTCCTGCCGCTGTTGTCCTGGATCGTCGAGAGGCACGACTGGCGGCCGGCCGCCGTGACGGTCGCCCTCGCCGCCCTCGCGGTGGTCCCCTTCGTCTGGCTGCTGCTGCGCGACCACCCGGCCGACGTCGGCCAGGCGCCGTACGGAGCAACCGAGTTCGTGCCGAAGCCGGAACCCGTGCGGGGCGCCGCCCGTCGCACGGTGACGGTGCTCGCCTCCGCCGTCCGCTCCGGGCCGTTCTGGCTGCTGGCCGGGACCTTCGCGATCTGCGGCGCCACGACCAACGGCCTGGTCCAGACCCACTTCGTGCCCGCCGCGCACGACCACGGCATGCCGATCACGGCGGCGGCCTCGCTGCTCGCGGTCGTCGGGGTCTTCGACGTGCTCGGCACGATCGCCTCGGGCTGGTTCACCGACCGCTTCGAGCCGCGCCGCCTGCTGGCGGTCTACTACGCGCTGCGGGGCGTGTCCCTGATGTTCCTGCCGGTGCTGCTCGGCCCGTCGGTGCACCCGCCGATGGTGTTCTTCATCGTCTTCTACGGCCTGGACTGGGTCGCCACGGTGCCGCCGACGCTGGCGCTGTGCCGGGAGTGGTTCGGGGAGGACAGCGCGATCGTCTTCGGCTGGGTCCTCGCCTCCCACCAGGTGGGCGCGGCGGCGGTGGCGTACGCGGGCGGCGTGGTGCGGGACGCGACCGGCTCCTACGACGTGGTCTGGTACGCGGCGGGCGCGCTGTGCGCGACGGCTGCCCTGATGTCCCTGACCATCCGCCGCACCTCGCGCGGGGGAGTGGCGGCGCCGGCGTGACCCCGCGCGCGAAGCCCGAACCACCGTCCTGGCGTGGCCGGTTGGGGCCCCGATGAGTCGTTCGGGTCACTTGTCGTCCCCCGGGCTCGGGCCGTGTCCCCCACGAGAGCTACCCAGAGGTGCGCTCCGCGGGGTGACGCGTACAGGGGGTGGGTTCTTGTTGACTCAGGTCATCAACACGACGGCCTGGCTGAGCGGGCCGGCCGGCCGGCCGAGCAGTGAGGACGACACCATGACCACGAAGCGCAGTGCGGCGACACCCGTCCCGCCCCGGGGACGCCGGTTCGCCGCGGTTCTGCTGGCCTCCACGGTGGTGGGGGGCGCGCTGACCGCCTGCGGCGGCTCGGCGCAGGGCGTGGAGGTGTCCGGGACCGTCGCCAAGAGCGTCGGCAAGGACGCCGGTCGGTCCGCGGGGGCCGCGCGGATCACCTGGGGCACGTGCCCGCCCCTGGCCGAGGGACAGACCCGCGACCCCCACCTGACCTGCGGCACGCTGAAGGTCCCGCTGGACTACACGCGTCCGGGCGGCACGAAGATCGAGGTCGCGGTCTCCCGGCTGTCCACCGCCAAGCCCGGGAAGCGGCGCGGGGTGCTGGTGCTCAACCCCGGCGGACCGGCCCTCGGCGGCCTGGACATGCCCGGGACGATGGCGCCCACCCTGCCGAAGTCCGTGCGGGAGCGCTACGACCTCATCGGCTTCGACCCGCGCGGCGTCGACCACAGCACCCCGCAGAGCTGCGGTCTCAACGACCCCAGCGTGGCCGGGCTCTTCCCCTTCCCCGCGGCGGACGGCTCGATCACGAAGAACGTCGCCCTGGCGAAGGCCAACGCCAAGAAGTGCGCCGACACGGCGGGCAGGAACCTGCGGTACTACACCACCGCCAACACCGCGCGTGACATCGACCGCATCCGCCAGGCGCTCGGGGAGAAGAAGGTCTCCTACTGGGGTCAGTCCTACGGCACCTACCTCGGCGCCGTCTACCGCTCCCTGTTCCAGAAGCGGACCGACCGGATGATCCTGGAGGGCAACGTCGACCCCACCAAGGTGTGGGCCGACCTGGTCGCGGACACCTGGGGCAAGGGCATGGCCGACCGGTTCCCCGACGCCGCCCGCGTCGCCGCCGCCCAGAACGGCACCCTCGGCCTCGGCGGGAGCGTGGCGGAGGTGACCCGCACCTACCTCGCGCTGGCCGACCGGCTCGACCGCGAGCCCGCGGCGATCCCCGGCGCCCCCGTGTCGCTGGACGGGGCGATGCTGCGGTCGGTGACCTACTCCCTGCTGCTGCACAACGACACGCTTCCCGTGCTCACCCAGTTCTGGAAGGCCGCCCAGGACCTGGCCGAGGGCAGCACCACCGCCGCCGACGCCGAGGTCCTCAAGCAGGTGTTCGCCGACACGCCGACGACCCCGGGCGTCCCCGCGGACAACCAGGCCACCATGTTCCTCGCCCTCACCTGCGGCGACGCCCAGTGGCCCAAGGACGTCGACGGCTACGCCGCCCGCACCGCCGCTGAGCGCGCCAAGTGGCCGCTCACCGCGGGCATGCCCGCCAACATCTGGACGTGCGCCTTCTGGGACAAGCCGGCCGAGCCGACCGTCAAGATCACCAAGGGCGGCGCCCGCGACACCCTGATCCTGCAGAACCGCCGGGACAACGCCACCCCCTGGGAGGGCGGACTCGGACTGCACAAGGCCCTGGGACGCGGCTCCGCGTTCGTCGGCGTCGACAACGGCGGCCACTACGTCTACGACGCCGGTTCCTCCTGCGCCGACAAGACCACCGTCACCTTCCTGACCACCGGCCGCCTGCCGCACAAGGACCTCTACTGCACCGACGCCGCAGGGAAGTGACCCACTCGAGCACGGTGGCGAGGGGCCGGAGGGGACGCACTTCCCCCTCCGGCCCCTCGCGGCGTCCGTGACGGGCCCTGTCCGCCCAGCGACAATCCGCGCCGACAGGCGAGAAGAGCGACGGCACGCACAAGGGCGTCCGCGGGCTGAGGGCCGCGCGGACAGTGCGTACAGGGGCCCGGGGCCGTCACGACTGAAGCACGCGGCGTCGGGCCGGCCGGTACGTCAGCAGGGTTTGGTCGACAACACCCAGGAGAAGTCGGCGACATCGTCCGCGCTCGGTGCGCCGGCGTCCATCCAGCGAACACCATAGGCGTCCAGGAATTTCACTCGCGTTCCTGTCGTCTGGTAGTTGATCCAGGAACCGGTGCCGCGAGTAGGCATGAGGTGGTTGTTGCAGTCCGACCAGCGCCACAGGGCACCCGACCAATTGATTCCCGAGTAGACGCAGAAATACGTGTACGAGCACCCCGAATCCTGGATCGTCGACGGAGATGCTTCAAGATCCCGGACCTTCTTCTCTCCGGGAAGCGGCAGCAGGAGACTGCTGCCTCGGTCGTCCAGTCGGATCTCGTTGACGGCGACTTGGGATCCTCCCACCTGCTTGAGGTAGGAGTCGACGCTTTTCTGCATGGTCAGCGCCTGCTGGTGCGTCAGCCCGGCCTCGTCCGCCTGGTGGGCGAAGGGCAGCTCCGGATTGGGCGACGCCTGCGCCGAGAGCGCTGCTGAAGTAAGAAGTGCCAGCGACGAAGCGAGAGCCAATCCGAGCTTGATCGTCCAACCGCGTTGCGAATGCGCGGTGTTCGTCATGGAGCCTCCATGATTGCTGTCGGCGGTCACGCCGGTGGTGCACTGCTCGACCTGTGGCGGGGTTGCACGGTCGCAGTCGCCACTGTGTCCTCGATGCCATGGCTCAGCCATCTTTTCGACCCTGATCGAAAGCATTCGTGCCCGCTCGCCGGTGAGGCTGGAGGACTGCACTCCGCCGTCCCGGTCGACTGGGCCGAAGCCGGACGCACGGGAGAGACGGGAGAGCCGTCGGGATTCGGCATGACTGCGCCGGAGGGCGTCCGGCGAGTTCTGGGATCGGAGCGGTCGTTCGCGGGAGGCGGCGAAGCGGACGCGGTGTTCCCGGCATCGACCACCGATGGCCGGATCGCGGAGGCCCTCTGCTGACGCGGCGCGCTCAGGCCCCCGCCCGGACCCCCCGGGCCACCGCGCGGGCGATGCGCTCCGCGTCACGGGCCATCTCGCGGAGCATGCCGCTGATCGGGTTGGTGAAGCCGGTGAAGTACAGGCCGGGGGCGTTCTCGGGGGTGCGGCCGCCGCTCGTCACCGGGCGCCCCCGGGCGTCCAGCACGTCGAGGTGGCCCACCAGCGGTTCCAGGCCCCGTGCGTACCCCGTGGCCGCGATGACCGCCTCCGGCTCGACGCGGCTGCCGTCGGTGAGCAGGACCGCGTCGCCCTCGAAGCCCTCGACCGCGGCGACGACCTCGACCCGGCCCGTGCGCACCGCCTCGACGATCCCGGCGTCCTGCACCGGGATCGCCCCTTCCCGGACCCTGCTGTACAGGCCCGTTTCGGGGCGCGGCAGCCCCTGCGCGGTCAGGTCGGGCACGCTGATCCGGCACATCGTCCGGGCCAGCCGGTCCACCAGCCGCACCGGCAGCCGGCGCACCAGGACCGCGCTGTACTGGGCGGCCCACCCGGCGGTGGAGCGGCGCACGATGTGCGGCACGGTGCGCACCGCCAGCCGCACCCGCCGCGCGCCCCCCTCGACCAGGTCCACCGCGATCTCCGCCCCGGTGTTCCCGGCCCCGACGACGAGGACGTCCCGCCCCGCGAACGGCGCGGGCGAGCGGTAGCTCCCGGCGTGCAGGAACTCGCCGCTCCAGTCCTCGCGTCCGGGCCACTGCGGCACGTACGGCGTGTGGTTGAAGCCGGTCGCGAGAACCACCGCACGCCCGGTCAGCTCCCGGCCGCCGGAGGCGCGCAGCAGCCAGCCCTCGCCGTCGGGCGCGCGCTCCACCCGGGAGACCTCGACCCCGGTGACGATCTCCAGCTCGTGGTGCTCCGCGTACTTCTCCAGGTAGCGCACCACGTTCTCGCGGCTCACCCAGCGGCCGAAGGAGCGCGGCATCGCAAGCCCCGGCAGGGAGGACAGGCCCCGGGTGGTGTGCAGCCGGAGCCGCTCGTAGTGGCCCCGCCAGGAGGAACCGACCTGGTCGGAGCGCTCCAGCACCACGGCCCGTACGCCCTTGGCGCGCAGCGCCTGCGCCGCGGCGAGACCGCCCGGGCCGCCGCCGATCACGTAGACGGGACGGTCCTCCTGGCTCGGCACGGCGCGCGGCCCGGAAGAGGCGGAGGAAGCAGTCGAGTCGGCCATGAGCGCGAGCGTAACGACGCCCCGGCTTGATGGGTATCGGTCAAGACCTGAATCGGTTGCGAAATGATCACGTGTGGGGAGGGGTGGTGAACGGGCGGGCCCGGGGCCCCGCTCCGAAGGTGAAGCCCCGTTCCGTACGGGTTTCAATGGACGGATGCCCCCTGTCGACGCACATCCACCGAAACCCCCCGCCCACCCGGCCCCGTCCGCTCCCGCCCACCCCGCCCCGTCCGCTCCCGCCCACCCCGCCCCGTCCGCTCCCGCCCACCCCGCCCCGTCGGTTCCCGACCTGTACGGGCACGGTCTGCGCCTGCGGCCCTGGGACCCGGACTCCGACGTGGACGTCGAGGCATGGCTGCACGGGCACACCGATCCGGTGTTCCGGCGCTGGAACACCCCTCTGCGCACGGTCCACGACATCGACAGCGCCCGGGAGTCGATGGCGGCCCGGGCGGAGAGCGTGGCCCGGGGGACCAGCGTCGCGTACTGCGTCACCGAGGCGGACGGGGGCGCGGTGCTGGGGCACATCGGCCTCAACGCCATGGACCCCGTCATGAGCCGTGCCTCGTTGGGCTACTGGGTACTGCCCGGGGCGCGGGGCCGCGGGGTCGCCACCCGGGCGCTCGCGCTCACCTCGAGGTGGGCGTTCTCCGAACTCGAGCTGCACCGGCTGGAGCTGGACCACGCACTGCGGCACGAGGCGTCCTGCCGGATCGCCGAACGGTGCGGCTTCCGCTACGAGGGGACGCTGCGGGGCGCCATGTTCGCCGAAGGGCGGCAGGACGCCTTCCGCGACGCCCACCTGCACGCCCGTCTCGCCACCGACCCGGAACCCGCCCTCGGCTGAGCGCCCGCGCCCCGGTTCACGGCCACAGCAGCTCGCGCACCCAGGTGTCCGGCTCGCGCCGGTAGCGCAGGCGGACGTGGCGACGGCGCGGGTCGCCCTGGAAGAACTCGGCCTCCACCGGGTCAAGCCGGTACAGCGTCCAGGTGGGGGCGGGAGCCTCCGGCTCCGCGGCGGCCCGCTCCCAGGCCGCCTCCGACCGCTTTGCCAGCTCCTCCGCCGAGCCCAGCACCTCGCTCTGCCGGCCCACCAGCGCGGCCGCCAGGGCCCCCGTCGAGCGGGCGTGCAGATCGGCGGCGCCCTCGGCGGCCGAGGCCCGCGTCACCGGGCCGCGCAACCGGACCTGACGGCCCAGCACGGGCCAGTAGAAGCCGAGGGCCGCGGCCGGGCGGACGGCGAGCTGGCGGCCCTTGCGGCTGGTGTCGTGCGTGGCGAAGGACCAGCCGGCCGCGTCCGCGCCGTGCAGCATCACGGTGCGGACGTCCGGCAGGCCCTCCGCGTCCACCGTGGCCAACGAGACCGTGTGCGGCTCCGCCTGACCCGCCGACACCGCCTCGGCGAACCAGTCGGTGAACAGGGCGAGGGGTTCGCCGGGCGCGTCCGCCGGGTCGAAGCGCCTCAGTTCGGTGACCTCCGGGTCCCACACCCGCAACGATCTCAGCAACGACTCGAGGTCATGGTCCATGCGTCGAGTATCACTGGACCGGAAGCGCGGAACCGCCCGGCGACGGGCGCGGCGAGCAAGAGGACGACGTGGCGGCAGCGAGGACGATGTGGTGACGAGGACGGCGGCGCGCCCGTGGCGCGGGGTGGGAGCGGCGCTGGGCGGATCACTGCTCCTGGCGGCCGGGGCGAGTGCCTGCGACACGGGAAAGTCCGAGACCCGCTCCTACGTGAGCGTCCCGGACCTGTTCTATCTGCGGCCGTACGGGGTCAAGGCGGCCTCGGACGCCCGGACGACGCCCTTCCACGTGCGGGCCAGGGACGCCACGACCCCGAGCCCCCACGGCAGGTACGACCACCGGCTCACCGTGGACGCGAGCGACGCCGGCGGCGCCGTGCGGCTGAAGATCGTCGGGATGAGCCACAGCGGCCCGCGCTGTTCCGGGACCGACCGCCGGGTGGTGTGCGAGGTGGAGGGCGAGTACGACAGCTGGTCGGCGCTCGACCGTGTCTACCCCGTCGCCGCCAAGGGCAGCGAGCCGGGGGAGGGCGGCGTCGTCCGCTTCACCTTCACCACCGAGGACGGCGAGAAGCACACCGCCCGCAGCAGGGTCGTCGTCGGCGGACCGGCGGTGCGACTGCGGAAGGCCGGGCCCTACGAGAAGGTCGCACCCGGCGCGGAGATCACCTCCGACCTCGTCGTCCGCAACACCGGCCAGCTCCCCGTGCGCGGACTCGGGGTGCAACTGAGCGGGGGCGAGCTGGAACTGCGGCGCGCGTACTCCAACTGCCGCTACCCGGAGCCGTACAAGGGCCAGGTGGCCGTCTGCGAGCTCCCCGACGTGCGGATCGAACCCGGCGAGACGGTGACGCTCGGCCCCGAACTCCGGCTGCGCGCCTCGAGGACCAGGATGGACGGCTCGTTCACCCGCGCGGTCTGGCCCCTCGACATCGGGCCGGACAAGTACGCCACGGTGCCGGAGGGCGGCGAGAAGGGCGAGGGACCCCCGCTGGAGGTCGTGAGCACCTCCAGGAAGGGCGGGGGGACGTTCGCGGCGGGTTCGGTCGCGACGACGGTGCTCCTGGACACGACCTCCGACTTCCGGGTCGAGGAGGTGCGGACGAGGGTCGGCAAGGGGCGGGTGGTCCATCTGACGGTGCACGACGACGGACCCGGCGATCCGGGCCACAGCCGGTGGCTGGTGTTCACCCCGCCGCCCGGAGCGGTGGTCACCGAGCAGCCCATGGACGAGATCGACGAGGACGCCTTCGACCCCCACTGCCGGCGGGACGGCGCCGACTACATGTGCGACGTGGGCAATCTGCCGCCGGGCAGGAGCCGCACCTTCGACTTCACGCTGGACCTGGACCGGGCCGGAGAGGGCAGGGTGGCGGTGAAGGAGAGGGACCCGTCGGTCGACCGGCACGACCCGAGGCCGGCGAACGACAGCGCCAAGGTCGTCGTGGCGCCCTGAGCGGTGGGGTGGTGGCCCCGGCGGGGTCACCACGGGCCGGCGGCCGTCCGGGCGTCCGCTTGACAGGACTCGGACGTCCGGACGGTCGCGCCGGCTACTTCGTCGGCTTCCTGCCGGTGATGCCCAGGTACACCAGCAGGGCCAGATTGGGCTTGAGTTCGGCCGCCTTGACGCCCCAGGACTGGGGGCCCTTCTGGTGCGAGGCGACGGCGGCGAGCATCGTCACGATCGAGCCGGCCATCGCCGCCGGGCTGACGTCCTTGTCGACGCGGCCCTTGGACTGGAGTTCGGCGATCGCTTCCGAGAGCGAGCCGTGCAGCGAGTTGAGGGTCTTCGTTCTGATCTTGTGGAAACGTTTATCCCCTTCCGCGGCACCGAGTTCGACCACGCGGAGGATGGCGTCGTTTTTGCGCCAGAAGTCGAGGAAGCCATCGACGAACTCCTGGGCCGTCGACCAGCCGGAACGGCCGGTCCAGGAGCGCCCCTCCACCAGTTCGCCGAGCACGGCGCTCTCGCCGGCCATGCGCTCGGCGATCTCCAGGACGGCTCCCTCGACGTCCGGAAAGTACTGGTAGAAGGTCGCGGGTGACGTGCCCGCCTTCCGCGCGACGTCGATGACCTTGACGTCCCGGTAGGGCGAGGAACTGAGCATCTCACCGAGGCAGTCGAGCAGTTTCTGCCGCGTCGCCTGCCCGCGCCGACCGGCCACGCGGCCGTCGACGGTACGCACTTGTCCTGTCATGTCGTCAGCTTACCGAGGGGGGAGGGGAGCGCTATTCGGCCGACTGCAAATGGGGAGTGCGGCTCCTGTGGGCCCCTTCCCCGGCGCTTCCGGGGCGTCCGGGAAGAGGGTGCGGAGAGGGTGCGGAGCAGCCCCGCGCGCGGTGCGCGGCCCGCGCGGTTAGGTTGACGGCATGGCCGAAAACCCGCCCCCCACCTCCGAGGACGACACCGGTGCCGGTGCGCCGGGCACGGGGGAACCCGGCGAGGACGCGCACGGCCCGCACGCCCCCGGAACCGGCGCGCGCCCGCCCGGCACGCCGGGTGAGCCGGGCACGCGGGGTGAGCCGGGCACGCCGGGCCCTCCGGGCGCGGAGGAGCCGGGGCCCGCCGCGCCCGCCCCGGCCGCGCCGGACACGGGCGCACGCGAGGCCGCCCCGCCCGCGCCCGCCCCGTCCGAGGCCGCCCGCCCCGCACCCGCCACCGCCACCCCGCCCCCCACCGAGGCCCCCGCGTTCGCCGAGGGCGTGCCCTGCTGGATCGAGGTGCAGCTCTCCGACGTGGAGGCCGGCCGGCGCTTCTACGGCGAACTCTTCGGCTGGAGTTTCGAGCCCGCCCGCGAGGGCGTGCTGTGGGCCAGCCGCAAGGGCGCCTCCGTGGCCGCGCTCGCGCCCAAGGGCGACGGGCGGATGCCGACCGTCTGGACCGTGTACTTCGCCGCCCCCGACCTCGGCGCCCTCCTCGGCCGCATCCGCGGCTCCGGCGGGCAGGTGATCACCGGGCCGAGCCCCGTCGGCCCCGGTTCCGGAACCGGCCGCCCGCTCGGCGTCATGGCGCTCGCCGCCGACCCCGAGGGGGCGGTCTTCGGGCTCTGGCAGGCCGGTACGCACGCCGGGTTCGCGCGCCGGCACGAGCCGGGCACCTTCACCTGGGCCGAGCTGTACACCCGGGACACCGGCGCCGCGAACGACTTCTACGCGCACCTCTTCCACGACGCCCTGTTCGGGCCCGGCGCCGCACCGGACTTCGGCCGTGCGGCGGTCGACGAGGTGTTCCCGCCCGAGATGCCGCCGCACTTCCTCGTCCACTTCGGGGTCGCTGACGTGGCGAAGGCGCTCGCCACCGTGCACCGCCTGGGCGGCCGCACCCAGGTGAACCCCTTCACGACCTCGTACGGCACGGTGGCGGTGGCCACCGACAACCAGGGCGCGTCCTTCGCCCTCCTGGAGCGCTGACGGCCGCCGGGAGCCCTTCGAAGGAGTGCCGGGAGCCCTGTCCAGGAACGGCGGAACGGCCCCCGACGTTGACTCGAGGCGCGGGCGAAGCGGCACCCGGCCTTTTTGTCCGACAACACCCCGTTCCGCCCGTGGGTTCGCCTCAGGGGCTCCGGACAGGAAGAATCGGGGTGCGTGCCGCCATGGCGGTGCGGTGGTGAGACGCTGCACGGGGTCGCGTACTGGACGAGGGTGACGCGGGCCGTACGGGGAGGTGGCAGGCAAGTGGTGGATCAGCTGACGCAGCACGATCCGCGGCGTATCGGTCCGTTCGAGGTACTCGGACGGCTGGGCGCGGGCGGCATGGGGCTGGTCTATCTCGCGCGCTCGGCGTCAGGGCGCCGCGTGGCGATCAAGACGGTGCGCACGGAGCTGGCCGAGGACCAGCTCTTCCGTGTGCGCTTCACGCGTGAGGTGGAGGCCGCCCGCGCGGTCTCCGGCTTCTACACGGCCGCCGTGGTCGACGCGGACCCGCGCGCGGCGGTGCCCTGGCTGGCCACCGCCTACGTCCCGGCGCCCTCGCTCGAGGAGATAGTGAACGACTGCGGGCCGCTGCCGGCCCAGGCCGTGCGCTGGCTGGCCGCCGGTGTCGCCGAGGCGCTCCAGTCGATCCACGGCGCGGGGCTGGTGCACCGCGACCTGAAGCCCTCGAACGTGCTGGTGGTCGAGGACGGGCCGCGAGTCATCGACTTCGGCATCGCCTCCGGTGTTTCGAACACACGTTTGACGATGACGAACGTCGCCGTCGGCACCCCCGCGTACATGTCGCCCGAGCAGGCCAAGGACTCACGCAGCGTCACCGGCGCGAGCGACGTCTTCTCGCTCGGCTCGATGCTGGTCTTCGCCGCCACCGGCCACCCGCCCTTCCACGGCGCCAACCCGGTCGAGACGGTCTTCATGCTGCTGCGCGAGGGCCCGGACCTGTCCGGGCTCCCGGAGGAGCTGCGTCCCCTCATCGAGTCCTGCATGCGGATGGAGCCCACCGCCCGCCCCAACCCGGCCGACCTCCAGGCCCAGCTCGCCCCCCACCTCTTCGGCGCCGGCTCCGACGACAGCGGCACCGCATCGGCCTGGCTGCCGGAATCGGCCGTCGGCCTGATAGAGACCCGGCGCGGCGGACGGACCACCGTGCGGCCCCCGGCCCCGCCCGCCCCCCGCGGCGGACCGGTCGCCCCGGTGGTGCCGCCCCCGCCCTCCCACGACCCGCTGCCCGTGCCGGCCACCGCCCCGGGGCCGGGCGGCGCGCCCGACACCGGTCCGGTCCGGCTCGCCGGCGCCCCGGTGCCCATCGGTCCCGGGCCACGCGTCGCGGACATGCGGGCCACGGCCATAAAGCCGCTGCCGCCCGAGTCGGCGCTGACCGCGAGCTGGTCCAGGCCGCGCCCCGGCGTCAACGGCGCCGACCCGGCCCCGACGGCCGCCCCGCCCGCCCCGCCGGAGGCCGCGCCCGCCGGCTGGCGGCCCTGGCGCTTCCGCATGTCCAACGACGTGTGGGGCACCCCCTCCGTGGCGGGCGACCTCGTCTACGTCACCTCCTTCGAGGTGCACGCGCTCGACGTCGCCACCGGCCGCCGCCGCTTCAAGACGCGCGACGTCGCCTGGTCCATGGCGGTCGCCGACGGCCGTATCCACGCCTCCGACGGGCCGACCCTGGTCGCGCTCGACGCCCGCGAGGGCGGCGACCTGTGGCGGATCAACACCGATGCCTGGGTCTACTCCCTGCAGGCCGACCGGGGCACGGTCGTCACCGGCACCCGTGGCGGTGGCGTCCAGGCATGGGAGGCCTCGACCGGGCAGAAGCTGTGGGAAGTGACCGGCGCCCAGACCGACTTCGAGGCCCCCGAGGCGGGCCCCGCCGTGCACGAGGGCACCGTGTACGTCTGGAAGGACGCCCGGCTGCGCGCCCTGGAGGCCCGCACCGGCGAGGAACGCTGGTCGTACCCGGTCGGCGACGCCGCGTCCTGCGGGGGAGTGCCGGTGCGCCTCGCGCACGGCTCCGACGGCTGCGTGTACGTCTCGGCCGGCACGCGGGTGATGGCCGTCGACGTGGCCGGCGGCCATGTGCGCTGGCACTTCGAGGCGCCGGCGGTCTTCCTGTGCCCGCCCGTGTTCGTCCCCGGCCCCGCGGTCACCGGCGGCGGCGTCTACCTCGCCGACTACCTCGGCACGGTCTACGCCCTCGACGCCACCGACGGCCGCGACCGCTGGCGGATCGCCACGGAGGCGCGCGCCTCGATCGAACCGGTGCTGGTGGCCGACGGCCATGTCCACGTCGGCAGCGGCAAGGGCCTCTACACGTTGGACGCGGTGACCGGCACCCCGAAGTGGCGGTTCCAGGCGGGCGGCGACCTCGTGGGCGCGCCGGTGGTCGCGGAGGGCCGCATCCACTTCGGCTCCACGGACCACCTGCTCTACACGTTGAAGGCGGACGACGGCCGGCTGCGCTGGAAGCTGGCGACGGGCGGCGAGATCACCGGCTCCCCGGTGGTGCGCGACGGCGTGGTGTACGCGTGCAGCAAGGACCGCTGCGTGTACGCGCTGGACGCGGAGAAGGGCACGGGCACGGCCCGCACGACGTGACGTGCCCGCCGGCCCGAAGTCCGGCCCGAAGTCACCTCGGCGCAGGCGCCCCTGACGGGCTGCCGGGCAGGGCCCTAAAGTGACGGCATGCGTATACGGGGGACCACACTCAGGCTCACCGCTGTCTCGACACTCGTCGTCCTCGCCCTGACCGGCTTCTCCAGCCGGCACGGCGGCCACGGCCACGGACACAGCGGCGGAAGCGGCGGCGGCTGCAGCAGCTCCAGCCAGGACCACGACAGCTCCTCGTCGTCCTCGTCGTCCTCGTCCGGCGGCGTGTCCAAGGACGACTACGACAGCGGCGACGACGACAGTTACGGCAGCGGCTCGTACGGCGGCGGCTCGGGCGGATACCGCTACCGGGACCGCTACCACGACGATGACGACGACAACCGCGGCGGCGGCGGGAAGGCGAAGTCCCTGGACGACGCCACCGTGGAACTGCTCGACTGCGCGAACGGGAGCAGGCCGTACACCAAGGTCCTGGTGACCAACCCCAACGCCAGGAAGGCCACGTTCACGGTCACCGTCGTCCTCAGGGCCGACCGGGACCGGACACTCGACACCGTGCGCACGAAGGTCGAGGTGCCGGCCGACGGCGCGGTGACGGCGAAGGTGAGACCGACCGACCGTTCCCTCGCCGCCGAGGTCGAGGAGTGCGCGCCCGAACCGAGGGCTCCGCAGGCCCGCTGAACGCCCGTCCGCAGGGCGCACCGCCCCGCGGACACACGTCGGCCCCGGCGTCTCCCCAGACGCCGGGGCCGATCCCCGTGCGGGCCCCGCCCCCGTTGCGGGACCCGGTCGTGCCCGGCCGCGGCGCGCTCCCCCAAGCGGCGCCGCGGCCGGTTCTCCCCCGTCGGGAGAGGTCCGGTCGGGTCAGACGGGCTCGTCCGTGGCGTGCACGTTGTCCGTCGACGCCTCGCCCGTGTCGCCGAGCTTCGCC
This sequence comes from Streptomyces griseoaurantiacus, assembly GCF_036189845.1. Lineage (NCBI taxonomy): Bacteria > Bacillati > Actinomycetota > Actinomycetes > Kitasatosporales > Streptomycetaceae > Streptomyces > Streptomyces griseoaurantiacus. The sequence continues at coordinate 3,167,483 of NZ_CP108326.1, read as the reverse complement.
GGCTCGCTGGTGGCGTGGACGTTCTTCGCGGCGACGGGCTCGCCCGTCGCGTGCACGTTGCCGTCCGGCTCGTCGGTGGCGTGGACGTTGTCCGTGGTGTTCTCGTCGCTCATTCCGAGTTCCTCCCCTGGATGTTGCGGAACAACCTTGCGTGGGGGCGGGGTCCGCCCGGCAACTCCCCCGTGGGCTGCCGGACGGCCCCGCCCGGCCGGTTCACCATGAGTGCCCGGCCTTTCGCCGGTCCGCCTGCCCCCCGACGCGGCGGCTCGACGAGTCGAGGATGCCGTACGGCGATAAACGAACGATGAACGTCCCCTTCGACGGCCCCCACCCCGGCCCGAGTGCTCTCCCGACCCGGCTCGACGACCGTCCCGACCCCGCCGGTTCAGGCGACCGACACCGGTTTCAGCAGGCCCCGCACCTCGTCCGCCTCCGGCGCCCCCAGCGCCTCGAACAGGTCGAGCGCCTCGCGCCAGCACACCTGTGCCCGGCCATGCTGCCCTATGCCGTGCAGCGCCCGCCCCAGCACCGTCAGCACGTTGCCGCGCCGCCAGTCCCCGCCGATGCCCCGCAGCAGCGTCAGCGCCATCTCCGCGTTCGAGGCGGCCTGCGCGGGCCGCCGGGCGGTCAGATCGAGTTCGGCGAGCCGGAACAGGGTCATGCCCTCCCACAGCCGCTGCCGGCTGTCCCGGAACACCAGCAGCGCCTGCTGGAGGCAGTCCGTGGCCTCGGTCAGCTTGCCGCTCGCGGTCAGCGCGAGGCCCAGCGCGTAGCGGCCGTTGGCGCCCTTGAGGGCGTGGCCCATGTCGTCGTACATCGCCGCGCCCCGGCGGGCCAGCGTGACCGCGCCGGCGGTGCGGCCGGTGGCCAGGTGGATGCGGGAGAGGTTGCACAGCGCGCTCGCCTCGCCCGGCCGGTCGCCCAGCGCCCGGAAGTTCTCGATGGCGCGGGTGAAGTGCGCCTCGCCCTCGTCGTGGCGGTTCTGGTAGAGCGCGACGACGCCGCTGATGTTCGAGGACCAGCAGGCGGTGAGCGGGTCCCCGGCGGCCTCGGCCAGCTCGGTGGCCCGCCGGGCCTCCTCCACCGCCACGTCGAAACGGCTGCCGGAGATGTGGTGCACGAAGGCCAGCGCGGTCAGCGCCCGGGCCTGGGTGCGGGCGTCCTGGATCTCCCGCGCCACGTCCCGCAGCAGCGCCGCGACCGCCTTGTACTCGCGGGAGTTGGCGCCCGACTCGGCCAGGTCCACCGCCGCCCACAGCACGTCCACGGCCCGGCGCAGTGTGCCCGGGCGGGCGGACTGCCGTACGCAGGCCAGCAGGCAGACGGCCTCCGCGTACAGCCAGTCCTGGGCGGCGTGCCGGTCGGAGAAGGACAGCCCCGGGTACGAGGCCCGCTCCAGGTGGTCCATGAGCCGGTCGCCCGGCCGCTCGATCGCGTACACGCCCGCGACCGTGGCCAGGTAGAAGTCGAGCAGCCGGGACAGCGCCGCCGCCCGCTCGCCCGGCTCGCGCTCGTCCCGCTCGGCGCATGCACGCGCGTAGAGCCGTACGAGGTCGTGGTAGCGGTAGCGGCCGGGCGCCGCCGATTCCAGCAGGGACATGTCGACGAGGGACTCCAGCAGGTCCTCCGTCCCGTCCACCGGCAGGTCCAGGACGGCGGCCGCCGCCGCGAGCGAGATGTCGGGGCCGTCGGCGAGGCCGAGCAGCCGGAAGGCGCGGGCCTGTGCGGGCTCCAGGGCGCCGTAGCCGAGTTCGAAGGTGGCCTTGACCGCGAGGTCCCCGGCCCGCAACTCGTCCAGCCGGCGGCGCTCGTCGGCGAGCTTGGCCGCGAGGACCGACACCGTCCAGGTGCGGCGGGCGGCCAGCCGGGAGGCGGCGATGCGGATGGCCAGCGGCAGGAAGCCGCAGGCGGCGACCACGTCGAGCGCGGCCTCCCGCTCCCCGGCCGCCCGCTCCACGCCGATGATCCGGGTGAACAGCTCCAGGGCCTCCTCCGGCGACATCACGTCCAGGTCGACCAGGTGCGCCCCGGCCAGGTCCACCATGCGGATGCGCGAGGTGATCAGCGCCGCGCAGCCCTCGGTGCCGGGCAGCAGCGGGCGGATCTGGGCGGCGTCGCGGGCGTTGTCGAGCAGGACGAGGACGCGGCGGCCGTCGAGCAGCGAGCGGTACAGCGCCGCCCGTTCGTCGAGGGAGTCGGGGATCGCGGAGTCGGCGGTGCCCAGCGCCCGCAGGAAGGAGCCGAGGACGGTCTCCGGCTCGGCGGCGCGGGGGCCGGCGCCCTGGAGGTCGACGTAGAGCTGCCCGTCCGGGAACGCGCCCCGCGCCTGGTGCGCCACGTGCACGGCGAGGGTGGTCTTGCCGACGCCGCCGATGCCGGCCAGCGCCGAGACGGCCATCACCCGGCCGCTCGCGTCGGCCGAGGCGAGCACCTCGCCCAGTTCGGTGACGAAGGCCGAGCGGCCGGTGAAGTCGGGCACGGTCGCCGGGAGCTGGGCCGGGCGCACGGGGGCGGCGGCCGGTTCCGGCTCGGCCGCGGGGGGTTCGGCGAGGGCGGGGTCGGCGCGCAGGATGCGCTGCTGGAGCTCGCGCAGTCCGGGGCGCGGCTCGACGCCGAGCTCCTCGGTGAGCAGCCGGCGGGTGTCCGCGTAGACCGCGAGCGCCTCGGCCTGCCGGCCGCTGCGGTACAGCGCCAGCATGAGCAGTTCGCGCAGCCGCTCGCGCAGCGGGTGCGTGGCGGTCAGCGCGGTGAGCTCGGAGACGGCCTCGCCGTGGCGGCCCTGCTCCAGGTCCATGTCGAGACGGGACTCCAGGTGCTGCAGCCGCCACTCCTCCAGCCGGGTGCGCTGGGTCTCGGCGTAGGGGCCGGGCACGTGCGCGAGGGACTCGCCGTCCCACAGCGCCAGCGCCTCGTCGAGCAGCGCGCGGGCCCGCCCCAGGTCCCCGGAACTCCGCGCCTTCTCGGCGTCGGCGACGAGTTCCTGGGCGCGCAGCAGGTCCAGCTCGTCGCCCTCGGACAGCCGCAGCGCGTAACCGCCGGACTCGCTGTGCAGCACCTCGGCGCCGAGGGCCTTGCGCAGCCGGGAGGCGTAGGTGCGGACGGTGGCCAGGGCGCGGGAGGGCGGTTCCTCGCCCCACAGGGCGTCGATCAGTTCGGAGGCGGTCGCCGTGCGGCCCTCGCGCAGCAGCAGCGCGGCGAGCTGGGCGCGCTGCTGGGGCGAGCCGGTGGGCAGCGGTTCGTCACCGCGCCAGGCCCGCACCGGGCCGAGCACACCGAAGCGCAGTGCCGCCGTCTCCCGGGCCCGCCCCTGCTCCGGCACCCGCGGTCCACCGTCCATCGCCGCCTCCGCCCCCCTGCGCACCGACATCACGTCAACGGGGCAAGTCTGCCTTGTCCTTGGCGAATGCGTCAGCCGTGGGAGACCGCGATCACAGGGCGCCACGCGGCACACCACACAACCCGCACGCCCTCGCCACACCTTCACGCCCCCGGCGGCGGGTCCGGCGGCGGGTTCCCGGCCCCGCGCGCCGGGCAAATTGGGTCGACACCGGGGCGGCGTTCCAGGATGCTCGCGCGATGACCCGAATCGACGACACGCCCTCCGCCTGGGACGAGCGCACCCAGCTCACCAGATTCCTCGACTACGCGCGGGACACCGCCCGCTTCAAGTGCGAGGGGGTCTCCGCCGAGCACGCGCGCGAGGCGCCCCTGCCCGGCTCCCCCCTCATGACGATGAGCGGGGTGATCAACCATCTCCGCTGGGTCGAGTACTACTGGTTCCAGGTGGTCTTCCTCGGCGAGGAGGACGAGGGCCCGTGGACCGACGAGGACCCCGACCGCGAGATGCGCATCGCCGTCGACTTCCCCCTGCCGCAGCTGCTCGAGGAGTACGCGGCACAGTGCGCCCGGTACCGCGAGCTGGTGGCCCGCAACGCCCTCGGCAACCGGGCGAAGCGCCCCGTCCGCGACGGCCGCCACGTCGACCTGCGCTGGATCCTGCTCCACCTCACCGAGGAGACGGCCCGCCACAACGGCCACCTGGACATCCTGCGGGAGCTCCTGGACGGCACCACCGGCGACTGAACCGCCCCGCCGCGCCCGCGCCGGCCGGACCCGGCCGCCGGGCCGGGCGGGAGCGAAGCCGCTGATCACCGGCTCCGTATGCTCGAAGGATGACGACTTCCGCGACCTCCGGAACCGGACACCCCACCGAGAACTCCATGCGTCGCGCCCTCAAACGCGCCCGGGACGGCGTCGCCCTCGACGTCGCCGAGGCCGCCGTGCTGCTGCGGGCGCGCGGCGCCGCGCTCGACGACCTCGTCGCCTCCGCCGGCCGCGTGCGCGACGCGGGGCTCGAGGCCGCCGGCCGGCCCGGTGTCATCACCTACTCCAAGAGCGTCTTCATCCCGCTCACCCGGCTCTGCCGGGACAAGTGCCACTACTGCACCTTCGTCACCGTGCCCGGCAAGCTCCGCCGGGCCGGGCACGGGATGTTCATGTCGCCGGACGAGGTCCTCGACATCGCCCGCAAGGGTGCCGCCGCCGGCTGCAAGGAAGCCCTGATCACCCTCGGCGACAAGCCCGAGGACCGCTGGCCCGAGGCCCGCGAATGGCTCGACGCGCACGGCTACGACGACACGATCGCCTACGTCCGCGCCATCTCCGTGCGCATCCTGGAGGAGACCGGGCTCCTCCCGCACCTCAATCCGGGCGTCCTGAGCTGGACCGACTTCCAGCGGCTCAAGCCGGTCGCGCCCTCGATGGGCATGATGCTGGAGACCACCGCCACCCGCCTGTGGTCCGAACCCGGCGGCCCCCACCACGGCTCCCCCGACAAGGAGCCCGCCGTCCGGCTGCGGGTCCTGGAGGACGCCGGACGCTCCTCCGTGCCCTTCACCTCCGGACTGCTCATCGGCATCGGGGAGACCCACGAGGAGCGCGCCGAGTCGCTGTTCGCGCTGCGCCGCGTCTCCCGCGCCTACCACGGCGTCCAGGAACTGATCATCCAGAACTTCCGCGCCAAGCCCGACACCGCGATGCGCGGCATGCCGGACGCGGAGCTGGACGAACTCGTCGCCACGGTCGCCGTCGCCCGGCACATCATGGGCCCCTCCGCCTGCCTCCAGGCCCCGCCCAACCTCGTCGACGAGGAGTACGAGCGGCTCATCGCGGCCGGCATCGACGACTGGGGCGGCGTCTCCCCGCTCACCGTCGACCACGTCAACCCCGAACGCCCCTGGCCCCGCATCGACCTGCTGCGCGAGCGCTCCGCCGGCGCCGGATTCACCCTGCGGGAACGCCTCTGCGTCTACCCGGAGTTCGTGCGCCGGGGCGAACCCTGGCTCGACCCCCGGCTGCGCCCGCACGTGGCCGCCCTCGCCGACCCGGAGACCGGGCTCGCCCGCGAGGGCGCCCTGCCGCGCGGACTGCCCTGGCAGGAGCCCGAGGAGGCCTTCACCGCCACCGGCCGCACCGAACTGCACCGCACCATCGACACCGAGGGCCGCACCGCCGACCGCCGCGAGGACTTCGACGAGGTGTACGGCGACTGGGGCGCCCTGCGCGAGGCCGCCGCCCCCGGCATGGCCCCCGAACGCCTCGACACCGACGTGCGGGCCGCCCTCGCCACGGCCGCCGACGACCCGACCCGGCTGAGCGACGAGGAGGCCCTCGCCCTGCTCCACGCGGACGGCCCGGCCCTCGACGCCCTCACCCGCATCGCGGACGACGTGCGCCGCGCGGCCGTCGGTGACGACGTCACCTACATCGTCACCCGCAACATCAACTTCACCAACGTCTGCTACACCGGCTGCCGGTTCTGCGCCTTCGCCCAGCGCCGCACCGACGCCGACGCCTACACCCTCTCCCTCGACCAGGTCGCCGACCGCGCCCAGCAGGCCTGGGACGTGGGCGCGGTGGAGGTCTGCATGCAGGGCGGCATCCACCCCGACCTGCCCGGCACCGCCTATTTCGACATCGCGCGGGCCGTCAAGGAGCGCGTCCCCGGCATGCACGTGCACGCCTTCTCCCCGATGGAGGTCGTCAACGGCGCGAGCCGCACCGGGCTCTCGATCCGCGAATGGCTCATCGCCGCGAAGGAGGCGGGCCTGGACTCCGTTCCCGGCACGGCCGCCGAGATCCTCGACGACGAGGTCCGCTGGATCCTCACCAAGGGCAAGCTGCCCGCGGCCACCTGGATCGAGGTGATCGAGACCGCGCACTCCCTCGGCATCAGGTCCAGCTCGACGATGATGTACGGCCACGTCGACCAGCCCCGGCACTGGCTCGGCCACCTGCGCACCCTGGCCGGCATCCAGCAACGCACCGGCGGCTTCACGGAGTTCGTCACACTGCCCTTCATCCACACCAACGCCCCCGTCTACCTGGCCGGGATCGCCCGCCCCGGCCCCACCGTCCGCGACAACCGGGCGGTGACCGCGATGGCCCGCCTCCTGCTGCACCCGCACATCCCGAACATCCAGACGAGCTGGGTCAAGCTGGGCACCGAGGGCGCCGCCGAGATGCTCCGCTCCGGCGCCAACGACCTCGGCGGCACCCTGATGGAGGAGACCATCTCCCGCATGGCGGGCTCCTCCTACGGCTCCTACAAGTCCGTACGCGACCTGGTCGCCGTCGCCGAGGCCGCGGGCCGCCCCGCCAGGCCCCGCACCACCCTGTACGGAGAGGTCCCCGAGGAGCGCCGGCACGCGGCCACCGCCTCGGACGGCCACCTGCCGGAACTGCTGCCGGTACTGGAGCAGTAGGGGCCGGGACGCGCCGCGCCCCCGCGGATGTGGGGGTGTGGCGCATGTGGGCCCGTGGTTCGCAGCGCAGCGTCTCCGTTCGATTACAGTGCCGCACGCCGAACATACGGAACATGCGGACATGGACATGCGGACACGCGCGGACGGCGGCCGTGAGGAGGCCTGGGTGGGTGCGACAGCCGGTGCCGTCTGGGGCCGTACCGAACAGCAGGACTTCCGCAGCCGGGTGCGCGGAACGCTGCTGGGCGCGGCGATCGGCGACGCGCTGGGCACCCCGCTCGACGGCCTGTCCGCGGACCGCGTCCGCGAGGAGCGCGGCGAGCGGGGTCCCGCCGACCTCCTCGTCCACCACGGCCGCCGCGGCACCGTCTCGCACCTCACCCAGCTCACCCTGTTCACCCTGGACGGCCTGATCCGGGCCCAGGTCCGCAGGGACACCGGCGCCTGGCACCCGCCGACCGACCTGCATCGCGCCTATCGCCGCTGGGCGGCCACCCAGCACGACTGGGGCCCGGACGAGCGGCGCACGGAGGACGGCTGGCTGGCGCGCGAGGAGTGGCTGTACGCGCGCCGCGCCCCGACCCGCGCCTGTCTGCTCGGCCTCGGCGACGCCGTGATGGGCACCCCGGCCGCACCCAAGAACCCCGCCGCCGTGGGCCCCGAGGCGGTGGTCAGGTCGGCGCCGTTCGGACTGCTGGTGGGCTGGGAGCCGCACCTCGTGATGCAACTCGCCCTGGAGTGCGCCACCCAGACCCACGGGCACCCCACGGCGTACCTCGCGGCCGGCGCGTACGCCGTCGTCGTGCACGCGCTGGCACGTGGCGGGGACGTGGACGACGGGGTGCAGCGGGCGCTGCACCTGCTGTCGCCGCGGCCGGGGCAGGAACCGGTCGCCGAGGCACTGCAGCGGGCGCTGGGAGCGGTGCGGCAGGGGCTGCCCTCGGCGGCGCGGGTGGCGGAGCTGGTGGACGGCGGCTCGGCGGAGCGGGTGCTCTCGGCGGCGGTGTACTGCGCGCTGGTGGGGGAGGACGTGCGGCACGGCCTGCGGCTCGCGGTGAGCCACGGGGGCCCCTCGGGGGCGGCCGGGGCGCTGGTGGGCGGGATGCTGGGGGCGCTGTACGGGGAGACGGCGCTGCCGCCGGCGTGGCTGGCGGAACTGGAGGGACGGGCGACGATGCTCGTGCTGGCCGACGACTTCGCGATGGAGATGACCCAGGGCGCCTCCCTGCACACCCCGACGGCCGCGACACCGGGATGGCTGGCCCGCTACCCCCGGGCGTGACCGCCGTGCGGGGCGAGCCCCCGGGGCGAGGCCGGGACAGGGCCGCCGGCACGGGGCGGCCGGGCAGCATGAAGCCCCCTCGGCTGGGACGGCGGCCAGTCGAGAGGGCGTCAGCGGTGGAACCTGAAAAGGGTGAAGCGACGTCGGTGAGGTGCGCTCAGCCGAGGTCCGTGGCGCGCCGGCCCACCTCCGCCACGAAGGCGTTCCACACGCCCGCCGGGAAGGCCAGGGCGGGACCCTGGGGGACCTTGGAGTCCCGTACGGCCATCGCCGCCGGAACCGGGGACTTGACCTCGACGCACGCACCGTTTCCCGTGGAGTACGAGGACTTGGTCCAGGTCTCGGTGGCGCCCTGCTGAATTGCCATGTTCGCTCCGCTACTGCTGTTCGGCCGGTCGTGATGGGCTGTTCCCGTACCGCGGGGCCGCCTCGCGGGCCCACGGCACGGTTCACGCCAACATTGCTGCTCCATTGGCGTGATCGACGCTACTCGTCACGCTCGGCGGGCGGTGCGGCCGTTCACTCGACCGGATGGCATATTCCAGAGGGACTTCCGTCGATACCGCCCGGGGTGTACCGTGCGGCCTTTCCTCGCGCCGACCGACCGATTCGCCCGGCCGACCGATTCGCCCGGCCGCCGATTCGCCCGGCCGCCGATTCGCCCGGCCGACCGACCGGCTCGCCCGGTCGATCGGCGGGGCGGGGCTCAGCCCGAGTACTCCCGTGCGTACTCCTTGGCGATGCGCGAGATGACCTCGCGGGACTGCTCCACGTTCAGCGCCTGCGCCCTCAAGTGCTCGTACATGACGCTGTACTTCTGCACGTCCGCGGCCTTCTCCAGATACAGGTCGCTGGTGACGCCCTCGATGTAGACGACGCTGGAATCGGCCGTGTCCGGGAACTCCAGGATCGCGTACTGCCCGTTGAGGCCGGGGTGCGCGCCCATCTCGAAGGGGATCACCTGCACGGTGACGTGCGGCAGTTGGGACTGCTCGACCAGGTGCTCCAACTGCTCCCGCATCACCAGCCGGCTGCCGACCACCCGGCGCAGCGCGGCCTCGTCCAGCACGGTCCACAGGCGAAGCGGGTTCTCCGGCGCGGAGATTCGTTCCTGCCTGCGCATCCGCACCTGCACCCGTTTGTCGATGTCCGCCGAGGCGGTCTCGGGCAACGCGCCCGCGATCAGCGCCTCGGCGTACGGGCGGGTCTGCAACAGCCCGGGGACGACCTGGGGATCGTAGATGCGCAGCGAGGCCGCGTCCGTCTCCAGACCGATGTAGACGCTGTACGGGATGTCGCCGAAGGAGTGCCACCAGCCCTGCTGGCGGGAGTCCTTGGCCATCTGCATCAGCGAGTCGACGATACGGACGTCCTCCACCTCGTACACCCCGCACAGGTCCCGCACGTCGCGCTGGCTGATGCTGCGCCGTCCGTTCTCCAGACGGCTGATCTTCGACTGCGAGACCAGGAGCCGCTCGGCCACCTCCTCGGCCGTCATGCCCTTCAACTCGCGGAGCCGGCGCAGCTCCTGGCCCAGCCGGCGCCGCCGGACGGTGGGATTGACATTGGACGCCACGGGACGTGCACCTCCGGCTGCCTGCAAGGCTGACTATGCGTATCTGCTGTTGAGCAGATTGCCACCAAGGTGCTCCTCACCGCTGGCAAACGGTGGATGTGCGGCACGTACACGCCAGTTCGGGACCCCACACGCCCGGGTGGGCACGCCCACGGCCCGTACGCGTTCCCGCGTACGGGTCGTGGGGACGTCGGTGCGGCGGGTCCCTGCGGTGTCCTGTGGTCCGTGTGCCGCGCCCGGTGGCGTCTTCGGTGTCAGTGCGCCACCGCGCGTGCCATGGTGGAACCGCGGTGCGGCTGCATCGGCACCCCGCGTGCGGGCTCCGCCGGCCTGGCGGGGCCGGCCGCCGGCCGCCCGTTCGGCTGGCCCCGGCGCGGCTGTCCGGCGGCGCCGTTCTGGACGTCCATCACGGCGTGCGCCACGAGTCCGCCCATCGGGTCGTGCCGGATCAGGTCCCGCAGCCGGGAACGGGACGAGCGTCCCTCGTTGCCCGGATACAGGTGCTTGCCGAGGCCGACCGCGTGGGCCAGCGCCGCGAGCGCCGCGGTCCGCGGGTCCGGCGGTACGCCGGTGCGGATCGCGGAGTCCAGCCGGGCCCTGATCTCCCGGCTGATCGCGTTGTCCGTCGCCTGGTAGCGCGTCGTCGGCAGCACCCCGCACATCTGGCCCGCCACGGCATGCACCATGCCGCACCGCTCCAGGTGCGAGAGATACGTCTGACGCAGCCCCAGCCGGGGCCCGCCTATCCAGTGGACCGCGCGTACCGGGGCGCCGCGCCTTCGCAGCAACTCCAGTGCGCAGTCCAGTGTCGGATCTCCTGTCGGCCGTGGTACCACCACGGCGATACGATCCCCGTCTGGGGCTATCCGTCCGGCCAGCGCCAGCTCCACTAGCTGTGCCCCGGCCAGACCCAGGTCGAGCGACTGCGGCTGCGCAGTGGTACCCGTGGCCGGGTCCAGTGCGAGCAACAGAAGCTCCTCCGGAAGTGTTCTGCGGCTCCTGCCCATCCATGCCTCCCCGCGTGGATGAATGACAGGGTGACCCCTCTCACATTGGTCTGTCGAGGGTGCGTGACCGGTTCGTAGTGGAACCGGTAGGTATGTCGTTCTCGTCTACACCAGGGGGCAAGCCCCCACACAGGACACTGGTACATGGTTCGGACAGCGGTGTCCGGGCGGCGGTTCACGGTTTCGGGTCAGGGCGCACGGATGGCCGTGCGCGACGGAGGAGGCATCGGTGGCGGGCGAGTCCCCCGACAGGTCGAAGCAGCACGAGTCGTCGAAGGAGCCGACGTCGGGGAGTGGGTCGGCGGTTCCGGGCCCGGCCCGGCCGTCGGAGAGCGGGGCGTCCTCCGCCCCGGCCGATCCCCGTCTGACGGTGGCCCGGGAGCGGGTGCGCGTCGACCAGGCGACGGCTGTGTTCTCGACCCGCGCGCTCAAGGAGGCCGTACGGCCCTCCGCGGCGGACGGCGGTGGCACGGAGTCCACGGAGGCCGCCGAGGCCCCCGAGGGGGCCGTGAAGCCCGCGGGGACCGGCGAGGAGGACCGCAGGGCCGCGGTGGCCTCGTGGGTGCGCAGCGCGGACCGGGAGTCCGACGAGGCCGATGAGTCCGACGAGGCCGGCACGGCGGACGCCGCCGAGGACCCCGCGTCCGGTGGCGACGGTGACGGTGCGGCGGAGGACGGACCGGCCGAGCCGGCGGACGCGGTCCCCGCGAGGGCCGAGCGCGAGTCGGGCGGGTCGACGTCCGCGCCCGAGCGGAAGGCGGAGCCCGAGCCGGAGCCCGGGTCGAAGCCGGACGCGGCGGGTTCCGCGAAGCCGGCGGGGGCCGACGGGACCGCCACGACCGCAGAGGCCGACGAGAGCGGCAAGAGCGGCAAGAGCGGCAAGGACGCCAAGGGCGACAAGGACGACAAGGACGCCAAGGACGACCCGAAGCCCGCCGTCGACCAGGCCACCGCCGTCTTCAAGGCGCCGCGTCCCGCCGTGGACCGGCCCACCGCCACGCTGAAGCGCCGGGACACCGGTTCCGGCAAGGACGCGACCGGCAAGGACGGGGCGAAGGACACAGGCACGGGCGCGGGCACGTCCACGGACGAGGCCGCCCGCAAGGACACCAGGACCACCTCCCTGCGGAGACCCAAGGACTCCGGCTCCGGCACGGGCACGGGCACGGCCGCGTCGTCCGACGCTCCGAAGCCCTCCGACACCGCGGGCTCCGCCGCCGAGCGGGAGGCCGAGCGCACGAGCCGGTTCGTCCCGCTCAAGTCGTTCGACGACCCGGAGGCCGGTAAGCCGCGCCCGACGCCCACGGCCGGTCGAGGCGTCCGGACGGACACCGCGAAGCCCGCCGCCCCCAAGAGCCCCGAGAGCGACAAGAGCCCGAAGGGCCCCGAGGACGCCAAGGCGCCCGCCGCTCCCGTGCCGCCCGCCGCCCCGACCGCCGCGCTCCCGCGGGTCGGCCCCGAGCGCACCACCCAGCAGCCGCTGCCGCCGAAGCCGCCGCTCGACCTCCTCGCGGAGCTGACCAACACCCCGCCGCCCCCGGAGACCCCGGCGCGCACGCTCGTGCGGCGGGTCAAGATCTGGACGCCGCTGGTCGTGCTCCTCGCGATCGTCTTCGCGGTCGCACAGAGCATGCGTCCGCTCCCCGACCCGGCACTCGACCTCACCGCGCAGTCGAGCTACGCCTTCAAGGGCAGCGACACGGACATCCCCTGGCCGTCCGGGGGCCAGGCGGCGCTGGACGTCCTCGGCATCGGCTCGTACGGGTCCTCCGGCGAGCAGAAGCCCGCGCCGATCGCCAGTGTCACCAAGGTCATGACGGCCTACCTGATCCTCAAGAACCACCCGCTCAAGGGCGGCGAGGGCGAGAAGATCAAGGTGGACCAGCCGGCCGAGGACCAGGCGACCGCGGACGGCGAGTCGACGGTCAAGGTCCACGCCGGCGACTCCATCACGGAGAAGGAGGCCCTGCAGGCCCTTCTCATCGCCTCGGCGAACAACGTGGCGCGACTGGTGGCCCGCTGGGACGCCGGTTCGGAGAAGGCGTTCGTCGCCAAGATGAACACCACCGCCAAGCAGCTCGGCATGACCAACACGACGTACACCGACCCCTCGGGCCTGGAGAAGACGACCGTCAGCACCGCCGTCGACCAGGTCAAGCTCGCCAAGGCCGCGATGAAGGACAGCTCCTTCCGGCAGATCGCGGCGATGATGGAGTACACCGACTACAAGGGCGACAAGCACAGCAACTGGAACCGCCTGGTCGGCTACAACGGTGTCGTCGGCATCAAGACCGGCACCACCACGGCCGCGGGCGGCAACCTGGTCTTCGCGGCGGTCAAGAAGGTCGGCGGCCAGACCCGCACGATCGTCGGCGCGGTGGTGGGCCAGGGGCCGGGCGGCGAGGACAACACCATCCTCAGCGGGGCCCTCGACGCGAGCGACAAGCTGATCCGGGCCGCGCAGGCCTCGCTGGAGTCGGCGACGATCCTGAAGAAGGGCACCGTCGTCGGAGCCGTGGACGACGGTCTCGGCGGCCGGACGCCCGTGGTGATCACCAAGGACGTCAAGGCGGTCGGCTGGGCGGGCCTCACCGTGAAGCTGAAGTTCGCCGCGGACGAGCTGCCGCACACCGCGAAGGCCGGCGCCAAGGTCGGTTCGCTCACGGTCGGTGACGGCACGGGCAGCGCGGTGAAGGTGCCGGTCACCTTGCGGCAGGACCTGGAGGAGCCCGGCTTCACCTCGAAGCTGACGCGTCTGGGCTGATCCCTCGCACCCGTCCTTCCCCGTCCCGGTCCGGGCCACCGCCGTGTGGTGCGGACGGGGGCGGGGAAGACCTGTTCACGGAGGGTGGCACGGCGGGTCCCCGAGTTTCGGCGGCCGGCCCGCGGGGGGCGGGCGGGGGTCCCGTCCGGTGGGGGTGCCGGGGGCCGTGCGTGCTAGCGTCGCGAGACCGGGGGAGCGGACGGGCGGTGGGGCCCGACGGAACACAGGAAGACGGGACACGGGGAGTGCCTTGACGTGGCCGCAGCGGAGCCGACACATGCCGACGACTCCCGTCCGGGGAGCGAGCCGCCCCGGCGAATAGTGCTGCCCGCCGACGGTCCGGCCACCCCCACCACCCCCCGCCCCCACTCGGCACCGGACGCGGCGGACGACACCGCCGCACCGCAGGGCGAGGCGGCGGCCGAGGACGGTCCCGGCGCGACGTCCACGACGTCCACGACGTCCACGACGGCCGGGGCGCACACCGGCGAAGCACCGGACGCCCAGGGCACGCCCGCCGCCGGGCACCCAGCCGACCCGGCGGACGGTCCGGAAGGCCGGGACGGCCGGGACGACCTGGACGGCCCGGCCCGCCGTGCCCGCGACGGGCGCCTCGCCGGCGCCTTCGCCCCCGTCGCCCGGGTCTTCCGGCAGCGCCCCGTGCTCGCCGTCACCGTCCTCTCCGGGGTGCTGCACCTCGTCTGGTTCTTCACGTTCGCGAACAGTGGCGGCGACCTGGCCGCGCAGGACGCGTGGGCCGAGTTCGTCGGCCGCCACCCGGACTCGGCGTACAACCTCGCCTGGTACGGCGGCATGCACCCGGTCTCGTACAGCGTCGTCTCGCCGTACCTGATGTCCGTGCTCGGCGTCCGTACGACGATGATGATCGCGGGGACGCTCTCGGCCGGGCTGCTGACCATGATGCTGATCCGCAGCCGCTCGGTCCGCGACCCGCTGGGGCCCGCGCTCGCGGGCGTCTTCGCGCTGCTGTGCAACGCGGCCTCGGGCCGGGTGACCTTCGGCCTCGGCACGCTGTTCGGCCTGGGCGCGACCGCCGTGGTCTTCTGCTGGCCGTACCGCTGGCGCTACAAGCGGTGGGCGAAGGCGCTGTGCGCCGCCCCGCTGGCCGCGCTCGCGACGATGGCCTCACCGGTGGCCGGGCTGTTCGTCGGCCTGGTGGCGGTCGCGCTGTTCCTGCAGAAGCGCCGGCCGGGCGCCTGGGCGCTGGGGCTGGCGCCGAGCGTGGTCGTGGCGCTGTCGGCGTGGCTGTTCCCGTTCTCCGGCACCCAGCCGATGTCCTTCGGCTCGGTCGTCCTGCCGTTCGTGTACTCGGCGCTGGTCTACGCGCTGGTGCCGAAGGAGTGGAAGACGGTACGGATCACGGCCGCGGTGTACGGGCTGTCGATCCTGCTGGTCTGGGTGGTCAGCTCGCAGATCGGCTCGAACATCACGCGGCTCGCGATGCTGTTCGGCGGTGCCGTGCTGCTGGCCGCGCTGCCCTTCGCGGTGCCGCGCAGCCGCAAGTGGTACGCGATCGTGGTGGCCTGCGCGGGCTTCGCGACGTGGATCGGCTTCAAGTCGGTCGACGACGTCGTGCACACCACGCCCGCGGCCTCCTGGGCGCGCGAGCTGGCGCCGCTGGTCAACGAGCTGCAGAAGGCCGGCGCCGACAAGGGCCGGGTGGAGGTCGTCCCGGCCGCCTCGCACCGTGAGGCGTCCGCGCTGGCGCCGTACGTCAACCTCGCGCGTGGCTGGAACCGCCAGGCAGACATGGAGCGCAACCCGCTCTTCTACGACGACACCCTCAACTCGGCCAACTACCACGAGTGGCTGCGCCGCTGGGCCGTCCACTTCGTCGTCGTGCCCAAGGACGAGCCGGACGGCGACGGCGGGCAGCGGGAGCGGCAGCTCGTGCAGCGCGGGATGCCGTATCTGAAGCAGGTGTGGGGCGACACCAACTGGCAGCTCTTCGCCGTCACCGACCCGATGCCGCTCGCCGATCCCCCGGCCGTCGTGGACCGCGCGGACCAGGGCGAGCTGACCATCGAGGTGAGGAAGGCGGGCCGGGTCCTCATCCGCATCCCGTACTCGCCCTGGCTGGGCCTGGTCGACGCCGACGGCAAGGGCGTCAAGCCGCCGCAGGAGACGGAGCGCTCCAAGCACCGGACGGAGGGTGAGCCGAAGTCGTTCGACAACGTCAACGGCTGCCTGATGGAGACGGAGGAGGACGCGGCCGGCGACAAGTGGACCGAACTCCTCGCCCCGAAGCCGGGCGTCTACCGCCTGGGCGCCCCCTACCAGCTCCCCCGGGGCACCCCGTGCCCCGAGGAACTGCGCTGAGGGAACGCCTGGCGGAGCCGCGAGGAGGGCGGCGGCCGGGGTCCTAGCCCAGCGCCCCCTCCACCGCGGCCACGACCTCCGGGGACTCCGGCTCGGTCTGCGGGGAGAACCGGGCCAGGACGGTCCCGTCCCTGCCCACGAGGAACTTCTCGAAGTTCCAGCGCACGTCGCCGCTGTGCCCCTCGGCGTCCGCGGTCCCGGTCAGCCGGGTGTACAGGGGGTGCCGGCCCTCGCCGTTCACCTCGACCTTCTCGGTCATCGGGAAGGTCACCCCGTACGTCGCGGAGCAGAACTCGGCGATCTCCTCCGCGCTGTCCGGCTCCTGCCCCATGAACTGGTTGCAGGGCACGCCCAGCACCGTGAAGCCCTTCTCGGCGTAGCGCTCGTGCAGTCGCTCCAGCCCCTCGTACTGCGGGGTCAGCCCGCACTTGGAGGCGACGTTCACGACGAGGACGGCCCGGCCGGCGTACTGCGCCAGATCGGCGGAACCGCCCTGGAGGGCGCCGATCTCGACGTCGAGGACGGAGGACTGGGGGGACGCTGCGGATCCGGAACTCTCTACGGTCGTCATGACCGGATGCTAACTCCCACCCGGTGCGCGGCCCCGCGGTTCCGCCCGCCCGTACCGCGCCCACGTACCCCGGGGGCTGTTCCGCCCGCCGGGCTCAGGGCTGGTACGGCTGCTGCTGGGGCGGCTGCGGCTGACCGTAGGGCTGCTGTGCGGGGGCCTGGCCGGCGGCGGCCTGCGCGAGGAGCGGGTCGGCCTGCTCCTTGATGATCTTCGTCTCGGCGCCGCAGAAGGTGCACTGCGTCGCGTACTTCACCGAGACGGGGAAGAGCGGGATGAAGAACAGGGTGAACTTCGTGACGCGCTTGCGCAGCGTGTGCGCGGAGGGGTTGCCGCACCGTCCGCACACCAGCGTCAGTATCGCGAGCTGGTACAGATAACCCCTGGTCCCGAAAATGATCATGTTGTGGCCCTTCCCCGTCCGACACCCCACATTGCGGCGTTCAGCGTACGCGGCCCCGCTGACAGCGGCCGACGGCCTGCCCCACGGCATCCCCGCCCACGCCACGCGCCTCCGGCCCACGCCACGGTCATCCCGCGTACGGCCCGGCGGACCACACCGCCCGGGGCGACGGGAACCTCTCACCCGGGTGGACGAAAATCTGTCATGGCCGATGTAGACATCCGAGATCGCCAGGGTTATTGTTTCGCTCGTAGCCAGGAAGTCCACAAGGCGCGGCAGACACGAACTGCCCGCACGCGGACGGAGATGTGGCACGGCAGTGGAGTCGCGGGGCCGAAGGTCGATCGTGGTCCCGCCACTGGCTGCCGGGCCCGGCGGTCGCTCCAGGGCCGCCAGTGG
This sequence comes from Streptomyces griseoaurantiacus, assembly GCF_036189845.1. Classification (NCBI taxonomy): domain Bacteria; kingdom Bacillati; phylum Actinomycetota; class Actinomycetes; order Kitasatosporales; family Streptomycetaceae; genus Streptomyces; species Streptomyces griseoaurantiacus. Next base: position 3,150,380 of record NZ_CP108326.1, on the reverse strand, counting down.
TACGCAGGTCCGCAGTGGCAGGAAAGACATCGGAAGAAGGAGAAAAGGAGGCGAACGCCATCAGGATCGCCCGGGCGGGAAAGGTCGGCCCGGGTACCGCAGGCCCCGGAACGGAAGGTGGTCACACGGTCACGCATCCGCGATCCCCGCACGCCGGGTCCCCTCTCGGGGGCGCGTGCGGAAACAGAAGGCCGGTTTCGCAGTAGGCCGGTCGATGGTGTTACAAATCCCTCGGGGCCTTGGTGCCGTACGGCACCAAGGCCCCTCGACGCGTTATCCGATCAGAGGTGCAGATGACCGCAGACAATCCGCTCGACAGAATCGACGACGACGACTATCCCGCCTACACGATGGGACGGGCGGCCGAGATGCTCGGCAGCACGCCCGCCTTCCTGCGCGCACTCGGCGAAGCCCGGCTGATCACGCCGCTGCGCTCCGAGGGCGGCCACCGCCGCTACTCCCGCTACCAGTTGCGCATCGCGGCCCGCGCCCGGGAGATGGTCGACCAGGGCACCTCGATCGAGGCGGCCTGCCGCATCATCATCCTGGAGGACCAACTCGAAGAGGCCCGGCGCATCAACGAGGAACTGCGCAGGGGCGGCACCGGCGCCGACCGCAAGGCGGACGCCTGACCGTGCTTTTCCGGCGTTTCCGACCGGGAGGACCCTCTCCCGACCCGCTCGCTCGGGCCAGTACATAGAATGCGGTCTCATGCCGAAGCCTGACGAGCTGATCACTGGCATCGCCGCCCTCGTGGAAACGGGGCAGAGCAGCCGGATGTCCCTGACCGTGGTCACCGGCGGTGCCGTTCTCACGGGGCGCCTGGCTCCCGAAGCCGTGTGGCGGCAGCGGGTGGCCGAGGTGCTGACGGGATCCGCCCAGCTGAACGAGTTCGCCGCCGTCTTCGACACCGATACGAAGCGGGACGGACCACCCACCCACCTGCACTTCCACATGGCCCGGATCCTCCAGGGCACGATGGGAATCCCGGAGACGGGCGGGATGTACCGCGTCGCGATCGAGGACGTCAGCGCCTGGACCGTGGGCGACTTCAGCTACTCCGACCACTGAGTCGCGCCGGCCGCCGGCCCGCCCGACTCCCCCGAACACACCGCACCACCGCACCCCTGTCCCACCGACCCCTCGGCCGGTCCGCCGTTGCGCGGACCGGCCGTTCGTGCGCGCCGGCGCCGTCGCCCGCCGGTACGCGCCCGCCGGGTTCGGACGGCCGGTGGGCAAGACGGGCGGGAGGACGGCGGCAGGACGGTCAGCGGGAGCCGGACAGGATGCCGAGCGGGCGATGCCGTGGCGCGGGCCCGGCCTCGGCCGGCGCGGCCGGCGGCGCGGTGAGGGCGACGCGACCCGCGACGAGGTCGCGCAGCCGGACCTGGTCCGTGTAACCGGAACCGTTCCGCACGGCGGTGAGCCGGGCCAGGGTGACCCGGCCGGTGCGCCTGCCGTCCGCGTCGCAGATCACGAGGTGACGCGTGCGAGCCGCGGCCATCAGGGACAGCGCCACCTCGACCGTCATGTCGTCCCACACCTGGGGCCCGGCCGTCCTCGCGGCGGCATCGGTGCCCGCCCGGCGGGTGTGCGTCCCGGTCGACGTCAAAGCGGCCTCCTGTGGCGGTGGTCCTGTGTGCGGAACAGTTGCGGTGGCAGGCCCCGGGGCCTGCCCGAGAGGCTCTAGGAGGCCGCGGCCCCGGTGGCGGGCCGCTGCTCACGGGCGCGCCGGGCGGCCGGGACGGGGCGGCGCCGGCCACGCGGGGCGCCGCCGCGCGGGGGACGCTCGGCGACCGGCGCGGTGATGACGACGGGGACGCCGGACGGGGCCTGGGCACCGGTGATGCGGTGCAGTGCCTCCCCGCCGGAGCGCACCTCCGTGGTCGTCGGGACGATGCCGGCCGCCGCCATGAGCCGGGTCATGGCACGGCGCTGGTCCGGCGTGACCAGTGTCACGACGCTGCCGGACTCCCCGGCCCGGGCGGTCCTGCCGCCGCGGTGGAGGTAGTCCTTGTGGTCGGACGGCGGATCGACGTTGACGACGAGGTCGAGGCTGTCGACGTGGATGCCGCGCGCCGCGACGTTGGTCGCCACCAGGACGCCGACGTGCCCGGTCCTGAACTGCGCCAGGGTGCGGGTGCGCTGCGGCTGCGACTTGCCCCCGTGCAGGGCGGCGGCCCGTACCCCGCTGCCGAGGAGGTGCGCGGTGAGGCGGTCGACGGCGTGCTTGGTGTCCAGGAACATGATCACCCGACCCTCGCGGGCGGCGATGCGGGTGGTGGCCTCGTGCTTGTCGGCCCCGTGGACGTGCAGCACGTGGTGCTCCATCGTCGTGACCGCGCCCGCCGAGGGGTCCACGGAGTGCACGACCGGGTCGTGCAGGTACCGGCGCACCAGGGCGTCGACATTGCGGTCGAGGGTGGCGGAGAACAGCATCCGCTGCCCCTGCGCGTCGACCTGGTCGAGCAGGGCGGTGACCTGCGGCATGAAGCCCATGTCGGCCATCTGGTCGGCCTCGTCGAGGACGGTGACGGACACCTGGTCCAGGACGCAGCCGCCGCGGTCGATGAGATCCTTCAGGCGCCCCGGAGTCGCGACGACGATCTCGGCACCGCCGCGCAGCGCGCGCATCTGCCCGCCGATCGAGACCCCGCCCACCACCGTGGCCAGGCGCAGCCGCACGGCACGGGCGTACGGGGTGAGCGCCTCGGTGACCTGCTGGGCCAGCTCGCGCGTCGGCACGAGCACCAGGCCGAGGGGCTGCCGGGGCTCGGCGCGCCGTCCGGCCGTACGGGCCAGCAGCGCCAGCCCGAAGGCGAGGGTCTTGCCGGAGCCGGTGCGCCCCCGGCCGAGGACGTCGCGGCCCGCGAGGGAGTTCGGCAGCGTCGCGCCCTGGATCGGGAACGGCACGGTCAGACCGTTCCGGCCGAGCTCGGCCAGCAGCGCATCCGGCATGTCGAGGGCGGCGAACTCCTCCACGGCGGGCAGCGCCGGCGTGAGCGTCTCGGGGAGGGCGAATTCGCCCCCGGAGGCCGCCGGGCGACGGCCGCGACCGCCGGAGCGGGCCGGGCCGCCGGAACGGGCGGGGGAGCCGGAGCGGCCGGAGAACGAGCCGCCGAAGCGGCCGCCGGTCTTCCCGGCGGAGCCGCCGCTGCGAGTGCGGGTGAAATGGTCGGTCTGGCGCGTACGGTTCATGCGGAACCTTCCTCGATGCGGCATGTATCAGGCACGTATCAAGGAATTCCCGCAGTGACGACGACGCGGCGAATCGCGATACGGGACCGGTGGAACGAAAATGCGAACGCGGGCCGGCGGACCCCGCCGCGGACCTCGCGGATCTCGCGAAAAAAAATGCAGCTGGGGCCCGCACCCCAAGGGATGCGGGCCCCAGCTACGTGTGTGACGCGCCGGACTTTAGGCGGGAACGATGTTCTCCGCCGTCGGGCCCTTCTGGCCCTGCGCGATGTCGAAGCTGACCTTCTGGCCCTCGAGCAGCTCACGGAAGCCCTGAGCGGCGATGTTCGAGTAGTGGGCGAACACGTCGGGGCCGCCGCCGTCCTGCTCGATGAAGCCGAAGCCCTTTTCCGAGTTGAACCACTTCACGGTGCCGGTAGCCATGTCAATCTCCTTCGGGGGGTGCGTCGAAATCCGCACTGCGCGGACTCCGTGTCGCCGTGATGATCAGCCCGTCCGGAAATGACCGGTGATACACGAGCACCTCCGGCGGCGTGAGCCGGCCGAGAAGGGCTCGGACATTCGGGAACCACAACTGCAACTGAGAACGACACTAGCACGTCGGGGCGCTCCGCGCGGATCGAGCGATTCCACTCCGATTTCCTCACGAAAAAACCTGCGCACGCGTTTCGCGTAATTCTCATCCCGCGCCTGCAGATAATTCCGTCCGCCGGTGTCCTCAGGAGCCCGACATGGTCTTCCCGTAGACGGGGTCCTTGCCGGAGTCGCCGATGCCGACGGTGGGCCCGGTGAAGCTCACCGAACCGGAGGCCGCGATGCCGGAGGCGGAGCCGCGCAGGGCCCACACCGAACCGTCGTCGCTGTTCTCGCCGGGCGCGCCCACCGACAGGTCGGCGCGGTCGTCGCCGTTGTGGTCGGCGAGGTGGACGGTACTGCCGAACAGGTCCGAGGACTCGTTGGCGCCGGGGACGTCCGGGGTGCCCTGGTTGAGGGAGACGGCACCGTTCGCCGTCAGTCCGGAGGGCCCGCCGCGCAGCACCCATACGTTGCCGGCCTGCTCCGCCTCGCCGATGGTCTCGAAGTTGGCGCCCACCGCCAGGTCCGGGAAGTCGTCGCCGTTCACGTCGCCCGCGGCGAGCGCGCCGCCGAAGGAGTCGTTGGACTCGTCGGCGCCCGGTACGCCCTCGGTGGCCTGGCTGAAGACGGCGCCGCGTGTGGTGTCGACGCCCGCCGGGCCGCCGGGGAAGACGGTGACGTATCCCCCCTTCGCGGTGCCGTCCAGCACGCCGACGAAGTCGTTGCCGACGACCAGGTCGTCGTGGCCGTCGAGATCGAAGTCGGCCACGGTGAGCGCGCCCGCGAAGCCGTTGCCCACCTCGGTCTGCGGCGTGGGCCCGGAGGAGGCGCCCAGGTAGACGTAGTTGCCCCCGGCGGAGGCCACGACGAGGTCGTCGGTCCGGTCGCCGTCGAAGTCACCGGCGGCGAGCTGTACGGCGCCGTCGGGGTACGCGCCGGACTCGATCTCCGTGTCGAGGCGCAGCGTGCCGGCCGCGCCGCCGGACTTGGTGAAGCCGCCCTTGAAGATCCACACGTCCTTGCCGGTGGAGCCGACGGCGAGGTCGGTCCTGCCGTCCCCGGTGAAGTCGCCCACGGCGAGCGACTGGCCGAACCGGTCGTGGCCCGAGACGTTCGGATCGCTGATCGTCGTGCCGCCGGACAGTCCGGAGGAGCCGCCCCACAGGATGGTCACCGTGCCGCCGTCGGTGTCGCCGTCGACGTCCTCCAGCGGGGTGCCGACGACGAGGTCGCCGTAGCCGTCGTTGTTGAGGTCGCCGTGGGCGAGCTCGGTGCCGAAGCGGTCGTTCGCCTCCGGGGTGCCGGGCACACCGGAGGAGCTCTGCGTGGTGATCGTGCGGTTCGAGGCCTTGATGCCGCTCGAGGAGCCGTAGTGGACGACCACGGCCCCCGCCTTCCCCTCCCCGCTCGCGACGGCACCGGGGGCGGCGGTCGCCAGGTCGTGATAGCCGTCACCGTCGAAGTCGTCGCCGAACCCGGAGGGCGCGGCACTCGCGGCACCGGGCACGGCGATGAGCAGACCACCGGCAAGAGCGGCCACGACAGCGGCGGCACCGAGAACGGAGGAACGCCGGGAACGCTGGAGGACGCGGTATGACATGAATCCCTCTCGTAGAACACGTGTACGACAGAGTTGACCAACGGTCAGACCAAAGGGTTGTACGAGATAGGGGGAACCTCGCGCCCTGAGGACCTCACGCCCCGGAGAACCTCACCGGGGTCACCGAACGTCCTGCCGTAACGGCCGGTGGGCGCCCGGCGGGTCTTGCTAGGTTGCCGGTCATGACCGCCCTCGGCCCCGTGGCCTGGCCGCCTCCTCCGATACGGACCGCACGGCTTCTCCTCCGCGAAGCCGAGCCCGGGGACCGCGAGTTGTTCATCGAACTGTTCGCCTCGCCGGAGGTGCGCGCCCATCTCGGCGGTCCCCGCCCGCGTGCCGAACTCGAACGCGAGGTGCCCGCCGCGCCCGGACGGCGCCCTGGCCTCTTCGTGATCGAACACGAGGGAGCGGCGCTCGGCACGCTCACCCTGGACCGGCGCGGGGCGGACCGCCCGGGTCACCTCCGACCCGGTGGCGAGGAGGCCGAACTCGGCTACATGCTCCTACCGAGGGCCTGGGGACACGGCTTCGCCACGGAGGCGTGCGCGGCGGCCCTTGGCCGGTTCACCGACGCGTTCCCCGGCGAGCCGGTGGTGCTCTGCACCCAGACGGCCAACAGCCGCTCCCTGCGCCTGGCCACCACGCTGGGCTTCACCGAGGTGGAACGGTTCGAGGAGTTCGGCGCGGAGCAGTGGTTCGGAGTGTGGCGCCCGTCCTCGTGAGCGCCGGACGTTCCGGCCGGAGGGTGGCGGGGGCGAACTTGGGTTGGGTGGGGCGGGAGTGGCGTGTTCCGTGTGGCTGGAATCCCATGGGCATGTCCGGGATCGTGGCAATCTGGGAAGGAGGGAACGGGGGAGGCGCGTGGTGGAGAGCGGCGAGGTGCTCAGAACCGTCCAGCAAGAGATCACCGTCCTGGTGGCCGAAAGCGACGATCTCGACCGCCGGGCCTTCGTCCACCTGCTTCAGCACACCGCCGGCCTGCGCCTGCTGGGCGCCGCCAACACCAGGAAGGACGCGGTGAGTCAGGCCGTCCGGCTCGATCCGGACGTGGTGCTGGTGGACCTGGAGCGGAGCGAGGACGCCCTCGGGACGGTCGCGGAACTGCGTCGGCGGTGCCCGCGCGTCCACAGCGTCATCCTGACCACGGCGGGGGACGTGGCGCAGCTGCGCCGGGCGGTGGCCGCGGGGACCAGCGGGTTCGTCACGAAGAGCGTGTCCGTCGCGGAACTGCGCGAGGTCATGCTGCGGGTGGTGGGCGGGGAGCGCGTCCTCGATCCGGAGCTGTCCGTGCAGGCGCTGCTCTCCGAGCGATGTCCGCTGACCCTGAGAGAGGGCGACATCCTGCGGGTGTCCCGGGAGTGCACGACGGTGGCCGACATCGCGGCCACCGTCTCGCTGTCTCCGGGCACCGTGCGCAACTACCTGTCGCGGGCCATCGGCAAGACCGGCGCCCGCAACCGCCACGAGGCGGCCGAGGAGGCCGAGCGGCGGGGCTGGATCTGAGCGCGCGGGAAGCCGGCGGGCCCGGGTGACAGCTTCCTGACGTGACGGTGCAACGGCCGTTATGAGACAGCCAGTTGAGGGAGTACCTCGGTGCAGAAGAGGTCCACGCTCGCGCGGGCCCGCCCGCCGTCCACCGCGCCGAAGTCGACCTGCCACAGGAAGCCGTCCACGCCGAGGATCTCCGCGATGGCGTGGACGCGGTCGGCCACCCGGCCGGGACCGCCCACCACGGCGCCCCCGAGGGTGCGGAAGGACTCGGGGGTCATCGCGCGGATGGCCCGGCTCATGCCGGTGTAGCCCCGGTAGTCGGCGCTGACCGTACTGGTCCACGCGTCCGTCGACTCGGCCCAGACCCGCAGGTAGTGGGCGAGCAGCGGGTCCGCGTCCGCGTACGCCGCGCGGTCGTCGGCGCCGACGTACAGCGGGAGGCTCGCCAGCACGCGGCCCCGCGTCGTGCGGTGCCCCCCGTGCGTGGTGTGCCCGCTCAGCTCGAAGCTCTCGCGGTACACGGCGATGTGGTCCGCCATCTCCTCCAGTGGCGTGAGCGCCGGCGTCACCAGGAGCCCGTGACCCTGCTCGCCCGCCCAGGCGAAGCTGGAGCGGGAGCGGACGGCGGCGATCCAGGTCGGGGGGTGCGGGTCCTGCACGGGGCGGGGGAGCGCCGTCGCCTCGGCGAACCGGAAGAACGGGGTGTCGACGGCCGTCTTCTCCTCCGTCCACAGCCGGCGCACGGCGTCCACCGTCGCCACGAACCGCTCCCGGCTGCCGTCCATGGGCACCTCGAACGCCTCGAACTCGTAGGGCAGATACGCCCGGGCGAAGCCGACGTCGAGGCGGCCCCCGCTGAGCGCGTCCACCATCGCCGCCTCCGAGGCGAGCGCGAGGGGGTGGTGGAAGACCGGCAGCACGCAGCCGGTCATCAGCCGCACCCGCGTCGTCACCGCCGCGACGGCCGACAGGAAGGCGAGCGGGCTCGGGCAGTAGCCGCCGTACGGGCGCAGATAGTGCTCGGTGATCTTCACATGGCTGAGCCCGGCCTGGTCGGCGTACCGGCTGAGGTCGAGGGCCATGCGGAAGTACTCCTGCGCGGGCAGCGCGGAGTGCTCGGCATCGGGGAGGAACGACAGACCGTGCTCCATGACGTAAGCGACCTCTTCTCGCTCTAGATGACGGCGACCAGATGACGGCGACCAGATGACGGTGACTAGATGACGGCGAAGACGAAGAACACGACATGCGCCACGACCAGCGGCACGACGAGGGGGGTCGTCCAGAACACCAGGCCGTGCACGACCCCCATGACGATCCCGCCCACCACGGGGAACATCGCCCCCTGCCAGGAGGACATGAAGAACGCCTGCATGAGGACGAACAGGACGACGGAGGTGGTGAGCGCCACGAGCGGGCCCGCCTCGCGCAGCCAGGTCAGGGCGACCCCGCGGAACACGAGCTCCTCGGAGGCGACCTGCACGCCGGTCAGGCCGAGGGCGGCCCACAGGGGCAGGACCTTGAGGGAGGTCAGATGGTGGCGGATCCAGCCGCCGCGCGAGCGTCCGAGCCAGGAGCGCAGGCTCTGCCCCTGGTCCGCCGGGTCCGCGGCGGTGCGGGACCTGCGGGCGGACCCGGGCGGTGCGGGTGCGCCCACCGGTCCCAGCGCGCCCCGGTCACCGCGGCCCACCACGCCCCGGATCCGCGCGCCGAGCAGCGCGCCCCGGACTCCCGCGCCCGCCGCACGCCGGTTCGCCGGGTCCGCCGCACGCCGGTCCCCGGCCCCCGCAGCGCCCGCCGTCCGCCGGGCCGGTCGCGTCCGTGCCCGCGCCCCGCGTGCCAGGCTCAGCTCGATCAGCGCTCGGCACAGCAGCGACCCCAGCGCCAGTTCCCCCACGCCCAGCAGGACACCCAGCGCGAGGAGGTCGGGCCGGGCGAGGCCGCTCACCAGCATGCCGGGCCCGATGCCCGTCACGGCGAGCAGCGCGGCCACCACGAGGACGTGACTCGCGCCGGCCGCCGCCAGCTCGAAGACGTCGGCCCGCTGAGCGGTGCCCCAGTGGGACGGGCCGATCCGCGTCGCCGCCGCGAGCCGGCGCGCGCCCCGGAACAGCAGGGTCTTGCCGAACCAGTAGTAGACGACGACCACGGCGGCCAGCGTCGCCACACGCCATGCCGTGCTCACCGGGCCGCCCCCCACATCGGGGCGCCGGTCCGTACCCGTCCGGCGGTGCTGGGGCGGGCCCGGTGGTAGCGCCAGACCCACAGGTTGAACAGGGCATGGCCGAGGACGGCGGGCAGCACCGTCCCGGTCAGCAGCACGGCGCCCGCGCACAGCCCCGCGAGCGGCAGCTTGGACAGCACCTGCCCCCAGCCGAAGAACACGTGGGACACGGCGAAGACGAGCTGCACCCCGAGCAGCGCGGCCACCACCGCGGCCGTCGAGCCCGCGCGCAGCGCGAGCCCCGTCAGGACGCCCCGGTAGACGAGCTCCTCGGCCACCGCGACGGTGAGCAGCAGGGACAACCGGACGCGGAGGTCGGCGGAGGTCGGCGCGAAGTTGTTGCGGGCCTCGATCAGACCGGTGCGCCGGGTGGTCGAGGCCGACACGGCGACCCCGGCCGGCCGCGCCCGCCCGGAACGCAGTGTCACCGAACGGTCGTCGCGCACCGCGTGTCCGGCCCTGCTGCCCCACCACCGGGTCAGCGACCGGTCGGCGCGGGTGGCCGCGTACGCCACGAGCGGGCCGAGCAGCAGCCCCGCGAGCAGGCCGGCGGCGAGGGAGCCGAGCCCGGGCACCCAGGCGCCGCCGACCGGCCGCAGCACCCCGGTGCCGAGCAGCGCCCCGCCTCCCAGCAGGGCGAGCGCGCAGACGCCGGTGTGCAGGGCCAGCATCGGCAGCCGTCGCAGCCCGGACCAGCGTGTGTGGAGGTGGGAGGCGACGGTCATCGACGCCAGGCCGAGGACCACCACCGTCGCCGTCAGCAAAGGGCGCGTGTCTGCGGGGACGAGGTGGAGCGGCTCAGGGGAAGGGATGGGGGACATGCCGCCGGAACCCTCCGTAGGCCGCGAACCGGGGATGAGCCGCCGTGGGTGCGCTCGGCAGCGGCAGGGTGAGCAGGTCGGGGCTCCAGAAGCGGGCCACGACGAAGCCGAGCGCCGCCGCGTCCACGGTGGTCAGGTCCCCGGCGTACAGGCGCTTGCCGGTGTCGTGGAAGGCCCGGACGAGACGGCGGACGGCGTGCGCGGCCCCGCGGTCCTCGGGGTCCGGGGGGAGGTCGTCGGCGCCGGCCTCCTCGCAGTCCCCGTAGCGCTCCTCGACGACCCGGGCACCCTCCGGGGAGGCGGCCAGGACGACGTTGCTCTCCAGGTCGAAGATGGCCTCCTCGCCCGGGCCCGTCCCGGACGTCCGCTCCTGCACGCTCGTCCAGGTGGCGAGCGCGCGCACGCCCACGCCCTCCAGGAACGACTTGTACATCGCGGACTCCAGACGGTCGTCGATGCCCAGGCCCACGACGACGGCGGGCACCTGGCCGCCCGGTTCGCGCAGCAGGCAGGCGACGGTGAAGCCCGGCAGGTCGGCGCTCGGCAGCAGGTGGAACTCCGGCTTCCCGCCCAGGGGATGACAGTGCCGGGCCACCAGCCGCAGGAGGGCGGCGGTGCGCCGGCCGGGCCGGATGCGCACCGACCGGGTGGCGCCGTACCAGTGGCCGACCGCCGCGTCGATCTGCGCCATCTCCTGGAGCGCGCCGAGCGCGGCCTTGTCGGGGTCGGTGTGCGCCGCCGTGCCGGTGGTGACGGCGGGCTGCACCCACGGTTCGCCCTCCCGGTCCCGCACCACGTAGCCGACGGTGGTGAGCTGGGCCGGGAGCCAGGTCGGCCGGCCGTCGCGCAGGCGGGTGAAGCGGCTCCAGCCGAAGCGGTCCTCGGGTCCCGGGCTGCGGAAGGGGAAGCCCCCACTCGCCGTCTGCTCCTCGGTGAAGGGACGGTAGGAACCGATCGGGAAGTACGGTTCCCCGTCGGTGAGTTCGCCCAGTTCGGCCTCGGTGGCGAACCGGACGGGGTACGCGCCGCTGACGGCCGCGACGTACCCGGCGTACCGTTCCACCACCTCGCCCAGGGTGCGGATGTGCGACTCGTAGGGGCGCACCCCGTATCCGCCGATGTGGTAGCTGCCCAGCTTGGGGCGGGGCTGGTCGCGCAGGACGTGGACGCCGGTGAGGTCGCCCCCGGAGACCAGCAGGCGCGGGGCGTACCGGGGCCGGGAGAGGAAACCGAGCTGGGGCATGAGCCCGCAGAGCGGGGAGTGCATCCGGCGGCGCAGCCGGGCGGTCTGGCCGTCGGGCGGCTCGACGAGGCGCAGCCCCGAGTCGGTGCGCAGCTCAGGCATCGATCCACCGCCTGACGTCGAAGTAGATCTCCGTGCCGTCCCGTTCGGGCACGGTGCCGCACGAGGGGCAGCCCGGCAGCCTGAGCACGTCGGAGTAGACCATCTCCATCGACGGGAGGTAGATCCCGAGCACCTTGCCGACGGTGCTGGTCGTGCCGGTGACCGCCATGTTCACGGCCTCCAGCGCGGCGTGCGAGGCGAGGAGCGAGGAGAGGACCCCGGCGCAGCCCTCGTCCGCCACGGGCCCGGCGGCGTGCCCGTTCCCGGCGGCACCGTCGTCGGCTCGTCCGTCGGCCCGGGCGCCGGCGGCGGCGAGTGCCTGCTTGTAGCGCTGGTAGGCGGCGCCCTCGCGGAGGTTCATCACCACACGGGTCTCGAAACAGGTGAAGCAGCACGTGCTGTCGGGCACGAACGTCGGGCCCACCAGAAGCAGCGGCCCGTCGACGGCCGCCTGGATCCACGGCGTGTCCAGCGCCAGGGCCACCCGGTTGAGCACGGCCAGCCGCAGCGGATGGACGGCGTCGGCGACATGGACGAGCAGACAGCCCCGCCAGTCCTCGAAGTTCTCCACGAACCGTTCGAAGGCCAGGCCGTCCTCCAGGAGGTCCAGCGGGCAGTCGTCCAGCAGCGCGACCAGCCGGTCCTCCTCGTCCGGCCCGCTCACCGTCAACTCCTCGTGCGCCCCGAGCAGTCGCGCCACCTGCGCCGAGGCGGGCCCGCCGCCGAGGAGGCGCACGTGCCGGTGGGCGGCCCGCTCGACCCGCCCGCTCGCCACGCGGTCCAGGAAGGCGTCCAGCGCCGTGGAGGGGCCGTGCTCCAGCACGGCGAGCTGGTCCAGGTGGTCGATCAGCGCCTCCAGCTCGGTACGGGTGACCCCGGCCTCCTTGGCGAGCTGCGCCCGGTCCCTGGTGCCGTCGAGCCCCGTGACGAGCGTGCTGAGACGGCCCCCGCCGCTGTGGTCGACGAGCGTGATCGACTGCGGGCTCCACACTCCCGAGCGCAGCTCGACCGTGTTCTGGTCGTGCGGTACCACGGAATAGACGGACTTGATGCGCACGGTGCGGCTGGTGCGTCGCGTGGACACGGACGTCTCCTCTCGTTCGGGTCAGCCCATGAGCGTGGCGGCTGTGACGGACAGGTCGGTGCGCCCCTGCTGGGGCGAGTTGAGGTACTGCAGCTCGATGAACGCGTCGGCGATGTCCGGGCGGGGCAGCCGGAGCCCGTCCTCGTCGCGGGTCACCTCGCTCACGGAGTCGAAGAACTCCAGGAGGGTGCGGCAGGCCCGCTGCCCCGTCACGTCCTCGAAGGGCTGTCCGGTGCGCCGCTCCCACCACTCGCGCCGGGCGCCCTCGTACGTCGTCAGGGACTGGTAGAGCATGCGGGGCGCGATGGCGGCCGAGGCGAGCGCGTAGTCCTCGTCGAAGGCGAGGGGATCGCGGTTGTAGTCGAGGAGCCTGCCGCGGCCGTGCGAGAGATAGCGGCCGTCGAGCACGGACGTCGCCCCCGAGCCGAATCCCGCCCAGTCGCACCGCAGTTGGAAGTAGGCGAGATCACTGTGGCACCGCAGGCCGCCGGTGCCGAAGTGACTCATCGCGTACTCCTCGAAGCCCGCCCCGGTCAGCAGCTCGGCGCCCTCCGCGTAGCCGCGCTTCTGCTCCTGGCGGTCCAGACGCCGGTTGCCGCGTCCGAGCTGGCGGCGCATGACGGTGCCGTGCGCGGGCCGGTAGGGGTAGAGCGCGACATGGGTGAGGGGCAGATCGAGGGCGACCCGTACGGCCTCCCGCGTCTCGGCACTGGGCTGCCCGGGGAAGCCGCAGATCAGGTCGATGCTGATGTCCTCGAACCCGGCCTCGCGTGCCTGCTGGACGATCGTGCGGGCCTGGTGGGCGTCATGGCTGCGGCCGAGGGTGCGCAGCCGTGCGTCGTCGAAGGACTGCACGCCGCTGCTCAGCCGGCGGAAGCCGATCTCGCGGAAGGCCGCGAGCTTCTCCGGCTCCAGGGTCTCCGGGCTGCACTCGATCGTCGACTCCAGCAGCTCGCCGCCCAGGGCGGGGAACGCCCGGCGCAGGGCCGCGCCGACGCGGGAGATCTCGTCGAGGGACAGGATGGAGGCCGTGCCGCCGCCCCAGTAGAGGATCGTCGGGCGGTAACCGGCCTCGGTCAGGCGGCTGCCGCGTTCGGTGATCTCGTGGCACAGCGCGTCCACGTAGCGGCGGCGCGGCTGGTCGGTCTCGGTGAGCAGCAGCTCGGAGGTGGGGATCTCGGTGACCCAGTCGCAGAAGTGGCACTTCGAGCGGCAGAAGGGGATGTGGACGTAGACGAGGAGGTCCCGGTCGGGGGTCCGGCCCGGGGCCCGGTCCGGAGAGCCGGCCGCCCGCGCGGCGGGGTGCGGGGCCGCCTGCCCGGATGCCTGCCCGGCGGGAGGCGGGGGTGCCTGCCCGGCGGGACGAGGGAGTGCCTGCCCGGCGGGACCCGGGACTGTCTGCCCGGCGGGACCCGGGACTGTCTGCCCGGCGGGGTGCGGGGATGCCTGGCCCGCGGTCTGCGGGGACGTGCTCACTCCAGCCTCCCCAGGACCACCGCGTGCACGGCCGCCCGCAGCACCCCGTCGATGCCGAGCGCCGCGTGGAGCCGGTCGTCCACGAAGCTCGCGCAGTCCGTGGAGCCGAGGCCGAGGGACGTCACCGCCAGATGCAGGTTCTGCGTGATGCACCCCGTCTCGTGCAGCACGAACCGCAGGCCCCGCGGCCCGTACTTGCGCATGCTCCGCCAGGGGCTCGCGACCATGACCACCAGCGCCGCGGCGGTGTCGAAGGAGATCGCCGTGCCGGGGGTCGTGAAGGCGTCGAGCACACGGTCGACGTCCGCCTGGCCGCCCTCCCGTACCAGCACGTCCCGCACCGGCTGATAGCGGTACACGCCCATGTCCAGGCCGCCGACGTCGAGCGCCACCACGTGCAGGGCCACCGGGAAGAGCCCGCCGCCGCTCGGCGCCGTGCGGAAGCGGTACGTCTCCCGGCCGCCGCGCAGCAGCTCGATGTCGGCCTCCGCCGTCACACCGTCGGCCAGGCGCAGCACCGTCGCCAGCTCCGCCGCGGCGACGGGGTCACCGCTGTAGCCGCGGACGCTGCGGCGCCGCATCAGGGCCTCGCCGAGTTCCATCGTCGCGGGCACCGAGGGGGGCAGCTCGACCCGCTGGTGTGCGGGCACCGGGTCGTCGTCGAGCTGGGCGAGCGTGGTCACCATCGTGTCGCCGAAGTAGTCCGAGGCGGACAGCACGCCCTCCCGGTCGGGGGCCCGCAGCCGGCTCGCGGTGAGGAAGTCCTCGGCGACCCTGCTGCTCACGGCGCCCGCGCTCTCGGCCCCGAGGTTGTCGAACCGGAGCTGGTGGGTGCGCACGCCCACGGCCCGCGCCTCGGGCGCCATCACGCGGTAGGCGTTGATGCCGACGCTGAACTCGTCGAACCCGGATTCCTGTTGCATGCTGCGGCCCTCCCTGAGCCTCGGTGACCTCAGCCGTCCGACGGGTCGTCGAACATCTGGGTGGTGGCGGGCACGCGGCGCGAGAGCGCGATGGACTGATCGGCGAGCTGCTCGGCGCTGACCGGCTTCGCGTAGGCGCCGAGGGCGAAGGTCGCATGGGCCCACTCGCTGAACTCGACGATGCCGAGGCGGTTCCCCTCGGGGTCGTGGAGGCTGGCGCCGCGGCCCATGGAGTCACCCGCCTCACCCCGGTAGAAGGGGCTGTCGCGGAATTGATCACGGAACTCTTCACGGATCCGCTTGGGCAGCGGAAGGCCATAGGGACCGGCCACGACGGTGCCGCCCGCCGCCTTCCATTCCTCGAGCGTCCGGTCGAGGTCCTCGACCGCGAACATCACGGTCACGCCCTCGCCCGCGAAGTGCCGCTTATTGACGGTGAGCAGGATTCCGTCGCTCGAGACGGGGGCGTGGAAAGATATCTGCTCGGGTGAGAGCGATCGGGCGAGGCGCAGCCCGAGGAAATGCTCGTAGAACTCTATTCCGGCGTCCACGTCGTCGACCGGCACATTGATGATGACGGGCTTGGGAATCATCTCTCTCCTCCGTGGGCCAGGTCGGCCGCGCTCCTGGAGGTGCCGGGCACGCGAACGGCCCGGCACCCCGTCGATCAGGCGGTGGGACGCACTACGGCACCGCAGGACGAGGACGTACAGCCGGCGCAGCAGGACGAAGCACCAGGCACGACGACGCCGAACGCGCCGCTGTCGCCACCCATGACGAGCCCCGGCTGAAGCGCGGAACTACGGTGCTCGACAACGACCACACTCTCGATCTTCATGTCAATTTCACCCCCTGACTTCATATCGGTCGACGGATTCGGGCGGAATGCTGAACGACCCGCCCAATGGGGGCAAGTATCCGAACGTGATTACCGGAATGTCAACGTTCGAATTCCGGGAGAAATGTCATCGGTTGCCGGTTACATATGTCATTCCGGAGCGATGACAAAAAGAGTGCGAGAAAGAGGTGCGGGTGAAAGGAAGGAGGGCTGTTTGCGGTGAAGATCCCATGCTAGGGTGACGCAGCTCAGAAGCGGCCGGAATGAGGCGAGATGATCGCAGCGGATGCCCAGCCCCTGGTACGCATTCGGGACGTGGACGTCGTGCGGCGACGCGGCGGCACACGGGTGCGCGTGCTGTCGGGGGTGAGCCTTCAGGTGCGACAGGGCGAGCGGGTGGCACTGCTCGGCGCGAACGGCGCGGGCAAGACCACCCTGACCTACGTCCTGCTCGGTCTGCTCAGACCCGAGAGCGGCAGCGTCGAGGTACTCGGCGGCCGCCCCGAACCGGCGCTCGCGGCCGGCGAGCTCGGCGCGATGCTCCAGGAGACGGGCCTCATGCGAGGCGCCCGGGTCGGTGAACTCGTAGCCCTCGTGACCGACTTGTACGGCCGCCGCACCAGCGCCCAGGTCCTCGCCGAGACCGGCCTCGAGGACCTGCGCACCCGGCAGGTCACCCAGCTCTCCGGAGGGGAGCGCCAACGCCTCAAACTCGCCCTCGCCCTCGCCGGACTGCCCCGCCTGCTCTTCCTCGACGAACCCACCGTCGCCCTCGACGTGTCGGCCCGCGCCCGCTTCTGGCAGGTCCTCAACGAGCGGGTCGAGAACGGCGCCACGGTCCTGTTCACCACCCACTACCTGCACGAGGCCGAACAGTTCGCCGATCGCGTCGTGGTGTTACGGGGCGGGGGCATCGTCGCCGACGGCACGGTCGCCCGACTGCGGTCCACCTTCACCGAGAGCCGCATATCGTTCCGCACCGAGGAACCCCTCGCCGAGGGCATGCTGCGCGGCCTGCCCGGCGTACGCGCGGTCGAGGAGGACGGCCCCACCCGCACCCTCACCACCACCGACAGCGACGCGACCCTCGCCGCGCTCTACGCGAAGGCCGGCGCCCGCGAGGACGTCGTCCTGCGGAACGTCTCCCTCACCTCGGCCTCCCTGGAGGACGCGCTGAGCGAACTCCTCACCGAGGACGACGGGGGCGGGGGCGGGGGCGGTGACAACGGTGGTGGCGGGGGCGGTGGTGTCGGCGCCGGCGCCGACAGGCCGGTCCCGGCCGAGGGAGGCGGAACACATGACTGACATGCTGCGCTACGCCAAGCTGGACACCCTCTGCCTCATCCGCAGCGCCTACTTCCTCACCTTCTCCGTCCTGTTCTCCGCGGGCTTCTACGTCATGTTCACGATGGTCGCCCAGGACGCGATCTCCGACAGCCCCCTCTTCGCCCGCGACTACATGCTCTCCATGTCCGTCTCCGGCGCGTTCTTCGGCGCACTCAACGGCGCGGGCATCCGCCTTGGCACCGAGCGCGGCGAGGGCTGGGCCCGCCAGGTCCTGCTGACCCCGCTCTCCGGCGCGGCCTACCTGGCCGCCAAGGCGCTCACCGCCTGGCTGGCGACCCTGCCCGCCGCCGTGGTCGTCTTCGCCCTCGGCGCCTTCGCCAACGACGTCTCCATGCCGGCCGCCGACTGGATCGCCGCCCTCGCCGTCATCTGGGGCGCCGGCCTCGTCTTCGTCCTGGCCGGGCTGGTCGTGGGCCTCGTCGCCGTCGGCGAGTCGGCGCAGTACATCAGCCTGGGCGTCTTCTTCCCCCTCGCCATGCTCGGCGGCCTCTGGTTCCCCCTCGACGACTTCCCCTCCGCCCTCCGCCACTTCGCCGACTACCTCCCGACCCGCGCCCTCGACCAACTCGCCACCCTCGTCACCCCGAACGCCGGCGACGGACCCGTACTGCGCCCCGTCCTGGTACTGGTGTGCTGGGGGGTGGCCCTGGCCGGGGTGGTACTGAGCCGGTCACGGGCGGTGGTGCTGGCGCGGGTCTAGAGGGACGGGAGTGCCGGCCGGGGAGGGGGCCGGCGGACGGTGGTGCCGTGGGGACCGGCGGACGGTGGTGCCGTGGGGACCGGCGGACGGTGGTGCCGTGGGAACCGGCGGATGGTGGTGCGGGCGCGGGCGCGGGCGCGGGCGCGGGTGCGGGTGCGGGCGCGGGCGAGGGTCCGGTGGCCGGTGGTGCGGGCGAGGGTCCGGTGGCCGGTGGTGCCGGCGCGGGCGCGTGGACGGGCAGCGGGTCGGGTGCCGCCCACCGGTGCAGCGGGTCGGGGTGCCGCCTACCGGGGCAGCGCGCCGCGCACCAGTGCCCGGGCGAACGGCTCACCGGTGGCCCGGGCGTAGTCCATCCGCTCGCGCACCTCCCTGAGCGAGCGCGGACGGTAACCGGGGCCGCCGCAGCAGCTCTTGTGGAACCGCACACCGGCATGCAGCAGCACGGAGAGCACACGCCAGGCCTCGGTGTCCCGCCTCCTGGGCGCGGCGAAGGCGGAACCGACGTAGATCAGCGCCCCGGCGCAGCGCGGACAGACCCGGCCGCGCTCGTGGTACCCCGGGTGGAACTGCTTGTACGAGGCCCGGCAGGGCAGACAGACGTACGAGGTCCTTCCATGTGCCATGCGGGAAGGGTAGAGCCATGGCGGGTCCGGGCTCGACGGCTTTCAGCGCGCCGGTGAGGACGACGCCGACCCCGTCCCGTCGCCGGTGGCCTCGCGGCGCCCCTGGGCAGAAGCGGATCACGGAGCGCCGTACTCCTACGAGTCGCGTCCGCCCCGGGCATCTCGGCCGAGTGCCCGGCTCTCGGGCGCCGGACCGTCCCGGTCGGCCGCCCACGAGGCCAGCAGGGCCAGCCTCTCCGCGGTCGCCGTGCCCGCGGGTGCGGTGTAGACGTTGAGGAGCAGGCCGGGCTCGGCGGACATCTCCATCGACTCGACGTCCAGGTCGAGCCGCCCCACCACCGGATGGTGCAGGCGCTTGCGCCCCGACCGGTGGAACCGGACGTCCCGAGAGGCCCACCGCTGCCGGAAGAGCTCACTGCGCGTCGACAACTCGCCGACCAGCGCGATCAGTTCCTCGTCGTGCGGATTGCGGCCGGCCTCCATGCGCAGTTTCGCGGCCACGTCGCGGACGACCCGGTCGTAGTCGACGAAGAACCCCTCCGCCGCCTCGGGCTCCAGATACACGAACCGCGCGGTGTTCGCCGGCCGTCGCGGGTCGGCGAACACCGGTGCGTACAGCGCCCGGGCCAGGTGATTCGTGGCCAGCACGTCGTAACGGCCGTTGCAGATCCACGCGGGCGCGTCGGTGATCGCGTCGAGCATCCGCTGAAGCGCGGGCCGCACGGTCACCGCGGCCCGCCGACGACGTGGGCCCGGGCCACCGGACGCCCTGGAGCGCCGCGCAAGATGGAACAGGTGAGCGCGCTCGGCCTCGTCGAGCTGCAGGGCGGAGGCCAGGGCCTCGAGCACCCCGTCGGAGGCGCCGGTGAGGCTGCCGCGCTCCATACGCACGTAGTAGTCGACCGAGACCCCCGCCAGCATGGCCACCTCTTCGCGACGCAGTCCCTCGACCCGGCGGTTGCCACCGTAGGCGGGCAGCCCGGCCCGCTCCGGCGCGAGCCGCGCGCGACGCGAGCGCAGGAATTCCTTGATCTCGGAACGCAGATCGATCGTGACCACCCCTCCACCGTAGGACGGCCTCGCCGGCGGAGGGAGGCCCTGCCAGTACCCCGACCGGCCGGGCGCCGACCTGAGACTTCCGGCCTGCTCGGCCGAGGGCGGGCGGGCCGCCCGCTGGAGCACCGCAGCCCCGCCACCGAACCGGAGACGGACCCGCTCCGGCCGACGCACGTCAGGCGCCGGCGCAGCCTCGCGCCGACGAACGCTCACGTGCCCGTCGCGGTCGTCGCGATACCGCCGTCGACCGGGACGACGGCGCCCGTGAGGTAGGACCCGGCCCGGCTGGCGAGGAACACGGCGACACCCGCCATGTCGTCCTCGCGGCCGACCCGGCGCAGCGGGGCCTTCGCCGCGATCGCGTCACCGTGGGTCTCGAGCGTGGACGCCATCATCTGCGAGGGGAACGGCCCCGGCGCCACGGCGTTCACCGTGACGTGCTGCGGTCCCAGCTCCCGGGCGAGCACTCGGGTGAGCTGGTGAAGCCCCGCCTTGCTGCCGGCGTACGAGTAGTTGGGCGACGCGGCGACGTGAATCGCCGCGATACTGCCGATGTTGATGACCCGCGCGGGATCGTCGGCGGTACCCGCCGCGCGCAGCGCGGGCAGCAGCGCCTGCACCAGCCAGAACGGCGACTTGAGGTTGAGGTCGACCACCGAGTCCCAGGCCTCGACCGGGAACGTCTCCAGCGGCTCGCGCCACATCGCCCCCGCGTTGTTGACGAGGATGTCCAGGCGTCCCGAGTCGGCCGTGACGAGATCGGCGAGGCGCCGGCACTCCTCGTACCGGGAAAGGTCGGCGGGGATCGCCTGCACCTCACCGAACTCCGACAGTTGACGCTCTGCCTCCGCGCACGCGTCCGCGTCCCGCGAACTGATGACTACGCGGGCACCCGCCCGCAGAAGGCCGCGCGCGATCATCATCCCGATGCCCCTGGTGCCACCGGTGACGAGTGCGTATTTCCCCCGCAGATCGAAAAGCTCTGCGTGAGTGGTGAACCGGTCGTCCGCCATGAATTCTCGTTCCCTTTCTTGTACGTGCGTCCGGTGCGGTGGAATGCGCGCAATGAAGAAATGCGGCGAAGGCACTCCAGCGTCGTCCCGGAACCGACTCGAAACAGATTGGCAGGCGTCCCGATCACGGGGGAGATCCTGGTGATACAGGTACTGAGAGAGCCCCCCGTTCTTACGCTCGCCCGACCGCCGACCCAGCGCCAGCAACGAGACGGCACGGCCCCGGACACAGAGAAGGGCCGGTCCGGGACACAGGGAAGGGCCGGTCCGGGACACAGGGAAGGGCCGGTCCGGGACACAGGGAAGGGCCGGTCCGGGACACAGGGAAGGGCCGGTCCGGGAGGAAAACCCTCCCGGACCGGCCCTTCTGCCGGCTCCCCCCAGGCAGCCCTCAGACCTTCAGCTGGGTGAAGCGAATAGGATTCCCGAAGGGATCACGCAGAGCACAGTCGATCCCGTACGGACGCTCGGTGGGTTTCTCGGTGAACTCCACCCCTTTCCCGAGGAGCGTCTCGTAGGCTCTGCGGCAGTCGTCCGTCGTGAGGATGAACCAACCGCCCATGGCCCCCTTGGACACCGGTTCGCGCACCTGCTCCGCGGTCTCCTCCGACATCGCCGGCACGCCCGGCTTCTCCAGGAGGATCTGCCGCTCGGGGCGGCCGGGGACGCTCACGGTCAGCTGGCGCATGAACCCCATGTCGACGTCCGCGGTGACCTCAAGGCCGAGCTTGCCGACGGAGAAGTCGAGGGCCTCGTCCTGGTCGAGGACGAATATCTGCGAGTGCGTGATGGCGTTGAACATGGCACCGAGAGTGGACCCATCTGGCCCGCCACTGCCCCGAAAGCTGCTCCAACTCGGACGGCCGGCCGCACCTGCAGGCGCTCGTCCTGGTGCCGCACAGGGGCATCAACGCCGCGCGTGGCGGATCCTCAAGCGCCCGTACCCCATGGCACCGGAGATCCGGATCTTCGGCCCACCTGGACGGGGACGGCGCTGGGGCTTGTAGAGCAAGTCCTTCCACCCGGTCCGCAGGTTCTCGACGTCGACGATCGCGTCTCGAGGGACCGTGATCTTGGCTCCGCCGGTGCCGAGTCGCAACTCGATGTCGACCACCGCATGCTCGATGACGGCTCGGGAGAGATCCAAGCGCACCTTTCCGAATGCGGACTCGACCTTGAGACTCCGAGGTACCCGCCATGCGCCGCGCCGCCGGATCCGTCCGCCGGCGGCGGCAATCGTGGACGTGCTGCCCGCACTCTCCTCCGGAAGCGAGGCCACTGCCGACATGAGCTCGCTGCGCATCTCGGCGGTGAGGACCTGGTGGAGGCCTTCGTCCATCTCCTCGTGCGAGATGTCCCCGCCGGCGTACGCGTCCTGCAAGCGCCGCACGGCCGTGTCGCGGTCCTCTTCGGTGATCCGTGACGGCAAGTCCTCTGACGGATGGCTCACAGCCTCACCCTAGTGCCGTGCCGGTGATGCGAACACACCCGACAACGTGGCGCCTTCGGCCTGGAGTTGGGCACTGATCATCTCGGACTGATTCCCGAGGCGGCGGCAGCACATGACGTCGGCCCTCCTGCTGCGCGCGGCGCATTCGAGCCTGCGACACCCGGCTTCAGGGGTTCGCTCCCGCGCCTTCAGCGGCTGGCTGGTGCGAGACTCGAGCTGACGCCCTCAACCGTCCGGAGTCGCTGGAGTCCGGCGCCCTTGATGTCAGCCGTTGATGTCAGCCGTTGATGTCAGGGCGACCTCGCGTTCGCCTGGTTCCCACCCGCACCGCGCCACCGGGTCGGTGTCAGGGATGGTCCATCAGTCACACGTGCGTCGCCCGGCGCAGCAGACGGTCGACGTTCTCGCGGCTGCTTTCGTCGGTGGGGGTCTGGACGACGAGGCGGACGCCGGGGTGGTCGGTCAGTTCCATGCTGGTGGCACGCAGGCTCACTTCGCCGATCCCCGGGATGTCGTAGCGCTTGTCGCACAGGTGCGGGGGAGCGACGTCGTGTGTGGCCCAGAGCCGGGAGAACAGCGGGCTGGCGGTGCACAGACGGGCGACGAAGTCCTGCCATCGCGCGTCGCCCGCGTTCTGGCTGTAGCGGTAGCGGAACCCCGCCACGGCCTCGGGCGCCTGCTCCTCGCGGTTGACGATGCGCGGCTGCTCCTCCGGTGCCGCGAAGAGCTGCCAGAGGGTGTTGCGCCTGCCGGGCGGAGCACTGACCAGAGCGGGGTGCAGGGCCGCATACGCGCGGTTCCAGCGCAGCACGTCGGTGCGGCCGTCGACCAGCATGGCGGGCAACGGGTCCAGGGCTCCCAGGACGCTGTCGAGGTGGTCGGGGAGCTCGATCGGCGGATCACTGATGGCCGGAGGCTGGGGGACCTCGGCCAGACGGTAGAGGTGCTCACGCTCCGCGGCGCTCAGAAACAGCGTGCGGGCCACCGCGTCGAGCACCTGGGAGCTGACGTTGATCGGGCGCCCCTGCTCCAGCCACGTGTACCAGGTGATGCCGATACCGGCCAGCTGGGCGACCTCCTCGCGGCGCAGTCCGGGGGTGCGCCGACGGACCGTCGCGGGTATGCCGACGTCCTCGGGTGAGACCCGCGCGCGCCGTGAGCGCAGGAAATCCCGCAGTTCGGTCCGGTTCACGCTTGGCGGCACACGTCCACTGTGCCAGAGCCGGGAGACGTCGGCCTGGTGCTGCCAGTACCAGCATCAGCAGGCTCCTGGCACCGGTGTCAGCACAAGGCGCACGCTCGTACCGCCTGTGTTCCTCAGGACTTTTCGGGACGTCTCGCACCACGTTCCCGAAGGACGGCTACCCAGATGAACGGACGACGAGTTCCATGAGCAACGCGTTTCACGACAAGGTCGCGGTAGTGACGGGTGGAAGTGCCGGCATCGGGCACGTCACCGCGCGGAAGATCGCCGAAGGCGGCGGCACCGTCTACATCACGGGACGGGACCAGGACGCCGTGACGGCGGCGGCCGCGGACATCCCGGGTGATGTCACCGGGGTACGGGCCGACTCGCGCGCGGCCGACGACCTCGACCGGCTCTTCGCGCAGGTGGAGCGGCGCAGCGGCCGGCTGGACGCGCTGGTCGTCAACGCGGCGGCGATCGCGACCGCACCGCTGGGAACCATCACCGAGGACGTCATCAGGACGGTCTTCGACGTCAACATCACCGGCACGATCATGACCGTCCAGAAGGCACTGCCGCTGCTGGCGGACGGTGGCGTCATCGTCCTCACCGGCTCGATGGCCGCGCACAAGGCGTCGCGCGGGCGGAGTCTCTACGCGGCCTCCAAGGCCGGGGTCCGCGCTCTCGCCCGTACCTGGGCCCTTGAGCTGACCCCGCACGGGATCCGGGTGAACGTGGTGAGCCCGGGCCCGACGGACACGCCCAGCTTCGCGCAACTGGCCGCCACCGCCGAGGAACGCGAGGCGCTCATCACCACGATGGGCACCGGGACCCCGATGACCCGGGCCGGTACCCCGGAAGAGGTCGCCGCCGTGATCGCCTTCGTCGCCTCGGACGCGGCCTCCCACGTCAACGGCGCCGACTACCAGGTCGACGGCGGTTACGGCCAGGTCTGACACCCTCACGGGGCCGTCACGGACCACCCGGATACGGCCGAACGCCGGCGTGAGTGTGCTGACGCGGCCGACCAACAGATCCTCCTGTCGTCGAGGACCACACCGCACCAGTCCCCGCGTACGACGCCGTCCCATGGGCCAAGGCCCGGAATGCCGCGGGCGTCATGGTCGAGCTGCACTCCCACGATCCGCGTCACACGGGCACGTTGGCCTCGACGGCCGGGCCCAGCACGCGGGAGCCGATGACGCGGATGAGACACAGCAGCTTGCGGGCCGCGCTGATCTGTCAGCACATGACCAACGACCGTGACCGGGCCATCGCTGATCGACTCGGGACCATGATCCGTGGGGGAGAGGGAGGGGCCTCCGGCTGAAGGATGTGGCATCGACGTGGTGACCAGTGCCGCATCAGGCAACGTTCGCCCTGCTCACGACGTCACGAAGGTGCTCGTCTTCGGCATGTTCGTTCCACCGGATGATGCAGCAGCGGATCACGCTGCCAGCCTCTTCCGGCGGCCGACGCAGCCCGCGGTTCCTACGGTTCGAGTCATGGCTCGTTCTGACGATGTGCTGCCCGCGTTCTGGGATGCCGACAGCGACTATGGGGTGCAGCAGCCGCTGACTGACCAGGCTGTGCGGGACGCCGAGCGACTGCTCGATGGCACGCTCCCAGCCTCGCTGATCGATCTGTTGCGCGTTCAGGACGGCGGCCAGGTGACAGGTGCTCGGAACGCCTTCCGGACAGACAGGCAGACCTCTTGGAGTGAGGACCACGTCCCGTTCGACCATGTGAGGGGCAACGCTCACCGCAAAAGCCATAACACTCCTGAGCTGGCCCTTTTGGCGTCGTGGACCACTTGGTAGCACCCGGTGCTACCTTGACTGATATGAGCGGTCAGCCCGAAATCACCCAACGGGATCTGCGCAGCCGGTCCGGAGAGATCATGGATGCCGTACAGGGCGGTCAGTCGTTCACCGTCACCCGTGACGGACATCCGATCGGCCAGCTCGTCCCGCTGCGTCGCCGCCGCCGGTTCGTCTCCCGCCAGGAGTTCGCCGCGATGTCCAGGACCGCCCCCGGCATCGACCTTGGCAGGTTCCGCGCCGATCAGGACGCCACAGCCGACGCTTACCCGGACGATCCCTATGATCGCTGACCGCTCGACGCATCAGCAGGGCCTCCTCGACACCAACATCATGATTCTGCGCCGATGGGTGGCCCCGAGGAGCTACCGGACGAAATGGCGATCACCGCCATCATCCTGGCCGAGTTGTCCGCCGGTCCGCACGAGGTCCGTCGCAACGACGAACAGAGCAGCTACGACGAACACGCCGAACGCGCCCGCAGGCTCGACGTCCTGCAACGCGCCGAGAACGAGTTCGACCCCATCCCCTTCGATGCCGAAGCGGCCCGGTCTACGGCCGTATCTGTGCCGCGGTGATCAGCGCCGGCCGCAAGCCACGCCGCCGGGTGGCCGACCTGATGATCGCTGCCATCGCCGTGGCGGAGAACCTCCCTCTCTTCACCACCAACCCTGACGACTTCAAAGGGCTGGACGACCTCCTCACCGTCGTGCCGGTCACCCGCCCGAGGGTGCCCCACGAAGGCTGACGGCAGAGCACTGGTGCGGTGGAAGCACACCGGACTCCATGGTCCGCGCGCGACACGGATGTGATCACGCAACAGGGCCGGTTCGAGAGATCAAGCCCTTCGAACCGGCCCTGTGCCGTGTGCCCCCGGCAGGATTCGAACCTGCGACACCCGCTTTAGGAGAGCGGTGCTCTATCCCCTGAGCTACGAAGGCGGGGTTCCGTCGGTGGGCGTGTGCGCGGTGGGGGCGACATGTCCGTGGACGGGGTGGCGGGTCACCGGTGAGGGTGGGTTCGCCGCCGCCAGTGTAGCGGGTGGGCTGCGGTGTGTGTGGGGGGCATCGCGGCCGGTGCGGGGGTCAGTGGGTGTCGCGGCGGGCGAGGACCAGGCGGCCCACGGGGGTGGGGATCACCTTGACGTCGGTGAAGCCGGCGGTCTGGAATTCCTCGGCCAGGGATTCCGCGCGCACGACCGGGGGGATGCCGCGGCTGTCGGCGACGAGGGCGTCCAGGGCGGCGCTCAGGCGGGCGGAGGGGGAGTCGTCCGGGGGCGGGGCCAGTTCCTGGGCGAGGAGGAGGCCGCCGGGGGTGAGGGCGCGCCGGATGGCGGCGAGGGTGTCCGCGCGGGCGTCGTGGGGGAAGAAGGCCTGGGCCCAGTAGCAGACGGTGTAGGCGGCCTCGTCGTCGAGGTGCCGGGCGTCGGTGCGGCGTATGTCCACGCGGGAGGCCACGTCGGCGGCTTCCGCGCGGTCGCGCAGTTCCTCGGCGACGTCGGCGGCGCGTTCGACGGCGACGGCGTGGAGGGCCGGGTATGCCGTCAGGGTGCTGAGCAGGGCGCCGCCGATGCCGCTGCCCACGTCCAGGAGGGGACCGCCCGCGGACAACCGTTCGTGGTAGTCCGGCAGTTCGGCGTAGGCCATGCCGAACAGGGCGCGTGAGGCGTCCGTGGGGAGCATGCCCCAGTCGCGGGCGACGACCAGCGCGTCCTCCCGCCAGTCGTACGGCGTGCCGCTCGCCGAGAGCGCGGTGCGGACGCGGTCGCGGGAGGCGGCGACGGCGTCGAGGGCGATGTCCGTGCCCAGTCCGGAGGCGCCCGCCTGGAGGGCGGCGAAGTCACCGGTCAGGGTGTAGGCGGGGGGAGTGGTCCCGGCCTCGCGGATCACGTCGGCGGCGAGGAGGACCTCGACCGTCCGGCGGGCGCGCTCGGC
Organism: Streptomyces griseoaurantiacus; assembly: GCF_036189845.1. Taxonomy (NCBI): domain Bacteria; kingdom Bacillati; phylum Actinomycetota; class Actinomycetes; order Kitasatosporales; family Streptomycetaceae; genus Streptomyces; species Streptomyces griseoaurantiacus. The sequence continues at coordinate 3,123,675 of NZ_CP108326.1, read as the reverse complement.
CGGGACGCCGCCGAGGGCGGCGAGGTCCTCGACGGTGACGGGGCGGGCCAGTGCCTCCAGCCATCCCTCGGCGGAGGCCGCGCGCAGCAGGTCGAGCAGGTGGGCGCTCTCCGCCCACTGCCGCAGGCGGGCGCGGGCGCCCAGCGCCGCCTGCAGGGCCTCGAGGCTCTGCGGGTCCGGGGAGTCCGGGGAGACCGGTATCGGTTCGTTGTCGCTCATGGGCTCGTTTCCTTGGCCGTGGACGTCTTGCGTTGTCCAGGGAAGTCGTGGGGTCGATTGTGCCCGGCGGCCGGGGGTCACCAGGGCAGCGGGCCCTCGCGGTCGGTCAGTGTGCCGGTGGGGGTGTCGGGGCCCAGGGTGGCGAGGCGGACCGCCGCCTCCGCGCCCTCCTCGACGGTGTGGCCGACGCGGCCGGTGAACTCCGTCGCCGTCTGGCCGGGGTCGACCGCGTTGAAGCGGACCTCGGGGATCGTCCGGGCGTACTGCACGGTCAGCATGGTGACCGCGCTCTTCGAGGAGCCGTAGGCGGCGAGCGGGTAGCGGGACTCGACGCGCTCGGGGTCGTGGACGAGCGCGAACGAGCCGACCCCGCTGGTGACGTTGACGACGGACGGGGTGGCGGCCGACGCGCGCAGCAGGGGCAGGAAGGCGTGGGTGACGCGGACGAGTCCGAAGACGTTGGTCTCGTAGACGTGGCGTATCAGGTCCGCCGTCATGTCGGCGGGGGCGGTCACCTCGCCGAGGATGCCCGCGTTGTTGATCAGCACGTCCAGGTGGCCGACTTCGGCGCGCAGCGTCTCGACGGCCGCCTCGACCGAGGCGTCGTCGGTCACGTCCAACGGGACGAAGCCCGCGCCGAGCCGGTCCGCCGCTTCACGGCCGCGGCCGGCGTCCCGGGCGCCGATCCAGACCCGTTGGCCCGCTTCGACGAGCCGGCGGGCGATTTCGTGGCCGAGCCCCCTGTTGGCTCCGGTGACGAGTGTCGTGGTGGTTGTCGTGGGCATGGGCGTGGTCATGGGGTGCTCCGATGAGGGGGTGCTGCGGCAACAGGCGTCCGCGGGGGACTAGTTGGCGGGGCGGAAGGGGCGCAGCAGGCGGATGCCGTCCTCGATGGAGCCGTCGATCAGTTCCAGCATCTGCGGGACGAGTTCCCGCATCCGGGGGGCGGCGAGGTGGGAGTCGAGGTGGGCGCGGGTCTCCCAGCGCTCGTAGATGACGAACTCGCCGGGGCGGCCCTCGACTTCGTGGGCCTCGTAGTCGATGTTCCCGGGGTCGTTGCGGGAGGGCGTGACGGCGGCGGTGATGAACGCCTTGAGGTCGGCCTCGCGGCCGGGCCTCGCCTTGGCGTCCCAGATGACGGTGACGTAGCCCTGGGCGGTGGCGGTCATGGTGATACCTGTCTTTCGGGTCGGAGTGGCCGGGGGCCGGGTCGCCGGGTGTCCGCGTGTGTGCGGAGCCGGGGGGACGGCCCGGTGGCCGCTCGGGGTGGAGGACGGTGAGGAGAGCCGCGTCGACCGGGTCGGCGTCGACGGTCGCCCTGCCGCGTCCGTGTTGTCTCCACGATGGCCCGGCGGACGTGCCGGCAGCCTCCGTCAACCGACTGACAACTGTCGGCGGGTTGCTTACACCGGGTTGCTTACACCGGGTTGTGCGCAGCGGGTTCCCGCGTCGGGTCGCTCACTGCTTCGGTGGCGCGGACGGCGGCTCTTCCGGCGGCTGAGGGGAGGCGAGGGCGTCCCCGGCCTCGAGGGCGTCCCCGGCCGCGATGGTCTCGCGGGTCTCGCGGGTCTCGCGGGTCTCGCGGGTCTCGCGGGTCTCGCGGGTCTCGCGGGTCTCGCGGGTCTCGAGGGTCTCGAGGGCGTCGCGGAATTCCGCGCGGGAGGTGATCCCCAGCGTGCGGAAGACGCCGTACAGGTGCGAGGACACGGTGCGCGGGGAGAGGAACAGGCGCGAGACGATCTGCGGGTGGGACGGTCCCGGGGCGGCCGGCCTCGCGACCTCGGACTCCTGGAGGGTGAGGGCGGTGCGGGCCCTGCCCCGGCCCATACGCGGCCTGCCGGTGGCGCGGAGTTCCGCCGCCGCCCGGCCCTGCCACGTGCGGGCACCGAGCTCCTCGCGGCCCCGGCCGACCAGCCCGGCCACTGCGGTCGTTCCGGTGGTGCCTTCGGCCGCTCCGGCTGCTTCGGCCCTTCCGGCCAGGTCGAGGCTCGCCGCCGTCTCCGACACCGCTGTCACCGCTCCGCTCGCCTCGCGCCCGCCCCGTTCCCCCGCCCGATGCCCGGCTCGCGGCGCGGACCGGGCATCGGGCGGGGGCGGGGGTCAGGGGCGCGGTGGCACGCCGGTGGCTACGGCTGCTCCAGGGTGCGGGTGATGCCGGCGCCGCTCGCGAGCGGGATCGTGGCCAGCAGGTCCGGGGGCAGGTCGAAGGCCTCGGCGAGGGTGGGCAGGTGGGGGGCCGCCTCGGCGGTGGCCGTGTCGAGGGCACGGGGCAGGGCCCGTACCTGGTCGGGGGTGAGGAGGCCCTCGGCCAGCAGGTCGCCGGTGTGCTCGCGCAGGCGGCGCAGCAGGAAGACGCGGCACAGGGCGCGCAGGAGGGCGCGGGCCGTGGGGTCCGTTGCCCGGTCGGCGGCGGCGAGGAAGGCGTCGGCGGCCGTACGGCAGGCGTGGGCCTCGACCATCTCCAGCGCCGGGGTCGACGTGGCGTTCCAGCGGCCCGTCGGGTCGCCCGAGGGGCCCTCGCGCAGGGCGGTGCGGGCACGTTTCTGCCAGAGCGACTCGGCGTGCGTCAGCAGGTCGCGCAGGAAGGCCGGGTCGTCCACGTCGCCGGGGGCGGTGCGGGCGGGCGGGAGCGGGACGGTGTGGCCGAAGACCATCTCCGAGGCGGCCTTGACCCAGATCACCAGGTTGTCGCCCTCGGCCGTGATGCCGCCCTCGATGTTGGCCGGCAGGTCGGAGATGCCGTTGGCCGGGAACAGGCCCTGGGCGCCGCAGCGTTCGCGGCACTCGATGGCGATGTCCCGGGCCTGCCAGGTGATCCAGCCCTTCGCGACCGCAGCGAGTCGCTCGATCTCCTCCCGGTCCTCCCGGTCCTCCCGGTCCTCCCGGTCCTCCCGGTCCTCCCGGTCCTCCCGGTCCTCCCGGTCCCCTCGGCCCGTCCCGTCGGCCCGGTCCTCCCGCCCTGCGTCGGCGGCCCCGGCGGCCCAGTCGGCCCGGTGGCCCTCACCGTCGCCCAGGCCGGCGAAGCGGTCCACCACCTCGCGGTGCAGGAACGTCATCGCGTACGCCGTCGCCAGGGCGTCGAGCAGTCGGCCGTGGTGGCTGCGGTGGGCGGCGACCGGCAGGCGCTCGCCCGCGCGCGGCCCGGAGATACGGCGGCTGTGGGCGTGCCGGACGGCGATGGTGAGGGCCGCGCGGGCCATGCCCAGCGTGCCCGCGCTCATGCACAGCTTGCCCATCGTGACCCGGCCTATGGAGCGCAGGAACCGCTTGCGCCGGTTGCCGAGCACGCTGGTCAGCGAGCCCTCGGGAGTGAGCCGCCCGTGCTCGCCCTGGAGCAGCGCCTCGTGCGGCAGCCGTACGTGCGTGAAGGAGGTCAGGCAGTGGTCGACGGGCGTGCCGGTGCGGTCGGGCAGGCGGCGGACCCTGATGCCGGGCAGATGACCGTGCTCGTCGCTGAGCGGGGTGAGGAAGAGGAAGATGCCCTGGTCCTCGCCGTCGACGAGCAGCCGGGCGGCGACTACGGCCGTCTTGGGACCGCCGGTCAGGCTGGTGTTGGGCATGAACTTGGCCGCGCCCGGCGTGGGCGTGTGCAGGTCGAAGCCGCCGCGCTCGCGGTCCAGTACGGCGACGGTCTCCATCGCGGCGACATCGTTGCCGTGCTCCAGCTCCGTGCACAGGAAGGTGCCGACGCGGCGCATGGCGGTGAAGGGGGACAGGTCGTGGTCATGGGCGAGGTCGTGGTCGACGAGGCTGCCCAGGAACAGGTTGTAGTGGATGCTCGCCAGCGTCGTCAGGCCGCCGTCCACCGGGCCGATCCACTCGTGCAGCGCGGCCAGCCGGTGCGGGTCGGCCGCGAACCGCGCCGGGGCGGCGGGGTCCTCGGCGGTCAGGACGTCGTTGAGGAGGCGCAGTCGCTCGTACGAGAGCGCGGCCCGCTCGGCGGGGGCGAGACCGGGGCGGTAGGTGAAGGCCGGGCCGCCGAGGAGTCGCCGCCAGGTGCCGTGGGTACGGTCGGGGTCGGGGCCCGCGAAGAGCAGGCGCGTCAGGTCCGCCCGTGCGTCGGCCGTCGCGGTCCCCGCGCCCGGGAGCGCGTCCGCGTCCCGCGAGACGTCCGACGAGGCGTCCCGCGTGGCGTCGTGCGAGACGTCCTGCGTGGCGTCCTGCGTGACGTCCCGTTCGGCGGTCGTCGTGGCGCCCGGCGCGGACGGCGATCCCGGTTCCGGTCCTCCCGCCGGGGGCGGGGGCACGCGGCGGGATGCTTCCGTCCGTAAGGCCTCGGACGTCGTGACGGTCATCGGGTTCCCCCCTGGGGTGGGTCTCCTGGTGTGCAGCGGCCGTGAGGACAAGGTCGCGGAATGTTTCGATCCGGGACCCGGATGATGAAGATAAGGACCGGCCGGTTTTCTTATCAAGGCCCACATCCGGCATATGCCCCACCGAATTGTGAAGATCGGCCGCTCCCGGCGGTCCCGGGGGACGGAATCGAGGTGCGCAATCGGGCGCAACCGGGGCATCGGCCACGGTTCCCGGCAGGGTTGAAAAAACCGTGCGGCTGGTTTTACTGTCCGTGGATCCTTGAACGAGACAAACGGGGCGGGGTGCGTGTGGCGCGGCAGGAACGGGCCATCCGGACGCGGCAGGCCATCCTGGTCGCCGCGGCGGAGGTGTTCGACGAGGTCGGATACGAGGCGGCGACCATCTCCGACGTGCTGCGGCGCTCCGGAGTCACCAAGGGAGCCCTCTACTTCCACTTCGCGTCCAAGCAGGCGCTGGCCCAGGAGGTGCTGGCCGCGCAGGTCTCCACCCTGCCCCGGGTGCCGGCTCAGGATCTGAAGCTCCAGGAGTCCCTGGACGAGGCGCTGTTGCTCGCCCACCTGCTGCAGAGCGGCACCGGCGACCCCATCGTCCAGGGCAGCGTCCGGCTGACGGTGGACCAGGGCTCGGCCAAGGACCAGCTCAACCGCCGGGTGCCGATGCAGGACTGGACCGCGCACAACCAGTCGCTGTTCGAGGAGGCCAAGCGGCAGGGCGAGATCCTCGCGCACGTCGACGTCGCCGCCCTGGCACGGCTGTTCGTCGGGGCGTTCACCGGTGTGCAGGTGCTCTCCCGGATCATGACCGAGCGCGCGGACCTCCCCGAACGCGTCACCGACCTCTACCGCTACCTGATGCCGGCCGTCGCCGCGCCCGGGGTCCTCGTCCGCCTCGACTTCTCCGCCGAGCGCGGACCGAAGGTGTACGAGGCCGCGCTCCGCCTGCGCGAGGCGGAGGCCGAGGCCGCCGGCCCCGGCTGACCCGTGCCCGGGGCCCCGGAGCCCGCCCCGCGGTCCGTCCGCCTCCCGCCCCGCCCGCTCGCCCCCGTCCCGCCCACACGTCTCCGCCCCCCGTTCCCCCCCCCCCGTTCCCCACATCCCCCGTAGCCGCACGTCCCCCCACAGCCCCACGCGCCTGCCCCGCCCTCGCAGTCACTCGCCACGTCACCAGGCCACGCCAGCCCGACCGAACGGAGTGCACGGATGGACCAGGACGTCTGCCCCTACGCCCTCGACATCGCCGGACGCGACCCGGCCGGGGAGGCCGCGCGCCTGCGGGCCGTGGGCCCCGCCGCCCCCGTCGAACTGCCCGGCGGCGTCACCGCCTGGGCAGTCGTGCGGCGGAAGTACCTCAAGCGGCTGCTCATGGACCCCCGCGTGTCCAAGGACGGCCGCCGGCACTGGCCGGCGTTCGCGGCCGGGGAGATCGGCCCGGACTGGCCGCTGTATCCGTGGGTGGCCAACGAGAACATGCTGTTCTCCTACGGGGAGCACCACGCGCGACTGCGCCGGATGGTCGCCGCCGCGTTCACCGCCCGCCGTACGCAGGCCCTGCGGCCGCGGATCGAGGAACTCACCGAGGCGCTGCTGGACCGGCTGGCCGGACTGCCCGCAGGGCAGGAGGTCGACCTGCGCGCGGAGTTCGCCAACGTGCTGCCGATGCACGTGATCTGCGAACTGTTCGGGGTCGCCGAGGAGTCGCGCGAGCGGCTGTGCGGCCTGCTGGACCTGGTGTTCGGCACCGCCGTGCCCGGCGCGGAGATGGCGGCGGCGCAGCGGGAGGTGTTCGGCATGCTCGCCGAACTGGTCGCCGAGAAGCGGGCCCGCCCCGGCGAGGACCTCACCTCCGCGCTCATCGCGGTGCGCGACGACGAGCCGGCGGCCCCCGGAGCGGAGGCGGCCCGCCTCACCGAGCCCGAACTGCTCGGCACCCTCTACCTGATGATCGCCGCCGGGCAGGAGACCACCTGCACCCTCCTGACCAACGCGGTCGCCGCGCTCTGCGCCGACCCGGAACAGCGCGCGCACGTCCGCGAGGGGCGGGTGGACTGGGCCGACGTGGTCGAGGAGACCCTGCGGGCGCACGGTCCGGCCGCCTACTCGCCGATGCGGTTCGCCGTGGAGGACATCGACCTGGACGGCGTCCGCATCGCCCGCGGTGACCCGATCCTGGTCAACTTCGCCGCGGCGGCCGTCGATCCGGAGGCGCACGGCGAGGGCGAGGAGGCCGGGGACGGCGACGGCGGGGGCGGCGTCGGGGAGGGCGGCGGGGACGGCGGGGGCGCGGCCGTCTTCGACCTGATGCGGCCCGGGCGCCGCGAGGACCTCGACTTCGGGTACGGGGTGCACCGCTGCCTGGGCGCGCCGCTGGCCCGGTTGGAGGCGACCACCGCGCTCTCGGCCCTCTTCGCCCGCTTCCCCGATCTGGAGTCTGTTCTTCCGGTGGAGGAACTGGGGCGGGTGCCGTCCTTCATCGTCAGCGGGTACGCCCGGCTCCCGGTCGTGCTGCGTACCGTCTGAACTGGGGCGCAGGGGTGGCCGGCCGCTGCGCGGAGCGTGCGCCCGGAGCGTGTCCGCGCACGGTCACCGCTGTCTCACACTTCGTACGCCCGCTTGAAAACAGCGCAAACGGTTTGTTAGTTTCGCTCGACCCTCCAGCAGCCCGGAGCGACCGATGGCCAAGCAGGAACGTGCGGTACGTACGCGGAACGCCCTGATCGAGTCCGCCGCCGAACTGTTCACCCGGGACGGTTTCGAACTCGCCTCCCTCGCGGGGATCAGCTCCCGGGCCGGGGTGAGCAACGGTGCGCTGCACTTCCACTTCGCCAGCAAGGCGGCCCTCGCGGCGGCGGTGGGCCGGGCGGCGGCCGAACGGTTCGACCGGATGACGTCGGCGGAAAGGCCGTTGCCCCAGTACGGGGGCTCGCTGCAGGCGCTCGTCGACGCCAGTCACGCCCTCCTGGACGGACTCGCGCACGATGTCGTGCTGCGGGCCGGCTTCGACCTCAGCGACGGCTCGGCGGTGGGCCCGGGGGAGCCGCGGGAGGACCTGTACGCGCGCTGGCGGGAGTGGGTGGAGCGGGCCGCCGCCCGAGCCGGGCGGGAGGCACTGCTGGCCGGTGACGTCCAGCCCCGCGACCTGGCGACCGCGGTCGTGGGCGCGACGGTCGGTTTCGCCGCGCTCGGCGGGCACGACGGACGCTGGCTGGGCCGGCCCACCCTGACCCGGTTCTGGACGCTGCTGCTGCCGCGGGTGGCCTCGGGCACGGTGCGGCGCGTGCTGGTGCCGGCGGGACGGCGGCCCGAGGCGGCGGGCGGCACGCCGCCGTTCACCGGCCGCGTGCCCCGGCCGACCCCGGCAGCCCCCCTCGCGCCGTAGCTCCGGGCGCCCTCGCGCCGCGGTCCCGGCCTGTGGGGCCCGCGCGGCTCCCCGTAGGGCCCGCTCAGTCCCGATCCGTGGGGCCCGCCCAGGCCCGCCCCTCCCGCCCTCGGCGGCGCCTGACGCCGGCGCCCCGGGCACCCAGGGGCCCTCGCACCCCCGGGCCCCCTCGTGCCGTGACCCTGGGCCCCCGGCGCCGCAGCCCCGGCCCGCAGCAGGCCCCGCACCCGCCCACGTCCGCCCCTCCCGCCCTCGGCCGGCTTCCGCCCCGCCCCCGGGCTCAGACGCTCGGCACCCGCCGGAACCGTCCCGTCACGTGCAGGTCCGCCTCGATGCGGGCGGCCGTCTCGCGCAGCGGGGGCAGGATCTCCCGCTCGCCGTCCTCGGCGGTGCGGCGGCCGCTGTGCATGGCGACGTTGACGGCGGCGACCACGCGTCCCTCGCGGTCCCGCACCGGCACGGCCACCGAGCGCAGCCCCTCCTCCAGCTCGCCGTCGACCACCGCGTACCCCTGGCGCCGTACCCGGTCCAGTTCCGTCCGCAGCCGCTCCGGGTCGGTGATCGTGCGCCGGGTCGGGGCCGGCAGGGCGGGCGGCAGGTGCGGCTCGGGGAGGCCGGCCAGCAGGACGCGGCCCAGCGCGGTCGGGTGGGCGGGCAGCCGGGTGCCGACCGAGACGCGGACGCTCATCACGCGGCTCACCGAGGCACGGGCGACGTACTGGACCTCCTGCTCGCCGGTGAGGACCGCGAGCGAGGACGATTCGTGCAGGCGGTGCGAGAGCGCCGTCAGATGCGGGTCGGCGATGTCGGCGAGGGTCGTGCGGGACAGCGGCGGGAAGCCGAGGCCCAGGACCCGCGGGGTGAGCCGGAACCCGCGGCCGTGCGCGGTGACGCAGCCCAGGTGGCGCAGGGTGATGAGGGCCCGGCGGGCGGTGGCCCGGGGCAGGCCGGTGGCCTCGGCGACCTCGCTCAGCGTCAGTTCGGCGCGGCCCTCCCCGAAGGCCGTGATCACGGTCAGCCCCCGCGCGAGCGACTCCACGAACTCCCGCCCCAGCTCCTGCTTGGACGCGCCGGTCCACCCCGCCAGCCCGGAGGCCGGGGCGGGGGAGGGCACGGCCGGCGGGGCGGCGGCCAGTTCCCGCTCCATCGCGGCGACCGCCGTGCGCAGCCGGGGCAGCAGGCTCACGCGCAGGTCCTCGGCGGTGTGCCGGCGGGTGTGGCTGACGACGCTCACCACGCAGGCGATGCGGCCCGGGGCACCGTCGCCCGCCACCTCCCGAGCCGGCCCGTGCGCGGGCGTCCGTACCGGCATCGACAGGGCGACCAGACCGGGCTCGATCAGCTGGTCGTCCAGTGCCCAGCCCTCCCGGGCGGCCGCGGCGGCGCGCTCCTCGAAGTCGTCGCCCGGGGCCACGCCGACGGAGCCGGCCGAGGGGCGGCTGCGGGCCGGGACCGCCGGGAAGCCGCGGTCCTCGGGATCCGCCGCGCGGCGGGCGCGCCAGCGCGCCCAGTCCTCCGCGTCCCACTCGGTGGCGAACAGCGGCCCCGGGGCGGTGCGTTCGGCGGGCAGCAGATCGCCGATGCGGAAGCTGAGCGACATCGCGCGGCGCCGGGTGGCCTGGTGGATGAAGCGGATGCCGTCCCGGTCGGGGACGGCGAGCGAGACGGACTCGTCGAGCTCGTCCGCGAGCGCGTCCGCGTGGGCGTCCAGCAGGCCGGGCAGCCGCAGGGCCGCGAGGTAGGCGTTGCCCAGCTCCGCGAGGCGGGGGGCCACGAGGACGTCACGGTGCTCCAGGCGCACGTAGCCCATGCGGGCGAGGGTGGCGGTCACGCGGTCCACGGTGGAGCGGGCGAGGGCGCAGGAGCGCTCCAGGGCGCTGAGGCTGCAGGCGCCGTCGGCCTCGGTGAGGCGGCGGAGGACGGTGATGCCGCGGATGAGCGGTGCGACGGCCTCCGGGGGGACGCCGTGAGCGTCCTCCCGGGAGCCGTCCTCCCGGGTGGGAGCGGGGTTCGGGGCCATGAGGCCACGGTAGTGCGGGTGCGGCGGGGCGGCCGGGGGAGACGCCCCGCCGCGGCCCCGTCCCCGCCCTCGTCCCCCCGGGATCGGACGGCCGGTCCGTCACGCGCCTCGTCCCCCGGGGATCGGATGGCCGGTCCGTCACGCGCCTCGTCCCCCGGGATCGGACGGCCGGTCCGTCACGCGCCTCGTCCCCCGGGATCGGACGGCCGGTCCGTCACGCGCCTCATCCCCCCGCCCGCCTCCTCACCCCGCCCGCCTCATCCCCTCGTCACCCGTATCCGGTAGTTGCCCCCGCGGTCCTTGGGCAGGACCGTCATCGTGAGGTGGCGGGTGCGGTCGCGGAAGGTGTCGCCGGGTGTGAAGGCGGCGTCGGAGAGTTCCGCCTGGACGTTGGGGCTGCGGGTGCAGCCGCCGCTGTCGCGGCGGGCGTCGCGCACGGTGACGGGCCCGTTGCCGGTGTCGACGTCCGCGTCGACCCGGTAGACCAGGATTCCCGGCCGGCACACCGCGGCGTCGTTGCCCTCCTGGGTGCGCAGTTCCAGCGCGTACCCGGTGCGCTCGCCGAGCGGTACGACGACCAGCTTGACCCCGCCCGCGCGGGCCAGCGGCGTGAGTGTGTACTCGCTGCTGCCGCGGCCCGCCGCGCACCGCACCTGCGTGTCCGTCAGCCAGCCCAGCTTCCACTTGTGCCAGCCGAGCAGGTCGTTCCCGGCGCCCCAGTCCTCGCTCATGATGTCCCAGTGCCCGACGGAGCCGCCGCCGTCCTGGGTGTAGAGGTCGGGCAGCCCGAAGACGTGCCCGTTCTCGTGCGGCAGCACCCGGTAGCCGGTGGAGCCGTAGGAGCCGGAGCCGTCGTCCTGGCGGCTGTAGACGAAGGAGGCGTTGGCCACCGGCACACCGTCGGCGACCGGGGCGTCCGCGTTGCCGGCGAACGTCACCGAGAGCACCGTGTCCAGCGCGGAGGGGCCGGCGTTCGGCGTGACCAGGACGTTGAGCAGGTCGTAGGAGCGGAAGTCCACCTCCGGGTCGGCCTCGGCCACGAGGTCCTCGACCAGGTCGCGATAGGCGGGTTCGAAGGGGGCGCCGCGCTCTATCCCGTACGCCTTGAACGGCTTGGGCATCCGCAGCCAGTGCCGGACGGGTGTCGCGGGGCGGTAGTCGAGGCGGCCGTAGGAGCTGGTGGCGAACCACTTCCTGGTCTGAGGGAAGAACTCCCGGAAGCGGTCCATGGCCGTCCCCTCGCCGGGCGCGTCGGAGAAGTCGATCATCAGGGTGAGGGCGTGCACGGTGCCGGTGGAGCGGGCGTAGCCGGGGGCGGTGCGCAGTCCCTCCGACATCTGGACGTCGTCCTCACCGGCGAGGGCGCAGGAACCGAGCGAGGCGGCCCGGGCCGGGGCCGCGGGACCCGCCGTCGTGGTGCCGGCCGGGAGCCGGGCGGCGCCGGAGGCGGAGACGGCCAGGGTCAGCGCGGCGACCGAGGCGAGGGCGGCGGCGCGGCGCGGGCGTATCCGGTGGCGCGGGCGTATCCGGCACTGGGACGACGGCACAGGCGACCCCTCCGCTCCACGGCAGCCACCCGGCGTCACGGCTGCTCCCCTTTCGCTCACCCTCCGTGACCTGGGATGGAGGTGCGCGTTGGAGGGGACCGATCGGGGGTCCGGGAGGGCGGGAACGGGCGCCGGAAGCGGCCCTCACGGAAGCTGTGACGCAGGTCACATCAAAGTTCTCGGGAGGGCGGAATTAACGGGGACCGATTCCCCGTTTAGCTCACTGTCCGGCTGAAGCGGGGAGCGGTTCCCCGGTTCGGACGGGGGCTCGGGGAAGAGCCCGCGAGCGGCCGGACACGCGAAGCCCCGAGGGGCCCGGAGAGAGAGGGAGGACGCCGTGGAGACCGCCGTACCCGTGCAGCGCCGAGTGAGCCGGCCGCGTGCCGACGCCCTGCGCAACCGGGAGCGCATCGTCACCGCGGCGCGGGAGATGTTCGTCGAGTTCGGCCCGTACGTGCCGCTCGACGAGGTCGCCCGGCGGGCCGGTGTCGGCAACGCCACCGTGTACCGCAACTTCCCGGACCGCGAGGCGCTGGCGCGCGAGGTCGTCTGTTCCGTCATGGACCGCACGGCCGAGGCGGCAGAGGCGGCGCTCGCCGAGAGCGGCGACGCCTTCGCGGCACTGTCCCGGTTCGTGCACACGTCCGTCGACGAACGGATCGGCGCGCTGTGCCCGATGCTCCAGGGGGCCTTCGACCAGCACCACCCCGATCTGGACGCCTCCCGTCAACGACTCGAGCAGTTGGTGGAGTCGCTCATGGACCGGGCGCGCAGGGCGGGACAGCTCCGCCCCGACGTGGCCGTCGGCGACGTGATGGTCGCCGCGGCCCAGCTCAGTCGTCCGCTCGCCGGAGCGGGGTGCCTGAGCATCGACCGATTCGTCCACCGTCATCTCCAGCTGTTCCTGGACGGACTGCGGGCTCCCGCCCGCTCCGCGCTGCCGGGCACGGCCGTGACCATGGAGGCCCTTCGCACACCCAGCACCGATCAGCCGATGAGTTCCGGACAGCACGGCGGTCACCACTGAGACCACCGGAGCGGCCGGACCGCGAGGCGCACTGACGCGAGAGCGCGCCCACGCGGACCGGGCACCGCGACCCGGACCATCAGAACCGACGCACGACCACGGGGAAACGGCTCGAAGACCACAGGAGCCGTCACAGACCACCTGAGCCACGCGTACCGCGGCTCATGGACCACACAGACCAGACCACCGACCGACGCCGCCAGGCGCTCCGACCGTCGACGAGGACGGACCGGGAGGCCGTGGGGTGGGACGACCGCGCTCTCGCGCCGGTACGCCCCCCGCCCCGCACGCCGGGCTTCCTCGGTCAAGAGGCCCAGGACATCGTTTCCGAGTCCGTCATCGAATCCACATTCTTCCGTCATGCCGTAGCAGTACGACTTATCCCGTTACGTTCGTTCCTCACCGAGTCCCGGAGTGGGTACACCCATGTCTGACACAGCCCCGGCCGCCGCCGAGGCGTCACCTCGATCCGACGGTACGCCCGGCCGCACCCCCAACCCCTGGAGGGCGCTGATCTTCATCGCGCTCGCCCAGCTCATGGTCGTGCTCGACGCGACCATCGTGAACATCGCCCTGCCCTCCGCCCAGCAGGACCTCGGCATATCCGACGGCAACCGGCAGTGGGTCATCACGGCCTACGCGCTCGCCTTCGGCGGCCTGCTGCTGTTCGGCGGGCGCATCGCCGACCTGTGGGGCCGCAAGCGGACCTTCGTCCTCGGCCTCGCCGGCTTCGCGGCGGCCTCCGCGCTCGGCGGCGCCGCGCAGAGCGGCGCCATGATGTTCGGCGCCCGCGCGCTGCAGGGCGTCTTCGGCGCGCTGCTCGCACCCGCCGCGCTCTCCCTGCTCGCGGTGATGTTCACCGACGCCAAGGAGCGCGCCAAGGCGTTCGGCATCTACGGCGCGATCGCCGGTGGCGGCGGCGCCGTCGGCCTGATCCTCGGCGGCTTCCTCACCGAGTACCTGGACTGGCGCTGGACGTTCTTCGTGAACATCCCGTTCGCGCTGGTTGCCGCGCTCGGCGCGTACTTCGTCATCCACGAGCCGTCCGGCAGCCGCAACCGCTCCTCGCTCGACATCCCCGGCGTGATCCTGTCGACCCTCGGCCTGGTCTCGCTGGTGTACGGCTTCACGCGCGCCGAGTCGGAGGGCTGGAGCGACACGACGACCATCGGCCTCTTCGTCGTCGCCGGCGTGCTGCTCCTCGCGTTCGTCGTGACCGAGTCCCGGGTCAAGGCCCCGCTGCTGCCGCTGCGGGTGATCACCGAACGCAACCGCGGCGGTGTCTACCTCTCCCTCGGCCTCGCGATCATCGCGATGTTCGGCCTGTTCCTGTTCCTCACCTACTACCTGCAGGCGGTCCAGGGCTACTCGCCGGTCAAGACCGGCTTCGCCTTCCTGCCGATGATCGCGGGCATGATCACGGGCTCCACGCAGATCGGCGCCCGGCTGATGACGCGGGTCCCGCCGCGGCTGCTGATGGGGCCGGGCTTCCTGCTCGCGGCCGTCGGCATGCTGGTCCTGACCCAGCTGGAGATCGGCAGCTCCTACGTCAGCCTCCTGCTGCCCGGACAGCTCCTGCTCGGCCTCGGCATGGGTACGGCGTTCATGCCGGCGATGTCCCTGGCCACGTACGGGGTCGAGCCCCGGGACTCCGGTGTCGCCTCCGCGATGGTCAACACCTCGCAGCAGGTGGGCGGCGCGATCGGCACCGCCCTGCTGAACACGATCGCCGCGTCGGCGACCACCGCGTACATCAGCGACCACATCGCGGGTGCCGGCTCCAAGACGCAGGCGCAGCTCGTCCAGCTCCAGGGTCAGGTGCACGGCTACACCAGCGCGATCTGGTTCGCCGTCGGCATCCTGGTGGCGGCCTCGCTCATCGCGATGACGCTGATCAACACCGGCCGCCCCGGCGCCGGTTCCGCCTCCGGCGAGTCGGCCGAGGGCGCGCAGGACGAGTTCCAGATCCCGGTGGTCGCGCACTGACGACCCACCGGTGATCCGGTGACCACCCACTCAGGGGCTCGAAGGGCCCGGTGAGGGCCCGGCGGGGGAGGCGGGTCAGCGGAGCCAGGGCAGGTCCGCGCCCGCCTCCTTCGGCTGAAGTCCCTCGGCGACGATCTGCATGATCTCGCCGAGGGACTTCTGCTGTTCCGGGCTGAGCCGGTCGAAGACGGCCTGGCGGACGGCCTCCACATGCCCTGGCGCGGTCCGCCGCAGCACCTCGTACCCGGCGTCGGTGAGCACCGCGAACTGGCCCCGCTTGTCGTCGGGGCACTCCTCGCGCCGGACCCACCCGTTCTTCTCCAGCCGGGAGACGGCGTGCGAGAGGCGCGAGCGCGTGATCTTGGCCTGCTTCGCCAGCTCCGTCATCCGCAGCCGCCGCTCCGGCGCCTCGCCGAGCTGGACGAGCAGTCCGTAGTAGACGTGCGGCATGTCGGCGTCCCGCTGGAGCTGCCGGTCGAGGTGGTCCTCCAGGAGCGTGACGGCGTGCAGATAGGCGCGCCAGACGCGCTGCTCCTCGGGGGTGAGCCAGCGGGTGTCGCGGCCGGGTGCGGTGTCCATGCGCCTACTGTACGAGGCATCTCCTTGAAGGTTAAACAACAGCGCGTTAGGCTGTAGGGGTTAGCTTGATATTTCAAGTATCTCTTCACACGCCCAGGGCGACTGTCGCCGGCCGACCGTCGCCGGAGGAGGCCCGCCCCATGTCCGCCCTCGCCGAAGAGCGCCCCGCAGCCGGGCGCATGCCCACCCTCTACCTCAGCCACGGGGCGCCCCCGCTGGCCGACGACCCGGTCTGGCCCGGTGAACTGTCCGCCTGGTCCGCCACCCTGCCGCGCCCCAGGGCGATCCTCATGGTCTCCGCGCACTGGGAGGACGCCCCGCTCGCCCTCGGCGCCGTGGAGCCCGTCCCGCTCGTGTACGACTTCTGGGGCTTCCCCGAGCACTACTACCGCGTGCGGTACGAGGCCCCCGGGGCGCCCGCGCTCGCCGACTCCGTCCGCAAGCTGCTGCGCGCGCCCGGGACGCCGGTCCAGGACGTGCCGGACCGGGGGCTGGACCACGGGGCGTACGTGCCGCTCGTGGAGATGTACCCGGAGGCGGACATCCCCGTCCTGCAGATCTCGATGCCCACGCTCGACCCCGTCCGCCTCATGGAGATCGGCCGCCGGCTCGCCCCGCTGCGGGACGAGGGCGTGCTGATCGTGGGCTCCGGGTTCTTCACCCACAACCTGGCCGCGCTGCGGCACGCCGGGGGAATTCCCGGCTGGTCCGCGGAGTTCGACGACTGGGGACAGCGGGCACTGGCAGCCGGCGACGTCGACGCGCTGCTGGACTTCACCCGCACCTCCCCGGCGGGGCAGCTCGCCCACCCCCGCACGGAGCACTTCGCCCCGCTGTTCGTCACCCTGGGCGCGGCGGACGCGGCCGGGGAGCTGGACACCCAGCGCTCGGTCATCGAGGGCTTCTGGCTGGGCCTCGCGAAGAGGTCGGTGCAGTTCGGCTAGCGGGTGGGGGCGCGGGGGCGCGGGCCCCGGGCCGGTGCCTGGTGAGGGGGCGGATCCCGGGCCGGCTCCTGGTGAGGGGGTGGCTTGCCGGATCTCCTGTGAATCGGCCCACGCGTCCCCTCGGCGGCAACCTTCCGGCGATCCGCCCCGTCTACACAGACGAAGGCCCGGCTCACCCCTCCGGCCTGGGCCTCCCCACCCCCCTCGCTCCCTCGTCCCGCCGGCGTGGCCGCGCAGGGTACTGCATGATCAGAAAAAAGGAGGGCCGGGTTGGGAATTCTGTCCGGATTCCAGTCGTTGTTTCCATCAGATGCAGGGCACCCGACCACAGTGCCAAGCAGCTGAGAACCACCCGCCAGCCCACCATCGCAAGGGAGCACGCATGGCAACCCGTGCCGTCGCCCGTCGTAAGTCCGCCACCGGCGAGACGGCCGACGCGGCAGGCAGTGTTCGCACCCACGCCGGTGAGATCGCCGACCGCGACCTGGTCGGCATGTACCTCGACGAGATCGCGCGCACACCGCTGCTCGACGCTGCCAAGGAAGTCGAGCTGTCCCAGGTCATCGAGGCGGGTGTGTTCGCGCGGCAGATCCTCGAGGGCGAGGAGGAGTCCCGCGCGGACGCCTCCCGCGAGGAACTCGAGGCCCTGGTCGAAGCCGGCGAGCGTGCGAAGGACGTCTTCATCCGGTCCAACCTGCGACTGGTCGTCGCCGTCGCGCGGCGCTACCCGCGCAGCGGCCTGCCCCTGCTCGACCTCATCCAGGAGGGCAACGCCGGTCTGGTCCGCGCGGTCGAGAAGTTCGACTACCGCAAGGGCTTCAAGTTCTCCACGTACGCCACGTGGTGGATCCGGCAGGCGATCACCCGCTCGATAGCCGACCAGTCCCGCACCATCCGGCTCCCCGTCCACCTCGTGGAGGAGCTCGGCCGGATCCGTCGCGTGCAGCGCGAGTTCAACCGTGAGCACGGCCGGGACCCCGAGCCCGCCGAGATCGCCGCGGAGCTGGGCTCCAACGCCGAACGCGTCACGGACGTGCTCGACTGGGCCCGCGACCCGGTGTCGCTGAACATGTCGGTGGACGACGAGGGCGAGACCCAGTTCGGCGACCTGCTGGAGGACACCTCCGCGGTCTCCCCCGAGCAGTCGGTCCTCACCCTGCTGCGCAGCGAGGAGCTGGACGACCTGATCGGCCGGCTCGACCAGCGCACGGCGTCCATCATCAAGATGCGCTACGGCATCGAGGACGGCCGGGAGCGTACGCTGACAGAGGTCGGCAAGGAGCACGGACTGACCCGCGAGCGCATCCGGCAGATCGAGAAGCACGCGCTGCTGGAGCTGAAGAAGCTCGCCCGCAGCACCGGTTTCGACGCGGTGGCCTGATCACCGCGGACACCGCACGCATCGCCGCCCCGCGGCGGTGCACCCCGCACCTGTGTGGCGCCCGCGCGTCACACGGGGGCGCGCATCGGCCAGATGCGCGCGCAACCGGGTGCGCCCCTGCTTCAACCCGCGGGGTTCGGGGCACAAGAAGCTCGAACCCCGGTACGTGAGCACTGCACGCGTCCCGCGCGGACCACGGCCACCAGGCCGTCCCGCCCCCCAGAACCACGTCCCGACGCACTACCCCCCCCGGGCGCCGGGACCTTCCCAGAGCCGGGCTTCGGCGTCTCCCCCCGACGCCGGAGCCCGGCTCCTTTGCGTCAGCCCTCCCCGCCCCCGCCCCGCAGCAGACGCGCGCCCAGCTCCCGGACGCGCTCGGCCAGTTCGGCCGGCCGGTGCACGGTGAACCCCACCTCCAGCATCGCCAGCCGCATCGGCAGCCACTCCGGGGCGTCGGAGACCCGGGCCCGTATCCGGCATCCGCCGCCCTCGACCGGCTCGGGGGCGCCCCACCACGGCGGCAGCCGGTCACGGAGCTCCTCCGCCCCGGCGGCGAAGCTCACCTCCAGCTCGTACGCCTCCTGGCGCGCGTGCATCGACTGCCGCAGGTACTCCGCCGCGCTCCCCGAGGGCAGCTCCCGGGGCGCGTACCGCGCGCCGGTCGCGAACGGCTCGGCGACCCGGTCCACGCGGAAGGTCCGCCAGTCCTCGCGGTGCAGGTCGTAGGCGACGAGGTACCAGCGCCGTCCCGTCGACACCAGCCGGTACGGCTCGGTCAGACGCCGGGACTCCGCGCCGTCGGCCGCCCGGTAGGCGAACCGCAGCCGCTCCCGCCCGGCGACCGCCGAGGCGATCACGGTGAGCGTCTCGGGGGCGATCCGGGCACCGTCCCCGCCGGTCAGCGCCGTCGTGGCGGTTCCCAGGGCGGCGACCCGGTGGCGCAGCCGGCCGGGCAGCACCTGCTCCAGCTTCGCGAGGGCCCGCACCGACGCCTCGTCCACGCCCTCCACCGCGTGCCCGGCACCGGCGCGCAGGCCGACCGCGATCGCGACGGCCTCCTCGTCGTCGAGCAGCAGCGGCGGCATGGCGGTCCCGGCCACCAGCCGGTAGCCGCCCTCGGCGCCGCGGCTCGCCCGCACGGGATACCCCAGCTCCCGCAGGCGGTCGACGTCCCGCCGCACGGTCCGCCGCGACACCCCGAGCCGCTCGGCCAGCTCCCCACCGGGCCACTCGCGCGGCGTCTGCAGCAGGGAGAGCAACGTGAGGAGCCGTGCGGGCGTGTCCGTCGTCATGCTCACAGGGTGCCGCACGAAGAGGACCGGTCCGGTCCTAATGCGGGGTCCGGCAGGCGGAGAGAGGGATGCCCGTTCACTTCTGATTGCAGCCCGAATCTGTTTACTTTCCTCCGGGTCGGACGTAACCTCCCCTTCGAACGCAGGCGAAACCACACACCCGGGCATCCCGGCCGGGTATCCCTCGGAGGCGAACGGACATGTACGCACCGGAGCGGCAGCAGGAGATCCTGCGCCTCGCCCGCGAGGGCGGCCGCGTCGACGTCGTCTCGCTCGCCGAGGAGTTCCAGGTCACCGCCGAGACCATCCGCCGCGATCTCAAGGCCCTGGACCGCGCCGGCCTCGTCCGGCGCGTCCACGGCGGCGCCATCCCGGCCGGCCGCCTCGACTTCGAACCCGACCTCGCCGAACGCGAGGCCACCGCCGCCGACGAGAAGGACCGCATCGCCCGGGCAGCCCTCGCCGAACTCCCGCCCGGCGGCACCCTGATCCTCGACGCCGGCACGACGGTCGCCCGCCTGGCCGCCGCGCTCCCGCTGGAGGCCGAACTCACCGTCGTCACGCACAGCCTGCCCATCGCCGCCCGGCTCGCCGACCACCCCGGCATCCAGCTCCACCTCGTCGGGGGGCGCGTCCGGCACCGCACGCGCGCCGCCGTGGACGCCTGGGCGCTGCGCGCCTACACCGAGATCCGGGCCGACGTGCTGTTCCTCGCGGCCAACGGCTTCTCGGCGGCCCACGGGCTGACCACCCCCGACCTCGCCGAGGCCGCCGTCAAACGGGCGGCCGTCGCCGCCGCCCGGCGCGTGGTGCTGCTCGCCGACTCCGCCAAGCACGGCCAGGAGCACTTCGCCCGCTTCGGCGGACTCGACGACGTGGACCTGCTGATCACCGACAGCGGGCTGGACGCGGACGAGGCCGCCGCCATCGAACGCGAGGGCACGGAAGTGGTCCGCGCGTGATCCTCACCGTCACCCCCAACCCCTCCCTCGACCGCACCTACGAGATCCCTTCGCTCGACCGCGGCGAGGTCGTCCGGGCGGTCGGCGAACGCGTCGACCCCGGCGGCAAGGGCGTCAACGTCTCCCGCGCGGTCACCGCGGCCGGCCGGCGCACGGTGGCCGTCCTGCCCCTGGGAGGTGCGCCCGGCGCGCTCGTCGCCGATCTGCTCGACGCGCAGGGCATCGAGGTCGCCTCCGTACCGGTCGCCGGGGCCACCCGCTCCAACGTGGCGCTCGCCGAGGCCGACGGCGTGCTGACGAAGATCAACGCACCGGGGCCGGAACTGAGCGCCGCCGAGCAGGAAGCCCTGCTGGACACCGTGCGCCGGCACGCCCCCGGCGCCGACTGGATCGCCTGCTGCGGCAGTCTTCCGCGCGGCCTCGCCCCGTCCTGGTACGCCGACCTGGTCGCCCGCGCCCACGTGGCCGGGGTCCGCATCGCCCTCGACACCTCCGGGCCCGCCCTCCGCCACGCCCTGCGGGAGCGCCCTGACCTGGTCAAGCCCAACGCCGAGGAGCTCGCGGAAGCCGTCGGGCGCCCCCTGGCCACGGTCGGCGACGCACTCAAGGCCGCCGAGGAACTGCGCGCGCGGGGCGCAGGCACCGTCCTGGCCAGCCTCGGCGCCGACGGGCAGCTCCTGGTGGACGGCGACGGCGCCCGCTTCGGCAGCGCACCCGTGGCCCTCGTCCGCAGCAACGTCGGTGCCGGCGATGCCTCGCTCGCCGGGTTCCTGCTCGCCGGCGGACGGGGGGCGGAGGCGCTCGCCTCCGCCGTCGCCCACGGGGCCGCGGCCGTCCGGCTGCCCGGCAGCGTCATGCCGGGCCCGGCCGAGCTGGACCCCGGCGCGGTGACCGTGACCGCCCGCATCCCCCTCGACCGGCCCCTGTCGGAACCGGCGACATGAACCCCACCCCGCCCCCCGTCCCCCTTCTCGTCCCCACCCCCTCCGCCCACGAGCTGTCCCGGGCGATACGCGTGCGAAGGAGCTCGCGATGAGCGAGATGATCACCGCGGACCTGGTCGACCTGGACCTCTCCGCCGACACCAGGGAAGCGGCGGCCCGCGCCCTCGCCGAACGGATGCTGGCCCGAGGGCGGGTGACCGACCTGGACGGCTTCCTCGCCGACGTCGCCGCCCGCGAGGCCCGGATGCCGACCGGCCTCGACGGCGGCATCGGCATCCCGCACTGCCGCAGCGCCCACGTCACCGAACCCACCCTCGCCTTCGGGCGCAGCACCGCCGGGATCGACTTCGGGGCGGCGGACGGCCCGGCCGACCTGATCTTCCTGATCGCCGCCCCGGCCGGTGCGGACGAGGCCCACCTGACGATCCTGTCCTCGCTGGCCCGGCAGCTCATGGACGCGGAGTTCACGTCCGCGCTGCGGGCGGTCACGGACGCGGGGGCGGCGGCCGCCCTCATCCGGGGCGAGGAGGGGGCGGAGGGCGGTGCGGCCGGTGCGGAGGCCGGTGCGGAGGCCGGTGTGCCCGATGCGCGGCCCGGTGTGGCCCATGCGGAGGCCGGGGGCGAGGCAGGCGCCGAAGTCGGTGCGGATGCCGGAGGCGGATCCGGAGGCGGATCCGGTGCCGGTGCTGGTGCCGACGGTGCCGCGCGGCCCTTCCGGATCGTCGCCGTCACCTCCTGCCCCACCGGTATCGCCCACACCTACATGGCCGCCGAGTCCCTGGAGAACGCGGGCCGCGAGGCCGGTGTCGAGGTGGTCGTCGAGACACAGGGCTCGGCCGGCTTCACCCGGCTCGACCCCGCCGTCATCGCCGCCGCCGACGGCGTGATCCTCGCGCACGACGTGCCCGTGCGGGAGAAGGAACGCTTCGCCGGGAAGCCGACCGTCGACACCGGTGTGAAGGCGGGCATCAGCCGCCCCGCCGAACTGATCGCCGAAGTCCGCGAGAAGGCCGCCCGCGGAGAGGCCACCGCCCCGGCCGCCGGCACCCCCGTCGACCGGGCCGGCGCACCCGGCGAGGGCTACGGCACCCGCCTGCGCACCTGGCTGATGTCCGGCGTCAGCTACATGGTCCCCTTCGTCGCCGCGGGTGGCCTGCTCATCGCCCTCGGCTTCGCGATCGGCGGCTACACGGTCAACAAGGCACCGTCCGTGATGGACCACTTCGTGTGGACCGAGGCCGACAGCTGGGGCGCCCTGCTCTTCCAGATCGGCGGCGTCGCCTTCGGCTTCCTCGTGCCCGTCCTCGCCGGGTACATCGCCTACGGCATGGCCGACCGCCCCGGTCTCGTCCCCGGCTTCGTCGGCGGGGCGATCGCGCTCACCGTCAACGCCGGGTTCCTCGGCGGCCTGGCGGCCGGTCTGCTGGCCGGCGGGGTGGTCATGGCGATCGGGCGGGCGCCGATACCGGCGGCGCTGCGCGGCATCATGCCGGTGGTGGTCATCCCACTCGTCTCCTCGGCGGTCGTCGGCTTCCTGATGTTCGTCGTCATCGGCAAGCCCATCGCCTCCGCCCAGAAGGGCATGACCGACTGGCTGAACGGCCTCGGCGGCGCCAACGCCGTGCTGCTCGGCGCGCTGCTCGGCCTGATGATGTGCTTCGACCTCGGCGGCCCCGTCAACAAGGTCGCCTACGCCTTCGCCACCGCCGGCATCGCGGTCGCGGACCCGAGCGACAGCGCCATGAAGATCATGGCCGCGGTGATGGCGGCCGGCATGGTGCCGCCGTTGGCGATGGCGCTGGCCACCACCGTGCGGGGCGGGCTGTTCACCCGGACCGAGCGGGAGAACGGCAAGGCCGCCTGGGTGCTGGGCATCTCCTTCATCTCCGAGGGCGCCATCCCGTTCGCGGCGGCCGACCCGCTGCGCGTCATCCCCTCCTCGATGCTGGGCGGCGCCGTCACCGGGGCGCTGTCGATGGCCTTCGGCGCCACGCTGCGGGCCCCGCACGGCGGCATCTTCGTGGTGCCGCTGATCGGCAACCCGTTCCTCTACCTGGTGGCCCTCGCGGCCGGGGTGTGCGTGAGCGCCGCCTCGGTGATCGTCCTCAAGGGCCTGCGGAGGCAGGGCGCGCAGGACGCGGAGGGGGGCCCGGAGACGTCCGGTGCCTCCGCCGCTGTGCCGAAGGAGTCGGTCACCGCCTGACGGCGGGCCGGACGCGGAACGGGCGGGCGCGCAGGAGACGGCGCCGGACGGGAGGCAGCGGGGGACGGAGGCAGCGGGATCGGGGTGCCTGGCGGGGCCGGAGCGCGTGCTGCGAGATTCGTCACGGTCCACGACGGACATCCCGGCGTGAGGCATCCGTGCTGTTCACTGGAGGCATGCCCGAGCACGTGCCGATACTCCAGTTCCTGGGCTGGGTGTTCCTCGCGGCGGCCGCCGTCCTCTGGATCTCCGGCTTCGTCCGCCTGCAGCGTCGTTACCGCACCTATCTCGCGGTCCAGGAGCGTACGGGCACGCTCGGCGCGCTGCCGCGCCATCGGGCGGCGCCACGGCTGGAGTCCGTCGAACTCACCCAGGCCGAACGGGACGCCTTCGCCGGTCTCGTACGGCAGTTCGGCGACGGAGGTGGACACCGGCCCACCGGCTGACACCGCCGGAAGCGGGGCGGTTCGTTCTCAGGGCTGCCCGGGGCCGGGGCGGCGCTTCGGCCGGATGCGGTCGGAGGCCGTCGCCCGCAGTTCCATCGCCGCCCGGGCCGCACGCTCGCTCGCGTACACCTCGCACATGTGGCGGCCGTCCGGCGTCGCCGTGTGCTCGACCTCCCACAGGGAGATCTCGCGCCCGTCCCGCAGCAGGAACGCGTGCTCGTACAGCGAGAGGCTCAGGCCCGCGCGGCGGGCGCGGCCGATGCGCCCGAAGGCCTGGGAGATCTGGTGCGCCGAGGCGGAGTTCAGCAGCAGTGCGGACAGCTCCGCGTCCGGCGAGTCGGAGTTCTCCGCGCGGCGCAGCAGCCGCCGCACGTGGTCCGCGGAGTCGTCGGGCACGTAGAAGTGCCGGGGCTCGGGAACGGGGGCCGGCCGCGCCGGTAACGAGAGCTCGAACTCGGGGGCGTCGGGGGGCAGCGGCAGCCGGGCGGTGGCGGTGCGCAACTCCTCCTCGTCGAGGTACACCTCGTGCTGGAGGAGACCGCCCGGGGCGGTGTTGTGCACCAGCTCCCAGAGCGTCACGGCGGAACCGTCGGCGAGCAGCCAGGTGTGGCGGTGGGTCTCCCGGTGCAGCCCGGCGCTGTGGTGCGCCGAGTGCAGTGAAGTGGCGTACGCCAGCGCGCAGTCGAGCAGGCGTATCGTCTCGTCGGGCAGTTCGAAGGAGTTCAGGGCACGGCCGAGCAGCCGCTCGAGTTGCTCCTCCGGAGACTCGGGCGACTCGAAGGGCTCGTACGCTGCGGTCTCGTACGGAACGCTCAAGGTTGCTCCCGGCGTCGCTGCATGTCACCTGGTGGGTGCATACCGTAGCCCCTCGGTCGGACATCGTGTCCGTGAACCGAGAAAACCTACGCACGGAAAACGGGCGGGCCTCGCGGGATGTTCCCGCGAGGCCCGCCCCGTTGCCCCGATCTTCCGTGGAAACCCCTCGTCAGACCGCACTTCCGGCGGTCCACTGGGACCACGGCATGTTCCAGCCGTTGAGGCCGTTGTCCGGCGAGACGATCTTGTCGTGGGAGTTCTTCACGATCACGACGTCACCGATGAGCGAGCTGTCGTAGAACCACTTGGCGACCGTGTCGCCCTGCGCGCCCCGGACGTCCGCCATGCCGACGCAGCCGTGGCTGGTGCCCTCGCGACCGAAGGGCGGATTGCCCTGGTTGTACCAGTAGTTGCCGTGGATGAAGGTGCCGGAGGAGGTCAGGCGCATCGCGTGCGGCACGTCCGGGATGTCGTACTCGCCGCCGAAGCCGACCGTGGAACCGTTCATCCGGGTCTGCTGGAACTTCTCGGAGATGACCATCTGGCCGTTGTACGTGGTGTTCTGCGGGCTGCCGGCGGAGATCGGGACGGTCTTGACGGTCCGTCCGTCACGGACCACCGTCATCGTCTGGCTCGCCGCGTCGACCGTGGAGACCTGCGAGCGGCCGACGGTGAAGGTGACCGTTTTCTTCTGCACGCCGTAGGCGTTGTCGGCGCCCTTCACGCCGTCCAGGTCGATCTTCATCGTCACCTTGGAGTTCGCGTCCCAGTACTTCTCGGGCCGGAAGTCCAGGCGCTGCGTGCCGAACCAGTGCCCGGCGACCTTCTGGCCGCTGCTGGAGGTGACGGTGATGTGCGACTGCACGGCCTTCTTGTCGCTGATCGCCTTGTTGAACGTGAACGACACCGGCATGCCCACACCGACCGTGCTGCCGCCGTCGGGCGTGTAGGTGCCGATGAAGCTGTGCGCGGGCGACACCGTGGTGAAGACGGAGTTGGCGGCGGCCGGACGGCCGTCGGTGTCCTTGGCCAGGGCGGATATGCGGTACTTGGTGCCGCGCTCCAGCTGCTCCTTCGGCTTCCAGGTCGCCCCGTCCGCCGACACCGAGCCCTCGACCGGCTTGTCCGAGCCGGCCACCGTCATCTTCACCTCGGTCAGCTTCCCGCCTCTGACCTTCACGCCCGTGGCGTTGATCGAGGCGTTGTCCGAACCGTCCTCGGCGGAGATGGTGATGCGTGCGGCGGAGGCCTTGGTGTCGGACTTCTTGCCGCCCTTGCCGTTGTCCGCGCTCGCGTCCCCGCCGCAGGCGGTGAGGGTCAGGGCGCCGACCACGAGGGCGGCCGCGGCCCCGAGTACGCGCCGCCGCGCTGTCATGTCCGGCGTAGTCACGAGGTTCTCCCAGTCGTCGGTGTCGTCGCTGTCGCTGTCGTCGGTGTCGTCAGCGTCGGCGTCGTCAGTGCGATGCGTCTGTCCGCTGCGATACGTGAAACAAGAGCACGGCCCGCCGACCTGGGTTCCCGCCCGTACGGCTCCGACCCCGTCGCGTGACAGAACCGGGACAATGTCGCCCCGCACCACGGCCGTTGACGCACTGGGAGCCGAGGTGCGGGACCGTCAGAAGGCGCTGCCGTACAGCTCCCCGTACGAGGGCCAGTCGCCGCCCGGACCCTCGTGCGACCGGGCCGCCCGGACGGCCCGCACGATCGCCCGGGTCACCAGGTCCGCCCCCGCCGCGAGCACCTCGTTGAGCGCCAGGGGATCGCCCTCGGGCAGCGGTCGGGCACCGGTGGCCAGCGCGAACACCGTGTCGCCGTCGTTCAGCAGGTGCACCGGGCGGACGGCCCGCGCGATGCCGTCGTGCGCGGTGCCCGCGACCTTCCGCGCCTGTGCCTTCGACAGCGCCGCGTCCGTGGCCACGACCGCCAGCGTCGTGTTCAGCGGCGGCGCCGTCCGCCGTGCCGCCGCCTCCTCCAACCGCCTCCGCGCCGCCTCGTGCACCTCGGCCGCCGGATATGCGACCCGCCGTCCCTGCCAGAACTCCCCGTACAGCGCGCCCGTTGCCGGATCCACCGCCGAACCCGCGGCATTGGCCACCACCAGGGCGCCCACGGTGATGCCCGAGCCGAGCACCGTGCTCGCGGTGCCCACCCCGCCCCTGAGCGCACCGACCACCGCGCCCGTGCCGGCCCCCACGCACCCCTGCGCCACCGCCGTGCCCTCCGGGCCCGCGGCCGCCTCCACGGCCGCCCGGCCGGTGGACGCGTCCGGACGAGCCCCGAAGTCACCGCCCCGCCCCAGGTCGAACACGCAGGCCGCGGGCACCACCGGCACCACGTGCCCCGGATCGGGGCCGACCCGCACCCCGCGTCCCCGTTCCTCCAGCCACGCCATCACACCGGAGGCGGAGTCGAGCCCGTAGGCGCTGCCGCCGGTCAGCACCACCGCCTCCACCGTCCGCACCAGGTTGCGCGGGTCCAGCGCGTCCGTCTCTTTCGTCCCCGGCCCGCCACCGCGCACATCCACGGCGGCCACGGCACCCCCTTCGGGGGCGAGTACGACCGTCGTCCCGGTCAGCCATCCGCCCCCGGCCCGGGTGGCATGCCCCACCCGCAGCCCCGCAACGTCCGTCAGCGCATCGGTCTCGGTGTCCATGTGCCCATCCTCCCGCCGGCTCCCGGCCGTCGGGCCCCGCCGAGCCGTACGCTGGAGGCATGCACAGCGACTCCACGCCCCCCGAGCCGACACCGGCGGCTCTCGTCTTCGACGATCCGATGGACCAGTACCGGCAGTCCTCGGACGACACCGACCGGGGCTGGGGCGAGCGGCCGGCCGGCGACAGCTCCGCCGCCGATCTGAAGCGCTTCCTCGACGAGAAGCCCCCGCACCACGTCTGAGCCGGCGGCGGCCGAGCCGGTCCCCGCGGCGCTCTCCCGCGACGGCCCTCGTCCGGCGCCGTCAGCGCCGGGCGTCGTGACTGCCGCCACGCTGGGCGACCAGGGTGTCGCGGATCTGCTGGAGGACCTCCAGCTCCGTGACCTCCACCACCGAGCCCTTGGTGTCCTCCCGTGCCCTGCGGCGCGCCTCGACCCGGGCCAGGTACTTCGCCATCGGCAGCACCATCAGGAAGTACACGACGGTCGCCGTGATCAGGAACTGCAGCGTGGAGCCGAGAACCGAGCCCCACATGATCTGGATGCCGTGGGTGACCGTGCCGTCCTTCGCCACCTCGCAGTGGGATGTGAGACACGAGCTGTAGCTGTCCAGGTTCTTGGTGCCGATCGCCCCGACCAGCGGGTTGATGATGCCCTTCACCACCGAGTTCACGATGTTGCTGAACGCGGCTCCGATCACCACCGCGACGGCCAGATCGACGACGTTTCCACGCATCAGGAAGGCCTTGAAGCCCTCCCAGACGCCGGATCCCTTCATCTCGCTCACCGATGAACCCCTTCACTCACGCACGAACTACGGAACAAACGACTCCGCAACTTACGACAATCGGTCCGGTCCGCGCCTCTCGCGTCCACGCGAACGAGGTGTTCCGCATCACCGCAGCGTCACCGCCAGCCGTCCCGCCGCACCGGCCCCGGCCAGCCGGGCGGCCTCCGCGCGTGGCACCGAGAGCACGACCAGCGCACCGGGCTCCGCCCCGGTACCGGGGCCCGTCCCGGCGTCCGGCGCCGCCTCGGCGACGGTGT
Organism: Streptomyces griseoaurantiacus; assembly: GCF_036189845.1. Taxonomy (NCBI): domain Bacteria; kingdom Bacillati; phylum Actinomycetota; class Actinomycetes; order Kitasatosporales; family Streptomycetaceae; genus Streptomyces; species Streptomyces griseoaurantiacus. Next base: position 3,095,918 of record NZ_CP108326.1, on the reverse strand, counting down.
CGGTCCCTGTCCCCGAGCCGGTTCCCGTACCTGTGCCGGTCCCGGTACCTGTGCCGGTCCCGTCCGTTCCGCGTCCGCCGGGCGCTCCCGGCACCTCCACCACCCGCGCCCCGGCCGCCACCACCCGCGCGGCTCCGCCGCCGTCGGCCGCGATCACGTCGACCCGGTCGCCCGGCCGTAGCAACCCCACGGTCGCCGCGTCCGCGATCCGCACCGGCGCCGTCACCGTCGGGGCCCGAGCGGGCCGGTGGTGCGGCGAGGAGGCCGCCCGGGCGGTGCTCGCCCGGGCCCGTGCCGTGTCGTCCGGGTGCCCGCGCGGTCGCCCCTCGGCATGCGGACCCGCCGCGATCAGGGCGGCGGCGGTGACCGCCAGCCCCGCCGCCACGGCCCGCCTGCGCTGCCGGACCAGCCGTCGCAGCCGGCCCGCGCCGCCGGGCACCCGCACGGGGGCGAAATGCGGCACGGAGCAGGCCGGGGGAGTGTCCCGGGCGTCGGGGCGGAAGGCGGCGTCCGCGTCGGTCACGGAGGGGACGGAGACGGGGCCTGAGAAAGGGGGGAGGGCGGGGTGGTGGGTGCGGGAGTCGGGGAAACGCGGGGGCGTCATGGGTGTCTCCACCTGCTTCGTGCGGTCGTCGTGCGGTCGGCGTGCGGCCGTCGTGGCCGCTCCGCGCGTCCCACGATGACGCCCCGCCGCCGACTCCGCCGGAGCCTGTGGACCACCGCCCGGTTGTGGATATCCCGCTCACCCGAACGAGGACGTCCGCCCGTCCGCCCCACCGCGTTCGAACGGCGTCCGAGCCCCGGACCCCGAACCCCCCGGACCTCGAGCCCCGAACCCCGAGCCCCTGCCCCCGAACCCCGCGCTACGGCAGCGCGAACCCCCCGGACCTCGAGCCCCGAACTCCGAGCCCCGAACCCCAGACCCCAGACCCCGAACTCCGAACCCTGAGCCCCGAACTCCGAGCCCTCCCGCGCTAAGGCAGCGCGAACCCCGGATCCATCCCGCCCAGCGCCGTGGCGCACAGGCAGTCCCGCTCGCCGTTCCGCGGCAGCGCGGCCACCGCGTCGAACAGCACGCCCCGCAGCCGGTCCACGTTCGCCGCGAACACCCGCAGCACCTCCTCGTGGGAGACGCCCTCGCCGGTCTCCGCGCCTGCGTCCAGGTCCGTGACCAGGGTCAGCGAGGTGTAGCAGAGCTCCAGCTCACGGGCGAGCACGGCCTCCGGGTGGCCCGTCATGCCGACCACCGACCAGCCCTGCGACCGGTGCCACTCCGATTCGGCGCGGGTGGAGAACCGCGGCCCCTCGACGACGACGAGCGTGCCGCCGTCCACCGGCTCCCAGTCCCGTCCCCGCGCCGCCGCCAGCGCGACCTCCCGGCCGGCGGGGCAGTACGGGTCGGCGGGCGAGACGTGCACGACGTTCGGCACGGTGCCCTCGGGTCGCGGCAGCCCGTCGAAGTAGGTCTGCTGCCGGGACTTCGTGCGGTCCACGAACTGGTCCGGGACGAGGAGCGTGCCGGGGCCGTACTCGGGGCGCAGTCCGCCTACCGCGCACGGGCCGAGCACCTGCCGGACGCCGGCCGCGCGCAGGGCCCACAGGTTGGCGCGGTAGTTGATGCGGTGGGGCGGCAGATGGTGGCCGCGGCCGTGGCGGGGGAGGAAGGCGACCCGGCGCCCCGCGATCTCACCGAGGAACAGGGAGTCGCTGGGCTCCCCGTAGGGGGTGTCGACGCGGACCTCGGTCACGTCCTCGAGGAAGGAGTAGAACCCCGAGCCCCCGATGACGCCGATCTCCGCGGCCCCACCCGGCACCTGCGCCTGCGCGTTCTCCGTCTGCTGCTGCACCATGCCCGCACCCTAGCCGCCCGCTCGCACGGGCCGGCGGCCGCACACCTTTCGGAATCGGAACGCCGGGGGCGGCGGCGCACGCAAGCCCACACACGCACGCGTCCACGGCCGTACGCACACCGAAGGCCCCGTCGTCGCGGGACGACGGGGCCCGGGAAAGAGCGAGTGCCGGATCGGGCGCGGCCCCGGGAGCGGGGCCGGCCGCCAGGTCAGGCCGCGGAGCTCGAGGAGGTGCTCGTGGAGCTCGAGGAGCTCGACGAGGAACCGGAGGAGGAGGCGCCCGAGGAGGACGCACCCGAGGCCGAGGACCCGTTGGATCCCGACGTCGCGGACGAGGACGACTTCGACGACGAGGCGGGCGTGCTGCTCGACGAGGAGCCGCGGCTGTCGTTGCGGTAGAAGCCGGAGCCCTTGAAGACGATGCCGACGGCGGAGAACACCTTCTTCAGGCGCCCCTCGCAGTTCGGGCACACGGTCAGGGCGTCGTCGGTGAACTTCTGCACCGCCTCGAGGCCCTCGCCGCACTCGGTGCACTGGTACTGGTACGTCGGCACTGTGACTTCCTCCTGGCACTCTTGCTCAGTGAGTGCTAACGACAGTCAATAGTGACCTATTCCCCGCGTTCAGTCCACTGTCATCGGTGTGCGGTGACCGACGCCACGTGCCACCGTGCGCCCGGAGGGCCGTCCCGCGAGCAGCGCGCGCAGCGCCAGGAGCACCACCAGGGCCGCCACCGTGCCGCCCATCGGCACCAGGAACCCGGCGCCGTCCCACAGCCGGTCCTCCAGCTGTCCCGCGACGGTGACCGCGGCCGCCTGCCCGAGCGCGACCGCGCCGGTGAGCCAGGTGAACGCCTCGGTGCGGGAGCCCGCCGGGACGAGGTCCTCGACGAGCGTGTAGCCGGTGATCAGCGCGGGCGCGATGCACATGCCGACCAGCAGGCCCACGGCCGCGAGGACGGCCACCGAGTGGCCGGTCCACAGCAGGGAGGCCGTCACCGCGAGCGCCGTGTACGCGAGGAGCAGCCGGCGGCGGGGCGCCACCTTCCAGGCGATCGCGCCGCAGACGACGCCCGAGAGCATGTTTCCCGCGGCGAAGACGCCGTAGAGGACGCCGTTGAGACCGGGCTCCCCGATCGACTCGGTGAACGCCGCGAGCGCGACCTGCATGCCGCCGAAGACGGAACCGATGCCCAGGAAGGCGACGACCAGCACCCGCACCCCCGGCACGCCCAGCGCGGAACCGCTCCCCGCGCGCGGGGAGCCGCCCTCCGCGTCCGCCGGCAGGGCCTTTCCGGGCACCGGCTGGGTTCCCTTCTGCGCAGCGAACAGGACGCCTCCGACGAGGGTCAGGGCCGCCTCCGTGAGCAGTCCGGCCGAGGGGTGCACGGCGGTGCACAGGGCGGTCGCGAGCAGCGGGCCGAGGACGAAGGTCAGCTCGTCGGTGACCGACTCGAACGCGGTGGCCGTCACCATCAGCGGCGAGCCCTGCAGCTTCACCCCCCAGCGGGCGCGCACCATCGGCCCGACCTGCGGCACCGAGGCGCCGGTGGGGACGGCCAGCGCGAACAGCGCCCACAGGGGCGCGTCGGCGAGGGCGAGCGCCGTGAGGGCGAGGGCCGCGGCGGCGTGCACCAGGACGCCGGGCAGCAGCACCGCGCGCTGCCCGTGCCGGTCGGCGAGACGGCCCCCGTAGGGGGCGAACACCGCCATGGAGACGCCGGTGACGGCGGCGACGGCGCCTGCGGCCCCGTAGGAGCCGGTGGTGTGCTGCACGAGCAGCACGAGGGAGAGGGTGAGCATCGCGAAGGGCTGGCGCGCCGCGAAGCCGGGGAGCAGGAACGTCCAGGCGCCGCGCGTACGCAGCAACTGCCCGTAGCCGGGGCGGGACGACGACGTCGAGGTGACCGTGGATGCCACGGCCCGTGCCTTTCTGCCGCCTGGTAGCGCCGCCCCGGGTACGGCTCACGCGCGTGTGGGGCGACGCCGAGAGCTGTCCTCTTGCGCGGACTGCGGTAGATGCCGGGGCCCTGAAGGGGGGCCGCCCGGCCGCCATACGGTCGCGCCAGCTCTGCGTCAGGCAGAGTTGGTTCGATCAAGTACGCCGTTCATGCTACCGCGAGCCCGCCTTCCGGGCCCCCCGGCGCCGGAGCGCCCGGCCCTTCAGGGGCCCGTCACCGCCCGGCCCGATCCGTTCCGCGGCGCTCTGCCGGGGCCCGTTGCCGGATTCCCCCAGCCAGTCGGCGAGCTTGCCGCCCTGGCCGACGGCGCGCAGCCGGCGCTCGGCCGCGTCGCGCACCGGGTCGGTGGCGACGACGAGGAGTTCGTCGCCGCGCGCCAGGACGGTCGCGGGGCCCGGCACGAAGGACTTCCCCTCGCGCACGACGAGCGTGACGGCGGCCCCGGCGGGCAGCCGCAGCTCGCGGATCTCGACGCCGTTCATCCGGGAGCCCTCGGGGATCGCCATGGAGAGCAGATGGCCGCGCAGCCGCTCCAGGGGCGCCGACTCGATGCCGAGGTCCGCCGTCTCGTCGCCCCGGCCGAGCCCGAGTCTGCGGGCCAGCCAGGGCAGCGTCGGCCCCTGGACGAGGGTGTAGACGACGACGAGGACGAAGACGATGTTGAAGATGCGGCGGCTGTTCTCGACACCGTTCACCATGGGGATCGTCGCCAGGATGATGGGCACCGCGCCGCGCAGCCCGGCCCACGACATCAGCACCTGTTCCTGCCAGGGCACCCGGAAGGGGGTCAGGCACAGCAGTACCCCGAGCGGTCTCGCCACCATCGTCAGGATCAGCCCGACGAGGAGCGCGGGCACCACGTCGTCGCCCATCTCGTGCGGGACGACCAGCAGGCCGAGCAGGACGAACATGCCGATCTGGGCGATCCAGCCGAGCCCGTCGGCGAAGCCGCGGGTGGCCGGCGAGTGCGGCAGCCGGGCGTTGCCGAGGACCAGGGAGGCCAGGTAGACGGCGAGGAAGCCACTGCCGTGGGCGAGGGCGCCGGTCGCGTACGCGGTGACGGCGATGGCCATGACGGCGATCGGGTACAGGCCGGAGGCAGGCAGCGCCACGTGCCGCAGGCCCCAGGCGCCGAGCCAGCCCACCGCGAGGCCGATGGCGGCGCCGATCGCCAGTTCCAGCGCGATCTCGCCCACCAGGAAGTACCAGTGCTCCACGGGTCCGGCGGTGGAGAAGGCGACGACGAGGATGACCACGGGGGCGTCGTTGAAGCCGGACTCGGCCTCCAGGACGCCCGTCACCCGCGCGGGCAGGGGAATTCTGCGCAGGACGGAGAAGACCGCCGCCGCGTCCGTGGAGGACACCACCGCCCCGATGATGAGCGCCTGCCGCCATTCCAGCCCGATCAGCAGGTGCGCCGCCGTGGCCGTGATGCCGACGCTCACCGCGACGCCGCCGAGGGCGAGCGCGGAGGCGGCCGGCAGCGCCGGTCTGATCTCCTTCCACTTGGTGCCCAGACCGCCCTCGGCGAGGATCACGACCAGGGCCGCGTAGCCGATGACCTGGGTGAGCGCGGCGTTGCTGAAGTTGATGTGGCCGAGACCGTCCTGGCCCATGGCCATGCCGATGCCCAGGTAGACGAGCAGGCTGGGGAGCCCGCTGCGCGAGGAGATGCGCACCGCCGCCACCGCGACGAGCAGCACGAGCGAGCAGACGAGCAGGAGCTGGTTGAGGTGGTGGACAGTCAGCGGCTGTTCCTTTCCCGAAGGGCTCCCCGGGCCGCCCGGGCGGACATTCCGGGCAGGTGCGGAGCAATTCGAGCATCGAGGGGCGGACGCTGTCGCGCGCTTCGATACCGGTAGTTCGTTACCTTACCTAACTCTTGACGCTTCCTTGACGCGTGAGCGCGGCTTCGTCGAACTCCCGTCCGGCCGGTTCCCGACTCCGCGTCAAGGCCCGGGGGGCCCTGCGCCTATGGTTGCTCCAGCGCTCGCGCGAAAGCGGAGCCGACAGGCCCAGCCGAAAGCACTGCCCCCAGCAACGCCCGTGACCACCGCCCGTAAGCACTGCCCGTCTGCAGCTCGTGTAAGGACGCAAGGACAGCGATGCCCCCCAACACCACCGCCTCTTCCGGTCAGGAGCCCGGCAAGTCCGGCAGGAAGAAGGGGCGCAGAGGCCGTCTCTTCGTCATCGTGCTGGTTCTGGCCGTCGTCGCGGGCGTGGCCTTCGGCGCGTACTGGTCGGTCAGTACCGTGCGCGCCTCGTTCCCGCAGACCAAGGGATCGATAGCCCTCGACGGCCTGTCCGGGCCCGTCGACGTGAAACGGGACTCCTACGGGATCCCGCAGGTCTACGCCTCCTCGGACGAGGACCTCTTCATGGCCCAGGGCTACGTCCAGGCCCAGGACCGGTTCTACGAGATGGACGTGCGCCGCCACATGACCTCCGGGCGCCTGTCGGAGATGTTCGGCAAGGGCCAGGTCGACAACGACGAGTTCCTGCGCACGCTGGGCTGGGACCGGGTGGCGAAGAAGGAGTACGACACCAAGCTCGCGCCCGCCACGAAGAAGTACCTCCGGGCCTACGCCAAGGGCGTCAACGCCTACCTGGCGGGCAAGGACGGCAAGGACATCTCCCTGGAGTACGCGGCGCTGGGCTTCACCAACGATTACAAGCCGCGGGAGTGGACGCCCGTCGACTCGATCTCCTGGCTCAAGGCGATGGCCTGGGACCTGCGCGGCAACATGCAGGACGAGATCGACCGCGCCCTGATGACGAGCCGGCTCGGCCCCAAGCAGATCGCGGACCTCTACCCGGCGTACCCCTACGGCCGCAACAAGCCGATCGTCCAGGAGGGCGCGTACGACGCGCTCACCCAGACGTTCGACCAGAGCGCCACGGGCACGAGTACGGGTACGGGCACCTCGGGCGGCACGGGCGTCGGCGGCACGACGGGCGGCACCACGGGCGGCACCGGCACCGGCGGCACCACGGGGACCGGCGGTACGACGGGCACGGGTGGCACGGTGGGCGGCACGGGCACCACCACGGGTACGACGGGCGGCACCGGCTCCTCCACGGCCGGGGGCACCGGATCGGGCGTTCAGAGCCAGCTCGCGGGCCTGTACAACGTCCTGGACGACGTCCCCACGGCCGTCGGCGTGAACGGCAACGGCATCGGCTCCAACTCCTGGGTCGTCGCGGGCTCGCACACGATCACCGGCAAGCCGCTGCTCGCCAACGACCCGCACCTGTCGGCCTCGCTGCCCTCGGTCTGGTACCAGATGGGCCTGCACTGCCGGACCGTCTCCCGCACGTGCCAGTACGACGTCGCCGGCTACACCTTCGCCGGGCTGCCCGGGGTCGTCATCGGCCACAACAAGGACATCGCCTGGGGCATGACCAACTCCGGGGTCGACGTCAGCGACCTGTACCTGGAGAAGCTCAGCGGCGAGGGCTACCTGTACGACGGCAAGACCGTGCCGTTCACCACCCGCAAGGAGACCATCGAGGTCGCCGGCGGCAAGAGCAAGACGATCGTGGTCCGCGAGACCAACAACGGCCCCCTGCTCTCCGACCGCGACGACGAGCTCGTCAAGGTCGGCAAGAAGGCCACCGTCGACACCGCCGCCCCCGACCGCGGCGACGGCTACGGGCTCGCGCTGCGCTGGACCGCGCTCGACCCGGGCAACTCCATGGACGCCGTCTTCGAGATCGACAAGGCCTCCGACTGGACGAGCTTCCGCAAGGCCTCGGCCGACTTCGAGGTGCCCTCGCAGAACCTCGTCTACGCCGACACCAAGGGCAACATCGGCTACCAGCTCCCCGGGAGGATCCCCACCCGCGCCAAGGGCGACAACGGCTCCGTCCCGGTGCCCGGCTGGGACTCGAAGCACAAGTGGACCGGCTTCCTCAAGCAGGCCGAACTGCCCCACGAGTACAACCCGAAGCGCGGCTACATCGTCACCGCCAACCAGGCCGTGGTCGCCAAGAACAAGTACCCCTACGTCCTGACCACGGACTGGGGCTACGGCAGCCGCAGCCAGCGCATCACGGACCTGATCAAGTCCAAGATCGACGACGGCGGCAAGATCTCCACCGACGACATGCGCCAGATGCAGCTCGACAACAGCAGCGAGATCGCCAAGCTGCTCGTGCCCAAGCTGCTCAAGATCGACGTGTCGAACAAGTACGTGCGCGAGGCGCAGAAGCTCCTGGAGGGCTGGGACTACACCCAGGACGCCGATTCGGGCGCGGCCGCCTACTTCAACTCCGTGTGGCGCAACATCCTGCAGCTCGCGTTCGGCGACAAGCTCCCCAAGGAGCTGCGCGTCAAGGGCGAGTGCCTCTACGTCGAGCCGGCCGACAACACCGGCCCGGCGGACGAGGACCGCAAGGTGCGCGAGTGCGGGCAGCGCGACGCCTCCCAGGCGCAGCCGGACGGCGGCGACCGCTGGTTCGAGGTGGTGCGCAACCTCCTCGACGACCAGGACAACGCCTGGTGGCAGTCGCCGGGGACGCGCACCGACAAGGCGACCAAGACCCGCGACGAGCTGTTCGCCCGCGCCATGCGGGACGCGCGCTGGGAACTGACCGCCAAGATGGGCAAGGACGTCGACTCCTGGAGCTGGGGCCGACTGCACCAGCTCAACCTGAAGAACCAGACCCTGGGCACCGAGGGCCCCTCGTTCCTCAAGTTCATGCTCAACCGGGGCCCCTGGAAGCTCAGCGGCGGCGAGGCGACGGTCAACGCCACCGGCTGGAACGCGGCCGGCGGGTACGAGGCCCTGTGGGTGCCCTCGATGCGGATGGTCGTCAACCTCGGGGACCTCGACAAGTCCAAGTGGATCAACCTCACCGGGGCCTCGGGGCACGCCTACAGCGCGCACTACACCGACCAGACCGACAAGTGGGTCGAGGGCGAGCTGCTGCCCTGGAACTTCACCGGCAAGGCGGTCGACGGCAGCACGGGCGACACGCTGGTGCTGAAGCCGTGAGCGCGTAGCCCCGGCCCCTCGGGGCACCGGCACGGGGAAAGGGCCCTCCACAGGCGTGGAGGGCCCTTCGTGCCGCCCCGGCGCCCTCGCGCCGGCAACGGGCTACGCCGGTCCGCCGGGCGACGTGCCGAAGCGGTACACGCCCGAAGGCGTCACCGCCGCGTGGACCGGGCGGTCGTGCGGTTCGGCCGGCACCTCGGGCACGAGCTCGGTGTCGTACAGCAGGACCACCAGCGCGGGTGCGGCGCCCGCGCGTGCCAGCCGGGCCAGCACCCGGTCGTAGGAGCCCCCGCCGCGTCCCAGCCGCATCCCGCGCCCGTCCACGGCCAGGCCGGGCAGCAGGACGGCCTCGGCGGCCAGCACCGCCTCCGGGCCGAGCCGTTCCCCGGCGGGCTCCCAGAGCGTCATCCGGCCGCCGCGCTCCACGGCGTTCAGCGAGCCGGGTCCGGTGTAGCGGCCCCAGTCGAGGTCGTCGTCGGGCAGCAGGACCGGCAGCAGCACGCGCACTCCGCGGGCGTGCAGCCCGTCCAGGAGCGCGCGGGTACCCGGCTCGCGCCCCACGGAGACGTACGCCGCCACCGTGCGCGCCCCCGCCAGCTCCGGAAGCCCCTCCGCCCGCCCCGCGAGCGCCCTCTCCGCCTCCTGGACGTCATCCGCCGTCAATCCCCGCCTCACCGCGAGGAGTTCCCGCCGCAACCCGCGCTTGGCAGACTCGGCTCCGGCTCCCATGTGACTCACGGGCAGATTCCGTACCTTTCCAAAGGGCTCATAGGAGAGCGGGTCGATCAGGTCGACATATTCCACACATATCGACCCGATATGGTGACGGACATGACTGAGTCGAACCCAAGGATCAGCAGGATCACCAAGGCCGTCATTCCCGCGGCGGGCCTCGGTACGCGATTCCTGCCGGCGACCAAGGCCACTCCCAAGGAGATGCTGCCGGTCGTGGACAAGCCGGCGATCCAGTACGTGGTCGAAGAGGCCGTGTCCGCGGGGCTCGACGACGTCCTCATGATCACGGGCCGCAACAAGCGCCCCCTGGAGGACCACTTCGACCGCAACTACGAACTGGAGTCGGCCCTCCAGCGCAAGGGCGACGCCGGACGGCTCGCCAAGGTGCAGGAGTCCAGCGACCTCGCCACCATCCACTACGTCCGCCAGGGCGACCCCCGGGGCCTCGGCCACGCCGTGCTGTGCGCCGCCCCGCACGTCGGCGCGGAACCCTTCGCCGTCCTCCTCGGCGACGACCTGATCGACCCGCGCGACCCCCTGCTCGCCCGCATGGTCCAGGTCCAGGAGCGCACCGGCGGCAGCGTCGTCGCGCTCATGGAGGTGGCGCCCGAACAGATCCACCTCTACGGCTGCGCGGCCGTCAAACCCACCGAGGAGGACGACGTCGTCGAGGTGACCGGCCTGGTCGAGAAGCCCGAGCCGGCCGAGGCCCCGTCGAACTACGCCATCATCGGCCGCTACGTCCTCAACCCGCGCATCTTCGACATACTGCGCACGACCGAGCCCGGCCGCGGCGGCGAGATCCAGCTCACCGACGCCCTCCAGCAACTGGCCGAGAACCACACCGCGGCGACCACCGCCGAGGGCGGGGCCGGCGGCCCCGTGCACGGCGTCGTGTTCCGGGGCCGGCGCTATGACACCGGCGACCGCGGCGACTATCTGCGTGCCATTGTCAGACTCGCGTGCGAACGTGAGGACCTGGGACCCGACTTCCGGGCCTGGCTCCGCCATTACGTGACCGAGGAGATGCAGCGAACGTGAACGCCGCCGCGACCCGCCCCGAGGACCCGGACCGCCTGTGGTCGGTGGACGAGCACCTCTCGGACGTCCTCTCCACCGTCCGCCCCCTGGAACCCATCGAGCTGCAACTCCTCGACGCCCAGGGCTGCGTCCTCGTCGAGGACGTGATGGTGCCGGTGTCGCTGCCGCCGTTCGACAACAGCTCCATGGACGGCTACGCGGTACGGGTCGCGGACGTCGCGGGCGCGAGCGAGGAGTTCCCGGCCGCCCTGACGGTCGTCGGGGACGTCGCGGCCGGCGCCGGGGACCCGCCGCACGTGGGCCCCGGGCAGGCCGCCCGCATCATGACCGGCGCCCCGCTGCCGCCCGGCGCGGAGACCGTCGTCCCCGTGGAGTGGACCGACGGCGGTCTCGGCGGCGGCCCGGTCAGCAGGATGACCGCCCACAGCGCCGCCCCCGAGGGCGCCTCGGGGCAGGTCCTCGTCCACCGCCCCGCCGAGGCACGCGCGCACGTGCGCGCCAAGGGCAGCGACACCACGGCGGGCGAGCGCGCCCTGGAGGCCGGCACGATCCTCGGCCCCTCCCAGATCGCCCTGCTCGCCGCCGTCGGCCACGCCTCCGTACGGGTGCGCCCGCGCCCCCGCGTGGTGGTCATCTCCACCGGCAGCGAACTGGTCCAGCCCGGCGGCGAACTGCGGCCCGGCCAGATCTACGACTCCAACAGCTTCGCCCTCACCGCCGCCGCCCGGGACGCCGGGGCGATCGCCTACCGGGTCGGCGCCGTCACCGATGACGCCGACATCCTGCGCGCCACGATCGAGGACCAGTTGGTCCGCGCCGACCTGGTCGTCACCACCGGCGGAGTGAGCGTCGGGGCGTACGACGTCGTCAAGGAGGCACTGTCCTCCGTCTGCGGAGCGGAGGTCGCCGGGGACCCCGAGGCCGACGAGGGCACCGAGCACAGGGAGGAGACGCCGGCCGGGCCCGGTGTCGACTTCCGCAGGCTCGCCATGCAGCCCGGCAAGCCCCAGGGCTTCGGCGTCGTCGGCCCCGACCACATCCCGCTGCTCGCCCTCCCGGGCAACCCCGTCTCCTCGTACGTCTCCTTCGAGTTGTTCGTCCGGCCCGCGATCCGTGCCCTGATGGGCCTGGAGGACGTGCACCGGCCCACCCTCCGCGCCGTCCTCACCGCCGAGAAGGCGCTGACCTCGCCCGCGGGCCGCCGCCAGTTCCTGCGCGGCCGGTACGCCGAGGGCGAGGTGGCCCCCGTCGGCGGGGCCTCCTCGCACCTCGTCGCGGCCCTCGCGCACGCCGACGCCCTGATCGTCGTTCCGGAGGACGTGGAGTCCGTTGAGCCCGGCACGGAGGTCGAGGTCGTGCTGCTCGGCTGACGGGCCGCAGGCACGGCCGGCGGTGGCCGGCGGTCCCCGCGGGGGGTGCCGCCGGCCCCGATACGGGGGCTCCCGTCCGGCCGCCCGGCGCCGGTTGGCGGTAGCGTGTCGCTGCACACAGGCCCGGGCGCCCGACCCCGGGCCGTGACCGGGAGCGCACACCACATGAGCACGCAGGACCGATTGACGCACCTCGACGACGCGGGCGCCGCCCGCATGGTCGACGTCTCGGGCAAGGCCGTCACCGAGCGCACCGCCCGCGCCACCGGCCGCGTGCTGGTCTCCCCGCGCGTGGTCGAACTCCTGCGTGGGGAGGGGATGCCCAAGGGCGACGCGCTCGCGACCGCCCGCATCGCGGGCATCATGGGCGCCAAGCGCACCCCGGACCTCATCCCGCTGTGCCACCCCTTGTCGGTGTCGGGCGTCGAGCTGGACCTGTCGGTCGCGGACGACGCCGTGGAGATCCGGGCCGCGGTGCGCACCACGGACCGCACGGGCGTCGAGATGGAGGCCCTCACCGCGGTCTCCGTCGCCGCGCTCACCGTGATCGACATGGTCAAGGCGGTCGACAAGGGGGCGGTCATCACGGACGTACGGGTCGAGGAGAAGACGGGCGGCGCCTCGGGCGACTGGAGCCGCTCATGAGACCCGGGGCCGCACCGGGCACCGCATCCGGGGCCGCACCGGGCGGCGCGCCGTACCGCGCGCTGGTCGTGACCGCCTCCAACCGGGCCGCCGCCGGGGTCTACGAGGACAGGGGCGGCCCGCTGATCGCGGAGGGCCTGCGCCGCTTCGGCTTCGCCGTCGAGGGCCCGCGGGTCGTCCCCGACGGCGACCCCGTCGAAGCCGCCCTGCGCGCCGGGACGAAGGCGGGCTACGACGTGATCGTCACCACCGGCGGCACGGGCATCTCGCCCACCGACCGCACCCCCGAGGCCACCCGCGCGGTGCTCGACCGCGAGGTCCCCGGCATCGCCGAGGCCATCCGCGCGTACGGCCGCGAGAAGGTCCCCACCGCCGCCCTCTCCCGGGGCCTGGCCGGCGTGGCGGGCAGCACCCTGATCGTCAACCTGCCGGGTTCCACCGGCGGGGTGAAGGACGGCCTCGCGGTCCTCGAACCCCTGCTGAGACACGCGGTGGACCAACTCCGCGGCGGCGACCACGTCCAGGCCCACGCGGGCGACCAGGTCCAGGCCCACGCCGGCGGGCACGTCCACGGCCACGCGGGCGGGCACGTCCACGACCACGGCCACGCGGGCGGGCACGCCGGACCGAGCACCGGGGGTGCGCGCTGAACACCCCCTCGTGGCCCGTCGAACTGACGGACGGCGACGTCGTCCTGAGGCCGATAAGAATGCGCGACCAGCGCGCCTGGCGCGAGGTCAACCGGCGCAACCGCGACTGGCTGCGGCCCTGGGAGGCCACGATCCCGCCGCCCACGCCCAGCGGCCCGATCGTCCACCGCCCCACCTACCGTCAGATGGTCCGGCACCTGCGCTCCGAGGCGAACGCCGGCCGGATGCTGCCCTTCGTCATCGAGTACCAGGGCCGCCTGGTCGGCCAGTTGACGGTGGCCGGAATCACCTGGGGCTCGATGTGCTCGGGGCACGTCGGCTACTGGGTGGACGAGGCGGTCGCGGGCCGAGGGGTGATGCCGACGGCCGTCGCCCTCGTCGTGGACCACTGCTTCCGCACCGTCGGACTGCACCGGGTCGAGGTCTGCATTCGCCCGGAGAACCGGCCGAGCCGGCGCGTGGTGGAGAAACTCGGATTCCGCGACGAAGGGCTGCGCCCGCGTTATCTCCACATCGACGGCGCCTGGCGCGACCACCTCGTCTTCGCGCTGACCGCGGAGGAGGTCCCCGAAGGACTGCTCACCCGCTGGCGCCGCCGACGGGCCGAGGCGGCCGGCTGAAACCGCAAATAAGAAATGTGTTCGAATTAAATCCCGGAGTGATCGGGCTTGTGACTGCATCGATCACAAAAAAAGCTCGAAATATCAGCCAGATCGTGCGACACACCGGCTCAATTGGCGGATGGCCTCACGCAAACCCCTCTACCGTGTGAGCGTGAGCAGCAGCGGCCTCATCTACGCAGTCATTGTCGGGGCCTGGGCCGCCTACTTGGTGCCGATGTGGCTCCGTAGGCAGGACGAGCTGAACGAGGCCCGTCCGACGGAACGCTTCAGCACCGCCATCCGGCTGCTTTCCGGACGGGCGGGGATGGAGCGCCGGTACGCCAGGGACCTGCGCGCCCGCTCCGCCGACGAGTCGGAGCGCGACGCCGACCCGGACGACGTCACCGCCTCGGTGGACGTCCGGGCCTTCGCCATGCCCCCGGCCGGTCAGGCGACGCACACCCGGATCGCCCCCGCACCGCAGCGGTCCGCGCCGGTGCCCTCCCAGAAGGCCGCCCAGCCCGCGCCCTCGGGGAGCGAGGCCCCGGGTGTCCCGGCCGCCCGGTCGCAGCACGACGCCCCCGAACGGCAGCCCGAGCGGCAGCAGGCCGCCAAGGTGCCCGCCCGCTCCGTCCCGGCCGCCCGGCGGCCGCAGTCGGCGGAGGCCCTCGCGCGGGCCCGGCGCTCCAAGGTGCTCGCGCGCCGGCGCCGCACGACCGTGATGCTGTTCCTCGCCTTCACCGTCGGAGCGGTCGTCGCCGCCGTGGGCGGACTCGCCTTCCTGTGGGCGCCCGCGGCCCCGGCCGTGCTGCTCAGCGGGTACATCGCCCATCTGCGGGCCCAGGAGCGCAAGCGGTTCGCCTACCAGATGGACCGGCAGCGCGCCGAGGTCGCCGCCCAGCGGTTGCGCGAGCGCCGGCCCCGGCAGCGCCCGGCCACCGTGGCCGCCGACAGCGACGAACCGGAGGACAGCCCCGAACCCGCCACGGACCCCGGACTCTCCGCGCTCGCCGCCGACCGCCGCGCGCTCGTCGAGCAGACCGACCACGCGGAGTGGGTCGACCAGCAGCGCGAACGGCAGCGCCGGCCCGGCCAGGGCGAGAGCTGGGACCCGGTCCCGGTGCCCCTGCCGACCTACGTCACCGCGCCGGTCGCCCCCCGTGCCACGCCGCACGTCGACCTGTCCGCCCCGGACACCTGGAGCGCGGCCCGCTCCAGCGCGGCCGCCCCCGAGACCGGCACGGACCACGCCGCCGGCGGACGCCCGCGCGAGACCCGCGAGCGCGCCGCCCGCGAGGAGTCCTCCGCCGGCCCGGCGGAGGAGAAGCCCGAGGGCGGCTCCGACCGCAGCGACGCCCGCCGCGCCGCCTCGGCCCGCCGCTCCCGCGGCCGCGGCCGGACCCCCCTCTTCGACCAGTACGAGGACGGCGACCGCCCCCGCGCCGCCAACGAATGAGACCCGCCGCGCCTCGGCTGACCTGCCGGGGAACGGATTACCAAGCACCCGGACGGGGATGCTAGAGTTTCACTCGTTGCAAGGGCCTGTGGCGCAGTCCGGTAGCGCACCTCGTTCGCATCGAGGGGGCCAGGGGTTCAAATCCCCTCAGGTCCACGCAGCTCAAAGCCCCGGTCGGGTTTCCCGACCGGGGCTTTGACGTGTGGTGATCGGTCCTCAGTGTCGGTCCGTGGCCCGGGGGTGCCCCGTCCCCGCGAAGGTGATCCAGCAGGTGCCGCGGGAGGTGTCCGCGAGGTACCAGATGCGGCCGCCGCCGGTCACCTCGATCTGCCACTGCTCACAGGTCTGTCCCCGGTGGGTGCCATGCGCGAGACCACCCTTGAGCCGGTGGTGCCGGGGCGTCTCCGTGGTCGGCCGGGGATCCGTGCGCATGGTGGTCCAGGCGCGGTAGGTGTTCTCCCGGGCCTGTTGGGCGAGGCTTTCCCAGCCTTTGGCCGAGGCCGCGTCCGCGAAGCGGACTTCCCAGTGGCCTTCCGGTGCCGGTGGTGCGGCGCGGTCGCCGCGACCTGTGGTCACGAGACGTCCCGTGGATCCGGGGCCGGGCCGTAGTCCTCGCCGTGGTCGCTGGTCAGTGCGGCCAGCAGTGCCGGGTCGGAGTGGACCTCGGCCGTGTGCTGCCAGGCGATCAGGAGTTGGGCGACGGACGCGCTGTTGCCGAGCGAGTCGGCGCCGCGCATGGTGTCGACCAGTTCGACGGCGAAGGCGTGGAGGTCGGACTCGGGCAGGAAACGGACCCAGGGGAAGGCGTCCGGCAGTATGTCGAGGAGCAGCTCCGTGCTGCCGGGCTCTCGGCGCGCCATCGCGGAGAGCATCCGCGTGGCGGCCGACACCACGGTCTGGTCCTGCTCGGCGCGTGCCGCCGTGGTGAGGACCAGGTCCTCACCGTCTCTGCGGTGCAGAAGCAGTCGCGGCGATTCCCGCAGCCGGGCAAGTGTCTGCTTGTTCTTGTTGACCAGCTCGGAGAAGTTCACCGCGGCGTTCTCAGTAGCCATGACTTTGAAACTACTTCGAAATTTCGCTCCCCGCCATCGCTCGAAAGGGTGGGCCGAGGAGGCGGGAGCCGTCGGGGACTACAGCGGCTTCGCGTAGCAGCGGCTGTCCTCGTAGTCGCGGTAGAGGCCGAACTTGGCGCAGGGCGCGTAGCCGCTGGAGGTGTAGAGGGCGATCGCCTCGGGCTGCTTGGTGCCGGTTTCCAGGACCATGCGGGTGCGGCCCGCCGCGCGGGCGTCGTCCTCGAGCCGGGCGAGGACGCGGCGGGCGAGGCCGCGGCCGCGTGCCTCGGCCACCACGAACATCCGCTTGAGTTCGGCGTCCCCGTTCTCGTAGCCCTCGTCGTTGGCGTCCTGGGTGCGCCAGCCGCCGGTCGCGACGGGACGGTCGCGCTCGTCGTACGCGATCAGGTACAGGCCGCCGGGCGGGGCGAACATGGCCGGGTCGAGCGGGGTCATGTCACCGCCGTCGCCGTAGCGCAGGTCGTACTCGGCCTGTACCTCGTCGTTGAGCTTGACGGCGTCGGGGTGGTCGAAGGGGACGGGGCGTATGTGCATGCGGGATGTCGTCTTCTGTGCGATTGGAGGCAAGTGTGCCTGCGTAGCGTACGCGTCGAGTGTGACGATTTCCGGCGGGTTTCGGCTGGTGGAGGGGCGTGAGGGGTGTGGCACGGGCCACCATGGGGCGGTGGAGGTAGCCGAGCTCGTCCTGAAGTACGTACGGGTGCTGGTGTGGCCGGTGGTCACGCTGGTCCTGGTGTGGAGCCTGCGGGCGCAGTTGCGGGCGGCGCTGACGCGGATGACCCGGGTGGAGACGCCCGCCGGTGCGATCGAGTTCGCGGCGGAGGCGCGGGAGGTGCTGGACCAGGCGCAGGGCGCGGCCGACGCGGCGCCGCCCGCCCTGCCCGTACCCCCACTGCCCGGACCTCCCCTGCCGTCCGCCGAGTGGCCGGCCCCGTATCCGAGGGAGGAGCCCGAGCCCGTACCGGTGGGGGACGCGTCCGCCGGGGACGCCTACGCCGGGGACGCGGCCCTGGAGGAGACCGCGGAGGAGGCCGAGCCGGTGGGGGACGAGGAGCCCGCGACCCCTGTGACGCCGCCCGACGAAAGGCCGGTGCCGCAGCCCGCGGGGCCGTGGGGCGGGTACCAGGGGCAGGGGTACGACCAGGACTTCCGTCTCGCGCCGCCGCTGCCGTCCGGCCACCAGCCGCAGCAGCCGTACGGGCAGCCCCAGCCCTACGCGCAGTTCCCGTTCTACGGGCAGCAGCCCCAGCCCTATGCGCAGCCCCAGCCCTATGCGCAGTCCCAGCCCTACGGGTACCAGTCGCCCCCGGGCTCCTCCCGCGCGCCCTGGCAGGAGAAGTTGCGGGAGGCGCGGGGGATGAGCGAGGTCTCGCCCGTGGGGGCCGTCGTCACCGCGTGGAACGCGCTGGAGCGGTTGTGCCTGGACGTGCTCGAGGGCGGGCCCGTCGCGCCGCCCCGGGCCGGGAGCACCGTCGAGATGGGCTTCGCGCTCGCCGCCGTCGGGCTCTCGCCGGGCGCCCTGGACGTCTACGAGCGGCTGCGCGTGCTGCGCGACCGTGCCGTGCACGGGGCCGGTGACGTCACCGCCGGTGCCGCGCGCGACTTCGTCGACAGCTGCCGGGCGGTGGGCCGGGAGGTGGCGGCGCTGCGGCGCGGGTGAGCCGGGTATCGTGCCGGGGTGCCGACCGTTACCTCCGTCAATGTCAACGGCCTGCGTGCCGCCGCGCGCAAGGGCTTCGTCGAGTGGCTCGCCGCGACCTCGGCGGACGTCCTCTGTCTGCAGGAGGTCCGTGCGGAGCCGCACCAGCTGCCGGAGGAGGTGCGGGAGCCGCAGGGGTGGCACGTGGTGCACGCGCCGGCCGCCGCGAAGGGCCGCGCGGGCGTCTCCCTCTACACCCGGCGGGAGCCCGACGCCGTGCGCGTGGGCTTCGGCTCGACCGAGTTCGACGTCAGCGGGCGGTACGTCGAGGCGGATCTGCCCGGGGTGACGGTGGCGAGCCTGTACCTGCCCTCGGGGCAGGTGGGCACCGAGCGGCAGGACGAGAAGTACCGCTTCATGGACGAGTTCCTCGCGTACCTCAAGGAGCTCCGGGTGCGGGCCGCGGCGGAGGGGCGCGAGGTGGTGGTGTGCGGCGACTGGAACATCGCGCACCACGAGGCCGACCTGAAGAACTGGCGGGCGAACACCAAGAACGCGGGCTTCCTGCCGGAGGAGCGGGCGTGGCTGAGCCGGGTCCTCGACGCGGAGGACGGCGGCTACGTGGACGTGATGCGGGCCCTGCACCCGGAGGTCGAGGGGCCGTACACCTGGTGGTCGTACCGGGGGCGGGCCTTCGACAACGACTCGGGGTGGCGGATCGACCTCGCCGTGGCCACGCCGGGGCTCGCCCGGCGCGCGGTGAAGGGGTTCGTGGAGCGGGCGGCCTCGCACGAGGAGCGGTGGTCCGACCACGCGCCGGTGACGGTCGTCTACGAGGGCTGAGCCGTCCCGCTGTGGTCCGTCCCGCTGTGGTCCGTCCCGCTGTGGTCCGCCCCGTCGGGAGCCCTCCCACCGGGACTCCTGCCGCCGGGACCTGGTTCCGCGCCCGGCCGGCGCGTGCGGCGGTCCAGGGCGAGGGACAGTTCCGCCCCGACCACGCTCCTGGCCAGCGGGCGCAGGCGCCGCAGGTCCTCCTCCGTGCGGTCGCGCGCGAGGAGCAGTGAGGTGAAGAGCTCCGCCAGCGCCTCGGCGTGCTCGCGGACGTGGCGGGCGGCGCGCAGGACGTCGGCGAGCGGTATGCCCTCACGGACCAGGGCCGCCGAGACGTCCAGGAGGCTGTGGCTGACGTGGACGATGTCGGCGCCGTCCGTGCCGAGGTAGCCCAGCTCCAGCGCGGCGGCCAGGTTCTCCGCGGTGGCCTCGGAGCCGAAGACGTCGGCCAGCGCCTCGGGGGTGAGACGGACGGGGGTCTCCTCGCTCGGCCCGCCGACGCCGAGCAGGTCGCCGACGTCGCGGCCGTGGTCGAAGGCCTCGGCCAGCTCCGCTATCCCGTTGAGGGTGTGGCCGCGCTCCAGCAGCGCGGAGATCGTCCGCAGCCGGGCCAGGTGGGTCTCGTCGTACCAGGCGATGCGGCCCTCGCGGCGGGGTGGCCGGATGAGTCCGCGCTCGCGGTAGAAGCGCAGCGTGCGCACCGTGATGCCGGCCGCCTCGGCCAGCTCCGCCATGCGGTACTCGCGCCGCTCCCCTTCGTCCGTCACTCCCGCACCCTAAGCCGTACCCGCGGTAACTTTCCTCGCCGCACCCCCTACCCATCGGTACGGCGCTGTCCTACAGTCCCACTGTGCCAGTGAACACTGGCACGGTCGTACGGACGTAACGGGACGCAGACGCGAGGACGCGTGGAGGCGGTGGCATGGCCGAGCACGAGCATGTACGGGTCGCGGTGGTCGGGTCGGGATTCGGCGGACTCGGGGCGGCCGTACGGCTGCGCCGCGAAGGGATCACCGACTTCGTCGTCCTGGAGCGGGGCGACCGTGTCGGCGGCACCTGGCGGGACAACAGCTACCCGGGGTGCGCCTGCGACGTGCCCTCGCACCTGTACTCCTTCTCCTTCGCGCCCAACCCCGAGTGGCCGCGCACCTTCTCCGGGCAGCCGCACATCCGGGCCTACCTGGAGCGGGTCGCCGACGTCTTCGGGATCCGTCCGCATCTGCGCCTGAACACCGAGGTCACGCTGATGCGCTGGGACGCGGAGAACCTGTGCTGGGAGATCGGGACCAGCCGCGGCACGCTCACGGCCGACCTCGTCGTCTCCGCGACCGGGCCGCTCTCCGACCCGAAGATCCCCGACATCCCCGGGCTCGCCGACTTCCCCGGCAAGGTCTTCCACTCCGCCCGCTGGGACCACGACTACGACCTGCGCGGCAAGCGGGTCGCGATGATCGGCACCGGCGCCTCCGCCATCCAGATCGTGCCCGAGATCCAGCCGCAGGTCTCGCGCCTCACCCTCTTCCAGCGCACCCCGCCCTGGGTCATGCCGCGCGCCGACCGGGCCATCGGCACCCTGGAGCGCAAACTGCACCGCGCGCTGCCCGTCACCGCCAAGGCGCGGCGCGGGCTGCTGTGGGGCATCCGGGAACTGCAGGTGCAGGCGTTCACCAAGTTCCCTGGCGAACTGGACGTGGTCGAGCGCCTCGCCCGCCGGAACATGGCCCGGGCGATCAAGGACCCGGCACTGCGCGCCCGGCTCACCCCGGACTACCGCATCGGCTGCAAGCGCATCCTGCTGTCCAACACCTACTATCCGGCCCTCGCGCGGCCCAACACCGAGGTGGTCGGCGCCCTCGCGGAGGTGCGCGGCTCCACCCTCGTCTCCGCCGACGGCAGCGAGACGGAGGCCGACGCCATCGTCTTCGGCACCGGCTTCCACGTCACGGACATGCCGATCGCCGAGCGGGTCGTCGGCGCCGAGGGCCGCACCCTCGCCGAGTCCTGGAAGGGCGGCATGGCGGCGCTGCGCGGCGCCTCCGCCGCCGGATTCCCCAACTGGATGACGATCATCGGCCCCAACACCGGCCTCGCCAACACCTCGATGATCCTGATGATCGAGGCCCAGCTCAACTACCTCGCCGACTACGTGCGCCAGCTCGGCCTGCTCGCCGGGTCCGGCCGGGCCGCGCTCGACGCCCGCCCCGCCGCCGTCGACGCCTGGAACGAGCGGGTGCAGCGGCGCATGGAGCGCACGGTGTGGAACACCGGCGGCTGCTCGAGCTGGTACCTGGACGCAGGCGGCCGCAACACCACCATCTGGCCGGGCACGACGACCGAGTTCCGCCGCGCCACCCGGCAGGTCGACCTCGCCGAGTACGAGGTCCTGCGCACCCCCGGCCGCGCACACGAGGGCGCGCAGCGCACGGTGGAGGCGGGCGCATGAGCCGTACGACACCCGCCACCGCCACCGCCACCGCGACCACCGACCCGTACGCCCCCGTCGAGCCCGGCCGCACCCTCACCGTGACCTCCGCCGACGGGGCCGCGCTCCACGTCGAGGTGCACGGACCCGCCGGGAACCCGGCCGCGCCCGCCGTGGTCCTCGCCCACGGCTGGACCTGCTCGACCGCCTTCTGGGCCGCCCAGATCCGCGAGCTGAGCGCCGAGCACCGCGTGATCGCCTACGACCAGCGCGGCCACGGCCGCTCCCCGGCGAGCGAGGCCTGCGGCACCGAGGCACTCGCCGACGACCTCGAGGCCGTGCTCGCCGCCACCCTCGCCCCCGGTGAACCGGCCGTGATCGCCGGGCACTCGATGGGCGGCATGACGATCATGGCCGCCGCCTCCCGGCCCGGCTTCCGCGAACACGCCGCGGCCGTTCTGCTGTGCAGCACGGGCAGTTCGGCACTGGTCGCCGAGTCGCTGGTGGTGCCGCTGCGCCCGGGCCGGCTGCGCACCTGGCTCACCGGGCGGATCCTCGGCTCCCGCGCCCCGCTCGGACCGGTCACCCGGCTCGGCTCGCGCATCCTCAAGTACGCGACCATGGGCCCGGGTTCGTCCCCGGCGATGGTCGCCGCCTGCGCGCGGATCGTGCACGCCTGCCCACGCCGGGCCCGGTACGCCTGGTCGCGCGTCCTCGACGCGCTCGACCTCGACCACGGGGTGGGCGCGTTGCGCGTCCCGACGGCGGTGATCGTCGGCACCGCCGACCGGATGACGCCGCCCGTGCACGCCCGGCGGCTGGCCGCCGCGCTGCCGGACTGCGTCTCGCTGACCGAGCTGCCCGGTGTCGGGCACATGTCCCCGGTGGAGGCACCGGACCTCGTCACCACGAAGATCCGTGAACTGGTCGCCGGTCACGTCGAGTTGAAGGAGGGCGCATGAGCAGGTCGAAGCTGGAGGGGCGCGTCGCGGTGGTCACCGGCGCGGCCCGGGGGGTGGGCGAGCTGCTGGCCCGCAAGCTGTCCGCGCGCGGCATGAAGGTGGCGCTGGTCGGGCTGGAGCCGGAGGTGCTGAAGGAGGTCGTCGACCGGCTGCACACCGAGGGCGCGTACTGGCACGCCGACGTCACCGACCACGAGGCGATGACCCGGGTCGCCGCCGAGGTGCGGGAGCGGTTCGGGCGGGTGGACGTCGTCGTCGCCAACGCCGGTGTCGCGCTGGGCGGTCCCTTCGCCGTCTCCGACCCCGATTCCTGGCGGCGCGTCATAGAGGTGAACCTCATAGGCTCCACCGTCACCGCGCGCGCCTTCCTGCCCGCGCTGCGCGAGCGGCGCGGCTATCTGCTCCAGATCGCCTCGCTCGCCGCGCTCACGCCGGCGCCGATGATGTCGGCGTACTGCGCCTCCAAGTCGGGCGTGGAGGCGTACGCGCACAGCCTGTGCGCCGAGGTCGCGCACGAGGGCGTGGGTGTCGGGGTCGGGTACCTGTCGTGGACCGACACGGACATGGTGCGCGGGGCGGACCAGGACGACGTGATGCGGGAGCTGCGGCAGCGGCTGCCGTGGCCGTCCAACAAGACCTACCCGCTGGGCCCGGCGGTGGACCGCCTCGTCGCCGGGATCGAGCGCCGGGCGCCGCACGTGTACGGGCAGTGGTGGCTGCGCGGGATGCAGGGCGTGCGCGGTTACCTGCCCTCGCTCATCGCGGCCGTCGGGCAGCGCGAGATGCGACGGTTCGCGCCCCGCCTGGAGCGGGTGCGGACCGGGCTTGTGGGGGCGGGCGGGGCGGCCGACGAAGCCACCAGGGGCCCCGTACGGCCGGGCTGACCTGCGGCTTCACGCGCCCGTCACGGAGGGTGAGTGATCGACGAGCGCAGCGTGACCGGGCGTGTCACGCTGATCGGGCCCGATCCCCTCAACCCCCCTTGGGAGTGAACACACATGGGCATGAAGGACCAGTTCCAGCAGAAGTCCGAGCAGCTCCGTGAGAAGGCGCAGGAGCGCATGGGCCAGGGCGGCCAGGGCCGTCCCGAGCGCCAGGACCGCCCCGAGCGCCAGGGCCGCCCCGGTGGGCAGAACCGTCCCGCCGGCCAGGAGCGCCCCGAGCGGCAGCGTCCCGGCAGTGCCCCGCAGGAGCGGGGTCGCCGGGAGATGGACGAGCGTGCCCATGAGGGTCAGGAGCGGCTCGACGTCGAGTACGACGCCTAGCCGACCCCGGCTCGGCGGCTAGCCGAGCACACGGCTTCACCCACGAGGGGTGGGGTGTCCGGTGGCCGTACGGCCACCGGGTGCCCCACCTTCTCGTCGTGCCGTGGCCCGCGTGTCACGCGGTGCGCGGCGGGAGTGGCGGCCGGGTGCGGTCGGGGACGCCGGCGTACGGGGGCGGCATCGCGGGCGGGTGCTCCTCCAGGAGGGTGAGGGCCAGCCCGACCGCGTCGTCGAGCTGGGCGTGACGGCCCTCGGCCCAGTCCAGCGGGGTGCGCAGGGCCTCCAGGTCCGGATCGACGCCCCGGTTCTCCACCGACCATCCGTACGCCTCGAACCACGCCGCGTTCATCGGCACCGTGATCACCGTGCCGTCGCCCAAGGAGTGCCGGCCGGTCATGCCGACGACCCCGCCCCAGGTCCGCTGCCCCACCACCGGCCCCAGGCCCAGCAGCTTGAACGCGGCCGTGATCATGTCGCCGTCGGAGGCGGTCGCCTCGTCGGCGAGGGCGACGACCGGGCCGCGCGGGGCGTCGGAGGCGTACGAGACCGGCTGGGCGTCCCGGGTGACGTCCCAGCCCAGGATCCTGCGCGTCAGCTTCTCCACGACCAGTTCGCTGATGTGCCCGCCCGCGTTGCCGCGCACGTCGACGATGAGCGCGGGGCGCGCCACCTCCCCGCGCAGGTCGCGGTTGAACTGGGCCCAGCCGGAGCCGCCCATGTCGGGGATGTGCAGATAGCCGCACCGGCCGCCGCTCAGTTCGCGGACCACCTCGCGGCGCCTGGCCACCCAGTGCTGGTAGCGCAGCGGCCGGTCGTCGACGAGCGGGACGACGGCGACCCGGCGGGAGGCGCCCGCGTCCCCGTCCGGGGCGAAGGTCAGTTCCACGCTGGTGGATCCCGCGCCGGCCAGCAGCGGGTACGGGCCGGTCAGGGGGTCGACGGGGCGGCCGTCGACGTGGGTGAGGACCGCGCCCTCCCGGATGCCGGTGCCGGCCAGCGGGGAGCGGGCGCGGGAGTCGGAGGAGTCGCCGGGCAGGATGCGCCGGATCACCCAGCGCCCCTCCCGGCACACGAGGTCCGCGCCGAGCAGGCCCTGCCGGCGCTGGTAGTGCGGCGGGCCCTCGTTGCGGCGGGCGGCGGTGACGTACGCGTGCGAGGTGCCCAGTTCGCCGAGCACCTCGCGCAGCAGGTCGGCGAAGTCGTCCGGGGAGGCGACGCGTTCGACCAGCGGCCGGTACTGGGCCAGGATCGCGTCCCAGTCGATGCCGCACATGCCGGGGTCCCAGAAGTGGGCGCGGATGATCCGGCCCGCCTCCTCGAAGGACTGCCGCCACTCCGCCGCCGGGTCCACCTGGTGCAGGATGCGCCGCAGGTCGATCCAGACGGTGCTGTCGGCCTCGCCGGACTCGTCGGCGGGCACCGCGCGCAGCTCGCCCTCGTCCATGACGACCAGCCGGGTGCCGTCGCCGCTCACCGCGAACCAGTCGAGGTCGCCCACGAGTTCGGTCTTCTTCGCCCGGCCCACGTTGAAGTGTTCGAGGGTGGGCCGGCCGGAGAGGTCGTCCGGGTTGGCGAAGGTCTCTCCGAGGGCGCCGGAGATCGGCCAGCGCAGCCAGACCAGCCCGCCGCCGGCCACGGGGGCCAGCCCCGAGTACTTCGAGGCGGTGACCGGGAACGGCGTCACCCGGCTGGCCAGGCCTTCCACCTCGACGGTGACCGTGCCGTCCCCGGCCTCTTCCTCCACGGGGTCCAGGCCCCCGGCGGCCGGGCGGCCCTCGGGGTTGAGGGCGAACGGGGAGGGGGTGGCCGAGGAGAGGGTGACGAGGTACGGGCGGCAGCCGAGGGGGAAGGACAGGTCGCCGGTGTGCACGTCGTAGACCGGGTCGAAGCCGCGCCAGGACAGGAAGGCGAGGTAGCGGCCGTCGCGGGTGAAGACGGGGTTCTCGTCCTCGAATCGCCCGTCGGTGACGTCCAGCACGGGCCCGGCCTCCGGCCAGGTGATGCGGGCCATCCTGATCTGCCGCAGGGAGCGGCCGATGCCGGGATGGGACCAGGTGAGCCAGGCCCCGTCCGGGGAGAAGGCGAGGTCGCGCACGGGCCCGTTGACGGAGCGGACCAGCTCGGTGACCTCGCAGCCGGTGCTCTCCCCGGGGGCGCGCGGGTCGTGTTCCCGCTTCGGGCCGGTCATCTCCTCGGGGGTCGCCCCGTCCGTCTCAGGGACGCGGACGAGGAGCAGGCGGCCGTCGTGCGAGGCGAGGGCGAGACATCCGCCGGCCGGGTCGGCGACCATCTCCCGCACCCGGCCCAGCCGTCCGGCGGCGAGCCGGCGCGGGGCGCGGGCCCCGCTCGCCCGGGGCAGATGGGCGATCTCGACGGCGTCCTCGCCCTCCGCGTCGGTGACGTACGCGACCTGGCCGCTGCCGCCGAGCATCTCCGGCAGCCGGACGCGCACGCCGGGGGTGTCGGTCAGGGTGCGCGCGGGGCCGTCGCGGTGGGTGAGCCAGTGCAGGCTGCCGCGCACGACGACCGCGCTGGCCCGCCCCGTCTCGTCCACGGAGACGCCGTCCACGTGCTGGGCGGCCGGCACCTGGTACGTGCGGCGGCCGGCCCGGGGCCCGCACAGGCGCACGTCGAGACGGCGGGGGACCGCGCCGGGGGACAGGTCGTCCACGAGCCACAGCTCGCCCGCGCACTGGTAGACCACGCGGCTGCCGTCCCCGGCGGCGTGCCGGGCGTAGAACTCCTCGTGGTCGGTGTGCCGGCGCAGGTCGGAGCCGTCGTGGGCGCAGGAGTAGAGGTTGCCGACGCCCTCGTGGTCGGAGAGGAAGGCGATGCGGTCGCCGAGGAACACCGGGGCGTCGAGGTGCCCGTCGAGGTCGGCGAGGAGCCGCCGGCCGTGCAGCCAGAGCCTGCCGGTGGCACCGCCCCGGTAGCGCTTCCAGGAGGCGGGCTCGTGCGGCGGGGTGCCGGTGAGGAGCAGGGAGCGGCGCTCGCCGTCGAGGTCGGCGACCTGGATGTCGGTGACCGGCCCCCAGGGCAGCCGCCGGCCCGGGCTGCCGTCGGTGTCGACCTTGTACGCCCAGGTCAGGTGGGAGAAGGGTTCGTCGTGGGAGGTGACGGCGAGGACGGCGCTGCGGCCCTCGGCGTCCGGGGGCGTCCAGCCGCGCACCCTCGTGTCGGTGCTGCCCCAGTAGGTGAGCCGCCGGGAGGGGCCGCCGGTGACCGGCACGAGATGGATCTCCGGGTCCAGGCTGCGCCAGGTGGTGTAGGCGAGGTACCGGCCGTCGGGGGAGAAGCGGGGGTGGCCGGTCCTGGTCCGGTCGACGGTGAGGCGGCGGGGGTGGGTGGAGCCGTCGAGGGGGGCGATCCAGAGGTCGTCCTCCGCGACGAAGCAGAGGAGGTCGCCGTGGAGGTGCGGGTACCGGAGGTAGCCGCGAGCGGTCGCGTCTGTCGTCGTCTGCCTCACCGTGTCCATGCTTGGCCCGGCCACGGGCCCGGGCAACTCGGCGGGGCCCCGCCGGGGGCGAGGGGGCGGGGGTGCCGGTGTCAGTGGGGTACGCGCAGTCCGTCCAGGACGACGCCCACGGCACGGTCGAGCGACTCGCCCTCGCCGGCCCTCGTGGCGTGGGCGAGGGCGCGCAGGAGGAAGGAGATGTCGTCCCCGGTGACCTCGGGGCGTGCGGCGCCCGCGGCCTGGGCGCGGCGGAGCGCGCCGTCGAGGGCCGCGTGGAAGGCGTCCGCCGCCTCGGTGACCGACGGGGACAGGCCCGTTCCGTCGTCCTCGTGGGGCGGCAGGAGGTCCAGCAGGCTCATCTTCACCGGCCCGGCCATCGCGAGGGTCCTGAACAGGGTGGCGAAGGCCCGGCCCGCGTCCGGGCCGTCGGCGATCCGTACCGCCTCCGCGGTCAGCTTCTCCAGGTGACGTGCCGCGGTGGCCTCGATCAGGTCCTGCTTGGTGGCGAAGTTCCGGAAGACGGTGGCGATGCTGACCCCCGCCCGCCGGGCGACCTCGTCGGTGGAGGCGGCGGCCCCGTTCTCGGCGAAGACCTGCTCGGCGGCCCGCAGGACCTTCTCCCTGTTGGCTGCTCCGTCGCGGCGCATTCCGGACTCCCCTTGCAAGCGTAGTGATGACTACGCATCGGGCGTATGATGCGTAGTGGCGACTTCGGTTAAGGGTATGTCGCCGCGCCCTCGCGCGCCAAGGAACAGCAGCCCGGCACAGCAGCCCGGAAAAGCACACAAGGAGCACCACCATGTCCGAAACGGACGAGACGGTCGAGAACACCACTGTCGTGATCGTGGGCGGGGGCGTCGCCGGCCTCGCGCTCGGCACCTTCCTCCTGCGCGACGGGATCGACTGCGTCGTACTGGAGCGGCAAAGCCGCCAGTACGTCGAGCAGCGCCAGCGCGCCGGAGTCGTCGACTCCCGGGCCGCGCGCATGTTCCGCGAGCGGGGCCTGGCGGACCGGGTGCTCGGAGGCGTCCCCTTCGAGCCGCTCCTCAACTTCCGCGTCGACGGCGAGACACGGCCCCTCGCCTACGCGACCGACGACCACGGCGACGGGCGCTTCTGCCCCCAGCAGGTGCTCGTGCGCAATCTCATCGACGTGTTCCTCGGTGAGGGTGGCGACCTCCGCTTCGAGGCGGAGGACGTGACACCGGAGGACGTCGACGGCCCCCGCCCGCGCGTGCGCTACCGCGACGGCGCGGGCGTGACGCACACCCTCGACTGCGCCTACGTCGCCGGCTGCGACGGGGACCACGGCGTCAGCCGGGCGAGCATCCCCGAGGGGATACTGACCCGCCACTCGCACGAGTACGGGTACGCCTGGCTGACCGTACTGGCCGATGCCCCCGCCAACCACCAGTCGATGATGGCGATCCACGAGCGGGGTTTCGCCGGTCAGTTCGCCCGCGGGCCCCTGGCCAGCCGCTTCTATCTCCAGTGCCCCCTGGACACGGCCGTCGAGGAGTGGACGGACGACCGGGTCTGGGAGGAGGTCGAGGCGCGGTTCGGCGAGCCGGTCGCCGTGCGGGGACCGATCACCGCGAAGACGCTGGTGCCCCTGCGCAGCGTCGTTCACGACCCGATGACTTACGGCCGCCTGTATCTGCTCGGCGATGCCGCGCATCTCGTGCCGCCCATGAGCGCCAAGGGCATGAACCTCGCCCTGCATGACGCCGACGTGTTCGCCGCGGCCGTCCTGCGGAAGGTCTCCGAGGGGGACGCGAGCCTGCTGGAGGCGTACTCCGCCACCTGTCTGAAGCACGTGTGGAACTACCAGGCGTTCGCCGCGTGGTTCACCGACCTCATGCACGACGCGGGGGACGTCTCGTACCGCGGCGAGTTCCGCCGCCGCCTGGCGCGCGCCGAGTTCGAGCGCCTGCACGGCTCGGAGAGCGCCAACCGGCTCTTCGGCGAGTTCCTCACCGGCCTGAACTGAGGTCGCCTGGGGGTTGCGCGGGTGAGGCGTGATGCTGGCCACGTACGAAACCGTTTCGTTTCGTTCGTGGTTCGCGGTACTCTCGTCACGTACCCGACCGGTGGCAGCCCGTGGCTGCGCCGCACAGGAGGGCTGGTCATGACCGAGGTCGCCGCGACGTCGCGCCGCAGCCGCATCACGCCCGCACGCGAGGCCGAGCTCTACACCGCCGTCCTCGACCTCCTGCGCGAGGTCGGCTACGACGCCCTCACCATGGACGCCGTCGCCGGCCGCACCCATTCCAGCAAGGCCACGCTCTACCGCCAGTGGGGCGGCAAGGCCCAGCTCGTCGCCAAGGCACTGCGCGCCAACAAACCCGGCGGCAGCGCCGCCGCCGACACCGGGTCCCTGCGCGGGGACCTGCACGCCCTCGTCGTACGCGAGGACGACTGCACCATGGAGCAGAACCACGCGCTGATGCGCGGCGTCGCCATGGCCGTGCACACCAACCCGGACCTGCACCGCGCGCTGCGCGAACTCGTCGTCGAACCGGAACTCGTCGATTTCCAGCGCATCCTGGACCGTGCGATCGACCGCGGCGAGGTCCGCGCGGACAACCCGGCGCTGCGCTACATGGTCCACATGGTGCTCGGCGCCTTCGTCACCCGGGCGCTCATCGACGACCTGCCACCCACGCAGGAGTTCCTGCACTCGTACATCGACGCCGTGGTGCTCCCGGCCCTCGCCGTCTGACCCGCCCCCACCGAGCCCCCTCCCCGCCCCACCTCCCCGCCACCCCTCCTGACGGACGACCCGCTCTCGTCGTCGGGCCGGTCGGTCCTGCCCCGGTGCCCCCCAGCGCCGGTCACCGGGCCGATCACCCTGCCAGCACCCTCACGACCTGACCGGAGTACGTCCACGTGGCCACATTCCTGTACCGACTGGGCCGATTCGCCTTCCGGCGACGGCGCTTGGTCGCCCTTGTCTGGGTGGCACTGCTGACCCTCGCCGGGGTCGGCGCCGCCACCGCGCCCTCGGCGGGCGACAGTTCCTTCTCCATACCGGGCACGGAGGCGCAGAAGGCCTTCGACCTGCTGGAGGAGCGCTTCCCCGGCAGCAGCGCCGACGGAGCGACCGCCCGCATCGTCTTCAAGGCCCCCGCCGGTGAGAAGATCACCGACGCCGGGGCCAAGGCGGCCGTCCACAAGACCATCGACGCCCTGGACGACGGCTCCGAGGTCGCCGCCGTCTCCGACCCGTACACGACCAGGACGTTCAGCCGGAACGGCAAGATCGCCTACAGCTCCGTCTCGTACAAGGTCGGCCCCGGCGAGCTCGCCGACTCCTCCATGGACGCCCTGGAACAGGCCGCGGAGGACGCGCGGGGCGCCGGTCTGACCGTCGACGTCGGCGGTGACGCGCTGGCCGCCGAGCCCGAGGGCGGCGCCACGGAGGCCATCGGCATCGTGGTCGCCGCGGTGGTCCTCGTCCTCACCTTCGGCTCGCTGCTCGCGGCCGGACTGCCGCTGCTCACCGCGATCGTCGGCGTCGGCATCGGCGTCGGCGCCATCACCGCCCTGGCCAGCGCGCTGAGCCTCGGCACCACCACCTCCACCCTCGCCGCGATGCTGGGCCTCGCGGTCGGCATCGACTACGCGCTGTTCATCGTCTCCCGCTACCGCTCCGAACTGGCCGAGGGCCGCAGCCGCGAGGAGGCGGCGGGCCGGGCGACCGGCACCGCGGGCTCCGCGGTGGT
This sequence comes from Streptomyces griseoaurantiacus, assembly GCF_036189845.1. Taxonomy (NCBI): domain Bacteria; kingdom Bacillati; phylum Actinomycetota; class Actinomycetes; order Kitasatosporales; family Streptomycetaceae; genus Streptomyces; species Streptomyces griseoaurantiacus. The sequence continues at coordinate 3,065,241 of NZ_CP108326.1, read as the reverse complement.
CTTCGCCGGCCTCACCGTCGTCATCGCGCTGGCCGGCCTCGCCGTCGTCCAGGTGCCGATGCTGACCAAGATGGGCGTCGCCGCGGCGGGCACGGTCGCCGTCGCCGTCCTGATCGCGCTCACCATGATCCCGGCGATGCTCGGCTTCGCGGGCCGGCGGATCAGTCCGGCCGGGGGGAAGGCCCGCTGGCTCGGCGGCAACCGGCCGCCGAAGACGGACGCCGCGGGCGAGCCGAAGCCGAACATGGGCACCCGCTGGGCCCGCTTCGTGCTGCGCCGCCCGGTGGCCGTGCTGATCGTCGGCGTGCTGGGCCTCGGCGCGGTCGCCGCCCCGGTCGCCTCGCTGGAGCTCGGCCTGCCGGACGACGGCTCGCAGCCCACCTCCACCACCCAGCGCCGCGCCTACGACCTGCTCTCCGAGGGCTTCGGCCCCGGCTTCAACGGTCCGCTGATGATCGTCGTCGACGGGAAGTCGAGCAAGGACCCGAAGGCGGCGGCCACGGACGTGGCGGACGGCATCAAGAAGCTGGACGACGTGGTCTCGGTGACCCCGGCGGCCTTCAACAAGGCCGGCGACACCGCGACGATCACGGTGATCCCGGACTCCAAGCCCTCCTCCACCACCACCGAGGACCTGGTCCACGCCATCCGCGAGGGCGACGGCCCGGTGAAGGGCTCCACCGACGCGGAGGTCCTGGTCACCGGCACGACGGCGATGAACATCGACTTCTCGCAGAAGCTCAACGACGCCCTGGTGCCCTATCTCGCGCTGGTCGTCGGCCTCGCCTTCCTGCTGCTCATCGCGGTTTTCCGCTCGATCCTGGTCCCGCTGAAGGCGGCGCTCGGCTTCCTGCTCTCGGTGCTCGCCGCGCTCGGCGCGGTGATCGCGGTCTTCCAGTGGGGCTGGCTGAGCGGCCTCATCGGGGTCGAGGAGACCGGCCCGATCATGTCGATGATGCCGATCTTCATGGTGGGCGTGGTCTTCGGACTGGCGATGGACTACGAGGTCTTCCTGGTGACCCGGATGCGGGAGGCGTACGTCCACGGCGAGCGCCCCGACCAGGCGGTGGTCACCGGGTTCCGGTACGGGGCCCGGGTGGTCTCGGCCGCGGCGGTCATCATGATCGCGGTCTTCTCCGGCTTCATCGGCTCCAGTGAGTCGATGGTCAAGATGATCGGCTTCGGCCTGGCGATCGCCGTCGCCTTCGACGCCTTCGTGGTCCGCATGACGCTGGTCCCGGCGGTGCTGGCCCTGCTCGGCGACAAGGCCTGGTGGGTCCCGAAGTGGCTCGACCGCGCCCTGCCCAACGTGGACGTCGAGGGCGAGGGCCTACGCACGGCGGAGGAGGACGGGGCACCGGACCCGGACGCCGGGCCGGACGGACGCAGGGAACTGGTCGGCGTCTGAGGCCCGGCCACCGGACGAAGGAGGGCGCCCCCACGGCTGTGGGGGCGCCCTCCCTCTCGTCGTTCCCGGGACCGTCAGCCCGCCACCGGCGCCGCCGTCGCCATGTACGTGCGGCGCAGGAAGCGGCTGAGGGTCTTCGCCTCCAACTGGATGACCGAGACGCCCTGCTCGGTGTGCAGCTCCATGACCGCCTGCACCCGCCCGCAGGGCCAGATGCTGACCTCGGCCGTGGCGGCCGGGGTCCGCAGACCGCGTTCCAGCAGCTCACGGGAGAAGGTCCACTCGTGCGGGCCGGGGAGGCCGAGGCGGACCTGGCGGGGATCGGTCTCGGGGTCGTAGCGCAGCACGACGGGGACGGTGTCCTGGGCGTCCGGGGCATCCGTGACGACGTGAGCGCGCGCGTACTGTTCGACTACGGACATCGGACGACTCCTCACCCTGCGTAATCCGAGCAGAGGTTGTGAATCCGCTACCTCGCTCTCCACTGTCGCACGGATGAGCGAGCCGGGCCCGCTGTGAGGCGGCGACTCTTCGTGTTCGTGGGGAGTCTCACAGTACGGGACGCGGGGGTTTGACCTGCTCCGGGCGGGGTTATGGCGGGGCGGGACCCGGGGGTTTCGGTGGCTCGCTGTAACGGCAGGAGAGGCGCTCTTGCAAGAGGTTCGCAACAAGCCTCTATCATCGAACAGTGCATGTGCCTGACGGATTCATCGACGCCCCCACCTCCGCCGCCGCCGGGGTCATAGCCGCCGGCGCCGTCGCAGTGAGCCTGCGCGGTGCCCGGCGCGAACTGGACGAGCGCACCGCGCCGCTCGCCGGACTCGTGGCCGCCTTCATCTTCGCCGTACAGATGCTGAACTTCCCCGTCGCCGCCGGCACCAGCGGCCATCTGCTCGGGGGCGCGCTCGCCGCGATCCTCGTCGGGCCGTACACGGGTGTCCTGTGCGTCTCCGTCGTCCTGCTGATGCAGGGCATCCTGTTCGCCGACGGCGGCCTGACCGCCCTCGGCGTCAACGTCATCGACATGGCGCTCACCACCACCGTCGTCGCCTACGCCGTCTTCCGCGGCCTGGTGAAGGTGCTGCCGCGCACCCGGCGCTCCGTCACCGTCGCCTCCTTCGCCGCCGCCGTGCTGTCCGTGCCGGCCGCCGCCTGCGTGTTCACGCTGATCTACGCGATCGGCGGCACCACGGACGTGTCGATCGGCAAGGTCGCCACCGCCATGATCGGCGTCCACGTGCTCATCGGCATCGGCGAGGCGGTCATCACCGCCCTCACCGTCGGCGCCGTCATCGCCGTGCGGCCCGACCTCGTGCACGGGGCGCGCGGGCTGCGGCAGCGGCTCAAGCTGCGGGTGGGCGACGACCTCGTCGACGTCCCCGACACCGCCCCGGTTCCCGCCGCCGCGCGCACCGGCCGCGTCTCCCGCCGCGCGGTGTGGGCCGGCGGCCTCGTCGCCTCCCTCGTGCTCGCCGGGTTCGTCAGCTTCTACGCCTCGGCCGACCCCGACGGCCTGGAGAAGGTCGCCCACGACAAGGGCATCGACAGGACGGCGAAGGAGCACGCCTCCGCCGACTCCCCACTCGCCGACTACGGCGTCAGGAACATCACCGACGCCCGCCTCTCCGGCGGCCTCGCCGGGGTGATCGGCGTCGGCGTCACGGTCGTCGCGGGCACCGGCGTCTTCTGGGCGGTCCGCAGGCGGCGCGACGCCGACGCCTCCCCGGCCTCCCTGGACACCTCCGCCGCCGAGAAGGTCTGACGGGGGAGCACGGTGAACCCGACACCCGGCAAGGGGGGCGTCTGACATGGGCGCCGGACACGCGCACCGGCTCTACCGGCACGGGCACTCGCCCGTGCACGCCCTGCCGCCGCACACCAAACTCGCCGCGGCCTTCGCCTTCGTGGTCGTGGTCGTCTCCACCCCGCGCGAGGCGATGTGGGCGTTCGCGCTGTACGCCGTCCTGCTCGCGGGCGTCGCGTACGCGGCCCGCGTGCCCGCCGGCTTCCTGCTGAAGCGGCTGCTGATCGAAGTGCCCTTCGTCGCCTTCGCCGTGCTGATGCCCTTCGTCGCGGAGGGCGAGCGGGTCGACGTCCTCGGGCTCTCGCTCAGCGTCAACGGGCTGTGGGGCGCCTGGAACGTCCTGGCCAAGGGCACCCTCGGCGTCGCCGCCTCCGTGCTCCTCGCCTCCACCACCGAACTGCGCGAACTCCTCCTCGGGCTGCAGCGGCTCAAGCTGCCGCCGCTGCTCGTGCAGATCGCCTCCTTCATGATCCGCTACGGCGACGTCATCACCGACGAGATGCGGCGCATGCGCATCGCCCGCGAGTCCCGCGGCTTCGAGGCGAGCGGCGTACGGCACTGGGGGGTGCTCGCCAAGTCCGCCGGGGCGCTGTTCATCCGCTCCTACGAACGCGGCGAGCGCGTGCACCTCGCGATGGTCAGCCGGGGATACGCCGGATCGATGCCGGTCATCGACGAGGTGACCGCCTCCCGGGCCCAGTGGTCGTACGCACTGGCCCTCCCCGTGGCCGCGCTCGCGGTGTGTCTGCTGGGATGGGTGCTGTGACAGTTCCCCCGGTTGCCCCCGGTTCCCCGGTCCCCGCGGACACCCCCGCCCCGGCCTCCCTGGAGGTCGCCGGGCTCGCGTTCGCCTACCCCGACGGCCACCAGGCCCTCTTCGGCGTCGACTTCCGCATCGCACGCGGCGAACGGGTCGCGCTGCTCGGGCCCAACGGCGCGGGCAAGACCACACTCGTCCTCCATCTCAACGGCATCCTCGGCGGGGGCGCCGGGACGGTGACCGTGGCCGGGATGCCCGTCGGCAAGCGGCACATGGCCGAGATCCGGCGACAGGTCGGCATCGTCTTCCAGGACCCCGACGACCAGCTCTTCATGCCGACGGTCCGCGAGGACGTCGCCTTCGGCCCCGCGGCGGCCGGGCTCAAGGGGCCCGAGCTGGAGGAACGCGTCGACCGGGCGCTCGCCCTGGTCGGCATGGCCGAGTTCAAGGATCGGCCGCCGCACCACCTCTCCTTCGGGCAGCGGCGGCGGGTGGCGGTGGCCACCGTGCTCGCGATGGAACCGGAGATCCTCGTCCTGGACGAGCCCTCCTCCAACCTCGACCCGGCATCCCGGCGCGAACTCGCCGACATCCTGCGCGCGCTGGACGTCACCCTGCTCATGGTCACGCACGACCTGCCCTACGCGCTGGAACTGTGCCCGCGGGCGCTGATCCTCAGCGAGGGCGTCATCGCGGCGGACGGCCGCACCGGCGAACTCCTCGGCGACGAGGAGCTGATGCGGGCGCACCGCCTGGAGCTGCCGTTCGGGTTCGACCCGCGGGCGGTGTCCTCCGGGGCGGCGGAGCGCGCCTAGGCAGTGTCTTCAAATGATCACCCGTGTTGGATCATGGTGTCGTGATACGTCGTCATGAACTGTCCGATGCGGAGTGGGAGTTCGTCCGGCCGTTGCTGCCCGAGTCGTCGCGGGGGCGGAAGCGGCTGGACGACCGCAGGGTCCTGAACGGGATCGTGTGGAAGTTCCGCCCCGGAACGGCCTGGCGGGATGTGCCCGAGCGTTACGGACCGTGGGCCACGCTGCATACGCGTTTTCGCAGGTGGGCGGGGGACGGGACGTTCGACCGGATGCTGCGGGCCGCGCAGGCCAAGGCGGACGCGACGGGCGACATCGAGTGGCTGGTGTCGGTCGATTCCACGGTCGTCCGGGCCCACCAGCATGCGGCGGGGGCTCGAAAAGGGGGCTCCGCGACCCGGCCCTCGGCCGGTCCAGAGGCGGCCTGACCAGCAAGATCCACCTGGCCTGCGACGGCAGGGGCCGTCCGCTCGGCTTCGTCGTCACGGGCGGCAACGCCAACGACTGCACCCGGTTCACCGCCGTGATGGAAGGGATCCGCGTGCCCCGGCTCGGACCGGGACGTCCGCGCGTCCGGCCCGATCACGTCCTGGGCGACAAGGGCTACAGCTCGAAAGCGATCCGCGCCTGGCTCCGCCGCCGCGGCATACCTCACACGATCCCGGAACGGGCCGACCAGATCGCCAACCGGGCCCGGCGAGGCAGCCGGGGAGGCCGCCCGCCGGCCTTCGACCGTGAGGCGTACAAGCACCGCAACGTCGTGGAACGGTGCTTCAACCGCCTCAAGCAGTGGCGCGGCATCGCCACCCGCTACGACAAATCCGTCCAGTCCTACGAAGCAGCCGTCACCCTCGCCTCGCTCCTGATGTGGGCGTGACAGTTGAAGACAACTCCTAGCGCTGGTGGTGATGGCTGTGGGACTTGGTCTTGTGCGCAGAGGTGTTGATGGTGTTGGTGATGTCGCCGACGTTGAAGTTGATCAGTCCGCCGCAGGCGAGTAGGCAGAGTCCGGGGGTCGGGCCTGGGGGTGTCGGGACGGCGGTGACCTGGACTGTCGTGGTGCTGTTTGAGGCGTCGCAGTCGGCGTTGCCGTTGTAGGCGGCGGTGATGGTGTGGGTGCCGGTGGTGGCGAAGGTGGCCGTGTAGGTGGCCTGGCCGTTGGCGTTGACGGGCACCGTGTCGAGCAGGTCACTGCCGTCGAAGAACGTGACGCCCAGGCCGCCCGTGGGATCGGAGGGGCAGTCGACGGTGGCAGCCAGTTGCACGGGGGTGTTCACCTCGGTCGACTGAGGGCTGGCGGTCACCGTAGTGCTGGAGGGTACGGCCCAGGCGGGGGAGGCGAGCCCCAGTGTGGCGGCCAGAGCTACGCCGACGACCAGTTGCGCTTTGCGTGGCGTGATGTGCACCGGTTCCGTTCCTTATTCTTGTGCCCGGCCCGCCGGGTGCGGTGCCGTGGAACCTCACGCTATGGCGGCCGCTTCTGAGCTCCTGGCACGCGACGCTGATGAGTAACCTGGTTGGATTAGCTGCCTGCATGGCTCGCCGGGCGACCGGGTGAGGGGATCGAGCGGGTGGTCGCGGGCGTCGGCGTGAGGTGCTCTCCCCGGTTGCCGGGTCAGATGCCGGGCGCGGCGGTTCGTGTGTAGGGAAGCCCCGGGCTGGTACCGCCCGCGGTGGTGACGGACACCGTGACCGGACCCGGGGCGCCCGCGGGTGCGACCGCGGTGACCTGTGTGTCGGACACCACGGTGAACGAGGCGGCCGTGCTCCCGAAGGTGACAGCCGACGTAGTGGCCAGGTTCGCGCCGGTGAGAGTGACCACGGTGCCCGCTGACGCCGGACCGGTGCTGGGGACCAGCGCCGACAGCGTGGGCGGGGCGACATAGACGAAGGCGACAGGGTTGCTCGTGCCGCCCGGCGTAACCACCGTGATCGGGGCGCTGCCCGTCCCGGGAGGTGCGGTGGCCGTGATCTGTGTTGCCGACACCACGGTGAAGGAGGCGGCGTTGGTGGCGGCGAAGAGTACGGCGCCCGCGTTGAGCAGGTTGCTTCCGTTGAGGGTGACCACGGTTCCACCGGAGGCCGGGCCCTGGGCGGGGCTGCCGCTCTGGAGAGCGGGCGGCGCCGCGTAGAAGAAGAACGCGTCCGGGGCGCTGCTGCCTCCTGGTGCGGTGACGGTCACCACGGCGGCTCCGGCGGCACCGGCCGGGGTGACGGCGGTGATCTGGGTGGCCGAGTTCACCAGGAACGACGTGGCCGGGAGGCCGGCGAAGGTGACCGCCGTGGCCCCGGTGAAGCCGGTACCCGTGAGGATGACAGTGGTGCCGCCGGCCGTTGGGCCGCTGGCAGGCGTCACCCCCGTGATCTGGGGGACCTGCGCCACGACGTAGGTGAACGTCACCGAGTTGCTGTTCCCGGTCGGATGGATGAGCGTCACTGCCGCTGCACCTGCGGCGCGGGGAGGGCTCACAGCTGTGATCTGGGTGGCCGAGTTGACGGTGAAGGAAGTGGCGTTGGTACTGCCGAAGCGTACGGCGGTGGTTCCCGTCATCGCCGTGCCGGTGAGGGTGACGACGGTGCCCCCGGCAGTGGGCCCCTGCGTGGGGTTGATGGTACTGATCGTGGGCGGCATGAAGGGTGCTCCAATGGCAGCCTGGGTGAAGCCCGGGCCGACGAGGGCGCCGGCCCGGGCTGGGAGTCACCGCACGGGAGAAGCCGGAGGCCGTCCACCCGGCGCGGGCCACCCGGTCGAACGGTGGTGGGGCTGCCGCCCGTTGAGAGTCGGGCGGCAGCAGGGCGCGGGTCAGATGCCGGGGCCGGCGACGTAGGTGAAGGCGTCGGCGGCTGTGTCGGATCCGGCCGCGTTGGTCACCACCACGTCGACCGCGCCAGCGGCGCCGGGCGGGGTCACTGCCGAGACCGTGGTGGCGTTCACCACGGAGAACGGCGCCGGGGTGCCGTCGAAGGTGACCGATTCGGTGGTGTCGAGGTTGGTGCCGGTGATGGTCACACCCGTGCCGCCCGACGTCGGTCCGGAGGCAGGTGCGACGGTGGTCACGGTGGGGACGTCCACGTAGGTGTAGGACAGGCCGTTGTTCGTCCCGCCCGCGGTGGTCACGCTCACCCCCACGGGGCCGGCCGCCGCGCCTGCCGGCACGGTGACGGTGAGCTGGGTGTCGGAGACGACCGTGGGCGTGGCGGTGTTGGCGCCGAAGGACACGCTCGTGGCCGTCGCCAGTCCGACACCGTTGAGGGTGACCGTGTTGCCGCCCGTCAGCGGACCGGAAGCCGGGCCGACCGAGGACTTGAACGGGGCTCCGACGTAGAAGAACGGGACGGGGTTGCTGGTTCCACCCGCGGTGGTCAGGGTGACTCCGACGGTGCCGGTGCCCGACGGGGACACGGCTGTGACCTGGGTCGGAGAGACGTTGGTGATACTGCTGGCCGGCCTGGTGCCGAAGGTGACAGCGGTCGTGCCGGACAGGTTCGTACCTGTGATCGTCACCAACGTACCGCCGCCGGTGGATCCCTGGTTCGGAGAGATGGGCATGGAGAGACTCCTCGCTGACAGGAACAGACAGGGCGCAGCGAAACCATGGGCTTTGGGAGCCGACCTTCGCGGAAGAGTTGCACGCAAGAGCAGACGACTGAAGAGTGCCGTCGTGCCGAGGGAGTTCCCTCGATGCCGCACACGAGAAAACCGGCACATGCCGCCCTTGTCGTGATCCCCGGTCATGGGATGGGCGGCCCACCGGTTCGCTGTTTCAAGTACTCCACAGGACCTTCGCTTTGACAAGGCGTCCATCACATGATTCGGACGGAAATGGCGCACGCATGGGCCTGTGCACCCCCGGCGTACGCCTGGGTCTTGCAGACAGAGAGTCAGCCGGCACCGCATGCGGTGCCGGCTGACCATCCAACCCCCTCCGGGGTGCCCATCGCGGTCCCAGCGGAGCCGCGCACCTCCCCACGTGTGAAGGGCTGCACCTCGCACCGTGGCCACGCTCCCCGAACGGAACGGGCTGCCCTGGTTGGATATGCCCAGTAATGCAGGATTACGGCATATGCCTCAAGTCCCGGAGGGCCGCGTCACCTGTTCGGAGTAACGCTCCGTTTGAACCCACTTTGAAGACACGACATAGGTCTTCGTTCGGATCGGGCCGGCTGGGAGGCGCGGTGCGTCCCCGGCCGGCCCGCGACGCCGGGATGATCCGGACGAGAGACCCCGGGGACGCCGGCGACCGGCCCTTGCGGGTGCGGCCTTCCGGGGCCCGAGGGACCCTGGAGGGAGTGGCACTGGGAGGTGGTCGACATGACGGACGCCGTCGTGGGCTGGCACGTGGAGCTGGAGTTCGAGGAGGACGCGCACCGCACGCGGGCGGCGGCGCTGGTGCGGTTGCCGGACGGCAGCGAGGTGCGGGCCCACGGGTACGCGCACCGGCACCGGTCCGACGACAACCAGCCGCGCATCGGTGAGGAGATCGCGGGGGCGCGGGCCCTCAACGAGCTGGCGATGCGGATGCTGACGAAGGCGCACGGGGAGATCGACGACGCGGCGGGGAGGGCGTCCCGGCCGCTCGCCGTCTGACGCCCCCGCCAAGGGGCTGCGCCCCTTGGACCCCGGGGACGTGGGTGCGTGGTGCGTGGGGTGCGTGTGTGCGTGCGGCGCGCGTGTGGCTGGGCGCGCAGTTCCCCGCGCCCCTTGTGGCGCGCGGTTTCCCGCGGCGCATTGCGGCGCGCGTTTCCCGCGCTCCCTTACGTGGTGCTCGACCTGAGCGCGCGTATCAGGGACTGGGCGCGGGGGTCCGCGGTGACGCTTCTGCGGAAGCCGTTCGTCACGTAGGCGAAGGCCAGTCCGGACTCCGGGTCGGCGAAAGCGAGGGCGCCGCCGCGGCCGGGGTGGCCGAAGGAGTGCGGGGACAGCAGCGGGGACGCGGGGCCGTGGAGCATGTGGCCGAGGCCGAAGCGGGTGCTCACGACGAGGGTGCGGTCCGGTCCCGCGGACGCCTCGGTGCGGGCCAGCGCGAGCGTCTCCGGGCGCCGCCACAGCCGTACGCCGTCGACCTCGCCGATCAGCGCCGCGTAGAACCGGGCCAGCGAGGGCGCCGTCGCGATGCCGTTGGAGGCGGGGAGGACGGCCGCGCGGTAGGCCGGGTCGTTCTCGTCGGGCGTCGGCGTGATGGCGCCGAAGGCGCGCCGGGTCAGCGACTCCGGGTTCGCGTACGCCTCGGAGACCGCGCGCTTGGGCCGCAGCCGGGGACCGGAGCCGTCGGCGGAAGGCTCCGGGAGCGGTCCGACGCGGCCGACCCGGCCGGCCTCCGAGTCCGGCAGCCCGATCCACAGATCGAGCCCCAGCGGGGCGGAGACCTCGGCCGCCAGCCACTCGCCGAGCGAACGACCGCCGGTGACCCGGCGCACCAGCTCGCCGGTGAGCCAGCTGTAGGTCTGCGCGTGGTAGCCGTGGTCGGAGCCCGGCTCCCAGACCGGGGCCTGCGCCGCGACCGCCGCCGCGGCCAGATCGGGGTCGAGCGCCTCGGCGGGGGTGAGCGGCCGGTCCAGCACCGGCACCCCGGTGCGGTGCGCCAGCACGTGCCGGACCAGCGCCCGCTCCTTGCCGCGCGCCTTGAACTCGGGCCAGTAGTGGCCGACCGGCGCGTCCAGGTCCAGCTCGCCGCGCTCGGCGAGCATCAGCAGGACGGCGGCGGCGACCCCCTTCGTGGCCGACCGGACGATCTGCGCGGTGCCGTGCTCCCACGGCGCCCCACCGGCCTCCGTGACCGCGTCGGCATCCCGGCTGCCCGCCCACAGGTCGACGACCTTGCGGCCGTCCCGGTACACGGCGACGGCCGCGCCCCGTTCTCCCAGTGCCTCGAAGTTCCGCGCGAACGCGTCCCTCACCGGCTCGAACCCCTCGTCGACCGTGCCCCGTACGCCGTCCACGCCCACGCTCCCTTCCCGCCTTCGACAGTGGGTGCAACGTACGCGTACGGCCTTGGATTCCTCACCCCGGCTCCGGTCCCACCTCTGGGGCGTCCGCTCCGCTCGCCGCGGTCAGCTCCCCGCCCGCAGCAGTGCCGCCACGATCGGGCCCGCCGTGTCCCCGCCGTGGCCGCCCGCCAGGACGACGCCCGCGCCGGCCAGGTCGCCCTTCCAGGCGGTGAACCAGCCGTTGGGCTTGTCCTGGTTGTCGACCTCGGCCGAGCCGGTCTTCGCCCCGTCGTCGGGGCCGAGGCCGGCCATCGCCTCGGCGGCCGTGCCGGCCGCCGCCGTGTAGCGCAGGACCTCCTTGAGCTGGGCCTGCACCGAGGCGGACATCGCGCGGTCCGCCTTCGCGAGCGTGCGGTGGTCCACCGAGGGGGCGACCAGGTAGGGCTGGTGGAAGACCCCCGTCTTCGCCGTCGCCACCACCGAGGCCATGTTGAGGGGGTTCATCCGCACCCCGCCCTGCCCGATGAGCGAGGCCGCCATCTGCGCCCCGCTCTGCACCGGCACCGAACCGTCCAGCGAGGGCACGCCGATCGCCCAGTTGTTCCGGCCGAGCCCGTAGACCTGCTGGGCGACCCCCGTCAGGTCGTCGTCGTCCAGCTTCTTCGCCTGGCTGATGAAGGCCGTGTTGCAGGAGCGCGCGAAGCTCGCCTTGAACGTGCCGCCCTGGATGGAGAACTTGTCGTCGTTCTGGAACTTCCAGCCGCCGTACGAGGAGTACTTGGGGCACGGATGGGGCTTCTCGGCCGAGGCGAGGCCCTTCTCGAAGAGCAGCGTGGAGGAGATGATCTTCATGGTGGAGCCGGGGGCCAGACTGCCCTGGAGGGCCACGTCGAAGCCGTGGCTCTGGTTGGCGACCGCGAGGATCTCCCCGGTGGACGCGCGCAGCAGCACCACCGAGGACTTCGCCTTCGTCAGCACCTGCCGCTCGGCCTCGGCCTGGAGCGCCGCGTCGAGCGTGGTGCGCACGGTGCCGGGGGTGCCCTCGGTCAGCGTCACCAGGGTCTTGTCGGGCGTCTTGTCCTCGGCCGCGCCGCCGGTCTTCTTCCCCGAGCCCTTCGCCGCCTTGCGGACGATGCGCAGTTCGATGCCGGCCTTGCCGCCCGCCGTCCTGCCGTACTTCTCGCGCAGCCCGTCGAGGACCGTGCCGAGCGAGGGGTACTTCTCGGTGGTCAGCTCGCCGCCGGACCGGTCCACCGCCTTGATCGGCGGGGTGCCGGCCGGGCCGGCGACCAGCCGGTCGCCGTCCTCCAGGGCGGGGTGCAGCACCGAGGGGCGCCAGCCGACCACCGGCTCGCCGTCCTCCGCGCGCCGCACGACGGTCAGCTTCGAGCGGTACGCCAGCGGCTTGGCCCTGCCCTTGTACGACACCGTGGCCTTCACCCCGAACGGCACGGTCGCCCCGGAGCGCTTGCCGCGGGTCAGGGCGAGATCCGTGAGGTGGGCGTCCTTGTGATAGCCCGTCAGCGCGGCCTTCGCCGCCTCGGGGGCGTCGGTCGCGGCGGCGGCCCGCCCGTCCTTGCCGCCCTGCCAGGCGGTGAGGAAGGCGGTGGCGGCCCTGCGCACCTCGGAGGCCGAGAGGGGGCCCTTCTTCACGGCCTTGTGGTCGGCCGTCGCCGCCGTACGGTCGCCCGAGGCGCCGCCGTACGCGCTGTACGCGGCCAGCGTCCCCCCGACGACGGCCACGGCCGCCACGGCGCCGACGACCAACTGCCCGCGCCCCTTGCGCTCGACGACGCGTCTTCTCTTGCCCACGGCTTCGCAACCCTTCGCTGTCCCCACCCCGGCTGTCCCGTACGCTCCGTGCCCCCAGAGAACGCAACGAGGCCCTCAGCCTAAGGTCCCGGTGTGACAGCGACGGCCTCAGCCGGCGCTTCGTAGCACAGATGCGACGATCGGACCGGCCGCGTCGCCGCCGTGACCGCCGGCCTGGCTCATCGCCGCGGCCGCGACGTCGTTGCGGAACCCGGTGAACCAGCTGTTGGACTTCGCCTGCCCGTCGACCTCCGCCGAACCGGTCTTGGCGCCGATGTCCCCGCTCAGCCCCGACATCGCCTGCGTGGCGGTGCCCTGGGTCGCGGTCAGCCGCATCATCTGCTTGAGCTGGCTCGCGGTGCTCGCCGGCAGCCCCTTGGCGGAGGCGAACTTGCGGTCGTCCAGCTTGCGCGGGACGAGGTACGGCTGCCGGAAGCTGCCGGTGATCGCCGTCGCCGTCACCGAGGCCATGTTCAGCGGGCTCATCTGCACCTTGCCCTGGCCGATGGCGTTGGCCGCCCGGTCGGGTCCGCCGGACGCCGGGACGCTGCCGTCGAAGGAGGTGATCCCGGTGCTCCAGTTGTTGTGACCGAGCCCGAACCGGTCCTGCGCCTCGGTCGTCAGCGAGGCGTCGCTGAGCGGCTTCTCGTCGATCAGCTTGATGAACGCGGTGTTGCAGGAGCGCAGGAAGCTGTTGGAGAGCGTGGCCGACTCGTTGGCGGTCATGCCGGCGAGGTTGTGGAAGGTCTGCCCCTGCCACACCGCGGTGTCCGAGCAGGGAGCCGGACCGTTCATCGAGGTGACCCCGTTGTCGATCAGCATCGCGGCGGTGACGATCTTCATGGTGGAGCCGGGCGCGAGCTGCCCCTCGAACGCCGCGTTGAACTGGTCCTTGCGGTGGTTGGCGACCGCGAGCACCTCACCGCTGCTCGGCTTGAGCGCGACGACGGAGGACTCGTCGTACTTGCGCACCGCCTTCTCGGCCGCCCCCTGCACGTCCGCGTCGAGCGTGGTGTGCAGCTTGCCGGGGGTGCCCGGGGAGAGGGTGGCCAGCGTCTCGTCGGCCGCCGCCCGGTCGCCGCGCCGGATCTGCAGCTCGATGCCCGGCTCGCCGCCCGCCTTGTCGCCGTAGCGCTTGCGCAGGGTGGCGATGACGGGGGCGAGCGAGGGGTACTTCTTCGGGTCCAGCACCTTGCCCTTGCGGTCGACCGCTTCGATGGGCGGGCTGGTGGCCTCGCCGGTCACCAGAGTGTCGTCGGCGCGCAGGTCCGGGTGGATCACGGACGGCTTCCAGGCGACCAGCGGCCGCCCGGTGGCCTTGCCGCGCACCACGCGCAGGCTGCTCTTGTACGTCAGCGGCTCCGTGTCGCCCCGGTAGGAGACCGTGGCGTTCACGGAGAAGGGCACCGAGGTGCCCTTCGGGGTGCCGGGCGTGATGCGCACCTTGGTGAGGTGGGCGTTGGTCCGGTAGGCGGTCAGCAGGTCGGCGGCCGCCCCGGACATGTCGTCGGTGGTGTCGGCCGCCTTGGTGGCGTCGCCCTTCTCCCAGGCCGTGAAGAACGTGCTGCTCGCGTCCTTCACCTCGTCCGCGGAGAGCGGCCCGGTCTTCACCTCCGTGCCGGTGTCGCTCACGGCGGACACGAAGCTGAACGCCCCGTACCCGGCGCCTCCCACCATCACCACGCACACCGACGTGATGATTGCGGCCTTGGCCCCCTTGCGCATGCCCTTCAGCCCCTCCCGGCTCTACCGTGCACCCTCGACTGTAGGGGGCGCATGCAACCCCTGTGGAAGATGTGACCCTACGTTGTCCTAAGAGTCATCAGATTACTGACCCCGCATTCGACCCGCTGAACATCACGGTCCGCCGGGCGGCCGCCTGAGCCGCCGTCAGATCCATGTGTCCAGCCACATCCGTGACCGCCAGTCCTCGATGGGGATGGCGTCGCCGGTGAACAGGGGCCAGAAATAGATGAAGTTCCAGGCGATCAGCAGAACCAGCGCGCCCGCGCCCGCCGCGCCCACGACCCGGCGGCGCTCCGAGGAACCGGGCGGTCCCAGGATGCCGCCGATCATCATGGCCACCGCCAGGCACAGGAACGGCAGGAAGACCACCGCGTAGAAGAGGAAGATCGTGCGGTCCTGGTACAGGAACCAGGGCAGGTAGCCGGCCGCGATGCCGCAGGCGATCGCGCCCGCCCGCCAGTCCCGGCGGAAGAGCCAGCGCCACAGCACGTACAGGATCGCCAGGCAGGCCGCCCACCACAGCACGGGGGTGCCGATCGCGAGGACCTCGCGGGCGCACTTCTCCGAGGCGTCGGCCGGGCAGCCGTCCCGGCCGGGGGCGGGCGACTCGTAGAAGTACGAGACGGGGCGGCCCAGGACGAGCCAGCTCCACGGGTTGGACTGGTACGGGTGCGGCGAGTGCAGGTTGACGTGGAACTGGTAGACCTCGTGCTCGTAGTGCCACAGGCTGCGCGCCCACTCCGGCAGCCAGGTCCAGCCCTCGCCCCTGCCCGCGCCGTTCGCCCAGTCGCGGAAGTAGCCGCCCCTGCCGTTGTCCGGGGAGAGGATCCAGCCCAGCCAGGAGAGCAGGTACGTGACCAGGGCGACGGGGACGGTGGCCAGGAACGCCAGCCCCGTGTCGCGCCGCAGGACCGCCCGGTAGGGGTGCACGGCGCCCGCCACCCGGCGGCTGCCCACGTCCCACAGGACGGTCATCACGCAGAACGCGACCGTGATGTACAGGCCGTTCCACTTGGTGCCGATCGCCAGGCCCAGCATCAGACCGGCCGCCCAGCGCCAGGGGCGGAGCCCCAGCCGGGTCGTCTCGGCGATGTACGCGTCCGGGCGGACCCGGCCGTCCGGATCGGCCGGCAGGGCGGCCGCCAGCCGCCCCCTGGCCCGGTCCCGGTCGAGGACCAGACAGCCGAACGCGGCCAGGACGAAGAACATCAGCACGCCGTCGAGCAGCGACGTCCGGGCCATCACGAAGGCGAGCCCGTCCAGCGCCATCAGAGTGCCCGCCAGGCAGCCGAGGAACGTGGAACGGAACAGCCGGCGGCCGATGCGGCACAGCATCAGCACCGCCAGGGTGCCGAGCAGCGCGGTCATGAACCGCCAGCCGAAGGGATTGAAGCCGAACAGCAGCTCACCGAGGCCGATGACGTACTTGCCGACCGGCGGATGCACCACGTACGCCGGGTCCGTGGGGATCGCCACGTGCCCGTCGTGCCGCAGGATCAGGTCGTTGGCGTTCTTCGCCCAGTTCGCCTCGTAGCCGTTGTGGACCAGGGCCC
Source organism: Streptomyces griseoaurantiacus (assembly GCF_036189845.1). NCBI lineage: Bacteria > Bacillati > Actinomycetota > Actinomycetes > Kitasatosporales > Streptomycetaceae > Streptomyces > Streptomyces griseoaurantiacus. The sequence continues at coordinate 3,049,418 of NZ_CP108326.1, read as the reverse complement.
AGGCGTCCTTGGCGTAGTACGTCTCGTCGAATATCACCGCCTTCGGGCTGCCCAGGTTCCAGAACCGGATCACCCCGGCGAGCAGCGTCACCAGCAGCGGGCCGCCCCAGCCCGACCGGCGCCGGATCAGGTCGACGAGCCCGGGACGCAGACCGAGGGTCGCCCACAGCCGGGGGCCGGGCTCGGTGAACGGCGGCACGAGCCGGTCGCGCACGTCGCCGCCGCCGGCCGGGGCGGCGGCGCCCGGTGGGGGCGCGTAGCCGAAACGGCGCAGCCGCTGCTGCCACGCGGGCTGCCGGTCCTGGGCGGCCAGGCTCTGCCGGGTGTCCGTGGAGGACGCGGTACTGGTCACCGCGCCATCGTAGGGAACCGCGCTGTGCGCGTCCCGCGCAAGCCGAGGTTCGGGCCGCGGACGGGGGCGGCGGCCGCGGCCCGGGAGCCCTGGGAGGATGGGGGAGTGACTGGAACCCTCGTACTCGCCGGCACGCCCATCGGTGACGTGGCCGACGCCCCGCCCCGGCTGGCCCGGGAGCTGGCCTCCGCCGACGTCGTCGCCGCCGAGGACACCCGGCGGCTGCGCCGGCTCACCCAGGCCCTCGGCGTGCAGACGACCGGGCGCGTCGTGTCGTACTTCGAGGGCAACGAGACCGCCCGGACGCCGGAACTCGTGGACGCGCTGGTGGGCGGTGCCCGGGTGCTGCTCGTCACCGACGCGGGCATGCCCTCGGTCTCCGACCCCGGGTACCGGCTGGTGGCGGCGGCCGTGGAGCGGGACGTGCGGGTGACGGCGGTACCGGGGCCGTCCGCGGTGCTCACCGCGCTCGCCCTGTCCGGGCTGCCGGTGGACCGCTTCTGCTTCGAGGGCTTCCCGCCGCGCAAGGCGGGCGAACGGCTCGCCCGGCTGCGGGAGGTCGCGGACGAGCGCCGCACCCTCGTCTACTTCGAGGCACCCCATCGCCTCGACGACACCCTCGCCGCGATGGCCGAGGTCTTCGGCCCCGGGCGCCGGGCCGCCGTCTGCCGCGAACTGACCAAGACGTACGAGGAGGTCAGGCGGGGCGGGCTGGGCGAACTCGCCGAGTGGGCGGCGGACGGCGTGCGCGGGGAGATCACGGTGGTCGTCGAGGGCGCCCCCGAGCGCGGCCCGGAGGCCCTGGACGCGGCGGAACTGGTGCGCAGGGTACGGGTGCGGGAGGAGGCGGGCGAACGCCGCAAGGAGGCCATCGCCGCGGTCGCCTCGGCGGCGGGCGTCCCGAAGCGGGAGGTCTTCGACGCGGTGGTCGCGGCGAAGCACGCGGAGCGGTAGGGCACGGCGCCTTGTGGCTCGGGGCGCCTCATGACCCGGGGCGCCTCATGACCCGGGGGTGCGCGTGCCCGGGCGGGTGCGGGCCGAGTGCGGCCGGTCGCGCGGTTCCCCGCGCCCCTGGCAAGCCGGGGCACCGCCGACCCCCGACACCCCGAACTCGCACGTATGGACGTACGCGCACCTCATCAGGGGCGCGGGGAACCGCGCGCTCGGCCACGACGCCCCCGCACGTGTGGACGTACGCGCACCCCCTGTCAGGGGCGCGACCGGCCACGACGCACCCGCACTCGCGAGCGCACCCGTACCCCCGAGCTGTCACGCCCCGCCGCGCAGGCGCTCCCCGCAGTGGGGCCACGGGGCGGCGCCCCTGCGGACGTAGAGCTTCTTCGCGCGGTACGTCTGCTCCGCCGGCGGCGCCGCCTCGGGCCGGCCCCGGCCGCCCAGCTCGTGCCAGGTGCGCGCGTCGAACTGGTACAGCCCCCCGTACGTCCCGGACGGGTCCACCGCGTCCGCGCGCCCGCCCGACTCGCAGCGCGCCAGCCCTTCCCAGTCCAGCCCCTCCGCCCCCGCGACGGAGGCCGGCAGCGGCCGGGTCCCCACCCGGACCACCCGGGCCCGCGGTTCCCGCAGGATCTCCGTCCGCAGCCGTCGCGGCGGCTGCCGCACCCCGTTGACCGTGCGGACGCCGTACGTCACCCGGCGCACGCCCGTGCGCCCCGCGTCGTCCACGACCTCCGTGCCCCGGAACAGCGCCGGGTCCTCCGTGCGCCGTTCCTCGAAGGGGACGGGCTCCTCGCGCACCTCCCGGTGCCCCCGCACCCGCAGGACGGTGACCGTCTGCCCGTCCCGGGGGAAGCCGTCCGGCGCGACCGAGGTCGTGTCCTGCCCGCGCAGGACGACCCCGGCCTGCGCGACCGCCTCCCGCACGGTCGCCGCGTTGGTGCGCACCCGCCGCTCGCGGCCGTCCGCCATGACCGTCACCGTCCGCTCGGTGCGCACGTCCAGCGCGAGACCCGCGCGCCCGATGTGCCGGGAGCGCGCGACCGAGAGGTACGCGCCCTCCACCCGCACCCCCAGCTCCCGCAGTGCCGCGTCGACCGTGCGTGCCGTCGTCCACACCCGGTGCCGCTGACCGTCCAGGGTGAGGCGCAGCGGCCGCCCGTGCCGTACGTCGATCTCGTCGCCGCTGCTCAGGGCGGTGTCGGGCCCGGGGGTGACGAGGTCGTGGGCGCCGGTGTCGAGGCCCTGCTCGGCGAGGAGTCCGGTGACGTCCTCGGCGAAGGTGTGCAGCGTGCGCCGCCGGCCGTCGACGTTCAGCTCTACGGCCTTGTCCTTGGCCACGAAGGCCGTGGTGCCGCCCGCGAGGAACGCGACGACGAGTGCCTGCGGGACCAGCCGGCGCACGGCCTCGGGGCGCGCCGGGGGTTTGCGCCGGGCACCCCGCCGCACGGTCCCGTCACGGGCCACGGTCCCGCCCGGAGCCACGGGGCCGCCCTGCCGCGGCAGCACCGGCACGGTCTCCGCCTCGTGCACCCCGTACCCGTACGGCGCCGTGGGGACGTACGTGGGCGTGTACGGGGTGTACGGCGTGCACGGGGTGTACGGCGTGTACGGCGTGTGCGACGGAAGCGTCGGGTACGACGGACGGGTCGGGTTCGACGGATACGCCGAGGGGGCCAGGGGGTGTGCGGGGGTGTCCTGGGGACGGGTGTTCACGACGACGCGCTCCGAGGTGGGGGCTGGTCCGGACCGGGCCAGCGCAACCTAGCGGGAGCGGCCGTCGCCCACCCGCACGACACGAACACGGAGCGTGGCGACGGATGTTCGCCCGGTGACCCTGCGTGGTCGCCCCGAGGCGGTTCGAGGCCGCCCTCGTCCCCTCAGTAGCCGAAGGCGCGGGCCGTGTTCGCGGCGATCGCCGTGGCCAGTGCGTCCTCGTCCGTGCCGCACACCTCGGCCATCGCGCGCAGCGTGACGGGGATGAGGTAGGGCGCGTTGGGGCGGCCCCGGTAGGGCGCGGGGGTGAGGAAGGGCGCGTCGGTCTCGACGAGCACCAGTTCCCGGGGGGCGAGGGCGAGCGCGTCCCGCAGGTTCTGGGCGTTCTTGAAGGTGACGTTGCCGGCGAAGGACAGGTAGTAGCCGTGCCGGGCGCACTCCTCGGCCATGGCCGCGTCCCCGGAGTAGCAGTGGAAGACCGTCCGCTCGGGGGCGCCCTCCTCCTTCAGGATCCGCAGCACGTCGGCGTGGGCTTCCCGGTCGTGGATGACGAGCGCCTTGCCGTGCCGCTTGGCGATCTCGATGTGGGCGCGGAAGGACCGTTCCTGCGCGTCCTTGCCCTCGGGGCCGGTGCGGAAGTAGTCGAGCCCGGTCTCGCCGACGCCCCTGACCTGCGGGAGCGCGGCGAGACGGTCGATCTCGGCGAGGGCCTCGTCCAGGGCGGCGTCCCCGCCGGGCTCGCGGGCGCCCTGCCGGGACCAGCCGTCGGGGTCGCCGTGGACGATGCGGGGCGCCTCGTTCGGGTGCAGGGCGACGGCGGCGTGGACGGCCTCGTACGCGGCGGCGGTCTCGGCGGCCCATCGGGAGCCCTTCAGGTCGCAGCCCACCTGCACGACCGTGGTCACCCCCACCGACGCGGCCCGCGCGAGCCCCTCCTCCACCGTGCCGGACTGCATGTCGAGGTGGGTGTGGGAGTCCGCGACCGGCACCCGGAGGGGTTCCGGGAGCGGCGGCGCGGCGTTCTTGTCGGTGTGCGAAGGCATGCATCGATCCTACGAACCGCCCGGACCCCACCGGATCCCACGGACCGCCCGGAAGGGGTCAGCTCGTCCGGTGCTGGCGGTGCGCGAACAGGTGGAGGAGGTCGGAGAGGTGCCAGTGCCGCCGCCCGCCGGACCCGCCCCCGGTGGCGGAGGACTCGGCCCCGGGCTCCCCGCGCCGGGCCTTCGGCACCCGGCGCGGAGCGGGCCGGGCGGCGTCCTGCCGCTGCCCGTACAGCGAGCGCTGGGCCGAGGAGACCCGGCCGGGCCGCATGATCCGCAGCACGTGGCCGCCGCAGTTCTGGCAGGAGGGGCGGGACAGGGGCGAGGGCACGACGGTGCCGTTCGCCACGTAGGTCACGAACGCGGTGCCCTCGGCGTCGAAGTGGTGTTCTATCTCGAACGACTGCTCCCAGCCGTGCCCGCAGCGCATGCAGGCGAAGGAGTACGACTCGTGGACGACGTCGGCGGCGGCGCGGGGGCCGACGGCCCGGACCCCGTCCGTGCGCGGGTCGACGGTCCTGGCGTCGGCGCCGCGGGACCCGGGGCCACGGGCCCCGGCGGCCTCGGCCCGAGTCGCCTCGGCCCGGGTGGTGCGGGTCCCGGTCTCTCCGGTGCGTTCTGCGCTCTCTGTCATGCCGGCTCCTCTTGCCTCGTCCGGGGACAGGCGCCCGGCGGGTGGCGGCCGCCGGGGGCGTGGGACGGGATGCCGCCCCGTGTTCCAGTGGACGCCCGACGGCCGTGCCGGGGGCAGGGGGCCTGTCGAAGATTGGTCCCGATTTGACCGCTCCGTTGCCGGACGCCCCCGTCATCACCTGCGCCTTTGCCCGACCGCGCGAGGGCTTTGCCGCCGCATGGGGCGCCACCGGTCGCACCCGTCGGCCGGGCGCGCGCCCCTCGGCCGGGTGGCCGCCCCGTACCCTTGTCGCCGTGAGCAACCCCTCCCCCTCCGACGCCCTCCTCGGGGCCGCCGACATCCGCGAGCTCGCGGGCGTGCTCGGCGTACGGCCGACCAAGCAGCGCGGGCAGAACTTCGTCATCGACGCCAACACCGTGCGGCGCATCGTCCGGACCGCCGAGGTGCGGCCGGCGGACGTCGTCGTGGAGGTGGGACCCGGACTCGGCTCGCTCACCCTCGCGCTGCTGGAGGCCGCCGACCGCGTCACCGCCGTCGAGATCGACGACGTGCTCGCGGGCGCGCTGCCGGCCACCGTCGCCGCCCGCATGCCCGGGCGCGCCGACCGCTTCGCCCTCGTCCACTCCGACGCCCTGCGGGTCACCGAGCTGCCCGGGCCCGCCCCGACCGCGCTCGTCGCGAACCTGCCGTACAACGTGGCCGTGCCCGTCCTGCTGCACATGCTCGACACCTTCCCGAGCATCGAGCGCACCCTGGTGATGGTGCAGGCCGAGGTCGCCGACCGGCTCGCCGCCGGGCCGGGGTCCAAGGTCTACGGCGTGCCCTCGGTCAAGGCGAACTGGTACGCCGAGGTCAGGCGGGCCGGCTCCATCGGCCGCAACGTGTTCTGGCCCGCGCCGAACGTGGACAGCGGGCTGGTCTCCCTGACCCGCCGTGCCGAGCCGGTGAAGACGACCGCGGCCAAGGCGGAGGTGTTCGCCGTCGTCGACGCGGCCTTCGCGCAGCGCCGCAAGACCCTGCGTGCCGCGCTCGCCGGCTGGGCCGGGTCCGCGGCGGCCGCCGAGGCCGCGCTCGTGGCCGCGGGGGTCCCGCCGCAGGCCCGCGGTGAAGCGCTGACGGTGGAGGAGTTCGCGCGCATCGCGGAGCACGGCCCCCGCGCGGGCGCCGGGCCCGCCTCGCCCTCGCCGGAACCGGCCCCGTAACCGCGCCGCACGCCCCCGGGGCGCCGCACGCCCCCGGGGCGCCGCACGCCCCCGGGGCGCCGCGCGCCCCGACCGTACGTCCCGCGACCCCCGCACGCCCCGCGCACCAAGGAGCCCGGCAGCCAGTGAGCGTCACCGTCCGCGTCCCCGCCAAGGTCAACGTCCAGCTCGCGGTGGGCGCCGCCCGCCCCGACGGGTTCCACGACCTCGCCAACGTCTTCCTCGCCGTCGGCCTGTACGACGAGGTCACCGCGACCCCCTCGCCGGACGGCCCGCGCCTGACCTGCGAGGGCCCCGACGCCGGCCAGGTCCCCCTGGACGAGTCCAACCTGGCCGCGCGGGCCGCCCGCGCCCTCGCCGAGCGCCACGGCCTCGAACCCGCCGTCCACCTCCACCTCGCCAAGGACATCCCCGTGGCCGGCGGCATGGCGGGCGGCAGCGCGGACGCGGCCGGCGCCCTGGTGGCCTGCGACGCGCTCTGGGGTACCCGCGCCCCCCGCGAGGAACTCCTCGAGATCTGCGCCGAGCTGGGCAGCGACGTGCCGTTCTCCCTGGTCGGCGGGGCGGCCCTCGGCACCGGACGCGGAGAGCGGCTGCGGCCGCTGGAGGTGGGCGGCACCTTCCACTGGGTCTTCGCGGTCGCCGAGGGCGGGCTCTCCACCCCGGCCGTCTACCGCGAGTTCGACCGGCTGACCGAGGGCACGGACGTCCCCGAACCGGTCGCCTCCGAGGCCCTGCTGTCCGCGCTGGCCAAGGGCGACGCCGCCGCCCTCGCCGCCACCCTCACCAACGACCTCCAGCCCGCCGCGCTCTCCCTGCGCCCCGCCCTCGCCGACACCCTCGAGGCGGGCCGGACGGCCGGCGCCCTGGCCGCCCTGGTCTCCGGCTCGGGGCCCACGACGGCCTTCCTCGCCCCCGACGCCGCGACGGCCGCGCGGGTGGCCGCCGCCCTCACGGCCTCCGGCACCTGCCGCACGGCCCGCACGACGACAGCACCGGCGCCGGGGGCGACGGTGCTGTCGTGAGGGGCGGGACTCAGAACTCGTCGATGGCGGTCAGATCGATGTCGATGTCGTAGGGCGCGGTGAGCTTGACGTGCTCGTGGTGGATGCCGGTCAGCGAGTAGGTCCCGGTGGCCTGACCGCGCTCGTACACCTGGACGGCGGGGTGGTCGGTCTCGCCCGCCATCTCCACCAGCCAGAAGTGCGCAATGCCCGCGGCGGCGTACTTGTGCGGCTTGGTGCCCCGGTCGCGGGCCTCGGAGTCCGGCGAGACGACCTCGACGGCGAGCAGCACGTCGGCGGCCTCGAACCGGGTCTGCCGCCTGCTCTTCACGGCATCGGCCCGCAGCACGCAGATGTCCGGCTCGGGGCCGTTGTGCCGGTCGAGCACGACAGTCATCTCACGACAGACCGACAGGTCCGGCGGCAACGTGCGGCGCAGCCCGTTCACCAGCAGATCGATGGCGAAGGTGTGGAAGATTCGCTGCGGACTCACGAAAACCAGGCTCCCGTCGATCAACTCGGTGTGCGGCGGGAGATCAGGCAGCGTGAACAGGTCGTCCACGGTGTAGCCGTCCACGGGCGGCACCGGCCAGTGGCGTCGGCGGTGCTCTACGGACTCGGCGGTCATGGTTCCTCCCATGGACGGGATCCTGCTGCCTGCCCTCCACGGTAGCGGCCCGTTCGCGCGCCCGTCATCACAAAGAGTGACCGTCCTCGCGCGCCCCGTCGCCGCCCCCGCAGGGCCTACGCTTGAAGGCTGATCGAGTTCACCTGTCGATCATGTCTTCCGTGTCCCCGATCAGGAGTGAAATGGCCGTCAACCTCGTCAATGTCGAGTCCGTCAGCAAGGTGTACGGCACACGTGCGCTGCTCGACGGTGTCTCCCTGGGAGTGTCCGAGGGGGACCGGATCGGGGTCGTGGGCCGCAACGGCGACGGCAAGACCACCCTGATCCGGATGCTCGCCAAGCTGGAGGAGGCCGACACCGGGCGGGTCACGCACTCCGGCGGGCTGCGGCTCGGCGTGCTCACCCAGCACGACTCCCTCGACCCCGAGGCCACCGTCCGGCACGAGGTCATCGGCGACATGGCGGACCACGAGTGGGCGGGCGACGCCAAGGTCCGCGACGTGCTGACCGGGCTGTTCGGCGGGCTCGACCTGCCGGGCTTCCCGCAGGGCCTGGACACCGTCATCGGCCCGCTCTCCGGCGGCGAGCGCCGCCGCATCGCCCTCGCCAAGCTGCTCATCGAGGAACAGGACCTCCTCGTCCTCGACGAGCCCACCAACCACCTCGACGTCGAGGGCATCGCCTGGCTCGCCCGCCACCTGCAGAACCGGCGCTCCGCGCTCGTCTGCGTCACCCACGACCGCTGGTTCCTGGACCAGGTCTGCACCCGCATGTGGGACGTGCAGAAGGGGGCGGTCTACGAGTACGAGGGCGGCTACTCCGACTACGTCTTCGCCCGCGCCGAACGCGAGCGCATCGCCGCCACCGAGGAGACCAAGCGGCAGAACCTCGTCCGCAAGGAGCTGGCCTGGCTGCGGCGCGGCGCCCCCGCCCGCACCTCCAAGCCCCGCTTCCGCGTCGAGGCCGCCAACGAGCTGATCCAGGACGTGCCGCCGCCCCGCGACACCTCCGAGCTGATGCGGTTCGCCTCCTCCCGGCTCGGCAAGACCGTCGTCGACCTCGAGGACGTCACGGTGCAGGCCGGCCCGAAGGTGCTGCTCCAGCACGTCACCTGGCAGCTCGGCCCCGGCGACCGGATCGGCCTGGTCGGCGTCAACGGCGCGGGCAAGACCTCCCTGCTGCGCGCCATGGCCGACGCGGCCGTCAGCGAGGGCGAGAGCCAGCCGGCGGGCGGCAGCATCCGCGTCGGCAAGACGGTGAAGCTGGCCTACCTCTCCCAGGAGGTCGCCGAACTCAGCCCCTCGCTGCGGGTGCTCGAGGCCGTGCAGCAGGTCCGTGAGCGCGTCGAGCTGGGCAAGGGCCGCGAGATGACCGCCGGTCAGCTCTGCGAGACCTTCGGCTTCAGCAAGGAGAAGCAGTGGACGCCCGTCGGCGACCTGTCCGGCGGTGAGCGGCGCCGGCTGCAGCTGCTGCGGCTGCTGATGGACGAGCCCAACGTGCTGTTCCTCGACGAGCCCACCAACGACCTGGACATCGAGACCCTCACCCAGCTCGAGGACGTGCTCGACGGATGGCCCGGCTCGATGGTCGTCATCTCCCACGACCGGTTCTTCGTCGAGCGCACCACCGACCGGGTGTTCGCCCTCCTCGGCGACGGGGCGCTGCGGATGCTGCCGCGCGGGATCGACGAGTACCTGGAGCGGCGCGAGCGGATGGAGAAGGCGGCGGAGGCGGCCGCCCCCGCGCCCGCCGCCCCGGCGGCCGGCGCCGCGAGGACCGTCTCCGCGGCCGACGCCCGCGCCGCCAAGAAGGAACTGCAGAAGATCGAGCGGCAGCTCGACCGGGTCTCCGAGCAGGAGAAGGACCTGCACGCGGCGATCGCGGAGAACGCGACCGACTTCGCGAAGGTCGCCTCCCTCGACGCGGAGCTGCGCGAACTCGGCGGCCGGCGCGAGGAGCTGGAGATGCGCTGGCTGGAACTGGCCGAGGACGTCTGAACCCGGCCGGTCTCGTCCGCGTCCCCCGAGGGCCTCGTTCCGCCCTCGGCGGTGCGCGCGGTGCGCGCACCGTGTCCGAGTGGTGAAGGCGCGTAACGACCCCATCACGGACCGGTCCTCCCTTGGGAACAGCGGGTGACCGGCCCGCAGGGTTGTCGTAGGGCGGTGATAGAAAGGGCCGGAGTGAGAATCGTCTGAGAAGTACTGCTGTGGCGAGAAACGATCGCTGTCGGACGCGGCGCCACGCGGTGACAACAGGGGGGAAGGCGCTGATGACTCAGCCGAGCGATCCGCCGCCGCAGGGCGGCAAGGACACACCTCAGGGGCAGCAGCCGCAGCAGCAACCGCCGCCCCCGCAGGGCGGCTTCGGCGCCCCGCAGGATCCGAGACAGTCCTCCGTTCCCCAGCCCCCGCAGGCGCCGCAGCCTCCGCAGGCACCGCCCGCCCCGCCGCAGCCCGGGTACGGCTACCCGCAGCAGCAGGCCGGGCCCTACGCGCCCCCGCCGCAGCCGGGCCCCTACGGTGCCACCCCGCCCCAGCAGCCGGGCCCGTACGCCCCGTCCGGGCCGTACGGCGCCCCGCCGCAGCCCGGCCCGTACCAGGCCCCGGCCCAGCCCGGCCCGTACGGCACCCCGCCGGGGCCCGGCTACGGCTACCCGCAGCAGGCGCCCCAGTTCCCCGGCGCGCCCACGCCCCCGCCGGAGGGCGGAGGCGGCCGGAACCCCTTCAGGGGCAAGCCCGCGCTGATCGTCGGCGGCGCCGTGGCGCTGCTGCTGATCGTCGGCGGCACGGTGTGGGCCGTGTCCGGCGGCGGTGGCGAGGACGACAAGAAGCCCGTCGCCCGCAAGAGCGGCAAGGCCTCCCCCTCCGCGAGCAAGGCCCCCGTCGACAAGGGGGACGGCAACGGAGGCGACGGCGCGGACCCCGAGGACCTCAACGAGGGCCGCAAGGACGGCGAGGCGAAGGTCCTCTGGTACAAGGAGGCCCCCAAGGCCCCCGGTGACGGCGCGGACGCCCCCGGCATGTGGATCACCGGGAAGACGGCCGTGAAGGCCGTCTACAAGGAGGTCGTGGCCTACGACGTCGCCACCGGCGAGGCCGCCTGGGACCCGATCACCTTCCCCCAGAAGATCTGCGCGGTGACCCACGAGAAGACCTCGGACGACAAGGTCGTCGTCGCCTACATGAACGGCGTCAGCAGCAACGCCACGTGTAACCAGCTCCAGCAGATCGACCTCACCACCGGCAAGAAGGGCTGGACCGCCAAGGTCTCCGAGGGCGACCTGTTCGACAGCACGCGCTCCCTGGAGGTGTCCCTCGCCGGGAACACCCTCATGGTCGGCCGCTCCCAGTCCGGCACGGCGTACGACGTCCGGTCCGGCAAGAAGCTGTGGGACAAGAAGAAGTACGGCTCCGCCTGCTTCCCCTCGGCGTTCGCGGGCGGCTCGAAGCTGATCGCCGTCTCCTCCTGCGCCGCCTCCACCTCCAAGGAGCACGACGAGGTCCAGCAGCTCGACCCGAAGACCGGCAAGGCCCGGTGGACGAGGAAGATCCCCAAGGGCTGGTCGGTCGCGCGGACGTACTCCGTCGACCCGTTGGTGCTGTACCTCACCGACGAGGACCACAAGAAGTGGAACGTCTCCACGCTCAAGGACGACGGCTCGCTCCGCTCCCAGGTGGACGTGAACGAGTCCTTCGCCCCCGAGTGCGGCTGGGCCATCCTGGAGCGCGACCTCCAGGGCTGCAGCGGTGTCACGGCGGACGCGAGCACCCTGTACCTGCCGACCGAGGCCAAGAGCGGCGCCAACGAGATCGTCGCGATCAGCCTGGACACCGGCAAGGAGAAGTGGCGGACGAAGTCCCCGGCCGACTCCTCGATGCTGCCGATGCGGACCGAGGGCTCCACGCTGTACGCCTACGTCGAGCCGACGTACCGCGAGGGCGGACGGGTGGTGTCCGTGTCCACGGGAGGCGGCGGCCACAAGCCGACCACCCTGCTGCGGAACCCGCAGGGCACCGCCGACATCGAGAACGGCTTCTACTCCCGGGACATCGCGTACGTGGACGGCCGCTTCTACCTCTCCACGGGCCGGCTGAACGGCAACTCCCAGACCAAGCAGAAGCTGATGCTCGCCTACGGCAAGTGACCGGTACCCGCGGGCCCTTCGCGTCCCGCGGGTGCCCCCGCCGGCCGGCGCCGTCCCCGTTGTCACCGCTGCCACCGTCGTCCCCGTCGTCCGTACCCACGAGGAAACCCACACCATGAGCCAGCCGCCGCCCCCGCCTCCGAACCAGCCGCCCTCGGGGGACTCCGGTGCCCCGCAGGACCCGCTGAAGAAGAAGGACTCCGCCGCCCCGGAGACCCCGCAGCCCCAGGGGGCCGCCGACTCCGCCCCGGCCCCGCAGGGCCCGCCGCCGCCCGCGCCCCACGGCTTCGGCGCGCCCCCGGCGCCCCAGGGCCCGCCGCAGAACGCCCCGCAGGGCCCTCCGCCCCCGCAGGGCTTCGGCGCCCCGCAGCCCCCGCCTCCCGGCGGCTTCGGCGCACCCCAGCCCCCGCCGGCCGCCCCGCCCGGCACACCCCCGGCCACCCCGCCGGGCCAGACCCCGCCGCCCCCGCCCACGTCCCCGCAGGGCCCCGGCTACGGCTACCCGCAGCAGGCCCCCGGGTACGGCTATCCGCAGCCCGCCCCGCCGCAGCAGCCCGGCTACGGCTACCCGGGCCAGCAGCCCCCGCCCTACGGGCAGCAGCAGGCGTACGGCCAGCCGCAGGCCGGGTACGGCTTCCCCGGTCAGCAGCCCGGCTACGGCGGCTACCAGCCGCCCACCGTGCCGATGCAGCCGCAGCCCGGTGGCGGCCGGAACCGCAACGTGCTGTGGATCGTCGTGGCGGCGGTCGCCGCGATCGCGCTGATCGTCGGCGGCGGCGTCATCTACGCCACCTCCGGCGGTGGTGACGACGACAAGAAGACCGCCTCCGGCTCCGGCGGCAAGGGCGACGGCAAGGGCGAGGACGGCTCCGGCGGCGGCACCGGCGGGAGCTCGGGCGGCGAGAAGGCGCCCGCGAACCCGTCCGCCGAGGTCCTCTTCCAGCTTCCGGCGCCGAAGATCACCGACAAGAACGAGATCGACAGCGTCGCCGGCTCCTGGCTGTCCGGTTCCGTCTACGCCAAGGCGGCCGTCAACAAGATCGTCGGCTACGAGGCGGACTCCGGCGACACCAAGTGGACGCTGGACCTGCCCGGCCAGACCTGCGCCGGCACCCGCACGACGAGCTCCGACGGCATCGCCGCGGTGATCAGCGAGTCCGCGAAGCGGAAGAACCCCAAGGACTACCACCCCTGCACCGAGATCACGGCGTTCGAGGTGGCCACCGGCAAGAAGCTGTGGCGCAAGAGCGTGGCCGTGAGCGGCGCGAAGGTGCAGTTCAAGGAGGCGGCGATCTCCGCCACCACGCTCGCCGTCGGCGGCGGGTACAACGGCGGCGCGGCCTTCGACCTCTCCTCCGGCAAGGTGCTGTGGCAGCCCAAGGTCGGCGACTGCCAGGACGAGGGCTACGCGGGCGGCGAGCAGCTCGTGGCCGTGCGCAAGTGCGGCGACTTCGGCAACGAGCGCTACTCGGTGCAGCTCCTCAACTCCAAGTCGGGCGCCGTGAAGTGGGAGTACAAGCTCCCCTCGGGCCTCGACAACGCCAAGGTCATCTCCACCAAGCCGGTCGTCTTCGGCGTCGACTCCGGTGAGATCACCGCGAGCGGTGTCACCGACGTCTTCTCGCTGGACGACAAGGGCGGACTGCGCACGAAGATCACGCTCGCGGACGGCAAGTACGAGCACGACTGCGGCGTGAACCTCGTGGAGGACTGCCACGCCATCGCGGTCGGCAACGACAAGCTGTACGTGCCGACCAAGGAGCACGACGGCGGGGGCGACTTCAGCCGGACCAACGAGATCATCGCGTTCTCGCTGGCCACGGGGAAGACCACCGGCGACAAGATCGACGCCGGTGACGGCTACGAGATCTTCCCGATCCGCATGGACGGCGACAACATCCTCGCCTTCAAGGACGGCCCCTACGACAAGGGCGCCCAGGTGGTCTCGGTCGACGGGAAGTCGCTGAAGTCGACCAAGCTGCTGGAGACCCCGGACTCGCAGTCGGTGATCCGCGCCGTCAGCAGCATGGTCCCGAAGACGTCGGAGATGCTCTACGGCGACGGCCGGCTGTTCCTCGGCAAGGACCTGGTCAGCAGGCCCTACTCGGCCGGCGAGAAGGAGTACACGGCGCTCGGCTTCGGCGCCAAGTAGCCCGCGAGGCGCGCGGACACGTGCGCGCGCCCGGCCCCGCCCCAGTTGAGGGCGGGGCCTTTTCGCGTTGATCGCCTACCGTGCCGGGCCCGCGCGGGGAGGGCTTTTCGGCAATCCGGGCAGTTCTGGGCGCCAGGGGAAGCGCAACGTCGAACAAGCGTGTAGCTTCCGGGGGCAGACAGAACGGGGTTGCCGAGCGGGGTTTTCCCGACCACGGGGATCGGTGGGCATCCACAGTGGGCATCCGTTGGGGGACTGGGGTGACTGGGGGGTTGCTCGATGGGAGTGCGGCTGATGGTGGTCGACGACCACCGGCTGCTGGCCGAGGCGCTGGCATCGGCGCTGAAACTGCGCGGGCACCGGGTGCTCGCCGCGGCCGCGCCCGCCGCGGGAGCGGCGGAGCTGGTGATCACGCGCGCACCCGAGGTGTGCCTGCTGGGCACGGCCGCGCCGGCCGCACCGGGTGCCTTCGACCCGGTGGCGCGGATCAAGCGGGAACGCCCGCAGGTGGCGGTGGTGGTGCTCGGCCCGGTGCCGAACCCCCGGGGGATCGCGGCGGCGTTCGCGGCGGGCGCCTCGGGCTATGTGCGCCACGACGAGCGGATCGAGGGCGTCGAGCGGGCGATCATGAAGGCGCGGGCGGGGGAGGCGGCGGTCGCGCCGCTGCTGCTCCAGGGGGCGTTCGCCGAACTCCTCAACCCCGCCGCCCAGCCGGACGACGAGGGCCAGCGGCTGCTCGCGATGCTCACGCCCCGTGAGGTGGAGGTGCTGGTCCGGGTCGCCGACGGTGAGGACACCCGGCTGATCGCGGCCGGCATGGGCATAGCGCCGAGCACCGCGCGCACGCATGTGCAGCGGGTGCTGATGAAACTCGGCGTGGGCAGCCGCCTGGAGGCGGCGGCGCTGGCCGCGCGCACGGGGCTGCTGGACAGGGCGGGGCCGGTCAGCGGGTGAATCGCCGCTGCCGGGGCCCCGTCACAGCAGATGCCCCGTACGGCGGCCGGTGCCCGGCTGCTCCGACGTGAGGACGGAGGCGAGCAACTCCGCGTCCAGCCCCGTCGCGTCGGCCAGCCGTGAGCCCACCCCGTATGCGTTGAGCAGTGCCTTCGTCACCCGCAGCGCGCCTCCCGGCCGCCGCACCACCGGCCGGGTCCACGCGGCGACCGCCGCGTCGAGGTCGGCCCACGGCACGACCCGCTGCAACAGCGACAGCCCGAGCGCCTCCCGCGCCCCGAACTCCCGTCCGGTGAGCACCAGTTCGCGGGCCCGTGCGGGCCCCACCTCGCTGAGCAGCCGCGGCAGCAGCCCGCCCCACGCGGCCGGCACCCCGAGCGCGAGTTCGGGGAGCCGGAAGGTCGCGGTGTCGGCCCCGGCCCGCAGGTCGCAGGCGAGGGCGAGGGCGAACCCGGCGCCGATCACCCGGCCGTGCACCGCCGCGACGGTGACCGCCGGGTTCCGGGTCAGCGCCTCGCAGACCCGCCGCGCCCGGTTGCCGTAGGCGCGTATCCCGGCGCCGCCCGGGTCCTCGGCCAGGTGCCCGGCGAGTGCGGCGCGGTCCCCGCCGACGCAGAAGTCCTCGCCCGCGCCGGACAGGACGACCACCCGTACACCGGGGTCCTGACCGTCGAGCACGGTCAGGAGGTCCTGCAGCATCTGGTCGGTGACGAGGTTGCCGTCCTCGGGGGTGTTCAGCTCGATCGAGAGCACGGCGCCGTTCTGCTGGACCCGCAGGGTCTTCAACAGCACGGTCTCGGCCACCGAGGGCACCGAGGGCGGCATCGGGGGCACCGGCGGTACGGGCGGCGTCGGGGAGGTCATGCGGCCGCCGCCAGGGAGGTCGAGGTCACCTTCAGGGAGGTGACGCGCCGGAACACCATCCGGGGCGCGTAGGCGGGGGCGGAGACCGGCCGCAGGGTGGGGAACCGTTCCAGCAGCCGGGCCAGCAGGGTACGGATCTCCAGCCGGGCGAGCGCCGCCCCCAGGCAGTAGTGCGCGCCCCCGCCGAAGCTGAGGTGCGCCCCGTCCCGGGTGGGGTCGAAGGCGCCGGGGTCGGGGTTGCGGCGCGGATCGTGCGCGGCGGCGCCGTAGAGGACGTGGACCATCGTGTCGCGGGGCATGGGCACCCCGGCCAGTTCGGTGTCCTCGGAGGCGTAACGGGAGGTGAGGTGCACCGGGGGGTCGTAGCGCAGGGTCTCCTCCATCGCCCCGTCGACGAACTCCCGGTGCTCCCGCAGCCAGGCCCACCGCCCGGGGTCCCGGCCCAGCAGCCACACCGCGTTGGACATCGTGGTCGCGGTGGTCTCCATCGAGGCGATGGTGATGAACATGGTCAGGTGGTAGAGGACGTGGTCGGCGGCGGCCGGGTCGTCCGGGTGGGCGGCGTCCCAGTGGCGGATCCAGCCGGAGAGCGCGTCCTCGCCCGGGGCGGCGCGGCGGCCGGCGATCAGCTCGGTGAAGTAGGCCCGCATCTCGGCGCTGGCCCCGGCCGAGATCTCCAGTTGGCTCCGGGTGGGCGTGAGTTCCTGGGCGAAGACCTGGCGGTGCGCGAAGTCCACGATGCGCGCGTGGTCCTCGGGGGGCAGGCCGAGCCAGTGGCCGACGGTCCTGATGGGGAGCGGTTCGGCGACGGTGGCGAGGAAGTCGGCCTCGCCCTCGGCCTCCAGCCGTTCGGCCAGGTCGTCCAGGAGGGTGTCGACGTGCCCGGCGACGACCGGGGCCAGGTCCTGGAGGGTGCTGCGGTCGAAGGGGTTGCCCAGGGCGCGCCGTTGGCACGTGTGCGCGGGGGCGTTGAGGCGGGAGAGGGTGCCGCCCATCTCGCGGGTCGCGGCGGCCCCCCAGCGTCCGGGGTCGGCCTGCCGGTCCTGCCAGGCGAAGTCGGGGACGTGCCAGGCGCGGTCGCGCAGTACCTGGTTGCAGACGTCGTAGCCGGTGAGGAAGTAGCCGCCCCAGGGGGCGGGGACGACGTCGCCGAGCCGGCGGAACTCCTCCCAGAGCGGGAGGGGGTTGCTCTGGCCCTCGGGGGAGCGGAGCCGCCGGAGCACGGAGAGGACGGTACGGCGGTCGACGGTGGTGCGGGGTATGTCACCGACGGCGGACACGGGGGGCTCCTTCGGGTGGGCGGTGCGTTACCCGTACCGGCGGAACCTACCCGTCCCCATACCTTCGGCATGCGCCGCTGCGTGTTGCTCCTGTCACATTCCGTGGCACATTGTGGACTTCTGGTGGTCGTCATCGCCCACATTCGGTCAAATGATGTTCACAGGAGCACACGTGTGCTCACACGGCGGGAGGCTGCTCCGGACCCGCACCCCGATGTCCGCAGCAGCCTCCCGCCCCCTCGGTCACACCCGGAACAGGTCCAGGAACGTGCTCCAGAAGCCGCCCTTGCGGCCCGCCCGCTGCGGCTCCGCCGGACGCGGGGCCGAGGGCGCCTGGGCCCGCAGCGGCTGCTCGGCCGGCGTCGGCCGGGCCGCCGGCATGGCGCCGTTGCCCAGCGCCGAGGCCACCCGGGTCGCGGGCGTCGGGCCGAAGCGCACCGGCAGCGCCACCAGCGCCCGGTGGAACAGCCCCGGACGCCACTGCAACTGGTCGGCCGGTACCGCGAGCTGGAGGTCGGGCAGGGCGTTGAGGATCGCCTCGACCGCCGCCACCGCGATCACCTGCGCCGGCGACTTCGCCGGGCAGGCGTGCGGCCCGGCGCCCCACGCCAGGTGGGCACCCGCGCTGCGCGCCTGCCGGGCCTCCTTCAGCGCCGGGTCCGTGTTGGCACCCGCGAAGCTGATCACGACCGGGGAGTTCGCCTCCACGACCGTGCCGCCGAGGTCCATGTCCTGCACGGGGAAGTGCGTGGCGTAGTTGGCGATCGGCGGGTCGTTCCACAGGACGTGGTCGAGCGCCTCCTCGATCAGCATGCCGGTGCCGCGGCCGGAGTCCTCGGTGAGCAGCGTCAGCAGCGTGTTGGAGATGAGGTTGCGCTCCGGCTCGATGCCGGCCCCCATCAGCATCACGAGCTGGTCCTTGAGCTCCTCGTCGGTCAGGCCCGCACCGTGCTGGATCAGCCACGAGGTCATGTCGTCGCCGGGCTCGCGCCGCTTGAGCGCGATCAGCTCCATCAGGGAGGCGTTGAGCTCCTCGTTGGCGCGCAGCGCCTCGTTCGGGTCCTGCGCCTCGAACAGGGCGGCCATGGCGCCGGTCAGCCGGTCGCCGATGTCGGCCGGGCAGCCGAACAGCTTGTTGAACAGCAGCAGCGGCAGCAGCTTGGCGTAGTCGTGCAGCAGGTCGGCCCGGCCGCGCTCGCTGAACTGGTCGATGAGATAGGCGGCGATCGGCTCGACGTCCCGGCGGATCCGGGTGATGTTCAGTTTGTCCAGGCTCTCGGTGACCGCCTTGCGCAGCCGCAGGTGCACGGCCCCGTCGGTGAACAGGCAGTTGGGCCGGTAGGCCATCATCGGCAGGACGGGGCTGTCCAGGGATATACGGCCCTCGTTGAGGTCTTTCCAACGCCGTGAGTCCCGGACGAAGAGCTGCGGGCTCTGCAGAACGCGCAGGGCGGTCTCGTACCCGGTGACCAGGGTGGCGTTCACGCCGGGCGCTATCTCCACGGGCGCCGCCGGGCCCTGGGCGCGCAACTGGTCGTAGACCAGGTGCGGGTCGGCCGCGAAGTCGGCGCCGTGCATCGGGCATCTGGAGGCGGCGCCGGGGCTGCCGGCCGGTTGCTGGTGGTCCATGAGGTGGTTCCTTCGGGGGCGGAAGTGGTACGAGGGGTGTTCAGGACACCCGGGTGAGCAGGTGCCGCACGAGGGCGATCAGCGCGTGGCCGGAGGAGCGCTGGTCCCGGGCGTCGCAGTACTCGACGGGGGTGTCCGGCAGCAGGTCCAGCGCCTCGCGGATCTCCTCCTGGGCGAACTGTGCCGAGGGATCGAAGGAGTTGACGGCGATGGCGTACTCCAGGCCGTACTTCTCCACCAGGTCGATCACCGGGAAGGAGTCGGCGAGCCGGGCGGGATCCACCAGGATCAGCGCGCCCAGCGCGCCGCGCGCCATGTCCTCCCAGAGCTGCATGAACCGCTGCTGGCCCGGCGTGCCGAACAGGTAGAGCACCAGGTCGTCGCTCAGGGTCAGCCGGCCGAAGTCCAGGGCCACGGTGGTGGTCACCTTGTCCGGCGCCCCGCGCAGGTCGTCCACCTGGGTGGACGCCTCCGTCATCTTCTCCTCGGTGCGCAGCGGGGTGATCTCCGAGAGCGACCCGATGAACGTGGTCTTGCCCACGGCGAAGTGGCCCACGACGAGGATCTTGGCGGTGGTGGTCACCGCGTCGGAGACGTAGATGCCCGGGTTGCGGCCGGCGGGGGTGCTGCGGGTGGTCCCGCGCTCATCCATAACGGGTTTGGAGTCCATGCAGCACCTTCTCGATGGTTTCTCGGTCGACGAGCTGTGCGCGCGGCGGTGCGGCGCGGCGCAGCAGATGGCCCTGTTCGAATAAATCGGTCAGCAGCAGCCGGGCCACTCCCACGGGCAGCCCGAGGTGGGCGGACACCTCGGCCACGGCCAGGTAGCCGCCGGCGCACAGCTCCCAGATCTCGCGCACCTCCGGGGACGCCCCGAGCGGCAGCTCCGCGTCGGGGGCGAGCGTCACCAGGGTGTGCAGGGACAGCTCGTCCGCCTCCGGCAGGCGCCGGCCCCCGGTGATGACGTAGGAGCGTACGAAGTGACCGGTGACCGCGGCTTCCTCGTCCGGCCGGGTCATACGTCCGCACCCGCGCTCTGGCGGGGCGGTGTGGTCATCGCCTTGCCCAGCGCGCTCACCTGCTGCTGCATCCGGAACGACATCGACTCCATGTCGACGTCGAGGGCCGCCGAGACCGCCAGGTAGGCACCCTGGCCCGCGGCGATCAGGAAGATCCAGCCACCGTCGTACTCGATCAGCGTCTGCTTCCAGACGCCGTTCCCGGCGGACACGAACGGGGCCACCGCCCGGCTCAGGGACTGCATCGAGCTCATGGCGGCCGCGTTGGTCTCCGCCTCGTCACGGCCGATGTCGCTGGAGCGCTCCAGCAGCAGGCCGTCGGCCGAGACGAGGATCGCGTGCCGGGCGCCGCGCACCTGCAGCACGTCGTTCAGCACCCACGACAGGTCGGGATTCACTGGGCTTCGGGTCCTTCCGTGGAGGGGGTGTTCCGACCGAGCTGCGTGCCGCGCGCGAACGCGGAGATGCGCGCCGCGGTGACCTGGCCGCCGTGTTCCGGCTCCGGCTGCTCCCGCTCCGCCTCGTCGGCGTCGACGGGGAACGGGACCACGGAGACCGAACTGATGCGACGGCGCTTGGGCAGACCCCCGGCCGTGGTGCCGACCGGGCGGGCGGGGGCCGCGTGGTGGGCGGACGTTGCCATCGATGTCAGCCGCTGCGGCTGCGCCATCGGCTCCGGGTCCGGCACCGGCGTCGGCCCCGGCACGGCGGACTGCCCGTCCGCGTGGCGATGCCCCGTCGCCCCGGACTCCTCCGGTTCGGGCACATTGGTGGTCAGCAGGTTCTCGGGCAGAAGAATCACCGCGCGTACGCCGCCGTAGGGGGATACGGAGTCGACCGACACCTTGAAGCCGTAGCGGGCGGCGAGCATCCCCGAGACGGCGAAACCGAACTTGGGGGGATTGCCGAGGCCGGTGATGGCGACGGGCCCCTGGGGATCGAGCAGCTCGGCGGCCCGGTCCTTCTCCTCCTGGCTCATGCCGAGACCCGCGTCGTCGACGATCAGGCACACGCCGGTCGACACGGTCTGGATGTTGATCTCGACGGGCGTGCCGGGCGCGCTGTAGTTGGTGGCGTTGGCCAGCAGCTCGGCCAGCACCACCGCCACGGGCTCCACGGCCCTGGGCGCGACCGAGACGTTCACCTGCGAGTTGATGCGGACCCGGTCGAAGTGCTTGATCCGCCCCTGCGCGCTGCGGGCCACGTCGTAGACCGAGGCGATGGTCTCGCGGCGCCCGAGCCAGCCACCGCACAGCACCGCGATGCCCTGGGCACGGCGGCTGAACTGGCTGTTGGTGTGGTCCACCAGCATCAGGTCGGCGAGGATCTCGGAGTCGTCGCCGTACTTGCGCTGTGCCTTGTCGATGACGTGCTGCTGCTCGTCCGCGAGCACCTGGAGGGTGCGCATCGCGGACTTCAGTACGTCCTTGGTCTCCGCCTCCGCGTCCTGGCGCACCTCCGCGAGGGCGTCGGAGTGCTGGGTGCGCAGGGCGGCGTAGTCGGTGTAGAGCTGGTTGCGTTCTCCCTGGAGGCCGTCTCGGGCGCTGCGCAGGTTCTCGTTCTGTCTGCGGAGTGCCATGTTGGTGCGGCGGGCCTTCATCACCGCGAAGACCGCAGCGAGAAGTACCGCCAGCAAGACCCACAGGAGTGGGTCCTGGAGCAATGACGTCATGAGACTCTCTTCAAGTCGCCTCGCGAACAGGGGCGACCGCGGGCCGGTGCCTGACCGGCCGGCCGCGGTCGCTGCCCCTCGCGATGGGGCCCTAGAGACTGTCCCCCGTGCGCGGTCAACACGTGACGCGCCGTCAGCCTACTGAACGTGCGATGATCTTAGCATTCTGTGAGCTGTCAACCCCTTTGATCGGACTCCTGCCGAAGACCTTCACAGGGCCTTCGCGAGCGGGATCCCCGGGGGTCGGGTGCGGCGCGGACGAGGGGCGAAGGTAAACCCGGGTGTGTTTTCTGTGAAGCCGCAAGTAAAGTCCTGTCAACTTCTTGTTGACCTTCCGTCAAAGCGGAAGCCGAAAGGTAGAGGCACCACCTTGCCCAGACGCACCCTGACCCTGGCCGTCCCGTTCGTCGCCCTCACGGCCGTCCTCCTCACCGCCTGCGGTGGCTCGGACTCCGACTCCTCGAAGTCCGGGGGTGCCGACACCAGGTCCTCCTCCAAGGGCACGGCGGCCGCGCCGCTGAGCGCCGCCGAGCTGGAGAAGAAGGTCCTGACCCAGTCCGACGTCAAAGGCTTCCTGGTCAGCAAGCCGACCAAGGACGAGGAGATCAGCGCGGACAAGGTCGCCTCCAAGCGCGAGGACTGCGCCCCGGTCAGCCTCTCCCTCTCCGGCGTCGCCCTCGACGAGCCGAAGGCGACCGTGCAGCGCCGGGCCACGGGCAAGAAGGACGCGCCGACCGGCAAGGAGAAGGACGTCGACGCCGCCGTGGACGCGGCGTTCGACACGACGACCTCCGCCGTCACCCTCGCCTCCTACGCCGACGAGGCCGCCGCCACCGAGGCGCTCGCCTCGATCGGCAAGAGCGTCACCGCCTGTGCGAAGGGCTACACCTACTCCGCGATGGGCACCGAGCAGAAGCTCACCGAGGTCGCCGCCGACACCGCCCCCGAGGCGGGCGACGAGGCCGTCGCCTTCACCGCGACGGTCCAGCAGGACGGCATGCCGAAGCCCGGCCCCATGAAGGTCGCCGCCTTCCGCACCGGTTCGACGGTCACCTACGTGTCCAGCCTGAACCCCGCGGCCCTGATGAAGGGCGGGGACTTCGAGTTCCCGACGGTACTCGTGGAGACACAGGCGAAGAAGCTGGGCTGAACGGCCGGGGCGCCGACTGACTGTCCATGGGCGATCGTTGGGTGCCCCTGTCCGCACCCTGCGATCGCACTCGGCCCAAGCTGCGCAGGACCTCAAAACCTCAAAACCTCAGGACCCACCGAAAGCAGACGCACCCGTATGAACACCGCCGCCTTACGCACCACCCTGGCCGTCCTGACCGCCCTGCCGCTCGCACTCCTCACCGCGTGCGACGACTCCGGCACCCACGGAGCCGATGGCTCCGGCACCAGTTCGACGCCCTCGACGCCGCCGGCCGGACCGCTGAGCGCGCGCGAACTGGAGAAGAGGTCGCTGGACAAGGGGGACCTGGAGGGCTTTCTGGTAGAGAGCGGCGGCAAGGGCCAGAAGTTCACGGCGGACCAGGTGCGCACCGACAAGAAGCAGTGCCGGCTCCTGGATCTGGCACTGGCCCCGGTCGCCCTGGGGCACCCGGTGGCCACGGCACAACGCTGGGCCGCCGCGGACCTGCCCGTCCCTTCCTCCGGCTCCCGGACCGGCGGGCTCGACGGGACCGAACCGGCGCTCGACCTCCCCATGATGGCGATCACGCTCGCGTCCTACGAGGACGCCGGCACCGCCGAGGGGGAGTTGACGGCCCTCGGCAAGGCGCTGACGGCCTGCCGCGGCGGCTTCACCGGCACACAGCGGGAAACGACGCTCCACTTCACCGCGGTCACCCAGGACCGCGCACCCGAGGTGGGTGAGCAGGCACTGGCGTTCACCGCGACGGGCGAGGTCGACGGCGACGAGGGGCCCGAGAAGGTGGTCGTCTTCCGCAAGGGCAGCACGCTCGCCTACCTCTCCGCCATCCACCCCCTGGGCCAGGACTTCGACTTCCCGGCACCGGTGCTCAAGGCCCAGGAAGCAAAGCTCTCCTGACCGAGCGCACCGGCCCCGGGCACCCGATTCCGAGTTGTCCACAGCCCTGTCCACAGCCCAGGGTGAACTGTCCGCCCCCTACGCCATAGTGCGGCAATGGCACTGACAAAGACCGACGAGGGTGTCCGCGAAGTCCTCCGGAGAGTCCACGCCACCGCCGCCCGACAGGACTGGGCGGTGACCCTCCCGCAACTCGGGCCGGCCGGCGCCGACCGGAACACCGTGCGGCGGATGGTCAGATCGGGCCGCTGGGTTCCGCTGACCCGGGGCAGCTACTGGGTGGGGCAGGACGAAGGGGGCCCGTCCCTGCGCTCCCGGGTGCGGGGGGCCCTCCTGACCTGCGGGCCCCACGTGGTGGCCGCGGGCCCCACGGCCGCCCGACTGCTGGGCATGCAGGGTCTCCCCAGGGACGACGGCACCCTGCACCTGGCCGCTCCCATGGGCCACGAGATCCGCAGCCGCCCAGGCATCCGCGTGCGGCGACGCTCCCTCACGCACTGGGCCTCGCGTGATCCCGACGGGTGCGACGCGGGGGCCACGCAGGGGGCTTCGGGATGGACCGGACGTCACAACGGACGGGGTCAGGCCGTGAAGCCACCGTCCACGTGGAGGGAGGTTCCCGTCGTGTACTGGGCGTCCGGGCTTGCCAGGTGGGCAATGGTGGCGGCTATCTCATGCGGTTCCGCGTAGCGGCCTACGGCGGTGAGGCCGGCGATCGCCTGGGCATGGGGGCCGGTGGACGGGTTGGCATCTGTGTTGGTGGGTCCTGGGTGCACGAGGTTGACGGTGATGCCGCGTGGGCCGAGTTCCCTGGCCAGGCCCTTGGTCATCCCGGTGAGGGCCGACTTGCTCATCGAGTAGAGCGCCATCTCCGGGAAGACCGCACGCTGGGCGATATTGCTGCCGATGCTTATGATGCGGCCGCCTCGGCCCATATGGCGCACTGCCGCCTGCGACGCGAGGAACGGTGCCCGGACATTCACCGCCAGCGTGCGGTCGAGCTCCGCCAGTTCCACCTCCTCAAGGGGACCGACAGGGAAGACGCCCGCGTTGTTGACCAGGATGTCGAGCCTGCCGAACAGCGCGGCGGCCTCGTCCACCGCGGCGGTGAGCGCCGCGGGATTCGCAGAATCGGCCCGGAGGGCAACCGCTCGGCGTCCCCCGGCCTTGATGTGCTCCACCACCCCGGCGGCCCGGTCCGCGCTGTTCTCATAGGTCAGCACGACATCGGCGCCCTCCTCGGCCAACCGCACCGCCACGGCCGCACCAATGCCGCGGCCACCGCCCGTGATCAGGGCCACGTTTCCTTCGAGTCGGTTCATACCGCCGAGCATCGCGTCCGACGCCGCGAGAAGCTGGCGGGATCCCGACCTGACGTTCGCCGTGCGGTACGGAGGTCAGGCGTCGCCCCCGGAACGTATGTGGTGCAGAAGGCGGGCTACGGCGAGGGGCGTGGTGGTGAGCCGTGTGTCCGGCTGTTCGCTCTCGCGGAGGTGGAGGTTGGCGGGGGTGGCGGCGGCCAGTTCGACGCAGGCGTTGCCGTCGCCACCACCGGAGTAGGAAGACTTCTGCCAGATCAACTGGGTGCCCATGTGCGCCTCACAGCTCCTTCGCCAGCTTGTGGATGAGGTCCCGGGAGGGACCTTGTGCGAGAGACCGCGCCTCTACCTTATGGAAGTGAGCGCGGAAGGTCCCCAGTTGCGCTTCCGCGTCGATGAAGACCGTTCCGTGGGGCGCGTCGCGCACGACCGTGTCCAGCTTGGAGACGGTTCCGCCCGCGTACACCATGGTGGCCCCGGCGCTGGCGAAGCTGTCCAGGTCCAGGGGCACGACGCGGACGGTGATGTGGTCCGCTTCCGACAGGTCGAGTACATGGGCGAGTTGTTTGCGTGAGGCGGCGCGATCGCATGCCCTGATGCGCAGCGCCGCCTCGTGGATGATGGCGACGTAGGGGACCGGGTTAGGGCCTTCGATGACCCTTCTGCGTTGCACTCGGTGGCGTACGCGCAAGTCGAGGTCCTCCTCGGGGAGAGCGGGAACCCTGTCCGCGAAGAGCGCGCGGGAGTAGTCCTCGATCTGCAGCAGTCCGGGGATGAACAGGAAGTCCATGTCCCACCTGTACATGGCGTGCTGTTCCAGTTCGGACAGGTCGAGGAACGATTCCGGCAGCGCACCCCGGTACTCCTCCCACCAGCCGCGCGTCCGGTCGGTCGCCATTGCCACCAAGCCGTTGACCAACTCCGCGTCCACGCAGTCGTACAGCGCGGCGAGACGTCGTACCCGCTCCTCGCTCACGCCTGCGATGCCTGCCTCGATCTGGCTCATCTGCACGGAGTCGGCGCCGAGCAAGGCCGCCGCCTCGCGGGCCTTCAGCCCTGCCGCTTCGCGGAGTTTCCGCAGCTCGATGCCCAGTCGCACCTGGCGTGCGGTGGGCTGCCGTCGACGCGGCATGGTGTTCCTCCTCGTCCCCAAGTTCCTCTCACGGGCTACTCGTTCAGGGGGAGATTACGGCAACGACTTGCAGTGTCCTAAATTAAGGACTTACCTTCAGTGACGCGACGCACACGTTGCGGAACCGCCGGGATGCCCGGAAGCGCACCGATCCGTCCTGCCATGACGGCTGAGGCATGCCACCGCCCGGGGACCGCGTCTCTCAACCCCCTCGCCCTCACCGAACGGAGTTCACGCATGCCCGAGAACGGGACCGGAACGGGACTCGCCGCCCCTTGGGAGTACTCCCTGTACATCCCCAACGACCTGCGCGCCGTCACCGTCAGCCGGCGCACCCTGCGGCTCATCCTCACCCTGCACGGACTCATCTGCGTCGTCGACGTCGCCGAGCTGCTCGCGGCGGAGCTGGTCGCCAACGCCGTACGGCACACGGAGGGACCGGCCGCGCTGCGGGTGCGCTGGTCGGCGGGGGTGCTGAGGATCGGTACGTGGGACACGGACCCGCGCCCTCCCGAGCCGGTGGACCCGACGGCGGCGGACCGCGCGGCCGAACTGGAGGAGGGCCGCGGCCTCACCCTCGTCCGCGCCTGCGCGGACCTGTGGGGCTGGCACCCCCTGTCCACGGAGGGCAACCGGGGCAAGTACGTGTGGTGTGACCTGGCGACCGCGTGATCGTTGAGGTGGGCGGGCTTCGGGGCTGCCCGGCCATAATGCGAGGAGGAGGTGAGCTGCTGTGACTGTCATGAGCGACCTGATCGAGCGAGGCGGCATCCCCGAGGGCTACAAAGTCGAGGTCTTCGACGGAAGGGTGATCATGACCCCGCAGAGTCCGGAGCAGGATTGGACCGTCTCGGACGTCAAGGACGCGGTCAAGGCCGCCGGTATCGCGCGCGAGCGTGTCTTCGGAGATGTGCTCGTGTCGTTCCCCGGGGAGAACGACGCCGCCCCCGATCTGACGGTCGTCGGCTTCGACGCCGAACGACGCGGGAACAGCTACTCCTGCCTCGATGTCCTGGCAGTGGTCGAGGTGCCGTCGGAGCCCGAGGACGAGAAGGACTACGTGCGGAACGTCCGCAAGTACGGCCGGTACGGCATCGATTTCTATTTGATCGCCGATCCGTTCAAGCGGATGGTCACGCTGATGTCCGAGCCGCACGCCTCGGGGTACGGCAAGGTCGCGGAGACCCCCTATGGCCGGCCGGTCGTCTTCACTCTGGCCACGGGGGAGCGCATCACGATCGACACGAGCACCTTCCCCGTGCGGGAGAGCCGTTGAGGACCCCCACGTCACCGGTGAAGTACTTCTTCAACAGCCCGGTCGCCCAAGTCGTCCGCGAGGAGGGCCGGGAACAGGGCCGGGAAGAAGGGCGCCGGGGGATCGTGCCGCGATGATTCTGCGCATCCTGGGGTGGCGGGACATCCCGGTGCCCGAGTCCGTTCGCGAGCGGGTGCCGGCGTGCCCCGATCTGGACCTGCTGGAGCTGTGGGCCGAGCGCGCGGTCCGCGCGACCACCGCCGAGGACCTGTTCGCCGGGGAGTGATCCGGGCGGGCGGCCCCGCCGACGGCGCGGAGCCGGTGTCCACCCTCGTGGACACCGGCCCCTGGCACCGCGGGTAGCGCGCCCGCCTACTTCTGTTCCCGTACGTCCTCCTCCGTCACCTCCGGCGGTTCCGTCGGGCGGAGCTTGAGCCAGAGGAGGAAGAGGAGGCCGAGGATCAGCATGCCCAGGCCGGTCCAGAGGTTGATGTTGACGCCGACCGCCTTGTCGATGTCGGCGTCGGAGGCCGTGAGGCCGGCGATCGTCACGATGACGCCGTAGAGCACGAACAGGCCGCCGATGATGCGGCGGATGTCGAAGAGGCGGGCCGCGGTCGCGGACTGGTTCTGGAGTTCGGCGACCTCGCGCTGGAGGTCCTTCTCCGAGGACGCGGGCCGGTGCTCGCCTTCGTGCGGGAATTGCTCAGCCATGGTGTCTCAGCCCCTCGGCGCTCAGATGGAGAACGGGATGTAGCACGCGGCGGCCAGGACGATCGCGCCCCAGCCGAGCAGTGCCGGCCGCCGGTACCACGCGTCGTCGCCCTTGGCGGGCGGCTCGTCCATGCCGGGGGAGCGCGTGCCGTAGACCAGGCCCTGGAGTTCCTCGGCCGGCTTGGGCGCGGTGAACAGGGTGACGGCGACCATCACGACCGCGCCGGCGACGAAGCCGGCGATCGCGGAGACGAAGTTGGCGCCCTGGTCGGTGGGGATGCCGACGATGTCCTGCTTGTAGAGGACGAAGTAGTTGACCATCGCGGCCGTCGTGCCGGCCAGCAGCCCCCAGAACCCGGACTTCATGGACGCCCGCTTCCAGAACATGCCGACGATGAAGACGACGAACATCGGCACGTTGAAGAAGGAGAACAGCGTCTGCAGGTAGCTCATGATGTTGGAGAACGACGAGGCCAGGAACGCCGTGCCGACGGACACCGCGACCCCGATGACGGTGATCAGCCGGCCGAACCGCACGTAGTAGGCGTCCTCGCGGTCGCGCACCACGTACCGCCCCCAGATGTCGGTGGTGAACACGGTGTTGAAGGAGGACACGTTGGCCGCCATGCCGGCCATGAACGCCGCGAGCAGTCCGGTGACCGCGATGCCGAGCACACCGTTGGGGAGCAGCTCCTGCATCAGGTAGGGGATCGCATCGTTGTACTGCAGGCCCGACGTGGAGGTGCCGATCTTGGGCACGAGGACGGCGGCGACCAGGCCGGGGATCATCACCAGGAAGACGATGAAGATCTTCGGGAAGGCGGCGATCAGCGGGGTGCGCTGCCCGGCCGACAGGTTCTTCGCGGACAGCGCGCGCTGCACCTCGGCGAAGTTGGTCGTCCAGTAGCCGAAGGAGAGCACGAAGCCGAGGCCCAGCACGATGGTCAGCCAGTTCGCGCCGAGCGGGTTGGCGCTGCCGATGCCGGTGCCGCCCCAGGCGGTGACGAAGTTGTCCCCGTGCGAGGCGGTGAGGGAGTCCGTCAGGCCGTCCCAGCCGCCGACCCGCTTCAGGCCGAGCGCGGCGATCGGGATGAGGGCCGCGAGGATGACGAAGAACTGCAGCACCTCGTTGTAGATCGCGGAGGACAGGCCGCCCAGGGTGATGTATCCGAGCACGAAGGCGCCGGCGACGAGGATCGCCACCCACTTCGGCCAGCCCAGCAGCGCCTCGACGACGATCGACAGGGCGTAGAGGTTGACGCCCGCGATCAGGAGCGCCGCGAAGGCGAACAGGAGCGCGCTGAGCAGGTGGGCCCACTTGTCGAAGCGGAGCAGCAGGAACTCGGGGACGGAGCGGACCTTCGAGCCGTAGTAGAAGGGCATCATCACCAGGCCGAGGAAGACCATGGCGGGGATGGCCCCGATCCAGTACCAGTGCACGGTGTACACGCCGTACTGGGCGCTGTTGGCGGCCATGCCGAGGATCTCGGTGGCGGCCAGGTTGGCCGAGATGAACGCCAGGCCGGTGATCCAGGCGGGCAGGGAGCGCCCGGACAGGAAGAAGTCGAGACTGGTCTTCACCGAGCGGCGGGCCGCGAAGCCGATGCCGAGCACGACCACGAAGTAGATCCCGAGGATCGTGTAGTCGAGCCAGTTGGTGGGGAGCCGCAGTTCGGCTGCCAGGTGTGTGGGGGTTCGCATGTGTACTCGATTCGTCGCGTGAACCGATCCGGACGGAATCCACGCCTCCGCGGTCAGGGGGTGAACCTCGCGAGTGATCGCTTTTGTGGGGTTGTGATGTTGACGTCCGGGGAGTGGCGTGGTTTGTTATGTTGGGTTCTGTTGGAAGATTGGGGTATGGCGCAGTGAAGAAGACCTCGACCCGGCTGGCCGACGGGCGTGAGCTGATCTACTACGACCTGCGTGACGACACCGTGCGCGACGCCGTGGACCGGCGCCCGCTGGAGCGCACCGTCACCACGTCCGAGATCCGCCACGACGTGCTGCTCGGCGACGCGGTCGCCGTCGCCTCCCACCGGCAGGGCCGCACCTACCACCCGCCCGCCGACGAATGCCCGTTGTGCCCCTCCCGGGACGGGCGGCTCAGCGAGATCCCGGACTCCTCCTACGACGTCGTCGTCTTCGAGAACCGCTTCCCCTCGCTGGCCGGCGACTCCGGGCGCTGCGAGGTCGTCTGCTTCACCTCGGACCACGACGCGTCCTTCGCCGACCTGACCGAGGAGCAGGCGGGACTGGTCCTGGAGGCGTGGACCGACCGCACCGCCGAACTGTCCCATCTGCCCTCCGTCCAGCAGGTCTTTTGCTTCGAGAACCGCGGCGCCGAGATCGGGGTGACGCTGGGTCACCCGCACGGGCAGATCTACGCCTACCCGTTCACCACGCCCCGCACCGCCCTGATGCTCCGTTCGCTCGCCCAGCACAAGCAGGCCAGTGGCGGGGAGAACCTCTTCGACCTCGTCGTGGAGCGGGAGACCGCAGGTGAGCGGGTCGTCCTGGAGACCGAGCACTGGGTGGCCTTCGTGCCCTACGCGGCCCACTGGCCCTACGAGGTTCACCTCTATCCGCGCCGCCGGGTGCCGGACCTGCTCGGGCTCGACGAGGCGGCGCGCGCCGAGTTCCCCCGGGTCTACCTGGAGCTGCTGCGGCGCTTCGACCGGATCTTCGACGGGGGGGACGGAGGGGGAGGCACCGTGGGCGAGTCGCGCACCCCGTACATCGCGGCCTGGCACCAGGCGCCGTTCGGCCCTTGGGACGAGTTCGAGGGTGTCGGGCGGGACGACTTCGCCCTCCACCTCGAACTCTTCACCATCCGCCGCACCGCCGGAAAGCTGAAGTTCCTCGCCGGTTCCGAATCCGGCATGAACGTGTTCATCAACGACGTGCCGCCGGAGGCCGCGGCCCGCCGACTTCGGGAGGTAGCGAGCACATGAGCGGTAAGTACCTGGTCACCGGCGGGGCCGGCTATGTCGGCAGTGTGGTCGCCCAGCACCTGCTGGAGGCCGGACACGAGGTGGTCGTCCTGGACAACCTCTCCACCGGCTTCCGCGAGGGCGTCCCCACGGGCGCCACGTTCGTCGAGGGCGACATCCGCGACGCCGCCAAATGGCTCGACGCCTCCTTCGACGCCGTCCTGCACTTCGCCGCGTTCTCGCAGGTCGGCGAGTCGGTCGTGAAGCCGGAGAAGTACTGGGAGAACAACGTCGGCGGCACCATGGCGCTGCTCGCCGCGATGCGCGAGACGGGGGTGCGCACCCTCGTCTTCTCCTCGACGGCGGCCACGTACGGCGAGCCCGAGCAGGTCCCCATCGTGGAGACCGCGCCGACGAAGCCCACCAACCCCTACGGGGCCTCCAAGCTCGCCGTCGACCACATGATCAGCGGCGAGGCGGCGGCCCACGGCCTGGGCGCGGTCTCCCTGCGCTACTTCAACGTCGCCGGCGCCTACGCCACCTCCTCCGGCGCCACCTACGGGGAACGGCACGACCCCGAGTCGCACCTCATCCCGCTCGTCCTCCAGGTCGCCCAGGGCCGTCGCGAGGCGATCTCCGTCTTCGGCGACGACTACCCGACACCCGACGGGACCTGCGTGCGCGACTACATCCACGTCGCCGACCTCGCCGAGGCCCACCTCCTCGCCCTCACCGCCGCCGTGCCCGGCGAGCACCTGATCTGCAACCTCGGCAACGGCAACGGCTTCTCCGTCCGCGAGGTCGTCGAGACCGTGCGGCAGGTCACCGGCCACCCCGTCCCCGAGGTCGTGGCCCCGCGCCGCGGCGGAGACCCGGCCGTCCTGGTCGCCTCGGCGGACACGGCCCGGCAGAAACTGGGCTGGAACCCGTCCCGCGCGGACCTCGCGGGGATCGTCGCCGACGCCTGGCGGTTCGCCCAGGCGCGCGAAGCCGAATAACACGCACGTACAGTCGGCGCGTACGCCGCAAAAGAGTGGTAGCGAAGGGTCAGGAACAGGGCATGAGTGAGGCTGTCGCGAGAGCCGCCGACGAGGTGGCCGACCGGTTCCGGGAGCTGTACGGGAGCGCACCCGAGGGGGTGTGGGCCGCGCCGGGACGGGTCAACCTCATCGGCGAGCACACCGACTACAACGACGGCTTCGTCATGCCGTTCGCCCTGCCGCACACCACCGTCGCGGCGGTCGCCCGGCGCGAGGACGGCCGACTGCGGCTGCACTCCGCCGACATCGACGCCGCCCCCGTCGAACTCACCCTCGACGAGCTCGCCCCCGAGTCCGACAAGGGCTGGACCGCCTACCCGGCCGGCGTGGTGTGGGCGCTGCGCGAGGCGGGCCACGAGATCGACGGCGCCGACATCCACCTCGCCTCCACCGTCCCCTCCGGCGCCGGCCTGTCCTCCTCGGCGGCCCTGGAGGTCGTCGTCGCCCTCGCACTGAACGACCTGTACGCACTGGGGCTGCGGGGCTGGCAGCTGGCCCGCCTGTGCCAGCGCGCCGAGAACGTCTACGTCGGCGCCCCCACCGGCATCATGGACCAGACCGCCTCCGCCTGCTGCGAGGACGGCCACGCCCTCTTCCTCGACACCCGGGACCTCTCCCAGAAGCAGATCCCCTTCGACCTCGCGGCCGAGGGCATGCGGCTCCTCGTCGTCGACACCCAGGTCAAGCACGCCCACAGCGACGGCGAGTACGGCAAGCGCCGGGCCGGCTGCGAGAAGGGCGCCGCGCTCCTCGGCGTCGACGCCCTGCGCGACGTGGCCTACGAGGAACTCGACGCGGCACTGGACCGGCTCGGCGACGAGGAGGAGGTCCGCCGCCTGGTCCGCCACGTGGTGACGGAGGACCAGCGCGTCGAGCGCGTCGTCTCCCTCCTGGAGTCGGGCGACACCCGCGGCATCGGCCCGGTCCTCACCGAGGGCCACGCCTCCCTGCGCGACGACTTCCGCATCTCCTGCCCCGAACTCGACCTGGTCGTCGACACGGCCCTCGCCACCGGCGCCCTGGGCGCCCGCATGACCGGCGGCGGCTTCGGCGGCTCGGCCATCGTCCTCGTGGAGGAGGCGACGGTCGCCCCCCTCACGGCAGCGGTCGAAGCCGCCTTCGCCCAGGCCGGCTTCACGGCCCCCCGCACCTTCACCGCGGTCCCGTCCCCGGGGGCACACCGGGTGCGGTGACCCGCATTCGCACAGGGGCGCCCGGCCACCCCGGGCGCGCGGCGCCCGGGGTGGCCGGTCGCTCAGCCGTCGACCTCGTACTGGCCGACCTCCAGGAAGTGGCGCAGGGCCTCCGGGGTGCCGTCGTCCAGGACCGCGTTGATCGCGGCACGCATGGCGGGGGTGAGGTCCGGGTCGGTCAGCATGCGGACGATGGCGACGCTGTCGTCCTCGGCCTGGGCCAGGCGGTAGCCGGTCTCCAGGAACGCGCGGGCGGCCTCGGGGGTGCCGGCCTCCAGCGCCTCGGTGGCCTCGCGGTAGACGCCCTTGCCGGAGGACGGCTTGGCGAGGATGGTGAAAATGGCGACCTGGTCGTCCTCGAACCGCGCGAGCCGGTAGCCGGTCTCCAGCCAGGTCCGCAGGTCCTCCTCCGTGCCGTTGTCGAGGAGGGCGTTGGCCTCCTTGGTGACGCGCTTGCCGCTGTCCGGGTCGGCGAGGATGCGCAGGACGGCGATGCGCAGGTCGTGGATGTCCATGTCGTCGTAGGGGGACCCGTCGCCCGGGGTCGTGTCCGAGGCGGTGGCCGCCGGGGCGGTGGTGGCGCCGGCGGCGAAGGACGGGGTGGAGAGCAGCAGGGCGGGGGCGAGGGCGCCGGCGGCCACGGCGAGCGTCACACGGGTCAGTCTCACGGAGTCGAACCACCTTGGTGTAGTGGGGTGTCGGGGCGCGTACCGTCCGGTGGGACGCGACGGGAGGAGTGTGGCAGGCGGGTCTGACAGTGGGCATTGCCCGGAGTGCGCAGTGTTCGCCGGTCCTTCGTTGCCGTGACCGCCGTTGCCGTAACCGCCGTTGCCGTAACCGTCGTCGCCGTAACCGTCGTCGCCGTAACCGTCGTTGCCGTTGCCGTTGCCGTAGTCGTAGTCGTAGTCGCCGGCACCTCCGCCCGCGAGCGGGCGTTACGCGGTCTCCGGGCGCACGCTCAGCGCCAGTGCGTTGTCCGCCGTGAAGCAGGGCTGCACCCGGTGGCCGCCCACCGTGGTCGCCGGCAGGACGTCCGTCCTCCTCCGGTCGGCGACGTCCCCGCCGATCCGGCCGAGCGGTACCGGCGCCGGCAGGCCGGGGCCCGTCAGCCGCAGGTCCCACGGCTCGTCCTCGCCGGTGCCGCGGCGGACCGGTTCCGCGTAGGGGAGGACGAAGGTGAAACCGGCGCCTGCGGTCGGACGCGCGGGGACCACGATCTCCGGCGCCCTTCCCGAACGCGTCGTCGCGGTGACCCGCGCGTCCCGCGGCGGCACCGCCTCCGTCCCGTACAGCGTGGCCGTCACCGTCAGCGCCTCCTGGTCGTCCCTGCCGACGTGGATCCGTTCGACCTCGGCGTGTGCGGGCCGCAGCCAGGTGCGCAGGGCGAGGAAGCCGTCCGTGGTGGTGTACGGGATCCAGGAACTCACCCCGTGCGGGCCGACGTCCGGTTCCCGTCCGAGCAGCGCGGCCTGTTCGACGATCCGGGCGGTGATCCGCCACCGCCTCGCCGCCGTGCCGCCGGCCGGCACCAGGTAGCAGTCCCAGCGGCCCTCCGGCAGGACGTGCTCGGCTCGGGACAACGGGACCCGCCGGTCGGCCCCGCCCTCCGGCACCGGCACGCGGAGCTCGCGGCCCTCCGGGTCGTGGCGCAGCCGCAGCAGCAGTTCGCGGGGGCCGCCGGGCAGCCGGCCGCCCGGCCCCGGCCGTACCAGCAGCCCGCCGTCGGCGGTCGCCGTGGCACACAGGGCGAGGGGCCCCGGCGGGGAGGAGGGCGCGAGGGCCGTGGGAGCCGAGGCACCTCGGCCTCCGGCCCGCGGTCCCCTGGCCCGTCGCTCCCGCGCCAGCCGCTCCCGTACTCGCGAGGCGGCTCCCGAGAGCGTCCTGCGGCGCGCCCGCGTCAGCTCCTCGAACAGCGTCTCGTACCGCGCGGCGATGGCGTCGGGCGCGTACGCGCGGGCCTTCTCCCGGGCCGCCGCGCCGAGCCGGCGGCGCAGCGGCTCGTCGGCGATGAGGCGTTTCAGGGCGTCGGCGAGGGCGTCGGCGTCGCCGGAGAGCGGGGTGAGCAGGCCGTCCCGCTCGTGGGTGATGATCTCGGCGGGGCCGTGCGGGCAGTCGGTGGCGACGACGGGGACCCCGCAGTGCATGGCCTCGACGATGGTCATGCCGAAGGACTCCATGTCGGAGGAGACGGCGGCGACGGCGCCCTTGGCCCACTCGGTCTCGATCGGGGAGACCGCCCCCATCAGGAACGCCCGGTCGTACAGGCCGAGTTCGTCGATCCGCTCGCGTAACGCGGTCTTCTGGGCGCCCCGCCCGTACAGCCGCAGCGTCCAGTCGGGGTGCTCGGCGGCGACCTTGGCGAAGGCGGTGACGAGCCGGTCGTAGCGCTTGACGGGGATGAGGCGCCCGGCGGCGACGATCGTCCGGGAGTCGAGGCCGGCGGGGGCCACGTCGGGCGTGGGCACGCTGTTGGGGATGCACAGGATCCGCGTACGGGCCCGGGGGAGGGCGGCGCGGTAGGCGGCGGCGTCGGCCTCGGAGACGGTGAGGAAGGCGTCGAGCCCGAGTACGGCCGCGTTCTGGTCGGTGCGCACCTGATCGCGGTGGGCGGCGAGGCTGAGGTGCTCCTGGCCGAGGCGGAGGAAGCGGCCGTGCCGGCCGTCGCGGGCGAGGTAGCCGTTGAGGTCGGGGCGGGTGGCGATGACCACGTCGGCGTCGGTGCCGGTGAGGTGCTCGGCGATGCGGTGGTCCTGCAGCGCGGTGTGCGGCTCGCTGAGGGAGTACCCGAACATCGTGGTCGGCCGGCGGGTGAGCTCGTGCCCGCCCTCGTGACCGGGGGAGCCGGCGCGGGTGTCGACGAGCGGGGTGAGCGTCACCCGCGGGTCGAACGCGAACCGCGGCGCGTCCTGGGGGCGGTTGACGCTGACGACCTCGACCTCGTGGCCCCGCTCGGCGAAGGCGCCGGACAGATTGGCCGTGGCACGGATGGTGCCGCCGATGCCGTACGCGTTGTTGATCAGGAAGGCGATCTTCATGGGTCCCCCGGGACCGTCCGCCACGTCCGGTCGCACCCCGCGTACACGCTCGAACGTGGCGGAAACCGTGCGGAAGCGATGGATGAGCAGTGAACGGGTCGGGAGGAGCCTATGAGTCGAACGATCACGAAGCGGCGATTGGCGGCCTTTGTGTCGCCTGATTCGACCAGATGAGAACGATCTATGGCTGATTGCCTGTGGTGGTGCCGACGGAGGGGTGGGGTGCGTCTGCCGCGAGCGGTGAGGGGCCCGGCGCCGTCGGTTCCAGGAACTCCAGCCGGTTGCCGACCGGGTCCTCGCTGTAGAAGCGGCGATGGCCGGGGAGGGTGTCGTCCCAGGTGACCGGGGCGCCGCGGGCGGCGAGCCGGGCCGCGTACGCCGCGATGCCGGTGACGCGCAGCCCGGGGTGGGCCTTGCGGGCGGGGCGGAAGTCCTCCTCGATACCCAGGTGGAGGCGGACGGTGCCGGCCTCGAACCAGCAACCGCCGCGGGCGGCGAGCACCGGCGGCTTGGGTACCTCCGTCATGCCGAGCACGCCGGAGTAGTAGGCGCGCAGCCGGTCCTCGGAGCCGGGCGGCGCGGCGAGCTGGACGTGGTCGAGGGCGGCGAGCATCAGCGCCCTCCCGGCCTGTGGCCCACCGCGGTGCGCGCCGGCATCAGTGCCCCTCCGGCCTGCGCGCCACCGCGAAGATCCGGCGGAAGGGGAAGACGGTGCCGTGCGCGGTGGCGGGGTAGGCCGTGCGCAGGGCGGCGCGGTACTCCTCGACGAAGGCCTCGCGGGCCTCGGGGTCGTCGCCGAGGGCGGTGAGGACCGGGCGCAGACCGGTGCCCCTGACCCAGTCGAGGACCGGGTCCTCGCCGGTCAGCAGGTGCTGGTACGTCGTCTCCCACACGTCGGCCGCGCAGCCGAGGCCCGTCAGCGCCTCCAGATAGGCGGCGGGGGTGTGCACCGCGTCGGCGTGCCGCAGGACGCCGTCGAGGCGACCGCGCCAGCGCGGGGAGGCGGCGAGTTCGCGCATCAGCCGGTGGCTGGGGGCGTCGAAGTTGCCCGGGACCTGGAAGGCGAGGGTGCCGCCGGGGGCGAGGGCCCCGATCCAGCGCGGGAAGGCGTTCAGGTGGCCCGGCACCCACTGCAGGGTGGCGTTGCTCAGCAGCAGGTCGCAGGGGTCCGGGGGCGTCCAGGTCCGGGCGTCGGCGTGGGCGAAGTCGAGCAGGCCGCCGCCGGGGGTGGGCCCGGAGTGGGCGACGGCGGCCGCGTCCAGCATCTCGGCGGAGTTGTCGTAGCCGGTGATGCGCGCGGTGGGCCAGCGCTCGGCGAGCAGCACGGTGACGTTGCCGGGGCCGCAGCCGAGGTCGGCGATGCGCGGCGGGCTGCCGGGGAGGCGGGGGACGCGGGCGAGGAGGTCGGCGAAGGGGCGGGCGCGGTGCCCGGCGTGCCGCAGGTACTGGTCCGGGTCCCAGGTGGGAGTGGTGGCGGCCATGACGGGGTTCCTCCGGTCTCGGTCGTTCGGTCGGCGGCGGGCAGGGGTCTCGGCGGGTGGGCAGCAACCCTCGGCCGGCGGGCAGCGGCCCCCGGCGGGCGGCTCCCGTGGACGAGGGGTTCCCGCCCTGCCGGGTTCCTCCCCGGCGTTGTATCCCGCCAAGTCTCTTGACGTCAAGATAATGCACATCAAGAGACTTCACATCGACAGAACCACTACACTGATCGCATGGAGGACGAGGTCGATCGGCTGGTCGCTGCGTGGCGTCGGGAACGCCCGGACCTCGACGTGGAGCCGCTGGAGGTACTCAGCCGGGTGAGCAGGCTCGCACGGCACCTGGACCGCGCCCGTCGGCTGGCGTTCGCGGAACACAGCCTGGAGCCGTGGGAGTTCGACGTACTCACCGCGCTGCGCCGGGCCGGCGCCCCCTACCAGCTCTCCCCGGGGCAACTCCTGACCCAGACCCTGGTCACCTCCGGCACGATGACCAACCGCATCGACCGCCTGGCCAAGAAGGGCCTGGTGGAGCGGCTGCCCGACCCCACCGACCGGCGTGGCGTACTGGTCCGGCTCACCGAGGTCGGCCGGGACCAGGCCGACCGCGCGCTGGCCGGACTGCTCGACCAGGAACGGGCGCTCCTCGCCGAACTGAGCAGCGCCCAGCGCGCCGAACTGGCCGGACTGCTACGCCAGTTGACCGCCCCGTTCGACAACATCCCCGGTTAGCTTCAGATCCAC
Source organism: Streptomyces griseoaurantiacus (assembly GCF_036189845.1). Classification (NCBI taxonomy): domain Bacteria; kingdom Bacillati; phylum Actinomycetota; class Actinomycetes; order Kitasatosporales; family Streptomycetaceae; genus Streptomyces; species Streptomyces griseoaurantiacus. The sequence goes on along the minus strand of NZ_CP108326.1, from coordinate 3,011,284 downwards.
GGGCCCCACCCCGGCCCGCCGCGCCAGCGCGACGGCGGCAAGCGTGGAGTGCACGCCGAGCTTGCCCAGCACGTTCTGCATGTGCGTGCGGACGGTGTGCGGGGACAGGAACAGCCGCTCCGCGACGGCCTTGCGGCCCAGCCCGGCGACCATGCAGCGCAGCACCTCGCGCTCGCGCGGGGTCAGCGACTCCACCAGCCGCTCGCTCTCCGTGCGGTGCTTGCGCGCGGCGGTCAGCTCGCGCAGTACGCCGGTGAGCAGGGCGGGCGGCAGATGCGTCTCGTCCCGCAGCACCCCCCGGATGACGGTGAGCAGCCGGACCAGGGAGCAGTCCTTGGCGACCCAGCCGCAGGCCCCCGCCTGCAGCGCGAGCGCGGCCCGGCGCGGGTCGTCCTTCTCGGCGAGCACGACGGTCCGCACCCCGGGCTGGACGCCGCGGACGCCCGTGACCAGGGAGATCCCGTCGACCACGCCGTCCTCACCCACCGGCTGCACGGGCACGGCGGTGGGCCGGGCGGCGGGCGCCGCGCAGCCCAGATCGGCGTCCACGAGCATGACGTCGAATCTGCGCCCCTCGGCCGCCGCCCGTTCCAGGCAGCGCAGGGCTGCCGGGCCGCTGCCCGCGGCGGAGACCTCGACGTCCGGCTCGGCGGCCAGGGCCGCGGCCAACGACTCGGCGAAGATGCGGTGGTCGTCGACGACCAGAACTCGGATGCGCACCACTGAAATACCCCCACTGGTCGGGGGACGGCCGGAGCGGGTGCGGCGCCCGGAGTTCCCGAGCGGCCGGCTCGGGACACGGGGCGTCGCAGCCGCACGGCCGCCGCCGTGATGACACTGCTACCCCCACTCCGGGCGTCGTACCCGGCTGTTTCGCCCCCTGATCGGCACCGGCCCCCACCGGCACTGCCCTCAGAGTAGGGCCGCGTGCGCGGAGCGGAAGCGAAATTCGCGGAACTGCCCGTCCGGCGCGTTTATGGTGAGCCGTATGTTTCGTATCGAGACAGAAGTCGACAAGGAGCGGCGCGATCTGCTGCGGAGGCGACTTCGCGAGACGAACACGGCGGCCTCCCCCGTCCTGCGCGCCCTGCGCGGCACCCCCGGTGAGCGCGAGTCCCCGCTGCACGTATGGGCGCTCGCCGACGACGGTGCCGACGGTGCCGACGGTGCCGACGGTGCCGACGGTGCGGCCGGCCGGCTCGTGGGCGGCCTGGTCGGCCACACCTGGGCGACCTGGCTGCACGTCACCTACCTCTGGGTCGACGAGGCCGCCCGCGGCGCCGGTCTCGGCGGCCACCTCCTGGCCCGCGCCGAACACCTCGCCCGCACGGAGCGCGCCTGCACCGCCTCCCGCCTGGAGACCTGGGACTTCCAGGCCCCGAGGTTCTACGTGAAACAGGGCTACGAGATCCTCTGCGCCCTCCCGGACTACCCGCCCGGGATCACCGAGTACACGCTGGTGAAGCGGTGGGCGTGAGATAGGACCGGCCCCCGGCACGGACCGGCACCGGCCCCCGGCGCCGATCGGCCCCCGGCCCCCGGCACTGATCGGCACCGGCCCCCGGCACGGACCGGCACCGGCCCCCGGCACTGATCGGCCCCCGGCCCGGCACCAACCCGGCGAACCGCAAAGACTTCTTCGCAAAGACTCTTTTGCGAAGGACTCTTTGCGGTCTACAGTGCCGCCATGGCTGACACCAACGACCGACCGGACTCCGTCGTCCTGGACGCCCGGGGGCTGCGGGTCCTCGCGCACCCCCTGCGCGTGCAACTGGTCGGAACGCTGCGCAAGTACGGGCCCTCGACGGCCACCCGCCTCGCCGAACGCCTCGGCGTCAACTCCGGCACGGCCAGCTACCACCTGCGCCGGCTCGGCGCAGCCGGCTTCGTCGAGGAGGACACCGACCGCGGCAACGCGCGGGACCGCTGGTGGCGCGCGGTGCACCGGATGACGGAACTCAACGACGCCGACCTCGCCGACCGCGAGCCCGAGGCGACCCTGACCTACCTGCAGTCCGTGGCCTCCGCCTACACCCTGCGCACCCAGCAGACCCTCAACGAACTGCAGACGATGCCCCGCGCCTGGCGCGACACCTTCGACATGAGCGACTGGGTGCTGCGGCTCACCCCCGAAGAGGCCCTCGCACTGCGCGGGGAGCTGCGGGCCGTCGTCGACCGCTACCGCAAGGACGGCCCCGAGGCGGCGGCGAACGCCCCCGAGGACGCCGAGCGGGTCACCGTCGTCACGCACCTGCTGCCCGAACTCGACGCACCCGCCCCGGCGGACGGCCCCGCCGAGCCGGGGGAGACCACCGGGCCGCAGCCCTCATGACGGGGCACGCCCCGGGCATCCCGGCCACCGGCCCCCTGCCCGGCACACGCTCCCCGCGCGCGCTGGCCGGCGTGCTCGCCGCCATGGCCGTCTCGCTGACCGGCACCCGGATCTCCGCCGTGGCACTGCCCTGGTTCGTCCTCGTCACCACCGGCAGCGCCACCCGCACCGGACTCGTGGCCTTCTGCGAGATGGCCCCCTACGTGCTGGTCAAGGCCCTCACCGGCCCACTCGTCGACCGCACCGGACCGCGCACCGTCTCCTGGACCACCGACCTCGCCAGCGCGAGCGCCGCCCTCGCGGTCCCCGTCTGCCACGCCGCGGACGTGCTGTCCTTCCCGCTCCTGCTGGCGCTGGTCGCGGTGATCGGGGCCGTCCGCGGCCCCGGCGACCTCGCCAAGGAGGTCATGGTCCCCGAGGCGGCCGAGCGCGCCGGGACACCACTCGTGCGGGCGACCGGACTGTCCGGCGTGACCGAGCGGCTCGCCTCCACCCTCGGCCCCGCCGCCGGCGGCGGACTCGTCGCACTGCTCGGCCCGCTGGCCGGACTCGTCGTCAACGCGGCCTGCTTCGCCCTCGGTTCGGTGATCATCGCGCTCGCGCTGCCCCGCGGCACGGGCCGCCCCGCACAGGAGGCCGCACCGCGAACGGGGACACCGGAACCGGGCTACTGGAAGCGGTTCGGCGAGGGCCTCGCCTTCCTGCGCAGCGAACCCCTGCTGCTCACCGTCATCGTCACCATCGGCATCACCAACCTGCTGGACGCGGCGTTCGCGACGGTCCTCCTCCCGGTCTGGGCCAAGACCTCCGGCAACGGGCCCGCCGCCCTCGGACTGCTCGGCAGCACGATGGGCGCCACCGCGGTCGCCGGCAGCCTGATCGCCGCGATGGCCGCGCACCGGCTGCGGCGTCGGCTGGTCTTCTTCGCGGGCTTCCTGCTGGGCGGGGCCCCCAGGTTCCTGATCCTCGCCTGGGACCTCCCGCTGGGAGCGGCCCTGGCCGTCTTCGCCGTCGGCGGCTTCGGGGTGGGATTCGTCAACCCGGTGCTCGGCGCCGTCCTCTTCGAGCGGGTACCGCGCCACATGCTGGGCCGGGTCCGCGCCCTCGGCGACTCCCTGGCCTGGGCCGGAATCCCCCTCGGCGGGCTGCTCGCCGGAGCGGCGGTGGCCGCCACGGGGCTCTTCCCGGTCCTGCTCGCCGGGGGAATCGTGTACTGCCTCACCACCAGCCTCGCCGGACTGCGCCCGGAATGGCGGGAGATGGACGAGGGGCCGCCGGCGCGCGGCGGCGGGGAGGAGGACGACGTTCCCGCGGTGCCGCGGCAGGCGACGGAACCGGAGACCGCGCCGACGGCCCCGCCCCGCCCCCGGACGGGGTGAGGCGGGAGGAGCGCCGGGACGTGAGCGGACGCGGGGGCGCCGGGACGTGAGCGGACGCGGGGGCGCCGGCCCTTCCGTCCCCTCCCGCCCGGGTCAGTTCTTGCGGTGGCCTATCAGCCGCGGCTTCGGCTCAAGACCGTCCAGCCCGTGCCAGGCCAGATTGACCAGATGCGCGGCGACCTCGGCCTTCTTCGGACGGCGGACGTCCAGCCACCACTGGCCGGTCAGAGCGACCATGCCGACCAGGGCCTGCGCGTACAGCGGCGCCAGCTTCGGTTCGAAGCCCCGGCTCTTGAACTCGCGGCCCAGGATGTCCTCCACCTTGGTGGCGATGTCCGAGATCAGCGAGGCGAACGAACCCGTCGACTGGGGGATGGGGGAGTCCCGGACGAGGATGCGGAAACCGTCCGTGGACTCCTCGATGTAGTCCAGCAGGGCGAACGCGGCCTGTTCGAGCAGCTCGCGCGGATGCCCGGCGGTCAGCGAACCGGTGACCATGTCGAGCAGCCGCCGCATCTCGCGATCGACGACCACCGCGTACAGACCCTCCTTGCCGCCGAAATGCTCGTACACCACCGGTTTGGACACCCCGGCCTTGGCGGCGATCTCCTCCACCGACGTGCCCTCGAACCCCTTGGTGGCGAACAGCGTGCGGCCGATCTCGAGCAACTGCTGACGGCGCTCCGCTCCGGTCATCCGGGTGCGGCGCGGCCGCCGCGGCTTGTCATTGCTGGGGGTGCTGCTCGAGTCGGTCGCCACAGCGACCATCATGCCGCCTGCGCCGTCTCCTCCTTGCGCCGGGCGCTGCCCCCACCGGCGTTCCGCTTGGAATCGATACGCGAGCGTGACGGCCAGCGCACGTCATAGGCCCAGCCGAGCTGCTCGCACCAGCGGATGATCCGCGCCGAGGAGTCGAGCTGCCCGCGCATCACACCGTGCCGCGCGGAGGTCGGGTCGGCGTGGTGCAGGTTGTGCCAGGACTCCCCGCAGGACAGCACCGCCAGCCACCACACGTTGCCCGAACGGTCCCGGGACCTGAAGGGCCGCTTGCCCACCGCGTGGCAGATCGAGTTGATCGACCAGGTCACATGGTGCAGCAGCGCCACCCGGACGAGTGAACCCCAGAAGAACGCGGTCGCCGCACCCCACCAGGACATCGTCACCAGACCGCCGATCAGCGCCGGCAGCGCCAGCGACAGGACCGTCCACAGCACGAACTGCCGGGAGATCGCCCGCATCGCCGGGTCCTTGACCAGGTCCGGCGCGTACTTCTCCTGCGGGGTCTGCTCCTCGTCGAACATCCAGCCGATGTGCGCCCAGACCAGGCCCTTCATCAGCGCCGGGACCGTCTCCCCGTACCGCCACGGCGAGTGCGGGTCGCCCTCCGCGTCGGAGAACTTGTGGTGCCGGCGGTGGTCCGCCACCCACCGCACCAGCGGCCCCTCCACCGCCATCGACCCGGCGATCGCCAGCGCGATCTTCAGCGGTCGCTTCGCCTTGAACGAGCCGTGCGTGAAGTGCCGGTGGAAACCGATGGTGATGCCGTGGCACCCGAGGTAGTAGAAGAAGACCAGCAGACCGATGTCGAGCCAGCTCACGCCCCAGCCCCAGGCCAGCGGCACGGCCGCCACGAGCGCCAGGAACGGAACCGTGATGAAGAGAAGCAGCGTGATCTGCTCGATCGAACGCTTCTGCTCGCCACCGAGAGTGGCGGACGGGAGGGGGGAGTCCGGTGACGCGCCCTGCGCGTCGCCGATCACGTCGGAACTTGTGGTCATGAAGCGTCCCCTGGGGGGTCGAGGATCCTGTCAGGTGCCGGGCCCGGGGACGCAGGCTTCCCTACGGTTCCGTAACCTACGGCAACGTAAGTATGGCAGCGCGTCACCTCGCGGCAAGAGCCCAACCGACTGCGCGTCCGCATGGCCACCTATCCTTGGACTCGGTCGGACAGCGTGGTCCGCTCTGATTCCTGCCCGGATGCCCGGCCGCCGAAGCGGTCCAGCCGCCCGGCCGCATCCGGGTTCCCTCCCAGACGAGCTTCAACACTGCAAGGAGCCGCACCTGTGAGCAGTGCCGACGACCAGACGACCACGACCACGAACAACGAACTCCGCGCCGACATCCGGCGACTGGGCGACCTCCTGGGCGAGACCCTCGTCCGCCAGGAGGGCCCCGAGCTGCTGGAACTGGTCGAACGGGTCCGCAGACTCACCCGCGAGGACGGCGAGGCCGCGGCCGAGCTGCTGCGCGGCACCGAACTGGAGACCGCCGCCAAGCTGGTCCGCGCCTTCTCCACCTACTTCCACCTCGCCAACGTCACCGAGCAGGTCCACCGCGGCCGCGAACTGCGCGCCCGCCGCGCCGCCGAGGGCGGACTGCTCTCCCGCACCGCCGACAGGCTCAAGGACGTCGACCCCGAACACGTGCGCGAGACCGTGCGCCACCTCAACGTGCGCCCCGTCTTCACCGCACACCCCACCGAGGCCGCCCGCCGCTCCGTCCTCAACAAGCTCCGGCGCATCGCGGCCCTCCTCGAAACCCCCGTCATCGAGTCCGACCGCCGCCGCCACGACACCCGACTGGCCGAGAACATCGACCTCGTCTGGCAGACCGACGAACTCCGCGTCGTCCACCCCGAACCCACCGACGAGGCCCGCAACGCCATCTACTACCTCGACGAACTCCACGCCGGCGCCGTCGGCGACGTCCTCGAGGACCTCACCGCCGAACTCGAACGCGTCGGCTTCAAGCTCCCCGAAGGCAGCCGCCCCCTCACCTTCGGCACCTGGATCGGCGGCGACCGCGACGGCAACCCCAACGTCACCCCCGCCGTCACCTGGGACGTCCTGATCCTCCAGCACGAACACGGCATCAACGACGCCCTGGAGACCATCGACGAACTCCGCGGCTTCCTCTCCAACTCCATCCGCTACACCGGCGCCACCGAGGAACTCCTCGACTCCCTCAAGGCCGACCTCGACCGCCTCCCCGAGATCAGCCCCCGCTACAAGCGCCTCAACGCCGAAGAGCCCTACCGCCTCAAGGCCACCTGCATCCGGCAGAAGCTGGAGAACACCAAGCAGCGCCTCGCCAAGGGCACCCCCCACGAAGAGGGCCGCGACTACCTCGGCACCACCGAACTCCTCCACGACCTCACCGTCGTCCAGGAATCCCTGCGCGCCCACCGCGGCGCCCTCTTCGCCGACGGCCGGATGAACCGCACCATCCGCACCCTCGCCGCCTTCGGCCTCCAGCTCGCCACCATGGACGTCCGCGAACACGCCGACGCCCACCACCACGCCCTCGGCCAGATGTTCGACCGGCTCGGCGAGGAATCCTGGCGCTACGCCGACATGCCCCGCGACTACCGCGCCAAGCTCCTCGCCAAGGAACTCCGCTCCCGCCGCCCCCTCGGCCCCACCCCCGCCCCCCTCGACGCCGCCGGCGAGAAGACCCTCGGCGTCTTCCTCACCGTCAAGCGCGCCCTGGAGGTCTTCGGCCCCGAGGTCATCGAGTCCTACATCATCTCCATGTGCCAGGGCGCCGACGACGTCTTCGCCGCCGCCGTCCTCGCCCGCGAGGCCGGCCTCATGGACCTCCACGCCGGCTGGGCCAGGATCGGCATCGTCCCCCTCCTGGAGACCACCGACGAACTCAAGGCCGCCGACACCATCCTCGAGGACATGCTCTCCGACCCGTCCTACCGGCGCCTCGTCGCGCTCCGGGGCGACGTTCAGGAAGTCATGCTCGGCTACTCCGACTCCTCCAAGTTCGGCGGCATCACCACCAGCCAGTGGGAGATCCACCGCGCCCAGCGCCGACTGCGCGACGTCGCCCACCGCTACGGCGTACGCCTGCGCCTCTTCCACGGCCGCGGCGGCACCGTCGGCCGCGGCGGCGGCCCCACCCACGACGCCATCCTCGCCCAGCCCTGGGGCACCCTCGAAGGCGAGATCAAGGTCACCGAACAGGGCGAGGTCATCTCCGACAAGTACCTCATCCCCTCCCTGGCCAGGGAGAACCTCGAACTCACCGTGGCCGCCACCCTGCAGGCCTCCGCCCTGCACACCGCACCCCGCCAGTCCGTCGAGGCCCTCGCCCGCTGGGACGCCGCCATGGACGTCGTCTCCGACGCCGCCCACGCCTCCTACCGCGCCTTCGTCGAAGACCCCGACCTGCCGACGTACTTCCTCGCCTCCACCCCCGTCGACCAGCTCGCCGATCTCCACCTCGGCTCCCGGCCCTCCCGCCGCCCCGGCTCCGGCGTCTCCCTCGACGGACTGCGCGCCATCCCCTGGGTGTTCGGCTGGACCCAGTCCCGCCAGATCGTCCCCGGCTGGTTCGGCGTCGGCTCCGGACTCAAGGCCCTGCGCGAGGCCGGCCTCGACACCGTGCTCAGCGAGATGCACGAACAGTGGCACTTCTTCCGCAACTTCATCTCCAACGTCGAGATGACCCTCGCCAAGACCGACCTGCGCATCGCCCAGCACTACGTCGACACCCTCGTGCCCGAGAACCTCAAGCACGTCTTCGACACCATCAAGACCGAACACGAACTCACCGTCGCCGAAGTCCTCAAGATCACCGGCGAACCCGAACTCCTCGACGCACAACCCGTCCTCAAGCAGACCTTCGCCATCCGCGACGCCTACCTCGACCCGATCTCCTACCTCCAGGTCGCCCTCCTCAAGCGCCAGCGCGACGCCGCCGAGGCCGGCGAGGAAGCCGACCCGCTGCTCGGCCGCGCCCTGCTGCTCACCGTCAACGGAGTCGCCGCCGGCCTGCGCAACACCGGCTGACCCGCACCCACGCACGACACGGCGGTGCCCCGGCATGCACGTCATGCCGGGGCACCGCCGCGTTCACCCCCGCTCGGGCCGGCCGAAGACGTACCGCGCCTCCCCGCCGGCCAGGGATCACGGGACAGCCCTTAGTGCAGCGCCACGAACGCCGCCGTCACCAGCGCCAGCCCCGAGCCGCCCATCACCCACGCCGTACGCCGCAGCCGCAACCCGCCCGCCACCACCACACCGGCCAGCACCAGCGCACCCCCCAGCGGAAGCCACGCGTACAGCACCCCGGCCGGACCCGAGCGCACCACCTCGTCCGTCCCCGGCTTCACCACCACGGTCAGGACCTCACCCGTGCGCACCCCCACCGACGTGTCCAGCCGCACCCTCGGGCGCGCCACCGAACCCGCCGACACCGGCCGGTACGGTCCCGTGCACGCATCCTGCGAACAGTCCGCCACCACGACCGTGCCCCGCTCACGCCCCTTGGTGAGCATCACGTACTGCGCGGTCCCCCACGACCCCCACACCCCGCCGACCAGGATCAACCCGGTCACCACCGCCATCAGCGCACGCTGTCCGAACAACAACGCGAGAGTGCCCCGGGAGGAGACGGCAGAAGGCATGGCCGTGATCCTTGGCCATGCCCGCACACCCGGTCAACTCGCGAAGGAGACAAGTCACGAGTTGTACGTGTTCTGCGCCCTCTCCAGCCCCTCCGCCACCAGACACTCCACCGCGTCCGCCGCCCGGTCCACGAACCAGTCCAGCTCCTTGCGCTCCGCCGAGGAGAAGTCCTTCAGCACGAAGTCCGCCACCTGCATCCGCCCCGGCGGCCGCCCGATCCCGCACCGCACCCGGTGGTACTCCGCCCCCATCGCCTTCGTCATCGACTTCAGCCCGTTGTGCCCGTTGTCCCCGCCGCCCCGCTTCAGCCGCAGCACCCCGTAGTCGATGTCCAACTCGTCGTGCACCGCCACCACGTGCGACAACGGCACCTTGTAGAACTCCCGCAGCGCGTTCACCGGACCGCCCGAGAGGTTCATGTACGACATCGGCTTCACCAGCACCACCCGCCGGCTCCCCGGACCCGGCGGACCCATCCGCCCCTCCACCACCTGCGCCTGCGCCCGCGCGGCCCGCTTGAACCGGCCCCCCGTCCGCCCGGCCAGCAGATCCGCCACCATGAACCCCACGTTGTGCCGGTTCATGGCGTACTCGGGACCCGGATTGCCCAGGCCCACGACCAGCCACGGAGCCGCGGCCTCGTCGGTCGTCACGTCCATCCTCCTCAGCGCCGCGCGTGCCCACACGCGTACGGATACGAACACACGCCGGCCGCTGCCCCCGACGGGAACAGCGGCCGGCGCACACGGACGTCAGGCTGGAGCCGTGGCTCAGGCCTCGGCGGCCTCGTCGCCCTCGCCCTCGCCCTCCGCGGCCTCCTCGGCCTGCGCGGCCAGGACCTGCAGCACCACGGTGTCCCCGTCGACGCCCAGCTTGGTGCCGGACGGAAGCGGGATGTCCTTGGCCAGGACGGAGTCTCCGGCCGCCAGACCCTCCACGGACACGGTGACCGACTCGGGGATGTGCGTGGCCTCGGCCTCGACCGGCAGCGTGTTCAGCACGTGCTCGAGCAGGTTGCCGCCCGGAGCCAGTTCACCCTCGGTGTTCACGTAGATCTCGACGTTGACCTTCTCGCCGCGCTGCACGAGCTGCAGGTCGACGTGCTCCAGGAAGCCCTTGATCGGGTCACGCTGCACCGACTTCGGGATGGCCAGCTCCTGGCCCTCGCCCTCGATGTCCAGCGCGATCAGGACGTTCGGCGTACGCAGCGCCAGCAGCAGCTCGTGGCCCGGAAGGGTCAGGTGGATCGGGTCGGAACCGTGCCCGTAGAGCACACCCGGAACCTTGTCCTCGCGGCGGATGCGGCGGGCGGCACCCTTGCCGAACTCGGTGCGCTTGGCGGCGGCGAGCTTCACCTCGGACATGACGATCACTCCTCGTAGAAGAAGACGGTGACGGAAAGAAGTCGGTCACCCGGCCAACGAACGGCCTGCTACGAAGAGCGCGTCGATAACGGACCGCCGCACACACGTGCGATGCACACGCGTACGGCCTCCCTCGCCGAGCAACGCGGGCAGTCTACTCGGCGCGGGAGGCCGCACCCAAAACGATCTCCGGCCGGCCCCCTCGACGGAGACCGGCCGGAGCCGCAGAAACCTCACTGCAGATGCGTCGGCACCCGCACCTCACCGCACGCGACTGCTCGCGCGCTCACCTGCCACCGCGCGTCACTGCTCGTCGAAGAGGCTCGTCACCGAACCGTCCTCGAACACCTCACGCGCCGCACTCGCGATCGTCGGCGCGATCGACAACACCGTGATCTTGTCCAGCTCCTCGTGCAGCTCACCCGGAGTCGGCAGCGTGTTCGTGAACACGAACTCACTCACCCGCGAGTTCTTCAACCGGTCCGCCGCCGGACCCGAGAGCACACCGTGCGTCGCCGTCACGATCACGTCCTCCGCACCGTGCGCGAACAACGCGTCCGCCGCGGCACAGATCGTCCCACCCGTGTCGATCATGTCGTCCACCAGGACACAGATGCGGCCCTTCACATCACCGACCACCTCGTGCACCGTGACCTGGTTCGCCACGTCCTTGTCCCGCCGCTTGTGCACGATCGCCAGCGGCGCCCCCAGCCGGTCGCACCACCGGTCCGCCACCCGCACCCGGCCCGCGTCCGGCGACACCACCGTCAGCTTCGAACGGTCCACCTTGCGCTTCACATAGTCCGCCAGCAGCGGCAGCGCGAACAGATGATCCACCGGACCGTCGAAGAAACCCTGGATCTGATCCGTGTGCAGATCCACGGTCAGGATCCGGTCCGCACCCGCCGTCTTCATCAGATCCGCGATCAGACGCGCCGAGATCGGCTCACGCCCACGGTGCTTCTTGTCCTGCCGCGCATAACCGTAGAACGGCACGATCACCGTGATCGAACGCGCCGACGCACGCTTCAACGCGTCGATCATGATCAACTGCTCCATGATCCACTTGTTGATCGGCGCCGTGTGGCTCTGGATCAGGAAACAGTCCGCGCCACGCGCCGACTCCTGATACCGCACATAGATCTCGCCATTGGCGAAGTCGAAGGCCTTCGTCGGGACGACCCCGACACCCAGCTGCTGGGCGATCTCCTCGGCAAGCTCGGGGTGGGCGCGGCCGGAGAAGAACATCATCTTCTTCTCGCCGGTCGTCTTGATCCCGGTCACAGCACAGTCTCCTCAGAGGTGTCACAGCTGGGCACAGCGAAACGCCACAGCTGGGTGGGGTGCGGATGTGCACTTATCACGGTACGCCCACGCAGACGCACCTGTTTCCGGTCAGCCTTCGCCACCCGGCTCCCGGGACGCCGCCTCCGCCGCCTTCGCGGCCGCACTCCCGGGACGCTTGCGGGCCACCCAGCCCTCGATGTTCCGCTGCTGGCCCCGCGCCACGGCCAGCGAACCGGGCGGCACATCCTTCGTGATCACCGAACCCGCGGCCGTGTAGGCCCCGTCCCCGACCGTGACAGGCGCCACAAACATGTTGTCCGAACCCGTCTTGCAGTGCGAACCGACCACCGTGTGGTGCTTGTGCTCACCGTCATAGTTCACGAACACACTCGCCGCACCGATGTTCGAATACTCGCCGATCGTCGCATCCCCCACATACGACAGGTGCGGCACCTTCGTCCCCTCACCGATCGAGGAGTTCTTCGTCTCCACGAACGTACCGACCTTCGACTTCACCCCGAGCCGCGACCCCGGACGCAAATACGCGAACGGACCCACCGACGCCCCCGGCCCCACCTCGGCCTCCACCGCCACCGTGTTGTCCACCCGCGCACCCGCACCCACCCGGGTGTCACTCAACCGCGAGTTCGGACCCACCTCCGCGCCCTCACCCACATGCGTCGCGCCCAGCAACTGCGTACCCGGCAGCACCACCGCGTCCCGCTCGAACGTCACCGTCACATCCACCCACGTCGACGCCGGATCCACCACCGTCACACCCGCCAGCATCGCCCGCTCCAGCAGCCGGTCGTTCAGGATCCGCCGCGCCTCGGCGAGCTGCACCCGGTTGTTGATCCCCGCGATCTCCCGGTGATCACCCGCCACGCACGCACCCACCCGGTGCCCCGCCCCCCGCAGGATCCCCAGCACGTCCGTCAGGTACTCCTCGCCCTGGCTGTTGTCCGTCCGCACCTGCTTCAGCGCGTCCGCCAGCAACTGCCCGTCGAAGGCGAACACCCCGGAGTTGATCTCCCGGATCGCCCGCTGCGAGTCCGAGGCGTCCTTGTGCTCCACGATCGCCGTCACCGCGCCCGAGGCACCGTCCCGCACGATCCGGCCGTACCCCGTGGCGTCCGGCACCTGCGCAGTCAGCACGGTCACCGCGTTGCCGTCGGCGGCGTGCGTGGCGGACAGCTCGCGCAGCGTCCCGCCGGTCAGCAGCGGGGTGTCCCCGCAGACCACCACGACCGTGCCGTCCACGGCACCGCCGAGCTCCTCCAGCGCCATCCGGACGGCGTGCCCGGTGCCGTTCTGCTCCGCCTGCACGGCGGTACGGGCCTCCGCGTCCACGCCGGCGAGGTGCGCGGTGACCTGCTCGCGGGCGTGGCCCACGACGACGACCAGGTTCTCCGGCTCCAACTCCCGCGCGGCGGCGAGTACGTGGCCGACGAGGGAACGGCCGCAGAGGTCGTGCAGCACCTTGGGGGTGGCCGACTTCATACGGGTGCCCTCACCCGCTGCGAGAACGACGACGGCTGCGAGGGGGGTCTGCCCTGCTCGAGCCGAGCCGAGAGCCTGGGGAAGGTTGGCGCTCACGGAATGCCCTTCGGCTTATGGGGTGAGATGGACATCCGCAGGATACCGGGGGGAAATGAGCCGGGCAGAAAAGCGGGCCCCGGCTTGACAGCCGGGGCCCGAACCTGCGGCTCCCGGGGCAGGAGTCGAACCTGCGTCGTACCTGGATTCAAAGTCCAGTCGCCCCTACCGACAGAGCAACCCGGGAATGCCGGGGTCAGCCTACGTGGTTCGCCTGTTCGCTGCTACCACCATCCCGGACCACCACCCTTCGATGCGGCGGTACAGGTCAGCGCTCTTGACGACACTGATCACCAAGCAGCCGCGGTAGTTCTCGCCGACGTTCTTGCGCACCGTCTTCGGGTTGTGCCTCTTGAGTGTCGTCTTGTCGAAGCGAGAGGGGTCGGTGCCCACGAGGTCGGCCCAGTACCTCTCGGCCCCCTCCACATCGGCCGACTCGTGAATCATCACGCGGAAGCGCAGGCGTTCCTCCTCGACTCCGAGCAGCCTGAGCCAGGCGAGGAAGAGTCCGATCATGCCGGGGTCGCTGTTGACGAACAGGACGTACTCCCGGCGTGCATACGTCTTGTCCTTGGCTCCCTCGGCCCAGTAGAGCCCGACCCCGATGAGGAACAGCTCCCGATCGGTCACAGAGCCGATTTGCTGCCTCGCTGTCTCCTTGACCTGAGAGCGTTCCGTCTCGCGGACCGCGAGTTCGTGTTCCCAGCGCTTCTGTGCGGCCAACCTGGCCTGCTCGGAGGACGCACGAGGCTGGGGCCTCGGCAGGTCGCGTACCCATAGGGAGACCGAGCTGCGTGAGCAGCCCAGCTCCGCCTCGATGCGGTCGTAGGTCCAGCCCTGGAGGCGGAGTTCCCTGGCCCTGGCGCGGAGGTCGTCCTTGGCGTTGGGGCGCTTGGTCCACTCCGGTGGCGGTTCGCCCTGGAGGAGGCGGTTGAGGATGTCGTTGTTGTGGATCTTCAGCTCGTCGCGGATCTGACGCCGGCTGAGACCCGAGCGACGCAGCGCCACCGCTTGTTCTCGCAGTGCCTCGAAGTCCGCGTACTTGCCTGTCGTGCTCGTGCGGGAAAGTGCCATGGGCATACCGTCCGGACGGAATGGTGAATTCCGGGCTCGAACGGGGGTGATTCAGCAGTTCGAGGGATATGCGGACGTTTCGCTTTCGTTCGGTGACCGTGCGTGGTGGGCGCGAGTCCGGGAAACTCGCCGGAAAACCCGGTGCGGGCGCCCGTAGGCTGGGGGTATGACCACGACGGGGGAAGAGCACACCGGGCCGCCACCGCCGGGGGGCGGGCCCTGGTGGTGGGACCGGTGGCGTTCGGCGGTGCTGGACGTCGGCCTCGCGGCGGTGTCCGCGGTGGAGTGCGCGGCGGAGGGGTGGCCGTTCGCGCAGGACGCGGGGCTGCCCGAGTCCGTGGGGATGGTGTTCGGTTTTCTGGCCGGGTTGTCCCTGGTGCTGCGGCGGAAGTGGCCGATCGCGGTGGTGCTGGTGGCGATCGCGATCACGCCGGCGCAGATGGGGTTCCTGCTGGGTGTGGTGGGGCTGTACACGCTGGCGGCCGCCGAGCTGCCCCGGCGGATCATCGGGGCGCTGTCGGGGATGTCGTTCCTCGCGATGCTGATCGTGACGTATGTGCGGGCGCATCAGGGGGTGGCGCACGGGGATCTGGCGATCAGTGACTGGTTCGTGCCGTTCCTGTCGTTGTCGACGGCGCTGGGAATGACGACTCCGCCGGTGCTGCTGGGGCTGTACGTGGGGGCGCGGCGTCGGTTGATGGAGAGTCTGCGGGAGCGGGCGGATTCGCTGGAGCGTGAGTTGGTGCTGCTCGCGGAGCGTGCGGAGGAGCGTGCGGAGTGGGCGCGCAATGAGGAGCGGACGCGGATCGCGCGGGAGATGCACGACGTGGTGGCGCACCGGGTGAGTCTGATGGTGGTGCACGCGGCGGCGTTGCAGGCGGTGGCGCGGAAGGATCCGGAGAAGGCGGTGCGGAACGCGGCGCTGGTGGGGGACATGGGGCGGCAGGCGTTGACCGAGTTGCGGGAGATGCTCGGGGTGCTGCGCAGTGGGGACGGCTTTCCGGCGCGGGGGCGTGGGGTGCTGGGCGGGTCGGACGGGGTGGCGGAGCCGGTGCCGTTGGCGGCGGTGGGGGTGGCGGCGGCTGCCGCTGCTTCGCGGGTGGAGGAGGTGTCGTCCTGCGGGGGTGAGGGGGTGCCGGAGGGGCCGACGCTGGAGGAGTTGGAGGAGTTGGTGGGGCAGTCGGCGGCGGCGGGGATGGTGGTCGATCTGTCGGTGGAGGGGGAGGCGCGGGGGTATGCGCCGGAGGTGGAGTCGACGGCGTACCGGGTGGTGCAGGAGGCGTTGACGAACGTGCACAAGCATGCGGCGGGTGCGAAGACGTATGTGCGGCTGGCGCATCGGGCGGCAGAGATCGCGATGCAGGTGGAGAACGAGCCGGCGCCGGTGTCGGAGCCGGGTGCGGAGGGGGCGCGGCTGCCGAGTGGGGGGAACGGTCTGGTGGGGATGAAGGAGCGGGTGTCCGCGCTGGGGGGCGTGTTCGTGTCGGGGCCGACGGATGCGGGGGGTTTCCGGGTGTCGGCGGTGATTCCGGCGGGGGCGGTGTAGGGGAGGGCGGTTCTGCTGCCCGGGGGGCGGTCGCCGGGCGGGGTTTTCGGGGCCTGCGGGGGGGGGGGGCCGGTTTCCGAGGTCCGCAGGGGTGCGCGGGGGCCGGGTTTCCGGGGCCCACCGGGGGGTGTGTGCGGGCTGTGGTGCGGGGTCAGGCGGCTGTGGTGAGGCGGACCGGGGTCATGCCGGTGAGCAGGGTGGTGAGTCCCTGGTCGATGGTGGCGCCGAGGTACCAGTCGCCGGTGTGGTCGAGGGCGTAGGTGCGGCCTTCGGCGTCGATGGCCAGGAGGGCGCGGCTGTCGGTCTCCTCGCCGAGGGGGGAGAGCTGGGTGTCGAGGGCGCGGCCGAGGTCGCCGAGGGTGCGGGCGAGGTGGAGGCCGTGCAGGGGGTCGAGGTGGAGGGGTGGGGGGGTGAGTTGGCGGCCGGGTTCCTGCGCGGTGAGGCGGAGGCCGCCGAATTCGGCCCAGGCTTCGACGGCGGCGGGGAAGACGGCGTGTCGGTGTCCGCCGGGTGTGGTGTGTTCGCGCAGGGTGTCGGCCCAGATCTCCGCCTGTTTTATGTCCCAGCGTCCGGGGGTCCAGCCGGCGGTGCGTAGTGCGGCGTCGACGGGGACGGCGAAGCGGGTGGTGGAGGTGCGGTCGGTGTGCATCTGCTTCTCGTTCGTCGCGGGCCGGGGCTTCGGCGGGTGGGGGGTGTCGTCAGTTCCGTTGGGTGGAGTCGACGATGCGGACGCCGAAGTGGGCGCTGAGTGCGGTGCAGGTGTGACAGGGGGTGGCGAAGCTGCCGTGGAGGGGGTCGCCGTCCTCGCGGATGCGGCGGGCGGTGAGTTTGGCGTGTTTGAGTGCTTTGCGGGCTTCGCCGTTGGTCATGGGTTTGCGGGCGGCGCGTTTGCTGCGGGCTTCGTCGGCGGTGGTGAGGTGCCGGGAGATGAGGAGGGTCTCGGCGCAGCGTCCGGTGGCGCGGTCGCGTTGTGTGCTGGTGAGGGTGTCGAGGAAGTCCTGGACGAGGGGGTGGAGGGCGGGGGGCTGGTCGCCGCGGGCGGCGGTGCCGGTGAGGGTGGTGCCGCGTACGGAGAGGGCGGCGGCGATGGTGGGGAGGATGCCGTCGCGGCGGTGGTGGAGGGTGGGGGCCTGTGGGGCCTCGGTGGCGCTCCAGCCGATGCGGGGGTCTCCGGACGGGTTGGTCCGGTTTTCCGTCTGTGTCGCGTTCATGGTGGTGTACCCCTCCCTTGCATCCCCCCGGTGTGGACAGATTGCCAAACGGTGGGGCCGCTGTGGAAGCTGGGGCGGTGTGACACGCCCGTGTCTCGTCGTAGCGTCACGGTGGGGTGACGGCTGGTCACGGTTCGGGCCTGAGGTCGGTGGGGTGGTGCGGGCGGTGTGTGGGGTGGGTGCCGGAGGGGGGCGGGGGCGGAGCGCCGGTGACCGGTGTCGTCGTACCGCATAGGCTGTCGCCGCAATGTCAGTGCACGCCAGAAGATGTCGGGACGCGGAAGCGCGGGGCGTCGGAAGGTGTCGGAACACGTCAGAACACGCTGTACGTGTCCTACGGATCGCCGCAGGGGGCTATCGCCATGACGACAGGTCGGCTCGGGCTGGGGGTTCCACCCGGCCCCCAGGACCGGGGACCCGTGCCGCCGAACGTGGCCTATGCCGGTCAGGTCGTGCGTTTTCCGGATCCGGTCCGGGCCGCGCGGCATCCCGGTGGGGTGCGGGTGGACGAGCGGGGTTATCCGGATTTCTCGCCGTACGCGCGGGCGGCGGCGGAGATCGCGGAGCCGCCGGAGGGTTTCGGCGTCGACGAGTTGCGGTTGACGGACTACGTGTCGGCGAACGCGGCGTTGGCGGCTTCGGGGCACGAGTTGTGGGACACGGTGCCGAATGTGGCGACGCCGCACGGCTGGACGTGGCATCACGTGGCCGGTGGCCGTCGGCTCGAGCTGGTGCCGGTCGAGGTGAAGGCGTTGTTGCGGCATCACGGGGGGATCGCGACGGCGCGGGTGGAGCAGGACAAGCGCGGCACGCGGCCCCTGCAGGAGACGCGGCCGGCGCATTTCGGGCTGCCGAAGTCGGCGGTGGCGGTGACGGAGCAGCAGGTGCTGGGGGTCGAGGAGGACCTGGGGTACCGGCTGCCGGGCGCCTATCGGTCGTTCTTGAAGGCCGCGGGCGGGTGTGCTCCGGTGGGGACCGCGCTGGACGCGGAGCTGGGGCTGCTGGTGGATCAGCCGTTCTTCACGGTGCGGGACGAGGCGGCGGTGAACGATCTCGTGTACGTCAACAAGTGCTTGCGTGACCATCTGACGAAGGACTACCTGGGGGTGGCGTTCGTGCAGGGGGGTCTGCTGGCGGTGAAGGTGAAGGGCGAGCGGATCGGCTCGGTGTGGTTCTGCGCGTACGACGATGTGCGGGACGTGGATCCGTCGTGGTCGCCGGCGGAGCGGGTGGAGCGGTTGCTGCTGCCGTGCGGGGATGACTTCGACGCGTTCCTGGGGCGGTTGGCGGGTTCTCCGCCGGAGCTGGAGACGGTGGCGAATCTGATGGTGGACGGCGGGTTCGCGCGTGCCGTTGCGGTTTCTGGCGCGGGGGAGTGAGGTCGGACGATGGTGACCTACGCGCAGGCGCAGGAGCGCGCCGAGGAGTGGATCAACGGCGATGTGCCGGCGTACCAGCACCGTGAGGTGCGGGTGCGGGAGTTCGAGCTCGGGTTCGTGGTGTGGGCGGAGGACCGGGCGGAGGGTCCGCGGTCGGACGGTGGCGCGCAGCGGCTGGTGCTGGCGCGGGACAGCGGGGAGGTGACGCTGTGGCCCTCGTTGCCGGTGGGCGAGGTGATTCGCCGGTACGAGGAGGAGTACGGGCGTCCGGACGCGGTTCCGCAGGACGCGCCGCCGCCGGCGCCGGCGCGGATGGATCTGAATCAGACGTCGTTCCTGCTGACTCCGCCGGAGTGGTTGCAGGAGGCCGCGGACCGGCTCGGTATTCCGGATCAGCGGCGGGACCGGACGTCGGGCGGGGCCGCGGGTGTGGCGGCCGGGGCGCCGGAGACGGCCGGGGCCGGTGTGCCGGGCGCGGAGAGCGCGCGGGGTGACGCGGGTGAGCCGGGTGGTGCGGGCACGGTGGGCGCCGGTGCGGATGCCGGGCGTGCGGTGGCTTCGGGGGCGTCCGCGGGTGCGGATGCGCCGGGGGCTCCCGAGGGGGGCGCGCGGTGGCCCGCTCCCACGGCCGGGGAGGCGCGGGACGCCGGGGCCGGGCCGCAGGACCGGCTGCCGGGGGCGCCTCCCGGGGCGACGCCCTGGACCGGTACGGACATCACCGTGGACGCGGACGACGAGGACCGCTCGGTGGCGTTGCCGGCGACGGTGTTCGCGCCGCCGCTGAGCGCGCCGGACGAGGAGTCCGCCCCGGCTGCGGGGACGGAGGCCAAGACGGCGCTGATGTCGGGCGGCAGCGCTCTTCCGCCGACGACGGTCGCCCCGGCCGTGGACACCCCTGGTGGTCCGGCGGCCCCGTCCTCGTACGGGTATCCGGCGCCGGGCGCGCCGCCGGCCGGGAACGCGCCCGGTGGTCCGGGCGCTCCGCAGTACGGGTATCCGCCGCAGGGCGGGCAGCCCGCGGCCGGTGGTGCGGCGGGTCTCGCCGGGGCCGAGACCCGCAAGGCCCCGCCGCCGGGTGGCACGGGCTCCGGCAGTGTTCCGCCGCCGCCGGGTGCCCCTGGCGCCCCGGGCGCGCCGTATGCCGCCCCTGCCGCGCCGCCGTCGCCGAGCGCCCCTGGTGCTCCTGGTGCTCCGGCCGGTGGTGCTCTGCAGGCGCCGGGTACGCCTCCGGGTGGGGTGCATCACGCGGCGACGATGCTCGCGGGTCCGTCCGTGGGCGGCCCGGGGGTTCCTCCCCCGCCCGGCGCCCCGGGCGCCCCGGGTGGTGCTCAGGTTCCGCCGCCGGGTGCCCCTGGTGCTCCGGCCGGTCCGGGGGCTCCGCAGGCGCCGGGTGCTCCTGGTGCTCCGGCCGGTGGTGCTCCGCAGGCGCCGGGTACGCCTCCGGGTGGGGTGCACCATGCGGCGACGATGCTCGCGGGTCCGTCCGTGGGCGGTCCGGGAGCTCCGCCCCCGCCGCCCCCGCCGGGTGCTCCGGGCTCCCCGGGTGGTGCTCAGGTTCCGCCGCCGGGTGCTCCCGGCGTTCCCGGTGCCAACCCGCCGCAGGCGCCGGGTGGTACGCCTCCGGGTGGGGTGCACCATGCGGCGACGATGCTCGCCGGTCCCGCGGTGGGCGGCCCGGGTGCCCCGCAGGCCCCCGGCGCTCCCGGTGCGCCGGCCGGTTCCGGTGGGGTGCACCATGCCGAGACCGTGCTGGCGGGTCCGGCGATGGGTGGCCCCGGTGTGCCGCCCCCGCCGGGCGCCCCCGGGATGCCTCCGGGCGCCGTTCCGCCTCCGCCGCCTCCGCCGCCCGTTCCGGGCATGCCGGGCGGTCCCGGCGCGCCCGGTGGAGCGTACGGCTATCCGCCGGCCGGGCAGCCCACCGTCGGCCCCGGCTACCAGGCGGTGCTGCGCTACCGCGCTCAGGACGGGTCCGAGCAGCAGCTCATCCGCCGGTCGGCGCCCGGTACGCCGCACCCGGAGTGGCAGATCTTCCATGAGCTGCGGGGCCTGAACGTGCCGTCGGACCAGGTGCTGGAGCTGCACACGGAGCTGGAGTCCTGCCATCTGCCGGGCGCGTACTGCGCGCGGATGATCGGTGAGCAGTGGCCCAACGCCCGGATCACCTCCATCGCCCCGTACGGCACGGACCACGCCTCCCGTCAGCAGGGCATGCAGCAACTCCTCGCGCATCAGGGGGAGTTGCATCAGGTGGCGGACGGTCCGGCGCGTCCCGCTCCGGTGCGAACGCCGATTCCGCCGGTGCCGCCCGCGCCGCCGGTCCCCCCGGAGGGGATCGCGCACGAGCTGGCCGCGGCCTTCGGTCCCGGCGTCTTCCGCTTCGACCAGGCGGCGGTCTCCCGGCAGGGCGTGCCGCCGGTCGTGGCGCACACGCTGGTCGTGGCCGGGCTGCCGGTGGACATGGGCCCCTTCTTCTGGGCGCAGGCCCAGCCGGGGCGTCCGGTGCCGACGCTGGCGGAGCTGGCGCAGGAGCGCGGGGTGCGGCCGGCCGCGGACGCGGGCTCGTACCTGGTGATGGGCAGCGACTTCGGCAAGGCGCTGTGTGTGCAGTACGGGACGGCGAACATCGTCGCGGTGCCGGTGGAGGCGGGGCCGGACGGGGCGTCCGCGCCGCCGCAGTTCGTCAACACCGGGCTGCCCGAGTTCGCGCGTTGTCTGGCGCTGTTGGGGCGGATGTGGCGGCTGCGCTACGGCCTGAACCAGGAGCAGGCGGGCCGTTGGACCGTCGACTTCCAGGCGCAGCTCGCCGCGCTGGATCCGGCGGCGCTGAACTCGCCGGAGAGCTGGTGGTCGGTGCTGCTCGAGCAGATGTGGGACGGACTGCTGTGAGCTGACGCTGGTTCGTCACCACGCGTTTGACGTGGTGTCGACCTCGTGTCGACATCGCGTTCGGGGCCGGGTGGGGGTGTACGGGTCGTACGCCCCCACCCGGCCCTCAGGGCCCTTCGTTCGGATCATCCCGGCGTCGCGGGGTCCGGCACGCCCGTCTGCGGCGTTGTCGTCGGTTGCCAGGGCTCCGCCCTGGCGCCCTCCTCCGCCTTGCAGCCGCACGCACCAGACCCCGCTCAGGTCGACCGAGGACGCACCGCGCCTCCCGGGCCGGTCTGATCCGAACGAAGGGCCCTCGTCGTGCCGTCGTGTGCCCCTTTGCGACCCTTCTCCCCGGAGTGTCGCGTTGTCCGCCGCTCCGTCCGATCCACCAAGATATGCGCCAGATACGTGCGGAATCATTTCTGATTTACCGTTCGTCATCTTGTCAGTGGGTCGGGCGGAGAGGAGTTCCCGGTGAGCAGCCTGAGCGGCCCGTCGGCGGCGCGGTACGAGTTCGACCTCGCGCGGCGCGGCTACCGTCCCGACCGGGTCGACGCCTTCGTCGAGGCCCTCTCGCGGGACCGTGACGCCGCCTGGGAGCGGGCGGCGCGGCTGACCGTGCTGGCCCGTGAGATGGACGAGGAGCTGGGACCGCTGCGGGAGGCGGTGGCGGCCCTCGCCCCGCAGGCGTACGAGAGCCTCGGCGAGGGCGCGCGGCGGCTGTTCGCCTCGGTGCGCGAGGAGGCGGAGGCCGTACGGGAGCGCGGGCGCGAGGAGGCGGAGCGGCTGGCCGCCGGGGCCGAGGCGGAGGCCCGGCGCCTCGCGGAGGCCGCGCGCGCGTATGCCGAGGAGGTGCTGGCGGAGGCCGAGGAGCGGGCCGGGGAGCGGCTGCGGGCGGCGCGGGAGGAGGCCGACGAGGTGCGGATCGGCGCCCGGCGCGAGGTGAAGGCGGCACGCGGCGAGAGCCTGGCGGCGGTGCGGGACGCCCGGGAGCGGGGCCGGCGGCTGCTGGAGGAGCATGAGCGCGAGCGGGCGGAGCGGTACGCCGAGGTGGACCGGGAGGCGGCCGGGCGGGCGGCGGAGCTGGACGCGCGGTTCGCGGAGCGCACGGCCGCGGCGGAGGCCGGTCTGGCGGAGGCGGAGCGGGCGCTGGCCCGGGCGGTGGAGGAGGCCGAGCGCGCGGAGGCGGAGGCGCGGACGCGGGCGGAGGAACTGGTGGCCGGGGCCAGGGCCCGCGAGGAGAGCATCGCCCGTGACACGGAACGGGTGCTGCGGGAGCACGGGGAGCGCTGGGACGACGTGCGGGCGCGCATCGACCAGGTGCGGGCCAGCCTGCTCGCCCTCAGGGGAGGGTGAACGCGCCCGCGGCGCGAGGGTGCGTGAGGGGCGGCGCGAGAAGGGGACGCGGAGGGGGATGGAGAGGGGGGTGGAGAGTGGGTGGAGAGGGTTGTCCACCGACGGGTGGACGGCCCCTAGGGGATTCTCCGTAGTAGGGCCGGGGGTGCAGTCGTCCCGCCGGAGGACGAGAAACGGGAGGGGAACTCCTTAGGCTGGCTTTACGCCGCTGGGGAGCGGTCGGGACGCACGGGGGTCGTACGGACCGCAGGTGAAGGGGTGGGGTTTTCCCCAGCGGAAGAGGGGGCTCGGCACCAGCGCGCCCGAGGGGGCGCCGGCGCCAGACTCGTCGACGTACCGCTTCGGGCCCCGCACCGCACCTTCTCGCGGAGCGGACCGTCCCTCCTCACTCGCGCGCCGGACGGCGCGCGTACGCGCATCCAGAGCGCCTGAAGCACATCTACAGCATTTCCGCAGTACACACCTACATAGGAGACATACCGTGACATCGGCTGTGACCACTCCCAGGCACGGGGGTACTGGAGGGCGTACGGCCGTTGCCGCGCGAGCGCGGCAGGTCGTGAAGGCGTACGGCTCCGGGGAGACCCGTGTCGTCGCGCTCGACCACGTCGACGTGGACATCGCCCGCGGTCAGTTCACCGCGATCATGGGTCCCTCGGGGTCCGGCAAGTCCACCCTGATGCACTGCCTCGCCGGGCTCGACACCGTGACCGAGGGCCAGATCCACCTGGACGAGACCGAGATAACCGGCCTGAAGGACAAGAAGCTCACGCAGCTGCGACGGGACCGGATCGGGTTCATCTTCCAGGCGTTCAACCTGCTGCCCACGCTGAACGCGCTGGAGAACATCACGCTGCCCATGGACATCGCGGGCCGCAAGCCCGACAAGGAGTGGCTGGACCGGGTGGTGGCGACCGTCGGTCTCGCCGAGCGGCTCAAGCACCGGCCCACCCAGCTCTCCGGCGGCCAGCAGCAGCGCGTCGCCGTGGCCCGGGCCCTGGCCGCCCGGCCCGAGATCATCTTCGGGGACGAGCCGACCGGGAACCTGGACTCCCGGGCCGGCGCCGAGGTCCTCGGCTTCCTGCGCACCTCCGTCGACGAGCTGGGCCAGACCATCGTGATGGTCACCCACGACCCGGTCGCGGCCTCGTACGCGGACCGGGTGCTGTACCTGGCCGACGGCAGGATCGTCGACGAGATGCGGCACCCCACCGCCGAGCAGGTCCTGGACCGCATGAAGGACTTCGACGCCCGGGGGCGCACGTCATGACCGTCCTGAAGACCTCGATGCGCAACTTCTTCGCGCACAAGGGACGCATGGCGCTGTCGGCCGTGGCGGTCCTGCTGTCGGTGGCGTTCGTGTGCGGCACGCTCGTGTTCACCGACACGATGAACACGACGTTCGACAAGCTGTTCGCCGCGACCTCCTCCGACGTGACCGTGTCCCCGAAGGACGCCTCCGACAGCGGCGAGACCACCTCCGACACCGGCAGGCCGCCGGTGCTCCCGGCCTCCGTGGTCGGCAAGGTGCGCGGCGCCGAGGGCGTGAAGTCGGCGGAGGGCACGATGTTCTCCTCCTCCGTGACCGTCGTCGACGCCGACAAGGACAGCCTGTCGCCCACCAGCGGCGCGCCGACCATCGTCGGAAGCTGGAACGGCAACGACGCCCGCACCATGAAGATCACCGGCGGAGCGGCACCCAAGGGCGCGGACCAGATCATGGTGGACGCCGACACCGCCGACAAGCACCACCTGAAGCTCGGCGACGAGATCTCCGTGATCAGCGCGACCGGCACGCACTCGGCGAGGATCTCCGGCTTCGCCGCGTTCACCGTCACCAACCCCGGTGCCGCGATCTTCTACCTCGACACCGCGACCGCGCAGAAGACCCTGGTCGGCAGGACGGGCGTGTTCACCAGCATCAACGTGACGGCCGCCGCCGGCGTCACGGACCCGGCGCTGAAGAAGAACGTCCTGGGCGCGCTCGGCACCGGCTACAAGGTGCAGACCGCCAAGGAGGTCTCCGACGCCAACCAGAAGGAGCTCAGCGGCTTCCTCGACGTCATGAAGTACGCGATGCTCGGCTTCGCCGGAGTCGCCTTCCTCGTCGGGATCTTCCTGATCATCAACACCTTCTCCATGCTGGTCGCCCAGCGCACCCGGGAGATCGGCCTGATGCGGGCCATCGGCTCCTCGCGCCGGCAGGTCAACCGCTCGGTGCTGGTCGAGGCGCTGCTGCTCGGCGTGGTCGGCTCCGTGCTCGGTGTCGCGGCGGGGGTCGGCATCGCGGTCGGGCTGATGAAGGTCATGGGCTCGGTGGGCATGAAGCTGTCCACCGACGACCTGACCGTCGCCTGGACCACCCCGGTGGCCGGCATCGCCCTCGGCGTCATCGTCACCGTCCTCGCCGCGTACCTGCCCGCCCGGCGGGCCGGCAAGGTCTCGCCGATGGCCGCGCTGCGCGACGCCGGCGCCCCGGCGGACGCCCGCGCCGGACGCGTCCGCGCCGTCCTCGGCATCCTCCTCACGGGCGCCGGAGCGGTCTCGCTCTACGCCACATCCCAGGCCGGCGGGGCGACCGAGGGGTCCGCGTGGCTCGGGCTCGGCGTGGTCCTCACCCTCATCGGCTTCGTCGTCGTCGGACCGCTGCTGGCGAGCGGCGTCGTGCGGGTACTGGGCACGGTGCTGCTGCGGCCCCTCGGGTCCGTCGGCCGGATGGCCGAGCGCAACGCCCTGCGCAACCCGCGCCGCACCGGTGCCACCGGCGCCGCCCTGATGATCGGCCTCGCCCTGGTGGCCTGCCTGTCCGTGGTCGGCTCCTCCATGGTCGCCTCGGCCACGGACCAGCTCGACAAGACCGTCGGCACCGACTTCATCATCCAGTCCGACAGCGGGCAGCTCATCACGCCCGAGGCCGTCAAGGCCGTCAAGTCGGTGCCGGGGATGGAGCGGGTCACCGAGTACCGGGTGACCGAGGCGGACTACACCACGCCCGACGGCAAGACGCTCAAGGACACCGACATCACGGCGGCCGACCCCACGTACGCCGAGGACGTGCGCACCAAGACGGTCGCCGGTGACATCGCCGACGCGTACAAGCCGGACTCCATGTCCGTCAACGAGAAGTTCGCCGAGGACCACGGCGTCCGGCTCGGCTCGAAGATCAAGGTCGACTTCAAGGACGGCTCCGCGGCGCGGCTGACCGTGCGGGCGATCACCAGCGACGACGTGGTCATCGACAAGGGTGCGATGTACACGTCCACCGCCACCCTGGCGAAGTACGTCCCCGCCGACCGGATGCCGCTGGACGTGGTGCTCTTCGGCTCGTCCGAGGAGGGGCAGCAGGACGCCGCGTACAAGGCGCTCAAGGCCGAGCTGCACGACTACCCGCAGTACACGGTGCGCGACCAGACCGACTACAAGCAGGAGCTCAAGGACCAGATCGGGCAGCTGCTCAACCTGATCTACGGGCTGCTGGCGCTGGCGATCATCGTGGCGGTGCTGGGCGTGGTGAACACGCTCGCGCTGTCGGTGGTCGAGCGCACGCGGGAGATCGGCCTCATGCGGGCCATCGGTCTCTCGCGGCGGCAGCTGCGGCGGATGATCCGCCTGGAGTCGGTGGTCATCGCCCTCTTCGGCGCGCTGCTCGGCCTCGGGCTCGGCATGGGCTGGGGCGCGAGCGCGCAGAAGCTGCTGGCACTCGAGGGGCTGAAGGTGCTCGACATCCCGTGGCCGACGATCATCGGGGTGTTCGTGGGCTCGGCGTTCGTGGGCCTCTTCGCGGCGCTGGTGCCGGCGTTCCGGGCGGGGCGGATGAACGTGCTGACCGCCATCGCGACGGAGTGACCAACAGCCGCGGAAAGCGACCGGCGCTGAGAAGCCCACATAGGCTTCTCGGCGCCAGCCCGTATGGGGGTCAGCTCCCCTTCAGCCGACTCCAGAACTCGCTCGTTCCGGGGCGCGTGCCGTCGTCGGCCAGAATTGCAGCGGCGCTGCACTTCAGCCGGAGTCGGACCTTGCGCTCCCCGCTGGCAGAGAAAGTCTCGTCGTGAGCCAACTTCGAGTCCAAGAGCTCGTTGACGAACCTTTTCCATAGGTCCGTGCCGTATTCCTGGGTCCACTTCAATCGACTGTCCTCCGGCTGGTAGTCGCTGCGGAGAATAACGGAATTCTCCAACTTGCGGATCATCGTTGTCAGATAGTGGCGCGCGGCTAGCACCTCGATGGACGGAAGACTGGCGTCTCTGTCCTCGGCATCGACAACCTTTGCCCCGTAGCGCCGAAGGGCATCCAAAATGTGCTCTCGTCGATACAGAAATTTGTTGGGTAGTAGCAATTCTGCCATGTCAGCGTGGCGCACGCCGTGCAGTCCGGCGAGGTCGGACGGTGAGCCGCTTACCTTAATCTTCTTAATGCTGGTGTTGTCCAGCCGCAGGTTCCAGCCTCCTGTTGCGGGAAGAACCAGCCCGGCGAGCTCGCATCCGACGAGACGAGTATTCATGTGTTGGATCTGTGACAGGTCGAGTTCGTCTGCGAAGACGGCGTTATGTATGTCTGCACTCGGCATGTGCCCCGTCTTCTTGATAACGGCCTCCCATAGGGCACCGAGGTTAGTGGCGGCGACCGTGGATGCGATCTCCTGCTCCGCGCGCTGGAGGCGGGGTGCGAAGTCGGTGAGTACCTGGACGACCCGCTCCTCTCCGGCTGCAGCGACGATTCCCATGACGGTAGCGGAACGCCAGGGGGACTGCTTGAGCATCCCTTGAAAAAGCGTGGGGTGCCCCTCCAAAAGGTAGCTGCTTGCGGCACCCGCTAGAAATTGGTCGAAAAACAGCTCGTGTTGGAATCGGAACCGTGAAACGGACGTGTCATCCGTAGCTGCAGTAAGTCCGCACAGTACGGGCAGCCGCTGTTTGAGATGGCGTCGGGATGACAGTTCATCCTCGATGGCGTACTGGGCCGCCTCCTGTAGCTCGCCGATGTCCGCCTCACGCTCTTCATTGGTGGCCATGAACTCCGCGACGTATTGGAACATGCGCCGTAGTTCGGAAATGGTGAGGAGGACGGCGTCCCCCTGCCCGGTCAATTTGCGCTCCTCGCGCGCCACATACTTGTCGAGTAGCCGCTCGGCGAGCGTGTTGTTTCCGATCTCCGCTTCGCCGGTTTGCAGAGTCATCTCCGCGAATGCGTGTGCAAAGAATGGCAGCCCCAGCAGATTCCGGTCGTGCTCCGGCAGTCGGTCCAAACTTTCGCGCGGGACTCCATACTCGTCTAGGAAAGATGTGACGTCTTGAGGCGACCAGCGTTGCACCGTCGCGACACGATGGCGTACGAACGGCATCCCCTGCTCGTTGGCACGCTCGACGCTGGAGCGATATTGGCCCATGTAATAAGAGGATCGGGCTGATACGACCACTACGCCCCTGCCACCGAGTTCGTCCAACCAGGGCCGTAGCGAGCCGATCGCGTCGCTGTAGCCCACGCCGCCCAGCAACTCGTCGAACCCGTCGATGAGTAGGGTCATCAATCCGTTGCGACACAGCGCCTTGACGCCCTTATCAGTAAGGTTCCGAGTTGACGCGACGGCGCTATCTACCACGGTGCGAAGGCTGTCGAGTACCTGCCCGGTGGAACGGACGTAAAGGAACAGGGCCTGGTCGGAGGCCTCGCCTGCCTGTAGTGACTGTTCGACCTCCATGGTGCGAGTCTTGGCTGCGGTCAGCATCGCCCGTGTCTTGCCGATGCCCGCCTCGCCGTTGATGAAGACCACCTGCGTCTGACCACGGTTGGCCTGCAGGTCTTGGTCGACACCGTCGATGAGTGCGGCGAAGGTCTGGGGCAGTTCCTCGTGGCTGCCGTCCATGTCGGAGATGACGACTTTGGCCATTCGAGGGGTGACACGCTCCCGGGAGATCCAGCCCAGTGTGTCCTGCTCCTCGGCCGCCAGCTGGCGCTCCAACTGTTCCAGGTTCTGCCGCAGACGAGTCGCGACCACCGGCCAGTTGGCCAAAGAACGCAGATATTCGGTGTATGGGACCCAATTGGACTCCGTGCGCCACTGACGCGCGTTATTCGGGCCGAGCCGGAAGTAGTCTCGACGAGACTGAGTCCCGGTGCCCTCGCCGGTCGCCTTGTCCCAATAGAATTCGAAACCTTGGTCGTGGTCGGCGTACACAGGCTCGGAGTCGTAGTCTGCGAAGCCGCCTAGATCCTGTTCGACATCCCTGATGAAGTACTCTAGTGTGCCGTTCCCCGTCCTCTTCGGTTTGAGAAGAGGGTGCAGCGCTGCCTGGACCGCCTCGTCAAGGGGTGAGCTGTTCACAGAGCCGCCCCCGAAGCAGAGGAAGGTGGGATGCGCGCGGGTGTATTTGGAAAAAAGGTGCCAGACCCCGTCGGGCTTCATGTGGACGAATGGCCACAGCGATACTTCGTCTCCGTCCCAGATGAACGACGGCCGTAGTTCTCCCGAGGCGCCGTCTCGGAGCGCCAGTTCGGCATGGGCGAGTGACGCGGTGACCGCGCGCGCGATGGAATGGACCAACTCGTCTAGCGTGGCCAGCTCAGTTGCCCCGGCTGGCAGTGGCCCACCGTGGCTGATGTGGTCGCGTAGCCGTTTGAGGTCGCGCAGCTCCCTCGGCGCGCCTGGAACACCCTGGTCGTAAAGGTCCAGAACCTCGCCAACGGCCCGGCCCACACTGCCAGCCGACACGGTCGGGCACTCGGCCAGTTTTTTGTGGACATGCCGCAGGTAGCCGGTCCACTCGCCAAGGCCGGGAGAACGGCCGACCTGGACGGCGGCCCGCCCGGCCGCCCGGACCGTCGCCGCAGCCAGCAGACTCAGGAACCGCAGCTCGAAGTCGAGTACGGAGAACCCCTCGTGGATGCTGCGCGGGTTGTTCTCCGGCGCGGATGTGTACGAGGACTCCATGAACCTGAACACTCCGGCGGGGGTGTCCGGAATCGCTTCCTCGGCCGCCCATTCCTGCATGTTCTGCACTGTGCCCCCCGCTTCCGATGTCTTTTGCCAGTGCGCCGCACCTTATCGATCGAACGGCGGCCTTGCCCCGCCCTCTGCATAAGGCTGATGTGGGGGCGGTGGCCGGGGAAACCGGACGGTGGCCGGGGCGGGGGAGACGTACCCTGGGAGGAACCCCCGGCCCGCCTCGCGTGTCGGGTGCTCGCGTTGCACGCCGCCCCACGGCGGCCCCTCTCGGCCGGGATGGATGGAAAGCCCTTCATGAGCCTGCACGGTCTGCTCGACGCCGTCGTCAAGGACCCCGCCCTCGCGGAGGCGGTCACCGCCGCCGCGGACGGCAACCGCATGCACGTCGACCTCGTCGGCCCGCCCGCCGCGCGCCCCTTCGCCGTCGCCGCGCTCGCCCGTGGTACCGGCCGCCCCGTCCTCGCCGTCACCGCCACCGGTCGCGAGGCCGAGGACCTCGCCGCCGCGCTGCGCACCCTGCTGCCGCCGCAGGGGGTCGTGGAGTACCCCTCGTGGGAGACCCTCCCGCACGAGCGTCTGAGCCCCCGCAGCGACACCGTCGGCCGCCGCCTGGCCGTGCTGCGCCGGCTCGCCCACCCCCGCGCCGACGACCCGGAGACCGGCCCGGTCTCCGTCGTCGTCGCCCCCGTGCGTTCCGTGCTGCAACCGCAGGTCAAGGGCCTGGGCGACCTCGTCCCCGTGGCGCTGAGGAGCGGTGAGACCGCCGACCTGGGCGCGGTCGTCGCCGCCCTGTCGGCCGCCGCGTACGCGCGCGTGGAGCTGGTGGAGAAGCGCGGCGAGTTCGCCGTGCGCGGCGGCATCCTGGACGTCTTCCCGCCCACCGAGGAGCACCCGCTGCGCGTGGAGTTCTGGGGCGACGACGTCGAGGAGATCCGGTACTTCAAGGTCGCCGACCAGCGCTCCCTGGAGGTGGCCGAGCACGGCCTGTGGGCGCCCCCGTGCCGTGAGCTGCTGCTGACCGAGGAGGTGCGCGAGCGGGCCGCCGCGCTGGCCGAGGACCACCCGGAGCTGGGCGAACTGCTCGGCAAGATCGCCGAGGGCATCGCCGTGGAGGGCATGGAGTCCCTCGCGCCCGTCCTCGTCGACGACATGGAACTGCTGCTCGACGTGCTGCCCAAGGGCGCGATGGCCGTCGTCTGCGACCCGGAGCGGGTGCGCACCCGCTCGGCGGACCTGGTGGCGACCTCGCAGGAGTTCCTGCAGGCCTCCTGGGCCGCCACCGCCGGCGGTGGCGAGGCGCCGATCGACGTGGACGCCGCCTCCCTGTGGCCGCTGGCCGACGTGCGGGACCGGGCGCGCGAGCTGGACATGATGTGGTGGTCGGTCTCCCCGTTCGCCGCCGACCTCGAGCTGGACGCCGACACCCTCAAGCTCGGCATGCACGCCCCCGAGAGCTACCGCGGCGACACCGCGAAGGCGCTCGCCGACACCAAGGGCTGGCTCGCCGAGGGCTGGCGCACGGTGTTCGTCACCGAGGGCCAGGGCCCCGCCTCGCGCACCGTTGAGGTGCTCGGCGGCGAGGGCGTCGCGGCCCGGCTCGACGTCGACCTCGGCGAGATCTCCCCGTCCGTGGTGCACGTCGCCTGCGGCTGCATCGACCACGGCTTCGTCGACCCCGCGCTGAAGCTCGCGGTGCTCACCGAGACCGACCTGTCCGGGCAGAAGGCGGCCGGCCGCGAGGGCGCCCGGATGCCCGCCCGCCGCCGCAAGACGATCGACCCGCTCACCCTGGAGACGGGCGACTACATCGTCCACGAGCAGCACGGCGTGGGCCGCTACATCGAGATGGTGCAGCGCACCGTGCAGGGCGCGACCCGCGAGTACCTGGTCGTCGAGTACGCCCCCGCCAAGCGCGGCCAGCCGGGCGACCGGCTGTACATCCCCACCGACCAGCTCGAACAGATCACCAAGTACGTCGGCGGCGAGGCGCCCACCCTCCACCGGCTCGGCGGCGCCGACTGGACGAAGACCAAGGCGCGGGCGAAGAAGGCGGTCAAGGAGATCGCCGCGGACCTGATCAAGCTGTACAGCGCGCGCATGGCGGCGCCCGGACACGCCTTCGGCGGCGACACGCCCTGGCAGCGCGAGCTGGAGGACGCCTTCCCGTACGCGGAGACCCCCGACCAGCTCACCACGATCGCCGAGGTCAAGGACGACATGGAGAAGTCGGTCCCGATGGACCGGCTGATCTGCGGCGACGTCGGCTACGGCAAGACGGAGATCGCCGTCCGCGCCGCGTTCAAGGCGGTCCAGGACGGCAAGCAGGTCGCCGTCCTCGTGCCCACGACGCTGCTGGTGCAGCAGCACTTCGGCACGTTCTCCGAGCGCTACGCCCAGTTCCCGGTCAACGTCAGGGCCCTCTCCCGCTTCCAGACCGACACGGAGGCGAAGGCGGTCCTGGAGGGGCTGCGGGAGGGCTCGGTGGACGTCGTCATCGGCACCCACCGCCTGTTCTCCTCCGAGACCAAGTTCAAGGACCTCGGCCTGGTCATCGTCGACGAGGAGCAGCGCTTCGGCGTCGAGCACAAGGAGCAGCTGAAGAAGCTGCGGGCCAATGTCGACGTGCTGACGATGTCGGCGACGCCGATCCCCAGGACCCTGGAGATGGCGGTCACCGGCATCCGCGAGATGTCCACGATCACCACGCCGCCGGAGGAGCGCCACCCGGTGCTCACCTTCGTCGGGCCGTACGAGGAGAAGCAGATCGGCGCGGCCGTACGCCGTGAACTGCTGCGCGAGGGCCAGGTCTTCTACATCCACAACCGGGTGGAGTCCATCGACCGCGCGGCGGCCCGGCTGCGGGAGATCGTGCCCGAGGCGCGCATCGCCACCGCGCACGGGCAGATGTCGGAGCAGGCGCTGGAGCAGGTGGTCGTCGACTTCTGGGAGAAGCGGTTCGACGTCCTCGTCTCGACGACGATCGTCGAGTCCGGCATCGACATCTCCAACGCCAACACCCTCATCGTGGAGCGCGGCGACAACTTCGGCCTCAGCCAGCTCCACCAGCTCCGCGGTCGCGTCGGCCGGGGCCGCGAGCGCGGGTACGCCTACTTCCTGTACCCGCCGGAGAAGCCGCTCACGGAGACCGCGCACGAGCGGCTCGCCACCATCGCCCAGCACACCGAGATGGGCGCGGGCATGTACGTGGCGATGAAGGACCTGGAGATCCGGGGCGCCGGCAACCTGCTGGGCGGTGAGCAGTCCGGGCACATCGCGGGCGTCGGCTTCGACCTGTACGTCCGCATGGTCGGCGAGGCGGTCGCTGACTACCGGGCCGCGCTGGACGGCGGGGCCCAGGAGGAGCCGCCGCTCGAGGTCAAGATCGAGCTGCCGGTCGACGCGCACGTCCCGCACGACTACGCGCCCGGCGAGCGGCTGCGCCTCCAGGCGTACCGGGCGATCGCCTCCGCCACCACGGAGGAGGACGTCGCGGCCGTGCGCGAGGAGCTGGTGGACCGGTACGGCAAGCTGCCGGAGCCGGTCGAGAACCTGCTGCTGGTCGCGGGCCTGCGGATGCTCGCCCGCGCGTGCGGGGTCGGCGAGGTCGTGCTGCAGGGCAACAACATCCGCTTCGCGCCGGTGGACCTGCGCGAATCGCAGGAACTGCGCGTCAAGCGCCTCTACCCGGGTGCCGTCCTCAAGCCGGCCACCCACCAGGTGCTGATCCCCCGCCCGAAGACGGCGAAGATCGGCGGCAAGCCCCTGGTGGGCCGCGAGCTGCTGTCCTGGGTCGGCGAGTTCCTGACGTCGGTGCTCGACTCCTAGGGCACTCGCCTCCTAGGGCTCCTAGGGCGTTCGTGGGGTATCCGCTGGGCGCTCTCAGGGCGCTCCCAGGGCGCTCTCCGCGCGCGGGGGCGGCGGGGCCGGTGGGGGCGGCCGGCCCCTGGACGCGGGAAGGGGCCCGTCCACCGGGGATCACCCCTCGGTGGACGGGCCCCTGCCGTCCGGAACCTGTCGCGGCCCGCCGGCTACGGCTCGTCCCGCTTCATGCCCAGCCGGTCCTCCATCTGCTGCTGGGCCTGATCGACCTGGTCGGCGTGCTTGCCGCCGGTCTTGTCGTTGACACGACGCTCGGCCTGGTCCGACATCTTCTCGGACATCTTCCGGCCCTTGCCGCTCTGCGCCGCGCTCTTGAGTCGGTCGAAGATACCCATCCAGAGGCTCCTTCCGGAGGAGGGACGTACAGGTGCCTCACTACCGACGATACGCCCGGCGTGCACCTGTTGCCCGTTGAGTGGTGGTATGCGCATGACACTCCGCTCGCTACGGTGGAGACGCACCACTGAACGTGCGCACATCAAGGCAGGGAGGACCTCGCGTGAGGCGATGGAGGGGTGGGGTCGCGGTCGCCGCCGTGGCACTGGTCACCGTGAGCGGCTGCAAGACGGACGACGTGGGGAAAGGCTCCGCGGGACGCGGACCGCAGGAGACGACGGCCTCCCGCGGCAGCGCCCTCGCCGCGGCCGACGCGCTGGCCGTCAAGGGCCGGGCGCCCAAGACCGGCTACAGCAGGGAACGTTTCGGCAGCGCCTGGGCCGACACCGACTCCAACAGCTGCGACACCCGGGACGACATCCTGCGCCGCGACCTGGAGCACGTGAAGTACACCGACGGGCACTGCAAGGTCGCCTCGGGCGAACTGGACCCCGATCCCTACAGCGGGAAGGCGGTGACGTTCGCGCGGGGTCGCAGCCAGGTCGACATCGACCACCTCGTGGCCCTGTCCGACGCCTGGCAGAAGGGCGCCAAGTACTGGGACCCCGCCAAGCGCATAGCGCTGGCCAACGACCCGCTGAACCTGCTCGCGGTGGGCGCCACACCCAACCGCAGCAAGGGAGACGGCGACACCGCGACCTGGCTGCCCCCGAACAAGAAGTACCGCTGCGCGTACGTCGCCGCGCAGGTCGCGGTGAAGAAGAAGTACGGGCTGTGGGTGACCTCGGCGGAGAAGTCGGCGATGAGGAAGGTCCTGACGACCTGCCCCGACCAGAAGCTCCCCACCGGCGGCAACCCCACCAAGGCCCCGTCCCGCTTCCACGCCGACTGACGGAGGCACGGCGCCGGGCCCCGGCGCCCCGGGGTCTCCCGTTCGGATCGTCCCGGTGTCGCGGGGGCCGCTCGGGCCGGCCGAGGAGGCACCGGGCCTTCCAGCCGGCCTGATCCGAACGAAAGTCCCTGGTGGCAGAAGGTCTCCTCGACGGCGGCGACGATCCGTGCGGCCTGGCCGGGGCCCAGGCCGGGGACGCTGCCGCCCTCGAGGCGGGGTTCGGCCATGGTGCGGACCTCGGTCGCTTCCTCGCCGTCCTGGCCGTCCTCGATGTTCCGGCAGGTGTTCCGCGCCCTGTTGACGGCCCGGCTCTCCTCTTCGTATCCCTCGCCCGACGCGGCCCGGACCCGGCGGTTGATCGACGCGCTGCGGGCCGTCGACCCCGGACTCGTCGTCAGGGAACGGGTCAGAGGACGTGGCGCGTACGCGGGTCGACCTTGCCCAGCGTGGCCAGCAGGAACATCAGGTCGAGGCAGGCGAGGCTCGCCCGGATCATCAGGCGTACACAGGTGAGGGTCAGGCCGATCACGGTCGTTCTTCCTTCTTGCTCTTCTCAGGCCTTCTCGGACCTTCTCAGGCCTTCTCAGGTCTTTGCGGGTCTTCTCGGGTGTGGAACGTGTCGCTCGGGGCGGGGGTCACCGTCGCGGTGCCGGGGGCGTCGCCGAGAGCGAGGGCGGTTGTGCCGCCGTGGGGGGCGTACTCCTCGCGCTCCCGGTGGCGCCGCCCGCCGCCGGTGCCGGTGTCGGTGTCGCGGGTATCGCCGGGCGCGCGGTGGACGCCGGGGGCGGCGTGCCCCGGCCGCTTCCCGCGTGGGCCGAGGCGGCTCCGATGACGGCGATCGTGACGACCGTGTTCAGCGCGAGTCTGCCCTTGATCCCCATGTGGCCTCTCCCCCTCTGATGTGCGCGGACACGGGCGACCACCCCCCTCCGGCGGTCGCCCGTGGCGGGGTAATCAGAGCAGAAGCTTGTGAACCGAGTCAACCAGAGTCACGTCAAGCACTGTGTACACGTCCGTGAATGCCTCATGGGTCGGTGCGTCGGTATCATCGGCCGCCACGGACGGCCCTCAGGCCGAGGAGAGTGGGATCTCGTGCAGGACAACGCCACAGAGGTGACCGCCGCCGGAATCGCCCGGCTCGCGGGCGTGGGCCGTGCCGCCGTCAGCAACTGGCGCCGCCGCCACGCGGACTTCCCCAAGCCCGTCGGCGGCACCGGGACCAGCCCCGCCTTCGCGCTCACCGAGGTCGAGGAATGGCTGCGCAAGCAGGGCAAACTCGCCGAGGTTCCGCTGCGCGAGCGGGTCCGGCAGCAGCTCGCGGGACATCCGGAGGGCCCGGTCACCGGCCTGCTGCACGCCGGCTGCGTCCTGCTCCTCCTCCACGCCCGGCCCACCGTCTGGCTGGAGGTCTCCGCCGGCTCCGACGAGCGGCTCGCCCGCCTCCTGCCCGCCCACCTCGAACAGGTGCTCGGCGCCCGCTTCGGCGCGCTGCGCGCCCCCGCCGTGCGCGTCCCCGAACCCGCCGCCCTGCGCGCCTCCGCCCCGCTGCTGCGCGGCACCGTCGACCTCGCGGCCGAACTGGGCGCGCGGCAGACGTTCGAGTTCCTGCTCGGCCGGCACCTGGACGCCAACCCGCGCCAGTACACGCTCACCCCGGCCGGCCTCGCCGACCTGATGGCCGAGCTGGCCGGCCCCGCCCGCACCGTCCTCGACCCCGCCTGCGGCACCGGCGCCCTGCTGCGCGCTCTCGGCCGCGCCCCCGAGCAGAGCCTGTACGGGCAGGACGCCGCCCCCGAACTCGCGGCCCTCGCCGCGCTCCGCCTCGCCCTGCACACCCGCGCCCTCGTCCGCGCCGCCGCCGGGGACAGCCTCCGCGCGGACGCCCACGAGAGCCTGCGGGCCGACGTCGTGCTGTGCCACCCCCCGTTCAACGAGCGCAACTGGGGACACGAGGAACTCGCCTACGACCCCCGCTGGGAGTACGGCCTCCCGGCCCGCACCGAGTCCGAACTCGCCTGGGTGCAGCACGCGTTGGCCCGTCTCAAGGACGGCGGCAGCGCCGTGCTGCTGATGCCGCCCGCCGCCGCCTCCCGCCGCTCCGGCCGCCGCATCCGCGCCGATCTGCTGCGCCGCGGCGCCCTGCGCGCCGTGGTCGCGCTGCCCGCCGGGGCGGCGCCGCCGCACGGCGTCCCGCTGCACCTGTGGGTGCTGCGCCGCCCCGACCGGGCGCCCGCCCAGCCACGGGTGCTGCTCGTGGACACCGGGGCGGCCGCCGCCGAGGGGCGCGGCGGGCCCGACTGGCAGGCGGTGCGCGAGGCCGTCCTGGACGCCTGGCACGAGTTCGACCGCACCGGCGGCGTGGAGGAACGGCCCGGCGTCAGCCGCGCGCTGCCCGTCGTCGACCTCCTCGACGACGACGTCGACCTGGCGCCCGCCCGCCACCTCCCGCCGCCCGCCCCGGCCGGCGGCACCGCACGCCTCGCCCGGGTCCGCGAGCGCCTCGACGAGACCCTGCGGCTCACCGCCGAACTCGCCCCGCCCGCCGCCGACCTCGCCCCGCTCCCCGCCGCCGACCACGCGCGCCGCCCGCTCACCACCATCGGCGAACTCGCGCGCGGCGGCGCCCTGATGCTGCGCACCGGAGGCACCGGAGGCCCCCACCCGCGCGTGCTCACCGACCACGACGTGCTGTCCGGCGAGGCCCCCTCGGGCACCCTGCCGGAGGCCGGTGAGGAGCCGGTGCTGCTGGAGGCAGGGGACGTCGTCGTCCCCGTGCTCGGCGGCGGCCCGGCGGCGCGCGTCGTGGACGAGGCGACCACCGGGGCCGCCCTCGGCCGCAACCTGACCCTGCTGCGGCCCGACCCCGCCTCCCTCGACCCCTGGTTCCTCGCCGGGTTCCTGCGCGGCAGCGCCAACCACCGCCGGGCCAGCAGCTACGCCTCCACCTCGGCCCGGCTCGACGTGCGCCGTCTGCAACTGCCCCGGCTGCCGCTGGAGCAGCAGCGCGGCTACGGCCGGCGGTTTCGTGAACTGGCCCGGTTCGAGGAGGAGTTGCGGCTCGCAGGCCGCCTGGGCGCCCAGCTCGTGCGCGGGATCCACGACGGACTGACCGAGGGCAGCCTCCTCCCGGAGTGACGGTCCGGGCCCCGGGACGGCGGCCCCGGCGACGTCCCGTCGGACAGCGCGCGGGGGCGCGTCACGGGCGCGTCGCGGGCGCGAAGGTCATCGGTAGCACAACGGTTACGGCCAACCCATGACCGCTTGTCCGACCCGGGTTATACGCTCTGGTTCCGGAACTTGTACCGTCCGCCCGTATCCGCACCGGTCCCAGG
Source organism: Streptomyces griseoaurantiacus (assembly GCF_036189845.1). NCBI lineage: Bacteria > Bacillati > Actinomycetota > Actinomycetes > Kitasatosporales > Streptomycetaceae > Streptomyces > Streptomyces griseoaurantiacus. The sequence goes on along the minus strand of NZ_CP108326.1, from coordinate 2,973,093 downwards.
AGACGTCATGTACGGCCACGGCACGCAGCCGCCCGCCCGCACCCGGGGCTCGGTCATCGCCATGCGCGTGCTGGTGGTCCTCGGCAGTTTCTTCTCCATCGGCCTGCTCTCCTTCCTGCCGCTGTTCCGCATCGCCGTGCTCACCCGCCGGGCGCGGGACTGGGTGTTCGCGGTGGTGAGCCTGCCGCTGATCATCATCTCCTTCGCCGTCATCGGCTCGCTCCCCGAGTCGGACCACCGCACCGACGTCGCGATGGTCGTCCTCCTGCTCCTCGGCGCGGGCGCGGGCACCTACTACGTGCTCTTCGACATGCAGCGCCGGTCCCCGCTGTACGCGCAGGCCCCGCCGATGGGCGGCTACCCGCCCCGCCCCCAGCAGGGCTACGGCTACCCGGCCCCGCCGCAGCAGCCGTACCCGAACCGGCAGGCCCCGATGCCGCCGCAGCCCTACGCCGCCGCCCAGGCCGGCCCCGCGCCGACGCCCACCCCGGCGCCCGTGCCGCCGCACGCGTACCGGCCGGGCCCCTCCCCGGCGCCGGTCCCCGACTCCGGCGAGAGCACCGGAAGCCGGCCCGCCCCCGCCCGGATCGACCAGGTCCGTGCCGAACTGGACGAGCTCAGCGACTACCTGCGCAAGCGGGAGGGTGACAGGTGAGTGTGGCGACCGCCGGCACCGGACGGATCGTCGCCGGCCGGTACGAGCTGTCCACGCTCATCGGGCAGGGCGGCATGGGCCAGGTCTGGACGGCCTACGACCGCCGTCTGGACCGGCGTGTGGCGGTCAAGCTGCTGCGGCCCGACAAGGTCGCGGGCCAGGAGGCGGACGAACTGCGCCGCCGCTTCGTGCGCGAGTGCCGGGTCACCGCGCAGGTCGACCACCCCGGCCTGGTCACGGTGCACGACGCGGGCAGCGAGGGCGAGGAGCTGTTCCTCGTCATGCAGTACGTCGACGGCGCGGACCTCGCCGACCATCTCGCCGAGCACGAGCCCTACCCCTGGCAGTGGGTGGCGGCCGTGGCCGCCCAGTTGTGCGCCGTGCTGTCCGCGGTGCACGCCGTGCCGATCGTCCACCGCGACCTCAAGCCGCGGAACGTGATGGTCAAGCAGGACGGCACGGTCACCGTGCTCGACCTCGGCGTCGCGCACGTCATGGACACCGACACCACCCGCCTCACCCACACCGGCTCGCCCATCGGCAGCCCCGCCTACATGGCGCCCGAGCAGGCGATGGGCGGCGCCGTCGGCCCGTACACCGACCTGTACGCGCTCGGCGTGCTGATGCACGAACTCCTCAGCGGCAACGTGCCGTTCACCGGCACCACCGCCCTCGGTGTGCTCCACCGCCATCTGTACGAGCCGCCGCTGCCGGTGCGCCGGGTGCGGCCGGAGGTGCCCGAGGCGATGGAGGCGCTGGTGCTGCGCCTGCTCGCCAAGGATCCGCAGCACCGGCCGGACTCCGCGCAGGAGACCTACGAGGCGCTGCTGCCCCTGCTTCCGGCGCGCGGCATGCCCACCGGCGCCCCGCTCGACCCCACGCGCCCCTTCCTGCGTCCGCACGCTCCCTGGCCGGACCGGGCGCGCACCCCCGCGCCCCAGCCGCAGGCCACACCGGCCGCGGAGAACGTCGAGAAGCCCGATGTCGCGGGCGCCGTCGACGAGGTCAAGCGGCTGCTCGGCGAGGGACGCATCACCCAGGCCGTCGACATCCTCGGCTCCATCCTCCCGGCCGCCGCCTCCGAGCACGGCGAGCACTCGCCCGTCGTGCGCACCCTGCGCAAGCAGTACGCGGCCACCCTCATGGACGACGGGCAGTACCGGCGCGCCCTGCCCGAGCTGCGCCGCCTCGCCGACGAGCGGGCCGCCGAGGCGGGCCAGGCCGACACCCAGTCGCTGCGCTTCCGCTACGAGGCCGCCCAGTGCCTCGAACAGCTCGGCGAACCGGCCGCCGCGCTCGCCGAGTACCGTGCGCTGCTGCCGTACTACGAGAACAGGTACGTCGGCGGCGACCCCGCGACCGCGCTCGAACTGCGCCGCCGCATAGGCCACCTGCTCCTCGCGCTCGGCGACCGCGGCGCCGCGCACGACATCCTGGCCCGCCTCCTGGCCGACGTGCAGGCACTGCACGGGCCGGGTCACCCGCTGGTCGCGGAGGTCCGACGGACGCTGCAGTGGCTGGGGCAGGTCCGCGGCTGAGACCCGCGGGGGCCGGGACCGAACCCGAACCCGATCCGGGTCCCGTACCCGGCCGGGGGTGACCGTGCGGGCCGCACCGGTGCCCGAAGCCGCGGCGAATCGTTGGTCCAATGCCTTGGCCGCAGCCCGGCCACTGCCTACCATCGATCATCGCAAGACCCCGTGCGCCCGCCCGTCACCCGACCCCCACCGCCCACGCGACGGCGCGGCCGCACCCTGTCTGCACAACCTCCAGGAGGCCCACCTTGCACCGCCGTCGCACTGTGATCGCCCTCAGCGCCGCCCTCCTCGCGGCTCCCGCCCTCACCGCCTGCGGCAGCGACTCCCACCCCGGGGCCGCGGCCGTCGTCGGCGGACAGCGGATCACGGTCGCGCAGCTGGAGAACAGGGTGGAGGAGGTGCGCAGCGCCCAGCGGGACGCCACCGCCGACGAGGCCCAGTACGCCCAGGAGATCGCCCGCACCGGCAGCCTCACCCGCGACACCCTGCACACCCTGGTCCTGGACCGGGTCCTGGACCGCGCCGCGAAGGACGCGGGCGTCACGGTCACCGAGCGGGACGTGCAGGCGATGCGCACCTCCCTGGAACAGCAGGCCGGCGGCGCCCGGGGCCTGCGCACGGCCTGGCTGCGGCAGTACGGAGTGGCGCCCGCGCGGCTCGACGAGAGCCTGCGCACGGAGGTCCGGGCGCAGAAGCTGGCCGCGGCCCTCGGCGCCGACATGAACACCAGCACCGGCAAGGCCGTCTTCTGGAAGTCGCTGTCCGACGCCTCCAAGGCGCTGCACATCGACGTCAACCCGCGCTACGGGAGCTGGGACGTGCAGAAGAGCAGCCGGGTGGACACCACGGCGCCCTGGCTGAAGGACGTGAGCCGGGCCGGCGCCTGAGGGGTTACGTTCGTGGGGTGAACGCCACCGGTACCGAAGCCTCCGCCGACGCCCCCGGGCGCATAGTCCTGCTCACCACCAGCCACCGGGTCGCCCCCGGGCTGCTGTCCTGGCCCGCCTGGCAGCTCCTGCGCACGGCCGACCGGGTGCTGTGCGCGGACGGCGCCCATCCGCAGCTCCCGTATCTGCGGGAGGCCGGCGTGGAGGTGGACGAGGCCGCGCCGGAAGCCGGTGAGCTGGTCGACGCGTGCGCCGGCGGGCGGACCGTGGTCGTCCTCGCCACCGGCGAGGGCGAGCCGCGGCTCACCGACGGGCTGGCCCGCATGGCCGGCTCCGGCCGCTTCCGGATGCCGGACCTCGAACTCCTGCCCGCCTCCTACGACCTCCCCGGCGCCCGCCTCCTCGACCTCGTCCAGGTCATGGACCGCATCCGCCGGGAGTGCCCCTGGTCCTCCGGACAGACCCACGAGGGGCTCGCCAAGTACGCCATCGAGGAGGCCTACGAACTCGTCGAGGCGATCGAGGACGGGGACCGGGAGGAGCTGCGGGAGGAACTCGGGGACGTGCTCCTCCAGGTCGTCTTCCACGCGCGGATCGCCGAGGAGGACGCCGAGGAGCCGTTCTCCGTCGACGACGTCGCGGGCGGCATCGTGGCCAAGCTGATCCACCGGCACCCGCACGTCTTCGGCGAGGAGAGCGCGAGCACGCCGGAGGAGGTCAAGGCGCACTGGCTGCGGACGAAGGCGGAGGAGAAGCGGCGCGACTCGGTGACGGAGGGCGTCCCGCTGGGCCAGCCCGGTCTCGCCCTCGCGGCCAAGCTCGCCTCGCGGGCGCGGACGGCGGGGCTCGACGTGCCGCTGCCGGCGGGGGAGGGCGTCGGCTACGAACTGCTCGCGCTGGCGGCGCGGGCGGAGGCGGAGGGGGTGGACCCCGAGGCCGCCCTGCGCGCGGCGGCCCGCGCCTACCGCGACGCGATCCGCGCCCGGGAGTCGGACACAACGGAGTCGGACACACCCGAGTCGGACACTCCGCGCTGAACCCGGACGCCGCAACGCGGACGCCGAGCGGACCGCACGACTTCGCGCCCCCGCCCCCCCCCGCCAGGGGGCGCGGGGGCGGGAGACCGGCGGGCCGTCCCCGGCCGTTAGGGTCGCCGTATGCATGGCGAGCCCTCGCCGCCCCCGGCGGCCCCCACCCTGTTCGACTGGGAGTTCGCGGCGAACCCGTACCCCGCCTACGCCTGGCTCCGCACCCACAGCCCCGTCCACCGCACCCGCCTCCCCAGCGGTGTGGAGGCCTGGCTCGTGACCCGCTACGCCGACGCCCGCCGCGCCCTGGCCGACCCCCGGCTCTCCAAGAACCCCGCGCACCACGACGAGCCCGCCCACGCCCGCGGCAGGACCGGCATCCCCGGCGAGCGCAAGGCCGAGCTGATGACGCACCTGCTCAACATCGACCCGCCGGACCACACCCGTCTGCGGCGTCTGGTCAGCACCGCGTTCACCCCCCGCCGCGTCGCCGAGTTCGCCCCGCGCGTGCAGGAGCTGACGGACCGGCTCATCGACGGCTTCGCCGCCCGCGGCGAGGCCGACCTGATCCACGAGTTCGCCTTCCCGCTCCCCATCTACGCCATCTGCGACCTCCTCGGCGTACCCCGCGAGGACCAGGACGACTTCCGGGACTGGGCGGGCATGATGATCCGTCACGGCAAGGGCCCGCGCGGCGGGGTCGCCCGCTCCGTGAAGAAGATGCGTGGCTACCTCGCCGAACTCATCCACCGCAAGCGGGAGGCGCTGCCCGCGGAGGCGGCCCCCGGCGAGGACCTCGTCTCCGGTCTCATCCGCGCCTCCGACGAGGGCGAGCACCTCACGGAGAACGAGGTCGCCGCGATGGCGTTCATCCTTCTGTTCGCCGGCTTCGAGACCACCGTCAACCTCATCGGCAACGGCACGCACGCGCTGCTGACCCACCCGGAGCAGCGGGCCCGGCTGCAGGACTCGCTCGCCGCGGGCGACATGGGCCTGCTGGAGACCGGGGTCGAGGAACTCCTGCGCTTCGACGGCCCCGTGGAGCTGGCCACCTGGCGGTTCGCCACCCGGCCGCTGACCCTCGGCGGTCAGGACATCGCGCCGGGGGAGGCCGTCCTCGTCGTCCTGGCGGCCGCCGACCGCGACCCGGAGCGGTTCGCCGAACCCGACGTGCTCGATCTCACGCGGCGTGACAATCAACACCTCGGCTACGGGCACGGCATCCACTACTGTCTCGGTGCGCCGCTCGCCCGGCTGGAGGGCCGGACCGCGCTCGCGACGCTCCTGACCCGCCTTCCGGACCTCCGGCTCGCGGTGGATTCCACCGAATTGCGGTGGCGTGGAGGCCTCATCATGCGCGGATTGCGCACGCTGCCCGTGGAGTTCGCACCCGTCCCGAATTGAGTGGGCATCGGTTGCGCATAAACCCGCCCGGACACGAAAAGTGACAGTTCCTCAACTCTGTGATCTTCACGTGATCTGCGCTGCATTAACTTGTAACCGGTGTTGTACTGGCTATACGTTCACGCATCAACAAGGCGGTCCCCCGGATCGCCGCGTTGGGTCACCGCTGTCGTGTGAAAGGCAACCGCATGCTCTCCGGGAACGGTCGTCACCGTCGCCCCCGTCAGGCTCCGGCCCTCCTCGTCGCGGCCGGCGTGACCGGCTCCGCCATCGCCATCCCCCTGCTCGGCGCCACGGGCGCGAGCGCGGCCAGCGGTTCCACCTGGGACCACGTCGCGGAGTGCGAGAGCGGCGGCTCCTGGAGCGCGGACACGGGCAACGACCTGTACGGCGGCCTGCAGTTGTCGCAGGACGACTGGAACCACTACGGCGGCCTCGACTACGCGCCGAGCCCCGACAAGGCCAGCCGTTCGCAGCAGATCGCCGTCGCCGAGAAGATCCTCGCCGCCGAGGGCGTCGCCGCCTGGCCCACCTGCGGCCCGCTGTCCGGGCTCTCCAAGGACTCCGGTTCCGCGGACGTCGACACGGGCCTCGGCAGCGGCTCGGGCGAGTCCGGGAAGTCCGGCTCCGGGCTGGACCTCGGCCTGGACAACTCGTCCGGAAACTCCGATTCGTCCGCCTCTTCGGGTTCCTCGGGGTCCTCCGAATCCTCCGGCAAGTCCTCCGGGAAATCCGGCAGCACGTCCGACGAGGCGTCCGGAAAGGCGAGCGCGAGTCCGAGCAAGAAGGGCGAGGACTCCTCCCGCGCGTCCGGCGATTCCCGCTCCGGCGGCAAATCCACCACATCCCCGGAAACCAGCGACAAGTCCGGCGATTCCTCGGCCGGACGGTCCTCGGGGAGCGCCTCGGAGCACTACCGGCAGAGCCCGGGCTCCTCGGCCCTCGTCGACACGGGCGCCGTCGACGGGACGAAGGGGGCCAACACCCTCATCGCCGACGGAACCGGCCGGCACCGCGGCAGCAGTGCCGAGGACGGCTCCACCTACACGGTCCGCCACGGCGACACCCTCGGCTCCATCGCCGACTCCCTTGACGTGGACGGCGGCTGGCAGGCCCTCTACCAGGCCAACGAGGACGCCATCGGCAGCGACCCGAGCGTCATCCGGCCCGGTCAGAGCCTCGTCGTCGAGTAGGCGCGCCCCGTTCCGGGGGCGTCGGGGGACGCCGGGGACGCCAGGGGAAGAATCGGACGTACGGGGTTGAAGTGCACCCGAAATCAGGGGAGTTTGGTCCCTGGATCAGCCCTGATGTCCGATTCGGCGAAAGTGTGGGATGAGTCTCATAAGCCTTGATCGTCTTTGAAATCCGGCGGATCTCATGTCTACGGTCGTCACCGCTCGCCATCGCGGGCCCCGACGGTCGCAACGCCGAATCCTGCCAGCGGCCGTACGGGAACAGTCGTCGCGTCAAGCGCCGTAGGCAGGAGCGGGGGACCCAGGTAAGTGCCGGGCCCGGCGGCCGGACCACCACGTGGTCCCGGACGGCCGGACACGGCTTGGGGTGAAGTCGTGCGCCACAAGCGGCGCGCGACCGGGCAACTCAACCGGCCCGAACCCGACAGCTCACCTCGCAGGCGTCGGTGAGGGGATCTCTCCATGCTGTTTTCCAGCAAGGGCAAGCACCGCCGTCCGTCCAAGGCCACCCGTGTCGTCGCGCTCGCCGGCGTCACCGGTGCCGCCGTCGCCGCCCCGCTGATGGCGGCCGGCAACGCCTCCGCCGCCACGGCCTCCCAGTGGGACGCCGTCGCCCAGTGCGAGTCCGGCGGCAACTGGTCCATCAACACCGGCAACGGCTTCTTCGGCGGGCTGCAGTTCACCAGCTCCACCTGGGCCGCGTACGGCGGCACCGCGTACGCCGCGCGTGCCGACCTGGCCTCCAAGTCGCAGCAGATAGCCGTCGCCGAGAAGGTCCTCGCGGGCCAGGGCAAGGGCGCCTGGCCGGTGTGCGGCAAGGGTCTGACCGGTGCCGCCTACGACGGCGCCGCCGCCTCCAGCGGCTCGTCCTCCAACGGGTCGAGCAACTCCGGCAGCTCCAGCAGCGCGGGCTCGTCGAGCAGCTCCTCGTCCACCGAGCAGCACGCCTCCCGTTCCCAGGAGCGTCCGGCCGCGAAGAAGACCGTCACCACGCCCACCGGCAAGAAGGTCGAGAAGGGCGACGGCGAGTACAAGGTCGTCAAGGGCGACACGCTGAGCGGCATCGCCGCCGAGCACCACGTCAAGGGCGGCTGGCAGAAGCTGTTCACGCTGAACAAGGACATCGTGGACGACGCGGACGTCATCTTCCCGGGCCAGCAGCTCCACCTGAGCTGACCCTCCCCGGCCCCCTCGCGGGGCCGGCCCCCGTCCCCACGGGTCCCCCACCCCCGGCGCCTCTCCCCCGTACGCGCCGGGGGTGGGGCATGTCCGGACCCGGGGGGCCGCGGAGCCCCGGACGGACCGCCGGGTGCGCGCGCTCTCCTGATACCCACCCCCGCTCATTTTGTTCCGTCAGGAAACAATTCACCCACACTTCTGCCCGGCAAGTGGGCCACACACCGGTGCCGCCGCCTGAGACGGCTAGGCTCGGGAGCGCGAGCCACCCCGGCTCCGCGCCCCGCGTCGGGCCCCGAGGGCCCGGCGTACCCGCGTCACATCCCAGAAGGAGATGCTCGTGCCGTCCATCGACGTCGTCGTAGCCCGGGAAATCCTGGACTCCCGAGGCAACCCCACGGTCGAGGTCGAGGTCGGCCTCGACGACGGCAGCACGGGTCGTGCCGCCGTTCCCTCCGGTGCCAGCACCGGTGCCTTCGAGGCCATCGAACTCCGTGACGGCGACCCGAGCCGCTACCTGGGCAAGGGTGTCGAGAAGGCCGTCCTCGCCGTGATCGAGCAGATCGGCCCGGAGCTGGTCGGCTACGACGCCACCGAGCAGCGTCTGATCGACCAGGCCATGTTCGACCTGGACGCCACCGACAACAAGGGCTCCCTCGGCGCCAACGCCATCCTCGGCGTCTCGCTCGCCGTCGCCCACGCCGCCTCCGAGGCCAGCGACCTGCCGCTCTTCCGCTACCTGGGCGGCCCCAACGCGCACCTGCTGCCGGTGCCGATGATGAACATCCTGAACGGCGGCTCGCACGCCGACTCCAACGTGGACATCCAGGAGTTCATGATCGCCCCGATCGGCGCGGAGTCCTTCTCCGAGGCCCTGCGCTGGGGCGCCGAGGTCTACCACACGCTGAAGAAGGTCCTGAAGAACAAGGGCCTGGCCACCGGCCTCGGCGACGAGGGCGGCTTCGCCCCGAACCTCGGCTCCAACCGCGAGGCCCTCGACCTCATCCTCGAGGCCATCAAGGAGGCCGGCTACACCCCCGGCGACCAGATCGCCCTCGCCCTCGACGTCGCCGCCTCCGAGTTCTACAAGGACGGCGTCTACTCCTTCGAGGGCAAGGACCGCACGGCGGCCGAGATGACCGACTACTACGCGGAGCTCGTCGACGCGTACCCGCTCGTCTCCATCGAGGACCCGCTGTTCGAGGACGACTGGGCCGGCTGGAAGACCATCACCGACCGCCTCGGCGACAAGGTCCAGCTCGTCGGTGACGACCTGTTCGTCACCAACCCCGAGCGCCTGGCCCGCGGCATCGAGGAGGGCACCGCCAACGCCCTGCTGGTCAAGGTCAACCAGATCGGCTCGCTGACCGAGACCCTGGACGCCGTGGAGCTCGCCCAGCGCAACGGCTTCAAGTGCATGATGTCCCACCGTTCCGGCGAGACCGAGGACGTCACCATCGCCGACCTGGCCGTCGCCACCAACTGCGGCCAGATCAAGACCGGCGCCCCGGCCCGCTCCGAGCGCGTCGCCAAGTACAACCAGCTCCTGCGCATCGAGGAGATCCTCGACGACGCCGCGGTGTACGCCGGCCGCTCGGCGTTCCCCCGGTTCCGCTCCGCCGGACAGTGAGCCCCACCGCGGGCGCCCTCGTGAGCGAGCGGCGCCCGTGGGCGGCGTCGTACGTACGTCCCCGTACCCGGTCCCGTACCGTGTGCGGGGACGTACGCATGAGACGGCAGGCGTGAGCGCGACGGGAGGCGGAGGACATGGCCGCGAAGGACCGGGACCGGTTCTCGACCGCGACCAGGCTGCGGCTGCTCGGTGAGCAGACGGCCGCCCGGGTCTACCGTTCGCAGACCCGGCGCCAGGCCCGCCGCTCCCGGCTCACCGGCCGCGCGGCCCTGCTCGCCCTGGTGCTGTGCACGATGATCGTGGCGCTCGCCTACCCGATGCGGCAGTACGTCTCCCAGCGGGCCCGGATCGCCGACGAGGAACGCGAGCAGCGGCAGGCCCGCGAGCGGGTGGAGCAACTGCGCGACCTCAAGGCCCGCTGGCAGGACGACGCCTACGCGGAACAGCAGATCCGGCTGCGGCTGCACTACGTGATGCCGGGGGAGACCGGCTACGTCGTCGCCGAGCCCGGCGCCGCCACCCGTACCCGCTCCGAGGGCGGAACGGCGGCGCGCCCCTGGTACGCCAACCTGTGGGACGGCGTCGACCGGGCGGACGCGGCCGTACGCCGGTGAGACAGTACGGTTCTCGTACGGCAAGAAACCGGCGCCGGGCCCCTCGGGCCCGCGCCGCCACGGACAGAGAGACTCTCGTACGCGCATGGAAACCCCTCCGCCGACCACCCCGCGCACCGGGCCCACCGATGCCGACGTCGAGGCCTTCCGGCAGCAGCTCGGCCGGCCGCCGCGCGGGCTGCGCGCGATCGCGCACCGGTGCCCGTGCGGGCAGCCCGACGTGGTCGAGACGGCACCGCGGCTGCCCGACGGCACGCCGTTCCCGACGCTGTACTACCTGACGTGCCCGCGGGCGAACTCCGCGATCGGCACGCTGGAGGCGAACGGTGTCATGAAGGAGATGACCGAACGCCTCGCCGAGGATCCGGAGCTGGCCGCGGCCTACCGCGCCGCCCACGAGGACTACCTGCGGCGCCGGGACGAGATCGAGGAGCTGAAGGGCTTCCCGAGCGCGGGCGGCATGCCCGACCGGGTGAAGTGCCTGCACGTCCTCGTGGCGCACGCGCTGGCCGCCGGTCCCGGCGTCAACCCGCTGGGCGACGAGGCGCTCGCGATGCTGCCGCAGTGGTGGCGCAAGGGAGCGTGCGTGACGGTCCCGGACGCGTGCGAGAAGGACGAGAAGAACGCAGGGCACGCGAAGAACGCAGCGCACGAGGAGCACGCCGAATGACCAGGGTCGCCGCCGTCGACTGCGGTACCAACTCGATCCGCCTCCTCGTCGCCGACGTGGACCCGGCCACCGGTGAACTCACCGACCTGGAACGGCGCATGACGATCGTGCGGCTCGGCCAGGGCGTCGACCGCACCGGCCGGCTCGCCCCGGAGGCACTGGAGCGGACCTTCGCCGCCTGCCGCGAGTACGCGGCGGTGATCGAGAAGCACGGCGCCGAGCGGGTGCGCTTCGTGGCCACCTCCGCCTCGCGTGACGCCGAGAACCGCGAGGAGTTCGTGCGCGGGGTGGTGGACATCCTCGGCGTCGAGCCGGAGGTCATCTCCGGCGACCAGGAGGCCGAGTTCTCGTTCACCGGGGCCACCAAGGAGCTCACCGGCGGCACGGGCGGCGCCGGCTTCGCGAAGCCCTACCTCGTGGTGGACATCGGCGGCGGCTCCACCGAGTTCGTCGTCGGCGGGGACCGGGTGAGCGCCGCGCGCTCGGTGGACATCGGCTGCGTGCGGATGACCGAACGGCACCTCGTGGTCGACGGCGCCGTCACCGACCCGCCCACCGAGGAGCGGATCCGGGCCATGCGGGCCGACATCGAGGCCGCGCTGGACCTCGCCGAGCAGGCGGTCCCGCTGCGCGAGGCGCGCACGCTGGTGGGCCTCGCGGGCTCCGTCACGACCGTCTCCGCGATCGCCCAGGACCTGCCCGCCTACGACTCGGAGGCCATCCACCACTCCCGCGTCACCCGGGACCGGGTGCGTGAGGTCACCGAGCGCCTCCTGCGCTCCACCCACGCCGAGCGGGCGGCCATCGGCTCCCTGCACCCCGGCCGCGTGGACGTCATCGGCGCCGGCGCCCTCGTCCTCCTGGCGATCATGGAACGCGTCGACGCCCAGGAGGTCGTCGTCAGCGAGCACGACATCCTCGACGGGATCGCCTGGTCGATCGCCGGCTGAGACGCGATCAGGTGCGGACGGGGGCCGGCGCGGGTCGGTGGAGTGGTCGGGCGGCCGGTCGGGGTGTGGCAAAATGCGGCGCTTTTCCCTTTTGTGTCGTTTGGCGTGCTCCAGGGTGGTGAACTCGGCAGGGGAATCGCTCCGAAAGGAGGGTGACCCAACATGATCACCAGAGAACAGATCCCGACCGTCCTGGACCACCCGGTCTTCGACGACGGTGGTAACAAAATCGGCGAGGCCGCGCACGTCTTCCTCGACGACGCCACCGGGCGCCCGGAGTGGGTGACCGTGAAGACGGGCTGGTTCGGCAGCAGCGAGTCCTTCGTGCCCATCCGTGACGCCTCGATGGTCGCCGACCACATCGAGGTCCCGTTCGCCAAGGGCAAGGTCAAGGGCGCGCCGCACGTCGATGTGGACGCCGGTGGTCATCTGTCCGTGGACGAGGAACACCGGCTGTACGACTACTACGGGGTCCCGTGGGACGAGCCCACGTCCCGCACCGGCCGGGCGCCGGGCGACGCGGCGGGCACCACCGGTACCGCCGGCGGAGCGGGAACCGCCGGTGCGGCGGGCGCGGCCGGTACAGCGGGCACAGCGGGCACAGCGGGCACGGCGGGAACGGCGGGAACGGCGGGAACGGCGGGAACGCAGGGTGCCGCGGGCGCGGCGGCCGGCGGAGCCGCCGGAGGCGCCGCGGCCGGGCGTTCCGCGACGCCGGGACGCGCGGGGACACCCGGGCGCGCCGAGTCCCCGGGGCGCACCCCGACGGCCGGGCGGCGGGCCGGGGCCGACGACCGGTTCCGGCACGGGGACGACGCCATGACGCGCTCCGAGGAGCGCATGCACGTCGGCGTCGAGCGCCGCGAGACAGGCAGGGCACGGCTGCGCAAGTACGTGGTCACCGAGGACGTGGAGCAGACCGTGCCGCTGCGCCACGAGGAGGTGCGGATCGAGCGGGAGCCGATCACGGACGCCAACCGCGGTGACGCGGTCAGGGGCCCGGAGATCAGCGAGGCCGAGTACGAGCTGACACTCCACGCGGAACGCCCGGTGGTGGAGACCGAGGCCGTGCCCGTCGAACGGGTCCGGCTGACCACCGAGGAGCACACCGAGCAGGAGACCGTCCACGGGCGCGTCCGCAAGGAGCGCATCGAGGGCGAGACGGAGCGGATCGAGTCCGACCGGGACCGCGGGGACGAGGGCGGGATCCGCTGACCGTCCGGGTCCACGGACGTCCCCGCGCACCCCGGCGAGGGGTGCGCGGGGAGGGTCCGGTCGGGGGCCGGGGCGCCGCCCCCGAGGGGCGGTGCCGTGGCTGGTGAGGTGGCTACCAGGGCCCTCCCGCGGCCTTCGCGGGGCCCTCGCGGGGCGTGTCGGCGGAGTGCCGCCGACAAAGTTCGTGAAGTTCTTCACAAGGAATTCGGCCCGGGTGGGGGATACCGGAGTGCGCAAGGGCCGTTCGGGTGGCTCACCCGGCCGAAGGTCCCGCTCGGGCGAGCACGTCGAAGGGGGCCCACCGGCATGTCGCAGCACCCCGGTTCACCCCGTGCGGAGGATCAAGTGGCTGCTCACGGGCCCTTGACAACGACCGCCGGTACTCGGTGGTTCCCGATCCGGATCATGGTATGGGTCACGTGGGCGGCGCAGTGTAGCAGAGACCCCGGGCAAGCTTGTGAAGGGGCGCACGAGCGACCCCCCATGGGCGGGTGGATACTCGATGGCATGAGCACCACGGAGCGTCCCAGGATCCTCGTAGTAGGCGGTGGGTACGTAGGCCTGTACGCAGCTCGGCGCATTCTCAAGAAGATGCGCTACGGCGAGGCGACCGTCACGGTCGTCGACCCCCGGTCGTACATGACCTACCAGCCCTTCCTCCCCGAAGCCGCCGCCGGCAGCATCTCCCCCCGGCACGTCGTCGTCCCGTTGCGGCGCGAACTGCCGAAGGAAGCGGAGGTGCTCACCGGTCGGGTCACCAACATCGACCAGGACCGCAAGGTCGCCTCGATCTCCCCGCTCGTGGGCGAGGCGTACGAGCTGCCGTTCGACTACCTGGTCATCGCGCTCGGCGCGGTCTCCCGCACCTTCCCGATCCCCGGCCTCGCCGAGCAGGGCATCGGCATGAAGGGCGTCGAGGAGGCCATCGGCCTGCGCAACCACGTCCTCGAGCAGCTCGACAAGGCCGACTCGACCACCGACGAGGAGGTCCGCCGCAAGGCGCTCACCTTCGTCTTCGTCGGCGGTGGCTTCGCCGGCGCCGAGACCATCGGTGAGGTCGAGGACATGGCCCGGGACGCGGCCAAGTACTACCGCAACGTCTCCCGCGAGGACATGCGGTTCATCCTCGTCGACGCCGCGGACAAGATCCTCCCCGAGGTGGGCCCCAAGCTCGGCCAGTACGGCAAGGAGCACCTGGAGGGCCGCGGGGTCGAGGTCTACCTCTCCACGTCGATGGACTCCTGCGTCGACGGCCACGTGGTGCTGAAGAACGGGCTGGAGGTCGACTCGAACACCATCGTGTGGACCGCGGGCGTCAAGCCCAACCCGGCGCTGTCCCGCTTCGGTCTGCCCCTCGGCCCGCGCGGTCACGTCGACTGCGAGACCACCCTGCAGGTCAAGGGCACGGACTACATCTGGGCCGCGGGCGACAACGCCCAGGTGCCGGACCTCGTCGGCCGCAAGGCGGGCAACGAGAACGCCTGGTGCCCGCCGAACGCGCAGCACGCGCTGCGGCAGGCCAAGGTCCTCGGCGACAACGTGATCTCCGGCATGCGGGGCTTCCCGCAGAAGGACTACGAGCACGCCAACAAGGGCGCGGTCGCGGGCCTGGGCCTCCACAAGGGCGTCGCGATGATCGTCGTGGGCAAGGTGAAGATCAAGCTGCGCGGCCGCCTGGCCTGGTACATGCACCGCGGCTACCACGGCATGGCGATGCCCACCTTCAACCGCAAGATCCGCGTCTTCTCCGACTGGACCCTCGGCATGTTCCTCAAGCGCGAGGTCGTGTCCCTGGGCGCCATGGAGACGCCGCGCGAGGAGTTCTACGAGGCCGCCAAGCCGGCCCCGGTGGCCGCCGCCGCGAAGACGGAGGAGAAGGCCAAGGCGTCCTGACGCCGGGTCACTCCCCGAAGGGTCACTCCCGCGAAGGGGCCGTCCGCCATCCGTGGTGCGGACGGCCCCTTCGCCGTGTCCGGAGCCCGTCGCCCGCACGACGCGGTGCGGCAGTCCGGTGGGGGTGGGGGCCGGGTGGCGGTCAGGAGAGGCGGGTGGTGGTGATGCCGCCGTCGACGTGAAGGGTGGTCCCGTGGATCATGCGGGCCTCGCCGGAGGCGAGGAAGGCCACGGCGTGGGCGATGTCCTCGGGGGCGACCGGTGTCCCGGCCGGAGTCCCGGCGGCCATCCGCTCGATCACCTGGCGCGCGGCCTCGTTCCCCGGGGTCCGCGTCACCCCGGGCGCGACGGCGTTGACGCGCACGCCGCGCGGCCCGAACTCGGCGGCCCAGGCCCGTGTCATCTGCTCGTCGGCGGCCTTCGTCGCGGTGTAGGCAGCGGCGTAGGGGCTCCCCACGGAGGCCATCCAGGAGCCGATGTTCACGATCACGCCGCCTCCCCGCTCGGCCATGGCCGGGGCCATCCGCCCGACCAGCACATGGGGCGCGCGGATGTTGAGGGCGAGCATCGCGTCGAGGGCGGCGTCGGGGAGGTCCGGCGTGGTGGTGGCCGGGTAGATGCCGGCGTTGTTGACGAGGATGTCCACCCGTCCTCCCGCGGCGGCCGTCGCCCGGGCGGCGAAGGCGCGCACCGACTCGCTGTCACCGGAGAGGTCGGCGGGGACGAACTCGGCCCTGCCGCCGGCCTCCCGGATGCGGCCCACCGTCCGCTCGCCCCGCCGCGCGTCGCGTCCGCTGACGATGACGTGCGCGCCGCGGCCGGCGAGCAGCTCGGCGATGGCGGCGCCGATGCCGCTGGTGGAACCGGTCACGACCGCGCTGCGGCCGTGGAAGGGGGCGGAGGGGGCCGGAGTGCCGGTCTCTGAGGAAGTCATGGCGTCATTGCACAGGCGCCGCGGTGCGCCTGCCAGCGCGAGCGCTGCCTGGGCACGCCATGACCAGGCAGGACGGCGACGGGCGGCCGTACCGTGGGGGCATGGGTGCTGACCGCTCCGCCTTCGGCGCGTTCCTGCGGGCCCGCCGGGACCGGCTCACTCCCGGCCAGGCCGGCATCGAGGCGTTCCCCGGTCCACGGCGCGTGCCCGGCCTGCGCCGGGAGGAACTGGCCATGCTGGCGGGCCTGAGCACCGACCACTACAGCCGGCTGGAACAGGGCCGGCAGGCGACGGTCTCGGAGTCCGTGCTCGCCGCGCTGACGCGGGCCCTGCGGCTGAACGAGGTGGAGGCCGCGCACCTGCGCGACCTCGCGGCGCCCGCGTCCCGGGCCCGCCGGACGGCCCCGGAGGTGCAGCACCCCGACCCGGGACTGCTGCGCCTGGCCGCGACCCTGGACCACGTCCCGGTGCTGCTCCTCGGCCGGCGTGCCGAGGTCCTCGCGCACAACGCGTTGCTGCGGGCGGTTCTCGGGCGCGCTCCGGCGCTTGGCTCCTCCTTCACGCACTACCTGTTCCGCGACCCGCTGGCCCGGGAGCGCATCGTCAACTGGGCCGAGTTCGGCGCCCGGTCGGTCGCCGCGATGCGCAGGGAGGCCGGCAGACGACCGGAGGACCGGCGGCTCCTGGCCGAGGTGGACGACCTGCGGCGCACCGACCCGGACGTCGCCCGCTGGTGGGACGACCACACCGTGCGGGACTACGCCTCGGTGGCCAAGCGCATCGCCCATCCCGAGGCCGGCCTCCTCGACTTCCACATCGAGATCGTCACCGCACCCCACGCCCCCGACCAGCACCTCGTCGTGTACACCGCCGAGCCCGGCTCCTCCACGGCCCGGATGCTCCCGCTCCTGGCCAGCTGGGCCGCCCCGGCGGACACCCCGACGGGACCGCGGGACCGACCACGGGACTGACTGCGGGACTGACTGCGGGGGTTACGTCGACGGCATGTGTCGCGATGTCCGCGAGGAACCGTCCTCCGGAGTCCGCGGCACGGCATGAGTGGTGCCCGGAGCCGGACTTGAACCGGCACGCCCGCGTAGGGGCAGCGAGGTTTAAGCTCGCCGTGTCTGCATTCCACCATCCGGGCAGGCCATGGGCTCCGCATCGAGCACTCCGAGCCTATCGGGACGCGTCACTCGAACAGCGGCCGGGCAAGGCCATGTTGTCTTATTTTATTGGCGCCTGAGGGTGCATCAGCACCCGGTACAGGCCATCCGCACTTGCCACCAGCCTTGTCGGCGGGCGCCGGCGACGTATACGGAATGACGTAATTTCACCGCCGCGAGGGACAGGCGCATCGAGCCGCGTCACCCTTCGTCGACAGGGTGGCCAACCGCTTTCTCAGGGGCGGGGTCATTCTGAGGTAGGAGACCGGCGCCCCGGGTCAAACCACAGAGGGCCACGAGAACCGGACGGGCGGGGGACTACAGGGAGCCGGGCGGCACGGAGCATGGAGTACGTACCCCTGCAGCCTTCCGACAGGAGCACCCTCCCGTGACCACCTTCCCCCTCGCCGCCCGTGCCACCGAGGTGGCCGCCCGCGCCACCGAACTGTCGAAGGTCTACGGGCAGGGAGAGACCCAGGTGGTCGCCCTGGACCGGGTGACCGTCGACTTCGAACAGGCGCGGTTCACCGCCATCATGGGCCCCTCCGGGTCCGGCAAGTCGACGCTCATGCACTGCGTCGCCGGACTGGACTCCTTCAGCAGCGGTTCCGTGCGCATCGGCGACACCGAACTGGGCGCCCTCAAGGACAAGCAGCTCACCAGGCTGCGCCGGGACAAGATCGGGTTCATCTTCCAGGCGTTCAACCTGCTCCCCACGCTCAGCGCGCTGGAGAACATCACGCTGCCGATGGACATCGCGGGCCGCAAGCCCGACAAGGAGTGGCTGAACCGGGTCATCGACATGGTCGGCCTGTCCGGCCGGCTCTCGCACCGCCCCAGCCAGCTCTCCGGCGGCCAGCAGCAGCGCGTCGCGGTGGCCCGGGCGCTGGCCTCCCAGCCGGAGATCATCTTCGGCGACGAGCCCACCGGCAACCTCGACTCCCGCTCGGGCGCCGAGGTGCTGGGCTTCCTGCGCAACTCCGTGCGCGAGATGGGCCAGACGGTCGTCATGGTCACGCACGACCCGGTGGCGGCCGCCTACGCGGACCGGGTGGTCTTCCTGGCGGACGGCCGCATCGTCGACGAGATGCGGGAGCCGAGCGCCGACGCGGTGCTGGACCGCATGAAGCGGTTCGACGTCAAGGGCCGCACGAGCTGAGCCCCGAGCCGGGCCCCCGCGCCCATCCCGCGCGGTGACACCCCGCCGCCCGCGGTGACGCCCCACCGCCCCGCGGTGACATCCCGCCGCCCCGCGGTGGTCTCCCACCGCCCCGCCCTCGCCTCGCCCCTCTTACTGGACTGAGTAGCCCCATGTTCCGTACCGCCCTGCGCAACGTGTTCGCGCACAAGGCCCGGTTGCTGATGACCGTGCTCGCCGTGATGCTCGGCGTCGCCTTCGTCTCCGGCACCCTCGTCTTCACCAACACCATCACGGACGCCTATCAGAAGAGCTCCGCCAAGGGCTTCGACCACGTCGACGTCGCCGTCCGGGCCGAGGGGCGCGAGGACACCGGCGACACCCTCGCCGAGCAGCCCGAGCTGACCCAGGCGCTGCTGAAGAAGGCCGAGGGCGTGAGCGGCGCGCGTTCCGCGATCGGCGTCGTCAGCGGGTTCACCGCCCTCGCCGACAAGGACGGCGACCTCGTCGGCAACGGCTTCCAGTCCCAGGGCGGCAACTACTGGGGCACCCACGACCCCCGCTACCCGGTGACCGAGGGGCGCGCCCCGCACGGGGAGAACGAGGTCCTCCTCGACTCCGAGACCGCCCGCAGGACCGGCTACCACGTCGGCGACACCGTGCGGATGTCGGTCGACGGTCCCGTCCTCAGCCCCCGCGTCACCGGCATCTTCACCACCGACGACGGCAACGTCGCCGCGGGCGGCAGCCTCGTCCTGTTCGACACGCCCACCGCCCAGCACCTCCTCGGCAAGCCCGGCACCTACGACGAGATCGACGTCGAGGCCGCGGCCGGCACCAGCCAGCGGGAGCTGCGCGCCGCCCTCGGCAAGGCGCTGCCCGCCGACGCCGTCGAGACCACCACCGGCCGGCAGCTCGCCGACGACCAGGCCGAGGCGATCGCCGCCTCCATGAGCGGACTCAAGCAGGGCCTGCTGGTCTTCGCCGGGATCGCGTTGTTCGTCGGCACGTTCATCATCGCCAACACCTTCACCATGCTGGTCGCCCAGCGCACCAAGGAACTGGCGCTGCTGCGCGCGGTCGGCGCCTCCCGCCGGCAGGTCACCCGCTCGGTGCTGATCGAGGCGTTCGTCGTCGGACTGGCCGCCGCCCTCAGCGGGCTGCTCCTCGGGATCGGCATCGGCGCCGGGCTGCGCGCCCTGATCGGCACGTTCGGTGCGTCCGTGCCCGACGGCCCGCTGGTGGTCACCGCCGGCACGGTCGGGGCGGCGCTCGCCGTCGGCGTCGTCGTCACGATGCTCGCCGCCTGGCTGCCGGGCCGCCGCGCCGCGAAGATCCCGCCGGTGGCCGCGATGAACAGCCTGCACGCCAAGGCCACCACCAAGTCCCTCGTGGTCCGCAACACCCTCGGCTCGCTGCTCGCCGGGGCGGGTGTCGCGGCCGTGCTCTACGCGACCACCCTGAGCGGCTCCGAGGGCAGGGCCCCCATGGGCTTCGGCGCGGTCCTGCTGGTGATCGGCGTCTTCGTGCTCACCCCGCTGCTGTCCCGCCCGCTGATCGCCGCCTCGGCCCCGGTGCTGCGGATCTTCGGGATGTCCGGGAAGCTGGCCCGCCAGAACTCGGTGCGCAACCCGCGCCGCACCGCCGCCACCGCCTCCGCGCTGATGATCGGACTGACCCTCATCACCGGTCTGACGGTGATCGCGGGCAGCCTGCAGGGCGCGATCGACCGGATGGCCGCCTCCTCGATCCGCGCGGACTACGTCGTCTCCATGGCCAACGGCGGCCCGCTCTCCCCGAAGGTCGCCGAGCAGCTCGCGGCGACGGACGGCGTCACCGCCCTCAGCCCGCTGCGCAACGCCCCCGCCCGCATCAACGGCGAGACCGAGAACGTCACCGGCGTCGACGGCGCCGACATCGGCAGGCTCACCGCCCCCACGATGGACGGCGGCAGCTTCCGGGTGGAGGGCACCCGGATCGTCGTCGACGACGACATGGCGAAGGACCAGGGCTGGAAGGTCGGCTCCCGCTTCACCGCCGCCTTCGAGGACGGGGCCAGGAAGACGCTGACGGTGGCCGGTGTCTACCAGGGCAACGAGATGGTCCGCGGCATCATGGTCGACAACGCCACCCTGACCCCGCACCTGGACGACGTGTCCGACATGCAGGTCATGGTGAGCACCTCGGGCGGCGCCTCGGAGAAGACCAAGGACCGGCTGGAGAAGGCGCTCGGCAACAACCCCGGCATCTCCGTGCAGGACAAGCAGGACATCTCCGACAGCATCGCGCAGATCTTCACGCTGATGCTGAACATGCTCTACGGGCTGCTCGCGATGGCCGTGATCGTCGCCGTCCTCGGCGTCGTCAACACCCTGGCCATGTCCGTCTTCGAACGGGCGCAGGAGATCGGCATGCTGCGCGCCATCGGTCTCGACCGCCGGGGCATCAAGCGCATGGTCCGGCTGGAGTCGCTGGTCATCGCGCTCTTCGGCGGGGTGCTCGGCATCGGGCTCGGCGTGTTCTTCGGCTGGGCGGCCGGCGAGCTGTTCAGCTCCAGTCTGCCGACGTACGAACTGGCCCTGCCCTGGGCGCGGATGGCGCTCTTCCTGCTGCTGGCGGGACTGGTCGGCGTCCTGGCCGCGCTGTGGCCGGCCCGCCGGGCGGCCCGTCTGAACATGCTGACGGCGATCAAGTCGGAGTGAGAGCGGGGGAGCCCCCCCCCGTCCACGGCGAAGGCCGCCCCGGCACCCCCGGGGCGGCCTTCGCCGTCGTGCCGTCGTGCCGCTCCGCTCAGTTCCAGGTGCGGGCCCGCAGGGGCACGCCCGCGTCGCCGGACTCGGGGGTGCGCACGGCGAGGACCTGGTTGACGCCGATGCGGTTGCGCTCGAAGGCCAGCGCGGAGGCGGCCATGTACAGCCGCCAGACACGGGCCCGGCCGGGGCTGGTGAGCCCCTTGGCCCGCACCCACTGGGCCTCCAGGTTGGCCACCCAGCGGCGCAGCGTGAGGGCGTAGTGCTCCCGCAGCGACTCCACGTCGCGGACTTCGAAGCCGGCCCGTTCGAGCTGGGTCACGGTGGTGCCGATCGGGGCGAGTTCGCCGTCGGGGAAGACGTAGGCGTCGATGAACTCGTCGATGTCGTACGCCGACTCGTCCCGCAGCGGCCGCCGGGCGATCTGGTGGTTCAGCAGCCGTCCGCCCGGCTTGAGCAGGGAGTGCAGTTCCTGGGCGTACCTCAGGTACTGCTGGGTGCCCACGTGTTCGGCCATGCCGATGGAGGAAATGGCGTCGTAGGGGCCGTCGTCGACGTCCCGGTAGTCCTGGACGCGGATCTCGACGCGGTCGGTGAGGCCCTCGTCGGCGACGCGCTTGCGGGCGTAGGCGGCCTGCTCCTGGGAGAGGGTGATGCCGACGACGCGCACGCCGTGCTCGCGGGCGGCGTGGATGGCCATCGAGCCCCAGCCGCAGCCGACGTCGAGCAGCCGTTCACCGGGCTTCAGGGCGAGCTTGCGGGAGACCAGTTCCAGCTTGTCGCGCTGGGCGAGTTCGAGGGTGGAGTCGGGGGACTCCCAGTAGGCACAGGAGTAGACCATGGACGGGCCGAGGACGAGTGCGTAGAAGTCGTTCCCGACGTCGTAGTGGTGGCTGATGGCGCGGCGGTCGGCGCGCCGGGTGTGCAGGTGCCCGCGGGCTCTGCGGACCTCCTCGCGGGGCGGCGCGGGCGGCGGCAGCGGCCCGGCGAGCGCGAACAGGCCCCGGGCGGCGGCGCGGAACTCGGGGTCGCGCAGCGCCTGTGCGAGCGTACGGGCGTCCTCGCCGCGTTCCCAGATGAGGCCGGAGAGCAGGCCGAGCGCGGTGTAGAGGTCGCCGTCGATGCCGAGGTCGCCGGAGACCCAGGCGCGGGCGAGGCCCAGTTCGCCGGGCTTCCACAGCAGCCGGCGCAGGGCGCGGCGGTTGCGGACGACGAGGGCGGGGGCGCCGGGCGGGCCCGCCTCGGAGCCGTCCCAGGCGCGGATGCGGATGGGGAGCGGGGCGGCGAGCAGTTGTTCGATGAGGCCCTTCAGCCGCGACGCGGCGTCTGCCATGGCGTGCACCTCCGTGCATCCGGTCCCGGATTGACGACACAACGTAAACACCGGCGGGGCCCGAGCACACTCCCGCTTCGGGGTTACGTCTCGGCAAAATACGTGTAGCGGCCATGATTCCGGTTCCTCGGTGGCGCACGCGTGTCCGGGGCATTGACATGGGCGCGTGCCGCGCCGGACACTCAGGGTGCCAGTGAAGAGATTTTCACCACGCGAACAAATGACGTCGGCGAACATCGCCCCGCACCCCCCGGAGGGAACGCCCGATGCGCACCACCGTCGGCATCATCGGAGCCGGCCCCGCCGGCCTGCTCCTCGCCCGCCTGCTGCATCGCGCCGGCATCGCCTCGGTCGTCCTGGAGAGCCGCGACCGCGCCTACGTCGAGCAGCGCCAGCGCGCCGGCATCCTCGAACAGGGCACCGTCGACGTCCTGCGCGCCGCGGGCGCCGGCGAGCGGATGGACCGCGAGGGCCTGCGCCACGACGGCATCGAACTCCGCTTCGACGGCCGTCGCCACCGCGTGGACTTCCCCGGCCTGACCGGCGGCCGGGCGGTGACGGTCTACGCGCAGACGGAGGTCTGCAAGGACCTCGTCGCCCTCCAGCTCGAGGAGGGCGGCCCGCTGCTGTTCGAGGCGGAGGCGCTGGCCGTCGAGGGCGCCGAGACCGGCACGCCCCGCGTCCGGTTCCGGCACGAGGGCCGCGAGGACGTCCTGGAGTGCGACTACGTCGCCGGCTGCGACGGCTTCTGGGGAGTGGCCCGCAAGGCGGTGCCCGCCGCCCTGTCCCGCGTCTTCGAGCGGACGTACCCCTTCGGCTGGCTCGGCATCCTCGCCGACGTCGCCCCCTCCCACGACGAGCTGGTCTACGCCCGCCACGACCGCGGCTTCGCCCTGCTGAGCATGCGCTCGCCCACCGTCTCCCGGCTCTACCTCCAGGTCCCCACCGAGACCGACGCGGCCGACTGGAGCGACGAGGCGATCTGGGACGAGCTGGAGCGCCGCCTCGCCACCGAGGACGACTGGCGGCTGGAGCGCGGGCCCGTCACGCAGAAGTCCGTCACCCCCATGCGCAGCTTCGTCCACGAGCCCATGCGCCACGGCCGCCTCTTCCTCGCCGGTGACGCCGCCCACATCGTGCCGCCGACCGGCGCCAAGGGACTCAACCTCGCCGTCGGCGACGTCGTCACCCTCGCCCGCGCCCTCGTCCACCGGCGGGACACCGGTTCCGAGGAACTGCTCGACTCCTACTCCGAGACCTGCCTGCGCCGCGTCTGGCAGGCCGAGCGGTTCAGCTACGACATGACGACGCTGCTCCACCCGGCCCCCGGCGCCACCCCCTTCGAGGACCGCCTCCAGGTCGCCCGGCTGGACCGGATCGCCACCTCCCGCGCCGCCCGGACCGACCTCGCGGAGGCGTACACGGGCTTCCCGCTGGACTGAGGTGACGGCAGTGGCGGCCGGGGCGGCCCCACGGTCCTGTCACGGTCGTGCACCGGTCCGCGCGGGAGGCCCCGTCCGGCGCGTACGGTGGCAGCGCGGGGGAAAGATCCTCCCCAAGCAGTAGAGTCAATCTTTTGCGAAGCCATTACTCTTGAGCCAAGGCCACGCAGGGTGGCCATGGAGGAGTGAAATGAGGAGCAGCAACCCGGTCTTCTCGCGACGGGGGTTCAGCCGCGACAACGGCTACGCCGGCTTCAACACCGCGCCGCAGGCCGGGGGCCCCGCAGTCGGCACGCAGGCCAACCCCTACGCGCAGGGAAACCAGTACGCCCCGCAGGGCGGCAACCCGTACGCCCAGAACCCCTACGCGCAGCAGTACGGCCAGGCCGCGCCGCCGCAGGCCCCGGCCGCCCCCGGCCGGATGACGATGGACGACGTCGTCTCGCGCTCCGCCCTGACGCTGGGCACGGTCGCCGTCGGCGCCGCCCTCGCCTGGGCCCTGCTGCCGGTCTCCACCACCAGCTACGGCCTGGCGATCGGCGCCGCGCTCATCGCCTTCGTCCTGGCGATGGTGCAGTCCTTCAAGCGCAAGGCCTCGCCCGCGCTGATCCTCGGGTACGCCGCCTTCGAGGGCGTCTTCCTCGGGGTCTTCAGCGAGATGTTCAACTCGCGCTGGAGCGGTGCCCCGTTCCAGGCGGTGCTCGGCACCATGGCGGTCTCCGGCGCCACCCTGCTCGTCTACCGGGCGGGCTGGATCCGGGTGACCGCGCGCTACGCCCGGATCGGCATGGCCATCGCCCTCGCCTTCATGGCGGTGCTCGCGGTCAACCTGCTGCTGGTCGTCTTCGGTGTCGCCGAGGACGGCGGGCTGCGCAGCTTCGGGCCGCTCGGCGCGATCGTCGGCATCCTCGCGATCCTGCTCGGCGCGTTCTTCCTGACGCTGGACTTCAAGCAGATCGAGGACGGCATCGCCTACGGCGCCCCGCGCGAGGAGTCCTGGCTGGCCGCGTTCGGCCTGACCATGACCCTGGTGTGGATCTACATCGAGATGCTGCGGCTGGTGGCGATCTTCAGCAGCAGCGACTGAGGCACACCGCGAGGCGCGGCGCACACCGCCGCGCCCGCGCCGAAGGGCCCCGTACGGTCACGAGGAACGACCGTACGGGGCCCTTTCGGCCTTCGGCGGTGGAGGGGAGCCGACGGCGGAACGACGGGGTCAGAGCAGTCTGCGCGCGGCCCGGCGCAGGTCGTACTCGTGGACGATCGCCTTGGCGTGGCCGTAGGCGAGATCGTGCTCACTGCGGAGCCAGCTGACCTTCTCCTCGAAACGCACGAGGGCGGGGCCTTCTTCGACGGTGCGCAACCAGTCGGCGACCTCACGACCGGTGCAGTGGGGGATACGGGCGAGCAGATTGCGATGGGTCTCCGCGGAGAAGACTTGGGACATCGGCGCCTCCGGACGCGAGCGATGAATCCGGTCCTTCAGGTCACCGTGCCCGAGCGTGCGCCCGTTGGCAACAGTCCCGTCCGGACGCGTACGCTCGCGCCGTGCTTGATACGACGCCTTTGACGCGGGCCGTGGACCACTTCGCCGACCGGCTGCGGGCCGCCCCGCAGAGCCGGCTGCAGCGCGGGGGCGCGGCCGAGGCACTGGGGCTGGCAAGGGAACTGGCACGACGTGCCCAGCTCCTGGAGGAGCCCTCCGGGACGCCCCGGGAGATGCCGGACGCGGGCATGTTCGCGGCGGCCGACCAGATCACCGTCGCCGCGCGCGATCTCGCCCTGGTCCTGGAGACCGAGGGGGCGCTGGCCGAGGCGGTGGCCCTCGTGGCGGAGGCCCAGCAGCGCGCGGGGGTGTGAGCCTCCCGGCGGGGGCCGGCACGTTCGGATGCGCGGGCCGAGGGCCGGACGTCCGGGGCGGACGTCAGAGGCCAGAGGCCGGAGGCCAGAGGCCAGGGATCAGAGGCCAGAGGCCAGGGATCAGAGGCCAGAGGCCAGAGGTCAGAGACCGGAGATCAGAGGTCAGAGACCGGAGATCAGAGGCCAGAGGTCAGAGCGAGGCGATGACCCGGTCGGCCAGGATGTACACGTTCTCCTCGCCGCACTCGAAGGTCAGGCTGTAGGCGCCGGAGACGCCCGAACCGCCGAGCAGCACCGGGGCCCCGCCCGCCTGCAGGGCGGCGGCCAGGCGTTCCGCGGTCTCGCGGTGGCCCGGGGTCATGCAGAGCGTCGTCCCGTCGGCGAAGACGTAGACGTCGAGGGTGCCCAGCGGGCCCGGACGCACGTCGGCCAGCGCGGTGCGGGAGGCGGCGAGCTCCTCCAGGCAGGCGACGGTGCGCTCGTGGTCGCCGACGACGGGCGAGGGGCCCGGCACGAAGTCCGGGTGCGAGGGGTGGCGGCGCCGGGCGGCGGCCAGCTCGGCCGGGTCCACGCCCGGTTCGCCCTCCTCGAGCGTGGGTTCCGTCACCGGCTCCAGCGCCTCGCGCTCCAGGCCGGCGAAGTCCGCCTGACGGGGCAGGAACAGCTCGCCGCCGGGCAGTCCGCCCAGCACGGAGGGGGTGTCGAGATCGCGGATCTCCTGGGCGGCCCAGAAGGCGC
Source organism: Streptomyces griseoaurantiacus (assembly GCF_036189845.1). Classification (NCBI taxonomy): domain Bacteria; kingdom Bacillati; phylum Actinomycetota; class Actinomycetes; order Kitasatosporales; family Streptomycetaceae; genus Streptomyces; species Streptomyces griseoaurantiacus. Next base: position 2,946,876 of record NZ_CP108326.1, on the reverse strand, counting down.
GGGCCTCGGCCAGCTCCCGCTCCCGCTCCTCGGCGAGGGCCTCGGCCACGGCCGCGCGTATGCCCTCGGTGTCACCGGCGGCACGGGCGGGCGGCACGGCGGCCCCGGTCCGCGCCGCGCGGCTCTCGGCGAGTTCGGAGTGCAGGGCCGCGACCTGCCGGCGCAGAGCCTTGAGGCTGCGCAGGGCGGCGACACCCACGGCCGCGGTGGTGGCCGTGGTGAGCAGCAGAGCAATCGGCATGGCGCTCACGGACGTACTCCCGGTTCGGTCGACCCCCGACTTCCTACATCAGCTTGAAGGGCGGACTATCGAGCTGTCAGTGCGTAACGTCACGAACCGGACGACTCGTGGGGCGCGAGAGGGCCCTGTGGCGGTGTGCCGATCGCCGTGACCTGGGGAAATCCCCACCGGGAGCGAGATAGGTCACATCATGGGGGCGATTGGATCACAAAACGGCCCGGAGCCGTGTGGAAGCGGATTTCCGGGCCGTACGTGCGCGGGCGCGTCCCGGCGTGCGCGGGGGTCGCGAAGGCCGCGGGAGCGCGACCTCGGCGACGCGGCCCGCGCGGCGCCGGGTGCTCAGCTCAGGCGTTCGATGACCATGGCCATGCCCTGGCCGCCGCCGACGCACATCGTCTCCAGGCCGAACTGCTTGTCGTGGAACTGGAGCGAGTTGATCAGCGTGCCGGTGATGCGGGCGCCCGTCATGCCGAAGGGGTGGCCGACGGCGATGGCGCCGCCGTTGACGTTCAGCTTGTCCAGGTCGATGCCGAGGTCGCGGTAGGAGGGGATCACCTGGGCGGCGAAGGCCTCGTTGATCTCGACCAGGTCGATGTCGTCGATGCCCAGGCCCGCCCGCTTGAGCGCCTGGTTGCTGGCCTCCACGGGGCCGTAGCCCATGATCTCGGGGGAGAGGCCGGAGACGCCGGTCGACACGATCCGGGCCAGCGGGGTCAGGCCCAGCTCGCGGGCCTTGGTGTCGCTCATGATGACGACCGCGGCGGCGCCGTCGTTGAGCGGACAGCAGTTGCCCGCGGTGACCAGGCCGTCGGGGCGGAAGACCGGCTTGAGGCCGGAGACGCCCTCCATCGTGACGCCGGGGCGGGGACCGTCGTCCTTGCCGACGACCGTGCCGTCCGGGAGCGTCACCGGGGTGATCTCCCGCTCCCAGAAGCCGTTGGCGATGGCCTGCTCGGCGAGGTTCTGCGAGCGGACGCCGAACTCGTCCATCTCCGCGCGGGTGACGCCCTTGAGGCGGGCGAGGTTCTCGGCGGTCTGGCCCATCGCGATGTACGGGTCGGGGAGCACGCCGTCCTCGCGCGGGTCGTGCCAGTCGGCGCCCTCCTTCTCGGCGGTCGCGGCGGTGCGGGCCTCGGCCTCGGCGAACAGCGGGTTGTGCGTGTCCGGGAGGCTGTCGGAATTGCCCTTGGTGAAGCGGGAGACCATCTCGACGCCGGCCGAGATGAACACGTCGCCCTCGCCGGCCTTGATGGCGTGCAGCGCCATGCGGGAGGTCTGCAGGGAGGACGAGCAGTAACGGGTCACGGTGCAGCCGGGCAGGTGGTCCATGCCCATCTGCACGGCCACGATCCGGGCGAGGTTGTTGCCCTGCTCGCCGCCGGGAAGTCCGCAGCCGAGCATCAGGTCGTCGATGTCCTTGGGGTCGAGCCCCGGGACCTTGGCGAGGGCGGTCTGGATGATCGTGGCGGTGAGGTCGTCGGGACGGAGGTCCTTGAGGGAGCCCTTGAAGGCGCGGCCGATGGGGGAGCGGGCGGTCGAGACGATGACGGCTTCGGGCATCACGGCTCCAGTCGGAGGGGGCGGCGCGTGGCGCCTCGGTGAGGCGGCGGCGGGCGGGCAGGGGCTGACTGGGAAGCTACCCGTCCGTAGCGCTCAGGTCACGGTCGGCGCGGTGTGACTCCGACCGCACTTTCCAAGCGCTTGCTTGGCTCCTCTCCTCGTTCCTTTCGTTCCTTCGAATCAGGCCGGCTGGGGGCGCGGTGCGTCATCGGCCGCCCCGGATCGGCCGGCCCGAGCCGGGTCCGGTGTGTGCGGCCGCAAGGCGGCGGAGGGCGCCAGGGCGGTGGGTCCCCCCCCGCGGGCGAAGCCGGGCGTGGGGGAGTCGGCAATCGAGGACAACACCCTCTGGTGGGGTGCCTCCGCCGGGCTAGTGGGGTGCCTCCGCCGGGGCCGGGCCCGCCTCCGGCTCGGTGACCCGCCGCCGGCGCCGGCGCTTGAGCAGGGCCCACGGGCCCCGCGGCCCCGTCGGCATCGCCGCCGCGACCTCCGTGCCGCCCTCCGCGGCCGCCTCCGCCGCCGCCCGCGCCACCGGCAGGAAACCCTCCCGGCGGGACGCGTCCGGGCGCTCCTCCTCCGGCCACAGGCCCAGCGCCGCGCACACCGTCGGCAGCACCGCCATCGCCGCCGTCGCGTAACCCTCCACCGAGGGGTGGTAGTTGTCCGGGCCGAACAGCTCCCGCGGGTTCGCCTCGAACTCGGGGCCCAGCAGATCGCCCAGCGACACCGTGCGGCCGCCCTGCTCCACCGCCCCGATCGTCTGCGCCGCCGCGAGCTGCCGCGAGGTCCGCCGCGCCAGCCACCGCAGCGGCTGCTGCACCGGCTCGATCGTCCCGAGGTCGGGACAGGTGCCGACGACGACCTCGGCGCCCGCCGTCCGCAGCCTCCGCACCGCCGCCGCCAGGTACCGCACCGAGCGGGTCGGGGGCATCCGGTGGGTGACGTCGTTGGCGCCGATCATGATCACGCACACGTCGGGAACCCGCCCCGGATCGTCCAGCGCGAGCCCCACCTGCCGCTCCAGGTCGTCCGAGCGGGCCCCCGTCAGGGCCACGTTGCGCAGCTCCACCGGGCGCTCCGCCACCGCCGCGAGCCCCGCGGCGAGCAGCGAGCCCGGGGTCTGCCCCGCCCGGTGCACACCCTGCCCCGCCGCGGTGGAGTCGCCGAGCATGGTCAGTCGCAGCGCGGGCTCGCCCGGTGCCCCGTAGCCCCGCCCGTAGAGCCCGTCCGCGCTCGGCGGACGCGGGCTCTGCCCGTTGCCGACATGACGCTTGGCGAGCTGCATCTCCGCCACCACCAGCCCCACCGCGGCCGCGCCGACCAGCCCGACGCCGCCACCGCCGTACGCCGCGCCGGCCGCGATCCGCCGGGCCACCCTCGCCCTCGACATGCTCGTCATGCTCCGCCGCCACCTCCTCATAGCCGTACACCCACTGCTTGCCCCGTACAGCGGGTCGGCCAATCTCCACGGAGGGCGGCCGTCCGGCCGGTGACGGGCGCGGGCAACCGTCTGACCAGCGGAGCGCTTACGCTGGCGGGACCACCACGACCATTTCCCCATCGCTGCGACCGGAGACAACGGTGCGATTCCACGACTCGATGATCAGCCTCGTCGGCAACACCCCCCTGGTGAGGCTCAACAGCGTCACCGCCGGCATCGAGGCGACCGTGCTCGCCAAGGTCGAGTACTTCAACCCGGGCGGATCCGTGAAGGACCGCATCGCGCTGCGCATGATCGAGGCGGCCGAGAAGAGCGGCGAGCTGCGGCCCGGCGGCACGATCGTCGAGCCGACCAGCGGCAACACCGGCGTCGGGCTCGCCATCGTGGCGCAGCAGAAGGGGTACAAGTGCATCTTCGTGTGCCCCGACAAGGTGAGCACCGACAAGATCAACGTGCTGCGCGCGTACGGCGCCGAGGTCGTGGTCTGCCCGACCGCCGTCGACCCCGAGCACCCGGACTCGTACTACAACGTCTCCGACCGGCTGGTGCGTGAGACCCCGGGCGCCTGGAAGCCGGACCAGTACTCCAACCCCCACAACCCGCTCTCGCACTATCACTCGACCGGCCCCGAGCTGTGGGAGCAGACGGAGGGCCGGATCACCCACTTCGTGGCCGGCGTCGGCACCGGCGGCACCATCTCCGGCACCGGCCGCTACCTCAAGGAGGCCAGCGAGGGCGGGGTCAAGGTGATCGGCGCCGACCCCGAGGGCTCGGTCTACTCCGGCGGCTCCGGGCGGCCCTACCTCGTCGAGGGCGTCGGTGAGGACTTCTGGCCGGAGGCGTACGACCGCGGCATCGCCGACGAGATCGTCGCCGTCTCCGACAAGGACTCCTTCCAGATGACCCGCCGGCTCGCCAAGGAGGAGGGTCTGCTGGTCGGCGGCTCCTGCGGCATGGCGGTCGCGGCGGCCCTGAAGGTCGCCGAGCGGCTCGGCCCCGAGGACGTGGTGGTCGTGCTGCTGCCCGACGGCGGCCGCGGCTACCTCAGCAAGATCTTCAACGACGAGTGGATGGCGGACTACGGCTTCCTCGACGACTCCGGCCCCAGCGCCCGCGTCGGCGACGTGCTGAACTACAAGGAGGGCGACCACATCCCCTCCCTCGTCCACATGCACCCGGACGAGACCGTGGGCGAGGCCATCGACGTGCTGCGCGAGTACGGCGTCTCGCAGATGCCGATCGTGAAGCCGGGCGCGGGGCACCCCGACGTCATGGCCGCCGAGGTCGTCGGATCGGTGGTCGAGCGCGAACTGCTCGACGCGCTGTTCACCAAGCGTGCCTCGCTGGAGGACCCGCTGGAGAAGCACATGTCCGCGCCGCTGCCGCAGGTCGGCTCCGGTGAGCCGGTGGCCGACCTGATGACCGTGCTCGGCTCGGCGGACGCGGCGATCGTGCTGGTCGAGGGCAAGCCCACCGGCGTCGTCAGCAGGCAGGACCTGCTGGCCTTCCTGGCCACGTCGGGCAAGTAGGCGGTCTCGCGGACGGGGACGGGCGCCGCTCCCTTCACACAAGTCGCGGAAGTGGTACGAGGGCGACACGTCCGCGCAGCACCCGGTTAACACGCGAGCGGCACAGTGGTGGATGTCGGCAAGGGGCGGGAGCGGCTCCCCGCCCGGGCCGGCACCGTACGGCGTCCCGAGCTTCCGGAGCGGCTCCCGGACCTCCACGACGCCACGGACGCGCGGAGCCCGTTCTGACCGGCCCGTCGTCCCTCGCGGGGACCGCCGTCGTCCCGCCCCCCGGTGCACCCGGGGGTGTTGGCGGTCCCCGCGCAAGCTTCCCCGCCGGGTCGTCCGGCGCCGGGGCCGGGGTCGGCCGTCCCCGGCCCGGGCCGCCACCGGGTGCCCGGGGGCCGCCTCGGTCGCCCGGTCGCCTGGTCGTGCCGGTCGTGCCGGTCGTGCCGGTCGCCTGGTCGTGCCGGTCGTCCTGGTCGTGCCCGTCGCGCTAGTCGTCCCGCGAGGACCCGCGACGGCCGAAGAGGCCCGGCTGGGTGCGCAGCACCTGCGCCACGTTGACGCCCACGATGCCCAGCCAGGTCGTGATCAGCCCCGGCAGGTGGCCGACACCGCCGCCGATCGCCGACAGCGGGATCGCCAGCACCAGCGAGACCACCCCGAAGCCGAACCGCTCCCCCCAGGAGTCCGTGGGGCGCGGCCGCTGCGATCCGCGCGCCACCACGAGCTGCTGCTCGCCCAGATGGCGCCGCACCCGGCGGTCGACCGTGCTGTCGATGCGCTGGTCGACCTTCTCCAGGAACGATTCGACCAGCGCGGAGTCGTACTCCTCGCCCAGCTCCCTGCGCGCGCGCAGGGTGGCGTCGAGTTCCTTCTTCAGTTCCGTCTCGCCCGCGTCCATACCGCTCATGGGGACAACGGTAGGGAGCGCGGACCGCCGTGGCACTGGGGAGAACCCCCCAGTGCGGGGGGTGGGGGACCGCAGGGCCGACGCCGGCGCCGCAATTACCGAACGGTGCCGGTAATCCCGGGGGAAATACGCGCGACGAGGAAGGCCGGCGGGAACCAGGTGTGATTGAGACCGATCTTCTGGCCGGAACCCTCCTGCGGAGAAGTGAATTATGCAGGTGGAGTCCCCGCGGGCTCCGGCCCCGCCGCGAAGGCTGATGACCTGAATCATTCCCCGCCCGTCCCCCACGGCTGACGTCCCGTTGACACTCGATCTTTCCGGCGGCAAGGTCAATTGGTCCCGCCACTCAGTACGCTCCCCCCGCTCTCCCCGTGCCAAGGGGCAGCATTCTCGGTGTCCGATCCGCCGGTCACGAAAACGGCGGAGATCTCCCAGCCGCCAGTCGCATGGCGAATCATCGCGCCAGGTGTGGAGGATTGCGTGACCGATTCCATGTCACCGCCGTGGCGGTCCCTTCCGGTCGTTGTCGTACGCACGGCCGGTTTTCCGGCCTCCTGGCTCGGTGAACTGTCCCGCGGGCTGACCACGGCCGCTCTGCGGGACTCGGGGGACGACACCGTCGTCCGCGCCGCGTACGAGGACGAGGTGGCGCTGGGCTCGGGCGCGGTCATACGCCGGTTCCGCGCGGAACCGGGACTGAGGGACGCGGTGCAATTCGCCAATCCGGGCCTGTGGCGGATCCTCGCGCCCTGGGTGGACCGTCGTGCCTCGACGACGGAACGCTGGAACACCACGGACCGGCAACGCACCGACACGCTCACGCGCATGCTCCAGCGCTACTGCGCGAAGAACGAGACGACCAGCCACGTCGGGCCGATCACGACCGCCCTGCTGCGCTCCGACCGGGTGGGGCTCACCATCGGCTCCGCCCGGCCCCGGAGGCACGTGCGTCTGTCGCACTGGGCGGCCGAGCGCTTGCAGGCCGCGTTCGTCTCCGGTGGCGACACCGCCGCGCACCGGTGGTGGCGGCCGCGCACGGCGGCGGGCTGCCACCTCTCCGGCACCGAACTCCACGTGGTGCGGTACGACTTCGGCGCGCGTCACGCACGTTTCGCCGACGCGGTCACCGCCGTGGCCCGGCACCGCTTGTCCGAGGTCGAGGCGCGGGTGCTGAGGTCCTGCGACGGCACCCGGTCCGTGGCGGACATCTGCCGGGAGCACGAGTCCGCGTACGGCACGCCGTTGAGCGAGGCCGATGCCGTGGGTGTGCTGCGCGCGCTCGAGAGCCTCGGGGCGGTCGTCACCGGGCCCGAGCTGCCCTACGGGGTGCACGACTCGCTTCCCCTGCTGCGGGAGCGTGCCGCCGCGGTGGGGGACAGGGAGGCGGAGCGCCATGTGGAGGCGGTGGAGTCCTCGCTCGCCGCTCTGGCCGTGGCCACCGACGAGGAGGGCCGGGCGGCGGCCGCGGCCGCGGTCGAGACGGCGTTCACCGCGGCGACGGGAGCGGCACCGTACCGTGCGGCGGGGGTGACCTACGGAGACCGTACCGTCTTCAACGAGGACTGCGACAGCGAGTACGGCGCCATGGTCCTGGGACGACCGGTGGGTGAACTGGTCGAGCGCGAACTCGCATTCGTCTACGACCTCTTCCTGGTGTTGCCGCGCGCCCGGTTGCAGGCGGTGCGGGGAATGATGCGGGAGTGGTTCCGCCGTGTGTTCGGTGCGGGGGCGAGCGTCACCGTCGCGGAATTTGTCGCCGCCTGTCTGCGGGACGATCCGGAGTTGTCCGCCGGTTATGACGCGATCGATTCGAGCATCGCTGAAATGACGGGGAAGCTGCGGGAAATCCTGGTGCCGGTCGATTGCGGCTGCTCGGTCCATCGCTGCACCGATGAACAAATTGCCGCGGCCCGCGCATTGTCCGACAGTTCCGTGCCCGCCGTGTGCAACCCCGATCTGATGCTCGCGGCGGAAGGGCCGGAGGCGTTGGCGCGCGGGGAGTTTCTGGCGGTGGTGGGTGACCTGCACGCGGCCGAGGAAGGGCTGTCGCACAGCCTGTTCGCGCCCTGGGCGGACGCGGCGATGGGCGGGGACGGCAGGCTGGGGGAGTGCGTCGCGGAGGCGTACCGCTCTCTCCTCGCGCCCGACGAGGACCTCGCCGACGTGACACACCGGCACCGCAGCAAGCACTACGCGCGTGTCGACCTGCCCTGCCTGGACATCGAGGCGGGCGACCGCTCGCCCCTGCCCGCACACCGACGGGTACGGCTGCACGAGCTGATGGTCGGCGACACCCCGCGGGGGCTTCGGCTGCACCGCCCCGGCAGCGACCGCGGCCTGCGGCTGACCTCCCCGCCCCTGTACTGGCAGGGGGTGCGGACCCGCAATCCGTTCGCCGTCTTCTCGTTCCCGCAACGCGTCGACGGCCTGCCCGTCCCCCTGGGCGGACGGCGGTCCCTGCCGCGCCTGGTGTACGGCAGGGTGGTCCTCCAGCGGGCGATGTGGGGGGTGCCGGCGGCTTCGTGCCACAAGGGCAAGGACTGGTACGAGGGGTTCCGCGCGGTGCAGCGTCTGCGGGCGGCGCACGGTATGCCCCGGCATGTGTTCGTGAAGTTTCCACAGGAAGTGAAGCCGTTGTACTGCGATCTCGACAGCCCGCTCCTGGTGCGCCAGGTCTCCCACATGGCCCGGGCGGCCGACGACGGGAGGGTGGTGTTCTCGGAGATGCTGCCCGAGCCGGGCAGCCTCTGGCTCACCGGCTCCCGGGGGAGGGTCACCTCGGAGCTGCGCTACGCCGTGTTCGGCGGCGAGGGCGCCGCGGGGACGCGCGCGCGTGCGGGTGACACCGGGTGGGGGGAACGGTGAAGCCGTCCGTGCGCCGGCTGGTGATCGACGTCGAACCGCTGAGGGCCGACGCCTCGTTCCGCAGACTGTGGATCGGCGGTGCCCTGTCCTCGGTGGGCAGCAGGATGACGACCTTCGCGGTGGTCCTGCAGGTCTACCAGACCACCGGTTCCTCGGCGGCGGTGGGCGTGGTCGGTCTCGCCACGTTGATACCGACCCTCGTCGTCGGGCTGATCGGCGGTTCGCTGGCGGATGCGCTGGACCGCCGCAAACTGGTGCTGGTGACCGGCAGCAGCATGGCCGTGGTCTCCCTCCTCTTCGCGGCGCAGGCCTTCGCGGGCACCGAGCGGGTGTGGCCCCTCTACGTGCTGACCGGTCTGCAGTCGCTGCTGTTCGCCGTGGACTCCCCGGCTCGCCGCACGTTCGTCCCCCGGCTGCTGTCGAAGGAACTCCTGCCCGCCGGGCTGACCCTGCAGATGCTGGCCTTCCACGTCAGCGTCATGGTGGGGCCGAGTCTGGGCGGTGTGCTCGCGGCGGCGGGCGGCGTGAAGCTCTGCTACCTCATCGACTCACTGACCTTCCTGGTGGCCCTCTACGCCGCCTTCCGCCTCCCCCCGATGCGGGTGGAGGGCGTACGGAGCAAGCCCGGCATCAGGTCGATCTGGGACGGGCTCACGTATGTCGGCCGCAACCGCATCGTGGCCGGCGCCATGCTCTCCGACCTGAGCGCCACGGTGCTGGCCATGCCGTTCGCGATCCTTCCGGCCCTCAACAGCCTGCGTTTCGGCGGTTCCCCGAGCACGCTGGGCCTGCTGAACGCCGCTCCGGCAGTCGGTGGCGTGCTTGCCATGTCCCTGTCGGGCCCGGTGGGCCGCAGTGTCCGCAAGGGCGTCTGGCTGCTGGTCGCCGGGGCTCTGTGGGGCGCGGCGCTGACGTGTCTCGGGCTGACGGGCCGTCTGTGGGTCGCTCTGGCCGTACTGGCGGTGGCGGGGGCGGCCGACGCGACGGCGGTGGTGCTGCGGGGGGCCATCGTGCAGTCGAGCATCCCCGACGAATTCCGCGGACGCACCACGTCGATCGACTTCGTCGTCGGCGCGGGCGGCCCGCACCTGGGCAACTTCCGCGGCGGTGTCGTGGCCTCCGCCGCCACACCGTCGGTCAGCGCGCTCACCGGCGGTCTGTCGTGCGTCGTGGCCATCGCACTCGTCGCACTCTGTTTTCCCGCCCTGCGCCGTTTCGGACCGCCGGCCGAGGCAACGACGCCCGGTCGGCACAGTGGCGAGGAGAGTGTGCCGGTCGGCGATCAGACATGACCGCCGGCCGCCTGCCGCACCAACCGTGAACGAGCCGGACCAGTCAATGGAGGTTCTCGTCCATGATGGATGCACGCACGTACGCCCCGCGCCCCGGCATGACAGGGCGAGCGGCATGGTGAAGATACTCGTCGGCAACGACTTCGACGAAGTGCTGCGCACCCGCCCGGCGTCGGGTTGGTGGAACCAGCGCGTGACGTGGTTCGCGGAGGACGGCGACCTCGTCATCCTGCCGGCGCGGCCCGAGGAGTCCTTCCTCCGCTATGTCACCGGGATGACCGGCACGCGGCGTTCCTCGCTGCGCGTCCTGGTGCCGCCCGCCGAGGAGGGGCGGCCCGACACCCTCTCGGGTTCGTGCCTGGTGGACGAGGAATTCCTCGGCCAGATACGGTCGGCGCTGGCCGGCCGGCCCGTCACCGGCATCGTCCCCCTGTGGCCCAGCGCCTCGATCGCCCGGCTGGCCCGGGCCCTGGGGGTACCCGAGGCGCTGGCCGGCCGGGAGTTCGCCGAGCAGGGCGGCGGGGCGCTGCTGAACAGCAAGACGGCGTTCCGGGCGATCGCGGCCGGCGTGGGTGTCGGACTGCCCTGCGGGCGGGTGTGCGCGGACCGGGACGGCACCGTCGACGCGGTCCTGGAACTGGTGGGGGCCGGGCACATCGCCATGTTGAAGAAGGACTACATGTCCGGCGGTGCCGGCAACGAGATCGTCAGCCCCGTGCCGGGCGTGTCCCCGGTGGGCGCGAAGAACGTCGTCGTGGCCGCCGACGAGGCCGCCGTCGTCCGGTACGTCGAAGACCGCTGGGACTGGCTCACCGACGGCGGACGGCACCAGTTCGTCGTGGAGCGCTACCACCCCGGCAGCGTGGCCTGCTTCGCCGAATTCCTGATCACGGACGACGGCATCGAGTTCGGGGCTCACGGTGAGATGCTGTCCGAGCCGGTGACGACGAAGCAGATCATCCCGCCTCCCGCGTTCTCCGGCCAGGTCCTGGACGACCTGACGGACCAGGGACGCCGACTGTGCGAACCGCTGCGGGCGATGGGATACCGGGGCCGGCTCAGCGCGGACGCGATCGTCACCCCGGACGGCGAACTGCTCTTCACCGAGTACAACGGACGCATCACGGGGTCCACCCACGTCTACAGCGTCTTCGGGGAGAAGATCGTGGGCGGTGACTTCATGAAGGACCGGGTGCTGTTCGAGGGCTTCTGGCCCAAGGGCTGGTCGGTCCCCTCGTTCGACGAGGCGGTACGGCGGCTGACCGAGGCGGGGCTCGTCTACGACCGCGGCAGCCGTACCGGCGTCATCATCAGCAGCGCCTTCGACCGGCGCGACGACACGCTGCTGCACTGCGTCGTCGCGGAGAGCCTGTCGGAAGCCCGGACGGTGGAGGAGCGCCTGGCAGGACTCTTCGCGGCCCGCTGACGCGAGTCACCGGGGCACCCGGCTCCCCGTCCCCTGCTCACGACCAGGAGACGGGGAGCCGGTGCACGCAGTAGAACCCGGTGTCCCCGCCGAAGGAGAGCCGCTGCGCCGGCACCGCGAGGCGCAGCCGGGGAAAGCGGCCGAAGAGGGCCGGGAAGGCGATACGCATCTCCGTCCGGGCGAGGTTCTGGCCGATGCACTGGTGCATCCCGTGTCCGAAGGCGAGATGGCCCGACGCGTTGCGGCCGACATCGAGACGGTCGGGGTCGGGGAACCGCAGCGGGTCCCGGTTGGCCGCGGGCAGCGAGACGGTGACGGACTCGCCCGCCCGCACGGTCTCCCCCGCCAGCGGCACGTCCTCCAGCGCGGATCGTGGCACGCCGAACTGGAAGATCGTGAGGTAGCGGAGCAGTTCCTCGACCGCCGTGTCCGCCAGGCCCGGGTCCTCCACCAGCCGGGCGAGCTGATCCGGGTGGCTGAGCAGTGCGAGTACCCCGAGGCCCAGCGAACCCGCCGTCGTCTCGTGGCCCGCCGACAGCAGCAGCGCTCCCGCGCCGGCGATCTCCGCGACGGAGAGTTCGCCGTCCGAGGCCAGTGTGCCGAGCAGGTCCTCGCCGGGGCGGCGTGACTTGTGCGCCGCCAGTTCGGTCAGGAACGTCTGCAGGTCGTCCATGGCACGCGCGGCCTGTTCCGCCGTCGCGTCGAGGCTGAACAGGGTGGCGCTGTCGCGCTGGAAGTCGGCGCGCCGGGAGTAGGGCACGCCCAGCAGTTCGCAGATCACCAGGGACGGAACGGGCAGCGCGAAGGCGGCCACGAGGTCGAGGGGGTCCCCGGCCTCGGCCATGGCGGTCAGCTGCCGGGACACGATCTGCTCGATCCGCGGCCGCAGCGTTCTCATGCGGTGCGCGGTGAACGCGCGCGCCAGCCTCCGACGGATGCGGGTGTGCTGGGGCGGGTCCATGTCGACGAGCCAGCCGGGAAGCGCCTTCGCCCCGTAGAACGGTTCCAGGCTCCGGCGTGCCACGGGGTTCCGTTTCCACTCGGAGCGCGCGCTGAACCGCGGGTCCGCCAGGACCTTCCTCGCCAGGTCGTGACCGGTGACCAACCAGCCGAGGTGGCCGTCGGGATAGCGCAGCCTGCTGAGCGGGGAGCGCGCCCGCAGTTCGGCCAGGGCGGGTGGCGGGTCGAACGGGGTGGCTCTCAGGGTGGGCAGCGAAACGGCATCGTGCGTGGTCATGCGCCCATCTCCCCCTTCAGGAAGGCTCCGAGTCGTCGCACGCCCGTGGTGATCTGTTCAGGGGTGAGGTAACTGCACGACAGCCGCAGTACGTCGGTGCCCCCCGGGCCCTGGTGGAAGTGGGCCATGGGTGTCCACAGCACCCCGTAGGCGTCGGCCGAGCGGGCGAGCAGCGCGTCGTCGGCAGGTACGGGCAACCGCATGCGCACGAAGAAGCCGCCCGCCGGCCGGTTCCAGCGGATGCCGGGGGGAAGCCCCTGCTCCGTCAACCGGTCCAGGCCGCCCAGCAGGAGTGCGAGATTGCGGCGGTAGAGCGCGGAACGCGCACGGCAGCGACGGGCGAGGGAGCCGCCGTGCTCCAGCAGCATTCCGGCGACCACGGCCTGTGACAGCGGGGGAGTGTTGACGGTCACCATGGTCTTGAGCCGGGCCAGGTGATCGGCCAGCAGTGCGTGGTCACCCTCGGGGGTGACCACCTCCTGGTCGGCCACGACGTAGCCGACGCGGACACCGGGGAAGCACACCTTGGAGAAAGTGCCGAGGTGGACGACCCGGCGATTGCGGTCCAGGGCCTTCAGCGACGGCAGTTCGTCCCCCGGGGCGGCGGTGAAACCGTAGACGTTGTCCTCCAGGACGAGGAAGTCCTCCGCCTCGGCCAGCTCCAGCAGCCGCTCGCGGTCCCTTCTGCCCATGCGGTTGCCGCCGGGATTGGAGAAGTCCGGTGCCACGTAACAGATCCGGAGCCGGCGGCCCTCGCGCCGGGCCGCGTGGCAGGCCGCGCGCAGCGCCTCCACCCGCAGGCCGCCGTCCCCCTCGGGCACGGGCACGGTCTCGACGCCGAGCATCCGGGCCGCACCCGTGATGCCCACGTAGCAGGGGTCCGCCACGGCCAGCAGATCGTCCGTGGACCGGATCAGGACCCGTAGCACCAGGAGCATCGCCTCCTGCGCCCCCACCGTGACGACGACCGACTGTTCCGCGGCCTCCACTCCGTGGTCGCGCCGGAGCAGGTCGGCGACCAGGGCGTTGATCAATCCCCGGCTGGGGCCGTACTCGTAGAGCAGGCGGCGCGCGGTCGACGGGGAATGCCCCCACTCCGTGACCGCGTGGTCGAGGAAGCGGCTCAGACACCGCTCGACGTCCAGGTCGGCATAGGTGTCCGGGTGAGGGGCGCCGGGCGCGAAGGAGATCGCGTCCGGGTAGCGGCGCATCACCTCGTTGAGGAACTCCACGGAACGCAGCACCGGGTCGGCGAGGCAGGAGTGGAGCCGTGACACCTCGAGCGCGGGCGGCGCGTGCGGGGCCCGTCCGTTCACGGTCGGGCCCAGCGGCGTTCGATCCGGTCCAGCACGTCCGGGCTGTAGATGCGCTCCGCCTGCACCACGGCGAACTCGGCGAGATAGGAACGGAGCGTCTCCCGGGGCTCCTCGGCCAGGGTGAGCATGGCGCGGTTGGCCACCACCGCGGGGGCGGCCAGTTCGGCCACGGCCCGGTCGACGGCGTCCGACAGACGGTCGGCGGGCACCACCTCGTCGCACACCAGCTCGGCGCCCGCCTCGCCCGCCCTCAGACGGCGCCCGGACAGCAGCACCTGCCGTGCGAGGCGGGCGCCGGTGAGCCTGGTGAGACGGAGGTTGCCGAGACCGGGCACGATGCCCTCGTCCGCCGCGGGCAGGCTGAAGAAGGCGCCTTCCGCCGCCAGTACCCGGTCCACGACGAGCAGCAACTGCATGCCGCCGCCGATGGCGAAGGAGTCGACGGCCGCGACCCACGGCTTGTGCACGGCAGCCGGTGCGGACCATCCGGTGTCCGGGGTCAGCAGCCCGTGTGCCAGTTTGTTGACGTATCCGAGTTCCCGGCCGAGCAGGAAGTCCGTGTAGGAGATCGCACCGTTGCGCAGGTCCTTCAGATTGATTCCGGCGCTGAAGACACGGCGCCCGGAGTAGCGCGGGTGGTCCACGGGGCCGCCCCGCAGCACCCCCACCCGGACCCGCTCGTCGAGCAGGGCCAGGTCCACAGCGGTCTCCATGTCGGCGATGAGCCTGTTGTCCTCGGCGTTGAGACAGTGGCCGTTGCGGAAGGTGACGTGCGCGGCGGGGCCGTGTCGGCGCACCGTGACCGTGTCCAGTTCCACCACGTCGTGGCGGCGGAAGTCGCCGAGACGGTCCCTGGAGCCCGGTGCCGGATGCAGCATGGTGTCGATCAGATGGTTGCCGGCCGGTGAGGAGCGCAGCAGGGCGCCGAAGAAGACGCCGAGATCGACCTCGTGCCCCTCCTTGTGCGCCTGGATGCGGCTGTGGTCGTCGGCGAGCTGTGCGGCGGTCGGCACCAGGCCCGGGAGCCGGGTCTGGGCCTGCCGCACCAGGTCCGGCAGCCGGCGTCGGACGGTGCGGCCGTCGGTGAGCACCTCGTAGGCCTGGGGTGCGTGCCGCGCCAGGAAGTCGTGGCGGCCGGTACGGCGCGCCTCGTGGAGCGCCGCCGCCCGCTCGGCCTGTGCGCGGTCGCGGGCCGGACGGGGCGGCAGCAGGCCCAGGAGCCGGTCGGTGTGCGCGATGTACAGGCGCAGGGCGGTGTGGTCCGCGTCGAACCGACCGGTGGGCGCCGGCAGGGCGGGTACGGAGCCGGTCGGCGAGACGGCGGGGACGAAGGTCATGACCGCTCCCGCCCGTCGTGCCCGCTCTCCGCGAGCCGGCGCAGTTCGCGGTCGCAGGCGGCCAGATGGGCGCCCAGCGCGTCCTGGAACTCCGTGGCCGGCGCCTCGAGGAGGAGTTGGCGGCGTACGGCCAGCTCCCGGTCCGAGATGCGCCCCATCAGCACGACGGCGGTGTGAGCGGCCTCGGTCAGGTCCTCGCTGAGCTGATCGATGAGGCCCACCTCGTGGGCCCGGCGGGCGTCCAGATCGTCTCCCCACAGCACGATCTGCCGGGCCCGGGCGGTACCGAGTTGCTGGGCGAGCCGGTACACCGCCATGCCGGGCCAGAAGTGCCCGTCGTTCACCGGCAGCATCAGCAGCAGACCGGGATCGCCGATGCGGAAGTCGCTGGCGAGCAGAAGGTCCAGCGCCGGGCCCCCGCAGATGCCCTCGGCGGTGCTCACGATCATGGCCGGCAGCTTCTCCAGGCGGCGGACGGCGCGCTCCCAGCGGTTGACGTCCCGCACGTCGACCCGGGCCGGCCAGGGCCGGCGATGAGCCGGTACCGGGTGCAGCAGCAGCCGCAACACGGTGTGCCGTCCGGGTTCCTCCACCTGGTCGCACGCCGCGTTCAGCCGTGCCGTGAGTTCCGGCAGGGGCAGTGTGGCGTCGATGCCGACGTGGAGCCCCAGCTCGTCCGAGGTGTGTTCCTGATCGCTGCCCGGTCGCACCGCTGCAGCCTCCTTACGACGTGTCACCATCGTGCGAGGGCCATCTCGACGGTCGATCCCGGGCCCATGGTCATGAGGACTCCGACGTCCCCTTCCGTCACCCCTCCTTCGCGCGCGAGCCGTTGGTAGGAGAAGAGGAAGGAGCCGCTGGACAGGTTGCCGTGGTCGCGCAGCACCCCGATGGTGTGCCGGACGTCGTGGCGGCTGAGGCCGAGATTGACGCGTACGGAGTCCACGACCTTCTTCCCCCCGGCGTGCACCACCCAGTGGGACACCTCCGACCGGGTCACACCGGTGCCGTCCAGGAGCCGTCCGAGGCTCTCCTCCGCGTGGGCTCCGACCACATAGGGCACCTGGGGGTCGAGGCCGAAGCTGAATCTGTGCCGGTCGTCGTCCCAGTCGTAGCGCATGGCGTCCACCGCCTCGGGGATGGTCCGGCTGGCGAAGCGCAGCAGCCGCGGTCCGGAAGACACCGGATCCGGGGCGCCGGAGATCACCGCGACCGCGGCGGCGCCGTCGCCGAAGAGGCTGTTGACGACGGAGGTGCGCAGGGTGCCGTCGAAGACGTAGGCGGCCGAGCACACCTCGATGCACACCATGACCGCCAGCTCACCGGGATGACACCGGGACCATGCCGCCACGGCGGACAGCGCGTTGAGTCCGGCGTTGCAGCCCATGCCGACGACGTCGAGGCGGGAACACGTGGTGCTCACGCCCATGTCCTTGAGCAGCAGGGCGGAGAACCCCGGTGTCAGGAAGCCGGTGGAGGTGACGCAGCACAGATGGCGCACGTCCGTCACCTCGCGGCCGGCGTCGGCCAGGCAGGCGAGTACCGCCTCCCGGCCCATCCGCAGCCCCTCCCTCGTGTGCTTGGCCAGCAGTTCGCCCTGCGTCTCGGCATCGCCGGGACCTCCGGGCAAGGGCGTCGGAAGGGTCAGGCCACGCCGTTCGATGGCGCTGTTGAGGAAGACGGAGCGGATGACCGGATCGGAGACCCCGAACAGCTCCAGCAGCTCCGGCTGGCTGTACGAGACGGGGGGCACAGCGGTTCCGACGCCGACGAGTCGCGCGGACGTGGGCGTGTCCTCCTGCTCCGGGTGCTCCGCCGTCACGAGAGGTAGTCCTCGGCCCCGCCTTCGCGCACCGTGTCGAGGGTGAAGCAGTGGAAGCCGCCGCCGAAGAGACGGCGGTGCCGGTGCCGTACGGGTACCACGGTGAAGGCGTGTTTCTCCAGGGTGCGCATCAGTTCCGGGCAGGCGTCGTTGACCAGCACGGTGTCCGGGGAGACGGACAGGACGTTCAGGTCGATGAAGGGGCTCGCCAGGACGAGGTCGCTGTCGTCGTACGACGGGAAGTGATCACCCTCCGGGGCCGGCGGAGTGATCAGGTCCCACGAGCGCAGTGCCTCGGGCAGTTTGTCGCGTACGGCGGGCGAGCGGACGAGCAGCGTGCCGGGACGCAGCGCGAGGACCATGCTGTCGATGTGGCTGTCGCTGAGCCGGTGCACCCGGTGGATGCGGAAACGTCCCGCCAGGTGCCGCTCCAGCCAGTCGCAGCCGAGGGAGTGGTGGGCGGTGGACACGTTGACCACCATGTCCCGGCCGAGCCTGAGGATCTGCGCGGCGTCGATCATCATCTCGGTGCCGACGTCGTAGCACGAGGGCTGGGGATCGGCGATGGGTTCCGTCGGGCCGCCGACCGTGCTGACACGTGCGTACGACAGGTCGAAGGAGGAGTCGGTCATCAGGGGGCGCGGCATGACCGTCCACCGTGCGCCCCGCTCGAAGTAGCGCTGGAAGACCGGCTTGAGGAACTGCGTCTCGAAGTAGCGGGAACGGATCATGGGCGGCGTCTCGATGATCTCGTCGCCGGCGATGAGAGTGTTGTCCCGGACGTTCAGCGGGGGAACGACCGAAGCGCTCCAGGCGGGGGTGCGGACCTCGGCGGTGCTCGCGTCCACGTCCATCGGGCGGAGCACGGTCACACCGAGGGCGGTGAGGGCTTCCTCGATGCCGTTCAGGTCCTCCGCCAGTTCCTCGACGTACCGCTGCTTGATGGCGACCGTGCCCGTGGGGGGCGAGGCGGACCGGCCTCGGGCCGTGAGCCGGGGGTAGTACCACTCGGAGCGGGTGGAGTTGTCGCCCGCGATGTTGTCGTGGAAGAAGAGGTCGAACGAGAGTTCACGCTGGTGCGACGTGTAGTTGGTGGCGGAACCGACCACCACCTCCCTGAGGGGCGACCATTCGTCGAAGCTGTTGAGCGTCGTCATAGGAAGCTCCATCGATTTCCTCACGAGTCTCGCGGGGACGCCGGCCGGGAAAAGCGCCGGACAATCGCGTGAGACAGCCGCACACCTTTGGGCATCACACGTGCTGAGCGCTGCCAGTGTTGGACATGCGCCCGACAAGGGGAAGACCACGGCGGAGCCGCCCCCGGCGGTTTCGGCCATCTCATTTCGTTGCTTCGGCGGTCTTCCTGCTCACGGGCCTCACGCGCATCACGGGAAGAGGCGACCGAAAGATGAGTGGGCCAACTGGTCCTGTCGCACTCGTATTACCCCGCGCCCGGGTCTCTTCCGAGGCTGTCCGAAACCCGTCCCCCAGGGGTTGTGCGGTGTCCCCGGAGCCTCGCAGGATGACCGGGCGCTGTGAGAAATGACTGCCCTCCGTCCGTCTGGCGGACGGTTCGTGGCGGACGCGTTCGACAGTCGACTGCTCCGTGGCCACGAGGTGCGCGCACCAGGTCGGTGCGCCGTGGTCGGTATCGGTTCCTTGTACGGAGACGCGGGCTCGCAAGGGGTCCGTGGTGCCATGGCGGCCGTTGCGGACACCCGGTTCCCGGGCCGGACGCTCGGCGTGCGCGACTCAACACCCTCGATCGGTACGACTCGGGAGGACCGCAGTGATACCGCACGTACAACTGCCGGGGCCGGCGGGCGAATGGACTTCGAAGGACCGGCAGTCCGTTGCCGAGAGGATCGGCGGAATCTGCCGGAAGGAGGGTTACTTCTTCGTCCACAATCACGGTGTTCCCGCCGAACTCCTCAAAGAGGTCTACGCGGAGATGCAGCGCTTCTATCGGCTGCCGCCGGAGGAGAAGAGCAAGTACGACGCCACGGAGAAGTCCCAGTTCCTGGGTTATCGCGGGCTCGGCAGGGAGAAAAGCCGGACGCATGCCGGGACGGAGGCCTGTGAGCAGTACCGGATCGGGAACACCACGCCCGACCTGGCACTGCCGGAATCGGTGGACTTCTATCACGAGCATTTCCCGAAGTCCCTGGAACTCTTCGGCCACCTCACACGGCTGGGTGACGGACTGCTCGCCGCGTGCGCGCTGGACCTCGGGCTGGAGGAGGACTTCTTCAGCGCGCATCTGGGCGCCCCCCTGCACCGCCTCGGCCTGAACTACTACGGGGCGAGCCACCTGTCCCGTGTCGGCTCGAAGGTCGACTACGCGATGTCCCCCCACGTCGACCTGTCCCTGCTGACCATCCTCGACCAGGACGAACCGGGCCTGGACGTACGGGACACCGACGGGACGTGGCTGGAGGTGCCGAGCGTGGACTCCGCGCTGTTCGTCTTCCTGGCCGACTACGTGCAGCGCTGGTCGAACGGTCGGCACAGGGCGGCGCCGCACCGGGTGAGTGCCGTACGCCGCGACCGGATGTCCGTCCAGTACAAGCACCGGCCCGACTACGGCGTCGTCATCGCTCCGCTGGAGGCGCTCACGGGCCCGGACGAACCCGCCAAATACGCGCCGCTCGACACCGGTTCCGACTACGTGGCGGTGCTGAGGTCGATTCTCGGCAGGTGACGCGGGCTCTCCGGCACGCGCGCAGATCGCGACTTCTGCCCGCGGACCGCGCCGGGGGCGTCTCGACGAGAGAGAGTACGGGGCCGCAATGAGCGCTCTCGAACCGCACGACGGAAGGGTGTCTGGGGCATGACAATAGCGACCGGTCCCGGCACCGGGGCGATATCGCGAAATCCGGTTCTCGACCACTACCACCGGCTTCCCGACATCGTGAGCGCATGTGCTCAGGAACGCGCGGGACGTCCGGACCCGGAGGCGTTCCGGCCGGACTTCGACTTCCCCCCGCTGGACGCGCGGATGCGGGAGTTCCTGGCCCCCGCGGCCCTTTCCTGGCGTCCGCTCCCGGACCTGGACGGGCGGCGTACGCGGCTGCTGGACCTCACCGGCAACCCCGGCACGAGAACCACGAAGACCCTGGCCTCGCTGCTGATCGTGGCCCGGGCCGTCGCGCACGTACGCCGCACCGGAGTCCCGGTCGTCCTGGTCACCCCCACCTCCGCCAACAAGGGCACCGCACTGCGCGACGCCGTGCTGCGTGCCCTGGACCTCGGGCTCGCCGAGCCGCACCAACTGCGGGTGGTGACGGTCTGCCCGGCGGTGTGCCGGGACAAGCTGCGGCGCAGCAGGCTGGCCACCGACCCCGAACTGCGCGCGCTGAATCCCGTCCTCGTCCACACGGGCCAGCAGGCCGAGGACGTCAAGCCGCTGACCCGTGCGTTCGTGCACGCGCACGCGGCGGAGTGGGCACGGCGCACCGGCGGCCGGCTGTGGTTCTCGCTGGACCTGGCCAACTACATGGTGGCCGACACCACCCGGGCCCTTTTCGAGCACGACGTCGACCCGATACCCCCCGGCGAGGTGCGCGTGCACGCGCATGCCGTCTCCAGCGCCTTCGGTCTGCTCGGCTACCACACGGGCCGGGAGATCCTGGAGGCCACCGGCGAGGCGGCCGGCGGGCCGCGCCCGGAGTCCTTCCTCGTGCAGCACCTGCACATCCCCGACATGGTGCTCAGCCAGCGGTTCGGCAGTTTCGACCGCCGCAACGCGCCCGCCTACGAATGGGACGAGCGGGCGGAGCTGTACCGCCAGGACCGGGAACCCTGCTTCCCCTACGTGACGGACACCCCCAACGAGATACTCGACCCCACCTTCTACACGCACCGGCCCGGTACCTCCGAGCGCATGAACGAGATCATCGGCAAGTTCGGCGGCGGCGGCATCGTGGTGTCCCGGCGCGAGTGCCTGGAGCACTACGAGGCCATTGCCCGTGACCTGTCCGAGGCGGGGATCCCGCTCCCCGACGATCCGCGACGGCTCGCGGAGTGGTCGCTGCTGATGGCGATGACGGGAGTCCGGGAGGGCGTCCGGCGCGGACTCATCGGCCCCGACCGGACGATCGTGGTCCATGCCTCGGGTACGTACGCCCACGGAGAGTACGAGCCCCTGCGGGAGGGCGACTACCAGTGGGTGCATGACGAGGCCGACGTGGCCGCTGCCGTCGGAGTCGCCTGAATGCCGCGTCTTCTCCTGCTGGGTACGGGTTCCCTGGCCACCGCGGTGTGCTGTGCCCTGGCGCATGTGCGCACCGGGGATCTCCACGTCACCGTCGCGGGTCGCGGGGGACGGGCCGCCGCCGAGCTGGCCCATGTCGCCTGTGTGCGGGCGCACAGCGCGGGGGGCACCGCCGCCTTCGCTGCCGCGCGGACCGGCCTGCGGCCCCGGGAGCTGCGGCAACTGGTCACCGAGGAGCGACCGGACCTGGTGCTGGTGTGTGCTTCCGCGCACTCTCCCTGGGAGCGCGAGCGTACGCCCAGCGCGTGGACGGATCTGGTGACGGCGGCGGGCTTCGGCCTCACCCTCCCCTTTCAGGCGGACCTCGCCGTGCGCGCCGCGGGCGCGGTGGCCGCCACCGGGTCCGGCGCCCGCCTGGTCAATGCCTGCTTCCCCGACGCCGTCAACCCGGTGCTGCACGCGTTGGGCCTGCCGGTGCTGTGCGGGGTCGGCAACGCGGGGCTCGTGGCAGCCTCCCTCGCGCACGCCCTGGACGTGCGCGACACCGGGCGGCTGCGGGTGCTGGCGCACCACGTCCATCTCGCTCGTCCCCGTGGCGCCGAGGAGGAGGCACGTGTCTGGCTGGACGGGGCACGGGTGCCGGATCCGGCCCGGCACCTGGCCCCGATGCGCGCGACTCCGCGCGAGCGGCTGAACCTGGTGACCGGGCAGACCGCTGCCCGCCTGGTCACGGCCCTGCTGCACGGCGTCGACCTGGACACCAGCGTGCCGGGCCCGAGAGGCCTGCCGGGCGGCTACCCGGCACGGGTGCGGGACGGGAAGCTGGAACTCGCCCTGCCCGCGGACCTGGACCGAGCGGCCGCGACCTCGTGGAACCGGAAGGTGGGAGCGCGGGACGGCGTCGATGTCGTCGACGGTGCCGTGCGCTTCACCGAGCGGGTCCGGGAGTCACTGCGCCGGGCGGGTGCCCACGCGTTGGTGGACGGTTTCCCCGTCCGGGAACTGGACACCGCCCGCACCCGGCTGGACGCGCTGCGCACCCGGCTGCGCGCGCTGCCCGCCGGCGAACCGGTGACGGCCGGCCGCGGGCGCGGCGCGGGCCACGGGGGGCACTCATGAGGGCGGAGCGGCTCCGGACCACCGGTGGTTATCTGTGGCGCAACGGAGAGGGTGCCCTGATCCGCGGCGCCCACCGGTACGTCGACGCCGTGGCCTCGCGCCGTGCGGTGTGGGTGGAGTCGCACGGAGGCGACGGCACGCCCGGTCTCGTCTACGCGGGTCTGCGCGAAGGCGTCCACCTGACCCTCCCGTTCCTCGAGCAGCGGCGTGGATCGCCTCCGGACGTGACACGGACGTCGTCCAGCCGTCCCTGGAACCGCCTCTCCGCGGAGGCGGCAGGGACCGACGCCGATCTGGTGGTCGCCGGTTACGACACCCGACGCACCCGTCACCTTCCGCGGTCCCGCTCCCTCACCCTGCCCTTCCGGGTGTCGCTCGTGGTGACGCTGCGGGAGGGGACGGACTTTCTGCAGCACGTCTCCCGCAAGGACCGTCAGCAATTCGCCCGGCAGCAGCGCGACGGCCGCTGGAGCCTCCAAGAGGCGACCGCGGAGGCGGACTTCGCGTACTTCTACGACCGGATGCACCTGCCGACGATGCGGACTCGGCACGGGGACGGCGCCCGCTCGGAGGACCGCGCGGTGGCCCACGCCGAGATCTTCCGCAAGGGGGTGCTGCTCTTCCTGCGTCAGTCGGGCGAGCGGATCGTGGGCGCCCTGTGCCGGATCGAGCCGGCCGACAGGACACTGGTGCTGCGCCTGGTCGGTGTGGCGGACGGCGACCCCGCCCGCTACCGGGGAGGCACCTACACCGCCATGTTCCTCCACGTCCTGCGATGGGCCGCGCGGCACGGCATGTCACGAGTCGACCTCGGCGGCTGCGAACCATTCCTCAGCAAGGGGACCTTCCAGTTCAAACGCAAGTTCCACCCCGAGGTCGTGCTGCCCGGCAACCACTTCCACCACAAACGTCTGCGCCTCACGGTCGTCCGTGACAGTGAGCCGGTACGCCGCTTCCTCGTCGAGAACCCGGTGATCGCACTGGACGCACGGAACCGGTTGAGGCCGGTCTACTTCCACGACGGCAGGCGGCCGGCCCGCACGGACCTGCCGTGGCGGACCGCGGGCCTGGCGAGTGCCGTGCACCTCGACCTCGACACGTTCCTCCACCCCGACGGGCCCTCACCCCTTCTGCCCGGGGGCGTCACACCTCCCGCGACCCGGTTCGCACAGCAGTAGCCGTACCCCTTCACGCCACGAAAGGTCGGTGCAAGAGGAATTGGGAGCCCATCCGTGGTTCGCGGCCCGTCCGTTCCCGGCGACCCGCCGGAGTCACGCAGACGAGATCATCCAGGTGCTTCGCCACGAGCTGCGTGACTGCGGGACATGGGTGCACGTCCAGCCGATGCCCCTGGAGCCGTTCGCGGTCTCCCGCCGGTCCTACGACGAGCTGTTCGCGGCCTCGCACGACCTGCTGGGTCTGCTGCGCCGGGCCCTGCTGGAGGCAGCACCCACTCGACAGGGCAGGCTGGACGCCCTGGAGGTCAGGCCCACCGCGCACTCCTTCCCGTTCTTCGTCGACGACGACGAGTTCGAGCTCCGGCACTGCGCCACCATGGCGCGCCCCGACGTGGTGATCGGGCCCGATGGTCCCCGGTTCCTGGAGTTCAACGTCAGTGGGGCCTTCGGCGGTCCCACCGAGGCGCACGGTTTTGGGCAGGCGTGGACCCGTCTGTACGGCGGATCGGTCTCCACGCCGCCCTTCACCGTGGACGACCCGTTCGCCGCACGGGCCGATCTGCTCGAGGAGGTCTGCGCCGAGCTGGGACTGCCCAGGACAGTGGCGCTGGTGGGCAATCGGGTGGACCGCAGGGGCGAGACCACACGTTACTTCGACGGCGAGGCCGCCCACCTGCGCGAGCGTGGCTTCCGTGCGGAGGTGGTCGAGCCCGGCGACCTCCCCGGGGCGATCGGCCGTCCGGGCCGTCTGCGATTCGCCCTGGCGCTGCGGTACTTCGCGCCCGCCGACTGGGTCTCGCGCGGCGAGTCCCTCGACACGGTGCATGCCCTGATCGCCGCGGGCTGCGTCCTCTACCCGCCGGAGAGCAGCTACCTGGTGGCCAACAAACGCCTGCTGGCCTGGCTGTCGGAGGGCCGGAGCTGGATGTCCGAGGGCGACCGGCGACTCGTCCACAGGTACCTGCCGTGGACACGACTCGCCCAGGACGGCAAGGCCGACTGGCAGGGAGAGCCGGAGGACCTGCGCCGGTTGCTGCTCGCGCGGCGGGAGTCGTTCGTGCTCAAGCCGGCGGTGGGCATGATGGGCCGCGGTGTGGTCATCGGCCGTTCGTGCGCCCCGGACCGGTGGGAGGCGGAGGTCGCCCGGGCGCTGGACGCCCGCGACGCCATCGTGCAGCAGTACGTGGAACCGACCCGCTACGCGTTGGAGATGGCCGCGGACCCGGGCACGGAGCCGTACCGCGCCCCGGTCGCCCCCGTGCTCAGTCCGCTCCTCTTCGGGGGCCGGGCGGGCGGCATCTACGCGCGCTACTACCCGGACGGCCGCAGCGGGGTGATCGGGGTGGCCCAGGGCGGGGCGATGGAGAACGTCGTGCTCCCGGAGAGCGGCTGAGCATCCGTGCGGAGAACCGTGACGGCGCACACAGGAGGTGGCGAATCCAGATGAGGAACACTCCGTGGAAGGTGGACCGACTCACCGGAAGCATCGGCGCACAGGTGTCGGAGCTCGATGTCCGCCGAGTGGGGCCGGCCGACGCGGACGTGCTGCGCGACCTGGTCAGGGAGCACGGCGTGCTGTTCCTGCGTGGTCAGCCGACCGATCCGGCGGCCCTCGTCGACTTCGCCGGAGTCTTCGGCGACGTGCTGCCCGCCCACCCGCTCAAGCCGGGACTGCCGGACCACCCCGAGGTACTCGCCAACCAGACGGGAGGGGTACGGCCGCAGGACGTCCGCTGCCGGGACGCCCACAACCGGCACGGCACCAACTGGCACGTGGACTGCACCTTCGTCCGTGAGGTCCCGACGTACTCCCTGCTCCAGGCGGCACAGGTGCCGCCCGTGGGCGGAGACACGCTGTTCGCCGACCTGGCGGGCGCCTACGCGGCGTTGTCCGCGCCCCTGCGCGCCCTGGCCGACGGCCTGAGCTGCCCGCACGAGGTACAACTCCTCTACGCCGACTGGCTGGCCCCGGACGCGGATCCGCACCTGCGCGAGAAGCTGCTGGAGATGCCTGTGGTGAGCCAACCGCTCGTGGCCGTCGACGAGGAGGCCGGGGGACGCAGGTCCCTGGTCCTGAACCCCAACTGCGTCAGGGCGATCGAGGGACTGTCCGGTCTGGAGAGTCACAGCCTTCTCGAACTGTTCCTGCAGTACACCCTCGTGCCCGAACGCACGGTCCGATGGCGCTGGAGCGAGGGCGACATCGCCGTGTGGGACAACGTACGGCTTCTGCACAACTACGCGCTGGACCACGGTGCCGCCCCGCGGCTGATCCACCGGGCGATGGCGGGCTCCACGGCCCTGCAACCCGTGCGGAGCGCGACGCGTGAGACGTCCCCCTCCCTCGCCCTGTCCTCCGACCGATGAGGAGCGCGCCGCAATGGACCTCACTGTGACGAACGGGAGCGGGGAACCGGTCGACCCCGTGCTGGAGCGCTTCCATCTCCTGGTGAACGCCCCCGCCCTGTTCAACGCCCTGACCACGGCCCTGGAGCTGGACCTGTTCACCGCCCTGTCGGGGCGCCCGGCATCCTTCGACGAGCTCCTCGGCACCACCGGCCTGCCGCCCCACTCACTGCGGGTGCTGCTGCATGCCGTGTGCTCGACCGGACTGCTGGTACGGCGCGACGGCAGGTACGAGAACTCCGGTGTCGCCGAGGAACTCCTCACCGGCGACGGCCCCGACAGCTGGCGGGACATCCTGATCGGCTGGCGGGAGGTGTACTACCCTGCCTTCGCCCGCCTCACCGAGGCGCTCAAGGCCGGTACGAACACCGCGCTGTCCGCTTTTCCGGGCCACGAGGCGACCCTCTACCGGAGGCTGGCCCACCGGCCGGAACTGGAGGCCGTGTTCCACCGCGCCATGACGGCCTTCACCTTGCGGAGCGTCGACGCCCTGGTGAACAGCGGACAGTTCCTGACCACGCGTCGACTGCTCGACGTGGGCGGCGGTGACGGCGCCACCAGTGCCCGGCTCGTGGCACGCCATCCCGCACTCGTCTCCACCGTTTTCGACATCCCGACCGTGTCGCGTCTCGCCCGGCGGACGACCGCGCCGGACCTCGGGGACCGGGTCACGGTGCATCCCGGGGACCTGTTCACCGATTCCTTCCCGGAGGGTCACGACACCGTCCTGTTCAGCCACGTACTGGAGATCTTCTCCGGCGAGCAGATCGTGACGCTGCTGGCGAAGGCCTACGACGTCCTGCCCTCCGGAGGCCGGGTCCTGGTGTACGGGTACAACGTCTCGGACGACGAGACGGAGGGCTGGTACTCCGCCCGCCTCTCGCTCTACCTCAACGCGCTGGCCAGTGGCCAGGGCATGGCCTACCCGGCGTGCGACTACGAGAGGTGGCTGCGGCAGGCCGGCTACGGCCAGGTCCGGACCCTGAAGGGCTTGCCGTACGAACACGGTCTGCACATCGGGGTGAAGCCCTGACGCGGCCGAGCCGGAACACGTAGGGGACCGGGCAGGTCCGCCGCCTGCCCGGGGCGGAGGCACGACCGCGCGGCCCGTCCCGCCTTGCCGCCCTTGCATACGTTCATGCAGAATTCCAGAGCGTTGAATAGGGCATGACCGCGCAGGGCTGCCCACGGCGAGGGGACCACGGCATGAGCGCGACCGACAGCCCCGCCGCGCGGCTGCAGACGCTCTTCGAAGGGCACCGGCTGACGCCGACCCAGCGGCGCATCGCCCACAGCATGGTCCGCCGCGCCGCCGACGTGCCCTTCCTGTCCAGCGTCGAACTGGCCGAGCTGGCCGGGGTCAGCCAGCCCTCCGTCACCCGCTTCGCCGTCGCCCTCGGCTTCGACGGCTACCCGGCGCTCCGCCGCCACCTGCGCGAGGTCGCCCCGGCCGAGGCGCCCGCGGGGACCGCCCCGTACAACGAGTACCAGCAGGCCGTCGAGGCCGAGATCGAGAACCTGCGCCACCTCGCCGAGGTCCTCGCCGATCCCGCGCCGGTGCGCGAGGCGGGCCGGCTGCTCGCCGCGAGCCGGCCGCTGCCGGTGCTCGGACTGCGCGCGGCGGCGGCGCAGGCGTACGGCTTCGCCTACTTCGCCGCCAAGGTCCATCCGGACGTACGGCTGCTCGACGAGGGCGGCACGATGGTCCAGGACCGTGTCGACGCCGCCGTGCGCGCCGGCGCCACCACCCTGCTCTGCTTCGCGCTGCCCCGGCATCCGCGCGAGGTCGTGGACACCCTCAGGTACGCCAAGGAGGCGGGGCTGGCCGTCGTCACCGTCGCCGACTCCGCGTTCGCGCCCGTCGCCAAGGTGTCCGACCTGCTGCTGCCCGCCGCCGTCGGCACCGGGCTCGCCTTCGACACGGCGTGCGCGCCGATGCTGCTCGGCCGGGTGCTGCTGGAGGCGATGTGCGACGGGCTGCCGGAGGCCCAGGCACGCCTGGAGGAGTTCGACGTACGGGCCGCCCGGCGGGGTCTGTTCGTCGAGTAGCGCGGCGGCGCGGCATTTTCAGATCGTTCTCACGTTGCCGCACTACTCTGCGAGGCCGACGATTCCCCGCGTCGCGGGAGGGTTCGTGGACGGTTCGCAGACGGGACGGGAGGACACAGTGGCGCGCGCAGGGCGGACACGACGGGAGAACCGGGACGGCAGGAAGGTCCGGGAGGGCGACGCGGGCCGGGAGAACCGAAGCGGGCGCGGAGGGCACGGGCTGGCCCGGGTGGCCGTCCTCGTGCGGGCCGGAGCCGCGCCGATGTGGTGGCTCGGGGTGTGCGCGGCCGGCATCGGCGTGCTCGTGCCGGGACTGACCGGGCGCCGGATCGGCGTACTGGCCGGGGCCGCGCTGTATCTCCTGAGCCTCGCCGCGGTCGCCGTGCGCGGCCGCAAGCGGTACCGCTCCCTGGCCGGCGCCGCCGCCCGGGCCGGCAAGTACGACGTGCTCCAGGACCGTGCGGTCACCGTGCGCAACTGGCGTCGCGGGCACCGCTGGTGGCTGCTGCTCGGCTTCCTCCTCGCGCTCGGCGCGTCCTTCGCCGTGCCCGCCGCCGGCGGCATGCTGCTCGCCGGACTCGGTACCGGGCTGCGGCTGAGGGCGGCCTGGCTCGGCCGTCTGGAACGCGAGGGCGAGGGGCTGCTGTGGGTGCGCGTCGACTGGCTCGGGCGGGGCGCGGGCGCACCGGCCGGACGGACCGTCAAGGGCTACCGCCGCACCGGGATCGCGGCGGGCGACGCCGCCCCCGGCGGGGCGCGCCGCCGCACCGCCGCGCTGGTCTGACGCAGTGCGCCGGGCGCCCCGGGGGGCCGGGGCGCCCGGTGGCGGCTCAGACCTCCAGGGTCTCCTCGATCCGCTTGAGCTGGTGCCGGGCCATCGCCAGGTTGGAGCGCTTGGAGTCGAGGACCAGGTAGAGGAAGAGCCCGTTGCCCCCGCGCCCGCTCATCAGCCGGATCAGGTGGTACTGGTCGGACAGGGTGATCAGGATGTCCTCGATCTCGCCCTTGAGGCCGAGGTGCTCCATGGTGCGCAGCTTGGCCCGCACGACGTCGGTGTTGCCGGCGGCGGCCACGGTGAGGTCGAAGGACTTGCTGCCGCCGATCGTGCCGAGAGCCATGCCGCTGGTGTAGTCGACGAGTGCCGCCCCGGTGGAGCCCTCGATCGAGGCCAGGATTTCCTTCAGCGCGGTTTCGGTGTTCGCCATGACGGGGTGTTCCCTTTCGGTGATGGTGTCGTTGCGTGTGATGCGAGTGGCTTGTGTGGTGTCGAGTCGGTGGTGGTGTCGGGACGCTTGTGGTGTCGGGTGGCTCGTGTGGTTTTGGGTGACTTGTGTGATGCGAGTGGTCGGGTGGTCCGGGCGGCCCGGGCGGAGGTGGTGTCCGGGTCTCGGGTCAGTTCTCCGTGGTGCGCGCGTTCGCCGCGGGGCGTGGCGCGTCCGCCGGGGTGCGGGGCGTGCGGGCGCGGGCGGCGGTGGACTTGCCGGGGGTCCGGACGGGGGGCTTGGCGGGAAGGGCTTCCGGCGGCTCGGCCGGGGGCGGCGGCACCGTCTCGGCGCGGACCGCGGCGGCGTCGACCAGCTCGCCGATGCGGGTACTCGCCCTACGGCCCTCCAGGTGCAGCCGGCCGACGTTGACCCGGTCCTGGGCGAGCAGCGTCACCACGGCGGAGCGCCCCGCCGCGTAGGTGGCGACGTAGCCGTACACCCCGCGCACCAGCAGCTCGCGGAAGTCGCCCTGCGCGGTGGCGTCCGTCATGCGCACGGCGACGCCGAGCGAGGCCGCCGTCAGCGCGGCCACCCCCTCGGGTTCGACGCCCGGGGTGTCGTGGGCGAGCACCAGCCCGTCGACGCTCGCCGCGAGCGCGCCGGTCACCTGGGGCACGCGGGCCCTCAAGCGGCGCAGTTCGTCGAGGACCTCGGCCTCGGCGGCCATGAGCAGTCTCCTCTCGGCACGCTGGCGGAGCGCGCGGATCACAGTGCCTCCAGGGCGGCGCGCAGCCGGCGCAGCAGGGTGATGTGCGGGTCGGCCTCGGCCGGATCCCGCGGCGGCTCCCCGGCATGCGCCGGGGACCACTCGCGGGGAGCGGAAGGGGGCGGGGCGGGAGGGGCGTCGGGGGCGGCGGGGACGGTGCCGCCGGGGTCACCGGGGTCACCGGGTCCGCCCGGACCACCCAGCCCACCTGGGCCACCGAGGCCGCCGGGGGCACCGAGGCCGCCGGGGTGATCGGGGTCGCCGAGGCCGCCGGGGTGCTCGGGGAGCGAGGGTGGCGCGGGGTGAGCCGGCGGCAGGACCGGCGGCGGTGGGACGTCCGGGGTGAGCAGGCCGGCGGCGGCCAGCCGGTGCACGTCGACCAGGGTGTGGAAGGCGGGCCTGCCCAGCGCGCGGGAGATGTCCGAGGCCGTGCGCCGGCCGTCGACCAGGTGCAGCACCGCGGCCTGCCGGGGCGGGACCGAGGGGCCGGCCGGCCGCGAGGTCCGTGCCAGCGGGGCCTCGTCCGCCGCCGGGTCGGGCCAGATGCGGTGCAGCAGCGCCCGGCGGCGCAGCGTCTCGCGCTCCACGGCCGCCACGGACACCGGGTGCACGGGGCCGAGCCAGTGCGCGGCCCCGTAGCGGAAGCGGGCCGGGGCGCTGCTCGGTTCGAGGACGAAGTACGCGGCGTCGTACAGCGCCCCGAGGTGGCACAGTTCCAGCGCGCCCGTGGTCAGCCGTCCCCGGTCCACCAGGTACCGGCCCACCCGTCCGCGCTCCCCGGCCTGGGCGAACGCCTCGTGCCAGCCCTCCGCGTCGAGCACGCCGTGCGCGCCGAGCAGGAGGTCGAGGCCGGGGGTGTCGGGGCTCTCGGCGTGCACCACCTGGCCGTCGGCCAGATAGAGCGCGCCGCGCTCCCGGATGAGTACGCCCGTGGCCCGCTCGGCGGCGAGCCGGACCAGCATCGGGGAGAGGGCGCCGGCGGGTATGCGGGTGCGGTCCCGCACCGGCAGGGCGGGCGGCGGGGGTGTCGGCGCCGTCGGCGGAGTGGTGACCATCGTCATCCCAGCACCAGCCGGCCCGCCATCTCACCGAGGCGAATTCGTGCCAGCGCGAGGTTGCCCTCGGCGCGGGACAGCCACAGATGCAGGAAGACGCTGCTGTCGAAGGTCGTCGGGACGAAGCGCAGCAGGTGGTAGCTGTCGCTGTTGCTCAGGATCAGGTCCTCGACGGGAATGTCGGGGCCCGACCAGTCGGAGCCGTCCTCCGGGGCGAAGCAGCGGTGCTCGGCGGCGAGCCGGGCGAGTTCGGCGGCCTCCGCGGCGGTCGTCTCGGGGTCGCCGCCGGGGGATTCCCCGACGACACCCAATGTCAGACCGCTGGTCCAGTCGACCACCGCGGCACCTCTCGCGCCGGGCAGCCGCATGGCTTCCAGCAGGCACTCGTCGATTCCGGGCACCCTGGCTCCCCTCCCGCCTCGGGTTCGGATGAGTGACGTGGACGCTACGCAACGTGTGCGCGAGGGGTGAGTGTTCCGGCATTTTCCGGTGGAACATGCGCGGCGGTGACTAAGGTGGGTCGGCTGTGCACCCGGAGTGGCCGGGGCTGGCCGGGAGCTACAGGTGCGTCAGCGCCGAGGCGTGGGCGCCGCCCGACTCCGCGACGATCTCCCGGACCGTCTGCGGCTCCCGGACCGTCGCGAACCGCACCCCGTCCGCCCCGTCCTCGGCGACATACCCGTACACCCCCACCCTGGGCAGCGAGTTGTAGGCGTAGTGGTGGGCGAAGGAGTACGCGCCGGTGTCCGGCGCCGCCACCACGTCACCCGGCGCCAGCTCCGGCAGCGGCCGCCCCTCGGCCAGCAGGTCGCCCGCGAAGCAGGCCGGTCCCGCCACGTCCTGCACCACCGGCGGACCCTCCTTCGGGCGCCCTTCGGCGTCGTACGCCGCGATCCGCAGCGGCCAGGCGTGCGGCGCGTACACCGTCCGGGTCGCGACCTGCACACCCGCGTGGGTGACCGCCACCGCGCGGCCGCCCGCCGCCTTGGTGTACTCCACGCGTGCCACCAGCGTCCCGTGCTTGGCCAGCAGCGAGCGCCCGAACTCGGTGACCAGCCCGTACCGCCCGTCCATCAGCCCCGGCACGGCCTCGGCGAGCAGCCGGGCGTACCGCGCGTACGTCGGCGCCGACGCGTCCGAGCCGAAGTCGACCGGCAGTCCGCCGCCGATGTCGAGCGTGTCGACCTGCCGCCGGCCCGCCCTCCGGTTGATCTCCTCGGCCAGCGCGTACACCTCGCCCAGGCCCCGCACCATCAGCGCCGGCGGGATGCCCTGCGAACCCACGTGCGCGTGCAGCCGGGTCAGCCACGGCCGCTCGGCGTACGCGCGCAGCAGCCACTCCCGTGCCCCCGCGTCCCGCAGCGCCACCCCGAACTTCGAGGTCGTGGTCGCGGTCGACAGCGCACCGATGGAACCGCCCCCGACCTGCGGATTGACCCGGACGCCGAGAGGGGAGCGGGTGGGCGCGGAGCGGACCAGCGCGTCGATCCTGGCCAGCTCCTGTGGATTGTCGGCGTTGACGGCGATGCCCAGCGCCAGCGCCTCGCGCAGCTCCGCCGGGGTCTTCGCGGGCGAGTCCAGCACCGTCCGTTCCGGCGGCACCCCGGCCGCGCGCGCCAGGGCCAGCTCGCCGGCACTCGCCACCTCCGCCCCGATCCCGGCCGCCCGCAGCAGCCGTACCACCGGCACCAGGGGGCTCGCCTTCACCGCGAAGGCGTGCAGCACGGGAGTGCCGGGCGGGAGGACCGCCTCGAACGCCGCCCGCAGCTCGGCCGCCGCGTCTCGGATGCCGGTCACGTCGAGCAGTCCGGCCACGGGCGTGCCGGGCCCGAGCAGCCCCTGCGCGACGGCGGCCCGCACCGCCCGGTCCCGCCGCGCCACCCGCTCCCGGTCGGCCGGGGCCAGGGGGCCGGCCGCCACCGCGCCCCACGCGTCCCCCGCCACCGCCGAGAGGTCCACGCCCGCTCCTGTGTGCACACCCGTGCCTGTGCCTGTGCCCGTGTCTGTTCCTGCGCCCGTGCCTGCGTCTGTGTCCGTGGCTGCCTCCGTGTCTGCGCCTCTGGCCGTGTCCGCACCTGTGTCGTCGTCCGTACCCGTGTCGTCCATACAGGCGGCCACGCGTCCGTGTCGCCGCCCGGTTCCCGGCCGGGTACCCGGAAGGCCCGGCGTGTCCCGGGCGGACCGGAGCGAGAAGACCGTATTGACTAGCCCTATTCAGCACGCAACGATGTGAATATCCGCAGCACAGGCCCAGCCACACCCCAGGCCCGGGAGGCACCCATGTCAGGACCCCGTCCAGTCCGAGCCCCGCGCGGCACGGAGTTGAGTGCCCTCGGGTGGCAGCAGGAGGCCGCCCTGCGGATGCTGCAGAACAACCTCGACCCCGAGGTGGCGGAGCACCCCGACAAGCTCGTCGTCTACGGCGGCACGGGCAAGGCGGCCCGCGACTGGCGCTCCTTCGACGCCATGGTCCGCACCCTGCGCACCCTCAAGCAGGACGAGACGATGCTCGTGCAGTCGGGCCGCCCGGTCGGCGTCATGCAGACCCACGAGTGGGCGCCGCGCGTCCTCCTCGCCAACTCCAACCTCGTCGGCGACTGGGCCAACTGGGAGGAGTTCCGCCGCCTGGAGGCCCTCGGCCTGACCATGTACGGGCAGATGACCGCCGGCTCCTGGATCTACATCGGCACCCAGGGCATCCTCCAGGGCACCTACGAGACCTTCGCGGCCGTCGCCGCCAAGCGCTTCGGCGGCACCCTCGCCGGGACGATCACGCTGACCGCCGGGCTCGGCGGCATGGGCGGCGCCCAGCCGCTCGCCGTGACCATGAACGACGGCGTCGTGCTCTGCGTCGACTGCGACCCGCGGGCCATCGACCGCCGCATCGAGCACCGCTACCTCGACGTGCGCGCCGACAGCCTCGAACACGCCCTCCGCCTGGCCACCGAGGCCCGCGACGCCCGCCGCCCGCTGTCCATCGGCGTCCTCGGCAACGCCGCCGAGGTCGTCCCCCGGCTCCTCGCGATGGGCGCCCCCATCGACATCGTCACCGACCAGACCTCCGCCCACGACCCGCTGGCCTACCTGCCCACCGGGATCGCCTTCGAGGACATGGCGGACGCCGCCGCCAAGGACCCGGCCGGCTTCACCACCCGGGCCCGCGAGTCCATGGCCCGGCACGTCGAGGCCATGGTCGGCTTCCAGGACGCCGGCGCCGAGGTCTTCGACTACGGCAACTCGATCCGCGGCGAGGCACGACTCGCCGGATACGAGCGGGCCTTCGCCTTCCCCGGTTTCGTCCCCGCCTACATCCGCCCCCTGTTCTGCGAGGGCAAGGGCCCCTTCCGCTGGGCCGCCCTGTCCGGCGACCCCGCCGACATCGCGAGGACCGACCGGGCGATCCTCGACCTCTTCCCGGAGAACGAGTCGCTGGCCCGCTGGATCAAGATGGCCGGCGAGCGCGTCCACTTCCAGGGCCTGCCCGCCCGCATCTGCTGGCTCGGCTACGGCGAGCGGGACAAGGCGGGCGAGCGGTTCAACGACATGGTCGCGAGCGGCGAGCTGAGCGCCCCCGTCGTCATCGGCCGCGACCACCTCGACTGCGGCTCCGTCGCCTCCCCCTACCGCGAGACCGAGGCGATGCGCGACGGCTCCGACGCCATCGCCGACTGGCCCCTGCTCAACGCCATGGTCAACGTGGCCTCCGGCGCCTCCTGGGTCTCCCTCCACCACGGCGGCGGCGTCGGCATGGGCCGCTCGATCCACGCCGGGCAGGTCACCGTCGCCGACGGCACCCCGCTGGCCGGCGAGAAGATCCGCCGCGTCCTCACCAACGACCCCGGCATGGGCGTCATCCGGCACGTGGACGCCGGATACGACATCGCCGAGGACGTCGCCGAGGAGCGGGGCGTACGGGTCCCGATGCGCGAGGGCGAGGAGACGCCCGGGGGCGCCGGGGCGGGCGAGGGCGACGTGGCCTCCGAGAGCGACGGGGCCTGCGAGGGTGGCGCCGCGTGAGCTTCCACAGCATGTGGACGGAGTTGCTGCCCCTCGGCCGCGACTCCGCCTCCGGCGGCTACCGCCGCTACGCCTGGACCCCCGCCGACACCGACTGCCGCGCCTGGTTCCGCGCACAGGCCCTCGCCCGCGGCCTCACCCACGAGACCGACCGCAACGGCAACCAGTGGGCCTGGCTCGGCGACCCCGCCGCCGGGAACGCCCTCGTCACCGGCTCCCACCTCGACTCCGTGCCCGACGGCGGCGCCTTCGACGGCCCCCTCGGCGTCGTCTCCGCCTTCGCAGCCCTCGACGAACTCCGGTCCCGCGGGGTGCCGTTCACCCGGCCCTTCGGCATCGTCAACTTCGGCGACGAGGAGGGCGCCCGCTTCGGTCTCGCCTGCGTCGGCTCCCGGCTCGCGACCGGCGCCCTCACCGTCGAGGCCGCCCACCGCCTCACCGACGCCGAGGGCATCACGCTGCCCCGGGCCATGGAGGCCGCCGGGCACGACCCGGACGCCCTCGGCCCCGACCCCGAACGGCTCGGCCGCATCGGCGCCTTCGTCGAACTCCACGTGGAGCAGGGCCGCGCCCTCGACCTCACCGGGGACGCCGTCGGCGTGGCGAGCGCCATCTGGCCGCACGGCCGCTGGCGCTACGACTTCCGCGGCGAGGCCAACCACGCCGGCACCACCCGCCTCGCCGACCGCCGCGACCCCATGCCGGCCTACGCCGAGACAGTCCTCGCCGCCCGCCGCGAGGCCCAGCGGGCCGGCGCCGTCGCCACCTTCGGGAAGGTCGCCGTCGAACCCAACGGGGTCAACGCCATCCCCTCCCTGGTCCGCGGCTGGCTCGACTCCCGCGCCGCCGACCAGCCCACCCTGGACACCGTCACCGGCGCCCTGGAGAAGGCCGCCCGGGAGTACGCCGACGCCCACGGCGTCGAACTGGACGTCGTCCGCGAGTCGTTCACCCCCGTCGTCGAGTTCGACCACGGCCTGCGCGACGCGCTCGCCCGCATCCTCGGCAGCGGGACCGACCTCACCGTGCCCGTCCTCGGCACCGGAGCGGGACACGACGCCGGCATCCTCTCCGCCGCCGTCCCGACCGCCATGCTGTTCGTGCGCAATCCCACCGGTGTCTCGCACTCCCCGGCCGAGTACGCCACCGAGGACGACTGCACGGCCGGCGTGACCGCGCTCGCCGACGTACTGGAAGGGCTGATCCGCACGTGACGCAGCCGCACCGCACGCCGCCCGCCCCGGCCGGGCGGACGTACTGGCTGGAGCACGCCTGGCTCGGCGACCGCACCGAGCCGGGCGTCGCCGTCGAGACCGCGGACGGGCGGATCACCGCCGTCCGCACGGACACCCCCGCCCCGCCGCCCGGCGCCGAGGTGCTGCGCGGGCTCACCGTCCCGGGACTGGCCAACGCGCACTCGCACGCCTTCCACCGCGCCCTGCGCGGCACCGTGCAGGTCGGCTCCGGCACCTTCTGGACCTGGCGCGAGGTCATGTACGCCACCGCCGACCGGCTCACCCCGGACACCTACCACGCGCTCGCCCGCGCGGTGTACGCCGAGATGGCACTGGCCGGCATCACGGCGGTCGGCGAATTCCACTATCTGCACCACGCCCCCGGCGGCACCCCCTACGCCGAGCCCAACGCGATGGGGGAGGCGCTCCTCGCGGCGGCCGCCGAGGCCGGCATCCGCATCACCCTCCTCGACACCTGCTACCTCTCCGCCGGCTTCGGCCGGCCGCCCACCAGCCACCAGCTCCGCTTCTCCGACGGCACCGCGGACGCCTGGGCCGCACGCTCTTCACTTCTCAAGGAACGGGATCACGCGCGGATCGGCGCCGCCGTGCACTCCGTACGGGCCGTGCCCGCCGAGCAGTTGGCCACCGTGGCCCGCTGGGCCGAGGAACGGCGGGCCCCGCTGCACGTGCACCTGTCGGAGCAGACCGCGGAGAACGAGGACTGCCGCCAGGCCCACGGCCGCACCCCCGCCCGGCTCCTCGCCGACCACGGCGTGCTGGGCCCGCGCACCACCGGGGTGCACAACACCCACCTCACCCAGGAGGACATCGCGCTCCTCGGCGGCTCGGGCACCGGCACCTGCATGTGCCCGACCACGGAACGGGACCTCGCCGACGGCATCGGGCCCGCCGCCGCCCTCCAGCGGGCCGGCTCCCCGCTCAGCCTCGGCTCCGACAGCCACGCCGTCATCGACCTGCTGGAGGAGGCCCGCGCGATGGAGCTCGACGAGCGCCTGCGCACCCGCACCCGCGGTCACTGGACGGCGGCCGCCCTGCTGCGCGCCGCCTCCGCCGACGGCCACGCCGCCCTCGGCTGGGACGAGGCCGGCCGCATCGAGCCCGGCGCGCTCGCCGACCTCACGACCCTCGCCCTCGACTCCGTCAGAACGGCGGGAGCACTGCCCCGGCTGGGCGCGGAGACCGCGGTATTCGCCGCGACGGCAGCGGACGTCCGTCACACCGTCGTCGGCGGTCGGCACGTCGTACGGGACGGGGCCCACGCCCTGGTCCCCGACGTGCCCGCGGCGCTGTCGGCCGCCCTCGCCGCCCTGCGCGACTGAGACCACCCGCCGCCCGCCCCGCCACCGGCGGCGACACCGGCACCCGCCCCGCCCGTGCCCCCGTCACGAGCCACGCCATCGCCCCGACCGAGGACACCATGAGCAGCAGCACGGTCATCACGAACATCGCCACGCTGATCACCAACGACCCCTCCCTCAGCGACACGGACCCCCTCGGCACCGTCCGGAACGCGGCCGTCGTCCTCGAGGGCGACCGCGTCGCGTGGACGGGTGAGGCAAGCAAAGCACCCGCCACTGACAATCGGGTCGACGCCGGCGGCCGGGCGGTGATCCCCGGCTTCGTGGACTCCCATTCCCACCTGGTCTTCGCGGGCGACCGCACCGAGGAGTTCCACGCCCGCATGTCCGGCCGCCCCTACGGCGCGGGCGGCATCCGCACCACCGTCGCGGCCACCCGCGCCGCCACCGACGCGGAACTGGAGGCGAACCTCACCCGTTATCTGCGCGAGGCGCTGCGCCAGGGCACGACGACGTTCGAGACCAAGTCGGGCTACGGACTGACCGTCGAGGACGAGGCCCGCGCCCTGCGGATCGCCGCCGCGCACACCGACGAGGTCACGTTCCTCGGCGCGCACGTCGTGCCGCCGGAGTTCGCCGAGGACCCCGCCGCCTACGTCGCCCTGGTCACCGGCGAGATGCTCGACGCCTGCGCCCCGCACGCCCGCTGGATCGACGTGTTCTGCGAGAAGGGGGCCTTCGACGGCGACCAGGCCCGCGCGATCCTCACCGCGGGACGGGCCAGGGGGCTGCGTCCGCGCGTGCACGCCAACCAGCTCACGTACGGTCCCGGCGTGCAGCTCGCGGTGGAGCTGGACGCGGCCAGCGCCGACCACTGCACCCACCTCACGGACGCGGACGTCGACGCCCTCGCCCAGGGCGGCACCGTCGCCACCCTGCTGCCCGGCGCCGAGTTCTCCACCCGCGCCCGGTGGCCCGACGCCCGCAGGCTGCTGGACGCCGGTGCCACGGTCGCGCTGTCCACGGACTGCAACCCCGGCTCCTCCTTCACCAGCTCCATGCCGTTCTGCCTGGCCCTCGCCGTACGGGACATGGGCATGACCCCCGGCGAGGCGCTCTGGTCGGCCACCGCCGGAGGCGCCCGCGCCCTGCGCCGGGACGACGTCGGCCGGCTCGCCCCGGGGGCGTACGCCGACCTCGCCGTCCTGGACGCGCCCAGCCATGTCCACCTGGCCTACCGCCCCGGCGTCCCCCTGGTCACCGAGGTCTGGCACCGCGGCGTACGCGTGAACTGACCGGAACGGGGGAGACAGGACAGGGGGAGACGGGACGACAGGGCGGACAACAGAAGAGAGAAGGAGAAGGAGAAGAAGAGGAAGGGCGAGGACAGGCAGCGGTGGGCCGCTACTCCTCGAGCGTCAGGCCCTTGCGCAGCCGGACCAGCGTGCGGGACAGCAGCCGGGAGACGTGCATCTGGGAAATGCCGAGCTCCTCGCCGATCTCGGACTGGGTCATGTTGGCCACGAACCGCAGGGAGAGGATCTTCCGGTCGCGCTGCGGCAGACCGGCGATCAGCGGCTTCAGGGACTCGACGTACTCGACGCCCTCGAGCTCGTGGTCCTCGTAACCGATGCGGTCCGCGAGCGCGCCCTCGGAGTCGTCCTCCTCCGGCTGCGCGTCCAGCGAGGACGCGGTGTACGCGTTGGAGGCGACCATGCCCTCGACGACCTCTTCGTTGGACAGCCCGAGGCGGTCCGCCAGTTCGGTCACGGTGGGCGCCCGGTCGAGCTGCTGGGCCAGTTCGTCGCCGGCCTTGGCCAGGTCCAGGCGGAGTTCCTGCAGCCGGCGCGGTACGCGCACGGACCACGAGGTGTCGCGGAAGAAGCGCTTGATCTCGCCGATGATGGTCGGCATCGCGAACGTGGGGAACTCCACACCGCGGCTCAGCTCGAAGCGGTCGATCGCCTTGATCAGGCCGATCGTGCCGACCTGGATGATGTCCTCCATCGGTTCGCTGCGGGTGCGGAACCGGGCGGCGGCGAACTTCACCAGGGCGAGGTTCAGCTCGACGAGCGTGTGGCGCACGTAGGCGTGCTCGTAGGTGCCCTCTTCGAGGGACTCCAGGCGCTGGAACAGGGTCTTGGACAGCGCCCGCGCGTCCACCGGTCCCACCTCGGCGTACGGGGGGATCTCGGGGAGTCCGACCAGTCCGTCGGGCTCGGTGAGGCTCTCGAAGTCCTCCAGCGCCTCGAGTCCTTCGAGGGACTCGACAGCGGGTTCGAACTCGGGTCGTTCCGGGGAGCGTGTCGACGTCGCCCTCTGGGTATGCGATTCGTCGAGCCGGGGTGACATGATGTCCTCCATCGTTCTCGGCATGTGGCAGCCGAAGCCATACGTGCACTGCGGTGTGCGGCGCCTCCAAAGCCGGCCGTGGTCGATCGGGTGTCCCTACTAGCCCTACCCGGTTCCACAAGCCGGTTGCAAGTGCGCTTACCTGCGGCTTGTCCGGGTTTGTGTGTTTGTTCGGGTGTCGGGGGCAGTGGGGAGGGCGTAGTGTTCGAGGACATCAAGCAAGAGCCACGACGGTCGGGAGAGGGACGGCATGGACCGCGGGACGGTCGGCAGCGCACAGTCGGGCCGGCTTCTGGTCGAGGTGCGCGAAGAAGGTACGAGCGCTGTCGTGACACCGGCGGGTGAGCTGGATCACCACACCGCCGATCTGTTGCGCGAGCCGCTCGAGGATTGCCTCGAGAAGGGTTTCTCGCGCCTGGTGGTGGACTGCTCCCGGTTGGAGTTCTGCGACTCCACCGGGCTGAACGTGCTGCTCGGTGCCCGGCTGAAGGCCGAGGCCGCGGGCGGCGGCGTGCATCTCGTGGGGATGCAGCCGGTGGTGGCCCGGGTCTTCGAGATCACCGGCGCCGATTCGGTGTTCGTCCTCCACGACACGCTCGACCAGGCTCTCGCCTCCGAGTAGGCGGGAGCGGAGTGGAGCGCGCGCGGACGAGGGGGGCACACACGCGCGGACCGCACACGCGGTCCGCGGGGCGGGCGGGTGCCTGTCCGGTGTCTTCCATGACGTATGTGACGAGCGCGTCGCGATCGTCACGGGTTCCGTCCGAATCCGTGGGTGTTCCGCCGGTCGGCCCGGGCAGGAGACATGCTGAACGTGCCGGTGGCACGGAAGGGCCGGCATCCCCGACGGTGCGAGCCGCGTCCTTCCCGTACGGGACGGTGACCTGCTCGCCGCCCGGAACGGGGACCCGCACATCGTCCGGAACGGTGGCGGGTACACCCTTTCGTACGGGTACAGAGTCTTCCATCGTGAATGAATCGTGAACTGGTGAATCGGTGAGGTGAAGCGCTGATGAGCACCACCCGGCCTTATTCGCCGGGCGACCGCGGCCCCGAGCCCAGCGGCGCTTCCGGGGCGGCCGCGGACGCGACGGCCTCCTCGGAGGGTCCGTCGTCCGTGCCGTCTGCGTCTTCCGCGTCCGCCGATCCACCAGGGGGCGGTGCGTCACCCGCCGCGGCCCCCTCGGGCTCCCCGCCGTCCGGCGGGCGGCAGGTGCGGCGGCTGAACTTCGACGGAGCGAGCGGTGTCGTGCCGCTCGCCCGCGACTTCACCCGGCAGGCGCTCTACGCCTGGGGGTGGCTGCCGGCCGATTCCGCGGACCAGCGGGCGGCGGCGGAGGACGTGCTGCTGGTCGTCTCGGAACTCGTCACCAACGCGTGCCTGCACGCCGAGGGCCCCGAGGAACTGTGGATCACCTGCGACAACAAGGTGCTGCGGATCGAGGTCTCGGACCGGGGCGAGGGCCAGCCGGCGCCGCGCACTCCGCACCGGGCGGGACGTCCGGGCGGCCACGGCATGTTCATCGTCGAGCGGCTGTGCCTGGACTGGGGAGTCGTACGGTCCAAGGACGCCGGCGGTCCCGCGGGCAAGACGGTCTGGGCGGAGCTGGGCGCACCCTAGCGCCGGGCTCCACCCCTCACCCGCCTTCCCTTCGGTCGCCTCGGGCGGCCGCGCCTTCCCGCCCCGCACTCTCACGCCCGGAGCCTCGCGCCCCGGGCGTTCGTGCGTCTCCGTGCCGTCCGGGCCGCTCCTGCCACAGCCCCCCCCCGCGAGGCGGGCACGCGAAGGGCGGCGGCATCCGTCCGCCGGATGCCGCCGCCCCTGGGCGGGTCAGTCGCCGTGCGTCAGCGCACGTCGCCCATCAACTGCTTGACCTTGCCGCGGTAGAGCCAGACCGCCGCGCCCGCGACGACGGCCAGCGTGGCCTCCAGGGCGACGATGCCCGTCGTGTTGAGGTCGACGCCCGCGATGGAGAGCAGGCCCGTGGTCGCGTCGCCCGCGGTGACCGCCAGGAACCAGACACCCATGAGCTGCGAGGCGTACTTCGCCGGAGCCATCTTCGTCGTCACCGACAGGCCCACCGGCGAGAGCAGCAGCTCGCCCATCGTCTGGACGAAGTAGATCGCCACCAGCCACAGCGCGGCCGCCTTGTGCCCGCCGTCGGCGATCCCCAGCGGCGCCAGGAAGACGAAGAAGGAGACGCCGACCAGCATCAGGCCGGAGGCGAACTTCACGACCGTGCTCGGCTCCTTGCCGCGCCGGTTCAGCGCCAGCCAGATCGCGGCGAACACCGGGGCGAACGCCATGATCAGCACGGGGTTGACCGACTGGTACCAGGAGACCGGGAAGCCCCAGCCGCCCACGGTGTTCTTCGCCGAGCTGTCCGCGAACAGCGACAGCGTCGAGCCGCCCTGGTCGTAGATCATCCAGAACACGGCCGCGGCCACGAAGAACCAGATGTACGCGGTCATCCGGGACTGCTCGGCGCGGTTCAGGGAGCGGTCCCGCTTGATGCGCGCGATCACGAAGACCGGAATGACCAGGCCGGCCACGGTGATCGGCACCATCAACCAGTTCAGCGTGTAGACACCGGTCAGACCGATGATCGCGTAGAAGATCACGGCCGCGGCCGCCCAGGCGCCGGTCTTGCGCAGCGTGGAGGACTTCTCGGGGGCCGACAGCGGCATGGGGACGACGTCGGAGCGCGGGCTCAGGTGGCGGGTGCCGAGCAGGAACTGGGCGAGGCCCAGGCCCATGCCGACCGCCGCGAGCGCGAAGCCGAGGTGCCAGTTGACGTTCTCGCCGACGGTGCCGATGGCGAGCGGCGCGGCGAAGGCGCCCACGTTGATGCCCACGTAGAAGAGGGTGAAGCCGCCGTCCCGGCGCGGGTCGTCCGGGCCGTTGTACAGGTGGCCGACCATCGTCGAGATGTTGGCCTTCAGCAGGCCCGAGCCGATCGCGACCAGTCCGAGGCCGGCGAAGAAGGTGCCGGCCGAGGGGAGCGCCAGCGTCAGGTGGCCCAGCATGATGACCGCGCCGGCGACGGCGACGGTCTTGCGGGGGCCGAGGATCCGGTCGGCGACCCAGCCGCCCGGCATGGCGAGCAGGTAGACGAGCGAGAGGTAGACCGAGTAGATCGCGGTGGCCGTGGTGGCGTTCATGTGCAGGCCGCCCGGGGCCACCAGGTACAGCGGGAGCAGAGCCCTCATGCCGTAGTAGGAGAATCGTTCCCACATCTCGGTCATGAAGAGAGTGGCCAGTCCGCGGGGGTGGCCGAAGAAGGACTTCTCGGAGCCGGGGATGCCCGGCTGGACCGAGTCCTTCGTCAGGCTGGACGCCATGGTCGTTCCTTGCTGGTCGGGACGCAGTGCGTAGCGTTGCGCCCGGTGGGGGGAGGCCGGCACCGGCGGTTGACGCCGTTCACCCCACGCTCACGGGGTATCCGCTCCGGATCACGGAACGGGGACGGCGACCACCGGGATCCACGCCCCTCGCGTCCCGTGCGCGTCCTCGCGCACCGGCTCGGGGGCCCGGCCACAGGTCATGTCACTGCCGGCCGGCGGGGAACCGGCCGAGAGACGGTCGGCGGGGAACCGGTCCGTCCGGACCGGTCGGTGTCCGGTCCGTCGCCCGCACGCAAAAGGGGCCCCGGCGGGTGGGCCCGCCGCCGCCCCGCTCCCGGCTGTCCGGGTTGTCACTACAGGCGTTCAAGCTCACGATACGGCACGGTCCCACCCCATATGGAAGGACTTGAGACGCGAATCACAGGTACGAACGGAACCGAACATCT
This sequence comes from Streptomyces griseoaurantiacus, assembly GCF_036189845.1. Classification (NCBI taxonomy): domain Bacteria; kingdom Bacillati; phylum Actinomycetota; class Actinomycetes; order Kitasatosporales; family Streptomycetaceae; genus Streptomyces; species Streptomyces griseoaurantiacus. Next base: position 2,903,210 of record NZ_CP108326.1, on the reverse strand, counting down.
GTTTCGAAGCTCTGCCCCGGCTCCCACCCCGAGGTCGCAGGCGGCGCCGCGGAGCGGACACCCGGGAGAGCCGACCGGCCACCCTCCCAGGTCAAGGTAAGAGGCCGTCCATGCCGATCACCCCCTCGTCTCTTGCACTGCGCGGACTACCATCAGTCCATGACCCGTGTACTGCTCGCAGAGGACGACGCGTCCATCTCGGAGCCGCTGGCCCGCGCCCTGCGCCGGGAGGGCTACGAGGTCGAGGTGCGCGAGGACGGACCGACCGCGCTCGACGCGGGGATGCAGGGCGGCGTCGACCTGGTGGTACTCGACCTCGGGCTGCCCGGTATGGACGGCCTCGAAGTGGCCCGGCGGCTGCGCTCCGAGGGGCACACCGTCCCGATCCTCATCCTGACCGCGCGCGCCGACGAGGTGGACACCGTCGTCGGACTCGACGCGGGCGCCGACGACTACGTCACCAAGCCGTTCCGCCTCGCCGAACTGCTCGCCCGCGTCCGTGCCCTGCTGCGCCGCGGGGCCACCGAGCCGCAGCAGCCGCCCGCCACGCACGGTGTGCGCATCGACGTCGAATCGCACCGGGCGTGGATGGGCGAGGAGGAGCTGCAGCTCACGGCGAAGGAGTTCGACCTGCTGCGGGTGCTGGTGCGGGACGCGGGCCGGGTCGTCACCCGCGACCAGCTCATGCGCGAGGTCTGGGACACCACCTGGTGGTCGTCCACCAAGACGCTGGACATGCACATCTCCTGGCTGCGCAAGAAGCTGGGCGACGACGCGGCGAACCCCCGTTACATCGCGACGGTCCGCGGCGTCGGCTTCCGCTTCGAGAAGAGCTGACGAGGCCCTTCCGACGTGCGCCGCCGTCTCATCCAGTCCACCCTCGCCGTCGTCCTCGTGGTGATCGCCGTCTTCGGCGTCTCCCTCGTCATCGTCGAGACCCGCACCATCAGCAACAGCGCCCAGGAGCGCGTCGACTCCGAGGCACTGCGTCTGGCCAGCATCGTCGACGGCCGTCTCATGGACGACGAGAAGGTCACCGCCGAGGTGCTGAAGGAGCAGCTCAAGGGCCAGGTCACCGAGGACAGGTACGCCCTCGTGAGCATGCCGGGCAAGGACCCCGTCGAGGTCGGCTCCCGGCCCACCGGCGACGTCATCCACGCCACCACCAGGGGCGAGGAGGGCGAGACGGTCCGCGTCGAGGAGCCCCGGTCCGCGGTGACCCGTGAGGTCGGCCGCACGCTGCTGATCATCGGCCTGGTCGCGCTCCTCGCGATCGTCGCCGCCGTCCTGCTCGCCGTGCGCCAGGCCAGCCGGCTCGCCTCCCCGCTCACCGACCTCGCCTCCACCGCCGAGCGGCTCGGCTCGGGGGACCCGCGCCCACGGCACAAGCGTTACGGGGTGCCCGAGCTGGACCGGGTCGCCGACGTCCTCGACTCCTCCGCCGAACGCATCGCCCGGATGCTGACCGCCGAGCGGCGGCTGGCCGCCGACGCCTCCCACCAGCTCCGCACCCCGCTCACCGCGCTGTCGATGAGGCTGGAGGAGATCACCCTCACCGACGACCCCGACACGGTGAAGGAGGAGGCGACCATCGCGCTGACCCAGGTCGAGCGGCTCACGGACGTCGTGGAGCGGCTGCTCACCAACGCCCGGGACCCGCGCACCGGCTCCGCCGTCTCCTTCGACCTCGACGAGGTCATCCAGCAGCAGGTCGCCGAGTGGCGCCCCGCCTACCGCAGCGAGGGCCGCGCCATCGTCAGCTCCGGCAAGCGGCATCTGCAGGCCGTCGGCACCCCGGGGGCGGTGGCGCAGGTGCTGGCCGCGCTGATCGAGAACTCGCTGATGCACGGCGGCGGCACGGTCGCGCTGCGCACCCGCGTCACCGGCAACCAGGCGGTCATCGAGGTCACCGACGAGGGCCCCGGCGTCCCCTCCGACCTCGGCGCCCGCATCTTCGAGCGCACGATCAGCGGCCGGAACTCCACGGGCATCGGCCTCGCCGTCGCCCGGGACCTGGCCGAGGCGGACGGCGGCCGGCTGGAGATGCTCCAGGCGAAGCCGCCGGTCTTCGGACTGTTCCTGTCGCGGACGCCGCTGCGGAAGACCCCGGCGGGCGGGGACTCGGGGCCGACGGTGCGCTGAGCCGTCTCCGGCGGGTCAGCGGCGCAGGCGCCCGGGCGGTGTGGTCTCCTCCAGGAACGATTCCGCGCTCGCCACCGCCTCCTTTGCGGGCAGCGCGCGGAACACCCAGGTGCGGTACGACCAGAAGCGGAACAGCGTCGCGATGCCGATGCCGAGGAACTTGAAGATGTTGCTCTGCAGCGAACTGTCCCAGCCGAAGCCGTACGTGGCCACGTACAGCACGCCGTTCTCGATCACCAGGCCGGCCGCGCTGAAGAGCAGGAACAGGCTCAGTTCCTTGGTGCGGCCGCTCTTGTCGCGGTCCCGGTAGGCGAAGTAGCGGAAGCCCACGTAGTTGAACGCGATCGCGACGATCGTGGCGATGACACTGGCGCGCACCACCTGCAGATCGGTGGTGTGCCGCACGAGGTTGAAGACGAGCAGGTTGACGAGGAGGCCGGCCCCGCCGACGGCGCCGAACTTCGCGACCTCGCGGCCGAGGTGCTGAAGCCGCCGGCGCAGGGCACTGCGAGAGGTGCTCCGCACCCCCGTGGAACCATTGCCCATCGTGTCGCCAGCCCCCGTCGGGTCGCGTCCGACGGCCGCCACCGGAGAGCGACCGCGCTTCCCCCATGCTAACCAGCACGCCCCCGCGAGGGCGCGAGCGACGGCCGCCCGCGCCGCGCCCTCACCGGATCCCGCCGCACCCGGGGCACGGCGGGCGCCGCGCGCCGCTTAACCTGGGGGACGTGACGTTTCCGGTAGTCGGCATGGTCGGCGGAGGCCAGCTCGCTCGTATGACACACGAGGCGGGCATCCCGTTGGGCATCAGGTTCAAGCTCCTCAGTGACACTCCCCAGGATTCCGCGGCGCAGGTCGTGAACGAGGTGGTCCTCGGCGACTACCGCGACCTGGACACGCTGCGCGCCTTCGCGCGCGGCTGCGACGTGATCACCTTCGACCACGAGCACGTGCCCACCGAGCACCTGCGGGCCCTGGAGGCCGACGGCATCCCCGTCCGCCCCGGCCCCGACGCGCTCGTGCACGCCCAGGACAAGGGGGTGATGCGCGAGAAGCTCGACGCGCTCGGCGTGCCCTGCCCCCGGCACCGCATCGTCTCCGGTCCCGAGGACGTGGCCGCCTTCGCGGCGGAGGGCGTCCCCGAGGGCGGCGAGGGCGACGGCTTCCCCGTCGTCCTCAAGACCGTCCGCGGCGGCTACGACGGCAAGGGCGTGTGGGTCGTGCACTCCGCCGCCGAGGCCGCCGAGCCCTTCCGCGCCGGGGTCCCCGTCCTCGCCGAGGAGAAGGTCGACTTCGTGCGGGAGCTGGCCGCCAACGTGGTGCGCTCCCCGCACGGCCAGGCGGTGGCCTACCCCGTCGTCGAGTCCCGCCAGGTGGGCGGCGTCTGCGACACGGTGATCGCCCCGGCCCCCGACCTGGACGAGGCACTGGCCCTGCGCGCCGAGGAGATGGCGCTGAACATCGCCAAGGAACTCGGCGTCGTAGGCCACCTCGCCGTCGAGCTGTTCCAGACCCGCGACGGACGCGTCCTGGTCAACGAGCTGGCCATGCGTCCGCACAACTCCGGCCACTGGTCGATGGACGGCGCGATCACCAGCCAGTTCGCCAACCACGTCCGCGCCGTCCTGGACCTCCCGCTCGGCGACCCGCGCCCGCGCGCGAAGTGGACCGTCATGGTCAACGTCCTCGGCGGCGACTACCCGGACATGTACTCCGCGTACCTGCACTGCATGGCCCGCGACCCCCAGCTCAAGATCCACATGTACGGCAAGGACGTGAAGCCCGGCCGCAAGGTGGGGCACGTCAACACCTACGGCGACGACCTCGACGACGTGCTGGAGCGCGCCCGTCACGCAGCCGGCTACCTGAGAGGGACGATCACCGAATGAGCCCCGCCGCACACCCCGCCGTCGGCATCGTCATGGGGTCGGACTCCGACTGGCCCGTCATGGAGGCCGCCGCCCAGGCCCTCGACGAGTTCGAGATCGCCCACGAGGTCGACGTCGTCTCCGCGCACCGGATGCCGCGCGAGATGATCACCTACGGCGAGCAGGCCGCCGAGCGCGGACTGAAGGTGATCATCGCGGGCGCGGGCGGTGCCGCCCACCTGCCCGGCATGCTCGCCTCCGTCACCCCGCTGCCCGTCATCGGCGTGCCCGTGCCGCTGAAGTACCTGGACGGCATGGACAGCCTGCTGTCCATCGTGCAGATGCCGGCCGGGGTGCCCGTCGCCACCGTCTCCGTCGCCGGGGCGCGCAACGCCGGGCTGCTCGCGGCCCGCATCCTCGCCACCCACGACGAGGACCTGCGCACCCGCATGCGGGAGTTCCAGCAGGAGCTGAACGACCAGGCCACCGAGAAGGGCAAGCGGCTGCGCGCCAAGGTCCAGGGCGCGGGCGCCGGCTTCGGCTTCGGCCCGGGCGCGGGGAAGTGACGGCGATGACGACACCGGCCTCCGCCTCCCTGGACGCGGCCCGCGCGCTGCTGCGCGAGTTCCCCGTCGTCGACGGCCACAACGACCTGCCCTGGGCGCTGCGCGAGCAGGTCCGCTACGACCTCGACGCCCGCGACATCGCCGGCGACCGGCGCGCACAGCTGCACACCGACATCCCCCGGCTGCGGGCCGGCGGCGTCGGCGCCCAGTTCTGGTCGGTCTACGTGCGCTCCGACCTGCCCGGCGCGGTCACCGCGACGCTGGAGCAGATCGACTGCGTACGGCAGCTCCTCGACCGCCACCCCGAGGCGCTGCGCGCCGCGCACACCGCCACCGACATGGAGGCGGCCCGCGCCGAGGGCCGGATCGCCTCGCTGATGGGCGCCGAGGGCGGCCACTCCATCGACAACTCGCTCGGCACCCTGCGGGGTCTGTACGCGCTCGGCGTGCGCTACATGACGCTCACCCACAACGACAACGTGGCCTGGGCCGACTCGGCCACGGACGAGCCGCGCGTCGGCGGGCTCTCGGCCTTCGGCCGCGAGGTCGTGCGCGAGATGAACCGGCTCGGGATGCTCGTGGACCTCTCCCACGTGGCCCCCGACACCATGCGGGCCGCCCTGGACACCACCTCGGCGCCGGTGATCTTCTCGCACTCCTCCGCCCGCGCCGTCTGCGACCACCCGCGCAACATCCCCGACGACGTGCTGGAACGGCTGCCGGGCAACGGCGGCGTGGCGATGGTGACCTTCGTCCCCAAGTTCGTCCTCCAGGCCGCCGTCGACTGGACGGCCGCCGCCGACGAGAACCTGCGGGCGCACGGCTTCCACCACCTGGAGACGAACGACGAGGCGATGAAGGTGCACCGCGCCTTCGAGGAGGCGCACCCGCGCCCGGTCGCCACGGCGGCCACGGTGGCCGACCACCTCGACCACATGCGCGAGGTCGCCGGCGTCGACCACCTCGGCATCGGCGGGGACTACGACGGCACGGCCTTCACCCCGGCCGGCCTCGACGACGTCTCGGGCTACCCGAACCTGATCGCCGAACTGCTCGACCGGGGCTGGTCACGGGCCGACCTGGCCAAGCTGACCTGGCAGAACGCGGTCCGGGTGCTCGGCGCCGCCGAGGACGTGGCCCGCGCGGAGCAGGCCGCCCGGCCCCCGTCCAACGCCACGCTGGAGCAGCTCGACGGATGAGGGCGGGCGGGCGGCGGCCCTCGGATCGGCCCGAGGGCCGCCCGTCCGGATCATCCCGGCGTCGCGGGGGCCGGTCGGTCGAAGACGTATCGCCTCCCGGCCGGCCTGATCCGAACGCAAGACCCTAGTGCTCGTACCCCTCCGCCGCCCGCTTCTCCCGCAGCTCCAGGATGGCGCGGCGGCGGGCCAGCCGGTGCGTGCGGCGGATCTGCGCCTCCTGGTACCGGCGCCGGTCCCGGTCGGTCTCCGGGAACACCGGCGGCACCGGACGCGGCCTGCCGTCGGCGTCCACGGCCGCGAACACCAGGTAGGCCGAGCCGACGTGGGTGGCGGGCGCCGACTCGTTCCAGCGCTCCGCGAGGACCCGCACGCCCACCTCCATGGAGCTGCGCCCGGTCCAGTTGACCTGCGCCTTCACATGGACGAGGTCGCCGACCCTGACCGGCTCCAGGAACACCATCTCGTCCATGGACGCCGTCACGGCGGGCCCGCCGCAGTGCCGTCCGGCCACGGCGCCGGCCGCGTCGTCGACGAGCTTCATGATCACCCCGCCGTGGACCGTGCCCAGAAGGTTCGTGTCGTTGTGGGTCATGATGTGGCTGAGCGTGGTGCGGGAGGCGGAGACGGGCTTCCCGGGAAGTCCCTCCGCGGTCGCCGGCGAGGCGTGGTCTGTCATGAACTCCACCCTATGCGGCGGTGCGGTCCGGAGACTTTGTGTCGGGTTCGCAACAGCAGCGGTCCAATTCGCCGGGACCCCTGTATGGCGCACAGCCGGGCACTGCACACTGGGCGGCATGAACGAGTGGCCGGACGGGTGGTCCGACAGCAACGGCAATGGGTACGGACGCGGCGGCGCCGGTGCCCGGCCCGAGGGCGCCCGGGTGGCGCGGCAGGCCCGGCGCGGCCCGGCGGACGCCGGGCAGGGCTACGGCCCCGACTCCTCCGCCCCGCCGTACGGCAGGGTGCCGCAGCAGCCGTCATACGTTGACGGCGGTGCCGGCGGTGCCGGTGCCGGCGGCGCCGGGCAGAGCGGGTACGACGACGGCTCCGGCTACAACACCGGCCAGGTCTACGGCGGTGGCGGCGCGGGCGGGACCGGCGGCGGCCGTCCGGCCCCGAACTGGCGGCGGCGCGCCAAGTGGACCGCCATCACCGTCGTCACCGTGCTCGTGGTGACCACCGTCGGCACGTACTTCTGGGCCGACTCCAAGCTCAACCGGGACGTCGACCTGTCCAAGGTGATCGACCGGCCCGCCGAGGGCGACGGCACCAACTACCTGATCGTCGGCTCCGACAGCCGCGAGGGCCTGTCCGACGACCAGAAGAAGAACCTGCACACCGGCTCCGCCGAGGGCAAGCGGACCGACTCGATGATGATCCTGCACGTCGGCGACAACGGCGACACCCTCATCTCGCTGCCCCGCGACTCGGACGTGGAGATACCCACGTTCAAGGGCTCGGAGTCCGGCAAGACCTTCCAGGGCACCGGAAAGCACACCAAGCTCAACGCCGCCTACGCCACCGACGGACCGACGCTGCTGGTGCGGACCGTCGAGTTCAACACCGGCCTGCACATCGACCACTACGTCGAGATCGGCTTCGCCGGGTTCGCCAACATCGTGGACGCGGTCGGCGGCGTCGACATCACCATCGACAAGCCGTTCAAGGACAAGTACTCCGGCGCCGACTTCGAGGCGGGCAAGCAGACGCTGAACGGCGAGGAGGCTCTGGCCTTCGTCCGTACCCGGCACGCCTTCGCCGCGAGCGACCTGGAACGCACCAAGAACCAGCAGAAGTTCCTCGCCGCGCTCGCCCACCAGGTCGCCACGCCCTCCACGGTGCTCAACCCGTTCAAGCTGTACCCGACGCTCGGGGCCGGCCTGGACTCGCTGATCGTCGACAAGGACATGTCGCTGTGGAACCTGGCGTCCATGTTCTGGGCGATGAAGGGCGTCAACAGCGGTGACGGCACCTCCCTGAACATGCCGATCTCCGGCTCCACAGGCGGCAATCTCGTCTGGGACAAGGAGAAGGTGAAGACGCTGGTCAAGGAGCTGAACAACGACGAGAAGGTGACGGTCTCGGGCAACTGAGGCCGGCCCCCCGGCGTCCTTCGCGCGCCCGTACCCCGAACGCTCCGCCCACCAGGAAGCGGCCAGGGCTCCGTGCGACCGTGAACCGAACCCGTTCACGACACAGGGAGCCCGCCATGGCCGACCTGCAGGACGAGCTGCACCACACCACCGGTCTCGGCGGGTTCGGCGAAGCGCCGGCCGACCCGGAGCGGCGCGCGGCCCGCCTCCCGCAGGACGCCGGGGAACTGCCGGAGGAGGGCGCAGGGGAACCCCGTCACGAGGACGCCGGGCGGAGCGGGGACACCCTGGAGCGGGCCCGTGCCCTCCTCGCCGCCCACCCCGTGGCGGACGGCCACAACGGCCTGCCGCGCGTGCTGCGGAACCTGCCCTGGTACGACCTGGAACTCGGCGAGAGCGCCCTCGGCACCGACCTGCCCCGGCTGCGCGCAGGTCACGTCGGCGCCCAGTTCTGGTCGCTGCACCTGCCGCCCGGCTCCCCCGGGGGCGAGCGGGCCGTGGACGCCACCCTGGAACTCCTCGACCTGGTCCGCCGGGTGGTGGGCGGCCACCCCGAGGGGCTGCGGCTCGCCCTGGACGCCGGCCAGCTCGCCGACGCCCGCCACTGCGGCCGCACCGCCGTCGTCCCCGGGCCCGCCGCGGCCGCCGCGCTCGGCGACTCACTCGGCATCCTGCGCTCCCTGCACGCCCTCGGACTGCGGCTGCTCACCCTCTCCCGGACCTCCTGGGCGGGCGACGCGGAGGGAACCGGCGCGGTGGGCGGCGCGGACGGAACCGGCGGGGCGGACGACCGGGGCGGCGCGGGCGGCCCGGGGCTCACCCGCTTCGGCGAGGAGGTGCTCCGCGAGATGAACCGCCTCGGCGTCCTCGCCGACCTGTCCGGCGCCACCGACGCCACCGCCCGCCGCTGCCTCGCCCTGTCCAAGGCGCCGGTCGTCTTCAGCCGCTCCGCCGCCCACGCGCTGCGCCCGCACCCGGCCAACCTGCGCGACGACCTGCTCACCGAACTGGGCACCGCGCACGGGCTGTGCCTGGTGCCGCTCACCGCCGAGCAGACCGGCCCCTCGCTGCGGGACGTCGCCGACCACCTCGACCACGTCCGCCGGCTGGCAGGGGCGCACTGCGTCGGCCTGTCCGGCAGCTACGACACCGGGACCGCGCACCCCCGCGGCCTCGCCGACACCTCCCGCTACCCGCACCTGGTCGCCGAGCTCCTCGACCGCGGCTGGACCGAGGCGGACGTGGCCCTGCTCACCTGGGGGAACGTGCAACGGGTGGTGCGCTGCGCCGACTTCACCGCCCGCGCGGCCCAGCAGCGCCGGGGACCGTCGACGGCACGGATCGAGGACCTGGACGGCTGAGACGGCGAAGGCCCCGGGCGGGTGTCCGCCCGGGGCCCTGCCTCACGTCGGTGCCGTCAGCCGCCGTGCTCGATGCGGCACAGGCAGAACGGGTGCCCCGCCGGGTCCGCGTACACCCGGAAGTCCTCTCCCTCGGGCGCCTGCAGCCGGCGGGCGCCCAGCGCCAGCACCTTCTCCTCGGCCGCGTCGATATCCGCCCAGGTGCTCCCGCCGTCCAGGTCCAGGTGGAGCTGCTGCGCGTTCCGGTCCGAGCGCGGCCACTCCGGCGGGGTGTAGTCCTTCCCCGCCCGCTGGAAGGCGAGCCGGGGCCCGCCCGGCACCTGGACGACGACCCAGTCCTCGCCCCCGTCCTCGGCCTCCGGGGCGCCGCCGAGGACCCCGGCGTAGAACGCGGCGAGCGCGTTCGGGTCGGGGCAGTCGAGCACGACGGAGCGGAACCGGGCGACGGTCTCGGCCATGGGATGTCCTCTCTACGGGACTACGGGACTACGGGACTACGGGCCTGCGGGACTGCGGGACTGCGGGACTGCGGGACCACCGGGCTACAGGGCCTTCGGGGCTGCTCGGCCCTGTGGTTCGGGTTCTGTGCCTCAGCAGGCGCACAGGCAGAACGGGTGCCCCGCCGGGTCCGCGTAAACGCGGAAGGTGCGCGTGCGGTCCTCGGCCTCCAGCACGGTGGCGCCGAGCGCCAGGACGGCCTTCTCCGCCGCGTCCAGGTCCTCGACGCTCAGATCGAGATGGAACTGCTGCGAGGCGTCGGGCGCGGGCCACCGGGGCGGGACGAAGCCGGGGGCGGCCTGGAAGGCCAGCGGGGTCGCGCCGCCGGGCAGCTTCAGGTCCACCCAGTCGCCCTGGTCCTCCACCGTGCCGCCGAGCACCTCGGCGTAGAAGCCGGCGAGCGCGTGGGGGTCGGGACAGTCCAGGACGACGGTGCCGAGTGCGGCGAGTGCCATGAGTTCTCCTCGTGGTCCGTGAGGGAGCCGGTTACCGGTTGAAGGGACCTTCCGGTAACCCGCGGAGTGACCCCATGCTGCCGTCCATCCGGTAACCCCGCAAGGGGGTGGAGCGGTACCGTCACTGACATGAGTGAGCGAGTGCCCGCACCGGGTGGTCTGGCCCTGGTCCAGGACCTGGTGAACACGCTGGACCTCGAGTCGGGCGAGGACTCGCTGGACACGGCCGAGGGACGGGCGCGCTTCGGGCTGGCGGGGGAACGGGAGACGGCGGCGGCCCGCGAGCTGCGGGAGGCGCTGCGGGTGGCGCTGCTGGCCCACGCGGGGCATCCGGCGCACCGGGAAGTGGTCCCGCTCCAGGCGCTGCTCGCCGAGGCGCCCCTGGTGGTGACCGTCGGCGCGGACGGCGCGGCGGCGCTGGCCCCGGCGGACGGCCGGGCGCTCGCCTCCCGCGTGGCGGCGGCGATCGCGGAGGCGCTGGTGGCGGGCACCTGGGGCCGTCTCAAGGCCTGCGAGGCGGCCGACTGCCACTGGGCGTACTACGACCGCAGCCCGGCGGGCCGGGGCCGCTGGTGCTCGATGTCGGTCTGCGGGGCCCGCGCGAAGATGCGGCGTTACCGGGCGAGGTAGCGGGAACGGCCGAGGGGCGCCCCGGCGGTACGGGGCGCCCCTCGGCGGACGGCGGGCGGTGGCCGCGGACGTCGTTACGGCAGGTTGCGGGCCATGACGATCCGCTGGACCTGGTTGGTGCCCTCGTAGATCTGCGTGATCTTGGCGTCGCGCATCATGCGTTCGACCGGGTAGTCGCGGGTGTAGCCGTAGCCGCCGAGGAGCTGGACGGCGTCGGTGGTGACCTTCATGGCGACGTCGGAGGCGAAGCACTTGGCGGCGGCGCCCTGGAAGGTGAGGTCGCTGTCACCGCGTTCGGACTTCGCGGCGGCCGCGTAGGTGAGCTGGCGGGCGGCCTCGATCTTCATGGCCATGTCGGCGAGCATGAACTGGATGCCCTGGAAGTCGGCGATCGGCTTGCCGAACTGCTTGCGTTCCTTGACGTAGCCCTTGGCGTAGTCGAGGGCGCCCTGGGCGATGCCGAGGGCCTGCGCGGCGATGGTGATGCGGGTGTGGTCCAGCGTCTTCATCGCGGTGGCGAAGCCGGTGCCCTCCTCGCCGATCATGCGGTCGGCGGGGATGCGGACGTTGTCGAGGTAGACCTCGCGGGTGGGGGAGCCCTTGATGCCGAGCTTCTTCTCCGGGGCGCCGAAGGAGACGCCCTCGTCGGACTTCTCCACGACGAAGGCGGAGATGCCCTTGGAGCGCTTGGTGGGGTCGGTGACCGCCATGACCGTGTAGTACTCGCTGACGCCCGCGTTGGTGATCCAGCGCTTGACGCCGTTGAGCACCCAGAAGTCGCCGTCGCGGACGGCCTTGGTCTTCATGCCGGCCGCGTCCGAGCCCGCGTCGGGCTCGGAGAGGCAGTACGAGAACATCGCGTCGCCCTTGGCGAGCGGGCCCAGGTACTTCTTCTTCAGCTCCTCGGAGCCGGAGAGGATCACCGGCAGCGAGCCGAGCTTGTTCACGGCCGGGATGAGGGAGGAGGAGGCGCAGACGCGGGCCACCTCCTCGATCACGAGGACCGTGGCGAGCGCGTCGGCGCCCGCGCCGCCGTAGCTCTCGGGCACGTGCACGGCGTGCAGGTCGTTCGCGACCAGGGCGTCCAGCGCCTCCTGCGGGAAGCGGGCCTCCTCGTCCACCGCGGCGGCGTGGGGCGCGATCTTCGCCTCGGCCAGCGAGCGGATCGCGTCGCGGAGCATGTCGTGCTCCTCGGACGGGCGGTACAGGTCGAAGTCAGCCGATCCGGCCAAGGTCTCTCACGCTCCCAGTGTGCTGCGACGGTGACGCTAACTACCGTTAAGTAACACGAATTTTAGAGCGCCTCCGGAGTCCTGGATAGGTGAGTTCGACAACAACGGGCGGGCGGCCCCCGAAGTCGTCCGGCGCGGCCCCGGATATGCTCGGGCGCGCATCGACGCTTGTAGACCTCTGGAGCAGCCATGGCCCTGAAGATCACCGTGATCGGTACCGGTTATCTCGGCGCCACACACGCCGCGGCCATGGCCGAACTCGGCTTCGAGGTGCTGGGGCTCGACGTGGTGCCCGAGAAGATCGCCATGCTGGAGCGCGGCGAGACGCCGATGTACGAGCCGGGCCTGGAGGAACTGCTGCGTCGGCACGTCGCCGGGATCGAGGGTTCGTCCGGCCGGCTCCGCTTCACCCTGGACTGGGCCGAGGCCGCCGAGTTCGGCGACATCCACTTCGTGTGCGTGAACACCCCGCAGAAGCACGGCGAGTACGCCTGCGACATGTCCTACGTCGACTCCGCCGTCGACTCGCTCGCCCCGCACCTGAAGCGCCCCGCGCTCGTGGTCGGCAAGTCCACCGTGCCGGTCGGCTCCGCGGACCGGCTCGCGGCCCGGCTCGCCGAGCTGGCGCCGGCGGGCGAGCGGGCGGAACTGGCCTGGAACCCGGAGTTCCTGCGGGAGGGCTTCGCCGTCGAGGACACGCTGCACCCCGACCGCATCGTCATCGGCGTGCGCAGCGAGCGCGCCGAGGCGCTGCTGCGCGAGGTGTACGCGGTGCCGGTCGGCGAGGGCTCGCCCTTCGTGGTGACCGACTTCCCGACCGCCGAGCTGGTGAAGACCTCCGCCAACTCCTTCCTCGCGACCAAGATCTCCTTCATCAACGCCATGGCCGAGGTGTGCGAGGCCGCCGACGGCGACGTGGCCAAGCTGGCCGAGGCCATCGGGTACGACGACCGGATCGGCCGCAAGTTCCTGCGGGCCGGCATCGGCTTCGGCGGCGGCTGCCTGCCCAAGGACATCCGCGCCTTCATGGCCCGCGCCGGCGAACTCGGCGCCGACCAGGCGCTGACCTTCCTGCGCGAGATCGACTCCATCAACATGCGCCAGCGCGGCCGGATGGTCGAGCTGGCCCGGGAGGCCCTCGGCGGCGGCCCCTTCCTCGGCAAGCGGGTCGCGGTCCTCGGCGCGACCTTCAAGCCGGACTCCGACGACGTCCGGGACTCCCCGGCGCTCAACGTCGCCGGCCAGATCCACCTCCAGGGCGGCCAGGTCACCGTCTACGACCCCAAGGGCATGGACAACGCCGCCCGCCTCTTCCCCACCCTGGCCTACGCCCCCTCCGCCCTGGAGGCGGTGCGCGGCGCCGACGTCGTCCTGCACCTGACGGAATGGCGCGAGTTCCGTGAGCTGGACCCCGCCGTCCTCGGCGAGGTCGCCGCCTCCCGCATCCTCCTGGACGGCCGCAACGCCCTGGACGCCGACCTGTGGCGCAAGTCCGGCTGGACCTACCGCGCGATGGGCCGCCCGACGGCCTGAGGGACGTCGGACGGCCCCTGGCCGGTACCACTGCCTCAGTCGTGGTAGTGGTACCGGGCCTTGAGGATCTTCACTTCTTTTTCGTCCGCCCTGTACACGAGACGGTGCTCGTCGTCGATGCGGCGCGACCGGTGACCGGACAGGTCGCCCTTGAGCGGCTCGGGTTTGCCGATGCCGGTGAAGGGGTCACGCGGGATCTCGCCGATGAGCCGGGTGACCCGGCGGGCCGTCTTCCGGTCCGAGCTGCCGGAAATGAGTACCGAGATGCGGGGTGGGCGCACGAAGCCCCGTGGCCCCCTACGGGCACACCACCTCGTCGCCCTTGACGACCTCGGGGGCGTCGGAGGAGGGCGGGGTGGCGACCTTGACCTTGCGGACGTCCTTGAAGTCCGTGCCCGCCGTGACCTTCAGCACCGGGCCCTGGCCGGGGACCGCGCGCAGTTCGCTGCCCGGCAGCGCCGTGGACAGGGACCTGGCCGAGCGGTCCCAGCGGGGGTCGTACTCGACGACCGTGCGCCGCGCGTCGTGCACGGGCGCGTCCGCCGGGCGGCCCGTCACGGCGAAGCCCAGCCCGGCCAGCGCGCGGTCCACCCGGCCGGCCAGCCCCTTCGTCGTCGTGCCGTTCAGCACCTGCACCCGGATCTCCCGCGGCGCCACCTCCACCGTCGGCGTGCGGTCGGCCGGGGGACGCCGGTGCGGCGCCGCCAGCGGGCGGTCCGCGCGCAGCGCGTCGAACAGCCTGCGCGCCTTGTCCTCGTCCCACTTCAGCGTCGAGCCGATCCCCTTCACCGGGAAGGCCATCTCCGCGATCGGCACGGTGGTGAACTCCGAGGACGAGGGCGAGAAGTTCCGCATCGCCCGCCCCAGGTCGAGCAGTTCGTCCGCGCCGAAGCCCTTGTCCGCGCGCACCGAGCCGAGCACCGCCCGCGTCACGTCCCGGAACCGCATCGGGTTGAGCAGTACGCCGGAGGACGTGGTCCGCTCCAGGAGGGCCGCGAGGAACCGCTGCTGGCGCCGCATCCGGCTGAGGTCGGAGGCCCCGTCGGCGTGCCGGGAGCGCACGTACTGCAGCGCCTGCCCGCCGGTCAGCCGGTGGGTTCCCGCGGGCAGGTCGAGGCCGGTGTAGGAGTCCTTCAGCGGCTCCGGGGTGCAGACCCGCACCCCGTCCAGCACGTCGACGGTGCGCATGAAGCTGGTGAAGTCGACCTCGACGTAGTGGTCGATCTTCAGGTCCGTCATGTGCTCGACGGTGCTCACCGTGAGGTTGGGCCCGCCCTCGGCGTAGGCCGCGTTCAGCCGGACCGGGTGCGCGGCCCGCGGCTCGCCCGTCCTGGGATCGGTGCGCGCGGGCACCTCGGCGTAGGAGTCGCGGGGCAGGCTGACCACGCTGGCCCGCTCCCGGTCGGCCGAGAGGTGCACGATCATCATGGTGTCCGTGCAGTGGCAGGGCGCCCCGCCCAGGTGGAAGTCGCGCCGTTCGGCGGCGGTGAGCCGCTCCCGGCCGTCCGTGCCGACCAGCAGCACGTTCATGCCGTGGCCCGCGGCGGGACGGTTCTTCATGTCGCGGAACGCGTCGACCCGGGTGATGTCCGACTCGATGCTGCTGACCACCGCGTGCCCGATCCCGGCGGAGGCGAGGACGACCACGGAGAGGGTGGTCGCCATCCGCGTCGCCCACCGCGGCCTGCCCCGGCGGGGGCGTCCGCCGCCCGGCCCGCGCCGGCCCGTCACCCGCGACAGCCCGGGCACGCCCGCCCGGAGCGGTGGCGCGGCGCCCGGACGGGAGGGCACCGGGGCGTCCCGTCGGCCGGACGCCGTCGTCCGCGTACGGAAGGCCGCAGACGCCCCGGATGACGCGGCTGACGCCGACGACGCCGACGACGCCGATGGCGCGGTCGGCCGGCGCGGCGGGGGCGGGGGCACGGGGGGGTCGGACGGTGCGGGCACGGGGGACACCTCCGCGACGAGGGGGGCCTGAACCGTGAGCACGGTATGCCCATACGATCTGCGGCCCGCCGCGGCAACCCGGTGGCGCGCACCCGTGTCCCCCGATCGCGGTAACGTGAGCACCGATTCTTGATGAACCGGAGGCGATTCCCGGCCCGCACGGAGGGAGGCCCCCGGCACGTCCGGTCGAGAACCGCCGGACGAAAACCCCGGATGAGAACCCTCCGGACGAAACCCCGGACGAAAAGACGAGATGGGATCCCACCACGTGAGTCAGGTGCGCTCCGACGGGCAGCTCCCCGCCGTGTCCGTGATCATGCCCGTCCTCAACGAGGAGCGGCACCTGCGCGGAGCAGTGACCGCGATCCTGGCCCAGGAGTACGCGGGCGAGATGGAGGTCGTCATCGCCCTCGGTCCCTCCGGTGACCGGACGGACGAGATAGCCGCCGAACTGGTGCGCGAGGACGCGCGGGTGCACACCGTGCCCAACCCCACCGGCCGCACCCCCGCCGCGCTCAACGCCGCCATCAAGGCATCCCGGCACCCGATCGTGGTCCGCGTCGACGGCCACGGCATGCTCTCCCCGAACTACATCGCCACCGCCGTGCGCCTCCTGGAGGAGACCGGCGCGCAGAACGTCGGCGGTGTCATGCACGCCGAGGGCGAGAACGACTGGGAGCACGCGGTCGCCGCCGCCATGACCTCGAAGATCGGCGTCGGCAACGCGGCCTTCCACACCGGCGGCCAGGCCGGCCCCGCCGAGACCGTCTACCTCGGTGTCTTCCGCCGCGAGGCGCTGGAGCAACAGGGCGGCTACAACGAGGAGTTCATCCGCGCCCAGGACTGGGAGCTGAACTTCCGCATCCGCGAGGCGGGCGGCCTCATCTGGTTCTCGCCCGAGCTGCGGGTCTCCTACCGGCCGCGCCCCACCGTGCGGGCGCTGGCCAAGCAGTACAAGGACTACGGCCGCTGGCGGCACGTGGTCGCCCGCTACCACGAGGGCTCCATCAACCTGCGCTACCTCGCCCCGCCGGCCGCCGTGTGCGCGATCGCGGCGGGCATCGTGGTGGGCGCCGCCCTGACCCCGTGGGCCTACGCCGTCCCCGCCGCCTACCTCGTGGCGATCACCGCCGGTTCCCTGCCCGCGGGCAAGGGGCTGCCGCTGAAGGCCCGGCTGCGGATCCCCGTCGCGCTGGCCACCATGCACATGTGCTGGGGCTGGGGCTTCCTGACCAGCCCGCGCGCCCTCGCGCGGAAGGTGATCGCCTCCCGGCGCCCCGCCGTGACCGCCACGGACACGACCGCCGCCACGGACAGCACCACCGCCGGCTGAGGGCCTCCGGGGCCGGCCCCCTCGGGCCCCTCCCACGACGACCGCGAGGGCGGCCGCGTGCGGGAGGGGCCCGAGGCGTGTCTCACCAGCTGTAGCTCGGGTCCACCTTCATGCACGCCTTGGTGTCCGAACCCTTGTCGAGCTTCGCGGAGGCCGGCGTCTTGTCGTCGTCCTCGGGTGCCTTGTACGTGGTGCCCGAGCGCCAGTCGCCGCCCACGACCAGGGTGACGCCGGAGACGTCGGTGGACTTCTCCACGGCGTTCCTCGGAATGCCGAGCCGCTTGGCGATCCGCCAGGCGTCGCCCTCCAGGTCCTCGCTCGGGTACCGCACGACCGTGGTCTCCTCCGAGGGCAGCGTCGAACCGTCCGTGGCGGCCCGGGTGAATCCCTCGCCCTTCAGCATCTGCGCCACCTGGGTGGCGCGGCCGCCGACCGGCCCCGCGGTGTCGCTGCGGGTGCCGTTCACCACCTGCACGGCGATCTGCTCGTCGGGGGCGGCCGGGTCTGTCGGCTCCTTGTCCTTCGGGGACTTCTTCTTGTCCTTGCCGTCCAGCGCCACGTCCTCGCGCACCAGGCGGAACAGCTTCTCCGCGTCGTTCGCCTTGGGCAGCACCCGGTTGCCGTCGGAGGAGTACACCCACGGCATGGTCGTCATGCTGATCCGGTCCGTGGGGACTTTCCGCAGGTCGAGGCTGAGGTCGTACAGCTTCTTCACCGTGCCGAGGCCGTCGTCCACGGTGAGCGACTTGGTCGCCGTCTCGGCGAGCTTGCGCAGCTTGTTCGGGCTGCTCAGGGTGGCGTTCTCGCGCAGCTCGCGGACCATCGAGTTCATGTACTGGTGCTGCGCCTTGGTGCGGGCGATGTCGCTGCCGTCCTCGAAGCCGTACCGGGTGCGCAGCCACTGCAGGGCCTGCTTGCCCTTGACGGAGGTGGTGCCCTTCTCCAGCTTCAGGCCGGAGCCGTGGCCGGTGGAGGTGTGCGAGTAGATGTTCCGGTCGACACAGACGGGTACGCCGCCGATGGCGTCGGCCATCGAGACCACGCCCGCGAAGTCGACCATCATGAAGTGGTCGATGTGGATGCCGGTCAGCTTCTCCCAGGTGGCGACGGTGCAGCCGGGGCCGCCGTGGTTCAGGGAGTCGTTCGTCATGGCCAGCGACTGGGTCGCCTGGTAGACCTGCTTGGTCTTGGGGTCGGTGCACTTGGGCAGGTGCAGCAGGGTGTCGCGGGGCATGCTCACCACCGACATGTTGCTGCGGTCCGCCGAGACGTGCACCAGCATCTGCACGTCCGCGCGGGCGTCGCCGCCGAAGGTGTCCTTCGCGCCGCCGAGCTTCTGGTTCGCCTTGCTGTCGCGGGCGTCGGAGCCGATCAGCAGGATGTTGAGGGGGGTCTGCCCGGCGGCGTTCGGGGTGGGCTCGGCGGCGCGGTCCTTGGAGTCGCCGAGGTTGAGGTCGTCCTTCTTTATGTTGCCGTTCAGGTGCTGGTAGTAGAGGTACCCGGCACCCGCGGTGCCGAGTATCACCACCGCCAGAACCGTCGCCGACCAGCGCAGTATCCGGCGTTTGCGGCGGGGCCGTCCCGCCGGGCCGCCGGACCCGTCACCGTCGCCGTTCCCCGAGCCGCCGCCGCGCCGGTGGCCGCTGCCCCGCGCGGTCCGGGCGCCCGGCTCCCCGCCGTCGGCATCGTTGTCGGTGGCGGGCGAGCCGGTGCCCTCCGCCTCGGCGGCTCCGGTGCTCGTCGCGGCACCGCCCCGGGCCCCGGGCCCCTGGACGGTGCCGGTCCGGTCCGCTTCTCCGTCCCCCTCGTAGAGGTCCTCGTCCCAGCCGGCCTCGCCGGCGTCCCGGGCGCGTGGTCGCGCTCCCTCTCCCCGCACCTCGCTAGGCACCATCGCCGCCCTGCCTCCCCACCCTGTGCCCGTCACACGGGTCCGTTCACGATCCGGCCGGGCGCCCCGTCGCGCCCGGTCCGGACCATCGCCGTACGGTTGGACGCCCCACGCGCCCGACCGGATGTATCCGCGCGGGAATTCCTTCGTGTCCGCCGCTCCTCGCGGCCGTACGACCACCCGCGCCCGATGTCCTCGCGTCCCGTTGGACGCCGCACCGCCGCCGTGCCGGAAACGTTCCGGCGGCGGTGCGTCTGCGTCCTGTTAGACGCGCAACGGCCCCGTCAGGTCATCACGTGGCGCAGATTTGCTTGTCCGCGGTCGACTTGCCGTCGACGTCCGGCGCCTTGGAGGACTTCTTCAGCGGAATGCCGGCGCCCTTGAAGTCCTTGCCGAGGGTCAGCACGATCGCGGGCAGCCCCTGGGCGTTCTTCTCGCTCTCGCCGGGCTTCATCGCGGACCCGGGCAGCCCCATCAGGTCGGCCAGCTTGCGGGCCTGGTCGGCCTGGTCGGGGGAGTACTCCAGCGTCGTCTTCTCGAGCGGGGCGTCGGCGTTGCCGAGCTGGCTCGCCTTGGTGACCCCCTGCTGGTTCTGCAGCCAGGCCAGGGTCTCCTGGGCGCTGCCGGTGGCGGCGCCGCCGTTGTAGATGTCGACGCGCACGTCGGCGGCGGAGGAGCGGGAGCCCTTCAGCCGGGCGGCGATCGCCTTCTTCTCCTTCTTCTCCTTCTGCTTCACCTCGGTGAAGGAGACGTCGTCCTTGATCGCCTGGAACACGGCGGGAGCCGCCGTCTGATTGACGACGACCGTCGCCTTGATCTTCTCCAGGGGGTTGTCGATGACCGGGACGGTGAGGAAGGTGATGTTCTTCGGCGGCACCTTCTTCAGCTCCAGCGCCATGTCCTTCAGCGTGCTCGCCTTGCCGATGCCCTGGTCGACGGTGAGCGCCTTGGTGGCGGCCTCGGCGAGCTTGTAGAGCTTGGTGGGGCTGGTCAGCGTGTCACCGGAGGACATCTTGCGGGCCAGGGAGCCCAGGAACTGCTGCTGCACCTTGATCCGGTCCAGGTCGCCCTCGTTACCGAAGGCGTGCCGGGTGCGGACGAAGGCGAGGGCCTGTTCGCCCTCCACGGTGGACTTGCCCTTGGGCAGCTTCAGGTGGGACTTCGGGTCGTCGATGTCCTTGCCGACGCACACCTCGACGCCGCCGACCGCCGAGGTCAGCGTCTTGACGGCGTTGAAGTCGGCCATCATGAAGTGGTCGGGCTGGATCCCGGTGACTTCCTTGACCGTGCGCATGGTGCAGCCCGGGTCGCGCTCGAACTGGCCGAGGCTCGTGTTGAAGCGCTGGTTCGGCGTACCGGGGATGACCTTCTCGGTGCCGTCCTCCAGCTTGGTCGGGCAGTCCGGGATGTTGGTGATCAGGTCGCGCGGGATGCTCAGCGCGGTGGCGTTGGTCCGGTCCTTGGAGACGTGCAGCAGGATGTTGGTGTCGGCGTGACCGGCGCTGCCCTTGTCGCCGTACCCCTTGTTGCCCGCACCGGTGCGCTTGTCGGTGCCGATGATCAGCAGGTTGAAGGCCTCGTCCTTGCTGAAGCTGCTCTTGGCCGCGTCACCGACGTCCGTCGTGGTGATGTTTCCTTCGAGGTGCTTGAGGTACAGGTAACCTCCGCCCGCCGCGGCGACGAGCACGAAGGCCATGCTGCCGCCGGTCCACAGCAGTACTTTCTTGGCCTTGCCCTTCTTGGGCCTGCCGCCGCGGCGGCGGCCGGGCGGCTCCTCCGGGGCGCCGCGCCGGCGGCGCTGCCCTGGCAGGGCGTCGGGCGCCGGCGCCTTGGGAGCCGGCGCACTGCGGGAGCGCCCGGCGGGGGTGTTCCCAATGCGGGGTCTGGGTACGGAGGACTGCGGAGAGGAAGGGGCCAATCGCAGTTCGTATTCGCCGGTGTCCGGGTTGAGTACCCACTGGTCTGCGGGGTCGATGTCGTCCGCCCGCCCACGGCCTTGCGCGTCCACGGTTTCCTGATCCTCCGTCGGGGCCACGCGGCGCCTTTCCCCTCAAAGGCGCTCGGGTCACTTCGTGCGATGCGTGAGCCCAGGACGGACCTCGGGGCAGTGCACCGGGTCGCTCACACTATCCGCCCGGTTGGGCCCTGAGCGACGGCAGTGCGCTTATTCACGTACCTACAACCGGGCAATCCGACCATTTCTCGAAGAGTTCTTAGCTCTGATGTTCCCTCTCTTGGTGTGTCCTTTACCCGTGTTGTTCGCCGAGGGTGCCGGAATCGGGCATTCCGGCATCCTCAGCGCGCCGTCGCCGTGACGCGTTCCGCCTCGAGACGCTGGGTCAGTCGCTCCTCGGGCAGCGCGTCGAGGTTCCGGCACAGCACCACGGAGGCACCCGTGGCGAGCGGGGAGTACAGGCCGGCCGCGAGGCCCTCCCAGGTGTCGTACGGACGTCCGGAGAGCAGGCGCGAACCCGGGCCCGTCAGGCCGAGCCCGGCCGCCTCGGCGCGGGCCCGCTCCACGACCTCCGCCCCGCTGAACTCCCGGCCCGCCACGATCAGTGCCGGTTCCTCGGGATCGACCGGCGCGTACGGGCGGAACAGGTCGCTCTGACCCGGTACCTCCACGGCGTAGTCGAGGAATCCCTCGGGGGGCTGCGGGAAGCGTCCGCCGAGGGGGCGCAGAGCGAGCGCGACGCGCTCCCCGGAACAGGTGCGCGCCGCGTCGAGCGAGTCCGGTCCGCTGACGACGACGTCGGCGGCGCCCGGCTCGCCCGCCACGTCGGCGACCGCTCCCACCGAGGCGCACGCCAGCAGCCAGACCGCCGTCTGCCAGTGGCCGGGCAGCAGCAGGGCCACCCGGTCGCCGGGCTCCACGGACAGTTCGCCCTGGAGCAGATTGGCGGTCTTGGCCACCCAATTGGCGAAGGTGGCGACGGAGAGTTCGACGCGTTCGCCCGTGGCGTCGTCGTAGAAGGTCACCAGGGGGCGCGCGGGGTCCGCGGCGAGCGCGGATCGCAGCAGGTCGGCGGGGGTGCGGTCGGTGGCGTTCACGCGCGCCAGCCTACGCGGGCGGGGCGCCCGGGACCCGCCGTACGGGCCACCCCGGGCCACCGGTTCGGCGCAACGACGGCCGACGACCCGTCATATCCCGGATGGACAGATATGTATGACTATGTCCAGGATCGAGAGCATGCGTGGATACCTTGCTTCCTCGATCGGCGTCACCTGCGCGGCGGCACTCACCCTGCCGCTCGCCCCGACCGCGGCGACCGCGGCCGCCGTGCCCTCGCGGACCGTCTCCACCGCGGCGCACGGGGCCGCCTCCGGGGCGGTCCCCGGCAGCACCCGGTCCCTCGCGCTCGCCCCCCTGCCCCGCACCCGGGCCGGAACGGGCGGGGACACCGGCCCCGGCGCCCAGGGGCTGACCCGGCGTGAGGTGCGGCCGTTTTCGCTCCTCGGAGTGGTCTGGGACGACCCCCGCGCCGCCCTGCACGGCACGGTCCAGGTCCGCACCCGTGCCACCGCCACCCACGAGTGGTCCGGCTGGCAGGAGGTGGAGACGCACAACGACGACCACGCGGCCGACCCCGGCACCGCCGAGAGCCGCTCCGGCCGGGTCCGCGGCTCCACCGCTCCGCTGTGGGTGGGCGATTCGGACGGCGTCGAGGTCCGGGTGCGCCCGGACACCGGATCCGCGGCGGGCGCCCCGGACGGAACGGCGGGTCCCGCGGCGGCGAAGGGTGCCGCCGACGCCTCGGACCCCGACCCCGCCGCCCGGGACCTCCCCGGCGGACTCCGCCTCGAACTCGTCGACCCCGGCGAGCAGCCCGGCACCGAATCGGCCCCGGCACCCGCCGCCGGCGTGGCCGCCACCGACCGCGCCCCCGCCCTGGACGCGCGCGCCGCCGAGACCGCCGCCGCCAACGCGGACCTCGCGCCCGCCGACGCCACCGTCATCCCGGCCCTGTCGAAGGAGGAGACCGAGGAGGCGTTCGCCGCGAGCCTCGCCGAGTCCGCCGACTCCGCCGAGGGCACCCGCGCCAAGCCGTACATCGGCCCCCGCCCGAGCATCACCACCCGCCGCGGCTGGGGCGCCGACGAGAAGATCCGCAAGGGCGGCTTCCTGTACACCAAGAAGGTCAAGGCCGCCTTCGTGCACCACACCGCGACCGGCAACAACTACACGTGCGCGCAGGCGCCCTCGGTGATCCGCGGCATCTACCGCTACCACGTGCTGAGCAGCGGCTGGCGGGACATCGGCTACAACTTCCTCGTCGACAGGTGCGGGAAGATCTACGAGGGCCGCGCGGGCGGGGTCGCCAAGGCCGTCATGGGCGCCCACACCCTCGGGTTCAACACCGACAGCACCGGCATCGCCGTGCTCGGCACCTACACCTCCAAGAAGCCCTCCGCCGCCGCGGTGAAGGCCGTCGCGCGCCTGACGGCGTGGAAGCTCGGCCTCTACGGGGTCAATCCCAAGGGCAAGACATACCTGACGTCCGGAGGTGGCAACCTCTACGCGAAGGGCCGGAAGGTGCACCTGCACACGATCTCCGGCCACCGGGACGGCTTCGCCACGAGCTGCCCGGGCAAGCGCCTGTACGCCAAGCTCGGCTCGGCCAGGTCCACCTCGGCGGGCTACCAGGGGCGCTGACGGCACGTCCGCACCCGCGTTCGCCGCAAAACACCATAAAGTGCCCGAGGCGGGCTCAGGCGAACGTCGCCACGCTCGTCGAACCCGCGCGCGAACCGTCCTCGATCCGGCTTCGGCCCGTCCCCGGGGCCGCCCCACCGGCGGCCCCGGGGACGCATCCGAGGCGCCTCGAAAGCGCGTCGAACGGACTGCATACACTGACCGGCCGAGGGGCCTCGGCCGGTCCCGGCAGGAAGCGGAGACGACAGGTGACAGAAGCGATCCTCCTGGTCGGGGGCAGAGGCACCCGCCTGCGCCCGCTCACGGTGCACACCCCCAAGCCGATGCTCCCGGCGGCCGGCGTCCCCTTCCTCACCCACCAGCTCGCCCGGGCCCGGGCGGCGGGCGTGGACCACATCGTGCTCGCCACCTCCTACCTCGCCGAGGTCTTCGAGCCCTACTTCGGCGACGGCTCCTCCCTCGGCCTCCACCTCGAGTACGTCACCGAGGAGGAACCGCTCGGCACCGGCGGCGCCCTCCGGAACGTGGCCGGACGCCTCCACTCCGGTCCCGAGCAGCCGGTCCTCGTCTTCAACGGCGACATCCTCACCGGCCTGGACATCCGCGCCCTCGTCCGCACGCACGAGACGACCGGGGCGGACGTCTCCCTGCACCTGACGCGGGTGACCGACCCGCGCGCGTACGGGCTGGTCCCCACCGACGCCACCGGGCGGGTGACGGCGTTCCTGGAGAAGCCGCAGACCCCCGAGGAGATCGTCACCGACCAGATCAACGCGGGCGCCTACGTCTTCCGGCGCTCCGTCATCGACACCATCCCGGCCGGCCGCCCGGTCTCGGTCGAGCGCGAGACCTTCCCCGGACTGCTCGCCGCCGGCGCCCATCTGCAGGGCATGGTCGACTCCACCTACTGGCTCGACCTCGGAACCCCCGCCGCGTTCGTGCGCGGCTCGGCCGACCTGGTCCTCGGCCGCGCCCCCTCCCCGGCGGTCCCCGGCCGCTGCGGCGACCGCCTGGTCCTTCCGACGGCCGAGGTCGCCACGGACGCCAAGCTCACCGGCGGCACGGTGGTCGGCGAGGGCGCGTGCGTGGGGGAGGGCGCCCGGATCAGCGGCAGCACCGTGCTCTCCGGCGCCGTCGTGGGACCCGGCGCGGTCATCACCGACTCCATGATCGGCGCCCACTCCCGCGTCGGCCGCCGCACGATCCTCACGGGCGCGGTGATCGGCGACGGCGCGAGCGTCGGCCCCGACAACGAACTCCGCGAGGGCACCCGGATCTGGTGCGACGCCCACATCCCGGCGGGCGCGGTGCGCTTCTCCTCGGACGAGTAGGCGGGCCGGGCGGACGCGCCCCGCGAGGGGCGCGGGGCCGTGTCCGGCCACCGCGGGCGGCGGGGCGTGAACCTCCGGGCGCGCCCGCGCCGCTCACAGCCGCCCGATGTCCCCCCGCCGCATCCGCGGCGCCCGGCGCGGCGGCACCCGCCCGCTCAGCAGCACCAGCCGGGCCGCCCGGTGCCGCTGCCCCTGCTCCGCGTACGGCTCGAGGAGCGACAGCATCACCGCGTCGTCCGCGTGCCGGTCGCCCGCGAGGGCGAAGCCCACGATCCCCGGCAGATGCAGATCGCCCACGGTCACCTCGTCCGCCGCCCCGTGACTGCGCTGCACGGTCTCCGCAGAGGTCCACGGCCCGATCCCCGGCACCACTTCGAGCCGGGCCCGTGCCTGCGCCGGGGGCAGCCCCACCGTCTGCTCCAGCCGCGCGGCCAGCCGCACCGCCCGCAGGATCGTCGAGGCCCGCTTGTCGTCGACCCCGGCCCTGTGCCACTCCCAGGACGGGATCAGCGCCCACGTCCGCGGCTCGGGCACCACCCACATCCGCCCCGCCGCCGGCCCCGGCGCCTCGTCGCCGAACTTCCGCACGAGCAGCCGCCACGCCCGGTACGCCTCGTCCGTGGTCACCTTCTGCTCGAGCACGGACGGGATCAGGGATTCCAGCACCAGACCGGTCCGCGTCAGCCGCAGCCCCGGCCGCCGGTGCCGGACCGTGGCGAGCAGCCGGTGCCGCGGCGCGAACGCCTCGGGATCGTCGAGCGACCCCAGCATCTCCGGCAGCTTCTCCAGCAGCCACGGGGCGCCGGGCCCCCAGGCCTCCGCCTCGGCGGCCCCGCCGCGCACGGCGACCCGCAGCGTCCCCGGGCCGAGCGGCGTGCGGCCGGTCCGCCACACCGACCCGTCCGGCGTCGTACGGAAGGTCGGGTCGCCGGGACCGCGCCGCAGCGGGCCGAGCACCAGGCCGAGGTCGAGCGGCCACGGCAGCGCCCAGGACCGCCGCAGCCCGGTGACGGGGCGGGTGGCCTGCTCGGGCACGCCCGCCGGCCCGGCCGGGGGTACGGCGACCTCCCCACCGCGCACGGTCGTACGCGTGGGCCGAGGTGCGAAGCGTCCAGCCACGGAGGAGGTCCCTGGGAAGGAGGGGGCGAAAGGTGCCCTACGAGAGTAGGCGCCGCCCCGCGCCCCGGTTCACGAAACGGGTGTGCCGCCCGTCACCGCGGCGCGAACGGCGCGGGCGACGGGCGGCCGGTGGGTGCGCCGGGCCGGTGCGTGCCACCGTCGGCACCCTCCGGTGCCCCTCGCGCGGCCCGACCTCAGCGCACCGTGAGGAAGTCCTCCGGGTCCCGCGCGTCCCGGGCCCGGGGCTCCTCGGCCGGATGCCCCACCGCCACCGCGCCCATCGGCTCCCACGCCCGCGGCAGTTCCAGCACCTCGCGCACGACGTCCCGGCAGAACATCGTCGAGGACACCCACGCCGAGCCCAGCCGCTCCCCGGCGAGCGCGACCAGGAAGTTCTGCACCCCGGCGCCCGTGGCGACCACGAACATCTCCCGCTCGGCCGCGTCCCGCCGCGCGTCGCCGTAGGTGTGCGAGCCGTCCATGACCATGCACGGCACCACCAGGTACGGCGCCTCGCGCAGCACGTCCCCGCGGCGGACCCGCCTGGCGATGGACTCCTCGCTCTTGCCGTCGCCGCGCAGGTCGGCGATCCACGCCTCCCGCATGGCGTCCAGGAGCCGGGTGCGCGCCCCGGGGGACTCCAGCAGGACGAACCGCCACGGCGTGGTGTGGTGCGGGGCGGGCGCGGTGACCGCCGCGGCCACCGCCCGCCGTACGGCACCGGCGTCGACGGGCTCGTCGGTGAACGCCCGCACGGTGCGCCGCTGCGTCACCGCCTCCCGTACCGCCTCCGAGGTGCCCAGCCGGAACATGTCGTCCCGCGCGCCGCGCACCAGCGCCCGCGCCCCGACGGCGTCGCCCTCGGCGTCAGCCGCGACGAGGTGCGGCAGTCCGCGCACCACGGCCACCGGCAGCCCGGCGGCCTTGCCCTTGACCAGGTCGCCGGCGGCGGCCAGTTCGTCGGCGGCGGCGACGACCGTGACGTTCAGCGGATTGCCGTGGGCGTCGGTGCCGCCGCGCAGGTCGTCCAGGACCCGCACGCCCGCGGCGCCGATCGCCACGTCCGTCAGCCCGGAGCGCCAGGGGCGCCCGAAGGTGTCGGTGATCAGCACCCCGACCTCGACCCCGAGCGTCTCCCGCAGCCCCGCCCGCAACGCCCGCGCGGAGGCGTCCGGCTCCTCGGGCAGCAGCAGCACGGTGCCCTCGGGGGTGTTGGAGGCGTCGACCCCGGCGGCGGCCATCACCAGACCCTGCCGGTTCTCGACGATGCGCAGCGGTCCGCGCCGCGCCACGACCCGTACGGTCTCGGCGTCGATCGCGGCCTCCCGGTCGGCGGCCCGCAGCATCCGGCCCTCCGCCTTGGACACGATCTTGGAGGTGACGAGCAGGACGTCACCGTCGGCCAGGCCCGGCTCGGCGGCGGCGATCAGCTTGGCGAGGTCGTCCCCCTCCCGCACCTCGGGCAGTCCGGGCACGGCCCACACCCGGTATGCGGCACCCGCGTCCCCGCTCACGCGACCCGCACCTCCTCGGCCAGCGCGAGCGCCTCCCGTGCCATCTGCGCCGCCGCTTCCAGGTCGGTCATCATCAGCGGTACGGCACGGCAGCGGATGCCGGCCTCCTCGACCCGTCCGACCGCGCCCTCGTCGACCGTGTCGACCAGCCAGCCGTCCAGCAGCCCCGAGCCGTAGTGCTCGGCGACCGCCGCGGCCGACGACTCCACGCCGACCGCCGCGAGCACCTTGTCGGCCATGCCGCGCACGGGCGCGTCGCCGACGATGGGGGAGAGGCCGACGACCGGCACCCCGGCCTCGGCGATCGCCTCGCGGATGCCGGGGACGGCGAGGATGGTGCCCACGGACACCACGGGGTTGGACGGCGGGAAGAGGATGACGTCCGCCTCGGCGATCGCCTCCAGCACCCCCGGCGCGGGCTTCGCCTGCTCGGCGCCGACCGGGACGACGGCCTGGGCGGGCACGGAGGCGCGCAGCCGCACCCAGTACTCCTGGAAGTGCACCGCCTTGCGCTCACCGTCCAGTTCCACGGCGACGTGCGTCTCGACGCGGTCGTCCGACATCGGCAGGAGCCGCACCCCCGGCCGCCACCGGTCGCACAGCGCCTCGGTCACCGCGCTGAGCGGGTAACCCGCGCCCAGCATCTGCGTCCGCACGATGTGCGTCGCGAAGTCCCGGTCGCCGAGCCCGAACCACTCGGGTCCCACGCCGTAGGCCGCGAGTTCCTCCTTGAGGTGGAAGGTCTCCTCGGACCGGCCCCAGCCCTGCTCCTCGTTGATGCCGCCGCCGAGCGTGTACATCACCGTGTCGAGGTCCGGGCAGACCTTCAGCCCGAAGAGATGGATGTCGTCCCCGGTGTTCCCGATGACGGTGACCTCCGCGTCGGGCACGGCGGCACGCAGTCCGCGCAGAAAACGAGCCCCACCGATCCCACCGGCCAAAACCACAATCCGCATGGGCACAGTGTGTCAGCCGCCACCGACAAAGCGCACCGAAGGGGGCGCTCCGGCCGGCGCGCGGAGGTCAGACTGCGCCCAGGGAGGCCGGGGGAGTCGCGGGGGCGCAGGCTCCCACCCCCACTCCGGGCACCACCGGCATCTCCGTCAGCCCCGGGAAGTACACGTGCAGGCTCACCGCGGGCGACAGCGTGTCGTTGACCACCTCGTGCGCGTACCCGGCCCCGAACACCCGCTGCACTCCCGCCCCCAGGGCCCGCACCCCCCGCTCGCTCCGCTCGGTCAGCACCCCGTCCAGCACCGTCAGCACGCCCGAGGACCGCCCGTGTCCGTGGGGCCCGGTGCCCTGTCCCGGTACCCACGACAGCAGCCACACCTCATAGCCGGGCCCGGTGCGCAGCCGGTGGTACCAGCGGGACGTCGCGTCGTACTGGACGAGCGGTTCCCACTGCGCGCGGTCGGCCGCGAGGGCCCGCGCCAGACCGGCGAACTCGGCCACGGTGGAGGGGTGTTCGCGCGGCGGCTGCAGCAGGTGCGGTACTTCGAGGATGTCGCCGGCGATCTGGAGGTCGCTGTCGCTGTTCATGGGTGCGGTGGTTCCTCGGCGGAGAGTGGGGCGGAGGCGGGAGGAGACGGCGGAGGCGCCACGGGAGCCCGACGACCGGAAGGAGGCGGGCGGGACCCGGGAACCCGAGGACCGGAGCCGGGGCGGCACGCCGGAGGTGAGGCGCGGACGCGGGCCACCGGGACGGTGCGGGCGGCCGGGCCAGGCGTCAACGAGGCGAGCGGGACGTCATCCTCAGGGGTGGCGAGGAGAGAACCGGTCGGACGACTGCCCGAGGACCGCGTCCGAACCGGTGACTACCGGAGCGGCGAGCGAGGCGACGCTCAACAGCCGATCGGCGGACAGCCCGGACAGGGCACGAAGTGCCGGCAACAGCTACAGCGGGACCGGGCAGCACCGTGGGACCCGGTGAGCCGGGTCGAGGCGATGGCCAAGTTCGCGAGCATGCCCCCTAGGACAGCGGTTCACACGTGCGGTGTCAACTCGTCCCCCGGGGTGTGGAGGGTGTTTCACCTCATCCGGTCGAACCCCGGGGCGAAAGGTTTGCTCTCCCGGATCCGGGGACACATGGCCCACACCCGGGCGCACGGCCGTCGTTGTGATCCTGTGATACGAACGTGATCAAGTTCGCTTCGTCGGCCGGAACGCAACGAGATCGAACGTCTGGGCGTCCTCCCTTCCGAAGGGGTGGAGGCCCGCCGGGGCCCCTGTCGGCTGTCATGATTTAGGCCGATTTGAACACTTACTGCGCCGCCTTGGTTCCGCAGAGTGAATAAGGGGCCCAATAGCAGATCTCGGCTTGACTCGCCCGGAGCAGCACACTTGTAATTTCACTCGTGTCGTTCAGCCGGAATCGGTAACGGCCGCATCACGGGGACGCGAAAGACAGACGAGGGGCGCACATGACCGAGCTGGTGCAGCAACTGCTGGTCGACGACGCGGACGAGGAGCTCGGCTGGCAGGAGCGCGCGCTGTGCGCCCAGACCGACCCCGAATCCTTCTTCCCCGAGAAGGGCGGCTCCACGAGGGAGGCCAAGAAGGTCTGCCTCGCCTGCGAGGTCCGCTCCGAATGCCTGGAGTACGCGCTCGCCAACGACGAACGGTTCGGCATCTGGGGCGGTCTGTCCGAGCGTGAACGCCGCCGCCTCAAGAAGGCCGCGGTCTGACGCTCGACTCCCGTACACCGTACCCGCCAACTCCCGTACACCGTAGGCCGCGTCGCCTCGGGACCCACCCGTACCCCCCACCCCGCACCGCGCCGCCGAGGCGCCCCCTCCGGCGCCCCCGGGGTACCGCGAAACACCACGAACGGCCCGCCGCCGCGGGGTTGTCCACAGGCGGCGGGCCGTGATCTTGCACAGCCGTTAGTGTGGGCCTCCGTCCGAGACACCCCGCCGTTCCCCAGAGGTTCGGGCGCGGGTGTCCACCGCAGTCCATCGAACCGGGGCCCGTACCTCGATGTCCGTGCACAGCCACACGGCGGTTCCTCATGACACCGCCCTCCCTGAGTTCCCGCGTCACGTGGTGACCGCGGTGCTCGTCTCCCACGACGGCGCCCGCTGGCTGCCCGACGCGCTCGCCGGGCTGCTCGGCCAGGAGCGCCCGGTGCAGCAGGCCTGGGCGGCCGACACCGGCAGCGCGGACGACTCCGCACGACTGCTCGCCGAGTCCCTCGGCGACGACCGGGTGCTGCACCTGGCCCGCCGCACGGGCTTCGGCCAGGCCGTCGAAGAGGCCCACCGCACCGCGCCCGCGCCCACCGTCGAGGACCTGCCGTACCTCAAGCGCCCCAGCGGCTGGGACCCCGTCACCCGCTCCTGGCGCGACGACACGTACGACCTGCCCGAACTGCCGTACGGCGAACCGGAACACTGGCTCTGGCTGCTGCACGACGACAGCGCCCCCGAACCCGAGGCCCTGGCCCAGCTCCTGCGCGTCGTGGAGACGGAGCGCGAGGCCGGCCGGGACGACGTGGCGGTCGTCGGCCCCAAGCTCCGCGGCTGGTACGACCGCCGGCAGCTCCTCGAGGTCGGCGTCACCATCGCCAACTCCGGCCGCCGCTGGACCGGCCTGGACCGCCGCGAGCAGGACCAGGGCCAGCACGACTACGTGCGCCCCGTGCTGTCCGTCTCCACCGCGGGCATGCTGATCCGCCGCGACGTCTTCGAGGAACTCGGCGGCTTCGACCGTCACCTCCCCCTCATGCGCGACGACGTCGACCTGTGCTGGCGCGTCCAGGCCGCCGGCCACCGCGTCCTGGTCGCCCCCGACGCCGTCGTACGGCACGCCGAGGCGGCGTCCCGCGAACGCCGCGCCGTCGACTGCGTGGGCCGCACCGCCGCCTCCCCGCACAAGGTGGACAAGGCGGGCGCCGTCTACACCCTCCTCGTCAACGCCCGCGGCGCGCAGCTCCCCTGGATGGCCGTCAGGATCGTCCTCGGCACCCTGCTGCGCACACTCGCCTACCTCGTCGGCAAGGTGCCCGGCCAGGCCCTCGACGAGATCCGCGGACTGCTCGGCGTCCTGCTGCGGCCCGAGCGGATCCTCGCCGGCCGCCGCGAGCGCCGGGACCGTCTCGACAAGGACGAGTCGAAGGCACTGTTCCCGCCGCCCGGCGCCACCCTGAGAGCCACCGTCGAACAGGTCGCGGGCAACCTCGTGAGCCGCTCCGACACCGAGGCCTCCTCGGCCGGCCGGCACGGCGGCGCGGTCGAGTCCGGTCCCGGCGGCGACGACGCCGACTTCCTGGAGATCGAGCAGTTCGCCCGCCTCAAGCGCATCGCCCGCCGCCCCGGCCCGCTGCTCTTCGTGGTGCTGCTCCTGGTCTCCCTCGCCGCCTGCCGCAACCTGCTCGGCGGCGGAGCCCTGGCCGGCGGGGCCCTGCTGCCCGCCCCCGCCGACGCCTCCGAGCTGTGGTCCCGCTACCTCGACGCCTGGCACCCGGTCGGCACCGGCGGCACCCCCTCCGCGCCGCCCTACCTCGCCCTCGTCGCCCTCCTCGCGAGCGTGCTCCTCGGCTCCACCGGACTCGCGGTCACCGTGCTGCTGGTCTTCTCGGTGCCACTGGCCGGAGTCACCGCGTACTTCGCCTCGCGCCCGCTCGTCCCCTCCCGGCTGCTGCGCGCCTGGGCCTCCGTCGCCTACGCCTTCCTGCCCGCGGCGACCGGCGCGCTGGCAGGCGGCCGCCTCGGCACCGCCGTCCTCGCCGTCCTGCTGCCGCTCATCGCCCGCGCGGGCATCGCCGCCGCCGGACTCGCCCACGCCCCGGGCACCCGGGGAAGCTGGCGGGCCACCTGGGCCTACGCCCTGCTGCTCACCGTCACCACGGCGTTCACCCCGATCGTGTGGCCCCTCGCGGCCGTCCTCGGCATCGCCGTCCTCGCCGCTCGCCGCCGGGACGCGCTCGCCCTCCTGCCGCGCTACCTGGTCCAGCTCGGCGTGCCACTGCTCGTGCTCGCCCCCTGGTCGCTCACGCTGCTCCCGACCGGCTTCTTCCAGGAGGCCGGACTGGACTTCGGCGCCGGCGCCGCCTCGGCCACCGACCTGCTCGGCGCGAGCCCCGGCGGCCCGGGCACCGTCAGCGGCCTGATGCTGATCGGCATCGTGCTCGCCGCGCTCGCCGCCCTCCTGCGCTCCGAGCGCGGCCTCGGCATCCGCACGGCCTGGGCGGTCGCCCTGGTGGCCCTCGTCTTCGCCGTCCTGTCCAACGACTCCACGTGGGCCGGGCCCGCGACCCTGGTCTACGGAATCGCGCTGCTCGCCGCCGCCGTGCTCGGCGCCGACGGGGCACGCGCGCGAGTGGCCGAACAGAGCTTCGGCTGGCGCCAGCCGGTCGCCGCGCTCATCGCCTTCGCCTCGGCGGCGGGCCCGCTGCTCGTGGCCGCCGGCTGGATGATCGGCGGCGCCGACGGCCCCCTGGAGCGCCGCGACCCGGCCCAGGTGCCCGCCTTCGTCGCCGAGGAGAGCACCGGTTCCGACCAGCCGCGCACGCTCGTGCTCGACAGCCCCTCCGCCGCCGACGTCCGCTACACCCTGGTGCGCGGTTCCGGGGCCCGCCTGGGGGACGCCGAACTGACGGCGGAGGACGGCGAGAACGCGCGGCTGGACAAGGTCGTCGCCAACCTGGTCGCGGGTTCCGGCGCCGACCAGGCCGACGAACTCGGCGGCTTCGCCGTGCGGTACGTCCTGGTCCGCAAGGGCGCGCCCCGCCAGGTGAGCCGCGTGCTGGACGCCACGCCCGGACTGAGCCGGCTCAGCCAGCGGGACGGCAGCGCGCTGTGGCGGGTGGACCGTCAGGTCTCCCGCGCGGCCGTCGTCACCGGCTCGGGCTCGGAGGCCGGCGCGGACGGGGGCTCGGAGTCCGGTTCCGGGGCCGGCGGGGTCGAGGCCGTCGCCTCCGGTCCCGTCGAGATCCACACCAAGATCCCCGCGGCCGCCGGCTCCGGTGACCGCATCCTGCGGATCGCCGACACCGCCGACGCGAACTGGACCGCCACGCTGGACGGCAAGCCGCTCACCCGCACCACGGTGGACGGCTGGGCCCAGGGCTTCCAGCTCCCCGCCACCGGCGGCAACCTCGACGTCACCTACGACACGCCGCCGGCGCACATCGCCTGGCTGTGGGCGCAGGGCCTGCTCGCCCTCGTCCTCGTGGTGCTCGCCCTGCCGGGCCGCCGTCGCGACGTCGACGACGACCTGCCCGAGGAACCGCTGGTGCCCGCCCAGGACCTGACCGGCGACGGCCGCCGTGCCCGCCGCCTGCGCGAACGCGCCGAGGCGGCCGAGGGCACGGGGGAGATGGAGGTACCGGCCGGGACCGGGGAGTTCGAGGCGCCGGGCGGATTCGGGGAGTCCGGGGAGCCCGGGGGGAACGCCGGGGCGCCGGACGAGAGCTTCGCCGGGCAGCGGGAGGACGAGGCGGCCCAGGGCGCCGCCGTCCCGCAGCAGGGCTACGGCACCTGGGACACCGCCGGCGCCGAGGGATACCAGGACGCCGAGTACGCCGGTCACCAGGCCGACCCCTACCAGGCCGACCCCTACCAGGGCGGCCAGTACCCGCAGGAACCGTACGAGGGGCAGCAGCAGCCCTACCAGGGCGATCCCTACCAGGACGCCGGGGTCGCGCAGAACAACGGTCAGTACGACCCGTACGCCTACGGCGGCGGCGTCCCGTACGACCAGGGGTACGCCCAGGGCTACGACCCGTCCTACGGGGGCGGGGCCGGCTACGACCCCCAGGCGCCGTACGACCCCCAGGCGCCGTACGACCCCCAGGCGCCGTACGACCCCCAGGCGCCGTACGACCCGCAGGCCCCCTACGCCCAGGGCGACCCGTACGAGCAGGGCACGGGGTACGACTCCGCGCCCGACACCGACCGCGAGCGCCCCCACGGGAGCCAGCAGTGAAGCGCACCACCCTGTCCCTGATCGCCGGCACGGCCGCGCTCGCCGCCGTCACCGGGTTCGCCACGATGAACTCCCCGGCCGGCTCCGAGGAGAGCACCGCCCGCACGGCCGCCCAGCTGCCCGTGGAACGCAGCAGCCGGCTGTGCCCCGCACCCAGCAATTCCGACCTGGCCGACACGGTGTACACGTCCTTCACACCGGTCACCAAGGGCACCGACGAGCAGGGCAAGGTGCGACTGGCGGCGGCGGACGGGCAGTCGCCCGAGAACTCGACGGGCGAGGGCGGAAAGGGCGAGGGCGGAAAGGGCGGCGGCAAGGCGGGCGGGAAGACCGGTGGCACGAGCGCCGGCGCGCCCACGCTGAACCCCAAGGAGCCCGGGACCCCCGTGGCCGACGACACCTCGGGCGCCGAGACCCCCGCCCTGACCGGCACCGCCACGGGCCGGTTCGCGCCCGGCTGGACCGTGCAGCAGACCACCGAGGTGGCCGCCGGTGCCGGCCGGGGTCTGCTCGGCACCGCCTGCGGCCTCCCGGACACCGAGTTCTGGTTCCCCGGCGCGAGCACCGCCGCCTCCCGCACGGACTACGTGCACCTGACCAACCCCGACGACTCCGCCGCCGTCGTGGACGTCGAGCTCTACGGCAAGGGCGGCGTCCTGAAGTCCACCGTCGGCGACGGCATCACCGTCAAGCCGCACGCCAGCGAGCCGATCCTGCTGTCCACCCTCACCGAGGCCGACGAGAAGGACCTCACCGTCCATGTGAGCGTCCGCAGCGGCCGGGTGGCCGCCGCCGTCCTGGCCCTCGACGGCCAGCGGGGCGGCGACTGGCTGGCCCCCACCACCGACCCGGCCGCCCGGCTCGTGCTGCCCGGCATCCCCAAGGACGCCACCGACGTGACGCTGGTGGCGTTCGCGCCGGGCGAGGCCGACGCCGACCTGAAGGTGCGGCTCGCCTCCCCGTCCGGGCTGATCACCCCGGCGGGCCACGAGGCGGTGCACCTCAAGGCCGGCATGACCACCGCCGTCGACCTGGGCGACCTCACGCGCGGGGAGGCCGGTTCGCTGGTCCTGACCTCGGGCGAGGGAGAGGGCGCGGTGCCGGTGGTGGCCGCCCTGCGGGTGCTGCGCGGCAAGAGCGGCAAGCAGGAGACGGCCTTCGTCCCGGCCACCGCGCCGGTGGACACCAGGGCCTCGGTCGCCGGGAACGACGCCAAGGGCACCGTGCTCTCACTGACCGCCCTCGGCACCTCGGCGACGGTGCGGGTCACGGCCTCGGCGGGCAGCGAGGGCGGTACGGCGACGACGAAGCAGTACACCCTCAAGGCCGGTGCCACCGAGAATGTCGCCCTGCCCGTGCCGGACGGCCTGAAGGGCACGTACGCCCTCACGGTCGAACGCCTGTCGGGCGGCCAGGTCTACGCCTCGCGCACGCTGGAGCGGACCTACGAGGGGGTTCCGGCCTTCACCGTCCAGACGCTGCCCGACGACCGCGGGACGGTGGCGGTCCCGCGGGCGGACCAGGACCTGTCGGTCCTGCAGAAGAGATAGCGCCCCGACGGCCCGGAGCCTCCTGGGGCCTCCCTGGGGGCCTCCGGGGAGCGGTCAGTCCTCCCCGTACCGGGGATCGACCGTCTCCGGGGTGAGCCCGAGCACCTCGGCGACCTGTTCCACGACCACCTCGTGGATCAGCGCCGCCCGCTCGTCCCGGCCCTTGGTGCGGATCTCCACCGGGCGGCGGTAGACCACGACCCGCGCGGGCCGGCCGTCCCGGGCCGCCACGGTGCCGCCCAGCGGAACGGTCTCGTCGCTCCACCCGGCCGTGCCGTCCAGCCGGGGCACGTCGAGGACGAGGAAGTCGACGTCGGACAGTTGGGGCCAGCGCCGTTCGAGGCGCTCCACCGAGTCCTGCACCAGGTCCGCGAAGGCCTCGCCGCGACTGGCGGCGAGCGGCACCTGCGGTGGTGCGATGGGGCCGCGCATACCCCTGCCGTGCCGGTCGCGGCGGCGGGGCCCGGGGGCGGCGCTGCGGTGCGGTACGAGGTTGTCCATCACTTACGAAGCGTAGCCCCGCCGTCGCCCGCGTGCCCCGTCCCGGCACGACGGGACGGGGCACGCGGGCGGAGAGGAACGGGACAAGGGCCGGCAACGTGCGGCGACACGACCGGAGGGGATCATTCCAGCCAAGCTCGGCTTGATTGCGTATCTTCTAGGAGTCGTCCCAGGTCGGCCGACTCGCGTCTTTTGATCATTTCTGTATGGTCTTCTGACCGGATTCATGCCTGTTCGGTATTTCGTCGGCCCCGGTCCTCGCAG
The DNA here is from genome assembly GCF_036189845.1 of Streptomyces griseoaurantiacus. Classification (NCBI taxonomy): domain Bacteria; kingdom Bacillati; phylum Actinomycetota; class Actinomycetes; order Kitasatosporales; family Streptomycetaceae; genus Streptomyces; species Streptomyces griseoaurantiacus. The sequence goes on along the minus strand of NZ_CP108326.1, from coordinate 2,866,605 downwards.
GTCAGCGAGGGGGGTCGAACAGTGCGTGTGGGGCGTCTCACACCCCGACACGGGGGAGTGACCTGGGGGAGAGTCGTCGCGGCCCGCTCAAGAGTGCGGTACCGTCCAACGTCGTGAGCCCTGTACGTCGCTGTTCGCGCACCGCTTGCGGCCGTCCCGCCGTAGCGACGCTGACGTACGTCTACGCCGACTCGACCGCGGTCCTCGGCCCGCTCGCCACCTACGCCGAGCCCCACTGCTACGACCTGTGCGCCGAGCACTCCGAGCGCCTCACCGCCCCCCGCGGCTGGGAAGTCGTACGCCTGCTGGACGGCTCCGCCCCGGCGCGCCCCAGCGGTGACGACCTGGAGGCGCTCGCCAACGCGGTCCGCGAGGCGGCCCGCCCGCAGCAGCGCGCCGCGGAGGCGGGCGGCGGCCGCACCGCCGACCCGATGGAGGTCGCCCGCCGCGGCCATCTGAGGGTGCTCCGCTCCCCGGACAACTGACGGCCCACGCCGTCGACCGGCCGGGCCGCCGCGGCTCAGCCACGTCCCCGGGTACTTTTGGGCCAGTCGTCCGACTCCCGGAACACGCGCCGCACCCGCCGGTGGCCTCCCGGGAACCCGTACGGCAGGACCCTCACAGTCCGCATGACCCCAGGTGACCTCAGGAAAGGCCGGCCGTGGCTGCTGATCTGTCGCAGATCGTGAAGGCGTACGACGTACGCGGTGTCGTACCGGACCAGTGGGACGAGGCACTGGCCGCGCTCTTCGGCGCGGCCTTCGTCGAGGTGACCGGCGCGCACGCGATCGCCGTCGGGCACGACATGCGGCCCTCGTCCCCCGGCCTGTCCGACGCCTTCGCGCGCGGGGCGGCGGCCCGGGGCGCCGACGTCACCCACATCGGCCTGTGCTCCACCGACCAGCTCTACTACGCCTCGGGCGCGCTGGACCTGCCGGGCGCGATGTTCACCGCCTCGCACAACCCCGCGCGGTACAACGGCATCAAGCTGTGCCGGGCGGGCGCGGCCCCGGTCGGCCAGGACACCGGTCTCACGGAGATCCGGTCTCTCGTCGAACAGTGGAGCGAGTCCGGGACGCCGGAGCCCACGGACCGTCAGGGAACGTTCACCCGGCGCGACACGTTGAAGGACTACGCGGCGCACCTGCGCTCCCTCGTCGACCTCACCTCGGTCCGCCCGCTGAAGGTCGTCGTCGACGCGGGCAACGGCATGGGCGGGCACACGGTGCCGACCGTCTTCGAGGGCCTGCCCCTCACCCTCGTGCCGATGTACTTCGAACTGGACGGCACGTTCCCGAACCACGAGGCGAACCCGCTCGACCCGGCCAACCTCGTGGACCTCCAGAGGCGCGTCCGTGAGGAGGGCGCCGACCTCGGACTCGCGTTCGACGGCGATGCCGACCGCTGCTTCGTCGTCGACGAGCGGGGCGAACCGGTGTCCCCCTCCGCGATCACCGCCCTGGTCGCCGCGCGCGAGCTCGCCCGCCACGGCGGCCGGGGCACGGTCATCCACAACCTGATCACCTCGCGCTCGGTCGCGGAGGTGGTGCGGGAGAACGGCGGCACCCCGGTCCGCACCAGGGTCGGCCACTCCTTCATCAAGGCGGAGATGGCCGCCCTGGGCGCGATCTTCGGCGGCGAGCACTCCGCGCACTACTACTTCCGCGACTTCTGGAACGCGGACACGGGCATGCTGGCCGCCCTCCACGTCCTCGCCGCCCTGGGCGGCCAGTCGGCCCCGCTGTCCCGCCTCGTCGCCGCGTACGACCGCTACGCCGCCTCCGGCGAGATCAACTCCACGGTCGACGACCAGGCGGCCCGCCTGTCCGCGATCCGCACGGCCTACGAGAACCGTGACGGCGTCGAACTGGACACCCTGGACGGCCTGACCGTCTCCGCCGAGGACTGGTGGTTCAACGTCCGCCCCTCCAACACGGAACCCCTCCTCCGCCTCAACGCCGAGGCCAAGGACGAACCCACGATGACCAAGATCCGCGACGAGGCCCTGACCCTGATCCGCTCCTGAGCCGAGCCGGGGCCGAGCCCTTGAGGGACCTCGCGGAGTGCGGGGGCACACCTCGCGGGGCGCGGGGGCCAGAGCGCCGACGGGCTCGAAGGGGCGCAGCTCCAGCCCTTCCGGGGGCCAGGGGCACCCCCCCCGGGCCGGGGGCGGAGCCCCGGGCAGGTCCCTTCGGGGTGCAGGGGCGGATCCCCGCGGGGTGCGGGGATCCGCCCCTGCCCTTCAGGGGGGCAAGGGGGCGGAGCCCCCCCCGGGCGGGGGGAGAGAGCCCCGGGTGCTTTCTTCCGGGGCGGAACCTCTCGCGTCTTTCTGGGGGCGGGGCCGAGCCCCGCCGGGTGCGGGGGTCGCGCCGCCTGTCCTTCCGGAGGTCCAGGGGGCGGAGCCCCGTCGGGCCGGGGGCGGAGCCCTGAGCACGTGCCTTCGGTGCGGACCCCCTCACGTCTTTCGGGGGCCAGGGGGCGGAGCCCCGGCGGGGGCGAAGGGGCGGAGCCCCTGGGTACGGGAAGGGTAGGGGCGGCGGGGCGAAGACCCCCGGCCCCACCCCCGCCCGCACCCCCCACGGCGGTACCCTGACCAGGCCACGCGCCGCCCCACCCCGAAGGGACCCCCATGCCGCTCGAAGCCGGCCTCCTCGAGATCCTCGCCTGCCCGGCCTGCCACGCCCCCCTCAAGGAGGCGGAAGACGAGCTGGTCTGCACCGCGAAGGACTGCGCCCTGGCCTACCCCATCCGTGACGGCATCCCCGTCCTCCTCGTGGACGAGGCCCGCCGCCCGGCGTAGGGCACCCGGCCGGGCCGCCCCGGCCCAGCGGCAGACGTCCCCGGCCCACCCCTTCGCCCCGCGCCCGCCCGGAGGCCCCGCACCATGCTCGACGAATCGCTGCTCGACACCCCCGACGCACTCGCCGAAGCCGACCGCCGCGGCCTCCTCCGCGGCGCCGCCGAGGCCGGCGCCCGCGTCCGCACCGCCCTCCGGCACGCCACCGAGGCAGGCATCCCCCAGTTGCAGCCCGACGGCCGCCCCCGCGCCGTCCTGATCGCGGGCCCCGGCACCGCCTCCGCGGGCGTCGCCGAACTGCTCACCACGCTCGCCGGGGCGGCCTGCCCGATCACCCGCGTGCATCCCACCGGCGTGGCCCCCGCCCCCGGCGCCCTGCGCTGGGAGCTGCCCGGCTGGGCCGGCCCCGTCGACCTCCTCCTGGTGCCGACCCCCGACGGCTCCGAACCGGGCCTCGCGCTCCTGGTCGACCAGGCCTACCGCCGCGGCTGCACGGTCGTCGCCGTCGCCCCCGCCCGGACGCCGCTCGCGGACGCGGTCGGCCGCGCGCACGGCCTCTTCGTACCGATGGCGTCCGCCCCGCAGGGACCCGCCGCCCCGGACCTTCCCGAGGGGCCCGGGGACCCCGTCGTCGCCCCCGGGCCCCCCACCGCCTCCGCCCCCGGCGTCCTGTGGGCCCTGCTCACCCCGCTGCTCGCGCTCCTGGACCGCACCGGCCTGCTGACCGCGCCCCCCGAGGCGCTGGAGAAGGTCGCCGACCGCCTGGACCGGGTCGCCGAACGCTGCGGACCCGCCGTCGCCACGTACGGCAACCCGGCCAAGACCCTCGCCGCCGAACTCGCCGACAGCCTCCCGGTGATCTGGACGGAGGGCATCTCCGCGGGTCCCGCCGGCCGGCGTTTCACCGCCGCACTCGCCGAACTGGCCGGCCGGCCCGCCGTCACCGCGCAGTTGCCCGAGGCGCTCGCCGCGCACAGCGTGCTGCTGTCCGGCCCGCTCGCGGCCGGCGCGGACCCCGAGGACTTCTTCCGGGACCGCGTCGAGGAGCCCGCCGCCCTCCACGCGCGCGTGGTGCTGCTCCGCGACCGCCCGATCGGCGGCCTCAGCGCGGCCCCCGCCGCCCGTGACCTGGCCTACGGCCACGACACACCGATCAGCGAACTCGAACCGGAGGAGGGCGGGGAACTGGAGACCCTCGCGGAACTCATCGCGGTCACCGACTTCGCCGCCGTCTACCTGGCCCTCGCCTCGAACAACTGACCAAGCACCCGCCGAACGGCACAGCGGCCGACCGAGTCGGACGGCCGCCCCGGACGACCGAGTCACGCCCGCCGCTCACCCACACCCGCCGCCGAAGGGGCCCCGGGGCCCCACCCGTCCCGGAGACACCACATGGACCGCCTCACCAACACCGTCCGCCCCTACGCCTGGGGCTCCGTCACCGCCCTGCCCACCCTGCTCGGCGAGGAACCGACCGGCGAACCGCAGGCGGAACTGTGGATGGGCGCGCACCCGGGAGCCCCGTCCCGCACCCCCCGCGGCCCCCTCGACCGGGTGATCGCCGAGGACCCGGAGCGCGAGCTGGGCGAGGGGGCGGTCGCGGCCTTCGGCCCCCGGCTGCCGTTCCTGCTGAAGGTGCTCGCCGCCGCGGCCCCCCTCTCCCTCCAGGTGCACCCGAACCTCGACCAGGCACGGGAGGGCTACGCGGACGAGGAACGCCGAGGCGTCCCGATCGACGCGGCCCACCGCAACTACAAGGACGCCAACCACAAGCCCGAACTGATCTGCGCCCTCACCGAGTTCGACGGCCTGTGCGGCTTCCGCGACCCCGCCGAGGCCGCCGCTCTGCTGGAGGGCCTGGGCGTCGACTCCCTCAAGCCGTACGCCGACCTGCTGCGCGCCCACCCCGAGGACGCCGCCCTGCGCGAGGTCCTCACCGCCGTGCTGACGGCCGACCCCGAGGACATGCGCCGCACGGTCACCGAGACCGCCGCCGCCTGCGCCCGCCTCGGAGGCCCCTACGCCCCGTACGCCGGGGTCGCCCACCACTACCCGGGCGACCCCGGCGTCATCGCCGCGCTGCTGCTCCACCACGTGCGACTGCAGCCCGGCGAGGCGCTCTTCCTCGGTGCCGGCGTCCCGCACGCCTACCTCGACGGACTCGGCGTCGAGATCATGGCCAATTCCGACAACGTCCTGCGCTGCGGACTGACCCCCAAGCACGTCGACGTCCCCGAACTCCTGCGCATCGTCCGCTTCGAGGCCGGCGACCCGGGCGTACTGCGCCCCGAGGCCGGACCCGACGGCGAGGAGCTCTACGAGACCCCCATCGACGAGTTCCGCCTGTCCCGTCACGTCCTGGCCGAGGGCGCCGCCCCGTACGACCTCAGCCGGCCGGCCCCCCAGATCCTCCTCTGCACGGCGGGCACGGTGCGCGCGGGCGAGGAGGACCTGACGCCGGGCCACTCCGTCTTCGTCCCGGCCGGCGAGACGGTCCGGGTGAGCGGCCCAGGCACCCTCTTCCGCGCCACCGTCCTCGTCTGAACGCCCGCCGGGCCGCGCACCGTTCGGACGGCCCGGCACATTCGGCCGCACCGGGCTGCAAGAATGACCCACCGCAAAGGGCGGGCAAAGCCCGATACGAGCGACCACGACGGTTACGAAGGGACAACGCGAACACATGAGCGCGTCAGGCGGCACCAAGGCGATCGTGGCGGCACTCGGCGCCAACCTCGCCATCGCGGTATCGAAGTTCGTGGCGTTCGCCTTCAGCGGCTCGTCCTCGATGCTCGCCGAGGGCGTCCACTCGGTCGCCGACTCCGGCAACCAGTTCCTGCTGCTCCTCGGCGGCAAGCGCGCCCAGCGCGAGGCCACCCCGCAGCACCCGTTCGGCTACGGCCGCGAACGGTACATCTACGCCTTCCTCGTCTCGATCGTCCTCTTCTCCGTCGGCGGCATGTTCGCCATCTACGAGGGCTACGAGAAGATCAGCCACCCGCACGAGGTCGAACACTGGTACTGGCCGGTGGGTGTCCTCGTCTTCGCGATCCTCGCCGAGGGCTACTCCTTCCGCACCGCCATCAAGGAGTCCAACGAGACCCGCGGCAGCCTCTCCTGGGTCGAGTACGTCCGCCGCGCCAAGGCCCCCGAGCTGCCCGTCGTCCTCCTGGAGGACTTCGGCGCCCTCATCGGCCTCGTCCTCGCCCTCGGCGGCGTCGGCCTCGCCCTGCTCACCGGTGACGGCGTCTGGGACGGCATCGGCACCGTCTGCATCGGTGTCCTCCTCGTCCTGATCGCCCTCGTCCTGGCCGCCGAGACCAAGTCCCTGCTCCTCGGCGAGTCCGCGGGCATCGAACAGGTCAAGGCGATCGAGACGGCCATCGTCGACGGCGACACGGTCACCCGCGTCATCCACATGCGCACCCTCCACCTGGGCCCCGAGGAACTCCTGGTCGCCGCCAAGATCGCCGTCCAGCACGACGACTCGGCCGGCGAGGTGGCCACCGCCATCAACGCTGCCGAGGTCCGTATCCGCGAGGCCGTCCCCATCGCCCGCGTCATCTACCTCGAACCGGACATCTTCAGCGAGTCCGAGGCCCGCAAGGGCGCCGACCGCGAGGCCACTCCCGGCGGCCCCACCCCCACCGGCGACGCGGACCACTGACCCCCTCGCGCGCCGCGCGTCCGGCCGGAACCGGCCCCCACCGCCCACGGGCGGACTGGGGCCGACCCGGCCGCCCGGTGTAGCTTGGAGGCGAGCCAGACGTCGCTGCTGATGGCGGTCGGGCGGTTCCGTCAGGGACCGGCCGAGGGAGAGAGGGCCTCCGACGGACTGCGCTGCGCGCACTCGGGCACGCGTACGCCCCGGGGCACACCCGTGCCCTCCCGGGCACCGCCGTGCCGGCCGACTGCCGCGCAGACCAGCCGTACCCACCTCGAACCGACCCCGAGGAGCAGCACACCATGACGACTGTCGACAACCGACAGGACTTCAAGGTCGCCGACCTCTCCCTGGCCGAATTCGGCCGCAAGGAGATCACCCTCGCCGAGCACGAGATGCCCGGCCTGATGGCCATCCGCAAGGAGTACGCCGAGGCCCAGCCCCTCGCCGGCGCCCGCATCACCGGCTCCCTGCACATGACCGTGCAGACCGCCGTCCTCATCGAGACCCTCACCGCCCTGGGCGCCCGCGTCCGCTGGGCCTCCTGCAACATCTTCTCCACCCAGGACCACGCCGCGGCCGCCATCGCCGTCGGCCCCGACGGGACGCCCGACAACCCGCGCGGCATCCCCGTCTTCGCCTGGAAGGGCGAGTCGCTGGAGGAGTACTGGTGGTGCACCGAGCAGGCGCTGACCTGGCCGGACAGCCCCACCGGCGGCCCCAACATGATCCTCGACGACGGCGGCGACGCCACCCTCCTCGTCCACAAGGGCGTCGAGTACGAGAAGGCCGGCAAGGTCCCCGCCCTGGACACCGCCGAGTCCGACGAGCACCTCGTCATCCTCCAGCTGCTCCACCGCACCCTGGGCGAGAACGCCCAGAAGTGGACCCACCTGGCCTCCGAGATCCGTGGTGTCACCGAGGAGACCACCACCGGCGTCCACCGCCTGTACGAGATGCAGCGCGACGGCGACCTCCTCTTCCCGGCGATCAACGTGAACGACGCCGTGACGAAGTCGAAGTTCGACAACAAGTACGGCTGCCGGCACTCCCTGATCGACGGCATCAACCGCGCCACCGACGTCCTCATCGGCGGCAAGACCGCCGTCGTCTGCGGCTACGGCGACGTGGGCAAGGGCTGCGCGGAGTCCCTGCGCGGACAGGGCGCCCGCGTGATCATCACCGAGATCGACCCGATCTGCGCCCTGCAGGCCGCGATGGACGGCTACCAGGTCACCACCCTGGACGAGGTCGTCGAGACCGCCGACATCTTCGTCACCACCACGGGCAACAAGGACATCATCATGGCCTCGGACATGGCCAAGATGAAGCACCAGGCCATCGTCGGCAACATCGGCCACTTCGACAACGAGATCGACATGGCCGGCCTCGCCAAGGTCCCCGGCATCGTCAAGGACGAGGTCAAGCCCCAGGTGCACACCTGGACCTTCCCGGACGGCAAGAAGATCATCGTGCTGTCCGAGGGCCGCCTGTTGAACCTGGGCAACGCCACCGGCCACCCCTCGTTCGTGATGTCCAACTCGTTCGCGGACCAGACCCTGGCCCAGATCGAGCTGTTCACCAAGCCCGACGAGTACCCCACCGGCGTCTACGTGCTCCCCAAGCACCTCGACGAGCGGGTCGCCCGCCTCCACCTGGACGCGCTCGGCGTGAAGCTCACCAAGCTCCGCCCCGAGCAGGCCGCCTACATCGGCGTCGAGGTCGACGGCCCGTTCAAGTCGGACCACTACCGCTACTGAGCCCCGCCGCCACCCGGCTGCCGTGCATGCCCGGCAGCCGGCCGGCGACGTCGCCCAGGCGCTCGCGCAGGCCCCCGCACCCCCGTGACGGGGGCCTGCCCGTCCGGCCCTCCGGCCGCGCCCGCCCGTTCACGACCCAGGAACCCCATGCCCCGCGGCCGGTATTCGCTCCACGATCCGCACGATCACACCTCCCTCGGCGAAGAACACTTCCAGTGCGCGCCCGGCCCCTCCGGCTGGCGCTACGTCGCCCAACGCACGACCCCCTCCGGCGCCCCCATGGGCTCCGTCGACCTCGCCCTCGACGAACTGGGACGCCCCATCCGGCTCGAACTGCGTGCGTCGGACTGGCAGGTCCGCGGCGCGGCCCTCGACGGCGTCACCTGGGTCCGCACCGACCCCACCGGAACCCATGCCACCGAAGGCAATGTGCGCGCCCACGCCTTCACCGGCACGTCCCCGGCGTTCCTCGTCGCCACCGCTCGTCTCCTGCGCCTCACCCCCTCCTCAGCCGCGACACGCGTACGCCTCCTCGCCCTCACGGATCCGGTCCTCGCCCCCCGCACCGTGGACCAGTCCTGGGCCTTGGTCCAAAGAGAAGCACACGCCACTGACAACGGGCCCCTGACCGTGGAGTCGTACCAGGTCACCGCCCTGGACACCGGCGAGCAGCACACCGTCCACCTCACCGGCGACGTGGTCCTCGAAGCCCCCGGCATCGAGCTGGAGGACCTGGAGTCACCCCCGTCCGCCTTCACCTGATCCGGGGCCCCGGCCCCGTCGGGCTCAGGCGGGCGGCACGAACCCGGTGGAGGGCCGGTCCGCCCGCGGCTCCCGCCCGGCGTCCGCCAACGGCGCCGCCTGCCACGCCGCCGGAGCGGCGCCGGAGCCCGAGCCGGGAGGCGCGGCGGGAGGGGCAGGAGGGGCGGCCGGTGCCGCGTAGGCCTGCGGAGACGCGGCCGTACCGGGCACGTCCCCGTTCCCCGGCGCGCCCGCCCGCTCACCCGCGACCACCCCCGCGCCACTCGTCGGCCGCGCCTCCCGCATCCGGCGTTCGTGCACCACTGCCGCCAGGAACGCGGCCGGTGGCAGGTCAGGCGGCACCGGCGCCCCCGTACGCGCGGCGACATCGGCCGCGAGCCGCTCAGCCATCCCCCAGCCCACCACCGGATCCAGTTGCGGCATCCGCGTCAGGTACTGCCGCACCGTGAGCCACAGTCCGTCCGGCACCGCCGAGAGGTCCAGACCGGAGAACCGCCCCACCAGCCAGGGCGGGGGAGGCGGCACGAAACCCGTGCCCCCCGCCGGGATCCGCTCCCGCACGACCAGCGTCCCGGCGAACACGTCACCGAGCCGCCGCCCCCGCGCCGACACGAGGGAGGCGATACAGGCCACGACGCCGAACGTCATGAGGATCTCCACCATCCCGATCGCCCCCCGCACGAGCGCGTGCCGAAACCGGATCGGCCCCCCGTCGTCCCGCACCACCCGCAGCCCGCACGCGAGCTTCCCGAGCGACCGCCCGTGGCTCAGGGTCTCCACCGCGATGGGCCCGCCCACCAGCACCAGCAGGAACACGGCGATCGACAGGGCGATCTGCGCCGCCTCGTCGAGCCCCGAGCCGGCCAGCACCACCACGATCATCACGACGATGTACGTCAGCACCGTCACGCCCAGGTCCAGCGCCACCGCCAGCACCCGGCTCGGCAGCCTCGCGGGCCGCAGCTCCAACGCCACGGCCTCACCCGTCACCAGCTCGCTCACACCGCGTTCCTTCCCTGGCCCACCCCACGTCCGGCCAGTCTGCCAAGCTGAGAGCGCGAAGCACCGCAGTACGACAAGCTGACGTACGGTGCGGGGCGCCGGCCGACCGCGGGACGAACGGACCAGGAGGGGCAGCACATCCATGGACCTCGACGTCTTCGCGTCCGCGCACCGTGCCGAATGGGACCGCCTCGACAGCCTGCTGCGCCGTAGGCGCCGCCTGACCGGGGCCGAGGCCGACGAACTCGTCGCCCTCTACCAGCGCGCCGCCACGCACCTGTCACTGATCCAGTCCAGCGCCCCCGACCCGCAGCTCACCGGTCGGCTCAGCCGACTCGTCGCACGAGCCCGGGCAACCGTCACCGGCACCCGCCGCGCCTCCTGGCGGGACGTCGTCCGCTTCCTGACGACGGGGTTCCCCGCCGCCGTCTACCGCTCACGTCACTGGTGGGTACCCACCGCGCTGCTCTCCACGGCGGTGGCTGCGCTCCTGGGGTGGTGGATCGGCACCCACCCGGAGGTGCAGTCCACGATCGCCGCCCCCAGCGACCTGCGGGAGCTCACCCGGCCCGGGGGCGAGTACGAGACCTACTACTCGAGCCATCCGGCGGCCTCCTTCGCCGCCCAGGTCTGGACGAACAACGCCCAGGCCGCCGCGCTCTGCCTGATCCTGGGCGTCTTCCTGTGCCTTCCCGTCCTGTGGATCCTCTTCCAGAACATGCTCAACCTGGGGGTGGGCCTCGGTCTGATGTCCTCCGCGGGCCGACTCGACACCTTCCTCGGACTCGTCCTCCCGCACGGCCTGCTCGAACTGACGGCCGTCTTCGTCGCCGCCGGCACCGGGCTGAGGCTCGGCTGGACACTCGTCGACCCCGGCCCGCGGTCCCGCCGCACCGCAATGGCGGAGGAGGGTCGCGCCGCCCTCGGTATGGCGCTGGGACTCGCCCTCGTCCTGTTCGTCTCAGGGGCCATCGAAGGCTTCGTGACCCCGTCCGGCCTGCCCACCTGGGCCCGTATCGGCATCGGCGTCGTCGCCGAGCTCGCCTTTCTGACCTACGTCTTCGTCCTGGGCGGCCGCGCGACACGTGACGGTGTCACCGGGGACCTCGACGAGACCGGGCGGAGCGCCGAGGTCCCCACCGCGGCCTGATGTGCGGGCACGCGTGCCGAGCTGCTACTGTCTTCTCCGCCCCACCGCTTTCGTTGACACGAAGCGCACGGGGAGGTAGATTCGAACAGTTGCCTGGAACTGGATCGACGATGTCGAGTCCGGCCGGCGGCCAGCAGGAAACTATCTGCTTCTCGAGACGTTGATAATTGCGACTTCGATGAAGCCACCCTCCGAATGGTTCAGAACGAACGGCCGGTCAATGCGGCCCGGAACCTCTGATAAAGTCGGAATCGCCGGAAAGGGAAACGCGAGAGCGGGAACCTGGAAAGCACCGAGGAAATCGGACAGCGAAAACGTCTGATAGAGTCGGAAACGCAAGACCGAAGGGAAGCGCCCGGAGGAAAGCCTGAGAGAGTCTCTCGGGTGAGTACGAAGGAAGCGTCCGTTCCTTGAGAACTCAACAGCGTGCCAAAAGTCAACGCCAGATATGTTGATACCCCGTCTCCAGCGTCTGCTGGGGCGAGGTTCCTTTGAAGAAAACACAGCGAGGACGCTGTGAACGGCTGGGCTTATTCCGCCTGGCTGTTCCGCTCTCGTGTGTGTTACCGGGATTACCCGGAAGCATTCACGGAGAGTTTGATCCTGGCTCAGGACGAACGCTGGCGGCGTGCTTAACACATGCAAGTCGAACGATGAACCACTTCGGTGGGGATTAGTGGCGAACGGGTGAGTAACACGTGGGCAATCTGCCCTGCACTCTGGGACAAGCCCTGGAAACGGGGTCTAATACCGGATACAACCACTGACCGCATGGTCGGGTGGTGGAAAGCTCCGGCGGTGCAGGATGAGCCCGCGGCCTATCAGCTTGTTGGTGAGGTAGTGGCTCACCAAGGCGACGACGGGTAGCCGGCCTGAGAGGGCGACCGGCCACACTGGGACTGAGACACGGCCCAGACTCCTACGGGAGGCAGCAGTGGGGAATATTGCACAATGGGCGAAAGCCTGATGCAGCGACGCCGCGTGAGGGATGACGGCCTTCGGGTTGTAAACCTCTTTCAGCAGGGAAGAAGCGAAAGTGACGGTACCTGCAGAAGAAGCGCCGGCTAACTACGTGCCAGCAGCCGCGGTAATACGTAGGGCGCAAGCGTTGTCCGGAATTATTGGGCGTAAAGAGCTCGTAGGCGGCTTGTCACGTCGGTTGTGAAAGCCCGGGGCTTAACCCCGGGTCTGCAGTCGATACGGGCAGGCTAGAGTTCGGTAGGGGAGATCGGAATTCCTGGTGTAGCGGTGAAATGCGCAGATATCAGGAGGAACACCGGTGGCGAAGGCGGATCTCTGGGCCGATACTGACGCTGAGGAGCGAAAGCGTGGGGAGCGAACAGGATTAGATACCCTGGTAGTCCACGCCGTAAACGGTGGGCACTAGGTGTGGGCAACATTCCACGTTGTCCGTGCCGCAGCTAACGCATTAAGTGCCCCGCCTGGGGAGTACGGCCGCAAGGCTAAAACTCAAAGGAATTGACGGGGGCCCGCACAAGCGGCGGAGCATGTGGCTTAATTCGACGCAACGCGAAGAACCTTACCAAGGCTTGACATACACCGGAAAGCATTAGAGATAGTGCCCCCCTTGTGGTCGGTGTACAGGTGGTGCATGGCTGTCGTCAGCTCGTGTCGTGAGATGTTGGGTTAAGTCCCGCAACGAGCGCAACCCTTGTCCCGTGTTGCCAGCAACTCTTCGGAGGTTGGGGACTCACGGGAGACCGCCGGGGTCAACTCGGAGGAAGGTGGGGACGACGTCAAGTCATCATGCCCCTTATGTCTTGGGCTGCACACGTGCTACAATGGCCGGTACAATGAGCTGCGATACCGTGAGGTGGAGCGAATCTCAAAAAGCCGGTCTCAGTTCGGATTGGGGTCTGCAACTCGACCCCATGAAGTCGGAGTCGCTAGTAATCGCAGATCAGCATTGCTGCGGTGAATACGTTCCCGGGCCTTGTACACACCGCCCGTCACGTCACGAAAGTCGGTAACACCCGAAGCCCGTGGCCCAACCCGCAAGGGAGGGAGCGGTCGAAGGTGGGACTGGCGATTGGGACGAAGTCGTAACAAGGTAGCCGTACCGGAAGGTGCGGCTGGATCACCTCCTTTCTAAGGAGCACTTCTAGGCTGTTTCGGCAGTCCAGAGGCCAGTACATCGGCGAATGTCCGGTGCTGGTTGCTCATGGGTGGAACGTTGACTACTCGGCCGGATGTTCGGGTCGGAGGCTGTTAGTACTGCTCTTCGGAGTGTGGAACGCATGATCTTCGGACGGGTTCTGGTCGGGCACGCTGTTGGGTGTCTGAGGGCATGGCCGTGAGGCTGGGTCTTCGGGATGCCGGCCCCAGTGAACTCGCCCTTAGGGGTGGGGTGGTGGGTGGTTGGTCGTTGTTTGAGAACTGCACAGTGGACGCGAGCATCTGTGGCCAAGTTTTTAAGGGCGCACGGTGGATGCCTTGGCACCAGGAACCGATGAAGGACGTGGGAGGCCACGATAGTCCCCGGGGAGTCGTCAACCAGGCTTTGATCCGGGGGTTTCCGAATGGGGAAACCCGGCAGTCGTCATGGGCTGTCACCCGCTGCTGAACACATAGGCAGTGTGGAGGGAACGCGGGGAAGTGAAACATCTCAGTACCCGCAGGAAGAGAAAACAACCGTGATTCCGGGAGTAGTGGCGAGCGAAACCGGATGAGGCCAAACCGTATGCGTGTGAGACCCGGCAGGGGTTGCGTGTGCGGGGTTGTGGGATCTCTCTTTTACGGTCTGCCGGCCGTGAGACGAGTCAGAAACCGTTGATGTAGGCGAAGGACATGCGAAAGGTCCGGCGTAGAGGGTAAGACCCCCGTAGTCGAAACATCAGCGGCTCGTTTGAGAGACACCCAAGTAGCACGGGGCCCGAGAAATCCCGTGTGAATCTGGCGGGACCACCCGCTAAGCCTAAATATTCCCTGGTGACCGATAGCGGATAGTACCGTGAGGGAATGGTGAAAAGTACCGCGGGAGCGGAGTGAAATAGTACCTGAAACCGTGTGCCTACAAGCCGTGGGAGCGTCGGAGCAAGGCTTGCCTTGTTCTCGTGACTGCGTGCCTTTTGAAGAATGAGCCTGCGAGTTTGCGGTGTGTTGCGAGGTTAACCCGGGTGGGGTAGCCGTAGCGAAAGCGAGTCCGAATAGGGCGTTTGAGTAGCACGCTCAAGACCCGAAGCGGAGTGATCTAGCCATGGGCAGGTTGAAGCGGCTGTAAGAGGTCGTGGAGGACCGAACCCACCAGGGTTGAAAACCTGGGGGATGACCTGTGGTTAGGGGTGAAAGGCCAATCAAACTCCGTGATAGCTGGTTCTCCCCGAAATGCATTTAGGTGCAGCGTCGTGTGTTTCTTGCCGGAGGTAGAGCACTGGATAGGCGATGGGCCCTACCGGGTTACTGACCTTAGCCAAACTCCGAATGCCGGTAAGTGAGAGCGCGGCAGTGAGACTGTGGGGGATAAGCTCCATGGTCGAGAGGGAAACAGCCCAGAGCATCGACTAAGGCCCCTAAGCGTACGCTAAGTGGGAAAGGATGTGGAGTCGCAGAGACAACCAGGAGGTTGGCTTAGAAGCAGCCACCCTTGAAAGAGTGCGTAATAGCTCACTGGTCTAGTGATTCCGCGCCGACAATGTAGCGGGGCTCAAGCGTACCGCCGAAGTCGTGTCATTCATACATGAGGGCCAACGCCCGTATGGATGGGTAGGGGAGCGTCGTCTGCCGGGTGAAGCAGCCGCGTAAGCGAGTTGTGGACGGTTGACGAGTGAGAATGCAGGCATGAGTAGCGATTCACACGTGGGAAACGTGTGCGCCGATTGACTAAGGGTTCCTGGGTCAAGCTGATCTGCCCAGGGTAAGTCGGGACCTAAGGCGAGGCCGACAGGCGTAGTCGATGGATAACCGGTTGATATTCCGGTACCCGCTGTGAAGCGTCAAACATCGAGCATCGTGATGCTAAGGCCGTGAAACCGCCCCTGATCTCTTCGGAGTGAGGGGGAGTGGTGGAGCCGCCGGCCCAAGCGGTTAGTAGGTGAGTGATGGGGTGACGCAGGAAGGTAGTCCATCCCGGGCGGTGGTTGTCCCGGGGTAAGGGTGTAGGCCGGACGGTAGGTAAATCCGCCGTTCATCAAGGCTGAGACCTGATGCCGAGCCGATTGTGGTGAAGTGGATGATCCTATGCTGTCGAGAAAAGCCTCTAGCGAGTTTCATGGCGGCCCGTACCCTAAACCGACTCAGGTGGTCTGGTAGAGAATACCGAGGCGTTCGGGTGAACTATGGTTAAGGAACTCGGCAAAATGCCCCCGTAACTTCGGGAGAAGGGGGGCCATGTCTGGTGAGCCGTCTTGCACGGTGAGCTGGGGGTGGCCGCAGAGACCAGCGAGAAGCGACTGTTTACTAAAAACACAGGTCCGTGCGAAGCCGTAAGGCGATGTATACGGACTGACGCCTGCCCGGTGCTGGAACGTTAAGGGGACCGGTTAGTCACTCTTCGGGGTGGCGAAGCTGAGAACTTAAGCGCCAGTAAACGGCGGTGGTAACTATAACCATCCTAAGGTAGCGAAATTCCTTGTCGGGTAAGTTCCGACCTGCACGAATGGCGTAACGACTTCTCGACTGTCTCAACCATAGGCCCGGTGAAATTGCACTACGAGTAAAGATGCTCGTTTCGCGCAGCAGGACGGAAAGACCCCGGGACCTTTACTACAGTTTGATATTGGTGTTCGGTTCGGCTTGTGTAGGATAGCTGGGAGACTGTGAAGCTCGGACGCCAGTTCGGGTGGAGTCGTCGTTGAAATACCAGTCTGGTCGTGCTGGATGTCTAACCTGGGTCCGTGATCCGGATCAGGGACAGTGTCTGATGGGTAGTTTAACTGGGGCGGTTGCCTCCTAAAGGGTAACGGAGGCGCCCAAAGGTTCCCTCAGCCTGGTTGGTAATCAGGTGGTGAGTGTAAGTGCACAAGGGAGCTTGACTGTGAGACCGACGGGTCGAGCAGGGACGAAAGTCGGGACTAGTGATCCGGCGGTGGCTTGTGGAAGCGCCGTCGCTCAACGGATAAAAGGTACCCCGGGGATAACAGGCTGATCTTCCCCAAGAGTCCATATCGACGGGATGGTTTGGCACCTCGATGTCGGCTCGTCGCATCCTGGGGCTGGAGTCGGTCCCAAGGGTTGGGCTGTTCGCCCATTAAAGCGGTACGCGAGCTGGGTTTAGAACGTCGTGAGACAGTTCGGTCCCTATCCGCTGCGCGCGTAGGAGTCTTGAGAAGGGCTGTCCCTAGTACGAGAGGACCGGGACGGACGAACCTCTGGTGTGCCAGTTGTTCTGCCAAGGGCATGGCTGGTTGGCTACGTTCGGGAGGGATAACCGCTGAAAGCATCTAAGCGGGAAGCCTGCTTCGAGATGAGGACTCCCACCCACTTGATGGGGTAAGGCTCCCAGTAGACGACTGGGTTGATAGGCCGGATCTGGAAGCCAGGTAACTGGTGGAGGTGACCGGTACTAATAGGCCGAGGGCTTGTCCTCAGTTGCTCGCGTCCACTGTGTTGGTTCTGAAACCACGAACGATCAGACCGTGTTTTGTTACCGGTTGCTGGTTGTGTTTCATAGTGTTTCGGTGGTCATAGCGTAGGGGAAACGCCCGGTTACATTCCGAACCCGGAAGCTAAGCCTTACAGCGCCGATGGTACTGCAGGGGGGACCCTGTGGGAGAGTAGGACACCGCCGAACAAATATTGGAGAAAGCCCCCGTGCCATTGGCACGGGGGCTTTCTTGTTTTTGTGGCGTCTGTCTGGGCGCGTTCACAGACGGCCGGCCGCCTTGAGGGACAAATAGGCGTCCGCCAGTGCCGGCGCCAGGTTGTCCGGCGTCGCGTCGACGACGGTGACGCCGTGGCGGCGCAGTTGCTCCGCCGTGTGTGCGCGTTCCGCCTGGGCCTTGGAGGCCGCCGCGGCCTCGTAGACCGCGTCGATTCTGCCCCGGCCCTTGGCCATGGCCGTGAGGTGAGGGTCGGAGACCGAGGCCAGCAGGACGGTGTGGCGTCGGGTCAGGCGGGAGAGGACCGGCAGGATGCCCTCCTCGACCGGGGCGGCGTCCAGGCTTGTGAGCAGGACGATCAGGGAGCGGCGCGGTGCGGTGCGCAGGGCCGTGGCGGCCATGCCTCGGGCGTCGAGTTCGACGAGTTCGGGTTCCAGGGTCGCCATCGCGTCGACCAGGGACGGGAGGAGGTCACGCGTGGTGCGGCCCTGTACGAGGGCGCGGACGGCCCGGTCGTGGGCCAGGAGGCCGACGCGGTCGCCGGCGCGGGAGGCCAGGGCGGCCAGGAGGAGTGCCGCGTCCATGGAGGCGTCCAGGCGCGGGATGTCGCCGACCCGGCCGGCCGAGGTGCGGCCGGTGTCCAGGACCAAGAGGATGTGGCGGTCGCGTTCGGGGCGCCAGGTGCGTACGGCGACGGTGGTGCCGCGGGCGGTGGCGCGCCAGTCGATGGAGCGGGTGTCGTCGCCCGGGACGTAGTCCCGCAGGCTGTCGAACTCGGTGCCCTCGCCGCGGGTGAGGACGCTGGTGCGGCCGTCGAGCTCGCGCAGGCGGGCGAGTTTCGAGGGCAGGTGCTTGCGGCTGGTGAACGGGGGGAGCACGCGCACGGTCCAAGGAACCTTGTGGGTGCCTTGGCGGGCGAACAGGCCGAGGGGGCCGTAGGAGCGGAGGGTGACGCGGTCCGCGTGGCGGTCGCCGCGGCGGGTGGGGCGCAGGCGGGTCGTGACGCGACGGCGTTCGCCGGGCGGGACGGCCAGGTGGTGGCGTGAGGCGGCGGCCTCGGTGCCCGGCTGCCAGCTGCTGGGGGGCCAGGCGTCGCGGAGGCGGGCGCGCAGCGGCCGACCGGTGGGGTTGGTGACGGTGAGCGTCACGTCGGCCGGTTCGCCGAGGCGTACGGAGGTGGCGCCCGAGCGGGTCAGGCCCAGGCGCCGGACGGGTGCTGCAAGGGCGTAGTCGCAGGCGCAGGCCAGGGCGAGGGGGCCGTTGACGGCGAGGATGCCCGTCCAGCCGGGTGCCCAGAGTCCGACCGGGAGCGTGCCGAGGGCCGCGAGGAGCGCGGCGCGTCCGGTCAGCGCCATCAGCGCGGCACCGGGACGTGGGACAGGATCGCGGTGATGACCGCGTCGGCGCTCACGCCCTCCATCTCGGCCTCGGGGCGGAGTTGGACGCGGTGGCGCAGGGTGGGCAGTGCGAGTGCCTTGACGTCGTCGGGGATGACGTAGTCGCGGCCGGTCAGCCAGGCCCAGGCGCGTGCGGTGGCGAGCAGGGCGGTGGCGCCGCGGGGGGAGACGCCGAGGGCCAGCGAGGGCGATTCGCGGGTGGCGCGGCAGAGGTCCACGACGTAGGCGGTGATCTCGGGGGAGATCGTCGTCGCGGCGATGGCGGTGCGTGCCGCTTCGAGGTCCTGGACGGTGGCGACGGGGCGTACGCCGGCGGCGCGCAGGTCGCGCGGGTCGAAGCCCTGGGCGTGGCGGGTGAGGACGTCGATCTCGTCCTGGCGGGTGGGCAGCGGGATCGTCAGTTTGAGGAGGAAGCGGTCCAGTTGGGCTTCGGGGAGGGGGTAGGTGCCCTCGTGCTCGACCGGGTTCTGGGTGGCGGCGACGAGGAAGGGCTCGGGGAGCGGGCGGGGGGTGCCGTCGACGGTGACCTGCCGTTCCTCCATGGCCTCCAGCAGGGAGGACTGGGTCTTGGGCGGGGTGCGGTTGATCTCGTCGGCGAGGAGGAGGTTGGTGAAGACGGGGCCCGGCTGGAAGGAGAACTCGGCGGTGCGGGCGTCGTAGACCAGGGAGCCGGTGACGTCGCTCGGCATCAGGTCGGGGGTGAACTGGACGCGCTTGGTGTCCACTTCGAGGGCGGCGGCGAGGGCGCGGACGAGCAGCGTCTTCGCGACACCGGGGACGCCTTCGAGCAGGACGTGTCCGCGGCAGAGCAGGGCGACGACGAGGCCGGTCACGGCGGGGTCCTGGCCGACCACGGCCTTGGCGATCTCGGTGCGCAGGGCCTCGAGGGAGGCCCGGGCGGTGTCCGAGCGGCCGGCTTGCCCGGTGTGCCCGGCGTTGTCAGTGGTCGGGTCCATCATGGACGGCGTACCTCACTTTCGAGGGCGTCGAGTCGGTCGGCGAGGGCGATGAGTGCTGCGTCGTCGCCGGGTGCGGGGCCGAAGAGGAGGGTGTGCAGGGCCGGTCCGTCGCCGTGCGGGCGGGCGGCGAGGGCGGGGATCAGGACCTCGGGCGTGTGTGCCCGGGCCGGGGGGACGCCGACGAGGGGGGCGAGCCGGGTGCGGGTGGTGGAGCGAAGAGCGGCGGCGGCGCGGTCACGGGCGTCGGTGCGGCGGTAGAGGCGGGCGCGGCCTTCGGTGGTCTCGGAGGCGCGAATCGCGACGGGGAGTTTCTCGGGCACCAGGGGGCCGAATCGGCGTGCCCTCCACAGAGCGGCGAGGGCGGCGGCGAGGAGGAGTTGCAGCGTGGCCCAGAGCCAGCCCCGCGGGATGAGGTCGAAGAAGGAGCGGTCGCCCGCGTCGGTGGCCGAGTCGTCGGAGAGCGAGGGGAGGTACCAGACGAGATGGGGCCGGGAACCGAGGAGTTGCAGGGCGAGGGAGGCGTTGCCCTCGTCGTCGAGGCGGTCGTTGTAGAGGATGTCGGGCGCGCCGAGGAGCACGGTGTCGCCGGGGCGGGTGGTGCCGGTGTCCTCATCGCGGGCCGGGAGGACGACGAGGGTGGCCAGGCCGTCGCTGGGGTAGCACAGGTCGGCGCGGGTGTCGTCGGTGGTGTAGCGGAGGCCGCCGGTGTCGGCGGGCCCCGCGCGCCGGGCGGCCGGCAGGGTGCAGTCGGGGGCGAGTGTCGAGTCGAAGCTCGGGGCGGCGTCGGCCCGGACGCCGGGGGCGAGGGTGTCGAGGGACGGTGTGCCGGGGGCGACGAGGAGCGTGCGGCCGCCGGAATCGCGGATCGCCTCGTGCAGGCCGCGCTGCTGGGGGGTGGTCAGCAGGTCGGGCGAGGCGACGAGGAGGGTGGTGTCGGGGCCGGCGGCGGCGCGGGCCGCGGCGAGGGTGGTGACGACGCGGGTGGACACACCCCGGTCGTTCAGGAGTTCGGCGACGGCGCGGCTTCCGGAGCGGTCGGCGGAGCGTGGGTCCAGGCGGCCGTGGTCGGCGCCGGAGCGGATCACGGCGATGGCGGCGCCGGCGGCGAGCAGGACGAGCAGCGCGAGCAGGATGCCCCGGGTGCGGGTCCACACCTGACGGGCGGTGGGCGAGACGGAGGTGCCCTGCGGGGTGTTCCGGTGCGCGTCCGTGGAGGGGGGCGCGGTGGTCATCCGGCGGCACCCCCGCGGGGGCCGTGGTGCGGGGTGCCGGGGGCGCTCGCGGCGAGTTGGGGGCGGGCGTGTGCGAGGTCCTCGTCGAGGTCGGCGAGGCGGCGGTACGTGGCCTCGTCCGCGGTGCGGCCGCCGTATGCGACGTCGTCGAAATCGCGGGCGGCGGCATGGAGGCGGCTCGCGTGGCCGGGGAGGGGGCGGGCGGCCTCGGCGGCGGCCTCGTCGGCGGTCCTGCCGGGGCGGGGGTCGAGCAGTGCCCGTTCCTCCAGGGCGCGGACGAGGGCGCGCATGCGTTCCTGGACCGCGGTGTTCCAGTGGCCCCGGGCGGCGTGCGCCGCGGCGGCCGAGCGGTGTTCGGCGGCGCTGCGGGGCCGGTCGTCGAAGAGGGCGGGGACGGAGGCGGAGGTCCGGCGGGGGGTGCCCAGTCGCCACCACAGGGCGGAGAGCAGGGCGAGGACCGCGAGAAGGATGACGACCAGTCCGGCGGTGCCGCCCGGCGCGGCCGAGGAGGCGGCGCCGAGCAGGCGGTCGAGCCAGTCCCAGAAGGCGTCGAGGACGCGCTGGAGCAGGCTGGGGTCGTCCTGGTGGTACATCGGCTTGGTCAGCTCGCGACGGGCGGCCCCCCGCGCCGGGTCGCGCGGGACCGTCAACGGCGGAGTGTCCTCGCCCGCCCGCCACATGGCGGGCAGCAGAGCCGGCCCTCCCCCCGCCCGGCCCACCGGATCAGCTCCCCGGGGTGGGGCCGGGGCCGGGGCGCTCGACACCGGCGGCGCGGGCGAGTTCGAGGTCGAGGGCCTCGCGCCGGATGCGCAGGTCGATGTAGAGGAGCGAGGTGACACCGGCGGTGAGGGGCAGTGTCAGGGCGGAGCCGATCACGCCTCCGATGCCGCTGATCATGAGGAAGGACCAGCCCAGGTCGGCGGTGCCGTCGAGGAAGTTGCCGAGGCCGTTGCCGGTGAGCACACCGGCCAGGACGGTGAAGGGCACGGCGATGACCGAGCCGACCACGCCGGCGATGACCCGCGCGAGCAGCTGGATCCCGAAGACCCGCCACCACGAGCCGTTCACCAGCTTCGCGGAGCGGCCGAGGGCCTTGCGGACGCTCTGCTTCTCCAGTGCCAGCGCGGGCGGGGCGAGGGAGAACCGTACGAGGACCCAGGTGGCCAGGACGCTCGCGGCCATCCCGCCGAGCGCGGCCAGTGCGGCGCCTCCCGCGGTCGAGCCGCCCAGGGCGACGAGGATGCCGGGCAGGGTGCCGACGCCGATGATCGCGGCGCCGATGAGCGGCAGCAGCAGCGTCAGCCCGCACAGCCGGGGCAGTTGCGGCCGGATGTCCCGGGCGACCTCGCCGGCGGTGACCGGACGGCCGAGGACCGAACGGCTCATCACGGGTGTCAGCAGGGCCGTCGCGGCGATGGCGGCGACGGCGGTGACGAGGAGGACGACGCTCGAGTTCAGCAGCGAGCCGCCGGCGGCGCGCAGCGTCTCCTCGGGAGTGGCGCTGGGGTCGTCGAGGACGGCGGTGTTGTCGAGGTACAGGCCCTGGAGCAGGACGACGACGATCTCGGTGACGACGGCGACGGCCAGCGAGATACCGAGAACGGTGCGCCAGTGGGTGCGCATGGTGGCGACGGCGCCGTCGAGGATCTCGCCGAGGCCGAGCGGGCGCAGCGGGATGACGCCGGGCTTGGCCGCGGGCGGCGGTCCGCCCCAGGGGCCGCCCCAGCCGCCGGGCGGGCCGTAACCCGGATGGCCGTATCCGGGGCCGCCGTGACCGGGGGGCCCGTATCCGGGGCCGCCGGTGGGGCCCGGGGTGCCCCAGCCGCCGGGAGCGGCGGGGCCTCCGCCGTACGGTCCGGGGCCGGTCGGCGGGGGCGGCGGTGTCCCCCAGCCGGGGTAGCCGGGACCGGCCTGCGGGGCCTGCGGGGCCTGCGGGGCCTGCGGGGGTTGAGGAGCGGTCCACTGTCCGGCCGGCGGCTGCTCCTCGGACCACTTGGAGGACTGCGGGGTGCGGTCGGCGCCGTCCCGGCCGCCCTGGCCGCCCTGGTCACCTTGGTCCGGGATCCGGTCGGAGGGCTGCTCCGAGGGCTGCTCCGGCGGCTGTGCGGCGCCGCCGGGGGTGTCCGGCTCGTCGGAGGGGGCAGATCCGGGCGAGGCCCAGCCCGGAGTGTCGGTCATCGTCGCTCCTTCTCGGTGCCCGTCCGCGGTCGCGGCGGCCAATTGGCTGCCATCGTGTCATGGGGCGCCCGGGGGGTGACCGCGGGCCGTCCGAGCTGTACGCCTTCAATTGTCCGCCCGATCCGGGGCAGACTGGACGGATGGCTGATCAGTACGCGCACAGCGGCGACGGCGACGGGCCGGCCGAGACGTCCGAGAACCGGGTCACCCCGGCGATCCGTTGGGAGGAGCCGCCCGAGGGCCCCGTGCTGGTCCTGCTCGATCAGACCCGGCTGCCCGCCGAGGAGGTCGAGCGGGTGTGCACGGACCCGCCCGCGCTCGTGGAGGCGATCCGCGGCCTCGCCGTGCGGGGGGCGCCGCTGCTCGGGATCGCGGGGGCGTACGGGGTCGCGCTCGCCGCCGCCCGCGGCTTCGACGTCGCGGACGCCGCGCAGGCGCTCGCGGGCGCCCGGCCCACTGCGGTGAACCTGTCCCTGGGCGTGCGCCGGGCCAGGGCCGCCCACCAGGAGGCGCTGGCCGGGGGTGCCGGCGAGGAGGCGGCCGCGCGGGCGGCGCTGGAGGCGGCGCGGGCGTTGCACCGGCAGGACGCCGAGGCCAGCGCGCGGATGGCGGCGCACGGGCTGGCGCTGCTCGACGAGCTGCTGCCCGGCGGGGGCCACCGGGTGCTCACCCACTGCAACACCGGGGCGCTGGTGTCGGGCGGGGAGGGCACGGCGTTCGCGGTCGCGCTCGCGGCGCACCGGGCGGGGCGGTTGCGCCGGCTGTGGGTGGACGAGACCCGGCCGCTGCTGCAGGGCGCCCGGCTGACGGCGTACGAGGCGGCGCGCAACGGGATGGCGTACACGCTGCTGACGGACAGCGCGGCCGGTTCGCTGTTCGCGGCGGGCGAGGTGGACGCGGTGCTGGTGGGGGCCGACCGGATCACCGCCGACGGATCGGTGGCGAACAAGATCGGCACCTATCCGCTGGCGGTGCTGGCCCGCTACCATCACGTGCCGCTCGTCGTCGTGGCACCGGTGACGACGGTGGATCCGGACACCCCCGACGGAGCCTCCGTGGAGGTGGAGCAGCGCGGCGGCCACGAGGTCACCGAGCTGTCCGGACCGCAGGTGCCGGTGGTGGGTGCGGAGGCGGTCGGCGGGATCCCCGTGGCGCCGCTGGGGACCCAGGCGTACAACCCGGCGTTCGACGTGACGCCGCCCGAGCTGGTGACGGCGATCGTCACCGAGGAGGGCGTCGTCTCACCCGTGACGGCCGAGGCGCTGGCGGAGCTGTGTGCCAGGTCACGCCAGGCCACGACGAGCTAATGGGATGATGGCTTATATGAAGGGACGAGTCCTTGTCGTCGACGACGACACCGCACTGGCCGAGATGCTCGGCATTGTGCTGCGTGGTGAAGGTTTTGAACCGTCTTTCGTAGCCGACGGTGACAAGGCGCTGGCCGCGTTCCGTGAGACGAAGCCGGATCTGGTCCTCCTCGACCTGATGCTGCCCGGCCGGGACGGTATCGAGGTGTGCCGTCTCATCCGGGCGGAGTCCGGGGTGCCCATCGTGATGCTGACCGCGAAGAGCGACACGGTCGACGTGGTGGTGGGCCTGGAATCGGGGGCGGACGACTACATCGTCAAGCCCTTCAAGCCCAAGGAGCTGGTGGCCCGGATCCGGGCGCGGCTGCGCAGGTCGGAGGAACCGGCGCCGGAGCAGCTCGCGATAGGCGACCTGGTCATCGACGTGGCCGGGCACTCCGTGAAGCGGGAGGGGCAGTCCATCGCGCTGACCCCGCTGGAGTTCGACCTGCTCGTCGCGCTGGCCCGCAAGCCGTGGCAGGTGTTCACCCGGGAGGTGCTCCTGGAGCAGGTGTGGGGCTACCGCCACGCGGCGGACACCCGCCTGGTCAACGTGCACGTCCAGCGGCTGCGCTCCAAGGTCGAGAAGGACCCGGAGAAGCCGGAGATCGTGGTGACGGTCCGTGGTGTCGGATACAAGGCAGGACCGAGCTGACATGCCCGAGGACAGTGCCGCTTCGGCGCCCGGCCGGTCCGGGGTCCGCCCGGAGCGGACTGTCGACGGCGTGAGGGCGAAGGAATCCCGCTGGGCACGCCTGTTCGAGGGCGGCCTGCTGCAGGGCGGTGTGCAGGGCAGTCCCGTGCTGCGGCTCCTGATGCGCTGGGTACGGCGGCCGCTGCTGCCGGTGATGCGCCTGTGGCGTCGCAACATCCAGCTCAAGATCGTCGCCACGACGCTGCTGATGTCGCTCGGAGTGGTGCTGCTGCTCGGCTTCGTCGTCATCGGCCAGGTGCGCAACGGGCTCCTGGACGCCAAGGTGAAGGCCTCCCAGAGCCAGGCGACCGGCGGGTTCACGGTGGCCGGCCAGCGGGCCGACAGCGCGGCGAGCGGCGGTGGGGACGACAGCTCCGCCGCCACCGGCGGGAGCAACGGCGACGGCGACACCGTGCAGAACATCAGCGGGTGGCTCAGCGACCTCGTGGAGTCGCTCTCCAGCGGCGGCCAGGGCGCCTTCGACGTCGTCACGCTGAGCACCACCGCCGCGGACAACGAGGGGCGCGGCTTCGGCCCGCGCGCCTCCGGCGGCGTCGACTGGAGCCTGAGCGTGCCCGAGAGCCTGCGCGAGCGGGTCGACGCGGGCACCGGGGCGGTGCAGAGCTACACCCGCATCGTCTACACCAAGGGCAAGAGCGAGCCGCAGCCAGGACTGATCATCGGCAGGCAGGTCAACGACCCCAACGGCAACCCCTACCAGCTGTACTACCTCTTCCCGCTCACGCAGGAGGAGAAGTCGCTCAGCCTGGTCAAGGGCACGCTGGCGACGGCGGGACTGTTCGTCGTCGTCCTGCTCGGGGCGATCGCCTGGCTCGTCGTGCGCCAGGTCGTCACCCCGGTGCGGATGGCGGCCGGGATCGCCGAGCGGCTGTCCGCGGGACGCCTGCAGGAACGCATGAAGGTCACCGGCGAGGACGACATCGCCCGCCTGGGCGAGGCCTTCAACAAGATGGCGCAGAACCTGCAGCTCAAGATCCAGCAGCTCGAGGACCTGTCGCGGATGCAGCGGCGGTTCGTCTCGGACGTCTCGCACGAGCTGCGCACCCCGCTGACCACCGTGCGGATGGCGGCCGACGTCATCCACGACGCCCGGGTGGACTTCGACCCGGTGACCGCACGGTCGGCGGAACTCCTCGCCGACCAGCTCGACCGCTTCGAGACACTGCTCGCCGACCTGCTGGAGATCAGCCGGTTCGACGCGGGCGCGGCGGCGCTGGAGGCCGAGCCGATCGACCTGCGCGAGGTCGTGCGGCGGGTGGTCAGCGGGGCCGAACCGCTCGCCGAGCGCAAGGGAACCCGAATACGGGTCGTGGGCGACCAGCAGCCCGTCGTGGCCGAGGCCGACGCCCGGCGCGTGGAGCGCGTGCTGCGCAACCTGGTCGTCAACGCCGTGGAACACGGTGAGGGGCGCGACGTCCTCGTGAAGCTGGCCGCCGCGGGCGGCGCGGTGGCGGTGGCGGTGCGCGACTACGGGGTGGGACTCAAGCCGGGGGAGGCGACCCGGGTGTTCAGCCGCTTCTGGCGGGCGGACCCGGCACGCGCGCGCACCACCGGCGGCACCGGTCTCGGGCTGTCGATCGCCCTGGAGGACGCCCGGCTGCACGGGGGCTGGCTGCAGGCCTGGGGCGAACCGGGCGGCGGCTCGCAGTTCCGGCTCACGCTGCCGCGGACGGCCGACGAGCCGCTGCGGGGGTCCCCGATACCGCTGGAGCCCGCGGACTCGCGGCGCCACCGCGGACGCAAGGACGCCGAGCGGCGCGAGGGCGGGACGGGTGCGCAGGCTGCGGCCGACGGGCGCAACGGTTCCGGGTTCGCCCCGGGAACGGGCGCGAGCAACGTCTCCTCGGTGCCCCTGCAGCCGACGTCCGGTGACCGGGGTCCGCTGCCGCCGCGCACCCCGCGGCTGGCCTCGGAGAGCCCGGCGGCCGACCCGACCGCGTTCCCCGGCAGCGGCGCCCGCGTCGTACCGCGCCCCTCGGGCGGCGTACGGCGGGTGGACGGTCCGGCGGGAGCCGGCGGAGCGGGAGCGCCCGGGACGCAGGGCGGACGGGACGGCGCGGCGGGTGCGGCCGGCGCCGAGGGCACGGCGGGCGCCGAGAGTGTGGCCGGTGCGGCAGGTGTCGCGGGTACGGCGGGCACGGCGAGTACGGCGAGTACGGGGAGCGCGGCGAGTACGGCGGGCGCGGTGAGCGCGAGCAGTGCGGCAGGCAGGACGAGGCAGGGGCCGTCCGAGGGCGGCAGTGGGCCAGGGGAGGCCATCGGTGGGGGCTGAGGGGGGCGGCCGACGGCGTCGGAGGACGTCCGGCGGGGCCGGGGCAGCGGCGCCCCGCGTGAGCGACGTGGCCGGCCGCCGGCCGGGCCGGGCGCGGCGGGTGCGGACCGGGGTGTACCTCGCGTGCGCCGGCGCGCTGCTGGCGGGATGCGCCTCGATGCCGGACAGCGGAGATCTGCGCGGGGTCGAGTCGACGCCGCGGCAGGACCCGCAGGTCCGGGTCTTCGCGCTGCCGCCGCGCGAGAACGCCTCGCCCGCGGAGATCGTGCAGGGCTTTCTCGAGGCGCTGACCAGCGACGACCCGCAGTACGAGACCGCGCGCAAGTACCTGACCGGCAAGGCCTCGCACCAGTGGCGGCCGGAGCGGTCGATCACCGTGCTCGACGCCAGCCCGAATCCGGAGGCCGAGCGCACCGGCAACCGCGAGAGCGGCGACGACTACGCCTACGGCCTCACCGGCCGGCGGGTCGCCCGCATCGACGCGCAGCACAAGTACACGTCCGACGCCGGGTCGTACGCCAAGACCATCCACCTCGTGCAGGACAAGGGCAGCAAGCAGTGGCGCATCGACGCGCTGCCCCAGGGCGTGGTGATGGGCGCCTCCGACTTCCAGCGCAACTACGAGTCGGTCAACAAGTACTACTTCGCCACCAACGGGCCGACGACGGCGGCCGGACGGCTGAGCACCGTCGCCGACCCGGTGTACGTGCGCAAGCAGGTCGACCCGGTGACCCAGGTGATCCAGGCCCTGCTGAAGGGGCCCACGCGCTGGCTGGCGCCGGTCGCGCGGTCCGGGTTCCCCGCGGGGGTCGCGCTGCGCCCGGGAGCCGGTGCGCTGACGCCCGACGACCAGAACCGGCTCACCGTGCCGCTGAACAAGGCGGCGGACCGGGTCGGCTCCCGGCAGTGCGCCAGGATGGCGGCGCAGCTCCTGTTCACGCTGCAGGACCTGACGCCCACCGGGGTGACCTCGGTGGAGCTGCAGAAGTCCGACGGCTCGCAGCTCTGCACGCTCAACGAGGACCGTGCGCAGGACATCGCCTCGCACGGCACCGCGAAGCGGCCCGAGTTCGAGTACTTCATCGACGACAAGCAGCGGCTGGTCCGGATGACCGCCGGGGGGACGGAGGCCGAGCAGGTGCCGGGGGCGCTCGGCCAGGGCACCGCGTTGCTGCGGGCCGCCGCGGTCTCGCGCGACGAGAAGAGCGCGGCGGGGGTCTCGGCCGACGGCCGTTCCCTGTACGTCGGGTCGCTCGTGCCGGACGCGCCGCTGGGGGAGGCGCTGCTGCGGAGCCAGGGCGCGTCGCCGGACGACCGGCTGACCACGCCCAGCTGGGACAGCCGGGGCGATCTGTGGGTCGCCGACCGCAATCCGCAGGACCCGCGGCTGCTGCTGTTCGAGAAGGGCGCGGGTGAGCCGGTGGAGGTCGCCACGCCCGGACTCGACGGGCGGATCGACGCGGTGCGGGTCGCGGGGGACGGGGTGCGGGTCGCGCTGATCGTGGAGAAGGACGGCAAGACGTCGCTGCAGATCGGGCGGATCGAGCGGGAGAAGGCGGCGGTGGGGGACGGCGGCGGTGGGGGTGCGGCCGGGTCGGCCGGCTCGGCTGCCGGCTCTGGCGCCGGGAGTGGTGAGACCGGGGCCCGGGCCGTCGTCTCGATCCAGGAGCTGCGGTCGCTCATGCCCCAGTTCGAGGCGGTGACGGCGATGTCGTGGGCCGGGGACAGCCGGCTCGTGGTGGTCGGGCGCGAATCGGGCGGCGTGCAGCAGATCCGGTACGTGCAGGTCGACGGGTCCACGCCGGCGGGGTCGGCGCCGGCGTCCCTGACGGGGGTCAAGCAGATCACGGCGTCGGAGGACGAGCGGTTGCCGTTGGTGGCGTACTCGGAGGACGGGATCGTGCGGTTGTCCTCCGGGGCGCAGTGGCAGAAGGTGATCAAGAAGGGTACGGCGCCGGTGTACCCGGGCTAGCCGGGGGCCCGTTGCGGGGCGGGGGAGTACCGGAGGGCCGGGGGTGCCCCGGAGTTTCCTCGCCCCCGCCGCCCCTGGCCTTCCCGGCCCCAGGGGCTCCGCCCCTTCCACCCCACCGGGGGCGCCACGCCCCCGGACCCGGACCAAAGCCCCGTGCGGGGCTGTGCCCCTGCCCCCGTGCGGGGCTGTGCCCTTGCCCCCGTGCGGGGCTGTGCCCGCCCCTGCGCACTGTCTGGCCGCCGCCGACCCGTCCCGTAGTCCCCTCCCCGCCTCCTGCCCCCCTGCCCTCCAGTTGTCCACAGGTGTCCCGATCCCCTTCCGCTTCGGGCAGGGTGTGGGGGTATGTGGTGGTGGCGGGAAGTGGTGGGGCTGGTGGTGTCGGGGGAGTGCGGGGGGTGTGGGCGGGGGCGGGTCGTGTTGTGCGAGGGGTGCCGGGCGGTGCTCCGCGGGGGTGGGGCAGTGCGGGTGCGGCCGGGGGTGGTGGGGGTGCCGCCGGTGTGGGCGGCCGCGGGGTACCGGGACGTGGTGCGTGCGGTGCTGCTCGCGCACAAGGAGCGTGGGGCGCTGGCGCTCGCCGGGCCGCTCGGGGCGGCGCTGGCCGGGGCGGTGGGGGCCGCGGCGGAAGGGCGGGGGGTGGTGCTCGTGCCGGTGCCCTCGGCGCGCCGGGCCGTGCGGGCGCGGGGCCACGACGCGACGCGCCGGATCGCGCGGGCGGCCGCCGCCGAGCTGCGGCGGACGGGGACGGCCGCCCGCGTCGCGGCCGTGCTGCGGCAGCGACGCCCCGTGGCCGACCAGGCGGGGCTGAGTTCCGCACGGCGGCGGGCGAACCTCGCCGGGGCCCTGGAGGTCGTGCCGGGCGGGGTACGGCTGTTGACGGCCGGCCGGATCGTGCTCGTCGACGACCTGCTGACCACCGGCGCCACACTCGCGGAGGCCGCCCGGGCCGTACGCACGTCCTTCACGGGCGCACAGGTGTACGGCACTGCTGCCGGGGAAGCTAGGGAGGAACGACCGACGGCGGGCGTTTCCGGGCCCGGCGTTCCGCCGCTTCGCGCGGCCGTGGTCGCCGCGCCGTCCGATTCTTTCGCAACCAACCGGAACTGACTGAGAACGCTCATCGTTGCAGGTAATACAAGGGTAATTCGCCCGAACGGAGGTACCCCACAGTAGAGGGTGACGACATCCGTCCGAGCGAGATATGTTCGGTTGTGAGGGAATGGCCCAGCCCGAACCTCGCCGGTCCGAACGCCGTGCTGCGGTGATGCGTATTCACTCGCGGCGGTGGGATGGAGTTCCCGCCCACGGGGGAGGAGGAGGTGGACGTCACCGAGTCCGAGGTTCCGGTGCCCACCGGAATCTGGTGCAAGAGGGAGATGCTCCGCCGTGATGCGGAGTGATCCGGGAACGGAGTTCTGCGTGGACATCGTCGTCAAGGGCCGCAAGACCGAGGTGCCCGAGCGGTTCCGGAAGCACGTGGCCGAGAAGCTGAAGCTGGAGAAGATCCAGAAGCTCGACGGCAAGGTGATCAGCCTGGACGTCGAGGTGTCCAAGGAGCCCAACCCCCGTCAGGCGGACCGCTCCGACCGGGTGGAGATCACCCTCCACTCCCGCGGCCCGGTGATCCGGGCGGAAGCGGCGGCCAGCGACCCCTACGCGGCACTGGACCTGGCCACCGACAAGCTCGAGGCGCGGCTGCGCAAGCAGCACGACAAGCGGTGCGCACGACGCGGCACCCGGCGCCTCTCGGCCGCCGACGTCCCCGACCACGTCCCCGACGCGGCCACCCTGGACGGCCACGGCGGCACAGTCGTCGCGACGGAACCGGAAGCGGTGCCGACGAAGAAGATCGGTTCTCTGGAGGTGACGGGCGACGGCCCGCTCGTCGTCCGGGAGAAGACCCACGTCGCGTCCCCGATGACACTCGACCAGGCCCTCTACGAGATGGAACTGGTCGGGCACGACTTCTACCTGTTCATCGATTCCGAGAGCAAGGAACCCAGCGTCGTCTACCGGCGGCACGCCTACGACTACGGCGTCATCCACCTGAACACCGACCCCATGGTCACCCGGTCGGGGGCCGGTGACGCGGGCAGCGCGCTCGGCGGCTGACCACCCCGGCCGACCGCCCCGGCACACCCCGCCGGACGGACCTCGCGGGCAAGGAACGGTGCCCCTGGTGAGCCTCTGCGCCCCCCAGGGGCACCGGCGTGCCACCCCTTGGTACCGCGCTCCGTCACCGCACGACCGCCGCGGCATGGAATCATGGCCGCACCGGCCCAACCGGTGGGCCGTTGCCTTGGGTTGGCGATGGCACAGGACCACAGGCCACAGCCTTCAGGGGGAGGAACGATGGCGGACAGCTTCGGACCGGCGCGGGACGAGGACGCCGACGACCGCGCCACGGGCGCCGGCGAGGCGAGCGGTACGGGCCCGGAGGCGGGCACGTCACGCAAGGAGCCCATCCGCGTCCTGGTCGTCGACGACCACGCCCTCTTCCGCCGCGGCCTGGAGATCGTGCTGGCGGCCGAGGAGGACATCCAGGTCGTCGGAGAGGCAGGGGACGGCGCGGAGGCCGTGGACAAGGCCGCCGATCTGCTGCCCGACATCGTGCTGATGGATGTGCGGATGCCCCGGCGCGGTGGCATCGAGGCGTGCACGTCGATCAAGGAAGTGGCCCCCAGCGCGAAGATCATCATGCTGACGATCAGCGACGAAGAGGCCGATCTCTACGAGGCGATCAAGGCCGGCGCGACCGGATACCTCCTCAAGGAGATCTCCACGGACGAGGTCGCCACGGCCATTCGGGCCGTCGCCGACGGACAGTCGCAGATCAGTCCCTCGATGGCCTCGAAACTCCTCACCGAGTTCAAATCGATGATCCAGCGCACGGACGAACGCCGGCTGGTGCCGGCGCCGCGGCTCACCGACCGGGAACTCGAAGTGCTCAAGCTGGTCGCCACCGGAATGAACAACCGGGACATCGCCAAGGAGTTGTTCATCTCCGAGAACACCGTGAAGAACCACGTGCGGAACATCCTGGAGAAACTCCAACTGCATTCCAGGATGGAGGCCGTGGTCTACGCGATGCGGGAGAAGATCCTCGAGATTCGCTGACCGGTCCGGCGATCAGTCCAGTGCGCGGGCCAGTTCGGTGAGGAGGGGCGCGCGCAGCGCGGGGTCCGCCACCCGTTCTACGCGCACGTTCGTGCAGTTCACCCAGGTCGCCGCCTCCAGCAGGGCCTCCGCCACGGCCGGGACCGCCTTGGGACCGTCCAGCGTGACCTGACGGGCCACCAGGGTGTGGCCCTCGCGCGCCGGGTCCACCCGGCCCACCAGCCGCCCGCCCGCCAGCACCGGCATCGCGAAGTAGCCGTGCACGCGCTTCGGCTTGGGGACGTACGCCTCCAGGCGGTGGACGAAGCCGAAGATCCGTTCCGTGCGGGCCCGTTCCCAGACGAGGGAGTCGAAGGGCGACAGCAGCGTCGTGCGGTGACGGCCGCGCGGGGGCGTCGCCAGGGCGGCGGGATCGGCCCAGGCCGGGCGGCCCCAGCCCTCCACGGTCACCGGGACCAGCCCGGAGTCGGCGATCACCGCGTCGACCTGCTCGTTCCTCAGCCGGTGGTAGTCGGCGATGTCCGCGCGCGTGCCCACGCCGAGGGACTGGCCGGCCAGCCGGACCAGGCGGCGCACGCACTCCGCGTCGTCCAGCTCGTCGTGCAGCAGTGCGGCGGGGACGGCGCGCTCGGCGAGGTCGTAGACCCGCTTCCAGCCCCGGCGCTCGACGCAGACCACCTCGCCGTACATCAGGGCGCGTTCGACGGCCACCTTGGTCTCCGACCAGTCCCACCACTCGCTGGTCCGCTTCGCGCCGCCGAGGTCCGTGGCGGTCAGCGGGCCCTCCGAGCGGAGCTGCTTGATCACCTGCTCGTAGGCGCCCTCGGGGAGCGCGTGGTTCCAGTGCGGGCGCGCACGGTAGGCGCGGCGGCGGAAGGCGAAGTGGGGCCACTCCTCGACGGGCAGGATGCAGGCGGCGTGCGACCAGTACTCGAACGCGTGCGGGGGCGTGCGGACGCCCGGGGCGCTCTTCGTCCAGTAGGCGTCCTCGACCGTTGTCCGGCCCACCGCGCCCAGGCGGGCGTAGGGCACGAGTTCGTGGGAGCGGGCGAGGACCGAGATCGTGTCGAGCTGGACGGCGCCGAGGTGGCGCAGCACGCCGCGCACACCGGAGCGGCGGTCGGGGGCGCCCAGGAAGCCCTGGGCCCGCAGGGCGATGCGGCGGGCTTCCGCGGCGGTGAGGGTGGCGACGGGCGGCGGTGTCGGCGTGGGCATGGGGTCACGGTAGGGGGTGGGTCTGACAGTGGGGAGGGCTTCCCGTCACACCTCGGGCACGGCCCGGCTCCTGTCGGGCGCCGGCAGGTAGGGCGTCTTCGGGGGCAGGCCCAGGTCGGAGGGGAGCAGGGAGGCGGTCCAGCAGTCCCTGCGGACGCCCTGGTTGAGCAGGCCCGCGCGCGCGGTGCCCTCCAGGGTGAAGCCGGCCTTGCGCGCCACCGCGAGCGAGGCCGCGTTGCCCACCTCCGCGCGCCATTCCACGCGGTCCACGGACAGGAGCAGGAAGGCCCAGCGGCAGGCGGCGAGCGTCGCCTCGGTCAGGTAGCCGTGGCCGCGGTGCTCCTCGGCCGCCCAGAAGCCGATCTCCGCGACGCCCGGGCCGCGCATGGTCTGGCTGAGCATTCCGACCAGGTCGCCGGCGGGCAGGAAGACGCCGAAGGTGAACATCGAGTCGTCCGCCCAGCCCCCGGGTGCCAGGCCGCCGACGAAACCTTCGGCGTGCTCCCGCAGATACGGCGAGGGGATCGTCGTCCAGCGCTGGATGTCCGGGTCCTGGGCCGCCGCGTACACCGCGTCGGCGTCCCCGGGGCCCACCGGGCGCAGGACGAGGCGTTCGGTGGTGAGCGTGACGGGTTCCATCGGGGCCCCTCCCTTTCCGGCCTCTCGGCTTCCGGCCGATCGGCCGATTCTGCTCGGAGGGGGGCGGGGGGCGCCATTCCTCTGCGGCGCGTTGCGGCGCGTTGCGGCGCGTTGCGGGACGTTGCGGGGCAGCGCGATGCACCCGCCCCCGCGGGGGCCGCGATGACCACAGCGTGCCCGGGGCGTCACTTTTCGTGGTGCCGGGGCGGCACCTTCCGCCGCGCCCGTCCGTTGTCCTAGTGGCTGTCGGTGACAGACCTCCCGGCACGGCGGGGTCCTCGCTTACCATGGCCGTTGCTCAAACTGTCATGTGGTGACCGACCGTCCCAGGCCCGATCGGCTAAGGAGACAAACCCCCGTGTCCGTCCTCTCGAAGATCATGCGTGCAGGCGAAGGCAAGATCCTGCGCAAGCTGCACCGCATCGCGGACCAGGTCAACTCCATCGAAGAGGACTTCATCGACCTCTCCGACGCCGAGCTGCGTGCCCTCACCGACGAGTACAAGCAGCGGTACGCGGACGGAGAGAGCCTCGACGACCTGCTCCCCGAGGCGTTCGCCACCGTCCGCGAGGCCGCCAAGCGCGTGCTGGGCCAGCGCCACTACGACGTGCAGATCATGGGCGGCGCCGCCCTGCACCTGGGGTACGTGGCGGAGATGAAGACCGGCGAGGGCAAGACCCTGGTCGGCACGCTGCCGGCCTATCTCAACGCACTGTCCGGCGAGGGCGTCCACATCGTCACGGTCAACGACTACCTGGCCGAGCGCGACTCCGAGATGATGGGCCGCGTCCACAAGTTCCTCGGGCTCGAGGTCGGCTGCATCCTCGCCAACCAGACGCCGGCCCAGCGCCGCGAGATGTACCTGTGCGACATCACGTACGGCACGAACAACGAGTTCGGCTTCGACTACCTCCGTGACAACATGGCGTGGTCCCAGGACGAGCTCGTCCAGCGCGGCCACAACTTCGCCATCGTCGACGAGGTCGACTCCATCCTCGTCGACGAGGCCCGTACGCCGCTGATCATCTCCGGCCCCGCCGACCAGGCCACCAAGTGGTACGGCGACTTCGCCAAGCTGGTCACGCGCCTCAAGCGCGGCGAGGCGGGCAACCCCCTCAAGGGCATCGAGGAGACCGGCGACTACGAGGTCGACGAGAAGAAGCGCACGGTCGCCATCCACGAGTCCGGCGTGACCAAGGTCGAGGACTGGCTGGGCATCGACAACCTCTACGAGTCGGTGAACACCCCGCTCGTCGGTTACCTGAACAACGCCATCAAGGCCAAGGAACTGTTCAAGAAGGACAAGGACTACGTCGTCCTCGACGGCGAGGTCATGATCGTCGACGAGCACACCGGCCGTATCCTCGCCGGCCGCCGCTACAACGAGGGCATGCACCAGGCGATCGAGGCGAAGGAAGGGGTGGACATCAAGGACGAGAACCAGACGCTCGCCACGATCACCCTGCAGAACTTCTTCCGCCTCTACAAGCGCCACGACCACGAGGGCAAGGAACTCCCGGGCCTGTCCGGCATGACCGGTACGGCGATGACCGAGGCCGCCGAGTTCCACCAGATCTACAAGCTCGGCGTGGTGCCCATCCCGACCAACCGGCCGATGGTCCGCAAGGACCAGTCGGACCTGATCTACCGCACCGAGGTGGCCAAGTTCGAGGCGGTCGTCGACGATATCGCCGAGAAGCACGAGAAGGGCCAGCCGATCCTCGTCGGCACGACCTCCGTGGAGAAGTCGGAGTACCTCTCCCAGCAGCTCAGCAAGCGCGGCATCCAGCACGAGGTGCTGAACGCCAAGCACCACGAGCGCGAGGCCTCGATCGTCGCCCAGGCCGGCCGCAAGGGCGCCGTGACGGTGGCCACCAACATGGCCGGCCGTGGTACCGACATCAAGCTCGGCGGCAACCCCGAGGACCTCGCGGAGGCCGAGCTGCGCCAGCGCGGCCTGGACCCCGAGGAGCACATCGAGGAGTGGGCCGCGGCGCTGCCCGCCGCCCTGAAGCGCGCCGCGAAGGCCGTCCAGGCGGAGAAGGAGGAGGTCGAGTCGGTCGGCGGCCTCTACGTGCTGGGCACCGAGCGACACGAGTCGCGGCGCATCGACAACCAGCTCCGCGGCCGCAGCGGCCGTCAGGGCGACCCGGGCGAGTCCCGCTTCTACCTCTCCCTCGGCGACGACCTGATGCGGCTGTTCAAGGCCCAGATGGTCGAGCGCGTGATGTCGATGGCGAACGTCCCCGACGACGTGCCGATCGAGAACAAGATGGTCACCCGCGCGATCGCCTCCGCCCAGTCGCAGGTGGAGACGCAGAACTTCGAGACCCGCAAGAACGTCCTGAAGTACGACGAGGTGCTCAACCGGCAGCGCGAGGTCATCTACGGCGAGCGCCGCCGCGTCCTGGAGGGCGAGGACCTGCAGGAGCAGATCCACCACTTCATGGACGACACGATCGACGCCTACGTCTCCGCGGAGACCGCCGAGGGCTTCCCCGAGGACTGGGACCTCGACCGGCTGTGGGGCGCCTTCAAGCAGCTCTACCCGGTGCGGGTCACCGTCGAGGAGCTGGAGGAGGCGGCGGGCGACCGGGCCGGGCTGACCGCCGAGTACATCGCCGAGTCCATCAAGGACGACATCCGCGAGCAGTACGAGACGCGGGAGGCGCAGCTCGGCTCCGAGATCATGCGTGAGCTGGAGCGCCGGGTGGTCCTCTCGGTGCTGGACCGCAAGTGGCGCGAGCACCTCTACGAGATGGACTACCTCCAGGAGGGCATCGGCCTGCGCGCGATGGCGCAGAAGGACCCGCTGGTGGAGTACCAGCGCGAGGGCTTCGACATGTTCACCGCCATGATGGACGGCATCAAGGAGGAGTCCGTCGGCTACCTGTTCAACCTGGAGGTCCAGGTCGAGCAGCAGGTCGAGGAGGTCCCGGTCGAGGACGCGGCGCCGTCCCTGGAGAAGGCCCCGCAGGACGCGGTGCCGGCGCAGTCCGGCGCGGGCGCCCTGGCCGGGTCGGCCCGGCCCGAGATCCGGGCGAAGGGGCTCGACGCGCCGCAGCGCCGCGAGCTGCACTTCTCCGCGCCGACGGTGGACGGCGAGGGCGGTGTCATCGAGGGCGAGTTCGCCAGCGACGGCGAGCCGGTGCGGTCGGCCGCGGACGGCCTGACGCGCGCCGAGCGCCGCAAGCAGGCCAAGGGCGGGCGTCGCCGCAAGAAGTGACGGCGCGCACCCCCGGGTGAGCGCGACGGAGGGCCGGCCCCGCTTTCGGGGTCCGGCCCTCCGCGCTGTCCGGCACCCGGCGGCGGGGAGGGCCCGGGGCTTGGGAGCCCTGCCGGGCTCGAAGCCTGCCGGGCTCGGGGCCTGCCGGGCTCGATGCCTGCCGGGCTCGATGCCTGCCCGGCTCGGGGCCTGCCGGGTTCGGTGTCAGTCCGGGTCAGGTGCTGGCATCCGGGGGCCCTCCAGTTCCACCGCCGCGCAGCGCCAGCGCTGGTCGGGCGCGTGCTCCAGACGGAAGGCCATGGCGCGCAGCCGGTCACCCGTGGCGATGCGGACGAAGGCCTCGACGGCGCCGGGGCGCGGCACGAAGTAGCCGATGTCGTGGACGACGGGGCGGGCGCCGCCCGTGCGCAGGGCGCCCCGCTCGGCGAGCCAGGCCAGCTCGTCGTAGGCGCGGCCCACGGTGTGCCGCAGTATCGAGTGGACCGGGCGGTGGCCGCTGAGGACCGCCAGGAGCCGGTCGGCGAAGACGTCGGTGGGGCGGGGCGGGGGTGCCGTGCGGCGCGGGGCGCTGCCCGGGCGGCGGGTGTCGTGGCGCACGGGCGGGCGGCCGCCGGGCAGCCGCCTCGTCCTGGTCATCACCTTGTTCATGTGCGGTCCCCGTCTCGTGCCGGGTGCGGACGGCGCCGGAGCGCCGGGCATACCGGGCGGTAACTTCGTGCTGGGGATCTTGTACGGGGCCGGACGGTCGCGCCGCAACGGAGGCGAGGGGGCCGCCGGGCTCACGGCAGATTCACTCATCAGAGTGAGCGACGGGCCCGGCGAGGCCGGGAACGGCGGTGTGCGCAGGGTGAGACACGGGTCGCCGGGTGGACGGCGCGGGGCGCGAGGACCGGACCCGAAGGGGGACACCCGCACGTATCCTGGGGTGACGCCCTGTCCGACTAAGAAAGCGGCACGTCATGCGCGTCTACGTCCCCCTGACCCTGCACGGCCTCGCAGAGGCGCACCGGGCGGGCGAGCTGGGGGCGGGACCGTTCACCGCGTACGCGGTCACGCCCGCCCTGCGGGAGTGGTACCTCTCGGAGGACCTGGAGGAGCTGGAGTACGCGGCGCTCGGCCGGGCCGCGCTGGCCTCGCTGCGGCTGCTCGCGGCCGAGCCGGGGGCGAGCCCGCGCAGGGTGGTCGTGGCGGCGGAGGTGCCGGACGCCTGGACCTCCGTGGACCCCGACCGGGGGCTCGACCCGGCGGCGCTCGGCGAGGTGCGGGTCTCGCAGGCGGTGCCGCTCGCGCGGGCGGCGGCGGTGCACGTGGACGCGGAGGACGCCGAGAAGGACGTCACGGCGGCCGCGGAGGCCCTCGCGGCGGCGGACCGGGGGGACGAGGACGCGCAGTTCCTCGTCGACGGGGCGGAGGACCACGAGCTGCTCTGGTTCGCCACGCAGGAGATCCCCCACCTGGTGGGCTCCGGCGACTGACCACCGGCCTGTCATCGGGAGTGGGTACCTTTTCCCGCATGGGGATGCGTGGGGTGCACATCGTCTGGGACTGGAACGGCACGCTGTTCCACGACAACGACGCGATCATCGGAGCGACGAACGCGGCCTTCGCCGAGCTGGGGCTGGAGCCGATCACTCTGGAGCGGTACCGGGCGCTGTACTGCGTGCCGGTGCCCAAGTTCTACGAACGGCTGATGGGACGGCTGCCGACGGCCTCCGAGTGGGAGCTCATGGACGCGCTGTTCCGCCGGCACTACGCGGAGCGCCGGGCGGCGTGCGGGTTGGCCTCCGGGGCGGTGGAGCTGCTGGGCGGCTGGCGGGCGACGGGGCACAGCCAGTCGATCCTGAGCATGTACGAGCACGAGGAGCTGGTCCCCCTCGTGCGGAGGTTCGGCATCGAGGAGCACTTCCTGCGGGTCGACGGGCGGACCGGGCCGTCCGGCGGCAGCAAGGCGGAGCACATGGTGCGGCACGTGGCCGCGCTCGCGGGGGACGGCGGGGTGGATCCGTCGCGGGTCGTGGTGATCGGCGACGCGGTGGACGACGCGGTGGCGGCACGCGGCGCGGGCGCGCGGGCGGTGCTGTACACCGGGGGCTCGCACGGGAGGGCGAGTCTGGAAGAGGCCGGGGTGCCGGTCGTGGACTCGCTGACGGACGCGGTCGCGCTGGCGGGACGCATGACGGACTGAGGCGCCCGGGCGATTCCGAGCCCGCGACGAGGTTCCGTAGTCGCGACGAGGACGCCGGGCCGGCGGACGACTCCGGGCCGGCGGACGACTCCGGGCCGGCGACGAGGACTCCGGGCCTGTGGCGGGGACCTCCGAGCCGGCCAGGGGGACTCCCGAGCCTGCCCCGACGGCTCCCGCGTCACCCGGCCCCGCCGGGTCCCCCCGTGCCCCATCCCGTCCCGTTACGTGAAGAAACCGTTTCTCTCTCTGTGCAGAACGTCAAAGTTCCGGGCCCCGTTTTGTACACAAGCGGCTCATGACGGGGGCCCCGGCGGGGGAGATAGCCTTGTGGTCGTGATCAGCGCGATAGTTCGCGGGGGCCTCGCCGTCCCCGCTCCGCGCCCGGTGAGCTCGGCCGTGAGCCGAGTCCGGGCGGCGGCCGCTGATTCGCCGGGACCGCGTCGTGCGGTCCCGGGGCGGGGCCCGGTCGAGAGGGCGCCGCTGGCGCCCGCCGGAGACTTCGGGGCGCGGAGGACGCGAAGGACGCAGGCGGCGCGTGAGGCGCCGAGAGCAGCGTCACACCCCTCCGAGGTGCCGACATTGGCCGATAACCCCTCGCCCGTCCCACCGTGCGGCATAGCGTCGAAGCAGACCGGACATTCCGCGTCGTGGCGTTGTGGCGGTTACGGCGGAGCAGAGACCGTACTTCCTTCTACGTCACGCAATGGCGCGCGACAGGAGCCAGAGGACAATGCAGACCAAGCTGGACGAAGCCAAGGCCGAGCTGCTCGAGAGGGCCGCTCGCGTAGCTGAGAACAGCCCGGTCGGGGGGCACCTACCGACCGGGCCGGCGGGCGAGGACTCCCCGGACGGCCCGTCGAGCCCGGGCACCCCGGCGACGACCTCGAAGAAGACCGCTGCCAGGACCACCGCCCCCAAGAAGACCGCCGCCAAGAAGACCGCCTCCGCCAAGACCTCCAGGACCGCCGCCCGCACGGCGCCCGGCGCCCCGGACACCTCCGACAGCGAGTCCGTGCTGTCGTTCCTGCAGCGCTACTACCTGCACACCGCCCCCGAGGATCTCGCCGACCGCGACCCCGTGGACGTGTTCGGCGCCGCCGTCTCGCACTACCGGCTGGCCGAGACCCGCCCGCAGGGCACCGCGAACGTGCGGGTGCACACGCCCACCGTCGAGGAGAACGGCTGGACCTGCAGCCACTCCGTCGTCGAGGTGGTCACCGACGACATGCCCTTCCTCGTCGACTCCGTCACCAACGACCTCTCCCGCCAGGGCCGCGGCATCCACGTGGTCGTCCACCCGCAGTTCGTCGTGCGGCGCGACGTCACCGGCAAGCTGCTGGAGGTGCTGTCCACCCCGCCCACCGGGGACCTGCCGCCGGACGCGGCGGTCGAGTCGTGGATCCACGTCGAGATCGACCGCGAGACCGACCGCGCCGATCTCAAGCAGATCACCGCCGACCTGCTGCGCGTCCTGTCCGACGTCCGCGAGGCCGTCGAGGACTGGGAGAAGATGCGGAACACCGCCTCCCGCCTCGCCGACGAGCTGTCCGGCGAGCCGCTCCCGGCCGACCTGCCGGAGCAGCAGGTGGAGGAGGCCCGCGAGCTGCTGCACTGGCTCGCCGACGACCACTTCACCTTCCTGGGCTACCGGGAGTACGAGCTGCGCGGCGAGGACGCGCTGAGCGCCGTCCCCGGCACCGGGCTCGGCATACTGCGCGCGGACCCGCACCACGCCGACGAGGAGGGCCACCCGGTCAGCCCCTCCTTCGAGCGCCTGCCGGCCGACGCCCGCGC
This sequence comes from Streptomyces griseoaurantiacus, assembly GCF_036189845.1. Classification (NCBI taxonomy): domain Bacteria; kingdom Bacillati; phylum Actinomycetota; class Actinomycetes; order Kitasatosporales; family Streptomycetaceae; genus Streptomyces; species Streptomyces griseoaurantiacus. The sequence continues at coordinate 2,825,452 of NZ_CP108326.1, read as the reverse complement.
CAAGGCCCGCGAGCACAAGCTGCTCGTCCTGACCAAGGCCAACAGCCGCGCCACCGTGCACCGGCCGTCCTACCTGGACTACGTCGGCGTCAAGAAGTTCGACGCCGAGGGCAACGTCACCGGTGAGCGCCGCTTCCTCGGCCTGTTCTCCTCCGCCGCCTACACCGAGTCGGTCCGCCGGGTCCCGGTGATCCGCCGCAAGGTGGAGGAGGTGCTGCGGGGCGCCGGCTTCTCGCCCAACAGCCATGACGGGCGCGACCTGACGCAGATCCTGGAGACGTACCCGCGCGACGAGCTGTTCCAGACGCCGCCGGACGAGCTGCGGGCCATCGCCACCTCGGTGCTCTACCTCCAGGAACGCCGCCGGCTCCGGCTCTACCTGCGGCAGGACGAGTACGGGCGCTACTACTCCGCCCTCGTCTACCTCCCGCGCGACCGCTACACCACGGGCGTGCGGCTGCGGATCATCGACATCCTGAAGGAGGAGCTCGGCGGCACCAGCGTCGACTTCACCGCCTGGAACACCGAGTCGATCCTGTCCCGGCTGCACTTCGTGGTCCGCGTACCGCAGGGCACCGAACTGCCCGAGCTGTCCGACGCCGACAAGGACCGCATCGAGTCCCGGCTCGCCGAGGCCGCCCGCTCCTGGGCCGACGGCTTCTCCGAGGCGCTCAACGCCGAACTCGGCGAGGAGCGCGCCGCCGCCCTGCTGCGCCGGTACGGAAGCGCCTTCCCCGAGGGCTACAAGGCCGACCACAGCCCCCGGGCCGCCGTCGCCGACCTCGTCCACCTCGAGCAGCTCGACGACGAGAAGGACTTCGCGCTCAGCCTCTACGAGCCGGTGGGCGCCGGCGCCGCCGAGCGCCGCTTCAAGATCTACCGGCGGGGCGGCTCCGTCTCCCTCTCCCGGGTGCTGCCGGTGCTGAGCCTGCTCGGCGTCGAGGTCACCGACGAACGCCCCTACGAGCTGCGCTGCGCCGACCGCACCACCGCCTGGATCTACGACTTCGGGCTGCGCATGCCCGCGCAGAACGGCGGCGAGCACCTGGGCGACGACGCCCGCGAGCGCGTCCAGGACGCCTTCGCCGCCACCTGGACCGGCCGTGCCGAGAACGACGGGTTCAACGCCCTCGTCCTCAGCGCCGGGCTGAGCTGGCGGCAGGCGATGGTGCTGCGCGCGTACGCCAAGTACCTGCGCCAGGCCGGGTCCACGTTCAGCCAGGACTACATGGAGACCACTCTCCGCAACAACGTCCACACCACCCGGCTGCTCGTCTCCCTGTTCGAGGCGCGGATGTCGCCCGAGCGGCAGCGCGCCGGGCACGAGATCGTCGACGCCCTCCTGGAGGAGCTCGACGCCGCGCTCGACAAGGTCGCCTCCCTCGACGAGGACCGCATCCTGCGCTCCTTCCTCACCGTCATCAAGGCGACGCTGCGCACCAACTTCTTCCAGCACGCCTCGGACGGCACGCCGCACGACTACGTGTCCATGAAGTTCGACCCGCAGGCCATCCCGGACCTCCCGGCGCCCCGCCCGGCCTACGAGATCTGGGTGTACTCGCCGCGCGTCGAGGGCGTGCACCTGCGCTTCGGCAAGGTCGCGCGCGGCGGTCTGCGCTGGTCCGACCGGCGCGAGGACTTCCGCACCGAGATCCTCGGCCTGGTCAAGGCGCAGATGGTCAAGAACACGGTGATCGTGCCGGTGGGCGCCAAGGGCGGCTTCGTCGCCAAGCAGCTCCCCGACCCCTCCGTCGACCGCGACGCCTGGCTGGCCGAGGGCATCGCCAGCTACAAGACGTTCATCTCGGCGCTGCTCGACATCACCGACAACATGGTGACCGGCGAGGTCGTGCACCCCGCGGACGTCGTCCGGCACGACGAGGACGACACCTACCTCGTCGTCGCCGCCGACAAGGGCACCGCGACCTTCTCCGACATCGCCAACGAGGTCGCCGAGTCGTACAACTTCTGGCTCGGCGACGCCTTCGCCTCCGGCGGTTCGGCCGGCTACGACCACAAGGGCATGGGCATCACCGCTCGCGGCGCCTGGGAGTCCGTCAAGCGGCACTTCCGGGAGCTGGGGGTGGACACCCAGAGCGAGGACTTCACGGTCGTCGGCGTCGGCGACATGTCCGGCGACGTGTTCGGCAACGGCATGCTGCTCAGCGAGCACATCCGCCTGGTCGCCGCCTTCGACCACCGGCACATCTTCCTCGACCCGAACCCGGACGCGGCCACCTCCTACGCGGAGCGCCGCCGCATGTTCGAGCTGCCCCGCTCCTCCTGGGCCGACTACAACACCGAGCTGCTGTCGGCCGGCGGCGGGATCTTCCCGCGCAGCGCCAAGTCGATCCCGGTCAACGCACAGATCCGCGAGGCCCTCGGCATCGAGGGCAAGGTCAGCAAGATGACCCCGGCGGAGCTGATGAAGGCGATCCTCCAGGCGCCGGTCGACCTGCTGTGGAACGGCGGCATCGGCACCTACGTCAAGGCCTCCACCGAGTCGCACGCCGACGTCGGCGACAAGGCCAACGACGCCATCCGCGTCGACGGCGGGGACCTGCGCGTCCAGGTCGTCGGCGAGGGCGGCAACCTGGGCTGCACCCAGCTCGGCCGGATCGAGTTCGCCAACCGGGGCGGCCGGATCAACACCGACGCCATCGACAACAGCGCCGGCGTGGACACCTCCGACCACGAGGTGAACATCAAGATCCTGCTCAACGGCCTGGTCCGCGAGGGCGACCTCACCGTCAAGCAGCGCAACAAGGTCCTCGCGGGCATGACCGACGAGGTCGGCCGGCTGGTGCTGCGCAACAACTACGCGCAGAACCTGGCCCTGGCCAACGCGCTCGCCCAGTCCAAGGACATGCTCCACGCCCAGCAGCGGTTCATCCGCCACCTGGTGCGGGCCGGTCACCTCGACCGGGCCCTGGAGTTCCTGCCCACGGACCGGCAGATCCGCGAGCGGCTGAGCGCCGGCAACGGCCTCACCGGCCCCGAGACGGCCGTCCTGCTGGCGTACACGAAGATCACGGTCGCCGAGGAGCTGCTGGCCACCACGCTGCCGGACGACGCGTACCTGCGCGGTCTGCTGCACGCCTACTTCCCGAGCGCCCTGCGCGAGAAGTTCGCCGAGGCGATCGAGAGCCACCCGCTGCGCCGCGAGATCATCACGACCGTCCTGGTCAACGACACCGTCAACACCGGCGGTACCACCTATCTCCACCGGCTGCGCGAGGAGACGGGCGCCTCGCTGGAGGAGATCGTGCGGGCGCAGACCGTCGCGCGCGCCATCTTCCGCTCCGCCGAGGTGTGGGACGCGGTCGAGGAGCTCGACAACAAGGTCGACGCCGAGGTGCAGACCCGGATCCGGCTGCACTCCCGGCGCCTCGTCGAGCGCGGCACGCGCTGGCTGCTCAACAACCGGCCGCAGCCGCTCGAACTCGGCGAGACCATCGAGTTCTTCCAGGAGCGCGTCGACCAGGTCTGGTCGCAGCTGCCCAAGCTGCTGCGCGGCGTGGACGCCGAGTGGTACCAGAAGATCTACGACGAGCTGGCGGGTGCCGGCGTGCCGGACGAGCTGGCCACCCGGGTGGCCGGGTTCTCCTCGGCCTTCCCGACGCTCGACATCGTCTCCGTCGCCGACCGCACCGGCAAGGAGCCGATGGCAGTCGCCGAGGTGTACTACGACCTCGCCGACCGGCTGAACATCACCCGGCTGATGGACCGCATCATCGAACTGCCGCGTGCGGACCGCTGGCAGTCGATGGCCCGCGCGGCGATCCGCGAGGACCTGTACGCGGCCCACTCGGCGCTCACCTCGGACATCCTGACCGTCGGCAACGGCACCTCCACGCCGGAGCAGCGGTTCGAGACATGGCAGGAGAAGAACGCGGCGCTGCTCGGCCGGGCCCGCACCACGCTGGAGGAGATCCAGAGCTCGGACTCCTTCGACCTGGCGAACCTGTCGGTGGCCATGCGGACGATGCGGACGCTGCTGCGCTCGCACAGCTGACCGACCGGTCGACCCGTTGACGCGGGACACGTCGTGGGGCGCCCTCCTCGGAGGGCGCCCTTCGGCGTTTTCCGCCGGGCCCCGCCCGCCGGGTCCTTGGGGAACCCCGGCGGGATATCTACCATCTCCTCTCAAAGAGGACATATCTTCACCGCTGTCCTCCTCATCGCCCCCGCGGCGGCTGGAGGTTCCGGACCCGTGACTGTCAGCGTCTTCGCCGGGAGAGTCCGCGGCACTCCGGTGACCCGCCCCTCCCGGGCCCTCGGGGCACTGCGCGCGGCGGTCGTGCTGCTCGTCCTGCTCCTGGCGCTGGTGATCCTGCGGCTGCCGTGGATCGGGGACCTCGGGATGCACGCGGCGACCGTGGAGCGGCTGCGGCACGCCCTGCCGCGTCCCGGCGATCCGCTGGTCCGGGCGGACGCGCCCAGCCCCTACTACTCGCCCTGGACGGTGCTGCTCGGTTGCCTGGCCCGGCTGACCGGGCTGTCCGTGTGGAACGTGCTGCGGGCGGGGGCGGCGGTCGCGCTCGCGCTGCTGGTGTCCGGGGTCTGGCGGTACGCGAGGACGCTCTGCGGGCACCGGGCGGCCGGGCCGCTGGCGGTGCTGTGCGTGGTGCTGCTGTGGGGGGTGCGGGACTTCGCGTGGAGCGGGTTCCCCGGGCTGGTCTCGCTGGCGCTCACGATCGCCTATCCGAGCACCCTGGCCCTCGGGCTGTCCTTCCATTTCTGGGCGCTGCTCACGCGGGCGGCACGGGACCGGGCGGGGTGGGGGGCGTTCCTGGGACTGGGCGGTCTGTGGGCGGTGATCCTGCTGGTGCACCAGTTCACGGGTGTGGTCGCCACCCTGGGGGCGGTGGGGGTGCTGGTCTCCGCCCGCGCCGCCGCCACTCCCGGACGTCCCCTCGGCGTGCGTCCCCTCGGCGTCCGGCCCCTGGCGGGCGCCGCGCTCGGGGCGCTGCTGCTGTGGCTCTGGCCCTACTACGACTTCTTCTCCCTGCTGCGCGCGGGCAGCGGTCTGGAGGCGGTCCACCGGCCCCTCTACGAGGACCTGCTGCCCCGCTACGGGCTGGTGCTCCTCGGCCTCGCCGCCCTCCTCGTACGGGCCCGCCGCGCGCGGTGGGACGCGCTCGTGGTCTTCTGCGCGCTCGCCGTGCTCGTCTTCACCGCGGGAGGACTGACCGGGCACTGGTCCTGGGGACGGGTGCTGCCCGGGGTGCTGATCCCGGCGCAGCTCGCGGTGGCGGTGGAGACCTGCGAGGCGTGGGGCCGGCTGCGGAGGCGAGGGCGGGCGGCCCTCGCGCTGGTGCTCGGGGCCGCGCTCGCCGCGGGCGCGTGGGCGCAGGTGGGGGTCCTGGGGTACGCCGTGCCGCGCCGGGCGCTGCCGGCCGCGGTCCTCGCGCGGAGCCCCGAGCCCTGGCCGGGCTACGGCTGGATCACGCCTCCGGTGCGCTACGGGGACGTGGTGCTGGCCCGCACGGGACCGGCCCGGCGCATCCCGGCGTACGGGGCGTACACCGTCGCACCCGGCTACCCGGACGTGTTCCTGGTCGACGAGGCGGAGCGGCTCGCCGCGGTGCGCCGGTACTACGCGCCGGGCACCTCCCCGGCCGCCCGGCGCGCCGTCCTGCGGCGGTACGGCGTGCGGTGGGTCGTGTGGGGCCGGGGCTACGGGACCCCGCCGGCCGGGCTGCGCCGGGCGGTCGCCGGACCGGACGGCGCGGTCCTGTACGCGGTCGTCACCCCGCGGAGCGGCCGGGGAGCCGGGCCAGGAAGTCCGTGAGCGCGGCCGCGACGGCGGCGGGGGCCTCCAGGGGCAGCAGGTGCCCGGATGCGGGCACCGTGACCAGTTCGGCGTGCGGGACGTACGGCAGGAGGTGCGCGCGCAGCACCTCCGGCGGCTCGACGAGGTCGTGCTCCGCCGCCAGGACGGTCACCGGCACCTCGATGCCGCCCACCGCGCCGGTGATGTCCTCGGCGATGCCGTGCAGCGGCCACGCGCGGCGGGCCTCCTCCCCGGCGGAGAGGCTGTCGCGCACGGCGGCGGCACGCGCCTCGGCGGCCAGGGGAGCGGCGGTCAGGACGTGGTCGAGGGCGTGCTCGACCGTCGCGGGCGCGTCGTAGGCGTGGGACAGGCCCTGCCGGTACTCCTCGGTGACCCCGGCGGGCGGCCGGGGCGGGGCGGGGGCGAGGAGCACGAGACCGGCGAGCCCGGCCGGGCGGCGGCCCGCGAGGAGCAGGCTCGCCTTGCCGCCCATCGAGTGGCCGACGAGCACGTACGGTCCCGGTACGCACGTCTCGGCCACCGCGGCCAGATCGTCCGCGCTCTGTTCGAGCCCGTACGGTCCCGGCAGCGCGCGCGAGGCGCCCCAGCCCCGCTGGTCGAAGCGGACGGTCGCCCGGCCGGGCGGGAGCCGGCGCAGCACGCCGTCCCAGGTGCCGGCGGTGCCGCCCCAGTAGTGGGCGAAGACCAGCGCCGGTCCGGCGCCCTCGCAAAGGCGCACCTCCAGGGCGCCGCCCCGCACGGGCACGGTCCTCCTCGTCCCGGTCAGGTGTGCCGTGCCCGCCGGGCTTGTCGATTCCGTCATGACGACGTCTCCTCCTGTGATGCCTCCACGACGCTTCCCTGCCGTCGTGCGCACTGTCGACGCTACGCACGCGGTCGTACGCTTCCCGGTGGAAAGGGACACGATGGTTGTGGAAAACGGACACCTCGCCGTCCGGCGGTTGCGGTACCTGCCCGCCGTCGGCTCGCCGTACGGGGTGGAGGTGCTGGACTTCGCCGCGCTGCGGGCCATGGACCCGCAGCGCCGCCGGACGCTCCCGCAGCGCCCCGACTTCCACGTCCTCGCCCTGGTCGGCTCCGGGACGGGCGGCCACGAGGCCGATTTCCGCGCCCACGGCCTCCGCGAGGGCTCCGTCGTGTGGATCCGGCCCGGCACGGTGCACCGCTGGAGCGACGTCGAGACGGTCGACGGTCCGCTGGTGCTCTTCCGGCCCGCGTTCCTGCCCGGCTTCACCGCGGCCGAGGCCGCCGCCCCGGTGTGCTGGGAGCTGGACGCACCACGTCTGGACCTCGCGCTGCTCGCCGCCGGGCACCTCGGCCGCGAGCACCGGGCGGTGGCGGTGACGCCGGCCCGCGCCTCCGGGGAACTGCTCTCCCACCTGCTGGCGGCGCTGCTGCTGCGGGTCCTGCCGGCCGGGACCGGGGCCGGGCCGGGCGAGGCGGACGGCGACGGACGCGGCGCCGGGGGCACGGCACCGTCCGGCGGGCGGCACGCGGAGGTCTTCCGCGCCTACCGGACCGCCGTCGAGGAGCACTTCGCCGACTGGCACCACGTCACCGACTACGCCCGTGCCCTCGGCCACGACGTGCGCACGCTCACCCGGGCGACGCGGGCGGTGACGGGCGAGGGGGCCAAGGCCTTCCTCGACCAGCGGGTGCTGCTGGAGGCGAAGCGGATCCTCGCGCACACCGACGTGCCGGTGGCGGGCTGCGCCCGGCGGCTCGGGTTCGCCGACGCCGGGAACTTCACGACGTTCTTCCGCAGGCAGACGGGGATTCCGCCGGGGGCGTGGCGGGAGGGCGCGGAAGCCGGGCGGGAGGGCGCGGGAGCCGGCGCCCTCCCCGGCGGACCCCGGTAGCCGCGCCCCCGCGTGGCCGGGGGCTCAGAGCGCCTTCAGCGCCCCCGCCGTCGCTCGTGCCAGGCTCGGCAGGTAGTGCTTCGGCAGCTTCGGCTCGCGGGCCACGACCGCCCGCCAGTACAGCGGCCCGGAGATGAGGTCCAGGGCCAGGCTCTCGTCGGCGGAGGCACGGATCTCACCGCGGGTCCTCGCCGCCGCCACGATGCCCCGGGTCACCGACTGCTGGCCCTCCCGCAGCGCCTTCTGCAGCGCCTCGGCGATCTCCGGGTTGCGGGCCGCCTCGGCCTGGAGGTCGGGCAGGATCTGGCCGGCCACCGGGTGGCGCAGGGCGCGCGAGGTCACCTCGTACAGCAGTCGCAGGTCCGCCTCCAGGGAGCCGGTGTCCGGGGCGGGCAGGCCCTGCACCGCGAGGGCCGAGACCAGGTCGAGGACGAGGTGCAGCTTGGAGCGCCAGCGCCGGTACACCGCTGTCTTGCCGACGCCGGCCCGGCGGGCGATGCCCTCGATGGACATCCGCGCGTAGCCGACGGCCGCGAGCTCCTCGAAGACGGCCGCGCGGATCGCCTCGGTGACCTCGGGCCGCAGCACGGCGGCCCCGGCCGGTGCCCGGCGCGACCGGGGCTTCGGGTCGGCGGGGCGGGACGGCCGCGGGGGTGCGGCCGGCCGTCCCTCGGCCGCGTCCTTCCCCGCGTTCCCGTCGGGGCGCCCGCTGTCCGCGTCGGCTCTGCTCGTCATGCGGCCCAGCATAGGGCGTGACGACGAAACGGTTGCGTTGCGACGTCGCCACGGCCTACGCTGACGAAGCGACGATACGGTCCCGTTCCGACGTCGATCCCTGCCGGCCGAGCGGGCCGGGCCGAGGGAACGCACGGCGCCGACGGGCCCGCCCTCCACCGAAAGCAGCGGACGTGAGCCAGGTCCTGCAACCCCCGCCCCCGGCGGCCACCGCCTCCCCGGCGCCGGACGCGCCCCCCGCCGAGACGCCCGCGCAGCTCGCCGCGCGCTACGGACTCTCGGTCAGCGGCGCCCGCCCCTCCCTGCCCGAGTACGGCCGGCAGCTCTGGGCCCGCCGGCACTTCATCCGCGCCTTCGCCACCGCCAAACTCACCGCCCAGTACAGCCAGGCCAAACTCGGCCAGCTCTGGCAGGTGGCCAACCCGCTGCTCAACGCGGCGGTCTACTTCCTGATCTTCGGCATCCTGCTCGGCACCAAGAGGGGCGTCCCGGACTACGTCCCGTTCCTGGTCACGGGCGTGTTCGTGTGGACGTTCACGCAGAGCTCGATCATGGCCGGCACCCGCGCGATCTCCGGCAACCTCGGCCTCGTCCGGGCGCTGCACTTCCCGCGCGCCGCGCTGCCGGTGTCCTTCGCGCTCCAGCAGCTCCAGCAACTGCTCTTCTCGATGTGCGCGCTGGTGGTGATCCTGCTCGCCTTCGGCGTGCCGCCCGCCGCCTCCTGGCTGCTGGCGGTGCCCGCGCTGGTGCTCCAGTTCTGCTTCAACGCCGGCGTCGCCATGGTGATGGCCCGCTGGGGCGCCAGGACCCCGGACATCGCGCAGCTCATGCCCTTCGTGCTGCGGACCTGGATGTACGTCTCCGGCGTGATGTGGAGCATCGACCACGTCACCCGCGACCGGGACCTGCCGCACCTCGTGCTGCTCGCCCTGCGGTGCAACCCGGCCGCCGTCTACATCGACCTGATGCGTTTCGCGCTGATCGACAGCTTCCACGCGAGCGGGCTCCCGCCGCACGTGTGGGCGCTCGCGACCGGCTGGGCACTGCTCGCCGGCGTCGGCGGGTTCGTCTACTTCTGGAAGGCCGAGGAGACGTACGGCCGTGGCTGACACCGATCACAGGACGAGCGACCGCATGACGAGCGACCTCAGGACCACCGACCGCAGGACCACCGACCTGACGAAAGCCGCTTCCCCGGCTCCCGTCCCCACCGTCATCTGCGACGCCGTCGACATCGTCTACCGCGTCAACGGAACCGGCGCCGGCCGGGGCGCCGCCACCGCCGCGCTCAACCGCATGCTGCGCCGGAAGCAGACCGAGCGGGCGGCCGGTGTGCGCACGGTGCACGCCGTGCGGAACGTGTCCTTCACCGCCCACCGGGGCGAGGCCATCGGCCTCATCGGCACCAACGGCTCGGGCAAGTCCACCCTGCTCAAGGCGGTCGCCGGACTGCTCCCCGTGGAGCGCGGCCGCATCTACACCGACGGCCAGCCCTCCCTCCTCGGCGTCAACGCGGCTCTGATGAAGGACCTCACCGGCGAGCGCAACGTCCACCTCGGCGGGCTCGCGATGGGCATGTCCCGGGAAGAGGTGAGGGAGCGCCACCAGCAGATCGTCGACTTCTCCGGCATCAACGAGAAGGGCGACTTCCTCACCCTCCCCATGCGCACGTACTCCTCCGGCATGGCCGCCCGGCTGCGGTTCTCCATCGCCGCCGCCAAGGACCACGACGTCCTCCTCGTCGACGAGGCCCTGGCCACCGGCGACCGTTCCTTCCAGAAGCGCTCCGAGCGGCGCATCCGGGAGCTGCGCGCCCACGCCGGCACCGTCTTCCTGGTCAGCCACAGCAACAAGTCGATCCGGGACACCTGCGACCGCGTGCTGTGGCTGGAGCGCGGCGAACTGCGCATGGACGGACCGACGGACGAGGTCCTCGCGGCGTACGAGGAGTTCACCGGAGGCCCCGACAGGGCGGGGAAGGCGCCCCGCGAAGCGGAAGTAGCCGGACGGGCCGCCGGGGCGCGGACCGACCGGGCCGCGCCCCGACCCCCTCTTCCCTCCTGAGGCCCAACCGCATCCACCCCTTTTGCCCCTTTGGTGTAACGATGGCCTGGTGTCGTCCTCGTCGGCGTCCACCAGGGGCGCGGGGCGTGGCGGAGCGAAGGAGGCCGCGTGCGATCAGGTCATGTGCAGCCGGGTCTGAGCGTCGTCGTGTACGGCCCCGAGGCGCGGGGACACCTCGCCGAACTGCTCGACTCGCTCGCCGCCCAGCCGTTCACCGGCGTCGAGATCGTCCTCGCGGCGGTCGGCGAGCGGGCCCGGCGGGAGGCGGAGCGGGCGGCGCAGCGCGACGGCCGGGTACGCGCGCTGCCACTGCCCGCGGACACGGACGAGGCCGCCGCCCGCACGGCCGGCGCCGAGCACGCCACCGGCGCCTGGCTGCACTTCGTCCGCGCCGAGGACGCACTGCCCCCGGGCACGCCCCGCGTCCTCGCCGAGCGCACCGCGGAACTCCCGCCCGAGGTGCAGGTCCTGGCCGTCGACCACGTCCGCTCCACCTGGGACGCCCCCGGCGCCCGCAGCGGCGACGGCTGGATCTTCGCCCGCACCGGACGCCGCACCCCGGCCCTCGCCGACTTCCCCAACATGCTGCGGCTGACCCCGCTGCTCGGCGCCCGCGTGGTCCGCGCCGAGTTCTGGCGGGCGCACGAGGCGCTGCCCGCCACCCGGGAGGCCGCGGGCGAGGAGGCGTACCTGGCGTACAGCCTGCTGCTGCACGCCGACCGGATCGCCTTCCTGCACCAGCCGGCCTACGAGCGCCGCGTACCGCGCCCCGAGAGTCTGCCGCCGCCCGCGCCCGAGGACCGGTACGCGCTGATCGAACGGTACGAACGGCTGCACCGGCTGATGGCCGAGCGAGAGGTCCCCGGGCGGCCCCGGGCGGTGCTGTACGACGTGATGGTCCGCGACTGCCTGCGCACCTTCGCCCGCAGCGGCATGCCCGAACCGGTGGCGCGCGAGTTCTTCGCGCGCGCCTCCCGCGCCGCCGTCACCCTGCGGCCCGAGGGCCACCGCCGCCCCGGGGGCTTCGAGGGCATCCGCCGCTCCCTCCTGGAGGAGAACGCGTACACGAGGTACCGGGCCCTCCAGGCCGCCAACCAGCGGCGCCGCACGGTCCGGAAGGCCGTCCTCGGGGGCCGCCGGATCGCCGCCGCGCTGCTCCACGAGCAGCGCTACCGCAGGGCGCTGAGCGGCCCCGTCGACCCGCGTCTCGCGGTGTTCTCCGCCTACTGGGACCGCGGTGTCGCCTGCAACCCGGCCGCGATCGCCCGCCGGCTCGCCGCCCTCGCCCCGGACATCCACCAGGTCTGGGTGGTCTCCCGCGACCGGGCCGCACTGCTGCCCCCGGGCACGGACCACGTGGTGCCCGGCACCCGCCGCTACTGGGAGGTCATGGCCCGCGCGAAGTACCTGGTCAACAACGTCAACTTCCCCGACGCGGTGGTCAAGCGGCCCGGCGCGGTCCACCTGCAGACCCACCACGGCACCCCGCTCAAACGCATGGGCCTGGACCAGCTCGACTTCCCCGCCGCCGCCAAGGGCCTCGACTTCGAGGCGCTGCTGGCCCGCGTCGACAAGTGGGACTACAGCGTCTCCGCCAACAGCCACTCCACCCGCATGTGGGAGCGCGCCTACCCCTCCCGCTACACCCCCCTCGACCACGGCTATCCGCGCAACGACGTCTACTACCGCGCCACCGCCGCCGACATCCGCGCGATCCGCGAACGGCTCGGCATCGCCCCCGGCCGCCGCGCGATTCTCTACGCCCCCACCCACCGCGACTACGAGGCCGGCTGGAACCCCCGCCTGGACCTCGCCCTGCTCGCCGACCGGCTCGGCGAGGACACCGTCCTCCTGGTGCGCGGCCACTACTTCTACGGCAACGCCGCCTCCCCGCTCGCCGGGCTGCGCCGCACCGGCCGGGTGATCGACGTCTCCTCCTACGACCCGGTGGAGGAACTGGCCCTGGCCGCCGACGCCCTGGTCACGGACTACTCGTCGATCATGTTCGACTACGCCAACCTCGACCGGCCGATCGTGATCCACGCCGACGACTGGGAGACCTACGCCTCCACCCGCGGCGTCTACTTCGACCTGACGGCCGAGGCGCCGGGACCGGTCGCGCGCGGCCAGGAGGAACTGACCGAGATCCTCGCCGACGACGCCTGGCGCGACGCGGGCGCCCGCAAGGCGCGGTCCGCCTTCCGCCGCCGGTTCTGCGAGTACGACGACGGGCAGGCCGCCGAACGCGTGGTGCGCAGGGTCTTCCTCGGCGCGGCCGAGGACACGCTGCCCCCGGTCGTCCCCGTCGAGGAACGCATCCCCGCCCCCACCCCCGAGGAGGCGACCGCACTGTGACCGCCCCGGACGCCGTACCCCTGACCGTCCCCGAGCTCACCAGCCCGGACGTCACCGTCACCGTGATCGTCTACAACGACGCCGCACGGCTGCCGCGCGCCGTCGCCTCCGCGCTGCGCCAGACCCACGCCGACATCGAGGTGATCATCAGCGACGACCACTCGACCGACGACACCCCGGCCGTCGCCCGCGCCCTCGCCGCCCAGGACCCCCGGGTGCTCCACCTGCGGTTGCCGGAGAACAGCGGCGGCTGCAGCGCCCCGCGCAACCGCGCCCTGGAAGTGGCCCGCGCCCCCTACCTGATGTTCCTCGACAGCGACGACGAACTCCCCGAGAACGCCGTCGAGTTGCTGCTCGCCGCCCACCGGGAGCGGGAGGTCGACTTCGTGATGGGCGCCGTGGAGCGGGTCCGGGTGGACACCGGGCGCCGCTCGCGCTGGATGGCCCACCTCGTCGCCGAACGCCGCACGGTCGAGGGCATCGAGGCCGAACCGGGGCTCCTGTTCGAGCACCTGTCGACCAGCAAGATGTACGCCCGCTCCTTCCTGGACCGGCACGCACTGCGCTTCCCCGAGGGCATCCACTACGAGGACCAGCTCTTCTCCGCGCAGGCGTACTGCCTGGCCAAGTCGTTCACGATCCTCCCCGAGCCGGTCTACCGCTGGTACATCGCCCCGTACGCCGCCGCCGACGCCGCCTCCATCTCCAACCAGCGGCACAGGCTGAGCAACGTGCGCGACCGGGTGCACGTGCAGCGGCTGATCGACGCCTTCCTCGCCGAGAGCGGCCACGAGTCGCTGCGCGAGGACAAGGACTACAAGTTCCTCAAGCACGACTTCCGCATGTACGCGGGCGACCTGCCCTATCGGGACGAGGAGTGGCTCAGCGCCTTCGCCGCCGAGGTGACGCCCTACCTGGACACTCTGGCCCCGGGCGCGTTCGCCCGGCTGCCGCGCCCGGAACGGGTGGTGCTCCAGCTCGTGCGGGACGGCAGGTTCGCCGAGGCCCGGTGGGCGGCGCGCGGTCTCGGCCACGCGGTGGCCCCCCGGGAGACCACCGCGGACGGCACCGGCCTGTACTGGGGCGCTGTCGCCCCCGAGACCGACGCGGCCCGGCGCGAACTCGACGTCACCGACCTCGAACTGGACTCCCGCCCCTTCCCCAGTGCCCTGTTCCGGCACGAGATCCGCTCGGTCGCCCCCGGCCCCGGCCTCACCCTCGACCTCGCGGTGCGCACCTACGACCCCGGGCTGCGGCTGCCCGTGGGACCCCAGCGGGCGAGTGTGGTCCTCGCCCCCGGACGGCGCCGGCTCACCGCCGCCTTCCGCCTCGACCCGGTGCGCCCCGGGGTGTTCGAGGGCCGGGTCCGCCTGGACCTGGGGGCCGCGCGGCTGCCGGTGCACGGCTTCGGCGGGGTCCGCCACCCGCGGCTCCGCCTGCACCACCAGGACCTCACGAACACCGGAGTGCTGCTGGCCCCGCTGACCTTCCCGGTGCTGCGGGCGACGGCGCACGGCGGGGCCCTGCCGCACGCCCTGACCGTCGAACCCGAGGGCAGGGGAGCGGGCCGGCTGCAAGTGCGCTGGACCCCGGTGGGCCCGGCCGCGCGCCTGCTGCCCCCGCTGGCCCGCCGCCTGTCCTCCCCGAGGCTCCGCCGGGCGGCCCGGTTGGTGCGCGGCGCCCTGCGCTGACCCGCCGTCCGCCCGGCTACGAGGAGGGGCCGGCCCCGTTCCGGGCCCGCGCCAGGAGCACGGGGTCGTGGGCGCACAGGATCGCCGGGCCGTCCGCCCGGCCGTGCAGCTCCGCCAGCCGGTCGTGGTTGGCGCGGACCCGGGCGAGGTCGTGGGCGACGAGGGTCTCCGTGGCGCGCAGGGCGAGCGGCATGCGGGTGCGGCCGGACAGCGTGGTGCGGTGGAAGAAGGCGTCGCCCGCGTGGAGCAGCACGCCGTCCTCGGCCTCCACGGCGACACCGGCGTGACCGCGCGTGTGGCCCGGCAGCGGGACGAGGACGATGCCGGGGGCCACCTCGTCCAGTTCCCGGGCCGCGGCGAAGCCGTGCCACGCCTCCCCGCCGGGTCCGTGCTCGACGAGCAGGGGCCCGTGGTCCCACTGGGCGGGCCGGAAACGGAGCCGCTCCCGCCGGGTGGGCGCGTGGATCGCGCCCCGCGCCTCGGCCGCGGTGACGTGCACCCGCGCCCCGGGGAAGTCCGCGATCCCCCCGACGTGGTCGGGATCGAGGTGGGTGAGCACGACGTGGCGCACGTCCTCGCGCCGGAAACCGAGGCGCTCGACCTGGCGGGCGGCGGTCTCCTCGGGATCGAGGAGCGGCCGCATGGCCAGACGGAGGGGGCCCACCCGGCGCGCGGGCTCGGCGACGTCCCGCAGGCCGTACCCGGAGTCGACGAGGACCAGGCCCCGCCGGTCCGTCTCGACCAGCAGCACATGGCACACGAGGGCGGCGCCCGGCGGGCGCATGGTGCCGCAGTTCAGGTGATGCACCTTCACGGCGCGTCCCTTCTCAGGACGATTTCGGCTCCGGGAGGTCCAGGTCCGCCTTCGGGGTGTGGACGAGGGAGGGATCGGGCTCCCCGCCGGACATCTTCAGCACCCCGCGCAGACAGCGCAGGGTGAGCAGCCAGTTCCGTGGATCGCGCATGTTCAGCCCGCCGATGAGCTGCTTGAGCATCGACAGGGAGTCGTAGTAGACGCGCTCGCAGAGCAGGTTCTCGTTCTCGTCGAACAGGAAGTAGGCGGACATCCGGACACGGAACCGGTTGCCGGTCGGCGGGATCGCGCCGAGGGGGCCGAGGTGGGTGCCCACCAGCCAGAACTCGACGATCACCGCGTCCTCGCTGTGCCGCAGGGCGATGAGCTCGTGGTCCTGGTCCGGGAAGGCGGTCCGGGAGAAGTCGTAGTAGCCGCGGACCGCCCTCTCCCCGTCGTGGACCGTCATCAGCGGCACGAGTTCGTAGCGCGGATGCGGGAACGTGGCCAGGACGTCGTCCCACTGCTGGCGGCCCTCGTCGTGGATGTGGTCGAGGACCAGCTTCTGCCGGGCCGCGCGCACTTCGTCGGTGATCACAGGGTCTGGCTCCGTCCCGGACGGACGGGAGGGTGTCAACTCCCCGTCCATAGACCGTGGTTGGCAAACGAGTCGTCAACCGGGACGCTATGCGGGGCCTCGCGGGCTGTCAATCATGGAAAGGCGGGGCGGCCCCTCGCGCGGAGGCGGGAATTCCCCTTGCGCGGCAGCCGGGACAGGCGACGCCGGAACACCGCCGCCGCGCCCCGCGGTCCGGGAGCCACGCGCAGGGCGAGCGAGCCCGAGTGGGTGGCGTAGGGGTGGAGCAGCAGCAGACCGTGACGCAGGCTCGGGAGCGCCGTGCGGGTCAGCAGGCCGGGGCCCGCCGTGGCGTGGGCCGTGGTCTCGCGCACCGCGCCGTCGGCGAAGCGCAGGCGGACCCGCAGGTCCCAGGTGGCCGCACCGGCCGCGGCGAGGGCTCGCGTGTCCAGCGGCAGCGCGGCGGTCCAGGTGCCGGACCCGGGGAGGGCCGGCCGCAGCGCGGCCGTGCCGACCGGGAACGCCCGACCGTCCTCGCGGTGCACCAGCGTGGCCTCCACCGTGCGGGGGCCGGCCCCGGCGACCCTGCCGTACAGCTCGTGCAGGCGCAGCCGCAGCCGGGTGCCGCGCGCCCGGGGGCGCAAAGCGGCGTCCACGGCGAGCGGGAGCACGCGCAGCGGGCGGGTCAGGACGTGGTCCAGCGCCACCTGCGGGAGGTCCGCCGACCAGACGGGCGCCCCCTCCGGGGTCACCGCGTACGGCGGGCACAGCCGCGAGGGGCGGGCGGCCAGTTCCCGCAGCCGGGGCAGGTCCCGGGGCTCCCCGGAGGCCAGCACCACGCGGGCGACGACGCGCCCCGGCGCGGGCGCCCGCGCGAAGTCCGCCTCGTCGTACGCCGCCAGGTGCGCCCGGGTCAGCGCCCACCACGCGCGCCGGTAGGCGGCGTCCCGCAGGCCCAGCTCCCGCGCGTACATCCGCACCTCGTGTTCCAGGAACTTGGCGCGCGCCTCCCGCGCGAGCCGTTTCTCCCCGGCGCCCAGCAGGATGTCGTACGCCTGCCGGGCCGCCTCCGTGCGGGCCCGCCAGTTGTCGACGCCCGCCCGGTCCAGCGAGATCGACAGCCGGTCGGCGGTGCGGCGCACGTGCCAGACGTAGACCCGGTCGGGGACGAGGGCGAGACGCGGTCCGGCCGCCAGGACGCGCGCGGTGAAGACGAAGTCCTCGTAGGGGAAGCGGCCCTCGGGGAAGCGGATGCCGTGCGCGCGCAGGAAGCCGGTCCGGTACAGCTTGTTGACGCACAGGGTGTCGTGCACCAGCCGGCGGCGGGCGGCGGGCCGTTCGACCACCGCCGGGCGCGCGTACAGCTCCGGCTGCCAGGGGGTCTCGCGCCCCGAGGGCACTTCACGGCGCACGCACAGCCCGGCGGCGACCTCGGCCCGGTGGCGCCCGGCCGCGCGCAGCAGGGCGTCGACGGCGCCTGGCGGCAGGACGTCGTCGCTGTCCAGGAACATCAGGTAGGGGGCGGTCGCCGCGTCGATGCCGTCGTTGCGCGGGGTGCCGCAGCCCCCGCTGTTGACCGAGCGGCGGATCACCCGCAGGCGCGGCTCCCCGGCGGCGAGTGCCGCCAGCAGGCCGGCGCTGCCGTCCGGTGAGCAGTCGTCGACCGCGATCACCTCGCGCACGGCGGGACCCTGCGCCAGCGCGGACCGCACGGCGGTGGTGACGTGGGCGGCGTCCCGGTATCCGATGACCACGACCGCGACGGCACCGTCCCGGTCACCCTCACGCGGGGGCCGGTCCGGTGTCCCTCGCGCGGCGGAGGCTGGATCCATGGGAATCACGCACCGATTCGTCTGAATGAGAGTGACAGGCACCGCCCCTTCGTCAGGAGACGCTCAGCCTGTCGTCCGGGAGACGGGAGGAACCGGGCCGGGGCTCCCGGGGCGGGACGACCGCCTCGGGGCGTTTCGCGGTGGCCCGCCACAGCCGCACCAGCGACAGCACCGCCGCGCAGGCCAGCAGCCCGTTGCGGGTCAGCATCAGCAGGCAGCCCGTCCAGCTCGACCTCATGACCTCGATGTAGAGCGCCGGGTACACCACCGTGCTGGTCGCGGTCGCCGCCAGGATCAGCCAGGCCACCGGGCGCTGGGTGGTGTGCCGGGAGGTCAGGCAGACGGCGGCCAGGCCCACCAGCCACACCATGTACTGCGGGCTGATCACCCGGCTGGTCACGGTGAACAGCAGCACCGCCGCGAGCGCCGCGTCGGACGGCGTGGCCGTCGTCCAGTGCCGGGCCCGCAGCCGCCACACCAGCAGCAGGCCGAAGGCGAGGACGGTGAGCGCGAGCGAGACCGTGGCCACCTGGTGCACGTACGGGCCCACGAACTCCCGCGCCCCGAACTGGTACCGGGTGCGTCCGGGCCAGCCGGCGCGGCGGGCGAGGCCGAGGACCGTGCCGCCGAGCGACTCGATCTGCACGCCCCGCCCGCCCTGCTGGCGCAGGAAGTCGAAGGGGGTGCGGAACAGCGTGGCGAGGAGCGTCAGCAGCGCGGCCGCGGCGAGGGCGGCCGAGGCCCAGGCCCGCCGGGAGTCACGGCCGCGCGGGGTGCCGATGAGGACCAGTGCCGGCCAGACCTTCACCAGGGCGCCCAGACCCGCGAGTGCGCCACAGACGCGGGGGGAGCGGGTGAGGGCCAGCAGGGAGAGCACGGCGAAGGCGGTGACCTGCACGTCGTAGCGGGCCAGCGGAAGGTGCAGCAGCAGCGGCAGCCCGCCGATCCACAGGGCGGCGCCGCGCAGGCTGCGGCCGGTGCGCAGCCCCGTGCGCAGCAGGGCGAGCAGCACCGCCAGGTCGGTGAGGAGGGTGAGCGCGACGAAGCCCTGGAAGTAGGTCACCCCCGGCAGCAGCGCGGGCGACAGCAGGACGAGACCGGCGCCGGGCGGGTACTGCCACATGGGGTCGCCGACCGGGAAGGCCCCGTGGACGAGGATCCCGTACCAGTGGAAGTACAGATGGTGCACCTCGCGCGAGACGCCGCCCAGGCCGAGCGGCCGGGCGTCGTCGTGGACGAGCAGCCACAGCATCAGGGCGCGGCTGAGGAGCCAGGCGGCGGCGAGGCCGAGCAGCGGGCGCGGGCGGCGGCGGGCGGCGGCGGTGATCGAGGTGCTCATCAAGCTCGGATCGTAGGCCGGGCAAGAGCCGCATGTCGGGTGATACACCGTCAAACGGGTAGGAACGGATGTGATGAGTACAAGTTCGGGCGATACGCTCACCCGCCTGCCTCACTCGCCCTCGCCCGCGTGCCCGCCTGTCTCGCGCGGCCGCCTCACCCGCCCGTGTCACCCGCCGGGAGTCCCCGCTCGGGAGTCCGCGCGGGCGTCACGGGGTCGCGGTGTTCCCGTTCAGCGCGTCGGGCCGGGCGATCGCCGCGTCGAGGGCGGCCGTGAGGGTGTCCAGGCGCTCCTGGAGGTCCCTGACCTCGTCCGCGTCGAAGCCGGTCGCGGCGCCGATGCGGCGCGGCACCTCCAGCGCCCGTTCGCGCAGCGCCGTGCCCTGCTCGGTGAGGCCCACCTGGACCGAGCGCTCGTCCCGTGCGCTGCGCTCCCGGCGCACGAGCCCCGCCGTCTCCAGGCGCTTGAGCAGCGGCGAGAGGGTGCCGGAGTCGAGCCGGAGGTGCTCGCCGAGCCGCTTCACCGGCAGCTCGCCGTGCTCCCACAGCACCAGCATCACCAGGTACTGCGGGTAGGTCAGCCCGAGGTCCTGGAGGACCAGCCGGTAGACGCCGTTGAAGGCCCGGGTGGCGGCGTGCAGGGAGAAGCAGATCTGGCGGTCGAGGCGGAGGATCTCGGCCTCCCGCGTCGTGGAGTGCTGCGTCCTGGTCATGCCACCAGGGTAGCCCTCGACGTCATTTAGTTGCACACAATTGAATTGCGTGCTTCACTTATGGCTGTACCGCAAGGCAAGGCAGCACTCCGAACCCAGGAACGGATGGTTTTCCATGGACGCGCTCTACACCGCCGTCGCCACCGCCACCCACGGCCGTGAGGGACGTGCCGTCACCTCCGACGGCAAGCTCGACCTCGACCTCTCCGTCCCCCGGGAGATGGGCGGCGACGGCAAGGGCACCAACCCCGAGCAGCTCTTCGCCGCCGGGTACGCCGCGTGCTTCGCCAGCGCGCTCGGCGCCGTCGGCCGGCAGGCCAAGGTCGACGTCAGCGAGGCCGCCGTGACCGGCGAGGTCTCCATCGGCAAGCAGGGCGAGGGATTCGCCCTGGCGGTCACCCTCCGCATCGAGCTCCCGGACGGCCTCGACCAGGAGACCGGCCGCAAGCTCGTCGAGCAGGCCCACCAGGTGTGCCCCTACTCCAACGCCACCCGCGGCAACGTGCCGGTGGAGCTGGTCGTCGAATAAGGCGGCACGGTACGGCGCACGGGGCGCCCTCCGGGGCGCCCCGCCCGCACGGCCCCACCCCTCACGGCTCCACCCCTCACGGCTCCACCACGCCCGGCGGGCGGCCCGCCGCGAGCCCCCGCTCGCCGAACACCACGTGCCGCACGACCCGCTCCGCCGCCCGCCCGTCGTCGTACGGGCAGAAGCGCTCACGGAAGGCGGCCCGCCGCCGCGCCGCCCGCATCCCGCCGTAGCGGCCGGAGAGGAAGACGTCGACCACCTCGTCCTCACTGTGCGTCACCTCGCCCGGGGGGAACGTCCGCAGGTCGAAGTAGGTACCCCGGGCCGCCTCGTAGGCCTCGCGGTCCTCCGCGTGGATCACGACGGGCCGGTCGAGGCCCGTGTAGTCGAACATCAGCGACGAGTAGTCCGTGAGGAGCGCGTCCGAGGCCAGGCAGAGGGACTCCACGCTCGGGTACCCGGACACGTCGAGAAGGCCCGGCGCGTCACGGACGCGGACCATCGGCTCCCCGTACGCGGGGTGCGCGCGGGTCAGCAGCACGAAGCCCGGGCCGAGCCGGCGCAGCACCCGCTCCGGGTCCAGCGGCCGGTAGGGGGTGCGCCGGTAGTCGCGGAACGTCGGTGCGTACAGCACCGCCACCGCGTGCGGGGGGATGCCCAGAGAGGCCCGCAGCCGGGCCGTCTCCTCGGCGCCCGCCCGGTGGAAGCGGTCGGTGCGCGGCAGCCCGTACTCCAGGATGGTGAAGGCGGCGGGGAAGGCGCGCTCCCACACCAGGGTGGAGTGACGGTTGCCGGAGAGCACGTAGTCCCACCGGTCCGCGTCCCGCAGCAGCCGCTCCACCTCGCCCTCCCGGACGACGGCCGGACGGTCCCGGACGTCCAGGCCCACCCGCTTGAGGGGGGTGCCGGCCTGGGTCTGGACGACGATCTGGCCGGGCCGCTTGCGCAGCCGCGCGTCGAAGGGCGCGTTGCCCACGAGGTAGCGCGAACGGGCGAGCGCCGTCCAGTACGCGAACGAGCCGGGGCGCACGCCCCGCGTGCACGGCGGGACGGTGTGCCGGTGCTCCGGGCGCGTGATCCACGTCGTACGGATGCGCGGCGCCAGCTCCCGGAACGCGGCCTCCAGCGCCCCCGGGTTGCAGCCGTAAGGCTGCCCGCCGTGGCTGGCGAACACCGCGCGGTCGGCCCGCACGGGCAGCAGCCGCTGGGTGCGGTAGTGCAGCCGCAGCGCGGCGGCGCCGAGACCGCGGCCCACCGGACCGGCCGCGCGCCGGGCCCGCCGGGCCTGGAGGACGGCCAGGGACAGCAGCCGGTACGTCCGACGGCTGCCGAGCCGCACGAGCAGCCGCCGCATCCGGTGACCGGCCCCCGGCCCCGCCTCCGCCCGGGTGGCGCCCGGCAGGGCGGGCCCGGCGCTTGCGGGCCCGGCGCTCACGGGACCGGCGTTCGCGGGCCCGGGCAGCGAGCCGCCGCCCGCCCTCCGCAGCCCCCCGCGGCGCACCCGGTGGCGCCGGCAGTGGGCGCGCGCCCGGCGCAGGAACTCGGCGCGTGCCCCGCGCGGGAGCTGCCGCCCGCACCCCTCGAACAGCGCCGTCAGATGGTCGACCATGCGGTGGAACACCACCGGCCGCCAGCGCGCCAGATCGGGGCGGTCGGCGAGCCGCGCGAAGACCCGGTCGTACTGCGCGAACACGTCGAAGGGACGGCCGCCTCCCGTGCCGGGGAAGACGGCACCGGGGTACGAGGCCCCGGCCCCCGTCCCGTGGTGGCGTCCCCGCCTGCGGTGCACGCACACCCGGTCCAGCGGGGCGATCGACTTCGCCGTCAGGAGCACCGGGTACGTCCACGCCGGGTCGCCGTGCCCGCCCGGCGGGAACAGCAGGAGCTCCCGTTCGAGGAAGTCCCGCCGGTACGCCTTGTTCCACACCACCGGCGGCAGCGCCAGCAGGCCGGGACGGTCCTCCGGACGGAAGGAGGGCACCGGCCCGTCCCCGGCGGCGAGCCGGTCGGCGAACGGGTCGGGCACCTCCTCGCCCGTCCACAGGACGTAGGCGTGCCCGTAGAGCAGCAGGTCCGGCTCCTCCGTCTCCTTCAGCCGGACCGCGAGGGCCTCCAGCGCGCCCGGCGTCAGGCTGTCGTCCCCGTCCAGCAGGAGGACGTAGTCCCCACACGCCCGCGCCAGCCCGGCGTTGCGCGCCGGGCCGGAACCGGACGTGCGCGGGAGGTGGAGCGGCACGACCCGGGCGTCCCGGGCGGCGAACTCGTCGATGATCGCCCCGCAGGAGTCCGGTGAGCAGTCGTCGACCGCGAGCAGTTCGAGGTCCGGGTAGGACTGCTCCAGCACGGACCGCAGGCAGGCGTGCAGATGGGCCTGCACCTTGTACGCGGGGACGATGACACTGAACCGGGGCACGAAGACATCCATATGGTCGGCGCGGGCATATGCCCGGGAACGGCCGAAGGAGTGATCCGGTTACGCCGTTTGTGGCATATGGGGGACACCCCGGCGTGTCGGCACACGGAAGGGGTGGACCCGTGCTCGGACCCACCCCTTCCGCGCGCTCGCGCGGACCTCGTCCGGAAGCGGCGGCTACTTCACCGCCCCCGCCATGACGCCCGACACGAACTGCCGCTGGAACGCGAAGAACACGGCCAGCGGGATCACCATCGAGATGAAGGCGCCGGGCGCCAGGACGTCGATGTTGCTGCCGAACTGCCGCACCTGCGTCTGCAGGGCGACCGTGATCGGCTGCGTGCCCGCCTTGGTGAACACCAGCGCGACCAGCATGTCGTTCCACACCCACAGGAACTGGAAGATGCCCAGGCTCGCGATCGCCGGCCCGCCCAGCGGCATCACCACCCGCAGGAACAGCCGGAGTTCACCCGCCCCGTCCAGCCGGGCGGCCTCCAGCAGTTCGCGCGGGATCTCCGCGAAGAAGTTCCGCAGCAGGAACACCGCGAACGGCAGCCCGAACCCGACGTGGAACAGCACCACGCCGAGGATCGAGCCGAACAGCCCGATGTTGCCGAACAGTTCGGCGATCGGGATGAGCGCCACCTGCACCGGCACCACGAGCAGCCCGACCACGCCCAGGAACCACCAGTCGCGGCCCGGGAAGTCCATCCACGCGAAGGCGTACCCGGCCAGCGAACCGATCAGCACGACCAGGACCGTCGCCGGAACCGTGATCAGCACCGTGTTCCACAGGGAGTCGGTGATGTCACCGTTCTCCAGGAGCTTCTGGTAGCTGTCGAAGGTGAGTTGGGAGGGCTTGCTGAACACGTTCCACCAGCCGGAGGCGCTCATGTCCTCCGGCTTGCGCAGCGAGGCGAGCAGCAGACCGATCGTCGGCACCAGCCAGAACAGGCCGACGAGGAGCAGGAAGGCCCGCAGCAGACCGCCGCTGACCCCTTCGGTGAGCCGCGCCGCCCAGGACCGCCGGGCCTTGACGGCCTCGGCGGGCGGCGGCGCGGGCGCGGGCGCCGCCGTGGCTGTTCCCTCGGCCTCGGCCGTCATCGCCGCACCTCCCGCCGCAGCCGCCGGATATTGCTGTGTCTTCCCGGGGGACGCCCCCCGGATCCCCGGCCGGAAAGCGGTCGAGTCCTCATCGCCGCACCTCCCGCCGCAGCCGCCGGATATTGAAGAGCATCACCGGGATGACGAGGAGCAGCAGGAAGACCGCGATCGCGCTCGCGACGCCCGGCTGGTCCTCGGCGAAGCCCTTCCGGTACAGCTCCAGGGCGAGCACGTCGGCGTCGTCCTGGGAGGAGCCCGGTGGAATGATGAACACCAGGTCGAAGACCTTCAGCACGTTGATCATCAGTGTGACCACGACGACCCCGAGCACCGGCGCCAGCAGCGGCACCGTGACCCGGCGGAAGACCTGCCACTCGTTGGCCCCGTCCACGCGTGCCGCCTCCAGCAACTCGCGCGGCATGCCGGCCAGGCCCGCCGCGATCAGCACCATCGCGAAGCCGGCCCACATCCACACGTAGGAGCCGATGACCGCGGGGGTGACGAGGGAGGGGCCGAGCCAGTCGACGCCGTTGTACGGCTCCTTGAAGTTGCTCGCGGGGAGCCGCAGACGCGCCCCGTCCGCCTTCGCCGAGAGGGTGAACGTGCCGTCGTCCGCGGCCTTCGTGGACTCGACGACCTTCCCGGCCCCGTCGACCGCCTCGATCCGCATCCCCGCGTAGCCCTGCTCGGAGGCGTCCACCGCGCCGAGCGAGCCGACGCCCTTGCCGCGCGTGAAGTCCTGCCAGGTCGTCCCCGAGATCTTCCCGGGGTCGGCCTTCGGGGCGACCGCCCGCTTCGCGTCCTCGGGCATCTTGTCGGGGGCCACGCCCACGAGCGGCAGGCTCACCGTGTCGCCCGTGTGCACCGCCGCCCTCGTCACGAACCCGCCGTCGCGGGCCACGAGCGGCGACTCGCGGCCGGGGTGCGCCTTCGGGAAGGCGGAGGACTGCGCGAACGTGTCGTGCACGCCCACCCAGACCGCGTTGGCGACGCCCTTGTCCGGGTCCTGGTCGTACACCAGCCGGAAGATGATCCCGGCCGCGAGCATCGAGATCGCCATCGGCATGAAGACGACCAGCTTGAACGCCGTGCCCCAGCGCACCCGTTCGGTCAGCACCGCGAACACCAGGCCGAGCGCGGTGGCGACCGTCGGCGCGAACACCACCCAGATGATGTTGTTCTTCAGCGCCGTGCGGATGCCCTCGTCGGTGAAGAGGTCCTTGTAGTTGTCGAAGCCCGCGAAGCCGTTCCCGGAGGAGTCGTAGAAGCTGCGGACGACCGAGTACCCGATCGGGTAGACCACGAGCGCGCCGAGCAGCACCAGCGCGGGCAGCAGGAACAGCGCTGCCACCATGCGCCGGGTGCCGGTCACGCTCTTGCGCCCCGGGGAGACGGGGGGCGTCGCCGGGGACTCGGCGACACCCTCCGCGGTGGCCGACGTCATCGCCGGTCACCGTCCCCTCGTGACCCGCGCGGGCTCAACCCTTGCCCCCGTACGCCTTGGCCGCGGCGGCCTCCAGCTTTTGCTGGGCGCGGGCCACGTCCTTCGGGTTCGACAGGAAGTCCTGCAGTTCCTTCCACTCGCCCTTGCCGGGCGTGCCGCCGAAGGCCTGCGGGGCCTGGTCGGACATGTCGAAGCGGAAGTCGTCACCGGCCGCGACCAGCGACTTGGCGATCGTGCGCTGCACCTCGTTCGGGTACGCCGAGTCCGGCACGTTCTTGTTGGGGGAGAGGTAACCGCCCAGCTCGGCCTGGATGGTCGCCGCGTCCGGGGAGGCCAGGAACGTCACCAGGGCCTGCGCGGCCTTGGAGTCGTCCAGGATGACGGCCGCGTCGCCGCCGCTGACCACGGGCGCGGTGTCGCCCACGGCCGGGAACGGGAACACCTTGGCGTCCGTGCCGATCTTCGCCTTGGTCTCAGCGATGTTGACCTGTGCGAAGTCGCCCTCGTAGACCATGCCGGCCTTCGGCTGGTCGCCTCCGGTGAAGGTCTGGGTGACCGACTCCGGGAACGCCGTGCCCAGCGCGCCCTTCGCGCCGCCCGCGACGTAGTCCTTCTTGCCCCAGATCTCCGCGAGCGTGGTCAGCGCCTGCTTGACCGAGGGGTCGGTCCACTTGATCTTGTGCTGGGCGAGCTGGTCGTACTTCTCCGGACCGGCCTGGGAGAGATAGACGTTCTCGAACCAGTCGGTGAGCGTCCAGCCGTCCGCGCCACCCACCGAGAAGGGGGTGACCCCGGAGTCGTAGACGGTCTGCGCCGTGCTCAGCAGGTCCTTCCACGACTTGGGCTCGCTCGCCCCCGCGTTCTGGAAGACCTTGGCGTTGTACCAGATCAGCGACTTGTTCGCGGCCTTGTAGTAGGCGCCGTACTGCTTGCCGCCCACCTTGCCGATGTCCTGCCAGCCCTGCGAGTAGTTCTCGGCGAGCTCCTTCGTCGCCTCCGCGCCCAGCGGCTTGGCCCAGCCCTTGTCCACGGCCTGCTTGATCGCGCCGGGCTGCGGCAGCAGCGCGACGTCCGGCGGCTGACCACCGGCGACCTTGGAGCCGAGGAAGTTGATGATCGGGTCCTGGGCCGGCACGAACGTGACCTTGGCGCCGGTGCGCTTCTCGAACTCGGCGAGGACCTTCTTGAAGTTCTTCTGCTCGCCGCCGGTCCACACGGCGGCGACCTCCAGGCTCTCCCCGTCCAGCTTGGGCAGGGTGACGGTGGACCCGCCGTCACCCCGGGCGCTGGGTTTGGTGCTTCCCCCGTCGTTGTCGTCGTCCCCGCCGCAGCCGGTGACGGCGAGCGCGAGGGCGGTGGCGAGGAGGACGGCGGAGACCCGGGTCGTCCGCCGGCCGGAGGTGGCGAAGGCGCTGCGTCTCGCCGTGCGTGAGGTCTTTCCGGTACGGAGGGTGCGGTCGCTGCGGACGGTGGTGTCGGCGTGCTCGGTGCGGTGGTTGTCGATATGGACGGTGCTGTCGATATGGACGGTGCCGAACTTGCTGCTCCTGGTGCTGCGCATCACTGCCCCGTTCTTCGTCGTTCCTCGTCGAACGTCGTTCCGGCGCTGTTCCGTGCGCTCTGGTGTACGCCGGGCCACGCGGGTCGGCAAGAGCGCCTACCGTGTCAAGCGGGCCATCGTGACCACGTCGTTGTCTCGCCGGTGGGCCGGCGGGGCGCGGCCGGGCGCGTTCCGGGGGACGCGGGGACGGGGGCGGAGCGCCCGTGGAGCACCGGTGTGGTGCCCGAGGAGCCCCCTCGGAGCGGCGAGGGGGCTCCCGTGGGAACGGGGGACTCCTGTCAGAGCAGTGCGGGGACCGCCGTCGCGGAGACCGACCGGGCCGCGCGTTCCAGCGCGCTGGCGAGCAGCGCGAGATCCGTCGGCCCGTTGCCCAGTTCCCGTACCGTGCGGCGGACCGGCGGGTCGCCCATGCGCTCCCACTCCACGAGGGCCACGGTGGGCCGCACGGTCGCCGTACGCGGGATGCGGCCGGTGACGCGGCCGCCCTGGAACTCCGTGGCCCGCAGGTCGCGGTCCTCCGCGCCGGGCGTGCCCTCCGTGCCGTGGGCGTACGTCAACCGCCCGCGCCCGGGGGCGGGTTCGTCCGCCCCCTGGGCGGGAGTCCGCAGGCGCACCCGCAGTCCGGCGGCCCCGCCGGGCTCGCCGCGGAACGCGCGGGCGCCGTCCACGCCCGTCGCGGCCACCAGGTGTACGCCGAGCCGCTCCCCGTCCCGTGCCACCGCCTCCAGGGCCCGGACGACCGAACCGGCGGAGGGCCGGCCGGGGGAGCCGAGGGCGGGGGAGAGCAGCGCGTCCAGGTCGTCCACGAGGACCACCAGCCGGGCCAGCGGCGGCCCCGGCTCGGCGGACCGGCGGGCCGCGGGCGGCCGGAGCCGCAGGGTCGCGCTCGGCGGCGACTCGAGGTCGGCGGCGCCCGCCCCGGGCCCGGTGGTTCCGGAGGTCGCTGACCTGGTGTCACTGCCGGAGGGTCCGTCGGGCGCCGCCCCGGGCCGCCGTCCCTGACCGCCGCCCGCCGCCCGCTGGGGGACCATCCGCCGCGACACCATCCGCTGCGCGTGCCACTGGGTGAAGTCGAGCCGGCCCAGCAGTTCGGCGCGCCGCTTCAGCTCCGCGCTCAGCGCCTGCGCGAACTCCCGCATGCGGACGGGGTCGTTGGCGGCCAGGTGGGTGGTGACATGGGGGAGGTCCGTGCACAGCCGCAGCCCGTCGTCCGCACCGGAGGCGTGCGGCCCGCAGTCGCGGCCGTCTATCAGCACCAGGCCGAGGCGGTCCGGGCGTTCGGCCGCCGCGAGGGAGGCGGCGACCGCCCGCAGCAGCTCCGTACGGCCGCTGCCCGAGGGCCCTTCCACCAGCAGGTGCGGGCCGTCGGCGGCGAGGTCCACGACGACCGGGCCGCGCGGGCCCGCCCCGAGCACCGCCCAGGCGCGGCCGCCCAGCGACTCGGTGTCGTCGGCCGCGGCCGCCCAACGGGCCATCAGCGAGGCGGGGGTGGCGCGGGCCAGCCCCAACTCGTCCAGCAGCCGGGCCTTGCGGGGCAGCGGCGTGGAGATCGCCGGATGCGGGAGAGAACCGGCGGCGGGTCCGTCCGTGCGCAACGGGGCGAGCGCCCGGGCGAAGCGCTCGGCCCAGGCCAGGGACACCGCGTCCACGGCGGCGAGGGTGCCCTCGCTCACCGGGCCCCGGCCCGTCCGCCCGCCGGCGGCCGGGCCGTGCGGCGTCCGGGCGGTGCGGTCGTGGTGCGTGGCCTGGGGGTCGTACGGGAAGCCGGGGGCGCTCACCGGGCCGTGCGTGCCGGGGGTGCCGTGGGCTTCGTGGGCCTCGTGGGCCTCGTGGGCCTCGCGGGCTTCGTGCGTGCCGCGCGGGCGCGGGATGCCGCCGGGGGCCCCGGCGCGCCCCTGGGCGGACGGGCCGCTCCGTGCGCCCCGGGCGCGGGCGGTCGGGGCGCCCGGGCCCTCGCCGAGGGCGTCCCCGGCGTAGGGGGCGGGACCGTCGGCGAAGCCGTGCCCCTCGGGCCCGGTGGGGCGGAGAGCGCCGGTGGCGGGCTCCGGGTGCGAGGCGACCCGCAGGACGTGCACCGCCGTGGCCACGTCACCGCCGATCAGGGCGACCGCCCCGCACTCCCGGAACGTCGGCGACGCGGCGCACACCGCCTCGTACGTCTGAGCGGCCGGCGCGGCGGGGGAGGCCGCCGCCGTCTCGGCCAGACAGATCACATGGATGCCGGCCCGGGGCCCCTCGCGCACCAGGCGCACCACGGCCTCGCGCACCTCCGGGCCGCCGGGGTCGCCGTCCACCACGAGCACCGTGCGGGGACCGGCGTACGGTGCGGTGGACTCCGCCCCGTCCCGGGCCCAGGAGGGGCGCCGCAGGGCCCCCTCCTCCGCCCCGTCCCCGGGGCCGGCCTGGCGCGGCACCCGGGCGGCCGCGCCGGAGGGGGGCTCCGCGAGCCGGTCGTCCAGGCGGCGCAGGAGCTCCGCCGTCCGGGCCACCGCCTGCTCGCGGTCGTGGGCGAGCAGGAGCCGGCAGTCCTGGCCGTGCGCCGGGACGAGGTGCGGCAGCCAGCCGAGCCAGGACCACTCCGCCGTGCGCTCCTCGACGGGGCGGGCGCGGTCCGCGCTGATCAGGACGAGTTCGAGGGCGTCGGGGGAGTGCAGCGCGGCGAGCTGGGCGAGGACGGCGCGGGCGAGTCCGCCCAGGCGCGCGCGGGGCCCGGCCAGCCCCAGGGAACCGACCTCGCGCAGCCCGGTGGTCACCGGCACGGACAGCAGCGGGCCCGAGCCGTCGGGCGCGGCGGGCAGGTCGGCGGTGCCGAGGCGCACGGTGAGCGCCTCCGGGTGCAGCGGCCCGCGCTCCCACAGCCGGGGCCCCGGGCGCAGCGCCGTCAGCAGCAGCGCGGCGGGATCCGGCCATTTCTCGGGCCCCTGCGGGCGGTGCGGAAGGGTGGGGGCGACGCCCTCGGCGTGCCCGGTCGGCCCGCCGCCCGCCGGCGCGTCCTCCCGGCCCCCGGCCAGCCGCCGGGCCCACGCGGCGAGGCCGCCGCGCCGCCGGGCCCCGGCTCCGGGTTCGCCGGGGGCGGGCAGGTCGGGCTCCTCGGTGCCGCGCACGGGTGTGCCCTTGCGACCCGGGGCCTCCGCGCCCCGTCCGTCGGCGCCCCTCGGCACACCGGCGTCCCGCCCGGGTGCTCCGGCCGGACCGGGGCCGCCGTCGTGGCCGAAACCGTGAGGGCCCTCGTGTCCCTGCGGCCCGGCGGAACCGTTCGCGCGGTCGCCGTCGCCGACGTGGGCGGCGAGGTGCGCGGCGCCCGCCCGGGAGCCGGTCCCCGCACCGTCACCGCCGTACGTGCCGGACGGTTCGGCCGCCGGATGGCCGTGCGTGCCCGGCGTCCCGGTCCCGTACGCCCTCGGCGCGGCCTGCCCGTCGGCCGTGGGGCCGTGCTCGGGGAGGCCGTGCTCCTGGCGGCCGGCCGGCCGCGGGGCGGCGGACGCGACGCTTCCGGGCGCCACCGGCGCCGTACCCGTACCCGCGACCGGGGGCGCGCCGGTGACCCGGACCCGGGTGTGCCCCTCGCCGTCCGGTGTCGTGGGCACCGCCGGCACGTCTCCCGGAGGGGCCAGCCGCAGCGTCGACTCGCCGAGGCGCAGGAGCGCGCCCGGGGCCAGGCGCACCGGGCGGCCGGTGACGCGGACGCCGTCCAGCGTGGTGCCGTTGGTGGAGCCCAGGTCGGCGACGGTGACCCGGCCGTCGGGCGCGACGGTGACCGCGCAGTGCAGCCGGGAGACGTCCGGGTCGTCGAGCGGGACATCGGCCTCGGCCGAGCGGCCCACCCGGATCTGGCCGCCGTGCAGCAGGTGCACCCCGCCCGCGTCCGGGCCCGCCACGACGTGCAGCTCCGCCGAGACCTCGTCCGCCGTCTCCGGTGCCGGTTCCGCCGTGGCGCCCAGCGAGAGCACGGCGCCGTCGGTCAGGGGCGGCTCGCCGAGGGTGCGGCGCTGCGGGTCGAGCCGCTCCGCCCCCGCGTACAGCACCGCCGGGCCGTCCCCGCCGCCCACCGCCGAGACGAGGTCACCGACCACCGCGGCCAGCGCCGTCCCGGCGGGAGCGGTGACCTGGACGTCGCGGCTCGCGGCCCGCGCTCCGGGCTCCGCGGGCGGGCCCAGCGGGTCAACGACGGTCAGCCGGATCTGCATCGCCGTCAGCGGTCCCTTCTGCGCAAGCACCCGCGGGCGGGGACGAAGGCGCCGCCCGCGGTCCCCCACCGCGGGCCTCCCCCGGACTTCCCCCACCGCTCACGAGCACATCGGCCAGTAACTGGAGGCATCCTCGCACCTGCCGCTGACAACGCGCCCGCCCAGCGAGGGCAAGTGATCTTGATTGGTCGGCTCTGCCCGCAAAAGTGCCCGCCCGATGACCTGCTCCGATCCTCCGATGACCACTCGGGGTCCGCCCGTGATCGGTCCGGGAGTGCTCGGCGACCGGGGCGGGGACGGTCGCCGAGCACACCCGCCGGTCCCGGACACCGCGCGGGGCAACCAACCGCCCCGGACCGCGCGTCTTCCCGTCGAACATGTGCGGCGGCCGGCACGTACCCCTGCGGGGGAGCGCGCCGGACCGCCCGAGGACCCGCGCGCGGGTCGGGGAGCTTGACAACCCGGTGCGCTCCGGCACCCCACTACAGTGGGTCGGAACACCCGGAACCCGTGCTCCGGAACCCGTGCTCCGAGGCCCGGAACGGCACGGCGTGCGAGGTGGACAACGGTGTACGGACCAGACACCCCGATCAGCAGGGAGCCCATGACGTGCGGCCGGTAGGCAGCAAGTACCTGCTCGAGGAGCCGCTCGGACGCGGTGCCACGGGCACGGTGTGGCGTGCGAGCCAGCGCGAGACCGCGGGCTCCGAGGCGGCCGTCGCCGGCCGCCCGGGCGAGACTGTCGCGATCAAGGTCCTCAAGGAGGAGCTCGCGAGCGACCCGGACATCGTGATGCGCTTCCTGCGGGAGCGCTCCGTCCTGCTCCGGCTGACCCACCCGAACATCGTCCGGGTGCGGGACCTGGTCGTCGAGGGCGATCTGCTGGCCCTCGTCATGGACATCGTCGACGGCCCCGACCTGCACCGCTACCTGCGGGAGAACGGCCCCCTCACCCCCGTCGCGGCCTCCCTGCTGACCGCCCAGGTCGCCGACGCGCTGGCCGCCAGCCACGCCGACGGCGTGGTGCACCGCGACCTCAAGCCCGCGAACGTCCTGCTCCGGCAGGACGGCGGCGAGATGCACCCGATGCTCACCGACTTCGGCATCGCCCGCCTCGCCGACTCCCCGGGTCTGACCCGCACCCAGGAGTTCGTCGGCACCCCCGCGTACATCGCGCCGGAGTCCGCCGAGGGCCGCCCGCAGACCTCCGCAGTGGACATCTACGGCGCCGGGATCATGCTGTACGAGCTGGTCACCGGCCGCCCCCCGTTCGGCGGCGGCAGCGCCCTCGAGGTGCTGCACCAGCACCTGAGCGCCGAGCCGCGCCGCCCCTCCACCGTGCCGGACCCGCTGTGGACGGTGATCGAGCGCTGCCTGCGCAAGAACCCCGACCAGCGCCCCAGCGCCGAGAACCTGGCCCGCGCCCTGCGGGTCGTCGCCGACGGCATCGGCGTGCACGCCAACTCCGCCGCGATCGCCGCGGCCGAGGGCGTCGGCGCCCTGCTCGGCCCCGACCTCGACCCGGCCCCCGTGCCCGGCACCCCGGGCGCCGCGGACCCGACCCAGGTCCTGCCGCACACCGCGGGCGGCTACGGCCAGAACGCGCCGCACGACCCCACCTTCCCCAACGGCATCGACCCCAACGGCGCCACCAGCGTCCTCCCGCACACCCCCGGCGCCGCCGATCCCACCGCCGTCCTCCCGCAGACCGGCGCGGCCGACCCCACCGCCGTCCTGCCCCCGGTGCCCCCGGGCGGACCCGGCCAGGGCGAGGCGGGCGACCCCGACCAGCCGCACCCCTGGCAGAGCCAGCTCCGCGCGGCCCGCGACCGCAACGACCAGACCCAGGTGCAGTACCTCGACCCGAACGAGGACCCGCTGCGCCGCCGCCCGCAGCGCCAGGTCGCCCGCCCCCAGCAGCAGCCCCGCAGGCAGCAGCCCCCGCAGGACGGCTACGGCTACCCGCAACAGCAGCAGCCCGGACAGCAGCGGTACGCCCCCCAGCGGGCCCCGCAGCGCCGCCGGGAGACCCCGCAGCCGCAGCAGTACGCCCCGGCGCCCCAGCCGCAGCGTTACGCCCCGGAGCCCCGGCGGCCCGCCCCGGAGCGTGAGCCGAGGGCGCCGCGGCAGCGCGGCGCCAACCCGATGAAGATCCCGGGCCTCGGCTGCCTCAAGGGCTGCCTGTTCACGCTCGTCATCCTGGTCGTCGCGAGCTGGCTGGTCTGGGAACTGAGCCCGCTGCGGGACTGGATCGGCACGGGCAGGGGCTACTGGAGCGAGATCAGCCACTGGTTCTCGCGGGCCGGGGACCTGCTGCGAAAGCTGGGCAACTAGGGCCTCTCGTTTGGATCATCCCGGCGTCGCGGGGTCCGGCACGCGCCTCTGCGGCGTTGTCGTCGGTTGCCAGGGCTCCGCCCTGGCGCCCTCCTCCGCCTTGCAGCCGCACGCACCGGACCCCGCTCGGGTCGGCCGAGGACGTACGGCGCCTCCCAGCCGGCCTGATCCAAACGAGAGGCCCTAGGACCCTTCCCGCGGGGTTCGGGGTGCGCACCTCCGCACCCCGACCTTGGGGATTTGTCGACACCCACCGGGTGATTTCCGTCGCCCGGGTGAAGGCCGGCTCCCGCGACGCGTAGTTTTGGCGACAACACGCGGACCGTTGGAGCGAGCGGAGCAGCCTTGGCACGGAAGATCGGCAGTCGGTACACCGCGCACCAGGTCCTGGGACGGGGAAGCGCCGGCACGGTGTGGCTGGGCGAGGGGCCGGACGGCCCCGTGGCCGTCAAGCTGCTGCGCGAGGACCTCGCCTCCGACCAGGAACTGGTGGGACGGTTCGTCCAGGAGCGCACGGCACTGCTGGGCCTGGACCACCCCCACATCGTCTCGGTGCACGACCTCGTGGTCGACGGCAACGACCTGGCCCTCGTCATGGACCTCGTGCGCGGCACCGACCTGCGCACCCGCCTGGACCGGGAGCGCCGCATGGCACCCGAGGCGGCGGTCGCGATCGTCGCCGACGTCGCCGACGCGCTGGCCGCGGCCCACGCGGCCGGGGTCGTCCACCGCGACGTCAAGCCGGAGAACGTCCTCCTCGACATGCAGGGCCCCCTCGGACCCGGCGGCGCCCACCCCGCGCTGCTGACCGACTTCGGTGTGGCCAAACTCATCGACACCCCGCGCAGGACCCGCGCCACGAAGATCATCGGCACGCCGGACTACCTGGCCCCGGAGATCGTCGAGGGACTGCCGCCCCGCGCGGCCGTCGACATCTACGCGCTGGCCACGGTCCTGTACGAGCTGCTCGCCGGGTTCACGCCCTTCGGCGGCGGACACCCCGGGGCGGTGCTGCGCCGGCACGTCACGGAGACGGTGGCGCCGCTGCCCGGCATCCCCGACGAGCTGTGGCAGCTCCTCGTCCAGTGCCTGGCCAAGGCGCCGGCCTCCCGGCTGCGGGCCTCCGAGCTGGCGGCGCGGCTGCGGGAGCAGCTCCCCTCGCTCGCGGGGATGCCCCCGCTGGACGTGGACGAGCCGGGATCCGAGCCGGAGGAGGACGAGGGCGCCGAGGACCCCGCCGAGGGGGCCGAGGACGGGACGGCGGCTGGGAGCCGGGGCGAGCCGCGGGTGCGGCGGGGCGCCGTGCCCCTGGTGCCCGGCGCGAAGCCGGACTCCAACCGGGACACGCACACGTCGATGCGCGTGCCGGGCCCGGACGAGCTCGCCGGGGGCGCCCGAGGCACCGCGCGGGTGCCGCGGGCGGCGGGCGCCCCGCGGCCCGGCTCCGCGCGGAACCGGGCGATGGCGCGCCGACGGCGCCTGACGCTCGGGGCGGCCGCCCTGGTCCTCGTCGCCGCGGCGGGACTGGGCGCCTGGGCCGCCCTGTCGGACGACGAGGGCGACGTCCCCCCGCAGGACTCCAACAACTCCGCCCCGGCGGTTCCGTAGCGTCCGCGTCACCCGCGCCCCGGAGCCCCGGGAAGGGGCGCGGGTGACCGCGCGCTCACACTCCCCGGGGCTCTCCTGCGCCCTTGCCCGTCCGGCGGAACCGTTACGCTGGGGAGCGTGGCAGTCGTCGACGTATCCGAAGAGCTCAAGTCCCTCTCCTCCACCATGGAGTCCATCGAGGCCGTCCTGGACCTCGACAAGCTGAGGGCAGACATCGCCGTGCTCGAGGAGCAGGCGGCCGCGCCGTCCCTCTGGGACAACCCGGACGAGGCGCAGAAGATCACCAGCAAGCTGTCCCACCTCCAGGCCGAGGTCCGCAAGGCCGAGGCCCTGCGCGGCAGGATCGACGACCTCGGCGTCCTGTTCGAGATGGCCGAGGAGGAGGACGACCCGGACACCCGCGCCGAGGCCGAGTCCGAGCTCACGGCCGTACGCAAGGCGCTGGACGAGATGGAGGTCCGCACCCTCCTCTCCGGCGAGTACGACTCCCGCGAGGCCCTCGTCAACATCCGCGCCGAGGCCGGCGGCGTCGACGCCGCGGACTTCGCCGAGAAGCTCCAGCGCATGTACCTGCGCTGGGCCGAGCAGCGCGGCTACAAGACCGAGGTCTACGAGACCTCGTACGCGGAGGAGGCCGGCATCAAGTCGACCACCTTCGCCGTGCAGGCCCCGTACGCCTACGGCACCCTCTCCGTCGAGCAGGGCACCCACCGCCTCGTGCGCATCTCGCCCTACGACAACCAGGGCCGGCGCCAGACCAGCTTCGCGGGCGTGGAGATCCTCCCCGTCGTCGAGCAGACCGACCACGTCGAGATCGACGAGTCCGAGCTGCGGGTCGACGTCTACCGGTCCTCCGGTCCCGGCGGCCAGGGCGTCAACACGACCGACTCCGCGGTGCGCCTGACCCACATCCCCACCGGGATCGTCGTGTCCTGCCAGAACGAGCGCTCGCAGATCCAGAACAAGGCGACCGCGATGAACGTCCTCCAGGCCAAGCTGCTCGAGCGGCGCCGCCAGGAGGAGCAGGCCAAGATGGACGCGCTCAAGGGCGACGGCGGCAACTCCTGGGGCAACCAGATGCGTTCGTACGTCCTGCACCCGTACCAGATGGTCAAGGACCTGCGCACCGACTTCGAGGTCGGCAACCCCGAGGCCGTGTTCAACGGCGAGATCGACGGCTTCCTCGAGGCCGGCATTCGCTGGCGCAAGCAGCAGGAGAAGTAGGGCCCGGTTCCCGGGGCGGTCCGGCCGCCCCGGAAGCAACCATTTTGTCGACAAGGCAACTGCCGCCTCCGGGGCGACAGTTGCCTTTTGTCTGCGACCTCTCGTGGCGAAAGCGGCACTATCGGACATCGTGTACGCAACGGCCTTGACGTTGCTTAAAAAAATCGGAAAGGTGTCGGGTGGCATGCGCATTATCGGGGCGCATGTGAACCGGGGGAGCTCCATTCACGACCTGCCTCCGTTGATCACGGCCCCGTGGCGCTGCTCCACTGACGATCAGCTACTGGGGGTAGCAGTCATATGACGAAGAAGACGCGGATCCGCGTGGCGCGTGTCGCCGCGGGTGCCGTGATCGCCGCGGGTGCGTCGCTGACGGCCGCAGGCGCGGCCTCCGCGCTCGAGCTCAACGTGAACGCGGACAGCAACGGGATCAACGCCCAGGTGAAGACGGGCGAGGATGCGCCGGGTGACGACGAGGGGCTGACGGAGGGCGCCTCCCTCGGTGCGACGGAGGGTTCGTCCCTCGGCGCTTCCGAGGGCACCTCCGAAGGGACCTCGACGGGCACCTCCGAAGGAGGCTCCGAGGGCACCTCCACCGGTACTTCCGAGGGCGGTTCCGAGGGCACCTCCACCGGTACCTCCGAGGGCGGTTCCGAGGGGACGTCCGTCGGCTCCTCCGAGGGCGGGTCCGAGGGCACCTCCACCGGGGCGTCGGAAGGCACGTCCGCCGGCTCCTCCGAGGGCAACGGCAACGCCGGTGGCAACGGCAACGGTGGCAACGGCAATGCCGGTGGCAACGGCAACGGCGGCACCGGTGACAACGGCGGCAACGGCAACGGCAACGGCGGCGGCTCCGGCAACGGTGGCTCCGGCAACGGCGGTGGCGGCAACGGCGGTGGCTCCGGCTCCGGCGGTACCGAGACCGACGGCGGCGGCAACAAGCCCGTCGAGCAGGGCAAGGGTTCCTCCGCCCTGACCGACACCGGCGTGGACGCCCCGGACACCACCGCCCAGGGTGGCGACGACGGCGAGCTGGCCGAGACCGGTGCGGGTCAGACCATGTTCCTGCTGGTCGGCGCGGCCACGATGATCGCGGGCGGCATCGGCTTCCGCTTCCTGCCCCGCCTGGTGAGCGGCCGGGACGGCGCCGCGGCCTGAACGCCGTGCGCACCTCGTGACGCCGGAGGCGACCCACGAGGCATGACGTGACGAGGAAAGGCCCGGAGCAGCCGGCTCCGGGCCTTTCGCGTACCCCCGGGCCCGTCGACGTCCGGCGGCCGGGGGGAAGTCTCGCGGGGCTACACCGTCTGGTGTGCCACCAGTGCCAGCGCCGCGATCAGCACCACGAGCAGTGCGATCAGCGTCACCGGATTGACGTGGGAGAACGGGTTCTGCTGCTGCTGAAGCCGCTCCCTGCTGGCCCGGCACACCGGGCAGCGGCCCTCGCTCACGGGTGCGGCACAGTTCGCGCACACCAATCGGTCGTACGTCATGCGCCTCGCCCTCCTCGCCCGCCTTCACCCCGTACAACGTGCCGGACGCCCGTTCCGTTCCCGGCCGGCGGCCACCACCTCCCACTGTGCCAGGTTCCGCGGCCGCGCGCGGCGCCGGCCGGGAAGACGGGCGGCCCCGGGACCCCCGACAAAACGCACAACATTCGCGCATGCCCACCGACGACTGCACGCACACATCCGGTTCGCGTATGGTCACGCTCACCAACCCCGGCGACTTGTGGTGCATCCCGTGATCCGATTCGACAACGTCTCCAAGGTCTACCCCAAGCAGACCCGCCCCGCGCTCAGGGATGTCTCCCTGGAGGTGGAGAAGGGCGAGTTCGTGTTCCTCGTGGGATCGTCCGGCTCCGGAAAGTCCACCTTCCTGCGCCTGATCCTGCGCGAGGAGCGGTGCAGCCACGGCCAGGTCCACGTCCTCGGCAAGGACCTCGCCCGCGTCTCCAACTGGAAGGTTCCGCAGATCCGGCGCCAGCTCGGCACCGTGTTCCAGGACTTCCGGCTGCTGCCGAACAAGACGGTCGCCGAGAACGTCGCCTTCGCCCAGGAGGTGATCGGCAAGTCCCGCGGCGAGACCCGCAAGTCCGTGCCACAGGTGCTCGACCTCGTCGGGCTCGGCGGCAAGGAGGACCGCATGCCGGGCGAGCTGTCCGGCGGTGAGCAGCAGCGCGTCGCCATCGCACGCGCCTTCGTCAACCGGCCCAAGCTGCTGATCTGCGACGAGCCCACAGGCAACCTCGACCCGCAGACCTCCGTCGGCATCATGAAGCTGCTGGACCGCATCAACCGCACCGGCACCACCGTGGTGATGGCCACCCACGACCAGAACATCGTTGACCAGATGCGCAAGCGCGTCATCGAGCTGGAGAAGGGCCGCCTCGTCCGCGACCAGGTGCGCGGCGTCTACGGCTACCAGCACTGACGACGAGGAACGGAAAGGCTTAACCAGACGCCATGCGCGCCCAGTTCGTGCTTTCGGAGATCGGCGTCGGTCTCCGCCGCAACCTGACGATGACCTTCGCGGTCATCGTCTCGGTAGCCCTGTCCCTGGCCCTGTTCGGCGCGTCCCTCGTGATGAGCGACCAGGTGTCCCAGATGAAGGGCTACTGGTACGACAAGGTCAACGTCTCGATCTTCCTCTGCAACAAGAGCGACGCCGACTCCGACCCCAACTGCGCCAAGGGTGCGGTGACTTCGGAGCAGAAGGACCAGATCAAGGCCGACCTGAGCAAGATGTCGGTGGTCGACAAGGTCACCTACGAGTCGCAGGACGAGGCGTACAAGCACTACAAGGAGCAGTTCGGCGACTCGCCCCTGGTCAGCTCCCTCACCCCGGACCAGATGCAGGAGTCGTACCGCATCAAGCTCAAGGACCCGCAGAAGTACCAGGTCATCGCGACCGCCTTCGACGGGCGGGCCGGTGTGCAGTCGGTGCAGGACCAGAAGGGCATCCTGGACAACCTGTTCGAGCTGCTCAACCTGATGAACCGGGCGGCGCTCGGCGTGATGACGCTGATGCTGGTCGTCGCGCTCCTGCTGATCGTCAACACGGTGCGGGTCTCGGCGTTCAGCCGCCGCCGCGAGACCGGCATCATGCGGCTCGTGGGCGCCTCCGGCTTCTACATCCAGGCCCCGTTCATCATGGAGGCGGCGGTCGCCGGCCTCATCGGCGGCGGCGTGGCGTGCGTCTTCCTGGTCTTCGGCCGCTACTTCACCGTCGACCACGGCATGGCCCTGTCCGGCAAGCTCACCCTGATCAACTTCGTCGGCTGGGACTCCGTCCTGACGAAGCTCCCGCTCATCCTCGCGGCGAGCGTCCTGATGCCCTCCCTCGCCGCGTTCTTCGCGCTGCGCAAGTATCTGAAGGTTTGACGTCCTCCCCTCCTTGAAGGGAGGGGATTTCTGGCTCAGGCTGCCTCCGGGAGCAGCGCTCCCGGAGGTCTGACGCCCTCGACACCAGCCGGGTTGAGACCAGCCCGGACGAGCATCACGCGGGCGGAGTTCTTGTCCCGAGGGGAGACGGATCCGCACGTGGTGCAGGTGTAGGTACGTTCCGATAGAGGAAGTGCGTGCTTGGTTCTCGCTCCGCACGACGCGCAGTCCATGGTGGTGTGCGCGGGATGCACGAGGCGAATGTCCCGCCCGTGCTTGCGGCCCATCTCGATCAGGGCCGTCTTGGTGGCGCCGATCGCGGCGTCAGCGGCTTTGTGGGCCATGGTGGTCTTCGCGAGGAACTTCGGCCGGAAGTCCTCGACAGCGATGGCGTCATGGTCGCGGACGATCTTCTTCGCCCACTTGCGGCCGGTGTCCTGCCGCTGCCGGGCGATCTTCGCGTAGGTATTGGCGCGCCACTTCTTCGCCTCGCGGTAGCCCTTCGAGGCGGCCTGCCCCTTCTTCGGTCTGCGGCGGGCCATCATGCGGTCGTACCGGGTCAGCTTCGCCTGAGCCTTCCGCCCGTACTGCGGGTGGGGGAGGTCGTGGGCGTCGGATGTGGTGGTCGCGGTCTCCTTGACGCCCCAGTCGACGCCGAGCACACGGCCCGTGGCCGGGAGCGGCTGAGCCTCGGAGGCGACGACGAACGAGGCGTACCAGTGCCCGACCGCGTCCTGGTACACGCGCACACTGGATGGCGCGGACGGGAGTCCGCGAGACCACACCACTGTCAAGGCGATGCCGCCCGCGAGGTGGAGGCGTCCGTCCTTCAGCCG
Organism: Streptomyces griseoaurantiacus; assembly: GCF_036189845.1. Lineage (NCBI taxonomy): Bacteria > Bacillati > Actinomycetota > Actinomycetes > Kitasatosporales > Streptomycetaceae > Streptomyces > Streptomyces griseoaurantiacus. Next base: position 2,785,075 of record NZ_CP108326.1, on the reverse strand, counting down.
GAACCCACGCTGTGTGTAGTTCAGCGTAGGCAGCGCCTCGCGCTTCTTCTTGTGCCGAGGCATGCCCGCACGCTGCCGCATCGGCAGCCGCTTCTCGATGTCCTTCAGCGCCTTGGAGCGGGACTTGGCGAAGTCCCGGATGATTTGCTGCTGCGGCACCGAAGCACCTTCACGCAGCCACGGCGTGCGGGCGCGGGCTTCGGTCAGCATTTTGTCGAGCTGGGCCGGGCCGGAGGTCAGTTTGGCGCCGGGGTTCGCCGTGTTGTGGGCGTGCACGGCGCGGGACTTGGCCACGCACTCGTTCCAGATCCACCGGCATCGGCCCCACTCAGCGAGCAGGAGCGTGCGGGCGGCCGACGACACACGCAGGCGGTAGGTGTACCGGGCATGCCCGGTCGCCTTCCGTTGTGTCGTCATGGTGTCACGCTACTACTGGTCCAGAGTCGGAAAGCCACTACTCTGAAGTCATGGCCGAAGAGAAGCGCATCACCCTCCGTCTCCCCGCTGACCTGCACGAGTGGCTGGTCGCTCAGGCCAAGTCCGCCCGCCGGTCCCTCAACTCCGAGATCGTCTACCGCCTGGAGGTCGATCGTGACACCGATGTGGCAGCAGAGGACCGCTCGCCCTGAGGGCGACCGCTCCTCCCTTGCCCTGCTCCGCAGGGGTCCGGTTCCTCCCGGCCCGAAGACCGCGGCACCTTCCAAGGAATCCGCGGTCCGGTTCCTCCCGGCCCGAAGACCGCGGCACCCTCCAAGGAATCCGGTGACACACGCCAACGGGGCGGGCGGGGCAACCGCCCGTTCCCCAGGCACTCTTCCCCTAGACTCACCGCCATGCCAGCCCCCCACGGCCCGCTCTTCCCACCGCCCCGCCGCTCCGGCCGCGGGGCCGCGCTGACGCTGGTCTTCGCGAGCGTGCTGGTGGCCGGCGCCGCGACCGGCTCGTTCAACGAGAGCCTCGGCGCGAGCCGAGCCGCGGCCCAGGGAACCCCCACGGACGACGCGGGCGGTCCCGTCGCCGCACGGCAGCAGGAGGTCACCCGGGCCGCCGCCCGCGCGATGGCCGAGGGCACCTCGCCCCTGGAGGCCGCCGAGCGGGCCGTCAGCCGCAGCGGCGACCGCTGGGGCGCCGTCTACTCCCCGGACGAGTACGAGGAGTTCCAGGAGTCCCTGGACGGCGAGTACACCGGCGTCGGGCTCTCCGCCGGGCGCGAGAGCGACGGCCGCATCGAGGTCACCCGGGTCCGCCCCGGCTCCCCCGCGGCCGCCGCCGGCATCCGCGCCGGGGACCGGCTGCGCAGCGTCGACGGGAAGCGGGTCGACGACCGCCCCGTCACCGAGGTCGTCTCCATACTGCGCGGGGACACCGAGAACGGCGGGGGCCGGGAGGCCACCGCCGGCACCCGCGTCTCCCTCGGCCTCCAGCGCGACGGCCGCGTGTGGACGAAGACCCTGCGCCGGGCCCGGCTGTCCACCGAGGACGTCACCACGCGCCGGGTCGCCGGCCGGACCACCGTGATCAGGGTCGCCGCCTTCACCAAGGGCACCGGCGACCAGGTGCGCGCCGCCGTCGCCGGGGCGCCCGCGCGCGACGGGATCGTCCTCGACCTGCGCGGCAACTCCGGCGGCCTGGTCGCCGAGGCCGTCACCGCCGCCTCCGCCTTCCTCGACGGCGGCCTCGTCGCCACCTACGACATCGGCGGCGAGCAGCGCGCACTGCACGCCGGACGCGGCGGCGACACCACCAGACCCGTGGTCGTGCTCGTCGACGGCGGCACGATGAGCGCGGCCGAACTCCTCACCGGGGCCCTCCAGGACCGCTGCCGGGCGATCGTCGTGGGCACCCGCACCTTCGGCAAGGGCTCGGTGCAGATGCCGAGCCGGCTGCCCGACGGCTCCGTCGCCGAACTGACCGTCGGCCACTACCGCACCCCCTCCGGCCGCGGCGTCGACGGCCGCGGCATCACCCCCGACCTGGAGGCCGAGGGGGACGCACTCGCCCGCGCGGGGAACGTCCTGTCGGGCCTCGGCCGCTCCTGAGTCCCGAACCCCTCGCGCCGCTCGCGTAAACGGCTTTCCCCCCACCCCCTCCGAGGTGCGAAAATGGCCAGCACTATGGCCAAGGGAATGTACGTACCGAAAGAGGCCCAGCCGAAGCAGGGCAAGGCGACCGCGAAGGCGCGGGACGGCGAGAAGGGCGGCAAGCGGCGCATCGTCGCGCAGAACAAGAAGGCACGCCACGACTACGCGATCATCGACGTCTTCGAGGCCGGCCTCGTCCTGAGCGGCACCGAGGTGAAGTCGCTGCGCCAGGGACGGGCCTCCCTGGTCGACGGCTTCGTGCAGATCGACGGGAACGAGGCGTGGCTGCACAACGCGCACATCCCCGAGTACAGCCAGGGCACCTGGACCAACCACTCCGTGCGTCGCAAGCGCAAGCTGCTCCTGCACCGCGAGGAGATCGACCGGCTGGCGTCGAAGTCCCAGGAGACCGGGCACACGATCGTGCCGCTGGCCCTCTACTTCAAGGACGGCCGGGCAAAGGCGGAGATCGCCCTCGCGCGCGGCAAGAAGGAGTACGACAAGCGGCAGACCCTGCGCGAGCGCCAGGACCGTCGCGAGTCCGACCGCGTGATCGCGGCGGCGAAGCGCCGCGAGCGGGGCACGCTGGGCTGAGCGGGCCCGTGCGCCCGCCGGGCGCCCCGGAATACGCTGGCACCGACCCGCGTTGTTCACGTACGATGGGCCCGTACCGCACAGCCGGTGCGAGCGTTTGAAAAATCAACATGGGGATGATCGGTTTCGACAGCGGCTGTCGAAGCAGGGGAAGCGTGTCGAGGAAGCGGCCATGATCTCGTAAACCACAGGCCGAAAAAAATAATCGCCAATACCAAGCGCGATTCCTCCGCCTTCGCCCTCGCTGCCTGATCAGGTAGCAAGCGAAGACTCTGCGGAGTGTCAGCCCGGGGCTGTTCCCGACCCGGATCCTGGCATCAGCTAGGGGACTAAACCTTGATCCCGGTCACGGGGTGAAGAGGGAAACCAAACAGTGACTGGGCCCGTCGGAGACTTGTTCGCGTGATCTCCGGGGCCGAGAAAATCGTAGCGAACTGCACACGGAGAAGCCCTGATTCCGCACCGTTGGACGCGGGTTCGATTCCCGCCATCTCCACCACCCGAAGCCCGGGGTACGTCCCCGGCCTTCCCGGTACCCCATGTGGGCAAAGGCCCCGTCGCGAGCGGCGGGGCCTTTGTCGTGTGCCCTGCGGAGGCATCCTGGCCTCAGGAGTCGACCGGGCCCTCGCGCAGTGCCCGGGTCATGCTCCGCAGTATCCGGAACGCCTCCGACCGGTCCTCCCCGGTCAGTCCGGACAGCATCCGCTCCTCGACGGACCGCACCGCGGCCGAGGCCGCCTCCAGGCTTTGCCTGCCGCGGGGCGTGAGCCGGGCGGGGAGCGCCTTTCCGACGGGCGGGGCGGCGGGCCTGGTCACGAAGCCGTCCCGTTCCAGGGCCTGGAGCAGCGTGTTCATCGACTGCCGGGTCACGAAGGCCCCGCGCGCCAGCTCGCTGTTCGACAGCCCCGGCCGCTGGGCCAGCAGCTCCAGGCACGAGTAATGGGTCACGTTCATCCCGAGCGGCCGCAGCACCTCCTCCATGGCCGTGCGCAGCGCGCTCGCCGCCTCCTTGAGGAGATAGCCCAGCGAGGTGTCCAGATCGATGCCCGCTTCCCTTTGACTCATGTCAGGAGTCTGACATACCGTGGTGTGTGTCAGGAAGCTGACACAACGAGAAGGAGCATCACCATGCCCGTCACCGGCCCCGACTTCGTCTCCCTCCAGGTACGCGACCGCGACGCCTCCCAGGCGTTCTACGAGCAGTACCTCGGCCTCGTCCGCTCGCAGGCCGGGCCCCCGCACGCCGTCGTCTTCGAGACCAAGCCGATCGCGTTCGCCCTCCGCGACGTCGTCCCCGGCACCGACCTGGCCTCCGCCGCCCAGCCCGGCATCGGCCTCGCCCTCTGGCTCCACGCCACCGACGCCCAGGCCATCCACGACGCCCTCGCCGCCGACGGCCACACGATCGTCTCCGCCCCGATCGACGGCCCCTTCGGCCGCACCTTCACCTTCGCCGACCCCGACGGCTACCACATCACCCTGCACGACCGCACCTGACGGGCGGAGCGCGGCTCGTACGTGCTGACGGAGGTTCAGCAGCCGCGCCGCTCAAGGAAGTTGTGAGCAACATCATCCCGGTGAACCGACTGTGCGCGGAGACGGTCTTACCTGCGGAAGGCCTCGAGATCAACGGACGGACGGGGCTACCACGACCGCGCTTCCACAGGCGGTGACGGGAAAGGTGCTCATGAAGCTGAATGTGAAGACCGCGGTGGCGGGCGCGGCCCTCGCGGCGACCGCCGTACTGGCAGCCTCCGGAACCGCGGCGGCCGACTGGAACTACTGCCAGGCGGGCAAGGTCTGCCTCTTCGACGGCCACGACGGCACGGGTGACGTCCTCCAGCTCGACGGAGTGGACAACCCCAACATCGGCCATGCGTGGAACGACCGGGCCGGTTCGCTCTGGAACCGCACCGACAAGAACGTGTGCGTCTGGACCGACGCCGACTACCGCGGCCTCAACTGGATCATCGAGCCCGGACAGAAGCAGGAACTCCTGTACCTCTACGACAACGCGGTGACCAGCATCGAGGTCCACTACGGCTTCGGCTGCGGCGGCTGACCCGCCACACCGACCGCGCCCCTGCCGTCCCCTCACCCCCGAGAGCGGACGCCAGGGGCGCACCCGTGAAGGGCGTACGGCACGCCCGTGCCGCGGCCCCCCCCGCACGCCCGGCGTGCCGCCCATGCCGGACAGGAATTGGACACCCCCCTCGTGAGGGCGCGAGGTTAGATGGGCGTATGGCATCTGCGTACCTCGCTGCTTCGGGCTCGGCCTACTTCCTCCCCCACGCTCTGCTGGCGTTGAGTGGCTCCGGAATCCTGGCCTTCTTCGCCCAACGGGCGTTCGCTGTGCGGATGAGGGGGGTGCGAGTTACCGGAGTCTGTGTCAAGCACACGTTCGCCAAGGACGGCGTGGCCGTGATCGTGAGGTACGAGACCGCGGCAGGTGAGAAGTTCAGATGCCTGAGCCGGTCACAGGCCGTTGCCTGCGCGCGGATAGGGGAGCCGGTCGACGTCGTCTACGACCCACGCCGGCCGAAGAACGCCGAGGTGCCGCCGATCGGTTACGGCATGCCCTACATGCTGTCGGCACTGGCTCTGGTGCTCGCTTTCCCCGGGCTCGGAATCCTGTTCTGGATCATCGGAGGTTAGCCGGCGGCCCGGTCCTCGCGGCGGGTGGGCGCCGGTCCACGGCTCCGGTCGGGGTGGTACTGCTCGCCGGGCGATGCCGGCGTGCATCGCAGTTCGCACCACACCGTCTTGCCGATGCCGCAGGGGCGGGGTTCCGCGCCCCAGGCGTCCGCCAGTGCGGCCACGAGCGGCAGGCCGCGTCCGGAATCGTCCTCCGGGCCGGTCTCGCGCACCACGGGCAGGACGTCGCTCGCGTCGGTCACGGTGAGGCGCAGCCGGCCGTCCCTCTCCACGCAGCGCGCCCGGATCTCCCTGCCGTCTCGGTCACGTCGTCCGGGAGCTTCCACATCCTTGCCTGCTCGCGGAGCAGCGTTCGGGCCCTGCCCACGCTGCGGGGGTGGCGGGGGAGCCGCCACTCGATGTCGTGGGGGAGCGCGGTGCTGCGGGGGGTCGTCGGTGGGGTCGCCATGGGGTGGGGTTCCTTGCGTGTGATTTCCCGTCGTTCGGTGGGATCAGCGTGCCGACCCGTGCTTACGCTCGCGAGTAGCGGTCCGGGTACGCGGCGTGGCTGTACCCGGGGTGACCTGAGGGAACGGGTGGTGCGGGTGGCGGCGGGGGAGTCCCAGCAGGCGCAGCAGAACTGGCGTTACTGCGGCGGCCAGATCAAGCTGTGGCGCGAGAGCGCGGGCGTCACACGGCAGGGCCTCGCGGACGAGGCCGGCTACGACTACGAGTACGTCAAGTCCATGGAGTGCGGCCGCCGCCGCCCCACCCTGCGGCTCCTGCAGATCGCGGACCAGATGTGCCGGGCGGGCGGCAAACTCACGGCCGCGCACGAGTTCCTCAAGCCGGAGCCGTTCCCGCAGCGCACGCAGCAGTACGTGGCGGTGGAGGCCGAGGCGATCACTGTGCAGTGGTATGAGTCGATGCTGATTCCGGGCCTGCTGCAGACCGAGGAGTACGCGAGGGAGCTGATCGGCAACGACTGTCCTCCGTTGGACGAGGAGACCGTGGAGGAGCGGGTCGCGGCACGGCTGAAACGGCAGGTGAAGCTCACGAGCAAGCCGCTGGCCCGGTTCACCTTCGTCATGCACGAGGCGGCTTTGAAAGCCGTCGTCGGCGACAGGTCGGTGATGGGCAGGCAATTGGAACACCTGCTGCACGTCGCCGAGTTGCGCAACCTGACTCTTCAGGTGCTGCCCTTCGCGGGTGCTCCCACAGTCGCGCTCAGCGGTGCGCTCATTCTCGTGGAGACGACCGAGCACGACGTCTACGCACACGTCGAGGCACAGGAAACGGGAGCGCTCTACGCTGACGGCGGCAAGATCAGCGCGCTGTCGCAACGCTATGGTCTGATCCGGTCGCAGGCGCTTAGCGTTGAGGAGTCTGCCCGGTTCATCAAGGAGTTGGCGGAGGAACTATGAGCGCGGAACTGACTTGGTTCAAGTCGAGTCACAGTGATTCGTCCGGCGGCGCCTGCCTCGAAGTCGCCCACTCCCCGCACCACACCGACGCCGAGGCGACCGTCCACCTGCGGGACTCCAAACTGGGGGTCCGCAGCCCCTGCTTCGGTGTGCCCGCGAGTGCCTGGGCCGCGTTTCTCGGGTACGTCGCCCACGACGGCGTTTGAGTCGCCGGGCGTCTTCTTCCCGACCGGGTATCGGCGATCCGGTCCCGGCGCGGTCGGCGGCGTCGGGACCGGGTGTGCGCCGGGGTGCCTCAGCCGGGCGGTCGGGTGAAGGTGTTGCGGAGTTCGGAGATGAGGCCGTCCGCGTCGACCCGCGCGTGCTCGACGCCGGCCACCGTCATGAGGCCGCCGTCCGCCGTGCGCGCGGCCGCCGCCCACTCGGCCCTCAGCGTCCCGTCCTCCATCACCGTCGTGTTCCAGTAGTGCCGGGAGTCGGCGAGGGCGGCGAAGTGCGCGCGGTAGAACGCGGCCACGGCCTCACGGCCCCGGACCGGCTCGGGCCCGATCCGCACCGTCGCCCCGGGGGCGAACAGCGCCAGCAGTTCCTGGAGCGCCGCCTCCTCGTGCACCGCGCGGTCCGCGAGGCCGATGTAGCGGTCGAGCACGGTCGGTGTCCTCGTGGTCACCTGGGCCGCCCTCCCTCGTTCGCGGCCATCGCCTTCTTCAGGATGTCCGGGTCGGCGAGCGCGGCGGGATGCCGCAGCATGTAGGAGACCTCCTGGAAGGCCCGTGCGACGTCTCCGTCGGTGAGTGTCGCCTCGAGGATCTGCTCCATGGCCCAGCGCTGCCGCCTCACCTCCTCCGGAACCTCGGTACCGTTCGCGGCGTCGAGACGGGCGGCGTCTCCTCCCGCGGAGACTGCCCAGGCCGCGTCGACGACCACTTGCTGCAGGCGGAAGAACTCCGTGGCCGCCTTGTCGAGATCGGCGCCGCCCGCGAGGTAGGAGGCCAGGCACGAGGCGTGCAGGGCGGCGGAACTCATGCCCTGGCCGTAGACCGGGTTGAAGGAGGCCACGGCGTCGCCCACGGCAACGAGCCGTGCCGGAAGGCTCCCGGCCTCGGTGAAGTGGCGCCGCCTGCTGTCGGCCTGGTGGTAGGTGACCACCGGGCGGGTGAGGGTGCCGCCGGCGGCCTCACCGAAGACCCCGGGCAGTTCCGCGCAGGCCGCCCGGAACTCCTCGACCGTCCTGCCGGGCCGGTTGTCGCCGTGTCCCATCAGCATGACGAGCCACTGCCCGCCCTCGATCGCGTTCGCCGCCGCCACGGACACCCCGCCCGAGGGGTGGTCGGGTGTGAACAACTGCAGTACGGCCGCCGACTCCAGGTCCTCGAACGGCGTCGGCCTCTCGAACAGGGCGGTCGCGTAGTTGACCGGTGCTTCCAGCCGCTCGAGCCGCGGCTGGTCGTAGCCGTCCTCCTCGAGCCAGTGCGCCAGCCTGCTGGACCGTCCCATGGCGTCCACGACGAAGTCCGCCGCGAGGATCTCTTCCTCCTGCGTCCCGTGACCGTCCGCGCCGGTCGGGACGAAGCGGACGCCGTCGGTGGCGCCGTCGGCGTAGCGCAGTCCGGTCGCCCGCGCGCGGACGAGTGACACGTTGGGCAGGGCGGTGACCCGGTCCCGGATCAGGCTCTCCAGCAGAGGGCGCCCGATCGCGAGCATGTGGTGGCCGCCCTCGTACGAGGCCTGCGGGAAGCCGTTGAGGGCGGTGACCGTCTTGTCGGGGCCGCAGAGCGAGGCGCCCCGCTCCCGCGCCTCCTCCGTCACGCCGGGAATCCACCGCTCGACCCAGTGATGGCCGGCCGGCAGCAGCGTGTGCACCTGCTGGTCCTGGGGCACTCCCGCGCGCGCTCCGGCCTCCGCCGTGATCTCGTCGGGCTCGAGGACGACGACCTCGCGCGCGTGATCGGCGAGCACCCGTGCCGCGAACAGTCCCGCGATGCTCCCTCCCATCACGCACGCCGTGTCGAACAGGACGGACGGGGAGGGGGGTTCGGTCTTGACGAGGCTTTCGAAGACTTCCGGTTCGGACTCGGGCATGGACCGCTCCAGTCGTGGGGTCGGGGCTCGGACGCGACCACGCTCGCAGGGTCCGTGACCGGGGAGGTGTGCGCCACTGCCACATGTCTTGTACTTCCGTGCCATCCGGGGCAGTTGATGTCCCCCCCCGCACAGCCAGTGCACGGGACCGTGCCGTTCCCGGGGCGGCGGCCGAGGGAACCCGTACGCTCTTCCGGGTGAGCACTCGAACCCGTATCTCTCCTTGGCGGGTGGGAGGTCCCTCCACCCCCGCGGTCCACATCGCCGTGCCGTACGCGAACGAGAACCGGAACCACCTGCTGCTCAGCGAGTGGCGGCGCCAGGGGGGAGAGGGCTTACCGGCCCCGCCGCTGATGCTGCCGCGGCGCGGCGAGGGGACGTACCGCGCCCGGGTGGTGAAGCAGGACCTGCTCGATCTCTTCGTCGAGGACCAGTACAGCGACGCGGTGGGGGGAAGCACCGGGGGACCGGGCGGGCATCACGAGGACCGGATCCTGATGCACGTGACGTTCGGCGGTGAGTGGCGCTTCGCGGCAGGGGGCCGGCAGTCCGCGGTGGGGCCCGGCCTGCTGAGCGCGCGGAGGAACGACGCACCGTGGGACTTCGAGGTGGCACGGGGGACCCGGGCCGTCACGGTGGGCCTGCCCGCCGGTGAGATCCGCTTCCCGGCGCGCAGGCGTGAGGTTCTCGCCGAGCACTCGTCGCCGGCCGCGGCACTCTTCCTCGCCCAGCTCCGGCTCTGGACGGAACTGTCGGACGGACTCGGCCCCGCCGCTGCCGGGGCGGCCCGCAACGCGACCCTGGAGCTGTTCCACGGACTGGTGAACGACCGGGTCATGGACGACGCGGAATTCACCCCCGCGTTGGTCCGGGCGGCCATGGACTACATAGAGGACCGCCTGCTCCTCGATCCCGACCTCGGTCCCCGGTCCATCGCGGCGGCCCTGCACGTCTCCGTCCGCACCCTCTACCGCGCGTTCGGCCGGGGGGCCACGCCGTCGGTCATGGGATACGTGCGCGAACGGCGTCTCGAACGTGCCAGGACGGAGCTGATGTCGACGCACCTGTCCGTGTCCGAGACAGCCGCCCGGTGGCATTTCGCCGACAGCAGCCATTTCGTCAAGGCGTACAGGAAGAGATTCGGCGAGACCCCCGCCGAGCGGCGCCGGGACGCCCGGCGCACCGAATCCGACCACGGTGGAGGCATCCTCCGTCCTCCCCCGCGCGGCTGAGGACCGGGCCCTCGACGTCTCCCCTCAGCCCTGCTCCGGCACCTCCAGCGACAGCGCCCCGGTCCCCGCCTCCGCCCACACCACCCGCTCCCCGGCCGCCAGGGCCCACGGGGCCCTCGGGGTGTCGCAGGACGCGTGCAGGGTGTCGTCGTCCCGGACGACGGTGAAGGTCACGTCGGCCACCCGCACCGTCACCCGCGCACCGGGGGAGAGTTCGTGGGCGCGCAGGGTGACGCCGTCGGCGTGGTCGTAGTCGGGGCGGTCCGCCACCGCGCCGACCGGGATGACGGAACCCGGGCGGGCCAGGAGGGGGACGCTCAGGAAGCCGTGGCGTTCGCGCACCCAGCGGGGGCCCGTGACCGTGCGGCCCGTGGCGTAGTGGGTCCAGGTGCCTTCGGGGACGTAGTAGGAGACCTCGCCCTCGTCGTCGAAGACGGGTGCGACCAGCAGGTCGGGGCCCAGCATGTACTGGCGTTCGAGGTGGGCGCAGCCGGGGTCCTCGGGGAACTCCAGGACCATCGCCCGCATCATCGGCACCCCCTCCTCGTGCGCGGCACGGGCGACCCCGGACAGGTAGGGCATGAGGCGCAGTTTCTGCCGGGTGAAGTGGCGCAGGACGTCGACGGACTCCTCGTCGAAGAGCCACGGCACCCGGTAGGAGGAGGAGCCGTGCAGACGGCTGTGGGAGGAGAGGAGGCCGAAGGCGATCCACCGTTTGAACAGGGCGGGCGAGGGGGTGCCCTCGAAGCCGCCGATGTCGTGGCTCCAGTAGCCGAAGCCGGTGAGGCCGAGGGAGAGGCCGCCGCGCAGCGACTCGGCCATGGACTCGTACGTCGATTCGCAGTCGCCGCCCCAGTGCACGGGGAACTGCTGGCTGCCGGCGGTGGCGGAGCGGGCGAAGACGACGGCCTCGTCCTCGCCGCGGTGCTTGCGCAGCACGTCGAAGACGGTCCGGTTGTAGAGGTGCGTGTAGTAGTTGTGCATGCGCTCGGGGTCGGAGCCGTCGGCCCATTCCACGTCCACCGGGACGCGTTCGCCGAAGTCGGTCTTGAAGCAGTCGACGCCCTGGGCGAGCAGCGCCTCCAGCTTGGCGGCGTACCAGTCGCGGGCGGCGGGGCTGGTGAAGTCGACCAGGGCCATGCCCGGCTGCCACAGGTCCCACTGCCACACGCCGCCGTCGGGCCGTTTCAGCAGGTGGCCCAGTTCCCGGCCCTCGGCGAAGAGGGGCGAGCGCTGGGCGATGTAGGGGTTGATCCAGACGCAGATGCGCAGGCCCTTGTCCTTGAGCCGGGCCAGCATCCCCTCCGGGTCGGGGAAGACACGGGGATCCCACTCGAAGTCGCACCACTGGAGCTCGCGCATCCAGAAGCAGTCGAAGTGGAACACGGAGAGCGGGAGTTCGCGCTCCTTCATGCCGTCGATGAAGGAGGCGACGGTGGCCTCGTCGTAGGAGGTGGTGAAGGAGGTGGAGAGCCACAGACCGAAGGACCAGTCGGGCGGGAGGGCGGGGCGGCCGGTGAGGGCGGTGTACTTGCGGAGGATCTCCTTCGGGGTGGGGCCGTGGAGGACGTAGTACGTCAGCTCCTGCGTCTCCGCGCTGAACTGGACGCGGGAGACCGCCTCCGAGCCGACCTCGAAGGAGACCCGGCCGGGGTGGTCGACGAAGACGCCGTAGCCGGCGTCGGTGAGGTAGAACGGGGCGTTCTTGTAGGCCTGTTCGGTGGTGGTGCCGCCGTCCGCGTTCCACATGTCGACGACCTGGCCGTTCTTCACCAGCGGCCCGAAGCGCTCGCCGAGCCCGTACACGTGCGTGCCGACGCCGAGGTCGAGCTGTTCGCGCAGGTAGTGGGCGCCGGTGGCGTCCCGCATGATGCCCATGCCCTTGGGGCCGCTCGTGGTCAGGACCCGGCCTTCGGCGAGGAAGTCCAGGTGCCAGGGCGCGGTGCGGGACACCCGGAGGGAGAGCGCGCCGGAGGTGAGGGTCGCGTACTCCTCGTCGGAGGCGGTCCCGGCGGTGAAGTCCTCGCGGGCGAGGGCGAAGTCGGGGCCGTGCGGGGGTGCGCCCCGGAAGTGGGTGAAGGTGACGCCGATGACGCCGGGCATCGGCGCGTGCGCGGTGACCGTCACGACCGGGCCCTTGAGCAGGTCGCCGCGGTGCCGGACGGGGTGGGTCGGGGCGTGGATCTCCAGTGTGCCGGGTCCGGTGGTCACATCGAGGGCCTGGACCGGGTGGGCGGCGGTGACGCCCTCGCGCAGCATCCAGTAGCCGTCGGTGAACTTCACGCTCGATCCCCTTACTTGACGGCACCCACGGCGATGCCGCGGGTGAGGGTGCGTTGGAAGACGAGGAAGAAGACGAGGGCGGGGAGCACGCCGAGGAGGGCGGCCGCGTTGGTCATCGTCGCGTCCATCAGGTGCTGGCCCTGGAGGACGCCGAGGGCCACCGACACCGTCTGGTTGTCGTTGGAGATCAGCATGACCAGGGGGAGCAGGAACTCGTTCCACGTCCAGATGAAGAAGAAGACCAGCAGCACGCCGAGGGTGGGCCGGCTCATCGGCACCACGATCCGCCACAGCACCTGCCAGGCGTTCGCCCCGTCGATGCGGGCGGCCTCGATGACCTCGCGGGGGAAGGAGCCGAGGACGGAGGAGAGCAGATACGTGCCGAAGGCCGACTGGATCACCGTGAAGACGATGATCACGCTGAGCCGGGTGTCGTAGAGCCCGGCCTCCTTGCTCAGGTAGTACACCGGGTAGACCAGCGCCTCCTGCGGCAGCACGTTGGCCAGCACGAAGAAGGCCAGCACCCAGGTGCGGCCCCGGATGCGGCCGATGCCGATGGCGTAGGCGTTGAGGACGGACAGGACGACGGCGAGGACGGCGACCGAGCCGCTGATCAGAACCGAGTTCCACAGCTTCTGGCCGTAGTCGACGCGCTCCCAGAAGTCCTTCAGGCCGTCGAGGTAGAGGCCGTGCGGCAGGCTCAGCGGCCCGTTCTGCGCGTACTCGGTCGGCGACTTCAGCGCGTTGAGGGTGACGACGGCGAACGGCACGACCATGAACAGCGCGCCGATGCAGAGGGCCACGAGGACCGGGTAGCGGGCGAGGACGGGGCGGGAGGGGCGGCGCGGGGCGCGGGGGCGCGTGCCGGTGCCGGTGCCCGTGCCGGTGGCCGGGAGAGTGGTCATGCGCGGCTCCCTCCTGCTCCGTCCTCGGCGTCCTCGGCGCGGGTCTGGAGTTTCAGCCCGGCCAGGGACAGCAGCAGGATGATCACGGTGAGCACGGTCGAGATGGCCGCGCCGTAGCCCACCTGGGTCTTCTCGAAGAAGGTGGTGAAGGAGAAGTACGAGGGCACGTCGGTCGCCCCGCCCGGGCCGCCCTTGGTGAGCACGTACACCGCACCGAACACCTTGAGCGCGGCGATCGTGCACCAGGTCAGCACGACGTAGATCTCCGGGCGGATCTGCGGCAGCGTGATGTGCCGGAAGCGGCGCCACCAGCCGGCCCCGTCCAGCTCGGCCGCCTCGTAGAGCTGCGGGTCCACGCGTTGCAGTCCGGCCATGAAGACGACGAGCGGGAAGCCGAGCTGCACCCACACCATCACGCCCATCACGCTGTAGAGCGCGAGGTCGGGGTCGCCCAGCCAGTCCTGCTGCCAGGAGCCGAGCCCGAGGGCCGACAGCAGGTCGTTGAGCGAACCGTTCTCCGGGGCGAGGATCCAGCTCCAGACGATGCCGGCCACCGCGATCGGCAGCACCTGCGGCAGATAGAAGCAGGCGCGCAGCACGGCGGCGAGCCGGGGGCCGAAGTGCTTGCCGACGAAGTCGAACAGGGCGGCGGCCAGGACGAGCCCGAGGGCGGTCGGCACGGCGGCCATCGCGACCACCATGAACAGGCTGTGCCGGAACGAGGCCCAGAACTCGGCGTCGTCGAGCAGCTCGCGGTAGTTGGCGAGTCCGGTCCACTTCGGGCTGCCCACCCCCGACCACTCGGTGAAGCTCACGCCGGTGTTCATCAGGAACGGCCCGACGATCACGAGGAGGAAGGCCAGCACACCGGGGAGCAGGAAGAGGGCGTACGGATTGCGGGGGTGCCGGGTGCGGTGCGGAGGCGCGGCGGTGGTGCGCCCGCCGCGGGCGGCGGTGAGCGTCATTTCTTCGGCGCGCCCTTGTCGTAGGCGCTCTGCAGGGCGCTCAGTACGGCGTCCGGCTTCGCGCTGCCGGTGATCAGCTTCTGTGTCTCGGAGACGAGGACGTCGTAGAAGCCGGGGACCGGCCAGTCGGGGTAGAAGGCGAGGCCGTCCCGGCCCGAGACGGTGGTGAAGTCGCCGATGAGGCGCTTGGCGCGCGGGTCGGTGAGGGCGGAGGCGTCGGCGGCGACGGGGATGCCGCCGCTGTTGCCGAGCAGGTTCTGCACCTTCTTCGACATGGTGATGTCGATGAAGTCGTAGGCGAGTTCCTTGTTCTTGGCGCCCTTGGGGACCACCCACAGGTTGCCGCTGGAGCCGAGGGTCAGCTTCGAGCCGGGCCACAGCAGGGTGTCCCAGTCGAACTTGTTCTCCGACTTGAAGCGGCCGTACCACCAGCTCCCGCTGAAGAAGAGCGGCGACTTGCCCTGGATGAAGGAGAGACCGGCGTCCTCGGCCTTGGTGCTGCTCGACTTGTCGCTCAGGTAGCCCTTCTTCACCCAGTCGGCGAAGGTGTCGGCGGCGTACGTCCAGGCGGCGTCGTGGAAGTCCACCTTGCCCTTGTAGAGCTGGTAGCCGTCGACCCAGGAGCGGTCGGCCTTCGAGAGGGCGAGCTGGTAGAGGTACTGCTGGGCGGGGTACTCGGCGCCGCCGTCGGCGAGCGGGGTGACGCCCTTGCGGGCGAAGGCGTCCATCGCGGCGGTCAGCTCGGCCATGGTCGCAGAGGGCTCGGGCACGGCGACGCCGTACTTCTCGAACAGGTCCTTGTTGACGTAGACCATCGCGTACTCGGCGTAGTTGGGCACGCCGTACCACGCGCCGGAGCCCATGACGCCGCTGGTGTCGTAGCGGGCGGTGGTGGCGACGCCGGCGCTCAGCTTCTTGTCCCAGCCGCGCTTGGTGACCTCCCCGGACAGGTCGGTGAGCAGCCCCTGCTTGGAGAGCAGTCCGGCGGTGGCGTTGCCCTTGTTGTACTCCATCACGTCGGGGGCGTCGGAGGAGTTGAGGACCATGGGCGCGGTCTTCTGGATCTGTTCGAAGCCCTTCTCCTCGAACTCCACCTTCACGCCGGGGTGCTTGGCCTTGAACTCCTTGACCGCCTCGTTCCAGGCGATGCCCATGGCGCTGTCCGCGGTCTCGTAGTGCCACAGCTTGAGCGTTCTGCCGTCCCCGGACCCGCCGTCCGAGTCGCCGCCGCAGGCGGTGAGCAGCAGCGCTCCGCTGAGCAGGGCGGCCGCGATCGCGACCGGACGCCTTCGTGCCGTCAACATCCTCTGCCTCCTGGGGGAGTCGGAGTGGGGTGGGTGGGTGCCGTGCGGGGGTGCGGGCCGTACGGGGGTGCGCGCAGGTGTGGCAGGGCGCGCGGGGTCGCGTCGTCGAACCGCTTCGACGTCGATCATCGAAGCGCTTCGACGGGACGGTAGGCGGGGGGAGGGGGCGCGTCAATGGGGTGCGCGTGAATCCGTGTTTTTTGAACACGTTCAAGAATCTGGGCTAAGGTCGTCACGAGGCGAAGGAGGGGGAGCGATGAAGATCGTGATTCCCGGCGGGACCGGACAGGTCGGCGCGATGCTGCGGCGCGCGCTCGGCGCGGCGGGACATCAGGTCGTGGTGCTCACCCGGCACCCCCGGGGCGAGGGCGAGATCGCCTGGGACGGCCGGACGCCGGGGCCGTGGACGGCGGCGGTCGACGGCAGCGACGTCGTGATCAACCTGGCCGGACGCAGTGTCAGTTGCCGGTACACGGAGGCCAATCTGCGGGAGATGATGGACAGCCGGGTCGACTCGGCCCGGGTCGTCGGCACCGCGATCGCGAAGGCCGCCCGGCCGCCCCGGCTGTGGCTCCAGATGAGCACCGCCACCGTGTACGCCCACCGCTTCGACGCCCCCCATGACGAGGCCACCGGCGTCATCGGCGGCACGGAGCAGGGCGTGCCGGACTACTGGGCGTACAGCGTCGAGATCGCGAAGAACTGGGAGCGGGCGCAGGAGGAGGCGGACACGCCGGCCACGCGCAAGGTCGCCCTGCGCGCGGCCATGGTGATGAGCCCCGACCCCGGCGGCGTCTTCTCCGTCCTGCTCGGCCTGACCCGCCTCGGGCTCGGCGGCCCGGTGGCGGGCGGAGGACAGTACGTCTCGTGGATCCACGAGCACGACTTCGTGCGCGCGGTGGAGTTCCTGATCGACCGGGAGGATCTCACCGGGCCGGTCAACCTGGCGGCCCCGGGCCCGCTGCCGCAGTGGGCGTTCATGCGGGCGCTGCGCTCCGCCTGGGGGATGCCGGTGGGCCTTCCGGCGACCAGGTGGATGGCCGAACTGGGGGCGTTCGCCCTGCGCTCGGACACCGAACTGCTCCTCAAGAGCCGTCGCGTGGTCCCGGGCCGGCTGACCGGGGCGGGCTTCGTGTTCCGGTACCCGGAGTGGGACGGGGCGGTGCAGGAGTTGGTGGGGCGGGTGCGCGGGCGCGTTCTCGGGCGGGCGCGTGGGCGGGTCGGGGGAGGTACGGGTGCGCCGGTACGGCGCTGAATTCGGGAGCCATTTCTTCGGTTCCATGAACTCGTGAAGTGTGCCCGCACGGACCGACCTGAAGGGCAACCTTTCGGGGTCGCCGTATCACCTCGGACTTCCAAACCCCCGTTCCGGACAACTTCCGGGCGATTCTGCGGTGGTGGCCAAAAGATAATCTTGCCTCCTTCTCCGGCGCATACCTAGCGTGCTGCTCGGCAGAACAGCCAGCTCCGCATCCAGGTCGTGTCTCGTACAGGAGGAATACATGCGCACTCTTCGACGGATCGCCGCAGCGGTCGCAGTGCCGGTGGCGGCAGGTGCCGCGGTCGCGCTTCTGCCTGCTACGGCCCAGGCGTCGGTAGCGGGGGGAACGCTCACGCTGTGTTCCCGCGGCTCCTACGCCTCCCAGATCGAGTTCCCCAATCGAGGCCACTGGATCAGTGACCTGGTTCAGCCCGGACAGTGCCGTAACGTCGCCAATATCGGCAACAGCGGTGTGGAACAAGTCAACGTGGACAGCGCCGGCGGAGGTTACATAGCCTCATTCCAGTGGGACATCTCCCGGACCCTCACCATCAATACCATCGACACGTCGAGCGGTAAGAGTTTCTACCTTTCCTGACTCGGAGCGGCGGCCCCGGCTCGCTGCCGTCCCGAGCAGCAGCGCCAGGGCCGCCGCCCCCGCCGGTACGACGTAGCCGGCCCGGGGGGACAGGTGTTCCACCACCGAGCCGCCCGTCGCCGAGCCGGCCGCGATGCCCGTCAGCAGGGCGGTCACGGCGAGGCTCATGCCCTCGTTGAGGCGTCCCTCGGGGGACCGGCGCTGGACCAGGGTCATGGCCGTCACCATCGTGGGGGCCGTTCCCGTCCCCGCGCACAGCAGGGCGACGGCGAGCAGGACGAGGGAGCCGGACGCCCAGGCGGACAGACCCGGCAGGGTCATCAGACCGGTCATCGTCAGCAGGCACCACGGCAGTCGGCGTTCCGCCGGGCCCTTGGCGGCCGTGCGCAGCGCCCCGTACGCCAGTCCCGCCGCGCACGACCCGGCCGCCTGCAGCGCGAGGATCACGCCCGCCGCCGAACGGTGCCCCCGCGCGTCGGCGTAGGCGAGCGTGACGACCTCCATCGCCCCGAACACCGCGCCCGTCGCGGCGAGCGTGAGCAGCAGCATCGGCATCCCGCGGCTGCGCAGCGGCGAGCGCCCGCGCGCCCCCGCCCCCGCCGGGGGCGGCTCCGTCGCCCGCTGGGCGGCGAAGACCAGGACGCCCGCGGCCAGCAGGACGGCCGCCACCAGCGTGCCCGCCTCGGGGAACAGGGAGCCGCACAGGAAGGCCGCGAGCACCGGGCCGAGCATGAAGCACAGCTCGTCCGCGGCCTGTTCGAAGGAGTTCGCGGTGTGCACGGCGGCGGGGTCCTCGCGGAAGAGGTGCCGCCAGCGGGCGCGGGACATGCCGCCGGTGTTGGGGGTGGTCGCGGTGGCGGCGTAGGCGGCGAACAGCGTCCAGTCGGGGGCGTCGAAGCGGACGCAGAGCAGCAGGGCGAGGCTGCCGAGCGCGGCGGTCAGCGCGGCGGGCACCGCGACCCGGACCTGCCCGTACCGGTCCACGAGCCGCGCGGTCCAGGGCCCGGCAACGGCGGTCGCCGCGAGTCCCGTGGCGGTGACGGCGCCGGCCAGGGCGTACGACCCCCGGGCCCCGGCGATCATGATCACCGCGCTGACGCCGAACATCCCGGAGGGCAGCCGGGCCATGAGGTTGCCCAGCGTGAAGGCGCGGGTGCCGGGGCGGGAGAAGAGGGTGCGGTAGGGGGCGAGCAGGGCGGCGGGGGAGGACCGGGGCGGGGTGAGGGGAGGAGAGGGAGAGGGGGTGGTCGTGAGGCGGGTTCGGTCGGGGGGAGCGTTCGGGGCTTCATGGGCGTCATGGGCGTCCAGGGACTCCGGGACGTCCGGGACGTCCGGGGCTTTCGGGTGCGGTCGTATCGGCATGCGTTCACCGTCGCGGTGGCCCTGACCTGGGGTCCAACACCTGTTGTGGCGTCATTCACGCATCTGCGTTGTAAGTTCGCCCGATGCCGCCGATGCCGCCGATGCCGCCGATGCCGCCGATGCCCCCGATATCAGAGACGCCACCGCCTGTCCCGGGCCCGCCTGCCGTCGACGCGTCCGCCTCCGCCGCCCTCGACGTCTCCTCCGTCGCCGTCCCCGAGGCTTCCTCCGTCGCCTCCGGCGGTTCTCTCGCCGGGCGTGCGCTGGAGCCCCGTCTGCTGCTCGCCTTCCTCGTCGTCGCCGAGGAGTTGCACTTCACGCGGGCGGCCGCCCGGCTGTACGTCGCCCAGCAGGCGCTGAGCCGGGACATCCGGCGGCTCGAACGCGAGTTGGGCTGCGCGCTGTTCGCGCGCAGCACCCGGCGGGTCTCGCTCACCGCCGACGGCGTCCGCCTGCTGCCCCACGCCCGCCGGGTGCTGGACGCCCAGCGTGCGCTGCTCGCGGCGTTCGGACGCGGTGAGCCCGAGCGGCCGCTGCTCGTCGACGTCAACAGTCCGGGGCTGTTCGGGCTGCGGGTGCTGGACCGTGCCCGGGAACTCGCCCCGGAGCTGGAGCTGATGGCCCGCTTCGAGTCCGGGCTCACCTGGGCCGCCGGCGAGATCCTGGCCGGGCGCCTCGACGCCTCCTTCGGCCGGTTCGCCGGGCTCGATCCGGTGGTCCGCGAGCGGCTGACCCAACAGCCGGTCCGGTACGAGCGGATGGCGGTGCTCCTCCCCGAGGACCACCGGCTCGCGCACCTGGCGGAGGTGCCGGTGCGCGCGCTGGCGGGCGAGAGCGTCTACGCGGGCGCGGGAAACCCGCGCACGCTGGAGTGGACCGACCTCGCGCGTCGCCTGTTCGAGGGGCGCGGAATCGAACTCGCGCCCCCTGCACCCCTGGCCGTGGGCGTCGAGGAGTTCCAGCGGATCATGGCGAAGACCCGGAATCCGATCCTCGCCGTAGAGGGCTTTCCGGCCATGCCTCATACCGTCATACGACCTCTTGTTGACCCTGTTCCGCTGTCTCCTGTGTCGCTCGTGTGGCGGAAAGGTCTGGTTCATCCGGGATTGGATGCACTCAGGCGTTCTGCTACCGAACTGGCGGCCGAGGAGGGCTGGCTTCAACGGCCGGGGAAGGGATGGATTCCGGCCATGGATGCACTCGTGATGGTGACCTCTCTCTGAGATCGATCTCCACCACATGAGCACATGCGCTACATTCATCACCCCGGGCGCAATGTGATAAGGGGGGCGCTCGGGCCGGGTGGGGGCTCGGTCCGACGAAAGTACGTAAGCCCGGACGCGTACGCCCACCTGACTGTGTAATGCCCCTGGGGGGATGTACGTGCGCGTGGAGAACTGGCGAGATAGCGCCCAACCGAACGACCGCAAAGCCCGTACCGGCCAGGGCGGGACGGCCGGTGCCTCGAACGGACCGGCCGAGCGCCCGGCCGCTCGGGAGCCGGGCGGGACCGGCGAGGCCGACGACGCCTCCGGCGGTTCCGGCCCGGTCGTCTGGCCGGAAGCGGCCGGTCCTACCGGCGCCTGGCCGGCCGCCCGTGCCGAGGGCGGCGGACCGGAGGCTGGACGGCCGGGCCCCTCGGGCGAGCCCGCCGCCGCACCGGGGTCGTGGTTCGACAAGGGGGCCGCCGTGCCGGGGGCCTCGAGGACGACCGGCGGGGGCTCCCCGCAGGACCCGGGCTCCACCACCGGCGCGGTACCGGGGTCCACGCCGGAGCCCGTGTCCGTCGGCGCGGATCTGCTCGCGCCCTTCGACTCCGCGCGCCCGACCTCACGTCCCTCGGCACGTCCCTCGGCACGTTCCACGGTCGGAGCGGCAGGGGCTCTCGGAAGGGCGGCGGCGAGACCCGGGCCCCCGGCGTCCCCCGAGCCCGAGACGCGCCTGCTGCCGGAAAACGCCGAGGTCGCGTCGTCCGTACCGATGACACGTGTGACGTCTGACATGAACACGTTTGGGTCTGTCGAACCGAGGACGGAACCGAGCCCCGAGTCGAGGACCGCGCCGAGCACCGAGTCGAGCACCGAGCCGGGAACCGCCGTCCTCCCCAAGCCGGTCCCCGGCGCAGCCCTCGGCGCCTCCGGCACCCCACGAGTCCCAGGAGCCTCTGCCATGACCGGCGGCGCACCCGCACCCCGCCCTCCGGGAAGCACCGGCCCACGCCCCACCTGGGAGCGCACCGGCGAGCCCGGGCGCAACCACGACCCGCACGAGGTCACCGTGCAGCTCGACGGCATCGGCCGGCGGCTGGACGGCGGCCGCACGTCCGCGTCCGGCACGGCTCCCGGCGCCGCCGGACCGGGAGGAGCCGCCGGACTCGTCGCCGAGGGCGGCAAGGACTCCGACGGCCCCGTCTTCGTCGACGAGTCGGGCCGCCGCAGCCGCCGCTTCCGCCGCATCGGGATCGCCGTCGGCCTCGCCTGCGGCCTCTACGCCCTGGTGATCGTCGCCACCCTGCTGTCCGGCAACTCCGCCGCGCCCTGGGTGCCGGTGCCCATCCCCGGCTCCGACGACGGCGCCCCGGCGAGCAAGGTCGAGGAGTCCGTCCGGCCCACGGAGTCCCTCGCCCCGTCCGCGGACACCGGCGGCGTCCTCCCCGGCGTCAGCGCCGCCCCCGGCGGCCCGAGCGGCGGCACCGTCCCGTCCGCCGGTGCCTCCGCCTCGCCCGGCGCCACCGCCGACAGCAGCAAGAAGCCGGGCACCTCCGGCAAGAAGCCCGAGCCGTCGGCGTCCACCACGAAGAAGTCCTCCGGCGGCACCAAGACCAACCCGGGCACAGGCGGCGGTGACACGGGCGCCGTCGAGAACCCGCCCGCCTCCCCGTCCGCGGACACCTCCGCCGGCACCTCCCCGGACCCCAGCCCGTCGGGCGGCGCCGGCGGCGGCGGCGAAGCCGGCGGCACCACCAACAACGCGGCCGACGCCCCCGCCGCTCACACCCCCGTCGCGGCCGGCGGCTCCGCCGCCACGCCCGCCCAGTCCCCGGAGACCACGCTCTGATGGCCCGCCGCTCCAGCCGACGCCGCTCCTCCGGGGGCGGCGCCCACTCCCAGACCGCCCCCAGGAAGATCGACGCCCGCCGCGTCCGGCTGCCGATGCGCTTCTTCCTGCCGGCCGCGCTGCTGCTCGCCATGACGGCGATGCTGCTGCTGCGCGGCTATGTGCACAGCGAGATCCTGGCCGACTACCGCGTCCGCCCCGAGGCCGCCACCGACAAGGTGCCGGAGGAGATCCTCGACGGCGGCCCGGTCATCGACACCCGCAACGGCAAGGCGACGACGCTGAGCGTGCCCCGGCACAAGCTCGTCCTCACCTTCGACGACGGTCCCGACCCCACGTGGACCCCGAAGGTGCTCGACGTCATGAAGAAGCACCACGCGCACGGCGTCTTCTTCATCACCGGCACCATGGCCTCGCAGTACCCCGACCTGGTCAGGCGCATCGTCGCCGAGGGGCACGAGATCGGGCTGCACACCTTCAACCACCCCGACCTCTCCTACAAGTCCCACAGCGGCATCGACTGGCAGCTCTCCCAGAACCAGCTCGCCCTGGAGGGCGCCGCCGGCATCCGCACCTCGCTGTTCCGGCCGCCGTACTCCTCCTTCGCCGACGCCATGGACGACAAGTCCTGGCCGGTGACGCGGTACATCGGCTCACGCGGCTACCTCACCGTCGTCAACAACACCGACAGCGAGGACTGGCAGAAGCCGGGCGTCGACCAGATCATCAAGAACGCCACCCCGAAGAACGGCGAGGGCACCATCGTCCTCATGCACGACTCCGGCGGCGACCGCCACCAGACCGTGCAGGCCCTCGACCGCTTCCTCCCCGAACTGCAGGCCGAGGGCTACCGGTTCGAGAACCTCACCGCCGCCCTCGGCGCGCCCAGCGCGCACACCCCGGTCGGCGGCACCGAACTGTGGAAGGGCCGGGCGTGGATCTTCCTCGTCCAGGCCTCCGACGGCATCACCGGCGCGATGGTCGTCTGCCTCGCCGTCGTCGGCTTCCTGGTCTTCGCCCGCTTCGCCCTGATGCTGCTGCTCTCCGGCAGGCACGCCCGCCGGGTGCGCCGCAAGGGCTTCCGCTGGGGCCCCGACGGGCCCATCACCGAACCGGTCACCGTGCTGGTGCCCGCGTACAACGAGGCCAAGTGCATCGAGAACACGGTGCGTTCGCTCGTCGCCAGTGACCACCCCATCGAGGTGCTCGTCATCGACGACGGCTCCAGCGACGGCACCGCCCGCATCGTCGAGGACCTCGACCTGCCCGGTGTGAGGGTCGTGCGGCAGCTCAACGCGGGCAAGCCGGCCGCGCTCAACCGGGGCCTGGCGAACGCCCGGTACGACATCATCGTGATGATGGACGGCGACACGGTCTTCGAACCGTCCACCGTGCGCGAACTGGTGCAGCCCTTCGCCGACCCGAAGGTCGGCGCGGTCGCCGGCAACGCCAAGGTCGGCAACAAGGACTCGATGATCGGGGCCTGGCAGCACATCGAGTACGTGATGGGCTTCAACCTCGACCGCCGGATGTACGACCTCCTCGGCTGCATGCCCACCATCCCCGGCGCGGTCGGCGCCTTCCGGCGCAGCGCGCTGGAGCGGGTCGGCGGCATGAGCGACGACACGCTCGCCGAGGACACCGACGTGACCATGGCCCTGCACCGCGACGGCTGGCGCGTGGTCTACGCGGAGAACGCCCGCGCCTGGACCGAGGCCCCGGAGTCCGTGCAGCAGCTCTGGTCGCAGCGCTACCGCTGGTCCTACGGCACGATGCAGGCGATCTGGAAGCACCGCGGGGCGGTCCTCGACAAGGGACCCTCCGGTCGCTTCGGCCGCGTCGGCCTGCCGTTCGTCTCCCTGTTCATGGTGGTGGCACCGCTCCTCGCGCCGCTGATCGACATCTTCCTGCTGTACGGGGTGCTCTTCGGCCCCACGCAGAAGACGATCCTCGCCTGGCTCGGCGTCCTCGGCATCCAGGCGGTCTGCGCGGCGTACGCGTTCCGGCTGGACCGCGAGAAGATGCGGCACCTGATCTCGCTCCCGCTGCAGCAGCTCCTCTACCGGCAGCTGATGTACGTGGTGCTGCTCCGCTCCTGGGCCACGGCCCTCACCGGCGGCCGGCTCCGCTGGCAGAAGCTGCGGCGCACGGGCGTGGTGGAGGCGCCGGGAGTGATCCCGCAGCAGCGCGCGGGCGAACGCGGCGGCAGTGACAGCGGCAACTACAGCGGCAGCGGTGCCGGCAGCGAACGGAGGCCCGTCGGATGACGGCACAGGACGGCAGGGGCGCGTCCGGCGCGGGCGCGTACGGGCAGGGCGGCGCGGGGAACGGCGCGGGGGACTGGGGCCCGAGGGGTTCCGGGGCCTCGGGCCCGGCATCCGGTACGGGTCCGGGGCATGCCTCCGGTCCGGGTCCGGCTCCGGCCTTCGGCTCCGCTCCCGGCACGGCCGTCGGCCCGCACTCCTGGACGCGTGCCTCGGCCGCCGAACGGCAGACGTGGGCGGACACCCCGGCCCCGCCCCCACCCACGCACCCGCACCCACCCACGTACGACCCGGCCACGGACCCCGCGCTCGCCACGGACCCACTGCCCACCACCGCCCCCACGTCCCTCGCGGACGGCTTCCCGTCCCAGCGCTCGGCCGCGACGGCGGGGCCGGAAACGGGGCCGGGGACGGCCGCGACGTCGCAGGCGAAGGGGCGGGCGGGGGCCGAGCCGGTCTCGTCCGCCGGGAAGAAGCCCGGTGGCCGGGACCGCTATCTCGACCTGCTGCGCTCGGTCGCCCTGGTCCGCGTCGTCGCCTTCCACATCTTCGGGTGGACGTGGCTGACGATCGTGTTCCCCTCCATGGGCGTCATGTTCGCCCTCGCCGGATCGCTGATGGCCCGCTCGCTCAAGCGGCCCCCGGTCAGCGTGATCCGGGGACGGCTGCGCCGGCTGCTGCCCCCGATGTGGCTGTTCGGTGCCGTCCTGCTGACGATGATGATCGTCGGCGGCGGCTGGAACCCCACCAAGGACCCCGATCTGGGCAGCGGCTTCGCCGGGCTGGTGCGGCTGCTCAACTACCTCGTCCCGATCGGCGCCCCGCCCTACCCCGCCGAACTCGGCACCGAGGGCGCCGGCCTGCTCGGCATCACCTGGCCCGACGACGCGGCCGGACCCCTGTGGTACCTGCGCGCCTACGTCTGGTTCGTGCTCGCCTCCCCGCTGCTGCTGTGGGCCTTCCGCCGCTTCCCGTGGCCGACGCTGCTCGCGCCGCTGGCCCTGACCGTGCTCCTCGACGGCGGGATCGTCAGCATCCCCGGTGAGACCGGCAACGCGGTGTCCGACTTCGCGGTCTACGGGAGCTGCTGGGTGCTCGGCTTCGCGCACCACGACGGCATGCTGAAGAAGATCCCCCGCTACGCCGTCGTCTCGGTCTCCGCCCTCGTGATGGCCTTCGCCCTGTGGTGGGCCTCCGGGCACCTCGGCGACGAGGGCTGGAACCTGGACGAGATGCCGTTCGTGCAGGCGGCCTGGTCGCTCGGGTTCGTCGCCGTCCTGCTCCAGTACTCGCCCTCCTGGCAGGAGCTGCCGGGCAGGCTGGCCAAGTGGGACAAGCTCGTGACGCTGTCCAACAACCGCGCGGTCACGATCTACCTCTGGCACAACCTGCTCATCGCGTTCACGTTCCCGATCATCGACAAGTTCTACGAGCTGCCGTTCGTGCAGAGCGACAGCGCGGTGTCGATGCTCGACTCCTCCTACGACTACTGGCCGTTCGTCCTGGTCTGGCCCATGCTCGGGCTGGCGATCGTCGCCTTCGGCTGGGTGGAGGACCTCGCGGCGAAGCGCAGGCCGAGGCTGTGGCCGAACGGTGCGAAGAGGGGGCGGGCGAGGGCCGCCGGCTCCCCGCCCTCCGGTCACCGCGCCTGACCGCACGGCGCGCGCGACCCCCGCACACGTCGCGGCAGGTCGGCCCGGCAGCCCCCAGCTCCCGTCCCGACCTGCCGCGATGCCCGCCCCGTATCGGCCCGTGCGAAACAAGCCTTGGACGCCGCCGACAGCCTTCCCGAAGCTGGATCGCGACGACAGTGGCAGCGACAGCGGTGAAGCGGCGAGGGACGGCGATGGGAATGTCGGAGAAGACAGGCACCGGGGCGGAAGCGGGCCCGGACACCGCGGCGGACGCGGGTGCGCGCCCCGGGAACGGCGGCATCTGGATCTTCGGCGCCACCGGCCGCACCGGCCGCCGGATCGCCGCGCTCCTCGCGGCGCGGGGCCTCCCGCCGGTCCTGGTGGGCCGTGACGCGACCCGGCTGCGCGAAGTGGCGGGAGAAGCGGGAGGAGTGGACGGCGACGCGCGCACCGTCGTGGCCGCCACGCCCGAGGAGGCCGCGCGGCGACTGGCGGAGGACACCGCCGCCGGCGCACCCGCCGTCGTCGTCAACACGATCGGCCCCTTCACCTCCACCGCGGTGCCGCTGATCCGCGCCTGCCCGCCCGGCACCCACTACCTCGACCTCTCCAACGAACTCACCTCGATCCGCCAGGTCCTCGACCTGCACGAGGAGGCGCTCGCGCAGGGGAGCACCCTGGTCCCCGGCGCCGGTTTCGGCGTCTGCGCCACCGAGAGCGCCGCACGCAAGGTGCGCGAGGGCCGGCCGACGCCGGAACGGGTACGGGTGGACGCCCTGCCCAGCGTCGAGAGCGAGCCGGGCCTGCTGGGCCCGGCGCTCGCGGCGAGCCTGGTCGACGGCTTCGCGATCGGCGGCCGCCGCTACGAGGCCGGGCGACTGGTCCGCGTCCGGCTCGGCGGCGGCGTCGAGACGCTCACCCTGCCGGACGGCAGCACCGCCCGGACCCTGGCCGTGCCGACCGGCGACCTCGAGGCCGCCCACCACGCCACCGGGGCGCCGTACGTGACGGCGGGCAACAGCGAGGTGCCGAGCGGCCGCGCGATCCGCGCCCTGCTCCCCCTCCTGGCCGCCGTCCTCGCCCGCCCCGCCATCGGCAACGCGGCCAAGCGCCGGCTCGCCCGGGTCGAGGTCAAGCCGAAACCCCCGGCCCGCGCCCACTCCTGGGCCCGCGCCCACGCCACCTGGCCCGACGGCACCACCCACGAGGTCTGGCTCCGCGCGGCCGACGGCATGGACTTCACGACCACGATCGCGGCGGAGGTCGCCGCCCGCCTCTCCCAGGGCGGCACACCCCCGGGCGCCCACACCCCGGCCACCCTCTTCGGCCCGGGACTCGCGGAGGCGGTGGGGGGACGGTTCGTGGAGGGCGGCGCTACTTCAAGGACCGTATGAGCTGCCGCAGGGCGGACGGGGCGGTGGTGAGGACGTGGTCCTCGGGTTCGTCGCTCTCGCGGAGGAGGATGGTGTCGGGAGCCATCGCGGCGACGTGGACGCAGTTGGAGCTGTCTCCGCTGTACGTGGACTTCTGCCAGGAGAGCTGGTGCACGGTCGCCCCTTCTCAGGTCTCTCGGGTCAGGCGGTGGATGAGGTCGCGCGAGGCGACGCAGTCGGCTGGTAGGCGTCCAAGCACCCCGTGTCGAGCTGTGTTCCTGGCGGACGGCCTCACTTCAAGGACCGTATGAGCTGCCGCAGGGCGGACGGGGCGGTGGTGAGGACGTGGTCCTCGGGTTCGTCGCTCTCGCGGAGGAGGATGGTGTCGGGAGCCATCGCGGCGACGTGGACGCAGTTGGATCCGTCGCCGCTGTAGGTGGACTTCTGCCACTCGATGTCGTGCATGTCCGGTCCTCTCAGATGTCTTGGGCCATGCGGTGCAGGAAGTCGCGCGACTGCGGCTGGGTGAGCGCACAGGATTCCAGGTGGTCGAGTACCGCGCGGTACTTCGCCAGTTGGGCCTCGGCGTCGAGGAACTCGCAGGCCCCGTGGCACGAGTCGAGCTGGACGGTGTCCAGTTGCGGGACGGGTCCCTCGAGGTAGTCGAAGGACTGCCCCGTCGTGGGGAAGCTGTCCGTGCCGAAGGGAACGATGCGGACGTCGACGTGCGGCAGTTCGCTCGTCTCGGCAAGGTGCTCGAGCTGGCCCCGGGTGACCTCTGGGCCTCCGAAGCCCATGCGCAGCGCGGCCTCGTGGATGATCGCGCGGTAGGGCGGCGGATCGTCGCGGTGCAGGATGGCCTGCCGCTTCATGCGGTGGGTCAGGCGGTGCTCGATCTCGTACTGCCGCATCGGCGGCACGACGCCCCGGAACAGGGCACGGGCGTGGTCGGCGGTTTGCAGAAGCGCCGGGATGTTGATGGTCAGCGCCACGCGCAGTCCGGTGGCGTGGTGCTCCAGTTCCGCGAGGTCGACCAGCGCCACCGGTACGTGGTCGCGGTACTCCTCCCACCAGCCGCGCGTCCGTCGGCCGGTCATGGCGGCGAGCGACTCGACGAGCGACTCGTCGGAGCAGTCGTAGGCATGTGCCATGGCGCGGAGCTTGTCGGCGCTGATGGGGGTGCGTCCGGTCTCGATCATGCTCACGCGTGCCTGGTTGACGCCCAGCAGTGCGGCGGCACCGGTGGCGGTGAGGCCCGCCCGCTCACGGAGTTTGCGCAGCTCGGCGCCGAATCTGCGCTGCCTCAGCGTGGGATTGCTGGTGGGCGGCACGGCATCTCCTTCCGGCTGCGGCAGCCCGCTCTTCTCCCTCACACGAGTGAAGGTTCGATGCTTCCAGTCGATTTGGTTAGAGCCATCTAACCATCTGTCCTACCGTTCTCCGTACCGCCAACCCCCCGCCTCCCCGAGCCGGAAGCGCACCGACAGGCAGAGCCACCGCCGGGAGCGGGTGGGTGAACGCGGTCCGAGTCCCCTGCACGGAGGAGTTGTCGTTCATGGTCACCGTAGCCCTGCCCGACACCTGGGTGTACGCCCTTCGGCTGCCGCATGACCCGCGCGCCGCACGTGTCGCACGTATGACCGTGCGGGCGGCGCTGCACGGGCACGGGATGCGCGAAGTGCTGGACACCGTCGAGCTGTTGACGTCCGAGCTGGTCACCAACGCGTATCTGCACGGCAAGGGGCCGTCCTCCCTGCGGCTGACCGCGCTGGGGGACGGACGGCTGCGGGTGGGGCTGTGGGACGGGTGTCCCCGTATCCCGCCCCCTTTCGACCGGCCGACCGGTGAGCGCGTGCCCCTCGTTCCGCCGGACAGCGAGACCGGGCGCGGGCTGTACCTCGTGCAGCAGTACGCCGACGCCTGGGGCGGCTGGCCGCTCGGTGGGGACCTGCTGGGGCGGGGTGCCGGAAAGCTGCTGTGGTTCGAGGTGGGGCGACGTGCGATGGAGCACTCTGTGTAGCCGGACGGTCACGGTGATTCGCTTGGCCTGACTCCATTCGGGCTAACGGGATTCTGGCTAGTCGTCGGCGGAGCCGCGCGCGCCCCTCTCAAGCGCGCACCCCCGCGCGTGAGCGCAACGTTCCCTCCCGGTGACGCGTTGCCACAGGGGTGAAACCCGGGGTTCCTAGCGTCGGAGGCCGGCACCGCACCGTGGAGGCACGATGACCAGTCCGAGCAGCCCCGCCGGCCGTTGGATCGAACGCTGGGACCCCGAGGACCGGGTGTTCTGGGAGCAGGGCGGGGAGCGGATCGCCCGCCGCAACCTCTTCTTCTCCGTGCTGTCCGAGCACATCGGGTTCTCCGTGTGGACCCTGTGGTCCGTGCTCGTGCTGTTCATGGGGCCCGAGTACGGGCTCACCCCCGCCGACAAGTTCCTGCTGACGTCGGTGGTCACGCTCGTCGGCGCGGTCGTCCGCGTCCCCTACACCTTCGCCGTGGCGGTGTTCGGCGGCCGGAACTGGACGGTGATCTCCGCGAGCCTGCTGCTCGTGCCGACCGTCGCCGCGTTCGTGGTCATGGAGCCCGGCACCGGCTTCGGGACCTTCCTGGTCGTGGCCCTCCTGGCCGGCATCGGCGGCGGCAACTTCGCCTCCTCGATGACCAACATCAACGCCTTCTTCCCGCTGCGGGAGAAGGGGTGGGCGCTCGGCCTCAACGCGGGCGGCGGCAACATCGGCGTGCCCGTGATCCAGCTCGTGGCGCTCGCGCTCATCGGGGCGGGCGGCGGTCCGCGGCTGCTGCTCGCCATCTACATCCCGCTGATCCTGCTCGCCGCCGTGCTCGCCGCGCTGCGCATGGACAACCTGGCCTCGGTGAAGAACGACACCGGCGCCGCGAAGGACGCCGCGCGGGACGCGCACACGTGGATCATGTCCTTCCTCTACGTCGGCACCTTCGGCTCGTTCATCGGGTACAGCTTCGCCTTCGGGATGGTGCTGCAGAACGCGTTCGGGCGCACCCCGCTGCAGGCCGCCTACCTCACCTTCATCGGCCCCCTGCTCGGCTCCCTGGTGCGCCCGCTGGGCGGCAGGCTCGCCGACCGCTTCGGCGGCGCGCGCATCACGCTGTGGAACTACGTCGGGATGGCGGCCGCCACCGCCGGCCTGCTGATGGCGGGCCGCGCCGGATCGCTGCCGCTGTTCGTGACCGTGTTCGTGGCGCTGTTCGTGCTGAGCGGGCTCGGCAACGGCTCGACGTTCAAGATGATCCCCGGCATCTTCCAGGCCAAGGCCCTGGCCAAGGGCCTCGTGGGGGAGGAGGCGGCCGCGTACGGGCGCCGGCTCTCCGGCGCGTCGATGGGGCTCATCGGCGCGGTGGGCGCGCTCGGTGGCGTCGGCATCAACCTCGCCTTCCGCGAGTCCTTCCTCTCCTACGGTTCCGGCACCGGCGCCTTCGCCGCCTTCCTCGCCTTCTACGCCGTGTGCTTCGGCCTCACCTGGGCCGTATACCTTCGGCGCCCGGCGTCCGCGCCCCGCGAAACGGCGGCCCCGGAAACGAAGGCCCAGCTCAGCTACGTTGAGGTGTGACGTAACACGGGCGACACGGAGTCGAACCGGGGCCGTCACGCGGCGTTGGCAGGCTCGAAACGGCGCGCGGGCGGGGACGGGTCCCGGCGCGCCGGCCGAGCACGGGACGAGCACGGAACGAGAGCCATGGACGAGGAACAGCAGTCACCGGAACAGGAGCCGCCGGGCGACGGGCGGGAGGCCGGCCACGCGCACGGGCCCCTCGCCGGGTTCACCGTCGGCGTGACCGCCGCGCGCCGGGCCGAGGAGCTGGGCGCGCTGCTCGAACGGCGCGGCGCCGTGGTCCAGCACGCCCCGGCCCTGCGCATCGTGCCGCTCTCCGACGACAGCGAACTCCTCGCCGCCACGAAGGAGTTGCTGCACCAGACGCCGGACGTGGTGGTCGCGACCACGGCGATCGGCTTCCGGGGCTGGATCGAGGCCGCCGACGGCTGGGGGCTCGGTGAGGAACTGCTGACCCGGCTCCGCGACGTCGAACTCCTCGCCCGCGGGCCCAAGGTGAAGGGCGCGGTCCGGGCCGCCGGGCTCACGGAGCGGTGGTCGCCCTCCTCGGAGTCGATGGCCGAGGTGCTCGACCGGCTCCTCGAGGAGGGCGTCGAGGGCCGCCGCATCGCCGTCCAACTGCACGGCGAACCGCTGCCCGGCTTCGTCGAGGCGCTGCGGGAGAGCGGGGCGGAGGTGGTCGGGGTGCCGGTGTACCGGTGGATGCCGCCGGAGGACATAGGACCGCTCGACCGGCTCCTCGACACGACGGTGGCGGGCGGCATCGACGCCCTGACGTTCACCAGTGCCCCCGCGGCGGCCTCGCTGTTCTCCCGCGCGCAGGAGCGCGGGATGCTCGACGACCTGCTCGCCGTGCTCGGGCACGAGGTCCTGGCGGCCTGCGTCGGACCGGTCACCGCGGTGCCGCTGCAGGCGCGCGGGGTGCCGACGGTGCAGCCCGAACGGTTCCGGCTCGGCCCGCTGGTCCAGCTCCTGTGCCGCGAACTGCCGGCCCGCACCCGCACCCTCCCGGTCGCCGGCCACCGGCTGGAGATCCGCGGGCACGCGGTGCTGGTGGACGGGCGGCTGCGGCCCGTGCCGCCCGCCGGGATGTCCCTGCTGCGCGCCCTGGCCCACCGTCCCGGCTGGGTCGTCCCCCGGGCAACCCTGCTGCGGGCCCTGCCCGGCACGGGCCGCGACGAGCACGCCGTGGAGACGGCGATGACCCGGCTGCGGGCGGCGCTGGCCACGCCGCACCTGATCCAGACGGTGGTGAAGCGGGGCTACCGCCTGTCCCTGGACACCCCCAACGACTGCGCCCCGTAAGAAACGGGACGGCTCAAGACGGACCGGGGAGGGACAGGGGCGGCCGGGAGGCGGATTCCCGCCCGCCCCCGAGGGGTTCCCGTGCCGTCCCCGGGCGGGCACTGTAGAAGGACCGGCGCACTCCGGCCCTCCAAGGCGGTGACCCCACATGCTCCCGTCCACCACCGGCGCCGGCGCCGGGACCCCCCGCTTCGACGCCGGCCGCCCCTGCCTCGACCTCCTCGCCACCGCGCACCCCGCCGAACACCTCCTCACCCCCGCCGCCCTGCGCGACTGGATCACCACCACGTCCCTCGTCCCGCCCGGCACGCCTCTCGCCCACGTCGACGCCACCTGGCTGACCCCGTTCCGTGAACTGCGCGACTGCACGGCCCTGTTGATCGAGGCACACCTCCGCGCCGGCGGCACCCCCGCCGAGGACCCCGCCCTCGCCCACCTCAACGCCCACGCGCGCCCGGCGCCCCCCGCTCCGCACGCGCTCCGCGCCCCCGACGGCACCCTCGTCCGCACGCTGCGGACACCGCCGACCTGCACCGCGCTGCTCGCCGCCCTCGCCCGGGACGCGGTGGACCTGCTGACCGACCCCGCCGCCCGCACGGGGCTGCGCCGGTGCGAGGGCGACACCTGCCCCCTGGTGTACCTGGACACCTCGCGGGGCCGGCGCCGCCGCTGGTGTTCGAGCGAGATGTGCGGCAACCGCGAACGCGTGGCCCGCCACCGCCGCCGCGCGGCCGCCCTGGCCCGCACCTGAACTCGCGAGGCTCCACGCGCGCCTGACGTCCGAACACCCCATGTCCGGACGTCGGAACACCGCATGTCCGGACGTCGGAACACCGCATGTCCGGACGTCCGGACATCACGTCGCCCGAAACGTGCGAATCACCGCGAGCCGGTACGAGACCGTACGAGCCGGACAGGGCGTCTCGACATTTTCTCCACACGGGTCAAGTCGAATTTTCACGTCCGCATCTGCGTGTATCACGAAGTGATTAAGACGCACTTGTGACCTGCGTCTCCCGGCGGCGGCGGCCGAATGTCCCGTAGCGGGTGAAATAGATGCCCACCCGCGTGAGCTCCCACACCTCCCGTCACAAAATCGTGCTGTCGCGTTGAACACAACGACACCGGGCCGCGTACCTGGATGCGAGCGACCGACTGGGGGAACCCCCGGACATCGGAGGTGGGCGTGCGCAAGGATTCCGCCGTGGCTGATGAACGAAGGCCAAGGGCCCGACATCGCATGACTCCGTCCGCGTCGAATTCTTCGACCGAACCGGACGAGGAGCTGATGCGTGCGTTGTACCGGGAACACGCGGGACCGTTGCTCGCCTATGTGCTGCGTCTGGTCGCGGGCGACCGGCAGCGTGCCGAGGACGTCGTGCAGGAAACGCTCATCCGTGCCTGGAAGAACGCCGGTCAGCTGAATCGAGCGACCGGTTCGGTACGCCCCTGGCTGGTGACGGTCGCCCGGCGCATCGTCATCGACGGTCACCGCAGCCGGCAGGCCCGGCCGCAGGAGGTGGACCCGTCGCCGCTGGAGGTCATCCCCGCGGAGGACGAGATCGACAAGGCGTTGTGGCTGATGACACTGTCGGACGCGCTGGACGACCTGACCCCTGCTCACAGGGAGGTCCTGGTTGAAACCTACTTCAAAGGGCGTACGGTCAATGAGGCGGCCCAGACGCTCGGAATACCCAGCGGCACGGTGCGCTCCCGGGTGTTCTACGCCCTGCGGTCGATGAAGCTGGCTCTCGAGGAGCGCGGGGTGACGGCATGAGCAACATCTACGGGGGATTCGGATCCGGTTCCCCCGGCTCCGTGCAGGGTCCACGCGGCGGTTCCGGGGACGACAACATCCACGAGACCGTCGGCGCCTACGCCCTCGGCATCCTCGACGACGCCGAGGCGACCGAGTTCGAGGCCCACCTCGCCACCTGCGAATGGTGCGGACAGCAGCTCGACAGCCTCTCCGGGATGGAGCCGATGCTGGCCGCGCTCGCGGACCTGCCCGGCGCCGGGACACCCGCGATCGGCGAGTCCCTGTCCGCCAAGCCCAGCCCGCGACTCGTGGAACGCCTGGTCGACGAGGTCTCGGAGAAGCGCGCGCTCAAGCGGCGCCGCGGCTTCTACCTGGTGGCCGCCGCGGCGGCCCTCGTCATCGGCGGGCCCCTCGCCGTGATGGCCGTCAACGGCGGTGACGACGGCGGCGGTTCGACGACGCAGGCGGCACCGGCCGCCGCGAAGGAAGCCTTCCGCAGCATCGACGACAAGGTCTCGCACACCGACGCCGGCACGGCCGTCAGCGCGGTCGTCGCGATGCAGGAGAAGGACTGGGGCACCGACGCCGTCCTGGAGCTGAAGAACGTCAAGGGCCCGCAGAAGTGCTCGCTGATCGCCGTCGGCAAGAACGGCGAGCGCGAGACGGTGAGCTCGTGGTCGGTCCCGAACTGGGGCTACGGCATCGCGAACGCGAAGTCGGACCAGGCCAAGCAGCCCCTGTACGTCCGCGGCGGAGCGGCCTTCAAGCCGAACGACATCGATCACTTCGAGGTCATGACCTTCGACGGCAAGCGACTGGTCGCGGTCGACGCCTAAGGGCTGTCCCGCACGCCCGCCGGGGATTACGGGACAGCCCTTAGCACGCGACCGGCCGCATCTCGCGCACGGCGCCCCGGGACCCGCGCGTTCCGGGGCGCCCCACTTCCGTCAGTGGCGCGCGTAGCCGCACGCACCCCCCTTCGCGTACGGTGGACGGCTGCTCAGCACGTCAGAAGGGGAGCCGGTGGCCGCTCAGGTTGGACAGAAGACCACGCTCGGCCAGGCCGTCGCGGACTCCGCGCGCGACGAGGAGATCCTCGTCGAGCAGCGGCACCTCGACCGCGTGTACCGACGCCTCGAGGAGAAGATCCACGAGGCCGAGTTCCTGATGCACGACGCGGCCCGCCGCGGCCAGGTCGGCACGCCCGGCGCCCTGGCCGAGCGCGACGCGCTGGTCTTCCGGGCCGGCATCCACCTCAACCGGCTCAACAACGAGTTCGAGGACTTCCTCTTCGGCCGCGTCGACCTGCTCCTCGGCAAGGACGGCAAGAAGGGCCCCGACGGCGCCTACACCGCCGTCGAACCCGCCGACGGGGCCGTC
Source organism: Streptomyces griseoaurantiacus (assembly GCF_036189845.1). NCBI lineage: Bacteria > Bacillati > Actinomycetota > Actinomycetes > Kitasatosporales > Streptomycetaceae > Streptomyces > Streptomyces griseoaurantiacus. The sequence goes on along the minus strand of NZ_CP108326.1, from coordinate 2,749,988 downwards.
CGCCCCGACCACACCGCCGACATCGCGGAAACCCTGCACATCGGCCGCATCGGCGTGCTCGACGCCGACTACTCCCCGCTGGTCATCGACTGGCGGGCGCCCGCCGCGGCCCCCTTCTACCGGGCCACCCCGGTGGACCCCGGCCGGGTCGTGCGCCGCCGGGTCATCCGCTCCAAGGGCCGCCGCGTCCTCGGCGTCGAGGACGACCTGATGCGCCCCGAACTGACCGCCCACCTCGACGGCCGCGAACTGCCCGTCATCGGCGACGGCGCCCTGATGGCCGCGCTCGGCCGGGCCCGTACGCACTCCATGCGGGACATCGTCTCCTCCATCCAGGCCGAGCAGGACCTGGTGATCCGCGCCCCCGCCGCCTCCGTGACCTACGTCGAGGGCGGGCCCGGCACCGGCAAGACGGCCGTCGCCCTGCACCGGGCCGCCTACCTGCTCTACCAGGACCGGCGCCGCTACGCGGGCGGCATCCTCATCGTCTCGCCCACACCGCTCCTCGTCGCCTACACCGAGGGCGTGCTGCCCTCCCTCGGCGAGGAGGGCCAGGTCGCCATCCGGGCCCTGGGCTCCCTCGTCGACGGAGCCGAGGCCGCCCTGTACGACTCCCCGGCCACCGCCCGCGTCAAGGGCTCCCTGCGCATGCTGAAGGTGCTGCGCAAGGCGGCCCGCGGCGCCCTGGAGGGCGGCGGCGCCCCCGACCGGCTGCGGGTGGTCGCCTTCAACCGCCGCCTCGAACTGGAGGCGGCCGAACTGGAGGAGATCCGCCGCACCGCGCTCGGCGGCACCGCCCCCGTCAACCTGCTGCGCCCGCGCGCCCGCAAGCTGCTGCTGGACGCGCTGTGGGCGAAGTCCGGCGCCGGGTCCCGGCACACCGACCCCGAGCTCGCCGCCGAGCTGCGCTCCTCCTTCGACGAGGACGTCTCCACCGAGGACCCCTTCACCGACTTCCTCGACGCCTGGTGGCCCGAGCTGACCCCGCGCGGGGTGCTTCGGGCCATGGCCGACGAACGGCGGCTGGGGCGCTGGGCGCGGCGGGTCCTCAACCCCGGCGAGGTCCGTCGGATCGCGAAGTCCCTGCGCCGCGAGGGGCTCACCGTGCACGACGTGGCCCTGCTCGACGAACTCCAGGCGATCCTCGGCGTGCCCGCCCGTCCCCGCCGCAGGCGCGAGGCGGACCCGCTGGACCAGCTCACCGGCCTGGAGGAGCTGATGCCGGTGCGCGAGGAGTCCCAGCGCGAGCGGGCGGAGAGGCTGGCGCAGGAGCGCACCGAGTACGCGCACGTCATCGTGGACGAGGCGCAGGACGTCACGCCGATGCAGTGGCGGATGCTGGGCCGCCGGGGCCGGCACGCCACCTGGACCGTCGTAGGCGACCCCGCCCAGTCCTCCTGGTCCGACCCGGACGAGGCCGCCGCCGCCCGCGACGAGGCCCTCGGCAGCCGTCCCCGGCGCCGCTTCACCCTCACCGTCAACTACCGCAACCCCGCCGAGATCGCCGAGCTGGCCGCCCGCGTGCTGGCCCTGGCCATGCCGGGCTCGGCGTCCCCCTCCGCGGTCCGCTCCACCGGCGTGGAACCCCGGTTCGCGCTCATGGGGGAGACGTTCGCGGGGAGCGTGCGGGAGGAGGCCGCCCGGCTGCTGGAGCGGGTCGACGGCACGGTGGGCGTCGTCGTCCCGATGCGGCGGCGCGAAGAGGCGGCCCGCTGGCTGGCCGGGCTCGGCGACCGCGTGGTCGCGCTGGGCAGCCTGGAGGCCAAGGGGCTGGAGTACGACGCCACGGTCGTCGTGCTGCCCGCGGAGATCGCCGACGAGTCGCCCGCCGGGCTGCGCGTGCTGTACGTGGCGCTGACCCGGGCCACCCAGGAGCTCACGGTCCTCTCCGGCGAACGGGACCTGCCGGACGAGCACGGGGTGCCGGACCTGCTCAGGGACTGAGGGGTCCGAGGGGGCCCGAAGGGAACGGGGGCGCCGCGGCGCCCCCGTGAGACGGAGGAAGGGCCCGTACCGGACGTCCGCCGGTACGGGCCCTTCCCGTACGTCTGTGACACCGGCCCGCCATGCTCGCCTCGCGGCAAGTGGTCGCTCGAAGCGACTAAGGTTGGGCCCGGGGGCTTGGATCGAGCCGGTGCCACGTCCAAGGTAACAAACGATCCCCGCAGGGCAATTCCCCGCTCGCGACTTCCTTGCCGAAACCCGTATCTCGCGACGTTCTCCCGGCCGTGCGGGCCCCGGCCGCCAGGTTTCCCGTGAACGTGTCGACGAACACAACGTTCGCAATCGAGGGCGGCTACCGCGTACTCCGCGGTAGGTGCGACGATCGGACGGCACAGCACGCGCATACCACGCGCGGACGCGGCCGCGCGAGACCCCGGAAGGGGGTCGTTCGGACGGCCGCGGCCACAGCACTACGCCTATTCACGGTGAAAGCAGAGGAAGTCGGCCATGGCAACGGCGCCCAGCGTCTCCTACTCGATGACCATCCGGCTGGAGGTGCCCGCGAGCGGAACGGCCGTCTCGCAGCTCACAGGCGCGGTGGAGTCCTCCGGAGGCTCGGTGACCGGCCTCGACGTGACCGCCTCCGGTCACGAGAAGCTCCGGATCGACGTCACCATCGCGGCGAGCTCCACCTCGCACGCCGACCAGATCGTGCAGCGGGTGCGCGACATCGAGGGCGTCACGCTGGGCAAGGTCTCCGACCGCACCTTCCTGATGCACCTCGGCGGCAAGATCGAGATGGCCTCCAAGCACCCCATCCGCAACCGTGACGACCTCTCCATGGTCTACACCCCCGGCGTGGCCCGGGTCTGCATGGCGATCGCGCAGAACCCCGAGGACGCCCGCCGGCTCACCATCAAGCGCAACTCCGTGGCCGTCGTCACCGACGGCTCCGCGGTGCTGGGCCTCGGCAACATCGGCCCCAAGGCCGCGCTGCCGGTGATGGAGGGCAAGGCGGCCCTGTTCAAGCGGTTCGCGGGCATCGACGCCTGGCCGCTCTGCCTGGACACCCAGGACACCGACGCGATCGTGGAGATCGTCAAGGCGATCGCCCCGGGCTTCGCCGGCATCAACCTGGAGGACATCTCCGCCCCGCGCTGCTTCGAGATCGAGGCACGGCTGCGGGAGGCCCTGGACATCCCCGTCTTCCACGACGACCAGCACGGCACCGCGATCGTGGTGCTGGCCAGCCTCACCAACGCGCTGCGCGTGGTCGGCAAGCCGATGGAGGGCGTGCGGGTCGTGATGTCCGGCGCGGGCGCGGCCGGCACGGCCATCCTGAAGCTGCTGCTGGCGGCCGGGGTCAAGAACGCGGTCGTCGCCGACATCCACGGTGTCGTGCACGCCGGACGCGAGGACCTCGTGGACGCCGCCCCCGACTCGGCGCTGCGCTGGATCGCGGACAACACCAACCCCGAGAACCTCTCCGGCACCCTGAAGGAGGCCGTGCGCGGCGCCGACGTCTTCATCGGCGTCTCGGCGCCCAACGTCCTGGACGGCGAGGACGTGGCCGCGATGGCCGAGGGCGCGATCGTCTTCGCGCTCGCGAACCCCGACCCCGAGGTCGACCCCGCCGTCGCACGTCAGACGGCCGCGGTGGTGGCCACCGGACGCTCGGACTTCCCCAACCAGATCAACAACGTGCTGGTCTTCCCGGGCGTCTTCCGCGGCCTGCTGGACGCCCAGTCCACCACCGTCAACACCGAGATGATGCTGGCCGCGGCCAAGGCCCTGGCGGACGTGGTGAGCGAGGACGAGCTCAACGCGAACTACATCATCCCCTCCGTCTTCAACGACAAGGTCGCCGGCGCGGTGGCCGGGGCCGTCCGCGACGCGGCCAAGGCGGCCGGCGTCACCGCCTGAAAACCCCTGCCCAGGGCTCCCCGCAGGTGACGGCACATGCCGTGCCCCCGCTGTGACTCCGGCCACGGCGGGGGCGTACCCGGCGCGTCGCTGGGCAGGCGCCCCCCGACGGCCGCCTAGGGTGGGCGGCCGATCCCGGGCCCGCCCGTTCCCTCGGGAACACAGGGTCACCGTCCGGTGACGGTGGCCGCTCTTCGTGTGACACGCGGGGGTGTTCTCACCGCTCCTGCGGGTGCCGGATTGGCTTTACCGCCGCAGGTAGGGGCAGGATGCCTCCCTGGGCGCGAGGGTCTGGCGACGGACCCGGGTCCGGGACCTCACCGGGGACCCTGGCAGCATCGGCTTCGCCGTGCCCGACATGCGGCCTGGCCGCGTGGCACGCCTCCATGGCAAGAAGAACACGGGAGTAAGAACATGAACCGCAGTGAGCTGGTGGCCGCGCTGGCCGACCGCGCCGAGGTGACCCGCAAGGACGCCGACGCCGTTCTGGCCGCCTTCGCCGAGACGGTCGGCGAGATCGTCGCCAAGGGCGACGAGAAGGTCACCATCCCCGGCTTCCTGACCTTCGAGCGCACCCACCGTGCCGCTCGCACCGCGCGCAACCCGCAGACCGGCGACCCCATCCAGATCCCGGCCGGCTACAGCGTGAAGGTGTCGGCGGGCAGCAAGCTCAAGGAAGCCGCGAAGGGCAACTGACGTAGCCCTCCCCGCACGCCGGAAACGGCGCGCGGCACCCTGACAGACACCGCTGGGGCGGCCCCGGAGATCCGGGGCCGCCCCAGCGACGTGCGCGCTCCCCGCCGTGGAGGGGCGGGGAATCAGGCCAGGGACCTGGCCGGGAGCTCCACCTTGGCGCCGAGCTCCACCAGCTTCTCCATGAAGTTCTCGTAGCCGCGGTTGATGAGGTCGATGCCGTGGACCCGCGAGGTGCCCTGCGCGGCCAGCGCGGCGATCAGGTAGGAGAACCCGCCCCGCAGGTCGGGGATGACCAGATCGGCGCCCTGCAGCTTCGTCGGCCCGGACACGACCGCCGAGTGCAGGAAGTTGCGCTGCCCGAACCGGCAGTGCGAGCCGCCGAGGCACTCGCGGTACAGCTGTATGTGCGCGCCCATCTGGTTGAGCGCCGAGGTGAACCCGAGCCGGGACTCGTACACCGTCTCGTGGATGATCGACAGCCCCGTCGCCTGCGTCAGCGCGACGACCAGCGGCTGCTGCCAGTCCGTCTGGAAGCCGGGGTGCACGTCCGTCTCCAGCGCGATGGACTTCAGCTGCCCGCCCGGGTGCCAGAACCGGATGCCCTTGTCGTCGATCTCGAAGGCCCCGCCCACCTTGCGGTAGGTGTTGAGGAAGGTCATCATCGACCGCTGCTGCGCCCCGTGGACGTAGATGTCGCCCTCGGTGGCGAGCGCGGCGGACGCCCAGGAGGCCGCCTCCAGACGGTCCGGCAGCGCCTTGTGGGTGTAGCCGCCGAGCGAGTCGACACCGGTGATGCGGATCGTCCGGTCGGTGTCCATCGCGATGATCGCGCCCATTTTCTGCAGGACGCAGATCAGGTCCTCGATCTCCGGCTCCACCGCCGCGTTGGACAGCTCGGTGACGCCCTCCGCGAGCACGGCCGTCAGCAGCACCTGCTCGGTGGCGCCCACCGAGGGGTAGGGCAGCGCGATCTTCGTGCCGCGCAGCCGCTGCGGCGCCTCCAGGTACTGCCCGTCCGCCCGCTTCTCGATCTTCGCGCCGAACTGCCGCAGCACGTCGAAGTGGAAGTCGATGGGCCGGCCGCCGATGTCGCAGCCGCCCAGACCCGGGATGAACGCGTGGCCGAGGCGGTGCAGCAGCGGGCCGCAGAACAGGATCGGAATGCGGGAGGACCCCGCGTGGGCGTCGATGTCGGCGACGTTCGCGCTCTCCACCCGCGTCGGGTCGAGCACCAGTTCGCCGGGCTCCTCGCCGGGCCGCACCGTCACACCGTGCAGCTGCAGCAGCCCGCGCACCACGCGGACGTCGCGGATGTCGGGGACGTTGCGCAGCCGGCTCGGCGCACTGCCGAGCAGGGCCGCCACCATGGCCTTCGGTACGAGGTTCTTCGCACCGCGGACACGGATCTCGCCCTCCAGCGGGGTTCCGCCGTGGACAAGCAGTACGTCGTCATTGCCGTTGACGGTCATGTATCTCGCGTTCCGGTGAGTGAGGGAGGCAGGGCCGAAGAGGCAAGCGTAATGGCCGGGGACCCCCCTGCAGTAAGCCCGGAGGCCGCCCGGGAGGTCATGGCTTCGCCACAACACGAGCCGTGCGTGCGCGGCCACTTGGGGTGACCGCCCGCCACCCGGAAGCAGTCCCTCCGGGTGGCCGGAACCGTACCCGCCCCGGCCCGTGCGCCCACCGGCCGCTTCCCTGCGCCCCGGCCGGCCCTCACCCGCCTACCCGGATTGCCTCCCCACACCGGGGGAAGATGCGGGATCATGTCTGGCATGACCGAGGTGTCCTCGCTCACGGGGCGGCTGCTCGTGGCCACACCCGCCCTGTCGGACCCGAACTTCGAGCGCGCGGTGGTGCTCCTCCTCGACCACGACGAGGAGGGCTCGCTCGGCGTCGTCCTCAACCGTCCGACCCCGGTCGACGTGGGCGACATCCTGGCGAACTGGGCCGGCCTCGCCGGCGACCCCGGGGTCGTCTTCCAGGGCGGCCCCGTCTCCCTCGACTCGGCGCTCGGCGTCGCGGTCATCCCCGGCGGCGGCTCCGGCGAGCGGACCCCCCTGGGCTGGCGGCGGGTGCACGGCGCCATCGGCCTCGTCGACCTGGAGGCGCCGCCGGAGCTGCTGGCCTCGGCGCTCGGCTCCCTGCGGATCTTCGCCGGGTACGCGGGCTGGGGCCCGGGGCAGCTCGAGGACGAACTCTCCGAGGGCGCCTGGTACGTCGTGGAGTCGGAGCCGGGGGACGTCTCCTCGCCCTCCCCGGAGACGCTGTGGCGCGAGGTGCTGCGCAGGCAGCGCAGCGAGCTGGCGATGGTGGCCACCTACCCGGACGACCCGTCGCTCAACTGAACCCGGCGCGTTTCAGTACCCTTGGCCCCATGAGCACTCTCGAGCCCGAGCGCGGGACCGGTACGGGGACCCTCGTCGAGCCGACGCCGCAGGTGTCGCACGGCGACGGCGATCACGAGCGCTTCGCGCACTACGTCCAGAAGGACAAGATCATGGCGAGCGCCCTCGACGGCACGCCCGTCGTGGCGCTGTGCGGCAAGGTGTGGGTCCCGGGCCGGGACCCGAAGAAGTACCCGGTGTGTCCCATGTGCAAGGAGATCTACGAGTCCATGGAGAACGGCGGCGACGACAACGGCGAGAAGTAGCGCCGTCCGGTCCTCGTGACCTCCCGGGAGTCGGGAGTGCGGGGGAGGGGTAGGCAGGGCGGGGGCGTTCCCCGCCACGGCCTTCCCCCGCAGGGCCGTCGCCCCCGCCCGGAGGCGACCGCATGAGCCACCCCGCACCACCCCCCGCCCTCGTCCCCGCTCCCCGCCGCGCGCTCCCCACGGCGCCCGGCCGGGCGCCCGTCCTCGACGCGGACACCACGATCGAGGAGCCCCCGGGTACCACCGCCGCCGCCCGGTGGCTGCGCGGCACCCTCGGCCCGGCCCTCGGCCTGCCGCTGCCGCCCCACCACCCCGGCAGTCCCTCCCGCACCCGTGTCCGTCTCGCCCTCGTGCCCGCCCTGACCGGGGAGCTCGGCGGCCCGGAGGGCTACCGCCTGGACACGACCGCCCATTCGGTCACCCTGACCGCCGCCGCCGAACCGGGACTCCTGCACGCCGCCCAGACCCTGCGTCAGCTCCTCGGCCCCGAGGCCTTCCGCCGCGCCCCCGTCACCGCGCGCCGCCACTGGCCGGTCCCGGCCGTCACCCTCGAGGACGGCCCCCGCTTCCGCTGGCGCGGCCTCATGCTCGACGTGGCCCGGCACTTCCTGCCGAAGGACGGCGTGCTGCGGTACCTCGACCTGATGGCCGCGCACAAGCTCAACGTCCTCCACCTCCACCTCACCGACGACCAGGGCTGGCGCATCGAGATCCGGAGCCACCCCCGCCTCACCGAGGTCGGCTCCTGGCGGCCCCGTACGAAAATCGGCCACCGCGCCTCCGCCCTGTGGGAGGAGAAACCGCACGGCGGGTTCTACACGCGGGACGACCTCCGCGAGATCGTCGCGTACGCCGCCGCCCGGCACATCGCCGTCGTCCCCGAGATCGACATCCCGGGGCACTCCCAGGCCGCCATCGCCGCCTACCCGGAACTCGGCAACACCGACGTCGTCGACACCTCCGCCCTCGGCGTCTGGGACGACTGGGGCATCTCTCCCCACGTGCTGGCCCCCACGGACACCACCCTGCGCTTCTACGAGGAGGTCCTCGAGGAGGTCCTGGAGCTGTTCCCGCCGGACGCCGCCCCGTTCACCGGTTTCTCCAGGTTCGTCCACATCGGCGGCGACGAGTGCCCCAAGGACGAGTGGCGGCGCTCACCCGCCGCCCAGGCCCGCATCCGGGACCTCGGGCTGGACGGCGAGGACGGGCTCCAGGCCTGGTTCGTCCGGCACTTCGACGACTGGCTCACCGCGCGCGGCCGCCGCCTCATCGGCTGGGACGAGATCCTGGAGGGCGGCCTCGCGCCCGGCGCGGCGGTCTCCTCCTGGCGCGGCTACGAGGGCGGCATCACGGCCGCGCGGGCCGGCCACGACGTCGTCATGTGCCCCGAGCGGGCGGTGTACCTGGACCACCGTCAGGACCCCGGCCCCGAGGAGCCCGTGCCCATCGGGTTCGTGCGCACCCTGGAGGACGTCCACCGCTTCGCCCCCGTTCCCCCGGAACTGACCGAGGAACAGGCGGCGCACGTGCTCGGCGCCCAGGCCAACGTCTGGACCGAGGTGATGGAGGACCAGGGGCGCGTCGACTACCAGGCGTTCCCCCGCCTCGCCGCGTTCGCCGAGGCCCTGTGGTCCGCGCTCCCGCCGCCCGCCGAACGGGACTTCGCCGAGTTCGAGAGCCGGATGGCCGTCCACTACGCCCGCCTCGACGCCCTGGGCGTCGCCTACCGCCCGCCCGGCGGCCCCCGCCCCTGGCAGCGCCGGCCGGGCGTCAGGGGCCGGCCGCGCTAGGGCGTGTTCCGAAAGTCCCGCCTGTCCGGCCGGGCGGGACGGAGTCCCCGGCTCCCCGCGGCCGAAACCCGTACCCCCGCGCGCCCCGCGCCCGCCTCCCACACCCGCCCAAGGCCGCCGAACGACCCCAATCCGCACCGACCCGTAATGACCGGCCAAATCCACCCAACTGCCCACCGGAGGGGCGAACGCCCCCTAGCGGACCCCCGCATCCGGCCCCCGCGAGAATGTGCCAGAGTTGCCACGTCCGCCCTGTCAGCACGTACCGTACGGCAGCACAGGCAGGACCAGGTGGGGCAGCGGGAAGGGGCAGCCGGTTTGACCACGCACGCACCGCAGGCGGCGCAGGCCGTGACGCTGCCCGGGTCGCTGGACGAGGCCGTGGCGGCACTCTCCGCCACGCCCGCCGCAGTGCCCGTGGCGGGCGGTACGGACCTCATGGCGGCGGTCAACTCCGGGCAGTTGCGCCCCGCCGCCCTCGTCGGACTCGGCCGCATCAGCGAGATCCGGGGCTGGCAGTACCAGGACGGCCACGCCCTCCTCGGCGCCGGACTCACCCACGCCCGCATGGGCCGCCCCGACTTCGCCGCGCTCATCCCCGCCCTCGCCGCGGCGGCCCGCGCGGCCGGCCCCCCGCACATCCGCAACGCGGGCACACTCGGCGGCAACATCGCCTCCGCCGCCCCCACCGGGGACGCGCTGCCCGTCCTCGCCGCGCTGGAGGCGACGCTCGTCATCGCGGGCCAGGGCGGCGCCCGCCGCGAGATCCCGGTCTCGCACCTGCTGGCCGGGATGGAGATGCTCGGCGCGGGCGAACTCATCGGCTACGTGCGCGTACCGCTGCTGCACGCACCCCAGGTCTTCCTCAAGGCCACCGGGCGCACCGGCCCCGGCCGCGCCGTCGCCTCCGTCGCCCTGGTCCTCGACCCCGCCCGGCGCGGGGTGCGCTGCGCGGTGGGCGCCATCGCCCCGATGCCGCTGCGCCCCCTGGACGCCGAGCACTGGGTCGCCCAGCTCATCGACTGGGACAACAACCGCGCGCTCGTCCCCGAGGCGCTGAGCGCCTTCGGGGACTACGTCGCCGCGGCCTGCATCCCCGACGCCGTCCCGGCCGAGGACGGCACCGTGGAGCAGTTGCCGCCCGCCGTACTGCACCTGCGGCGCACCGTGGCCGCGCTGGCCCGGCGAGCACTGGGGAGGGCACTGTCGTGACCGAGGAACAGCACGGGGAGGAGCGGCGCCGGGAGGCCCCCCAGGGCTCCTGGGAGCCGCTGCCCCAGGGCGACTACGACGACGGTGCCACCACCTTCGTCCAGCTCCCCGAGGGCGGCATCGACGCCCTGCTCGCCTCGCACACCCCGCTCGCCGCGCCCGGCCACGGCTACGTGCCGCCGTCCATCACGCCGGCCCCGCAGCAGGGCGAGGCGGGACCGCACGGCGAATGGGGCGCGCCCGCCGAGGGCGCGGGCTGGCCCGAGGCGGCCCCGGGCGCGGACCCCCGGTACGCGCGGCACCCGCAGCAGGGGCAGCCGTACGGGGACCCCGGGCACGACCCGCGGGGGCAGCAGGGCGGCGGCGACACGAGCGGGCACGGCTTCGCCTACCACCCGCAGTCCACCGGGCAGTGGGCCTTCGAGGACCCCGCGCACCAGGGCGCCGCCCAGGGCGGCCCCGGCCCGGGGCACGACGTCACCGGCGAGTGGTCGATCCCCGTCGCCGGGGGCGATCTGCCGGACGAATCGGGCGAGTTCACCACGTCGTCCCTGGTCGAGCAGTGGGGCGGCACCCCGCCCCCGACCCTGCCCGGCGGCGCGGCCGCGCCCTGGGCGCCCCCGGAGTCCGGGGAGCGGCCCGCCGAGGCCCCTGGAGGCCCGTTCGACGGGTCGTACGCGCCGGAGGGTCCCGCGAGTGCGCCGGAGCCCCCTCAGGCCCTCCAGGACCCGTCCAGGACCGCCGCACCGGTCCACCCCGAGGAGCGGCCCGACTCCGCCTACGCCGGGGACCCCGCGGGCGCGGACCCCTACGCCGCGCAGGACGGCCCCGCCCACCCGGAGCCCTACGCCGCCCCGGACCGGGCCGCCCCCCGGCCGCACCAGGACCCCGGGGCCGAGGCCGGTCCGGCCGCCGCCCCGGACCCGTCCCCCGAGGCCGAGGCGCCGGCGGCCGAGGCGGCCCCGGAGGCCGAACGGCGCCAGGAGCCGCCCGCGCCGGCGGAGGAGCCCGCCGCCGAGGACGGCGCCCCGCGCGCGGAGGCCGCCGGACCGGATCCCGGGGCGCGCCCCGAGGCCCCGGCGGACACGGCGGAACCCGCGCCCGAGGACCCGGCCCCCCAGGACCCGGCCCCGCAGGACCCGATGCCCGCCGCGGTGCCCTTCCCCGAGGAGCACCCCCTCGTCTCGTACGTCCTGCGGGTGAACGGCGCCGACCGCCCCGTCACCGACGCCTGGATCGGCGAATCGCTCCTCTACGTGCTGCGCGAACGGCTCGGCCTCGCGGGCGCCAAGGACGGCTGCTCGGAAGGCGAGTGCGGGGCCTGCAACGTCCAGGTGGACGGCCGCCTCGTCGCCTCCTGCCTGGTGCCCTCGGTCACCGCCGCGGGCACCGAGGTGCGCACCGTCGAGGGCCTCGCCGTCGACGGCCAGCCCTCCGACGTGCAGCGCGCCCTCGCCCGCTGCGGGGCCGTGCAGTGCGGCTTCTGCGTGCCGGGCATGGCGATGACCGTGCACGACCTCCTGGAGGGCAACCCGGACCCCACCGACCTCGAGGCCCGCCAGGCGCTCTGCGGCAACCTGTGCCGCTGTTCGGGCTACCGGGGCGTGCTCGACGCCGTGCGGGAGGTCGTCGCCGAGCGCGAGGCCCTCGGCGCGGCCGAGGAGGACTCCGGCGACGGGACGGGCGAGGAGGCCGGGTCACCGTCCGGCGAGCCGCTCATCCCGCACCAGGCGGGCCCCGGCGCGGGAGGCGTCCACCACGACCAGTCGTACGGCCAGGACGGAGGCCAGCGTTGAGCAACGAAGCCGCCACCGCCCCCACCGCGGCGGCCGCACCCGCCCCCGAGCCGCTGCCGCACGGCATCGGCGTCTCGCTGCCGAGCGAGGACGCCCGCGCCAAGACGGAGGGCACCTTCCCCTACGCCGCCGACCTGTGGGCCGAGGGACTGCTGTGGGCGGCCGTGCTGCGCTCCCCGCACCCGCACGCCCGCGTGCTGTCCATCGACACCAGCCACGCCCGCGAGATGCCCGGCGTGCGGGCCGTCCTCACCCACGAGGACGTGCCCGGCACCCCGCTGCACGGCCGGGGCCGGGCCGACCGGCCGGTGTTCGCCTCCGAGGTCGTGCGCCACCACGGGGAGCCCCTCGCGGCCGTCGCCGCCGACCACCCGGACACCGCGCGGATGGCCGCCGCCGCCGTCATCGTCGAGTACGAGGTGCTCGACCCGGTCACCGACCCCGAACAGGCCTTCGAGGCCGAACCGCTGCACCCGGACGGCAATCTGATCCGGCACATCCCGCTGCGCCACGGCGACCCGGACGCGGCCGGCGAGGTCGTCGTCGAGGGCCTCTACCGCATCGGCCGCCAGGACCCCGCCCCCATCGGCGCCGAGGCCGGCCTCGCCGTGCCCCGCCCCGACGGCGGCGTCGAGCTGTACCTGGCCTCCACCGACCCGCACGCCGACCGCGACGCGGCCGCCGCCTGCTACGGCCTGCCCCCCGATCAGGTGAAAATCGTCGTCACCGGGGTGCCCGGCGCCACCGCCGACCGCGAGGACCAGGGCTTCCAGCTCCCGCTCGGCCTGCTCGCGCTCCGGACGGGCTGCCCGGTCAAGCTCGCCGCCACCCGCGAGGAGTCCTTCCTCGGGCACGTCCACCGCCACCCCACCCTGCTGCGCTACCGCCACCACGCGGACGCCGAGGGCAGACTCGTCAAGGTCGAGGCGCAGATCCTGCTCGACGCGGGCGCCTACGCCGACACCTCCGCCGAGGCACTGGCCGCCGCCGTCTCCTTCGCCTGCGGCCCCTACGTCGTCCCGCACGCGTTCATCGAGGGCTGGGCGGTGCGCACCAACAACCCGCCCTCCGGGCACGTGCGCGGCGAGGGCGCCATGCAGGTGTGCGCCGCGTACGAGGCCCAGATGGACAAGCTGGCCAAGAAGCTCGGCGTGGACCCGGCCGAGCTGCGACTGCGCAACGTCCTGGCCACCGGCGACGTGCTGCCCACCGGCCAGACCGTGACCTGCCCGGCGCCGGTCGCCGAACTCCTCCAGGCGGTACGGGACTTCCCGCTGCCGCCGCTGCCCAAGGACACCCCCGCCGACGAGTGGCTCCTCCCGGGCGGCCCCGAGGGCGCGGGCGAGCCCGGCGCGATCCGCCGGGGCGTCGGCTACGGCCTGGGCATGGTGCACATGCTCGGCGCGGAGGGCGCCGACGAGGTCTCCACGGCCACGGTCAAGGTCCAGGACGGCGTCGCGACGGTGCTGTGCGCGGCCGTCGAGACCGGCCAGGGCTTCAGCACGCTGGCCCGGCAGATCGTCCAGGAGACGCTCGGCGTCGAGGAGGTCCACGTGGCCCCCGTCGACACCGACCAGCCGCCCGCGGGCGCCGGCAGCCGGAGCCGCCACACCTGGGTCTCGGGCGGGGCGGTGGAACGGGCCGCGAAGATGGTCCGCACCCAGCTCCTCCAGCCGCTCGCGCACAAGTTCGGCATGTCCACCGAGCTGCTCCAGATCACCGACGGCAAGATCACCTCCTACGACGGGGTCCTGTCGACCACCGTCGCCGAGGCCCTGGACGGCAAGGAACTGTGGGCCACCGCCCAGTGCCGCCCCCACCCCACCGAACCGCTGGACGCCTTCGGTCAGGGCGACGCCTTCGTGGGGCTCGCGTTCTGCGCGATCCGCGCGGTGGTGGACGTCGACATCGAGCTCGGCTCGGTCCGCGTGGTCGAGCTGGCGCTCGCCCAGGACGTGGGCCGCGTCCTCAACCCCGCGCAGCTCGCCGCGCGCATCGAGGCGGGCGTGACGCAGGGCGTGGGCGTGGCGCTCACGGAGAACCTGCGCACCGCGCGGGGCGTCGTCCGCCACCCCGACCTCACCGGGTACGCACTGCCCACCGCGCTGGACGTGCCCGACATCAGGATCGTCAAGCTTGTCGAGGAACGGGACGTGGTGGCGCCCTTCGGCGCCAAGTCGGTGAGCGCGGTGCCCGTGGTGACCTCCCCGGCGGCCGTCGCCTCCGCGGTGCGCGCGGCCACGGGCCGCCCGGTCAACCGCCTCCCGATCCGGCCCCAGGCGGCGGTCGTCACCTCCTGACCCCGGGTGTGCCCCAACTCACGCCCCGGAAAGGCCTGTTGGGGCCTTCGGGCGGTGCGTTGCGCGGGCCGTTGTCAGTGGGGCGGCGTATGGTTTTTCGTGTACGGGAGGCCTGCGGGGGACGTGGGCCGCCTCGCCGCGGTGACCAGGCGCGTCGAGGTGCACGGAACACGGGCCACGGCGCACGGGGGAAGCGAATGAACACGATCTGCCCGCGGGGAACGGCGGAAGCGGCGGCGGAACGCCTGCCGCGGACGGGGGCGCGCGCGCAGGCGCGCCGGTGGCCGACGGGCCGCCCCGGCCGGCCGGGCGGACTCGCCCTCGACCTGCCCGACCGCTTCCTGGACGACGCGTTCGCCCCGGGCGCCGTCGTCCGCTTCGAGGACGTGGACTTCCCGTCCGTCCTCAGCCACGAACCCACCCGGCGCTTCCTGCGCGAGATCGGCCTGCCCGAGCGCGAGTACGGCTTCGAACTCGACACGGAGATCCCGCTGCCGACGCTCACCGAGCACGCCGAGTACGAGGAACTGCTCGCGGGCCAGGCCTGCGAGCCCCGTCCGCTGCCGCGTGCGGCCGACCGCCTGATACGCCTGGGCTCCGTCCTGCCCGGCACGGACCTGCTCCTCGACGGGCCCACGGGCGAGGTGCTGTGCTGGCGCGCCCCCGACCCCACGCCCCACCCGCTGACCGCCGACCTGTCCACCCTCACGGTCACCCTGTGGCTCCTGCACCGCGAACGGCGCACGGCCGCGCTGCGCGGTTAGCCGCTGCTCCCGGGCGGGGGGCATGCCGGTGGGGGACGTGCCCGTGGGGACGGTCAGAACTCGAGGCTCTTCACCCGGAACGTGAGGACGTAGTGCCAGTCGGGTCCCGTGATGTCGAACGTCTCCGGGCCGTTCGTGTCGCCCTCGGAGATGACGACTCCGTTGAGCCGGTCGTCCGGGCCGATGTCCTCCTCGTCGAAGAGCTGCACGTTGACCTCGCCCTCGAACGGGACGTCGACGCGCATGGGCACCTCCGTGCCCGTGCTCAGTGAGAAGGACCCGCTGGGCGGCCAGACCTGCCTGCCGTTGGCCTGGATCATGATCTCGTCCGTCAGCGAGTCCTGCGGGTCCTCGCAGCGCAGCCTCTCCATCCTCAGGACAGAAGTCATCGCCCTCACCTTTCCTCGGATTCGGTCGTGTTTGTGCTCTCTGTGCACCTTGTTCTCGCGGATGTCGCGGATGTCGCGGAGTGAGCGCGGAGTGAGCCTCGAAGCGGCTTCGCGTGGCGGGTGACTCGAGGGGCGTGCCGGCGACGGGCGATGCCGTGACCTCTGTGACCTTCGCGACCTCTGCGACGCGAGGCGGATCACACGCGAAAGCTCCTACCTCCAGTGAAACTCCGGGACCCTGACGGGGCAACCGAAAAGGGTGGCGCCCTCGGAGGGGTGCCACCCTTTTTCGTCGCCTGACGCGCTGCCTGACGCAGGCACGGGAGGCCGTGGCGGGAATCGAACCCGCGTAATTCGCTTTGCAGGCGAATCCCTGAGCCACTCGGGCACACGGCCGGGCAGTGGCGGCGCGGTCGAACCGTTCCGCCCTGATGTCCTCGACCGTACGGGGCGTGCCGGGGCGGCTCAAGGGAACCGGGAGGCGTGCAACGGGACTGCCATGTGCCGTTCACAAAGGAGCCTCGGGCGGGGAGCGCGCCGGGTCAGGGCCCAGGACCATGGTCGTAGGGGAGGTGGGACCTCCGACAGGGGTCAATGTCGGTGACGCCCCTTACGCTGGCCTGCATGAGTGCCCTCGACCCGCGCGACACCGACGTCGCCGACGCCACCCCGCCCCCGCCGGTCCCTCCGCTTCCGTCCGCCGCCGCCGAGGGCGTGCTCAGCGGCCCGTACCGGGCGCTGAGCATCGGCATCGTCTCCGTGGTCCTGCTGATCGCCTTCGAGGCGACGGCGGTGGGAACGGCGATGCCGGTCGCGGCGCGGGAGCTGCACGGGGTGTCGCTGTACGCGTTCGCGTTCTCCGGGTACTTCACGACGAGCCTGTTCGGCATGGTGCTCGCCGGGCAGTGGGCCGACCGGCGGGGCCCGCTCGGCCCGCTGACCACCGGCATCGCCGGCTTCGCGGCCGGGCTGCTGCTGTCGGGGACCGCCGGGACGATGTGGCTGTTCATCCTCGGCCGGGCCGTGCAGGGACTCGGCGGCGGGCTGGTGATCGTCGCGCTGTACGTGGTCGTGGGACGGGCCTATCCGGAGCCGCTGCGCCCGGCCATCATGGCGGCGTTCGCGGCGGGATGGGTGGTGCCCTCGATCGTCGGCCCGCTGGCCGCCGGCGCGGTCACCGAACACCTCGGCTGGCGCTGGGTGTTCCTGGGGATACCCGTGCTGGTCGTCTTCCCCCTCGCGCTCGCCCTGCCGCAGATCCGCCGCCGGGCGGGCGGCCCGGCCGGGACGGCGGAGGACGGTCCGGGCGACTCCGGCCGGCGCCGGCTGCGGCTGGCCCTCGCCATCTCCTTGGGCGCCGGGCTGCTGCAGTACGCGGCCCAGGACCTGCGGTGGCTCTCCCTGCTGCCCGCCCTCGCCGGGGTCGCGCTGCTGGTGCCGGCGGCGCGCGGACTGCTGCCCCACGGCACCTGGCGGGCCGCGCGCGGACTGCCCGCCGTCGTCCTGCTGCGCGGGGTCGCGGCCGGCTCGTTCATGGCGGCCGAGTCCTTCGTGCCGCTGATGCTGGTCACCCAGCGGGGCCTGTCCCCGACGCTCGCCGGGTTCTCGCTCGCGGCGGGCGGCGGCACGTGGGCGATCGGCTCGTGGGTGCAGTCCCGGCCGCGCCTGGAGCGCCACCGGGAGCGGCTGGTCACGGTGGGGATGGTGCTCGTCGCCGCGTCCGTCGCGGCCGCCCCCAGCGTCCTGATCGACGCCGTGCCCGCCTGTACGGTCGCCGTGGCCTGGGCCTTCGGCTGCTTCGGCATGGGCCTGGTGATCTCCTCCACCAGCGTGCTGCTGCTCAAGCTGTCGGCGCCGCGGGAGGCGGGCGCGAACAGCGCGGCCCTGCAGATCTCCGACGGCCTCAGCAGCGTCCTCCTCCTCGCCGCCGGAGGCGCGGCCTTCGCCGCCCTGGGCGGCGGCACGGTCGCCCACACCACCGCCAACGCCGCCACCACCGCCCACCCCGCCGCCTTCGCCGCGGTCTTCCTCCCGATGGCGACGGTGGCCCTGGCGGGGGCGTGGGTGGCGACGCGGCTGCGCACGGCTCCCTCCTGAGTGGTACCACTTTGACCCCACTCCGGCGTACCCTTCCAACATGGCGATGAACGTGCGTCTCCGCGACGAACAGACCGAGGCCCTGAAGCTGCGCGCCGAGCAGGAGGGCGTCAGCATGCACGCCATAGTGCTGAGGGCCGTGGACGACTACCTGGCCAGAACCGCGCACGAGGGGCTCGTCCGCGAGGCGGCGAAGGAGCAGACCGCCAAGTGGGCCGAACTGCTGGAGCGCCTCAAGTGACGTGCGTCTACCTCTCGGCCGAGGACGTTCTGGCCATCGCCGAGCATGCCGTCGACGACCAGGACGTCGTCGTCCGTGACGTGGGCCTGCTCGAGTCGGTGGTGCACCGGCCCTCCGCCACGATGTTCGGGCAGGAGGCGTACGGCGACCTTCTGGGCAAGGCGGCCGCGCTCCTGCAGTCCCTGGTGATCAACCATCCCTTCGTCGACGGCAACAAGCGCACGGCATGGGTCTCCTGCATGGTCTTCCTGGCGATGAACGGGCTGCAGCTGCGGCCCGACATCGACGCGGCCGAACGCCTGGTCATCGCCGTGGCGACCGGCGCCATGGACGAGGTCAAGGCCATCTCCGAGGCGCTGCGGGAGCTGGCCGAGTGACGGGTGTGACGTGAATCCCACCCGTGGATGAGCCCGCGGCATCAGCCGTCCGCGCGCCCCGGCCCCCGGTAGGGTGGCCCGGTTGCCGTGACCGTGCGCTACCCCGACCCGGAGACCGTGACTACTACCCCGGCCGCCCCCGCAGGCTCCTCCTCGCACCACCTGTCGCCCGCCTTCCCCGGCCGCGCCCCCTGGGGCACCGCCGGCAAGCTGCGGGCCTGGCAGCAGGGGGCGATGGACCGGTACCTCCAGCAGCAGCCGCGCGACTTCCTCGCCGTCGCCACCCCCGGCGCCGGCAAGACGACCTTCGCGCTCACCCTCGCCTCCTGGCTGCTGCACCACCACGTCGTGCAGCAGGTCACCGTCGTCGCGCCCACCGAGCACCTGAAGAAGCAGTGGGCCGAGGCGGCCGCGCGCATAGGCATCAAGCTGGACCCCGAGTACAGCGCCGGCCCGCTCGGCCGGGAGTACGACGGCGTCGCCGTCACCTACGCGGGCGTCGGCGTGCGGCCGATGCTGCACCGCAACCGCGTCGAGCAGCGCAAGACGCTCGTCATCCTCGACGAGATCCACCACGCCGGCGACTCCAAGTCCTGGGGCGAGGCATGCCTGGAGGCATTCGAACCGGCCACGCGGCGCCTCGCGCTCACCGGTACGCCGTTCCGCTCGGACACCAACCCGATCCCCTTCGTCGCCTACGAGGAGGGTCAGGACGGCATCCGCCGCTCGTCCGCCGACTACACCTACGGCTACGGCAACGCGCTCGCCGACGGTGTCGTCCGCCCCGTCATCTTCCTCAACTACAGCGGCAACATGCGCTGGCGCACCAAGGCGGGCGACGAGATCGAGGCCCGGCTCGGCGAGCCGATGACCAAGGACGCCATCAGCCAGGCCTGGCGCACCGCGCTCGACCCGCGCGGCGAGTGGATGCCGAGCGTGCTGCGCGCCGCCGACCAGCGGCTCACCGAGGTCCGCAAGGGCATCCCGGACGCCGGCGCCCTCGTCATCGCCTCCGACCAGGACTCCGCGCGCGCCTACGCGAAACTCATCCGCGAGATCACCGGGCACAGGCCCACCCTCGTCCTCTCCGACGACGGCGGGGCCTCCGACCGCATCGACGAGTTCAGCCAGGGCGACGACCGCTGGATGGTCGCCGTCCGCATGGTGTCCGAGGGCGTCGACGTGCCCCGCCTCGCGGTCGGCGTCTACGCGACGACGATCTCGACGCCGCTGTTCTTCGCCCAGGCCGTCGGCCGTTTCGTCCGCTCCCGGCGGCGCGGCGAGACCGCCTCCGTCTTCCTGCCGACGGTGCCCGACCTGCTCTCCTTCGCAGGCGAGATGGAGCGCGAACGCGACCACGTCCTCGACAAGCCCAAGAAGCAGGGCGAGGAGGACCCGTACGCCGAGTCCGAGAAGGAGATGGACGAGGCCAACCGGGAGCAGGACGAGGACACCGGCGAGCAGGACATGCTGCCCTTCGAGGCGCTGGAGTCCGACGCGGTGTTCGACCGCGTCATGTACAACGGCGCGGAGTTCGGGATGCAGGCGCACCCCGGCAGCGAGGAGGAGCAGGACTACCTCGGCATCCCCGGGCTGCTCGAACCGGACCAGGTGCAACTGCTGCTGCAGAAGCGCCAGGCGCGGCAGATCGCGCACAGCCGGAAGAAGCCCGCCGAGGAGGCCGACCTCCTGGAGATGCCCGCCGAGCGGCGGCCGGTGGTGACGCACAAGGAGCTGCTGGAGCTGCGCAAGCAGCTCAACGGCCTGGTCGGCGCCTACGCCCACCAGAGCGGCAAGCCGCACGGCGTCATCCACACCGAGCTGCGCCGGGTCTGCGGCGGTCCGCCGAGCGCCGAGTGCACGGCGGGGCAGCTCGGCCAGCGCATCGCCAAGGTCCGCGAATGGGCGACCCGCATGAAGTAGCGCGTCCGGCCGTCCCGTTCGGCGGCCCGCGCACCGGACGGGCATACGCGGGCAAACCCCGCCGTCCCGCACGCGCCCCTGCCCGGATTCTGGACGGAGGCTTCCGCTGAGCGAACCCGCTTCGCTACTGTCCCGGCAACGCACACGCCCCGTGGCAGTGCCGCCGCGGAGCGCAGCCGTGAAGCGACTCGAGTCCGGGAACACCCCGGGCCGCAGGCCGATCGGCGGCCTTCACGCGCGCCACTGACGGGACTCGGTGACGCATCCGCCGACGCGAAGGTCCGCCGACCTCACCACTGAAGGAGTGGGCGTCGTGACCGCGGAGACATCCCAGACGCTCGATCGGGGCCTGAAGGTCCTGAAGCTGCTCGCCGACACCGACCACGGGCTGACCGTCACCGAACTGTCCACCAAACTGGGCGTCAACCGGACCGTGGTGTACCGCTTGCTCGCCACCCTCGAACAGCACTCCCTCGTCCGCCGCGACCTCGGCGGCCGCGCCCGCGTCGGGCTCGGCGTGCTGCGCCTGGGCCGCCAGGTGCACCCGCTGGTACGGGAGGCGGCACTGCCCGCGCTCCGCGCCCTCGCCGAGGACATAGGGGCCACCGCCCATCTCACCCTCGTCGACGGGACGGAGGCACTGGCCGTCGCCGTCGTCGAGCCGACCTGGACCGACTACCACGTGGCCTACCGGGCCGGCTTCCGCCACCCCCTCGACCGCGGGGCGGCCGGCCGGGCCATCCTCTCGGCCCGCCGCACCCCGCCGGACGACCTCGGCTACACCCTCACCCACGGCGAACTGGAGGCCGGGGCGAGCGGCGCCGCGGCCCCCCTGCTCGGCGTCACCGGCGTCGAGGGCAGCGTCGGGGTGGTCATGCTCGCGGACGCGGTGCCCGAACGGGTCGGCGCCCGGGTCGTCGACGCCGCTCGGGAGGTCGCGGAAGCCCTCCGCTGACCGGAGCCCGGGAACGACGGGGCGCCCGCCCGCCCCGCCCGGCACCGGGGGCGCGGCCCGCCGGCGGCCTCACGTTAGATTGAACCCCGTGCTCTCTCGCCTCACGCGCCCCCGGGCCCTCGCCGTCTGCGCCCTGCCCGTCGTGGCCCTGCTCGCCACGGCGGTCCTCGCGCCGCTGCCGTTCTCCCTGGCGCAGCCCGGGATGACGGCGAACGTCCTCGGCGAGAACAAGGGCGAGGCGGTCATCACCGTCACCGGCGCCCCCACCCGCCGCACCACCGGCCAGCTGCGCATGACGACCATCGAGGCGACCGGACCCGACGCGCACGTCTCGCTCGGCGACGTGCTCGACGGCTGGTTCCGCACCGACCAGGCCGTCATGCCGCGCGACTCGGTCTACCCGAGCGGCGACAACGTCAAGGAGATCGAGCGGCACAACGCCGACGAGATGAAGGAGTCCCAGGACGAGGCCACCAAGGCGGCCCTCGCCTACCTGGGCAGGTCCGCCTCGGACGTCCACGTCACGCTCAGGCTGGCCGACGTCGGCGGGCCCAGCGCCGGTCTGCTGTTCACCCTCGGGATCATCGACAAGCTCGACGGCGACGGCAGCGGCGGCGACCTCACCGGCGGCCGCACCGTCGCCGGCACCGGCACGATCGACGCGCGCGGCAGGGTCGGCGCGGTCGGCGGGGTGGGCCTCAAGACGCAGGCCGCCCGGCGCGACGGCGCCACCGTCTTCCTCGTGCCCAAGGACGAGTGCTCCGACGCCACCGCCGAACTCCCCGAGGGGCTGCGGCTGGTCCCGGTCACGACCCTCAAGGGCGCGGTCTCCGCTCTCGTCGCCCTGGAGAAGGGCAAGGGCCCGGTCCCGAGCTGCTGAGCGCTGTCAGCCGCCGGAACCGGGCCCCGAGAAGCCCGGCGCCTACAGGTTGCCGCGCTTGGCCTGCTCCCGCTCGATCGCCTCGAACAGGGCCTTGAAGTTGCCCTTGCCGAAGCCCATCGAGCCGTGCCGCTCGATGAGTTCGAAGAAGACCGTCGGCCGGTCCTGCACCGGCTTGGTGAAGATCTGCAGCAGGTAGCCGTCCTCGTCCCGGTCCACCAGGATCTTCAGCTCGCGCAGGGTCTCCACCGGCACCCGGGTCTCGCCCGCCCACTCGCCGAGCGTGTCGTAGTACGAGTCCGGCGTGTTGAGGAACTCCACCCCGGCCGCGGACATCGTGCGCACGGTCCGCACGATGTCGTTGGTGGCCAGCGCGATGTGCTGGACGCCGGGACCGCCGTAGAACTCCAGGTACTCGTCGATCTGCGACTTCTTCTTGCCCACCGCGGGCTCGTTGATCGGGAACTTGACCTTCAGCGTCCCGTCGGCCACCACCTTGGACATCAGCGCGCTGTACTCGGTCGCGATGTCGTCGCCCACGAACTCCTTCATGTTCGTGAAGCCCATGACCTTGTTGTAGAACTCGACCCACTCGTTCATCCGGCCGAGCTCCACGTTGCCGACGCAGTGGTCGACCGCCTGGAAGGTGCGGTGGGCCGGCGGCTCGACGATCGGGTCGGCGGCCACGTACCCGGGCAGGTAGGGGCCGTCGTAGCCGGTCCGCTCGACCAGGGTGTGGCGCGTCTCGCCGTACGTGGCGATCGCCGCGATCACCACCGTGCCGTGCTCGTCCTTCAGCTCGTACGGCTCGGCGACCGAGGTGGCGCCGTGCTCGACGGCGTAGGCGTGCGCGGCACGCGCGTCCGGCACGGTCAGCGCGAGGTCGACGACGCCGTCGCCGTGCTCGTCCACGTGCTGGGTGAGGAAGCGGCCCCACTCGGAGGACGGCTTGACGACGGAGGTGAAGACGAACCGGGCGGAGCCGTTCTCCAGCACGTAAGCAGCGGTCTCACGGCTGCCGTTCTCCGGTCCGGAGTAGGCGACCAGCCGCATGCCGAAGGCGGTCGAGTAGTAGTGCGCGGCCTGCTTGGCGTTGCCCACGGCGAAGACGACCGCGTCCATTCCCTTGACCGGGAAGGGGTCTGCCTGCCGTGCGGTGTCGGGAGTGTGGTGTGTGGTCTGCGTCATAGTCGCAGGCTCTCCCGCATCCGCAAGGTGCGCAATAGTTTGCGTTTCGGCTGGGCATTCTGCCCAGTGGGGGACCCACGAGGACCGTCGTTCTGTACAGGATGCCCAGGCCCGGGAGGCGGATGTGACGATCGACCGGCTGGACGCCCGGCTCCTCGTGCTGCTGGCGCGCGAACCGCGGATCGGGGTGCTGGAGATGTCCCGCCGCCTCGGCGTGGCCCGCGGCACCGCCCAGGCCCGCCTCGACCGGCTCCGCGAGCGCGGGGTGATACGCGGCTTCGGCCCCGAGGTCGACCCGGCCGCGCTCGGCTATCCGGTGACCGCCTTCGCCACGCTGGAGATCCGGCAGGGCCAGGGCGCGGACGTCCGCGCCCACCTGGCCGGCGTCCCCGAGGTCCTGGAACTGCACACCACCACGGGCAGCGGCGACATGCTGTGCCGCCTGGTCGCCCGCTCCAACGCCGACCTGCAACGCGTCATCGACCGCGTCGTCGCCCTCGACGGCATCGTCCGCGCCTCCACCGCCATCGTCATGGAGAACCCCGTCCCCCTACGGATCATCCCGCTGGTGGAACAGGCGGCGAAGGACGTGGAGTGATGACGGGCGCGGGGCTGTGTCCGTTCCGCGGCTTCGCCGCGTGGCGCGGCGGGGCGAGGAAACCCCTGCCCGGACCCCACCCGAACCCCCGAACCACCTACCCGCACCCCCGAACCACCTACCCGCACCCCGCCCCGCCCCGCCGGGGTTCCCACCGCCCACCCCCCGGTGTCACCCTCGGATCATGAGCCGCACCCACACACCCCCCGAGGACACCCCCGACGCAGCGACGCCCCCCGCCACCCCCCTCCTGGACCGTCTCCGCACCGCCCTCCCGCCGGAGGCGATCCTCACCGACCCCGACGTCACCGCCTCCTACGCCCACGACATGGCGAGCTTCTGCCCCTCCGGCACCCCCGCCGCCGTCGTCCTCCCCCGCACCGTCGAACACGTCCAGCACGTCCTGCGCACCGCCACCGAGTTCCGCGTCCCCGTCGTCCCCCAGGGCGCCCGCACCGGCCTGTCGGGCGCCGCCAACGCCACCGACGGCTGCCTCGTGCTGTCACTCGTCCGGATGGACCGCATCCTGGAGATCGACCCCGTCGACCGCATCGCCGTCGTCGAACCCGGCGTCGTCAACGCTGCCCTCTCCCGCGCGGTCGGCGCCCACGGCCTGCACTACCCGCCGGACCCCTCCAGCTGGGAGACCTGCACGATCGGCGGCAACATCGGCACCGCCTCCGGCGGCCTGTGCTGCGTCAAGTACGGGGTGACCGCCGAGTACGTCCTCGGCCTGGACGTCGTCCTCGCCGACGGCCGCCTACTGCGCACCGGCCGCCGCACCGCCAAGGGCGTCGCCGGCTACGACCTCACCCGCCTCTTCGTCGGCTCCGAGGGCTCCCTCGGCGTCGTCGTCCGTGCCGTGCTGGCGCTCAGGCCGAAGCCGCCCGAGCAGCTCGCGCTCGCCGCCGAGTTCCCCTCCTCGGCCGCCGCGAGCGAGGCGGTGTGCCGGATCATGGAGAGCGGCCACGTCCCCTCCCTGCTCGAACTGATGGACGCCACGACCGTGCGGGCGGTCAACGCACTGACCCGCATGGGGCTGCCCGAGACGACCCGCGCCCTGCTGCTCGCCGCCTTCGACACCCCCGACCCGGCGGCCGACCTCGCCGCCCTCGGCGCGCTGTGCGAGGCGGCGGGCGCCACCGCCGTCGTCCCGGCGGAGGACGCCGCCGAGTCCGAACTCCTCCTCCAGGCACGGCGTTCCGCGCTCCCCGCGCTGGAGGCGGCCACCGGCACGACGATGATCGACGACGTGTGCGTGCCCCGCTCCCGGCTCGGCGACATGATCGAGGGCGTCGAACGGATCGCGGAACGCCACCGGCTGACCATCGGCGTGTGCGCCCACGCGGGCGACGGCAACACCCACCCCGTGGTCTGCTTCGACGCCCGCGACCCCGAGGAGACGCGG
Source organism: Streptomyces griseoaurantiacus (assembly GCF_036189845.1). Taxonomy (NCBI): domain Bacteria; kingdom Bacillati; phylum Actinomycetota; class Actinomycetes; order Kitasatosporales; family Streptomycetaceae; genus Streptomyces; species Streptomyces griseoaurantiacus. The sequence continues at coordinate 2,724,857 of NZ_CP108326.1, read as the reverse complement.
CGGGCCCGCGCCTCCTTCGAGGAGATCATGGCGCTCGGCCTGGAGCTCGGCGGCACGATCACCGGGGAGCACGGGGTGGGCGTCCTGAAGAAGGAGTGGCTCGCGCGGGAGCTCGGCCCGGTCGGCCTGGAGATGCAGCGCGGGATCAAGCAGGTGTTCGACCCGCTGGGCATCCTCAACCCCGGCAAGCTGTTCTGACCACCCGCCGCGCCCGCTTCTCGCGGGCCGCCCCTCACGCGAGCAGCTGGGACAGGTCGTCGTCGAGCCCCAGCCGCTCGCCCTCCGAGCCCGGCGGCACCACCCGCAGCGTCCGCTCCAGCCACGCGGCCACCGGATCCGCCGGGGCCTGGAGCAGGGCGTCGCCGTCGGGGGAGGTGAGCGCGAGCATCAGGGAGCGGGACGCGGGGCCGCCGCCGGCCTCCGCCCGCACGGGCCACACCCGCACGTCACCGTGGCCGGAGGGGCGGAAGACGCCGTCGATGAGGATGTCCCGGGCGAAGCTCCAGCGGATCGGACGGACGGAGTCGATGTGGAAGGTGAGGTGGACGGCGTACGGGTCCGCGGTGCGGTACGCGAGCAGCGCGGCCACGGGGACGCTCCGCTCGGGGGAGAGGACCAGCCTCAGCTCCAGCTCCCGCTCGATCTCGGTGATGTGCTCGTACTGCCCCATGCGGCGCTTCCCTTCTTCCCTTCGCGTCCGGCGTGCGACTGCCGTACGCCTGCCCTGAGCGGGCCCGCGTACGGGGAGAGCACCCGGGGGTGGCGCGCATTACGCGAGTCCGCGGAGAAAAATCCGACCGATGTGGACCAGGTGTGAAAAGGGCGTGCGCGGTGTCGCCCGTAAAGGGCCGGGTCCTCCCGGACCGGGGTGTCACGTGCGCCGATTCTGATAGAGATGTGGAGGCCCCGATGACCCCCCGAGCAGATACCGGATCACGGACATGAGCGCCCCAACCCCGGCACCCGGCGACGACAGGCCCCGCGAGGGGTACTACCCGGACCCCTCCATCCCCGGCTACGTCCGGTACTGGAACGGTGCGACGTGGGTGCCGGGCACCAGCCGCCCGGCCCCGGCCGACGGCGGCCCACTCGCCCCGCCGCCGGGCGTCGCACCCGCGGCGCCGGCCGCGTCTCCGTCCCCGTCCGCGCCCCCCGCCTCGGTGGAGGAGACGGGCCCGCACTTCTTCGACGAGGAGGAGGCACCCGCCGCGGGTGCCGCGGGCCCGGCGGCGGCACCGGCCGGTCCCGCCGACGCACAGCACGGGCGCCGGCCCGAACCCGCCTCGGCGTGGGGGGCCGACCGGGCCCAGCAGACCGGCTTCGGCGGTGACCGCGACCGCCAGGTCTCCTGGGGCGCTCCGGCGGCCGCCGACCCCCGCCTCCCGCTCGCGGCCACGCCCCCGGCCCAGCCCGGCGGCCGGTCCGCGCGCACGGACGGCACCGCGACGATCCCGCCCGCCGAACCGGAGCCGCGGGCCGAGCAGGGCGCGGGCGCGCGGGCCGAGGGCACGATGGTGTTCCGTCGGCAGACCGGCGGCGAGGGGCCCTCGGCGGGATCGCCGGGAACCGCGCGGCCCGGGGCGCCCGCCCCGAAGGCGGGCGAGGACGCCGGGGCCCGCTCGGCCGCCGCGCGCCAGGCCCTCGGCCTGGACCCGAACGCCCCCGCGGGGCGGGTACCGCAGCAGGGCCCGGTGTCCGCGCCGACACCCGCCCCGGCACCGCCCGCACCGGCGGCCACTCCGCCCGTCGCCGCGACCCCGCCCGCCGCGCGGCCCCCCGCCCCCGTCGTTCCCGCGCAGGGCCAGAGCGCGGCGCCGCCCGCCTCCCCCCTGACCACGGGCCCCGGAGGCGGACAGCCCTCCTGGGCTCAGCAGGTGCACCAACTCGCCGGCGGCGCGGGCGCCCCGGGCGCTCCGGCCGCCGCCGAGGGCGAGCGGGTGGCCCCCTGGAAGCCGGTGGTCGAGGACCCCTTCCAGGCCCTCGTCCGCGACCGCACCCAGTCGCGCCCGGCGTCGCTCGGCAAACGGCTGCTGGCCCGGCTCGTCGACACCCTGGTCGTCGGCGCGGTCACGGGCGCGGCGGCGATCCCGCTGGGCACGAAGGCGATCGACCACGTCAACGACAAGATCGACGCGGCCAAGCAGTCCGGCGAGACCGTCACCGTCTGGCTGCTCGACGGCACGACCTCGGTCTACGCCGGGATCGTGCTCGCGGTCCTCCTCGTGTTCGGCGCGCTCTACGAGGCGCTGCCGACCGCGAAATGGGGCCGCACCCTCGGCAAGAAGCTGTGCGGACTCCAGGTCCGCGACATCGAGGAGCACGAGCCCCCGACCTTCGGTGCCGCCCTGCGCCGCTGGCTCGTCTACAGCGTGCTGGGCCTGCTGGCCGTCGGCGTCGTCGGCGTCCTGTGGGGCCTGTTCGACCGCCCCTGGCGCCAGTGCTGGCACGACAAGGCCGCCCACACCTTCGTGGCGGCGTGAGCAACCTCGCCAGGGGCTCCGCCGCCCCCGTGCCCCCGGGGGACTCCGGTCACCCGGGGGCCGGAGGACGGACGCAGCCCCCTTTTCCCCGCCGTGTCACTCGTCGATGGTGATCGAGTCGACCCCGTAACGCCCGGCAAGCCGGCGCTTCGACTTCGCCACCACTCCGTCCCCTGTGATGTAGGCGCCTTCCGATTCTCCGAGAGGGACGTACGAGGCATCGGGATAGCGCTGCTGAAGGTAACTCATGCATCCCGGCACGGAACCTCCGATGAGGGAGATCGTCCATCCTGATCCGGTGCCCATCGCCACGAGCGAGTTGATGCCGTCCTTGAGGCTGGTGCGACCGATTCCCGAGGTGCCGGTGGAGTCGCTGTGAATCATGAAGGCCGTATTGCCGTCGAAACCGCACACGGCGACGCAAGGCCCGAGGTCGGAGGTGTAGAGGACCTTGTCGCGACTCGTGGTCTTCTTTCCCTTTTTGTTTCCTTGCCGCACGTATGACCCCCTGAGAGTCAGCGTGCTGCGTTCGCGCGAGGAGCCGGGGGACCGCTGAACCACCGACCGGGCACCGCTCGCGTGGGCGGCGTTCGCGGCGTTCTGTCGACTGTTCCTCATCGCGGTGGCCACCGCGGCGTTCCCCGCGGAGCGCTGAAGAGTCAGTAAGGAAGCCGCGGTGGGATTCGACAGGGTCGCCGCCGCATCCGCGACGGTGGCGGTCCCGGACCGCGGGACGCCGTGACCTGGCCGCCGCGCCGACTTTCCGTGGGTTTCCTTCTCCCGCACATTCTCGTCCTGTCTCCGCATACGTCCTCTTCCGTGTGGTGCGCAGGTGCGACGTTCGAGGAGCCCACTGTCCACCGAGCGAGCCCGAGATGTCTGGCGGAACTGTAATCGGCTCCCCGTAACGGCACGATCAGTGACCGCGGCCCGTCGCCCCCCCCCGGACGCGGACGCCGTCCGCGCGCGACGATGGGGGTCCCCTGCTCGAGCGGAGCCGAGAGCTTGGGGGAGCGCAGGGGCGGCGGGGGCGGGGGAACCCCGTCCCGTACCCCGGACGGGCCCCCGCCGGATGCGCCTGCCCGCCCCGCGCGGTCGACTCGTGGCCATGAGCACCGAACCGCCGCCGCCCCCCGACGACGACCCGCTCCGGAAACCCCCCTACGGCAACCCACCCCCACCCGGCGGCGGCCCCCAGGACACCCCCGGCCCGGGGCGGTCCGGGAACCCGTACGACACCCCCGGTCAGGGGGGAGGCGAGGGCTACCCGAAGTACCCCGGCTCGGGGGGTGAGGGGGGCACGGGGGGACCCGGTGGTCCCGGTGGCGGTTCCGGCGGCGGGCCCTACGGGAACCCGTACGGCACCCCCGGTCAGGGGCCGGGTCCCGGTCCCGGTGGGCCGGGGTACCCAGGCGGCTCGGGCGGTCCCTACGGCTCCGGTGACCCCTTCGGGTCGTACGGGGGCGGCCCCTACGGCCCCACCCCCGACCCGCTCGCCGGTATGCCGCCCCTCGCCGACAGCGGCCGGCGCGTGCTCGCCCGCCTCATCGACCTCGTCCTCGTCGGCCTCGTCGTCTGGCTGCTCTCCTGGGCCTTCCACACCACCGAGTTCGACTACGCGATGGACGGCGGGGAGGTCGCCTACGGCAGGTCGCTGGGGCAGTCCGCCATCGCCGCCGTGCTCTACATCGCCTACGACACCGTGATGACCAGCCGCACCGGTCAGACCCTCGGCAAGAGGTGGCTGCACCTCAGGGTGGCGGACCTGGGCAACGGGTCGACCCCGTCGGTGTCCGCCAACCTCATCCGGGCGGCGGTGCTGTGGCTGCCGTTCGCGTTCTGCTGCGCCTGTGTGTGGACGGCGATCTGCGGCGGCTACAGCTTCTTCGACCGCCCCTACAAACAGGGCCTGCACGACAAACCGGCCAAGACGGTGGTGGTCAGCACCCGCTGACGGCAGTGATACCGGTCACGTCGCGGGAGTGGGAGGCAAGCGTCGCGGACGTCAGGGCTTGGCCGGCTCGCGCACCGCGCCCGAGGACGCCCGCGCCGAAGTCCCCGCCGTGGGCCGGGAGGCCGCCCTCACCGGCTCCGCCGGCCGCGGTGACCGCGTCGCCCTCGGTGCCGGGACCGTCAGCGCCACGAGCAGCCCGAGCGCCAGCGCCGCGACAGCGATCACGGCGATCCCGGGCACCGAACTCGCCTGCGAGAGAAGCAACATGGCGAGCGTGGAGAAGAGCACCGTGCAGAATCCGTAGACGAGCTGTGCTGCGGTCGGACGAGGCATGGTCAGTCCTCGGGGTGGGGTTCTCCCCCCGGTGCCTCTCGCGCTGGGGGAGATGGCGGACAACGATGTGGTGAGAAGGCGGAGCGGACGAGACGCGCCGCCGGTCGTCTGGGAATCGCAGGGCGACAACGCTGTCGGCCTGACGATCGGTCACGAGCAAGGTGCTCCGCCCATCGACTCTCTTCCGCTGGCATGCCCCGGGGGAACGTGCGGTAAGCGTCACCTCACCCCGGGGGTCGGTGCACGGGGGGCGCACGGAGTCATGGACTATGCCAACCTGCCGATGCCACGCGCCCGTCGGCGGGTTGCGGTGGCCCGGCGGACGGGTCTCCCGCGGGTCTCCCACAGGTCCCCCACGGTCGCCCACGAGTCCCGGACGGCTGCCGGACAACCCGTGGACCCACCCGGACGGCCCGTCCGGATAGCGGATCCCGTCTACGCATAATGCAATTGACCTGTGCAAGTCAAGGTCTGTTTTTTCCGGCCATCGTCCGGTCAAATGTTCGTCACTTGACTACACGCGTAAACCGCGCGCGGACCCCTCGACGGGAACCCCCGTCCCCACAGGCCCCCCTTCCGCGCGCCGGACGCGTCAGGGGAGGACATCAAGTGACAAGCAGACCCTGGACGTACCGGGCGGCGGCGACCTTCGTCGCGCTCGTGACCGCGTCCGCGACGTACTCCACGTTCGCGGTCGCCCAGGCCGCGGACTCGGCGCCGGCCGCGAAGGTCGAGCGTCACGACCCGCAGCCGGTGAACGCCCGCGCGCACGACTTCGACGGGCCGATGAGCAAGACCCAGAAGGCGCAGCGTGCCGAGGCGCTCGACCAGGTCATATCCGGCGACGCCAAGGTCAAGGACCGCAACGGCTCCCGCGTCGTGGGGCTGCCCGGCCGCAAGGGCGACACCAAGTACGTCGAGCTGGGCCGGGAGAAGACCGACAAGATCTTCACCATCCTGGTCGAGTTCGGCGACAAGGTCGACAGCCGCTACGGCGGCACGCCCGGCCCGCTGCACAACAAGATCGAGGCGCCGGACCGCCGCAAGGACAACAGCACCGACTGGCAGGCGGACTACAACCAGCAGCACTACCAGGACCTGTACTTCGGCACCGGCAAGAACACCGAGTCGCTGAAGAAGTACTACGAGAAGCAGTCCTCGGGCCGCTACTCGGTCGACGGTGAGGTCACCGACTGGGTCAAGGTGCCCTACAACGAGGCCCGTTACGGCTCCAACTCCTGCGACGAGTGCGCGTGGAACGCGGTCCAGGACGGTGTCAACGCCTGGGTCGCCGACCAGGAGGCGCAGGGCCGCAGCGCCGCCGCCATCAAGACGGACCTCGCCCAGTACGACAAGTGGGACCGTTACGACTACGACGGCGACGGCGACTTCAACGAGCCCGACGGCTACATCGACCACTTCCAGCTGGTGCACGCCGGTGAGGACGAGTCGGCGGGCGGCGGCGCGCAGGGCGAGGACGCCATCTGGGCCCACCGCTGGTACGCCTTCGGCACCGACGCCGGCGCGACCGGCCCGGCCGACAACCAGCTCGGCGGCACCCAGATCGGCGACACCGGCATCTGGGTCGGCGACTACACCATCCAGCCGGAGAACGGCGGACTCGGCGTCTTCGCCCACGAGTACGGCCACGACCTCGGCCTGCCGGACGAGTACGACACCAACGGCGGCGACAACTCCACCGGTTTCTGGACCCTGATGTCCTCCGGCTCCTGGCTGGGCACCGGCAAGGAGGCCATCGGCGATCTGCCCGGCGACATGAACGCCTGGGACAAGCTGCAGCTCGGCTGGCTGGACTACGCGACCGCCAAGGCGGCCACCAAGTCCCGGCACACCCTGGGCCTCGCGGAGTACAACACCAAGAACAAGCAGGCGCTGGTGGTCTCGCTGCCCGACAAGGCGGTCACGACCCAGGTGGTCACGCCCGCGCAGGGCTCGACCCAGTGGTGGAGCGGCCAGGGCAACGACCTGCGCAACTCGCTGACCCGCAGCGTCGACCTCACCGGCAAGTCCGCCGCCTCCCTCACCCTCGACGGCTGGTGGGACATCGAGAACGGCTACGACTACCTGTACACGGAGGTCTCCACCGACGGCTCCAAGTGGACGCCGATCGACGGCACCCTGGCCGACGGCACCGCCATCCCGCGTGACGCCAGCGACAAGCCGGCCCTCACCGGTTCGGTCGACGCCTACCAGAAGCTGACCTTCCCGCTGGACGCCTACGCCGGCCAGAAGATCCAGCTCCGCTTCCGCTACCAGACCGACGGAGGGGTGGCCCAGAAGGGCTTCGCGGCCGACGGGATCACGGTCACGGCGGACGGCGCGACCGTCTTCTCCGACGACGCCGAGTCCGCGGACTCCGCCTGGACGGCCAACGGCTTCTCCCGCATCGGCGCGTCCTTCACCAAGGACTACGCGCAGTACTACGTCGCCGAGAACCGCCAGTACGTCTCGTACGACACCACGCTGAAGACCGGCCCGTACAACTTCGGCTTCTCGCGCACCCGTCCGGACTGGGTCGAGCACTACCCGTACCAGAACGGCCTGCTGATCTGGAAGTGGGACACCTCCCAGCCGGACAACAACACCACCCAGCACCCGGGCACCGGCCTGATCCTCCCGATCGACGCCCACCCGAAGGCGCTCAAGTGGAACGACGGCACCCTGATGCGCAACCGCGTCCAGGCGTACGACTCCACCTTCACCACCGCCCGTACCGACGCGATCACGCTGCACTCCGCGGACAAGGCGACGAAGATCGCCTCCCAGAAGGGTGTGCGCGTGTTCGACGACGGGGCGAGCACGTACTACGACACCGCCAACCCCACCGGCGGCGTCAAGATCACTGACACCCACACCAGGATCCGCATCGTCAAGGCGCCGCACGACGGCTCGACGATCACGGTCGAGGTGGGTCGCTCCACCAAGTGAACGAGCGTTAGTGCAGGTCAGAGCATGATCGGCCGCGACCCCCTGGCGGGTCGCGGCCGATCGTGTTTAGGTGCGTGCTGTGAACCCCTTATTGACGCCGGGTCCCGTGGAGGTGTGACTGCATGGCCGCAGGAGGTTTCTGCAAGCTGCCGAACGGCCATGTGGTCGTGGCCCTGAACCTGCCCAGTCCGGGCGACCCGGTGGGCACCCTGCCGGGCGGGGTGCGGGTCCTCGTGCACGCCGTGAACCGGGCGCGGGCGCTGACGCGGCTGCGGAACCTCGGCATGCGGGCGGTGTACCTGCGGGGCAACGCGGCACCGCCGACGCCCGACGAGATCACCGCCGTGCTGCACCACCCCGACGGCCTCGTCTGGCGCACGACGCCGGCGACGGGCCCGGGCGCCCCGGAACTCTGGCACCCCATCCGCGCCCTGCTGCGCCGCCCCGCGGCACACAGGTGAGGGAGCGGGCGCCCAGGGACCGGGTGTCCAGGGACCGGGCGCCCAGGGGGCGTGCCCCCGTCACGCCACCACCGGCTTGCCCGTGAGGGCGATCCCGGCCGCGCGCAGCTCGTCCAGCGCGCGCTCCGTCGTCTCCGCCGCGACCCCCGCCGTCAGGTCCAGCAGCACCTGGGTGCGGAAGCCCTCCCGGGCGGCGTCCAGCGCGGTGGCCCGCACGCAGTGGTCCGTGGCGATCCCCACCACGTCCACCTCCTCGATCTCCCGCTCGCGCAGCCAGTCGCCGAGCCCCGTCCCGTTCTCGTCCGCCCCCTCGAAGCCGCTGTACGCCGCCGCGTACGCGCCCTTGTCGAAGACGGCCTCGACGGCGCCCGAGGCGACGGCCGGCGCGAAGTTCGGGTGGAAGCCCACGCCCTCCGTGCCCGCCACGCAGTGCGCGGGCCAGGAGTGGACGTAGTCGGGGTTGTCGGCGAAGTGGCCGCCGGGTGCGATGTGGTGGTCGCGGGTGGCCACCACGTGCCGGTACCCGGCGGGGGCCTGGGCGATCAGCTCGGTGATCGCGGCGGCCACGTCGGCGCCGCCGGCCACCGCGAGGCTGCCGCCCTCACAGAAGTCGTTCTGCACGTCTACGACGATCAGCGCGCGGCGCATGGTCGGTGTCCTTCGGGTCGACGGGATGGTTCCGAGCGTAGAGACTCCGGGGCCACGGGGGGAGGGGGCGCGGCCATCTCGCTCGCCCCCTCGCGCCCCGGCACCCGTCACACGTACTCGGTGGGGAGGACGGGCTCCCCGCGCGAGAGCTGGGTCGCCGAGAGCGGCAGCCCCGCGCGGGCGGCCGCGTGCCGGTCCCGCACGGCGTCCAGCGGCTCGCGTCCGAGGACCTGCCCGCCCCTGACCAGCTCCACCAGGAGCTGCCGGTCGGCCAGCTCGGCGGGCACCGGCCCGGTCCCGATCACCTCGGCCTCGGCCACCCCGTGGGCGTCCAGGCGCCGCGCGGCCCACTTGCGGCCGCCGATGGAGGTCTTGCCGCCGCTGGACTTCTTGGCCACCGGCACCAGCGGAGCCTTCGGGTCCTCGGACCCGGCACGTGCGACCAGCTTGTAGACCATCGAGGCCGTCGGGTGCCCCGAGCCGGTCACGAGCTGCGTGCCGACGCCGTACCCGTCCACGGGGGCGGCGGCCAGCGAGGCGATCGCGTACTCGTCGAGGTCCGAGGTGACGATGATCCGGGTGTCGTGGGCGCCCAGCTCGTCGAGCTGCTGCCGCACCCGGTGCGCGACGAGGAGCAGGTCGCCGGAGTCGATGCGCACCGCGCCCAGCTCGGGCCCGGCGACCTCGACGGCGAGCCGTACGGCCTCGGCGACGTCGTAGGTGTCCACGAGCAGCGTGGTGCCCCGGCCGAGGGAGTCGACCTGGGCGCGGAAGGCGTCGCGCTCGTGGTCGTGGAGCAGGGTGAAGGCGTGCGCGGAGGTGCCGACGGTCGGGATGTCGTACCGGAAGCCGGCCGCGAGGTCGGAGGTGGTGGCGAAGCCGCCGACGTAGGCGGCGCGGGAGGCGGCGACGGCGGCGAGTTCGTGGGTGCGCCGGGCGCCCATCTCGATCAGCGGCCGGTCCCCGGCGGCCGAGGCCATCCGGGAGGCGGCGGCGGCGATCGCGGAGTCGTGGTTGAGGATCGAGAGGATCACGGTCTCCAGCAGGACGCACTCGGCGAAGGAGCCCTCGACCCGCATGATCGGCGAGCCGGGGAAGTACACCTCGCCCTCGGGGTAGCCCCAGACGTCGCCGGAGAAGCGGTAGCCGGCCAGCCATTGCAGGGTCTTCTCGTCCACGATCCGGCGTTCGCGCAGGAAGCGCAGGACGTCCGCGTCGAAACGGAAGTTCTCCACCGCGTCCAGCACGCGTCCGGTGCCCGCCACGACGCCGTAGCGGCGCCCCTCGGGAAGCCGCCGGGTGAAGACCTCGAACACCGACCGCCGCTCCGCGGTGCCGGCCTGCAGTGCGGCCTGCAGCATCGTCAGCTCGTAGTGATCCGTGAAGAGCGCCGTCGAGGGAACGTCCACCGGCAGCCCTAGGTCCGCTGTGTTCATGAGAGGTGATCGTACCTTCATTTCGTCAGTCTGACGATTTGGGGTGCCCCCCCGTGGATTCACCCCCGCGCGCAGGCCCCGGACCGGGCCCGTTTGTGCGAGTGCCCCCCTGTGGTGGCAGCATGGGGCGTGTGACGGCTGCCGCACCCCTAGAGATCGAAAAGACCGAGTCGGCGGAGGAGACGTTCGCCGTACCCGAGCCCGACCTGCCCTGGGTGACGATCGTCCACAACGACCCGGTCAACCTCATGAGCTACGTGACGTACGTCTTCCAGTCGTACTTCGGTTACTCCAAGGACAAGGCCACCAAACTCATGCTCGACGTCCACCACAAGGGCCGGGCGGTGGTCTCCAGCGGGTCCCGCGAGGAGATGGAGCGCGACGTGCAGGCCATGCACGGCTACGGTCTGTGGGCCACGCTGCAACAGGACCGCAAATAACCGCGCGTCCCGCTCGGCCCACCGGCCCCTCCCGCACCCCTCGCCCCCGACGACACGCTCCAGTGAACGGACCCTGACGGACTTCATGCCCGGACACTTCCAACCGCTTCCCGGCGGCGGCGCGACCGTCGCGCTCGACGAGGTCGAGATCTCCATCATCCGGTCGCTGGCCGTCCAGCTCCTGGAACTGATCGGGCCCGGTCCGGCCGAGGACGAGGCGGCGGACCCGCTGGCCGAGCTCTTCGCCGAGGGGCCGAGCGAGCCCCCGTCCGACCCCGTGCTCAAGCGGCTCTTCCCGGACGCCTACTCCGACCCCGAGGGCGAGCCCTCCTCCGCCGCCGAGGCCGAAGAGCGACGGGCGTACTCCTCGGAGTTCCGCCGGTTCACCGAGAACGACCTGCGCGCGGGCAAGCGGGACAACGCCCTGGCCGTCGTGCGCACCCTCGACCGGCTGAAGGCGGTACGGGGCAGCGCGGTGCTGGAGCTCACGCCGGAGGAGTCGCGGCAGTGGCTCACCGCGCTGAACGACCTCCGGCTGGCCATCGGCGCCCGCCTGGAGATCGCCGACGAGGAGGACGCGGACCTCCTCTACCACCTCTCCGACGAGGACCCCCGCAAGCCGATGGTCATGGCCTACCTGTGGCTCGGCGGCCTCCAGGAGACCCTGGTCAACACGCTGCTCCCGTAAGGGCCTGCGAGGCTCTTCCGTTCGCTCAGCGGTGCCTCAAATCCGGATAACGATCACGTCAACGCGGTCGCCCGTTTCGCCCGCCCCACTCCTCTTACGCCCGTTCTCCCTGTGTGCCGCGCCACATCCGGCCGTCTCGATCACAATCGCAACCGTGATAGATCTTCACGACCGCCCGGCGGGCACACCCACGCCCGCCGGGGCGCAGCCGCCCGGCCGACCGCCGCAGCGGCACCGCTCCATCGCATCCGGGGGGATCGAAATCCGATCCACGGCCGACGCCAGGCCGTGATCGACATGGAGAAAGGGCGCACCACGCATGACCTCTGCGCAGGTCGACAAGAGCCACGGCGGAAGTGATCGCGGCAGCGACGCGACAGCGAACGGGACGGCGCCCGACGGCGCCCCCGAGGAGGGCTACGAGCGCGGGCTCGGCAGCCGCCAGGTCCAGATGATCGCCATCGGCGGAGCGATCGGCGTCGGTCTCTTCCTCAAGGCCGGGGCCAACATCGAGAAGGCCGGCCCCAGCCTCATCCTGATGTACGCCCTCGCGGGCACGGTCATCTTCTTCATCATGCGGGCCCTGGGCGAGCTGCTCCTCTACCGCCCCGTCTCCGGCTCCTTCGCCGATTACGCCCGCGAATTCCTCGGCCCCTTCTTCGGCTACTTCACCGGCTGGACCTACTGGCTGATGTGGGTGGTCACCGGCATGGCCGAACTGACCGCCGCCGCCATCTACGTCAACTACTGGTGGCCCCAGATCCCCCAGTGGGTGACGGCCCTGGTCTTCCTCGTCGTCCTGTTCGTGGCCAACCTGATCTCGGTCAAACTGTTCGGCGAGATCGAGTTCTGGTTCTCGATGGTGAAGGTCACCGCGCTCATCGGCATGATCGTCATCGGTGTGGGCGTGCTCACCTTCGGCTTCAGCTCCGCGGGCGACACCGCCGCCGTCTCCAACCTCTGGGAGTTCGACGGCTTCTTCCCCAAGGGCATCGGCTCCTCCCTGATGACCCTCCAGGGCGTGATGTTCGCCTACCTCGCCGTCGAGCTGGTCGGCGTCACCGCGGGCGAGTCGGAGAACCCGGAGAAGACGCTCCCCAAGGCGATCAACACCCTGCCCTGGCGCATCGCCCTGTTCTACGTCGGCGCCCTCGCGGTGATCCTCTCCGTGGTGAAGTGGACCGAGTTCGGGGCCGACGTCAGCCCCTTCGTGAAGGCCTTCGCGGTCATCGGCATCCCGGCGGGCGCGGGCATCGTCAACTTCGTCGTCCTCACCGCCGCGCTGTCCTCCTGCAATTCCGGCATGTACTCCACCGGCCGGATGCTGCGCACCCTCGCGGACAACGGGGAGGCCCCCGGCTTCTTCACGAAGCTGTCCGCCACCCGCACCCCCGCCCTCGGCATCACCGTCTCCACCGCCTTCATGGCCATCGGCGTGGTCCTCAACTACGTCGTCCCGGAGAAGGCCTTCGGCTACGTGACCTCCGTCGCCACCGCCGCCGGCATCTGGACCTGGCTGATGATCCTCGTCAGCCACGTCCGCTACCGCCGGGCCGTGGACGCCGGGCGGCTGCCCGCCTCCTCCTTCCCGGCACCGGGCGGCGCGGTCTTCTCCTACGTCGCCATCGTGTTCCTGCTCTTCGTCACCGGTCTGATCGCCTACGACAAGGACGCCAGGATCTGTCTGTATGTGATGGCCGTCTGGGCCGTCGCCCTCGGCATCGGCTGGGCCGTGCTCAAGGCCCGCCGCCCCGAGGTCACCGCCCGCCGCGAACCGGCTCTGGACGAGATCGGCTGAGCCGGGATCCCCCCGCCGGGTCCGGACCCCGATCCGTCCGGCATGTGGGCCGCCGCGTACCACCCCTCGGTACGCGGCGGCCCCTTGCTTATGCTGGCCGCATGCTGACCCTCACCCAGGAGCTCTACGACCGGATCGTGGCCCACGCCCGCCAGGACCACCCCGACGAGGCGTGCGGCGTGGTCGCGGGACCCGCCGGTTCCGGCCGCCCCGAGCGGTTCGTCCCCATGCTGAACGCGGCCCGCTCGCCCACCTTCTACGAGTTCGACTCCGGCGACCTGCTGGGGCTCTACCGCGAGATGGACGACCGCGACGAGGAGCCGGTGATCGTCTACCACTCGCACACCGCCACCGAGGCCTACCCCTCGCGCACCGACATCTCCTACGCCAACGAGCCGCACGCGCACTACGTGCTGGTCTCCACCGCGGACACCGACGACGCCGGCGAGTTCCAGTTCCGCTCCTTCCGCATCGTGGAGGGCGAGGTCACCGAGGAGGAGGTCCAGGTCGTCGAGGCGTACTGAGACCGAGCGCCGACCGCCGCGGCCGGGGCCCGCACCCTCGGATCCCGCCCCGCAACCGGCCTCGGATCCGTGCCGGTTCCGTCCCGGATCTCATGCCTCGGTCGCATATCGTCCGCATGCCGGGATCACACTCCGGGCACCTGGGCGGGAATCGATACGATGACCGCATGGTTCTGAACGACGTGTGCGACAAGACGCCGAGCGTGCTGCTCGTGGCGCGGCTGCACGTCGACCTGTGCAGGCTGAACAGCGCCATCTGTTGACGTTCCCTGCCGCCGTACGGCCGTGAGCCGCGGCGCGGCACCGCCGCGCGCCCACCGACCCCACTCATCCGACAGGAGCCGCATCATGGCCATCGAGGTCCGCATCCCGACCATCCTCCGCACGTACACCGACGGCCAGAAGGCCGTGGAGGCCACCGGGGACACCCTCGCCGCACTCTTCGCCGACCTCGACGCCCGCCACCCCGGCATCCAGGCCCGCATCGTGGACGGCGAGCAGCTCCGCCGCTTCGTCAACGTCTACCTCAACGACGAGGACGTCCGCTTCCTCGACGGCATCAACACCAAGGTCACCGACGGCGACAACGTGACGATCCTGCCGGCCGTGGCCGGCGGCATGCGCTGATCGGCCGCCGATCCCCATGCGCTACGACTCCCCGCTGGCCGCGGTCGGCAACACCCCCCTGGTGCGCCTGCCGCGGCTCTCGCCGTCCGCCGAGGTCCGCGTCTGGGCCAAGCTCGAGGACCGCAACCCGACCGGCTCGGTCAAGGACCGCCCCGCCCTGCACATGATCGAGCAGGCCGAGAAGGACGGCCGGCTCACCCCCGGCTGCACCATCCTGGAGCCGACCTCCGGCAACACCGGCATCTCGCTCGCCATGGCGGCCAAGCTCAAGGGCTACCGCATGGTGTGCGTGATGCCGGAGAACACCTCCCAGGAACGCCGGGACCTGCTCGGCATGTGGGGCGCGGAGATCATCCCCTCCCCGGCGGCCGGCGGCTCCAACACGGCGGTCCGCGTCGCCAAGGAACTCTCCGCCGAGCACCCCGACTGGGTCATGCTCTACCAGTACGGCAACCCCGACAACGCGGGCGCCCACTACGCCACCACCGGCCCCGAGATCCTGGCGGACCTGCCCTCCGTCACGCACTTCGTCGCCGGGCTCGGCACCACCGGCACCCTCATGGGCGTCGGCCGCTACCTGCGCGAGCACAAGCCGGACGTGCGGATCGTCGCCGCCGAACCGCGCTACGACGACCTCGTCTACGGCCTGCGCAACCTCGACGAGGGCTTCGTCCCCGAGCTGTACGACGCCTCGGTGCTCACCACCCGCTACTCGGTCGGCTCCGCCGACGCGGTGACCCGCACCCGGGAGCTGCTCCAGCAGGAGGGCATCTTCGCCGGCGTCTCCACCGGGGCGGCCCTGCACGCCGCGATCGGCGTCGGCCGCAAGGCGGTCGCCGCGGGCGAGTCCGCCGACATCGTCTTCGTCGTCGCCGACGGCGGCTGGAAGTACCTGTCCACGGGCGTCTACACGGCCGAGACGACGGAAGCCGCCATCGAGACGCTGCACGGGCAGCTCTGGGCATAGCCCCGTCTCCACCCTCACACCGCGCGGTTCTCGTGCGCCCCCCGGGGCGCGGGGGACCGCGCGGTGTGTCTCAGGCGTAGGACCGTTTCAGGGCGTGCACACCTTCGTCAGCTCGCCCGCCGCGTCCGTCACCGGGCTGACATCGGGCGTGCTGTCGCCGTCCCGGACGGCCTCGCGCACGTTCGACACCGCGTCCCGCAGATCGTCGACCGCCTTGTTGACGTCGGCGTCGTCCGTCTTGTCGCCGATCTTGTCCAGGTTCTTCTCTATCGCGTCGAGCGAGTCGTCGGTCTGCCCCGGGTCGTTCGCGGCGTTCTCCACGGCCTGCTGGAGGTCGGTGACACTGTCGGCGATGGCGTCCGCGGTCTGGACGCAGTCCAGTGCCTTGTTCACCGCGTCGCAGCCGACCACCGCCGGAACGGCGACGAGTACGGCGGCAACGGCGAACGCTGCGGTACGACGGCGGTGGCGCGCGGCCATGGAAGGTCCTCCCCGTGAACGTGGATACGCACATGCCCGCACATGTGCGGACGGGCGCACGGCCGGTGACCGTACGCCCGTACCGTTAAGAACGCAGCCGGTCAGTCGGCGGTTGCCTCCAGGGCGGCGCGCTGCGCGGCGGCGAGGTCCCCGCACCCCGCGACCGCGAGGTCGAGCAGCGCGTTGAGCTCCTTGCGGTCGAAGGGCTCGGCCTCCGCCGTGCCCTGCACCTCGACGAAGCGGCCGTCACCCGTGCACACCACGTTCATGTCGGTGTCGGCGCGGACGTCCTCCTCGTAGCAGAGGTCCAGGAGCGGAGCGCCGCCCACGATGCCGACCGAGACGGCGGACACGGTGTCCGTCAGGGGCCGGCGGCCGGCCTTGATCAGCTTCCTGCCCTGGGCCCAGGACACCGCGTCGGCCAGCGCCACGTACGCGCCGGTGATCGCGGCGGTGCGGGTGCCGCCGTCGGCCTGCAGGACGTCACAGTCCAGGACGATCGTGTTCTCGCCCAGCGCCTTGTAGTCGATGACCGCGCGCAGGGAACGGCCGATGAGCCGGGAGATCTCGTGCGTCCGGCCGCCGATCCGGCCGCGGACCGACTCGCGGTCGCCGCGGGTGTTCGTCGCGCGCGGGAGCATCGAGTACTCGGCGGTCACCCAGCCCTCGCCACTGCCCTTGCGCCAGCGCGGCACGCCCTCCGTGAAGGAAGCGGTGCACAGCACTCTGGTGTCGCCGAAGGCGACGAGTACGGACCCCTCGGCGTGCTTGCTCCAGCCGCGCGCGAGGGAGACGGGACGAAGCTGCTCGGGCGCACGGCCGTCGATACGAGACATGGGAGGAGCCTAGCGGCAGCGGCGGGGGAGGCCCCCGCCCGTCCCGCCCCCGCTCACATGAGGTCTTCGATCTCCGCCGCGATCGGGTCCGCGTCCGTGCCGATGACGACCTGGATCGCCGTCCCCATCTTCACGACCCCGTGCGCCCCGGCCGCCTTCAGCGCCGCCTCGTTCACCAGCGAGGGGTCGACCACCTCGGTCCGCAGCCGCGTGATGCAGCCCTCGATCTCCTCGATGTTCTCGATCCCGCCGAGCCCGGCGACGATCTTCTCAGCCTTGCTGGCCATGTCCACTCCCTGCGCTGGCACCGATGTGGCGTACTGGTCTACACCACGTCGAACACCGTAGCCGACCCCGGGCGCCCCGCACGGCCACGGACGCGCACCCTGCGGCGCTCGCGCGCCCCGCCCCCCCCCCGCGCGCCCCCGCGGACCGTGCGGAGCGTCACGTTCCGCCGGTGGAAATCGCGGGTTCCGTCCTCCGCGCGCATCTGCTACAACAGGTCTACACCACTCAGTGGTGTAGACCACCACCGATGGAGGAACGTATGACCACCGCCACCGCAACGGCGGCCCCCGCGAAGAAGCGGGGATCGGGCCTGTTCCAAGGCTTGCAGAAGGTCGGCCGAAGCCTACAGCTGCCCATCGCCGTACTGCCCGCGGCGGGCATCATGGTCCGGCTGGGCCAGGACGACATCTTCGGCAAGGACGGCCTCGGCTGGGACAAGGTGGCCGCCGTCTTCAACAACGCCGGCAGCGCCCTCACCGGAGCCCTGCCGCTGCTGTTCTGCGTGGGTGTCGCCATCGGCTTCGCCAAGAAGTCCGACGGGTCCACCGCCCTCGCCGCCGTGGTCGGCTTCCTCGTCTACAGCAAGGTACTCCAGGCCTTCCCGGTCACCGAAGCGGTGGTGCAGAAGGGCGCGGACATCCCCGCGTCCTACAACGACCCCGGAGTCCTCGGCGGCATCATCATGGGCCTGCTGTCGGCCGTGCTCTGGCAGCGCTTCCACCGCACGAAGCTGGTGGACTGGCTCGGCTTCTTCAACGGCCGCCGCCTGGTGCCGATCATCATGGCCTTCGTCGGCCTCGTCATGGGCGTCTTCTTCGGACTCATCTGGGAGCCCATCGGCGACGGCATCTCGAACTTCGGCGAGTGGATGACCGGCCTCGGCTCCGGCGGAGCGGCCCTCTTCGGCGCGGTCAACCGAGGACTGATCCCGATCGGCATGCACCAGTTCGTCAACACGGTGGCGTGGTTCCAGCTCGGCGACTTCACGGACTCCGCCGGCGAGGTCTTCAACGGCGACTACAACCGGTTCCTCCACGGCGACCCCACCGCCGGGATGTTCATGTCCGGCTTCTTCCCGATCATGATGTTCGGCCTGCCGGCCGCCGCGCTCGCCATGGCGCACGCCGCCCGACCCGAGCGCCGCAAGGCCGTCCTCGGCATGATGGTCTCGCTCGCCCTGACCTCGTTCGTCACCGGCGTCACGGAACCCATCGAGTTCTCGTTCATGTTCATCGCGCCGCTCCTGTACGTGCTGCACGCGCTGCTGACCGCCGTCTCGATGGCGGTCACATGGGGCCTGGGTGTGCACGCCGGGTTCAACTTCTCGGCCGGAGCCATCGACTACGTACTCAACTGGCACCTGGCGACCAAGCCATGGCTGATCATCCCCATCGGCCTGGTCTTCGCGGCGATCTACTACGTCACCTTCCGCTGGGCCATCATCAGGTTCGACCTCAAGACCCCGGGCCGCGAACCCGAGGAGGAGGTCGAGGACCTCACCAAGGCGTGAGCCCCGGCCGAACACCATGACGCGGGCCCCGGAACCCTTCGAGGGATCCGGGGCCCGCGCGCGTGGGCGGCTTCCCACCCGTCAGATCTCGTACGTCGCCCCCGCCGCCGCCAGGTCCGTCGGGCCGGAGTAGGCCTCGCGGGCGTCGGCGAGGTTGACGCGGGGGTCGGTCCACGGGGGGATGTGGGTGAGGACCAGGCGGCGGGCGCCCGCCCGGGCCGCGCTCTCGCCGGCCTCGCGGCCGTTGAGGTGCAGGTCCGGGATGTTCTCCTTGCCGTGGGTGAACGCGGCCTCGCACAGGAACAGGTCCGTGTCGCGGGCGAGTTCGTCCAGCGCCTCACTGACCCCGGTGTCCCCGGAGTACGTCAGCGAACGCCCCCCGTGCTCGACCCGGATCCCGTACGCCTCCACGGGATGCCGCACCCGCTCCGTGTGCACGGTGAAGGGGCCCACCTCGAACGTGCCCGGCTTGACCGTGTGGAAGTCGAACACCTCGCTCATCGAGGAGGCGGACGGGGTGTCCGCGTAGGCCGTGGTCAGCCGCTGCTCGGTGCCCTCGGGGCCGTACACCGGCAGCGGGGCGCAGCGGCCACCGTCGTGCCGGTAGTAGCGCGCGACGAAGTACGCGCACATGTCGATGCAGTGGTCGGCGTGCAGATGACTGAGGAAGATCGCGTCGAGGTCGTAGAGACCGCAGTGGCGCTGCAGCTCGCCCAGGGCGCCGTTGCCCATGTCGAGGAGCAGCCGGAAGCCGTCGGCCTCTACGAGGTAGCTCGAGCAGGCCGATTCCGCGGAAGGGAACGACCCCGAGCAGCCGACGACGGTGAGCTTCATGGAGCTGGAACCTCCGCGCTGGCGTGGCGTGCGGGCAGGGGGACGGTACGGGGGTCGTGCGGTCCGTCGAGCGTAAGGCGCGAAAGGGCGGGTCGCTCCTCCGCCAGGGGCCGTTGTGGGCGAACTCACCTGTGGTGTCACGCGTTCGGCTGGAACCGCGGCGCGGGGCTGACGTCCGGGCGGGGGCGGCCCCGACGCCGTACCGTCGGACCCATGGACACGTCCTGGTGGCTGGCACTCGTCGCGGTGGTGCTGCTGGCCTTCGTCGCGGCACTGGTGGACGGGTGGGGGCGCCGGGGCCGGCGCCGCCCCCCGAGGAGCGCGCGGCCCGGCAGCCGCGGGGCGGGCGGGGAACGACCGCGCCCGGCCGAGATCTGGTGGACCGACATGCCCCGCGACGAGGACGGCGACGGCCGGGGCGGAGGCGACCGGCCCTGCCTGGTGCTGGCGGTACGCGGGGACCGGGCGGTCGTGGCCCGGATCACGAGCCGCTACCAGGAGGAACGCACCGGGCTCATCCCGCTGCCGCCGGGCACGGTGGGCGACGCCCGCGACGCCCACGAGCCCCCGCGCTTCCTGGACACCGACGAACTGCGGGACGTACCGCTGTGGGACTTCCGGCGCCGCGTCGGAGTCGCCGACCCCGCCCTGTGGGACCAGGTCCGCTACCTGGCCGGCTGAGCCCGCCGCACCGCCCGCCGGAGATACTGGGCCCATGACCCGCCTGATCCTCGCCACCCGCAACACCGGGAAGATCACCGAACTGCGCGCGATCCTCGCGGAGGCCGGACTGCCGCACGAACTGGTCGGCGCCGACGACTTCCCCGAGATTCCCGACGTCAAGGAGACCGGCGTCACCTTCGCCGAGAACGCGCTGCTCAAGGCGCACGCCCTGGCCCGCGCCACCGGGCTCCCCGCGGTCGCCGACGACTCCGGCCTGTGCGTGGACGTCCTCGGCGGCGCCCCCGGCATCTTCTCCGCCCGCTGGGCCGGCCGGCACGGCGACGACAAGGCCAACCTCGACCTGCTCCTCGCGCAGCTCGGCGACATCGACGCCCCCCACCGCGGCGCCCACTTCGCCTGCGCCGCGGCCCTCGCGCTCCCCGACGGCACCGAACGCGTGGTCGAGGGCCGGCTCCCCGGCACCCTCCGCCACACCCCCGCCGGCACGAACGGCTTCGGCTACGACCCGATCCTCCAGCCCGAGGGCGACACCCGCACCTGCGCCGAACTGACCCCGGCAGAGAAGAACACCATCAGCCACCGCGGCCAGGCCTTCCGCGCCCTGGTACCGGTGGTGCGGGAACTGCTGGGCTGAGGCCCTCGCAGGAGGGGACGGACATCACGGGTGATGTCCGTCCCCTCCTCGGTGCGCCCGGTCGGATTCGAACCGACAACATCTGGTGTCTAAGACCAGCCTCTCTTGCCCATTGGAGTACGGGCGCCCGTACCGTGCACACTTTACTGGCTGGGTCCACCGAGGTCGGGCGAAGGGCTGCTACTCACCGCTGCGGCCGCGACCCCGACACCATGTCCGCGTGATCGCATGGCAGTTGGGACACAGCAGGCGCAGGTTCGCACGCCGGTTGTCGCTCCAGTCCCCGTTGACGTGGTCGATCTCCAGCGTCATCGGCCGTCCGTGCCACTCGGGCGGTGTTCCGCACTCCTCGCACCGCTCGGGCACTCCCGCCTCGAGGAGGGCCCGGCGCAGCAGGACGGTTCTGGTCCGCCCCCGGCCGTCGCCCCGCACGAGCACGTCGACCGCTTTCCTGCGGGGATTCGGTCCGGGCTTTCCGCGCTGGTGGGCCTGTCCCAGGAAGTGCGAGGTGTCGATGTCGAACTCCACGATCCACGCGCGGTAGTGCCTGCGCACCGTGGAGGT
Source organism: Streptomyces griseoaurantiacus (assembly GCF_036189845.1). NCBI lineage: Bacteria > Bacillati > Actinomycetota > Actinomycetes > Kitasatosporales > Streptomycetaceae > Streptomyces > Streptomyces griseoaurantiacus. The sequence continues at coordinate 2,703,722 of NZ_CP108326.1, read as the reverse complement.
GTCGGGCAGCCCGAGCTTCCGCAGCGTGCCCGCGATCGACGAGGAGCCCGTCACGGCCGTGACGAGTTCACCGCGCGACGGCTTCGAGAACGCGCCTGCCACCCTGTTCATGCCGCAGACCTCCTGTTCCTGCCCCGGTACGTGTCCGTGGCCGCATGACAGTTGGGGCAGAGCAGACGCAGATTCTCCGGACGGTTGTTGCGCCAGTTGCCGTCCATGTGATCCACCTCCAGCGGCAGCGGGCGACCGCGCCACACCGGCTCCGTACCGCACGAGGCGCAGCGTTCGACCGTGCCGAGCGCGAGCAGGGCCCGCTTGAGCCGTTGACCGGGCACGCGGCGGGCGTGGGGGGAGGTCTGCTCGACCAGAAGCCGGTCGGGGGTCCGGCGCTGCTCCGGAATACCGGCCGGGGCTTCCGCACGGAAATGCGAGGTGTCGATTCCGAGGGCCCGGATGCGGCGGCTGATGTGCGTGTGATGACCGCCCACCACGTCGATGCCCAGGTGCCGCAGCACACCGTTGACACTCGTGGACGCCGCCACGGCGGCTTCGAGGATCTCCCTGGTCCACCGGGCTCCCGTCTCGGCCGCGAAATGGGAGGTGTCCACTCCGAGTGCGCGCATCCGATCGTGCAGATAGCGACGCGACCTGCCCCTGGGGTCGACTCCCAACGTCACCAGTGCCTCGGACAGCGTCCCGGAGGACGCCGCGGCGTCGGCCAGGACTTCCCGGGTGTATCGGGCGGCCGGCATCATGCTCCCCCGCTCTCGCCCGCTCGTGCGGCCCTCGCACGGAATGGCGACTCGTACGGAGTAACGATCCGCGCGTCGGGTGGTTACGCGGAGCGGGCGCGGCGACGGCGGTCGGCCAACCCGCGAGACAAGGCGGGCGACACGACGAAGGGGCCGGTGACAGGTGTCGCCGGCCCCTTGTGCTGGGGGGTCAGAGGTAGAGGCCCGTGGAGTCCTCCGAGCCCTCGAAGCGGTCGGCGGCGACCGCGTGGAGGTCGCGTTCGCGCATGAGGACGTAGGCGGTGCCGCGGACCTCGACCTCGGCGCGGTCCTCGGGGTCGTAGAGGACGCGGTCGCCCGGTTCGACGGTGCGTACGTTCTGGCCGACCGCGACGACCTCGGCCCAGGCGAGGCGCCGGCCGACGGCCGCCGTCGCGGGGATCAGGATGCCGCCGCCCGAGCGGCGCTCGCCCTCGGCGGTGTCCTGCCGTACCAGCACCCGGTCGTGCAGCATCCGGATGGGCAGCTTGTCGTCGTTGTCGTGGGTCTTCTCGCTCACGCCCCGAACCTACCCGTCCCGCGCGCCGGCGTCCGCAGCCGGGTCAGCGCTTGCGTCGCCGGGGCGCCGGGTCGCGGCGCAGCCCGAGCGTGACGAGGCCGGCGACGCCCACGACCACCAGCGCGGCCGGCACGATGCGCTCCAGGCGCGGGGAGCCGTCCTCGCCGACGAACTGGGCCTTGACGCCCTCGACGGCCCGGTTCACGCCGACGTAGGCGCGGCCGAGGGTGTGGTCGACCTGCGCGGCGACCTTCGCCTTCGCGTCGCCGACGAGCGTCTTGGGGTGGACCCGGACGCCGATCTCGTCGAGCGTCTCGGCCAGGGTTTCGCGGCGGCGCCTGATGTCCGCCTCGATCTGTGCCGGAGTCCTGGTGTCCGGCGTGCTCGGCGTGTCCGCCACCGCGCTTCCTCCGTGGTCCTCGCGGCGCCCGCCGGCTCCGCTGGGTCTGATGGGCCTGATGTGTGCTGATCGACAGTCTGTCAGCTTCCGGGCGTACGCACCCCACGGCACCCCCGGTAAGCGGGCCGCCGGGAGGATTAGGCTCGGAGCCGCACCATCCGTCACCCCATCTGCCCCGCCCTCCGTGAGGTACCCCATGAGCGAGCGACTCCAGCCCGGCGACACCGCCCCCGCCTTCACCCTGCCGGACGCCGACGGCAAGGAGGTGTCCCTCGCCGACCACAAGGGGCGCAAGGTCATCGTGTACTTCTACCCGGCCGCGCTGACCCCCGGCTGCACCAAGCAGGCCTGCGACTTCACGGACAACCTGGAGCTCCTCGCGGGCGCCGGCTACGACGTGATCGGCATCTCGCCGGACAAGCCGGAGAAGCTCGCGAAGTTCCGCGAGAAGGAGTCCCTGAAGGTGACCCTGCTGGCCGACACGGACAAGCGGGTCCTGGAGGCGTACGGGGCCTTCGGCGAGAAGAAGCTGTACGGCAAGACGGTGGTCGGCGTCATCCGCTCCACGGTCGTCGTGGACGAGGAGGGCAAGGTCGAGCGCGCCCTGTACAACGTCAAGGCGACGGGTCACGTGGCGAAGATCATCAAGGATCTCGGGGTGTGAGACCTGCGGTGTGAGGCCCGGGGCGTGGCGCCCGGGGCGTGGAAAAGGGGCGGGCGGCCGGGAGGGTGTCCTCCCGGCCGCCCGCCCCGGACCGGCCGTTCCTACTCACGCCGACCGCTGCCGAGCTGCGGGATGAGTCCCCCGCCGCCCTGCCCCGCGTCGCCGCCGCCGGCCCCGCCGTCACCGCCCGCGCCACCGGCGCCTCCGGCACCCGCGTTCGCCCCGGTGCCGCCCGCGTCCGCGCCGCCGTTCCCGGCGTCGCCCCCGCCGACGCCGCCGTTCCCGGCACCCGCCGTCTGCGCGCCGTTGCCGCCGTTCGCCGCGTCGCCGCCGCCCGCGTCCGCGCCGCCGTTCCCGGCACCGCCGTCCGCCGGGGTGCCGCCCGCGTCGCCGCCCGGGCTCTCGTTCCCGCCCGTGCCGCCGTCGCCGCCCGTGCCTCCGGTCGTCTCCGGGCTGCTGGAGGACGAGGGGTCACCGCTCGTCTCCTCGTCCGGGTCGACGGTCCGCTCGGCCCCGCGCTGCAGCTTGAGGTCGAAGTCCTTGACGGGCTTGCCCTTCAGCGCCGCCTTGGTGAACTGCGCCCAGATCTGCGCGGGCGGGCCGCCGCCGTTGATGCGGGGCATGCCCATCGCGCCGTACAGCGACTTGTGCGCGCCGGTGTCCGGGTCCTGGCCCATCACCGCGACGACCGTGGCGAGGTCGGGGGTGTAGCCCGCGAACCAGGCGGCCTGGTCCTCCTCGGCCGTACCGGTCTTGCCCGCCGCGGGCCGGCCGGCCTGCTGCGCCGCGGTCGCCGTACCGGACTGGACGACGCTGCGCAGCACCTGCGTGGTGGTGTCGGCCGAGGTCCGGCCGACGGCCTGCTTGGGTGCCGTGTCCGGCAGCTTCACCTCCTCCGAGCCCTCCCTGGTGATCTTCTCGACGAGCGTGTACGTGCCGTGCTTGCCGTGGTTGGCGAGCGTGGCGTACGCCTCGGCCATGTCGAGGACGCTGGCGGTGGCGGTGCCGAGCGCGATCGAGGGGTAGGGCTGGAGGTCGGGCGTGTTCGCGGGCAGGCCGAGGGCGACCGCCGTCTTCTTCACGGCGGAGGGGCCGACGTCGACCGCCATCTGCGCGTACACCGAGTTCACCGACTTGTCGGTGGCCTGGCGCACGGAGATCTTGCCGTAGGAGACGTTGTCCTCGTTCTCCGGCGCGTACGCCCCGCCGCTCCAGCCCTGCACGGACCGCTTGTCCGTGCCGTCGTACACGGTGTTCGGGGTGATCGTGGCGCCGCCCTGGGTGCGGGCGCCGTTCTCCACGGCCGAGGTGAACACGAAGGGCTTGAAGGTGGAGCCGACCTGGTAGTCCCGGCGGGTGGCGTTGTTGTAGTACTGCTTCGTGTAGTCGATGCCGCCGTACATCGCGAGCACCTTGCCGGTGGCGGGGTCGATGGAGACGCCGCCGGCCCGCACGTACCTGTCGACCTTGCGGTTCTTCTTGTCCAGCTTGTCGGTCACCTGGTCGTCGACGGCCTTGACGAACGCGTCCTGCTTGGGCTTCTGCAGGGTGGTGGTGATGCGGTAGCCGCCGGCGGCGAGGTCGTCCTCGTCGAGGATGTGGTGCCCGACCAGGTAGTCGTTGACGGCCTTGACGAGGTAGCCGCGCTGCCCTGACATGCCGGCGGCGATCACGGTCTGCTTCGGCTGGGGGAACTTCGCCCCGGCACGCTCGGACTTGCTCAGCCAGCCCTTGTCGACCATGCCGTCCAGGACGTAGTTCCAGCGGGCCTTCGCGGCCGCCTTGTTCTCCGGGTGCGCGACGACGTCGTACTCGCTGGGCGCGTTGAGGAGGGCGGCCAGGTAGGCGCCCTGCTCGGCGGTCAGGTCCTTGGCGTCGACGCCGTAGTAGGCCTGCGCGGCGGCCTGGATGCCGTAGGAGTTGCGGCCGAAGAAGCTGGTGTTGAGGTAGCCCTCGAGGATCTCCTGCTTGCTCTTCTCCCGGTCCAGCTTGATCGAGATGAAGAACTCCTTGGCCTTGCGGGTGACCGTCTGCTCCTGCGCCAGGTAGTAGTTCTTCACGTACTGCTGGGTGATCGTGGAGCCGGACTGCTTGCCCTTGCCGGTCGCGGTGTTCCAGGCGGCGCGGACGGTCGCCTTGGGGTCGATCGCGGCCTCGGTGTAGAAGTCGCGGTCCTCGGCGGCGAGGGCGGCGTGCTGGGCCTCCTCGGAGATCTGGGAGAGCTTGACGTTCTCCCGGTTCACCTTGCCGTCGCGGGCGAGCCGGCTGCCGTCGGCGTAGAGGTAGACGTTGCTCTGCTTGACGGCGGCGGTGTTCGCCGCCGGGATCTGGACGACGTGGTAGCCGTAGAAGAAGGCGCCGATCACGGCGGCGCAGACGAAGAGGAACCCGCCGAGCACCATGCGCCAGGTGGGCAGCAGCCGCCGCCATCCGGTGCGCTTGGCCTTGCGCGCGGCCTTCTTGGCGGCGCGGCGCTCCTTGCGGTTCGCGGGCGGGGCGGCGTCCTCGGCGCTGCCGGCGGTGCCCTCGGGGAAGGCGGTGGTGAGCTCGCCGTCGCTCTGGGTGCCGGTTCCGCGCCCGGGGCGGGGTCCGGTGCCCGCGACGGTGCGGAGCTGCATGGTCTCCCCGGCGGGCGCGGGGGTGCCGGGCGCACCGGCGGCGGCTGTCGCGCCCATGGCCGCCGCGGAGGCCTTGAGGGTCGGGGCACCGGGACGACGGCGCCGGGGGGTGCGGCCGGGGGCCGGTGCGCCGGGTCCGCCGGAGGCGTCAGGGGTGCCGGGGGCGCCGGGGGGTGCGGGACGGTCGTCGGGGGCGGGTCCGTCGGTGGCGCCGGGCGTTCCGGCCGCCGCTGCGGCGGTGCCCGCGCCGGGTGCGGCGGGACGCGGCGGCTTGCCGCCGGTGCCGCGCGGGGGGCGGGACGGGGAGGTGTCGTCCGCCTTGCCCGCGGCGTCGACCGCGCGGAGCTGCATGGTCTCGCCGGGGGCTCCGGGGCCTCCGGGGCCTCCGGCCTGACCGGTGGCGCCAGTGCCGGTGGTGCCGGCGGGCTTGCCGGGACCGGTGGGCTTGCCAGGACCTGCGGTGCCGGTGGGTGCGGCGCCGGAGCGGGGAGCGGCGCTCGCGCCCCGGCCGGGCCTGGCGCCCGCGCCGGGGGCGGAGGCCGAGGGGGCCGCCTTCGCGGCGCTGCTCTCGGGCTCGGCGCCCTTGGCCTCCGGCGCCTTGCCGCCGGTTCCCTCGCCGGCGGTGGGGGCAGCCGGGCTGCCGCCGGTGGGACCGCCACCGGCGGGTCCGGGCTTCTTCCCGCCTGTCGGAGCCGTCGAGGCCGACGGGCCCGTCGGGCCCGTTTTTCGGCTGGAAATCGCTTCCCGGGAGGCCTGCTCGCGCGGTCCGGCGGCGGGCGCACCCGTCCCGCCGGGCGCGCCGGAACCCCGGCCGCCCTTCGCCCCGGGGCCGGAACCCTCACCGGAGGCCCTGCCCCGGCCCGTGGGCTTCGGCGTGCCGGTCGCCGGGCGGGCACCCGGGGCCTTCGTGCGGTCGGCTCCCGCGGCGGAGCCGGAGGCCGGGGCCTCGCCGGCGCCGGGGGCGGCCTCGCCGGAGCCCGTGCCCGCGCCCGCGGGCTTCCCGGCGGCCTTCGGCCGGTCCGCCGACGGGGCTGCGCCCCGGTCGGGCCGCTGTGAAGCGGGGCCCGGAGCAGGCGGCTCCGGCTTCCCGGGCGGTCCGCCCTGGGCGCTCTGCTGCCGCTGCGACTCGTCGCTCATCTGTGTGCCGGACTCCTGTTTCGCGTCGTACGTTGCCGTACGCCCTCTATCGCCCACTAACGCCTTCTGCGCCCCCACCCGGTGAAGACTCTCGTACCGGGTGTTCCGTTCCCGTCTCCGGGAGTGCGTTCCCTCACGGGGGAGGCGGGGCGCCGCGCGTCACCGGACCGGGCTGCCGCCTTCGGTCAGGTGTGCGTCGCCCGAGGGAGTATCTCCGAGTTTCTCGAGTGTCCCGTGTCCGTGACGGGTGTGGTCACCGACACGGTCGCCGCATTGATCTTGGCACAGACCGGCGGGGCCCCGCGGTCCGAGCACCGGCATCCGGGTGGCCGGGAAACGGCGCTCGGCCGTGAGGCCGCTCAGGCGTGGCGCGCGCCGGCCGAGGCCATGCCGAGCCAGGTGTGCGGGTTGCCCTCCCAGCACCAGCCCAGCTTCGGTGCCCGCTTGCTGATCCAGAGTGCCGGGACCCGGCGGTCCCCGCACCGGGAGCCGCCCAGCGAGAAGCACTTGTTCTTGACGAGGATCTCCGGGAAGAGGGTCAGCAGCGCGATGCCCTCCTCGAGGGTCAGGGGCGTGCGCCCGCGCTCGGCGACGGTGGCCATCGCGTCCCCGGGCACGACGCCGCAGAACTCCTCCCCGCGCTCGACCTCGCACAGCAGGTGGACGCCGTCCCGCCCCGGGCGGTCGGGCCTCCTCGGTGGCGAGGAACCGTTCGAGGGAGCCCGGCTCGAAGCTGCGGTCGACGAACCCGGGCAGCCGGCCGCCGTGGAGCGTGGTGAGCGGCATGGTTCGCTCGACGGGGGCGAGCGCGCGGCCGACGACCAGGACGAAGGGCACCCGACCGGTCACGGTGGGCGCGGTTTCCGGGCCTGCCGGTCCTGCCGGGTACGCCGCGGAGCCGGCGCGGGCCACGGCCTCGGCGCGCAGCGGCGCCACGAGCGCGGCGAACTGCTCGGGGGAGCGGCCGGACAGTGCCGGATAGCCGAGCGCGAGGAGGGTCCGGACCTGCCGGTCGAATTCGGCGGCGGCGGCGTCGGGCGTGACTTCGAGCGCGGTGTCGGTGTCGGTCGTGGTGCCGGGACCGTGGGAGAGCGAGGAGTCGGTCAAGCGAATGCTTCCTTCCGTGAGTCCGTGAGTCCGTGAAGAGTGAGTCCGTGAGTCCGTAGCTCCGTGAACTGGTGCGTGCCTTCGTGCGTTCGTGCCGGCCTGCCGCGTGCGTCGGGGGTCGGAGGGTACCGGCCGGAGCGCTCGCGCGCAGGCCGATAGGGGCGGGGCCAGGTCCGCCGGTGCGGCCCTCGCGGAGTTCCCGCGGCGTGCGTAGGCTGCTCGCATGACCGAGGAACTCCCGGAACTGCGCGCCTCCGACGCCGATCGAGAGCAGGTCGCCGAGCGCCTGCGGGACGCCGTCGCCGAGGGCCGGCTCGACATGGCCGAGTTCGAGGAGCGGCTGGACGCCGCCTACCGGGCGCGTACGTACGGGGAGTTGACGCCGCTCACCGTCGACCTGCCCGCGCCGGGCGGTCCGGCCGCCACCGTCGACATGGCCAAGCGTCCGCGAAGGGACGGCAGTTGGGACGAGCGGATCGTCGGCGGCGCGGAGGGCACCTCGCAGTGGGGCGTCGCCGTCCTGTCCGGGTTCCAGCGCAAGGGGCGCTGGACCGTACCCCGGCGGTTCCACTCCTTCGCCTTCTGGGGCGGCGGGGAGATCGACCTGCGCGAGGCCTATTTCGCCGACCGCGAGGTCGTCATCAACTGCGTGGCGATCATGGGCGGCGTCAACGTCGTCGTACCGCCCGGCATCGAGGTCGTCGTGCGCGGCATCGGGATCATGGGCGGCTTCGACCACCGCGAGGAGGGCACCCCGGCGCAGCCCGGTGCCCCCCGCGTGGTCGTGACGGGCTTCGCGTTCTGGGGCGGGGTCGGGGTGGAGCGCAAGCTGACCAAGGCGGAGCGTCAGCGGGTGCGGGAGGAGCGGCGCAGGGAACGTCTGGAGCGCCGGGAGAACCGTAAGGAGCTGCGGCGGGGGGAGTAGCCCCCGGGCGCCCTCCGTCGGCCCCCGAGCGGGCCTCTCGGGTGCCGCCCGCTGCCGCGGCGCCCGTGCCGCCCCCTGCCCCGGCGCCGTGCCGGCCCCCTACAGCGAGGCTCGTGCCGCGCCCTTCAGCAGGGTGAGGTCGAAGGCCTCGGCCATCCGGCGGTAGCCCGCGTCGCTGGGGTGCAGGTGGTCGCCCGAGTCGTAGGCGGGCCGCAGCCGGCGCGGGGCGTAGGGGTCGCGCAGCGCGGCGTCGAAGTCGGCGTAGGCGTCGTACACCCGTCCGGCCCGGATCTGCGCGTTGACCGACTGCCGGATCGCCTCCCGGGCCGGCGAGTCCCCGTAGTGGCCGCCGAACGGCATCAGCGTCGCCCCGACCACCCTCAGCCCGCGTGCGTGCGCCTGCGCGACGAGCCTGCGCAGGCCCGCGACGATCTGCGGGGCGGTCGTGGGTTCCGGGGCGTGCAGGATGTCGTTGACGCCGAGGTCGATCACGACGGCCTTCACGTCCGTGCGGTTCAGCACGTCCCGCCCGAACCGGTTCAGGGCGCTGGGGTTCTCGGCGGGCCGCCCCCGTCCGTCGGTGAGGACCCGGTTGCCGCTGATGCCCTCGTTGACGACGCTGTAGCGCGGCACGTCCCGTCCGGCCGCGACCGCCGTGCGCAGCCGCTCGGCGAGCACGTCGGTCCAGCGCCGGTCGGCGCCGACGGTGGAGGTCAGCCCGTCGGTGAGCGAGTCCCCGAACGCGACGACGGTGCCGTCGGACTCGTTGCTCATCACGTCCAGCGCGGTGACGTAGCGCCAGTACGGCGTCCGCTCGGTGTACGCGCTCGCTGTCGGGTCCTCCGCGCGGTCGCCCCGGGCCGCGTAGGAGATCTGCCGGGCCCTCGGGTGGTAGGTGACAGGACCGGAGGGGAGCGGGGAGTAGGTGGTGACGAGGAGGTCGGCGCCGCGCGGGACGGTGAGCCGTACGGCGTCGCTGACCGTCTGCCGGCCGGGCGGGACGACGACGGTGGGGGCGCCGTTGAAGGTGAGCCGGCGCATGGTGCCGGGCCGGGCGGCGGCGCTGTCGGGGGAGTCGGCGAGGGCGAGTGTGGCGTGGGTGAGGGTCAGCGCCTGCTGGCCGTAGAGGTTGGACAGGGTGATGCGGGCGCTGGTCCCCCCGACGGAGGTGTGGATGACGTTGCGCAGCGAGCGTCCGGCGAGCCCCGTGGCCTCGGTGCCGGGCTCGCCCCCGGCCGGGGCGGCGGTCCAGGCTCCTACCCAGATGCCGGCGGAGGCGGGGGCGGCGGAGTTGTGCGGGGCGGGGCCGTCGGCGACGGTGGCCCTGGGCCGGCCCTCGTCCGAGCCGGTGCCCGCGTATATGGCCGCCGACACGAGGACGACCACCGCGACGATCGCGGTGATCGCGGCGGGCAGGGCATAACCGTGACGCCTGGTCATGCGGTGCGGGTCTCCTCGGGCAGCGGGAGCCCGAGGCTCCGATGTGGTGACTCCATGATGCGTCATGGGGCGAGGGGCGTCCGGTGGCCCCTTCGCGCATCCGTCTCCCGGACAGACAGACGCCGGGAACCGCCGTTCCGTTCCCCGAGCCGGTCAGGAAGGGACAATTGTGTGAGGAATCACCGGAGGGTGGTGACCGGAGGGCCGCACTCTTGAGGGCAGAGAGCACCAGAGAGCACCAGAGAGCAGCAGACAGCGGCAGAGGGCGGCGGAGGACGAGGGCCACGGCCGGGAGACGGGTGGAAGTGGTGGAGCGGGTGGAACGGGTGGAGCGGGACGAGGGGAAGGCCGGGGAGAAGGCGAAAGGGGCGCGGTCGGCGGGCGCGCCGCCCGGTCGTACGACGGGCGCGTCCCCCGTCCGGTCCATGAACGTCTTCAGCGCCGCCGACGAGGAGAAGCGGCGCGGCGTGCGCCGGATGAAGGCCGGCGCGACCGCGCTGCTGCTGCTGGTCGCGGTGGTGTACGTCCTGACCACCTGGGCGGAGCACGCCGGCGCGGGCGCCTGGACGGGGTACGTGGCCGCCGCCGCCGAGGCCGGGATGGTCGGCGCGCTCGCCGACTGGTTCGCCGTCACCGCCCTCTTCCGCCATCCGCTCGGTCTGCCCATCCCGCACACGGCGATCATCCCCACCAAGAAGGACCAGCTCGGCGTCTCGCTGGGCGAGTTCGTGGGCGAGAACTTCCTCTCCGAGGACGTCGTACGGGGCCGGCTGCGGGCCGTCGGCATCGGCAGCCGGCTGGGCGCCTGGCTGGCCGTGCCCGAGCACGCCGACCGGGTCACCGCCGAGCTCGCCACGGCCCTGCGCGGGGCGCTGACCGTGCTGCGCGACTCCGATGTGCAGGCGGTGGTGGGGGAGGCGATCACCCGGCGGGCGAACGCGCAGGAGATCGCGCCGGGGATGGGGAAGATGCTGGAGCGGATCGTCGCCGACGGGGGGCACCGGCGCAGCGTCGACGTGATCGTCTCCCGCGCGCACGACTGGCTCGTGCTGCACGGCGACTCCGTGATGGACGCGGTGCAGGGCGGGGCGCCGGGGTGGACGCCGCGCTTCGTGGACCGCAAGGTCGGCGAGCGCGTCTACAAGGAGCTGCTGCGCTTCGTCACCGAGATGCGGGACATGCCGGCGCACCCGGCGCGCGGCGCCCTGGACCGGTTCCTCACCGACTTCGCCTCCGACCTGCAGTCGGACACCGAGACGCGGGCGCGGGTCGAGCGGCTGAAGGGCGAGGTGCTGGGCCGCGGGGAGGTGCAGGACCTGATCGCGTCCGCGTGGTCCGCGGTCCGCGCGATGATCGTCTCGGCGGCGGAGGACGAGCGCAGCGAGCTGCGGCTGCGGGTGCGGGCCTCGCTGCTGTCGCTGGGGGAGCGGATGGCGGGCGAGGCGAAGGTGCGGGAGAAGGTCGACGGGTGGGTCGAGGGCGCGGCGGTCTACGTCGTCACGACCTACCGTCGCGAGATCACCTCGCTGATCACGGACACCGTGGCCGGCTGGGACGCGGAGCACACGACGCGGAAGATCGAGGCCAACATCGGCCGCGACCTGCAGTTCATCCGGATCAACGGCACCGTGGTGGGCTCCCTGGCGGGGCTCCTCATCTACATGGTCTCCCGGGCGTTGGGGGCGTGACGCAGAACCGACGGCGTTGTGATTATTTCGTGCTGGCGCCGCTTGAACGCCGACGCGGTCAGTACCGTCCTGGTGATTGCACGTCTCCAAGATCAGGACGTGCTCACTCGCCAACAGAAAGTTGTTGCACACGTGAAACCGAATCGCAAGGCCCGGCGGGCCGGTGTGATTGCGGCGTTGATGCTGGCCACAGGGGTGTCCCTCGCGGCCTGCTCGAGCGACGGGGCTTCCTTCGGGGCCAACCTCTCGGCCGCGGAGACGCTGAGCGACGGGAGTGTGTTGTTTCCGCAGCTGAAGCTGCCGGAACTCCCCCTTCAGCAGCCCTGCCCGTCCCAGGATCCTTCGTACCCCACGGGGGAGGGGGGTTCCCAGCCGGTCCCGCAGCCTTCGGGCGCGTCCCAGGATCCTTCGTACCCCACGGGGGAGGGGGGTTCCCAGCCGGTCCCGCAGCCTTCGGGCGCGTCCCAGGATCCCTCGTACCCCACGGGGGAGGGGGGTTCCCAGCCGGTCCCGCAGCCTTCGGGCGCGTCCCAGGATCCCTCGTACCCCACGGGGGAGATGGCGGCCCAGCCTCTTTCGCAGCCTTCGGGCGCGTCCCAGGCGGAGCCTGCCTACCCCACCCAGGAAGAGTCCGGCGGGTCCCAGGCTCCCTGCACCGCTCGGAGGCCTGCCCAGCCTGAGCCGCAGCCCTCGAGCTCCAATGAGTCCGCGTACCCCTTCCCGCAGTTCTCGGGCGCGGCCCAGTAGTCCTCTTCCGAGTCCGCCCGGATTGGGATGACCGCGGGGTCCGGCCGCCATCTCGCGAGAGGTGGCGGCCGGACCCCGCGTCCCTGACGGTGCGCACCGTGACGTACCCGTGGCCCCCCACGTTGTCCTCCCCGGAGGGGCCACGCGTGGTGGCCCCCCTTCAGGGCACACGGGAAAGCGTCGCCCAGCAGAAGAGGGAGCCATGTCCGGAAGAGAAGAGCCGTCCGCGTCGTCGCCGTCCTCCGTGCCCGCCACCACCGGCACCCTCACCACGTCCGTGCCCTCCCGCCTGGACCGGCTCCCCTGGTCCCGCTGGCACTGGATGATCGTGATCGGCCTGGGCACCGTGTGGATCCTCGACGGCCTCGAGGTCACCATCGTCGGCAACATCGCGAGCCGCCTCTCCGAGGAGGGCAGCGGTCTCGACATCACCTCCGGCCAGATCACCGGCGTCGCGGCCGCGCTCTACGTGGCCGGCGCCTGCGTCGGCGCGCTCGTCTTCGGCTGGCTCACCGACCGCTACGGGCGCAAGAAGCTGTTCATGGTGACGCTGCTCGTCTACCTCGCCGCCACCGCCCTGACCGCGATCTCGTTCGACTCGTGGTGGTTCTTCACCTTCCGCTTCCTCACCGGCTTCGGCATCGGCGGCGAGTACGCGGCGATCAACAGCGCGATCGACGAGCTGATCCCGTCCAAGTACCGCGGGCGTGTGGACCTCATCATCAACGGCAGCTACTGGGTCGGCGCGATCGGCGGCGCCCTGCTGTCGATCGTCGCGCTGGACACGTCGATCTTCGCCAAGGACGTCGGCTGGCGGCTCACCTTCGCCCTCGGTGTCGTCCTCGGCCTGGTCATCCTGCTGGTGCGCCGGCACGTCCCGGAGAGCCCCCGGTGGCAGTTCATCCACGGCCGGGGCGAGGAGGCCGAGGAACTCGTCGGCGATGTCGAGCGCCAGGTGGAGGAGGAGAAGGGCGAGCAACTCCCGCCGCCCGGTTCCGAGATCACCATCCACCAGCGCAAGAGCATCGGCTTCGGCACCATCGCCAAGACCGTCTTCGGCCGCTACCCGCGCCGCGCGACCCTCGGGCTCTCCCTCTTCATCGGCCAGGCGTTCCTCTACAACGCCATCACCTTCGGCTTCGGCGCCATCCTCACCACCTTCTTCGACGTGCCCTCCGGCAGCACCGGCTACTACTTCGCCGTCATCGCGGCCGGCAACTTCCTCGGCCCGCTGCTGCTCGGCAAGCTGTTCGACACGGTCGGCCGGCGCATCATGATCTCCTCGACGTACATCCTCTCCGGCCTCCTGCTGTTCGGTACGGCCTGGCTGTTCGACAACGGCTCGCTCAGCGCGAAGACCCTGACGGCCTGCTGGTGCGTCGTGCTGTTCTTCGCCTCCGCGGGCGCGTCCAGCGCGTATCTGACGGTCTCGGAGATCTTCCCGATGGAGACCCGTGCGATGGCGATCGCCTTCTTCTACGCCGTCGGAACGGCCGCGGGCGGTATCACCGGACCGCTCGTCTTCGCCGACCTCACCGAGTCCGGCCACGTCGGCGACACGGTCCTCGCCTTCCAGATCGGCGCGGCCCTGATGTGCGCGGCGGGCCTGGTCGCGGCGTTCCTGGCGGTCAAGGCCGAGGGCCGCTCCCTGGAGGACATCGCCACCCCGCTGTCGGCGGTCACCCAGGACGCCGGCTGAGTACCCACGGGGGCGGGCCCGCGTACCTGAGTACCCGTACTCTGTCGGCTTCCGCGGGCCCCCGGCCATTCTCGTACGCATGACCGAGAAGCTGCTGTCCCCGCTACGGAACCGCCCCGTGCCCGAGCGCCTGCTGACCCGGCTGCTGGGAGCCGGCGTCGCCGCGGCGGCCTATCTGCTGTGCCTGCCCTGGGACCTGCGCAACCGCGCGCAGTCCCCGGACACGCTGTCGGAGACGACTCCGGTGACGGCCATCGGGGTCGTCTCCCTGATCCTCGTCCTGGCCGCGCTCGCCGCCTACTTCGGCCGCCGCGACGGCCTGGGCTGGATCGTGCCGGTGGTGGCGGCGCCGCCCGCCGTCCTGATGCTCCTGTCCTTCCGCTCCCACCCCGAGCCCGACGCGTCGGCCTGGCCGCTGGCCTGGGCGTTCTTCACGGTGGTCGGCGCGGTGGGCGTCCTCGTCGCGGGAGCGGTGGCGCGCAGCCTGCGCCCGGAGCAGCCGGAGGAGTGGCTGCTGACCGCCCGCTGAACCCGCGGGCCGCCTGCTCAGGCACCCGTGGTGGAACCGGGGCGCACGATCATCAGGACGGTCACGGTGGCCCACAGCAGGTTGAAGATCCCTGTGACCATCGCGAGCCGGACGGTGGCCCTTTCGGTGACGGTCACCCCGGTGACGGCGACCCCGGCCCCCGCGGCGGCCGTCGGGGCGGCGCCCGCCTCGGGGGAGTCGGCCTCGGTTGCGCCGGCCTCGATGGCGCCGGCCTCCTCGAACCCGGCGAGGAGTGCTTCCTGCCGGGGGAGCACGAGCGCGCCGAGGACGACCGCGGCGATGCCCGTGAGCACGATGGAGACGATCAGCCAGGTGTCCCCGAGCACCCCCATGTTGCCGGCCGTGGCGAAGCCGAAGACCGGGACGGCGGCGGCGACCACCGCGTAGATCCGGCAGATACGGTGCAGCAGCCGCAGGGTGTGCAGCCCGCCCCCGGACTCGGCGAGTTCGGGTCCGGCAGTCACGGATACGGGACCCCCGGACGCGGCGGTCCCGTATCCGTGACTGCCGGACCCGGTGCCTCCGGATTCGGTGCCTCCGGATTCGGCGAGCGCGCGGCGGGCGAAGGGCGGGAACATGCTCGCGGCGACGGTGACGGGCCCGATGGCCACGATCGCGGCGATGACGTGCACGGCGAGAAGGAACTTGGTCACCCGCCGACGCTAAGCCGCCCGTTCGATCATGCGACAGCGGCAGGACTGCCATACTCCAACGGGTTCTGGCCACGGGGGAGGGAGAGGGAGGGCAGAAAGGTGAACGCCCTGACCAGCGGCACCCGCGGTCCCCTCCTCGACGTCCGGCAGCGGTGAGGCCGGGGCGAGGTGAAGGGGCCGCGACCCCTGGCCCGAACCCGATGCCCACCCGCTTCCCGCCACGGCGAGGGATCCCCGCTACCCTCCCCCCATGCACACCGTCGCCGTCCTCGCGCTGGACCAGGTGATCCCCTTCGACCTCGCCTCTCCGATGGAGGTCTTCACCCGCACCCGTCTCCCCGACGGCCGCCCCGGCTACCGCCTCAAGGTCTGCGCCCCCACCGAGGAGGTGGACGCCGGCGCGTTCACGATGCGCGTCCACCACGGCCTGGAGGCCCTCGCCGAGGCCGACACGATCCTGCTCCCCGGCCGGGCGGACATCACCCTCCCGCTCCCGCCCGCCGTGGGGGACGCCCTGCGCGCCGCCGCCGCCCGGGGTACCCGTATCGCCTCCGTGTGCGCCGGCGCCTTCGTCCTCGCCGCCACCGGCCTGCTCGACGGCCGCCGTGCCACCACGCACTGGGTGGCCACCGCCGCCCTCGCCGAACTCCACCCGGAGGTCGTCGTCGACCCGGACGTCCTCTACGTCGACGAGGGTCAGTTCCTGACCTCCGCGGGGGCCGCCGCCGCACTCGACCTGTGCCTGCACATGATCCGCAAGGACTACGGCTCGGCCGTCGCCGCCGACGCGGCCCGCCTCTCCGTCATGCCGCTCGAACGGGAGGGCGGCCAGGCCCAGTTCATCGTCCACCCGCGTCCCCCGGTTCCGGCCGGGGCCACCATGGAGCCCCTGCTCGCCTGGCTGGAGGAGCACGCCGACCAGGACCTCACCCTGGACGACATCGCGGCCAGGGCCGGCACCAGCACCCGTACGCTCAACCGGCGCTTCCGGGAGCAGACGGGCACGACGCCGCTGCAGTGGCTGCACCGGGCGCGCATCCGCCGGGCCCAGTACCTGCTGGAGCACACCACGCACCCGGTCGAACGCATCGCCCACCAGGCGGGCTTCGGCAGCCCCACGGCCTTCCGCGACCGCTTCAAACGGGTCGTCGGCACGAGCCCGCACGCCTACCGCAGGGCGTTCCGGGGCGGCCCGGGGAAGGACACCGCCCGCCGGGCGCCGGTCCCGGCCGGCGGCACGGGGCACTGAGGCCCGCCGCCGCCCGCGCCGGGTGGCGTACGCGCCGGGCCCCGTGCGGCGCGGTACGGCTCACCTCATCCGCGACGCCCGCCGGCGCTCGGCCCGCGGGCTTCACACCTACGCCGCGCACAAAGGCGACTGCGGCAACGTGCTCGCCGCTGTCGACTTCCTGAACCGGCTCGACTCCCAGCACCTGAGCCGCCGTCGACTCCAGCAGCCGCATCCGGACGTCTGGGCGATCGAGCGGCCAACCTCTGCGCTCCCGTTCCATCCCCTTCCTCCGCTGGGGCACTGCACGACGCCTCTGCCCGCCCGATCTGGTCATCGAGCACTCGGCCGCCGAACTCCCAGGCCACTTCCAAGCCGAGGAGGAGCACCGAACAGAGCTGCTGCGCTACTTCAACGACACGGCGTTGCCCCTGGAGGTCCGCGTCGCGGCTGCGCTTGTCCGCCTCTACGCCCAGCACAGCCCCCGGCACAGCAACACGGCCGGGAAGAGATACCTCTTGCCTGGTCACAGACCTGGGCGCCCGCGCAACCCCCTCGGCCTCGCCGACACCCTGAGACACCACGGTCTGCCCGCCCGCGCAGCACGGAACACCGCCATGATGGACGCCCTGGTAGACCTGCCGCCCATGGCCTTCGCCGACCTGATCGGAATCCACCCCAAGACAGCCGAACGCTGGGCCACCCTCGCCGGCGGGAACTGGTCCGAATACTTGGCGATAAGGGCCGCCCCGCAGGGTCAGGCAGTGGAGCAGGACATTGTTCCGGGTCTGGTCATTGTCCTGGCCTGTGGTTTCGCGCGGTGACGAATTCGCCTGTCGACTCCGGGTGGCAGGTGCGCTGGGCTGCCGGGGCCCTCGGGCCGAGGCCCCGGGTGGTGTTCGTAAGGAAGGGCGGCGGCGTTCTTCTCGATGCGCTGGAGGCTGGGGGCGCCGGGGATCGGCACGACTGTGATCGCCCCGGGTGAGCGGCCTGACCAGGGCCAGCTGCGAGACGGTGACTCCCTTGGTCGCGGCTAGGTCGCCGGGCTTGCCCAGTACCTCGACGTTCTTCTCGACGTTGTCGGGTTGCTGGCGGGGGTCGACGTCGCGACCCGATCGCCGCAGAGACGGATACCGCCGCCCGGAAGCGCACGGGGTCACGCGTCTGTCGCCGGGACCCGGCTTTTCCCCGGCCCCGCCCGTCGCGACCGGCTGCCGGATTGCCCCGGTGTGCTAGACAGGGAGCAACCAAAGGGGAATTTTGCAGCAGCTCACGCTCGGAATCATGTCGCAGACCCGTAAGGAAAACGAGCATCGTCTGCCCGTTCACCCCGCTCATTTCGACCGCATCGACGCCGGTCTCCGCGAGCGCATCTACCTCCAGGAAAACTACGGAGAGCATTTCGGCGTCCCGGACAGCCGACTCGCCCCGCTCGTCGCGGGCATCCGCACGCGCGAGGAACTCATCGCCGACTGCGATGTCATCCTGCTGGCCAAACCGCTCCACGAGGACCTGGCGGAACTACGCGAGGGTCAGGTCCTGTGGGGCTGGCCGCACTGTGTCCAGGACGAGAGGCTCACGCAGACCGCCATCGACCGGCGGCTGACTTTGATCGCCTTCGAAGCGATGAACCACTGGACCCGCAGCGGTGCCTTCAACTTGCACGTCTTCCACAAGAACAACGAGCTGGCCGGGTACTCCTCGGTCCTGCACGCCATGCAGCTGATCGGCGTGACAGGCGACTACGGGCGGCGGCAGCGTGCCGTCGTCATCGGCTTCGGCGCGACCGCCCGGGGCGCGGTGACCGCGCTCAGCGCCCTGGGCGTGCACGACGTCGACGTGCTCACCGCGCGTGGCGTCACCGCCGTCAGCTCCCCCATCCACTCCGCCCGGATCGTCCACTTCGACCACGACAAGGCCGACGACACCCTCGACCCGCGACGCAGCATCGCCCTCACCGAGGATGGCCCGCTGCCGCTGGCCGAGTTCCTCGCCGGGCACGACATCATCGTCAACTGCGTGCTGCAGGATCCCGCCGCGCCGCTGATGTTCCTGATAGACGAGGACCTGCCCAAGCTGGCCCCGGGCACCCTGGTCATCGACGTCTCCTGCGACGAGGGCATGGGCTTCGACTGGGCCCGGCCCACCACCTTCGATGACCCGATGTTCACCGTCGGCGACCACGTCGGGTACTACGCGGTGGACCACAGCCCCTCATACCTGTGGAACTCCGCGACCTGGGAGAACAGCGAGGCCCTCCTGCCCTATCTGGACGTCGTGCTCCAGGGCCCCGACGGCTGGGACGCCGACGACACGATCCGGCAGGCCATCGAGATCCGCCGTGGCGTCGTTCAAAACCCCAAGGTGCTCGCTTTCCAGCACCGCACCGCAAAGTACCCACACGCCCACGAGGAGACCCAGACCCGGGCGGCGTCGCGGCCGTAGCGGCAGGGCATCCGGTGCTCAGCCGTCCTCCGACCACTGTCCCGAGCCGTCGCGAGGCGGGCGCCTCGCGGAGAAGTGCCGATCCGGCTCGTCCGTAGAGCTCCGAGACACTCGACGATCTTGTCCCGCGCGTCCGACGGGAACAGCGGTCCCGGATCCGGGGCGCGGGATCCTGTGACGCCGCAGGGCTGGTCCGCTGACCGTGGGGCGCGCGTCTGCTCGTACCTCATCAAGTGCCGCTTTCCTGCGCGTCGGGCCGGATGTGCGTAGCGGCATGGCCCTCAGCCGTGCGGCTGACCCCGCCGGCGCCCGCCACGGCGTCGACCGCGGCCGGCTCGACCCGTCGGCCGAGTCCGGCCCGTGTCGCCGCCTGCCGAGCCTGACATCAACCATCCGTCCATGTACGGCAGTCGGTGGGAGATCTCATGGCCGCCGCACTACAACCCCCGCTTCACTCCCATTTGCGGCGAGCAGTCCGGCGCGGACTGCGCCGCCCAGCGCGTACAGAGAGGCCGATGCTGTACGGACCCGTTCGCGGCACAGATCATCTCCGGCGCCTTCGACAGCACGTTCATCCCGGCGCCAGCACCGAACTGGCACGACGGCCGCCTCGGCTGACCGGCGTCAAGTCTTCGGCGCTACCCGGTCGGTACAGGTGCCGACGAGGATCTGTTCGGCTCGCGTGATCGTCGGTATGTGAGGCGGCCGCCATGGACACCTTCCTGACGGCCGCTGCCTTCATCGTCCTCATCGCAGCAGCGGCATACGTCATCCACCGGCTCAACATCGAGCACGCCGACAGGATCGCCGTGCACCGCTACAGCGCTGCCCTGCCCGGCCGGCGCGGACGCGGCACGCCGCTACCCCCGGTGGAACCCGGCCGGTCCGAGTCGCCGACCTCCGGCGAGCGACGGGACCACCGCGACGGGGGCCGTGGCCGCTTCCCGCCGCGCCGCTGACGCAGCCCTACCGCTCACCACAGGTGACCAGCCGGTTCTCGTCACCGGGCCCGAATCCGCGAGTGGCGGCCGGGGCCCGTGAACCGAGGCATCATGACCCTTCCGCAGCTGAACATCTACCGGCACGACCGGGGCACACGAGCACTGATCACCCTGGCCGGCGAGATCGACCCGGTCACCGCGCCCCAGGTGCGGACCGCCCTGGAGCGGTGCCTGTATGACGGCATCACCACCATCGACGTCGACCTGACCACCGTCGGCCTCTGCGACACCAGCGGCCTGCGCGTCTTCCTCGACGCGGCGCGGCACGCCGCCGAGACTCACGCGTCCCTGCGACTGCACTACCCGTCCCCGCAGACCGCACGACTCCTCGTGGACACCGGCTCCGATCGAGTCCTCCTCTGATGAACCGGGCCGGCCGGGCCGGCAGTGCGCAGATGCCGCTTCGACGCGGCGGATGGGCACCCGGTGCCTGCTGTCATCGGTGTGCGGTGGGGGCGAAATGGTGGCGCTGCCGGACGCGTGCTCGGGCCGGACCAAAAGGACGGGCAGGGTGCGTGGTCAACGATGAAGCGGCCCACCGCAGTGCGGCTCCGGGGCCGCTGGGCGCGGCTCAGCTCCTGCGGTCGGCCACCGCCCAGGAGGCCAGCGCGACGGCACCGGCGACGCCGAGCACGGACGGCCACGCGCCCACCTTCTTGGCGAGCGGATGCGAGCCGGCGAACGCGGCGACGTACGCGGCGCCCAGCGCCCCCGCCGCCCTCCCGCCGGCCGCCCGGCGCCACTGCACCGCGGCAGCCGTGCCCGCGGCCGCGAGCACCGCCCCGCCGAGCTGACGCTTTCCGGTCCACCGTGCCACGCCGTACCCGCCGACCAGTCCGGTCGCCGCCACCGCCGCGCTGGGAATCCTCGCCACCCTGTGCCTCCTCGTGCCGTCCTCGCATGCCTGAACGAGTCCGAGGCTAACGCGCGCCCCGACCGCGCCGCCGAGCGCCCCGGAGCAGGTGAGACCCGAAGATGAGCACCTGGCCATGACGCAAGTTGAGTCTTGGGTTGTCAATGTTCCTCTCTTCCGCTATATAAGAAGTCGTAGGGCATCGCACCCAGGAACCGAAAGAAGGAGTGACCAGTGATGCTCATGCGCACCGATCCCTTCCGTGAGATCGACCGTCTGACACAGCAGGTCTTCGGCAACGGGAGCCGTCCCGCCGGAATGCAGATGGACGCCTACCGAACCGGCAACGACGTGATCGTCCACTTCGACCTGCCGGGCATCGACCCCGAGACCGTCGAACTGGACATCGAACGCAACGTCCTGAGCGTCCGCGTCGAGCGTCGTTCACCCGCCCCGGAGGACGCCGAGATCCTCGCCGCCGAGCGGCCCACCGGCACCTTCACCCGGCAGCTCTTCCTCGGCGACACCCTCGACACCGAGCGCATCGACGCCTCCTACGACAGCGGCGTCCTGACGCTCCGCATCCCGGTCGCCGAGCAGGCCAAGCCGCGCCGCATCGAGATCTCCGGCGGCCCGCGCAAGCAGCTCGACTCCTGAGCACACGTGCCACGGGGGCGGGGCTCCGGCCCCGCCCCCGCACCGTGGCCCGCCTCACATCGGGGCCGCCCCCACCCATGTCCCAGCGAAACCCGGGAAGACGCGCACCGACAACCGAACACGGAGGAGAACCCGCAGCATGACCACGCCGACCACGCTGACCACTGTCCCCGCGCAGCCCGCCGCCGCCCGTCCGGAGCCCCCCGCGCCGGCCTCCGCCCGGACGACGGAGCACCGCACCTGGGAGCAACTGATCGACGCGGTACGGGAGTCCGGCCAGTACGCCACGGCGAAGGAGGCGGAACGCGTCACCCGCATCGTGCTCTCCGCGCTCGGCGGCCATGTGACCGGCGAGGAACGCGTCGCCCTCGCCCGCAGCCTTCCCGAGCGGGCGGCCCGCCTGGTCGCCGCGCAGATCCCGGTGACCAGCCCGCTGACGGCCGCCGAGTTCGTGGACTACGTCGCCGCGCGCATCGAGGGCGCCACCCCGGCCACCGCCCGCTGGGACGTCAGCTCCGTCCTCGGCGTGCTGCCGCAGGTCACGGGCGACGACGTCGTCGACCGCGTCCTCGCCGCTCTCCCCTCCGGCTACGCCCTGCTGTTCGGCCGCCCCGAACTGATGCCGGCGGCCTGAACCGGCCGGTCCCGCACCGACCGCACCGCCCGCCCGGCCGCCGACGCCGGGTCCCGCACGACGGGCCCCGGTACAAGTCACCGGAAAGTCGAACCGGTCGGCGGCCGGGGGCGTCCGTACGGACATGGAAGAGCGGACCGACCCCGCCGACGACGTCACCACCGGCACCGGCCAGCCCACGGGCACCACGGAACAGCCCCGGACGGGCTCCCGCCCGGGGCCCGCGCCCCGCCCAGATCCGGGCCGCCTCCATACCGCCCTCGGCTGTCTGACGGCCCCGGTCGCCGGCGTCACCGGCTTCGTGACCTGGCTGCGCGGGGCCACGCCCGGCGTGCGCGGCGCCTTCGAGGGCGAGCGGGACCTCACCCTGCTCTACCTGGAGCTGCCGCTCCTGCTGTTCGGCTTCCCGCTGCTGGCGCTCGCCGCCTGGAGCCTCACGGACGCCGTGCTGCGCCGCGACCGCCGTACAACGCCGGCCACCCGTACGACGGTCCCGGCCCTCGCCGCGACGGTCGTCCTGGCACTGCTCACCTGGGCCGCCACGGCCTGGCTGGACCTCAGGGTGGCCCCCTTCACGCACCCCGACTGACGAACCCACGCCCCCGGACGGCGAACCGCCCCGGGGGCCTGCCGGGCGGGCGGGGTACGGCCTGCTGTACCCGCACTCCGGCCCCGCGCGGGAGTGATCCGGGAGGGCGCCGCTGGTGTGCTGGAGGCATCGCAGCAGCCACCTCCCGAAGGGACCAGCGGTGAGCACCTCCACCCTCCCGAGCAGCATCGGCGCCCCGGCGCCCATGACCGGCGCCACCCCCGCGGGGACCGCCCCGGACGACGGGCCCGGCGGTCTGCGCGGTCATCTCCGCCGCCGCCCCCTGCTCTGGTTCTTCACCCTCGCGTTCGCCCTGAGCTGGGTCGCCTGGACGCCGTACGTCCTCTCCGAGAACGGCCTCGGCGTCTGGCACTTCTCCTTCCCGTCCGCCCTCGGCACCACCCAGCTCCTGGGTGTGCTGCCCGGCGCGTACCTCGGCCCGATCCTGTCGGCCTTCCTCGTCACCGCCGCGGCGGACGGCCGGGAGGGACTGCGGGTCTGGTTCGGCCGGTTCACCAAGTGGCGGATCAGCTGGCGCTGGTACGCGGCGATCATCCTCACCGTGCCCGCCGCGCTGACCGTCACCTCCGCCGCCCTCGGCGGCCGGGGCCCCGTCCTGCCGTCCGCCGCGCTCCTCGTCGCCTACCTTCCCGGCCTGATCCTGCAGATGCTCACCACGGGACTCGCCGAGGAGCCGGGCTGGCGCGACTTCGCGACCCCGCGCCTGCAGCGCCGCTACGGCCCGCTCCTCGGCACCCTGATCCTCGGCCCGCTGTGGGGCGCCTGGCACCTGCCGCTGTTCCTGAGCGACTGGGGCGGCTGGCCGGACGTGACCTGGACCGAGCCGGTGGAGTTCCTGCTCACCACGCTCGCCTTCAGCTTCGTGATGGCCTGGTTCTTCAACCGCACCCGCGAGAGCCTGCCGCTGGTGATGCTGCTGCACACCGGCGTCAACAACTACTTCTCGCTGGCCTGGTCGGACATGTTCCCGTGGCTGCGCTCGACCACGCACGTGTTCCTGATCGCCTCCACCGTGGCGGCCGTCGTCCTGCTGGTCGCGACACGGGGCCGGCTGGGATACGAGCCCGAGAGGGCCGAAGCCGGCACGCCGCGGGGATGAGCGCGCCGCCCTCGAACCGGCCGGACAGGCCACCCGCGACGCCGGTGCGGCGGGCGGCGTCGGCGGGGAGGCCCGACGGAACGCGGCCCCGCCCGCGGGCTCACCGCCCGCAGGCTCACGGCCCGCTCCGAACTCCCGACTCCTCACTCCTCCACTCGGGTCCCCGTCCCGGTGACCCGGACCCGCGGGTCCCCCGGCCGCAGCGTCACCGTGAGTGTGCCGGGCCGCCCCAGGTCCTCGCCCTGCCGCAGGGTGAGGACCGTGGCGTCGGGGGCACCGGGGTTGTCGGGCACCAGGCCGAACTCCCGTACGTACGCCCCGAACGCGGCGGCCGCGGCCCCCGTCGCCGGGTCCTCGACGACGCCGCCCACGGGGAACGGATCGCGCACGGCGAAGACCGTGTCCGACTCCCGCCACACCAACTGGACGGTGGTCAGGTCCAGTCGGTGCATCAGCGCCTCCAGGCGCGCGAAGTCGTAAGCGAGGTCCGCGAGGCGCTCCCGGGTCGCCGCCGCGAGCACCAGGTGGCGGGCGCCCGCGAAGGCGATACGGGGCGGGAAGGCCGGGTCGAGGTCGGCGGCCGGCCAGTCCAGGGCGGCCAGCGCCTCACCGAGATCGGCCTCGGTGACCTCCTCGACGTACGGCTCGACGCTGGTGAGCGTGGCCCGCAGTTCCCCGTCCGCCTCGGACACCTCCACCGGGACGGTTCCGGCGGACGTCGCGAACAGCAGCTCCCCGGGGCCGATCCGCTCGGCGAGCGCGACCGCCGCCGCGACGGTCGCGTGCCCGCAGAAGGACACCTCGGCCTTCGGGCTGAAGAACCGGATCCGGAACGCCCGCCCCTCCCGGCCGCCCAGCCCCTCCGGCGGCGCGGTCAGGAACGCGGACTCCGAGTAGCCGAGTCCGGCGGCCACGGCGAGCATCGCGTCGTCCGACATGCCGTTGGCGTCCAGCACGATGCCGGCCCGGTTCCCGCCCCCGGGGTCACCGGAGAAGGCGGTGTAGCGCAGGACCTCGTGTTCCTTCGCACTCGTCGTCATGCGAGCGCCAACACGGGTGCGTGGCGCGGCTATTCCGCCCGCCGCGCACCCGCGCGGAAGGCGCGGACAGACATGTACGTTTCGAGCGTGTTCGAAATGTTCGCGGGCGTCCCCGGCCGAACCTACGGTGAACGGACAGATGACACCGGAGAAGCCGGAACCCAGGGGGACCCTCCATGCACACCCACATCCTGAGCAGCGGCATCCTCGCCGCGGTGCTCGCGGCCGCACCGCTCGCCGGCGCCGCCCACGCGGCCCCGGCCCACGGCGGGACGGCGAGGACGGCCGCGGCGCCGCAGTCCGCGTCGCTGGTCTACATGAACACCGTGGTCGACCAGTGGACACACTGGACGCCCGACTGGCACGACTCCTCCCACGCGGGCACCCTGTTCGCGGGCAGGAACTATTTCTTCTGCTACAAGTACAGCCTCACCTACTCGGACCTCGGTCGTCAGAGCTCGGTCTGGCTCAAGACGGACGACGACTTCGGCAACCACAACGTGTGGGTGAGCGACGTCTACCTCGACGAGACGGGCTTCCGCAACGACATCCTCTGGCTGCCCAAGTGCTGACCCCGGAGCCTTCCCCGCACCTCCCCGCCCCAGCCGTCGGCTGACGACCGGCCGTCGCAGGACACGGGGGCCGCGCTCCACACCGCTCACCGGCGGAGCCCGGCCCCCGTCACGAACCCCTACGCCTTCGCGGCGGGCCAACCGCCGTAGGGCACGGTGATCAGCTCCATCGCGTGCCCCGCCGGATCCATGAAGTAGACGCCACGACCACCGTCGTTGTGGTTGATCGCGCCCGGCTGCCTGCGGTACGGATCGGCGTAGTGCTCGATGCCGCGCCTCCCGATCCGCTCGTACGCCGCGTCGAACTCCTCCTCGGAGACGAGGAAGGCGTAGTGCTGGGACGCGATGTGCTCCTCGGGTGTGGTCGCGAAGTCCAGCGTGACGCCGTTGCTCAGCTCCACCGCGACGAACGGCCCCCACTCACCGCTGATCTCGAGCCCCAGCAGCTCCGCGAAGAACTCGGCGGACTCCCGGTTGTTCCGGGCATGGACGATCGTGTGATTCAACTCGACGGACAAAGAATGCCTCCGTGGGCATCTCCCGGCACCTCCATGCCTCACCCGACCGGTGACCGACACGCGATGCCGCCACCCATGCTAGACACCGCCCCGCTCCGGCCCCGCCCCCGTGACGCGCCCCGGAGCCGGCCCGGCGGCCGGTCCGGGGGCCACGGAGGCCGCCGCCCGAAAACAGGTGGTGGACCCGCCGGCGGCCCTGCTACTTTCCCGGTGACCGTGCCGGAGAAGAGGAGGTGGTACCCGTGAACGTTTCGACGTGGGTGCTCTCCTCCGAAGCCACGGTCGGACGACAGGTCGTCGTCCGGGAGCGCCGTTCCAGCGCACTCCCGAAAGGGCACGACCATGCAGTTCACCACCGAACACCGCCTCGCCGAGGACGGAACCGACGCCGGTAGCGACGTCGGCGGCGTCCTGGAGCGCGAGTTCACCCTCGGCGGGATCCCCGGCTACCTCTGGACGCCCGCGCCCGCCCCGTCCGCCGCACCGTTCCCGCTGATCCTGCTCGGCCACCCCACGCTCGGCCTGCGGCGGATGTACCCCCGCCTGGTGGCCCGGGCCCGGCATGCCGCGGCGGACGGCTTCGCCACCGCCACCATCGAACTCCCCGGCTGCGGCGACCGGCCCCGCCGTCCCGCCCTCGACGAGGCCCGCACCGCACTGCGCCGGGCCATGACGGCCGGTGAACCGGTCGGCGAGGACCTCGTCGACGCGCTCGTCCTCCCGCTCGTCGAGGAGGCCGTCCCGGAATGGCGTACCGCCCTGGACGCCCTGCTGGCACTGCCCGGGATCGGAGGCCCGGTCGGCTACTCGGGAGGAGTGATCTCCCTCGCCGTCCGGCTGGCGTCGCTCGAACCGCGCATCGAGGCCGCCGTGCTCTTCGCGGGCAGCCTCGTGCCGCGCGCCACGTTCGAGGAGGCCCGCCGGCTCACCCTCCCGCTGCACGTCCTCCTGCAATGGGACGACGAGGGCAACGACCGGCAGGCCTCCCTCGACCTGTTCGACGCCTTCGGCTCGAAGGAGAAGTCCCTGCACGCCCACATGGGCGGCCACACGGGCGTCCCGCCGCACGCGGGGGACGCGGCGGCCCGTTTCTTCACCCGCCACCTGAGGTGAGCCCGGCCCGGCGCCCACCGAGAACCGGCGTGGGCGCCGGGCATCCGGCATTCCGTCAGGCGAGCGTGTCCGCGGCGACCCCGACGAAGTCCCGGACGAGGGGGGAGCGGCGCGCGGCCACCCAGGCCAGACACACGTGGGTGGGCCCGATGTCGTCGATCGGGACCGGGATCACGTCCGGCCGGGTGTAGAAGCGGGCGGTGGAGAGCGGGAGGACGCACACCCCGGCCGACGCGGCGACGAGTTCGAGCTTCTCCTCGACCTGGTACATGGGGGGAACCCCGGTGCGGTTCCCCTCGCGCATCTCCACCGCCACGTCACGCCACTCGGGCACCGCGTCCGGGTCCTGCAGCAGGTGTTCGGCGGCCAGGTCCGCGATCGCCACCGACTCCCTCCCCGCCAGACGGTGCCCGGCGGGGAGCACGACGACCCTGGGCTCCTGGAACAGCGGCCGCACCCGCAGACCTCGCTGGTCGACGGGCAGGCGGACCAGGCCCACGTCGGCACGCCCGTCGCGCAGCACCTCGGCCTGGTCGTCCCAGCTCGTGCGCAGGAGCCGGACGTCGACCCCGGGGTGGCGCGCGGTGAGGGCGAGGACGGCCGGCGTCACGGTGATACCGGGCATGAACCCGACCGTGAACGTCCGCCTCCCCTCGGCCGCGGACCGCACCCGCCGGAGCAACGCCTCGGACCCGGCGAGCAGGGAGGAGGCGTCCTCCAGCAACTGCCGGCCCGCGGCCGTGCGGGCGGTGCCGCGGCGGTCGCGGAGGAACAGGGTCACCCTCAGTTCCTCCTCCAGCGCCCGGATCTGCCGTGACAGCACCGGCTGGGCGATGTGCAGCCGTTCGGCGGCGCGCCCGTAGTGCAGCTCCTCCGCCACCGCCACGAAGTACCGGAGCTTCCGCAAGTCGAGATCCATGGTGACCGTCCGTTCGCTCCCCCGACCCTGCGCGGACCGGGCGCGCCCCCGCAAGGAGGCGCGCCCGGTCCGCGTCGCCTCTCGCTCAGCCGCGGGCGAGGACGGCGAGGGGATCGGTGTGCCGAGGGGCCCATCCCAGCTCGGCGCGTGCGCGCGCCGGTGTCAGCCGCTGGTCGAGGGCGAAGGCGTCGGCGATCGGGCCCATCCGCTCCCGGGCCTGCTCCAGGGTGATCGAGACGGTCTTTCCGTCGAGGCCCACCGCCCGGCTCACGGCCAGGGCCGCGTCCTTGGCCGTCGGGTTGACGCCGCCGACACCGGCGTAGACCGAGCCCGCCCTCGCCCCGAGCGCGGCGACGTAGAGTTCGGCGGCGTCGTCGATGTGGATCAGCGCCCAGTGGTTGCCACCGTCGCCGATGCAGGGGACGGCCCCGTCCCGCTTGCCCGGGGCGGCGTAGAACTGGTCGATCAGACGGTTCTCGCCCCCGTAGAGCAGGCCCGGCCGGACCACGACGGGGCGGCCGCCCCGCTGTGCCCGCCGCAGGACCGCCTCCTCCACGGGCCGGCGCCAGGCGACGACGGCGGGCGGGTTCCACGGCGCCGTCTCGTCGACGACGCCGTCGGTGTCGCCGTAGACCCAGGTGCCGCCCGTGTGGATGTACGTGCCGGAGCCGACCCCGTCCTGCATGGCCGTGGCGGCGGCGAGGTCCGCCTCACCACTGTCGGCCTGCGCCAGGTGCACCACGGCCTCGGCCCGCGCGGCGGCCGCGTTGAGCACGCCCAGGTCACCGAGGTCGCCCCGCACCGGAGTCGCCCCCGCCGCGGCCACCACCCCGGCCGAGCGCTCGCTGCGCGCCACCGCCTCCACCACGTGCCCGTGGCGGACCAGGGCGGCGATCGTCGCCCTGCCGATATAGCCGGAACCGCCCGTAACGAATACCTTCATCGGTCTTGCACCTCTTCGGTGTGGAACTTCGTCGTGCTTCCACACTGCGCCCCGCCCCCGCACGCGGTCCAAGACCTGTCCCGGCGTCTGTGATGCCCCGAAGGTATGAGCCGCAGGTACCAGCCGCGAGACCGCGGGAGCCTCAGATCCCCACGTAGTTCTCGGCGAAGTGGTCCTGGTGGCTGCGCATGTCCCGCAGGCTCATCAGCCGCGCGTGCTGCAGGCGGCGCAGGAAGACGGCGTCCTCGCCGTCCCCCACGGGCCCGTGCAGGAGGTTGATCATCCAGTGCGAGAACTCCTGCGCGTGCCAGATGCGCGGCAGGCACGCCTCGGAGTACCCGGCGAGCCCGCGCTCGTCGCCCCCGACCAGTGCGTCGGTCAGTGCCGCGGCCAGCGTCCGCGCGGTCATGACGGCGAGGTTGGCCCCCTTGGCGGCCGACGGGCTGATCAGGCTCGCGGCGTCGCCCGCCAGGAACAGCCGCCCGTACCGCATGGGGACGCTGACCGCCGAATTCAGGTCCACGGTCGTCCGTTCGAGGATCGGTCCCTCGCGCAGCGGACCGAACTCCTCGGTGCGCATCCTCGTCCGCAGCTCCTCCCAGACCCGCGCGTCGGTCCAGGCCTCGGGGTCCTCTCCGCGAGGCACCTGGAGGTAGAACCGGGTGACCGTGGCGGTGCGCGCCATGTGCCCGGCGAACCCGCGCTCGTGCACCGCGTAGGTCACCGCCTCCATGCTCGGCGGCGCCTGCGCGAGGAGCGCCAGCCATGTCACGCCGTGATGGCGGCGGAAGGACGTGGCCGCCCCGGCGGGCAGGGCCCGCAGCGCGGCCCCCCGCTGCCCGTCGCACCCGGCCACGTACTCCCCGGTGAGGCGGTACGTGTCCCCGTCGGGGCCCGCGCAGTCGACGGAGGGGCTGTCGCCGTCGATGCCGTGCATCCCGGTGACCGTCGTGCCGAACCGGATGTCCCCGCCCCGCTGCAGGAACTCGGCGATCAGGTCCGTCACCAGGAACTGCTGCGGATACACGGTGAGGACCTGCCGCTGCCCCAGCTCGCCGTAGTTCAGCTCGAACTGCCCGTGCTCACCGCGGAACGCGCAGGTCCCATGGCTCTGCCCCTTCGCGAGCAGCCCGCTCGCCAGCCCGTGCTCCTCCAGGACGCGGACACTGGCCGGTGCGAGGAAGCCCGCCCGGCCGCGCTGCTCCACGTAGGCGCGGGCCTGCCGCTCCACGATCACGCAGTCGATGCCCGCGGCCCGCAGCATGTTCCCGAGCACCAGACCGGCGGGCCCGGCTCCGACGATCACTACCTGAGTCCGCTGGGTCAGTGGCACCGTGAACTCCCCCAATTGTCATACCAATTGACTCGCCAGCGTAGCCGCGGCCCCCGTGAGGGTCGGGTAAGGGGTCGGGTAAAGGGCCGGGCACATGGGCCGGACGGCCCCTGCGGGCCTACAGAAAGGTCTTCGCCTCCTGACGCACCAGGGCGGCGAAGTCGTCGTACCGCTCGGGAACCTCACCCGAGCCGGCCCACCAGTCGTACGCGGTGCACTCCCCGTCCTCCCCGGCACCGTCCACGTGCAGCAGCCACCAGCAGCCGCTGCCGCCGTCGTCCTGGCCTATCAGCACGCACCGCTTGAGGACGGCGAGGTACTCCTCGAAGTACTCGGGCCCCGCCCACGCCTCGATGAGCCCCTCATCGAGGTCGGTGAACCAGCCGATGCTCTCGAGCGGGAACAGATCGACAGGCCCGACGTACTCCCAACCGTTGCTGACCTTGAGGAAGTTCCGGTACGAGGGAGGAAGCCGCACCCCGAGCCGCTCCTCGACGGCCACGATCGCCTCCTCGCTCGCCGGCTGGGCACCGGCCCAGCCGGCCTCCCACCGCTCCGGGCTCATGGCCGGCGTGCCCTCCTCGACCGCCGCACGGACGTAGGCCGACTCGAAGATGTTCGTGTTGTGCTCGTCGAGGAACGCGCGCCATTCCTCGACGGTCAGGGGAGAGGGGGTTGCCATGGCTGAACTCCGTCGGTCGCTCGCACAATTGAAGTCCCGCACAGACTCACACGCCCCACTGACAACGAGGGATCGTCCGGCCGACCGCCGCAGGGCGACGCTCACGGGCGGCGCGAGCGTGTCCGGACGGCCGCCCTCGTCACGCGAGGGCGCCCTCGACGAGGGCGACGGCCGCGCGGGGGCCGTCGACCCGGAGCACGAGGCGCGCGTACCGCTCGTCGGCGAGTTCGACCACGATGACCTTCGACGGGCCCCTGACCTCCCGGAAGACCTTCTCGCCACCCTGGTGGAACGTGCCGGCGATGATCACCCCGGGCGAACTCCGTTGTAGGGCCCGGACCCCCGACCGTAGGGTCCACCCATGTCCCTACGTCCCCGCATGCGCCAGGCCCTCCCCGAAGCGATGCGCGCCCGCGACAAGGCCGCCGTCAGCGCCCTGCGCTCCACACTCGCCGCCCTGGACAACGCGGAGGCGGTGCCGCTGGACGAGTCCGCGACGCCCGGTCCGGCCATCGAGCAGACCCCGACCGGCGCCGGAGCCACCGAGGCCGCCCGCCGCGAACTGAGCGAGCACACCGTGGCCGGCATCGTCCGCGCCGAAGCCGAGGAACGCCTGGAAGCCGCGGCCCACCTCACCTCCCCGCCCACACCGCCCACGCCACCCGCCTCCGCGCGGAGGCGGCGGTACTGCTACGCCTGCTGGACGAGCAGGACGGCACGGCAGCGCCCGGCTGACCACGGCACGGCCGGGTGGCCCCGGCCGGGGCCGGCCCCCGACAAACCGGCCAACCGCCCCGGCGCCGGCGAGCACCAGGCATCCCGTAATCCTCGGCACCCCACCCACCCGGCTTCATGAGCACTGCCACCCTCGGGCACGAGGATGTCGGCAAGCAGCAGCCTTCTGTTGCTGCGCTCGTGGACGAGCCGCAGTCCTTCCAGCGCCTGCTCGGCGCCGAGTTCCTTCGCCGGTTAGGCGGCTCGCACCGTCACGGCCGCCACGACACCGCTCACTGCCTCCCGTCCTCCTGCTTCAGTCGTACCGCGAGCTCGATGCCCTCTTGGACGGCGGTGTCGAAATCGCGGTCCTGGTAGAGGCGGATCCTGCCGCGGTAGTCGACGATCACCGCTGCGACGGCCTCGAGATCGGTCTCCGACGACGTCTCCAGAGCGTGCTGCATGTCGGCCTCGAACGACTCCCGGTCCCCGGGGAGCCCGTGCCCGGACCGCAGGGCGGCTCTTGGGTCGCCGATGGTCCTCAACGGCAGGGAGGCGGGAACGGCGGTCTCCGCACGCTGTGCGATCGTGATCGTCTGCTCCTCGGTTCCGCTGTCCTGGCTGGAGTGTCCTGCAGGACCGCTCACGGGGCCGGCCAACCCCGGCGCACGGCGTCCGTGAAAGCGAGCCACGCCGAGAACCGCACAGCGCCGACGAGCCCGTCACCGGTCTTCGTGTCTCGCAGGAGCACGTGCTCACCGGCGCGCGCGCACTCGACGCACTCGCCCCCCGCGCCATTGCTGTAGGACGACTTGACCCATGCGAGGCGGGGCTCGGTGGCATTCGGGGTGCCATTCACTGCGTGTACTCCTTCACGACGTTCCTGATCAACTGGGCCGTCCGTCGGGGGCTCAGGGCCGCCGCCCTCAGCTCGTCGAAGGCCCGCGTGTACTGGCGTACGTGGGGTTCGCCCTCCAGGTACATCGCGTCCGTGATGCCGTCCCGGTACACGATGTCCGGATCCTCGGGATCGGGGAAGCCCAGCATGGTGAACGAGCCGGTCGTCGGGCAGGTACCCGCATCGAAGGGGAGGACCTGCAACGTCACGTTCGGCTGTTCCACGATCTCCAGCACATGTTCGAGCTGGGTCCGCATCAACTCCCGGTCGCCGACGATCCTGCGCACGGCTCCCTCGTTCACGATGAACCAGGCGTCGGGAGCCTCCGGACCGCTGAGCATCGCCTGACGCTCCAGCCGCACCCGTACGGCACGGTCGATGTCCTCGCGGGACATGTACGAACCGGAGGTGTGGAGTTCACGGACGTACGCCTCGGCCTGTACGAGTCCGGGCAGCACCTCGCACTGGTACTGGCGAAGCGTCGATGCGTCCTGTTCGAGGCCGATGTAGATGGAGAACCACTCGGGCACCCCGGACCCGTGGACCTGCCACCACCCGCGCGTCTTGGCCTGCCGGGCCAATGACTTGAGGAACTCACGCAGTTCGTCGGTGGTGGCGTAGAAGCGACACAGCGCGTCGACGTCGGAGGGCTGGACCCGTCCGCTGCCGGTCTCCATGCGATTGACCTTGGAACCGCTCCAGTCCAGAGCTGCGCCCACCTGCGCGCACGTCAACGAGTTGTTCTCCCGGAGCTTCTTCAGCTCGATGGAGAGGCGACGGCGGCGTGCCGTCGGTGATCCGGCCATCTGTCTGGACCCCTTCGTGTCGAACAGCGCTCAGTCTCCGTGCCGAGAGGCCCGTCCGCCAATCACTCGATGGTGGGATTCTCTTCGTGCACATTGCACGGCAGGATGTGCACCGACCACCATTCTGGCAAACGGAACAACCGGGGCGGGGCGGTACGGGACTTCGGTGCCCGCATCCGGACCACGCAGGCGACGGAAGGCTCGGACGTGATCCCAAGCGCATGCATGACACGAACGCCGTGGGTCGTGGAGTTCACGGCACTGGAGGAGGAGGTGGCGGCCCTGCGGCACAACGTGCGGACGCATCTCGGAGCGTGGGGCCTGAAGGAAGTCGTGGACGAGGCCCAGCTCTGCGTGAGCGAGCTGGTGGCCAACGTCATCACCCACGTCGGCACGGGCACGCCGACCACCCTGGTTGTCCTGATGCGCGGCCCGTTCCTGCGCATCGAGGTGCACGACCCCGACACCCGCGCGCTGCCGACGCTGATGGCCGCGAGCGTCGACGCGGAGGGAGGCCGCGGCATGGCCCTCGTCGAAGCGGTCACGGACCGGTGGGGAGTCCAACTCCTCGCGGATCGGAAGGTGACCTGGTGCGAACTGGCGACGGGATCGCTGCCGTCGGGCGGCCGAGACGGAGGCCCCCGCATGATGCGGGCCGAGGCGATGATCGATCTCTACGACGCCACGGGTCCGCAGGTCCGGATGCGTACCGGCAGGTTGGGCATCGCCGAGGGGGAGGAGGCGGCGATCTTCATCATCACCGACCTCCTCCACTGGCTCCGGGCACACGGCCGCGACGCGGACGACGTGCTGGACCGGGCGCAGACGCGGTTCGAGGGAGAGGTCCTGGAACTGCCCTGACGACCTGAACCGGCAAGCGCTAACTGCCGAGAACGGGCTCGAAGAAACCCAGCACCGGATCCTCCGGAGTACCCACCAACAGTGCACGGTCCAAAAGGATGTTGTTGTGCTCGCAACTCGTCTCGGGGAGCATCACGCAGGCGTGACACGCAGCGAGATTCGTCCCGGCCGAGCCGGCCGCCTCGGCCTCCATGCAGAGGGGGTCGGAGGAGCACCACTCGGCCCGGCGGATCGCCGAACGCGTCGTACGGTCGAGGGACTCCGGTTCTCCCTGCGCGACCAGACCGCCGAGACTGCCCGCCGAGTCGCTCGTCGCCGTATAGATGAGCACCCCGGCCATGTCGTCGGCGGCGTACAGGCGCTCACGCAGAGAAGCGGCCGGGTAGCCCGCCTCCAGGCTCCATTCATTGATGAGGACGTGGGCCAGGGTGTGCAGCAACACCATGCGAGGAGTCGCGGGAGACAGCACGGCCTTGCTCGGATCGTCGGCACGCTGGTCGAGCACCCGCTGGTGAGCGGCACGCATGAGCTCGACCCGTGCCACCACCGTCGGTGTCGTCTCCCAAGCGGCCAGTCGGTCCCCATCGAGGCGCAGGAAGACACCCTCGCCCTGGACCTCCATGGCCGGCAACCACGCCAACGGCTTCTGGGAGAGCGGCATCTCCTTCGGTTCCGTCGTCGCCTCGGCGTCGACGAGCCGGGTGAACCCCTTCACGGCGCGCACCTCGCGGAGCTTCTTCACCAGCATCGGGCCGGTGATCCCGAGCGGCCGGAGGACACCCGGGTCGCCGAGAGGCGTCTCGCAGACGAACCGCTCGTCGTGGGAGTGCTCGCTCTCGTCGTTGCCGGTGCGCAGGCTGTCGTACTCCTTGTTGCGCAGAGCACGGTACCGATCGTCGAAGGTGGGTGCCGTCTCACCCTCCGGGTCCTCCTCGCGCTCCGCGTCGAGCAGCACCATGACCTCGTCCAGAGGCACCGGACACGCGCCCTTGAACGCCCCCTTGAGATAGATCTCGATGTGCTCGCGGCTCTCGAGATGCCGGAGAGCGTCCCAGTGCTCCGCCAGCGGATCGGCACGACCGTTGCTCCACGGGGGGATGGAGAGCGCCGACTTCAACACCGGCTGCCACACGGACGAGGAGCCACGCTGCAGGGTGCGCAGGGGAAGCCCGCATCCCGCAGGGTCCGTGGCGGAGAAGCCGAGCCACGGACGAGCGCCTCGACAGGTGAGCCGCAGGTCCTTCAGCGCGTTCCTGCGGAAGGAGCCCTCCATCGAGACCTCGGGCACCTGACCGCAGGTGCAGGAGATGACGATGGAGCGGAGCGAGGAGGTGCGTCCGGAGGTACGCATCCTGAGTTTCCCGCCGCACTTCCCGATCCTCGTGGCGTCCCGGTCGGACGAGCGGTGCACCCACTGCCAGTAGGGGAACTCGTCGAGGTGGCCGGCCTCGCAGGCGACGACGAAGCGGGAGGGGACGAGGTCCACCTCGCACGTGCCGCAGACGCTCCGTCCGGCTGGTGGGGAGAAGTCGCGGTGGGGCTGCAGCTCGTTGCACTCGGGGCACGAGTGCATCGACGGGAAGCGACGGACCCGAAGGCCGTCCCTGCTGGCGTCCTCGGACGCCGGCGGCAGTCGGAAGTGGTGGACGCCGAGCAGGCGTTCCAGCCTCCGCTCGTGGACGATCGGTGCCTCGTCCCTGTTCCAGCTCCGGTCCGCGTCGTCCAGCCCCGAGACGACGAAGGACTCGTGGTCGACGGCGATGAGCGATCCGACACCGTACGTGGTGATCACCTGGGCGCGGCGGACCGTGCCGCGGCGAGGCAGGTTGTGGGACGGGACGGCGCCGTTCGCCGCGGCGCGGCGACGACGTGCGGGGGGTGGAGTCATCGGGTTCCCTCCATGAAAAGGGCCGACTCGGCATCGACGTCGCGCAGGCTCCACAGGGTGGGCCACGCCTCGCGGTCCTCGGTCTCGTCGTCGTAGGACTTCAGGATCGACGGGGCACGGCTGCCCCGCTTCGGTTCGAAGAGCAACCCGCTGTGGATGTCGGCCTCCTGACACCACCAGCCGACGAAATCCTCGAAGCCCTGCTCCACGGCTTCGGCCTCCGAGGGAGTGACCGCGCGGACACGGTCCAGGAGCAGGGACTTGATGCGGGTCCGGAGGATGTGCTCGTAGGACTCCACCTGTCCGGCGCTCTCGTTCGGGCGGGCGGCCGGAATCAGGGTGCGGGCCAGAGCGACGATCACCGCATGCAGTCCCCGCTCGCGCGCGCGGGCGGAGAACGGGGTCACGGAGGTGGACTCGACCTCGCGGTAGAGAGCCGCGTGATAGTGCTGGAAGTTCTCGTAGTGCGAACGGTCCCGAGCACGGGCCGCGTTGAGCATGACGGCGACCAGGCCGGGGTGGGCACGACCGACACGGCTCGTGGCCTGGATGTACTCGGCGGTCGTCTGCGGTTGGCCCATCACGGCCATCAACCCGAGCCGGTCCACGTCCACGCCCACCGCGATCATGTTCGTGGCCAGCAGGACGTCCACGGTGTCCTCGTCCGGGAGCCTCTTCTCGATGCCCTTGAGACGTGTGGGGATCTCGCTGGCGTCGATGCGGCTGGTCAGCTCCGAGTAGTTGGCCGTCGGGCGCACCGCCACACCCTCGCGTTCGGCGAGCAGTTCCAGGTACGCCACCACGTCGTCGTGGACCTGGAGTTCGGCCGCGGAGAGCAGTCGCAGGCTGTTGAAGTAACCGATGAGGCTCCAGTACGCGTCACGCACCTTGTCGTCGGTGTCCGCCCGCATAGCGCGATGGAGCAATGTGGCGTAGGTACGGATCAACAACGTGGACTGGCTCGTGCCGGGGGCCAGGAGGCCGACGTAGCGACGGCTGGCCTTCTCCTCACGCGGTGTCTCGACGGCGAACCACGAATCGCGGGAGTCCAGTCCGGCAGGCGGGAACTGCCGCACCTCGCGGGCGAAGAGGTGGCGGCCCTGGTCGGCGGCGCGTCGGATGGTCGCGGTGGAGGCGATCACCTTCGGCCGGTCGGCCAGCGCGTCGACAGCGGTCTCGTAGAGGCCGGTCAGAGTCCCCAGAGGCCCGGAGATCAGGTGGAGTTCGTCCTGGACGATCAGCTCCGGGGGAGGAGTGGCATCGGCCGGGTCGTCCCGGTTGAACAGCGCGGAGGTCGCCGGGCGCCACGGCATCGAGGCGAACTTGTCGACGGTGGCGATCACCAGCGTCGGGCGCGCGTCGTACACCGCCTCGTCGATCAGATGGACGGGTAGGCCGCCGGCGAATTCGCAGTCCTCGCCGGGGCAGCGGACGTACATCCGCTTGGCGACCTCGTCGGTCTCGTAGTCCCGAGCGTCGAGACGGGTGCCGCACCACGGGCAGGCGTGCAACTGGACGGGGTTCTCGGTGGCGAGCCGCCTGCCGAGATCGGCCCGCAGCTCGGCGAGCCTGGTCGCGGCCTCGGCCAGCGTGTTGGGGGTGGCGGAGCGTCCCACCCACATGCCGACGGAGAACGGCTCGTCGCCCAGCTCGGGCGTGCGGCGACGCATGTGCTCCATGGCGCAGAGCAGGATCGCCGCACGTTCGAACTGCTGCAGGGTGAGCAACCGCAGCGTGTAACGCATGAGGACGGTGACACCGCCGCCGCTCGCGCCCTTGCGGATGCGGCGCAGGAAGGACGTCAGTGCGATCAGACCGAGGTAGGCCTCGGTCTTGCCACCACCGGTCGGGAACCAGAGCAGATCCGAGATCTTCCGATCGGCGTGCTCGGGGTCGTCGATGCCGGCGAGACAGAGCAGCAGGAAGGCGATCTGGAAGGGACGCCAACGGCCGGCGGACGGATCGGGATCGCCGATGCGTCCGCCCTTCACCCAGGCGCTGCGGGCACGCTGGTCGGCCATGGCCCGGTTGGCGAGCCGGAACGCCCGCATGAGGTCGGGCTCGGACCGCAGCAGCTCGATGCCCTCGCGGATCCGGCCGAGAGCCTCGCGACAGGCGTCCACCTGGTCCCGCCCGGGCTGCTCGTGGGGGCCGCCCACCAGGGAGTCGACCTCGGCCGACTTGCGGGCGATCCAGTCCTCGTATCCCGCAGCCAGTGCCCCCAAGGCGGACAGAACCTCGGTGTCGGACTTCTCGGCCAGCCCCAGCATCGACAGCGACGAACTGTCGATCTCCGGATTGGAGTCGGTCAGCAGCACCTCCACGCTGGGGACGAAATCGCTGCGCACCTCGGGGACGGCGGCCTGGACGCTGTCGCTCACCCCGATCGGTGACGGGACCCAGTCCCAGGCGGCGGCGCATCCGTGACCGATGGCGAAGGTCGGGGCATGGCGGTGCAGCAGGCGACTGGTGGCGATCTCCGGGTCGTGCGAGGCGTCCGGGGCGGGACGCTCGACGAAGGCGCTGGAGCCGTCGGCGGCCCAGACCACCAGGCCGCACTGGAACAGGGCGAAGGCGTCCTGTAGGTCCCGATCACCGACTTTCTGCCTGTTGATCAGTGTGACCGTGACGGTGACCGTGCCGGTGACCGGGTCAGGCCGCCGGACGATGATGTGCAGGGCGACCCTGTCCGGGAGAAGGTCGACCAGCCTGCCCGGCGTGGGAGCGGTCACGTCGATGGTTTCTTCGGGCAGCGAGAGTTCCTTGCGCTGCCACCGCTCCCGCTGCTCCGCGACGGTCCGGGCCTCGGCGCGGCGGGCCGGGACCGGGTTGCCGTCCGCATCGGTGGGTTCGTAGACCGCCGCGCGCGTCGAGACCACGATCGTGTCACTTATGGCTGGGGAGACCGCGAAGGTCAGCCCCATGGAGGACGGGCGCTTGTCGCCCGAGACACCGGATTCCTGCGCGGCGCCTGCCTCCTCGGCGTCCTCCCGGGCGAGTACGGGCGCGGCGTCCGGGCCATCCTGCTCGGCGGCGTTCTCGACCCTCCGCTCACGCGAGGCACGCGGGTACAGCACGCCGGTCAGGTAGCGGTCGATCGGTGCGTCCTGGGTGAGGACCTCGTCCCGATCCTCCGGTGCCGCGTCCTCCGGGGGACCGAAGAGTTCCCTCCGCAGCCCCACGAGGAGCTCCTCGTCCCGCACCCGGTAATGCTCGGAGTGCCGATCCGTCACGTGGGTCATGCGTCCTGCCCTTCAGCTCTTCGGAACATGCCGAGTCCGGTGATCCGCGGCACGATCCACACACCTCGGTCGCCGAGACCGGCGTTGGCCCCGGCCGCGACGCCGCCCGCCACCGTCTCCAGGGTGTCGATCCGCAGGCCGTGGATCTCGTCCGGCCACCACGGGTCCCAGGTACGGTTCACCTTCTGCACCCGGAACAGCTCCTGGCGGAACCGCTCCGACGCCTCGCCCATCTCCCGTCCCCGGTGCAGCAGGGCGTACGGGGGGCTCTGGGTCTCGCCCGCCGGCAGATCGTGGCGCTTGCGCAGCAGTACCTCCTGGCCGGGGCCCACCTCCCGCAGGAGGTAGGCCTGGGTCGCC
This sequence comes from Streptomyces griseoaurantiacus, assembly GCF_036189845.1. Taxonomy (NCBI): domain Bacteria; kingdom Bacillati; phylum Actinomycetota; class Actinomycetes; order Kitasatosporales; family Streptomycetaceae; genus Streptomyces; species Streptomyces griseoaurantiacus. The sequence goes on along the minus strand of NZ_CP108326.1, from coordinate 2,664,388 downwards.
ACGGCGTCGGTCGTGTGGCCGGGCGGATTGTCCCGACACACGTCACCGGCCTCGGCCACGACGCCGAACCGGTCGTACGACCGCCATCCGCCGACGAACCGCCGGCCGTTCTTGCGGTTCCCCGCCCTCTTGATGATCGGCAACTCGGGGGAACGGACGTGGTAGAGGTCCTGTCGGGCGCGGGTCATCGCCACGTACAGGGCGCGGGCCTCCGCGGGGAGGTCCGCCTCGCGGCCGTACTGCTTGTGAAGTTCGGCGACGGTCGGTGGAGTCAGGACGATCACCCGGTCGAACTCCAGCCCCTTGGCACGGTGCACGGTGGAGACGACGATCCGGCCCGTCTCCGGATCGGCCGCCTCGTCGGGGAACCGGCCGTCGGCGACGAGGCGACGCAACCGGTCCAGATCGAGAGCGGCGCGCCCGGGCGAGCGCGTCGCGCGTCGCAGCACCGTCCACAGGGCACCCGCGTTCGGTTCGTGGGGCAGCGGGATCTGCTCCAGCAGAGAACGGAAGCGCTCCTCGGACAGCCCGGTCGCCTCGGTACGGCGCAGCAGCTCGGCCACCCACCAGGGCACCGGCCGCTCTTCCAGGGGGCGGCGCAGCCGGTGCTCGATGCCGTTCTCGTGGAGCAGCCGGGAGACCACCAAGGCCTGCCGGTTGTCGCGAGTGAGGACGGCACAGGTGTCTTCGAGGTCCCGCAGACCCTGGAGCGTGTACTCGTCGGTGAGATCGCCCAGCGAGTTCACCGGGTCCAGCAGGAGGTCGCGCAGTTCCTCGTACAGCACGGCGGCCTCGTCGGCGTTCCGGACCTGCTGGAGCCGGGGGCCGTGCGACAGCGCGATGCGCGCCTCCGGGGTGACGGCCCGGAAGTTCTCCGTGAGACGCAGCTCCACCAGGTCATCGGAGTACGAACTGCGCAGCCACTCGAAGAACCGGCCGGTCTCGTCGTTGCGCTCGGCCGGGTCCTCGATCTGGAAGCCGTACACGGACTGGGCGGCGTCACCGACCACGGTGAACCCGCAACTGTCCCGGTACCGGTCGAGCAGTGCCTCCACCAGTTCCCGACGATCGCCCAGCAGGTCCTGCACCTCGTCGATCACCACATGGGACGGAGGGACCGAGTCGCCGGACTCCAGCGCGCGCTCCTCGACGGCCACCGTCGCGGCCCGGATCCGTTCGTCGAACGGGGTCGTCGCCCAGTCCCGGTCCGGATATGCCTGGACGAGCACCCCGTACGCCCAGGCGTCGAAGGTCTGGGCCCGCACCCGGCGGGCCCGGTCGCCGTGGCGGGTGATCCGCTCCCGCAACTCGCGGGCTGCCGCACGGGAGAACGTGAGCACGAGGATGTCGGCGGCGTCCAACGCCTCCTCCGGGTCCTCGTGACCGCACAACGCGTCGAGCCGACGCACCAGCGTGTGCGTCTTTCCCGCGCCGGCTCCGGCCGTGACCAGGACCCGCGCGTCCCAGGACTGCTCGACGACGGCCAGCTGCTCCTCGGTGAGCGGCGGACTGTCGAGATAGGCGTCGGTCACTTACGGCTCCAGAGGTGCTCGAACTGGGTGAAGGCCAGCGCGGTGTCGAAGTTGGCGATGTTGTCGTCGACGTTGAGGATCAGGCAGGTGTCCTTGCCGCCGTTCTTGGGGCCGCGCAGGCCGCGTCCGATCATCTGCTGGTACACGTTGGTGCTGTAGACCGGCCGGGCCACGACCACCGCCCGGGTCGCCGGAGCGTCGAATCCCTGGGTGAGGACACCGTAGTTGGTGAGCACACGGATGCGACCGTTCCTGAAGTCCTCGATCCGCGTCCGACGGTCCTGCGTACTCGTCGTCGAGTCCACGGCGGCCGACCGGACGCCCAGATCGTTGAGCATGGCCGCCAGATACTTGGCATGGTCGACCGAGGTGGCGAACAGCAGCGTCGGCCAGTCCGCCGGCAGCGCGGCCACCGATTCGACGATGCGCAGGCTGCGCGCGTGGTCGTCGGCGAGTCGTTGCTCGGCGGCACGGGACAACACGGCCATCCGATCGGCGTGCGTCTTCTCGTCCTGGTCGAGAACGATCCGACCGCCCTCCAGGGTGTGGTGCTCGACCTGGGCGAGCATGCCCCACTCCTGCAGGTCCCGGTACGGGTCTCCGGACGGGAACACCCCCTCGTCGAGGCGCCGGTTGCCGAAGCGCGTGATCAGCCGGCGGGTCTCGTCCTCGTTGGTGTTGCGGAACGGGGTGGCGGTCAGACCGAGCAGGTGCCGGTGGGTCTCGTACTGGGTCAGGCCCAACAGGCCGAGGATCTCCGTGTACCGCTTGGAGATGGCGGTGTGCGCCTCGTCCACGATCACGAGCGCGGGCTCCCGCAACCACGCGTACTGGTCGGTGCCCAGGCACCGCTGCAGCTTCGCGTCGGTGGCGACCACCAGATGGGGATGATCCACGACGTTGCCGACCTCGTTGCTGCTCCACAGTCGGCTGATGGTCAGCGGCCGCTCGGCACCGACCTTGTTCCAGACGAACTTCCAACTCTGCACGGCCTGTTCGCACAGTTCCTCGGTCTGGGCGATCCACAGCAGGGGACCCTTGAGGTCGCCGACCCGCTTCACCCAGCGGATCACGGCCTCGGCGGTGACCCGCGTCTTGCCGGCACCGGTGGGCAGGGACAGCATGCCGCGCTGCGGGGCCAGCCGGTCGAGCAGGGTGGAGATGTTCCGGACCAGCTCCTCCTGGTAGCCGTGGAGCCGGGGGAAATCCCGGGGCCCCTCGATCGTCTCGAAGGGAGGGGGCGAGGGAGTCCTGGAACCGGCGAACGTCACGGGCAACCGCAGGTCGGACACGAACGCGATGGCAGCCGACGAACCCCCGTACGCCACCGGGGCGCTCGGGAAGCGAGCCTGAATGTCCCGGGCATGCTGCTGGAGCACCCCGTCGCCGTGCGCGTTGAACGCCATCTGCGCGATACGGCGCCCGGACGGCTGCGCACCCCCAGTGGCCTGCAGCTCGGCATCCATCAGCCCTTCGGGCAGTCCCGCCCTGAGCGCCTCCGCGCCGATCAGCAGCTCGAGTTTGGTCACGACGTCCTCGGTGTCGCGCACGGCCTTCTGTGCCGCCTTCAGAGCGCTGTCCTTGGCCATGCGGTCCTGGTGCTCCAGCACCGCGCGGCAGCCGGCCGCGCCCAGACCGAGACCGAGTTCGCGGTCGATCAGCCGCAACATGGGTTCCGGCTCTCGCGGCACGCGGATCTTGACCGTGCTGTCCTGGCGCACGGCGTCCAAGGGAGAGGTCTGCGTACCGTTGGGGGTACGCGTGACCTCCTCCAGCTCGGTGCACCGCTGCACCATGCTGTTCCGGTTGCCGCTGTTGAGACGCTGGCGCAGGGCCGGGAACAGCTCGACGAGGGGCACGGGGTCGCCCTCGGGTACCTCGCGGGTCTCCCGACTGATCACGTCGGCGTAGCGGAGCATGCCCCACTTCTCGACCATCAGCTCGGCGTCGTCCGCGGTCGACACGAGCAGGGCGGGGAGCTGTTCGGCGCGCAGGGCCCGGTATTCGGCGGCGCCGACGGCGAGGGTGATCTCGTCGTCGGGGCGGGTGCCCCATGCGTCACCGATCCGGCAGCGGGTCAACGAGTCCGCGGGGAAGTCCGCCCCGAACCGGGTCAGCATCACGTAGGTGGAGCCGACGAAGGCGTCGTCCTCGCTGCGGGACACCTCGGCCAACAGCGCGTCCCAGCGGTCTGCGGGAACCTCGTCGACCGTGATCGGCAGACGCAACTTGCGAGCCTTCTCCGGAGAGATGTCGGCGACCGGCAGCACATCGCGGTAGGCAGCGAGCTGGGGGCCGACGGCCTCCGTCAGCGGCTTGATCCCTTGGGAGGTGGCGACCCTGCCGTGCTTGCGCAGCATCCATCGGATCGGGGACATCACCGCCTGTCGGGTGCCGGTCTGGGCGCCGTACTGACGCGTCCAGTTGTCCACCACGGCGTCGTCGGGCAGCACCTTCAGGAAAGCGGCGCGGGACTCCTCGGACAGGCCGCGGAAGAGATGGAGAGGGCCACCGATGGCGGCGCCCTCGACCTTCATCCGGTTCAGCGCGGGACGGGGTGCATGACTGTCCAGTGACTTCAAGTAGGAAGCGTGGACGACCGCTCGGTACTCCTCGAACCAAGCTTCGTCGGCCTGCGGCTGCACGCCGCCGGTCGGGCGCTCCCGAAGGCCGATCAGCGAGAAGAAGAATGCGTCGTCGGAGTGGAACTTCATGTCGACCGCGACGTTCGGGTCGCGCTCGGCATCGACCACGACACCGGGCAGCATGCAGTCCGTGACCGGTCGGAAGCGCCTGTCGGCCGTCCGCACCCGGAGCGTCGTGCGCGGCTCGGGCACGCGCTCCATGACCTTGTGTGCCAGCCGATGGACGCCGGCCTGGCGGAACAGCTCCCAGAAGCGCTGCCAGTCGGACTCCCCGTAGTGGTCGAAGCCCTGGTCCAGGACGCTGGCGAATCGACCCTCGACGTCGGCCTCGCGGATGCCGAGGACGTTGAGCGCGTGTGCCAGAGAGGGGTCCTGGGCGATCTCGTCGACGACGTACACCGTGGACTCGCGCAGCCCGTCCTGGTGCTCTGCCCGACGGAACACCTTGCCGTGGACCGGGGGAACCAGCCCGTGCTCCTCGGTCAGCACGACGTGCGCCTTGCGGGCCTCGTCGGCGAAGGGGGAGTTGCTTTCGATCATGTCGGCCAGGATGCGGACGGCCACAGCCGACGCCTCGGCGGTGCCGTTCGCGACGAGGGCCTCCAGCCAGTCGCGGACCCCTGCCCGCTGGTGGCCGGCGGCGCCGAGGATGTGTTCGACCTTGCCCGAGCGCAAGGTATCGGCCTCCACGCTCGGGTGCAGCCAGTCCGAGGGACGTCCAGGGCACTCGTGCCACATCCGCAACCACCGCGACAGTTGCTTCAAGTCCTTGTCCAACCGCGGGTGGATGCGCAACTGCTTGGGAGTGCGCAGAACACCGTCCTGGTCGGGCAGTGAAGGGCTCGTGGCGGTGCGGGCCCAGATCTCCCGGGTCAGGAACTCGTCGGCCCAGCTGATCGACTCCCTGACCCGGCCGGGCAGCAGGGGGAGGTAGGCGGCGGGATCCTCGTCGGGGACCAGAGCGGGGAGGGAATCGACGACCAGCTTGGCCGACACCCTGATCATCTCCTGATTGAACGGAGAGGAGTCGAGCAGGTTCTGTCGGTCCTCGTTGGTCTTCCACGCCCCGTTGAGGATGCCGTCCAGGGACATCTCGTACTTGGTGGGGAAGAAGGACCAGAACTTGCCACGTCGCCGTGAGCGGGCCGACCTCACGTACATGCCGCTCTCGGCATCCTTCTCCAGCACAGGGACGGCCCAGGACAGATCGAGCGTGACCCGGTCGTGCAGCTCGCCGGCGTCCGCTCGGGCCGCGGGACCCGGTTCGTGCGCGGTGGTGAACACTCGCCAACGCTCCGTGGAGAGTGCTTTCCCCGTACGCTCCTCGGTCACGGTGTGCAGATCTCCGGACTGCTGGACGGTCAGCGTCCGGCGTGCCATGGGCCGGGGGCGATGATCCTCCAGCACGACCTCGGCCACGTGCGGCGAGAAGAGCTGGAACCCGACCGGGAACTCCTCACGCGGCTCGCCGTGGTCCTTGCCCCGATTGCCGTGCATGTCCTTCCCCAGCCGATCGTCGGCCTTCTTGAGCAGCGGGAGCCGGACGACCGTGGTCGCCCAGGTCAGCAGCTTGTCGAGGACGGGGTCCGCGGCGCGTTCGGCTCGCATGTCGAGCGGGCGGGCCATCCGCAGGACGGGGGCGTCGAACTCCGGGCCGTAGCGTTCCGTCACGCCGGGCACGGCTTTGATCTGCTGGTAGGACCATGCGCGGTCGAATCCGAAGCTTCCGGTGCGGCTGAAGAATTCCGGTGCGTCGGTCACCACGAGAACCGACTTGACCCCCACCCCGAATCGTCCGATCTGCCCGCCGCGCTTCTTGGACATACTCATTCGAAGAATGGTTTCCGCCCCTTCCGGGGTGACCGGACTTCCTTCGTTGGCGCAGTACAGGCGCGACTCCGTAAGAACCACATGGACGCGTCCGCCGGGTTCGTTCGCGATCTCATCGGCAGCATTCTGTACCAGCTCGAAAAGCTGACGATCGCCATACCCGCCCTGCGTGATCCGGCGCTCGCCATTGGCGTGCTCGGCCACGAGGCCAGGGTCCACGGAATAGGTCTGCAGGACACGGGAGGACTGTTCGAGAACGGTGGCGATCACCGCTGAGGAAGAGGACGACATACTTGCTCCTGATGCCGTGAAGTGGATGAAGATCCGGGCCGCGGGCCGGCTCGCCGGTTGTGGGCGAGCCGGCCCGCGGTTCACTGGACCCCGATGGTCGGCGCGTCCGGCGGGCAGCCGGGAACGCCGAGCTCATGCGGGCAAGGGCGCTTGCGGAGGGTCAGCCGGTCGGAGGGATGTCGTCCGGCAGGTCCTGAACCCACTTCGCGAGTTGCGGGAAGCCCGCGACGAAGTCGTCTTCGGACAGGTGGTGCCGGGGCAAGATGTCCGCCACTTCTGCCCTGCTCGCCGCCGTCCGAATGTCCATGTAAAGCGCGCCGCATTCCCGCTGCGAGAGCATTAAGGGAAAGCAATCGTCCTCGTTCAAAGCGCCCCACCCCTGTTCAGTGATTTCTCTTCTGACCGCACAGGGGTGTAAGCGGGACACGCCCCATGAAGTGGAAGGTCGTTGTTGCGTAACTACTTCCGCCGACCACGCTAGCGGAAGGATCCCGGTGTCCACCAGCGTTCCGTCAAAAACGTTTTTCTGTACGGGAATTCAATGCCTCTGGACACACTTCTCCCCCTGTCGCCCGTTTCCCCGGAACTGGGTTCGCGAACGAGTCGGCTTTTCCAACCTGTCGAACATATCGAGGTTTTGGGGCGCTGGCAACCCCAACGAGTGCTCCCCTGACGGGAGTTGAGCGTGCGGGCTGCACAAAGAGCACCGAACCTCACCAATCGGGCAAGTCGGGCAGTCGAGTGGACCTGCTCATGGAGTGTCGTGTTGTTAACTGTCAGTTGACGTGATCGTGATCGTCAAATTAGCCTCCCCGTACGACCCGAGGAAGAGCAGGTGGCACGTGGAGACAGGTGAGGAGTTCGGGCCGTGGCTGGCCCGGCAGCTCAAGCTCGCGGGGAAGACACAGGCCGAACTGGCCAAAGAGCTCGGGTTGACCCGAGCCGCCGTGTCCGCGTGGATCGCCGGTCGGTCGACCCCACGACCGACTGTCATGACAGAGATCGCCGACGCACTCGGTACGGACGTCGGCACGGTGCACACCCGCACCACCGACACCCAGGCCGGCCTTCCGGTCACCTGGTACCACCGCCCCGGCTATCTCGACGGTGGTCGAGACCTGGGCAATGCCGCCGCGTTCGCCTTCGACGCCGACGTACAGGTCCTCGCGCGCGAGACATGTCAGAACAGCCTCGACGAGCGCCTGACGGAGAACGGTCGTCCGGTTCGGGTCCGCTACACCCTGCACGAACTGACCGGTGAACATCTGGACGCCTTCCGTGAGGCGATTCTATGGAGCGACCTCTTCCCGCACTACTCCGCCGTCTCGGAGACCGCCGGCAACCAGAAGGTCGGACGGGTCGTCGATGCCGGTGTGCGCGACATGTACGAGCGGGGCCGTCTGGTCCTGCTTCGGGTCGACGACTACAACGCGTCCGGACTCACCGGCGACGACTACGCGGACGGCAAGTTCGCGGCCGTCGTCAGGCGCCAGCTCGAGAGCCTGAAGTCGGGTCCCGCCGCCGGTGGTTCGTACGGCCTGGGCAAGGCGACATTGTGGGCCACCAGCGCTCTCGGCCTTGTACTCATCAACTCCACGCTGTCCGTGCCGCACGAGGGGCGTACCGAGCGGCGGTTGATCGGCCGGCTCGAACTGCCCTGGCGGGAGGTCGACGGACGCGCCTATGCGGGACCCGCGTGGTTCGGGCGCCCCGACCCCGACACACAGGGCGCCGATGTCGCCCGTTCCTGGTGGGCGGACGACGAGACCGTGAAGCGCCTCCACCTGAACCGCGAGAACGGCGAACCCGGTACCTCCTTCCTCATCGTGGGCGCACATGACGTGGCCAGCCTCGAAGGGAAGGCGTCGTACGAGGACGGCAGGCAGCGCGACGAAGAAGGCCCCGAGGACTCACGCGGTATCGAGAGGATGCATCACCGCCTGGTGGAGGCACTGGGCCGTGATTTCTGGGCGGCCATGGTCGGCGGCGGCGGCCGACTCCCCTTGCTGGAAGCCTCCGTCCGCGCCATGCGCAACGACGAGGTGGTCGTGGCTGAGACGAAGGTGGACCCGTCCGTCGAGCAACCCTCCCGCACCCGCGCCCTGCGGGCCCACTACGAGGGCACAACGGTGGACCGGCTCACCGAATCGGGTCAGGTGGCGTCCAGGAACGTTCCGTTGAAACTGCCACTGACCGGCGGCGCCAGAGGGGCGACGCTCGGCACTCACCAAGCGGTCCTGCTGGTCACCGAGGCTGACGGCGACCGGGACACCCCTATCAACCAGGTGCACTCCCTGCGAGGGAATCGCATGACGGTCAGGAAGGCCACGGTCCCGAACCTGCCGCTCGGCACCAACCCCTTCCAGGCCGTCGTCCTGGTCGGCGAGGCCGCCGGCGCGTCGGCACCCTTCGCGAAGGAGGCCGAGGACTTCCTGCGAGCGGCGGAACCGCCCGAGCACGACCGCTGGGGACAGACGGAGGAACTGACCCTGCGCTGGTCTCCTTCCGCATATCGACGGATCCAGAATCTGACCACCGAGGTCAACAACGCCGTCAGGGAACTCGTCGCGCGCCCCCGGCGCGGCAGGAACGAGGGCGGTGAGGTCCTGAGCAAGGCGCTGACGGTCAAGAGCCGGCCCAAGGCCAAGGTGCCCTCCGGGCCGGTTGTCCCGGAACTGGACGCGCTCGACGCGACGATCGGTGACCAGGGGGAGTGGCTGATCACCGCGGAGGTGAGGATCGGGCGCGGTGACGAGATCGTGCCGATGGTGCCGGTCGCCCAACTGGACGTCCGCTCCGGGGGGCGCCCGCGTCTCGACTGGGCGGAACTCGTCGCCGTGGACGGTTGCGAGGTGGAGAACGGAGTCCTGCGCTTCCCACCTGGCACCCGCCGTGCCAAGTTCCGAGGAGCCACCGACGTCTCCAGCCACCCCGTGAGGACCACACTCACTCGTCTCGTCGTCGAACTGCGTGCCGGCAAGGAGGCGTGAGGCGTGAAGATCTACCCGTACAAGCGACTCAGCCGCCCGATCGCACTCAGGGTGACGTCGGTCTCGCTCACGCTGCCCGATCGCACCCGCGAACCGCTCGACACCAGCGCCTACTCCACTCAGGAACAGGCCGTCGCTCTCGGTGTCGCGGGCCACGCGGAATGGGTGAGTGCCACGATCGGCCTCTCGGCCACGCTGCCCCCCGGCGCCGACGCGCCGGACGCCGCCTGGACGGACCTGCGTGTCCTCGCCGTGCTGACCGACGGGGAGACCAACGTCCGCACCTCGACGGTTCTCACGAGGGACACGGAGAACGGCCGTGACTGGTCGGGCTCCCTGGACGTGCTGCGCGACGACCACCTGAGTCGTGCCTCCGTCAGCGCCTACGCCGTCGGGAAGGTCGATGGGGTCCCGGGACGGTCGATCACCGAGACCGATCGGAGCTGGGTCGTCGACACCGTGTCCGACGAGCCCGTCAGGGGCCTGCGACTGGACGTCCTGAAGGCCTCGTTCAGCAAGAGCTCCAGGGAATGGTTGCGCGCCTACGCCGATGCGCCCTGGCTCGTGGACACCACGGCACGAGTCCCCACCGTGTACGTCAACACCGATATCGACGGCATCGTCGGCCTGTTGGACAGCAATGGGTCCGGCGTGGAGAGCAAGGTGCGTGACCTCCTCGTCGCCCAGATGTCCACGGACGTGTGGACGGCGGTGTTCCACGGCGCCATCGGCGATCTGGAGGTGGAACCCGGCGGGGGCCCGGTCTTCCCGACCGACTGGCAGGGCGAGGTGCTGCGGGAGATGCTCCCGGACGTCGTCCCCGGCGTGCATGTGGAGGAGGCCCTGCGCCAGGTCCACCACCGGCGTACCGGTGACTCGGGCTGGGGCGAGCTGCAGACGCGCATCCATTACGCGGCGGTCCGGCGTGCCGATGCCGCCAAGGCGGTGGGCTTCATGATCCGCAGCCTGGAACGGACGAAGAGGGAGAGCGAGACGTGATCACCCAGCCTCACCACATGCCGGAGCGTCTGGCATTGCTCTCCAACTCGGCTGCGGATCCTTTCCTCACCGAGGGTCTGCTCAGGGGGGATGAGGTCCACAGCGGCATCGACCTCGCCAAGGTCGTCGAGCCTCTGCCCGAGGACGACGCCAGATGGTCGGTCGAGCCGATCCGCAGTCTGGTGGACGACGCCATGTTCGCCTTCGACGAGGAGCGCACCCGAGCCGATGCCTGGCTCGCGCCCCGACTCCACGCCACGCTGCGTCTCACGCGGCAGGAAGCGGCGGACAGGCGGCTGTGGAACCACTTGGCGCTGGCGGTCGCCCCTGACTATGTCGTGTGGCGACACCTGGCGGAGCCGTCCCGGGGTGTAGCTGCGGCGCGCTTCCAGGGGCCCGCGGACCGACAGTGCTTCTCCCGCCTGTGGTGGGCGGCCGAACTGTTCCGGGACGGACCGGACTACCAGCCGGTCGAAGTCGCCTGCGGCAATCAGGATCTGATCCACACCGTGCTCCGGAAGGACCTGATCGACCACCGCCCCACGGCCCAGGCGTTGGTCCGTCTCCTGAAGAACGGGAAGGTCACCACGGGACGGGAGATCAACGGGCTGAGCGTCGCCATCAACGCGGCCGGAGCGACCGTGATCTACGATGCCTTCGCACCCGACGGGTCCCGGGACCCCGCCTGCTTGCGGGACTGGATCGAGGAGGCGCAGACGGCGCCACCGGTGTCGCGGCACGTCCTTCCCGACGGGCCCGACGAAGACCCCGTTCCGGAGGAGTCCGTGACAGCCCTCACCGACTACTTCACGGAGCTGTTCGAGACGGCCCCGGTCAGGGGCCGGAACAAGGAGGACTGATACGGCGGCGTCGAACTACTCGGGCCGTGGGCAGCGGGCGGTGCAGTCGTCCGCCGCCCCGCAGCCCTGGCTCCGAAGCTTGGCCCGTTGCTCCTCCGTGGCCGGTATCCACGGCTCCCGCATCGTCTCCGGGTGCGGCGCGGGCAGGCCGAGCGCCGCGCTCAGGAGATGTGCCCCGAAGAGGGGCGGCACGGCGTTGCCCACCTGTTGGGCCTGTGCGGTGCCCGACCACGGGTAGTCCGGCGGAAAGCTCTGCAGCATCCCCGCCTCGTTCATGCTGAACCTCGGACCTTCGCAGACGGTGTCGAGGTGGTGGTCGCCGACAGGTTCGAAGACCACGAAGCGCGAGATGCGACCGGTGACCGTGGTAGCGGGCTGGCGGTCGGTCCGTACGCCGCGTCGTCCAGGAACTCCGGAGCTGCCGTAGTTCGACCGGACCAGGAACGGCGTCCTGCGCTCGGTGAGGACATCCCCCATCGACACCCAAGGGGCCGGCTCGTCCCCCTCCGTGCGCTGTGAGGGGGTTTCTGTGCTGTCGGCCTCGTCAAGGGTGGCCTGCACCGGGTTGCCGACGTTCGTCCGGTTCCATCCCTTGGTCTCGTAGGCACGGTGGCTCGCTTCGGGCAGCGAGGGCGCGCCGAGCCCCGCCCGACGGGCGATCAGCACGGCTCGGGACCGGGTCTGCGGCACTCCGTAGGTCTCGGTATTGAGGACGTCGACGACGACCTCGTACTTGGTTCCGTCGGGGAGGCCGATCTCTTGCAGGACTTCGGCGTAGCGGTCCCAGAGCGCCCTCACAGCGGGGACCTGTTCCAGGACTATGACGTCGTACGGTCGGCGCCCTCGGTTCGGGCTCCGGGTGGCCTGGATCGCGTAGCGGAGCGGTTCGAGCACCAACGCCGTGCGCGGATCGCTGAGGTTCCCCAATCTCTTGTCGATCTCCTCGTCGGAGTCACCCGCCATGAGTCGGTTGATGAACTCCTTGACCTCTTCCAGAGCCTTGCGTCCCGCGCCCTTCCCGGCCACCGAGTACGTCTGGCACGGCGGACCGCCGGCGAGCACGTTGATCTCCGGCGGAAGCGACTCGAAGGACTCCCTGCGGACCGCGCTCACGTCGGCGTGCAGGGTGTCCAGGCCGGCCGCGTAACGCGTCAGGCACGCGCTCTTGTCCCACTCGATCCCCAGACTCGGGATCCCCAGCCTGTGACAGGCGGAGTCCAACCCACCGGGACCGGCGAAGAGGTCCAGGACAAAGGGTTTGTCGAGGATGGACTGGTGGGGTGGCGTGCTGGTCATGTCGCGGAAGTCTAGCCGGCAGCGGGAGCCACCGGATCCCCGAGCAGAGCTCTGGCGACGGTCCGACCCAGCGCCTGGCCGACGGGTGGCGGTGTCGCGTGGCCGATCTGGCGGTACCGGGCCGTCTTCCGGCCCGTGACCTCCCAGGACTCGGGAAACCCTTGGATGAGCGCCGCCTGCTCGACTGTGATCTTCACCATGTTCTCCCTGCCCAGCAGGGGGTCCCACACGAAGTCGGGGCCGGGAACCGCGTCGCCCACCGTGTGGCCGTTGACGCCCATGGACGCCCACTTCCGTTTGGCGCCGGTCGGCCCGAGGTCGGCACCACCTCGGTTCTTCGAGCCTCCGACCAGTGTCGGAGCCGGCTGGTCCGCCTGGGCGGCCCACCGGGCGGCGTCCGGCCAACCGCGTGCCGCCATGGACACCTCCAGGGCGGCACCGACCGTCTGTGGCCGCGTCACCGTGGGGGCCGGCGGTCGGTAGGCCCCGGCACAACTCCGTTCGACGGCAACCAGGACACCCTGCTTCCGGTTCTGCGGCACCCCGAAGGCCACGGCGTTCACGACGAACCAGCTGAACTCATAACCCAGGTGGGCAAGTTCGGCACGGGCGAAGTCACGGAAGGACTGATACCTGTCCGAGTGGGCGAGGTCGGGAACGTTTTCGATGATCACCGCCCGTGGTCTGATGGCGTGTACCAAGTGGACCGCAGCCCTCAAGAGGCGTTCCTCCTCCCCGGACTCCGCCCGCTTGGCGGTCGCACTCGATTTCACCCGCGGCAGACCTGCCGAGAGGAGATCCACGTCATAGCTCTCAGGGTGATCGATCGGGTTGAAGTCGATCAGGTCCGTGTGGAGCACGTTCCACTGCGGTCGGTTGGCCCGCAGGGTCGTGACGGCGTCCTCGTCGTCGTCCAGGAGCAGGCGGGGTTCGAACCCCGCCTGCTCCAAGCCGAGTGCGAGTCCGCCCGCCCCTGAGCACACGTCCACGAATGTCGGCCGTCCCCCCACGCTTCCTGCCCTACTTTCCCGCCCGCTCCGCCAGGCGTTGTCGCACGACCGCTTTCACCCGAGTTGCCACGTCTTTCGGATCCTCATGCTCCCAGAACCGCAGCACCGTCCACCCGATAGCGGTCAGATGCTCCGTCGTCTCTCGGTCACGAGCCATGTTTCGATCCAGCTTGTTGCGCCACCACTCGGCGTTGGCCTTCGGGTGCGTGGCGTGCTGGGGGCACCCGTGCCAGAAGCACCCGTCGATCAGAACTGCCACCCGGGCGCGAGTGAACGCCACGTCGATGCGCCGTCGCGCCATCCCCGGCACCGGGTACTCCACGCGGTAGCGCAGTCCGGCCTCGTGCAGCAGGCGTCGAACGGCCAGCTCGGCGCTCGTGTTCTTGCTGGCCTGGCGTGACATGCGTGCCGAAACGCCGGGGGAGGAGGGCCTCACATCGTCCAATGCTGTCGCGTCTCCGGAACGTAAGTCGTCTCGGTCGGTGAAGGCTGATCCTGCCGGCTACCTGCGTCGACTGACACATTCGTCCGTCGACGAAACCGTCGTCGTGTACCGGTTCGCGGCGGCAGACGTCCATCGTGGTGGGCGGTACGCCCTTCGTAGAGGCAGCGAATGGACCGATCGCCCCGGGAGAGGGGGCGGTCGTGGAATCGACGACGGTTTCGGCGCGCGCAGTGATCAGGCGCCTCTTCTCGCTCATCCTTCGCATCAGGGCATGGGGCGTGGTGGGAGGAACTGCGAGATCACCATGCGGGCATCCGCCGCTGCCCCACGGCGAAAGGCCATTTGGACGGTCGAAACGCAACTTGGACAGGGTCCGCACCGACAACTAGCCTCACCTGGCCCTCGGCGTTGCCCGCAGTCCTGCGGAGTCGCGTCGAACAGTCAGTCGTGAGGGGAGGACGAGGGCGCGCTGCGCGGACGCCCGCCCCCATGCACGCTCCACCGAAGAAGGGGTGCCCTCGGCCCCCGACCAGGGAGACACCCATGCCTCACCTCGCGCTCTACACCTTCGGCGTGCTCAAGGCGCCCCTTGCCGATTCCGGGGGGCTCACGCGGGAGTTCTACGAGGCGGGGGAGGCCGTATATCGGGAGGTGCGGGGGGCTCCCGGGTATCTCGGGGATGCCGTGGCGGAGGATGCCGGGCGGGGCGGGTTGTTCGGGGCGGACTGGGGGGTGTGGGGGGAGTTCGTCGTGCCGGGGTGGTACGGCAAGGGGCGAACGGCGGAGACCACCGCGCTGGCCGCGACCCTCTCGCTCTGGACCGGTCCGGGGCCGGCCTTCGAGGCGGTCTACACCGGGGTGCACCGTGGGGCGCTCGGCAGGCGGTACGACTGGTTCGAGAGGACGGGACATCCGGGCCACGCGTGCTGGTGGGTGCCGGAGGGGGCGATACCCGTCTGGCGGGACGGGGTCACGAGGCTGGAGCACCTGCACGAGCACGGTCCCGCGCCGCACGCCTTCACCTTCCACGACTCCTTCGCTCCGGACGGCACCGCGGTCGAGGGTGTGTCGACGTCGGGGCATCGCCGGTGAGGGTTCGGGGTGGCGCGGCTCCGAAATTCCGTTGCCGGGGTGGGGTGGCCCGCTGGAGTATCCGGGCATGACCTCGACTGGCGTTCGCCCGCTGCCCATGACCACCTCCGCCGTCGCGGGGCGCGGTCAGCAGCAGGGCCGTCCCCGGCGGAGGTCGATGCCGTCGCGCGCGTGAGCGCGGCCCTGGTCGCGGGGCTCCTCGCCGGTTATGGCATCGCCATGCCGGTGGGAGCGGTGGCGACCTGGCTGGTCGGGCTCACCGCGCGCACCTCCCCGCGGGTCGGCGTCTTCGCCGCGCTGGGGGTGGCGACGGCCGACGGGCTCTACGCGCTGGTCTCGGTGGTGGGAGGCGCCTCGCTCGCGCCCCTGATCGCCCCGATCGCGACCCCCTTGCGCTGGGTTTCGGCCGCCGTGCTCCTCGTGCTGGCGTGCCGGGGCGCCGCCGCGGCCCTCGCCGGGTACCGCAAGGGGCTCACCGGGGGCGGAAGTCAGCGGGAACCGGCGACTTCCGGGCGGGCGTACGTCGGGTTCCTCGGGGTCACGCTCCTGAACCCGGTGACCGTCGTCTACTTCACGGCGCTGGTGCTCGCCGCGCCCGGCGGTGCCGTGTCGCGAGGGTGGGAGAAGGCCGGGTTCGTCCTCGCGGCCTTCGTGGCGTCCGCGAGCTGGCAGTTGCTGCTCGTCGGCGGGGGTGCGCTGCTGGGGCGGGCGCTCACCGGGCCGCGCGGACGCCTGTGCACCGCCCTGGTCTCCAGCGCCGTCGTCCTGGGGCTGGCGGTCCGTTCGGTGCTTCCCGCGCCGTGAGGGGTGATCATGGCCGGTTGCGGTCCCTCGGTCTGCCGCCGCGCGGTTCCCCGAGTGATGATTGAACGGTCAACCATAAGAGGTCGGGGCGGCCGCCGACGAGCAGGGAGACCCGCATGAGCATGCCTCTGGTGCGCAATCCGGGCGAGGGCACCACCTACACGTACTACGACACCGTGCAGGAACAGGTCGTGTCGCACACCGAGACGGGTGGCGCCGTGACCGTGGCGCGGCTGGTGATGCGGCAGCAGGACGCGCCGCCCCTGCACAGCCACAGCCGGGAGGACGAGAGCTGGGTCGTCCTCGCCGGCCGGGTGCGGTTCTGGGTCGGCTCGACCTCGCTCGACGAGTGCGAGGTCCACGAGGCCGAGGAGGGGGCCTACGTCTTCGGGCCCCGGTTCGTGCCCCACACCTTCCAGCCGATCACCGAGACGGCGCAGGTGCTGGTCATCAACAACCCCGGCGCCGTCGAGGAGTACTTCCGGTCCGTCGGTGCCGCCGACGGGCGCCACGACGAGGACCACGTGGACGTGCTGACCCGGTACGGGCTGACGCTGTTCGGCCCGCCGCCCGTGCCGAAGGGCGACCCCCGGCACCCGGAGCGGTGACCGGCACCCGGAGCGGTGACCGGCAATCGGTGACCGGCAATCGGGGACCGGTGCGCCAACTGGTGAGCGGCGATCGGTGACCGGCCGGCCCGCCGCCCGCCCGCTGCCGCTACGCCTCGCCCCCGTGGCACGTCTCGTACGGCGCGTCCGAGCCGCACCAGCAGGCCGTGCCGTGCTGCGGGGGCCACTGCCGCGCCCGGCCGCGCGCCGCCAGGGTCGTCGCGTACTGGGGGAGCAGGGCCGGGTCCGAGGGGGAGGACGCCTCGGAGGCGGCGAAGGCCTCGTAGGAGGGGACCGTGCCGGTGACGATGCCCAGGTTGGGGGTGCCGGAGGCGGCGAGTTCGCGCAGCGAGCGCTCGGTCGTCGCCAGGTGCTCCTCGTGCGAGGGGTACTCCGTCTCCAGCGTCGGGTAGGCCGCGAGGAGTTCGGTCAGTTCCTCCTTCGGCCAGTGCAGCACCGCCACCGGGAACGGGCGGGACAGCGCCTGGCGGAACGCGCCCAGCTCCGCGCGCAGCCGGGAGATCTCCGCCTGCAGCTCCGCCGGGTTGTCCGAGCCGAGGGACCAGACCCGCTTGGGGTCGTGCAACTCGTCGAGGGAGACGGGGAGGTTGTGCAGGGTGTCCGCCAGCAGGTCCCAGTCGTCGTGCGCCGCGCCCAGCATGCGGCGCACCCGGTGGCGGCCGAAGAGGAGGGCGTGCGTGGACTGCGGCGGCTGCGCCTCGCCCGCGATCAGCAGTGTGGCGCCCTCGCTGAACGTCTCCTGGGCCGCCTGAAGTTCGTCGTGCTGCTCCAGGGCCTCCGCGACGATCACCCAGGCGGCGGGGTCGCGCGGGCCGGCCGCGCGGACGCCGTCGATGATGGCGCGGGCCTCGGCCTCGTGGCCGTACTCCCACAGGTTCGACGCCTTCAGGGCGCGCACGAGGTGGGGGTTCTCCAGGGGGTGGGAGGAGGCGAGCAGGCGGTCGTAGAGCGCGGTGGCGGCGGGGCGGTCGCCGGACAACTCCCGGTGGGCCGCGGCCTGCAGCAGCAGGGCCTCGGCGTCCTCGGGGTACAGGCCGGCGGTCCGCTCCAGGCGGGCCGCCTCCGTGGGGTGGTCGACGTTTTCGGCAGGCGTGTCGGGGCGCATGCGGAACACGGTACTGCCGGTCGCCGACATTGGGAGAGGGGCGGTGGGGGTTCGTCCCCGCCGCCCCGGGACCCTTTCGGGCTCGCACCGGGCGGTCCACTGCCGGGCGGTCTACTTCAGCGCCGCCACCGTCACCGCGCCCGCGCCCGCCAGGGCGATCGAGACCAGCATCGCCACGTTCGCCCCATGGGACAGCGAGCCGGAGGAGGTGACCAGGGCGATGGTCAGGGCGACGCCCGCGCAGGAACCTATGTAGCGGAAGGTCTGCTGGGCGCCGGAACCCATGGCCGCGCGCTCCGGGGGGACGGAGTCGACCGAGACCAGGGGGAGCGCGGCGTTGAGGAGGCCGCTGCCCACGCCGCTCACCACGAGGCCGGGCAGCAGACGGTGCCAGGAACCCGCGCCGAACGCGCCCAGCATCGTCAGGACGCCGATCGCGTGCAGAAGGAAGCCGAGGGCGAGCTGGTGGCGGGCTGCGACCCGGCCCGCGAGCCGCTTCGCCTGGAGCGCCACCGCGAAGGACAGCCCTGACCAGAGCAGGACCAGCCACGCCGAGTCCAGCACCGACAGGCCCATGCCGCCCTGGAGCAACGCGGGCAGGTAGCTGAACATGCCGATCACCGACAGGCCCGTGAACAGCCCGGCCGCCGACGAGCCGAGGAAGCGCGGCCGGCGCAGCAGCGACAGGTCGATCATCGGCTTGCGGGAGCGGTGTTCGATCAGCGCGAAGCCGGCGAGCAGTACGACGGTCGCGGCCAGCAGCAGCCACACCGGCGCGCGCAGCCAGCCTTCGCGGCCCAGGGTGAGGGCGGCGACCAGGGCGACCAGGGCGAGGCTGAAGACGGCGGCGCCGGCAAGGTCCGGGCGGCCGCCGCGCGGGGCCCGGGACTCGGTGAGGATGCGGGTGCCGAGGGCGGCGATCAGCAGCGCGACGGCGCCGAGGACGCCGTAGACGAGCCGCCAGCCGGGCAGCGCGCCGGCGAGCAGCGGGCCGAGCGCGATGCCGCCGCTGACGAACGCGCCCCACACGCCCGTCGCGTGCAGCCGTTCGCGCGCGGTCGGGAAGGCGTGCACGAGGAGGCCGAGGCTGCTGGCGAGGAGGGCGGCGCTGGCCGCGCCCTGGGCCACCCGGGCCAGCGTGAACAGCCAGGTGGAACCGGCGAGCGCGCCGAGCACGGTGGTGATGCCGAGGGCCAAGGTGCCGGCCAGGAAGACCCGGCGGCGGCCGTAGTCGTCGGCCAGGCTGCCCGCGACCAGCAGCAGCGCGGCGAGGCCGAGCGGGGTGCCGTTGAGCAGCCACGCCTGTGCCGACAGGGGGGTGTGCAGGGCGGCGGCGGTGCCGGGCAGCGTCACCATCGGCACGGTGTAGGTCATCAACGCGACGGCGGTGGCCGCGCTGGTCACGGCCAGCGTGGCGGCCGGACGCGGGGGCGCGGGAGCCGGGGGAGCCGAGGGGGTGTGACGGACGGCGGTGGGCGCCGATTCCACCGCGCCGGACGCGGAGTGGTCCAACTGTGGCATGACGGCCTGTCCTTCGTTGCGAGGGTCGTGGGCTCGGCGCACTCACGCGGCGATGGGTGAGTTCGATGACCGAACCTTCGATGTCCGCGACCCTAACACGGGTTGGTTCGTTCATCGAACCAAGGAAGGGAAAAGTGGTTACAGTGGAGTCATGGCACTGGGCAAGGACTACGCGACGCAGGACTGCTCCATCGCCGGGGCGCTCGAGGTCGTCGGCGAGCGGTGGACGCTGCTGCTCGTGCGCGACGCGTTCTACGGCGTGCGGCGGTACAACGACTTCCTCGTCCACCTCGGCATCCCGCGGGCCGTCCTCGCCACGCGACTGCAGACACTCACCGCCCACGGCATCCTCGAGAAGCGGCGCTACCAGCAGTCGCCGCCGCGCGAGGAGTACGTGCTCACCGAAGCCGGCCTCGCGCTGTGGCCCGTGGTGCGGTCGCTCGGCCTGTGGGGACGGCAGCACGTCACGCTGAGCCAGCGGCGGATCATGCGGCACGCCGTGTGCGGCACCGACCAGGAGCTCGGCCCCTACGGCGAGTGCCCCGCCTGCGGGATCGTCGTCCCGGTCGGGGACGTCGTGATGCTCCCCGGACCCGGCCTGGACCCGAACCCCGACAATCCGGTCAGCCGCGCCCTGCTCGCCCCCCGGCGGCTCCTGGAACCCCTCATCACGGAGCCCGCGACGGCCGGCGATCGGGTATAACGGCAACCGGAACACGTGAGCGAACGGGAGAGGGAGGGGCCTCGTGGTGACTCGCACCCCGGCGCGTCCGCGGCCCTCCACCGTGCTGCTGTTCCTCGTGCTCCTCCAGATCGCCGTGCTCGACGCCGGCGGTCTGTCCGCCGGCATCGCTTTCGCCGCCACCGCCACCGCGGTCGGCGCCGCCCTCCTCGCCTGCGCGGTCCTCACCGCGCGCTGCGCGCCCGCCGTGCCGCCCACCCGGGTGCGCACCGCGCTGCGCGACCGCGCGCGCCGCACGGCGTTCCTGCCGCAACGGGACCCCGACGCCGCCGGGCGCACCCGGCCCCGGGCCCCCGGACACGCCCTCCCGGCGACCGTGTAGGGAGTCCCGAGCCCGCCCCGGCACCTGGTGCCCGGGTCCGCCGTGCCCCCACGCGGGTCGTCATGCCGACACGCACGTCACATCCGGCACGACGAGAGCCCCGGAGGGTTCCCCCATGTCCGCGGTCACATCCCTGGCCCCTGCCGCATCCCCCGTCCCTGTCCCGTCCGGTTCCGGGTCCGCCGTCCTGGCGGGCCCCCTGTCCGGCCCCCTGTCCGTCGTCGCGGAGGTCGTCGAGAACTTCGCCGACCTGCTCCAGCCGCTGTTCCACGGGTCGGCCGCGGCCGCCGCCGTCGTCCTTTTCACCGCGCTCGTACGACTCCTCGTCCACCCGCTGTCCCGGGCCGCCGCACGCGGGCAGAAGGCCGGGGCCGCGCTGCGGCCGCGCATCGCCGAACTGCGCGAGCGGCACCGCGACGACCCGAGGAAGTTGCAGGAGGCGGTGCTCGAACTGCACGCCCGCGAACGGGTCTCACCGCTCGGCGGCTGCCTGCCCAGCCTGCTCCAGGCGCCCGCCTTCCTCCTCCTCTACCACCTGTTCTCCAGCTCCTCCCTCGGCGACGGCCCGAACGGACTGCTGCACCACCGGCTGCTGGCCGCCCCGCTCGGCGGACGCTGGGCCGACGCCCTCGGACACGGCGGGCCCTTCGGGGCGCAGGGACTCGTGTACCTCGCGCTGTTCGCCCTCGTCGGCGTGGTCGCCACGTTCAGCTGCCGACGCACCAGGCGCGGCATGGCGGCGGCCGCGCCCGCCGGGGCCGGCCCCGGCGCCGGACCGGCGGCCGGCGCGCTCGGCGCGGTGACCCGGGTGACGCCCTTCCTGCCCTACTTCACCCTCGTCACCGTCGCCCTCGTCCCGCTGGCCGCCGCGCTGTACGTGGTGACCAGCGCGGCCTGGACGGCGGCGGAACGGGCGGTGCTGTACCGGGAGGCGTCGGGGGAGCCGTCCCGGGTCTGAGCGGACGAGGAGCGGGACGTCGGGTCGTGGGACGCGGCCCGGCGTGACCTGGGCGCCGAGCGTATCGTTGTACCGCGCGACTGCCCGCGTTCCCGCGGGAGCGGGGAGGAGCGCCACAGTGACTGTTCTCGATGACAGGACTGCGATGGCCGAGCAGAGCGACGAGCGCACGCTGGACATGATGTTCGAGTGGCTCGAGCCGACCCCCGAGGGATACAAGGTCGAGATCGTCCGGGGGGCCGTCCACATGTCGCCGCAGCGGGACAACCACTGGGACATCATCCTGGACATCGTCGAGCAGTTGCGGGCGCGGTATCCGCGGCAGCGCGTGAAGTCCGACGTCCGGATCGACTATCCCGGCCGTCTCAACGGCTTCGCCTCCGACGTCGTCGCCCTCAAGGACGGTGCGGTCAAGGACGGCAAGGGGCGCTGGCGCCACCAGGACGTCGAGTTCGTGGCAGAGGTCATCTCCAAGGACACGGCGGCCAATGACTACGGCCCCAAGCGGGAGACGTACGCGGTGGCCGGCGTGCCGGTGTACCTGATCGTCGATCCGTACACCGGCGAGTGGCACCTGCATACGCTGCCCAAGGACGGCGAGTACCGCGCGAGCCTGACCTCCGACTTCGGCGACCCGGTCGACCTGACCCGGACACCGGTCGGCATCAAACTCACGACGGACGACTTCCTCCGCGAAGGCGGGGAGGGCGGGGAAGCCGCGCCTACAGCGTGACCGTGACGCCCTCGCGGGCCGAGCGGCGGGCGGCTTCGAGGACGTCCAGGGCGGCGGCGGCCTCCAGGGCGGTGACCGGGTTGTCGCCGGTACCGGTGAGGGCGGCGGCGACCGCCGCGTAGTAGGCCGGGTAGTCGCCCGGGAGCGTCGGTTCGGGACGGCCGCCGCCGGTCGCCGGGGACTCCCCGCTGCCGACGCGGCCCCACGCCTCCTCGGGTTCCGTGCCCCAGGGCTCGTCCGTCGCGCCGGGGCGGGCGCCCTCGCGCAGGGCCGCCTCCTGGGGGTCCAGGCCGTACTTGACGTAGCCGGCCTTCGAGCCGAGGACGCGGAAGCGGGGGCCGAGCTGCGGGGTGGTGGCGGAGACGTAGAGGTGGGAGCGGACGCCGCCGGTGTGCGTGAGCGCGATGAACGTGTCGTCGTCGGCCTGCGCGCCCTCGCGGCGGACGTCCGACTCGGCGTAGACCGTGGCGGCGGGGCCGAACAGCCGCAGGGCCTGGTCGACGACGTGGCTGCCGAGGTCGTAGAGCAGGCCGCCGATCTCCGCCGGGTCGCCGGACTCGCGCCAGCCGCCCTTGAGGCCGGGGCGCCAGCGTTCGAAGCGGGACTCGAAGCGGGTGATCTCGCCGAGGGTGCCCTCGGCGAGGAGCTTGGCAAGGGTGAGGAAGTCGTTGTCCCAGCGGCGGTTCTGGAAGACGGAGAGCAGCAGACCGCGCTCCTCCGCGAGCGCCGCCAGGGCGCGGGCCTCGGCGGCCGTGCCCGCGACCGGCTTGTCGACGACCACGGGGAGACCGGCGTTCAGGGCGGCGGTCGCCAGCGGGACGTGGGTGCGGTTGGGGGAGGCGATCACGACGAGATCGAGCTCCCCGGCGCGGGACCACAGCGCGTCGGGGGTGTCGGCGAAGCGCAGGGAGTCGCCGTGCTCGGCGCGGGCCTGCTCCCGGCGCTCGGGGTCGCGGGTGACCACCGTGTCCAGGACGAGGCCGGGGGTGGCGGCGACGAGGGGGGCGTGGAAGACGGAGCCGGCCAGGCCGTAGCCGATGAGGGCGGTGCGCAGGGGGCGCGGGGATGCGTCGGTCGTGCGGGTCATGGGGTCACCTTGGCAGACGGGAACGCCGGACCGGGGGCCCGGGGGTCCGGGGGTCCGGGGCGGGCCCCGGGCCCCCGGGAGAACGCGATCGATACGCTGGGGGTACGTGGTCGGGGCGAGACGGCCGGAAAGCGGGAGATTCGGACATGGCAGAGCGCAAGCCCATCGAGTCGTGGCTCACCGACATGGACGGGGTGCTCATCCACGAGGGAGTGCCGATCCCCGGGGCCGACGCCTTCGTGAAGAAGCTGCGGGAGTCCGGGCGGCCCTTCCTCGTGCTCACCAACAACTCCATCTACACCCCCCGCGACCTGCACGCCCGCCTGCGGCGCATGGGGCTGGACGTCCCGCTGGAGAACATCTGGACCTCCGCCCTGGCCACCGCCAAGTTCCTCGACGACCAGCGGCCGGGCGGCACGGCGTACGTCGTCGGCGAGGCGGGCCTGACCACCGCACTGCACGACATCGGATACGTCCTCACCGACCACGAGCCCGACTACGTCGTCCTCGGCGAGACCCGCACGTACTCCTTCGAGGCCATGACCAAGGCGGTCCGCCTCATCAACGACGGCGCCCGCTTCATCTGCACCAACCCCGACGAGACCGGCCCCTCCGCCGAGGGCCCGCTGCCCGCGACCGGAGCCGTGGCCGCGCTGATCACCAAGGCCACCGGGAAGAGCCCGTACTTCGCGGGCAAGCCCAACCCGCTCATGATGCGCACCGGGCTGAACGCCATCGGCGCGCACTCCGAGTCCAGCGCCATGATCGGCGACCGGATGGACACCGACGTGCTCGCCGGCATCGAGGCCGGGATGCGGACGTTCCTGGTGCTCACCGGGCTGACCCGGCCGCACCAGGTCGAGGACTACCCGTACCGGCCCTCGCAGATCGTCGACTCGATCGCGGACCTGGTCGACTGGATCTGACGCGCGCCGGACCGTACGGACCGCGCCGGACCGTACGGACCGCGCCGGACCGTACGGACCGCGCCGGACCGTCCGGACCGTGATGGACCGTCCGGACCGCGATGGTCCGCGTCAGACTGTCGGACCGCGCCGGACTGCCGGACCGTGACGGAGCGCGCCGGGCACTGCGGCCGGTGGTTCCGAGGCGGTAAACCTCGCCTCACTCGTTCGGCGTAGAGGTACCGGTCTCCGGATGCGGGGCGGGAGGCGGCGGGGGAATCTCCAGGTGTGTCTGGAGGTTCACGATGAGTTCGGTTTCGGTCGCTGTGCGTGCCGGGGTGCTGGTGGCCGGCACGGTCGCCCTCGTGGCGGGGCCGGTGGCCCCGGCCGCGTACGGTGCCGCGGTCGGCGGGGGCGCCCGTTCCCTCGCCCCCGCCGCCCGCCCCGCCGATCCTGCCGCCGGTGCCGCGGCTCCCGGTCCCGCGGCTCCCGGTTTCGCCCCCGCTCCGGCCTCGCCCGTCGCCCCCGTGCCCGCCGGTGGCGGCTACGCGGCGCACGTCGCCGACTCCCGGTCCGCGCCCCGGACCGGCGAGACCGGACCCACCGGCCGGCAGCTCCTGGCCGGACTGCTCCTCGCCGGGGTCGCCCTGGTCTCGGCGGTGCTGGCGGCGCGGGTCCGCCGGCCCGGCAGGGACTGAGTGCCGTGCGCGCACGCCGTGGACGTTCCCCGGGCGCCGGGCGGGTCGTCACCGGGGTGACCTGGGCGCTCGCGCTCCTCGGGCTGTGGCTGTGGGGGCAGACCCTGACCGACCTCCGGCTCGGCGTGTCGGCGCCGACCACCGGTGACGTCGCCGCGGTCGGCCGGCCTGCCGACGTCCGCCTGCCGTCCCCCGCCCGCCCGCTGACCGGGGCGGCCCCCCGGCGGCTGGACATCCCCGCGCTGGACGTCACCGCCCCGGTCGTGCCGCGCGGGCTGGACGGGCAGGGGGCCATCGAGCCGCCGCCCTTCACCCGGCCCGGCGAGGTCGGCTGGTACGAGGACGGGGTGCGGCCCGGCGCCGTCGGGACCGCGCTGATCGTGGGCCACGTCGACACCGAGACGCGGCCGGCCGTCTTCTACCGGCTGAGCACCCTGCGGCCCGGGCAGCGGATCCGGGTCGTGCGGGAGGACGACCGGGTCGCCGAGTTCACCGTCGAGGGCGTCCAGGTGCTGGCCCGCGACCACTTCGACGCCCGCGCGGCGTACGGGCCGCGCAGGGCGGGCCGCGCCGAGCTGCGGCTGATCACCTGCGGCGGCACGTACGACGAGGCGAGCCGCACGTACACGGCCAACGTGGTGGTGTCGGCGTACCTCACGGGAATCGTCACCTGAGGAGCCCACCGGCCGACGGGACACCCCCTCGGCCGGGACACCTTTCCACCGGGGCACCTCTCCTGCGGGACGCTTTCTCGGCCGGGGCGCCTTCTCGGCCGGAACACCCTCTCCGGCGGGGCGCCCTCTCGGCCGGGACACCCCCCTCGGCCGGGGCACCTCTCCGGCGGACACCCCCTCGGCCGGAACACCCTCTCCGGCGGGGCGTCAGCCGGCCGGGTGCTCGCGGTGGAGCGCCGTCTCGTCGCCGCCCGGGCCGACCGCCGCACCGTCCACCTGGGCCCCGGTCCCGGTCCCGGTCCCGGTCCCGGCCCCGGTGCCGTGCCCGCCGACGGTCCCGCGGTCCGTCTGCTCCGCGTCCTGCGTCGCCGCCCACGTACCGAGCAGCCGCAGCGCCTGCGCCGAGGGCGAGTCCGGCTCCGCCGCGTAGGCGTACAGCCAGCGCTCCCCGTCCTGCAGCCGCATGGCCTCCACGTGCAGGACCAGCTCGCCCACGACGGGGTGCCGCAGCCGCTTGGTGCCCCGGCAGCGCACGTCCACCTCGTGCCCGGCCCACCAGCCGCGGAACTCCGCGCTCGCGACGGACAGTTCGCCGACCAGGTGGTGCATCCTCGGATCGCGCGGATAACGGCCCGCGGCCTCCCGCAGTACCCCCACGCTCACCCGCGCGACCATCTCCCACTCGACGAGCAGCTCCCGCGCCGACGGGTCCAGGAACAGCCAGCGCAGATGGCTGGACGTCGCCGAGGGCATCGGTTCGAGCCCCACCAGCAGCGCCCGCCCCATGCGGTTCATGGCGTGCACGTCCCCGAAGGAGTCGACGACCATCGCGGGCGTCGGCATGCCGTCCAGCACCAGCCGCATGCCCTCGTCCAGGGGCGGCAGCCGGGGCGCCTCCGGCGCGGGCGGGGCGACGGCCGACCGTACGAGATGGTGCAGGTGCAGCCGCTCGACCTCGGTCAGCCGCAGCGCCCGGGCCAGCGCGTCGAGCACCTGCTCGGAGGGCTGCAGCCGGCGGCGCCCCTGCTCCAGACGGGAGTAGTAGTCGACGCTCACCCCGGCCAGCATCGCGACCTCCTCGCGCCGCAGCCCCGGCACCCGGCGCCGCCCGCCCGTCTCGATGCCCACGTCCTCGGGCCGCACCCTTGCCCGCCGGGTACGCAGGAACTCCCGCAGCTCACCGTTGTTCGCCATGCCCCCACGGTACGGTCCGGGCGCGGCGGGAAGGGTGGGTCTGTCAGACCGAGGTTGCGGCCGCCACTGGTCCCGGCGGCGACCGCGACCGAGGGTCGAGGCATGAACCAGAGCAGCCAGAGCAGCCAGAGCAGCGAGAGCAGCGAGAGCAACCAGCGTGCACAGAGCAGGCAGAACGACCCGACCGGCCCGGTCACCCCGACCGGGCCGGTCACCCCGACCGGCCCGGTCGGCCCGATCAGTCAGACCGCCCCCCTCGGCGACCGCACCGTGCGGCGCATCGGCTTCGGTGCGATGCAGCTCGCGGGCCCCTGGGTCTTCGGCCCGCCCAAGGACCCCGAGGCGGCCCGCGCCGTGCTGCGCCGCGCAGTCGAGCTCGGCGTCAACCACATCGACACCGCGCAGGTCTACGGCCCCGACGTCGTCAACGAACTCCTCGCCGAGGTGCTGCGCCCCTACCCCGAGGACCTCGTCATCGCCACGAAGGTCGGCGGGGCCCGGGACGCGGAGGGCGGCTGGGTGAAGGCATCCCGCCCGGAGCAGCTCCGGTGGACCGTCGAGCAGGACCTGCGCACCCTGCGGGCCGAGCGGCTCGACCTGGTGAACCTGCGGCTCGGCGTCGGCGGCGGACCGGAACCCGTGCCGCTCGCCGAACAGCTCGGCACCCTGACCGAGCTGCGCGAGGAGGGCAAGCTCGACCTCATCGGCCTCTCCACCGTCTCCGCCGGTGACCTCGAGACCGCGCTCGCGATCACCCCGATCGCCGAGGTGCAGAACGCGTACGGCATCGCCAACCGCACCGACGAGGCCGTCCTCGACCTGTGCCGCGCGCACGGCATCGCCTTCGTGCCCTACTACCCGCTCGGTTCGGCGTTCACGGGCGGCCCGCAGGCGCTCGCCGCCGACCCGGCGGTCGCGGGGGTGGCCACCCGGCACGGGGTCACGCCCTCGCAGGTCGCGCTCGCCTGGCTGCTCGCCCACTACGACCGCATGCTGCTCATCCCCGGCACCGGCTCGGTGGCCCACCTGGAGGAGAACCTCGCGGTCGACGGCATCCGGCTGGACGCCACGGACCTCGCGGAGCTGGAGGAGGTCACCCACGTGAGCGCCCCGGGCTTCTGACCCGGACGGCCCCCGCCTCGGACGGCCCTCGCCCCGGACGCCCCCCCGCCTCGGACGGCCCCCGCCCCGGTGGGGCGCCGCCCCGGCGGAGCGGCCGGCCCCTTCAGGCCGGCCGCTCCGCCCCGGCCCGCCAGGCCGCCTCGATCAGCGTGAAGACCTCGTCCACCGCGGCCTCCGGATCCTCCGCCTCCCGCGCCAGCGACTGCGCGTCGACCACGAACCACGCGAGCGCCCGGAGGGACGTCTCCGAGTGGGACAGGCCGGGATCGGCGAGGAGGGCCGCCGTCAGCGACCGGGCGTAACGCAGCTTCATCGCCTGCTCGTACGCGCGCAGGGCGGGCGAGTCGTCGATCATGCGCCACACGGGCGCGGCTCCGGCCCCGGTGCAGTGCCGCACCAGCGCGTGCACCTCCCGGCGCAGCGCCGGGAGCGCCGGCTCGCCGGGCGTGCGCTCGGTGACCGCCCGGGTGAGGCGCCGTTCGAAGTCCTCCTCCTGTTCGAAGACCAGCGCCTCCTTCGAGGCGAAGTGGGAGAAGAGCGTGGTCACGGCCACGTCGGCCTCGGCGGCCACGTCCCGGATTCCCACCGCGTCGTACCCGTGCTCCATGAAGAGGCGCAGCGC
The DNA here is from genome assembly GCF_036189845.1 of Streptomyces griseoaurantiacus. Classification (NCBI taxonomy): domain Bacteria; kingdom Bacillati; phylum Actinomycetota; class Actinomycetes; order Kitasatosporales; family Streptomycetaceae; genus Streptomyces; species Streptomyces griseoaurantiacus. Next base: position 2,636,282 of record NZ_CP108326.1, on the reverse strand, counting down.
GGTGTCCGCGATCTTCTGGCGGGTCGCGGCCTTCTTGCGCTCCCGGCGTCCGGTCGGGGTCGGCACTGCGGTCATGACGAGATGCTATCAGCTACGAAAGGCTAACCGTTCTGTCTCAACAACGGTTTCAAAACACTAACCGTTAGTGTTAGCTTCGGCCGCATGAGAAAAGTGAGCTTCAGTGAGTACGGCGGTCCGGAGGTCCTGCGGCTCGTGGACGCCGAGGAGCCCCACGCGGGGCCGGGGCGGATACGTGTCGCGGTGCGCGCGGCGGGGGTCAACCCCGTCGACTGGCGGATCAGGGAAGGGCAGTTCCGTGACCGGCGTCCGCTCGACCTGCCCGCCGGGACCGGGTTCGACGCCGCGGGCGTGGTGGACGAGGTCGGAGAGGGGCTCGAGGGCGAGGTGGCGGTGGGCGACCGCGTGTTCGGCCTCGGAACGGAGACGTACGCGGAGTTCGCGGTGCTCTCGCACTGGGCCCGCATGCCCGAGGGGCTGACGTTCGAGGAGGCCGCCGGGTACCCCTCCGTGACGGAGACCGCCCTGCGCATCCTCCGGCAGGTGGGCGTGCGGTCCGGGCAGACGCTGCTGGTCAGCGGCGCGGCCGGGGGAGTCGGGTCGGCCGTGGTGCAGATCGCCCGCGACCGGGGCGTCGCGGTGATCGGCACGGCCTCGGCCGCCAACCAGGAGTATCTGCGAGGGCTGGGCGCCCTGGCGACGACGTACGGAGAGGGGTGGGTCGAGCGGGTGCGGCGGCTCGGCGAGGTCGACGCGGCGCTCGACCTGGCGGGCTCCGGCGTGCTGCGCGAACTCGTCGCCCTGACCGGGGATCCGGACAAGGTGATCACCATCTCCGACCTCGGGGCGGCGGAGGCGGGGGTGCGGTTCTCCGGCGAGGAGGAGAACCCGCGCCAGGCGCTGGCCGAGGCCGCCGACCTCGTCGCGCGGGGGCGGCTTCGCATCCCGGTCGAGAAGGTCTACACGCTCGACGAGGCGGCGGCCGCCCAGGCCGACAGCAGGGCCGGCCACACCCGCGGCCGCCGGGTCGTCCGCGTCTGACCTGCCCGTTCGTCGGCCCGTCGGCCCCCGTTCCCACCTTCCGGCCGGCCCGTCGGCCCGCCCGTCCGCGCCCCGGCGAGGGGCGCGGACGGGGCGCGGGCGCACCCCTGCGATTGCCAAGCGGAACAATGTTCCGTAACGTTAGTGGAACCAAGTTCCGCTTTGTTTCGCCCAAGGGGGCACCATGATCCTCGTCACCGGAGGCCTCGGCTTCATCGGATCCCACACCGTGCGCGCGCTCCTCGATCTGGGCGAGGAATGCCTCCTCGTCCAGCGCAACGCACGCCCGCTGCCCTCCTTCCTCGACGGGAAGGGGGTGACCCTGGAGCAGGCCGACGTCACCGACCTGGACTCCCTGCTCGCCCTCGGGCGGCGGCACACCGTCACGGGCATCGTGCACCTGGCCGGCTCCTACCCCTGGCCCCCCATGCCCGAGGGGGCGGTCGCGGCCACCCGGCGCTCGCTCGACGGGCTGCTGAACATGGTGCAGGCGGCCGAGGAGTGGGGCGTGCGCCGGCTCGGGCTCGCCAGCACCATCGGCGTCTACGGCGGCATCGACCACGGCCGCCCGCTGCGCGAGGACGCCCCGCTGACCATGACCGCGCCCGTCTCCATCCCCACCTTCAAGAAGGTCGGCGAACTGCTCAGCGGGTTCCTCGACGAGCACTCGGCCGTCGAACTCGTCAACTACCGGATCTCCGGGACCTGGGGACCGCTCGGCCACGCCGACCCCTTCTTCGCCGCGCCCGCCCTCGTCCACGCCGCCGCCCGGGGCACGGAGCCGGACCTGTCCGGGCTCATCGGGCCGGCCTTCGCCGGTGACGGGCTCGACCTGAACTACGTCAAGGACACCGGGCGCGCCCTCGCCCTGCTCCAGCTCGCCGACCGGCTGAACCACCGCACGTACAACGTGGGCGCGGGGCGGGCCACGACCAACGCCGAGGTCGCCGAGGCGCTCAAGAAGGCCGTCCCGGACGCCCGGATCGACCTCCCCGCCGGGGGCGGCGGGCCGCACATGGTCTTCGACATCGACCGGCTGCGGCAGGACACCGGCTACCGCCCCGAGTACGACACCGAGCGGGCCGCCGCCGACTACGTGGCCTGGCTGCGCGCCGGCAACGCGCGCTGAGGACGCCGGCCCGGCCGGGACGGCACCGACCGCGCCGGTCCACCCGCGGTCATGTGGCTCGCGGGCATACGGAAAGGCCCCCCGCTCCCACGGGGGGCCTTTCCGGTCGTGCGCCGCCAGGGACTCGAACCCCGGACCCGCTGATTAAGAGTCAGCTGCTCTAACCAACTGAGCTAGCGGCGCCTGCTGACCCGGGAAACTTTACCGGACGCCGGAGGATGCTCCCGACCACGCGGGGGCCGGTCGGCGGACCGGGCGGGGAGGCCGGTGCGCGTACGCCGTTCGCCCGGTGGGCGTGCGGTTCCTCCGGAGCGCCGGAACACTTGCCGTCGTGCGGAGAGGGCACGCCGCGGCACCGGAACTCGTCCTTCCGGCGGCCGGGCGACCGCGCGGACGCGGACCGCACCCCGTACGGCGCAACTTCCGGCGCGGAGGCTTGGAGGGCATCGATGAGTACGACGACTTCCCGGACGGAGGGGTCACGGCACGGACGGGTCATCCACGGCGAGTCCACCCTGGAGATCCCCGTCCATCTGCTCTTCCGGGACGACCCCGGGGGCGCGGCCCCCGCCCCCGGGGCGCCCGAGGTGCGGCTCCGGCCGGTGCCGACGATGCCGGCCGCGCCCTCGGCGCCCCCGGTCCCCGCGGCGGCTTCGGTGCCCTCGTCCGGCGGGGACGGGCCCGGGGTGCGGTCCGCCCGGATGCTGCCCGGTGCGCTCGGTGTGCTGGCGGGGGTCTGCGGGGCGACGGGGTGCCTGCTCACATCCTGGTGGGCCGGGGTGCTGCCGCCCCTCGCCGGGCCGGTCTGGCCCTCGGGGACGGGGCTCGGCCCCGTGCAGTGGGCGGCGTACGCGGGAGCGGGAGCGCTCGGCCTCGCCGGCTTCGTGGGGCTCGCGCGCGGGCGCGCGCGGCAGGCCGGGGAGCGGGGCCGGACCCGGGCACGGCCGCGGCACTGGCGCAGCGAACCGGTGCCGGTGTGCGACGCGAACGGGCTGGAGCTGTCCGTGACGGTCCTGGTGACCTGGCGGTTCCGGGAGACCGCGCGGGCGCTGCGCGGGGTGGGGAGGCACCGGCGGTACCTCGCGGAGTGCGTCGAGGCGGCGCTCGCGCGGCTGGTGCCGCAGGTCCCGGTGGGCGGTTCGGCCGCGCGGGGAGGGGTGACGCTGCGGGACGCCGGGGCGCTGGGGGACGCGCTGACCAGGTGGGTGGCACAGGACGTGGAGGCGGTGGGTCTCGAGGTGTGCGCGGTGCGGGTGACGCGGGTCGCCTATGTCACGGAGGTCGCCGAGTGGCTGCGCGGGCGGCGGATGGCGGAGCTGGAGGGGTAGACCCGGGGGAGCGGGCGGCGGACGGTATCCTGCGGCGGTTTCTGACGTGCTCCGGCCGAGGGCGTCGGCGGGGGACCGCCGGTGGCCGCCCGCCCGCCGGACCGATACGGGGGATCGTCCATGGGCTTCCTGTTCCACTTTTTCATACCGTGCCTTCTGCTCTTCCTCGTCTACGCCGGTTGGCGCTCCGTCGTCCGGGTCCAGGAGCGGCGGGCGGCCTGGGCGAGCGGCCTGACGGCGCAGGGGCGGGTGGTGCGGGCCTGGGTGACCACGCGGATCGTCAACAACGTCCCGCGGTACACGCACTGGCACGAGTACGACTTCACCACCGTCGACGACCGGGCGGTCCGCTTCAGTGAGTCCGGCGGCCCCAGGGACCGGGCCGAGGGCGAGCGGGTCCTCGTCCACTACACGCGCGAGAACCCCGAACGGGCCACCGCCGGGGAGCCGACCCCGGGGCGGGACTCGGCGGTCCTGACCTACGTCCTGATCATCCTGGGCGCCGGGTTCCTCGTCACCCTCTGGGCGGGCGTCACGTACTGGTGAGGGCAGGCGCGCGAAAAAAGAGGCCCCCCGCGTCCGCGAGGGGCCTCTCTTCGGTGCGCCGCCAGGGACTCGAACCCCGGACCCGCTGATTAAGAGTCAGCTGCTCTAACCAACTGAGCTAGCGGCGCATGACTCCCGCCTTCACGCTCTCGCGTTCCGGCGACGGAGAAAATAGTACCTGGTCCGCGGGGGTGCTGCCGACCACGGTCCGGCGGGCGGGGCCCCTCAGAGCGTCAGGGAGAGCAGGACCGGTGCCGCTCCCCGGTTCAGACGTTCCGCCGCCTGCCGCAGCCGGTGCGCCTGGCGGGCCGGGAGGGAGAGGGCCAGGCAGCCCACGGCGGAGCCCGCCGTGATCGGCACCGCCGCGCACACCGTGCCGACGGCGTACTCCTGGAGGTCGAGGACCGGGACCGTCGGCGGCTGGGCGGCGAGCCGGGACAGCAGTGCCCGCTCGCTGGTGATGGTCCGCGAGGTGAGCCGGGCCGGCCGGTGCCGGGAGAGGTGGTCGCGGCGGGCGCCCACGTCGAGCTGGCCGAGCAGGCTCTTGCCTATCGCGCTGGCGTGGGCGGCGGAGCGGAAGTCGACCCACTCGTGCACCGCCGGCGCGGCCGGGCTCTGCGCGCACTGGGTGAGGCTGACCTCGCCGTCGATGTAGCGGCTGACGTAGACCGCCGCGCCGACGGAGTCGCGCAGCCGGTCCAGGGTGTGCTGGAGCCGCTCGCGCACCGCCCGGTCACGGCCGTGCGCGGCGCCCAGACGGCAGAGGGCGGCCCCGGTGACATAAGCGCCGTCGGCCGTCCGGACGACATAGGTCTCCTCGCTGAGCATGCGCAGCAGCGCGCTCAGCCGGCCGGCGGTCAGGCCCGTGCGGCGGGCCAGCTCGGTGGCGGTGACCCCGGCGGGGCGCCGGGAGACGGACTCCAGGACACGCAGCGCGTCCTGGGCCGAACGGTACGGGGCGGTCGGTTCCTGGGTCAGCGCCACGGTCTCCCCCTGCGCTTCGGGCCGTTCTCCGGGCGGTCGGCTGCCGTCCACGATAGGGCCGAACGGGGGACCGGAGAGCGGCCGACGCCGAAGTTCGCGAGGGCGTACGGACGCCGGGCGGCCCCCGTACGAGCCCCCCAGCAGCGACGTATCACGGCGGCACATGCCGGGGGCACGGCCGCGGGGCGCCGACCTCGGGGTGCGCCGGGCCCCCGTCACCCGGCGGCGCCCCGATCAGCGGTTTCTCACCGTCCGCGGTCACAGCACCGCGCTGAGGAATTCCCTCGTGCGTGCGTGCTCCGGCTCGCCGAACATCTTGTCCGGCGAGCCCGACTCGATGACCCGACCGGAGTCGAACATCAGTACCTGGTCGGAGATGTCCCGCGCGAAGCCCATCTCGTGGGTCACGCAGAGCATCGTGATGTCCGTGGAACGCGCGATGTCCCGCAGCACGTCCAGCACGCCCGCGACCAGCTCCGGGTCGAGCGCCGAGGTCACCTCGTCGAGGAGCAGCACCTGCGGCCGCATGGCCAGCGCCCGCGCGATCGCGACCCGCTGCTGCTGACCGCCGGACAGCCGGGTCGGGTAGGCGTCCGCCTTGTCGGAGAGGCCCACCAGCTCCAGCAGCTCCCGGGCCCGGGCCTCGGCCTCGTCCTTGGACATGCCGAGCACCGTCACCGGGGCCTCGGTGATGTTGCGCAGCACGCTCATGTTGGGGAACAGGTTGAAGTGCTGGAACACCATGCCGATGTTCTTGCGGACCTCGCGCACGTGCTTCTCGCGGGCCGGGACCAGCTTGCCGCCCCGCTCCTCGTGGGTGAGGTAGTCACCGTTGACCTTGATCGTGCCCTCGTCGGGCCGGGTCAGGGTCATCAGCAGGCGCAGGATCGTCGTCTTGCCGGAGCCGGACGGGCCGATCAGCGTCACGTGCCGGCCGGACTCGACGGAGAAGTCGAGCCGGTCCAGCACGGTGTTGTCGCCGAACCGCTTGGTGACCTTGTCGAAGCGGATCAGCTCGCCCCCGTCCACCGGCGGGTTGGCGTGGGCGTCGGGATCCTTCATCAGGGGAGTGTCAGCGGACAAGACGTCGCTCCAGGGCTCGCAGGAGGAGGGAGGCGGGGTAGGAGATCAGGATGAAGGCCACACCGATCACCGTCAGCGGCTCGGTGAACTGGAAGTGCTCCTGGGAGAACAGCCGTGCCTGGCCCAGCATCTCCAGCACGGTGATCGCCATGAGCAGCGGCGTGTCCTTGAGCATCGAGATCACGTAGTTGCCGAGCGCCGGCACCACGCGGCGGATCGCCTGCGGCAGGATCACCGCGGTCCAGGTGCGGCGCAGCGGCAGGGTCAGCGCGGTGGCCGCCTCCCACTGCCCGACGGGGACGGCCTCGATGCCGGCCCGGTACACCTGCATCGTGTACGTCGAGTAGTGCAGACCGATCGCGAAGACACCGGTGGTCAGCGCGGAGAAGGTGATGTTCCACTCGGGCAGTACGTAGAACAGGAAGAAGAGCTGCACCAGCAGCGGGGTGTTGCGGATGAACTCCGTGACCACTCCGACCGGCCAGCGCACCCAGCGGGTCGGCGTGCGCATCAGCAGCGCCCACACCAGCCCGAGGGCGAAGGAGATCAGCGAACCGAGGGCGAGGGCCTGCAGGGTGACCAGCAGCCCGTCCCAGAAATGCGGCATGAAGTCGGCGACGGCGCCCCAGTCCCACTTCACGAGTCACCTCCGACCCCGGCGCCCACGCCGGCGGTACCTGTAGTCGTCGACGCCGACAGGCCCGCGGTGTCGCGCTTGAGCGAGAACCGCGAGGGCCGCGTCGGACCCTGTCCGAGGCCGGCCTTCAGATCGCGTTCCAGCCGGCGCATGCCGCGGGTGAGCAGGAAGGCGATCACGAAGTAGATCAGCAGGACGTACGTGAAGATCTCCGCGCTCTCCTGCAGCGCGAGCCGCACCAGGCTGGCGCTGAACGTCAGATCGCCCATGCCCATGACGGACACCAGCGCGGTGCCCTTGAGCAGCTCGATCAGCAGGTTGGAGAAGGGCGGAATCATCTCGGGCACGGCCTGCGGCAGCAGGATCTTGCGCATCCGCTGCCAGGGCGTGAAGTTCAGCGCCACACCGCCCTCGCGCTGCGCCGGGTCGACGGCTCCCAGGGCGCCGCGCACGATCTCGGCGCCGTACGCCCCGTACGTCAGACCGAGCGCGAGCGTGCCCGCCCACAGGGGCACGAGCTGCCAGCCGAACGCGGGCGGCAGCACGAAGAACACCCAGAAGATCATGATGAGCGCGGAGGTCCCGCGGAACACCTCGGTGTAGAAGCCCGCGAGGAAGCGGACGATCCACAGCCGGTGCGTGCGGGCGATGCCGACGACGAAGGAGACGCCGGTGGCGAGCAGCGCGCTGAGGAAGAGGAGCTGGACCGTGACCCAGACGCCCTTCAGGACGAGTTCCCACAGACCGGATGTCATTGGCCGCAGAGCTCCTTCGCCGTCATGTCGGTCACCTCGTCCTGCGTGAAGCCGAACGGCTTGATGATCCGGAGCAGTTCGCCGCTCTCGCGCAGCTTGCGCAGTTCCGCGTTGAAGGCGTCGCGCAGCTTCGTCTCGGTGGGCCGGAAGGCGAAGCCGCCGCCGTCCACGTGCGGCTTGCCGTCGACGAGCGGCTTGAAGGCCTCGGTCGCCTCGGCCTTGCGGGACTTCAGCACCACCTGGCGCGCGGTGACCGCGGTCGCGGCGAACACGTCGGCCCGGCCGGCCTCCACGGCGTTCATCCCGGCGACCTGGTCCGGGACGATGAGGATGTCGCTCTCCTCGTAACCGGCCTCGACGGCGTAGGCGATCTCCGCGTAGCCGGTGCCGGTGGCGAACTTCGCCTTCTTCTTCACGACGTCCTGGTAGTTGTGCAGCCCCAGCGGGTTGCCCTTGCGGACGACGAAGGAGTCGAGCATCTGGTAGTCGGGATCGGAGAAGATGACCTGCTCGCAGCGGTCGGGGTTGATGTACATCCCCGCGGAGACGATGTCGAACTGCTGCGAGTTCAGTCCCGGGATCAGCGAGCCGAACTCCGTCGGCACGGCCTGGACGCGGTCGACACCGAGGCGCTTGAAGATGACTTTGGCGAGTTCCGGCGCCTCCCCGGTCAGGTCGCCGTTCTTGTCGATGTAGCCGAAGGGGATCTCACCGGCGATTCCCAGCCGGGCGACCCCCTGGGCTCTCAGCCGGTCCAGCAGATCGCCTCCGTCACTGGTCGAGGCCGTCGCTACCCGGCTGCAACCGGCGGCGACCGGCACGAGCAGCCCGGCGGCACCGGCGAGCAGCGCCCGACGACTGGGTCGAGGTATGTGTGCACCGTGCACGGGTGGTGAAGCCATGGGCGCGCCGCTACCCAGGTCCATCCAAGTCATGCGTACCAATTTTTTTTGGCGCAGGCCGATCGCCCGGCACGGACGGCATCGGAAAACCCGGCGCCCGCCCCGGGTGCGCCCCACTCCGCGGGGTACTCGAAGAGCCCGAACGACAGAAGGGCTGGGCATGACCGCACTCGGACTCCTCTACCCGGGTCACTCCGCCGAGGACGACTACCCCCGCATCGAGCAGCTGCTGGGCAGCGACATCCGAGTCGACCTCGTGCACACGGAGATCGGCGAGGACACCCACCACGTGGACGCCCTCCGCGCGCTCGGTTCGCCCGAGCACCTCGCCGCCGGCATCGAACGCCTCCGCCTCTCCGGCGCCGAGGCCGTCGTCCTCGCCTCCACCAGCGCGAGCTTCGTCCACGGCTGGGAGGGCGCCCGCGACCAGGTCCGCGACCTCGCCCTCGCGGCGGGCATGCCCGCCTCCGCGACCTCCTTCGCCTTCGTCCGCGCCGTCCAGGAGATCGGCGCGCAGCGCGTCGCCCTCGCGGCCACCTACCCCGAGGACGTGGCCGCGCTGTTCGCGGAGTTCCTGGGCGCGGCGGGCGTCGAGGTCGTCGCGGTACGGGGCGCGGGGGTCGAGACGGCGGCGGAGGCCGCCCGGTGGGGCGCGGAGGACGTGCTGCGCCTGGCGCGCGAGAGCGACCACCCCCAGGCGCAGGCGGTCCTGCTGCCGAACACCGCACTGCACACGGCGGCGTGCGTGGAGGAGCTGGAGGCGGCCCTCGGCAAGCCGGTGCTCACGGCGAACCAGGTCACCGTGTGGGAGGGGCTGCGCCTGGCCGACCGCCGGGTGAACGCGCCCCGCCTCGGCGCTCTCTTCACACGGGAACCGATCGTCCAGGCGTGAGGCGGACCCACGCCGGGGCTCAGGAGCGCGGGCGGGTGCGAAGAGACGCGGACGGGCGCGAAGGGGTGTGAAGGGACGCGAAGGGTGCGGGCCGGCGCGGGACGGGCCGGCCCGCACCTGTGCGCGGCGACGGCCCGCTCCTGTGCGCGGCGACGGAATAACCGGGGACCCCCTCCTGTTACGCACACGGCCACAGCGTGAGAAAGCATGCGTACGAGCAGCAGGAGGTACCCGGTGACAGACGGAACGGCGGCGGACGGGATTCGCGGCACCGCACACGGCACGGCCCCCGTGCCCCTCTCGGTACTCGACCTGGTCACCGTCGGCGCCGGGCGTACCGCCACCGACGCGCTGCGCACCGGCGTGGAGCTGTCCCAGCTCGCGGAGTCCCGCGGCTACCACCGCTACTGGGTCGCCGAGCACCACTCCATGCCCGGCGTGGCCTCCTCCTCGCCCGCCGTGATCCTCGCCCACCTCGCCGCCCACACCGAGCGCATCCGCCTCGGCTCCGGCGGCGTCATGCTGCCCAACCACGCCCCGCTCGTCATCGCGGAGCAGTTCGGCACCCTGGAGGCGCTCGCCCCGGGACGCGTCGACCTCGGCCTCGGCCGCGCCCCCGGCACCGACGGCGCCACCGCCGCCGCGCTGCGCCGCACCGAGCGGCTCCACGAGGGCGCCGACGACTTCCCGCAGCAGCTCATGGAGCTGACCCGCTTCCTCGACGACGACTTCCCCGACGGCCACCCCTACCGGCGCATCCACGCCGTGCCCGGCCCCGTGCAGGCCACCTCGCCCGGCGGCGTGCAGTCTCCGCACCGGCCGCCGCTCTGGCTGCTCGGCTCCTCCGGCTTCAGCGCCCGGCTCGCCGGCACGCTCGGCCTGCCGTTCGCGTTCGCCCACCACTTCTCGGCCCAGAACACCGTCCCCGCGCTCGACCTGTACCGCGAGACGTTCCGGCCCAGCGAGGTCCTGGCGGAGCCGTACGCACTGATCGGCGTCGCCGCGCTCGCCACGGACGAGGAGAAGGAGGCCCGCCGCCAGGTGCTGGCCGCCGCCCTCAACATGGTCCGGCTGCGCACCGGCCGCCCCGGCCTCGTACCCACGCCCGAGGAGGCGGAGGCCTACGAGTTCAGCCCCATGGAGCGGGAGTTCGTCGACTCCTGGAACGCCAACGTCATCCACGGCACCGCCGACGAGGTCGTCTCCGGCCTCGACGACCTCCAGAAGCGCACCGGCGCCGACGAGCTGATGCTCACCGCCAACGCCCACGGCGGCGACGTGCGGGTGCGCTCCTACGAGCTGATCGCCGACGCCTACGGCCTCCCGAAGGCCCCCGCCGCCTGAGCCGGGCGCGGCCGGGCGTCACGGGGTCGCGGCGGGTTCCGGCGGGCGACGCGCTCGGGCGTCAGGCGTTGCCCGCCGTCGCCGTCGCGGCCGTCAGCAGGTCCGAGATGCGGTCCGGGGACACCGGGCGGGAGTAGAGCCAGCCCTGTCCGGTGTCGCAGCCGATGGCGCGCAGCCGGGCCGCCTGCGCCGAGGTCTCCACGCACTCGGCGATCACCGTCAGACCGAGCCGGTGGGCGAGCTGCACCATCGCCTCCACGATCACCTCGTCGGCGGGACTGGCCGGTGCCCCCTCCGCCCCGGGCTCGGGCGCGGCGCCGCCCGCCGCCGGCGCCTCGTACTGGAAGCCGCGGACGAAGGAACCGTCCAGCTTCAGGACGTTGACCGGGAGCCGGCTGAGGTAGGCGAGGTTGGAGTAGCCGGTGCCGAAGTCGTCGATGGCGATGCGCACGCCCATGTCGCTGAGGGCTTCGAGTGCCTGGAGCGGCCGGCCGGCCGAGCCCGTCAGCGCCGACTCGGTCAGTTCGAGCTGGAGCAGGTGCGGGGGCAGCCCGGTCTCGGCGAGCGTCCTGGCCACGTCGGCCACCAGGTCCGAGTCCCAGATCTGGCGCACCGCCACGTTGACGCTGACGAACAGCGGGGGAGCGTCCGGGTGGTCGAGCTGCCAGCGGCGGGCCTGCCGGCAGGCCGTGGTCAGCACCCAGCGGCCGAGCGGGACGATCGAACCGTCCTCCTCCGCCAGTGAGATGAACCGATTCGGCGCCAGCGCGCCGAACTGCGGGTGGTGCCAGCGCACCAGCGCCTCGACCCCGCGCACCCGGCCGTCCGTCATGCTGACGAGCGGCTGGTACTCCAGCGCGAACTCGCCCTGCTCGATGCCCGGTCGCAGGGTGGAGGCGAGGGCCTGACGGGTCATCCGGTGCGCGTTGCGCTCCGGGTCGAACAGGGTCCAGCGGGCCCTGCCGTCGGCCTTCGCCCAGTACAGCGTCGTGTCGGCGTCCTGCATCAGGGCGGTGGCGGTGGTGCCGGCGACGCGTCGTTCGACGACGCCGATCGAGGCGGACACGGACACCCGGCGGTCCGCCAGTTCGAAGGGCGCGCGCAGGGCCTCCAGCGCCGACTCGGCGAGTTCGGCGAGCTGGTCGGTGCCGGTCGAGTCCTCCACGAGCAGCGCGAACTCGTCGCCGCCGAGCCGTGCGACGAGCGGTGCGCCGAGGGCGCGGTCCGCCGCGGGCCATGTGCCGGCGTCGGTGCCGTCACCTCCGTGGTCGGCGCCGGACCGGCCGCGGCCGGCCTCCGCGGCGCAGCGGGTCAGACGTTCGGCCACCGCCGCGAGGAGGCGGTCGCCGAGGCGGTGGCCGAGGGTGTCGTTGACCGCCTTGAAGCCGTCGAGGTCCAGGTAGCACAGGCCGATCCGGCCGGTGCCTCCTGCACCGTCGGCGCCCGCCGCCCCGGCGTCCTCCGCCTCCAGCGCGGCCGTCAGGCGTTCGAAGAAGAGGGTGCGGTTGGGCAGCCGGGTCACCGGGTCGTGCATCTGCAAGTGCCGCAGCCGGGCCTGCAGTTCGCGGCGGGCGCTGATGTCCGTGACCGAGAGCAGGACCGCCTGCCGGGCGGGCGGCAGTGGGCTGACGGTCACCTGGACCCAGAGGGAGTGGCCGTCGGGGTGCTTGAGGCGGCGCGTGCACCGCAGCCGGGACCGGCGGCCGCGCAGTACCTCGCGGTAGGCGTGCCAGGTGCGGGGGTCGGAGGCGAGGTCGACCAGGTCCGCGGCGGCCCGGCCGGTGAGGCCGTCGTCGGCGGCGTCGGCAGCCTCGGTCGCGCGCCCGGTTTCGGAGGCACGGTCGGCGTCGGAACCGGTGCCGCCCGCGCGTGCCTCGGAGGGGGTCCTGCCCAGCAGGGCCACCAGCGCCCTGTTGGCGGTGACCACGCGTCCCTCACGGTCGACGACCGCCATCGCCAGCGGCGCCTCGGCGAACGCGGCGACGGGTCCGCCGCCGTCACACTCCGTGACGCCGGCCCGGTCGGTGTCTGCCGAGGGTGCCGGTACTTCGGACGTTCCGCTCACCGCTCGCTCCCGCAGTGCATTCGTTCATCGTACGGATCTCGCAGGAAAGTGTGCCGATCATAGAGGCTGTCCCCCCTCCCTTCCAGCCGCCGTCCGGTGTTCCCTGGGGCCCGCCGCGCCTGGGGGATCGTTTCTGCTCGTCGTTGGCCCGGTTCGTTCACATGCCGACCGCATGTGACGTTCCGTGAGTGTTCGGTGCGTGGAAGCGCGCGCCGGGTGTGCGTGGGAAAGGGCGCCCGAACCGTCACCCCGCGCGCCGGGAGGGTGAGCGGGCGCACGCCGAGGACACCGTGGCGGACCTCACCCGTCCGGTGCAGGCAAACAGGCAGAAATACGACTAATCATCACAGGCTGGGTGCGTCTTCCCCCCTCGCACCCGGAGGTCGCCTTGCCGCGCCTGCTCCCCCTCGTGGGGCCCCTGAAGGGACTCGTCCGTGACGGCGCGCCCCGACTGCGCAGCACCGCGGCCGTCCTCACCTCGATGACCGCGCTCGCGGCGACCTCCCTGGTCACCGGACCCGCGCTCGCCGAGGCCGGCGCCGTTCCCTGCGCGCTGCGGCGCACCGAGGCGCACCACTCCGAGGGGCTCGACTCCTGGAACACCTCCTACCCCCGGCCCACCCGCCCCCTCGACGCGGTCATGGTGTTCCTCTCCTTCCCCGAAGCGGGCCCCGAGACGACCCCCGCCGAACTGGCCGAGGACTACTTCCCCGCCACCGACCGCTTCTTCGCCCGGGCCTCCTACGGCCGCTTCTCCCTGCGCACGCACCCGCTGCGGCAGTGGATCCAGATGCCGCACCCCTCCACCGCCTACGCCATACGACGGGACTGGAGCCCCGGCCGCCGGGCCGCCTATCTGCGCGACGCGCTCTCCGCGGCGGACCGGCACGTGGACTTCTCGCGCTACGACATCGTCTACTTCGTGGCCGACCCCGACGCGCCCGGCGTCGACTCCGACGCCACGAAGGTGGTCAACCTCGACCGGCCGCTGCGGGCCGACGGCAAGGCCATCCGCCGGGTCGTCACCGTGTTCGAGCAGCACCCGCCGGACCGGCTGGTCCTCGCCCACGAGACGGGGCACGTCTTCGACCTGCCCGACCTCTACCACCGGCCGGTCGACGGCAAGGGCGACTGGGACACGTACGTCGGCGACTGGGACCTGATGGGCAGCCAGTTCGGTCTCGCGCCGGACCTCTTCGCCTGGCACAAGTGGAAGCTGGGCTGGCTCGACCCGCGCCAGGTGGTCTGCGTGAAGGGGGCGGGCAGCACCCGGCTGAGTCTGGAGCCGGTGGACACGGGACCGGCGCCGGGGGACGCGTCCGTGACCGGGGGTGCCGCCGTGGCGGCGGGCTCCGCGGCCTCCCCTGCCTCGCCGGCCTCCTCGGCCTCCCCTGCCTCCGGCGCGACCGGGGCCGCCGGGGCGCCCGCGACGGTGCCCGGGCTCGGGGTGCGGCCGCTCGCCGCGACGGGGGGCGGGACGAAGCTCGCCGTGGTGCGCACCGGCCGCGACCGCGTGCTGGCCATCGAGGCGCGCGATCCGGCGGGCAACGACGCCGCCTCCTGCACCCGGGGCATCCTCGTCTACCGGGTCCGCAACGGGGCCGAGTCGGGCGAGGGGCCCGTCCAGGTCGTCGACGCCCACCCGCACACGGAGGCCTGCCCGAACGAGTCGGTCTACCCGCCGCTCGCCGACGCCCCGATCGCCTCCGGGGAGACCTTCACGGTGCCGGGGGAGGGCGTGCGGATCACGGTGGAGGGCCGCACGGCCTCCGGGCAGTGGACGGTCGACGTCACGCCGGGCGTGGAGTGAGTCGCCGCCCCGGCGAGGGGTGTGCGGGCATACGAAAGAGGCCCCTCGCTGGGCGAGGAGCCTCTTTCCGTCGTGTGCGCCGCCAGGGACTCGAACCCCGGACCCGCTGATTAAGAGTCAGCTGCTCTAACCAACTGAGCTAGCGGCGCCTGCTGACGTCGTAGACCTTAGCACCCTGATCGGCGGGAGGAAAAATCGAAATCCGCACCGCCGGGGAGGCCCCGGCACGGGCCGCCCGCACCGCCGCCCACCGCACGGCCTCGGCCCCCGGGAGCCACGGGCGGAGGGTGTCCGGGGCGACCAGCCAGCGCGAGGCCGGCCGCCCGGCGCCCGGCACGGGACGAAGGGCGGGCACGGTCACGGCGTCGCCCCTGCCGTGGCAGAGCAGCGGCGGCACGGCGCCGTCGCCGCACTCCCCGGCCGTCTTCCCCGCCGTCCCGCCGACCGCCTCCAGGGCCTTCTCCTCGGCGAGGAGCCGGGGCAGGAGGCGGGCGGTCCCGGGGGCGGTGAACAGCAGCGTCCGCCCCCGGTGGACGGCGACCGGGCCGGAGCCCGGACCCTCCTCCCACAACCGGTCGAGCAGTCCGCGGCCGAAGACGGCGGGCACGTTCACGATGTCGAAGGCGGTGCCGCAGGGAAGGACGAGGGGCGCCTCGGGCCGCTCCCGCCAGAGCGCGAGCGTGCTGCGGGGGTACGGGTCGGCCGAGGCCAGCCAGGCGGCGCCCTCCGTGGTGACCCCCGCCACGTCGGACCGGTCCGGGTACGGGTGGATGTTCATGGCGTCCATCTGTACCCCGCGTGACGCCCCCGATCCGCACAGTTGCCGAAATCGTGTGCGAGGCGGGCGGGCCGGGGGTACCGTGCGCCCGGCACCGGACCGGTCGGGGGCCCGCCCGCGAGCGGCGGGATCCGTACGGGGACGGCGCCGCGCCGTGTCCGTTCCTCAGCCCAGTTCGGACGGGCCCTTGGCCTCCACGCCCCGCATCAGGTTCTGGCCGAACTCCACCATCTTCTTGGCGTAGTCCTCCGTCCACTCCGCCCGCTCGGCGATCGCCGCCGCTGTCAGCCGGTCGAACCGGCGCGGGTCCGCGAGCTGTGCCGCCGCAATCGCCTGGTACTCCAGCGCCCGGTCGGCTGCGGCGCGGAACGCCTGCGTCAGCTCGGTGGCCCGGGACAGCAGGGCGCGTGGATCGTCCATCGACTCCAGGTCGAAGAAGTGTTCGGGATCGGCCGTGGCCTCCGCGGGCTCGAAGAGCAGGGGCGCGGGGCGTAGCCGCGATTCGTTCCGGCGCGGCGCGTGCTCCGCCATGACGTCTCCTCCTCGTACGTCCGATCCCCACCCGGTCGGGAGAGGGCCACCGTCCATTGTCTCGTGGGCGCGCAAGAGGGCGGGGACCGTCAGGGAGGACCCCGCCCACCCGAGGTTCAATGCGGGGACGGCGCCGGGTGTTCCCGTGCCCCGGTCATCGCGCGTCCCGTACGCGGTGGGCGGCGAGATGGTCCCAGGTGGTCATCATGGCGTCCCAGCCGTCGGGGAACTTGACCGTGACGCCGAGCTGGACCGGTTCCGTGGAGGGGTGGGCGTCGAGGAGGTCGGGGACGCCGGCGCGGCTGACCACGATGCAGGCGTGCCGGTGGCGGGAGGCGAGGACGCACAGGCGGCCCGTCTCCAGGTGGAAGGCCGTCGCGTCGGGGCGGCCCGACAGCGGGTGCAGCACGACCGTCACGTCGAACTCGCGGCCCTGGAGACGGTTCGCCGTGTCCACCGTGACGTCGGTGACCCCCAGCTCCGCGAGCGCCGCCCGCACGGCCGCCGCCTGGTCGCGGTGGGCGGTGCCGACCGCGATCCGGTCGGCGGTCAGCGGCACCGGCTGCGCCGCCCGCTCCGAGACCGAGGCCCCCTCGCGGTCGAGCAGCCGGCGGACGACCTTCGCGAGCGCCGCCACCGCCTCCGGGTCCGTGCGCGGGGTGTGCCGGGCCGGCAGCTCCAGCAGGCCCCAGCCCGCGTGCGCGGCCTCGTCGATCACCGCGTCCGGGCCCGAACCGTCGGAGGGCACGCCGAACGCGAGCCGCCGGTCGCCGGGGCCGGTGCCGCTGCGGAAGGGCGTGTACGGGTAGAACGCCTCCGAGACCAGCGGCGCCGCCGAGGCCGGCAGCCGCCAGGACACCGGGAGCCGGTGCTGCGGCAGCTCGGGGTTGTGCGCGAGCAGCGTGCTCACCGCCGAGGCCGAGGGGTCGTACGACAGTCCGGCCCACTGCTCCGCCCCGACGATCGCGAACGGGTCGAGCTGTCCCGGGTCGCCGACGAACAGGGCCCGCTCGAACAGTCCGGCCACGGCCAGCAGCGCGTCGGAGCGCATCTGGTACGCCTCGTCGACGATCGCGTGCCGCCACGGCTCCACGCCTTTGACGTGGGCCCACTTGGCGGCCGTGGACAGCACGATGTCCATGCCCGCGAGGTCGCCCGCCTTCGCGGACTTGCGGACGCCGGGCAGCTCGTCGAGCGCCTTGTCGTAGGGGTCGGCGTCGTTGCTGTGCAGCCGGCCCACCGCCGCGTCCGGGTTCTTCTCGGCGAGCCGCACCACGAGGTCGTCGACCTGGGCGTTGGTCTGGGCGATGACCATGAGCGGGCGCCCGGCGGCGGCCAGTTCGAGGGCGGCGCGCACGACGAGCGTGGACTTCCCGGCGCCGGGCGGCGAGTCGACGACGACGCCGCGGTGGCCGCCGTGCAGCGTGTCGCGCAGGATCGCGTCGGTGGCCCGCGCGGCCTCGGCACCGGGGTCGAAGGCGGGGGCCGGGCCGCCGGCGGCGTCGGCCGTGTCGTGCACCGTCGTCACAGGACGTCCTCCTCGGTCACCGCGTCCGGTCGCTGCGCCGTCGTGGCCGCGGCCTCGCCCGGCGGGCCGCCGTGCGTCCACGGGGTGTCCTCCGGGTCGGGCAGCTTCGCCCCGCCGCGCTGCTCGTGCTCGAACAGGGTGAAGCAGATCCGGTCGCCCTTCTCGGGGACCGAGCCCTCCTCGGGCTCCCGCCCGCGGCCCATCTTGTCCAGGACGCGCACGGTCACCAGCAGGCCCGCGCCGGCCCCGGTCCCGCCGTGGA
Organism: Streptomyces griseoaurantiacus; assembly: GCF_036189845.1. Lineage (NCBI taxonomy): Bacteria > Bacillati > Actinomycetota > Actinomycetes > Kitasatosporales > Streptomycetaceae > Streptomyces > Streptomyces griseoaurantiacus. Next base: position 2,618,649 of record NZ_CP108326.1, on the reverse strand, counting down.
CGTCCTCCCCGTCCGCCCCGTTCTCGTGCGCGGCCCCCGTGTTCTCCTCCACCGCCTCGACGAACTCGGCGGACTGCGGTCTGCCGCCCAGTGAGCGGTACACCTTGGCGCGCTCCCCGAGGTGCGGCCGGTCGTCCGTGCGGACGGTCACCAGCGGGCGCGGGCTCGGCCGCCTGCTCTCGCTGTAGGCCCGCACCACCTCCACGACCTCGCCCGCGAAGGCCTCCCCGGCCAGCCGTCGCCCGGCCATGACCAGCGGGTCGTCCAGCGCCTCCTGGGCGTCGAGCCGGGCCTGCTCGCGCTCGCGCGTGGCGAGCTTGTTGGCCGCGGTGACCGCGTCGTCCAGGCGCGGCTGCGGGGGCTCCCCGGCCAGGACGCGGTCGCGGTGGCCGGTGAACGACCAGCGGTCCCGGGTCCACCGGTCGGCGACGTGCGCGCCCTCCGGCAGCGCGCGCAGCAGGTCGAGGCCGTGCCACACCGCGTCCCAGGTGGGCCGCGTACGGCTCTCCACCAGGGCGCGGACGTCCCGCTCGGCGGCGGTGAGTTCGCCGAGCCGGTCGTCCGCCTCCAGGCCGTCCTCGGCGGCGGCCAGCCGGGTGCGGGCGCGGTCGTAGCGCTCGATGGCGGGGGCGAGCAGCCGGTTGTCGAAGGCGGGGTCGGTGGCCGGGCCGGCGGGCGGGTGCAGCAACTGCCCGTCGGCGCCCCGGGCCAGCTCCGCGCGCAGGGCCTCCTCGGCGCCGCGCGTGCCCTCCGGCGGGTCGATCCAGGCGAGCAGCGCGCCCAGGTGCTGGTCCTCCAGATTGCTCTGGCCCGTCGCCCAGTGCCGGGACAGGAGTTCGGTGAGGGCCTGCAGCAAGGAGGAGCCGGGGACGCGGGCCCGCTCCCCGAAGTGCGTGAGCCACCGGCCGAGCAGCGGCACGTGGGGCGGCGCGGGGTGCGGGGTCTCGGGTTCCTGCTCGGCGGTGCGGCGGAACCGCATGGAGCGGCCCAGCAGCCGTACGAACTCGATGCCCGCCCGGCTCGGCACCAGGAGCTGCGGCGCGTCCGCGCACAGCTCGACCTCGACCTTGACCCGCTTGCCGGTCTCCGGGTCGGTCTCGGTGCGCTCGGCGGGCTCCACGTCGGCCGCGAAGGAGTCGATGTACGGCAGGACGACGTCGGCCAGCTCGGTGAGGAAGGCGAAGCGCAGGTCGCGGTCGCGGGGCTGGGGCACGACGAGCAGCCGCGGCGCGTCCCGCTCGGTGCCGACGAGCGCCCCGAGCGGGGCACCGGCCTCACCGGCGGTGGTCAGCGGCACGAACACCAGCGGCCGCGCGGACACGTGCCGGTGCCGCACGGTCGCCACCACCTGGGCCCGCCCGCTCCGCACGGCCTCCAGCCGGGCCAGCGTGGACATCAGGGACATGGGGGGACCTCCTGGGCGACCTCTTCCGCGACCTCCGCGACGACCTCGCGGGGGCCGCCGTGCGGGGCGGTCAGCATGCCGTTCCCCCCTGTCCCGCCGAGGCCGAGGCCAGCGCCTCCGCCCGCAGACCCGCCGCACGGCGCAGCGCGGCGACCGCCGGGTCCGCCGGGTCCCCCGCCTCGCCGTGCGCCGCCGCGAGCACCTCGTCGACCGTCGTGAGACCGCCCAGCTCCGCCCGGGCGGCCCGGCCCAGCGCGGTCACGGCGCCCGCCGCACGCGCGCGCTCCCGGCAGTGGAAGGCCAGCTCGCACGTGGACAGGCACTCCGGGGCGTACGTGGCCGGCACCGACTCCACGGCGGCGGTCAGCCGCTCCGGCGGCAGGTCGAGGCCGAAGCAGGTGCCCTCGGGGAGCGCCTCGGCGATCTCCTCGATGCGGGTGAGCCGGGCGAGCTGCCGCCGGGTCACCGAGCGCTGCTTGCGCACGTCGACCGCGGAGGCCGTGGCCAGGTTGGAGAAGTCCTTGGGGCAGACGAGCAGGATCCGGTGCCGGACCGCGGGCGCGGGGTCCAGCCGCGCCGCGACCTCCTCCAGCGCGAGGACGTACACCGCGGACTGCCGGGCGGCGGCGCCCACCTTCGCCGGGTCGGCCGAGCCGTCCAGCATCGGGAAGGACTTGATCTCGACGACCGTCCAGGACCCGTCGGGGTGGACGACCACCGCGTCGGGCTCCAGGAACGCGGGGGAGCCGGCCACGTCGAGCGCGAGCATGGGGTGGTCGAGCAGTGTCCAGCCGCCCGCCTCGACGGCCTCCCGCAGCGCCAGCGCCGTCCGGGCCGTGCGCCCGGCCGGGCCCACCGCCGTCAGGTCCGGCACGGAGGAGGTCTCCGGGGGCGGGGCGGCCGGGTCCAGCTTCTCGTGCACCAGCCGGAGCAGTTCCGCGCCGCCGTCCGCCTTGACGCGCTTCTCGAAGGCGTTGCCCCGCGTGAGGGCGAACTGCGACTGCCCGAAGGAGGAGGGGGCGCCCAGCGCGTCCGCGAGCGCCGCCTTGTCCACCCCCGCGCCGTCGAGCAGTGCCCGCCGGTCGCAGCCGGGGTTGGCGGCCAGCGCGGCGAGCGCGCGGGCGTCCAGCGCCTTGGGCTGCGGCGGGGGCTCGCCCGGCACGGGGACGGCCGGGCCCCGCAGCTCAGCGAGCAGGTGCCGCAGCGCCGTCCCCCGCGTCCGCGGGGGCGGCACCCGGTTCGGCTCCCGGCCCGTGGCGGGTTTCGCGCTGTCGGGGAATTCGCTCACCCGCCGAAGTCTGGCATCCGCCACTGACAATCGGGGAACCGCCGCCGCGCACGGCCGCCACCACCGGGGCCAGCCGCGCCGCCGACGCCGTCCGCAGCACCACCGCGAGCCGCATCACGGGTCCGGCCAGCAGCAGACCGACACCCATCACCGCCGCCCCGGCGACCGCGTCGAGCAGATAGTGGTTCGCGGTGCCCATCACCACGATCGTGGTGAACAGCGGATAGACGACACCCGCGACCTTCATCAGCGGCGAGCGGCCGTGGCGCCACAGCATGACCCCGCACCACAGCGCCCAGCCCACGTGCAGGCTCGGCATCGCCGCGTACTGGTTCGTCATGCCGCCCATGCCGCGCGGCGCGCTCGCCTCCCCGCCCCACCAGCCGTAGGAGCTGTACTGCGCCATCGTGTCCACGAAGCCGTGGGCGGGGTGCAGCAGCCGGGGCGGGCAGGTCGGCAGCAGCGTGAAGCCGATCAGACCGAGGAACGTGGACGTCATCAGCCAGGTGCGGACCATGCGGTACTGCTCCGCGTGCGCGCGGAACATCCACACGAGGATCGCGGGGGTGACGATGTAGTGCAGCGAGGCGTACCAGAAGTCGGCCGGGACGCCCAGCCAGGCATGGTCCGTGAACAGCCGGTTGAGCGGGTGCTCGGCGTTGATGTGGAGGAGCTTCTCGACGCGCAGGATCGCCAGCCCGTGGTCGACGGCACCGGACACGTCCCCGCGCACGATGAGCCGTCCCGCCGAGTACGCGGCGTACACCACGACGATCAGCGGCAGTTCCGTCCACCAACGGGCACGGGACCTCGAGGTCTTCGCCTCTTGCGGCCGGACCCGCGGGCGCTCCTCGCGCTCCGGCCCGGGCCGCGGACCCGCCTCGATGCCCGGCGATTCGGTCTGCGCCATCCGATCGCCCTCCCCCTTCTCGTCGCTGCGGGTGCCCGATGGCATGACGGCCCACCTTACGGTGCCTGAACACGTCGCCGTGGGTGCCCCCGGCACTGCAAGACGCGGAGATCGCGTTCCGGGTTGCCCGTAAGGGCCGCCCGGAGGCGGGCGGAGGCCCTTCGACAGGGTGCGCGATGATGGAAGAAGCCGCCTCTTCTTTTGTCTCGGAATCCCGCCCCGGATTCTTTGTCTCGGAAGGTCCCTCTCATGGCACCGCGCATCCTGCTGGCCCGGCACGGACAGACGGAATGGTCCCTGCTCGGAAAGCACACGGGACGCACGGACGTACCGCTCCTCGAGGAGGGCCGGCAGGGGGCCAAACTCCTGGGCGAACGGCTGCACCGGGCGCCCCTGGACGGTCTGCCCGGGGCCCTGGTGCGCACGAGCCCGCTCCGGCGCGCGCGGGAGACGTGCGAACTGGCCGGCTTCGGCGATCGCGCCGAGCCCTGGGACGCGCTCCTGGAGTGGGACTACGGGGAGTACGAGGGCATGACGCCGGACGAGATCCAGGAAGCGCGGCCGGGCTGGCTGCTCTGGCGCGAGGGCGCCCCCCGGGGCGAGACGGCGGCGGAGGTCACCGCGCGGGCCGACGAGGTCGTCTCCTGGGCGCGGGGGCAGGAGCGGGACGTCCTGCTGTTCGCCCACGGGCACGTGCTGCGCGCGATCGGGGCGCGGTGGCTGGGGCTGCCGCTGTCGTTCGGGGCGCGCGTGCGGCTGAGCCCCGCCTCGCTGTGCGTCCTGGGCTGGGCGTACGGGGAGGCCGCGATCGAGTCGTGGAACGACGTCGGGCACCTCGCGGGGTGAGGACGGCCTCCCGGCGGCCCGGGCGCGACCCGGCTCAGCGTGCCGGGCGGGGCAGGGAGGCGTGGCGGTCGAGGAACGCCGCGACCCGCGCCGTCCTGCGGTGGGGGAGCAGCAGCCGCCTCGTCGTGGACAGCATGGTGTGCACGCGGGCGGACCGGACCTCGTCCAGCAGGTCGAGCACCCGGTGGCCCGCCGCCGCGGCCTCCTCGGGGCGGCCGTCGCGGGCCAGGTCGTCCGCCAGCTCCGCCGTGTAGAGGACGGTGTTCCGGGCGAAGTGCGGGTCCTGCAGCCGCGCCGCACGGCGCGCGTGCCGGGCCGCCCGCGCCCAGTCGCCCAGCACCGACCAGCACTGCGCCTCCAGGCCCTCCAGTTCGGCCTCGCCGTAGAAGGACATCCACTCGGGGTCCGCGGCCGCCGGACCGTGGGCGAACAGCGAGCGGGCCCGGGCCAGCGCCCGTTCGCAGGCCGCGCGGTCGCCGAGTCCGGCCCGGCCGCCCGCCTCGCGCAGCGCCAGCAGCGACAGCAGCCGGGGCGAACCCAGCGGCCCGGCCGCCCGCAGGCCCGCCTGGGCCGCCCGCAGCGCCTCGTGGGGCCGGCCCGCGTCCCGGGCCAGGAACGAGGTGTTGCAGAAGGCGTGTGCCTCCAGGGCCGGGTCCCCGGCCGTCCGGGCCGTCGCGAGGGCCTCCGCGTAGTGCGAGCGCGCGTCGTCGAGGCGGCCCGAGTCGTGTGCCAGCCAGCCCACCGAGAGGGCCAGTTCGCCCGCCGCCGCGTACAGCCGGCCGGCCGCCGAGGGGTGCGCGGCGCCGGAGTCGAGCAGGGCGTACGCGGTCTGCAGCGGGGCGGCGGCGTACCGGTACAGGCCGTCGGCGCCGTGCCGGTCGTCGAGCAGCCGGATCCGCCGCACGGCCTCCTCCAGCAGGTCCGCCTCGGCGGTGCCCGCGCGGCGGCTCGGGCGTCCGGCGGCGGCCGCGGCGTCGGGGCCGAGGGCCGTCTGGGCGGCCAGGGCCGTCAAGGGTGTCAAGGGTGTCAAGGAGACTGCCGCCACGGTGGCGGTGCCGCCGGTCATGAATGCGCGACGCCGCACGTCGCTCTCCTCGTGGTCCGTTCCAAGGTGCTGTCGGTGCGGGGGATTCTCCCCGGCCGGGCGCGGGGAGCGGCCGCGCACGGACGAGCGGGGGGCGAATCCCAGGTCGGTCAGCTCCCGGCCGGGGAACATGTGCAGGAACACCCGTTCGTAGGCGTAGTTGGGGCAGCGGATCTCCCCCGCCTCCACCCGGCCGATGTACCGGGCGTCGCAGCTCACACGCTCGCCGATCTCCCGGGCAGCCCGCCGCACCGCCGCCGCGAACTCGCCCGGCGAGCGCTGCCCGCGCAGCTCCCGGAAGGCCAGGTTCGGCCTCGCGGGCAGGGGGGACTGGGACGAGGTCACCGCTGACGACGCCATGGCCGGGCCCTCTCTCGCACTCCGTCGACCCCACCGGGTCGATCCGTCCGACGGTGCATGAACGTACCCGTCCGTCAGATGCCGTGATGCGAGGTTTGGCTACAAACCGGATATCTCATCCGGGATCTGCCATGAACTGCCATCCTCGGGAAGGTGTGTGCGCCGTAGCCGTCGGCGGGCTCGTGCGTTGTACCCCGTGGACCGGGAGCCGCCGGAACTCCCGACCACTCAGCCGTCAGGAGGGGTACGCCGTGTGGGAGGCCGGGATGACGAGGATCGATCCCCGAAGGTCGCGTGGAGCCCATGGAGTACATGGAGCACATGGAGCCCATGGGGCGCAGGGAGCTCACGGGGTGCACGGCGCACGCGGGGCGCTGTCGTCGCCCGGCCTTCCCGACGTGGTGACCGTGCCCGCCCGGCAGGGACTCGAGGCCGTGGACATCCTGCGCCGCGGCACGGGGGACCGGGTCGGACCCGTCCTGCACGACGACGACTGCGACACCCTCGGCTTCCTGGTGCCGGCCGGGACGGCGGACGCCTGGGACGTGCCGGGCAGCACCTGTACCCAGACCGACGGTTCGGCGACGGCACCGGCCGCCCCCGAGCCGGCCGGCGAGGGCGGCGGCTGGCTGCTGCCGCCCGGCGGCGCCGAGCCGGCCACGGACCCCGCGGTGCTGCGGGACGCGCTCGGCGAGGCCGCGCGACTGCTCCGGGCGGCGGACAGCTGCAGGTGAGACCGGGGACCGGGTCCCGCCGGTGAGGCCGTGGTCCCGCCCGGGGCCGCAGGCGCCCGGCCGATAATGGGCGGATGGCGAGGAGCGCGAGGGCGGCGAAGACCCCGAAGGCCGGCAGGGCCCCGAAGGCCGGCAGGGCCGTGACGGACGAGGGGGAGGCGAGTGGCCGGGGCGGCGGCCGACGGGCGGCCGCCGAGGTCGAGGAGACCGTCGAGGGCGGACTGGCCCGGCTGACGCCCGACCGCGACCGCCCCCACTCCTGGAGCCTGTTCCTCGACGGCGCCCCGCAGTCGCACGTCGACCTGGACGACCCCACACGTCTCGCCTTCGACTACCAGCGCCGCCTCGGCCATGTGATCGACCTCGCCGCCCCGCCCGGCCGGCCGCTGCGGATCGCGCACCTCGGCGGCGGGGCCTTCACCCTCGCCCGGTACACCGCCGCCACCCGCCCCCGCTCCACCCAGCAGGTCGTCGAGCGCGACGGCGCCCTCGTGCGGTTCGTCCGCGAGACGCTGCCGCTCGACCCGCGCGCGCGGATCCGCGTCCGCACCCTCGACGCCCGCGAGGGCCTCGCCAAGCTGCCGGAGGACTGGGCCGACCTCGTCCTCGCCGACGTGTTCGACGGGGCCCGCACACCGGCCCACCTCACCTCGGTGGAGTTCCTCGCCGACGCCCGCCGGGTGGTGCGCCCCGGCGGGCTGTACGCGGCGAACCTGACGGACGGTCCGCCGCTGGCCCATCTGCGCGGACAGATCGCCACGGCGGCGGAGGTCTTCCCGGAACTGGCGCTGGTCGCCGAACCGGCCGTGCTGCGCGGCCGGCGCTTCGGCAACGCGATACTCCTCGCCTCCGACGCGCCGCTGCCCCTCGCCGAACTCACCCGGCGCGCGGCCTCGGACCCGCACTCCGCCCGGGTCGAACACGGCAGGGCGCTGGCCGACTTCACCGGCGGCGCCCGCCCGGTCACCGACGCCGACGCGGTGGCCTCGCCGGCGCCGCCGCCCTCGGTGTTCGACTGAGCGGGGCCGTGCCGTCGTGCGCCGTGCCGTACCCCGTGCGCGGACGGCTCAGTAGGTGCCGATGTCCACGTGCGGCGGCCCGTCGTGCCAGGTGCAGAACACCGACACCTTGTCCGCGCCCGAGGTGAACTCCACGCGGATCCACGACTCCGTCTTCCACACCTGCATCGACCAGCCGGCCCCCGGCGTCGCGGACACCAGCGTCGCGGAGGCGTCGCCGATGTCGAACACCACCCGGCCGCCGTCGGTGTCGTAGCCCTTGACCTCCCCGGAGGAGGCCGGAGGAGAACCCTTCGACGAGTGCGCGGAGGAGCCCGAGGAGTTCCCGGAGTCCCCCGAGGACGAGGAGGGCGGGGAGGAGGCGGCCCCCGGGGTGCCGGACGGCGCGGGCGCCTTCGACGTCCGGGACGGGGACGGACTGTGCGCCGGCTTCGGCGGGCGGCTGGTCGGCCGGGCCAGCGCCCTGGCCTCCTGCGTCGAGCCGGCCGCCGTGATGGGCAGGGCGCGCGGCGGGTCGTAGGCGGTTCCCGCCATGACCGTGTGGACACCCCACCACGACAGGGTGACCGCCGCGCCGGTGGCGAGCGACCACGCCGATACGTGAACGAGTCCTCTGTACATCGCTGTCATACTGCCTCACCCGCCCCACGCGCGTCCCGCCAGTCGCACACAGTCTCGAATGTCCTTTGTGCGTCGTGGAGTTGTCCACAGGCTCCGGAGCCACCCGCGCGCATGGCGTACGGTGCGGCGCATGGCAAGTGTGCTCGTGGTCGAGGACGACCAGTTCGTACGCTCCGCGCTCATCCGGCATCTGACCGAGGCCACGCACCTCGTGCGCAGTGTCGGCACCGCGCTCGAGGCACTGCGCGAGGTCGCCCACTTCTCGTTCGACGTCGTGATACTCGACCTCGGACTGCCCGATCTGGACGGCTCCGAGGCGCTGAAGATGCTGCGCGGCATCACCGACGTACCGGTGATCGTGGCCACCGCGCGGGACGACGAGACGGAGGTCGTCCGGCTGCTCAACGCGGGCGCCGACGACTACCTCACCAAGCCGTTCTCCGTGGAGCACCTCTCCGCCCGGATGGCCGCCGTGCTGCGCCGGGCCCGCTCCGGCGCGGGCGGGGCCCCGGCCTCCGCGGTGATCCGCGTCGGCGGCCTCGCCATCGACCCGCTGCGCCGCCAGGCCGAACTCGACGGCACACCCCTGGACCTGACCCGCCGCGAGTTCGACCTGCTCGCCTTCCTCGCCGGACGCCCCGGAGTGGTCGTCCCCCGCAGGGAACTGCTCGCCGAGGTGTGGCAGCAGTCCTACGGCGACGACCAGACCATCGACGTCCACCTCTCCTGGCTGCGGCGCAAGCTGGGGGAGACGGCGGCCAGGCCCCGCTATCTGCACACCCTGCGTGGCGTCGGCGTGAAGCTGGAGCCGCCGGGAGCGGAGCCGCTGTCATGAGGTGGGCACTGGTCAAGGTGTGCGTGGCGGTGACCACCATGGTCGTGGTCGCCTTCGCGGTGCCGCTCGGCCTCGTCATCAAGGAGATGGCACGCGACCGCGCCTTCTCCAACGCCGAGCGCGAGGCGGCGGCCGTGGCGCCCGCGCTGTCCATCACCACCGAGCGCGAACAGCTCGAACGCGTCGTCGCCTCGGCCGGCTCCGACGACGAGGGCATCGCGGTGCACATCCCGGCGGCCGCGGGCACCGACAGCGAAGGCAGGGTCCTCAGCGACGGCGAGGGCGCCACGAAGGCCCTCGACCTCGGCCGGCGGCGTGCCGCCGAGAAGGACATCGAGGCCACCCGCAAGCTGGGCCGGGCCTCCACCAGCGAGGTGCCGGGCGGGTTCACCCTGCTCCAGCCCGTCGCCATCGGCTCCGGGGCCATCGCCGTGGTCGAGGTGTACGTGCCGGAGGCCGAGGTCAGCAATGGCGTCGGCACGGCCTGGGCGGTGCTCGCCGCCGTCGGCGCCGCGCTCGTCGTCGGCTCGGTCGCCGTCGCAGACCGGCTCGGCGTGCGCATGGTGCAGCCCGCGCAGCGCCTCGTCGAGGGCGCGCACGAACTGGGGGAGGGGCAACTGGGCGCCCGGGTGCCCGAGGAGGGGCCGACCGAACTGCGGCTCGCGGCGGTCGCGTTCAACTCCATGGCCGACCAGGTCGTCCAACTGCTCGCCAACGAACGGGAACTGGCCGCCGATCTCTCGCACCGGCTGCGCACCCCGCTGACCGTGCTGCGGCTCAACGCCGCCTCGCTCGGCGAGGGCCCGGCGGCCGACCAGACCCGGGCCGCCGTCGCCCAGCTCGAACGCGAGGTCGACACCATCATCCGCACCGCCCGGGAGGCCAAGCCGCAGACGACCGCCCCGAGCCCCGGGGCCGGGTGCGACGCGGCCGAAGTGGTACGTGAACGCATGGAGTTCTGGTCCGCGCTGGCCGAGGACGAGGGACGCAAGGTGCGCACGGCCGGCATCGACCGCCCGGTGCGCATACCCGTGGCCCGTGCCGATCTGGCCGCCGCGCTCGACGCCCTGCTCGGCAACGTCTTCCGGCACACCCCGGAGGGGACCGCCTTCGCGGTCGACGTGCACCACGCCGAGGACGCCGTCATCGTGCTGGTCTCCGACGCGGGGCCCGGCATCAAGGACCCCGGCGCCGCGATGGCCCGGGGGCGCGGCTCGGGCAACGACGGGTCGACGGGGCTCGGGCTGGACATCGTGCGGCGGCTGGCCGAGTCGACCGGCGGCGACGTGCGGATCGGGTCCTCCGTCCTCGGCGGCACGGAGGTCCGCATCTGGATACAGCTCGACGGCCGCGGCACCGAGCCGAAGGGCCGCCGCGGTCACCGGGGGAGGGTGCGCGGCCGCAAGCGGGCGGCCGCGGCGAGGTAGGGGCGACGCTCCGCGGGGGTGTGACGGGGCCGCCCGCGCCCGTGCGGCTCGGCCGTGTGGCGCGGGTGGCGGGGGCAACCGGGAGGGTGCCGTTCCCGTCCCCCAACGGGGAACGCGCGGACGCGCGCCGCCCGTCGGACACCGGCCCGGGCGGGCGCGTCGCCCCCGGATTGGTCTCTACCTTTAACCCCCGCCCATCCCTTCCTTAAGCGCACCCTAAGAACCGTGACCCCGGCCCGGATTGGGCCGATGCGCCCGAATCCCGCCCGCTAGCTTGTCGCCGCACCCCACACTTCCGTGAGCAGTGAAAGCAGGCACCAGATGAGCGTGACGCACCGGCGCAGGGTCAGCGGCAGGAACAAGGTGATCGGTGGCGTCGTCGCCGCGGCCGTGGCGGGCGGCGGCGCCTTCGCGCTCACCGGAACCGCCCACGCGGCCGGCGTCGGTGCCGTCTACACCAAGTCCAGCACGTGGGAGACCGGTTACACCGCCCAGTACGTCGTCACCAACGACAGCGGTGCCAAGGAGGACGACTGGACGCTGGAGTTCGACCTGCCCGCGGGGGCGAGAATCAGCTCGCTGTGGAACGCCACCTCGAAGGTCAGCGGACAGCACGTCACCGTGACGGCCCCCTCCTGGGACAAGGACGGGCTCGCCGCGAACGAGTCCGTCACCGTCGGCTTCGTCGTGAACGGCAAGGGCGACCCCACCGGCTGCCGCATCGACGGCGCGAGCTGCTCCGCGGACGAGGGCAGCACCCCCGAGCCGAGCGGGCGCCCCTCCGAGACCGCCACCTCGAAGCCGAGCGCCGAGCCCAGCAAGAGCGCCACGCCCTCGCAGAGCACCCCGCCGAAGCCGAGCTCCAGCCCCTCGACCCCGCCGGACACCGGCAACGGCAGCGCGGGCGGCGCCGGCTTCTCCCCCTACGTCGACACCTCGCTCTACCCCGCCTTCGACCTGCTCGCCGCCTCCGAGGCCGCCGGCGTCAAGGACTTCAACCTGGCCTTCGTCACCGACGGCGGCGGCTGCACCCCGAAGTGGGGCGGCGTCAGCGATCTGGGCAGTGACGCGGTCGCCGCGCAGATCGGCAAGCTGCGGGACAAGGGCGGCGACGTCCGCGTCTCCTTCGGCGGCGCCTCCGGTTCCGAACTCGGCACCACCTGCAGCTCCGCCGACGCACTGGCGGCGGCCTACGGCAAGGTCGTGGACACGTACAAGCTGACCAAGGTCGACTTCGACATCGAGGGCGGCGCGCTGCCGAACGCGGCGGCCAACACCCGGCGTGCCCAGGCCATCGCCAAGCTCCAGCAGGCCCACTCCGGCCTGGACGTCTCCTTCACCCTGCCCGTCATGCCGGAGGGGCTGACCCAGGACGGCGTCAACCTGCTGTCCAACGCCAAGTCCAACGGCGTGAAGATCTCCGCCGTCAACATCATGGCGATGGACTACGGGGCCTCGTACGACGGCGACATGGGCGAGTACGCCGTCCAGGCGGCCACCGCGACCCAGGCGCAGATCAAGGGCGTGCTCGGACTCTCGGACGGCGCGGCGTGGAAGGCGGTCGCGGTCACCCCGATGATCGGCGTCAACGACGTGTCCTCGGAGGTCTTCAAGGTCGACGACGCCAAGCAGCTCGTGGACTTCGCGAAGTCCAAGGGGCTCGCGTGGCTGTCGATGTGGTCCGCGACGCGCGACAAGAGCTGTGCGGGCGGGCCGAAGAACACGGCGGACGCCACGTGCAGCTCGATCACGCAGGGGGCGTTCGACTTCTCCAAGGCGTTCGCGGCCTACAAGTAGCCAAGGCAGCCAAGGCAGCCAAGGCAGCCAAGGCAGCCAAGGCAGCCAAGGGAGCCAAGGTAGCCAGGGTAGCCAAGGCAGCCAAGGCAGCCAAGGCAGCCAAGGTAGCCAAGGCAGCCGAGGCAGCCGAGGCAGCCAGAGAGAGCCGAGGGAAAGGAGCTGCCCGGCGCCCTCCGCCGGGCAGCTCCCGCTCAGCGCGGGGCGCGGTCCGCTTCCCCGCAAAGCCCCCACCAGGACCGCGCCCCGTCCCCTCTGACCGGCCCGGCCGGCGTCCGCTTACGCCGGCCGGGCCGGGACTTGCGACCGTGCCCGCGCCGGGCGGGGCGGGTAGTGGCGCGGGCACGGTGGTCTGTGGAGCCGGCCCCTAGGGGAGGGGCGGCAGCGTGCCGGTGCGGGCGACACGGCTGTACCAGTGGGCGCTCGACTTCGGAGTGCGGGCCAGCGTCTCGTAGTCCACGTGGACCGCCCCGAACCGCTTCTCGTAGCCGTAGGCCCACTCGAAGTTGTCCATCAGGGACCACAGGTAGTAGCCCCGCACCTCGGCGCCGTCGTCGACGGCGCGGCGCAGCGCCGTCAGGTGGCCGTGCAGGTAGGCGATGCGCTCCGGGTCGTGCACCCGGCCCTCGGCGTCCGGCTCGTCGTCGTAGGCGGCACCGTTCTCGGTGATGTACAGCGGCAGCCCGGGCGCCTCGCGGGTGTAGCGCATGACCAGGTCGTGCAGCCCGGTCGGGTCGACCGCCCAGCCCATCGACGTCCGCTCGCCCGGCGGCTGGTGGAAGGTCACGTCGTCGGCGCCCGGCCACGGTGCCCGCGCGCCGGAGCCGTGATTGTCCGCGAGCGGACCGGACGGCGCGTTCTCCGCCGCGCTCACCAGGGCGGGCGTGTAGTAGTTCAGGCCGAGCGCGTCCAGCGGCTGGTGGGTCAGCACCAGGTCGCCCTGCTGGACGAAGGCCCAGTCGGTGACCGACCGGGTCGCCTTGATCAGCGTCTCCGGGTAGGCCCCGTGCAGTATCGGGCCGTGGAAGACACCGTTGGCGAGGTCGTCGATCCGCTGCGCCGCCTCCAGGTCCGCGGGGTCCTGCGAAAGCGGGCGGATCACCTGGGAGTTGAGGCTCACGGCGACCGAGGCGCCGGCCGGCAGGGTGGCCCGCAGGGCGGTCGTGCCCAGGCCGTGCGCGAGGTTCAGGTGGTGCGCGGCCCGCAGCGAGGCCTCCGGGTCGGTGCGGCCAGGGGCGTGCACGCCGGAGCAGTAGCCGAGGAAGGCGCTGCACCAGGGCTCGTTCAGGGTGATCCACTGCTCGACGCGGTCGCCGAGCGCCTGCCCGAGGAGTGCCGCGTACTCGGCGAACCGGTAGGCGGTCTCCCGCTCCGGCCAGCCGCCGGCGTCCTCCAGCTCCTGCGGCAGGTCCCAGTGGTAGAGCGTCAGGGCCGGCTTGATGCCGTGGGAGAGCAGCTCGTCGACCAGACGCCGGTAGAAGTCCAGCCCGCGCTGGACCGCCGGGCCCCGCCCGGTGGGCTGCACCCGGGACCACGAGACGGAGAAGCGGTAGGAGGCCAGACCGAGCTCGGCCATCATCGCGACGTCGTCGCGGTAGCGGTGGTAGTGGTCGATGGCCACGTCACCGTGGTCGCCGCCGGCCGTCCTTCCCGGCGTGTGGCTGAAGGTGTCCCAGATGGACGGCGTTCGGCCGTCCTCCGCCGCCGCTCCCTCGATCTGGTACGCGGAGGTGGCCGCTCCCCAGACGAAGGCGGGAGGGAAGGACACGGACATCGGCTCGGTCATGGAATCGCTCCCACGGGTCGGTTGCGCCGCCCATTATGCATGGGAGCGCTCCCACGAAAAACCCCCGGGAGTCCCGAACCCCTCAGCGCCGCAACAAACCGCCTCACGACGAAGCCCCCGACCCCACCCCTCAGGGGCCCGGGGAACTGCGTCTTCACAAGACCCCCGGCCCACCGAACGAGGGGCGCGGGGAACTGCGCGCCCGACCCACGAACCCGCACCCGCCCACGCACACGAACCCCCCACCCCCCCGTAGGCGAGGTCACCCCCCCCGAAGGGGCCCACGTACACGAACCCCCCCCGTAGGCGGGGCACTCCCACCGGACCCCCGCCCCCGAAGGCCGAGCCCCCCACCGAACCCCCACCCCCGCACGGCGAGCAGCACGCCACTGTCCCCCGCCGCCCCGGCCGGAGGCCCACCGCCGGAGGCCGGAAGCCCCCTACGTCGGCGAGGGGACCCCCCTCACGCCGACTCCCGTACGACCAGCTCCGTCGGCAGGACGACCCCCCGATGCCCCGCCCCCCGCTGCTCGATCTCGTCGAGCAGCAACCGCGCCATCGTCCGCCCCATCTCTTCCAGCGGCTGCCGCACACTCGTGAGCGGCGGGTCGATGTGCCGCGCCACGATGGAGTCGTCGAAGCCGATCACCGCCACGTCGTCCGGCACCCGCCGCCCCGAGGCCCGCAGTTCCAGCACGGCTCCCGAGGCCGTGACGTCCGAGGCGGCGAACACCGCGTCCACCTCCGGGCGCCGCCGCAGCAGTTCCCGCATGGCCCAGCGGCCGCCGTCCTCCGTGAAGTCGCCCTGGACGATCAGGTCGTCCTGGACTTCGAGCCCCGCCTTCTCCAGCGCCTCCCGGTACCCCTCGAGCCGGGCCTGCGCCACATCCATGTCCAGCGGCCCGGTGATCGTGCCGATGGTCCGGCGACCGCCGGCCAGCAGGTGTTCGACCGCGCTGCGGGCCCCGCCCCCGTTGTCCGCGCGGACGTGCCCCAGCGGTTCGCCGTCGCCGCGCCGGCCCGCCAGCACGGTCGGCACGGCCAGTTCCTCGAGCCGGTCGGGCAGCGTGTCGTCGCTGTGCACGGCCATCATCAGCACGCCGTCCACCCGCTGCGCGGACAGGTACGTGGCGAGGCGCGCGTACTCCTTCTCGTCGCGGACCAGCACCAGCAGCAACTGCATGCCCGCACCGGCGAGTCCGGCGGACACCCCGCGGATGATCCCGGAGAAGTAGGGCTCGGAGAAGAGCCGGTTCTGCGCCTCGGGGACGACCAGCGCCACCGAGTCGGTGCGCTGGGTGACCAGGGAACGGGCGGCGCGGTTGGGGATGTAGCCGAGTTCGTCGATGGCCCGCTGGACGGCGGCCCGGGAGCGGTCGCTCACCTTGGGGGAGCCGTTGATCACCCGGGAGACGGTGCCGCGCCCGACACCGGCGAGCGCGGCCACGGCGTTGAGGGTGGGGCGCCGGACGTCCGCGTTCCTGGCCGGCGGGTCGGCAGGTCTCATCGTTCACCTCTCGGCGATCAGTGGGGGGCGGGCCTCATTCTGACCCAGAAATTTCCCAAACCGCCTCCGTGGACCGTACCCGGCTCATCGGGGGCTCCGCGAAGACGTCGTTGACCTGCGGGAATCCGGGGTGTGACGGCAGTGTGTCGGGCTGGTTACACGTGACGTCACGACACGTAAACGTGACGCCTACAACACGCTTGCGCAACGACGCCGTTTTCAAGTCTTGACACTGGGGCTCGCAGGAACGAGTCTTCCGGCATGCCGCGTGGGAGCGGTCCCACGGGTCCTCGGGGGGTTACTCCCGTGTGGACCAGAACACCGAAGGCCCTTCCCTCCACCTCGCAACACCCACTGTTGACCAGCATCTTTTCACCACACACCTCGTGTTGTGAACTGGCCGCTGCTCGAACCGAGAGGGCAGGTCCGGACTGCCGGTTCCCCGGCAGCCCGATTCCTGAGGTCCCGTTCCCCACTGGAACAAGGAGTAGTGGAATGCGCATCACCCGTACCGGCGGCGGTCGAGGCCGCAGAGCAGCGGCCGTGACCACCACGGTCCTCACGGCCTCGGCGCTGCTGCTGACCGGCTGCAGCAGCGACGACTCGGACAGCTCGGACTCCAACGGGAACATCACCCTCAAGCTCGCGGACTTCGGGCAGTTCGGCTACAAGGAAGCCAAGCTGTTCGACGAGTACCACAAGCTGCACCCGAACATCACGGTGAAGGAAGAGACCTCCACCAAGGAGGAGGACTACTACCCGAAGCTGCTTCAGCAGCTGAACGCGGGCAGTGGTCTGGGTGATGTCACCGGCATCGAGGTCGGCCGCACCAAGGAGGTCGTCACCACTCAGGCGGACAAGTTCGTCGACCTGAGCAAGACGATCAACGTCGCGGACTGGGTGGACTGGAAGGAAAAGCAGGTCACCACCGACGACGGCAAGGTGATCGGCGCCGGCACGGACATCGGCCCGATGTCGCTCTGCTACCGCCGCGACCTGTTCGAGAAGGCGGGTCTGCCGACCGACCGCGAGGACGTCACGAAGGCCGTCGCCGGCGGCTGGGAGGACTACATCAAGCTCGGCGAGAAGTTCAAGAAGAAGGCTCCCGACAAGACCTACTTCATGGACTCCGCGAGCGCGATGTACAACGCGGTCGTCTCCTCCTCCCCGGAGCAGTACTACAGCTCCGACGGCAAGCCGATCTACAAGGACAGCGCTTCCGTCAAGAAGGGCTGGGACCTGGCCGTCGAGGCCACGGACAAGGGCCTCTCGCAGGGTCTCGCCCAGTTCGACGACCCGTGGACCGCCGCGCTCCGCAAGGGCTCCATCGCGACCGTGGCCTGCCCGGCGTGGATGGCCGGCCAGATCTCCGTCAACTCCGGTGACGACTTCAAGGGCAAGTGGGACATCGCCCGTGCGCCCGGCGACGCCGCCGCCAA
This sequence comes from Streptomyces griseoaurantiacus, assembly GCF_036189845.1. Taxonomy (NCBI): domain Bacteria; kingdom Bacillati; phylum Actinomycetota; class Actinomycetes; order Kitasatosporales; family Streptomycetaceae; genus Streptomyces; species Streptomyces griseoaurantiacus. Next base: position 2,601,594 of record NZ_CP108326.1, on the reverse strand, counting down.
CTGGGGCGGTTCCTTCCTCGCGGTGCCGAAGGCCGGCAAGCACGTGAAGGAGGCGCAGGAGCTCGTCAAGTGGCTGACCGCGCCCGAGCAGCAGGCGAAGGTCTTCAAGGCCATCGGTGTCTTCCCGTCGAACACGAAGGCCTACGACCTTCCCGACGTGAAGAACGCCAAGCTCCCGTACTTCAACAACGCCCCGATCGGTGAGATCTACGCGGAAGAGGCCAAGGTCATCCCCGCGGCGGTGCTCGGCCCGAAGGACGGCGTGATCAAGGACACGATCTCCCGCCAGATCAACAACATGGCGCAGCGTGGCACCAAGCCCGACAAGGCCTGGAGCGACGCGGTCGACACCATCGACAAGGCGATCGGCTGAACCCCGGCGGTGCGGGTGGTCCCCAGGGGCTGCCCGCACCGCACCGGCGGCTTCGGCCGCCGACGGCATCCGCGTCACCGGGCCGGCGTTCACCCGCCGGCCGGGTGCGCGCCCCGGTGACGGGGCGCACCGGGTTCGTGCCCGGACGCCACCGGGTGCCGGCTCGTCGTACCGGACCGGCACGGGGGAACGGTGCCGGTACGACGGGAAGGCCCCCGGTGGTCGGGCCGGATCCGCCGAGCGGAGCCGGGACCGATGCCCGATCCGGTCCCGTCCGCCGGATCCGGTCCCTCAGCGGAACCCCAGGGTTCCGCACACACGTACGTCAGGCCGCGGCGCGGGCGGCTCGCTACCGTACCGAACAGCGCAGGGAGCGGCGGGATGGGCGCCCGGCCCGTGCACGCGCCCCCCGCCCCCTACCCGGCCGCAACCTCCCAGGGAAGGACTCCCTCCGTGGCAACGACAACCCCCACACAGGGTGCCTACAGCCCGCCGCCCGGCGGCTCCGGCACCGCGTCGAAGGAACGCAGCGCGTGGCGCTCCCGCCTGTGGCGCTTCGACGACAAGGCGTCGCCGTACGCCTACATCGCGCCCTTCTTCCTCATCTTCGGCGCCTTCGGTCTGTACCCGCTCCTCTACACCGGCTGGATAGCACTGCACCGGGTGGAGATGACGAGCCTCGACCAGTCCGAGTGGGTCGGCTTCGAGAACTTCACGAGGATCCTCCAGGACTCCGAGTTCTGGACGGCCGTCTCCAACACGTTCGTCATCGGCGTCATCTCGACCGTCCCGCAGCTCCTGGTCGCGCTGGGCCTCGCCCATCTGCTCAACTACAAGCTGCGCGCCAGCACTTTCTGGCGGACGCTCATCCTGACCCCGTACGCCACCTCGGTCGCCACCGCCGCCCTCGTGTTCGCCCTGGTCTTCCGGGCCGACGGCGGCATGCTCAACTGGGTGCTGCACTTCTTCGGCGCCCCGAGCGACACCGACTGGGGCAACGGGCACTGGACGTCCAAGATCGCCATCTCGATCATCGTGATCTGGCGCTGGACCGGCTACAACGCCCTCATCTACCTGGCCGCCATGCAGGCCGTGCCGACGGACCTCTACGAGGCCGCCTCGATCGACGGAGCCACGCGCTGGCAGCAGTTCCGCAAGGTGACCATCCCCTCGCTGCGGCCCACGATCCTGTTCACCATCGTCATCTCGACGATCGGCTCGATGCAGCTCTTCGGTGAGCCGCTGCTCCTGCAGGGCGGCACCCTCGGCGCCGTCGGCGGCAGCGACCACCAGTACGAGACGCTGAGCATCTACCTCTACAACTACGGCTGGAAGCTCGGACACCTCGGTCCGGCCGCGGCCGTGGCCTGGGCCATGCTCGTCCTGCTGCTGCTGATCGCCCTGATCAACTGGATCATCAGCCGGTTCGTGCGCAAGAGCGCCGCGGTCTGACGGGAGCGAAATCGATGACCACGACAAGTCCCACCAAGACCGCCGTGCCGGGGCCCGCCCCGGCGCCGCTGCCCGCCGAGCCGGGCAAGGGCCGCAACCGCTTCAAGATCGGCGCCGGCCAGCAGCTCAAGGGCGGCCCGCTGACGTACGTCTTCCTGATCATCGTCGGCCTGGGTTCCGTCTTCCCGCTGTACTGGACGCTGGTCGCCGCCTCGCACGACCAGCAGCGGGTCCTCGACACCCCGCCGCCGTTCATCCCGGGCGGCAGGCTGTTCAGCAACCTGCAGACGGCCTGGGAGCAGGCCAACCTCGGCAAGGCGATCGTCAACACCGCGATCGTGGCCGGCTGCATCACCGCCGCCACCCTGTTCTTCTGCACCCTGGCCGGCTACGCCTTCGCCAAGATGCGCTTCCGCGGCCGCAACGTGCTGATGACCGCGGTCATCGCCACTCTGACGGTCCCGCCGCAGCTCAGCGTCGTGCCGCTGTTCATGATGATGTCGGACATCGGCTGGAACGGTCAGCTGGAGTCGGTCATCTTCCCGACCCTGGTCGGCGCCTTCGGCGTGTTCTTCATGCGGCAGTATCTGATCGAGGCGCTGCCCTACGAGCTCATCGAGGCGGCCAAGGTCGACGGCGCGAGCAACATCCGCATCGTCTGGAACGTGGTCCTGCCCGCCGCCCGGCCCGCGATGATGGTGCTCGGCATGCTGACCTTCGTCCAGGCATGGAACGACTTCTTCTGGCCCTTCCTCGCGCTGAACCAGGAGAACCCCACCATCCAGGTGGCGCTCGGCCTGCTCAGCGCCTCGTACACGCCGGACCAGAGCATCGTCATGGCGGGCGCGCTGATCAGCACGCTCCCGCTGCTGCTCGTGTTCATCGTCTTCGGCAAGCAGATCGTCGGCGGCATCATGGCGGGCGCGGTCAAGGGCTGACGTCCACCCGGGTACGGCCCGTCCCGCACACGGGCCGTACCGGCGGGGGAGGCGGCACCGCCCGCCTCCCCGAGTCACCCGCCGCCCGCGGGGTCCGCTCCGCACCGAAACCCCGCCCCGCCGGGCCCGCACCCGGGCCTCTCCTGCCTTCCCCCCCCCCCCACCGCCGGACTGACCACCGTCCGGACCGCCTCACGCCACTTTGGGAGCGTTCTCACCATGACCGCCGTACGACCCGAGACCACTGCCCGGCCGGTAACGGACACCTCTCTCTCCTTCCCGACCGACTTCGTCTGGGGTGCCGCCACCGCCGCCTACCAGGTGGAGGGCGCCGCCGCCGAGGACGGTCGCACCCCTTCCATCTGGGACACCTTCAGCCACACCCCCGGCAAGGTGCGCAACGGTGACACCGGCGACATCGCCGCCGACCACTACCACCGGTACCGCGACGACGTGGCGCTGATGAAGGACCTCGGCCTGAAGGCGTACCGCTTCTCGGTCTCCTGGTCCCGTGTCCAGCCCACCGGCCGCGGCCCCGCCGTCGAGCGCGGCCTGGACTTCTACCGCCGTCTCACCGACGAGCTGCTCGAGGCGGGCATCACCCCGGTCGCCACCCTTTACCACTGGGACCTGCCCCAGGAGCTGGAGGACGCGGGCGGCTGGCCGCAGCGCGACACCGCCTACCGCTTCGCCGACTACGCCGAGATCATGGCCCGCGCCCTCGGCGACCGCGTCGGCGTGTGGACCACCCTCAACGAGCCCTGGTGCTCGGCCTTCCTCGGCTACGGCTCCGGTGTGCACGCCCCGGGCCGCACCGACTCGGCCGCCACCCTGCGCGCCGCCCACCACCTGAACCTGGCCCACGGCAAGGCGGTCGGGGTGCTGCGCGACCTCCTGCCGTCGACCGCGCAGACCTCCATCACCCTCAACCTGCACCAGGTCCGCCCGCTGACCGACAGCCCCGAGGACGCCGAGGCGGCCCGCCGCATCGACGCCGTCGGCAACCGCGTCTTCACCGGCCCGATCCTGGACGGCGCCTACCCCCAGGACCTGATCGCCGACACCTCCCACCTGGTGGACTGGAACGAGCTGGTCCAGGACGGCGACCTGGCGGAGATCTCCCGCCCGATCGACGTCCTCGGCGTCAACTACTACTCGCCGACCGTGGTCTCGCACCCGGTCGACGGTGCCGGCACCACGAAGAACGACGGTCACGGCGCCAGCGCCCACTCCCCGTGGACGGGCTCCGACCACGTCGCCTTCCACCTCGCCAACGACAACCTCACGGCGATGAACTGGGCCATCGACGCCAGCGGCCTGCACACCCTGCTGACCGACCTGGCCAAGTCGCACCCCGAACTGCCGCTGATGGTCACCGAGAACGGTGCCGCCTTCGACGACTACATCTCGCCCGAGGGCAAGGTCAACGACCCGCAGCGGGTGGCCTACCTCCACGCCCACCTGGACGCCGTCCGCCGGGCCGTCGCCGACGGCGCCGACGTGCGGGGCTACTTCCTGTGGTCGCTGCTTGACAACTTCGAGTGGTCCTACGGCTACTCCAAGCGCTTCGGCGCCGTCTACGTCGACTACTCCACCCAGCGCCGCATCCCCAAGGACAGCGCCCACTGGTACGCGGGCGTGATCCGCGAGAACGCGCTGCCGGCCACCGGCTCGCAGGGCTGATCCACACCGCCCGGGAGGGGCGCGGCCGGACACCGGCCGCGCCCCTCCCGTCTTTTGTGCCGCCGGAGAGGGCACGGAGTCCGTCCGACGAGGGACGATGGTCCTCGGCGGAAGACGACGGGCCCGTACGCCGTGCCGTCCCGGGCTGTTACATTCCTGGCCTGAAAGCGGCAAAACAGGAGGCGGCGACTATGGCGGTCAACGGTGGGCGGAGCCGGGGCGGTCGACGGCCCACCCTGGAGGAGGTCGCCGCCCGGGCCGGCGTGGGCCGCGGCACGGTCTCCCGGGTGATCAACGGGTCCCCCCGGGTCAGCGCCGCCACCCGCGCCGCCGTCGAGGCGGCCGTCGCCGAGCTGGGCTTCGTCCCCAACACCGCCGCCCGCGCACTCGCCGCCAACCGCACCGACGCCATCGCGCTGGTCGTCCCCGAGCCCGAGACCCGGTTCTTCGCCGAGCCGTACTTCTCCGACATGCTGCGCGGTGTGGGCGCCGAACTGTCCGACACGGAGATGCAGTTGCTGCTCATCTTCGCGGGCGGGGACCGTGAGCGCCGCCGGCTCGCCCAGTACCTGGCCGCGCACCGGGTGGACGGGGTGCTGCTGGTCTCCGTGCACGCCGACGATCCGCTGCCCGACCTGATCGCCCAGCTCGAGATCCCCGCCGTGATCAGCGGCCCGCGCTCCGGCGCGGAGACGCTCGCCTCGGTCGACTCGGACAACTACGCGGGCGCCCGCTCGGCCGTGGAGCACCTCCTGGCGGGCGGCCGCCGCACGATCGCCCACATCACCGGACTGCTCGCCGTCTACGGCGCCCAGCGGCGTCTGGACGGCTACCGGGAGGCCCTGCGGGACGCGGGACTCCCCGTCCACGAACACCTTGTGGAGCCGGGCGACTTCACCGAGGAGGGCGGCCGCCGGGCGATGTCGCGGCTGCTGGAGCGCACCCCGCACCTCGACGCGGTCTTCGCCGGCTCCGACGTCATGGCCGCCGGTGCCCGCCAGGTACTGCGCGAGGCGGGCCGCCGCATACCGGAGGACGTCGCCCTGATCGGCTACGACGACTCCGCGATCGCCCGCCACATGGATCCGCCGCTGACCAGCGTCCGCCAGCCGATCGAGGAGATGGGCCGGGCGATGATCGACCTCCTGCTGCACGAGATCGCCGCCCACCGCCTCCCGGGCGCCGTCCCCGCGGAACGCCGCCACGAGGTCCTGCCGACGGAACTGGTCGTCCGGGCGTCGTCGTAGAGGGCCCCGGGGCGGTACGCGGGGAACCCCGGCGGTTCCCGCCGGGGGAGGGAACGGGGTATGCGAAAGGCCGGTCACCCAGCGCTTCGGGTGACCGGCCTTTTCGAGAAAGGGTGAGTGACGGGACTCGAACCCGCGACATCCTGGACCACAACCAGGTGCTCTACCATCTGAGCTACACCCACCATGACCGACGGTTTCCCTGGTGTTCCACCGACCGGCCGAGAAAAAGTGTACAGGGTCCGCGGGGGTGCTCGCGCACGCCTTTTCGCGGGGGGTGTCCGGGGCCACCGCGGGGGCCGGACGCCCAGGTCAGTGGCCGGTGACCACGTGCTTCGCGGCGATGGTGCGGGCCGTGTCGGAATCCGGTCCGGGCTGCGGTACGAAGATCGCCTCCCGGTAGTAGCGCAGCTCCGCGATGGATTCCCGGATGTCCGCCAGCGCCCGGTGGTTGCCGTTCTTCTCGGGGCTGTTGAAGTAGGCCCGCGGGTACCAGCGCCGGGCCAGCTCCTTGACCGAACTGACGTCCACGATGCGGTAGTGGAGGTATTCCTCCAGCGAGGGCATGTCCCGGGCGAGGAAACCCCGGTCGGTGCCGACGGAGTTGCCGCACAGGGGGGCCTTGCGGGGCTCCTTGACGTGTTCGCGGACGTAGGCGAGCACCCGCTCCTCGGCGTCGGCCATCGTCGTGCCGGACGCCAGTTCGGACAGCAGGCCGGAGGAGGTGTGCATCTCGCGCACCACCTCGGGCATCGTCTCCAGCGCCTCGTCCGGCGGCCGGATGACGATGTCCACCCCCTCGCCCAGCACGTTCAGCTCGGAGTCGGTGACCAGCGCGGCCACCTCGATGAGCGCGTCGGAGGACAGCGAGAGACCCGTCATCTCGCAGTCGATCCACACCATGCGATCGTTCATGAGCCTTACCTTATGACCCCGCGGCGGCACGGCGGACCGCCCGTGCACGAGGGACGTGCGCACGGCACGCGCGGGCGGGGCGGGGCGGACCGTGCCGGACCGGGTCCGTACGGCCTGCCCCGCCCCGCCCGGGGAGCGCCTCCTACGGTGCGCCCCGCGAGCCCGGTACGCCCGCGCGGCCGCTGCCCGCGTAGTACATCTCCTGCGCGTGCCGGCCGGCTCCCGGCCCGTGGCCGTGCTCGGGCGCCGGGGCCGAGACGGAGGCCGCCGCGCCCAGGGCGTTCGCCGCCGCGGCACGCCGCGACTGCATCGGCAGCTGCGGAGGCTGATCCGGTGCCATCGGCTGCGGACCGCCGGGGCCCGCGACCGGACTCGGGACGCCCTCGGCCTCGGCCGGACGCTCACCCTGCGGCCGGCGCGCCCGGTAGGCCGCCCGGTACGCGGCCGGGGACGAGCCGAGCTGCCGCCGGAAGTGCCCGCGCAGCGCCACCGGCGAGCGGAAGCCGCAGCGGCCCGCGACCTCGTCGACCGAGTAGTCGGAGGTCTCCAGCAGCCGCTGTGCCTGCAGCACCCGCTGCGTGATCAGCCACTGCAGCGGCGCGCTGCCCGTGAGCGAACGGAACCGGCGGTCGAACGTGCGCCGGCTCATGTACGCGCGGGCAGCCAGCGTCTCCACGTCGAACTGCTCGTGGAGGTGCTCCAGGGCCCAGGCGACGACCTCGGCGAGCGGGTCGGCGCCGATCTCCTCCGGTAAAGAGCGGTCCAGGTAGCGCTCCTGCCCGCCGCTGCGGCGCGGTGGCACCACCAGCCGGCGGGCCAGCGCGCCGGCCGCCTCGTTGCCGTGGTCGGAGCGCACGATGTGCAGGCACAGGTCGATGCCGGCGGCCGTGCCCGCGCTGGTCAGGACGTCGCCGTCGTCCACGAAGAGCTCACGGGGATCGACGTGCACCGACGGGTAGCGCTTGGCCAGCGTCGGCGCGTACATCCAGTGCGTGGTGGCCGGGCGGCCGTCGAGCAGGCCGGCCGCGGCCAGCACGAAGGCGCCGGTGCACAGTCCGACGATCCGCGCGCCTTCCTCGTGCGCCCGGCGCAGTGCGTCGAGCGCCTCCTCCGGCGGCGGAGAAGTGATCGAACGCCAGGCCGGTACGACGACCGTGCCGGCCCGTGATATCGCCTCCAGCCCATGTGGTGCGGTGAGTTCGAGGCCCCCCGTGGTCCGCAGCGGGCCCTCCTCGCCACCGCACACCAGCAGGCGGTAGCGCGGCACGCCGGCGTCCTGACGGTCGATCCCGAACACCGACAGCGGTATGGAACTCTCGAAGATGGGGCCGCCGCTGAACAGCAGCACAGCGACGATCTCCTTGCGGCGGCGTCCGGAGAGTTTCCGGACCGCGGCTTCCGGCGCGGCAGTGGAGTCGTGGCTCATACTGCTAAGCCCCCCTCGGTGGTCGCGGCGCCCTCCATGCTTCGGGTCTGTCGCTCCAACACGTTTCCCCTCGGTCCAGCACGAGTCCCCCGCCGTAAGACAGTCATGATCGAATCTACTGCTTCGGGTGGTGCCGGCGTGACCGGTTCACCATCCGGCGAATTGTCGACATGGCAACTTGGCGTAAAGCATTCGATCACGAAGCGTTGCACTCGTGGGCCGTGCAGGGAAGTGCGCCTCGTCCCGGTGGCCGGTCCCCATAGGGTGCGCGCGCCTCCCCAGACCCTTTCGGTGCAGGTCGAACGGGCTGTGGGGGGGTCTGTGAGGGGTGTGTGCGCATGGCCGGGAAGTTGGCCGAAAACATGCGGGCGCGTGCGCGGAAACCGGTCAGTCGACCGGCGTATTTCGGCGGTTCCGGCGACCGCCCCTGTGCGCCCCCTGGGACGCTCCGGCGTGAGCCGGCCGGCGGGTGCGCGCGTGGGCGGCCTGGCGCCCCGCCGGGCCGGTCCGGGGCCCGAGGGATCCGCGGGGTTCCTCGGACGCGTGCGCGGGACGGGGCCGGTGGGCCCGCAGTGCCTCCAGGGCGGCCTGTGCGGCGTGCCGCTCGGAGCGGCGCAGCAGGGCGCGGCAGGCGGCGGTGACGGCCGCGAGCCCCAGGGCGGCGCCGGTGGCGCCGGCCAGCGAGGTGCCGTACCAGACGAGGACGAGGGGGACCAGGACGCAACTGAAGGCGGCCCAGCGGACGAGATCGCCGACGGTGTCCTGAGGGGGGCCGGCCACGGGGGAGCGGGGCCGGGTGCGGGCGCGCGGGCGGCGGCCGTGGGACGGGCGGGGTGCGGGCAACAAGGGCTCCCTGGGGCGATGGCTCACGGGGTTCAACGCGGGGCGGCGGCAGCGGTCACTGCGATGATCGGGTTCCGCTTCCGGTGGAGGCGTCCGAAACGCGCTCGATGTCCGGGAAGGTGCTGTGGAGCCGGTGTGAAGCGCTCGTGGTGACGCCTGTAAGGGGCAGGGACCGTTGCGCCGGGGGCGGTGGCTCGTGCATGCTCCGGGGAACCCCGCGCGGCCAGTGCGGGAGCCGGGCCCGTTCCCTGGGCCGGGAAGGCGTGCCGCCGTACTCTTTGGGGTATGGGCCGGGGAAGATGTTTCCCGGACAGCTCCGCCGTGCACCGTCGTCTTCCCGCACACCGCCGTCCCCGACGAGGATCACAACGCCGAGACACTCATGGCCGGTCACGAATTCTTCGAACCCGCGGACCGCAAGCGGTCGGTCGCCGAGCCCGCCTCGGTCGACCCCTTGGCGTCGGACGAGAGCCGCACGCCCTGCGACCCCGCGTTCCAGCACGGGGTGGTCGTCGGCTTCGACGGCTCCACCTCCAGTGAGCGCGCCCTCTCCTACGCGATCGGCATGGCCCAGCGCATCCGCTCGGGCCTGATCATCGTCCACGTCGCCAACCGGCTGCCCACCACGGTGTGGGCGGGCTGCGAGCCGCCGGTCTTCGTCGACGTCCCCGACCACCGCACCGAGGTGCTGGGCCTCGAACTGGCCTGCGCGGACTACCTGGCCGAGGTGCCCTGGATCCTCGTCGAGCGCGGGGGCGACATCTGCCACGAACTCGAGGAGGTCGGGCAGGAGTACGCGGCGGACGCGATCGTCGTCGGCTCCACGCACGGCCTCGTGGGCCGGCTGTTCGGCTCGGTCGCGGGCCGTCTGGCCAAGCGTGCCCGGCGCCCGGTGGTCGTCATTCCCTGAGCGGGGCCGGGCCCGCGAGGACACCCCTGACGCGTGGTGAAGTTACCCGCACGTAGAGGTGTTTGTGCGCATGTGAAGGGCATATACCGGGCACGCACGACTTCACAAGCGCGCATGAAGGGAGCCCGTCGTGGACAATGACGTCTCCGCGGGAAGCAGCACGACCACCGTCGCCGGCCGACTCGCCCTGGGGATCACCCTGTTGGCCTTCGGCCTCGGCCACACCGATGTGATCGACGGCGTCACGGCGGCCAACGCCGTCACACTCGCCCACTATGTGGGAGGGGTCGCCCTCTTCCTCGTCGGCCTGCTGGCCTTCCGCGAGCACGACACCGGCAACGGCACCGCCTTCGCGGCGCTCGGCGCCCTGTGGTTCACCTGGGCCGTCTCGGCCGGAAACCAGGTCTCCGACAACGCGGCCGGACTGTTCCTGCTGCTCTTCGCCCTCGTGACCCTGACCCTGACCCTCGGCGCGGCCGGCGACGCGCTCGGCCAGGGCACCTATGGTCTGTTCTTCGTCTCCCTGGTGCTGCTCGCGATATCCGTCCTCGCCGGCAGCGACGCCCTCGGCAAGGTCGGCGGCTGGTTCGCCGTGGCGGCCGGCGCGGTCGCCTGGTACGCGGCGACGGCGGTGCTCGCGCACTGGCCGACGGACGTGCGGCGCGGGGTGGCCGGCCGTCGTGTGACGGCGACGGGCTGACCGCCGCCCGGTCCCGGGCCGGGGCGGTTCCCGGGACCGCCGAGGACGGGGCCCGCGCGGCGGTCGCGTCGTGCGGGCCCCGTCCCCGAGGGCAGGGCCCGGGGTCAGGACCCGGTGGGCAGCGCCTCGTGCACGAAGAGGAGCGTGCAGCCGGTCCTGCTGAAGGTCTGGTGCTCCACGGGGAAGGGATAGTCGACGAAGTCGCCCGCGGCCCGGCGCGCGGTGTGCCGGCTCCCGTCGGGCAGGACCCATTCGTCGTCGGCCTCGCCGTCGAGGAAGAGGAACCGGTGCGCCGTGCGGTGCGGATGCCGGGGTGCGAAGGATCCCGGCTCGAAGTGGGCCAGTCCCAGGACCCGTTCGTCGAAGTTCTCGTCCGGCACCACGTCGAGGAGGAGCCGGGACCACTGCCCAGGCCCCGTCGACTGCCACCCCCGCGGACCGAACACGTCCTCGGCGGGCGCCCCCAGCCGGCTGCCGGACAGCACGAGGGCGAGCGCGCCCTCGGCGCTGGTCACGTCCGCCCCGTCGGCCGGGGGCAGTGCGGCGTAGGCGCCCTTGCGCCGGAGCCGGGGCTCCTCCCCGTCGGCCTCCGGGAACGAGAGGGCGCCGTCCAGCACGAGTATCCGGTCCTCCGCGGAACCGGCGAGCCGCGAGGCGCCGCCCGCGGGCAGCCGCAGCAGTGCGAAGGAGTCACCGCTCCCGGCGGAACCGAGCAGTTCCTTCGTCCAGGCCGGCTCCGTGCCGTCCCCCGTGCCGGGGGCCGGCACCCAGCCCCCGGGCCCAAAGGCCCCTGTGTGACTCGTCATCGCCACGCTCCCTCGCGTCCTCGTCCAGCCGGCCCCCACGGACGTGGAGGCCGGTCCCCCCGCGGTGAGCACCACGGTAAGCGATCAAGGACGAGGAAAAGCGGGCGCGTCGTCTACTCCACGGTCACCGACTTCGCCAGGTTGCGCGGCTTGTCGATGTCCCGGCCCAGCGCCAACGCGGTGTGGTAGGCGAGGAGTTGCAGCGGGATGCCCATCAGGATCGGGTCCAGCTCGTCCTCGTTCTTCGGCACGAGGAGCGTCTGGTCGGCCTTCGGCTGCTCCTGGTGCGCCACGGCGAGGATCCTGCCGCTGCGGGCCTTGATCTCCTCCAGCGCCGCCCGGTTCTTCTCGAGCAGGTCGTCGTCCGGCACGATCGCGACGGTGGGCAGCGCCGGCTCGATCAGCGCCAGCGGCCCGTGCTTCAGCTCGGAGGCCGGGTACGCCTCCGCGTGGATGTAGGAGACCTCCTTGAGCTTCAGCGAGGCCTCGCGGGCCACCGGGTAGCCCCGGACGCGGCCGATGAAGAGCATCGAGCGGGCCTCGGCGTAACTCTCGGCCAGCCGCTTGATCTCCTCCTCCTGCTTCATGATCTCGTTGATCTGCCCCGGCAGCCGCCGCAGTCCCTCGATGATCCGCCTGCCGTCGCGCACCGAGAGGTCCCGGGTGCGGCCCAGGTGCAGCGCGAGCAGCGCGAAGGCCACGGTGGTGTTGGTGAAGCACTTCGTGGACACCACGCACACCTCGGGCCCGGCGTGCACGTAGATGCCGCCGTCGGCCTCGCGGGCGATGGCCGAGCCCACGACGTTGACCACGCCGAGCACCCGCGCGCCCTTGCGCTTCAGCTCCTGCACGGCCGCCAGCACGTCGTAGGTCTCACCGGACTGGGAGACGGCCACGTAGAGCGTGTCCGGGTCCACGACCGCGTTGCGGTAGCGGAACTCGGAGGCCGGCTCGGCGTCGGCGGGGATGCGGGCCAGCTCCTCGATCATCTGGGCGCCGATCATGCCGGCGTGGTAGGAGGTGCCGCAGCCCAGGATCTTCACCCGGCGCACCGCGCGCGCCTCGCGGGCGCCGAGGTTGAGGCCGCCCAGGTGCACGGTGGAGAACCGGTCGTCGATGCGGCCGCGCAGCACGCGGTCGACCGCCTCGGCCTGCTCGTGGATCTCCTTGTGCATGTAGGTGTCGTGGCCGCCCATGTCGTAGGACTCGGCCTCCCACTCCACCGTGGTCGGCTCGGCCGTGGTGCGGGTGCCCTCGGTGGTGTAGGTGCGGAAGTCGTCCGCCTTGAGGGTGGCCATCTCGCCGTCGTCCAGCGTGACTATCTGACGGGTGTGGGTGACGAGCGCGGCCACGTCGGAGGCGACGAACATCTCCTTCTCGCCGATGCCGAGCACGACCGGGGAGCCGTTGCGGGCGACCACGATGCGGTCGGGGAAGTCGGCGTGCATGACGGCGATGCCGTAGGTGCCCTCGACGAGGCGCAGCGCCTCGCGCACCTTGTCCTCCAGCTCCGCCGCCTCGGAGCGGGCGACGAGGTGGGTGAGGACCTCGGTGTCGGTCTCGGAGAGGAACTCGACGCCGTCCGCCTCGAGCTTCTTCCGCAGGTCGGCGGCATTGTCGATGATGCCGTTGTGGACGACGGCGACCTTGCTGTCGGCCGACAGGTGCGGGTGCGCGTTCTCGTCGGAGGGGGCGCCGTGGGTGGCCCAGCGGGTGTGGGCGATGCCGACGGTGCCCTTGAAGCGCGCGGGGACCTTGGCCTCCAGGTCACGCACCCGGCCCTTGGCCTTGACCATCTTCAGGCCGCTGGCCTTGGGGCTGGTGACGACGATGCCCGCCGAGTCGTAGCCCCGGTACTCCAGGCGCTGCAGACCTTCCAGGAGCAGGGGCGCCACGTCGCGCCTTCCGATGTATCCGACGATTCCGCACATATGTGGCCTTATGTCCCTTGCTGTCGGTCGGTTCGGTTGCCGTGTGCTCGTGTGCTCGTGTGCCGCCGGGCCGGTCAGCCGTAGACGATGCGGCGCAGCTGGCGCAGTGTGAGGTCCGGCGGTGACACCGCGCGGTACTTCAGGTCCGCCTCTATCCGCTCGAAGATGGACGCGTTGACCAGCCCCTGCGCCTGGAGTTCGCGGTGCCGGCGGCGGACGTACATCTCGGTCGTCTCGTCGAAGTAGGCGAGCACGTCCTGGACCACGCGCAGCGCCTCGCCCCGGCTCAGGGGCGTGGACCGCGTCAGATGGTCGACAAGTTCCTCGTGCACCCGGTAGATCCTGGGGTAAGCCCGGGAGATCCGCAAGAATCCTGCCCGATTTCGGGCAGAGTGCCGCCCTCTTCACGTCGGTACTGGTATGGCACCGACAATGGGGCGGCAGTGCTGGGTCGGTGGAGAGGTGTGTGACGCCAGGTGGGTGCGCCCCGTGCGGTCGGGATGGGTGGGATGGGCGAGAGGGGTGAGAGGGGCGGGCCGGGCGTGAGCGGGGAGAGCGCCGAGGTGTGCCGCTTCTGGGGCGGCCTCGGGCTGCCCGGGCTGATCGACGTGCACACCCACTTCATGCCCGAGCGCGTCCTGCGCAAGGTGTGGGACTACTTCGACGCCAACGGCCCGCTGGTCGGCGGCCGGGCCTGGCCGATCACCTACCGCGCCGAGGAGGCCGAACGCACCGCCCGGCTGCGGGAGTTCGGCGTACGGGCCTTCACCTCGATGCTCTACCCGCACAAACCGGGCATGGCCGAGTGGCTGAACGGCTGGGCGGCCGGGTTCGCCCGCCGCACCCCCGACTGCCTGCACACCGCCACCTTCCACCCCGAACCCGGCGTCGAGACCTACGTCCGCGAGGCCGTCGAGGCGGGTGCCCGGGTGTTCAAGGCCCATGTGCAGGTCGGGGCGTACGATCCCGCCGACCCACGGCTGACGCCGGTGTGGGGGCTGCTCGCGGAGGCCGGGGTACCGGTGGTGGTCCACTGCGGCTCCGGGCCCGCGCCCGGCAAGCACACCGGACCCGAACCCGTGGCCCGGGTGCTCGCCCGGCACCCGCGGCTGCGGCTGGTCGTCGCGCATCTGGGGATGCCCGAGTACGAGGAGTTCCTCGGCCTGGCCGAGCGGTATCCGCAGGTGCGGCTCGACACCACGATGGCGTTCACCGACTTCACCGAGGACTTCATGCCGTTCCCGGCGCGGGCCCTGCCCCGCCTCGCGGACCTCGGCGACCGGATACTGCTCGGCACCGACTTCCCCAACATCCCCTATCCCTATCTGCACCAGCTCCAGGCCCTGGAGCGCCTGGGCCTCGGACCCGACTGGCTGCGCGCGGTGTGCCACGACAACGCGGCCCGGCTCTTCGGCCTCCCCGGCTGAGGCGTCCGCCCGGAACCGCGTCCCGGACCCGCCCGGAACCGCGACCGCGACCGCGTCCCGGGGGACCGTCCCGGGACGCGGTCGCGGTTCCGGCTCAGCGGCCGGCGAGCGGGTTGGCGAGCGTGCCCACCAGTTGCAGGGCCGCCGAAGGGTCCGAGAGGTCCACCATCTGGCGGTTGTCGCGGAGCTGGAGGCGGTTGAGGCAGGACAGGGCGAACTCGGGGGCGAACATGTCGTACCGGCGGAACTTCTCCGCCAGTTCCGGCACGCTCTCCTGATACGCGCGCACCACCTCGGCCACCGTCCGCCAGAAGTCGTCCTCCGTCAGGACCGCCGCGTCGGCGAGGATCGGGGCGAGGAAGCGGAAGAAGCAGTCGAAGACGTCCGTGAAGAGGCACAGCGCCTTCTGGTCCTCGGGCACGTCGACGCGGATGCGGTCCACCCCGGGCGGGAGCACCGCGCCCGGGTCCATGACCACGATCTCCTCCGCGATGTCCTTGTGGATCGCGCGGCGGACCGCCCCGTCCTTCAGCACCAGGATGACGTTCTCGCCGTGCGGCATGAACGCGAGGTCGTAGGCGTAGAAGGAGTGCAGCAGCGGGGTGAGGTAGGCGCGCAGATAGCCGCGCAGCCACTCCCGCGCGGGCAGCCCCGAGCGGTCGACCAGGGCGGCGGCGAAGGAGCCGCCCTCGTGGTCCACGTGCAGCAGGGAGGCCATCGTGGCGGTGGTCTCGCCCTCCTCCAGCGAGGGGACCGGGCTCTCCCGCCACAGCGCGGCGAGCATCTTGCGGTACGGGGAGTACCGGTCGGTGGCCGCCTCGTACTCCAGGTGCCGGTAGCCGACGGCCGCCCGCTCGCGGATGACCGAGACGCCGGTGGCCTTCAGCACGGGGTCGCCCTCGACGAGCCGGGCCAGCCAGTCGTTGATCGCCGGGGTCGCCTCCATGTACGCCGCCGACAGACCCCGCATGAAGCCCATGTTCAGGACCGACAGCGCGGTCTTGACGTAGTGCTTGCGGGGGTGGCTCGTGTTGAAGAAGGTCCGGATGGACTGCTGGGCCAGGTACTCGTCCTCGCTCTCGCCCAGGCACACCAGGTTCCGGCGGGCGACCTCGGCGGCGAAGGTGACGGAGAGCTTGTTCCACCACTGCCAGGGGTGGACGGGCAGGAGGAGGTAGTCGGCCGGGTCGAGGCCCTGGGCGCGCAGGGTGTCCTCGAAGCGGGCGAGCGTCGCCGCGCCCAGTTCCCCGCGCACGAAGGACTCGTAGGCGATGCCCTCGCCGGCCGTGAACGCCGCCCGGGAGCGGTGCGCCGCGAGCCACACCAGGCGGACCGGGCTCGCGGTCTCCGGCGCGTAGGACAGGTACTCGTGGACGCCGAAGCCGAGCCGCCCGTTGTTCGCGACGAAGCAGGGGTGGCCCTCGGTCATGCCGGTCTCCACCTCCTGGAAGGAGGCGCGGGCCAGCTCGGCGGCGGTGACCGGTGGTTTGGCGAGCTTGTAGCAGGTGCTGGAGAGGGTGGAGGAGATCTCCTCCAGGTAGACCGGCAGGATCGCCTCGCTCAGCCCCAGCGTGCCGCGCATCTCGATGAAGAAGTCGAGCGCGTCGAGTGGGAGTTCGGCGCCCTCGCGGTGGCGGGTGACGGAGTCGGCGTCCACCGTCCAGTGGTCGAGGGCGTGGCGGCGGGCGGTGAAGCGGTAGGCCGTGCGGCCGTCGTCGCTGCGGACGAGGTAGCCCTCGCCGTCCGCCTCGGGGGTGAGCAGCCGCTCGTGGGCGAACTCGGCGAGCGCCTTGCGGAGCAGCAGCCGGTTGGCCCGCTCCCAGTGCGCGGGGGTCAGGTGGGACACGGCGTCGGAGAGGCTCATCGGACGGCCACCGCCTGCTCGAAGCGCTCCCGGGTGCAGAAGCTGAGCAGCGCCCGCTTCTCGGGCTTCTCGATCTCCCGCTCGGGCACGAAGCCGACGGCCGCGTTGAGGGCCTGGACGGCCGTGTTGCGCACGTCGGGCTCGACCACGACCCGGGTGGTGGCCGGGTCCTCGAAGAGGTGCCGCATGACGGCGGTGAGGACCGCGCGGGTGAAGCCGTGCACGGGCCGGTCGGTCGGGGCGACCAGGAAGTGCATGCCGACGTCGCCCGGTTCGGGCTCGTAGAGGCCGGCCAGCTCGCGGTGGGCGGGGTCGTACCGCTCCATCAGGAACGCCGGGACGTCCTCGTGCAGGCCGAGGAAGGCCTCGTGGTACGGGTCGGCGGCGATCTCCATGTACGCGCGCTCGACGTCCTCCAGGCGGGCGTCCTGCATCATCCAGAACGCGGACTTGGGGTGGGTGACCCAGCCGTGCAGCAGTTCGGCCTCGCGCAGCGGGTCGAGGGGGCGCAGGGTGAGGGTGCCCACGGCACCGGCGGTGTGCGTGCTCATACGGCGAACTCCTGGAACGCGATCGACTTCTCCACGGGGTAGTACTCCCGGCCGAGCAGCTCCCGGATGATGACGCTGTTGCGGTAGGGGCCCATGCCCAGGTCGGGGGAGGTGACCGAGTGGGCGTGGACGCCGGCGTTCTGCAGGAAGACGCCGTTGCCGGTGACGTCGATCGCGTAGGTGCGCGAGACGTCGAAGTTGCCCCGCGAGTCCTGGCGCAGCCGGTCGGCGACCGGGGCGAGGAAGTCCGGTGCGCGGTAGCGGTAGCCGGTGGCGAGGACCAGGCCCTCGGAGCGCAGCTCGAAGTCCTTGCCCTGCTCCTCCTGCCGGAAGCCGAGGACGTAGCCGCCCTCCTCGTGCCGGGCGCTGGTGAGGGAGGAGTTGGTGAGCAGCCGGGTGGGGACGGCGCCGCCGAGGTTCTTCCGGTACAGCGTGTCGAAGATCTCGTCGATCAGGGCCCCGTCGATGCCCTTGAACAGGCCCTTCTGCCGCTCGGTGAGGCGGTAGCGGGTGTCCTCGGGCAGCGCGTGGAAGTAGTCGACGTACTCCGGTGAGGTCATCTCCAGGGTGAGCTTGGTGTACTCCAGCGGGAAGAAGCGCGGGGAGCGGGTGACCCAGTTGAGCCGGTAGCCGTGCACGTCGATCTCGCCGAGCAGGTCGTGGTAGATCTCGGCGGCGGACTGGCCGCTGCCGACCAGCGTGATCGACTTCTTGCGCACCAGCTCGGAACGGTGCTCCAGGTAGCGGGAGTTGTGGATCCAGTCGCCCGGCAGGTCGCGGCACGGCTCGGGGACGTGGGGCGGGGTGCCGGTGCCGAGGACCAGCCGGCGGGCGAGGTGGACGTCGCCGGTGCCGGTGCGCACCCGGTAGAGCGCGTCCGCCTCCTCGTACGTCACCTCGGTGACGGTGGTGCCGTAGCGGACGCTGCTGAGCTGCGCCGCGGCCCAGCGGCAGTAGTCGTCGTACTCGACGCGCAGCGGGTAGAAGTTCTCCCGGATGTAGAAGGAGTACAGCCGCCCGGACTCCTTGAGGTAGTTGAGGAAGGAGTACGGGGAGGTGGGGTCGGCCAGGGTGACCAGGTCCGACATGAACGGGGTCTGGAGGTGGGCCCCGTCGAGGAACATCCCGGAGTGCCAGGAGAAGGCGGGCTTCGACTCCAGGAAGAGGCCGTTCAGCTCGGCGATCGGCTCGGTGAGGCAGGCCAGGCCGAGGTTGAAGGGGCCGAGTCCTATGCCGATGAAGTCGTGCACGGTGTCCGGGTGGTCAGCAGGCGCGGTCAAGGGAGTCTCCCAGGTACTGCTCGGCGTGGCCGGCGATCAGGTCGAGGACGGCGGCGATGTCGTCGGTGCGCGTCTCGGGGTTGAGGAGGGTGAACTTCAGGTAGTGGCGGCCGTTCACCTTGGTGCCGGCGACCACGGCGTCGCCGGAGGCGAACAGGGCCTTGCGGGCGTACAGGTTGGCGCGGTCGACGGCGGCGGGGTCGGTGACGGCGGCCGGGATGTAGCGGAAGACGAGGGTGGACAGGCTGGGGGCCACGACGACGTCGTAGCGCGGGTCGGCGGCGAGCATCCGCCAGCCCTCGGCGGCCAGGTCGCACACCTCGTCGAAGAGCTCGCCGATGCCGTCGGCGCCCATCACGCGCAGGGTGAGCCAGAGCTTGAGCGCGTCGAAGCGGCGGGTGGTCTGCAGGGACTTGTCGACCTGGTTGGGGATGCGCTCGGCGACCATCCGGCGCGGGTTGAGGTACTCCGCGTGGTAGGTGGCGTGCCGCAGGGTGTCGCCGTCGCGGACCAGGACGGCGGAGGAACTCACCGGCTGGAAGAAGGACTTGTGGTAGTCGACGGTGACGGAGTCGGCGTGCTCGATGCCGGCCAGCCGGTCCCGCCTGCGGCGCGAGACCAGCAGTCCGCAGCCGTAGGCGGCGTCCACGTGCAGCCAGGTCGCGTACCGGGCGCACAGTTCGGCGATCCCGGGGAGCGGGTCGATGGAGCCGAAGTCGGTGGTGCCCGCGGTGGCGACCACGGCCATCGGGACGAGTCCGGCGTTCCGGCACTCCTCCAGCTCCCGGGAGAGGGCCGCGGTGCGCATCCGCTTGTCGCGGTCGACGGGCACGGAGACGACGGCCTCCGGGGCGAGACCGAGCAGTTTCGCCGATTTCCGCACGCTGAAGTGGCTCACCTCGGAGGCGAAGACGCGCAGTCTCGCGAGGTCCTCGGTCTTGGCCTCCTCGCGGGCCAGCAGCAGGGCCTGGAGGTTGGACTGGGTGCCGCCGGAGGTGAACACCCCGTCGGCGGCGGGGCCGAGGCCGATCCGCTCGGCGGTCCAGTCGATGAGCCTGCGCTCGATGAGGGTGCCGCCGGCCGACTGGTCCCAGGTGTCCAGCGAGGAGTTGACGGCGGACAGCACGGCCTCGCCGACCAGGGCCGGCAGCACGACCGGGCAGTTGAGGTGGGCGAGGTACCGGGGGTGGTGGAAGTAGACCGCGTCCCGCAGGTAGACCTCCTCCAACTCGTCCAGTGCGGCGGCGGTGTCGCCCAGCGGGCGGTCGAGGTCGACGGCGTCGACGACGGCGGAGAGGGCGTCGACGGTGACTCCGGTGAACGGACGGTCGGCGGCGGCGATGCGGGTCGCCACCCGTTCGACTCCCTCGGTGACCGAGCGGCGGTACCGCTCCGCGGTCGTGTGGGTGAGCAGCTGCGAGCGCATGTGGGGGCCCTCCGAGACGGCTTCAACTTAGGTTAGCCTAACCTAAGTTTGACGTCTCGTTGTCCGGCGGAAGTGAGGACGATCACGTCGCCGGGAGGGAGAGGGGGCGAGGCGCGGCGGGAGCCGCCCGGCCCTCGCGCGCAAGGGCCACCCCGCCCGCCCCCCTTGCCCGGCGGAGCGCTCAGCTCACCTTCTTCGCGCCCTCGATGGCCTTGGCGAGGTCCTCCAGCAGCGGCGCGCACTTGTCGTACGACAGGATCGGCTCCGGGTTGCGCGGGATGACCTGACCCGCCTTCACGGCCGGCAGCTTCTTCCACGTGGCCTCGGTGATGTCCGCCGGCTGGATCGCGGACGTCCGGTTGTCCATCATGATGATGTCGGCCGGGTGCTTGTCGACGTTCTCCCAGCTCAGGTTCTCGAACCAGCCGCCGCTCTCCTTCTTGGCGGCCTCGCTGGGCTCGACGAAGTCGACCCCGAGCGACTTGAAGTACTCCAGGTCGATGGAGAGGTTCGTGCCCGAGACGTAGAAGATGTCCTGGCTCGCGGAACCCGCCATGACCTTGATGTCGGGATGGGCCTTGGCGGCGGCGCGCAGCCGGGCGGCGGCGTCCTCGAAGCGCTTCTTCGCGGCGGAGATCTCCTTCGCCCCGGTGTCCGCGCCGAGTGACTCCGCGAGCGCCAGCATCCGCTGGAGCGACTCGGGCATCTGCCGGTCGTAGACGGAGATGCCGACGCTCGGCGCGCCGACGGCCTCGATCTTCTTCGTGGACTCCTCGGGGACGTACCAGAGCGTGCCCGAGTCGTCGAACATCGTGGAGACGAGGAGGTCCGGGGCGAGCGCCGCGTACTTCTCGATGCTGAACTGGCCCCACTCGTTGCCGAGGACGGTCAGCTTGGCGACGTCCAGGTCGCCGGCCTGGACGTCCGCCTTGCCGTCCTTGGTCTTCGTCGGTCCGAAGACGCCCTTCACGGGGACGCCGTAGTCGTGCAGCGCGGCGGCCGCGCCGACGAAGGCGACGATGCTCGAGGGGGTCTTGTCGGCCGAGGCGGTCTTGCCGCGGTCGTCCTTGAAGCTCCAGGGGCCCTTCTTGCCCGCCCCGGCGGAGTCGCCCGAGCCGCCGCTCGACCCGTCCTCGTCACCGCAGGCCGCGAGCACGGCACTGAGGCCGAGGGCGCCGCCGGCGGCGAGGATGCCGCGGCGGGAGGGGCGGAGGGCACGGGCGTTGGGCATGGCGTGGCTACTTTCGAACGGGGCGGGGTTCACCGCCGGAGGAGTTCGAAGGTAGGTTAGCCTAACCTCATGCCCTGTCCAGGGGGCGGGGTTGTCGGGCGCCGCCCGCCAGGGAGGGGCACCCCGCCACGGGACGACGAATCCCGCGGTGCGGGGGCGCCCGGGCCGGAAGGCGGCGGTGGGGAGCCCTTGGCTGCCGGGCTCAGCTCGGCAGGCCCAACTCCCGTGCGATCAGCATGCGCTGGACCTCGCTCGTGCCCTCGCCGATCTCCAGGATCTTGGCGTCGCGCCACATCCGCGCCACCGGATACTCGTTCATGAAGCCGTAGCCGCCGTGGATCTGGGTGGCCTCGCGGGCGTTGTCGACCGCGATCGTGGAGGAGTACAGCTTCGCCAGGGCGGCCTCCTTCTTGAAGGGGTCGCCGGAGACCAGCCGGGAGGCCGCGTCGCGCCAGGCGAGGCGGGAGGTGTGCGCCTTGGTCTCCATGTCGGCGATCTTGAACTGGATTGCCTGGTACTCGCCGATGTGCCGGCCGAAGGCCTTGCGCTCCTTGGCGTACTTCACCGACTCGTCCACACAGCCCTGTGCGAGACCGGTGGCCAGCGCGGCGATCGCGATACGGCCCTCGTCCAGGATGCGCAGGAACTGGGCGTAGCCCCGGCCCCGTTCGCCCAGCAGGTTCGCCGCCGGGACGCGGACGTCGGCGAAGGACAGCTCCCGGGTGTCCGAGGCGTTCCAGCCGACCTTCGAGTAGGGCGCCGCGACCGTGAAGCCCGGGGTGCCGGAGGGGACGATGATCGAGGAGATGACCGGCCTGCCGTCCGGCTTGCGGTCCGTCACCGCCGTGACCGTGACCAGGCCGGTGATGTCCGTGCCCGAGTTGGTGATGAAGCACTTGGTGCCGTTGATCACCCACTCGTTCGTCTTCTCGTCCAGGCGGGCCGTGGTGCGCGTCGCGCCCGCGTCCGAGCCGCCCTCGGGTTCGGTGAGGCCGAACGCGCCCAGGATCTCGCCGGCGCAGAGCCGGGGGAGCCACTCGCGCTTCTGCTCCTCGGTGCCGAACAGATGGAGCGGCATCGCGCCGAGCGAGACCCCGGCCTCCAGCGTGATGGCGACGGAGGAGTCGACCCGGGCCAGCTCCTCCAGGGCGATGCCGAGCGCGAAGTAGTCGCCGCCCATGCCGCCGTACTCCTCGGGGAACGGCAGCCCGAACAGGCCCATCCGGCCCATCTCGCGGACGATCTCGTAGGGGAACTCGTGCCGCTCGTAGAAGTCGCCGATCTTGGGGGCGACGACGTCGTGGGCGAACTCCTCGACCGTGCGGCGGAGTTCCTCCAGCTCGGGGGAGAGCTTGTGGTCCATGGGGTCACTGCTCCTTGTGGGAGGTCGGGGAGGACCGGTTGGTCCGGGCGGGTTCGTCGGGCCGGGGGGTGAGGGCCCTGACGGTGCGGGACGGGCTGGGCCGGCCCAGGTGCGCGGCCATCCACACGCTCGTGGCGACGAGAGCGTCGAGGTCGACCCCGGTCTCGATGCCGAGGCCCCGGAGCATCCACACCAGGTCCTCCGTGGCGAGGTTGCCGGTGGCGGACTTGGCGAACGGGCAGCCGCCGAGGCCGCCCGCGGAGGCGTCCACGGTGGTGACGCCGTGCCGGAGGGCGGCCAGGGTGTTGGCGAGCGCCTGGCCGTAGGTGTCGTGGAAGTGGACGCCGAGCGTCTCGGTGGGCACGCCCGCCTCGTTCAGCGCGGTGAGCAGGGCGGTGACATGGCCGGGGGTGGCCACGCCGATCGTGTCGCCGAGGCTCAGCTCCTGGCAGCCCATGTCCAGCAGGGCGCGGCAGACGCGGACCACCTGCTCCACCGGCACGGGACCCTCCCAGGGGTCGCCGAAGCACATCGAGAGGTAGCCGCGGACGTGCCCGCCCTCCGCCCTGGCCCGGGAGACCACCGGGTCGAACATGGCCAGCGCCTCGTCCACCGTGCGGTTGAGGTTGGCCTTGGCGAAGGACTCCGTGGCGCTGGCGAACACGGCGACCCGGGTGGCCCCGAGCGCGAGCGCCCGCTCGAGGCCGCGGGCATTGGGCACGAGCACCGGCAGGTCCACCGGCAGTTCGCGCACCAGCGGGAACAGTTCCTCGGCGTCGGCGAGTTGGGGCACCCACTTCGGGTGCACGAAGCTCGTCGCCTCGATCGTGGTCAGACCCGCGCCGGCCAGGCGCCGGACGAAATCGGCCTTCACCGCCGTCGGCACCGTCGCCGACTCGTTCTGCAGGCCGTCGCGGGCGCCGACCTCGTGGATGCGGACCCGGGCCGGCAGGTCCGGCGCCGGCACGGTCATGGGAAGTCCCGGCACGGTCATTCCCCGCCCTCCTCTTCTGTCCCGTCCAGTGGTGCGAGTACGACGAGCACCTGGTCCATCGCGACCGCCGTGCCCGGGGTGACGTCCAGCTCGGCGACCGTGCCGGCGTGCGGGGCGGAGATGACGTGCTCCATCTTCATCGCCTCCACCACCAGCAGGCTCTGCCCGGCCGCCACCTCCTCGCCGAGGGCCACCTTCACCACCGTGACCGTGCCGGGCATGGGCGCGGTCAGGGCGTCCGCCCCGGCGTGCGCGGCGCGGGTGAGGGAGGCGGCGACCGGGTCGTAGTCCCGCACCTGCCAGGCGTCACCGTCCCGGCCGAGCCAGTCGCCCGCGTGGTGGAAGGCGTGCGTCACGCCGTCCAGCGTGACCGTCACGCGGCCGGGGGTGACGTGGTGCGTGCCGCGCGGGGTGTGCCGGACCGGTTCGGAGCCCGCCACGCGCAGGTCGAAGGAGACCGGGGCGGGCCGGCCGCCCATGCGCCAGCCGCTCGGCACCGAGAACGGGTCGGTCCAGCCCTCCGTCCGGGGCGCGAGCGCGTCCAGGCGGACGGCCGCGGCGGCCTCGTACACCTCCTCCGGGACCCCGTCCGGCACGAGGCCCTCGGCCTCCCGCTCCACCAGGCCCGTGTCCAACTCGCCCGCCACCACGGCGGGGTGGGCCAGCAGCCGGCGCAGGAAGCCCGCGTTGGTCGGCACGCCCAGCGTCACCGTGTCCGCCAGGGCCGCCCGCAGCCTGCGCAGCGCCGTCGCCCGGTCGGGGCCGTACGCGATCACCTTGGACAGCATCGGGTCGTACAGGCTGCCGACCTCCGCGCCCTCGCTGAGCCCCGAGTCGGTGCGCACCCCCTCGCCCTCCGGCTCGCGCAGCGTCAGCACCCGGCCGCCGGAGGGCAGGAACCCGCGCGTCGGGTCCTCGGCGCAGAGCCGCGCCTCCACCGCGTGGCCGGTGAGCCGGACGTCCTCCTGGGCGTACGGCAGTGCCTCGCCGGAGGCGACCCGCAGCTGCCACTCGACGAGGTCGAGGCCCGTGACGAACTCGGTCACCGGGTGCTCCACCTGGAGGCGGGTGTTCATCTCCATGAAGTAGTACGCGGACGGGTCGCGGCCGGGGACGATGAACTCGACCGTGCCCGCGCCCGTGTAGCCGCAGGAGCGGGCCGCCTGGACCGCCGCCTCGCCCATCGCCGCCCGCGTGGCCTCGTCGAGCAGGACGCTGGGCGCCTCCTCGACGATCTTCTGGTGGCGGCGCTGGAGGGAGCACTCTCGCTCGCCCAGGTGCACCACGTTGCCGTGCGCGTCGGCCAGGACCTGGATCTCGATGTGCCGGGGGCGGTCGATCCAGCGTTCGACCAGCAGGGTGTCGTCGCCGAAGGAGGCGCGGGCCTCACGGCGGGCCGCGGCGATCTCCTCCGCGAGCGTCGCCGTGTCCCGCACCAGCCGCATGCCCTTGCCGCCGCCGCCCGCGCTCGGCTTGAGCAGCACCGGGGCGCCGATCTCCCGGGCGGCCGCCGCCAGCTCCTCGTCGGTGAGCCCGGAGCCGCTGGAGCCGGGCACCACCGGCACCCCCGCCGCCCGCACCGTCTCCTTCGCGCGGATCTTGTCGCCCATCAGGGCGATCGCCTCGGCGGGCGGGCCGATGAAGACCAGCCCCGCCTCGGCGCAGGCACGCGCGAAGGCGGCGTTCTCCGCGAGGAAGCCGTACCCCGGATGCACCGCCTGGGCGCCCGTGCGGGCGGCGGCCTCCAGGAGCCGCTCCACCGACAGATAGCTCTCGGCCGCCGGCGCCGGGCCCAGCCGGACCGCGGTGTCGGCCTCGCGGACGTGCCGGGCGTCGGCGTCGGCCTCGGAGAAGACGGCCACCGAGCGCACGCCCAGCGCCCGCAGGGTGCGGATCACGCGGACGGCGATCTCACCCCGGTTGGCCACCAGCACCGTGTCGAACATGGTCATCCTCCCCCTCACATCCGGAAGACGCCGAAGCCGCCGGCCGCGGAGGGCAGCGGGGCGTGGGCGCACGCGGTCAGGGCCAGGCCGAGCACCTGGCGGGTCTCCAGGGGGTCGATCACGCCGTCGTCCCACAGGCGGGCCGTGGCGTAGTAGGCGTTGCCCTGCTGCTCGTACTGGGCGCGGATCGGGGCCTTGAAGGACTCCTCCTCCTCGGCCGGCCACTCCTCGCCGCGCCCCTCCAACTGGTCGCGCTTGACCGTGGCGAGGACGGAGGCGGCCTGCTCGCCGCCCATCACCGAGATCTTGGCGCCCGGCCACATCCACAGGAAGCGCGGCGAGTACGCCCTGCCGCACATCGAGTAGTTCCCCGCGCCGTACGAGCCGCCGATCACGACCGTGAGCTTGGGGACGCGGGTGCAGGCGACCGCCGTGACCATCTTGGCGCCGTGCTTGGCGATGCCGCCCGCCTCGTAGTCCTTGCCGACCATGAACCCGGAGATGTTCTGCAGGAACACCAGGGGGATGCCGCGCTGGTCGCACAGCTCGATGAAGTGCGCGCCCTTCTGGGCGGACTCGGAGAACAGGATGCCGTTGTTGGCGACGATGCCGACCGGGTGGCCGTGGATCCGGGCGAAGCCGGTGACCAGGGTCTGGCCGTACTCCGCCTTGAACTCCGCGAACCGCGAGCCGTCCACCACCCGGGCGATGACCTCCCGCACGTCGTACGGGGTGCGCGGGTCGACCGGCACCGCCCCGTACAGCCCGTAGGGGTCCACCTTCGGTTCGACGGGCGCGGTGACCTCCCACGGCAGCTCCCGGCGCGGCGGGAGCGTCGACA
Source organism: Streptomyces griseoaurantiacus (assembly GCF_036189845.1). Classification (NCBI taxonomy): domain Bacteria; kingdom Bacillati; phylum Actinomycetota; class Actinomycetes; order Kitasatosporales; family Streptomycetaceae; genus Streptomyces; species Streptomyces griseoaurantiacus. The sequence continues at coordinate 2,575,447 of NZ_CP108326.1, read as the reverse complement.
CGATGTTCCGGACGATGCGCAGCGCGTGCGCGTCGTCCTCCGCGAGGTGGTCGGTGACGCCGGAGGTGCGCGAGTGGACCTCGCCGCCGCCCAGCTCCTCGGCGGTGACGACCTCGCCGGTGGCCGCCTTCACCAGCGGCGGGCCGCCCAGGAAGATCGTCCCCTGGTTGCGGACGATCACCGCCTCGTCGCTCATCGCCGGGACGTACGCCCCGCCCGCCGTGCAGGAACCGAGCACCGCCGCGATCTGGGGGATGCCGGCGCCGGACATGCGGGCCTGGTTGTAGAAGATCCGCCCGAAGTGCTCGCGGTCGGGGAAGACCTCGTCCTGCATCGGCAGGAAGGCACCGCCGGAATCCACCAGGTAGACGCACGGCAGGTGGTTCTCCAGCGCGACCTCCTGGGCGCGCAGGTGCTTCTTCACCGTCATCGGGTAGTACGTGCCGCCCTTGACCGTGGCGTCGTTCGCCACGATCACGCACGCGCGCCCGCTGACCCTGCCGATCCCGGCGATCACCCCCGCCGCCGGTGCCTGCCCCTCGTACATCCCCTCGGCGGCCAGCGGGGCCAGCTCCAGGAAGGGCGAGCCGGGGTCGAGCAGGGTGTCCACCCTGTCCCTCGGCAGCAGCTTGCCGCGCGCGGTGTGCCGGGCGCGGGCCCGCTCGCCGCCGCCCGCGCGGGCCGCGGCGAGCCTGCCGCGCAGCTCCTCGACGAGCGCGCGGTGCCCCGACTCGTTGGCCCGCCAGGCCGCCGACGCGGGATCCGCCGCGCTGGTCAGCTCCGGTGCCTCTTGCATCCTGCGGTCCCCTCACGTGTTAATGAGCGTTAACGCACGGGTCTCAGGTTAACGAGCGCTAACGTCAATGTCTAGAATCGCTCGCATGGCCACGAGAACCGACGCGCCCACCCGCCGCGAGCAGATCCTCAAGGAGGCCGCCCGCCTCTTCGCCGAACGCGGGTTCCACGGCGTGGGCGTCGACGAGATAGGCGCCGCGGTCGGCATCAGCGGACCCGGGCTCTACCGGCACTTCGCCGGCAAGGACGCGATGCTGGCGGAGCTGCTGGTCGGGATCAGCGGGCAGCTCCTGACCGGCGGCCGGCGGCGGGCCGCCGAGGCGGCCGGCGACCCCGAGGCGGTCCTGGACTCGCTCATCGAGGGCCACATCGACTTCGCGCTCGACGACCGTCCGCTCATCACCCTGCACGACCGCGAGCTGGACCGCCTGCGGGACAGCGACCGCAAGCTCGTGCGGCAGCTCCAGCGGCAGTACGTCGAGCTGTGGGTGGAGGTGCTGCGGGAGGTTTATCCCACGCTGCTGGAACCGGCCGCGCGGGCGGCGGTCCACGCGGTGTTCGGGCTGCTCAACAGCACACCCCACCTCGGCCGGCGGGGGGCCCTCCCGGGCCGGGCCGCGACCGCGGCGCTCCTGCGCGCGATGGCGCACGGCGCGTTCGCCGCGGCGGCGCCTGCGGCGGGCTGAACGGGGGCGGCGGGGTGCGGTGCGGCTCGTGGGCGCGGGTGCGGGTGCGGGTGCGTTGTGGCCGGTCGCGCAGTTCCCCGCGCCCCTGGGTGGGGTGGACTGGGCGGTGGCGTTGTTTGGGGCGGTTGGATGGGGGCGCGGCGGGGCTCGGGGGGTGCGGTGTGTCTGGCGGGCGCGGGTGCGTCGTGGCCGGTCGCGCAGTTCCCCGCGCCCCTGGGGAGGTTGCGCTCGGGGTGGCGTTGCTTGTGGCGGGTCGGTTGCGTCGGCGGGTTCGGTGTGTCTGGCGGGTGCGGGTGCGTTGTGGCTGGTCGCGCAGTTCCCCGCGCCCCTGGGGGGGGTGACCTTGGCGGTGGCGTTGACTGTGCCGGTCGCGTGGTTTTTCAGGGGCGCGGGGAACTGCGCGAGACGGGGCGGAGCCCCGTGCCGGGGTGCGAGGGGCGGGGCCCCTCGGGGACGGGAAGGGTAGGGGCGGCGGGGGCGAGGGAAGTCCCGCGGCAGCCGGGGACGGCGAAGTACCCCCACCCACCGAGCCGCCCGCAGGGCCCTCGGGCCGGTCGGCCGCCCCCGGGCGAACCCGCCGCAGGGCCCTCGGGCCGGTCGCCCGCCCCCGGGCGAACCCCCAGGTCCGGCTTCCCCCGGCGGAGCGCCCCGGCACAATGGGGGCATGCCGATACCCGGGACGCCCCCCAGCCGCGCCGACCTCGTCACCCACCTCGTCCGCACCCGCATCGCGGGCGACGTCGCCACCCCCCGCGAGAACAACCTCTCCCACTACCGCAAGCTGGCCAACGGCGACCGCAACTTCTGGCTCGGCCTGGAGCTCGGCGACCGCTGGACCGACGAGCAGGACGTCCTCGCGGTCATGGCGGAACGCGTCGGCGTCAACGACGACCCCGAGTACCGCTACGGCCAGGACACCATCGACCCCGAGCTGACCGTCGACGCCCTGGACCGCATGGCCGCCCGGCTGCGCAAGGCCGCCGACGGCCGTCAGCGCGTCCTGTTCGCCACCGGCCACCCCGGCGGCCTCCTGGACGTGCACCGCGCGACCGCCGCCGCCCTGCGGGCCGCCGGCTGCGACATCGTCGTGATCCCCGAGGGCCTGCAGACGGACGAGGGCTACGTCTGGCAGCTCGCCGACGTCGCCGTCCTCGAGCACGGCGCGAGCCTGTGGCACACCCACTCGGGCGACCCCATGCGGGCGATCCTCCAGGGCCTCGAGCGCGACGGCGATCCGGCGCCGGACCTGGTCGTCGCCGACCACGGCTGGGCCGGCCGCGCCGCCCAGGACGGGGTCGACGCCGTCGGGTACGCCGACTGCAACGACCCGGCCCTCTTCCTCGCCGAGTCCGAGGGCACCCTCCAGGTCGCCGTCCCCCTCGACGACCATGTCAAGAGCCCCCGCCACTACGACCCGATGACGGCCTACCTCCTGGGCCAGGCGGGGCTGCTCTGACCGGCGGCGACGGCGCGGGGGAGGGCGCAGGCGAGGGGTGGGCGGCCCGGGGGCCTCACGGCCAGGGGTTCAGTCCCTCGGCCCGCCGCTGCGCGAACCCCGGCGTCGGGTCCAGGTAGACCCGGCGCACCGAGGGGAACCGTTCCCGCAGCCGCCGCTCCGCCTCCTCGCACGCCCATTCGATCTGGGCGGCCGTGGACACGTCCCGGAAGTCGACCTTCGCCGCCACCAGCGCCTCCGTCGGCCCCTGCACCAGCGTCGTCAGCTCCAGCACCGCCTCGATGTGCTCCCCGGCCACCAGCTCCTCGCGGATGCCCGCGCGCACCGACCGGGGCAGCGGGCGCCCGACGAGCAGCTCGATGTTGGACCGGCCGAGCACCCAGGCGACGTACAGCAGCAGCACGCCGATGCACAGGGAGGCGGCGCCGTCCCACACCCCGGAGCCGGTGAGCTGCCCGCCGAGCAGGCCGCCGGCCGCGAGCAGCAGGCCGACCAGGGCCGCCGAGTCCTCCATGACGACCGCCTTGACGGCGGTGTCGCTGGTGCGCCGCAGATAGCGCCCGAAGGGCACCTTCAGCCGGGCCGCCTCCCCGCGTGCCTGGCGCACCGCCGTGCGCAGAGAGAAGCCCTCCAGGAGGAAGGCGACGGCGAGCACGAGGTAGGAGACGAGCGGGTCGCCCAGTTCCTCGCCCTCGGCCAGGGTGTGGATGCCGTCGTAGAGGGAGAAGACCGCGCCGCCGACGAACGTGGCGACGGCGGCGAGCAGGGCCCAGACGTAGCGCTCGGGGCCGTAGCCGAGCGGGTGGTCCTCGTCGGCGGGTTTCGTGCTGCGTTTGAGCGCGGTGAGCAGCAGTACCTCGGTGACGGTGTCGGCCACCGAGTGCGCGGCCTCCGACAGCATCGCGCTGGAGCCGCTGATCAGTCCCGCGACGGCCTTGGCCACCGCGATCCCGAGATTGGCGAAGGCGGCGACGAGCACCGTGAAGGTGCTCTCGCCGCCGCCGTCCTCAGGGGTGCCGGTACCCGTGCCCTTGCTCGTGTCCGTGTGCGCCATGCATGTCAGTGTTCCCGCGGAACGCGGACCACGCCTTCCTGGATCACCGAGATCGCCAGCGCGCCGTCCCGGGTGTAGATGCGGGCCTGGCCGAGGCCGCGCCCGCCGGAGGCGGAGGGGGACTCCTGGTCGTACAGCAGCCACTCGTCGGCCCGGAACGGCCGGTGGAACCACATGGCGTGGTCCAGCGAGGCGCCGACGACGTCGCCGACCGCCCAGCCGCCCCGCCCGTGCGCGAGCAGCACGGAGTCGAGGAGGGTCATGTCGGAGACGTAGGTGGCGAGGACGACGTGCAGCAGGGGCGTGTCGATGGCCCCCTCCAGCTTGCCGTTGGCGCGGAACCACACCTGGGAGTGGGGTTCGCGCGGCTCGCCGAAGCGGCCGTAGGGCGGCTCGTCGACGTAGCGCAGGTCGACGGCCTCCCGGGCCTCCAGGAACCGTTCGACGACCATCGGGTGCAGGTGGTCGTAGCCGCGCAGCCGCTCGCCGGAGGTGGGCAGGGTCGCCGGGTCCGGGGCGGGGGGCATCGGGGCCTGGTGGTCCAGCCCCTCCTCGAAGAGCTGGAAGGAGGCCGAGAGGTGGAAGATCGGCTGCCCGTGCTGGACCGCGACCACGCGCCGGGTGGTGAAGGACCGGCCGTCGCGGATGCGGTCGACGGTGTAGACGATCGGCGCGCCGGGGTCGCCGGGCCGCAGGAAGTACGCGTGCAGGGAGTGCGCGTGCCGGTCCTCGGGGACCGTGCGGCCGGCGGCGACCAGCGCCTGCGCGGCGACCTGCCCGCCGAAGACCCGGGGGACGACGGCGGGCCGGGAGTGGCCGCGGAAGATGTCCCGCTCGATCCGCTCGAGGTCGAGCAGATCGAGCAGCGACTGAAGTGCCTGACTCATATGTCAGTTCTATCCTGCGTGTTCTTCGTGCCTGGGGCCGGGCCGGAGCCGGTCACAGCCCCATGTTCTTGGCGATGATCGACTTCATGATCTCGCTCGTGCCGCCGTAGATCCGGTTGACCCGGTTGTCGGCGTACAGACGGGCGATGGGGTACTCGTTCATGTAGCCGTAGCCGCCGTGGAGCTGGAGGCAGCGGTCGATGACGCGGTGGGCGACCTCGGTGCAGAACAGCTTGGCGGAGGCGGCCTCGGCGGCCGTCAGCTCACCGGCGTCCAGGGCCTCCAGGGCGCGGTCGGCGACCGCCTCGGCGGCGTCCACCTCGGCCTGGCAGGCGGCCAGCTCGAACTTGGTGTTCTGGAAGCTGGCGACGGTCTTGCCGAAGACCGTGCGGTCCTGCACGTACTCCTTGGCGAACCGGACCGCGGCCTTGGCCTGCGCGTACGCGCCGAAGGCGATGCCCCAGCGCTCGGAGGGGAGGTTGGCGCCGAGGTAGTGGAAGCCCTTGTTCTCCTCGCCGAGGAGGTCCTCGGTGGGGACCTTGACGTCGACGAAGGCCAGCTCGGCGGTGTCGGAGGTCTTCAGGCCCAGCTTGTCCAGCTTGCGGCCGACCGAGTAGCCCTCGGACTTCGTGTCGACGGCGAAGAGGGAGATGCCGAAGCGGCGGTCCTCGGCGGTCGGCGCGGCGGTGCGGGCGCAGACGATGACGCGGTCGGCGTGGACGCCGCCGGTGATGAAGGTCTTGGCGCCGTTGAGGACGTAGTGCGTGCCGTCCTCGCTGAGCTTCGCGGTGGTCTTCATGCCGGCGAGGTCGGAGCCGGTGCCCGGCTCGGTCATCGCGATCGCCCACATCTCCTCGGCGGAGACGAACTTGGGCAGGTAGCGCTTCTTCTGCTCGTCGGTGGCGAGCATCTTGATGTAGGGGAGCGCGAGCAGCACGTGCACGCCGGAGCCGCCGAAGGTGACGCCCGCGCGGGCGGTCTCCTCGTACTGGACGGCCTCGAACTTGTGGCTCTCCAGGCCGGCGCCGCCGTACTCCTCGGGCACGTTGATGCCGAAGAGGCCCAGCTCGGCGAGCTTGTAGTAGAACTCGCGGGGCACGATGCCCTGCGTGAACCACTCGTCGTACGCCGGTACGACCTCGGCCTCGATGAAGGCGCGGAGGGTCTCCCGGAACGCCTCGTGATCCTCGTTGAACACCGTACGGCGCACTGCCGCCTCCCTCGATCCCCTGAGTGGTCTCCAAGCGCCGACGGTCCTTCGGTGCGGCGGTGTCCGAGGTGACGGACGTCCGGCGCGGTGTTTGTCTAAGCGCTTGCTCAGACACCAAGGTACCGACGGGTAGGGACCGCCGTCCAGGGCGGGTGCGCGGGCGGGGCCGTAACGCTCGTCACGCGGGGCCGCGCGGCCGGGGGAGTTCCGCCGGTCAGGCCTTATCGTCGGGGGCGCGCACGCCACCGCGTGCGCGCCCCGGCCCGCGGTCCTCCTCGGCACCCCGAACCCCCGCCCGGCCGGGCAGCTCACCGCACGCAGAAAGAGGCAGCGCCCCATGAGCAGCGAGACGCCCCGAGGCCCCGTCGACTCCTCCCGCGTCCCCCGGTACGCGGGCCCCGCCACCTTCGCCCGGCTGCCCCGGCTCGACGAGGTCGGCGGCCGCGCCGACGTCGCCGTCGTGGGCGTGCCCTTCGACTCCGGCGTCTCCTACCGGCCCGGCGCCCGCTTCGGCGGCAACGCGATCCGTGAGGCCTCCCGGCTGCTGCGCCCCTACAACCCCGCGCAGGACGCCTCCCCCTTCGCCCTCGCCCAGGTCGCCGACGCGGGCGACATCGCCGCCAACCCCTTCCGCATCGAGGAGGCCGTGGAGACGATCGAGGCGGCCGCCGACGACCTCCTCGGCACCGGGGCCCGCCTGATGACCCTCGGCGGCGACCACACCATCGCGCTGCCGCTGCTGCGCGCGGTGGCCAAGAAGCACGGCCCGGTGGCCCTGCTCCACTTCGACGCCCACCTCGACACCTGGGACACCTACTTCGGCGCCGCGTACACCCACGGCACCCCGTTCCGGCGGGCGGTGGAGGAGGGCATCCTCGACACCTCCGCCCTCTCCCACGTCGGCACCCGCGGCCCCCTCTACGGCAAGCAGGACCTCACCGACGACGAGAAGATGGGCTTCGGCATCGTCACCTCGGCGGACGTCTACCGGCGCGGCGCCGACGAGGTCGCCGACCAGCTCCGGCAGCGCATCGGCGACCGCCCCCTCTACATCTCCATCGACATCGACTGCCTCGACCCCGCCCACGCCCCGGGCACCGGCACCCCGGAGGCGGGCGGCATGACCTCCCGCGAACTCCTGGAGATCCTGCGCGGCCTGGCCGCCTGCGACGTGGTCTCCGCGGACGTCGTCGAGGTCGCCCCCGCCTACGACCACGCCGAGATCACCTCGGTCGCCGCCTCCCACACGGCCTACGAGCTGACGACGCTGATGACGCGGCGGATCGCGGCGGAACGCGCGGAGTGATCCGACGGAACTGTTCCGGGAGGTTCCGGACCTCCCGGAAGGGCCGATGTCATGGGCGGCCACTAGTCTGAGCGCGGAGAGGAGGCCGGTGTGCTGCTGCGGTTCCGCGTCGCGAACGTACGGTCCCTGCGAGACGAGCAGGAACTGTCCTTCGTCGCGCCCGGCGACGGGCAGGGCGCATCAGCGAACCCGGTGGATCTCGCGGGCGGTGGCTCCCTCTACGTGCTCCCGCTGGTCGGCATCTTCGGGGCCAACGCCTCCGGCAAGTCCAACGTGCTGATCGCGATGACGGACATGCGCAACGTGGTCCTCAACTCCTACGCGCACTGGGCGTCCTACGACGGCATCCCGCGCCAGGTCTTCTCCCTCGCCCCCAAGAGCGGGAGCGAACCCTCCTTCTTCGAGGTCGACGTCGTCATCGACGGGATTCGCTGGACGTACGGCTTCGAACTCGGCGCCGAGCGCGTCGAGTCCGAGTGGCTGCACAGCTACCCGCGCGGTCGCCGTCAGGAATGGCTCGACCGCGATGCCTCCCGGTCGGACGTCTTCAGGTGGCCGGGCGCGCGGGTCAAGGACCGCGCCCAGCTTGTCCGGCGAACGCGGCCGAACGCCCTGCTCCTCTCCACGGCCGGCACGGACAACCACCCGCAGCTCTCCCCGCTGTTCCACTGGTTCCGCCGCAACTTCTGGATGATCAGTCCCGAGGTCGAACGGGACGAGCGCGCGCGGTACACCACGAGGGAACTGTCCGGCCCGAGAGCCGCCAGGATCCAGGAACTGCTGAAGGTCGCCGACCTCGGCATCACGGGAGCGACGGTCGTCCAGGAAGGGCCGGGCCAGGACACGGTGAAGCTGACGCACCACTCGGCCGCCGGGGACGTGTCCTTCGACTGGCAGGAGGAGTCCTACGGCACCCGCTCCTGGTTCGCCCTCCTGGGCCCCCTGCTCCTCGCCCTCGACGAGGGCGCGGTCCTGCTCGTCGACGAACTCGACGCCAGCCTGCACTCCCGCTTCGCGGCCGAGGTCGTCCGGCTCTTCCACGACCCGTACGCGAACCCCAAGGGCGCCCAGCTGGTCTTCACGTCGCACGACGCGACGGTGCTCACCACCCCGAGCGGCGAGCGGCTCCTCGACCCGGCGCAGGTGTGGCTGACGGAGAAGGACAAGGACGGGGCGACCGCGCTGTATCCGCTCACCGACGCGGAGCCGGGCGAGGACGAGGACCTCACGCAGTCCTACCTCGCGGGAGCCTTCGGCGGGGTGCCGGCCCTCCTGGAGGGGCAGATCGCGAGGCGGCTGATGGTGGCGCGCGAGGCCGGCGCGTACGACGGGACGAGCGAGCGAGCGGACGGGGCGGGGCGCGACTGATGGGGCGGGCGCAGAGGGGCAGGGACTCGTGGGAGCGTCCGGCCCGGCGGGGCGGGCAGCGCAAGCGCCAGGTCTTCCTCTTCACCGAGGGCAAGGTGACCGAGCCCTCGTATCTCGACATTCTCAAGGACCAGGGCGTCCCCCTCGCAGGCGAGGTCCCGGTGGAGATGCACATCGCCAACCGCAGGGCGGACAGCGGGCGCAAGCCGCTCGACCTCGTCGAGCAGGCGATCAGGCTGAAGCGCGAGGAGGACCGCAAGGCGAAGCGCGCCAAGCTGGAGGCCAAGTACCTGCCTCAGGTCTGGTGCCTCTTCGACCACGACAACTACGCGCACGTCCGCGACGCACTGGACCAGGCGAAGGCGGCGGGCATCGGCGTCGCCTTCTCGCATCCGTGCTTCGAGGTGTGGCGCCTCGCGCACTACAAGCCGGTCAGCGGCTCGTTCGCCGGGGTGTGCGGCGGTGCGGCCGGGCGGCTCCCGTTCCCGCGGGGCTCCCAGGACGCCAAGACCCCGAAGATCGTCCTGCCGCATCAGATCCTGGGCCGCTACAAGACGGCGCGCAAGAACGCCGAGCAGATGAACGGCCGGCACGCGGCGCATGTGGCGAAGTGGGACAGGGACCCCTACACGGACGTGCACGAGTTCGTGGAGAAGGCGCTGCACATCGACAGCTACTGACTCATTCTCGCCATCGTCACGCGCTGATTTCGATGTGGCCCCGGCGGAGCCATAGGGTCTCTCCGTCATCACAGGTCGGGTCGTAGGGAGTCGTACGTGGCCAAGCTGACGCTCGCCCAGTTGGAACGGCATCTGTGGGCCGCCGCGGACATCCTGCGGGGCACGATGGACGCCTCCGAGTACAAGGACTACATCTTCGGACTCCTCTTCCTGAAGCGGGCCAACGACGAGTTCGAGGCGGCGAGGGCAGAGGTCGGGCAGTACGCCGTGGACGTGCTGAAGCTCGACGACGACGACCTTCCCGGCTACCTGGAGCAGCCGGGCCCCTACCGCAAGCGCGATGTGCTGTACGTGCCGGAGGAGGCTCGATGGGCCAAGGTCTCCGCCGCCACCCACAACATCAACGAGATGGCCCTGCGGCCCGCCCTCCAAGCGCTCGAGGGACAGAACAGCAAGCTCAAGGGCCTTTTCGACCACCTCGACTTCAACCGCATCGGCGGGTCCGGCGCCGCGTCCGGCGCGGCCAAGCTCGCCGACCAGCGCCTGCAACTCCTGATCGCGCACTTCGGCCGGCTCAGGCTGCGCACGGAGGACTTCGAGTTCCCCGACCTGATCGGTGCCGCGTACGAGTACCTGATCAAGGAGTTCGCGGACTCGGCCGGGCGCAAGGGCGGCGAGTTCTACACCCCGCGCGCCGTGGTCCGCATGATGGTCGAGCTCCTCGCCCCCACCGAGGACATGAAGATCTACGATCCGTGTGTCGGCTCGGGCGGCATGCTCATCCACGCGGCGGAGTACGTGGAGGAGCACGGCGGCGTCACGTCGTCGATGTTCTTCGCCGGTCAGGACGCCAACTCCGGCTCCTGGATCATGTCGACGATGAACATGGTCCTGCACGGGGTGCGCCGCTTCGACTTGCGTACCGGGGACACGCTTTCGCAGCCGGCGCATGTTCCGCGCTCGGACGAGGACCGGTTCGACGGGGTACTCAGCAATCCCCCGTTCTCCCTGGACTACAGCCTCGCGGACCTGGCCCACCCGGCGGAGCGCGCCAAATACGGGGCGACGAGCGAGCGCGGCAAGGCCGACCTGATGTTCCTCCAGCACATGCTGTGGGAGGCCAAGCGGGAAGGCCCCCGCGGCGGCATGGTCATCACGGTCATGCCGCACGGGGTGCTGTTCCGTGGCGGCGGAGAACAGGCCATCCGTACGGAGCTGCTGGAGAAGGACGCCATCGAGGCGGTCATCGGCCTCGCGCCGAACCTCTTCTACGGGACCGGCATCCCCGCCTGCATCCTGGTGCTCCGCCCGCCCGGCCGGAAGGACCGAGCGCGGGAGGGCAAGGTGCTGTTCATCAACGCCGACCGCGAGTTCCACGCGGAGCGGGCGCAGAACATCCTGCTGCCCGAGCACGCCGAGAAGATCGTCTCCACGTTCCACGCGTACGAGGAGGTACCCGGCTTCTCGCGGATCGTGACCCGCGAGGAACTCGCCGCCAACGACGACAACCTCAACATCCGCCGGTACGTCGACAACACGCCGCCGCCCGAGCCGCAGGACGTGCGGGCCCACCTGGTGGGCGGGGTGCCGCGCGCGGAGATCGAAGCGAAGAAGCCGCTGCTCGACTCGTACGGCATCGGGGTGACCGATCTGTTCGTGGAGCGGGAGCCGGCGGACCCGGCGTACGTCGACTTCCGGGACGAGGCGGCGGGCGGTCGTCCCGAGCTGGGCGAGCTGGCCCGGCCCCGCGAGGAGGCGCTGCGGGCGGAGTTCGGCACGTGGTGGGAGGAGGAGGCGGCCCGTCGACTGGAGGCGGTGGCGGCCACGCCTGAATCCCTTGCCTCGTCCACGTCCTCCGAGCGCAAGGCCGCGCTGATGGCGGTGCGGGGACAGTTGATGACGTCGTTCGGGGAACGGCTGGGACGGGTCGGGCTGCTGGACCGGTACGCGTTGGCGGGGGCGGTCGCGGGGTGGTGGTGGGACGCCAAGTACGACCTGCTCGCGCTGTCGGAGAACGGGTTCGGGGGTGTCGTCGAGGGGTGGGTCGAGAACGTCGACACACTGCTCTCGCCCGAACAGGACGCACGGACGAAGAAGCTGCGGACGCGGACGGCGGCGGAGCGGCGGCAGGCGTACGACCACAAGGTGGTCGCCGCGATCGCTCCGCGGTTCCTGGAGGAACTGGCGGAGGCGGACGCGCGCAAGGCGGAGGCGGATGCCCGGTTCAAGGAGCTGAACGCGCGGCTCTCCGGGAGCGGGGAGGCGACCGAGGCCGACGGTGAGGCGGGTGACGGTGAGGCCGACTCGGAGGAAGCCGCCGCTCTGACAGTTGAGGAGCTGGCCGAGCTCACGGCTGAGCTGACGCGGGTGAAGAAGGCGCGCACGAAGGCGGGCGCGGACATCAAACGCCTTGAGGCTGGCTTCCATCGGTACCCGTATCCAGGTGACTCGCCCACGCTGGGGGAGGAGCCGCCGCGCCTGTTCCGGGCGCGGGCGGAACTGGACGCGGAGGGGGAGCGCCGGGTGGTGCTCGACCTGCTGAGGGACGACCTGGCGGCAAAGCTGGACGGGCATGTGGTGCGGTGGCAGCGGGAGTTGGCGGCGTCTTATGAGACGTGGGAGCAGAAGTACGCCGTTTCGCTGCGGGAGATCCGGGTGGGGCGGGAAGCTGCGGCGGAGAAGTTGGACGGGTTCCTGAAGGAGCTGGGATATGTCGGTTAATTGGCCACTTCGGCGGCTGACCGATGTCGTGCGCCTCCCCAAAGGGCAAGTGAGTCCCCTGGACCCTCCATATAGAAGCCAGATCTTGCTCGCGCCGGATCACGTGGAGCCCGGCACAGGCGAGATCCTCAGGCTGGAGACTGCTGAATCGCAAGGGGCTCTCAGTGGCAAATACGTCGTTCTCCCTGGAGATGTTGTATTCAGCAAGATCAGGCCTGCGCTAAGAAAAGTAGCTCTTGCCAATTTTACGGGGATCTGCTCTGCCGATATGTATCCATTGCGGCCAGGGGAGGAGGTGAGTGGGGGGTTCGTTAAGGCTGTTCTTCTAGGTGATCAGTTTTCGCGATATGTGGAGAGTCTCTCGGGGCGCACTGGAATTCCGAAGGTCAACAGGGGAGACTTGCAGGGGTTCTGGTTCCCAGTTCCGCCGCTCAGTGAACAGCGGCGGATTGTTGAGGTAATCGACAGTTTCACTGAACTAGAGCGGGGCGTCGAGGCGTCGATCGCTAAGTTTGAGGCGCTGCGCTCTGGCCTGATGGAGGAACTGTCCGGGCTGGAATGTGGACAGTTCGGTGAGGTGCTCAAGCAAGGGCCGCAGAACGGGATCTACAAGCCTGCAAACTCGTACGGCCTGCAAGGCACGCCCATCGTGCGCATCGATAGTTTCTCTCGGGGGAAGTCGGACCTTACTCGGGGCCTATTGCGGGTCGCCGTGAATGACGGCGAGGTTTCGCGATACGGGCTAGACGTGGGGGATATCGTAATCAATCGCGTAAATACGCCTGACCTCGTTGGTAAATCGACATCCGTGCGGCGCTTGATTGAGTCCACGGTCTTTGAGTCGAACATGATGCGATGCAAGCTGCGTCGCTCTCTGGCAGACCCGGTGTTCACTGAGACGTGGCTGGAGAGCTCGACGGCCAAGCGGTACTTTCGGGCGCGCGCCAAGAGTGCCATCTCGCAGGCCAGCATCAACGGCGATGACGTGCGTAACTGTCCGTTTCCAAAATTGGATGTCCCGGGACAGTTGGCGTTTCTAGAGCGGCTCAATGCGGTGGATGATCAGCGGCTGGCAGAGGAAGTCGAGCTTGCGAAACTGCGTCAACTCAAGCAGGGGCTTGTAGACGACTTGCTGTCGGGGCGGGTTGCGGTACCTCTTGCGGCGGCCTGAGCGGGCGACGTCCGGCCCGAGCCATAAGGCGGGCCGGACGAGTTGTGGCGGTGAGTAGTCAGAGGGAAAGGTGTCCGTTCTTGACCCCTCCAACGAACGACGCCCACCCAGCCGATGGGAAGACCAGCGCGGGTCCCTCAGGGGCTTTGGAGTCACGGACGGGGACGCCCGTGGGGTAGTCGGCCAGGACCTCCAGGCAGCTGCCGCCCTGGTCGTTGCTGTAGGAGGACTTCCGCCAGCCCTTCAGTACCCCTGCGTTCGGTATCGCTCGGTCAGCCATGATGTTCGTAGTCCCTTGCTGTTGCCCTGAGCAGAGCCAGCGACTCCTTGAGCGGCAGAGCGTTGCCCAGTGCGAAATCGTAGCGATGCTGAAGCTCCTGGACCACTGATGGGCTGTCATGAATCTTCCCCATGTACAGACCTTCACCGTAGGCCACGGGCGGCTGATCCTCGAACCACATCAGCGTGAGCATGTTGCTCATGAGGGGATGCATGCCCAACGTGAACGGCAGAAGGTGCAGTTGGATCCGTCCGGCTTCGGCGAGTCTGACGAGGTGGTCGATCTGCTCCGCCATGACTTCCGGTCCGCCGATCCGGCGTCGCAGCACCGCTTCATCCAGGAGCGCCCACACTACGGGTGTCACTGGATCGGCAAGGACCTGTGCGCGTTCAAGGCGTGTGACGAGGCGTCTGTCACGTTCCTGTTCACCCACCGGAGGGAACGACGTGCTCAGAACCGCACGTGCGTACCTTTCCGTCTGGAGGATGCCGGGGACGAACGACAGGGCGAACTCCCGGATCATCGTTGCCTGCTGTTCGAGTGCAAGGGCCGCCTCGAAGTACCCCGCGACAGCGGTGTCGTCGTCCGGTAGGAAGCTGCTGAGTACATCGCCCGTGTTCAGCGCCCTGTCGAGGCGTCGTGCGTCCTCCTTGGACGGGGTGCGCCGGCCCGCCTCGATGTGCGCGATGTGCGAACGCGTCATCACGGCGGCCGTCGCCAGCTCCTGCTGCGTCAGTCCGGCGGCCTCGCGCTGCGCCTTCAACCACTCCCCATAGATGTTGCTCATCGTCAACTCCCGTGTGACAGATGCGTTGTCACATCCGACCCTCTGGCGAGCCTAGCCCGGCCCGTCTCACTCTGTGAGTGGATCGCTACACAGCGACGTCCATGCACGTCGACCTGCCCTCGGGCACGGAAGACCCCCGCGACCGCTACCGACGGCCCGGGGGCATGGCCCTCAACCACACTGGAGTTGAAGACGTGTTGCACCGTATCGCCTACCTCCTTGAGCCGCTGCTCCGGCTCCTGTGGCCCGCCTCCGGGCGCCACCGGCACCAGAACCGGCACCGTGCCGAGGGAAGGGCGCGGAACACCCCCGCGCCGACCACGCCCGTCACACCCGACCGCCGCCCCTCCCCATGCGAGGCCCTCCTCCACGGCGAGGACTCCCGGCTCGTCCGCCCCTATCTCCTCGCCCATGAACAACGCGTGCAGGCCAGGCGGCAGCGCGCCCGGCGCCGAACCCTCTGGCTTGCCGTGCACGGCATCGACGTAGGGCCGCGGCGCATCCACGGTGTCGATGTCGGCTCGCGCCGAGCCCGGGGCGCCGAGGTGGCCGCCGCATGATGTACGAGAGCCACGACACCGCCGCTCCCACGGCCAACCGGCCCCGACTCCTCCCCTGGTCAAATCTCGACGGCAACCCCTGCTACCTCGTCACCGACGACACCGGCACCGGCCGCCTCTCGCGCCTCGCCGACGACATCGAGACCGTCCAGCTCGGCATGGCCGACGACCTTCTCGGCCACGCCGTCGATCTGCTGGGCGACACCAAGGTCACCGCGCCCCAACTCCGTTACCTCGCGGCCCGCTTGACCGAGGCCCTCCACGACGTGCACCGCATCGCCCGCAGCAGGGGCGCGCGTCTCCCCGTGCCCCACGGCAACGGGGAGACCCTCGACTCCGTCCCCAAGGAGAGCCCCGGCGGCTGAACCCGACCGCCTTCCCGCCCGCCTCCGCCGCCGAGCGTGCGGAGGTACTGGCTTGAAACCCCCGTACGTCCGCACGAGCGGGCATCTCCCACCCCTGCATCCCTTTCCTTCACCCCACCTCCGGGGCACAGAATGGATCTCCGGGTGACGATGGATGTACGGAGAGGCGCGGGCTGTGGTGGTGCACGTGGAGCGGGACGAGGTGGAGCGGCCGTTAGTCGCGCAGTTGGAGGCCATGGGGTGGATGCACGTCCCGGGCGTGGAACTGGACACGCTCGACGCGGCGAAGCCGCTGCTCGTCGACCAGCTCGGCCCCGCGCTGCGGCGGATCAACCTCCGGGGCGGTGACGGCCGGCCCTGGATGGGCGAGGACGACGTCCGGCGGGCGGTCGGTGAGCTCGCCTCCCTCTCCCTCGGCAAGGGTGTCGTCCAGGCGAACCTCGCCGCCACCGACATGCTGCTCCACGGCTGGACGCTGCCCTCGCCCTCCGCCGCGCACGGCGGTCCGTCCGCCACCGTCCAGTACGTCGAGTGGCACCCGGATCTCGTCACGCGCAACACCTTCACCGTCGTCGACCAGCTCCGCGTGCGCAGCCGCTCCGGTGAGCTGTCCATACTCGATCTCGTCCTCTTCGTGAACGGCATCCCGCTCGTCGCCGTCGAGTGCAAGAGCCCCGATCTCGCCGAGCCCGTCCGCAGCGCCGTGCTCGATCTGCGGCACTACGCCGGGAATCCCGTACTGGACCTCGATTCCACCGGCACCCCGGTCCCCGCCGGTGTGCCGGAACTGTTCCGGACGGTGCAGCTCCTCGTCGCCGCGACCGGCGAGACCGCCCACCTGGGGACCGTCACCTCCGAGCCCGAGCACTTCCATCCGTGGCGCAGCGTCGAGCCGGAGGAGGAGAGCACGCTGCGGCGCGAACTGCGTGCCGCCGGGCTGCTCGTGGACGGCGCCGACCCGGCCGCGCCTCCGCCGCTGGGCGAGCAGCAGAAGCTCGTCGGTGTGGTCCTGCGGCCGGCCGCCCTGCTCAACGTCGTACGGCACTACGTGATCCCGATGGCCGTCGAGTCGGGGGCGGACGGCGGGGCCGTGCGGACCGTGAAGGCCGTCGCCCGGCACCAGCAGTACCGGGCCGCCGAGAAGGCCGTCCGCAGGCTGCTGACCGGACGGGCCCGCACCGGGCGGGACACCGAGGACGGGCGCGGCGGTGTCATCTGGCACACGCAGGGCTCCGGCAAGTCGCTGACCATGACGTTCCTGGTGCGGCGGGTGCATCTGCACCCTCGGCTCAGCGAGTTCATGGTGGTCGTGGTCACCGACCGCACCCAGTTGCAGACCCAGCTCTCACGGACGCTGAGGCTCAGCGAGTCCGACGTCGAGACGGCGAACACCCGGACGCAGATGGAGGGGCTGCTGCGCGACGGCGGGCGGCGCGTCGTCTTCGGGATGATCCAGAAGTACGGGACGGGCTTCACCTTCGCCGGGGAGGCGGAAGGGAGCGGGGACGACCGGGAGCTGACGGGAGCGGGAACCGGCCGGAGCGAGGAGGACGAAGGCCCCGGACCCGTACCGGACTTCCCCGAGTGCAACACCTCGCCGGACATCCTCGTCCTCGTCGACGAGGCGCACCGTTCCCACACCAGCGTCCTGCACGCCGCCCTGCGCAAGGCGATCCCGAACGCCGCCAAGATCGGGTTCACGGGCACGCCGATCACCACCGGGCGCGAGGAGGACACGCGCCGCATCTTCGGGCGGGGCGACTCGCCGCGGGGCTTCCTGGACGAGTACCGGATGGAGGACGCCGAGCACGACGGTGTCGTCGTGCGCATCCGCTACGAGGGGCGGACGGGGGAGGGCGAGGTCCGTGACGGGGAGGTCCTCGACCGGGGGTTCGACGACCTCGTCCGGGACCGTACCCCCGAGGAACGGGCCGCGCTGCTCAAGCGGTGGCCCACCGAGCGGGACGTCGCCGAGTCCGTTCCCATGATCGAGGCGAAGGCCGCCGACATGCTGGAGCACTGGGTGACCACCGTGCTGCCCGGCGGCTTCAAGGCACAGGTCGCGGCCGTCAGCCGGAAGGCGGCCGTGCGGTACCACCACGCCCTGCGCAGGGCGCGCGACGAACTGCTGGCGCAGTTGGCGGAGTTCGACCCGGAGTCCGTGACGGGGACACCGCTGGAGAAGCTGTCCGTCCGACAGCGCTATCTCCACCAGGCCCACCGGTTCCGGGCGCTGCTGCGGCGGATCGACTTCGTTCCCGTCATCTCCCCGGGTGCCGGGCACAAGCGCGGGGAGTGGCGGGAGTGGACCGACGCCGGCCGTCAGGAGGCGTACACCGAGCGGTTCCAGAAGGCGTTCCCCGAGCTGGCACCGGATCCGGAGTGGGGCGCCGTGGCCCCCTTCAACCCGCCGCAGGCCCCGACTCCGCCCGCCGGTCCCGCCGGCGGTACGAACGCTCCCTGGTCCGAGGCCGCGCACAGCGGGCCACCGCCCCTCCCCACCTCGGTGCCCGACCCCGTGCACCCCGACAGCCCCGTCGCGTTCCTGATCGTGAAGTCCATGCTGCTCACGGGGTTCGACGCCCCGCGCGAGCAGGTGCTCTACCTGGACCGGCCGATCCGGGACGCCGAGCTGCTCCAGGCCGTCGCGCGCGTCAACCGCACCTCGCCCGGCAAGGAGGTCGGCTACGTCGTCGACTACTACGGCGTCTTCGAACACCTCTCCAGCGCCCTCGCCGGATACCGGAACACCGACGTCACCGACACCATGCGCGAGCTGTCCCACGAGGTGGACGAACTCGGTCCCGCCGCCCGGAAGGTCCGCGACTTCCTGGGGCGCAACGGCATCGACGACGCGCGGCTCGACCAGCTCGCCACGCTGGGTCCCGCAGCCCGCGCCCTGGAATCCAAGGACCTGCGGTTCGGCTTCGACGAGGTACTGCACGAGTTCCTCGCCACCCTCGAACGCGTCCTCCCGCACGAGGACGCCTTGGCCTACGTGGCGGACGCCCGGCGCTGGAGCCTGCTCCAGAAGCGGGTGCGGCGGCTGTACCGGGACGCCGAGGGCGGCACGTTCACCCTGCGCCGCCACGGGCGCAAGGTCCGGGCGATGATCGCCGACCACCTCGAAGGGCCGGAGATCGACCAGGTCATCCCGCCGGTCTCGCTCACCGCCCTCACCTTCGACGACGCCGTGCGGCGGCTGCCGCCGCAGGAGGCGGCGGCGGAGATGGGCCACGCGCTCCGCTTCCACCTGGAGGAGCGGACGAAGCGGGAGGACCCCGCGAAGTACGAGCGGCTGTCCACGCGCCTGGAAGAGATCCTGCGCACGATGCCGGGTCGCTTCGAGGAGCAGATCGAGGAGTTCGGCCCGCTGATCGAGGAGGCCAGGCAGGAGCAGGAGGAGTCCCCGGAACTCGCCGGTCTCACGCCGCTCGAACAGCGGGCGTACCGGCTCGTGGAACAGATCCTGGAGGACACACCCGGGATCAGCCTCGCCGACGGCGGCGACATCGGGCGGCTCACGGGCACGGTGTGCGACGTGGCCACCGGCGTCATGGCCAGGGCCTCGTACCAGGGGCAGCACCAGGACATCAGCATGCTGGCCGGAAACCTCCAGGATGCCCTGCTCAGGAACAGCGTCCGGCCCGTGGGCGGTGACTGGGCGTCGTTGGAGAACGCCGTCCAGCGCCTGGCGTCCTTCGCGCAGGACAACCGGCGGGAGTTCCGGAACAGGGCGAGGGGAGAATAGGCGCGTGACCGCGCCGGCCGATCCCTCGACGTCCCCCACCCCTGGTGGGCTCCTCACCGTGGAAGGGCTGTCTCTGCGGGTGCGTGCCAGCACCCGCAGGAAACGGTTCGCCCTGACCGTCGAGAGCGACGCGACACTCACCCTCCACACCCCGGCCGGGCGCTCGACGGCCGAGGCGGAGCAGTTCGTCCGTGCGCATCGGGACTGGCTGGTGAGCAAGCGGCGGGAGCGGGAACGCATGCGTCCGCTCAGCCCCGTCAAGCAGCTCGTCGACGGAGAGGTCTTCCGTTATCTGGGGCGGACGTACCGGCTGGCCGTGGCAGGCGAGGAAGGGGCGGGCGGAGGAGTCCGGCTGATCGCGGGGCGCCTCGTCATGGGCCGGGAGCCGGCGGCGGAGCCGCGCGCGGGGCGGGCCGCGCTCGTCGACTGGTACTGCCGGGCCGGCCGGAACTGGACGGGACACCGACTGCAACCCTGGGCGGCCCGCATGGGGGTGGCCGAACCGGAACTCGAGGTGCGGGACCTGGGGGACCGGTGGGGCTCGTACCGGCCCCCTCGGGCCGGGGCGGGTACCAAGGGTGTGATGAGTCTTGGATGGCCGCTCTTCCAACTGCCCATGCACCTGATCGACTACGTCATCGCCCATGAACTGGCCCATGTGAAGGTCTCCGGGCACCGTGCGGACTTCTGGAGACTGCTGCGGACCGCGCTGCCCGAGTACGAGGAACGGCGGGCGGACCTCGACGAGCTGGGGCGGCGGCTCTGGATGGGTGACATCCGGTAGGACGGTCCGACCTCCCTGTACGAGGGAGGCCGGACCCGGCGTCGCCTACCAGATCGACTCGACCCACTCCGGGTGGTCGATGAACGGGTTGCGGTTGTGCTGGTAGGTGTCGTAGATGACGTCGTTGCGCTTCTCCTCGAAGGCGCTCGGCGGGTCCTGCTCGTTCCACGCCTTGAGGACGGAGAGCTTGCCGATGTTCGGCTTGCTGCCGTTGCCGACCTGCTCGTTGGGCTCCAGGTCGGCGAAGCCGTCGTCGCCCTCGTAGCGCACGGCCATGTAGAGGATCATGCGGGCCACGTCGCCCTTGACCGCGTCGCGCGGTTCGAAGGAGTCGGAGTCCACGCGGCTGCCGCCGCCGTTCGCGACCGCGCTGCCGCCGTTGTCGAAGTCCAGGTTGCCGCGGACGCTGTTGACCTTGACGTCCGTGGGGCGCAGGTGGTGCAGGTCGGTGCCGGGGCCGGTCGCCGTGCCGAAGTCGCCGTGGGACTTGGCCCAGGTGTGCTCGCGGTTCCAGTCGCCGACGTCGCCCCCGTTCAGGGACTTGCTGCGGGAGACGCCGCTGTACAGCAGGATCACGTTGCTGCTGTTGTTCGGGTCCTGGTCGGTGACCTTCAGGGCGTTCCAGACCGCGGAGTAGGAGATCTTGGTCTGGCTGCTGATGATCGTGTGGAGGGCCGACTTCAGGCTGCTGCCGGTCTTGCCGACGGCGTTCTTGTAGTACGTCGAGTCGTACGGGCTCGTGGTGGCCGTCGCGGCCGTGACGGCCGTCGTCCTCGCGGACACCGGGGTGGGGGAGGCCGGTGTCGCGGAGGCCGGGGCCGCGCTCAGGGCCGGGGCGGTGAGCCCGGCCAGAACGGTGGCGGTGGCCCAGGCCACCGCCTTGCGGTGGATACGTGCTGCCGTCATGTGGGGGGTCCCCTTCTACGCGGGTTGAACGGGGGCGGCAGACGGGAGCGTGACATGAACATGTGAACGTGTAAAGGGTGCGGGGGAGCCGTCGGGCGAAGCGGGGGCGTCGTCGCGGTGCCGCTCCGTCCGCCGGTCACTGCACGTCAGGCTCCGGCCCCGGGTGCGGGTTTGGCCGCCCGGGCGTCGTACTCCCAGAACGGCCGGACCAGCAGGGCGGCCCCCAGGACGAGCACCACGCACACCAACGCCGCGCCGGACCACGCGACCGTGAGGGAGGCCACGGCGGCCGTCGTCCCGGCGCGCAGGTCGCCCAGGCGGGGACCGCCGGACACCACCACCGTGAACACGCCCTGGAGCCGGCCGCGCAGCCGGTCCGGCGCGTAGGTCTGGAGGATCGTCTGCCGGTAGACGGCGCTGACGAGGTCCGCGGCCCCGGCGAGGACCAGCAGCGCCACCGCGGCCCACAGACTGCGGGCGAACCCGGCCGCCGCGACGGCCGCCGCCCAGACGACGACCGCGAGGGTCAGCGCCACCCCCTGGCGCCGCACCCGCCCGATCCACCCGCTGAACAGCCCGGCCGCGAGCGAGCCGGCCGCGATCGCCGCGTACAGCGGGCCCACCCCGCCGTGGAACCGCTCGGCGGCCGCCTGCGGGAACAGGGCCTGCGGCATGGCGAGCACCATCGCCGCGATGTCCACCGCGAAGGACATCACCAGCACCGGGCTCCCGCCCAGGAACCGCAGCCCGTCGAGGACCGAGCGCAGCCCGGGGCGCCCGGTGGCCCCCTCCGCGGGCGGGAGCGGGGGCAGCCGGAGGGCCGCGTACAGGGCCGCCGTGAACAGCAGGGCGTCCGCCCCGTAGGCGAGGGAGAAACCGCCGGGCAGCGAGAGCAGCAGGCCGGCGAGCAGCGGACCGAGCACCTGCCCCAGGTCGCCGGCGGTGTACAGCAGTGCGTTGGCGCCCGGGATCTGCTCCGCCGGGACCAGCAGCGGCACGATCGCCCCGCGCACCGAGGAGGAGACCGCGAAGCCGCCGGACTGCACGGCGACCAGGGCGAGGATCAGCGCCGGGGAGCGCACCTCCAGCACGCTCTGCAGCAGCAGTGCGAGGGTCACCGCCCAGGTGAGCAGGCAGGAGCCGAGGTAGAGCCGGCGCCGGTCGACCGCGTCGGCGACGGCGCCCCCGTACAGCCCGAACACGACGATCGGCAGCAGCCCGACCAGCCCGCCGAGGCCGACGATCAGTGAGGACCCGGTGAGCGCGTAGAGCTGCACCGGGACGGCGACGGAGGTGAGCATGACGCCGACGAGAGCGGCGCCCTGCCCGAGGAAGGTCCGCCGGAAGGCGGGCAGGGCGAGCGGCCGGGTGTCGGCGACGGCCCGCCGCAGCAGCCCGCCCAGCCCGGTGCGGGGGGTGCCGTTCGGCGCCTCCGCCGCTTCCGCGGCTTCCTGTGCGGACTCCGGTCCGTGCCGCCCCGGTTCGGGCTCGGGTGTCTCAGGGGTGGCCGTCGAAGGGGTGTGGCTCATGGGCACCACCCTTGTCCACACCCACCCCCGTCGGCTTTCGATAACCTGTCCACTTGTGTCGCAGAACCGCCAAGACCATCACCCCGGCGAACTCATCGCCCGGCACCGGCACGAGGACCACCAACTCGTCTACGTCGCCAGGGGAGTTCTGGCCGTGCGGACCGACCACGGGGCATGGGTGGCGGGCGCCCGGCGGGCCGTCTGGGTCCCGGCCGGCACCTGGCACGAACACAGGGTCCACGGGCACACCGAGGTGCACACCCTCCACTTCCCCCTCGGCTGCACCCCGCTGCCCACCGGCACCCCGACCGTCATCGCCGTTCCCGCGCTGCTGCGCGAACTCCTCGTCGCCAGCACCGAGCCCGGTCTCACCCCCGGCGAGAGCGACCGGCTGCGCGCGGTCATCGAGGACCGGCTGTGCCGCGCCGACATCGCCCCGCTCCAGCTCCCCTGCGCCCGCGACCCCCGCCTCCACCAGGCCTGCCGCATCGTCACGGACGACCTCGCCCGGCCGCTCACCATCGCCCGCCTCGCCCGCGAGGTCGGCCTCAGCGAACGGCACCTGAGCAGGCTGTTCCACACCGAGTTCGGCACGACGTACCCCCAGTGGCGGACCACGGCCCGCCTCTTCCAGGCGATGATCGAACTCACCGACGGCGCCACGGTCACCGAGACGGCCCACCGCTGCGGCTGGTCCACCCCCAGCGCCTTCGTCGCGACCTTCACCCGCACCCTGGGCCAGACCCCGGGCGCCTACCGGTCGGCGGGCGCCCGCCCCCCGGAGGCGGCACGATGAGTTCCGGGGCGCCGGACGGTCAGAGGACCGACCCCGATCCCGAGGAGGACCTCCGATGCGCAAGGTGACCTGTTCCATGAGCGTCTCGCTCGACGGCTACATCGTCGGTCCCGACGGCCGCTTCGACTGGTCGGTGCCCGACGCGGAGGTCTTCCGCCTCGCCATGGACGAGGTGCGCGGACTCGACGTCCACCTGCTGGGGCGGCGGCTGTACGAGACGATGGTGTACTGGGAGGACGCCGACGAGAAGCCCGAACTCGACGACCAGGAACGCGAGTTCGCCGCGATCTGGAACGCGCTCCCCAAGGTGGTGTTCTCCACCACGCTGCAGGGCGCGCAGGTGCGGGGCAACGCCCGCCTGGCCTCCGGCGGCCCGGCGGAGGAGATCCGACGGCTGCGTGCTGAGCCGGGGGAGGGCGACATCGGGATCGGCGGGGCGACGCTCGCCGCCGAGGCGGCGGCGCACGGTTTGATCGACGAGTACCGGATCAGGGTCTACCCGGTGCTGGTCGGCGGCGGCACACCGTTCTTCCCCCGCGACGAACGCCGGGCCGACCTCGCCCTCGCCGAGACCCGCACGTTCGACTCGGGGGTCGTCTACCTCCGCTATCAGGTGCGGCGTTAGAGCCTTTCCGGCGGATCAAGCCGCAGGAGGGGAACGGTGCCTTGTTCTGTCGCCGCCGCTTTCGGGCGGTCCGCCGGAGGTCAGCGGGCCGAGCGGTCGATTACGGGCAGGAGGAGCCGGGAGGGGTGGTCCCCGCCGGTGTGGACGGTGTGCCGGCCGGTGTTGTGCGGTTCCTGGTGGTGGATGACCGCCGGAACTCCTGGATACGTGTTGTGGTCGCTGCCCTTCACCCGCACCGCCAGGCGCTCCCCGGCCCGGAACAGGGTCGAGGACGGCCAGATCTCGATGTCGACGAGGGTGGGACGGCCGGGCTCGAGCGGCACGGACCGGGCGTGGGTGTGCCACGGCTGCTGCGGGGTCGAACGCTCGGCATCGAGGTCGCGGTGGCTGGCACGGAGCCATCCGAGAGCGACCGGCCCGTCGTGGAACATGGACTGGAACGGGAACGGCACCCGCACGCCGTCGCGGTCGAACTTCTCCACGGCCACGAAGAGATCGGCCTCGTCCGTCTCGCTCTCCACCCACAGCTGCAGGGACATGGTGCCCGTGACTTCGGTGTCCTCGTCGAAGGCGACCGAGAACTCGACGAAGTCCTGCGGGTCCTCGGAGTCGTAGCTGAGGCTGGACGCCGCCGGGAGGTCCTTCGCGAGCGCGCCCGCCGCGGCGTCGAGGAACAGCGGCGTCGAGACGGTGCCCTCGAGCGGCCAGGTCTTCTCGGCTCGTACCTCGCCCACGAAGTGCGACTCGCGGACCTCGATGTTCACCCGCGGCCAGGACAACGTGGCGCCGGGTGCCTCTTTCAGGAACGTCGTGAAGAACTCCAGTTGCCGGGCCAGGCTCTCGGGACGGTAGTAGTAGGGCCACTTCATGCGGCCGTGCACCTCGAGCCACTTCTCACGGGAGCCGGCCTGCTTGAAACCCTCGATCGTGCCCCGTGTGTGGATGCCGTGGTCGCCCCAGTCCACGACTGCGTACAGCGGCACCTCGATCTTCGACAGGTCGGGCGTTCTCGCCTTCCAGTACGCGTCGAAGTGCGGGTGCTGCCTGCACAGTTCGACGACGTCCTCCACCCGGTTGCGGGAGTAGGCCGTGGACTCGATCCACCACCCGCGGAAACGGGTCTCGCGGATCCCGCCCTGCATGGCGATGTCGCGGTAGGGGTCGGAGTAGCCCTCCCACGGGTTGATGGCGAACAGGTGCGGCGGCCGGGTCGCCGCCACGTTCCACTGGCTCCACGCCAGGTAGGACACACCGGTCATGCCGACCCGTCCGTTGCTCCACGGCCGGCCGGCCGCCCACTCGATGACGTCGTAGCCGTCGGCGGCCTCCTGCGGGGAATGGAACGTCAAGGACCCCTCCGATCCCCACGATCCTCGGGAATCCGCGTTGACGACCGCGAAGCCCTGACGGCACCAGTACAGCGGGTCGGGGCCCTCCCACACGGTGTAGTGCGACACCGAGACATCCGTCGTCCCCGGGTCGACGAACCCGTGGTCCTCCTGCCCGGCCTGCGGGTACAGCATGTGGAACCCCTTGCGGGCGTGTTTTCCGTACGGGCTGTAGGTGAACAGCACCGGCAGGTCCGACTGCCCCTCCGGGCGGAAGACGTCCACGCGGAGCACGACGCCGTCCCGCATCGGGACGGCCACATCGCGTTCGACGATCAGACCGTGCTCGACGCGGCGGGAAGGAGCCAGGCCGGGGTACCTCCCCTCTTCCGGCGGGATCGGCAGTCGGTAGAGCATTTCGAAGCTTTCGTTCTCGTTCTCGGGCATGACGAGCCTTTCGCCTGACTGGTGCTCCGGGGGCCGTGCAGAATGGTGCGGAACGGTGCTACGAATTCGCGAGCAGATATTCCTTCGAGGCCTCACCCGCTTCTGCGAGCTTCTCGAAGTCCTGGCCCACGAGGCGGCCGCCCCATTTCGCCACGACGCCGTTGACGAAGACGGCGTCGACATTCTCGATGGCGGCGAAGTTCACGACCGTGCCCATGACGGATCCGGCGCCGCGCGTATTCACCCGGCCCAGCGAGAGGACGACCAGGTCGGCTTTCTTGCCGCTTGTGAGCGTCCCGATGCGATGTGGCAGTGCGGCATTCAGCGCACCACCGATCGTCGCCGCCCTGAGCGCGTCCAGGGGCCCATAAGGGGCCGGGGTGTCCGTCGCGCCGGACTGCTGTTCACTGAGGCTCAGGCCTCGCTGTACCGTCTGCAGAACGCGCATCTCGGTGAAGAGGTCGTGCCCGTAGGCCAGCTCGTTGTCCGAACTGATTCCCTCTTGAATATTGCGCCGATTCGCCTCGAGGATCGGGATGAAGGGCCCGAGCCCGAGGTGCGGATCCGACCGGGGGACGACGTTCACCGCGGCGCCGCTCTCGGCGATGGCGTCCCACGACCTGTCCGTCAGCCCCGAGCAGTGGTTGAGGGTGTGTCCCGGGTGCAGGAGGCCGGAGGTGAGGAGCTGTTCGGAATCGGTGACCCACCCGCCCATCTCCGAGGACACGTCGATGCCGTGTTCGGCCGCGAACCGCCAGGACTCGAGCGTCGGCCAGCTGTCCATCATCCGGATGGTGAGGAGTCCGTCGGCCGATGCGTGCGCGTCACGCAGGCGCAGGATGTCGGCGGGGAGCTGGTGGTCGTGGTCGCCCTCCATGGCCGGCCCCGCCGCGTACACGGCCCGGATCCCCGATCCGCGCAGGGCCTCGATCGCCGCGTCCGAGTGCTCCGCACTGCGCGAGTTGTGGCTGTTGTCGACGATCGTCGTCGTGCCGGCGTTCAGGGCCCGCGCCGCGGTCAGCCGCTGGGCGATGGCCATGTCCTCGGGCCGGTAGGCCTTTCCCAGCTTTCCGTGGGTCAGGGCCATGTATTCCGCGAAGGTCGCGTCGGGAGCGATGCCACGCAGTTGGCCCTCCCAGGCGTGGATGTGCGAATCCACCAGTCCGGGAATGACGATCGACCCGGTGAGGTCGACGACGATGGCGTTTCCCCCCACACGTGCCGCCAGACCCGGTCCGACCGCCTCGATGGTGTCACCCGAGATGAGGATGTCGCCGAGGAATCCAGCCTGATCGTCCATGGTGATGACGTGCGCGCCGGTGAGCAGAATGCGCCGGTTCCCGTCACCCGCGGTGGCGGTTATCTTGTCCAGCTTTTCGGGCTGTTGTGATGTCGACATGGTGTCGTACCTATCGTGCAGGGCTGTGGTGCCGGTACGGGTGGGATTTCGACGAGAACTGTACGGACTCACGGCGCGGGCGCCGTGACTCAGGTTACGGACGTCGGCCGACGGCCTCGTTAGTGTCATTCATCGATGCCAACCCGTTCAGAAGGCCACGGTCCCGGTGCGCGAGGCGTACCGGGCGGCGAGAATTCTGGACCGAAAAAGGAGAAAGTCATGCCGACCGGCTTCGACACGGGCACACAGCGGCAGGAGCTGTTCATCGGGGGCGGCTGGACGGCGGCGGCCGACGGCGCCGTGTACGAGTCGCTGGACCCGTACACGGGCGAGGTCGCCTGCCGGGCGGCCGCTGCCTCGGCGGCGGACGTCAACCGTGCGGTGGATGCCGCGAGCGCGGCCTTCCCGGACTGGGCCGGCCGTTCACCCGCCGAGCGGTCACGGACCCTGCTCGCCTGCGCGGACGCGATCGAGGCGCGCTCCGCGGAGATCTCCGAGGCGGTGACCGCGGAGATGGGCGGGCCGTCCGGGTGGGGTCACTTCAACATCAAGATCCTGGTCGACAAGGTCCGGTACGCCGCGATGTCCGCCTATGAGGGGCTGACGGGCGAGGTCATTCCGTCGGACGATCCCCGTCGCACCGCGCTGGCCGTCCGCAAGCCGGTCGGCGTCGTGGCGAGCATCGTGCCCTGGAACGCCCCGGTCCTGCTCGTGGGCGCGTCGGTGCCGGCGGCTCTCGTCCTCGGCAACACCGTGGTGATGAAGGCTTCCGAGCAGACCCCCCGCACGCACGGACTGGTCGCCTCCTGCTTCGCCGAGGGCGGCCTGCCGGACGGCGTGATCAACCTGATCACGAACGCCCCCGAGAACGCGGCCGAGGTCGTCGACGCGCTTGTCTCCCACGAGGCCGTGCGACGTGTTCACTTCACCGGATCGACGCGGATCGGGCGGGTCATCGCCGAGCTGGCCAGCAAGACGCTCACGCCGGTC
The DNA here is from genome assembly GCF_036189845.1 of Streptomyces griseoaurantiacus. NCBI lineage: Bacteria > Bacillati > Actinomycetota > Actinomycetes > Kitasatosporales > Streptomycetaceae > Streptomyces > Streptomyces griseoaurantiacus. Next base: position 2,547,566 of record NZ_CP108326.1, on the reverse strand, counting down.
GTGCTGGAGCTCGGCGGCAACTCTCCCTTCATCGTCCTCGCCGACGCCGATCTGGACGTCGCGGTCAGCGCGGCCGCCTTCGGCTCGTTCGCCAACACCGGACAGGGCTGCCTGTCCACCGGCCGGATCGTGGTGGACCGCAGCATCGCCGACGAGTTCAGCCGCCGCCTGGTCAAGGTCGCGAATTCGATCGTCTACGGCGACCCCCGCCGCAAGGAGTCGATGTACGGCCCGCTGATCAACGCGAACTCCGTGCGGCACGTCCAGGAGCTCGTCACCGACGCGGTCGCGGGAGGAGCCGACCTGCTCGCGGGCGGAGTCGCCGACGGGCCGTGTTTCGCGCCGACCGTGCTCGCCGGAGTCACCCCGGCCATGCGCGCCTACCGGGAGGAGTCGTTCGGGCCCATGGTGACGGTCATTCCGGTCGACGGCCCCGAGGAAGCCCTGGCCGTCGCCAACGACAACGAGTACGGACTCAGCTCGGCCATCTTCAGCCGGGATGTGACTCTCGCGCTCGATCTGGCCAAGCGGCTGGACGTCGGCATGTGCCACATCAACGGCGCGACGCTGGACGACGAGGCGCAGATGCCCTTCGGCGGCGTGAAGAACAGCGGCTACGGGAAGTCCGGTGGCCGCACCGGCCTCGCCGAGTTCACCGAGGTCCAGTGGATCACCATCGAGGGCCCGGACACCCCGCACTACCCGATCTCGGAGTGACCGAGGTCATGCCCACCACCCGCCGGGGCGCCACGGCCGACACCGCACGGCGCCCGGAAGGAGCAGCAATGGAGTTCTTGGTCAGGTTCGAGACCAACCTCCCCGACACGATGCCCGCCGCCGAACGGAACCGGTTGAAAGCTCTCGAACGCGACCGCGCTCAGCAGCTGCGGAGTGAGGGAACGCTTCTGTGCCTGTGGCGGGTCCCCGGGAGGCAAGCGGTGATCGGTCTCTGGAACACCACGGACGCCACCCACCTGCACGACGCGCTGGTGTCCCTGCCCGCCTTCCCCTGGATGGACGTCACGGTCGAGGCGCTCGCCACCCATCCTCAGGAGCAGCGATGACCACCAAGCCGGACGTGCCGGGGACGTACGTCTTCGACATCGCGGACAGTCGTCACGGCCATGCGATCAACGAGCTGTGCTCCACGCTGACGACGCCGGCGCACCGCGCCCGCTTCCTCGCCGACGAGGCGGACTACTGCGATCACTTCGACATGACGCCCGCGCAACGCACTGCGGTGCTGCAGCGTGACTGGCGGTCGCTGCTGGACCTCGGGGGCTCGATCTTCCACGTCCTCAAGCTGGCGACGGTGGACAAGCTGTCGATGCAGCACCTCGGGGGCGTCTTCACCGGCATGACGACCGAGGACTTCATCGCGGCGATGAGGGCAGGAGGACGCCGCTGTGGCTGAGGTGACATGGGGGCTGGCGACGAGCCACGTCCCGTCCATCGGCGCCGCCATGGACAACCGCAGGACGCAGGAGCCGTACTGGAAGCCGCTGTTCGACGGCTACCGGCAGGCCCGTGACTGGATGGCCGACCACACGCCCGACGTCATCGTCCTGGTGTACAACGATCACGCCAACGCGATCGGCCTGGATCTCGTCCCGACCTTCGCGTTGGCCACGGCGGCCAGCTTCCCGGTCGCCGACGAGGGCTGGGGACCCCGTCCGGTCCCGACCGTGTACGGCCATCCCGAGCTCGCGCAGCACCTCGTCGAGTGCCTTGTCGACGACGCGTTCGACATCACGGTCGCCCACCGGCTCGCGGTGGATCACGGCTTCACGGTCCCGCTCTCGGTGTACCACCCCGACCCCGGTGACGCCTGGCCGTGTCCGGTGATCCCGCTGCTGGTCAACGTCATCCAGTACCCGCAGCCCACCGCGGCCCGGTGCTACGACCTCGGCAAGGCCCTGGGCAGAGCCATCCGCGCCTACCCCGAGGACCTGAAGGTCGCCGTGTTCGGGACCGGCGGGATGTCGCACCAGCTCGCCGGGGAACGCGCCGGCCTGATCAATCCGGTCTTCGACGCGATGTTCATGAGCAAGATCCAGAGCGATCCGCAGGCACTTGCGTCCCTCAGCCGCGAGACGTACATCAGGGAGGCCGGCTCCGAAGGGATCGAGATGATCATGTGGCTGGTCATGCGTGGTGCGATGGACGAGGACATCACGAGGATCTCGGACACCTATCACGTGCCGGCGTCCAACACCGCCGCGGCGCTGGCGCTCTTCGAGAACAGGGCCCCGGGACGGTGACCACCTTTGTGCTCCTGCACGGAGCGTGGCACGGAGGCTGGTGCTGGACGAGGGTGGCCGCCCGCCTCCGCGACGCCGGGCACTCGGTGTTCAGCCCGACGTTCACCGGCGTGAGCGACCGCGCGCACCTGCTGTCCCCGCAGATCGACCTGCACACGCACGTCGACGACATCGTGCGGCTGATGGACGCCGAGAATCTGCACGACGTGGTCCTCGTCGGCCACAGCTATGCGGGAATGGTGGTCGCCGGCGTCACCGAGCAGCGCCCCGACCGGATCCGGACCCGGGTCTACCTGGACGCCTTCCTCCCGCGCGACGGCGAGTCCGCGATCGATCTGCTGCCCGACCACATCGCCCGTCACTACCGCGAATCCGTCAGCGGCCCGGGATTCGGCTGGCTCATCCCGCCGCGGTCGCTCGAGGTGCTGGGCGTCACGGCCACCGAGGACCTCGACTGGCTGACTCCCCGGCTCACGCCGCAGCCGTGGGCCACCTATACGGCGCCGCTCACGCTGACCGCGCGGGAACGAGACGTACCGGCGGCCTACATCGAGTGCACGTCCTGGATGCGCGTCTTCGCTCCGTCGGCCGAACGGGCGCGCGAGCTCGGGTGGCCCGGATACGAACTCGACACCGGACACGAGGCGATGGTGACCGCGCCGGAACCACTGGCGCTGCTCCTCGACCGACTGGCCGGCTGAGAGAAGGGCCGGCACGCGGCGGTGATGTCTCGACTTCGTCGGGCGCGCCGCCGTCACGGTCGCATGCCCGCCGGGGATCCGGGACACCCCTTCGCCGATCAGGGCGTCGACCACGTCATGTGGGAGGATCGGTGGGGCCGCTGAGGATCCTCGGGCGGCGGCATGGTGTCCCCGTACCAGCGGTGGCGATCACCCGGACGGGCGTGTCTCCGCGGTGTGCGGCGCCGTGCGAGAGAGAGCGAGCGCGGTGCATGAATGCTCCGGAGTCCTTCCCCGCAGCGGCACGGGCCGCGTGGAACGACAGTCTGCTCGCCCAGTTCCCGGAACACGCCGCCGGGATCCTGGCTGAGCGGGCCATGCTGAGGCACTTCGCCAGCGGCGACGCCATCCGCGGTGCGGGGGAGCCGTCGGGGGTGGTGTACCTGATCGTCGAGGGGCTGGCCCGTGTCTTCGTCAGCTCGACCACAGGCCGCGAGGTGACGGTGCGGTACGCGGCACGAGGTGAGCTGGTCGGCCTGCCCGCCCTGGCGGCCGGCCGCCACAACCCGGACGTCGCGGTCAAGGCCATGATCGACACCGATTGCGTGTCGTTGTCGGCGAGCAGCCTGTCCCGCCTCGCGGCGACCGAGGTCGGGGTGGCGTGGCCCGTCGCGCGGTACGTCGCGGAGACGCTGCACCTCTCCGAGCAGCTGTGGAGCAACAACGTGTTCCAACCGGTGCCGCCCCGCGTGGCCTTTCACCTGTTGGAGCTGTGCACGCGGGAGGCCGGCGGTCTGGTCGTGCACGCCACGCAGGACGAGCTCGCGCGCGCGGTGGGATCCGTGCGCGAGGTCGTCGCCAGAACCCTCGGGGACTTCGCCTCCCGCGCCCTCATCGAGCGGGAGCACCGCGTCATCCGCCTGCTGGACCCCGCGGGCCTGCACCGGATCGCGGCCACCCAGCCGCGTTGAGTGCCCCGTCCGCCCACCCTCCCGTGCCACGACGGCGGCGCCGAAAGCGAACGCCGGTCACGGGCGCAGTACGTCGGCCTTCACCGCCGTGACGAACAGGGCCCAGCCCGTACGCGGGAAGACCACCGCCGGGCCGTGCGGGGTCTTCGAGTCGCGGACGGGGATGCCGACGGCCTGGTCGTCCAGGACTTCCAGGCAGCTGCCGCCCTCGGTATTGCTGTAGGAGGACTTGCGCCAGCCGTCCTTCGCGGAAGGGCAGTGCAGCCTGCGGTCAGTCATCGCCTACGTACTCCTTCGCTATCACCCTCATCAGGGCGACCGAGTCCTTCAACGGAAGTGCGTCGCTCAGGGCCAGATGGTAGATGTCGTGGAGTCGGCTGACCACGTGTGGGGAGTCGTGCAACTTGCCCATGTAGTGCCCCTCCGAGTACGCCACCGGTGGTTGGTCCTCGAACTGCATCAGCGTGAGCATGCTTTGCAGCAGGGGGTACGCGCCGGTGCCGTACGGCACGACGTGGACGCGCACTCTGCCCCGTACTGCCAGGTCGACGAGGTGGGTCACCTGTTCCGCCATGATCTCTGCCCCTCCTACCGGGCGGCGGAGAACGCCTTCGTCGAGCAGTGCCCACACCACCGGCCGTGCCGGATCGGCGAGCAGCTGCGCTCGTTCGAGGCGTGTGACAAGGAGCCTGTCACATTCCTCTTCACTCACAGGAGGGAACGCCGCGCTGAGTACCGCACGTGCGTACGCCGCCGTCTGCAGGATGCCCGGGACGAAGGCGTACGCGAACTCCCGGATCATCACCGCCTGTTGTTCGAGCAGGCGGGCCGACTCGAAGTAGTCGGCGACGGCCGCGTCCTCCGGTGGGAGGAAGCTGCTGAGCACGTTTCCCGTGTTCAGCGCCCTGTCCAAGCGGCGGGCGTCCTCCTTGGACGGGGTGCGGCGGCCCGCCTCGATGTGGGCGATGTGCGAACGCGTCATCACCGCCGCCTCCGCCAACTGCTGCTGTGTCAGTCCCGCCTTCTCGCGCTGCTGTTTGAGCCAGTCGCCGTAGATGCTGCCCAATCGGGCCTCCTCGTGTGACAGATCATTCGTCACGCTCCGACCTCTGGCGAGCCTAACCGCGGACGCTCCACTCTGTGAGCGGATCGCTACAGAAAGCGAGAACCCCCGCGACCGCGCGACCGGTCCGGGGGCATGGCCATCAACCCGCTGAGCTCCCAGGAGTTGACGACGTGCTTCACCGTATCGCCCGGCTCGTCGAGCCGTTGCTGCGTCTGCTGTATCCGCCGGAGGGCAGGCACCGGGTCGAGCCGCCACCGCCGGCTCCGGTACCGGCCCCCGTCGCGGCCGAACACCCGTTCCGTCCGTGCTACTTCGCCGACGGGCCCTGCCCCGGGGCGCGGCGGCGCGCGCTGGAGCGGCGGCGCGAGCTGTGGCGCGCGGAGTACGCCGCCGAACTCGCGGCGCACTGCGCGGCGACCGGACTCGCGGCCGAACTCGCGGCGGGAGTACGCCGATGAGGGCGGCCGGACCGGGTGAGACCCGGTTGCTGCCGTGGGCCGGGGAGGACGGCAAGCCCTGCTGTCTGGTCACGGACGGGGACGGGCCGCTGTCCCGCGCGGCCGACGCGGTCGAAGCCGTACAGCTGTCGATGGCCGTCGGACTGCTCCGGCACGCCGACGACCTGCTGGGATACGAGCGGGCGTCCGCCGTCCAGCTCCGGTTTCTGCTCGCCCGGATGTCCGAGTCGCTGCGTGACGTGCACCGGGTCGCCGAGAGCCGGGGTGCGCGGCTCGTCGATGCGGACGGCAGTGTCAGTGGGGACAAGTAGCCTGGGGCGCAGGGGAGTTACCCGACGCTTACGGGGGGTTACGGGTTGAGGCCGTTGATCGCTGTCGTGGGAAGTGCCGATCCGGGGCGGGAGTACGAGCCGCCGCTCGTGGCCGGGCACCGGGTGGAGGGGGCGTGCGGGCAGATCGGCGCGGCGCTCGCCGAGGCCGGGTGTGATCTCGTCGTCTACTCCAGCGAGGCGCAGTTCGTGGAGGACTGGGTCATCACGGGTTACCTCGCGCACGGTGAGCCCGAGCCGGGGTCCATCCATGTGCGGCCGCCGTACGGGGACGTCGACACGGACTTCCCGCTGCTCGACGAGCGGCCCGAACTGTACGACGTGCGCTACGAGTCGGGCTCCGAGTGGGAGAGCGGCTACTACCGTTCGCTCGCCGAGGTGCACGGCGTCGTGCTGATCGGCGGCGGCCGCTCGACGCTGATCACCGGCATGGTGTGCCTCGCCTTCGGCATCCCCGTGTACGCGGCGGCCTGCTTCGGCGGGGCCGGGCGCAAGGTGTGGGACGTGATGAACAGGGTCGAGCGGCACCTCACCCCCGAGGAGGTGTCGGCGATGGGCGCGGAATGGGGGCGGGACACGGCGGCCCGGCTCGTGCGGATACTGGCCGCGCAGCGGGAGCGCAAGGACGAGCGGCGCCGTCTGGACGCCCGTGCCGTGCGCCGGGCGGCCTGGCGCAGTGCCTTCGGCATCACGGTGGGGCTGCTGCTGCTCTGCCTGGGCCTGGGCATGATCCCGCTGACCTACGCCCTGGACGCGAGCGCCGCCGTCAACCTCACCGGGCTGATCGTCGGCGCCCTCGCCACCGGCACCTCGGGCGCCATCACCCGCAACGCCTTCGACCGGGGGGAGCACTGGGCGCGGACGGCGGCGCTCGGCATGTCGGCGGGCGCCGTCGCCTTCCTGCTGTTCGTCTCGGCCCAACTGGCGGCCTCCCCGGACATCCTGAGCGGGGAGGGCGCCCGCCGCCTCCTCTTCTTCGTGCTGACCGTCGGCTTCGTCTCCGGGTTCACCTTCGACGCCGTCTACGGCCGCCTCAAACAGGCGGAGCCGCCGCTGCCCCCGCCGCCGGGCCCACCGGCGGGCCCGCCGAACGGGGGGTGAGCCGGTCCGGGGCGGCAGGGGGCCACCGGACCGCTCACTCCCCGCCCCGCAGCTTCCCGCCGAGCGCCCGGCAGATCACGGCCGCGCTCTCCGGTGTGTTCATGTCGTCGTGCGCGACGGCGATGTCGTGGTTCTCCACCGAGCCGCCGACGTGCGGCCGCCATGCCTGGGGGGTGAGCCGGGCCCGCTCCTCCTCCGTCTTCCCGAGCGTCGCGGTGAAGAGGAGCAGATCGCCGTCGAACCTGCCGGGGGTGAACTTCTCCATGAGGTCCATGTTGTTGCGGAACACCCGGACCACCGCCTCGGTGGCGTGCGCGTCCAGGCCGTCCAGGACGGCCGCCGTGCCGGTGCCGGGCGGGCGCCCGTGGCGCGGCGGACCCGCTTCGAGGTACGCCCGCAGGGCGTCCTCCCCGGGCCGGCGCGCCCCGGCCGGTGCCGGGTCCGTCCCGGCCACGGGGTAGGAGTCCATGAGGGCGAGCACCGCCACCTCCTCGCCCGCCTCCCGCAGCCGTACCGCCATCTCGTGGGCCACCAGGCCGCCGAAGGACCAGCCGAGCAGGCAGTAGGGGCCCTCGGGCCGCACCCGGCGGATGCGCGCGAGGTAGTCCGCCGCGATCTCCGGGACGTCGGCGGGCAGCGGGCCCCCGCCGTCCAGCCCCCGGGCCTGCAGGGCGTACAGCGGGTGCTCCTCCGGCAGGTGGTGGGCGAAGCCGAGGAAGCCCCAGCCCAGGCCGGTGCCGGGGTGGACGCAGAAGACGGGAGTGCCCGGGCCGCCCTCCCGGATCGGGAGCAGGACGTCCCTCCGGTCCGGTCCGTCGGGCAGGACGGCGCGGGCGGCCAGACCGGCCACCGTGGGATTCTCGAACAGCGTCCGGATGCCGATGCCGGCGCCCAGTTCGCGGCGGATGCGGGCCACCAGCCGGGTGGCGAGCAGGGAGTGCCCGCCGAGCTGGAAGAAGTTGTCCTCGGCGCCGACGTGTTCGATGCCGAGGACCTCGGCGAACAGGCGGGCCAGCTCCTTCTCCCGCGCGGTGGCGGGCTCCCGGCCCGAGGCGGCGGCCGTGTACGAGGGGGCGGGCAGGGCGCGCCGGTCCAGCTTGCCGTTGGAGGTCAGCGGCAGGGCGTCCAGGACCACGAACGCGGAGGGCACCATGTGGGCGGGCAGGGCCGCGGCCAGGTGCGCGCGCAGTTCGTCGGTGCCGGGTGCGGCGCCCGGGGCGGGGACCAGGTAGGCGGTGAGCTGCGGGTCGCCGGGACGGTCCTCGCGGACGAGCACGGCGGACCGGGCGACGGCCGGGTGCGCGCCGAGGGCGGTCTCTATCTCGCCGGGCTCGATGCGGAAGCCGCGGACCTTCACCTGGTCGTCCGTCCGCCCCACGTAGGCGAGTTGACCGTCCGGGTTCCACCGCACGAGGTCCCCGGTCCGGTACATCCGCTCGCCCGGGGCCCCGAAGGGGCAGGCGAGGAACCGTTCCGCCGTCAGTCCGGGGCGGCCCAGGTACCCGCGGGCGAGGCCGTCCCCGGCGAGGTACAGCTCCCCGGGGACCCCGGCGGGCACGGGGTTCAGGTGCCGGTCGAGGACGTAGGCGCGGGTGTGGGGGAGGGGGCGGCCGATGGGCGGGGCGGCCCGCTGCCCGGCGCCGGGGGTGTCCCACGGGGCGTCCGGGGTGTCGTGCCAGGCGGTGGCGTAGACGGTGGCCTCGGTGGGGCCGTAGAGGTTGGCCAGCCGGCTGTGCGGCATCGCGGTGCGGATCGCCCCGGCCGTGTGGGCGGTCAGCCGTTCCCCGGCCAGGACGACCAGGTCCGGCTCCAGGGGCGCGCCCTCGCGCTGGGCGAGGACGGTCTCCAGGGCCGAGGGCACGGCGCTGAGCAGACCGCCGCGCCGGCCGCCCTCGTCGAGCAGGGCCAGTGCGTCCGCGAGCAGGTCCACGCTGCCGCCGCGGGTCAGCGGGGCGAACAGTTCGAAGACCGAGACGTCGAAGCTGAGCGAGGTCGAGGCCAGGACCCGGGACAGGGGTCCCTCGCCGATCTGGTCGTGCGCCCACGCCAGCAGGTCGCACACGCCGCGGTGCGCGACCACCACGCCCTTGGGGCGCCCGGTGGAGCCGGAGGTGTGGATGACGTACGCCGGGTGCCCGGGCAGCAGGGGCGCGCGACGCTCGGCGTCCGTGAGGTCGTGCGCCGGGTGCTCCGGGAGACCGGGCAGCTCGTCCACGACCACCACGGACCCGTCCGCGCACCCGCCGGGCAGGCGGGCGGAGGCGGCCCGTGAGGTCAGCACCAGGGCGGGGCGGACGTCAGCGAGCAGGAAAGCGGTCCGTTCGGCCGGGTACGCCGGGTCCACCGGCACGTAGGCCCCGCCGGCCTTCAGCACCGCAAGGACCGCCACCAGCAGCTCTGCCGAGCGCTCCATGAGCAGTGCCACGGCCGCTTCCGGCCCCACGCCCCGTCCGGCCAGGTACCGGGCCAGCCGGTTGGCCCGCGCGTTGAGTTCCCGGTACGTCAGGCCGACGCCTCGGCACCTGAGTGCGACCGCGTCGGGGGTCCGCGCCACCTGCGCCTCGAAGAGCGCGGGCAGCGTGCGCGCGGGACGGGCGACGGTCGGCCCGTTCCACTCCGTCAGCAGCCGGGCGCGCTCGGCCCTGCCGAGGACGTCGATCCGGGCGAGCGGCAGGTCCGGCTCGGCGGCGACCGCCTCCAGGACCCGCAGCAGCCGCCCGGCCATCGTCTCGGCCGTCTCCCGGTCGAACAGGTCGGTGGCGTGACCGAGGAGGACGTGCAGGCCGCCGGGGCCGCCGTCGGCACCGGTGAGTTCCGTGACGTGGATGTCGAGGTCGAACTTGGCGCGGGTGTCCTCCAGGAGGAGCGGTTCGGCCCGGACGCCGGGCAGGTCGAGGCCGACCCCGGCGTTGTTCTGCAGGGCGACCATCACCTGGAACAGGGGGTGGCGGGCGAGGGACCTGGCCGGGGCGAGGTCCTCGACGAGCCGCTCGAAGGGCAGGTCCTGGTGCGCGTACGCGGCCAGGCCGCGTTCCCGGGCGCGGCGCAGCAGATCGGTGAACGAGGGGTTCCCGGAAAGGTCGTTGCGGATCACCAGGGTGTTGACGAAGAAGCCGACGAGTTCGTCGAGGGCGTCGTCGGTGCGGCCCGCCACCGGCGTGCCGATCGGGATGTCCTGCCCGGCGCCGAGTCTGGACAGCAGCAGGGCCACCGCGGACTGGACCACCATGAACAGGGTCGCGCCCTCCGCCCGCGCCACCTCCAGCAGCCGCCGGTGGACGGCGGCGGGAACCCGCAGCGGGACCTGACCGCCCCCGTGGCCGGCCACCGCCGGACGCGGCCGGTCGGTGGGCAGCGCCAGTTCCTCGGGGAGACCGGCCAGGACCTCCCGCCAGTGGGCGAGCTGCCGGGAGACCAGGCTGCCGGGGTCCTCCTCGGAGCCCAGCAGCTCCCGCTGCCACAGGGCGTAGTCGGCGTACTGGACCGAGAGCGCCCGCCACCCGGGCGCGCGCCCCTCCCGCCGGGCGGCGTAGGCGGTGGACAGGTCCCGGCTCAGCGGGCCGAGCGACCATCCGTCGGCGGCGATGTGGTGCACGAGGAGCAGCAGCACGCGGTCCTCGGCGCCGGTCTCGAACAACGTGGCGCGCACCGGGAGTTCACGGCCGAGGTCGAAGGGGCGGGCCGCCTCCCGGCGCAGTGCCGCCTCCAGGTCCGGCTCCACGACCGCCGTCACGGGCAGCCGGAACGTGAAGGAGCCGGGCTCCAGGACGTGCTGCCGGGGCCGGCCGTCGGTGGCGGGGAACACGGTCCGCAGCACCTCGTGACGCACGAGGACGTCGTGCAGTGCCCCCTCCAGGGCCACCGGGTCCACCGCGCCGGTCAGCCGTATCGCCACCGGGATGTTGTAGGTGGCGTTCGGGCCTTCCAGCTCGCCCAGGAACCACAGCCGGCGCTGCGCGAAGGACAGGGGCGGGGCCGGTGGCCGCGGGCCCGCCGTCAGGGCGGGCCGCGCCGCCTCCGCGTCCCCCAGCGCGGCGGCGACACCGGCCACCGTGGGGCGGGCGAACAGCGTCCGGATGCCGATGCCGGCGCCCAGTTCGCGGCGGATGCGGGAGACGAGGCGGGTGGCGAGCAGGGAGTGCCCGCCGAGCTGGAAGAAGTTGTCCTCGGCGCCGACGTGTTCGAGGCCGAGGACCTCGGCGAACAGGGCGGCGAGGGCCCTCTCCCGCGCGGTGGCGGGCGCGCGTCCGGTCGCCATGGCGGCGGGTCCGGGCGCGGGCAGCGCGCGCCGGTCCAGCTTGCCGTTGGCGGTCAGCGGCAGCGCGTCGAGGAGGACGAGGGCGGAGGGCACCATGTAGTCGGGCAGTACCGCCCGCAGGTGGGCGCGCAGCGCCTCCGCGTCGGGGTCGGCGCCCCGTGCCGGGACGGCGTAGGCGACCAGGCGTTTGTCGCCGGGCCTGTCCTCGCGGACGAGCACCGCCGCCTGGCCGACGGAGGGACGGGCGGCCAGGGCCGCCTCGATCTCGCCGGGCTCGATGCGGAAGCCGCGCACCTTGACCTGGTCGTCGGCGCGGCCGAGGTATTCGAGCAGTCCCTCGTGGTTCCACCGCACGAGGTCCCCGGTCCGGTACATCCGCTCGCCCGGGGCCCCGAAGGGGCAGGCGAGGAATCGTTCCGCCGTCAGCCCGGGGCGCCCCAGGTACCCGCGGGCGAGGCCGTCCCCGGCGAGGTACAGCTGACCGGGCACCCCGGTGGGGACGGGCTGCAGGGCGTCGTCGAGGACGTAGAGCCGGGTGTTCGACAGGGGGCGGCCGAGGGGCACCACCGTCGCGGGGACCTCGCCCGTCTCCCGCAGCGGGCCGACGGTGGCGAAGACGGTGGTCTCGGTGGGGCCGTACCCGTTGGACACGACGATGCCGGGGCAGGCGTCGAGGACACGGCGGACCGCGTCGGGGGCGACGACGTCACCGCCGGCCGTGACCTCGCGGACCCCCCGGAAACAGGCCGGGTTCTCCTCGGCCAGCACCCGGAAGAGGCCGGCCGTGACGAACAGGCCGGTCACCCCGTGGACGGTGAGGAGCCGGGCCAGGTCGGCCGCGTCCAGCCGGCCGGGCGGGGCGATGACGATCCGGCCCCCGGTCAGCAGCGGCGTCCAGATCTCGAAGGTGGAGGCGTCGAAGGCGTACGGGGCGTGCATCAGCACCCGCTCGTGCCGTCCCTCGCGCCAGTGGCGGTCGGACACCAGCCGCACCACGTTGCGGTGGGTGACGGTCACGCCCTTCGGCGTGCCGGTCGAGCCGGAGGTGTACATCACGTAGACCGACTGCCGTGCGTCGACCGGCACCCGGGCGCCGCCGGGGAGGTCCGCCCCGTCGGTGGCCTCGCCGGTGACTCCGTCGGAGACCTCGCCGGGGGCCTCCTCGGGACCGTCCGTGCCGTCCCCGAGGCGCAGTACCCGCACGTCCGTGGCGAAGCCGAGGGCGCGCGGGTCCCGGTCGGTCAGCAGCAGGCGCGCCCCGGTGTCCCGGAGGACGAACTCCGCGCGGGCCGCCGGCTGGTGGGGGTCGAGCGGCACGTACGTGCCCCCGGCCTTCAGCACCGCGAGCGTGGACACCACCAGTGCGGCAGAACGTTCCTGCAGGACGGCGACCCGGGACTCCGGCCGCACCCCCAGCCGCAGCAGCCGGTGCGCCAGCCGCTCGGCCCGCTCGTCCAGCTCCCGGTAGGTCAGCCGGGTGTCGCCCTCGACCACCGCGAGGGCTCCGGGGGTGCGGGCGGCCTGCTCCTCGAACAGGGTGTGCACGGCCCGCTCGGAGGGGTACGGGGCGGCGGTGTCGTTCCACTCCACCAGCAGCCGCTCGCGCTCGTCCGGGTCCAGCAGGTCCACCAAGCCCACCGGTCGCGTCACATCCCGCGTCATGGCCGTGAGCAGGCGCAGGAACCGCGCCCCGTGCGCCAGGAGGTCGCGCGGCTCGTAGAGGGCCGGGTTGGCGACGACGTCCAGACGCATGCCCTCCCCGGCCCGCCGCTCGTACACGATGAACGAGAGGTCCTCGATGGGGCCGTTGCTCAGGTTGTGCGTGGAGGAGGGATGTCCGCCGAACCGCAGGTCGTAGTCGAAGGCCATGATGTTGGCCTGCGGTTCGGCCAGGCCCCGGGTCTCGCCGACCGCGCCGGCCAGGGGCCGCATGTCCTCCTGGCGGAAGCGCTGGTGCCGCAGTGCCTCGCGGGCCGTGGCGCCCGTCTGCCGGACGAGCGCGTCCAGGCCGAGACCGGGGTGGACGGAGAGCCGCAGTGGCAGGACGTTCGCCATCATGCCGGGGGTGGCGCGGGCCGTGCGGCCCACCCGTCCGGTGACGGGCATGCCGATGAGGAGGTCCTCCGCCCCGGTGAGCCGGTGGGTGAGGGCCGCGGTGGCGGCCAGGACCAGGACCGACCAACTGACCCGCAGGCCGCGGGCCGTGGCGCGCAGGGCCGCCGCCTGTTCGGGCGGGAGGTCGAAGGAGTGGCGCAGATGGCCGGCGGAGGCGGGGGCGAACCGGCCGGCCGGGCTCACCGGATCGGGGCGGTCCGCCAGCTTCGCGGCCCAGTAGGCGCGGTCCTCGGCGTACTGGCCGGAGGCGCGGTACTCCGCCTCCTCCTCGACGAGGCTCCGGAAGCGGGGAAAGGCACTCTCGGCCTCGGGCGCGCGGCCCTCGGTCAGGGCGGTGTAGACGTGCGCCACCCGAGAGGCGACGAGGTGCGCGGTGTAGCCGTCCACCAGGGCGTGATGGGACTGCTGGTACCAGTAGTACCGGTCCGGGGCGATGCGGAGGAGCGCCTGGGTGAAGTTGGGGCCCCGCGTCAGGTCGTGGACCCGGGCCAGGTCGGAGCGCATCCACCGGCGTGCCACCTCGGCCGGGTCGGATTCCTCGCTCAGGTCGAGGAGGTGCAGCGGCCAGTCCTCGAAGGGCTCGACGGTCTGGCTCGTCCCGTCCTCGGCCGCCGTCAGCCGCAGACGGTAGGCCTCGCACTCGGCGATCACCCGGCGTAAGGCGGTCTCGAACAGGGCCTCGTCGACCGGACCGTGGATCTCGACGTACTCGGCGATCTGGTACGCGTGACTCGACGGGTCCATCTGCTGGGCGAGCCATACGCCCGACTGTCCGGTGAGCAGCGGGAGGCGCCGCGTCGGATGGGACTCCGTCGGACGAATCTCCGCGGGCGAATCGACACCCTTGCCGTGCATACCAGTTGTCTCCGCATCATCGGACGGTCGAGGAACCCCCCGTGCGACGCGAACGCATGATCATTCTACCAGTGTTCTGTGCGCGGATGAGCGCCCCCTCGCACAACTGCCTTGTCGCGCGCGGCAGATGAGGACCCGCACGGGTCCGTGCACGTGTCGGGGTCCCGCGCGTCCCCCGGTCGCCCTACCGTGGCGGGCATGCGTCCGAAGACCGTACGTGCCGCCCTCGCCGCGTGCCTCGCGGCCGCCGCCTGCCTCAGTGCCGCCGCACCCGCGCCCGCCGGTACCACCCGCACACCGACGGACAGGGCATGTTCGCCCTCCGTCTCCCTCGCCGGCTTCTCCGACGTACTCGACAAGACCTCGTACGAGGGCACCTACGTCGGCAACCTCTCCGCCCTCGCCCGGGACCGTGACGGTGCGCTGCTCGCGCTGTCCGACCGTTCCTCGCTGTTCCGGCTGGACGCCCGGACCTACCGGCCGAAGGGGGCCGTCGCGCTCGCCGACGAGAGCGGGGCAGCCCTGGACTCCGAGGGCCTCGCCGTCGACCGGGACGGCAGCCGGTTCGTCACCTCCGAGACCGAGCCCTCCGTACGGCACTACGCCCCGGACGGGCGCCTCCTCGGCCTGCTGCCCGTGCCCGCCTCCCTGCGGGTCGCCCCGGCCGGCCGCGCCACCGCCAACGGCACCTTCGAGGGGCTCACCCTGCTCCCCGACGGCCGTACCCTCCTCGCCTCCATGGAGTACGCGCTCGACGGCGACGCCCCCGGCCTCGTCCGGCTGCAGACCTGGCGGCGGCACGGCTCCGCGTTCCGGCTCGGCCCGCAGTACGCCTACCGCGCCGAGGACGGGCTCGGCGTCCCCGAGATCACCGCCACCCCCGACGGCCGGCTGCTCGTCCTGGAGCGCGGCTTCACCCCGGACGTCGGCAACACGATCCGGCTCGCCCTCGCCGACCTGCGGCACGCCACCGACACCAGCGGCGTCGAGCACCTCACCGAGGGCGGGCCCGTCCGCCCGGCGCGGAAGACCCCGCTCGCCGACCTCGCCGACTGCCCCTCCCTCGGCGCCACCGCCGAGCAACCCCAGCCCAACCCGCTCCTGGACAACATCGAGGGCATGGCCGTCACCGGGGCGGGGCACGGCGGCCACCGCGCCGGACTCGACGTCCTGCTCGTCAGCGACGACAACGAGAACGCCGTCCAGACCACCCGCCTGTACCGGCTCGAGGTGCGCACCGGCGGCCGCCCCGGGCGGTGACGAGGCCCGGCGCCGACGCTACCGGGAGCCCGCGGCGGAGGCGGACCGCTCCGCCGCCCGTGCCCGGTACCGTCCCGGCGTCACGCCGAACTCCCTGGTGAAGGCGTGGGAGAGGGCGTACGGGCTGCCGTAGCCGACCCGGCCGGCGATGGCGGCCAGTGTCTGAGTGGTGTCGCGGAGCATCCCGGCGGCGAGGACCACGCGCCACCAGGTGAGGTACGCCATCGGCGGGCGGCCGACCCGGGCCGTGAACCGGCGGGCCAGGGTGGGACGGGAGACGCCCGCCTCCGCGGCCAGGAGGTCGTTGCTCCACCGCGCGGCCGGGTGCGAGTGCATCGCCCGCAGGGCGGCGGCCGTCACCGGATCGCCCAGCGCGCCCGGCCACCTCCCGCCCTCGCTCTTCTCCATCCACGCACGGATCATGTAGACGAGGAGGAGGTCGAGCAGGTTCGGGAGCGCCATGCACGAGCCGGGCCGCACCTGGTCCAGCTCCCCGGCGAGCAGGTCGATCGCGGCGCGGAGCTCACGGTGACCGCCCACCCGGGCGGGAAGGCGGACGACCTCCGGCAGCTCCGCCATCAGCGGGTGCGTGCGGCTGCAGTCCAGCCAGTACGTGCCGCTGAGCAGCTCCGTCCCCTCACGGTCCGGCGGCCCGGCCGCCGCCTCCGACTCCGCCGCCGCCTCCGACTCCGCCTCCGCCTCCGCCTCCGACTCCGCGAGCCACCGCGTGAACGGCACCGCCGTCCGCGCCGCGACCGCCGCGTCGACCGGGGAGTCGGCGAGCACATGACCGGTGCCGTGCGGGAGCAGCACCGCGTCGCCCACGCCGAGGGACACCGCGGTGCCGCCGTCGGTCAGCAGCGAGCAGCCGCCCTTCAGGACGACGTGGAAGCCCGCGCCCTCGTACGCGTCCTGCCGCGCGCACCAGTTTCCCCGCGTCCGCACCCGGTGGAACCGGGGATGCCCGAGGTGCGCGGCGAAGATCGCGTCGCTCACCACGTCCATCGCTCGCCCCTTCCTCCGGTCGGTGCCGGGTGTCGCACAAGATGTGAGACGGACGCGTATCTTATCGAGGGCGGTGAGCATTGAGCGGCTCGATCCCGGCTTCCTAGGGTCGAGTGCATGATCGCTGAAGACGCACGTGTGCAGACCATGACGCTGGGCGATGTCGAGGTCACCCGGATCGTCGAGTGGCACGAGCCGTTCCTGCCCCCCTCCGCCTTCCTGCCCACGGTCCCCGGCGAGGTGTGGAAGGACAACGAGGACCGGCTGGCCCCCGACCACTGGCAACCTGAGACCGGGCTGGTGGTGACGGCCCTGCAGAGCTGGGTGCTGCGCAGCGCGGGCCTGACCGTCCTCGTCGACACCGGGGCGGGCGCGGGGCGCGAGCGGCCGGGCATGGGCCCCTTCCACGACGCGCGCAGCGACTTCCCCGGCCTGCTGGAGCGGGCCGGCATCCGTCCGGAGGACGTCGACGTCGTCGTCAACACCCACCTGCACCTCGACCACGTCGGCTGGAACACCGTCGAGGAGGACGGACAGTGGGTGCCGGCCTTCCCGCGGGCCCAGTACCTCGTCCCGGCCGCCGACGACTTCCACTACGGCCCGGACAACGCCTACGGGGGCGGTGTGCAGGAGGTCGACCGCCTGGTCTACGAGGACAGCGTCGCCCCCGTGCACCGGGCCGGGCAGGCCGTGCTCTGGGAGGGCCACCACCGCATCGACGCACACCTCACCCTGGAGTCCGCGCCCGGCCACACCCCCGGTTCCTCCGTGCTGCGCCTGTCCTCCGGCGCCGACCGGGCCGTCTTCGTCGGGGACCTGCTGCACAGCCCGGTCCAGATCCTCGACCCCTGCCACAACAGCGCCGCCTGCCTGGACCCCGAGCAGGCGGCGGCGAGCCGCCGCCGGATCCTCGGGCGGGCGGCCGAGGAACGCGAGCTGCTCGTCCCCGCCCACTTCGGCGGCGCCGGAGCCCTGGAGGTCCGCGGGAACGGCGCGGGCTTCGCCCTCGGCCCGTGGGCGGCGCTCACCACGAACGGGAACGCGGCCGCCGCCGATCGGGACCGCGAGGCGTAGGACTTCCGCCCCACGCCCTCCGCCGCAGGACCGGGGATTGTTGCGGCGGGATGAAATGCCACGTCACCGACGTTGGTGCCTTCCGGACGAGCAGGAGCGACGGAAGGCACCCGTGTGGCAGCGCAGCAGGCGCAACAACCGCGACGACAAGGAGGACCGGGACCCGGCTGGGCCCGGCGGCTCGCCGGCTACGCCTGGCAGCACCCCAAGGACGTCGTCCTCGCGCTCGGGTCCTCCCTCGCGGGCATGGGCCTGCTCGCCCTCGTCCCGCTGATCACCAAGGTGATCATCGACGACGTGATCGGCGACCACAGCCGCTCCATGGGCACCTGGGCCGGCCTCCTCGTCGGCTCCGCCGTCCTCGTCTACGCGCTCACCTACATCCGCCGCTACTACGGCGGACGGCTCGCCCTCGACGTGCAGCACGACCTGCGCACCGGGATGTACGACACGATCACCCGGCTCGACGGCCGCCGCCAGGACGAGCTGTCCACCGGGCAGGTCGTCGGCCGCGCCACCAGCGACCTCCAGCTCATCCAGGGCCTGCTCTTCATGCTCCCGATGACCATCGGGAACGTCCTGCTCTTCGTGATCTCCCTGGTGATCATGGCCTGGCTCTCGCTGCCGCTCACCTTCGTCGCCCTCGCCGTCGCCCCCGCCGTCTGGTTCATCGCCAAGCGCAGCCGCTCCCGGCTCCACCCCGCCACCTGGTACGCGCAGGCCCAGGCCGCCGCCGTCGCCGGTGTGGTGGACGGCGCCGTCAGCGGCGTACGCGTGGTCAAGGGCTTCGGACAGGAGGACCAGGAGACCGGCAAGCTGCGCGAGGTCGGCCGGCGGCTGTTCGCGGGCCGGCTGCGCACCATCCGCATGAACTCCCGGTACACCCCGGCGCTCCAGGCCGTGCCCGCGCTCGGGCAGGTCGCGATGCTCGCGCTCGGCGGCTGGCTCGCGGTGCGCGGGCACATCACCCTCGGCACCTTCGTCGCCTTCTCCGCCTACCTCGCCCAGCTCGTCGGCCCGGTCCGCATGCTCGCCGTCGTCCTCACCGTCGGGCAGCAGGCCCGCGCGGGCGCCGAACGCGTCCTGGAGCTCATCGACACCGAGCCCTCGATCGAGGAGGGCACCAGGGAACTGCCCGCCGACGCCCCCGCCACCGTCGAGTTCGACGACGTCTCCTTCGGCTACGAGGACGGCCGCCCCGTCCTCCAGGGGCTCAGCTTCGAGATCCGCTCCGGCGAGACCCTCGCCGTCGTGGGCT
This sequence comes from Streptomyces griseoaurantiacus, assembly GCF_036189845.1. NCBI lineage: Bacteria > Bacillati > Actinomycetota > Actinomycetes > Kitasatosporales > Streptomycetaceae > Streptomyces > Streptomyces griseoaurantiacus. Next base: position 2,528,875 of record NZ_CP108326.1, on the reverse strand, counting down.
CCTCCGGCTCCGGCAAGTCCACCGTCTCCCTCCTCCTCCCGCGCTTCTACGACGTCACCCACGGCGCCGTCCTCGTCGGCGGCCACGACGTGCGCGAGCTGACCTTCGACTCGCTGCGCGCGGCGATCGGCCTCGTCCCCGAGGACTCGTTCCTCTTCTCCGACACCGTCCGCGCCAACCTCGCCTACGGCCGCCCCGAGGCCACCCGGGAGCAGATCGAGGCCGCCGCCCGCGCCGCCCAGGCCGACCGGTTCATCGCCGAGCTGCCACAGGGCTACGACACCAAGGTCGGCGAGCACGGACTGACCCTCTCCGGCGGCCAGCGCCAGCGCCTCGCCCTGGCCCGCGCGATCCTCACCGACCCCCGCCTGCTCGTCCTGGACGACGCCACCTCCGCCGTCGACGCCCGCGTCGAGCACGAGATCCACGAGGCGCTCCGCGAGGTCATGCGCGGCCGCACCACGCTGCTCATCGCCCACCGGCGCTCCACCCTGAACCTCGCCGACCGCATCGCCGTCCTCGACGGCGGCCGCCTCGCCGACCTCGGCACCCACGAGGAACTCCAGGCCCGCAGCCCCCTCTACCGCCGGCTCCTCACCGACCCCGACGAACTCGGCGGCGTCTCCCCGGGCCACACCCCGCCGGCCCAGCAGGAGGAGACCCCCGGACGCGACTCGGTACGGGACGAACTGGACGCCGAGTTCGACGCCGAACGCGGGGTGACCCCCCGGCTGTGGAGCGGCGACCGCGAACCCAAGGACACCGCGCTGTCCGGGATGCCCGCGACCCCCGAACTCCTCGCCCAGGTCGAGGCGCTGCCCCCGGCCACCGACACCCCCCGGATCGACGAGGCGGCGGCGGTACGGCCCGAGGAGTCCTACGGGCTGCGCCGCCTGCTGCGCGGCTTCGGCCGGCCGCTGCTGGTCAGCCTCCTGCTGGTCGCCCTCGACGCAGGGATGGGCCTGCTGCTGCCCGTGCTGATCCGGCACGGCATCGACCAGGGCGTCAACAAGCTCGCCCTCGGCGCGGTCTGGGCCGCCGCCACGCTCGCGCTGCTCGCCGTCGCCGCCCAGTGGGCGGCACAGGTCGCCGAGACCCGGATGACCGGCCGCACCGGCGAACGGGTCCTCTACGCGCTGCGCCTGAAGATCTTCGCCCAGCTCCAACGGCTCGGCCTCGACTACTACGAGCGCGAACTGACCGGCCGCATCATGACGCGGATGACCACGGACGTCGACGCGCTCTCCTCCTTCCTCCAGACGGGCCTGGTCACGGCGTTCGTCTCGGTCGTCACCTTCTTCGGCATCATGGTGGCGCTGCTGGTCCTCGACCTCCAGCTCGCCCTCGTCGTCTTCGCGACCCTGCCCCCGCTCATCATCGGCACCGTCTTCTTCCGCCGGGCGAGCGTGAAGGCGTACGAGCTGGCCCGCGAGCGCGTCTCGGCCGTCAACGCCGACCTCCAGGAGTCGGTGTCCGGGCTGCGGATCGTGCAGGCCTTCGGGCGCGCGCGCGACGGGCGGGAGCACTTCGCGGCCGGCAGCGAGAGCTACCGCCAGGCGCGCATCCGCGGACAGTGGCTCATCTCGATCTACTTCCCCTTCGTGCAGCTCCTGTCCTCCGTGGCCGCCGCGGCCGTACTGATCGTCGGCGCCCACCGGATCGGCGCGGGCACCCTCTCCACCGGCGCCCTGGTGGCGTACCTGCTGTACATCGACCTGTTCTTCGCCCCCGTGCAGCAGCTCTCCCAGGTCTTCGACGGCTACCAGCAGGCCACGGTGTCCCTCGGCCGCATCCAGGAACTGCTCCAGGAGCCCGCCTCCACGAAGAACGCCCCCGCCCCCGCCGAGGTGGGCCGGCTGCGCGGCGAGATCACCTTCGAGGACGTCCACTTCTCCTACGGCGACGAGGAGGAGGCCCTCACCGGCATCTCCCTGACCGTCCCCGCCGGACAGACCGTCGCGTTCGTCGGCGAGACCGGCGCGGGCAAGTCCACCCTGGTCAAGCTGGTCGCCCGGTTCTACGACCCGACCCGCGGCCGGGTCCTGGCCGACGGCACCGACGTACGCGCACTCGACCTCACCTCCTACCGGCACCGGCTCGGCGTCGTCCCGCAGGAGGCCTACCTCTTCCCCGGGACCGTCCGGGACGCCATCGCCTACGGCCGCCCCGAGGCCACCGACGCGGAGGTGGAGGCGGCGGCGCGGGCGGTCGGCGCGCACGAGATGATCGCGACGCTGGAGGGCGGCTACCTGCACGAGGTCGCCGAGCGCGGCCGCAACCTGTCCGCCGGCCAGCGCCAGCTCATCGCGCTGGCCCGCGCCGAGCTGGTCGACCCCGACGTGCTGCTCCTCGACGAGGCGACCGCCGCGCTCGACCTCGCCACGGAGGCCCAGGTCAACCAGGCCACGGACCGCCTCGCCGGCCGCCGCACCACCCTGGTCGTCGCCCACCGCCTCACCACGGCGGCCCGTGCCGACCGGGTCGTGGTCATGGACCACGGCCGGGTGGTGGAGGACGGCACGCACGAGACGCTGCTGGCCCGGGACGGCCGGTACGCGAGGCTCTGGCGCACGTTCGTCGGCGAACCGGTGGGCGCGCCCCGCTAGCCGTGCCGGTCCTCAGGCCGCGTCGTGGGGAACCGTGCCCTGCTGGGTGAGGCGGGAGACCAGTTCGAGCCAGCCGCTTTCCAGCCGATGCGGCGGTAGGCCGCACTGGTCGCCCAGATGCCAGAGCAGGGCGGGCTCCAGATAGCCCAGCAGCGCGTGGCCGAGCAGCTCCGCGTCCGCTTCCGGTGCGGCCAGTGCGAGCAGGACGCTGACCCGCTCGTGATACGCGCGGCGAGGTGCGCGCCGGTAGCGCTCGTCGGGGGAGGGCTCGGCGGCCATCTGCAGCTCCACTTCCCGGGCAGAGCGCCGTATGGCGGCCACCCCGAACGCGCGAAGCCGCTCGACGGCCTCGTCCCGGCCGTGTGCCTGGTCCACGCCGCCGAGGTGGGCGGCCTGGAAGCTGTCCTCGGAATGCTGCAGCAGGGCCTGCAACAGACCCACGCGGTCGCCGAACCGCCGAAAGAGGGTGCCCTTGCCGACACCTGCCGCGGTGGCCACCGCTTCCATGGTGAGGTGCTTCAGCCCGTGCTCCCGCACTATCGCTGCCGCGGCGTCGAGCAGGCGGGCGTGATTGCGTACCGCGTCCGCGCGCAGCCGTCTGCCGTCCTCGCGAGAACACGGTGACCGGGGCACGGGCGGCATCCGCTGCGGAGAGTGGGGTTCATCGGGGGTGCTGGACACGCGAAACGCTCCCGGGCGGATCGTGGAGTGAGGGCTTCGAAGGGTTGGGGCGCGGCCGGCCCGCCAGTGACGGTTTTCCCTGGGTCGGGCGGGCACGGTCCGCGTCCGCGGCAGTGTGGGCGGGGCCCGCCGCGCCGGGGTGGCGCCCCGCAGAGGGACGGTGGAGGGCGCCACCGCGGTGGGACCGTCCCGTCCTGAGGTCAGTCGCCGGGAAGCAGGACGGTCTCGTCGCCCTCGAACCAGGCGTTGTCGATCGTCAGCCGGCTGATGCGCCAGGTACGTCCGTCGCGGGTCAGGTCCGCGTCGTAGCGGTTCATCATCAGCGCGTGCCGGGTCCGGTCGGGCCCGGGGCCTTCCTGCGGCAGGTAGTGCTGAGCCATCGCGTAGCAGCGCACACGGGCGGTGTCGCCGTCCACGGTGGCGCGGATGTTGCTGATCACGTGACTGGTGTCGAGCGGGCCGACCGCCGGGATGAGCGCTCCCACGACGGCCTCGCGCGGCTTGAGCACGGGGAACTCGAGACCGATCCTGCCCGTGGCCGGTGTCAGGTCGACCACGGCGTCCTCGGTCAGTGCCGAGGCGAGCAGATCGGCGTCGCCGTGGTCGAGCCCTGCCGCGTAGCGGTGCAGCGCGTCGGCGATCGCGGCGTGGTCGGTCAGGAGCTGCAGCCGGTCGTCGTTCATCGGGTGCTCCTCGGGCGGGATGTTGTGGTTCAGGCGGAAGAGGTTGTGCGGGTCGAAGCGCCTCTTGATGCTGCGGAGCCGGTGGTGGTCGGCCTCGTCGTAGGCTGCGCTCACGTCGGACACGCCGGTGTCCTGGGCGGCCATGAAGTTCAGGTAGCGTCCGCCGGTGGACCAGGGGCGCATCCGTTGCAGAAGCGTGTCGGCGTAGGCGTTCATCGCGGTGAAGGCATCCGGTGCCCCGACCCCCACGACCCAGAGCGCGAATGCGGCGTCCCGGTGGCCGACCGCGTTGTCCGCGCTCCGGGCCAGGGCGCCGCCGAGGTGACGCAGCTCGACGAAGTGCGCCGGGCAGTCGGCCGTCGGGCCCGCGCCGGCCAGGAGCTCCTCCACGGCTTCGGCCGTCAGCGAGCGCAGCATCGCGGTACGTTCCATGAACGGTGCCGGATCCGCCGGATCGTTGTGGATCTGGGCGAAGGACGCGTACGGCATCGGACCCAGAGTGTCGACGAGGACAGGCGCGGCCGCCCGCAACGGCGCGACCAGCTCGGCGGCCTCGGCCGCCGGGCCCAGGTAGGAGATCCGGACGTGCACGGCGAAGCGGTCGGCGAGGAAGGCGGGCACACCGGGCAGGGCCGGCAGGCGCAGCAGGGCGATCGATGAGCTCAACTCGTCCGGGGCGTCGGCAGTGACCCGGGCGTAGGCGTGCAGGACGGCTGCCGCGTCGGCACCGTCGAAGAAGAGGCCGCCCGCCCACAGTCGTGCCACCGGGAAGAGCGCGAACTCCATGGCGGTGACGACTCCGAAGTTGCTCTTGCCTCCACGCAGCGCCCAGAACAAGTCGGGTTCCGACGCGGCGTCGACATGGCGCAACGCGCCGTCGGCCGTGACTGCCTCCAGGGAGGTGACGTGGTCGGCCGCCCATCCGTGCGCGCGGCCCATGGTGGGGCTCAGGCCCCCGCCGAGGGTGTAGCCGACGACTCCGACGAGCGGGGAGGAGCCGTTGAGCGGGGCAAGCCCGAACGGGACCGCCGCGTCGATCACTTGCTGCCAGCGGACTCCCGCCGTCACGTGGGCGGTGCGGGCTGCGGGGTCGATGTCCACCCGCGCCATGCGGTGCGTGGTGATGAGGACCGCGTCGTCGGCCGGGACGGTCGCCTGGTGGCCGGTGGCCAGGACGGCGACCGGCAATTGCCGTTGGGCGGCGAAACGGACGGCGACTTGCACGTCGGTGCTGTTCGCGGCGCCGACGACGACGTAAGGGTGGTGGGTCACGGAGAGGTTGAAGGGCGCGCACTCATCGGCGAACCCTTCGTCCTCCGGTCCGAGCACGGGACCGGTGATCTGCGCGGCCAGACCGGCGCGCGTGAGTGAATCGAGCATGCGTGCATTCCACCGAGCGCGTGTCGACGGGGCGTCGATGGCGTGTCGACGGGGCGTTTCGCCCGGGCGACGCGGGTCGTCCTCCGCGCGATCCCCCACGGCGCGTGACGCGGGGCCGTACGGGTGCCCCGCCTCGCGCGGCCGGCGCGGGAATCAGGGCAACGAGAGCGAGACCATCTCCGCGAGAGCGTCCGGAAGTTCGACGATCTGGTCCAGTACCGCGCGCAGGTCCTCCTCGCCGACCGTGTGCTCGACGGTCAGGCAGTGGCGCAGCAGCCGGTGAAGCGCTTGCTGGCAGCGTTCGTGCCCCAGCCCGTTGAGGGCCTGGCGCCGCGCGAACGCCTTGACGAGCCCGAGGAAGTGGTAGTCGCCGTTCTCGTCGATCTCCACCAGATGAGCGTCGACGAGGGCCTCCATGACGGCAGTGGCCTCGTTGACGGGCAGGTCGAGCACGGCTGCGGCCATGGCGGCGTCCAGCCGGCCGCAGTCGGGAACGGCGGCCAGGTGGAAGGCGTCGCGGTGGAAGCTGTCCATGCGCGCCTGGGCCTCACGGAACGGTCTGTCGACGATTTTGCAGTCCTCGTGCATGACGACCGGTCGGCGCAGATCGTCCTCGAGTTGGGCCAGGATCTGGTCGATCGTCCACGACGGCCGGGCATCCAACCGGGCGGCCGCCACATGGACCGAGAGCGGCTGGTAGGAGCAGGCCCCCACCAGGCGACCGGCCGCTTCCTCCTCCGCGAACACCCGCCGGGTCCCGGAGATCGCGGCGAGCAGTCGCAGCGCGTCCTCGGGCCGCAGGACGCCGAGACGCAGCCAGGGGATGCCGGGCAGGTCGACGATGCGGCGCGAACCGGTCATGATGACGGCACAGCCCGGGGCGGCCGGTAGCACGCCCGGGGCGGACACCACGGCCGGTGTGACCCCGCGGGCCGTCACGCGGCGTCGGAGGCGAGCGCTTCCTTCACGGCGGCGAAACCGGCGGCGTGCGGGACGAGGGGCCGGTATCCCAGTTCGGCCACGGCCTTGTCGGTGCGCAGCGTGCACGGCTGTCCGACGAACCACCGGTCGGGCACCGGCACCACCCGGGCGGCGGTGTCGGCGTCCAGGTCGGGGATGGACGCGTCGACGCCGTAGAGCGAGAACAGCTTCTCCAGGAAGTCCCGCAGGACGACTGGATGCCGGTCGGTGACGAAGTAGGCCTGACCCGACCGGCCGTGCCGCCAGCCGAGTACCAGGCCTTCGACGGCGTTGTCCACGTACGTCACATCGGTGGTGTGCCGGCCGCCGTCGATCCAGGCGAACTCCCCGGCCGTGGCCGCGGCGGCCAAGCCCTCGGTCAGGCTGCTCCCGGGGCCCCAGACGAACCGCGGCCGTACGGAGACGGTGGTGAAGCCCGGCGCGCCGGCGTCCAGCACGACCTGCTCGGCGAGGGCCTTGACCGCGCAGTAGGCGGCTTCGGAGTCAGGCCGCAGCGGCGCGGTCTCGTCCACGTCCAGCAGCGGTTCGCCGGCCAGGAGCGCGGCCTCGCTGCCACAGTTGACGAAGGTGGCGACCCCCGCGGCGCGGGCTGCTTCCACGGCCGCCCGGGTGCCGCCGACCGTCACCCGCTCCTGGCGCTCGCGGTCGGCGGTGATGTCTGTCTCGGCGGCCAGGTGGAACAGCACGTCGCTGCCCGCCACCGCGTCCTGCCAGTCGGCCGGTTCGGTCAACCGGCCCCGCACCGGCTGCGCGCCGAGGGCCGCGACCCTGTCGGCCGACGCCTGGCTGCGGACCAGTGCGCGGACGGTGTGTCCGTCTCCGACGAGCCGGCGGATCAGGGCCCGTCCGATGAAACCGGAGCCACCCGTGAGGAATGCCTGTGCCATGGGAACCTTCTTGTCCGGTGCGGGACGCTTCCCACTCGAGGCGGGCGGGAGGCCATGTGAGGTGCAGCGATCAGGCCCTGCCCGCTGTTCCCTCGAAACCATTCATAGATGGACGGCGTGACCAAGAAATCTTGGATGCCTCCGCCCGCGCCCGCGCCTGCCCTCGGGCCCCGGATCCTGTGAAGGTCCTGGAGCGTCCGTGGTCACTCGCCCGCGACCGCGGCGCCTTCGTCGAGCTGCGTCCTTACGCTGCGGGGAACCCGCACTCCGTGACGGCGCAGTCCCGCGACGAACCGTGCGACGAGCGGATCGGTGTCGGCAGAGGTCACCGCCATCAGCTGTCTGGTCCACCGCGGCGAGAACGGCCGGACCACGCCCGGGAAGCCCGCACTGATCGCACTCACCGGACAGACCGCGACCCCCAGTCCGACGGCGGCGAGCTGAGGTGCCGTAGCGGTGACGGAGGTCCGCACGACCGTCTCCGGCCGGACCCCGGCCCGGGCGAGGGATCGGTCGAGCCACGCGCCGAGGCGGTTGTGCGCCGTGTAGTGCACGAGCGGCGCACCATCGAGGTCCTGGATCCGCACGGAGGCCCGCTGGGCCAGTGGGTGGCCGGTGGGCGCGGCCAGGACGATCTCCTCCTCGGCGACGGCGGTGACCTGGAAACGGTCGGACGGGGGGTCCGGCAGCACCGCGACGTCGACGTCGTCGGACTCGACCAGCCTCAGTGCCTCGTCCATGACGGCGAGTTCATGCAGGGTGATGGCCACGTTCGGGTGATGCCGGCGCCAGTCGCGGAGCACCGGGGCGAGCAGGGGAACGGTGAGGCTCTGCGCGCAGGCGATCCGCAGCAGCCCGCCCCCGGCTTCTCCCGTCGCCCTGGCCGACCGAACGGCGGCGGTGGCCGCCTCGACCGCCCGCCGGGCGTCGGCGACGGCGACCCGCCCCGCGGCGGTGAGCCTGACCCCCCGCGCCTCGCGGCGCAGCAGGGCCGTGCGGGCCTCGCGCTCCAGTGAGGCGATCTGGTGGGACACGGCCGGTTGCGAGGAGTGCAGCAGCAATGCGGCCTGCGTGATCGAACCGGTGTCCGCGACAGCGATGAGGCATTCCAGTGCGCGCAGAGAAGGCATCCAGAGACTCTATGTCGCGTCCTTGAGGTATCAATGCTCCGACGGGAAAGAGGTACGAGCGGCCCGTGCGTTCTCGAGCGGGAAGCGTCACCAGAGGGGCCCCGTCGGGGCGCCCCTGATGGGAGAAGGCGCGGCGGGGCGGGAGCTCCCCGGGCGCACCGGCCCGACCCGAACGCAACCACTTCCACCCGCCGTGCGTCCGTACACCTGTACGGACGCATCCCCCTGGCCTCGAAAGGACGTTCCCCGTGGACCGCGGCGCCATACGCCGAACCGCCGCACTCGGCCTGACCGTCCTGACCGCGACCGGACTCCTCGCCCTGGCCGCTCCCACCCCGGCCGGCGCCGCCACCGCCCTCTGCCCCGGCCACAAGGTGCGCACCCTGTCCTTCAGCACCGGCTCCGTCCAGGTGTTCCGCAGCGGCAAATACGTCTGCGCCCTGACCTATCCCAAGAAGAAGAGCGGCAAGAAGACGATGTCGGTGAGCGTCCAGGCGCGCGGCAGCCGCGCGGTCGTCGACAAGGGCCGCTTCACCCATCACGCGGGCCCCGTCAACGTGCACGCGGGCCACCGCTGCGTCCGGATCCGGGGCGCGGTGAACTCCGGGTCCGTCAGCTCCGGCTGGATCCTCTGCTGAACCCGCCGTGAGGCAAGCACCTCTGGTGCGCGGTCAGTTGCTCCGCTAGGTTCCGGCGGACATCTGAACCCCACAGGAGGATGCATGCGCAAGGCGCTCAGATGGCTGCTGGCGCTCACCGTGCTGATCGGCACGCTGGGTGCGGCGGGCACGGCCACCGCCGCCCCACCGGCCGCCGGCACCACCGCCGACCGGGCCGCCGGAACGGACATCAAGGACCGGCTGCTCGCCATCCCCGGCATGAGCCTCATCGAGGAGAAGCCGTACACCGGGTACCGCTTCTTCGTCCTCGACTACACCCAGCCGGTCGACCACCGGCATCCCCGGCGAGGCACGTTCCGGCAGCGGATCACCGTGCTGCACAAGGACGTCTCCCGGCCGACGGTCTTCTTCACCGGCGGCTACAACGTCTCCACCACCCCGAGCCGCAGCGAGCCGACCCGCATCGTGGACGGCAACCAGGTCTCCCTGGAATACCGCTACTTCACCCCCTCGCGGCCCGCGCCCGCCGACTGGTCCAAGCTGGACATCCGGCAGGCGGCCACCGACCAGCACCGCGTCTTCACCGCCCTGAAGCGCATATACACCCAGCGCTGGATCGCCACGGGCGGCTCGAAGGGCGGCATGACCGCCACCTACTACGAGCGGTTCTTCCCGCACGACATGGACGGCGTCGTCGCGTACGTCGCGCCCAACGACGTCGTCAACGACGAGGACTCCGCCTACGACCGCTTCTTCCGGTCCGTCGGCACGGCCGACTGCCGCGCGCGCCTGGAGGGCGTCCAGCGGGAGGCCCTGGTGCGGCGCACCGCGCTGGAGAAGAGGTACGCCGACCACGCCGCGGACAACGGCTACACCTTCGAGACCATAGGCGGCCTCGACCGCGCCTACGAGGCGGTCGTCCTCGACTACGCGTGGGGCTTCTGGCAGTACAGCTCGCTGTCGGACTGCGACAGCATCCCGGCCCGCGCCTCGTCCGCGACGGACGAGGAGATCTGGGACTCCGTCGACGACATCTCCGGCTTCTCCGCCTACGCCGACCAGGGCCTCGAGCCGTACACGCCGTACTACTACCAGGCGGGCACCCAGCTCGGGGCGCCCACGATCCACTTCCCGTACATCGAGAAGAGCCTGATCCGGTACGGGTACCAGCCGCCCCGGAACTTCGTCCCGCGCTCCATCCCGATGCGCTTCGACCGGGGCGCCATGCCGGACGTGGACCGGTGGGTGCGGCATCACGCGCGGCACATGCTGTTCGTCTACGGGGAGAACGACCCCTGGGGCGCGGAGCGGTTCCGGGTCGGCGCGGGGGCCGCGGACTCCTACGTCTTCACGGCGCCCGGGATGAACCACGGCGCCAACGTGGCCGGGCTGCCCGCCGGGCAGAAGGACCTGGCGACCGCCCGCATCCTGAGCTGGGCGGGCGTCGCCCCGGCGAAGGTGGCGAGCGGCGAGACGACGGCGAGGCCGCTGGCACCGTTCGACGCGCGGCTTGACCGCCGAGGCCAGGAGCGAGGACTGCGGCCTTAGGGTCTGTCCGACAATTCGCGCCTGCCGCGCGTCGGCCGGACGACGGAATTGTCAGACAGACCCTGGGCCGTGCGCGGGGTGCGGGCGCGTCCCCCGTGGCGCGCCCGTACCCCGCCCCGCCGCCCCCGGGCGCGGGCTCTTCAGTACCCCAGGCCGTACCCGATCGGGTAGAGGGTCCGGTCGGGGTCGTCCGCCCGCGCCACGGCCACCGGCAGGCGTCCGCGCGGACGGACCCGGCCCGCCAGGACCCGGGCCGCCGCGCGGACCTCGACGTCCGTCCAGGCGTACGAGGCCAGGACGGCGTCGGCTTCGGGGAGGTGGGCGACGTCGTAGGGGTTGCGGACGGCGACCGCGATCACCGGCACCCCGGTCGCGGCCAGCCGCCGCACCAGGGTGGCCTGGGCGCTGCCCGCCGTCACGTTGTACGTCGTGACGACGACCGCGTCCACGCCCTCGGCCGCCGTCACGGCCCTGTCGATCGTCGCCGCCGAGGGCGCGGTGCCCGTGGACAGCGCGGCGGCGGAGAAGCCGAGTTCGGCCAGGGCGCCGGCGAGGACGCCGGTGGGAGGGCCGTCGGTGCCCGAGGGGGAGGCCGGGTCCGCGCCCACCACCAGCACCCGGCGGTGGGTGCGGCGGGACAGCGGCAGCAGACCCCGCTCGTTGACCAGCAGCGTGGTCGTCCGGTCCGCGAGGCGGTCGGCGGTGCGCAGATGGGCCTCGGTGCCCACCGCGCGGTCCACGCCCGGGCCGGTGACGTACGGCTCGCCGAACAGGCCCAGCTTCGCCTTCAGCCGGAGGATGCGCAGCAGCGAGGCGTCGAGGCGTTCCTCGGTCAGCTCGCCCGTGTGGATCGCGTCGAGGACGCCGTGGAAGGCGACGTCGATGGAGGGCGGGTTGAGGAGCTGGTCGACGCCCGCCTTGAGCGCGAGGACGGGGACGCGGTCGTCGCCGTACTTGGTCCGCACGCCCTCCATGCCGAGGGAGTCGGTCACGACCACGCCGTCGTAGCCGAGCTGTCCGCGCAGGATGCCGGTGAGGATCGGGCGGGAGAGGGTGGCGGGGTCGCCGGCGTCGTCGAGCGCGGGGAACATCAGGTGCGCGGTCATGATCGAGTCGATGCCGGCCCGGATCGCCGCCCGGAACGGCACGGCGTCCAGCGCCTCCCACTCCTCGCGGCTGTGGGTGATGACGGGGAAACCGGTGTGGCTGTCGACGGCCGTGTCGCCGTGCCCGGGGAAGTGCTTGGCGGTCGCCGCGACCCCCGCCGACTGATAGCCCTTCACCTCGGCGGCGACCATCCCGGCCACCGCCTCCGGGTCGGCGCCGAAGGACCGTACGCCGATCACCGGGTTGGCCGGGTTGACGTTCACGTCGGCGACGGGGGAGTAGTCCTGGCGGATGCCGAGCGCGCGCAGCTCGGTGCCGGAGATCCGCCCGAGCGTGCGGGCGTCGGCGCGGGAGCCGCCCGCGCCGAGGGCCATCGCGCCGGGCAGCAGGGTGGCGGGTCTGCCCACGCGGGCGACGATGCCGTGCTCCTGGTCGGTGGCGATGAGCACCGGCAGGCCGCGGGGCCGGGCGAGGGAGGCCTTCTGGATGCCGTTGGAGAGCGCGGCGATCTGCCGAGGGTCGCGGGTGTTGTGCGCCCAGGTGAAGTAGATGATCCCGCCGACGTGGTACTTCTCCACCAGCTCGGCGGCGGTGCGGACGCCGAGTTCCTCGAGGTTGGCGTCGATGTCGGCCTGGTCGGGGTCGGTGGCCGAGTGGCCGTAGGCCCGCATCACGAAGAGCTGGCCGACCTTCTCCTCCAGGGTCATCCGGGAGATCAGGGCGCGCAGCCGGTCCTCGTGCGGGACGTCGGCGTGGGCGCGCCCGCTGCCGAGGGAGCCGAGGGCGAGGGTGGCGGTGAGTCCCGCGGTGGCGGCGAGGACGGTACGCCGTGCGGGGGGCTCGACGGGCTCGCCGGGTCTGAGCGGATCGGCGGCGTCCGTCCGGGCCGTACTGAAGTCGGGCACGTGCGCTCCTTCCGGAGAGCGATCCACTGAAGGAAACTTCCGTGGGCCCACGAATAACCGGAAACTAACTTCCAGTCAAGATGTGGCGCACACGGGAAGGGCGCGCCTCGCGGGACGGCGGGTCCGGACGGGTGCGCGGTTCCGCCGTGGGACGGGAGCGGCCACATCAAGCCCGCGTGCGCCACCGCGCCACTTCGCTCCCCGGTGAGGGGCGCGCGGGGCCCGAAGGGACGCGAGCCCTTGCGGGACGGGGCGCGCGGGCGCGGCGGGCACGGTCCGGCGCCCCCGCGGCTACGGAACGTTGGCGCCAAGTTCACCTCATGACCCTGACAACGATCGCCGTCCGCGCGCACAGTGAACGGCGGGGCGCGCCCCCGTCACCGCACCGCCCGACGACACGAAAGGGCACCGCATGACCCCGCCGCTCACCCGCCGCAGACTCCTCGGCTCCGCCGCCGCCGGCCTCGGCGGCGCCGCCGCCCTCACCCTCCTGCCCCCGAGCGTCCAGAAGGCCGTCGCCGCCGGCCCCCCGAAGCACGGCTCCCTGCGCGACATCGAGCACGTCGTCCTGCTGATGCAGGAGAACCGCTCCTTCGACCACTACTTCGGCACCCTCTCCGGCGTCCGCGGCTTCCACGACCCGCGCGCGCTGAAGCTCGACACCGGCCGCTCCGTCTTCTTCCAGCCCGACACCCAGAACCCGCGCGGCTACCTGCTCCCCTTCCACCTCGACACCCACGCCTCCAGCGCCCAGGCCATCCCCTCCACCAGCCACGCCTGGACCGTGCAGCACGAGGCGTGGAACGGCGGGAAGATGGACCGGTGGCTGCCGGCCCACCGCAAGGCCGACGGCGTCAACGGCCCCTACGTCATGGGCTACTACACCCGCGAGGACATCCCCTTCCAGTTCGCCCTCGCCGAGACGTTCACCGTCTGCGACGCCTACTTCTGCTCGGTCTTCGGCCCCACCTGGCCCAACCGGCTGTACTGGATGACCGGCACCCTCGACCCCGGCGGCACGCGGGGCGGCCCGATCCTCACCAACAAGGCGCCCACGCCCTACCGCTGGACCACGTACGCCGAGCGGCTCCAGGCGGCCGGGGTGAGCTGGAAGGTCTACCAGCAGGACGACGACTACGGCTGCAACCTGCTGGAGCAGTTCGCCGCCTTCCGCGAGGCCCAGCCCGGCTCCGACCTCTACGAGCGCGGGATGCGCCCGCAGCCCGAGGGCACCTTCGAGGAGGACGCCCGCAACGACCGCCTCCCCGCCGTCTCCTGGATCATCCCGACCAGCCACCAGTCCGAGCACCCGGACTACCTGCCCGCCGCCGGCGCCGACTTCGTCGCCTCCAAGATCGAGGCGATCGCGTCCAACCCGAAGGTGTGGCGCAAGACCGCCTTCATCCTCAACTACGACGAGAACGACGGGCTGTTCGACCACGTCCCGCCGCCCACCCCGCCCGAGGGCACCAAGGACGAGTTCGTGCAGGGGCTGCCCATCGGCGGCGGCTTCCGGGTGCCCGCCGTCGTCATCTCACCGTGGACCGTGGGCGGCTGGGTCGCCTCGGAGCCCTTCGACCACACCTCCGTGCTCCAGTTCCTGGAAAAGTTCACCGGAGTGGCCGAGCCCAACATCAGCGACTGGCGCCGCGAGACCTTCGGCGACCTCACCTCCGCCTTCCGCTTCCGCTCCGCCCACCGGCGCCCGCCCCGGCTGCCCGAGGACACCGCCGAGCAGCTGGAGAAGGCCAAGGAGGAGGTGGCCACCCTGCCGGAACCGACGCTCCCGGGCGCCGACCAGTCCTACCCGCCCCAGGAACACGGCCGCCGCCCGCACGTGTGAACGAGCCAGGGCCCCTCGCTCGGATCATTCCGGCGTCGCGGGGTCCGGCACGGGTCGGGTCGCATGCGCACGGCGCCTCCCAGCCGGCCTGATCCGAACGACGGACCCCGGCCGGACGCCCCGAAAAAAATCTTGGACGTCCGTGCAACCGTCGGCGCCCGTGACGGGTCGTACTTGGCATCAGGACCACTGGGGGGAGGATCTGGGGGGATCCGCGGGGGTTCTGACACGGGGAGGCACGAGGGGCCCGGTCGACGACCGGGCCCCTCAACGTGCGCGCGCCGCCGGCCCCTCTCGTCCGGCAGACAGGCCCTAGAAGAACACCCCGCACCGCAGCAGCACGTTCGCGTACGGGCGGGCCTCGCCCGTGCGCACCACCAGGCGGGCCCCCGCCGACAGCTCCTTCAGCCGGGCGTGCGGCACCAGTTGCAGGCCCGGGCCCAGGTCCGCGAGGCGGTGCCGGAGCAGGGCGGCCGCGGCCGGGTTCGCCGCGTCGACCTCCTCCGCAGCGAGCGCCCCCTCCACCACCAGTTCCTCCAGGAGCCCGTCCAGCACCTCGGCGAAGGCCGGGACCCCGGCCCGGAAGGCCAGGTCGACCACGCGGGGTCCGGGCGGGATCGGCATCCCGACGTCGCACACCAGCACCCCGTCCCCGTGCCCCAGCTCCGCGAGGGCGCCGGCGAGGTGGCGGTTGAGTATCCCGGCGCGCTTCACAGCGCCGCCACCTCCCGCGCCGTCGGGAACGAGACCTGCGCCCCGGCCCGGGTGACCGCCGCCGCGCCCACCCGCGCCGCGTACGCCGCCGCCCGGGCCAGGGACTCGCCCGCCCCGAGCCGCCAGGCCAGCGCGGCGGTGAACGCGTCGCCCGCGCCCGTGGTGTCCACCGCCTCGACCTTCACCGAGGGCACCCGCACCGGGGCTCCCGTGCCCTCGGCGACCACCGCGCCCGCCGCGCCGAGCGTCACCACGACCGAGCGCGGCCCCAGCGCCAGCAGCGCCCGCGCCCAGTCCTCGGGCGTGCCGCCCAGCCCGGCCCCGCCCGCGACGACCCGCGCCTCGTGCTCGTTGACGATCAGCGGATCGCAGGCCGCGAGGACCTCCGGCGGCAGCGCCCGCGGCGGCGAGGGGTTCAGCACGAACCTGGTGTCCTCCGGCAGGTTCCGCACCACCTCCACGACCGTCTCCAGCGGGATCTCCAACTGCGCCGAGACGACCCGGGAGGCGTGCAGCAGACCCTCGGCCGCGCGGACGTCGGCCGGGGTCAGCCGCGCGTTGGCGCCGGGGGAGACCACGATGCTGTTGTCCCCGGAGGGGTCCACCGTGATCAGCGCGACCCCGGTGGGCGCCCCGCCGACCAGCACCCCCGCCGTGTCGACCCCGGACTCGGCCTGCGAGTCCAGCAGCAGCCGCCCGTGCCCGTCCTCGCCGACCCGGGCCAGCAGGGCCGTACGGGCCCCGAGGCGGGCGGCGGCGACGGCCTGGTTGGCGCCCTTGCCGCCCGGGTGGACGGCGAGGTCCGAGCCGAGGACCGTCTCCCCGGCCCCGGGCCGCCGCTCGACCCCGATCACCAGATCGGCGTTGGCCGAGCCCACGACCAGCAGGTCGTAGTCGTACATGCATCGTCTCCCTGTAGGGGAACGGTCGCCCGCTCCGCGCACGGTGGTCCGTCAGCCGGAACGTCAGCCGGCGAACCCGGCGACGTTCTTCCTCGTGACCACCTTCACCGGCACCTTCACCGTCGCGTCGACCTTCTTGCCGTCGAGCGCCCGCAGCGCGTTGTCCACCGCGATCCGCCCGAGCTGCGAGGGCTGCTGCGCCACGGACGCGTACAGCGTGCCGTCCTTCACCGCCTTCAGGCCGTCCGGCGTGCCGTCGAAGCCGACCACGGCCACCGACCGGCCCGCCTTCGAGCCCAGCGCCTTGATCGCGCCGAGCGCCATCTCGTCGTTGGCCGCGACGACGCCCTCCACGTCGGGGTGGGCCTGGAGCAGGTTGGACATCACGTCGAGCCCCTTGGTGCGGTCGAAGTCCGCGGGCTGCTCGGCGAGCACCTTGATGCCGGGGTACGCCTTCAGCCCCTCGGCGAAGCCCTCGGCGCGCTCCCGGGCGGCGGAGGTGCCCGCCTGCCCCTGGAGGATCACGATCTTCCCGCTGCCGCCGAGCTTCTCGGCGACCGTCTTCGCGGCCAGCTCGCCGCCGGCCACGTTGTCGGAGGCCACCAGGGTCTCGGTCTTCGCCTTGTTGACGCCGCGGTCGACGGCGACGACGGGGATGTCCGCCTTGTCGGCGGCGCGCACGGCCGGTCCCGCCGCATCCGAGTCGACCGGGTTGACGATGACCGCCCCGTAGCTCGAACTGGTGAAGTTCTGCAGTTGGTTGGCCTGCTGGGAGGCGTCGTTCTGCGCGTCGGTGACGGTGAGGTCCACGCCCCGCTTCTTCGCCTCCGCCTGCGCGCCGGACCGGATTTGCACGAAGAACGGGTTGTTGAGCGTGGACAGCGACAGCCCGACCTTCGGGTTCGCGGAACCGGACCCGCCGTGCAGGAAGGAGGTCGCGCCCACGACCGCCACGGTGACCACGGCCGCCAGGACGTACGTCGCCGCCTGCTTCCGCCGGCCGCCCGGGCTCCCGGCGCCCGCCGCCGGCGTGCTCGCCCCCGCCTTGCGCCGCACGGTGTCCAGCAGCACGGCCAGCGCGATGACGACACCGATGACGACCTGCTGCCAGAACGCGGACACCGACAGCAGGTTGAGGCCGTTGCGCAGCACCGCGAGGATCAGCGCGCCGATGAGCGTGCCCGAGGCCTTGCCGGTGCCGCCGGCGAGGGAGGCGCCGCCGATGACGACCGCGGCGATCGCGTCCAGCTCGTAGCCGTCGGCGGCCTGCGGCTGCGCCGAGGACAGCCGGGCGGCCAGCACGATGCCCGCGGCGGCCGCGAACAGGCCCGAGAGGGCGTAGATGGCGAGCTTCTGCTTCTTCACCCGCAGCCCGGACAGCCGGGCCGCCTCCTCGTTGCCGCCGATGGCGTACATCGAGCGGCCGATGTAGGTGCGGCCGAGGATCAGCGCGGCGACGAGGCCGAGGACCACCATGACCAGCACCGGCACCGGCAGCCATCCGCCGAGGGTGTCGCCGAGGTGCGAGACCGAGTCGGGGAAGGGGATCGGGGAGCCGCCGGAGACGACCAGCGACAGACCGCGGCCCACCGACAGCATCGCGAGGGTCGCGATGAACGGCGGGAGCTTGCCGTAGGCGATGAGGAAACCGTTCACCAGCCCGGCCGCCACACCGGTGGCCACCGCCAGGACCACGGCGAGCACCACCGGCACGCCGTGGGAGGTCGCGGACCAGGCGAGCACGGTCGCCGAGAGCGCGGCCACCGAGCCGACCGACAGGTCGATGCCCGCCGAGACGATCACGAAGGTGACGCCGAAGGCGAGGATCGCGGTCACGGCGGCCTGGACGCCGACGTTGAGCAGGTTGTCCGTGGTCAGGAAGTCCCCGGACAGCGCCGACATGGCGATGACCAGGACGATCAGCGCGGTCAGCGCGCCGTTGTCGAGGAGCAGCCTGCGCAGGCCGGCCGTGGCGCCGCCCTGCGCGCCCGGCTTGCTCTTGAGCGTGTCAGTGGCCACCGGTGGCCTCCGTTCCGTTGTCGCGGCGGGTGTCGCCGGAGTCGTGGGGGGTGCTGACGGCGAGGGCCATCACCGTGTCCTGGGTGGCCTCGGCGGCGGTGAGTTCACCGGCGACCCGCCCCTGCGCCATGACCACCACCCGGTCGCTCATGCCGAGCACCTCCGGCAGATCGCTGGAGATCATCAGCACGGCGGCACCGGCGGCCGTCAGTTCGTTGACGAGCTGGTAGATCTCGACCTTGGCGCCGACGTCGATACCGCGCGTCGGCTCGTCGAGGATGAGCACCTTGGTGTCGGCGAGCAGCCACTTGCCGATGACGACCTTCTGCTGGTTGCCGCCGGACAGCGTGCGCACGTGCTGGCCGAGCCCGGCCATCCGCACCCCGAGCTGCCCGGCGACGCGGGCGGCGGCGGCCCGCTGCCCCTTGCGGTCGACCAGCCCGGCGTGGGTCGCGGACCGCATGGTGACCAGGCCGAGGTTCTCCTCCACCGAGGCGTCCAGCACGAGCCCCTGGCCCTTGCGGTCCTCCGGGACCAGCCCGATCCCGGCCGCCATCGCGGCGTTCACGTCGTGCCGCCGCAGCGGCGCGCCCTCGACGCGGACGGCGCCGGCGTCGTACGGGTCGGCCCCGAACACGGCACGGGCGACCTCGGTCCGCCCGGCCCCGACGAGCCCCGCGATGCCGACGACCTCACCGGCCCGCACCTCGAACCCGACGTCGTGGAAGACACCCTCGCGGGTGAGCCCCTCCACGGTGAGGAGCGCCTCGCCGGTCTCGGGGCGTGCCCGGGGGTACTGCTGCTCGATGGAGCGTCCGACCATGAGCCGGACCAGCTCGTCCTCGGGCGTGCGCGCGGGCACCCGGCCCACGCTCCGGCCGTCCCGGATGACGGTGACCCGGTCGCCGAGGGCGGCGATCTCCTCCAGGTGGTGGGTGATGAACACGATGCCGACGCCGTCCTCGCGCAGCCGCCGCACGATGGCGAAGAGCCGCTCGACCTCCTCGGAGGTCAGCACGGCGGTCGGCTCGTCCATGACGAGGACCCGCGCGTCCAGACTGAGCGCCTTGGCGATCTCGACCATCTGCAGCCGGGCGACGCCGAGTTCGCGCACCCGCGCCCCGGGCGGGACGTCCAGCCCGACCCGCTTGAGCAGGACCTCGGCGTCCGCCTCCATCCGTTTGCGGTCGATCATCCCGAAGCGGCGCGGCTGCCGCCCCAGGAAGACGTTCTCGGCCACCGTCAGATCGGGGACAAGGTTGAACTCCTGGTAGATGGTGGCGATCCCGAGCCGCTCGGAGTCCTGCGCACCGTTGATGCGCACCTCCTCGCCGTCGACCACGATCCGGCCGGCGTCGGGCGTGTAGGCACCGGAGAGCATCTTGATCAGCGTGCTCTTGCCGGCGCCGTTCTCACCGAGGAGCACGTGCACCTCTCCCCGGCGCAGGTCGAAGTCGACGCCGTCGAGCGCGACCACGCCGGGGAAGGTCTTGCGGATGCCCTCGATGCGCAGCAACTCGTCCGGGCTGCTCACGGCGTACTCCTTCGTACGGGGGACGGGGAAGCTGTGGGGGTGGGGGCCGGGGCAGGCGGGGGCGCCGGTTCGCCGCAGGAGCGGCGCACGACCAGCCGGGCGGGGAGGGTGACGGACTCGCCGGGCCCGCCGCCGATCCGGTCGACGAGCGCGCGCACGGCGGCCCGCCCCAGCTCACCCGTCGGCTGGGCGACCGCCGTGACCGGCGGATCGGTGTGCACGAACCAGGGGATGTCGTCGAAGGCGGCGAGCGCGAGGTCCTCGGGGACCCGCAGCCCGCGCGCGCGGACCGCGTCCAGCGCGCCGAGCGCCATCAGGTTGTCGGCGGCGAACACGACCTCGGGCGGTTCGGCCAGGTCGAGGAAGCGCTCGGTGGCCCGGCGGCCGCTGGCGGCCTGGAAGTCGCCCTGCCCGACGTACTCCGCGGGCAGTGGGAGTCCGTACTCGGCGAGCGCCTCCTGAAAGGCCGTCACGCGCTCCCGGCCGGTGGTGGTGGCCGCGGGGCCCGCGATGATCGCGAGCCGCCGGTGCCCCAGCCCGTGCAGGTGGGCGACGAGCGCGCGCACGGCGGCCCGTCCGTCGGAGCGCACCACGGGCACGTCGAGGCCCTTGATCCAGCGGTCGACGAAGACCATCGGGGTGCCGGCCCGCACGGCGTCGACCATCAGCGGGGAGCCGCCGTCGGTCGGTGAGACGAGCAGGCCGTCGATGCGCCGGTCCAGCAGGGTCCGCACATGGTGGTCCTGGAGGTCCGGCCGTTCGTCGGCGTTCCCGATGATCACGCTGTACCCGAGCGCGCGGGCCTCCTCCTCGACGGAGCGGGCCAGTTCGGTGAAGTAGGGGTTCATCACGTCGCTGATGACCAGGCCGAGCGTGCGGGTCTGGTCGGTGCGCAGCGACCGGGCGACGGCGTTGGGACGGTAGCCCAGCGTCTCGACGGCGCCCAGGACCCGGGCCCGCGCGTCCGTGCTGACGGAAGGGTGCCCGTTCAGGACGCGGGACACCGTGGCGACGGACACCCCGGCCCGCGCGGCGACGTCCTTGATGCTCGCCATCGCGTTCCACCTCCTCGTGGAATCGATTACACGGAGGATTGGAAACGATTACACGAGCGGAATCAAGGCATGGGCCGGGCCCGATGCGCAATCGTGACCGCCGTGACCGCTGAGGGTGGCCAAGGGGGCCGCGAGGAGTCGCCCGCGTGCGCCAGCGAGCGCGTCGGCGGGGTACGAGCGGCCCCGGGCGGGTGAACGCCGGTCAGCCCCCACGGGCCCGCGCCGGGCGCCGCGGCCGGGGCACCGGGCCGCACGCGGTGCGCGACCCCGGGGAGCCGCCCCGTACGCGCGGTGGGTCCACGCCGCGCCGCTGCGTCAGTCGCGCACCCGGACCTGCGCCGGGGGATGCGCCGCGGCGCTGTCCCTGCCCAGCCCCGCGAGCAGGCGCAGCCCGTCCTCGGTGGGACTGCCGGGAGCGGCCGACAGCACCAGCAGCTCCATGCCCGAGTCGTCGGGCAGGGCGAAGTTCTCCTGGTGCAGCTCCAGCAGACCGACCAGCGGGTGCCGGTACGCCTTGCGCCCATGGGTGCGGGCGCGCACGTCCGCGCGGGCCCAGAGGCGGCGGAAGCGCTCGCTGCCCATCGCCAGCTCGCCGATGAGCGAGGCCAGCCGGCGATCCTCCGGGTACTGGCCGGCGGCCAGGCGCAGGTGGCCGACCACGTCGAGGGTGCACTTCTCCCAGTCGGCGTAGAGGCCGCGCTCCGCCTCCTCGAGGAAGATGTGCCGCGCCGTGTTCAGACCACGCAACGGCCGTCCGTAGAGGAGTGCGGCGAGGTGATTGCCGGCGAGCACGTCCAGGCGGTGATCCATGATCAGCGCGGGCGCGTCGGCGACCAGATCGAGGACGCGCAGCACTTCGGGCCGCATCCGCCCGCTCGGCGCCTTCGCCCGGCGCCGGCGCCGGCGGGCGAGCCGGCCGAGGTGCTCGCGTTCGATCCCGTCGAGGCCGAGGACGCGGGCGAGCGCGTCGAGGACCTGCTCGGAGGGCTGGGTCGCGCGCCCCTGCTCCAGGCGCACGTAGTAGTCGACGCTGACACCGGACAGGTGCGCGACCTCTTCGCGGCGCAGTCCGTCGACCCGGCGGCGGCTGTCGGTGGCGATGCCGACGGCCGCCGGATCGACCCGGGAACGCCGGGTCCGCAGGAAGCCCGCGAGATCGTCCATGACGCCCAGTATGGGCGCGGACCGTGCCCGGGACAGTGGTCCTGCCGATACCAGGAAGTCCCGTCCGACGGTGGCTGCGCCCCTGAAAGTCGGCCGTCGTGGCGCCCAGAATCCGAGGCGTCCCGATCCGAGGGCGCGTCCGATGCGGAGGAGTTCCCGTGAAAACGCTGATCGTCCATGCCCACCCCGAGCCGAAGTCGCTCAACGGCTCACTGAAGGACCTCGCCGTGTCCACCCTCGAGGCCGCCGGTCACGAGGTGGGGGTGAGCGACCTGTACGCGATGCACTGGAAGGCGGTGGTGGACGCCGCGGACTACGGCCCCGAGGTCTCGGACCGGCTCCTGGTCGCCCGGGACTCGGGCCGGGCCTTCGAGGCCGGGACGCTCACCCAGGACGTCCGCGCCGAGCAGGAGAAGCTCCTGTGGTCCGACACGGTCATCTTCCAGTTCCCGCTGTGGTGGTACTCGATGCCCGCGATCCTCAAGGGCTGGGTCGACCGCGTCTTCACCTACCGCTTCGCGTACGGCGTCGGGGAGCACAGTGACACCAGGTACGGGGAGCGCTACGGGGAAGGCACGCTGGCGGGCAGGAAGGCCCTGCTGTCGGTGACCGTCGGCGGCCCGGAGGCGCACTACGCCGCACGCGGGATCAACGGACCCATCGACGACCTGCTGTTCCCGATCCATCACGGCATCCTCTACTACCCGGGCATCGAGCCACTGCCGCCGTTCGTGCTGCACGGCACCGACCGGATGACCGACGAGGAGTACGCGGACGCCGCCAAGGCGTGGGAGCGGCGGCTGCTCACCCTGGAGTCGACCGAACCGATCCCGTTCCGCCCGCAGAACTTCGGCGACTACGAGATCCCGTCGCTGCAGCTGAAGGAAGGGTTGGAACCCGCGGGCCGCACCGGATTCGGGCTGCATGTGCGCGGCTGACCGGAACCTCCCCCGACCCGCGGGCAGTCGGACGTCCCGGGCGGGGGCCGGGGCGTCCCGCCGTTCCCCCGGCAAAGTCCCGGCCGTCTTCACCGTCCCTCCGGCCGTCCTGTCACACCCCACCGGTACCGTCGGATCATGTCCTCGCAGCCCCCCGCGGCCCCCGGTGAGCGGCGGCTCGCCGTCCTCGAAGGCGTCCTGGAGCGGATCACGTACGCCAACGAGGAGAACGGCTACACGGTCGCCCGCGTCGACACCGGCAGAGGCGCCGGCGACCTGCTGACCGTCGTCGGCGCGCTGCTCGGTGCCCAGGTGGGGGAGTCCCTGCGGATGGAGGGGCGCTGGGGCTCGCACCCGCAGTACGGCAAGCAGTTCCTCGTGGAGAACTACACGACCGTCCTGCCCGCCACCGTCCAGGGCATCCGGCGCTATCTGGGTTCCGGACTGGTCAAGGGCATCGGACCGGTCTTCGCCGACCGGATCACCCAGCACTTCGGCATCGACACCCTGACGATCATCGAGGAGGAGCCCAAGCGGCTCATCGAGGTGCCGGGGCTCGGCCCCAAGCGGACGAAAAAGATCGCCGACGCCTGGGAGGAGCAGAAGGCGATCAAGGAGGTCATGCTCTTCCTGCAGACCGTGGAGGTGTCCACCTCCATCGCCGTGCGCATCTACAAGAAGTACGGCGACGCCTCCATCTCCGTGGTGAAGAACCAGCCCTACCGGCTCGCCGCCGACGTGTGGGGCATCGGCTTCCTCACCGCCGACAAGATCGCCCAGTCCGTCGGCATCCCGCACGACAGCCCGGAGCGGGTGAAGGCCGGACTGCAGTACGCCCTCTCGCAGGCCACCGACCAGGGGCACTGCTACCTCCCCGAGGAACGGCTGATCGCCGACGCGGTGAAGCTGCTCCAGGTGGACACCGGACTCGTCATCGAGTGCCTCGGCGAACTGGCCGCCGAGCCGGAGGACCCGGACGGCGACCCCGGCGTCGTCCGCGAGAAGGTCCCGGGACCCGACGGCCAAGACGCCACCGCCGTCTACCTCGTGCCGTTCCACCGCGCCGAACTCTCCCTCGCCGGGCAGACCCTGCGGCTGATGCGCGCCGAGGAGGACCGGATGCCCGGCTTCGCGGACGTCGCCTGGGACAAGGCGCTCGGCTGGCTGAGAGCGCGCACGGGGGTCGAACTCGCGCCCGAGCAGGAGGCCGCCGTCAAGCTCGCGCTGACGCGGAAGGTCGCCGTGCTCACCGGCGGACCCGGCTGCGGCAAGTCCTTCACCGTCCGCTCGATCGTGGAGCTGGCGCGCGCCAAGAAGGCGAAGGTCGTGCTCGCCGCGCCCACCGGACGGGCCGCCAAGCGGCTCGCCGAGCTGACCGGCGCCGAGGCGTCCACCGTGCACCGGCTGCTGGAGCTCAAGCCCGGCGGTGACGCGGCCTACGACCGGGAGCGCCCGCTCGACGCCGACCTGGTCGTCGTCGACGAGGCGTCGATGCTGGACCTGCTGCTCGCCAACAAGCTGGTCAAGGCCGTGCCCCCGGGCGCCCACCTGCTCTTCGTCGGGGACGTCGACCAGCTTCCCAGCGTGGGCGCCGGGGAGGTGCTCAGGGACCTGCTGGCCGAGGGCGGCCCGGTCCCCGCCGTGCGGCTCACCCGGGTCTTCCGCCAGGCCCAGCAGTCCGGCGTCGTCACCAACGCGCACCGCATCAACGCCGGACAGCACCCCGTCACGGACGGCATGAAGGACTTCTTCCTCTTCGTCGAGGACGACACCGAGGAGACCGGGCGGCTCACCGTCGACGTCGCCGCCCGCCGCATCCCGGCGAAGTTCGGCCTCGACCCCCGGCGGGACGTGCAGGTGCTCGCGCCCATGCACCGGGGCCCGGCCGGCGCGGGCACGCTCAACGGGCTGCTCCAGCAGGCCGTCACCCCGGGGCGCCCCGACGTGCCCGAGAAGCGGTTCGGCGGCCGGGTGTTCCGCGTCGGCGACAAGGTCACCCAGATCCGCAACAACTACGACAAGGGCGAGAACGGCGTCTTCAACGGCACCGTCGGCGTGGTCACCTCCCTCGACCCGGTCGAGCAGCGTCTGACGGTGCTCACCGACGAGGACGAGGAGGTGCCCTACGACTTCGACGAGCTGGACGAGCTGGCGCACGCCTACGCCGTGACCATCCACCGCTCCCAGGGCAGCGAGTACCCGGCGGTCGTCATCCCGGTGACCACCGGCGCCTGGATGATGCTCCAGCGCAACCTGCTCTACACGGCGGTCACCCGGGCCAAGCGGCTCGTCGTCCTCGTCGGCTCCCGCAAGGCGATCGGCCAGGCGGTGCGCACGGTCTCGGCGGGCCGCCGGTGCACCGCGCTGGACTTCCGCCTCGCCGGTTCCCGCCTCCCGGGTGGCACGGGGTGACGCGGCCCTGAGACGGCCTAGGGACGTCACGGAGGCCCTCCGGGCACATCGTCCTCACAAATGATCGATCAAATGAGTCACGAAGGTCACAGAGCACTTCCGCAACCGAAGCGAAGGGGGCAGGATGAGCAGGTTGGCGGCACTCAGTGCCGTCGATGAGCCCAACGGCCGACCCCGAGTGCACGCTTCTGCGCCGAATGGGGGATGGTAGAGACAGTCAGGGCACCTCGAAGATGAGGCACTACGTCGGGTGAGGGAAGACGTGAGCGACAACTCTGTAGTACTGCGGTTCGGCGACGGCGAATACACCTACCCGGTGGTCGACAGCACCGTCGGCGACAAGGGCTTCGACATCGGCAAGCTCCGCGCCCAGACCGGGCTGGTGACCCTGGACAGCGGTTACGGCAACACCGCCGCCTACAAATCCGCCGTCACCTATCTCGACGGCGAGCAGGGCATCCTCCGGTACCGCGGCTACCCGATCGAGCAGCTCGCCGAGCGGTCGACCTTCCTGGAGGTCGCCTACCTGCTCATCAACGGTGAGCTGCCTACCGTGGACGAGCTCTCCACGTTCAAGAACGAGATCACCCAGCACACGCTGCTGCACGAGGACGTCAAGAACTTCTACAAGGGCTTCCCGCGCGACGCCCACCCGATGGCCATGCTGTCCTCGGTGGTCTCCGCGCTGTCCACGTTCTACCAGGACAGCCACAACCCCTTCGACGAGAAGCAGCGCGACCTCTCCACGATCCGCCTGCTCGCCAAGCTTCCGACGATCGCGGCCTACGCGTACAAGAAGTCGATCGGTCACCCGTTCGTCTACCCGCGCAACGATCTCGGCTACGTCGAGAACTTCCTGCGCATGACGTTCTCCGTGCCGGCCCAGGAGTACGACCTCGACCCGGTCGTCGTCTCCGCGCTGGACAAGCTGCTCATCCTGCACGCGGACCACGAGCAGAACTGCTCCACCTCCACCGTGCGTCTGGTCGGCTCCTCGCAGGCGAACATGTTCGCCTCGATCTCCGCCGGCATCTCCGCCCTGTGGGGCCCGCTGCACGGCGGCGCCAACCAGTCCGTCCTGGAGATGCTCACGGGCATCCAGGAGTCCGGCGGCGACGTCGACACCTTCATCCGCAAGGTGAAGAACAAGGAGGACGGCGTCCGCCTGATGGGCTTCGGCCACCGGGTCTACAAGAACTTCGACCCGCGCGCCAAGATCATCAAGGCCGCCGCGCACGACGTGCTCTCCGCGCTCGGCAAGTCCGACGAGCTGCTGGACATCGCGCTCAAGCTGGAGGAGCACGCGCTCTCCGACGACTACTTCACCGAGCGCAAGCTGTACCCGAACGTCGACTTCTACACCGGTCTCATCTACCGGGCGATGGGCTTCCCGACCGAGATGTTCACGGTCCTGTTCGCCCTCGGCCGGCTCCCGGGCTGGATCGCCCAGTGGACCGAGATGATCAAGGAGCCCGGCTCCCGCATCGGCCGCCCGCGCCAGATCTACACGGGCGTCGTCGAGCGCGACTTCGTTCCGGTCGAGGAGCGCTGATCTCCGGTTCCCCGCGCCCTCGTACGGGGGCGCGGGGAACCGCGCGCGGCCTTTCGCGCGCACGCGGACAAGACAGAAGGCGCCCTGGTGCACCGGTCCCCCCACGGGCCGGCGACCAGGGCGCCTTCCCGTGTCCCGGTACGGATTCCCCCCACGGGATCCGGCCGGGCGCCTTGAGGACAGCGCCTGAATCGCTGTGAGCACAACGAGCAGAACCCGCCGTGCCACTGTGTCCGCGGCTCGCGCCGCGTGTTGTTCATCGCCTGCCGGGACGCGCACGCGCGGGAGGGCCGCTCAAAGCTCCCCGGTGTACGTGCCCCGGCAACGCTTCCTCCGGCCCTCGACCGGCCACGGGCCCGTCTCGAGCAGAAGGCACCTCTTTCCGGGAACGTCCCCCAAGACATCCCCAGATGTCAGTCGCGCCCCCCAAGACGCTTCTGACATCGCCAACTTAGACCCACGAACCCCTTCGATGGTTACATCCGCATCACTGTGATCTGCGTCTCTTGCATATCCCCCGAAGGTGCGCAAGTGCCTCGATATGGCGATCGAGGCCCAGCGTAAGGAAGATGCGCGAGCCTTGTGAAGAGCTTATGTGAGGCGCGCTCCGGACTCTAGGGGGTCTCTTACCCCGTCATCAGAAGAATGCTCATCGTAATAATCACTGAGTGCGGGGTGAGGTCCGAGGTCACGGGCGTGGCGGCGGTGGCGCGGGGCCGAGGGCCCCGGCTCAGGAGAAGGAGCGCAGCCGGAGGCTGTTGGTCACCACGAACACCGAGGAGAAGGCCATCGCCGCCCCCGCGATCATCGGGTTCAGCAGCCCGGCCGCCGCCAGCGGCAGCGCCGCCACGTTGTAGCCGAAGGCCCAGACCAGGTTGCCCTTGATCGTGGCGAGCGTCCGCCGGGACAGCCGGATGGCGTCCGCCGCCGCCCGCAGATCGCCGCGGACCAGGGTGAGGTCGCCGGCCTCGATCGCGGCGTCCGTGCCGGTGCCCATGGCCAGCCCCAGATCGGCGGTGGCCAGCGCCGCCGCGTCGTTGACGCCGTCACCGACCATGGCGACCGTGCGGCCCTCCGCCCGCAGCCGCCGGACCTCGGCGACCTTGTCCTCGGGGAGCACCTCGGCGATCACCTCGTCGATGCCGACGGTCCGTGCCACGGCCTCGGCCACGGCCCGGTTGTCCCCGGTGAGCAGCACCGGGGTCAGGCCCAGCGCGCGCAGCCGCCGGACGGCCTCGGCGCTGGTCTCCTTGACCGCGTCGGCCACCGCCAGCACACCCGCCGGCCTGCCGTCGAGGGCGACCACCACGGCCGTGCGGCCCTCGGCCTCCGCCGCCGCGCGCGCTCGTGCCAGGTCCTCCGGCAGCGCGGCCGCCGGCTCGGCGAGACGGCCCACCGCCACCTCGCGGCCCGCCACCCGGCCGCGCACCCCGCGCCCGGGAACGTTCTCGAAGTGCTCGACCGGCGGCAGGGCGCCCTCGTCCTCCCGCGCGCCGGCGGCGTGCGCCGTGCGGAGGCGTTCCCGGGCGCCCGCGGCGATCGCGCGCGCCACCGGATGCTCCGACGCGTCCTCCAGGGCGCCCGCGAGCCGCAGCAGCTCCCGCTCGTCCGTTCCCCCGCCCGTTGCTCCGGGCGTTCCTCCGGACACGTACACGTCCTGGAGGGTCATCCGTCCGGTGGTCACGGTGCCGGTCTTGTCCAGGACGACGGTGTCCACGCGGCGGGTGGACTCCAGCACCTCGGGGCCCTTGATCAGGATGCCGAGCTGGGCGCCCCGGCCGGTGCCCACCATCAGCGCGGTCGGCGTGGCCAGGCCCAGCGCGCAGGGGCAGGCGATGATCAGCACGGCGACGGCCGCGGTGAACGCGGCCACCGTGTCGCCGGTGACGCCGAGCCAGACGCCGAAGGTGCCGGCCGCGAGCAGCAGCACCACGGGCACGAACACCGCGGAGACCCGGTCGGCCAGCCGCTGGACCTCGGCCTTGCCGTTCTGCGCCTCCTCCACCAGCCGCGCCATCCGCGCGAGCTGGGTGTCCGCGCCGACCCGGGTGGCCTCGACCACGAGCCGCCCCCCGGCGTTCACGGTGGCACCGGTGACCGAGTCGCCCACCGTCACGTCCACAGGCACCGACTCGCCGGTCAGCAGGGCGGCGTCGACGGCGGAGGAGCCCTCCACCACGGTCCCGTCGGTGGCGATCTTCTCGCCCGGCCGTACGAGGAACCGGTCGCCGACGCCGAGCGCGTCCACCGGTATCCGCACCTCACGGCCGTCCCGCAGCACGGCCACGTCCTTGGCGCCGAGTTCGAGCAGGGCGCGCAGGGCGGCGCCGGCCCGCCGCTTGGAACGGGCCTCCAGATAACGGCCGAGCAGGATGAGGGTGATCACCCCGGCGGCGACCTCCAGGTAGATCGTCGACGCCCCGTCCGTGCGGGAGACCGTCCACTCGAAGCCGTGCCGCATGCCGGGCATCCCGGCGTCGCCCCAGAACAGCGCCCACAGCGACCAGCCGAAGGCGGCGAGCGTGCCCAGGGAGACCAGGGTGTCCATGGTGGCCGCGCCGTGCCTGACGTTGGTGTAGGCGGCCCGGTGGAAGGGCAGTCCGCCCCAGACGACGACGGGCGCGGCGAGCGTCAGCGAGAGCCACTGCCAATTGTCGAACTGCAGCGCGGGAACCATGGCGAGCAGGACGACGGGCAGGGAGAGCAGCGCGGAGGTGAGCAGCCGCTGCCGCAGGGAGCCGAGCGCGTCGCCGGGGCCGTCCGGTCCCGTCCTTGCGCCGGGTTCCGGGGCCGCCCCGGGGCGGGGCAGCGGCTCCGGTGGCGGCGGGAGCTTCTCCTCAGCCGTGTACCCCGTCTTCACCACCGTCGCGATCAGGTCGTCGACGGCGACCTCGGGCGGGTACGCCACCTTGGCCTTCTCGGTCGCGTAGTTGACCGTGGCGGTGACGCCCTCCATGCGGTTGAGCTTCTTCTCGACGCGGGCCGCGCAGGAGGCGCAGGTCATCCCGCCGATGAGCAGCTCGACCTCGGCGCGGGACGCCTCGTCCGGCGCCGGGGTGCCCGTGGCGGGTCCGGTGGTCGTGGTGCTGGTCATGGGGTACCGGCTTCCGTCGTTCAGAGGGTGCCGACGAGCTCGAATCCGGCCTCGTCCACCGCGGCGCGGACGGCGGCCTCCTCGAGCGGGGCGGCGGAGACGACGGTGACCTCGCCGGTGGAGGCGACGGCCTTGACCGAGCTGACCCCGTCCAGTTCCGAGATCTCGCTGCCGACGGCACCTTCGCAGTGCCCGCAGCTCATGCCGCTCACCTTGTAGACGGTGGTGACGCCGTCACGGGTGTCGCCGGTGGAAGTCATGGGGTGCTCCTCGTCGCTGTACTCGGTACGTATGGGGTCTACGGTACGCAGAATATACCCCTAGGGGGTATGAAGCCAAGCTCCCGCCGCACCGGTACGGGCCGACCGGTACCCCGGGCGGTTCCCGAGGTACTGGTCGGCCCGCGTGCCCTACTGGTTCCGCCGCCCCCGGTTGCCCGGGCGGGCCGCGACCCACGCGCGGACGGTCTCCGCGTACCAGTACGGCTTCCCGCCCTCCACATGGTCGGGCGGTGGCAGCAACCCGTGCTTGCGGTAGGAACGCACGGTGTCCGGCTGCACCTTGATGTGCGCGGCGATCTCCTTGTACGACCAGAGGCGGTTCTCGGTCATCGGTGCACCTCCCCGCGAGCGCCCGGCGGCGGCCCGGACGGGCCGGCGGGGGAGCCGGGCGCTGCGCTCGGCGATCACTAGGGCCTGTCTGCCAATTCCCGTCTGCCGGGCGACGCCATGCACGCACTCTCGTCGCGCCGGCCCCTGCCCCACGTACAACCAGTACGAGGGGCAGGAGCCGGCACGCCGACAGCACGCACCTGACGCCGCCCGGCCCGCCCTCCGGGCGGACGACGGGAATTGGCAGACAGGCCCCAGCCTGTGCGGGGTGAACGACACAGGGTGACGACGGGCAAGGCGCTGTCACCGTGCTGGGACGAACGGATCGCGCCCCGGTGACGGACGTGACGGAATCGACGCATTCGGCCCGCGCGGTCCCCCGTGGCCCGACACGTCGTCCGAATGTCCGGACAAAGGATTGACAGGGCTCCCGCGCCACGGCTAGACCTGTGTGCAGCCGGGGGCGAGGGGGCCGCCGGGGCGAACCGCTGCGAGGACCCATGAGCCGCACGACGAGCGACGCCGGCCACGCCGGCCGACTGCACCTCCCGCACGGCAGCACCGCCCACGGCCCCTACGCCCTGGACATCGACCCGGGGCGGGCCGGCTGGACGTACAGCGCGCTGCGCGTCCTCGAACTGCCGCCCGGCGGCACGCACACCTTCGACTCCGGCGAGACCGAGTGGCTCGTCGTCCCCCTGAACGGCGGCTGCACGGTCACCGCCGGGGACGAGGCCTTCGCCCTGGCGGGACGCGTGGACGTGTTCGCCTCCGCCACCGACTTCGCGTACGTCCCCCGCGACACCCACACCCAGATCGCCTCCGGCGCGGGAGGCCGCTTCGCCCTGGCAGGAGCGAAGTGCGAGCGCCGACTCCCCGCCCGCTACGGCCCCGCGCCGGAGGTACCCGTCGAGGACCGGGGCAGCGGCGACTGCGCCCGCCACGTCCGCAACTTCGCCTCCGCCGAGGCCTTCGCCTGCGACCGGCTCATCGCGGTGGAGGTTCTCACCCCTGGCGGCAACTGGTCCTCCTACCCGCCGCACAAGCACGACGAGGACCGGCCGGGCGAGGAGACGCGGCTCGAGGAGATCTACTACTTCGAGATCGCCGGCCCGAACGGCTTCGGCTACCAGCGCGTCTCACCCTCGCGGGAGGGCGGCGCCGACCTGCTGGCCGAGGTCCGCACGGGCGACACCGTGCTCGTCCCGGACGGCTGGCACGGCCCGTCCGTCGCCCAGCCGGGCCACGACATGTACTACCTCAACGTCATGGCGGGCCCGGGCGCGCGCGAGTGGCGCATCAGCTTCCACCCCGACCACGCACAGGGCTACCACTGACCCCGGCCGGAACCCGGCCCGGCGCCGCCGGTTCCGCCGCCGGGCCCCGCGCGGCCCTCCGCGTACCGCGCCCGTGGTAGGCCGCCGGGTCCGTGTACGTCCGTGGGAGGTCGCCGGATCCACCTCCGGGACCGCTCCGGTGCCGGTGGCTGCCCGTACCGTTGTGCCATGGATCTTCGACTGCCCCGCGTCCGAGGGCTGCTGCGGGGACCGCGGCGGGTGCTCGCCACCGCGGCCGCCGTCCTCGTGCTCGCCGGTGCGGGGACATGGACGGCCCTCGCCTCCGAGGAGGCACCGGCCGTCCACGTGAGCGACCGGGCGCTGCCCATGGGCGGCGGAGTCCGCCTCGACACCTCCTACTTCACCGCCGGTTCCGGCGGCCGCCGCCCCGCCGTCCTGCTGGCGCACGGCTTCGGCGGCAGCAAGGAGGACGTGCGCGGCCAGGCCGAGGACCTCGCCCGCGAGGGCTACGCCGTGCTCACCTGGTCCGCCCGCGGCTTCGGCCGGTCCACCGGCAGGATCGGCCTCAACGACCCCGAGGGCGAGGTCGCGGACGTCTCCCGCCTCCTCGACTGGCTCGCCGCACGCCCCGAGGTGCGGCTCGACAAGGCGGGCGACCCCCGCGTCGGCATGGCCGGCGGCTCCTACGGCGGCGCGGTCTCCCTGCTCGCCGCCGGGCACGACGACCGGGTCGACGCCCTCGCCCCGTCCATCACCTACTGGAACCTCTCCGACGCCCTCTTCCCGAACGGCGTCTTCAAGAAGCTGTGGACGAGCCTGTTCCTCAACTCCGGCGGCGGCTGCGCCCGGTTCGAGCCCGCCCTGTGCCGGATGTACCAGCGCGTCGCCGAGTCCGGGAAGCCCGACGCCGAGGCCCGCGCCCTGCTCACCGCGCGTTCTCCCGAGGCCGTCGGCGCGCGCGTCAAGGTCCCCACCCTGCTGACCCAGGGGCAGACGGACTCCCTCTTCCCGCTCGGCCAGGCCGACGCCGCGGCGAAGGCGATCAAGGCCAACGGCGCCCCCGTCGACGTCGACTGGATCAGCGGCGGCCACGACGGCGGGAACATGGAGACCTCCCGTGTCGAGGGCCGCGTCAGGTCCTGGTTCGACCGCTACCTCAAGGGCGACGAGAGCGCCGACACCGGCCCGGCCTTCCGCGTCACCCGTACCGGCGGCATCGACTCCACCGACGGCGAGACCCTGCTGCGCGGGGCGAGCGCGGAGCGGTACCCGGGCCTGTTGAGCGGACGGCGCACGATCCCCCTCGCCGGTGACACCCAGCGCTTCGTCAACCCGGCCGGGGCCAGCCCGCCCGCCCTCTCCGCCCTGCCCGGCCTCGGCGACTCCGGCGGACTGTCCCAGCTCTCCTCGCTCGGCGTGGGCCTCTCCCTCGACTTCCCCGGCCAGTTCGCCTCCTTCGAGTCCGCGCCGCTCACCCGCGACACGCAGGTCACCGGCTCGCCCACCGCGACCGTGCACGTGCGCTCCACCAGCGAGGACGCCGTCCTGTTCGCCAAGGTGTACGACGTCGGCCCCGGCGACTCCCGGCCGGGACTGCCCGCCCAGCTCGTCACCCCGGTACGGGTCGAGGGCGCCCGCGAGGGCAAGGACGTCACGCTCACCCTGCCCGCGGTCGACCACGAGTGGCGCAAGGGCCACCGGATGCGGCTGGTGCTGTCCTCCACCGACCTCGCCTACGCCTCCCCGACCCGCCCCGCCACGTACACCGCCTCCCTGGAGGGCGCACTGACCGTGCCCACCGCCCCCGGGGTGTCGACCGCGAGCGCCCCGCTGCCCTCCTGGGTGTGGTGGCTGCCGCTCGCCGGGGCCGCACTCGCGGCGGCGCTGCTGCTCACCGCCCGCCGCCGCACCTCCGCCCCGGCACCCGACCCGGCGCTCGCCGAGGTGCCGCTGGAGATCACCGGCCTGAGCAAGCGGTACGCCAAGTCGGCCGACCTCCCCCAAGCTCTCAACTCCGTTCGAGCAGGGGGGACCCCCTTCGCCGTCAAGGACGTCTCCTTCCGGGTCGAGAAGGGCCAGGTGCTCGGCCTGCTCGGACCCAACGGCGCCGGCAAGACCACCACCCTGCGCATGCTGATGGGCCTGATCACCCCCGACGAGGGCGAGATCCGCGTCTTCGGCCACGCCGTGCGGCCCGGCGCGTCCGTGCTGTCCCGGGTGGGCGCCTTCGTCGAGGGCGCCGGCTTCCTGCCCCACCTGACCGGCCGGGACAACCTGCGGCTGTACTGGCGGGCCACCGGCCGCCCGCCCGAGGACGCACACCTGGAGGAGGCGCTGGAGATCGCCGGGCTGAGCGAGGAGGCGCTGGCCCGCGCGGTCCGCACCTACTCGCAGGGCATGCGCCAGCGCCTGGCCATCGCCCAGGCCATGCTCGGCCTGCCGGACCTGCTCATCCTCGACGAGCCCACCAACGGCCTCGACCCGCCGCAGATCCGCGAGATGCGCGAGGTGATGATCCGGTACGCGGCCGCCGGCCGCACGGTGATCGTCTCCAGCCATCTGCTGGCCGAGGTCGAGCAGTCCTGCACGCACCTGGTCGTCATGGACCGCGGCCGGCTGGTCCAGGCGGGCCCGGTCGGTGAGATCACCGGCGCCGGGGACACCCTCCTCGTGGGCACGCAGACGCCCGTCGGCGAGCCCCTCGCGGAGAAGGTCGCCGCCCTGCCCGGGATCGCCTCGGCCGAGGCCGTCGAGGGCGGGCTGCTGGTCCGGCTCGACGCGGACGGCAGCGCGCCCCACCTGGTCGCCGAACTCGTCCGCCTGGAGGTCCCGGTGGCGTCGGTGGGTCCCCACCGACGCCTGGAGGACGCCTTCCTGACCCTGATCGGAGGCTCGGCATGAGCAGCCTCGCCGACACCGCCCCGCCCGGCCGCCCGTCCCCGCCCCCCGAGGTCGCCGACGGGTACCGGGCCGGGCGCGCGCTGCCGCTGCGGGTCGAGCTGGTCCGTCAGCTCAAGCGGCGCCGCACGCTCGTCATGGGCGCGGTCCTCGCACTGCTGCCCTTCGTGCTGGCGATCGCCTTCGCCGTCGGGGACCCCGGCGCGGGGGGCGACCGGATCACCCTGATGGACACGGCGACGGCGTCCGGCGCCAACTTCGCCGCGGTCAACCTGTTCGTCTCCGCCGGGTTCCTGCTGGTCGTCCCGGTCGCCCTGTTCTGTGGGGACACCGTCGCCTCCGAGGCGAGCTGGTCCTCCCTGCGGTACCTGCTGGCGGCGCCCGTGCCCCGGGCCCGGCTGCTGTGGTCCAAGCTCGCCGTCGCGCTGGCGCTGAGCCTGGCCGCGATGGTGCTGCTGCCGCTGATCGCCCTCGCGGTCGGTTCGGTCGCCTACGGCTGGGGGCCGCTGCACATCCCCACCGGGGGCACCCTGTCCTCCGGCACGGCGGCCGAGCGGCTGGTGATCGTGGTGGCCTACGTCTTCGCCTCCCAACTGGTCACCGCCGGGCTCGCGTTCTGGCTGTCCACGAAGACCGACGCGCCGCTCGGCGCGGTCGGCGGCGCCGTGGGCCTGACGATCGTGGGCAATGTGCTGGACGCGGTCACCGCGCTCGGCGACTGGCGCGACTTCCTGCCCGCGCACTGGCAGTTCGCCTGGGTCGACGCCGTCCAGCCCCGGCCCGAGTGGTCCGGGATGGTGCAGGGCACCGCCGTGTCGCTCGCCTACGCGCTCGTCCTGTTCGCGGCGGCGTTCCGGGGCTTCACGCGGAAGGACATCGTGTCCTAGGAGAGTGCGTTCGCGGAGGGTCCTCGCGGTACCGCCCATTGCTTTCTTACGCGCGAGTAAGTTTACTTCGCGGTAAGTAACGCAGCACAGCACCCGAGCACACCCGACAGCCGCGACCGGGAGCCGTTCCATGGGCGTACGCAGGGATCTCCGACGGGCCGGCCGCCGTGCCGACCTCGCCGCGCGCGGCGCGACCGAGGTGGTGCGCGACGCGCGCGGCACGGTCCGCGAGGCGCACACCGCCCCCCTCGCGCCACCGCTCACCACCGGCAGCATCGCCGACCTGCCCTTCACCAACGCGACCGAGGCTCCCGACGCCGTCGTCCTGCGCCGGCCGCACGGCGAGGACTGGCGGCCCGTCACCGCCCGGGACTTCGCCCGCGAGGTCACCACCACCGCCAAGGGCCTGATGGCGGCGGGACTCGAACCCGGCGGCCGGGTGGTCGTGATGTCCCGCACCCGCTACGAGTGGACCGTCCTGGACTTCGCGATCTGGTCGGCCGGCGGCTGCCCCGTCCCCGTCTACCCCACCTCCTCCGCCGAGCAGGTCGAGTGGATCGTCCGCGACTCCGGGGCCCGCCTCGCCGTCGTGGAGACCGGGGAGAACGCCGCCACCCTCGCCGAGGGCACCGCCGGGCACACCCATCCGCCGCGCGTCTGGCGCCTGGACGCCCCCGGGCACGAGAACGCCCTCACCCAACTCGCCGCGCTCGGCCGGGAGATACCCGACGCCCGGGTCGCCGAACGCCGCGCCGCGCTCGGCCCCGACACCGTGGCCACCCTCTGCTACACCTCCGGCACCACCGGCCGCCCCAAGGGCTGCGTGCTCACCCACGCCAATCTGCACGCCGAGGCCGCGGGCACCGTCGAACTGCTGCACCCCGTCTTCAAGGCCGTCAGCGGACAGACCGCCGCCACCCTGCTCTTCCTCCCGCTCGCCCACATACTCGGCCGCACCATCCAGATCGCCTGCCAGCTCGCCCGCATCGAACTCGGCCACTTCCCGAGCATCCGCCCCGAGGAACTGCGGCCCGCGCTGCGCCGGTTCCGGCCCACCTTCCTCGTCGGGGTGCCCTACCTGTTCGAGAAGATCCACGACACCGGACGGGCCACCGCCGAGAAGATCGGCCGCGGCGCCTCCTTCGACCGCGCCCACCGGATCGCGGTCCGCTTCGCCGAGGCCCACCTCGCCCGCTTCCTCGGCACCGGCAAGGGCCCGGGACCCGGGCTGTACGCGGCCTGGGCGCTGTACGACCTGCTCGTCTACCGCAGGGTGCGCAAGGAACTCGGCGGCCGGCTGCGCTACGCCATCAGCGGCGGCTCTCCGCTCGACCGCGAGCTGAACCTGTTCTTCTACACCGCCGGAATCGTCGTCTACGAGGGCTACGGGCTGACCGAGACCACCGCCGCGGCCACCGTCGTCCCGCCCCTGCGGCCCCGCCCCGGCACCGTCGGCACCCCCGTCCCCGGCACCTCGGTCCGCATCGCCGA
This sequence comes from Streptomyces griseoaurantiacus, assembly GCF_036189845.1. Lineage (NCBI taxonomy): Bacteria > Bacillati > Actinomycetota > Actinomycetes > Kitasatosporales > Streptomycetaceae > Streptomyces > Streptomyces griseoaurantiacus. The sequence goes on along the minus strand of NZ_CP108326.1, from coordinate 2,491,935 downwards.
CGACGGCGAAATCCTCGTCCGGGGCGGCATCGTCTTCGGCTCCTATTGGAAGGACCCGGAGGCGAGCGCCGCCGCGCTGAGCGAGGGCTGGTTCGCCACCGGCGACCTCGGCGCCCTGGACGACGAGGGCTATCTGACCATCACGGGGCGCAAGAAGGACATCCTCGTCACCCAGGGCGGCAAGAACGTCTCGCCCGCCGTACTGGAGGACCGGCTGCGCAGCCGACCGCCGGTCGGCCAGTGCATGGTCGTCGGCGACAACCGCCGCTACGTCGCCGCGCTGATCACCCTGGAGCCCGAGGCGGTCGCCCACTGGCTCGCCGTTCGCGGACTGCCCGCCGACACCCCCCTGTCCGACGTGCTCGCCGACCCGCGCATGCGGGAGTACGTGCAGAAGGCGGTGGACCACGCCAACGCGGCCGTCTCCCGCGCCGAGTCCATCCGCCGGTTCACGCTGGTGGAGGGCGAGTTCACGGAGGACAACGGGCTGCTCACCCCCTCCCTGAAGATCAGGCGGCACGCGGTGGCGGCGGCGTACGCGAAGGAGATCGAGGCCCTGTACGGGAGCTGAGCGCACACGCGGGAGGCGGGGCGCCGGATGAGTCCGGCGCCCCGCCTCCCGTCGTGCGTGACCGCGCTCAGTCGTCCTCGGAGTTGGCCGACAGGATCGACACGTCCTCCAGCAGGTGCGCCAGCGCGCCGTCCCGCTTGACCTGCGTGGAGTTCTCGGTGCACTGCTGGCTGAGGTCGTCGCCCAGCACGTTGAGGTCCTGCACCGGAACGAGGTTGACGATCGGCAGGTTGACGTCCTGCAGACCGACACACGGCTTGTTGAAGGAGCCCTGGATCAGCGCCATCTGCGGGCTCATGTTCCCGTACGTGGCCGAGTTGCCGTACATCTGCATCGCGTTGTTGCCGTTGAGGGAGGTCGGACCGCCGTCGTCGCCGATGGCCATCGCCTGCGGGGCCGTGGCAGCGCCGACGCCCACGACGGAGGCGGCGATCGCCGCAGCGGCAAGAGCCTTCTTGATCATTGGGTCAGTCCTTTCAGTGGAAAACCCCGTGCACCGGGGCCCCCTGGTCAACTGTGCGGCAGCGGAGTGGTTTCTCCCGTTCACCCCTACGGCCTATACCGAAGAAATGACCGCCGTCCGCGGAAAGCGCACCGGCCAGGCATTTCTTCGGCATGCGCGCGGCCAACCGGGTGAAGCCCCGCAACCAATCATCCGGGACCGGGTTGATGAGGCCGTAGGACATGCGTCGCTACGAGGAAAGGAACGCGAAGTGCTCAAGAAGGCAATGGTCGCCGCGGCGGCCGCCGTTTCCGTCATCGGTATGTCGGCGGCAGCCGCTCCCCAGGCGCTTGCCATCGGTGACGACTCCGGGCCGAACTCGGCCAACGGCAACGGTGCCGTGTCGTCGTTCGGCAACTCGGCGACCAAGGGCGACATGAGCCCGCAGCTGTCCCTGATCGAGGGAACGCTGAACAAGCCGTGCGTCGGCCTGGACGACCTCAACGTCCCGATCGTCAACCTGGTCCCGGTCCAGGACATCAACGTCCTCGGTGACGAGATGGACCAGCAGTGCGCCGACAACTCCACCCAGGCCAAGCGCGACGGTGCGCTGTCGCACATCCTGGAGGACCTCTCGGTCCTGTCGGCCAACGGCGAGACCCAGGGCGTGGCGCACGACGCGGCCGGCGAGGGCAAGAACGGCGGCCACGAGGACGACTGATCCGTCGGCGGCGGGCCTCTCCAGTGGTCCGCGCGGCCGGAATGGAAGGAGCCGCGGCGCCGCCTCACCGTCGTACGGCAGGATTTTCGGATGAATTCCTGACCGGCCCGGCGAAGGCTTCGCTGCTCCTTCCGGGGTACCGCGCCGACCAGGCGTGGAGCATTCGGGCGTAATGCCGGCCGACTCACGTTCCGCGGTTCCCTCCGGGGTCTATTCCTCATTTAGAGCTTGCAGGTCGTGCTGCGAGTCGTTCACGTCGTGCTCGCTCGGTTTCGACCGGCACAGGGGGCATGACCGCGAAGAAGGGAAAGTACGTGAAGCACAAGAAGAGCGCTGCTGCCGTTGCGGGCGTCGTCATGGCCCTCGGTATGGCCGCTCCGGCGGTCGCCGACGCCGGCGCCTCGGGTGTCGCGGCGAACTCCCCGGGTGTTCTCTCCGGCAATGTCATCCAGGTTCCGGTGCACGTTCCGATCAACGTGTGCGGCAACTCCATCAATGTCATTGGCCTGCTGAACCCCGCGGCCGGCAACGCCTGCGTCAACGACTGAGTCGACGACGTAGCAGCCGTACGGCTGCTCGTGGCCGGCCCTGGACTGTCCCGTACAGCTCCAGGGCCGGCCTTTCCCATCTCTACCAGCAGGAAGACAAGCTGAAATTGCGACAGACCCTGAGCAGGGGAATGGCCGCGGCGGCGGCCGCGACGGGCATTCTGTCCCTGTGCGCCGCTCCCGCCCTCGCCGACTCGACCGCTGACGGCGTGTCCGCGAACTCGCCCGGTGTCGCCTCGGGCAACACCGTGCAGGCCCCGGTGAACGTCCCGGTCAACGTGTGCGGCAACACCGTGGACGTGGTGGCCGCGCTGAACCCGGCCTTCGGCAACTCGTGCGCCAACGAGGGGCACGCGCGGGCGGACGTGCCGCCCGCCCCGCCGGAGAAGCACATCCCGCCGAAGAAGCACCACCCGTCCAAGCCGCCGGCGCACGAGGAGGAGCCCCCGGGTTACGGCGACGTGCCGCCGGAGCCCGAGCCGGAGCACAGCACCCCGGCCACGCCCCCGGTGATCTCGCACACCGAGCGCCCGCACGCCGAGCCCCCGGCACTCGCCGAGACCGGTGCCGGTGGCCTCGTGGCCGCCTCCCTGGTGAGCGCGGGCCTGCTGACCGGCGGCATGGTCCTCTACCGCAGGGGCCGCACGGCCGGCCGCTGACCGCGGCCCACCACCGCGCGCACCCTGTGGACCTGGGGCGGCATGACAACACCGCGCCGGCGAGCCCCGTGCCGGACCCGTGCGAGGGCGCCCGCGGTCCGGCCGGGGTCCGTGCGGTTCGTGCGGTTCATTCACAGGAGCCCGGCCGTTCCCCCGACGGGCGGGCGGGCTCCGCGCGGTGTCCCCGCAAGGTCCACCGGGGGCGCGGGACCGGCGCCCGCGCCCCCGTCAGCGCCCCCTCGCCAGCCCTCCGGGCCGCGTCCGGCGCCGTACCCGCGGCGGTCTCAGCCGCCGGTGCCCGTGCCGCTCGTCGGCGCCGGGGGCGTCGAGTCCTCGGACACCCCGGAAGAGGGAGCGGCCGGCGGCGGCACCGTCGCCGCGAGCCGGGCGTACGGCGCCCTCGGCCGCGGGGCCGGGCCGCGCAGCCGGTGCCGTACGCCCCGCACCAGCGTGCGCGCGGTGTAGTCGGCGCCCTGCACGAACCGCATGGCGGGGCCGAAGGCGGGTGCCGTGATCAGGCCCGCGAGGAACAGCCCCGGCACCGCCGACTCGAACAGCGGGCCCACCCCCGCGGCCTCCGCCGCGCCGGACGTCAGCCGGGCCCGTGTCCCCTCGTCGAGCAGGTCCAGGCGATCCGCCGCCGCCGTGAACCCCGTGGCGGCGATGACGTGCCCGGTGCGCAGGACGCCCGGCACGCCGGACCGGGTCACCGTGTCCAGGTGCACCGCCCCCGCCACCTCCCGGGCCCGCACGATCTCCTGGTCGAGCCGCAGCTCCACCGCCCTCTCCACCCGCTCGCGCACCCACCACGCGCCCGCGGGCCCCAGCGCGGTCGCGGCGACCCGCGCGCGTACGCCCGTGGGCAGCCGCCGGTACAGCCCCGGCCGTTCGGCATAGAACCAGTTGCGCCAGCCGGCCCCGAGACCGCTGTGCGGCGAGCGCGCCGCCCGCCACCACGGCCGCTCCAGCGGCGGCGGCACGTCGTTCCAGCACAGCCGGTCCGCGCGCGCCAGCACCCGGACCCGGGTGCCCTGCTCGGCGAGGAGCGCCGCCGTCTCCAGGGCCGCCTGCCCGCCGCCCACCACCGTCACGTCCCGGTCCAGGAACCGGCTCAGCTCGGCGTGGTGGCTGCTGTGCGTGACGTACTCGGGGTCCATGCCCCGCAGCGCCTCGGGGAACCGCACGAAGGGCAGGACGCCGACGGCCAGCGCGACCGTACGGGCGTACAGCACCTCCCCGTCCGCGAGCACCGCCTCGAAGCCGCCGGGGCGGGCGCGCAGCCGGGTCACCGGGCGTTCGTCGACCTCGCAGGGCAGGGCGTTGCGGGCGAACCACAGCCCGTACGAGGCGAACGTCCCGACCGGGATCGGCTCCCCGTGCCGCGCGTCCACGCCCTGCCCGGCGCAGTACCGGTCGAGTCGCCAGCGCCCCTCCGGGTCGGAGAGGTTGGAGGCCCACGGCTCCGACTTCAGGAACATCCCGGACGGCATGTGGTCGCGCCAGGAGGCCATCGGGCGGCCCTGCACGCGCAGGGAGAGCCCGGCGGCCGCGGCATGGGCCGCGATGGACAGGCCGTAGGGGCCGGAGCCCACCACCAGCAGGTCGTACATCAGCAACTGCTCGCTTTCTCGTCGTGGTCGTTCGGGGAAGCAGGGGCGGTGGGGGAGACGGGGGCCGTGGGGGCGGGGAAGCAGGGGCGCGTCGGCGCGGGCGCCGTGGGCGCCGGGGGCACGGACAGGGACACGGGCGCGGGCACGGCGGGCACGGGGCCGGGGCCGTCCGGTGCGGGGCCGGCCGGGGCCGGGTCCGCCGGTTCCGCCGGGCTCCCGGGGCGGGGCATCGCGGCCGGGGTGCCGCGGGTGCCGCGCCGGGCCGCCCGCGCGGCCGATGCCCGGCCCCGGCGGACGGCGGCGCGGGCGCGGGCCATCGCACGGGGCGCGAGGCGCTCCGCCACGCGCCCACCCACATGGCGGGACCACAGTGCCCACATCGCGAGACCGGGCCCCGGGTCGTCGGCCGCGTGCCAGGCCAGCTCGCGGCCCTGCGGCGGGCGCCGCAGCGCGGTCAGCGGGGCGTAGTTCTCCACGACGAAGCCCCTCCCGGGGCGGGGCGCGGGCGCGGGCAGCGCACGGTCCGTCAGGTCCAGGTGCAGCGCGCGGACGACGTCCAGCCCGGAGGCGTCCGTGAACAACCGGAACTGCGCCCCGGGGCGGGGATTGAAGTCGAGCAGGTGGTAGGCGCCCGTGCGGGCCTCACGGCGGAAGTCCAGGTCGAGGATGCCCCGGTAGCCCAGGGCACCGACCAGCCGCTCCGCCAGCGCCGTCACCGGCGGGTTGACCGTCCACTCCCCGGCCGCGGTCAGCCCCGCCCCGCGCGGCCAGGAGCGGTGCTTGCGCCCGGGGCCGCCCGCGCGCAGCGTGCCCTGCCGGTCGGCGTAGCCGTGGAAGAACCAGTCGCGGTCGGGCCCCGGCGGCAGGAACGCCTGGAGCAGCAGCCTGCTGCCCGCCTCCGCCGCGCGCGCGTACAGCTCCCGCGCCTCCCGCGCCGAGCGCAGCACCACCGTGCTCCGCAGCCCGGACCCGGGCGGCAGCAGCCAGGGACGGCTCCACTTGGCCACCACCGGGAGCCCCAGCCGCTCCGCCCCGGCGACCGCCTCGGCGGCGCTGTCGGGGACGAGGGTGAGCGGGTGCGGCACGCCCACCCGGGCGCACAGTCCGGCCAGTTCGGCCTTGTCCGCGACCTCTTCGGCGAGCGCCCCGGACCCCGGGGGCAGCAGGAAGGCGGGGGCGAGCCGTTCCCGTAGCCGGCTCACCGCGATCGCCCCCGCGTCGTCCATCGCGATCAGCACGGCGGGCCGGCCGATCCGCGCGGCGACCCGGTGCAGCACGGCGGCGACGTCGGCGGGACGGGCGCCGGGCGCCGGCGGCGGATGCAGCCGGCCGAGGAACCGGGAGCCGCGCACCGGACTGGCGGCGCAGTCGGCGACCAGGTGCACCTCCACTCCCGCCCGGCCGAGCGAGCGCACCGCGCCCAGCGTTCCGTGGTGGAAGGGATTCCGGTCGATCCGCAGCAGAACTGCGGGGACCCGGATGTCGAGCAGCGGCACGGTGACTTTCCTTCGGATTCGTCGGCTCGAGCACGGGCAGGAGCGGGGACATCGGCGCCCGCGTCGGTGCCGGCGTCGGTGGAATTCCTCGGCGGTACGTCCGACGCGATCTTTCGGCGCCTCTCCCGGTGCTTCTCCCGGTCGTTGCCCCGGTCGTTCTCTCAACGTGTCGCGCGGACTTCTTTCGGGCCGGTTCACCCGTGCGAGCGACAACGCCACCCGAAGGCCGGAACCACAGTTGGTGAGACGGGTATTCATATGACTGAGTGTCAGTAAGCGAAATCCGCCGAATGGACACCGGCGGGGCGCGGCCGGCCTTCGGGCCGGGGCGGGAACGACGCATCGGAAACAGGAGCGTGCATGGGCGTACGACGACAGGGACGGGCGTGCACGGGCGGACAGCGGCGAGGGCCCCGCCTCCGGAGGCCGGTGCTGCTCGGGGTGGCGGTGGCCGCGTCGGTCACCCTCGCCGCGGTGCCCTGCCACGCCGTGGACACGACCGACCCGCCGCCCCAGGCGGCCGCCACTCCGCCGTCGGCCGCCGCCGGCGTACCCGCCCCCGTCGCGGCGCCGGCGCCCGTGCCGCCCGCCGCCGGCCCCTCGCTCGGCGCACCGGGCCCCGGCACGCCGACCGCCGGTACGCCGACCCCCGGAAGCGGCGAGGCCACACCCACCGGCACACCCGCCTCCTGGCCCGCCTTCGGCGCCTACCTCGACTACGGGGCCCTCGGCGTCGCCCGCATCGACGAGCTCAGCAAGTGGCTCGGCGGCACCGAGCTGCGCGTCGGTCACACGTACCTGCCCGGCGACCGGTGGGCCAACATCGAGGGCCCGGAAGGCTTCCTCGACGTGTGGGCGCGCTGGCGGCGGCAGAGGGACGACCGGATGCTCGTCCTCAACGTGCCGATGATGGAGCGCAACGAGGCGCACGTCCCCGACGAGGAGGTGCGCGCGCTGCTGCGCCGGGGCGCGGCCGGCGAGTTCGACCGGCACTTCAAGGCGCTCGCCGAACGCCTGGTCGCGCTGAAAGTGCCGGACACCGTGATCGTGCTCGGCTGGGAAATGAACGGCACCACGTACACCCATCGCTGCGGGCCCGACCCGGAGAACTGGAAGAAGTACTGGAACAGAATCGTGTCGACCATGCGCGCGGTGCCGGGGCAGGAATTCCGGTTCGATTTCGCGCCGAGCCGGGGCCGTGACGCCGTGCCCTGGACACAGTGCTATCCCGGGGACGACACGGTCGACATCCTCGGCATGGACGCCTACGACCAGCCGCGCGGCCTCTCATTCGAGGAACAGGTGAAGGAGCCGTACGGACTGCAGGCGCACGTCGATTTCGCGAAGGCGCACCACAAGCCGGTGTCGTATCCGGAATGGGGGCTGTTCCGCAACGGCGACAATCCGGAGTACATGCGGGGCATGCTGGACTGGATGGCCCGGCACGAGCCGGTGTACAACACGCTGACCGACTACTGCCCGCACGGCGTGTGGACCTGCGAGAAGAATCCCAAGGCGGCCGAGGTCTACCGCTCGCTGCTCTCGCACCTGCCGCACGTCACGCCGGCACCCGCACCCACCCCGGTCCCTCCGGCCCCCACGCACCCGGCGGGCTGTTCCCCGCTCAACCTCGGGGACTGGGTGGAGTACTGGCTCGGCGGCAAACTCTGCGTGAAGTTCGACTGGTGGTCGCGCAGCCGCTGAGCGGAGGGCGCGCGCGGGGGCGCGAGCGGCGTGTTCAGCCACTGTCGCCCCCGCGCTCGCGCCGGCGCCGCAGCAGTTCCTTGCCGCGCCGGCGTGCGGCCACGTCGGCGAGGACCGCGCCGATCAGCGGGGCGGTGTGCCGACGGGCCAGCAGCAGCCGCCGGTTGGCGACCGGGTCGGGGCGCCAGTGGTGCTTGTACGGTTCGTCGCCGCGCAACAGGCTCAGCACGGTGCGGCCGGCCTCCGGGCCTGTGTGGCGGCTGCACGCGTCCAGCAGCATCACCGCGACGTCCGCCTTGCGCTCGCGCAGCCGCGGATGGGCGCCGTACAGATAGCCGCCCGCGAGGCCCCGGGAGAGCAGGGTGAGGTCGACGGCGGCCACGGATCCGTCGAGACGGAACTCGGTCACCACCGCGTCCCCCTCGCGCACCATCGGCCCGACCGCCCGCACGAGGTGCGCGGCGAACCGCTCCGTGAGGTGCTCCGCCGTCACCTTCCGGCCCCGCCACTGCAGCCGGTGCAGCTCAAGCAGCCGGTGCAGCGCGGCCTCCACCCCCTCCGGCGGCACGACGGTCCGCTCCACGCCGAGCGCGTCCAGCTTGCGCAGCTTGGCGCGGACCCGCTGGGCCTTGCCGGAGGGCAGGCGGCCGATCAGCTCGTCCATGGGCGCGGCGGGCAGCTCCAGGCAGAGCGAGTCCTCCAGACGCCGGCGAGGGCCGCGCCAGAGGTCGTAGACCTGTTCGACGGCGGCGCCGGGCCGCACCTCGCGGAAGTCGATCACCGCGGTGCGGGCGGCGGCCGTCAGACCCTCGGCGAGCGCGGCGGCGGCGGGGCCGGCGTACTCGTCGTCGAGCAGGACGTCGGCGTAGTCCGAGATCGCGCCGCCGAGCGGAACGAGGGCGGGCACAGGGCCGCGCACCCGCGTCAGCGGGGCGAGAGCGCGCAACTCGGCCCCGTCACGCACCAGGACCAGACGCAGCCGGCCGCGCCGGCCGTACGAGCGCCACCAGGAGTGCGACCAGGCGTGGCTCTGGAACGGCGTGGCCGCCGCGCACCGCCGGTGCAGCCGCCCCCAGGCCGGGGCGAGCGCGGCGAACTCCCGCTCGTCCTCGACGATCTCGACGACGAGCCCGGTCCGGTCGCGCACCGGGGCGCCGGCGGGGCGCCGGGCGGCGGGGGCCCTGTCGCCACCGGGGGTGTCACCACCGCGGACGTCGGGTGCCGGGCCCTCCGAAGCGGACGCCACGCCGTCGGGGGCGGCAGCCGCGCCGTCGGGCGCGAGGGCCGGGGGCCGCCGGGTTCCTTCCGCGCGCACCGTGTGGTTCACCGCTGGCCGTGGACGTCGGCGGCCTGGGCCGGGCTGGGCACCGAGGCCGGGCGGGGCGGTTCCTCGGGGGCGCGGCGGGGCCGCACCAGCAGGGCGAGACCGCCGAGGAGGCCGCCCGCGCCCGCTCCGACCAGCCCGGTGAGCGGCGCGGAGGGGGAGGAGGGCGAGGCCGGTTCGACCGCGCGCGAGAAGTTCACCAGCTTCACGTGCGTGCTGGACTGGGTGTCGTTGGCGTGCCGGGTCAGCGAGCGGGCCACCGCGTTGGCGATGTCCGCGGCCAGGTCGGGCCGCGCGGACGTGGCCGTCACCGAGATCATCGGCGCGTCCGGCGAGGTCGCGGCCCGCACGCTGTTCCGCAGCGTCGACACCGGCACCCCCGCCCACACCTGGGCGTCCCCGAGTACGGCGAGCTGCGTGGCGACCCGCCCGTACGCCTGGGCGAACCCGGTCGCCGAGGCCGGGTCCGACTTCTCGGTCGGCACGGCCACGACATAGCTGGACGCGGAGTACTCCGGGGTCCGCAGCTCCCCGTACGCCCCGCCGGCGAGCCCGCCGCACAGGACACCGGCCGCGACCAGCGTCCACGGCGGGAGTGCCTTGACACGGCTCGGCAGCGCGCCGGCGAAGCGGCGCCTTCGGGTGGGATTCTCGGTCATCGGGAACTCGCTCCTGCTGGTGTGGGACGGGCGACGGCGGCCGCGTACACGCCCATCAGGCGGGCGGCGCTGCGCGTGACGCAGTAGTGGTGGGCCGCGTCCGCGGGCTCGCGCGGGAGCGCACCCCGGGCGCGGACATCGGTGACGGCGCGGGCGAAGGACTCGGGGGCGCACTCCACACGCTCCGCGCCCTTCGCCGCGCCCGGCGGGAGGTCCTCGATCGCCGGGCAGGACACGTAGCGCACGGGCAGCCCGGCCGCGAGCGCCTCGACCGCGGCGAGCCCGAACGCCTCCTCCGGGGACGGCGAGGCGAACAGGTCCATCGCGGCCAGCAGCGAGGGCAGGGCGGGACCGGGCGTGCCGTCCGGCACCGCGGGCCGCTCCCCGGCGAACAGCACCCGCCCGGCGACCCCGGCCCGCCGCGCGGCGGCGCGCAGCGCGCCCTCCTCCGGCCCGGCGCCGACCAGCAGCAGCCGTACGTCGCCGGGCAGCAGCGCGAGCGCCCCGACGAGGACGTCGAAGCGCTTGCCCGGCGCGAGCCGCCCGACGCCGCCCACGACGAACGCCTCGGCCGGCAGCCCCAGCTCCCGACGGGTACGCGCCCGGCGCTCCGCGTCGAAGCGGAAGCGGGCGGCGTCGATGCCGTTGGGCACGACCTCGATGCGCGGCGCGGGCACGCCCCACCGCTTGAGCCGGTCGGCGACGGTGGGGGAGACGGCGACCGTGGTCCGCCCCAGGCGCTCGCCCGCCAGGTACAGGGCGCGCACGCCGGTGCCCAGCGCGCGGCCCTCCATCTGCGAATCGCCGAGCGAGTGCTCGGTGGCGACGACCGCCCGCACCCCCGCCAGCCGCGCGGCGATCCGGCCGTACAGGCAGGCCCGGTACAGATGGGTGTGGACCACGTCGTAGCCGCCGCGCCGGACCAGCCGGACCAGGCGCGGCAGCGCGGACAGGTCGCGGTTGCCGGTCATCCCCAGGTGGTGCACCCGGACGCCGTCGGCGGCGAGCCCGGCGGCGACCGGACCCGGGTTGGTGAGCGTGACGACCTCGCAGGTCACCGGCAGGTGGCGGAGCAGCAACCGCAGTTGCTGCTCGGCGCCGCCGACCCCGAGACCGGTGATGACGTGCAGGACGCGCATGCGCTCACACCCCCTCTGCCGGGCGGCGGCGCCACCGGTGCAGCCGGCGCTTGAGGGAGAGCCGCAGCGGCGTGTCCCGCTCGCCCACGTGCAGCCGGGGCAGGGCGAACGGCCCGGTGAGCGGGCCCGGGTCGATGGCGCACCCGTACGCGTAGCCCGCGTCCCGCACGGCGTCCGCGGCCCGGCGGTCCACCGTCCCGTAGGGGTAGCAGAAGCCCGGCACGGGCGCGCCGACCAGCTCCGAGAGCACGGCCCGGCTGTCCGCGACCTCGGCGCGCAGTGTCGCCCCGTCGACCCGGGTGAGGTCCAGATGGGTCAGTCCGTGCGAGCCGATCTCGATGCCCTCGGCGGCGGCCTCCCGGATGCCGTCGGCGTCCAGGAGCGGCTTGCGCGGGCCCAGCGGGTCCCACGCGTTGTCGCCGCCGAGCCTGCCCGGCAGGACGTAGAGGGTGGCGCCGCAGCCGTGCCGGCGCAGCAGCGGCAGCGCGGCGGAGAGGAAGTCGGCGTACCCGTCGTCGAAGGTGAGGCCCACCAGCCCCGCGCCCTCGCCGCGCGCCCGCGCGGCCAGCAGCTCCGCCACGCCCACCCCGCGCAGACCCCGGCGACGCAGCGCGCCGAGCTGCTGGTCCAGGCGTGCGGGGGAGACGGTGACGCGGTACGGGTCCTCGGAGCAGTCGCCCACCGAGTGGTACATGGCGATCCACGGCACGGCCGGCACGGCCGCACGGAAGGCGGGGCTCCTGCGGGAGAGGGGGACGGCGGGCACGGCGCGGGGGGCCGGCGCGGCGGGCGCGGCGGAGCGCGTGGCGTCAGCGGGAACGGACATGGGCGAGCCTCCGGGAGACGGAGCGGGTGACGGAGTGGACGGCGGGGGCGATCGGCTGGGCACCGAGCGCCCAGGCGACGAGGACGAACACGACGGCCACGACCACCGAGCCGAGGGCGAGGCCCAGCACGGGGGAGTCCGGGCGGCTCGCGCAGAACGTGCCGAGCGCGGCGGCCACCAGCGCCGCCCGTACCGGCCTGCCGAGCTCGGCGAGCACCGCGCGGATCCGCACCGGCACGCTGCGCGCGCCCATCCCGTACAGCAGTACGACGGCGCTGAGCGTGACCCCGGCCGCGTTGGCGGCGGCGATCCCGCACACCCCCCACGTGCCGACGCTCAGCACGCCGAGCCAGGAGGTGAGCGCGACGCCCGCGGCCATCGCGAACATCGGGTACCAGGTGGGCCGGCCGCCGGAGAAGTACGAGCGGGCCAGCGCGCCGACCAGCGTGTGGCCGAGCAGACCGAGCGCGTACACCCGCATCACGGCGGCGGTGGCCCCGGTGTCCCGTGCGGTGAAGGCGCCGCGCTGGAAGAGGAGTTCGACGATCTGCGGGGCGCAGGCGACCACGGCGGCCGCGCCCACGAGCACCGTGCACGACACCAGCGCCAGATCCCGCTCGACGCGCCCCCGCGCGCGCTCGGTGTCGCCCTCGGCGAGCGCCTGCGCCACCACGGGGAAGGTCACCGTGCAGAGCATCAGCGCGATCACCATCGGCATCTGCGCGACCTTCTGGGCGTAGTTGAGGTGCGAGATGGCCCCGGCCGGGAGCGAGGCCCCGAGGAACCGCTCGACGAGCACCTGGGACTGCCGGGCCAGCGCGAACATCAGCACGGTGGCGATGGCGGCGAGGTCGACGGAGGAGCGGAGGGAGTCGGGGGAAGAGGCGGGTGCGGAGGGCTCGGCCGACGCGGCGGATTCGACCGACGCGGTGGGTTCGGCCGCCGTCGTCCGTTCCGCCGCGCCTCCCGCCCGCAGCCGGCGCCACAGCGAGGGCAGTTGCACTGCCGCCATGAGGAGGCCGCCGACCGCCACCCCGGCCGCCGCGGAGCGGACGCCCCAGGCGGCCCCGAAGAGGAACATCGACGCGATGATGACGGCGTTGTAGGCGACGTAGATCGCGGCCGGGGCCACGAACCGCCGGTGGGCCCGCAGCGCCGCACTGCAGTACCCGGCCAGCCCGAAGCTCAGGACGCAGGTGGCCGTCAGCCGGGTGCAGTCCACCGCGAGTTCCGGGTCGGGCAGCCCGGGCGCGAGGGCGGCGACCAGGTAGGGCGCTCCGAGGATCAGCAGCGCGGACACGGCGAGGAACGCCGGCACGAGGCGCGGCAGGGTCGTGCGGACCAGCGCGCGCACCGGGTCGTCCGCGCCGCCCTGCGCCCTGCGCGCCAGCGCGCGGCTGAACGCCGGGACGAGGACGAAGGCGAGCCCGTCCTCGATGAGCAGCGTCGCCGCGAATTCCGGCACCGTCCAGGCCACCAGGAACGCGTCGGTCTCCGGGCCGGCGCCGAACAGCCGGGCGAGCGCCTGGTCGCGGCCGAGCCCCAGCACCGCTCCCGCGATCGACAGCCCGATGGTGACGAGGGCCGCCCTGGCGAGGAACCGGCCGGTGGCGGGGGCGAGCCCGGGGCGTGCCGGACCGGCGACCGCGGGGCGGGCGCTGCTGGGGGTGGGGTCGGGGGTGCCGGTGTCGCCGCCGGTCCCGGGGGCGAGGTCGCTGATGGCCTCGGCGTCGGTGGCGGAGGCGGTGTGGGTGGGGGGCGGGGTCACCGTCATCGTGCCGCGGCCTCCTTCGGGTAGGTCGGGGCGGGCGTACGGAGCCGGTGGGGCAGGGCCGCGGCGCAGGCGGGATCGGCCAGCGCCCAGCGCGCCACCAGCCCGAGGCAGACGGCGGTCAGCGCGGTCGAGGGCCCGCCGATGTCGCCGTACGCGAAGTCGACGAGCTGCCAGAGCAGCAGTCCGCACGCGAGGAGCGCGCAGTCGAGCCCGCGCGGGACGGGCGTGCCGTGGCCCTCGCGGGCGCCCGGCGTGCCCCGGCGCACGCGCCACAGCCCTCGCACCCCGCACACCAGCAGCGCGAGCCAGCCGCCGACGAGGGCCGTCGCGCCGAGCAGCCCCTGCTCGCTGAGGACCAGCAGGTACATGTTGTGCGGCGAGAGCAGCGGCTGCTTGCGGAAGGCGGCGCCCGCCCCCTCCGTGTCGCTGCCCGAGGAGAGGGCCAGCGAGGCGTAGCCGTCCCGGTGCTCGGGGAAGCCCTTGAGACCGACGCCGGTCAGCGGGTGGTCGCTCCACATGTCGACCGCCGCCGTCCACATCGTGTACCGGTCGGTGACGGACTGGTCCGGGGCGTCCGTGACCTGCCCGATGCTGCTCAGCCGTTCCTGCAGCACCGCCGAGCCGAGTCCGAAGCCGCCCACCAGCACAAGACCCGCCGCGAGCGCGACCGCCAGCACCCGCAGCGCCCGCCGTACCCCGGCGAGCAGCAGCTGGGCGCCGCAGGCCACGGCCGTCGCGATCCACGCCCCCCGGCTGAACGAGAGCGCGAGCGGCGCGAGCAGCACCAGCGCGCACACCAGCGCGCCCGCGCGCTGCCGTACGCTCCCGGCGCCGAGCGCGAGTCCGACCGCGCACACCACGCCGAAGGACACCACCGCCGCCATGCCCATGACGTCGGTCGCCCCGAAGGTGCCCACGGCCCGGATGTTCTCGCCCCGGTACGAGGCACCGGTCCCGGTGGCGTACTGGTGCACGCCGAGCGCCCCCTGCCACAGCGCGAGCCCCACCAGCGACCAGGCGAGCAGCCGCAGATCCGCCCGGTCCCTCAGCAGCAGGACGACGGCGGCCGGGACCAGTACGAAGACCTGCAGATACCGGCCGAAGCCGAGGAGCCCCTCGGCCGGCGAGGGCGCCCCGAGGGCCGCCGCGGCGAAACCGAGGACGGGGAGGCCCAGCACCACTGCGGCGGTGACCGACAGCGGGCGACGCCGCCCGCGTACGAGCCGGAGCGCGCAGTACGCCACCAGCGCGCCGGAGGCCACGTCCGCCGGGGTCGCTCCGCCCTCGCCGCCGGGCGCGACGGGCAGCGCGAGCAGGGCGACGACCGCGAGCACCGGCAGCACCGGCGCCACGGCCGCCAGCCGGCGGCCGAACGACGTCGAGGCGGCCGGGGAGGGGACGGCGGGGGGAGGAGGCCCGGAGGGGCCCCCGGGGTGGGGGAGCGGCGGGGCGAGGTGGCTCACCGGTCAGCTCCCCGTCGGGCGGACCAGCGCCGCCGCCGTGCGCAGCAGGATGCAGACGTCCTGCCACAGCGACCAGTCGTCGATGTAGGCGTTGTCGTAGCGCGCCCGGTCCTCGATGGAGGTGTCCCCGCGCAACCCGCTGACCTGGGCGAGCCCGGTGATGCCGACCGGCATCCGGTGCCGGGCCGCGTAACCCGGGTACGACCGGCTGAACGTCTCGACGAAGTAGGGCCGTTCGGGGCGCGGTCCGACCAGGCTCATGTCGCCCCGGAAGACGTTCCACAACTGCAGCAGCTCGTCCAGCGAGGAGCGGCGCAGGAAGCGGCAGAAGCGGCTCATCTCCGCCTCGCCCGCCACGCTCCACCGGGTGGCGGCCTCGTGGGCGTCGGCGGGGCGGTGGGTACGGAACTTCAGCAGGGTGAACGGCAGGCCGCCCTTGCCGATGCGCTCCTGCCGGAACACCACGCCGGGCCCGTCGGACAACCGCAGCACGAGGGCACAGCCCAGCAGCAACGGGGAGATGAGCAGCAGCAGGGCGCCCGAGACCAGGACGTCCAGTGCCCGCTTCACGGCGGTGGCGAGGCGCGGGCCCGGGCGCCCGGCGCCGTCGAGCCGTCGGCAGACGAAGCCCGCGAGCCGTACGCCCGGAGCGCTCCGAAGGGAGGCGGCGCCGGCGAACGGGGCGCCCGCGGCGTAGGGGGTGAAGGGCGCGTGCTCCGCGCCGTGCGCGGGTGGCCTCGCCTCGACCTCCCACAGGGCGCAGCCGGCCGCGGCCAGTTCACCCGCGAGCACGAGGTGTTCGGGCTCGGCCGGGGCGTCGGTGGGACCGCCGGCGGCGCCGCCTCCCGTCTCCGTGCCGGGGTGTGCGCCCGCGTGGGGGTGCGCGGACGTACTGCCCGTGCCTCTGACGAGCAGGACCGCGCGGACGCCGTTCTGGATGAACGCCCGCCGCACCTCCTCGCCCGTGGTCAGCACAGGGAGTCCTTCTTCGTCCTGGGAGGGAGCGGGCGCGACGACACCGACGGGACGCAGCCCGCAGCCCGGGTGGCGCAGGAAGGCCGCGGCGACCCGCTGGGCGGTGGCGGCGTCCCCGGCCACCAGCGCCGCACCGGGACGGCGGACCAGCGCCCGGCGGCGCGCCCAGTGCACGGTGCCGCGCCCCGCGCCGCTCGCGGCGGCCTGGAGGACGCACCCGAGAACGAGGGCGTGCGCGGAGAGCGCGTGGGCCGGGGTGAACGCCGCGGTGAGCGCCGCGAGCGCGCACCAGCCCACCACGATCCGCCCGCACAGCGCGGGCAGTTCCTCGAGCAGGACGGGCATGGCGGGCGGGCGGTGCAGCCCCGCCCGCACGTTGAGCGCGAGCACGCCGAGCAGCAGCGCCCCCGCGGCCAGCGGGTGGCCGCGGGTCCCGTCCACCGCGAGGGCGGCGAGCAGCGCGGCCCCGGCGTCCACGGCGAGCAGCGGTGCCGCAGGCGGGCGCGGGACGAGGGACGGCCGGCCGGCGGGCAGCCGGTGACCGTCGGCGGCCTCACGGGGAGGGATGACCGAGACGGGCGAGTGTCCGTACTCCCGCGGCTGTCCGCCGGGGGAGGGAACGGTGCTTTCCGCAGTCACGTGTGGCTGGACTCCCTGCACTCGGTGGCTTCCGCGCCGGTGGTGTGCGCGGCGCGCACGGCGCACGAGGCGCACGGGGCGGACCCGCCGCCCGGGGCGTGATCGGTGCGTCTGGTGCGCACGGTCTCCGGGAGGTGCGCGGCGCAGACGGCGGCGCGAGGCGCGGCGACGCAGGCGCCCCACGCCCCCCGTACGTCCGTCGCGCCCCACAGGGCCCGTACGCCCGTCACGCTCCGCGCGTCCTCAGCGCTCCGCGAGCGCCCGGTGCTGCCCGCACGCCGAGGAGCATCCGCCCCCGCGCCCGGTACCGGCACCGCGCGCGGTCCTGACGCCGCTTCGGGGGCGAGCAGTTCGCGGTAGATCTCCATGACCGCCTCCGTCGCCCGCCGCACGTCGTGCGTGGCCAGCACGTGCGCGCGGGCCTCCGTGCCGAGGCGGGCGCGCAGTGCGGGGTCGAGCAGCAGGGCGGTGATCCGGTCGGCCAGCGGGCCCGGCTGTTCGACGGGCACCGGTTCCTGACCGGGCGGCAGGCACTCCCGGGCCCCGGCGACCTCGGTCAGCACGACCGGCCGCCCGCACGCCATCGCCTCCAGGGGCGCCAGCGCCATGCCCTCCCAGCGGGAGGGCAGCACGACCAGATCGGCCGCGCGGTACCAGGGCACGACCTGGTCCACGGCACCGGCGAACAGCACCGAGGCGGGTGCCTCGGCCCGCAGGCGTGCCTCCTCCGGACCGTCCCCGACCAGCACGAGGCGGGCCCCCGGTACCCGCCGGACCACCGCGGGCCAGGCGCGCAGCAGCACGTCCTGCCCCTTCTGGCGGCACAGCCGTCCGACACAGACGACGAGCGGGCCCTCGGAGGCGTCGGATCCGGAGGCGGGAAGAGCGGAGAGAAGGGGGAGCCCGGAGCGCGCCTCGGCGGGCGGTGCGGGCCGGTGGTGCGCGGTGTCCACCCCGTTCGGCACGACGCTCCACGAGGCGTGCACCCCGGCGCGTACGCCGGTCTCGCGCTCCGCCTCGCTGACGCACACCACGCGGGAGGTCCAGCGGGCGCTCCAGCGTTCCCAGCGCACCGACAGCGCCGCCAGCGTCCCGTCCACCGCCTCGAAGGACCAGGCGTGCGGCTGGAACACGGTCGGTACCCGGCCCCGCAGGGCGAGCCGGGCGACGAGCCCGGCCTTCGCGCTGTGCGCGTGCACCAGGTCCGGCCGCGTCGCGGCGAGCACGCGCCGGAGTTGCCGTAGCTCCCCGGGGAGCGCGCGTCCCGGGGAGCGGGTCGCAGGCCAGTCGTGCACCTCCGCGCCGAGCGCCCGGAGTGTGCCGGCGAGCCGGGAGCCGTCCGGGCAGGCGACCGCCACGCGCAGACCGGCGGCCCGCTGGGCGCGCACCAGATCGGCCACCACACGGGCCACCCCGCCGTCGACCGGCTGGGTGACGTGCAGGACGAGTGGCCGACGGCCGGTTGCTGGCAGGTGCATGCACGCTTCCTCGGTCACGGACGGCGTCAGGGGGCGCGCGTCACTGCTGGGCATCGACGGCGACGAAGAGCGCCCCGGTCCAGGCCGCGTCGTGTTGTGAAACGATCAGAAAGTCCAACCGGTCACCCCCGTTCCTGGTCGCGTCGCCGAGGGCGAGCACGTCGGAGTCGTATCCGAGGGTGTTCACCGGGCCGGACCGGCGCGGCCCCGGGCTTCTGGGGGACAGAGCGGGCCGAGAAGGCCCGGCAAATCCGAAGGAATCGGCCCTTTCCTCCGACGATCCGGCCGGTCCCGCGAGGGTCGAGTTCAGTACGTCGTTACGCGGATTGGCGGAATCACTCAGGACCGTGCGCGCCCCCTGGTGCGCGGACGCGCTCAGCGAGTCGCCCGTACGCCCCCGGTCGCCGTTGTAGGCGACCAGCCCCACGAGGCCGTGCGCACCAGGCGCGAACGGCATCCGGCGCATCCGGGCCAGCGTGCGGGTGCCGGGCGCGAGCGCCTCGAAGCCGTCCCACAGCGCCAGGTGCCGCAGTGGCTCCGAGGCCTTGTCGTAGGCCACCACCAGCGTCCAGCCACCCCAGGAACCGGCGGCCGAGCGGCCCTTGGCCACGTTGATCTGCGCCACCGTGTACGCGCCCGAACCGCTCGACCGGACCAGCCCGGTGACGTCCGCGGAGGCCTGGTAGGCGTCCGCGCCGTGCGCGGCGCGGTGGCCGACGACGGTGTCCGCGAGCAGCGCCTTGTAGGCGCCGCCCGGTTCGGCGATCAGTACCCGTCCGTTGTCCGCGGGCGGCTTCTGCTCGCCGACGCGCAGGTTCCCGCCCCAGTAGAGGCGCGCGTAGCGGACGGAGGCGCCCGGTGGCAGACGGAGTTCGGCGCGGCTGGAGTTGTAGGTGTTCGGGTCGTCGTCGACATCGACGTACGTCATGTCGAAGTCCCCGTTCGCCCCAGGGCCGCCCGCGCGGGCGGCGAGACAGGCGCGGTCGCCCCCCGGGGTGCGGGTGGGTCCGCCGGAACAGGTCACGGCGGTGCCGGCCGCCCGGACGATGCCGCCGTGGCGCAGGGCGCGGTAGCGCTCGGTGAACGGGATGCGTTTCCGCTCCGGGCGGGGCGCCGCGGCCGGAGCGGCGGCCGTGGGCGAGGCCGGGGCGGGGGGTGTGGCGGAGGTGCCGGGTGCGGCCGAGGGGGTGGGGGCGGGCCCCGGGGCCGCGGTGGCCGCGGGGGCCCAGAGGGCGGTGAGGGCGCAGACACACGCGAGAGCGCGGCCCAGGGGATGACCGGAGGTAGCACGCATGACCGGCTTCGCACCCTTCGCGGCTTGTGGGTGGTTTCGAACGGCCGTCACTGTAGCCACAAGGGGGATGTATCGGATAAAAGCGGCAACTGTGTCGGGCCGGTCAATCTCCGTACCGTCGGAGTTCACTCCTTCGGCGGCACAACCCGGGCCGGGGCCACGCGTTGATTCAACGTCGGGCAAGCCGCCCGGCTGTTGTGACAACCCAAGGAGCACTTCTCCATGTCGCGTATCGCGAAGGGCCTGGCCCTCACCACCGTTGCCGCCGCGGCCGTGGCGGGCACCGCCGGCATCGCCGCTGCCGACGCCGACGCCGGGGCCGTCGCCGCCCACTCGCCGGGTGTCGTGTCGGGCAACGCCATTCAGGTCCCGGTCCACATTCCGGTCAACGTCTGCGGCAACACGATCAACGTCATCGGTCTGCTGAACCCGGCGTTCGGCAACACCTGCGTCAACGACTGACGCGTCGACGGACCCGCGGACCGGCCGCCCCCTTGGCGGGGGCGGCCGGTCCGTGCTGCGCGGCCGCTCCCTTGCCAGGGGTGGCCCTTCGTGCTGCCCGGCCCCGAACGGCGGCGTGCGGCCGGGGGTGCCGCCAGGGCTCCCACCAGGGGTGACGCCGTGTTCCGGCCACCCGGCTGATCGCTCTCCGTGTTTGAAAAGTTGCAATAAGTCACCACCCCTTTCACGGTGGGCAGAGGATCGATGCCCCGCTGAAAGGAACACCCATGCGTGCTCTGCCCGCACGGCACCTCGCCTCCCCGGCATTCTGCGCCGTGCTCCTGCTCGGGATCGCCGCACCCGCCGCCGTGGCGGCCGACGGCCAGTCGGTGACCGGGCAGGCGGCGACCGGTCAGTCCGAGTCCGGCTCGTCCGCCTCCGGCCAGGCGCAGGTGCCCGTCCCCGGCGCGGACGCACTGCTCGGCCAGGTCAGGTCGCTGTCCACCGCCGGAGGTGTCCTCACTCCCGTCACCGACCTGCTCGACAGCACCCTCAAGGCCGACAACGGCCAGCTGCCCGCCGACCGTGCGGACGAGCTCGGCAAGGCGGCCAAGGACGCCATCAAGAAGGCGGCGGCGGCCCCGTCGACGGTCGCGCTCCCCGCGAAGCCCGCGGAGAAGCCCGCCGTCACATCCCCCTCGGCCGCCGGATCCGCGCACGCCTCGAAGCCCGCCGACCCGGCGAAGCCGGCGGTTCCCGGCGTGGTCGCGGCCGCGCCGGACGCCTCCGCCGACGCGTCCCGGCGGCCGGTGACGCCGGCCGCCCCGCCGCTGTCGAAGACCGCCGCCCTCGCGAAGACCCGGGCGCACGGCCGCGCCGCGACGCCCAGGGACGCCACGCAGGACGCGCTGACGGCTCTGCAGAAGGCGGTCGACGCCCTGGTGAAGGCGTCCACCTCCGGTGACGTCGGCCAGGTGGTGCCGGCCATCTCCGAGGTGGTCAACAACCTCGTCGACGTGCTGATCGCCACGCTCACCGGCAGCAGCCTGGCCGACCCGGCCCTGACCGACCCCGACCTGGCCGGTCTCATCCCGTCGACCGGCGCCGCCGACGCGGTCACGCTTCCCTCCGCCCCGGACCTGCCGCCGCTGCCCAGCGACCTGATCCTCCCGACGAGCTGAGCCGCCACCGGTCGGCGGGTCCGCGAACCGCCCGAGCGCCGGTCCGCACCACCCCTGAGCGCGCCTCCCCTTCCCGGGGGCGGCGCGCTCACGTGTGTGCGCACGGCGCACAGTGCGCGGCGCGCGGTGCACGGGACGCGGCACATGCGCGGGGCGCGCGGTCACGGGTTGCGCGCGGTCTTGGGGCGGTGCGAGCACGGGTTGCGGGCGGTCTTGGGGCGGTGCGAGCACGGATTCCGCGCGGTCGTGAGGTGGTGCGAGCACGGGGCCGCGCGGCCCTCGGGCGGTGGAGTGTCCGGCGACCGGTGGACCACCTGGACCTGCCCGTTTCCGTGCCCCGTGGGGCTCGTTAAGCCGTGCGCACACGCCCTCCGGCGACGTACGCGCGTCGCCGAAGAAGGAAGGAACACGATGAAGTCGCTCAAGGCCCTCGCCGTCGTCGCCGGGTCCCTCGCCGTGGCGGGAGCCGCCGCTCCCGCTCTCGCCGCCACGCAGCCCGCCGACTTCGAGACGCCCACCAGCATCAACGGCGGGGTGGAGAAGGCCCTCAGCACCCGGACCCTCGACCTGCGCCCGCTGCAGCACCAGTCGGACGCCCTCGACACCGAGAACGAGGACTCCGTGCTCAGCACGGTGAACGGCGTGACCGAGACCCTCAACCGCGGCGCCGGTGCCGCCGGACTCCTCGGCGGGCTCCCGCTGACGCACTGACGGCTGGTCCTACTACTGCGTCACGCGGGGGAATCCCGTACTGGCGCCGTCTCCCGGTCGTTACCCGATACGCGAACAGCCCCACGCCCCGTCCGAAAGGGACCGCACCCGTCATGAAGCCGACCACCCGAGGAACGCTCGCCGCCGTCGTCACCTGTGTGGCCGCCGCCGCGGCGGCGGCCACCGCCGCCACGCCCGCCGCGGCGAGCACGGTCCCCGTGCCCCTGCCGCTGGACGGTGTCGAGAGGTCCCTCCACATGGAGATGCCCCACGTCGCCGGAGAACTGCCGGTGCCCGTGCCGGGCGCCCCCGAGGGCACCCGGTTCGCCGAGGGGCACCTGCTGCCCGAGCGCACCCTGCCCCGGCTGCCGGTCAGCGGAGGGCTGCCCGGTGGGGACGTGCGCGCCCCGCTGCCGCACGTCCTGGGTGAGGGCTTCGACCACCTCGGCGTCAGCGCCCCCGCCGCCGACCTGCGCACCGCGGTCCCGGGGCTCGCCCTCGACACCCCCCTGGGCAGGCCGGACGCGGAGAACGGGGGCCTGCCCTCGCTCGGCGGGGAACCCCGTGCCGCGCTCGACACCCCGCTGCTGCGGACGGTGCCGGGCGCCGAGATCGTCACCGGCCCGGGCGCGTAACCGCGCCGGAAGCCACCCCCAACCAGGCGGAGGAGAAAGAGCGTTGGCCGAGAGAACTCGCAGAGACGCCCTGCGCGCCCTGGCGGTGACGGCGGGTGCCCTGGCCCTGGCACCCGCCGTCACCGCCTCCCGCTGCGGGCGCACGGAGGACCTCGCCGCCGGCCCGCACGCCACGCGGGGAGGCGGTGGGGGCGCCCCGGCCGACGACCCGACCGCCCCCGACTCCTCCGCCGGCCGGCCCGGCGGCCCGGCGGGGGCGGCCGGACAGCGGCGCCGGTTCTCCCAGACGTACCGGGGCCGCCGGATCGAGGGCACCTGGGCCGCGCCGAGCCGGACCGCCCGGGACGGGGCCGGCCGCGACCCGGGCGGAGGGGACGAGGGGGCCGGGCGCTGGCACATCACCGTGGACGGCCGTCCGCTGCACCTGATGCGCCGCGCGGACGGCACGTGGGTCAGCATGGTCGACCACTACGCGTCCTATCCCACCCCGCTGGCCGCCGCCCGCGGCGCCGTCGACGTCCTCGGCCCCGGCGACCACCTGCGCGCGCCCGAACCGGCGCACGACGGGGAGCACGTCACCGCGGGGCCGCCCGCCCGCCGTCCACGCCACACCACGAGCGAGGACATGACCCGCGGCACGAGCCACGACATGTGACAGCTCCGGGCACGGCGCAACCGCGCGACGGCGCAACTGCACGACGGCACGACAATGCGTCGGCACAGCGGCACAACAGCGCGTCGAACAAGAACACACAGCACAGCCACAGCACAGCCACGGCACATCGCGGCCGCCCGGTGCCGAGGGGGCCGTGGCGCGCCGGGGAGGGGGAGGACCGGATGGCGGTCCACACACGGAAGAACGTCACCGCGCTGTCCCGGAGCGAGCGGCGCCGCCTCGTCGAGGCGCTGCTCGCCGTCAAACGGCGCGGGGAGTACGACGAGTTCGTCCGCACGCACATCGAGCACTACGTGTCCGACGGGGAGGGCGGACTGCGCACGGCCCACATGACACCGTCCTTCCTGCCCTGGCACCGGCAGTTCCTCCTGCAACTGGAGCGGGCGCTGCAACGCGTCGACGCGGCGGTGACGGTGCCGTACTGGGACTGGACCCGCACGCGCGGCGCGTCCGCCGCGCCCTGGACCGAGGACCTGCTCGGCGGGAACGGGCGCCGCTCCGACGGTCAGGTCACGACCGGCCCCTTCGCGTACGCCGGGGGCGCCTGGACGATCAAGGAGAGCGTGACGGACGCGGAGTACCTGATGCGCGACCTCGGCCGCCACCGGGACCCGATCGGGCTTCCCACGCGCGCGGAGCTGGACCGGGCCCTGGCCGAACCCCTGTACGACGTCGCGCCCTGGAACTCGACGTCGGCGAAGGGGTTCCGCAACAAGCTGGAGGGCTGGGGCCGGGGTACGGGAAGTGCGGCCTGGCACACCCACAACCGCGTCCACCGCTGGGTCGGCGGGCACATGCTCGGCGGCGCCTCCGTCAACGATCCCGTCTTCTGGATGCATCACGCCTTCGTCGACCTGCAGTGGACGCGGTGGCAGCAGCGGCACCGGGGGGCGCGCTATCTGCCCGCGCGGCAGCCGGGGCGCGGGGACGCGCAGCACGGACGGATCGTGGCCCGCGAGGAGCGGATGCCGCCGTGGAACGTGACACCGGCGGACGTGGAGGACGTGAGCCGGCTGTACCGGTACGTGTAGTGGTGCGGACTCCCGGAGCCCGGGCGCGTCCCGGACCGGCTACGGCGAAGCCCCCGGCGGTCGGACCGCTGGGGGCTCGCTCATGCGTCCGGCGCTGAGGCCGGGGCGGGTTCAGCCGCCGTAGCCGCCGTTCTCGTGGTGCTTGTGGCCCGACTTGCCGTCGTCCTTGGAGTCGGACTTGTGCTCTTCGCCACCGGCGTTGACGCAGGTGTTGCCGAAGGCCGGGTTCAGGATGCCGACCACGTCGATCGTGTTCCCGCACAGGTTGACGGGGATGTTGACGGGGATCTGGATGACGTTGCCGGACAGGACGCCGGGCGAACCGACAGCCGCGCCCTGGGCACCCGCGTCCGCCATGGACAGGCCGGCGCCGCTGAGCACCACGGCACCCGTGCCGAGAGCGACCGCGGCCGCCTTCGCGATGCGAGACATCACATACTCCTTCGGTGAAAGGGGGAGCACGGTGATCGTCACCGTGCTCCCCCTTCAACGCGCCCGCGCGGTACCGGTCACGGCGTACCCCGGCGGATCACCCGTTCCGAACAGGACGCTGCGCCGGTGGGTCCACAGCGGATGCGCTCACGCCGATGCCGGGTTATGGGGACGCCGGAAACCCACGACCGCGCCCCGGCGGGACGGTAGCCGCGGGCCCGCGCCCTACGCCGGTCCCAGGACGCGTATCGGCTCCCCGGCCAGATAGGCGCGGATGTCCTCCACGGCCTGCCCGTAGTAGCGCGCGTAGTTGGCCCGGCTGACGTACCCGAGATGCGGGGTGGCCAGCAGGCGCGGGGCGGAACGCAGGGGGTGGTCGGCGGGCAGCGGCTCGCTGTCGAACACGTCGACGGCGGCGCCCGCGAAACTTCCCTCGCGGAGGGCGGTGAGCAGGGCCTCCTGGTCGACGAGGCCGGCCCGTGAGGTGTTGACCAGGTAGGCGGTCGGCTTGAGGAGGGCGAGTTCGGGGGCGCCGAGCAGTCCCCGGGTGCGCTCGCCGAGCACGAGGTGCAGCGAGACGAAGTCGCTCGTACGGAGCAACTCCTCCTTCGACTCCGCGCGTTCGACCCCGACCTCCTCGGCGCGTTCCTGCGTCAGGTTCTGGCTCCAGGCGCTCACCCGCATCCCGAACGCGAGCCCGACCCGGGCGACCCGGCCACCGATCTTCCCGAGCCCGAGCAGCCCGAGCCGCTGCCCGTGCAGATCGGCGCCGAGGGTGCTCTGCCAGGGGCCGCCGGAGCGCAGCGCGGTGCTCTCGGTGACGATGCCGCGGGCCAGCCCGAGCAGCAGCGCCCAGGTCAGCTCGACGGGCGGGGTGGGGGAGCTCGCCGTACCGCAGACGGTCACCCCGTGCTTCTCGGCGGCGGCGTAGTCGATGACGCTGTTCCGCATCCCGGAGGCGACGAGCAGCCGCAGCCGCGGCAACCGGCCCAGCACGGAGGCGGGGAACGCGACGCGCTCGCGCAGCGTGACGACGATGTCGAAGCCGGCCAGCGCCTCCACGAGGGCGTCCTCGTCGGCGTAGTGCTCCCCGAAGGACACGACCTCGAGTTCACCGTCGAGCGCCGACCAGTCGGCGACGGAGGTCGCCACCCCCTGGTAGTCGTCCACCACCGCACACTTGAGCCGCATCCGGCCCCCTTCCCCTACGCCTCGACCACGCCTCACACCCTAACGACCCCCACCGACATCCCCGCCGACCTGCGAGAACACCCGTCGTACGTGCCAGGAAGCGATCCGCGAGCCGCGAGCGCGATCGAGCGGCCTCGCGAGCGCCGCCGGACGACGTCCGACCCCGGTGCCTTCGAGGCGGTGAGACGGAGCCGTTGCCGTCAGAGACGCGAAACGCCCCGGAAGGGCTACTCCTTCCGGGGCGTTTCCGCTGTTCAGACGTGGCGCCCCCGGCAGGACTCGAACCTGCGGCCAAGCGCTTAGAAGGCGCCTGCTCTATCCACTGAGCTACGGGGGCCGATGTGGTGGCCTGTGTCGTGGTGCCCGGGTGTGGGGCGATCCGTGACTCGCCGGGGACAAGGATAGGGCTCCCGAGCCCTTGTCCCTGTTGCTTCGCCTCCGTGGCTCGATGTGGAGGTTCGGTGAAGCGGGTCCGATAATCGCAGGCAGGTACGAATCCTGCATCGCTTTTGGCCGCTCGCGCAGCGGGTGTTGTGCACTCGTTATGCCTGGACTGTGCCCTTGTCCCGGTCGTCCTTTCCGTCCCGTGTGTCCAATCGGCGCGCAGAACCAGTTATATGCTTCAGAAAGACTGCAAAATTGGGCATTCTTCACATGTGGTGACCTTGGACGTACGGCCCCAGCTGCTCGACGCACTCTCCGCCCTGCGCGACCGTGTGGCCGCCGCACGCTTCCCGCTCCCCCTCGTGGGAGCGCCACGTGCGCGTGCGAACCGGGACGAACTCCTCGCGCAACTCGACGACTACCTTGTGCCCAGACTCCGTCAACCAGAGGCGCCGCTGCTTGCCGTGGTGGGTGGTTCGACCGGCGCCGGCAAGTCGACACTCGTCAACTCCCTGGTGGGCCGCAAGGTCAGCGAGGCCGGAGTCCTGCGGCCCACGACCCGCACTCCCGTGCTGGTCTGTCACCCCGAGGACCACCACTGGTTCAGCAGCATGCGGGTCCTGCCCGAACTCGGCCGCGAATGGCTGCCCCACGGGGAGACCGGCGAGGACGACCTGCCCTCCCTCGGTGACCAGGGGCAGCGCGTGCTGCGCATCGAGACCGCCGAGACGCTGCCGCCGGGCCTCGCCCTCCTCGACGCCCCCGACATCGATTCCCTCATCGCCGACAACCGCACACTCGCCGCCGAACTGATCTGCGCCGCCGACATCTGGGTGATGGTCACCACCGCCGCGCGGTACGCCGACGCCGTCCCCTGGCACCTGCTGCGCACCGCCAAGGAGCAGCGGGCGACGCTGGTGACCGTCCTGGACCGGGTTCCCCACCAGGTCGTCTCCGAGGTCTCGCGGCAGTACGCCGCGCTGCTCACCAAGGCCGGTCTCGGCGACGTGCCCCGCTTCACCGTGCCGGAGCTGCCCGAGTCGGCCTGGGGCGGCGGGCTGCTGCCCGCCACCGCCGTCGCGCCCCTGCGGACCTGGCTCACCCATCTCGTGCAGGACCCGGCCGCTCGGACGGCCGCCATGGCCCGTACCGCCCACGGGGTCCTGGGTTCCCTCGACTCCCGGCTGCCCGAACTGGCCGGGGCCGCCGCCGCGCAGTACGCCGCGGCGCTCCGGCTCACCGCCGCAGTCGACAGCGCGTACGACAGCGAGTACGCGCGGGTGCGCGGCCGTTTGCAGGCCGGTGCCGTGCTCGCCGGCGACGCGCTGAAGCGCTGGCGCAGCTTCCCGCTGGACTGCACCGCCCGGGAACTGCTCGACGCCCTGGTGGAGAGCCTCGGCGCGCTCCTGCTGTGTGCCGTCACCGCCGCCGACGAACGGATCGACGAGGCCTGGCGCCTCGAACCCGCCGCCGAGGCCCCGGAACTCGCCGGCCACGATCCGGCGGCCGACCACACCGAGCACCGGATCGGCCTGGCCGTGCGGCGCTGGCGGCGCGTGCTGGAGGAGTACGCCGAGGAGGAGGCGCGCGACCTCGACCGGAGCGTGGCGCCGGACGCCGAGGTGGTGGCCGCGCTCGTCGCCACCGCGCTGCTGGGCGGACGGCGGGCGCGTTCCGCGGGCGAGCGGCTCGCCGAACGGATCGGCGCCCACGGTGCCCTGCGGCTGCGCGACCGGGCCGCACGGCTGCTCTCCGACTACGTCGACCGGGTGCTGCACACCGAGCGGGAGCGCCGGCTCGCCCCGCTCGACGGCCTGGAGGTCCATGCCGAGCCCCAGGCGGAACTCATCGCCGCGCTGTCCCTACTGCAGAAGGAGAGGTGACCGGGGTGACCGCCGTCACTGACCGCACGGACCACGCCCCCGAGCGGCCCGGAGGGCAGGGGGAGCCCGGCCGGCCCGGCGGGCCCGGGGGTCCGCACAGCCCGGAGGGCGGGGCCCGCGAGGGCTGGACGGGGCGGGAGGCCGCGCCGCACGTCGCGGGGAACGACGCCGGGGCACCGTCGGACATGCCGGAGCCGGCGGGAGCGGGGGAAGCGGAGGGGGCGCAGGAGACAGAAGGGGGAGCGCGACGGGCGCGGGAAGAGCGGGGACCCGGCGTGTCGCGTGACCGGGAAGGCGACAGCGGCGGGGACGGCGGCGTCGGCCGGGACGAATGGCGCCGCGGTGAACGCATCGAGGAGGGTCCCGTCGAGGACGGCAAGGAGAGCGGTGTGGACGGCGATGCCGTCACGGGCGGGAACGGTGGGAGGAGAGAGGCCGCCGGGGACCCGCGCGCGCACATGGCGCTCCAGCGTGCCCAGCCCGACGTCCGCAGGCCGTCGGAGGCCGCCCGGGCGGGTGGCCGTACGGCGGCACCCGAGGGGCGCGCGCCCGCACCCGCGCCGGCGCCCGGCGCCCGTGCACGCGAGGCTCACGACCCTCACGACCCGCACGGTGTTTACGGCGTTCGCGAGGGGCGCCGTCCAACGCCTGAGGACGCTGTCGGGAAAGGGCGCGCGGCCGCCCCGCCGGAGGACGGCGAGGGCGACGACGCCTGGGACGACGGGCTGATCGCGCGGCGGGTGAACGAGAAGAACGCCGCCCAGGAGGCGCCGCCCGCCGTGGAGACCAGGAGCAGCGCCGCACGGCGGCCCGCGCCCCTCGCCTACGACGGCCGCCTGCGCTCGCGTCTCGACGCGCTCCGGGAACTCGTCGGACTGTCGCGCACCCGGCTGGACAGCCGCACGCTGACCGAGGCGAGCCGGGTCCTGGAGGAGGCGGCGGCGCGCCGCAGGCTCTCCGGGCAGCACACGGTCGTCGCCCTGGCCGGGGCGACCGGCAGTGGCAAGTCGGCGCTGTTCAACGCGCTCGCCGGGGTCGCGATCTCGGAGACCGGGGTGCGCCGCCCCACCACCGCCGCGCCTCTCGTGTGCAGTTGGAGCGACGGCGCGGCGCCGCTCATCGACCGGCTGGGCATTCCCGGACGGCTGCGCAGACGTCCCGTCCAAGGGCCCGACGGCGACCCCCAGTTGCGCGGGCTGGTCCTGGTGGACCTGCCCGACCACGATTCGGCGGCCGTGGAACACCGCGAGCAGGTCGACCGGGTCCTCGCCCTCGTCGACGCCGTCATCTGGGTGGTCGATCCGGAGAAGTACGCCGACGCCGTCCTGCACGAGCGCTATCTGCGGCCCATGGCGGGCCACGCGGAAGTCATGTTCCTCGTGCTCAACCAGGTGGACCGGCTCCCCGGGGAGGCCGCCGAACAGGTGCTCGACGATCTGCGGCGGCTGCTCGACGAGGACGGCGTCGCCCTCGGCGAGTACGGCGAACCGGGCGCCACCGTGCTTCCGGTGTCGGCGCTCACGGGTGACGGCATCGGGGAACTGCGCGAGGCGCTCGGCCAGTTCGTGTCCGAACGCGGGGCGCCCGGCCGCCGGGTCTCGGCGGACGTGGACGCGGCCGCCGCACGGCTGCGGCCGGTGTACACCACGGGTCTGCGCGCCGGGCTCAGCGAGAACGCGCGCGACGAGTTCGCCGCGCGGCTCGCGGACGCCGTCGGCGCCACGGCGGCGGGCGAGGCGGCCGAACGGGCCTGGCTGCGCAACGCCAACCGGGCCTGCGGCACGCCCTGGTTGCGGCTGTGGCGCTGGTACCAGGACCGGCGCGAACCCCCGACCGGACGGCTTCCGCTGCGCGCCCCCGCGGACGAGGAGGCGACGGCGCGGCAGCGGGTCGAGCAGGCGGTGCGGACGGTGGCCGACCGCGCGGCGACGGGCCTGCCCGCCGCTTGGGCGCAGGCGGTGCGCGAGGCCGCCGTGCGCGGCGCGAACGGGCTGCCGGAGGCGCTGGACGCGCTGGCCGTGCACGCCGGTGCGCCCCCCGGTCGCCCGCCGCGTCCGGGCTGGTGGCCGGCGGCGGTGCTGGCCCAGGCTTCGATGACTCTGCTGCAGGTGGTCGGCGGCCTGTGGCTGCTCGGGCAGATCATCGGATTCATGTCGCCGAACCTGGGCGTACCGGTGCTGCTGATGGCACTCGGGATCGTCGGCGGACCGGTGGTGGAGTGGAGCTGCCGGATGGCCGCGCGGGGGCCGGCGCGACGGTACGGGCTGGAGGCGGAACGCAGGCTGCGGGAGGCGGCCGCCGGGTGCGGACGCGCCCGGGTGCTGGACCCGGTGGCGTCCGAACTGCTGCGGTACCGGGAGGTGCGGGAGCAGTACGCGAGGGTCACGGGAGCGGTGGCCGGGGGCGGTGCCGGTGCCGCGGGGCCGGCGGGGGCGGGTGGCCGAGGGAGGTGAACGGACGGGGCCGGACGAGCCGGCGGAGGGGCAACTACCGAGGCGGGTTCCCTCCTTCGAGTGACGGAGATATCCACAGCTCGGCGGCCGTCCACAGCCCTCAGCGGGAACGGGCCGGCGGAGGCAGTCTGGTGCCCGCGGCGCTCGCGAGAGGAAGCGAGTGGCCGCGGCAGACGCCACCGCGCGGGAGGTACCCGCGCGTGGATCCGCCGTTCCGTCGGCCCTGACCGGCCGGGGGCGGTGAGGGAGGGGTACGGCATGAACGAGACGACCGTGTGCGTGGTCGGCAACGTCGCGACGCAGCCGGTGTTCCGCGAGTCCGCGAGCGGCCCGTCGGCGCGCTTCCGGCTGGCGGTGACGTCGCGGTACTGGGACCGCGAGAAGAACGCGTGGGTGGACGGGCACACCAACTTCTTCACGGTGTGGGCCCGTCGGGCACTGGCCACGCACGTCGGGGCCTCTTTGGCCGTGGGCGATCCGGTGCTGGTGCAGGGCCGGTTGAAGGTGCGCACCGAGCAGCGTGACGGACAGAACTGGGCCTCGGCCGACCTGGACGCCTCCGCGATCGGTCACGATCTGGCACGGGGCACGTCGGCCTTCCGGCGGGCCCCGAGGCCCGAGACGCCGGGGAGCGCGCCGGTACCGCGGGCGGACGCGCGGCCGGAGCCCGTGTGGGAGACGGAACCGCCCGGCGAACCGGCGGCGGACCACGGACCGCGGACCGGACCGCAGCCGGTCGCGGCCGGGGTGACATGAGGCCGGCAGACGCCCGCCGGGGCACGGAACCCCCTCGACAAGTGTCGACAAGTCCCCGAAAAGCGCAGCTCACACACAAGCTGTGGACGGGATAACGATTCCGATTCGGATCAGTCGCGCGGGGAGGCGACCGGGAAAAGTGGCGTCTTCGCGTCCTTAGGATGCCGGGCATGACTCACGGGGCTCGTGAGTGTGCCGGCGGGACCGCTCCCCGCCACGGTCAAGGAGCCCTGTTCTAAGGGGGATTGGTTGTGAAGTCCGCGTTGTCCGCCCTGTCGGGGCTGTCCGCATGGACCGGCACGCTGTCCGCGCGCGGCCGACGGGCCGTGCGGGCGGTACTGCCGCGGAGGCCCGCGCGTCTCGCCGCCGTGACCCTGGTGTCCGGACTGGTGACCGCCGGGACCCTGGCCGGCGCGACCTCCGCCGTCGCGGAGGAGGCGCCCCGGAGCGGGGGCGGCGCCACGGCGACCATCGGCGGCCTCAAGACCTACGGGGACGCGGTCGTCCACGGCGCGGACGGGGACCGGCAGGTCTCCGCGGGACTGTTCGCGATGTCCGTCGAGGGCGGCGGCACACTGCAGACGTACTGCGTCGACATCGACAACCCCACCCAGAAGGGAGCCCGGTACCAGGAGACTCCCTGGAGCGGCACCTCGCTGGGCGCCAACGCGGCCGCCGGCCGCATCCACTGGATCCTGCGCAATTCCTATCCCCAGGTCAACGACCTCGCGGCACTCGCCGCCGAGGCAGGGGTCCCGGGACTCACCGAACAGGACGCCGCGGCCGGCACCCAGGTCGCCATCTGGCGGTACTCGGACGGGGCCGACGTCGAGGCCCTGGCCCCGCGGGCGGAGCGGCTCGCGGACTACCTGGAGCGCAGCGCCCGCGACACCGCCGAGCCGCAGGCCTCACTGAGCCTGGACCCGCCCGCCGTCTCCGGGCGCCCCGGCGAACGGCTCGGACCGGTCACCGTGCACACCACGGCCGACAGCGTCACCGTGACACCGCCGGCCGCCGCCACCGCGAACGGGGTCACGGTGGTCGGCACGGACGGGAAGCCGATCACCTCGGCCGCCGACGGCAGCCGGATCTACTTCGACGTTCCCGGCGACGCGACGGCAGGCTCGGCCTCGCTGACCGTCCAGGCGTCCACCAGCGTGCCCGTCGGCCGGGCCTTCGTCTCCGACAGTCGCAGTCAGACGCAGATCCTCGCCGGCTCCAGCGAGTCGACGGTGTCCGCGACGGCCACGGCGGACTGGGCGGAGCAGGGGGCGATACCCGCGCTGTCGGCCCGCAGGAACTGCGCGAAGGGCGGGCTCGACATCACCGCCGCCAACCAGGGGGACGAGCCCTTCGTCTTCTCCCTGATGGGCACCGAGCACAGCGTCGCGGCCGGCGGGAGGCAGACGGTGCTGGTCCCCCTGCAGGAGGACCAGGCGTACGACTTCACCATCAAGGGGCCGCACGGGGCCGGCAGCCGCTTCGAGGGCGTCCTCGACTGCGCGACCGAGACCGCCGAGAGCAAGGCCGTGGGCGGCGAGTCGGTGCAGACGCTGAGCGAACCCAGCCCGCTGACCGTCGGCGGCGGCACCGATACCACCAACCTCGCGGAGACCGGCGGGTCGGGCGCCACCCCGCTGATCGCGGGCACGGCGATCGGCCTGGTCGTGATCGGCGGCGCGGTCCTGCTTCTCCTCGGCCGCAGGAAGAACCCCACCACCCGGCACTGACCGGCGGCACCTTGGCAACTCCACAGTGAACGGCTCCACGGTCGACGACTTCACGGTCGCCGAGCCCCTTGCCGAAGGGCCAGGTCAGAGCCCATCCGGCCAATGCGTTTTCGCCCAGGGGCGGCGGTGCGGCAAGATGGGTGTGTCTGCCCACTCCCAGATTTCAAGCTGCCGGACGGTTTCTCTTGGCTGAGTTCATTTACACCATGCGCAAGGCGCGCAAAGCGCACGGCGACAAGGTGATCCTCGACGACGTCACCCTGAACTTCCTGCCGGGGGCGAAGATCGGCGTCGTCGGCCCGAACGGCGCCGGTAAGTCCACCGTCCTCAAGATCATGGCGGGCCTCGAGCAGCCGTCGAACGGTGACGCCTACCTCTCGCCCGGTTACACCGTGGGCATCCTGCTCCAGGAGCCCCCGCTGAACGAGGAGAAGACGGTCCTCGAGAACGTCCAGGAGGGCGTCGCCGAGGTCAAGGGCAAGCTCGACCGGTTCAACGAGATCGCCGAGCAGATGGCGACCGAGTACACCGACGAGCTCATGGACGAGATGGGCAAGCTGCAGGAGCAGCTCGACCACGCGAACGCCTGGGATCTCGACGCCCAGCTCGAGCAGGCCATGGACGCGCTGGGCTGCCCGCCCGGCGACTGGCCCGTGGTCAACCTCTCCGGCGGCGAGAAGCGCCGGGTGGCGCTGTGCAAGCTGCTCCTCGAGGCGCCCGACCTGCTGCTCCTCGACGAGCCCACCAACCACCTCGACGCCGAGTCGGTGAACTGGCTGGAGCAGCACCTCGCCAAGTACGAGGGCACCGTCGTGGCCGTCACCCACGACCGGTACTTCCTGGACAACGTCGCCGGGTGGATCTGCGAGGTCGACCGCGGCCGCCTGCACGGCTACGAGGGCAACTACTCCAAGTACCTGGAGACCAAGGCCGCCCGCCTCAAGGTCGAGGGCCAGAAGGACGCCAAGCGGCAGAAGCGCCTCAAGGACGAGCTGGAGTGGGTCCGCTCCAACGCCAAGGGACGTCAGGCCAAGTCCAAGGCCCGCCTCGCCCGCTACGAGGAGATGGCCGCCGAGGCCGACAAGATGCGGAAGCTGGACTTCGAGGAGATCCAGATCCCGCCGGGGCCGCGGCTCGGCAGCGTGGTCGTCGAGGTGGACAAGCTCAACAAGGCCTTCGGCGACAAGGTCCTCATCGAGGACCTGAGCTTCACCCTCCCGCGCAACGGCATCGTCGGCGTCATCGGCCCCAACGGCGCGGGCAAGACCACGCTGTTCAAGATGATCCAGGGCCTGGAGCAGCCGGACTCCGGTTCCATCAAGGTCGGCGAGACCGTCAAGATCTCCTACGTCGACCAGAGCCGCGAGAACATCGACCCGAAGAAGACGCTGTGGGCCGTCGTCTCCGACGAGCTGGACTACATCAACGTCGGCCAGGTGGAAATGCCCTCCCGGGCGTACGTCTCCGCCTTCGGCTTCAAGGGCCCGGACCAGCAGAAGCCGGCCGGTGTGCTCTCCGGCGGCGAGCGCAACCGCCTCAACCTGGCGCTCACCCTCAAGCAGGGCGGCAACCTGCTGCTCCTGGACGAGCCGACCAACGACCTCGACGTCGAGACCCTCTCCAGCCTGGAGAACGCGCTGCTGGAGTTCCCCGGCTGCGCCGTGGTCGTCTCCCACGACCGGTGGTTCCTCGACCGCGTGGCCACGCACATCCTCGCCTACGAGGGCGAGTCCAGGTGGTTCTGGTTCGAGGGCAACTTCGAGTCCTACGAGAAGAACAAGATCGAGCGTCTCGGTGCGGACGCCGCGCGCCCGCACCGCGCCACCTACAAGAAGCTGACCCGGGGCTGATCGATCTTGCGGCATCTCTACCGCTGCCCACTGCGCTGGGCGGACATGGACGCGTACGGCCACGTCAACAACGTGGTGTTCCTCCGCTACCTGGAGGAAGCCCGTATCGACTTCCTGTTCCGCCCGGACAAGGACTTCCGGCAGGGGTCCGTGGTGGCACGCCATGAGATCGACTACAAGCGGCAGCTCGTCCACCGGCACGCGCCCGTGGACATCGAGCTGTGGGTCACGGAGATCAGGGCGGCGTCCTTCACCCTCGCCTACGAGGTGAAGGACCCCGGCCAGGTCTACGTCCGCGCGTCGACGGTGATCGTGCCCTTCGACTTCGAGGCGCAGCGGCCGCGTCGGATAACCGCCGAGGAGCGCGAGTTCCTCGAGGGCTACCGGGACGAGGACGCGGCGGACGGAGCCACGGGCGCACCCCAGGACGAGGGCGAGGCCGTCGCCGCATGAGCGTGCTGCACCTCGCCGACGAGGGGGAGGCGGCCGACCTGGCTGGCTTCCTCTCCCGGCTGCTGCACTACGACCGGGCGGCGGCGGTGCGGCTCCAGGCGGCCGGGACGGCGCTCGCCGTGTTCGGCCGGCCGCCCTCCTTCGAGGTGCTGGCCGTGCGCGCGGTGCGGCTCGCCAAGCCCTACGAGCACGGTCTCGAGGCCTCGCTCGACGTGACCGTGTCCGCCGGTGACCTGCTGGAGTCCGTGGACGAGAAGGCGGCCACGGCCGCCGTTCCGGCCGCGGTGACCGGCCCGCCGTGGGCCGGGGTGCTGCCACCGCGCGGCGGCTGGCGGCCCGAGCCGGGGCTGCCGGCGCCGGACGTGCTGCGGGCGACGGTGGCCGAGGCGGTCGCCGAGTTCCGCACCCGTACGGACGCGCTGCCCGAGGAACAGCGGACCCGCGCCGAACTCGACGGCATAGGACGGGAGATCTGGTCCCGCCCGGTCGCCGGCACCGCGCTGCCCGTGCGGGTGGTGCACGCGGCGCAGACCCTCGGCTTCCTGCGACCGGCCGGGGGAGTCGGAGGACCCGGGGGAGCCCCGCCGGAGGCGGCCCGGCCGGGACTGTTCTCCTCGGGCTCCTGGCTCAGGCTGCGTACCCCTTACGGCTCGGTCGCGGTGCGCCGCACGGGCCTCGGCGTGGGCGGACTGGGCGTCAGCGTCCGCTGAGCCGGGCAGGGAACCGGCCTGCTCCGGGTCCGGTTCCGGGGTCGGGGCGCGATCACGATCACGGCCGGTTCCCGGTCACCGGCCACCGGCCACCGGTCACCGGTCACCGGTCACCGGTCACCGGTCCAGGCTCGTGTTCCGGTCCGTGTCGTCGGGGCGGACGGCGATGTGGTCGGGTTCCAGCTCCAGGGCGACCCGGTCGCGCATGCCGAGGGCCTGCGTGTAGTCGGCGGGCAGTTGGAGCCGGCCGGCCCGGTCCAGCATCGCGTACTCGCGGGCCACCACCGCCTCCCGCCCGGTGGCCGCGTCCACCTCCGTGCGGCGCAGCACCTCCGTGGAGGTGCGGCCGTCGCGGATGGCGACCGTGCGGCGGACCTCGCTCGCCACCGCTTGGTCATGGGTGACGATGACGACGGTCGTGCCGAGGGACTCGTTGGCGGTGCGGAACGCGGCGAAGATCTGCTCGGCGGTGCCGGAGTCGAGTTCTCCGGTGGGCTCGTCGGCGAGGAGCAGGTCGGGGGCGTTGACCAGGGCGACAGCGATCGCGACCCGCTGCTGCTGGCCGCCGGACATCTGGTGCGGGCGTCGGTCCCGGCAGTCGGCGACACCGAGCAGGTCGAGGAGTTCCCCCACACGTTCCGTGCGGGCGCGGCGGCGGGCCCGGATGCCGCGGACGTCGGCCGGGCGGCCCGTCAGCCGCAGCGGGAGCGCGACGTTCTGCGCGGCCGTGAGGTAGGGGAGCAGATTGCGGGAGGTCTGCTGCCACACGAAGCCCACGGTGTCCCGGCGGTAGCGCAGCCGGTCACCGGCGGTCATGGCCAGCAGATCCTGACCGGCCACGCGGGCCGCGCCCGCGGTGGGGGTGTCGAGCCCGGCGAGGATGTTCATCAGTGTGGACTTGCCGCTGCCGGAGGCGCCGACCAGCGCCATCAACTCGCCCTTCCGGACGAGGAGATCGAGCCCCTGCAGGGCCTGCACCTCGACGCCGTCGGCGGAGAAGACCCGAACCAGACGGTCGCAGGTGATCAGTGCGTCGTGACCGTAGGCGGGCCGCGAGCGGTCCGC
Source organism: Streptomyces griseoaurantiacus (assembly GCF_036189845.1). Classification (NCBI taxonomy): domain Bacteria; kingdom Bacillati; phylum Actinomycetota; class Actinomycetes; order Kitasatosporales; family Streptomycetaceae; genus Streptomyces; species Streptomyces griseoaurantiacus. The sequence continues at coordinate 2,455,031 of NZ_CP108326.1, read as the reverse complement.
GCGGGCGCGGTCCGCCAGGTCGGCGAGCGTGGGATCGGTAGTCATCGTGGCCTCCCGCCGGTGGTGATCATGTGCGCTCTCCCACCCGTAGCTCCCGCACCGAGCCGCGCCGCCCCGTCACCCACGCCTGCACCGCCGCGACCGCGACCGTGAGCAGCAGCACGGCCAGGGCCGGCAGCAGCAGGGACACCGGATCGGTGCGCAGGTGGCCGACACCGGCCGCGCCCGGGGTGGCCAGGGCGAGCGTGGTGAGGTCGATGCCGGGGGACAGCAGCCGTACCGCCGCCCAGCCCGTCAGCGTGCCGCCCGCCGCGGCGAGCAGGGCCTGCGGCAGCGATTCCAGGATGAGCAGACGGCGGCCCTGGGCACGGGTGAGGCCCATGGTGCGCAGCCGGGCCAGCAGCGCGACGCGTTCGGGGGCGGCGCGGACCAGGGCGAGCAGCAGGGCGAGAAGGGCGTAGCCGGCGCCGGCGGCGACCGCCGCGGTGTAGAGGTGCTCGGCACCCGTCTGCAGGGGCGAGTGGGCGTAGGCGGCGCGTTCCTGGGCGCGGACCGTGACGCCAGGGGAGCCGCCCGCGGCCCGGCGCAGTGCGGCGGCGTCGAGGTCCGAGCCGGTGACGAGGAGGGTGGTCGGGTGGGTGGCGGCCGAGGGGAGCCCGGAACGGTCGACGACGAGGAACTCCGTGCCGGTCACGGCGGGGGTCGACTCCCGTACCAGCGCGATCCGAACGGTGACGTGAGCGCCGTCCGCCAGCCGCACCGGGAAGGGGGCCGTGCCGTAGCGGTGGGCGACGGCGGACGAGGCCAGCGCGGGCAGCGGTGCCGCCCCCGAGCCGGCGGACCCGCCCGAGCCGCTTGCCCCGTCCGGACCGGCGGAGCCGCCCGAACCGCTGGACCCGTCCGGACCGCTGGACCGGCCCGGACCGCTGGACCGGCCCGAGCCGCTGGACCGGCCCGAGCCGCTTGACCCGTCCGGACGGGCGGAGCCGTCCGGCGTGGTCGTGGCGGCGGTCAGGGTGCGGGCCGGGAAGGCGCCCAGGTGCACACGGTCGGCCAGCCGGGCGTAGGCGTCCGGGGAGACCGCGGCCAGGGGCACCGACTCCGGGCCGTCGTGCGGCTTCGCCTCCAAGGTCAGTGCCGCCGTGGTGACCTCCTCCACCCCCGGCACCCCGCGCACCCGTTCCGCCGCGCCGGCCCGCAGCCCGGACGTCGACTCCACACGGGCGTCCGCGCCCGTGGTGAGGAGGGCGGCGTGGTCCCGGGCGGCCCCGATCCCGGCGGTCACCGAGCCGCCGAAGGCGGCCGTGGTCAGCGCGGTCAGCAGGGCGAGCAGGGGCAGGACGGCGGAGACGGAGGTGCGGCTCGTCCGGGCGAGCGCCAGGGAGACGACCGCGCCCCGCAGCCGGTCCGTCGCCCGGGTCAGCAGGCGCAGGGGCAGCGGGTGCAGTCGCACCAGCACCAGGGCGGCGATCACCGCGACCAGCACGGGCGCCAGGGAGACCAGCGCGTCCCCGCGGGTGCCCGCCCCCTCCGACGTGCCCCGCCGCCGCAGTGCCTCCACCGCACCGGCGGCCAGCACCAGCAGGGTGAGTTCGGCGACGGTGCGGCGCCGGGAGGGACGTGCGGAGACGACGTCCTCGCGGCCCGTGTGGAGGTGGGCCGTGCGGTGCCGGGCCGCCGCGCGCACCGGGAGCGCGAGGCAGGCGAGCAGGGTGACGGTGCCGGCCGCCGCCACCGCGTACGCCGAGCGGCCGTGCGGGACGGCCCACAGCGCCGCGGCCAGGCCCAGCGCGCCGGCGGGCACCGCCACCACCGCCGTCTCGGCGAGCAGCCGTCCGGCGAGACCCGGCAGCGAGGCGCCGCGGGCGCGCAGCAGTCCCAGTTCGGCGCGGCGGCGGTCGGCGGCGAGTCCGCCCGCCATCAGCAGGACGACGAGGGCGACCGCGCCGGTGCCGAGGGCGGCGACGGAGACCAGCGGGGCGATGCGGGAGCGCAGGTCCTCGTAGTCGTCGAGGACGGTGTCGAGGTCGGTCTCGGTCACCGCGTCCGGGTCGACGGCGTCCCGTATCCGGCCGTGGCCGGGGCCGCTCTCCAGGGTGGCGACGGCGGAACGCAGCTCCGGCAGCGCGTGCGCGGGCGTGCGGGTGGTGTCGGGCGCCACCTGCCAGTAGCGCACGGGGTTGCCCGAGGTGCCGAGCATCGCGGGCGCGGCCTGTGGTGGCAGCAGCAGGGCGCCGAGCCAGTAGGTGGGCGCGGCGGGCGAGTTGCCGTCCCGGACGAGGGAGGGGGAGCGCAGCAGGGGCTGGGCCTCCCAGTAGGCGCCCTCGGGCTGCCGGGGCGCGAGGATGCCGGTGACGCGCACGGCCAGCGGGGCGCGGTCCGCGCCGGGCACGTGGATCACCGAGCCCACCTCGATGCGCAGGTGCTCGGCGGTCTCGGTGGTGACGGCGGCCTCGACGGCGCGGGTCGTCGCGGTCACCGTGCCGGTGGCGCGGGGCAGTCGGCCGGAGCGCGGCCGGGCGTGGCCGGCGAGGCCGTTCTGGGCGGCGAGCACCACACGCGGCGGGACGTTGTCGGGCCGGGCCAGACCGGCGTCGGGCACCGCCAACGGCGTCGCGGTGCGGACCCCGTAGGAGGACTGCGCGCGGTCGGCGGCCAGCGGCCGGCGGACCTCGCCGAGCACGGCGGCGTACTGCCGGCGCAGGGTGCCGGGCCGCAGTGCGGCTTCGCGCCGCTCAGGCGAGAACCCGGGGTTGAGCTGCGGGGCCGCGACCTGCACGGTGGTGCGGCGGGCCTCGGCGTCGGCGACGGCCCGCCGCAGCCCGGCGTCCTCGGCCCGGTCCACGACCCGCGGGCACACGGCGGCCAGGAAGGCGGTGACGGCCACGAGCAGGGCGAGCCCCACCGCGACCCCGGGAGCCACGCGCAGCCGGGTCCGCACCCAGGGGGCGGGGACCCGGGTGCCGAGGGGGGTACGTCGGTGCGGGCGCATGTCACTCGCCCCCTTGGCGGCGCAGGGAGGACGCCGGGTGCGGACGGCGGCGCAGGGACAGGTGGACGGTGAGGGCGAGGGGCGTCGCGGCGACCACGGCGAGGAGCAGGAGGGACTGGGGGAGGGGGAGCCGCACCAGGACGTCGGGCACCGGGCGGGCGGCGCCCGAGGTCATGACGATCAGCGGCACCACGGCCCGGGTGAGGACCGTGCCCAGGGCCGTGCCGACCAGCAGTCCCAGCGCCACCAGCAGTCCCTGTTCGACGGCGACGAGCCGGGCGAGTTGCCGGCGTGGGGCGCCCAGGGCACGCAGCACCGCGAACTCCGTGGCCCGCTCCCGCAGCGCCCCCGCCGTGCTCACCGCGAAGCCCACGGCGGCCAGCGCCGCCGCGACGACGGCGGCCGCGGCGAACGCCGTCTGCGGGCCCACGCCGAACGGGTCGTCGCGCAGCCGGGCGGCGATCTCGTCGCGGACGAGGACCTGCGAGGGCGTCAGCTCCGGGCGCTCCCGCAGCGCGGCGGCCACGCGGGCGGTGGCACCCGGGTCGGGCCGCAGCCACCACTCGGTGGGCGGCGCGCTCTGCCCGTAACGGGTGCGCAGCACGTCGTTCACGGCACGCAGGTCGACGAGGAGGGCGCCGCCGTCGGCCTCCTCGCCCCGGCCGGCTGCGGAAGTGCCGGTGGTGGAAGTGCCGGTGGCGCCGGCGGCGTTGTCCTCGGGGGTGGTCGTCGGGAGGGCCTTCGTCGTCCCCGTGATCCGCACCGGCACCGTCGCGCCCCCGAACTGCACGTCGACGCGTTCGCCGCGGCGGGCGCCCGAGGCGCGCAGGAAACGGTCGGTGGCGATGCCGGTCACCTCCGGCGCCTCCGTCCCGCCCGCCCGCAGCCGGACCGTCAGCGTGCTGGACGCCCAGCTGAGCTGACGCGGCACGAACCCGGTGCCGTACCGCACCGAGACCGTGCCGTCCGGGGCGCGGCGCACGCGGGGCGCGGTGGGCCGGTCGCGGCCGTCGACGGTGGCTTCGGCGCCGTCCGTGCGCGAGGTCGCCGTCCAGGCGGTGGCGGCGCGCGGGCGGCTCGTGCCGCCGTCGGCGGCGACGGCGGTCAGCCGCTCGACGGCGAAGGTCTGCCGCCGTGCGGTGGAGACCGGCTGCGGCACCGTCAGCTCCAGACCGGTCAGGGTGAGCGGACCGGCCGCCCCGGACAGGTCCAGGGTGACCTCGTGGCGGCGCCCGTCGGCCGGGAGCGCACCGGCCGTCAGCGGGTACGGGACGCCGTAGCGGTCGACCACGGTGGCCCGGACGTCGGCGGTGGTGCCGGATTCGGCGGGCGGATCGCTGCGCAGCCGCAGCGCCACGCGCAGCGCGGCCGCGTCCTTCGGCAGCCGGGTGCCCGCCGTGGCGGCGGCGGACCGCTTCGGCGCGAGTCCGGTGAGGGGGGTGCCGGTGGGCGCCAGGTCGGAGCGGAGCAGGACCGTTTCGGCAGCGTGCGCGGTGTCCAGGGCCAGCACGGTCGCCGTGCGGTCGCCCGAGAGCGGCGCGGTGGTGCGCGCGGCGGGGGCGGCCTCGCGCACCCCGGGGAGCTCGGCGAAGGCCTCGGCCTCCCCGAGCGTGCCCTCGCCGGTGAGCGTCACGCGCACCGGGGCGCCCGCGCGGAAGTCCGCCTGGTCGTCCTGCGAGCGGCTCCAGGAGGCGGCCTGGCCGATGCCGAGCAGGCCGAGCGCGACGGCGAGCACCAGCAGCAGCACCGGGCCGCCGGTACGTCCCGGGCGGCGGCTGAACTGCCAGCCGGCGAGAGCGGCCGTCAGTCCGCGGCCGGCGGCCGCCCGGCGTTCCGCGAGCCGGGCCACCGGCGGCAGCAACCGCAGTGTCAGCACGGTCCCGGCGAGCAGCGCGAGCGCGGGGGCCGCCACGAGCAGCGGGTCGATGCCGAGGCCGCCCGACCCGTCACCGCTCACGGCACCGCCGGCCCGGCGGTCGAGCTGCCAGTACGCCACTCCCGCCACGGCCAGCAGGCCGAGGTCCGCCCCGGCGCGCACGGGAGCGGGCAGCGCACGTGCGCGCCCCGTCGGCGCGTCGGACGCCGCGGTGAGCGCCGGAGCGGCCACCGCGAGCGCGCAGCCCAGCGCCACCGCGACCGCCACCAGCCACACCCCGGGCTCGTCCGCCGAGGCGTCTGGGCGCAGTCCGATCCGGGCCGGCGGGCCGAGCCCGGAGAGCAGCCCGGTGAGCGGGCCCGCGAGCAGGGGGGCGCAGACAGCGGCCGGCAGCGCGAGCAGCAGCGCCTCCAGGCCCGCGAGCCCCGCCACCCGGGGCCGGGAGGCGCCGCGGGCGCGCAGCAGCCGGGTCTCGGCGGCCCGCTCGGCGCTCAGCAGCCCGGCGACGAGCAGCAGCGCGTACCCGGCCAGGAGGACGAGTTGCAGGGCGACGATCAGCAGTGTCGAGCGCGCCACGAGCAGCGCGCGTTCCACCCGGTCCAGGACGGCGGGCAGCGAGGTGCTCACCGCGGTGGAGCCGCCCAGGGCGGGGGAGTGGCGCAGCGACCGGGAGCCCGCGACGGCCGCGTCCCGCAGCCGGTCGAGGTCGCCGGTGCGCAGGCGGGAGTGGTCGGCGGTGGCCAGCCAGGCGGTGCTGCCCATGCCCACCCGGCCGGAGGTGAGCGCGCCGGGGTCGGTGAGGAGGGGGCCGTAGGTGGTGAAGGAGAGGGTGCCGACGCCGCGGCCGCCGAGGTCGTCGAGGCGCCAGTAGGGGGCGTCGGGGCGCGCCGGACGGTACAGCCCGCTCACCCGGACCTTCACGGAGGGGCCGTCCAGGCGGTCGGTGACGGTGAACCGGTCGCCGGGGGCGAGCCGCAGGCGCTTGGCGGCGGCCTCGGGGAGGGCGACCTCGACGGTGCCGGAGGCGGCCGGGGCGGCGGGGGCACGGCCGGCGGTGAAGCGGATCTGGCCGCGGTCCAGCGCGGCGAAGAAGGTGAGGTCCGGGTTGTCCCCCTCGCCGCTGCCACTGCCGCTGTCGCTGTTCTCGCTGTTCTCGCCGGTTTTCCCGTCGCCTTCGCCGCCGCCCTTGCCGTCAGCCCCGGCAGCCGGGCGCAGGGAGCGGGGGAGGGCGTACGGGCCGGAGCGCACGAGGGTGCGTACGGTCACGGGGAGCCCGTCGAAAGTGCGCCGGGCGCCCGCTCGCACCGCCTTGTCCGCCGCCGCGCGCCCCTGAGCCGGGACCTCCGCCTTGACGACCAGCGCGGCCTCGCCGGCCGTGGGGGCCTCGGCGAGGGCGTGGCGCACGGAGGCGTCGCCGAGGGCGCCCGAATAGGCGGTGAGGGTGGCCAGGACAGCCGTGGTCAGCACGACGGTGAGGAGTGCGGCCGCGAGCAGCAGGCGGTGCGCGCGAGCGCGCAGTAGCACCAGCCCCGCCACCCGGCCCCCCGCCGCTCGTCCCGGTCGCGCGCCCATGTGTCGGCGCGTGCGCGTTCCGGGTGATGCTCGCAGAGGGGAACGGGCGCGGGTAAGGCCGTGGGGTACGGCTTTGATCAGATTGTGATCGGAATGCGGGGACCGGTGACCGGAATGCGCGCCTCACCGAGGTCGGGGAGACGGCCTCGATGAGAGTGCCGGGCTCAGTCCGGGGTGTTGATCATCGTGGCGGCGGCGTACGTCAGGTACTTCCACATCGTGCGGTCGTGCTCCTCGGGGAGGGCGAGCTCGTCCAGGGCGTCGCGCATGTGCTTCAGCCAGGCGTCGTGAGCGGCGCGGTCGACGGTGAAGGGGACGTGCCGCATGCGCAGGCGGGGATGGCCGCGGCGCTCGCCGTAGGTGGTGGGACCACCCCAGTACTGCATCAGGAAGAGGGCGAGGCGCTCCTCGGCGGGGCCGAGGTCCTCCTCGGGGTACATGGGGCGGAGCACCGGGTCGCCGGCCACACCCTCGTAGAAGCGGTGGACGAGGCGGCGGAAGGTGTCCTCCCCGCCGACCTGCTCGTAGAAGGTCTGCTCCTGAAGCGTGCCGCGCGGGATCTCATTCACCGTTCCATGGTCTCAGACGGCGTAACGGTTCCGCGGGGAGTGGGAGGGGCCGGACGGCGCAGCCGTGCGCGGCCGTCCGTGCCGTGCGGGGCACCGTGCGGCGGCCGGGGTGGAACAGTGGGGGTATGGGCGGTTTCGCGGAAGTCGAGCGGGAGGCACGCGGGGACCTCGTGCGGGCGATCGGGGCGCGGGGGACGTGGGAGGGCGAGCCGCGGTGGCGGGAGGCGTTCGCCGAGGTGCCCCGGCACCTGTTCGTGCCGTACTACTACGTCGGCGTCATGGGGGGTCACGAGCGGTGGTGGGGCGAGCATCCCGACCCCCGGCACCGCGAGCGCTGGCTGCGGGGGGCCTATGAGGACGTCCCGCTGGCCACCCGGCTGCGGGACGGGGAACTGGTCTCCTCCAGCAGCCAGCCCTCCCTGATGGCGTCGATGCTCCTCGCCCTCGGCGTGCGGGACGGCGACGACGTCCTCGAGATCGGCGCCGGCACCGGCTACAACGCCGCGCTCCTCGCCCACCGGCTCGGCGAGGAGCACGTCACCACCGTCGATCTCGACCCGGAGATCACCGAATCGGCCCGCCGGCACCTCGAGGCCGCCGGCTACCACCCCGCCGTCGTCACCGGCGACGGGGCGCGCGGGGTGCCCGAGCGCGCCCCCTTCGACCGGATCATCGCGACCTGCGAGCTGCCCTCGGTGCCGCGCGCCTGGCTCACCCAGTGCGCTCCCGGCGCCCGGATCCTCATTCCGCTCGCCACCGGGCTCGTGCTCCTGCACGTCACCGGCGCCGGGCGCGTCGAAGGACGCTTCCTGGACACGCCCGCCTACTTCGTTCCGCTGCGCGGTGACACCCCGCCCGAACCACCGCTCCCACGACTGGAGGGGCTGCCGCGCCGGGTCCGCGGCGACGACCGCTTCCGCTTCCTGCTGACGCTGACCGCCGGCGGGATCGACCCCCACGAGGCGTACGCCGTGTGGGAGCGCGAGGGCCGGCCGCCGCGCGAGCGGTTCGGGATCACGGTCGAGGGCGAGCGCGCCTGGAGCTGGCTCGACGACCCCGGGGGCCCGTACGCCTGGCCGCTGCCCTGAGGCGTGCGCGCGGGCACGCGCCAACGGCCGCACGCTCCCCCTGAAGGGGCGCGTACGGCCGTGCGGGCGCCGCGACTCAGCCGCGGTGGATGGTGATGGTCGTCCAGGCGCCCACGTGGACCCGGTCGCCGTCCTGCAGCGGCACCGGCACGAAGGGCTGGATCGGCTCCTCGCCGCCGTTGACCGTGGTCCCGTTCGTCGAGTTCTGGTCGACGACCGCCCAGGTGCCGTCCTGCTGCTGCACCAGCATGGCGTGCTGGTGCGAGACGCCCGGGTCCTCCGGCGGCACGGCCAGATCGATGTCGGGCGTGTCACCGGTGGAGTGCCGGCGGCGCCCGATCGTGATCTGGTTGCCGGTCAGCGTCCGCTGCTGCTCGGGCGAGTAGGCGGGCAGGTTCAGCCCCGCCGCCTCCGGACCCGAACGGTGCATCATCGCCAGGAAGTACTCGCGGTCCGGACCGATGGTGGCCGTCCAGGTCGCCGGGCCCTGGTCGTACGAGGGCGGGGCGCCCTGGCCGGAGCCGGGCTGCGGGAAGCCGTAGCCGCCGCCGGGACCCTGCCCGCCGCCGGGACCCTGCCCGCCACCGGGACCCTGCTGCCCGCCGCCGGGCGCGGAGGAGGAGGGCGGGTTGAGGACCCAGTCGTCCTCGCCACCGCCGAAGGGCGGGGCGCCGCCCTGCTGCGGGTAGCCGGGAGGCGAGGCCGGGCCGCCCGGCCGCTGGAAGGCGGACGGCGCACCGGCGCCGAAGGCGGCGGCACCGGGCGCGCCGCCGTCCGGACCGCCGGGGCGCTCACCGGGGCGCGCCTGGTCGCCCCCGTAGCCGCCGGGACCCTGCGGGCCGCCCCGGCGGGGCAGCTCGCCGCCGCCGAAGCCCCCGGGTCCGCCCTGGCCGCCGCCCTGACGGGAGGGGTCGTTGCCGAAGGCGCCCGGACCGTTCGGCCCTCCGGGACGTGCGGGGTCACCGCCGAAGCCGCCGGGTCCTCCGGGTCCGCCCGGTCCGTCGGGGCCGCCGCGGCGGGACGGGTCGCCGCCGAAGGCGCCGGGTCCGCCCTGGCGGGAGGGGTCGTTGCCGAAGGCGTCCGGCCCGTTCGGTCCGCCGGGGCGCGCCTGGTCGCCCCCGTAGCCGCCGGGACCTCCGGGTCCTCCGGGTCCGCCCGGTCCGTCGGGGCCGCCGCGGCGGGACGGGTCGCCGCCGAAGGCGCCGGGTCCGCCCTGGCGGGAGGGGTCGTTGCCGAAGGCGTCCGGCCCGCCCGGGTGCCCGGGGCCGCCGGGACGCGCGGGGTCACCGCCGAAGCCGCCGGGTCCGCCCGGACCTCCCGGACGCGAGCCGTCCCCGTACCCCGAGGGACCACCGGGGCCGCCGGGGCGTGCCGGGTCGCCGCCGAACGGCGGTCGTTCCGGGGCGCCACCGAAGGCCGGCGGGCCGCCCGGCCCGCCGGGTCCGCCCGGCCGGCCCGAGGGCTCGCCGCCGAACGGCGGCCCGGGCGGGATCGGTTCCGCCGGGCGGTTCATCTGCGAGGGGCGGGAGCCCTGGTAGTCGTAGGAGTCGGGACCCGGACCCGGCTGGGTCCGCGGGCCCTGTCCCTGCCCCTGTCCTGCCCCGGGTCCCTGCCCGGGGAACCGCGGCGGCGGTCCGGCGGAGCCCGTGGGGCGCGGCGCGGCCGGGGTGTACGTCGTCGCCGTGTTCGTCAGGAAGTTCCACCGGCACTCCTCGCAGAAGGGCGCACCCCCCTCACGGGGCGTGCGGCACTGCGGGCAGAGTTCCGGCTCGGAGTCGCGGCCGCCGCCGAAGGGGCCCCGTCCGCCCGCGGCCCCGGAGGGCGGCGGGGGCGAACCCGGGGGCGGATAGCCGTAGCCCGCCGCGGGCGGCGGCGGTGGTGGCGGAGGCACGGCACCGGCCATGCGGTGACCGCAGACCTCGCACCAGTCGTCGGAACCCGACTGATGTCCGTTCGGGCAGGTCGGCATGTCGGCGCTTCCCCCTCTCCTTCTCCGGCCCCGTGACCGCCCCGTACGGCCGGAAGGGACCGGACGGGGGCCGCGGTGGCCGTGTGCTCCCACCCCTGGGGGTCGGGCTCGGTGCTGGCTGTGACCTCTTCAGGTCACTTCTTTACACGAACTGTCTTTGTGGACCTGGTCTCGAGGGTCATTTCGTCCGCCTCCTCGACCTTCGCCTTGAGTCGCACAGTACCTGCCGCCGCGTCGACCACGTCCACCACCTTCGCAAGCAGTTTCGCAGTATCCGCGTTCCCCGAGACGCCGGCGAGCTGCACCGCCCGCCCCAATTTCGCGGTGGCTCCGTCCAGATCGCCCGCTTTGCGAAGGTCGAGCCCCTCCTGGATGACATGGGCGAGTTCGGCCTGGCCCGTGTAGTGGGCGACTTGGGGGTTGATCCGGGTGGAGGCCGCCACGTCGTCCGTCCACACCGCCCGTACGAGGCCCTGGGCGCCCAGGTTCTCGGCCGAACCTCCCCCAGGCGGCGGCACGACGAGCGAGACCCGGGCGGCGAGCATCTCCTGGCCGATGCCGGCGGGCGGGACCTCCAGGCACACGTGGTAGTCGCGGGACTCGTCGCCCCAGGAGCCGGTGGGGTAGTCGCCGGTGCGCGGGCCCGCCTCGGAGCGGCGGTCGGTGAGATCTTCCACACTCGGCGCGACCTGCTTGACGAAACGCACGGTGGTGCCCACCGGCGTCCACAGCCGCAGCGCCACGTCGGCGACCTCCTTGCCCATCGCCGTCTCCATCATCGCCGTGAAGTCGGCGGCCAGGCCCGCCGGATCGGCGACGATGTCAGCCGTCCCGAGCAGCGCGGAGGCGATCTGGGTGACCTCCTTGACCTCCCAGTCGGTGCCCACGCCACGCGCGTCACAGGTGAAGCGCCCGGCGCAGCCGTCCAGGGCCGACCGCAGGGCCTCGGGCGTCTCGTGCTCGTTGCGGCCGTCGGTGAGCAGGATGCCGTGCCGGATGGTGACGTCCGCCGAGGACAGCAACCGGTCGGCCAGCCGCAGCCAGGTGCCGATGGCCGTGCCGCCGCCCGCGCTCAGCCGCCGCAGCGCGTACGTGGCCGCGGCCCGCGTGGCCTCGCTCGCGACCGCGAGCCGCCCGCCGCCCGGATAGACCTCCTTGGCGACGTGCGTGCCGCCGATCACCGCGAAGTGGACGCCGTCGCGCAGGGTGTCGACCGCCGCGGCCGTCGCCTCGCGCGCGTTGCGCATCTTCGTCGGCGGGTAGTCCATCGAACCCGAGCAGTCGACCATGAGGGCCACCGCGGCGGCGGGCCCCCGGCCCGGGGAGTACAGGTGCGGCGCGCCCACCGCGCCGCCGATCGTTCCGCCGCCGGTCGCGCTCACCGTCACGACCGCGTTCACCTCACGGCCGCCCTCGGGCAGGTACTCGTTCTGGTAGACATCCACCGCGAACCGGGGCACCGTCGGTTTCGAGAAAATGGCCATGCCGTTCCACGTCCCCCTCGTGCGCCCCACCGGGGTGGGGCGATGACTGGATGCGGACCGGTCCCCTCCGGTCCGCGGGCCGCCGCACACGCCCCGTGCCGCGCCCGGGGAGCGCCCAGCGGGCAGCGCTCGCCGGGCACCCGCGCCGGGGCGCCCGTGGCCCTCAGGCGGATCCTGCCCCCTCCGGCGGCACGGGGAACGGCACGACGGCCACTGTTACGTTGTCGTGGCCCCCACCGTCCAGGGCGTGACCCACCAGCACCTGCGCGGCGTGCAGCGGCCGGGCGGCGGCGTCGGGCGGCAGCAGGGCGGCCAACTCCTCGGCGGACTCGGCGTAGTTCCACAGCCCGTCGGTGCACACCACGACCACGCCCGGCCGGTCCGGCTTGAACGCGGCGGTGTGCGGCTCCAGTTCGTAGGCGTCGGCGCCGAGCCAGCCGGTGATGGCGTGGGCCCGCTCGTCGGCGTACGCCTCCGCCTCGCTCATCAGGCCCGCGGCGACCATCTGCGCCGCCCACGAGTCGTCCTCGGTCAGCCGGACGGGGGGCACGGAGCGGTCGGCCGGGATCCAGTAGGCGCGGCTGTCGCCGACCCAGCCGATGACCAGCAGCCCCTGGGTGACGACCGCGCCGACGAAGGTGCACGCCGGCGCGTTCTGGTGCGGGGTGTGCTCCTGCGCCGTCTCCGGCTCCTCGGCCAGCGCGGTGACCGCCCGCGCGGCGGTGAGGATGGCGTCGTGCATCGCCGCCTGCGGGTGCGTGCCGCGCAGCAGCGCCCCCGACAGCGAGGTGCCCGCCGTCTCGGCGGCGGCGAGGGAGGCGTCGTCGGGCCGGGTCGCGGAGGACACGCCGTCACAGACCAGTGCCAGCACGGCCGGTGGGGCGCCGTCGGGGAGCGGGGCGGTGAGCACCGCGAACGCGTCCTCGTTGCGGTGGTGGCGCAGTCCGCGGTCGGTGACGGCGGCCACCGGGCCCAGGTCCCGCTCCATGTGGTCGCGCTCGCGGGGCTGGGCGTGGCCGCAGTTCTCGCAGTAGCCGTCGCTGTCGACGGTGCCGGCCCGGCAGGCCACGCACACCCCGCTCCCGGCCGCCGGGGTGCCGGGCTGCGGGCCGCGGGCCCAGGGGTCGCCCGCGGGCGGCGCCGTCGCGGCGCGCGGCTCCGGCGGGGCGAGCGGGTACTCGTCGGGCTCACCGGCGGCGTCGTCCGCCCGGTCCGTGGGTCCGTCGTGACGTTCGTGCATGGCGGCCTCCGCGTGCTCCGGCCGGTCGGTGGGACGCGGCCGGTCCAGCCGCACGCCGCCCGTGCCGCGGGCGTGGACCTCGCCGTGCGCCTCCGCGGGCGCCGGGCGCGGCACCGAGGGCGAGCCGCCGCCCGGTTCCGCGCCGACCGCCAGGTGCACGGTGTCCCCGGCACCAGGGCCGGGCTCCGGGCGCGCAGCGCCCTCCATCGTGAGCGTCGGGGTGTCCCCGGACGCGTCCGGCCCGGCCGGCGCCACCGACAGGTCGTGTCCGCACGCACCGCAGAAGCGGTCACCGGATTCCAGCGGCTCGTCGCAACTGGGGCACCTGGCCGGTGCCGTCTGCTGGGGCATCTGCGACATCACTTCACACCCATGTCCGGGGGCGGTAACGGTTGGCACGTTCCACCAGGTCGATCCTCTCCTCGCCGCCGCTCGCCAGCCGGGCCAGCGTGCGGTACGAGCGTTCCAGGCCGAACCGGAGTCCCCGCTCGTCCAGTCGGCTGCCGAGCAGCGCGGAGCCGGCCGGCGCCGGAGCGGACTTCCGGCTACCGGAGAGTACCCAGTCCAGGGCGGACCCGAGGACCTCCGTGGCGAGCCGCTCGCGCCGGACGGCGTCCAGACCGTATCCGTCGAGGGCCTCCACCTGCCGCGCGGCGGCGGTGAGTTCGTCGAGGAACACGTGCGGGGACGGGGCGTCCGGCGTTTCGTTCGTACGGGGTCGCAGCCGCGCCCGTACGGCGGCCACGCGGGCCGCGGTGTAGTGGATGGACGACTCCGGCACGGACTCCAGGGTGCGGACGGCTCCGGGCCCGTCGCCCGTGGCCAGTTGGACGCGGGCCAGGCCGAAGGCGGAGCCGACGTAGCTCGGGTCGGTCGTCCAGACGAGGCGGTAGTACTCGGCGGCGTTGTCCAGTTGGCCGAGGACCTCCGCGCACAGGCCGAGGGCCAGCTTGGGGGCGGGCTCGCCCGGGAAGGCGTCGTAGACCGCGTCGAAGGCCAGGGCGGCGTCCTCGTGGTCGCCGGTGACGAGCGCGGTGAGGCCGCGGTACCAGACGACGCGCCAGTCCTCGGGATGCTCGTCCGCGAGGCTCCGCAGGGACTCCAGGGCGGCCTCCGCGCCACCGGTGCCCGCGGCGCTCCCGTCCCGCGCGCTCTCCAGCCACGCCCGGATCCGGCGGAGCCGCGTCTCCGTGGACGCGGAGGGGAGGTTGTCCAGCGCGGCGATCAGCTCCGCCGGGGCGGAGGTCAGCAGGCCCGCCAGGAAACCGGCGTGGGGGTCCTCGGGGTCGACCCTCGGCACGGGCAGCGCGAGCGCGGCGGCGCGGGCGTCCAGCGGCTTCGTCACGGCCCCGGACGCGGCACCGGCATCCGCACCGGTGCCCGGGACGCCGCCGTCCGGGACACCGGCGGGCCGCGTACCGGCGGAGGGGGCACCGGCGGCCGGCACACCCCCGGCGGCGGCGTCCGGCGCGGGCAGGGCGGTCCGTGCCGGGGCGCGGCCCAGGAGCCGGCGCCGTCCCGCCCGCGCGGGCGCCGCCGTCGCCCGCGCCCCGAGCCGCGACACCTCCCGCGTCGGCGCGGCGAACAACTTCGTGTCCGTGACCTTGACCTCGGGTCCGAACAGCGTCGACAGCGCCGGACGCGGACGGCCCGTCCGCAGGGCCACCACCTCCCGCAGCACCCCCGTGAGCTGCTCCGCCATCTCCTGCGCGGAGGCGAACCGCCGCGCCGGGTCGGGGTCGGTGGCCCGTACGAGGAGCCGGTAGAAGGACTCGTACCGGCCGAGGACCTCGACGGTGTCCGGGTCCGGCAGACAGTCGGCGTAGACGGTGGTGTAGCCCTGGAAGTCGAACGTGAGGACGGCGAGGGTGCGGGCCACCGTGTACAGGTCGGAGGCGACGGACGGACCGGCCTCGGCGACCTCCGGGGCCTGGTAGCCGACGGTGCCGTAGATGGCCGACTCCTCGTCGTCCATGCGGCGCACCGCGCCCATGTCGATCAGCTTGAGCTGGTCCTCGGTCTGTATCGCGTTGTCGACCTTGAAGTCGCAGTACAGCAGGTTGCGGCTGTGCAGGTGGCCGAGCGCCTCCAGTGCCTCGATGCCGTAGGCGCAGGCCTGTTCGACGGGCAGCGGGTCGCGGGCGCCCGAGGCGGTGCGGCGGTCGTTGGCGATCTCCTTGAGGGACTTGCCGCCGACGTACTCCATGACGATGTAGCCGTCCAGCGAACCGGTGCGCTGGTCGAGGTGCTCGACGAAGTTGTAGATCCGCACGATGTTGGCGTGCTCGATCTCGGCGAGGAAGCGGCGTTCGGAGATCGCGGCGGCCATCGCGTCCTGGTCGCCGGTGTCCAGCAGGCCCTTGAGCACGACCCAGCGGTCGGAGACGGCACGGTCCACGGCGAGGTAGATCCAGCCCAGACCGCCGTGCGCGAGACAGCCGACCACCTCGTACTGGCCGTGCACGACGTCGCCGGAGCGGAGCTTGGGCACGAAGGAGTAGGGGTGGCCGCACTTGGTGCAGAACCCCTCGGTGCGGCCCCGGTGTTCGCCACGCGAGCGGCCCACGGGCGCCCCGCAGTCCGAGCGGGAGCAGAACCGCTTGCGCTCGGGCACCTCGGGATCGTCCAGGACCATCGCGCGCGGGTCGGGGCGGGGGACGCCGGGCACCTCGACGAGGCCGATGCCGAGCCGGCTGCGGCCCGAGGAGCCCGAGGTACCGGCGCTGCGCACGGAGACCGAGACGGAACCGCGGCCGGAGCCGGCCGAGGACAGCCGTCCGGACACGGAGCGCCGGGAGGGCGCGGAACGCGCGGAGGACCGTGCGGAGGCACGCCCGCTGGGCAGGGACCCGCCGCGCGCGGAGCCTCGGCCGCTGCCCGCCGGGCCCGTCCCCGAGGGCCCGGCGGCGCGCGCCGGTGCCCCCGGGGCGGCCGGGGCGAGACCGCAGGTGTCGCAGTACCACTCGCCCCCGCCGACGTCCTCGTAGGCCCCCGCGCACCCCTCCCGCCCGCACGCCCCGCCGGGGGCGGGGCCGTCCGGGCCCGAGGACTGCGCGGGAATCGCCGGGATCACCGGGGCCGCCTCCACCGTGACCCCGGCCTCCACCGCGAGCCCGGCCGCCGGCCGCCGGGCGGCCACGTGTGTGTCCGGTTCGGTCGGCGGGTGCGCCGGTGCCGGCGTGGGAGCGCTCTCCGCTCCGGCCGGCGCCGGCGCGGCCAGGCCGCAGGTGTCGCAGTACGGCTGGGCCCCGCCCATGTCCTCGTAGGTGCCCTCGCAGCCGGGGCGGAGGCACGGGGCGGGCGGCTCGGTCATGGTGTTCCCCCTCGTTCGTCGTCGGGGACGCGCGGGGTCAGCAGGTCCGTCGCCGCGTGCTGGTAGCGCAGCACCGCCTGCTCCGCCACGCGCAGGTCGCAGGGGGCGCTCCACAGCATGCGGCGGGCCGCGTCGTACCGCTCCACCAGCAGCGGGTCCTCCGCGAGCCCGTGCCGGGCGACCTTCGCACGGTAGGCGTCCAGCCGGCCGCGCAGCTCCGCGCGGACCGCGAGCGGCGCGGTGACCGCCGTCAGCGACTCACGCGCGCGCAGCAGTTCGTCCTCCGCCTTCTCCTCCAGCGACTCCAGCAGCGGCGAGAGCCGGTGCCACTGCGCGTGCCGCCGGTACTCCGCCGCGGCCGCCAACTGCTCCTGCAGCGCCGTCGGCGGACCGCTCACCGCGGGCACCTCCGAGGCCGCGATCTTCGCCAGCACCTCGCCGCGCGCGTTGCGCGCCTCCGCGAGGGTGCGGTCGGCGCGGGAGAGCAGGTCCCGCAGCCGCACGAGCCGCTGCTCGGCGTCCTGGCGCACCGTCAGCACCGCGTCGATCTCGCGGCGCACCTCCTCCAGCGCCCGCGCCTGCCGGTCGTACGTCGTGGTGTCCGGTCGGCCCCCGCCCGGCGCCGAACTCCCCGGCGCCGGCACCCAGTGGGCCAGCGGGTCGGAGATCACCTCGGCGCGCAGGGCGGTCAGCGCCCGCGTGATCCGCTCCAGGTCGTCCCCCGCCGGGTGCTCGCCCGGCCGCACCCCCACCGAGTGCGCGAGGCGCCGGGTGCGCTGGAGCTCCGCGGAGAGCAGGTCGATCCGCGCGGGCAGCGCCGACCACACGGCGTCGGCGGCCACCACCAGGTCGAGGGCGGAGGCGTACAGGTCGTTCATCCGGTCCACCAGCTCGGCCAGCGTGAACCGTTCGCTGAGCTTGGCCGAACCGGCCAGGGCCGGGGCGTTGGCGGTGGCACGCGCACTGCCCGCGACGGTGACCCCCGCGCCGTTCAGCAGTTCGGTCAGCTCCACCAGGTCCTCCCTGCTGGACCAGCGGCGACGGGAGCGCACCCGGCGGGCGTGGTGCAGGGCGTCGGAGTACGCGTCGAAGTACGCCCACAGCAGCGTGATCGACGCCTCGGTGGCCGCCCAGCGCTCCTTGGTGACGCCGGTCAGTTCGGCGCCCTCCAGGAGTCTGCGGCCCGCGTGGTCCTGCAGGGCGAGCAGCGAGGTCTCGATGGCCTCGTGCTCGGCGCCGAGTCGCGCCAGCGCACGGTCCACCTCGTCCCGGTCCATCACCGGCCCGGCGGGTCCAGCGACGCCCATCGATCACCTCTCGCTCTCGCGTCGTTCCCGCGCGCGTGTCCGATGCGCCCGGGCAACGGTTCAACTGTCCAACTGTCCAGTCGTATCAGTCCGGTTGTCCGCTTCGGTACTCGACTCCCGTTCGTCCGTCCGTCCGTTCGTGCCGCCCCCGCCGTCCGGCCGTTGTCTGTATCTGTGGTCCGTATCCGGTGGCGGTATTCGTATCCCGCGCCGGCAATCGTGATCAATGGGTTTCCGGCCCTCTCCGCGCGCCGTCCGCGGGACGTGCCCGCCGCCGGCCCCGCCGCTCACCGGTACGTCGGCGAGGGCGGCCTGGACGGCTCCGGGTCCTCGCCCAGCGTGGCGGAGAGCCACGTGTCGTAGGAGGCCCGCCAGCCGTCCCCGCGGTAGTCCTCCAGGACCCGGTTGACCCGGCGGACCAGGTCGTCGGCGCCCTTCTTCATGGCCACCCCGTAGTACTCGGTCGTGAAGGGCCGCCCCTTGAGCTCCACCGTCGGGTCCTGCGCGGCCTGGCTCGCCGCGAGCGCCCCGTCGGTCACGACCGCGTCGACCTGCCCCAACTGCAGCCGCACCAGGCAGTCGAGCTGGTTCGGCACGGTCACGGAGATGTCGGTGGAGGGCGGTATCCGCCCGCTGCCGCGGTCCGCGGTCAGCTGGGTCAGCGCGGTGGACCCGGTCGCCGAGCACACCCTCTTGTGCGCGAGCGTGTCGTCGTACCCCGTGATGTCCGACTTCCTCGGGGCCAGCACCTGCTGCCCGGTGCGGAAGTAGGGCGCGGAGAAGGCGACCTGCCTCAGCCGGTCGCAGGTGATCGTCATCGTGCGCACCACCATGTCGACGCGGCCCGAACGGATCGCCTCGGTGCGCTGGTTCGTGGGGATCGCGCGGAACACGACGGCGTCCGGGTCGCCGAGGATCTCGCGCGCGATGCGCCGGGCCAGGTCGATGTCGAAGCCCTCCAGTTCGCTGCTGCCGCTGCGGTTCGGGTCGCGGTAGCCCCAGCGGTAGCTGTTCTGGTCGACGCCGATCACCAGCCTGGGGTGGGCGCGGCTCTTGATGGCCTTGACGGTGGCCCCGTCGGCTCCCGAGGGGGACAGGCTCCGCTTCTCCGGGTCCTGGCAGGCGTGCGCGCTCGCCCGCACGCCCTCGGCGAGTCCGCCCACGCCCCCGGTGGCCTGGTCGGTGCCGCCCGCGCGGGCGAGCGGCAGCAGGACGAAGACGGCGGTCAGCACGAGGACGACGGCCATCGCCCCGACGCCGCCCCAGCCCTTCAGACCCGCCCGCAGGCGCCGTACACGCATCCCCGGTCCTCCTCTCACCGCTCCTCCCTCGCCGGCGCGGCCGGTACACGGCGGCACCCCACCGCGCGGGCGCCCCTCACCGGTACTCCGAGAGCCGCCGGCCTATGCCCAGCACCGCGCCCGCCGCGCCCAGCACGGCCAGCACCGCCGCGCCCGCGGGCAACCCGCCCAGCGCGTCCCGCCCGTCGGCCGCGGCCCGGTGGAACTCGCTCTCCTCGTGGTCGACGGCCAGGCCCAGGTTCTTGTCGACGCTGTCGAAGCACTCGCCCGTCGGCTCGGCCCCCTTGTCTCCGTCGCCGCCGATCACCTTGTCCAGCGCACCCTGGTAGTCCCCGGCGTCGTCCGCCTCGCGGGCCACCGTGTGCCGCTCCCGCCACACCTTCATGTTCCCGGTGGCCGCCCGGACCGGCTCCCGGCCCGCGCTGTCGTCGGCCAGTGTCTCGGCGTGCGCGAGGCCCGCGGCGAGTGCCTTCATCTCCTGGCCGAAGTCGTAGTCGTAGAGGTCGACGACGTCGCCGTCGGCCAGCTTCTTGGTCTCCGCGCCCCGGCTGACCAGCGTCAGGTTCTCGTTGCCGCGCGCGTTCAGCGAGGCGATGCGCGCGTCGTGCAGCACGCTCAGGGAGCGGATGCCGTGCTCGTAGGAGGAGTCCAGGCCCGCCCGGGCCACGGTGTGGCCGACGGTCATCCACAGCAGCACCGCCGCCGAGGCCGCCGTCGCCGCGACCAGGCCCCGGTTGAGCACCCGGTTGGTGCGCCGGTAGTGGCGCCGCTGGGCCCAGGCCAGCGCGGCCAGCGCGGCGACGCCCAGGGCGAGCGCGAGCCACGGGTAGGGGGTGGCGTCCGCGTAGTCGGCGCGCAGCCGCTGGTTCTCCTTGGTGTACAGGTCCTGGGCGGCCGGCAGCATGCGGTCCTGCATCATCGCGTTCGCCGCGCGCAGGTAGGCGCCGCCCACCGGGTAGCCGAGCCGGTTGTTGGCGCGGGCCCGCTCGATGAGGCCCTCGTACTGCGGCAGCAGCCGGTTGAGCCCCGCGATCGTCGCGGCGGCGGGCGAGCCGGGGTCGGCGGCGGCCGCGGCGGTCACCAGCTTGGTGGCGGCCGTCTCCAGGTCGTTCTCGTAGCGCTCGCGCACGGCGGCCGGTTCCTGACCGCCCGCCAGGAAGCCGCCCGCGGCGGCGGTGTTGGCGTCGGCGAGGGAGCGGTAGATCTCGGCGGCGCCCGCGCTCAGCGGCTGGCTGCGGTGCAGGACGTCGTCGGCGGCGGTCGCACGGTCACTCATCTGCCAGGCGCCGGCCGCGCCGAACGCCAGGACCAGCAGGGCGAGGAGGGCCCCGATGAGGCGCAGCCGCCCCGGTTCGGTGCCGGCCGCGTGCCGCAGGCGGTCGAAGCCCTCCGCGAAGGCGGTGCGGCGGGGAGCGGTCGGGGCGGCGGTGGCGGACGCGGGGGCGGACAGCGGGGTCGGGGGGCCCGGTGGTGCCGTGCCCCGCTGTCTCGAACTCGTCGTCACACGACCTCCCCCGTGGCCATCCCGTCCCGGCGCAAGTATCGCCGCCCCGGGCCCCGGCCGACAGGGCCCGGCGTCAGGACGGGCCCACTGCCCCTCGGGGAGGAATACGCGTGCGGGCCGGGCGCGGTTCCCCGGCCCGGCCGGTTCGTCAGCCCGCTGCCCCGTTCCCGCTCGCGGACCGCTCGGACCCGTCGGACCCCTCGGACCCGTCGGTCCCCTCGATCCCGTCGGACTCGTTGAAGAACGCCCGCACCCGTTCCTTCGCCTCCACCGGTGCCCCCACGTGGTCCAGGCCCAGCAGGGCCGCGCCCAGGACCGGCGGGGAGGTCACGACGCGGGCGGTGGCCCGGGGGGCCCGCGCGGCGAGCAGGGTGCGGACCGCCTCGTCGAGCTGCCGGTGGCGGGCCGCGAGGACACTGCCGCCGAGGAGGACCGGGACCTCCGCGTCCAGCAGCTCCAGGCGGGTCAGGGCGACCGTCGCCATCGTCACCACCTCCTCGGCCAGCCGGTCCACCAGCGAGCGGGCCACCCGGTCGCCCGCCTCGGCGGTGGCGAACAGCACCGGGGACAGCTCGTGGCGGCGGCGCCCGGGGATCTCCCCGAGGTGCAGGGCCTGGAGCAGGTCGTACATCGTGGCCAGCCCGAAGTGCGCGGGGAGCGTCCGGGCCAGGGCGGTGTCCTCGCCCCGTCCGTCCTCGGCGCGCGCGGCGTGCCACAGCGCCTCCTCCGCGAGCCCCCATCCGCCGCCCCAGTCGCCGGAGAGCCGGCCGAGCGCCGGGAAGCGGGCGGTGCGGCCGTCGGGCCGCATGCCCACGCAGTTGATGCCGGCGCCGCACACGACGGCGACCCCGTACGGCTCGGCGATCCCCGAACGCAGGATCGCGAAGGTGTCGTTGCGGACCTCGGTGCCGGCGCCCCAGCCGCGGGCGTGCAGGGCGGCGCCGAGCCGCTCCTCCTCGACGGGGAAGTCCGCGTTGGCCAGGCAGGCCGAGACATGCGTGACCGAGGAGAGCCCGGCGGCGGCCAGCGCCTCCTTCACGGGCAGGGCGAGGGCGTCCATCGCCGGCCCGACGCCCACGGCGGGCGGCCGGAAGCCCTCCCCCCGGGCGGTGCCGAGGACCCGCCCGCCGGCGGTCACCACGGCCACGTCGGTCTTGCTGTTCCCGGCGTCGACGGCGAGGACGGTAGGGGCGTCCGCGCCCCCTGCCCTAGCGCCCCCCGCGGTGTCCGCGCCCCCGGCGGTCCTCATGCCCACGGCAGGTGCTCCCCGTTGTGCGCGAGCAGGCTGTCGGTGAGCGTCTCGGCGTAGGCGTACTGGCCGATCAGCGGGTGGGCCAGCAGCGCGCGGAAGACCCGGTCCCGGCCGCCGTGCAGGGCGGCCTCCAGCGCCAGGTCCTCGTACGCGGTCACGTTCGCCATCAGGCCCGCGTACAGCGGGTCCACGGGGGCGACCGGGAGCGGCCGCGGGCCCTGCGCGCCGATCGCGGCCTGCGTCTCGATCACGGCGTCGTCGGGGAGGAAGGGCAGCGTGCCCCGGTTGAAGGTGTTCACCACCTGGTGGGGCGAGCCCGCGCCGGCCAGCAGCGCGGCGGCGAGGTCCACGGCGGCCTCCGAGTAGTAGGCGCCCCCGCGCCTGGCCAGCAGTTCCGGCTTCTCGTCCAGTGCCGGGTCGCCGTACATCCGCAGCAGTTCGCTCTCCATCGCGGCGACCTCGGCGGCCCGCGAGGGCTTGGTGCCCAGCTCGCGGACGACCTCGTCGTGGGCGTAGTAGTAGCGCAGGTAGTACGAGGGGACGGTGCCGAGGCGCTCCAGGAGGGGGCGGGGCAGCCTCAGATCGGCGGCGATCGTGTCGCCGTGCTCGGTGAGCAGTTTGGGCAGGACGTCCTCGCCCCCGGGGCCGCCCAGGCGCACGCCGGTCTCCCAGGTGAGGTGGTTGAGGCCCACGTGGTCCAGGTGGACGCCGGCCGGTTCCACGCCCAGCAGGGCGGCGAACTTGCGCTGCAGCCCGATCGCCACGTTGCACAGGCCGACGGCCCGGTGGCCCTCCTTGAGGAGGGCGCGGGTGACGATGCCGACGGGGTTGGTGAAGTCGATGATCCAGGCCCGCGGGTTGCGGCGGCGGACCCGCTCGGCGATGTCCAGGACCACCGGGACCGTGCGCAGCGCCTTGGCCAGGCCGCCCGCGCCGGTGGTCTCCTGGCCGACGCAGCCGCACTCCAGCGGCCAGGTCTCGTCCTGCTGCCGGGCCGCCTGCCCGCCGACGCGGAGCTGCAGGAGGACCGCGTCGGCGCCGTCCACGGCCGCGTCCAGGTCGGAGGTGGTGACGATCCGGCCGCCGTGCCCCTGCTTCGCGAAGATGCGGCGGGCCAGGCCGCCGACCAGCTCCAGCCGGTCCGCGGCCGGGTCGACCAGCACCAGCTCCTCCACGGGCAGCGTGTCCCGCAGCCGGGCGAAGCCGTCGATCAGTTCGGGGGTGTAGGTCGATCCGCCGCCGACCACGGTGAGTTTCATGCGTACGCAGCCCTTCGCTCCGGTGACGGGGGTCACGGTGTCACGAGCGGCGCGGCGGCGGGAACGGGGCCCGGGCGGTGGCGGCCCCCGCCCCTACTTCGGCGGGGCGGTTCTGGCCCGCGGGATCGGCTCCGCGGCCTGTGCCTGCGGCGATTCGGGGTTCGCGTAGGTGGACGGCGTCGCCACTCCCGCCGCGGGGTCGACGGGATCCTCCTCCGTCGTGGCCGTCGCCCCGCCGACGATGCGGATGTCCGCCGCGTCGAACGCCCGCTTGACGCGCCAGCGCAGCTCCCGCTCGACCGTCACGGACTTCCCGGGCATCGTCTTCGCCGAGACGCGCACCACCATCGAGTCGAGCAGCACGCTGTCCAGGCCGAGCACCTCGACGGGCCCCCACAGGAGCTCGTTCCAGGGCTCCTCCTTGCTCAGCTTCTCGGCGACCGCGTCCAGGGTGGCCTTGACCCGGTCCAGGTCCTCGTCCGCCTTGACGGTGACGTCGACGTTGGCGGTGGCCCAGCCCTGGGAGAGGTTGCCGATCCGCTTGATCTCGCCGTTGCGGACGTACCAGATCGCGCCGTTCTCGCCGCGCAGCTTGGTCACCCGCAGCCCGACCTCGATGACCTCGCCGGAGGCGACGCCCGCGTCGATGGTGTCGCCGACGCCGTACTGGTCCTCCAGGATCATGAAGACGCCGGAGAGGAAGTCCGTGACCAGGTTGCGGGCGCCGAAACCGATGGCGACACCGGCGACACCGGCGGAGGCCAGCAGCGGGGCGAGGTTGATCTGGAAGGCGCCGAGCACCATCAGCGCGGCCGTGCCGAGGATCAGGAAGGAGGCCACCGAGCGCAGCACCGAGGCGATGGCGGCCGAGCGCTGGCGGCGCCGCTCCGCGTTGACCAGCAGACCGCCGAGGCCGCTGCCGTCCATGGCCTGACCGGTGCGGTTCATCCGCTCGATGAGCCGGGTGACCGCCCGCCGCACCACCGCCCGCAGGACGACGGCTATCGCCAGGATCAGCAGCACCCGCAGCCCGATGGCGAGCCAGGTGGACCAGTTCTCCTCGACCCAGCCGGCCGCGTTGGTCGCGTGTTCCTGGGCGTCCTGGAGCGTGACGGCGGCCGGGTTCCCCGTCGGGGACGGTGAGGGGGACGCTCCGGTGGCGGACGCTTCGGCGGCGGACACGCCGGGGGCGGATGCCCAGAGGACGGACGGGGACACGACGGCTACCTCCTGCTACGGCCTGCCGCCGGCGCCGGACGGCCGCAGCGGTCGGCCGGCCGGTGTCGATCGGATCACGGGAAGGTCACCGGACGGGCAGGGAGCACCACACTAACGGGGCATGTTGAGCGGATTCCCTCCGATGTGGGGAGAAGAGACGGCGCTCACCTGCGTATGCGGGGAGCGCGGCGCGGGAATCGCTTCCGGTGTGGTCGAAAACACTCCCAGCCCGTTACCGGCACATGGTGGCGCTCCCCGCGGCCATGAGGGGAGACTGACTACCTGTCGTCCCGGCGCGAGCCACGCGCCGCCGGCGTACCAAGGAGGCCATCCGTGCCGCATGTCCTGGTCCTCAACGCGTCGTACGAGCCCCTCGGCGTCGTACCGCTCCGCCGCGCACTCGTCCTCGTCCTGGAGAACAAGGCCGTGAGCCTCGAGGAGTCCGGCGCCTTCCTGCACAGTGCGACCGTTACAGTCCCCGCACCCAGCGTGGTCCGGCTGAAGAGGTTCGTCCGGGTCCCCTACCGGGGCCCCGTCCCGCTGACCCGGCGGGCGCTGTTCGCCCGCGACGGGGGGCGGTGCATGTACTGCGGGGGCGTCGCCACCAGCGTCGACCACGTCGTGCCGCGCAGCCGCGGGGGACAGCACGCCTGGGACAACGTGGTCGCCTCCTGCCGCCGCTGCAACCACGTCAAGGCCGACCGGCACCTCGTCGAACTGGGCTGGCGCCTGCGGCACAAGCCCGCCCCGCCGACCGGCCTGGCCTGGCGCATCATCGGCACCGGCCACCGCGACCCCCGCTGGCTGCCCTACCTCCAGCCGTACGGGGCGGACGACGCGCTGGCCCGCATCGACGGGATCTCGGCGTAGGGCACCGGCCGGGTGACCGGGCCCTGGCACGAGGGCGCGTACGTACTCCGACGCCCGCGAAGGCGGCTCGTCTCCCCCCTTCCGCACACCCGGAAGTGTGACGCGGAGCACGTTGGGCGGTGAGTTACGTCTGCGCGTCGGCGCTCGGGGTAGGGCTATGTCCCATCTGCCAACCCGCACGCGCGACGGGCCACGTCACCGGGACCGTCCGAGCACTCCGACGACAGGGAGGCCCTCGTGGCCGCACCGGCTCGCCTTCTCTTCCCCGCCCAGTCCAAACGCCCGGCGGAGCAGTCCGCCGACCCCATGGAGCCCACGGAGCCCACCGTGCTCGACCTGTGCATGCTCAGCGCCGAGGGGAGCTGCGCCGAGGCGCCCCTGACCAGCGAGCCCCCGCTGCCCGACTTCGAACCCCTCACCAGTGAACCGCCGCTGTTCGACGCGGCCCCCCTGACCAGCGAGCCCTCCGTCGTGGGCGCCGACCCGGCCGGGGTGTGCGCGGACCCCTCGGGACTGTAGATGCCGGCGGCCGAGCGGGACGAGACGCCGGCGGGGGACGAACCCGGCGGGGCTCCGGACGGGACGCCGGGCGGGATGCCGACCGGGGCGGCGGACGGGACGCCGGACGCGGCGGCGGACGGGAGCACGCCCCTGGCCAGGCTGGCCGAGCTGCATGGCGTCGCCACTTCCTACCGCCCCTCCCCGGACCGTACGGTCGCCGCCTCCGAACGTGCCGTGACCGCCGCCCTGGCCGCCCTCGGCGTCGACGCGGGCGGGCCCGAGGCCGTGCGCCGCGCCCTCGACGCGCGCGAGGCGGAGCTGCGCGAACGGCTGCTGCCGCCGACCGTCGTCCGGTGGCTGTCGGCCCCGGGGGAGGAGCCGGCGGGGCCGGACGCCCTCGCCGGGCTGCCCCCCGGCACCCGGCTGCGCGTCGAGACCGAGCAGGGCGAGTCCCGCGAGGGGATCGAGGACCTGCCGCCCGGTGTGCACACCCTGCACGCCACCGCCCCCGACGGCCGCACCGCGAGCGCGCACCTCGTGGTCGCCCCGCCCCGGCTGCCCGCTCCGCCCGGCCGCACCCACGGGCTCCTCGTGCAGCTCTACTCGCTGCTCTCCGAGCGCTCCTGGGGCATGGGCGACCTCGGTGACCTCGCCGAGCTCACCGCCTGGGCCGGCCGCACCCTCGGCTGCGGATTCGTGCAGGTCAACCCGCTGCACGCGGCCGTGCCCGGCGCGCCCACGGACCCCTCCCCCTACCGGCCCTCCTCCCGCCGCTACCCCGACCCGGTCCACCTGCGGGTGGAGGACGTGCCCGAGTACCCCTACGCCGACGGCTCCGGGCGGCTCGCCGCGCTGCGCGCCGAGGGCGCCCGGCTGCGCGGGGCCGTGCTGCGCGAGGGCGCGCTCATCGACCGTGACGCCGTCTGGGACCTCAAGCGGCAGGCGCTGGAGGAGATCCGCACCGCCCCCCTCGGACCCGGCCGCCGCGCCGCCTACGCCGACTTCCTCGCCCGGGAGGGCCAGGCGCTGGAGGACCACGCCACCTGGTGCGCGCTGGCCGAGCTGCACGGCTCCGACTGGCACCGCTGGCCCGAGGGGCTGCGCGACCCCCGCTCCGCCGAGACCGCCCGGGCGCGCGGCGAACTCGTCGACCGGGTCGACTTCCACAGCCGGCTCGCCTGGCTCACCGACGCCCAGCTCGCCGCCGCCCAGCGCTCCGCGCGCGATGCCGGCATGGCGATCGGACTGGTGCACGACCTGGCCGTCGGGGTCCACCCCGGCGGCGCCGACGCCTGGGCGCAGGCCGAGCACTTCGCCGCCGGGATGTCCGTCGGCGCCCCGCCCGACGCCTTCAACGCCCGCGGCCAGGACTGGGGGCTGCCGCCCTGGCGCCCCGACCGGCTCGCCGCCTCCGGCTACGCGCCCTACCGCCGGCTGCTGCGGGCCCTGCTGCGGCACGCCGGCGCGCTGCGCATCGACCACGTCATGGGCCTGTTCCGGCTCTGGTGGGTGCCCCAGGGGCAGCCGCCCACCGAGGGCACCTACGTCCGCTACGACGCCGAGGCCATGCTCGCGATCCTCGTCCTGGAGGCCTCGCGGGCCGGGGCCCTGGTGATCGGCGAGGACCTCGGCACCGTCGAGCCGGGTGTCCGCGAGGCGCTGCAGAGGCGCGGGGTGCTCGGCACCTCGGTCCTGTGGTTCGAGCGGGACTGGACCGGCGACGGCAGGCCGTTGCCTCCAGAACGCTGGCGTGCAGACTGCCTGGCCACCGCCACCACCCACGACCTGCCCTCCACCGCCTCCCGCCTCACCGGCGACCACGTCGACCTCCGCGAGCGCCTCGGGCTGCTGACCCGCCCGGTGGAGGAGGAGCGCGCCGAGGCCTCGGCGGACGTCGGCGAGTGGCTGGCCCTGCTCGACCGGCTCGGCCTGCTGGAGGGCGCCGGCGGCGGGCTGCCGGGACTGCGGGAGGAGGCCGAGATCCAGGCGCTGCACCGGTTCCTGCTGCGCACCCCGGCCCGCATGGTCGGCGTCTGGCTCCCCGACGGGGTCGGCGACCGGCGCCCGCAGAACCTGCCCGGCACCTGGGACCAGTACCCCAACTGGCGGCTGCCCGTCGCCGACGCCGAGGGCCGCCCCGTCACCCTGGAGGAACTGGCCGCCTCCCCGCGCGTCCGCGCGCTGATGGACGTGCTGCGCGAGCGGGTGGAGCGGTGAGCCCGGGTCCTGTGGACCGGGGGGCCCGGGCGGTCCTACGGCACCCCGGGCGCGCGGGGCGTCCGGCCGTTCGCTACGTTGGCACCGTGGACAAGAAGAACGCCCTGCGCGCCGGCGCCCTGGCCGCCGGTACGACGCTGATGATGCTGCTCATGTCGTCCCCCGCGCTCGCGCTGGCCCGCGACGACGGCGACGACCCCGGCTCGGGCCTCAACGTCGGCGAGACGCTGGGCCTCTACGTGGCCGCGCCGCTCGTGCTGTTCCTGGTCATCACCGGTCTGGTGATGGTCCTGGACAAGTCCCACAAGCAGGGCTGACACAGCAGGCCCGACGCGATTCCTCCGTCGAGGGAGTCCGCGCACCGTACGGTGTGCGGGCTCCCTCGACGTGTTTTCACGGCGCCGTCCGGTGCGGGCACGACCACGCCCTGGGGCGCAGGCCGGGCACTCACCTGTCCACGCAAGTTTGCCAACGCCTGTTGACGTCAGCGTGTTCGCCTTCTAGGTTGGCGAACAGGCGTTGGCCCACACGCGTTGGCCAACAGACGTAGACCTTGGTGAGGCAGTCATGACGGACCAGTCCCGCACCACCCCCGCCCCCCGCGTGCTCGTCGTCGGCGCCGGGCCGACCGGGCTCCTGCTCGCCGGTGACCTCGCCCTCGCCGGAGTCCCCGTCACCCTCGTCGAGAAGCGCCCGCGAAAGATCAGCAACCTCTCCCGCGCCTTCGTCCTGCACGCCCGCACACTGGAGCAGTTCGACGCCCGCGGGATCGCCGAGGACATCGAGGCGACCGGACGGCGGCTCGCCGACATCGGCCTCTTCGGCCGCCTCTCCGTCCGCCTCGGCGAACTCCCCTCCCGCTTCAACCACCTGCTCGTCGTCCCGCAGTACGAGGTCGAGAAGCTGCTGCTGCGGCGCGCCGAGGAGGCCGGGGTCACCCTGCGGTACGACACCGAGGTGACCGGACTCGCGCAGGACGGCGAGGGCGTCACCCTCACGGTGCGCGGGCCCGGCGGGGAGGAGAGCGAGCCGCTGCGCGCCGAGTACGCCGTCGGGACGGACGGGATGCGCAGCGCCGTGCGCCGGGCGGTGGGGCTGCCCTTCCCGGGCCGGTCGGTCATCCGCTCGGTCGTCCTGGCCGACGTACGGCTCGGCGAGGAACCGGAGCAACTCCTCACCGTCCGCGCGAACGGCGAGGCCTTCGCCTTCCTGGCCCCCTTCGGCGACGGCTACCACCGCATGATCGGCTGGCACCGGGACCGCGACGTCCCGGACACCGCGCCGCTCGGCCTGGACGAGGTGAAGGAGATCACCCGGCTCGCCCTCGGCCGCGACTACGACATGCGCGAGGCCCGCTGGATGTCCCGCTTCCACAGCGACGAACGGCAGGCGCCGCGGTACCGGGTCGGCCGGGTCCTCCTCGCCGGGGACGCCGCGCACGTGCACAGCCCGGCCGGCGGGCAGGGCATGAACACCGGGCTGCAGGACGCGGCCAACCTCGGCTGGAAACTGGCCGCGGTGCTGCACGGCCACGCCGGACCCGCCCTGCTCGACACCTACCACGCCGAACGGCACCCGGTCGGCCGGTCCGTGCTGCGCAGCAGCGGCGGCATCGTGCGGCTCGCCATGGCCCGCCGGCCCTGGACCCGCGCGCTGCGCGCCGGTCTGACCACCTTCCTCGACCACTGCGGTCCCGCCCGCCGCCGCCTGGCCGGCCAGGTCACCGGCATCAACTACGCCTACGCCGCCCCGCGCGGCGCCCACCGGCTGACCGGCACGAGGGTCCCGGACCTCGCCCTGGCGGGCGGCACCCGGCTCTACGCCGCCCTGCGCGGGGGCCGCTTCGTGCTGGTCCTGCCGCGCGGCGAGGAGGCGCCCGGCACCGCGGGCCGCGCGGACCGTCTCGCCGTACGGCACTGGGCGAGCGCCCGCCGCACCGCCCTCCTGGTCCGCCCCGACGGCTACACGGCCTGGGCCGCGGACGCACCCGCGTCCGCGGCCCAGTGGGAAACCGTCCTCACCACCCACGTCGGCCCGGCCGGCACGGGCGGTGAAGGCGCTGAGATCGCTGAGAGGAGCGCCTAGCCTGCGGCGTCCACCGCCTGCGCCCGCAGCGCCCGGTCGACGCCCGCCCGCGCCTCGGAGATCAGCCTCCGCAGCGCGGCGACCGGCTCCGCCGAGGCGAGCCAGGCGTCCGTCTTCTCCAGCGTGTCCGCCGAGACGTGCACCGAGGGGTACAGGCCCACGACCACCTGCTGCGCCATCTCGTAGGACCGCGAGTCCCACACGTCCTTGACGGCCGCGAAGTAGCGGTCCACGTACGGGGCGAGCAGCTCGCGCTGGTCCGTCTGGACGAAGCCCGCGATCACCGCCTCCTGGATCGCGTTCGGCAGCTTGTCCGACTCCACGACCGAGGCCCAGGCCTCCGCCTTGGCCTCCTCCGTCGGCCGGGCCGCCCGCGCGCCGGCCGCGTGCCGTTCACCGGCCGCCGTCCGGTCGCGCTCGTACTCGGCGGCGATCTCGTTCTCGTCGAACCGCCCGACCGCCGCCAGCCGCTGCACGAAGGCCCAGCGCAGCTCGGTGTCGACGGCCAGGCCCTCCACGGTGTGCGAGCCGTCGAGCAGCGCCTCCAGCAGGTCGAGCTGCTCCGGCGTGCGGGCGGTCGCGGCGAAGGCGCGTGCCCAGGCGAGCTGGTGGTCGCTGCCCGCCTCGGCCGAGCGCACGTGGGCCAGCGTGGCGTCGGTCCACCGGGTCAGCAGCGCCTCGCGGGCGGCAGGGTCGGCGTACAGGTCGACGGCGAGCTTGACCTGGCGGTGCAGCGACTGCACGACGCCGATGTCGGACTCCTTGCCGATGCCGGAGAGCACCAGGGACAGGTAGTCGCGGGCGGCCAGCTCGCCGTCGCGGGTCATGTCCCAGGCCGAGGCCCAGCACAGGGCGCGCGGCAGCGACCACTCGAAGTCGCCCAGGTGCTCGGTGACGAACGCGAGCGACTTCTCGTCGAGGCGGACCTTGGCGTACGACAGGTCGTCGTCGTTGAGCAGGACGACCGCCGGGCGGCGCCGGCCGACGAGCTGCGGCACGGCGGTGAGTTCGCCGTCGACGTCCAGCTCGATGCGGCCGTCCTCGGCGCGCACCAGCTTGCCGGTGGCCTCGTCGACGTCGTAGAGGCCGATCGCGATGCGGTGCGGCCGCAGCACGGCCTCGCCCTTCGCGCCGGCGGGCAGCGCCGGGGCCTCCTGGCGGACGGCGAAGGAGGTGATGAGGCCGCTCCCGTCCTCCTGGTCCGTCTCGATCTCCGGGCGCAGGACGTTGATGCCGGCCGTCTGCAGCCACTTCTCCGACCAGGTCTTCAGATCGCGCCCGGAGGTCTCCTCCAGCGCGCCCAGCAGGTCCGAGAGGCGGGTGTTGCCGTAGGCGTGGCGCTTGAAGTACGCCTGCACGCCCCGGAAGAACTCGTCCATGCCCACGTACGCCACGAGCTGCTTGAGCACGCTGGCGCCCTTGGCGTAGGTGATGCCGTCGAAGTTGACGAGCACGTCCTCGAGATCGTTGATCTCGGCCATGATCGGGTGCGTGGAGGGGAGCTGGTCCTGCCGGTAGGCCCAGGTCTTCATCTGGTTGGCGAAGGTGGTCCACGACTGCGGCCACCGGGTGCCGGGCGCGTGCGCGAGGCAGGCGGCCTCGGCGTAGGTGGCGAACGACTCGTTCAGCCACAGGTCGTTCCACCACTCCATGGTGACCAGGTCGCCGAACCACATGTGGGCCAGCTCGTGCAGGATCGTCGCGGCCCGGGCCTCGTAGGAGGCGTCCGTCACCTTGGACCGGAAGACGTACTGGTCGCGGAAGGTGACCGCGCCCGCGTTCTCCATCGCGCCCGCGTTGAACTCCGGCACGAAGAGCTGGTCGTACTTCTTGAAGGGGTACGCGTAGTCGAACTTCTCCTGGAACCAGTCGAAGCCCTGCCGGGTGACGTCGAAGATGGCGTCCGCGTCGAGGAACTCGGCGAGCGAGGGCCGGCAGTAGATGCCGAGCGGGACGGTCTGCCCGTCCTTCTCGTAGACGCTGTGCACGCTGTGGTACGGGCCGGCGATCAGCGCGGTGATGTACGTCGAGATCCGCGGCGTCGGCTCGAACACCCACACGTTGTCGGTGACGGCACCGGGTTCGGGCGTCGGCGAGTTGGAGATGACGGTCCAGCCCTCCGGCGCCCTGACGGTGAACTGGAAGGTCGCCTTGAGGTCCGGCTGCTCGAAGTTGGCGAACACCCGGCGGGCGTCGGGCACCTCGAACTGGGTGTAGAGGTACGCCTGGTCGTCGACCGGGTCGACGAAGCGGTGCAGGCCCTCGCCGGTGTTGGTGTAGGCGCAGTCGGCCACGACCCGCAGGACGTTGCGGCCCTCCAGCAGTCCGGGCAGCGCGATCCTGGAGTCCGCGAAGACCTCGGCGGGATCCAGCGCGTCACCGTTGAGGGTCACCTCGTGCACGGCCGGGGCGATCAGGTCGATGAACGACTCGGTGCCGGACGCGGCCACGTCGAAGCGCACCGTGGTCACGGACCGGTAGGTGCCTCCCCCGCTCTCGGCCTCGCTCGAGCGGGAGGTGCCCCCACCCTGGGCGCCCGAGAGGTCCAGGTCGATCTCGTAGGAGTCGACGGTGAGCAGCTTCGCCCGCGTCCGTGCCTCTTCGCGGGTCAGGTTGGTGCCAGGCACGCGGTCATCTCCTCCATATGTGTCGGTTCGGTCATCCTTCCACGATCGGTACGGCGATGGCTGCCGAGATTTCGCGGAAGGGTCGACCGACCGGACACGTCGAGGGAAAGCCCTGCGGCGGCCGCGGCCCGGGCGGGGGAAACCCCCCGGGGCGGCACGGAGGCCGCGCACGAGGACGGGGCCCCGTTCGCCCGTACGGCGGCGGGACCCCGTTCACCCGTGGGGCGCGCTCCTACTGCTGAGCGGCCTTCTCGTTCAGCTCCGCCGCGACCAGCTCCGCGATCTGCACGGCGTTCAGCGCCGCGCCCTTGCGGAGGTTGTCGTTGGAGATGAACAGGGCGAGGCCGTTGTCCACCGTCTCGTCCGCGCGGATGCGGCCCACGTACGAGGGGTCCTGGCCGGCCGCCTGCAGCGGGGTCGGGATGTCGGAGAGGGCCACACCGGGGGCGCCGCCCAGCAGTTCGGTGGCGCGCTCGGGGCTGATCGGGCGGGCGAAGCGGGCGTTGACCTGGAGGGAGTGGCCGGAGAAGACCGGCACGCGCACACAGGTGCCCGACACCTTCAGCTCGGGGATCTCCAGGATCTTGCGGGACTCGTTGCGGAGCTTCTGCTCCTCGTCGGTCTCGTTGAGTCCGTCGTCGACCAGGTTGCCGGCGAAGGGCAGCACGTTGAAGGCGATCGGCCGCTTGTAGACGTTCGGCTCGGGGAAGTCCACGGCCGCGCCGTCGTGGGTGAGCCGGTCCGCCTCGGCGACCACCTTCTGCGTCTGCCCGTGCAGCTCCGCCACGCCCGCGAGACCGGAACCGGACACCGCCTGGTAGGTGGCGACCACCAGTGCCTCGAGGCCCGCCTCCTCGTGGAGCGGCTTGAGGACGGGCATCGCGGCCATCGTGGTGCAGTTCGGGTTGGCGATGATCCCCTTCGGGCGGTTCAGCGCCGCGTGCGGGTTCACCTCGGACACCACCAGGGGCACGTCCGGGTCGCGGCGCCAGGCGGAGGAGTTGTCGATCACGACGGCGCCCTGTCCCGCCACCTTCTCGGCGAGCGCCTTGGAGGTGGCCCCGCCCGCGGAGAACAGCACGATGTCCAGGCCGCTGTAGTCGGCCTGCGCGGCGTCCTCCACCGTGACGCCGTCGACGACCGAGCCGGCCGAACGGGCCGAGGCGAACAGCCGCAGCTCGGTGACCGGGAAAGCGCGCTCCACGAGGATCCTGCGCATGACCGTGCCGACCTGTCCGGTGGCTCCGACGATTCCGACCCTCACGGTGTCTCCCTGCTACTCGGCTGACTCGGCTGACTCGGACTGCTCAGCTCGCTGGGCGTTCCGACGGCGCTTCCCGGCCGCGCCACGTGGGGTGACACGCGGCCCGGCCACCCCATCATGCGGTGCTGCCCGGGCCGTATGTCCAGTTTCTTTACCGTCCTGCCCGGGGAGTGGGACGAGGCCCCCTCCCGGACGGGCCGGGAATCCCGCGGCGTGCCTACCCGGCGACCCCCGCCGCACGCGGAACTGTGACGGACGCCTCGGCCGCGGCCCACCGCCCGGCGCTCAGGAGCGCCAGGGCAGTTGACACGGTTGGCTAATGGGCTTAGCTTTTAGTTAATCGCATTAGCCAAACGGCTGGAGGACAGGTCATGACCGAGTTTCTTTCCGTGGACGGCGGCACCCTGGCGTACGAGGTCGCGGGGGAGGGGCCGCTCGTCGTACTGGCGCACGGGGTGGCGGACAGCCGCTTCGCCTACCGGGCCGTCGTCCCCCGGCTGGTGGCGGCCGGCTACCGGGTGGCCGCCGTCGACCTGCGGGGCTGCGGCGAGTCCAGCGTCGACTGGCCGTCCTACACCCGCACCGACGTCGCCGGCGACCTGATCGCCCTCGTCCGGCACCTCGGCGGACCCGCCGTCCTCGTCGGGCACTCCTTCTCCGGCGGCTCGGCCACCATCGCCGCCGCACAGGAGCCTGAGCTGTTCACCGGCGTCGTCGAGCTGGCGCCGTTCACGCGCGGGCTGTCGGTGAGCCTCGGCGCCTTCTTCACGGTCGGGCGGTACCGCAAGGGCATGCTGCGGCTGCTCGGGGCCGGCATGTTCGGCAGCGTGCGGCTGTGGCGCGCCTACCTGGAGGTGTCCTACCCCGGCGGCGTCCGTCCGGCCGACTGGGAGCGGCGGACGGCACGCATGGACGCGCTCATGGGCGAGCCGGCCCGGATGAAGGCCTTCAAGGCCATGGGTCGCAGCGCCCCGACCGACGCCGGGGCGCGGCTCGGCGACGTCCGCTGCCCGGCGCTGGTCGTCATGGGCACGCTCGACCCGGACTGGGCCGACCCGCGGGCCGAGGGCGAGGCGATCCTCGCGGCGCTGCCGGACGGCCTCGGCCGTCTGGAGATGATCGAGGGAGCCGGGCACTACGCCCACGACCAGTACCCTGACCGGGTGATCTCGCTGCTGCTGCCCTTCCTCGCGGAGAACGCCCGTGCCTAGGGCGGGCCTGGACACGGCGGCCGTCGTCGCGGCCGGCGCCGACCTGGCCGACGAGGTCGGGGCGGGCCGCCCCACGATGGCCATGCTGGCCGAGCGGCTGGGGGTGCGCACACCCTCCCTGTACAAGCACGTGGCCGGGCAGGAGGACCTCAACCGGCGCATCGCCGCCCTGGCCATGAGCGAGGCCGGCGAGGCGGTCGGCACCGCCGTCCAGGGCCGGGCCGGCCGGGACGCCCTGGCCGCCGCGGCCCGCGCCTTCCGGACCTACGTCGTCGACCATCCCGGCCGGTACGGCACCACGATCGGCATGGAACCCACAGGGCCCGAGGACCCGCTGGCCGCGGGATCCCGGCGGGTGCTCGAACCGCTCCTCGCGGTGCTGCGCGGCTACGACCTCCCCGAGACCGACGAGACCCACGCGCTGCGGATGCTGCGCAGCCTGTTCCACGGCTTCGCCACCCTGGAATCGGCGGGCGGCTTCCAGTGGAGCACCGACATCGACGAGAGCTTCGAGTGGCTCATCGACTTCGTCGACCGGGGGCTGCGCTCCGGATGAGCGGGCGGGAGCGGGGAGAGCCCCGCCCCCGCCGCGTGCTTACGGAACCACCTTCACGATGCTGACGCTGCCGGACCCGGCGACCGTGCCCCGGGCGTTCACCAACTGCACCCGGCCGAAGAACTCCCGGCCCTCGGGTGCCGCGGCAGCCGCCGTGACCTGTGCCTTCACCGTCGCCGACGCGCCGGTGCCGAGCTTCACGGGGGCGGCGGAGTCCACCGTCACCGTGCCGAGCGAGGACGAGAAGAACACGTCCCGGTAGTCGTACGCGGTCGTCCCGGCCGGCACCGAGTAGCCCTCGACCTCGATCGTGTAGGTCCCGGCGGCCGGCTTCGGCATCGACACCGACTCCTCCGAGTCACCGTCGGCCGACTGCGCGACCCGCGTGCCCGCGGCGTCGTACACCGCGAGGTCCAGGTCGGCCCCGGTGTCCGAGGTGGAGCCGATCGCCACGTCGAGCGAGGCGGCGCCCTCGGGCACCACCACGGTGGTGGTCCGGGTCTCGCCCTGCGCGATCGAGGGCCGGTCCGAGAGGGAGGAGCCGAGCGGCCCGCCCGTCAGAGTGCCCTGCAGCGCCGCGAACCTGTTGGTGACCTTCCACGAGGCGGTGGCCGGCGTGCCGACCTTCGCCTCGGGCACGGTCACCGTCGCCGGGTCGAACACCGCGCCGAGCACGGTGACGTCCAGCTTGTAGGGGTTGTCCAGGAGCGGCGAGGTGCGCCGCGCCTCGACCTCGATCTCCCACACCCCGGCCTGGGGGGCGGGGTAGGACCGCGCGTCGGGCCGGCAGCCGTTGCCGTCGAGGTAGTTGTTGTAGCAGTACGGCGTGGACGTCTCGTCCTGCGGGACGCCGTAGGGGTGGATGCTGATGAACCGGGTCTGGCTCTTGTCCCGCAGCCCGCCGATGGCGACCTCCAGCGAGGTGGCGCCCTCGGGCACGGTGAGGAAGTAGGAGCGGGTGGCGTTGCGCTGCACCGAACCGGAGGCGGAGTAGGTGTACTTCACCGGCGAGGAGACCACGACGGTGGTCATGATCTGCTGGTCGGTGCCCTCCGTGCGCGGGTCGTCGACCTCGAGGATCGCGCTCTTCAGGCCCGCCGACCTCGGCGTCGCCCGCACCTTCACGGTGACCGGCCGGTTCAGCGGCAGCCGCACCTGCGGGGAGCCGGGGAGGCGGAAGGTGTGCGTGGCGTCGTTGGCGAACCGCAGCCGGTGCGTGACCGCGCCCGAGGGCCCGGAGGTGCGGGTGACGGTGACGTCGTAGGTCCGGCTCTGCCCGGCCTCGAGCCCGCCCTCGCGGTCGTACAGGCCGGTGCCGAAGCCCGGGGTCTGCAACGCGTAGTCGATCGCGGTGTCGACCGGCGCCTTCACCGTGTACGTGTGGGTGCTCGCCCCCTTGCGGATCGACCGCCAGGCGGCGACGACGTCCATCAGGCCCGCGCCCTCCTCGTACGCCTGGACGCCGCTGATGTGGCGGGCGGTGGAGGTCAGGGCGGTGCGCAGGGTGGCCGGCGTCAGGGCGAGGTGCTTCCGCTTCGCCGCGCTGAGCAGCAGCGCGGAGGCGCCGGCGGCCTGCGGGGAGGCCATCGAGGTGCCCTGGAGCATCGAGTAGCCGGCCGGCAGGGAGTACCCGGCCTCGGGCACCGGGGAGCCCGGCAGCCAGGTCTGGGTGGTGTTGATGGCCGCGCCCGGCGCGGTCAGCGTCGGCGTGAAGCCGCCGTCCTCGCGCGGGCCGCGCGAGGAGAAGGGCATCATCGCGTACCTGGTGGTCACCGCGGAGCCGTAGTTGGCCGCCCAGGTCTCGCGCGAGACGGAGGCGCCGACGGAGATCACCTTGTCGGCCAGGCCCGGGTCGCCGATCGTGTTGGCGCCGGGACCGGAGTTGCCCGCGGAGATCACGAGCTGGACGCCGTAGGTGTCGATGAGCCGCGTGTACATCGTGGCGCGCGCGTTGCTGCCGTCGTTGAGCGCGGGCAGACCGCCGATGGACATGTTCACGATGTCGACGCCCCGGTTGGCGACGAGGTCGATCATGCCCTCGGTGAGCGCCACGTTGGTGCAGCCGCCGGTCCAGGTGCAGGCGCGCGAGGAGACGATCCGCGCGCCCGGCGCGGCGCCGTTCATGCGCCCGCCGAACAGCCCGTTGGCGGCGGTGATGCCGGCGACGTGGGTGCCGTGCTCGGACTCGATGACGCCGATGTTGACGAAGTCCGCCTTCTTGCCGACCCAGGTCCCGCCGTAGGGGTCCATCGGCACGTCCTTGCGGACCTGCACGACGAACGGCTGCCGCTCGGCCACGTCGGTCTTCGGGTCGTCGGTGCCGAAGTACCCGACCTGGTGGCCGTCCTTGTACGGCCGCATCGGGGTGTCGTCGGAGAAGTTCCCGTTGTCGTTCAGGTCGACGCGGACCGTGCCGGCCGCCGGGTCGTACAGCACGCCCCAGGAGTCGGTGGTGTCGCCGTCGCGGTTCGCGTCGCCCTTGGCGTCGCCGCCCGCGGTGGAGGACTCCTTGAAGGTGCTCACCTGGTACGAGCCGGCCGGCGCGGTGTAGGTGCGCCCCCCGTAGGTGAAGGTGGGCCCGGAGACCGCGTTGACCATGGGGCGCCAGGTCTGGTCGCTGTCCACGATCGGGTCGGTCGCGGTCACCCAGTCGACGATCTTCCGCTCGCCGGTGGTGGTCCGCTGCAGCGCCGGGTGGCCGAGGTCCACGCCGGAGTCGAGGATGCCGATGGTGACACCGCGTCCGTCCGCCTTCGGGTTCTGCCGGACGAAGTCGACGGCACCGGTCTCGAAGGACGGGTTGTACGGGTTGACGGCGGGGGTCTTCCGGTCCGGCGCGGGGTAACTGCGGCCGGTGGTCCTTCGGTTGGCGCCCTTGGCGGCCTTCGCGGTGTCCGCGCCCGGCGTCGGGTCGTCGAGGGCGATCTCCTGCCGCAGGTCGATCGCGTGCACCGAGGACAGCTCGGTGGCGGCGGCGATCGCCGCGTCCGCCTTCGCGGTGGGGACGGTGGCGCGCACGTACCCGAGCTTGTCGTAGGCGCGGCCCACGGAGCCGCCCTTGACCGCGTCGAGTTCCCCGGCGACCTGCTCGGTCTTCCCGGGGGTGGTGGCGACCATCATGGTGACGGTCTTGTCGCCCTTCGCCTTGGCCCGCGCCAGCAGGTCGGCGTCCTCGGAACCCAGCTTGGCGGGACCGGACTTGACGGGGGTCCCGGCCGGGTCGGCCGGGTCGGGGGCGGCTGTGGTGGTGTGGCCGGCCGCGACGGCCAGGGGTATGGGCCCCGCCGCGGAGAGCGCGGCCACCAGACCGGCGGCCACGGCGATACGGACCGCGCGTCTCGCGCCCGATATGGGGGCGCGCTGAGGGTCGGAGGTCATTCGGCATCCCTTGTAGGTCAAATGAACCGAAGTGGGCCGCTCAGATCTACCCGAGCACGGGTTGTTTGGGGAGAGTCGACCGGACGATGACGCGTTCATGGCGTACTTCCGCCATACGCCATCGGGGAGTTACCGGGCGAAGCGGGCGGTACCGCCCGTCCGGCGGCGTGCTTTCGGCCGCCGGACCGTACCGTCACCGCATGCGGAGGAACGTGAGGGTGGCGGCGTACGGCGTGTGCGTCCGGGACGGGCGGGTTCTGCTGGCCCGGCTGAACATCGCGGGCGCCCCGCCGCAGTGGACGCTGCCGGGCGGCGGGACGGAGCACGGGGAGGACCCGTACGACACCGTGGTGCGGGAGGTCGAGGAGGAGACGGGGTACCGGGTGGAGCCGGTGGCCCTGCTGGGTGTCGAGTCGGCCCGGCGGACGTTCCCCCGGCGGGGCCTGCGGCGGCCCGTCGACCACATGGCGGTGCGGCTGCTGTACGAGGTGCGGATCACCGGTGGCGCACTGCGCCCGGAACCCGACGGCTCGACCGACCTGGCCGCCTGGCACGACCTGACGGCGGTGGAGCCCCTGCCCCGCGTCCCCTACGTGGACACCGCCCTGCGCCTGTGGCGCGAGCGCCCCCCGACGGGCCGCGCGGGGGACCGGCGGTGACGGGACGTCCGTCGGCCCGTCACCCCGTCACCCCGTCACCCCGTCATTTTCGTCGCCTTGGTCGCTCCCGCCGCCCCCTCGTGTGACCGCCGGGGGACTCACCTGGGCAGCACCACGATGTACGCGGGCGGCTGCCGGTCCGTCGCGGCCATCAGCGCCGTGCGGACCACCGTCGCCTGCTGCTCCGGCGCGTCCCGCAGCTTCTTCGGGGTGAGGTGGACGACGGTGACGCCGAGCCGCTCCAGGTCCTCCCGCTTGCGGGCGTACTCCGACCAGGCGGTCTCCTCCTCCGGGCGGGCGGCGCCCTGCGCATCCCCGTGGCGTGGGGCCCGGGTGTCCAGCTCCACGGCGACCGCGGCCTGCGGCCAGTAGGCGTCCACCCCGCCGAGCTGCGGGCCGCCGGGCAGCCGCAGGTCCACGTTCCACACCGGGTCCGGCAGCCCGTACTCCGCGACCATCCGGTACAGCCGCTCCTCGGCGAGGGTCCGGCCCTCGGCGAGCAGCGCGTCCACGGCGTCC
This sequence comes from Streptomyces griseoaurantiacus, assembly GCF_036189845.1. NCBI lineage: Bacteria > Bacillati > Actinomycetota > Actinomycetes > Kitasatosporales > Streptomycetaceae > Streptomyces > Streptomyces griseoaurantiacus. The sequence continues at coordinate 2,415,200 of NZ_CP108326.1, read as the reverse complement.
ACCACGTGCGGCCGGGTCAGCAGCCGCGCCTGCGTCAGCTCCCGCACGGCGGCGGCCGGTTCGCAGTGCCCGCCGCGCACCGCCTCGGTCAGCAGCCGGCGCACGGTGGTGGCGTCCGAGAGGTGCGCCACCGCGTCGGCCAGCGCGCGCGGCACCGGGGCGACGGGCACGCCGGTGACCCGCTCGGCGAGCGGCAGCACCGAGGTGCGCAGGATGCGGGCGCAGCCGACGCTGCGCAGCCGGCGGGTGCGGGGGACCAGGACGTCGATGCGGTCCAGGGAGGACAGCGGCGGGGAGGCGGTGAAGCCGTGCAGGGTGAGCGCGGCGAGTCCGGTGACCATCACCTCGGCCTCCGGCACCGGGCGCGGGCCGCCGGACTCCTCGGCCTCCTCGGCGCCCGGCTGCTGCGGGATGCCGGGCACGGTCCGCTCGGCCTCGCCGGTCCGCGTGCGGTGGGCGTAGAGCAGGACGGCGTGCAGCCGCTCCTCCGAGGTGGGCGGACCGGGGTGCAGCAGGACGACACCCGGCAGGAGCTGCTGCCAGGAGCCACCGGGCCGGCAGTGCCCGTCGGTCTCGGCGGCCCCGACGCCGTGGGCGCGGAGCTGGGCCGTGGACAGCACGCGGGGGCGGGTGGCGGAGAGGTGCTGGAGCGGGCGGGGGGAGAGGGGGGTGTTGTGCGTCATGCCGGGGAGTTTCCCGGCCCGGATCCCTCCGATAACCGCTGTTACGCGTCCGTCGACGAACCAGGACAAGCCCGCACTAAAGGACAGATGTTCGAGGTCCGAAGGCGCTGGTCCCACCGGGCGGCCGCCCGGGTCACGGCCCCGGCGTCAGGGTTGCGTAACACCCCGCCGTCCACGGCGGGTTGACGCCGGGACAGGGGTCCGGGCGGCGGCCGCCCCGGGCCGCGCGGAGCACGGTGGCCGGGGCGGTGCCGCCCTCCGGTCAGCCCGCGGCGGCCGCGTCGCGGGCCTGGCCGCGCAGGCCGCGGGCCAGGTCGTCCCGCGCCTCCAGGACCAGGCGGCGCAGCGCGGGGGCGGCGTCCTCGTGGGCGCCGAGCCACGCGTCCGTCGCCGCCAGCGTCTCCTGCGAGGCCTGCAGCGAGGGGTACAGGCCCCGGACCACGTCCATCCCGATCTGGATCGAGCGCTCGGCCCACACCCGCTCGATCACCTCGAAGTACCGCCCGGCGTACGGCGCGAGCAGTTCGCGCTGGGAGGGCTGCGCGAAGCCCGCGATCGTCGCCTCCACCAGGGCGTTGGACAGCGTCTCCGACTCCACCACCTGCTCCCAGGCCCGCGCCTTCACCTCCGCGGAGGGACGCGCCGCCAGGCACCGCACCTCGTGCCGCTTGCCGGACGCGGTGTCGTCGCGGGCGAGTTCCGCCGCGAGCGCCGCCTCGTCCACGACGCCGTGCGCGGTCAGCGGCTCCAGGAACGTCCAGCGCAGCTCCTGGTCCACCTCCAGGCCGTCGATCTTCTCCGTGCCGTCGAGCAGCCCGCGCAGCACGGCGAGGTCGGCCTCCCCCTCGGCGGCCGCCGCGAAGAACCGCGCCCAGGTGAGCTGGTGCTGGCTGCCCGGCTCGGCCGCCCGCAGTTCGCGCAGCGCGCCTTCCGAGAGCAGCCGGGCGCCCGTCGCGCGCCACTCGGGCGCCACGTAGTGCGTGAGCGCCGACTCCGCCCACGCGTGCAGCATCTGCAGCACGCCGATGTCCGACTCGCGGCCCGCGAAGCGCAGCACCAGGTCGACGAAGTCCCGCGCGGGCAGCAGCGCGTCCCGGGTGAGGTTCCACAGCGCCGACCAGCACAGCGCCCGCGCGAGGGGATCGGTGAGGTCGCCGAGGCGTGCGCGCAGGGTGGCCAGCGAGGTCTCGTCGAAGCGGATCTTGCAGTAGGTCAGGTCCTTGTCGTTGACCAGCACCAGCTCGGGCGCCTGTTCCCCGGCGAGTTCGGCGACCACCGTGCGCGGCCCTGCGACGTCCGCCTCGGCGCGCGCGTACCGCACGAGCGCCCCGCCCTCGGCCCGGTACAGGCCGATCGCCACGCGGTGCGGGCGGATCGTCGGGTGCGACTCGGCCGCCTCCTGCACCACCGCGAGCTCCTCCACCCGCCCGTCGGTGCTCAGCAGCACTTGCGGGGTGAGGGAGTTGACGCCGGCGGTCTGCAGCCAGGCGCGCGACCACTCGGTCATGTCGCGCCCGCTGGTCTCCTCCAGGACGGCCAGCAGGTCGCCGAGCCGGGTGTTGCCGTACGCGTGCCGCTTGAAGTAGCGCCGGGCGCCCTCCAGGAAGGCGTCCTGCCCCACGTAGGCGACGAGCTGCTTGAGCACGGAGGCGCCCTTGGCGTACGTGATCCCGTCGAAGTTGAGCTTGGCGTCCTCCAGGTCGCGGATGTCGGCCGTGATCGGGTGGGTGGAGGGGAGCTGGTCGGCGCGGTAGGCCCAGGCCTTGCGGCGGTTGGCGAAGGTGATCCAGGCGTCCTCGAACCGGGTCGCGCCGACGTTGGCGAAGGCGCCCATGAAGTCGGCGAAGGACTCCTTGAGCCACAGGTCGTCCCACCACTCCATGGTCACGAGGTCGCCGAACCACATGTGCGCCATCTCGTGCAGGATCGTGTTGGCGCGGCCCTCGTAGGAGGCCCGCGTCACCTTGCCGCGGAAGATGTACTCCTCGCGGAAGGTCACCAGACCCGGGTTCTCCATCGCGCCGAGGTTGTACTCGGGCACGAACGCCTGGTCGTACTTGCCGAAGGGGTACGGGTGGTCGAAGCGGTCGTGGAAGAAGTCCAGGCCCTGCTTGGTGATCAGGAAGACGTCGTCCGCGTCGAAGTGCTTGGCGAGCCCCTTGCGGCACAGCGCGCCGAGCGGGATCTCCAGCCGCGTGCCGTCCTCGAACGTCCGCTCGTAGCGGTCCGTCACATAGTGGTAGGGGCCGGCGACGACGCAGGTGATGTACGTGGAGATCGGCTTGGTCTCGGCGAAGCGCCACACCCCGTCCCGCAGGTCCCCGGCGCCGTTGCTCCACACCGTCCAGCCCTCGGGCGCCCGCACCTCGAAGCGGAACGGGGCCTTGAGGTCGGGCTGTTCGAAGTTGGCGAAGACCCGGCGGGAGTCGGCGGGCTCGTACTGCGTGTAGAGGTAGACCTCGCCGTCCTCGGGGTCGACGAAGCGGTGCATGCCCTCACCGGTGCGGGAGTAGGCGCACCGCGCGTCCACCACCAGCTCGTTCTCGGCGGCCAGGTCGTCGAGGCGGATGCGGCTGCCGTCGAAGACCTCGCCGGGGTCCAGGTCGCGGCCGTTGAGGGAGAGCGCGGTGACGCTCGGGGCGATCAGGTCCGCGAAGCTCGACGCGCCCGGCTCGGCGCAGCGGAAGCGGAGCGTGGTCACGGAGCGGAAGGTGCGCGGCCCTTCGGCGGGTGCCTCGCCGAGCGCGGAGCGCAGGTCGAGCGACACGTCGTACCCGTCGACGGACAGCAGTGCGGCCCGCTCCCGGGCCTCGTCGCGGGACAGGTTCTCACCGGGCACGGGCGGCACTCCCTCGGTATGTCACGGCATGGTCCGGCGGGTCGTCTCGGATGCCGGACACACAAGTACAGGAGCGATCCTGCCATGCGCCCCTGACATCGGGCACCGGGGAATGTCCGGCACGTCCCGTCATGTTGCGCCAGGGAAGACCGCCGACTCCCCACCGGGCCGCTCGCGGCCCGTTCGGCACCCCGTGTGCGGCGACACCGCCGTACGACCGCTTTTCGAGGAGACCCATGTCCGAGACGCACGATGTGCACGAGGCCACTGACACGAGTCAGGCTCCCGGGACGGAGGTGACCGCGGTGACTGCCGGGACGGCCGCCGGCGGTCCCTCGGACAGGACCCCGGTCGACTTCTGGTTCGATCCGCTGTGCCCCTGGGCCTGGATGACCTCCCGCTGGGTCCTGGAGGTCGAGAAGGTCCGCGACATCGAGGTCCGCTGGCACATCATGAGCCTGGCGGTCCTCAACGAGAACAAGCTCGACACCCTGGACGAGGGCTACCGCGAGACGATGACCACCCGCGCCTGGGGGCCGGTCCGGGTCGTCACCGCCGCCTGGCAGAAGCACGGCGCCGAGGTGCTCGGCCCGCTCTACACCGCGCTCGGCACCCGTATCCACAACCGCGGCGAGGGCACCACCCGCGAGGCGCTCACCGCCGCGCTCGCCGACGCCGGACTCCCGGCCGACCTGATCGACTACGCCGACCAGGAGGACTTCGAGTTCGAGGCGCAGCTCCGCGCCTCGCACAAGGAGGGCATCGACAAGGTCGGCCAGGAGGTGGGCACCCCGGTGATCGCGGTCCCCGGCCCGGACGGCGAGGAGATCGCCTTCTTCGGCCCGGTCGTCACCCCCGCCCCCCAGGGCGAGGAGGCCGCCCGCCTCTGGGACGGCACGCTCGCTGTCGCCTCGGTCCCCGGCTTCTACGAGATCAAGCGCACCCGCACCAAGGGCCCCGACTTCAGCAACCTCTGACGGGACGGCGGGGGCACCGCCCGGGCGGTGGTGCCCCGCGGTGCCCCCGCCGGCGCGCTCAGAGGCCCTCGGGCAGGCTCGCCCCGGTCTTCCAGCGGTCCTTGCGCTGCACCCGTCGGCAGCTGCCCCGGGTGCAGCGCTGGTAGGCGGCCGGACGGAAGGGCGTCTCCTCGGGGAAGAGCGCGAGCACCGCGAGCTCGGCGGGGCCGTACTCCTTCTCCTCCAGGTCCCTGAACCACTTCAGGTCGCTCCCGGGACATGTCGGACAGCGCACCCACGGCATGGCGTCTCCCCCCGCTCCGGGCGGCGTCGGCGCGCCGCCTGTCCGGAAGCGTACGGTCGCGGGACACCCGCCAGGAGCCCGGAATCGGTCCGACCGGGGACGCGATCCGGCATCCGGGACCGCCGGGGCCGCCGGACCGCCGGCGCCGTGGGGGGCCATGAGGGCCGTCGAGACCGGAAACCCCCCGGGAGTCACGTCCTCCCGGGGGGTTTCCTCTCCGCGCCTGCCCGGTGAACGGTGAGAAGACGATCACGAGCAGGCCGCCTCAGTGTGCCCTCAGGGCGCGAGCAGGAGAACGTCCGTGCGCGACTTCGCCGCCGCGTACCGCCGGGCGACGTCCTGCCAGTTCACCACCCGCCACATCGCCTCGACGAAGTCGACCTTCTGGTTGCGGTACTGCAGGTAGAAGGCGTGCTCCCAGGCGTCGAAGACCAGCAGGGGCGTCGCGCCCTGGCCCACGTTGCCCTGGTGGTCGTAGACCTGTTCGACGATCAGCCGCCCGCTCAGCGGCTCGTACGCGAGGACGCCCCAGCCGGAGCCCTGCGTCGTGGCCGCCGCCTTGGAGAGCTGAGCCTTGAAGGAGACGAAGGAGCCGAACGACTCGGCGATCGCCTCGGCCAGCTCGCCCACGCCGTCCGCCGCCAGCGGCTCCCCGCCGCCCTCGCCCGTCATGTTCTGCCAGTAGATCGAGTGCAGGATGTGGCCGGACAGGTGGAAGGCCAGGCTCTTCTCGAGCCCGTTGACCGAGCCCCACCGCTCCGTCTCCCGCGCCTCGGCGAGCTGCTCCAGCGTGTCGTTGGCGCCCTTGACGTAGGCCGCGTGGTGCTTGTCGTGGTGCAGTTCGACGATCTCGGGGCTGATCACGGGCGCGAGGGCCGCGTAGTCGTACGGCAGTTCGGGCAGCGTGTAGACGGGCATGGGCGATCGATCCCCTCGGGCCTTTATTGCACATTACTTGCAACTGCACGCTAGCAGCAACAAGTGGGTGCGGTGGGCCCCCGGCCGTGGGCGGGAGGAGCGGCGCGCGGGCGGGCGCCGGGGCGGGCCTTGGAAGATCCCCACAGTCCGCCGGTGTGCGCCCGGCACGTCCCCATCGCCCTCGCCTCCGTGATCAGGGTCACGCCCGGCGAGGTGTGAGGCACTGTCTTTGTGCGGTGTCCATCAACTCCGTGTTCCCCGCTTTGTCGACGGTGACGGTGTAGGTCCGGGCATCCACCGGATAGCGTCACGGTGTCCCGAACCGTCCTCACCCGCGGAGTCCCCCATGAGCACCGCCGCTCTCGTTCGCCCCGGCCAGGTCCTCGCCGACCTGCTCCCCTCCACCCGCGTCCGGGACGCCGTCCTCGTGACCGGCGGCGCCGTGCTCACCGGGCTCGCCGCCCAGATCGCCGTCCCCGTCCCCGGCTCCCCGGTGCCGGTGACCGGCCAGACCTTCGCCGCCCTCCTGGTCGGCACCTCGCTCGGCGCCCGCCGCGGCTTCCTCTCCCTCGCGCTGTACGCGCTGGCCGGCGTCGTCGGCGTGCCGTGGTTCGCGGGCGGCGGCTCCGGAGCGGGCGCGCCCTCCTTCGGCTACGTCCTCGGCATGCTGCTCGCCTCCCTCGCGGTCGGCGCCCTCGCCCGCCGCGGGGGCGACCGCTCGGTGCTGCGCACCGCCGGCACGATGCTGGTGGGCGAGGCGATCATCTACGCCGTCGGCGTGCCCTACCTGGCCCTGGCGACCGGCATGTCCGCCTCCGCCGCGATCGCGGCCGGACTGACCCCGTTCCTGATCGGCGACGCGCTCAAGGCCGCGCTCGCGATGGGCGCGCTGCCGGCGGCCTGGCGGCTGGCCCGGCGCTGAGCCGTACGCCGTACGGCCGATCCGTACGGCGAAGGACGACAGGAGGGGCGGGAGCCGCGCACGGCTCCCGCCCCTCCGCGTGTCTCTGCGCCCGGTCAGGCGTCCACGGCCTCGCGCCGGCCGCGCAGCCGCTCCTTGACCACCGCGACGATCAGCACCCCCGCCGCCACCGCGAGCGACAGCAGCACCGTCTCGCGCCCGTCGTGCTCGGTGTCGGTCAGCATGTAGCCCAGGACGAAGACGATCAGCGCGGCCGTCGCCCACGTCAGGTACGGGTACAGCCACATCCGCACGACCAGCCGCTCCGGCGCCTCGCGCTGGATGATCCGCCGCAGCCGCAGCTGCGAGAAGCAGATCACCAGCCACACGAAGAGCGCGACCGCCCCGGAGGAGTTGACCAGGAACAGGAAGACCGAGTCCGGGAACTCGTAGTTGAAGAACACCGCCACGAACCCGAAGACCACCGAGGCGATGATCGCCGTCCGCGGCACCCCCCGCCCCGTGGTCCGGGCGAAGGCCTTCGGCGCGTCGCCCCGCTCGCCCAGCGAGAACGCCATGCGGGAGGCGGTGTAGAGGCCCGAGTTCAGGCAGGAGAGCACCGAGGTCAGCACGACCACGTTCATGAGCTGCCCGGCGTGCGCGATGCCGAGCGAGTCCAGCGCGGCGACGTAGCTGCCGTCGTCGGTGATCGACGTGTCGTTCCACGGCACCAGGCAGACGACGACGGCGATGGAGCCGAGGTAGAACACGGCGATCCGCCAGATGATGCTGTTGGTCGCCTTGGTCACCGCCCGCTGCGGGTCCTCGGACTCGCCGGCCGCCAGGGTCGGGATCTCGCTGCCCATGAACGAGAAGACGACCAGCAGCACACCGGTGAGGATCGCGCCGGGCCCGTGCGGCAGGAAGCCGCCGTGCTCGGTGAGGTTGCCCAGACCCGCCCGGTCGGTGTGGACGCCGGGCAGCACCCCGAACACGGCCAGCCCGCCGACGACGATGAACGCGGCGATCGCGACGACCTTGATCCCGGCGAACCAGAACTCGAACTCGCCGTAGGAGCCGACCGAGGCCAGGTTGGTCGCGGTGAGGATCAGCATGACGATCAGGGCCCAGCCCCACTGCGGCACCGCCGGGATCCAGCCCGCCAGGATCGTCGCCCCCGCGGTCGCCTCGACGGCCAGGACGACCACCCAGAAGAACCAGTACAGCCAGCCGATGGAGAAGCCGGCCCAGCGGCCCAGCGCCCGGTCGGCGTGGGCCGAGAACGAACCCGAGGTGGGATTGGCGGCGGACATCTCACCGAGCATCCGCATCACCAGCACCACGAGCACGCCGACGAGCGCGTACGACAGCAGGATGCCGGGGCCGGTCGCGGCGATGCCGGTGCCGGAGCCCACGAAGAGGCCGGCGCCGATCACGCCGCCGATGGCGATCATGGTGAGGTGGCGGTTCTTGAGTCCCGCCTGGAGCCCGGTGCCGGTGCCGGGGCCTTTGGGTGCCGGATCGCTTCCGGAGGTCTCCAGGGTCGGCTGCGAGGTCATGCGCGTCTTCCTTTGCGCCGGGGCCGGGGTGGGGCCGGGGAGTAGGGCTGTCGACTTCCCCCGGGGCGCGGAGATCATCCCGCGCTTCACCAGGGGTGCACGAACGCCGCACTGCCGGGACACGTGCGAGGGGTGCGGGGAGCGGCCCGCCGTGCGAGCGGCGCACGAGCCGGACCAGTGAATCCCAGGTCGGTGCTCGGTGGAACCTGCGTTTTGGACATTTTACAAGCGTCTTACCTGCGCTTCCGTGGCGCGTCTCACAGTTTGGGTGTGCGGTACCCGGCAGACCGGGGTGCGCGGGCCCGTGCCACACTCGGAGGCATGCGCGTCTATCTCGGCTCCGATCACGCCGGTTACGAACTGAAGAACCACCTCGTCGAATGGCTCAGGGCGGCGGGACACGAGCCCGTCGACTGCGGGCCGCACGTCTACGACGCCCAGGACGACTACCCGCCCTTCTGCCTCCGCGCGGCGGAGCGCACCGCGGGCGAGCCCGGCTCGCTCGGCGTGGTGATCGGCGGCTCCGGCAACGGGGAGCAGATCGCGGCGAACAAGGTGAAGGGCGTGCGCGCGGCCCTCGCCTGGAGCGAGGAGACGGCCGCCCTGGGGCGGCAGCACAACGACGCGAACGTGATCGCCGTGGGCGCGCGGATGCACTCCCGCGAGGAGGCGACGAAGTTCGTCGAGACCTTCCTCGCGACCCCGTTCTCGGGCGACGAGCGGCACATCCGCCGCATCGACATGCTCTCCGCCTACGAGACCACCGGCGACCTCCCCCCCGTCCCCCCGCACCACCCCCAGCCCTGACGCCGGCGCGCGCCCCGGCCCCTCTCCCACCGGGGCGCCCCGCAAGGGACGCGGGGAACTGCGCGCCCGGCCACGACGGCGCCGCAGTGATCCACACACCCGCCACCCCCGTCAGGGGCGCGGGAACTGCGCGACCGGCCATGACGGCCCCACAGTCATCCACACACCCGCCCCCCCCCGAGCTGTCCGCAGGACACCCCCACCCCGCCGGAGGCCCCCGTGCCGGAAGGGCACACCATCCACCGCCTGGCCCAGGACTACGCCCGCTTCACCGCCCGCACGGCCCTCCGCGTCACCAGCCCCCAGGGAAAGTTCGCCGACGCCGCCGCCCTCCTGGACCGCACGGAGCTGACCGCCACCGAGGCTCACGGCAAACACCTGTTCCTCGGCTTCGCCGCCACCGGCTGGGTCCACATCCACCTCGGCCTCTTCGGCAAGGTCGCCTTCGGCGACGCCCCCGCACCCCCGCCCACCGACACCGTGCGCCTCCGCCTCGCCGACGAGACCGCCTACGTCGACCTCCGCGGCCCCACCACCTGCGCCCTGATCACCGAACCCGAGAAGCGGGCGATACACGCCCGCCTCGGCCCCGACCCGCTGCGCGCGGACGCCGACCCCGCCGTCGCCTACCGCCGCATCTCCCGCAGCCGCACCACGATCGCCGCCCTCCTCATGGACCAGAAGGTCGTCGCCGGCGTCGGCAACGTCTACCGCGCCGAGGTCCTCTTCCGGCACGGCATCGACCCCTACCGCCCCGGCCGGGACCTCACCCCCGCCGCATGGGACGCCCTGTGGGCCGACCTCGTCGACCTGATGCGCGAGGGCGTCCGCCACAACCGCATCGACACCGTGCGCCCCGCCCACACCCCCGAGGCCATGGGCCGCCCCCCGCGCGTCGACGACCACGGCGGCGAGGTGTACGTCTACCGCCGCGCCGGCCAGGCCTGCCACCTGTGCGGCACCCCCGTCCGCACCGCCGCGCTCGCGGGCCGCAACCTCTTCTGGTGCCCCACCTGCCAGAGCGTCCCGTAACGTCCGTCCGGACGCCTTCGACACCCGGGGCCGGTCCACGCACGCCGCCCCAACTCCCGTACGTACAGCACGTGATCGACCGCCCCCGCACCATCTATCGGGGCAATCCCGTACGGGAGAGGTCATTTCCCTCACCGAACAGGGCCCCGCGCCCTGTGAAGTTGGGCGCTCGGACGAGGGACAAGTGGTACCTCCCGTGCCAAGCACCTGGTCCGATGGATAGGGTCCCGAGCAATGGCAGCAGGACGAGAGCGGCGAGCGGCCGCCGATACGTTCCCGGCCCGGGTGAAGAAGCAGTGGCACCGGGCCCGCGTCGGGCTGCGCCGCTCCGCCGTGGACTACTTCCGCGGGGACGGCTCCGACTGGATCGCCCTCATCGGACTGATGCTGACCGTCCCCGTCATCGCGGCGACCACGATGGCCAACTCGGTCTGGTGCTCCCCGGCCGTCCTCGTCCTGCCCATCGTCGCCGGAGGACTGCTGCTGCGGCCCTCCAGCCTCCTCGCCCTGTACGCGGCCGCCGCCACCGCGCTGATCGTCGAATCCGTCCAGCTCGGCCCCTACACCCAGGGCCCCTCCCGGGTCACCCCCGGCGTCGTGCTGGTCGTCGCCGCCTGCGGCTTCTTCGGGCTGCTCATCGCACAGTTCCGCAGCCGCGTCGGCGTGCCCTGGCGGCGCGGCGGCACCATGCTCTTCGACCTGCGCGAACGCATCCGGGTGCAGAGCAAGCTGCCCAAACTGCCGATGGGCTGGCACCGCGAGATGGCGCTGCGCCCGGCCGGCGGGCAGTCCTTCTCCGGCGACTTCGTGGTCGCCGCCCGCACCAACGGGGGCCGCACACTGGAGGTCGTCCTCACCGACGTCTCCGGCAAGGGCATGGACGCGGGCTCCCGCGCCCTGCTGCTGTCCGGCGCCTTCGGCGGCCTCCTCGGCTCCCTCCCGCCGCACGCCTTCCTCCCCGCCGCCAACGGCTACCTCCTGCGCCAGGACTGGGAGGAGGGCTTCGCCACCTCCATCCACCTCGTCCTCGACCTGGACTCCGGCGACTACGAGCTCTACTCCGCGGGCCACCCGCCGGGCCTCCAGCTCAGCGCCGGCAGCGGCCGCTGGGAGGAGAAGTCCGCGGAGGGCCCGCTGCTCGGCGTGTACGACGGCGCCCAGTTCGACTCCGTGAAGGGCACGTTGCGCCCCGGGGACGTGCTGATGCTGTTCACCGACGGCCTCGTGGAGACCGCGGAACGCGACATCGCCGAGGGTATGGACCGTCTCACCGGCGAGGCCGACCGCTATGTCGCGGGCGGCTTCCGCGGGGCCGCCTGGCACCTCATCGAGGCGGTCGCCAAGGACGTCAACGACGACCGGGCGCTGCTGCTGATCTGCCGTGAGGGCCCGACGGCACCGTCCCACTGACCGTCCTCCGCCTCGGCCTCCTCCGCCCGGATTGCATGAGCAATCGCGGAGTTGATAGAGATGGCTCCGCGCACGGCACGGAGCAAGGACGAGGGAACCGGCACGGGGGCGAGGTACGCGGTGATCAGTCCGGAGAAGATTCCGCAGTTCACCGGTGATCTGGCACAGCTGGAGAAGGACTACGGCGACCTGCGGACGGACGCCTCGCACCTGCGCTCGACGGGCGCGGACGTCCACTCGCGGTTCCAGGGCCTGTCCGCGTACTACGAGGCTCCCGAGGCGGAGCAGTTGTTCGCGTCGACGAAGCCGGTGAAGGACCGTGCGGACGACTTCGCGACCGACCTGGAGACGGTCTCCTCCGCCCTCTCCTCCTACACCACGGAGGTCCGGCCCCTGGCGAAGAAGCTGGCCGACCTGAAGGTCCGGGCGACGACCTTCGTCAACTCCGTGAAGGACGACGAGGACTGGCAGTACGACGAGGACAAGGTCGAGGAACACAACGGCATCCGCGACGAGATCACCGAGACGGTGGCGGCCTTCTGGGCGGCCGAACGGACCTGCCACAACAAGATCACCGCGATCTTCGGCGGCACGCAGATGGTCGCGGGCGACGGCTCGGACCGCAAGGACCAGTACGGGTTCGCCGCGGACGACATGAAGAACGCGAAGCTGCCGTGGGGCGACCCGGTCGAGGAGAAGCACCACCTCTGGGAGGTCGGCCACTGGGTCAAGTCCTTCGTCTGGGACGGCCTGATCGTGGACGGCGTCTGGGGCACCATCAAGGGCCTCGGCACCCTGGTCGGCTTCGGCGGCTGGGAGGCGATGGGTCAGGCATGGAAGGGCCTCGCCCAGCTCGCCACCGGGCTGGCGATCTCCTCCATCCCGGGCGTCGGCAACGCGTTCTGGACCCTGCCCGACGAGAAGCTTCCCTCCTGGCTGCGGGACTCCCGCACCGCCGTCAAACAGACCGGCAAGGCGCTGGTCGCGTGGGACGAGTGGGGCAAGAACCCCGCGCGGGCGGCCGGCGCGGTCACCTTCAACGTCGTCACGACCGTCTTCACCGGCGGCGCGGGGGCGGCGGCCTCGGGCGCGGGCAAGGCGGGCGCGGTCGCCAGGGCGCTGTCCGTGGCGGGCAAGGCGGGCAAGGTCATCGACCCGATGACGTACGTCATGAAGGGCGCGGGCGCCGGCCTGTCGAAGATCGGCGACGTCACGAGCGCGCTGAAGGGCGTCGGCAAGATCGACGTGCCGAGCCTCCCCGACGGCTCGGTGCACCTGCCCGACGGCCGCATCCTCGACCCCCAGGGACACCTCACCACCCCCGACGGCGTCGTCGACACGACCCCCGTCCCCCACGAGGCCGCCCCGGGCCTCCCGGCCCACTGGACCGTCCCGGCCCAGTCCGCCCACGTACCGGGCGCGCCCGCCCTCCACGCCGCCGACACGGCCGGCACGTACGGCCCCACCCACTACGCCCCCGAACCCCCGGCCCCGCACACCCCCCACGAGCCCCCGGCGGGCCCCCCGCACCCCACCCACGAAACGCCCGCCGGCGGCCACGGGGGCGAACACCAGCACGGCGGTGACCATCCTCACGGGGGTGACCATCCTCACGGGGGTGACCATCCTCACGGGGGTGATCACGATGTGGCGGGTCACGGGGACGACGCCGGCCAGGCGGTCGACACCCACCAGATGCCGGACGCGGTGGCCCACCACGGCCCGGAGAACCCCCCGCCCCCGGGCCACACGGCCCCGGACACCCCGGGCCACGGCGCCCCCGGCGAGCCGTTCGAGTACCGGCCTGCCATGTCCGACGCGGATTTCGACGCCCTCAGCAACGCCGAGAAGCACGCGGTCGCCGAGGCGGAGCTGGCCCGTGGTACCAATCCCGCGCCCAGCGTCAGCGACGAGGCCGGGCTGGCGTACGGCAACGCGTACTGGAACGATTTCCTGGACGACCTGCCGGACGAGTCGCGCCAGGCGTTGAGGACCTACAGCGGCAACGACTACGACCTGATCAACGGGCACCTGCGCGCCGGCGATCCGCTGAGTGCCGAACTCAAGAACACCATCGCTGAGATGGACGAGGTCATGGACACTCGTCCCGTGCCCGAGGACGTGATGATCGTCCGCGGCACGGCCGTCGATTACGTCAAGGTCAACGGCCGTCCGATCGACACGCCGTTCGACATGGTCGACGGTGTCTTCGGCGACAAGGCCTTCACCTCCACCGCATTGGGTCGGACACCGCCCCCGCCATTCGACGGAAAACCGGTGTGGATGCACCTCCGAGTACCGAAGGGCACTCCCGCCCTCTGGATCGATCACCTGTCCAAGTACCCCGGGGAGCGTGAGCTGTTGCTGGCCAGGGGCTCCGAGTACAAGGTGACGCGCGTCTTCTTCGACGAGGCGCAGAACAAGTGGCACCTCTACGGCGAGGTCCTTCCGCGGCCGAAGCCGTAGGCGCCCCGCGTTGAGAATCGAGCACAGTCAGGGGATCGTGAGTCTCATGAGCAGCGAACGACCGATCAATCCGCGCTTCGCCGAGGACGTGCACTTCGACCTCGTGACGCGGTCCTCGGCGCGGTACGAGAGCTGGACCGACAAACCGGTGCGGTATCTCACCGTGGTCGACAAGGAAGGCGGAGCGGTCCTCGGGTATCTCTGGGCGAGCGACGAGGACGATGCGGCCGCATGGGTACCGCGCGGGGACGCGGGAGGACGCGCCCTCGCCGAGGGCGGTCACTGGTACGCCCGGCTCAAGGAAGCCAAGGGGCGGGGCATCCCCCCCTCCCAGGCCCTCTCGGAGATGTTCTCCAGCCCCGAGGGCAACCGTGGACGCGTCCTTCCGGGCTCACTGACCGACGCGCCCAGCGCCGATGCCGTGAAGGCATTGGCCGCCCACGCCTGACCCCCCGTTCCCCCCACCGCTTTCGCCCCGGGCTGTACCTCTCGCTTACCCATGCCTTATGTTGCAGGGGCAAAGCGAGGGGGGAGCCGTATGCCGTACGAGGGGCACCGGCAGGGGCGCGCGGAGGCGTGTGAGGGCGGGTCGGCGCTCGCCGAGGTCGAGGCCGTGGCGCGGGCCGCGCACGCCGCGCAGCGCGACAAGGCCGGGCGGCCGTACGCCGAGCACCTGCAAGCCGTGGCGGAGGGCGTACGGGCCAGGGGAGGGGCGGACGACCTCGTCGCCGCCGGCTGGCTGCACGACGCGCTCGAGGACGGCGTCCTCGACGAGTCCTGGCTGGAGGCGGCCGCACTGCCGCAGCGGACCAAGGACGTCGTACGGGCCGTCACCAAGCGGCCCGGCGAGGCCCCGGAGGCGTACGCGCGACGCATCCTCGCCACCCCGGGCGCCCGTCTGGTCAAGGCCGCGGACCTCGCGCACAACGCCGACCCCGCCCGGCTCGCCGTCCTCGACGAGCCGACCGCCCGCCGGCTGACCGCCAAGTACGCCGCGATGCGCGGGTATCTCGGCTTGACGGCCGAGGACTGACGGCCGAGAACTGACCGCCGAGAACTGACGAGAGCACGCCGGACGGCACGCACCGGACGGACCACACGCACCAGACGGACGACACCGGACCACACGGACTACACGGGACACGACGACTGATGGCACGGGACTACGACAGCCAGTTGCTGGAGTCGGTGGCGGTGCGCCGGCGCCGGATGCGCGACGCGCTGCTGTTCGGCGCGCAGCGCGGCCGGCGCACGGTGGACGAGCGGCTCGGCAAGGTCTTCGCGGGCATCGCGATCGCGGCCGTCCTGTGCGCCGGGTGCGTCGGCTGGTCCTTCCTCCAGGCCACGCTGGACAAGCAGAAGGCCGAGAAGAAGAAGCAGGAACAGCAGCAGGAGCAGCTCTACAACCCGTCCGGGGCGAGCGAGTCGCCCACGCCCTCCGGCGGCGCGAAGAAGGGCGCCGGCAAGGACGGGGACGGGCAGCGGTGAACCGGGCCGGCGACGGAAAGGGCACACGGGGGTCATCATGGGGATGGGCATGCGCACGTCAGTGGTGAGGCCCGCGGCCGGGGCGGCGGCACGCGCACCCGACGTCCGTACCACCGGTTCCGCAAGCGACATGTTCACGCCATCGGCGCACCGTGGCCGAAACTACACGATGATAGGTTCCCGCACGTGGTGAGCACAGCAACGACGTCCCGGGCCCAGCTCAGCAGGGTCACCCTGGTCGGCGAGCGACGGCGAGCCGACATCGTCCTGCCCTCGGACACACCGATCGGCCAACTGCTGCCCGACATCCTGCAGTTGCTGGACGACCGGGCCGCCTCGCGGCCCATGACCCGGCAACTGATCACCTCCGACGGCTCGGTCCTGCCGCACGACGCCACGCTCTCCTCCGAGGGCGTGCCCGACGGCGCCGTGCTCCAGCTCGTGCGCGCGCACGCCGCACCGCCCGCGCCCGTCGTGCACGACGTCACCGACCAGGTCGCCGACGACCTCGATCTGCGCGCCTGGCGCTGGCGCCCCGCCGCCCGCCGGGCCACCGCGGGCACGGCCACGGTCGCCTTCGCGGTGGTCACCGCCGTCCTCGCGCGCCGCGAGTTCGCGCTGACCACCCTGGCCGGCGTCCTCCTCGCCGCCACCGCCGTCTTCCTGCTCGCCGGCGCCGCCGTCGCGAAGATCGGCAAGGGGAACCAGGGCCTGGCCACCGCGCTCGTGCTCACCTCCGGCGGGCTCGGCCTGCTGGCCGCCTGGACCCTCGCCGACGCCCACCACTGGGAGGCGACCGCACGGCTGGCCGCCGTCGGGGCGGCGCTGGTGCTGATGCTCCTGCTGCTCGCCTTCTTCTCGCCGCTGGGCCGCGGCGGGCTCATCGGCGCGGGCGCGGTCGCCGTCATGGCCGCCGTGTGGGAGGCCGTCGCCGCCGTGCAGGACCGCTCCGACCGGCTCGGCGCGGTGATGGCGGTCTTCTCCGTGATCCTGCTCGGACTGCTGCCCCGGTTCGCCCTGATGGCCTCCGGGCTCACCGGGCTCGACGACAAGCGCTCCGGCGGCGTCTCCATCAGCCGCCACCAGGTGGCCAACGCGCTCGCCGCCACCCACCGCGGCCTCGCCCTCGCCACCGTCGTGACGGCCGCCTCGGCCGCGGCCGGCGGCTGGCTGCTGACCACCGCGGGGAAGCCGACGCCGTGGAGCGTGGCGCTCGCCTCGCTCACCGCCGTCGTCCTGCTCTCGCGGGCCCGGGCCTTCCCGCTGGTCGCCGAGGTGGTCGCGCTGTTCGCGGCGGCCGCGCTGCTGGTCGTACGGCTCACCGTGGTGTGGACGGACCACGCGGGCGGTGCCGGACCGCTCGTCGTGCTGTGCGCGGCCGCCGTGCTGCCGCTGCTCGTCCTCGCGGTGCAGCCGCCGGAGCACGTGCGGGTGCGGCTGCGGCGCACGGCCGACCTGATCGAGTCCATCGGCGTGATCGGGCTCTTCCCGCTCGCCGTGGGCGTGTTCGGCATCTACGGGCAACTGCTCGACAAGTTCTGACGCGGACCGCCGCGCGCCCCCGGGCAGGACACGGGGCGCGCGGGGCGGAGGCGGAGGCAGAGGTACAGGGGAGAAGGGCGACATGCCGAACGGCGACAACTGGCAGAGCGACGTGCTGCGCGACCTGAACGGCGGCGCCGCGTCCGCGCAGGGCGCGCAGCCCGGCGCGGGCGCGCAGCCCCCGGCGGGTGCCGGCGCGCCCGCCCCCGGCACGCCCGGACCGGCGCCCCACCCGCAGCAGGCCCACGTCCCCCCGCAGAACCCCCCGCATCCGCAGAACACGCCGTACCCGCACACCCCCCAGCCCCCGCAGGCACAGGCCCGCCCCTCCGCCGGGCCGGGCGGACCCGCCGGGGCCGCCCGCCCCCGCACCCCCGACTCCCGTCCCGTCGTGGAGAAGGACCTCGTCGCCGCCGGTCTCAAGCCCCGGCACGGCGAGTCCCTCACCGCCCGCGCCCTGCGCGCCGTCCGCCGCACCGTCTCCTCCTCCGCCGCCCGCGAGGTGGCCCGCAGCACGGCCACCGCCGAGGTGCTCCAGCAGGCGGTCACCACCGGACGGCAGATCGCGGTCACCTCCATCCGCGGCGGCGCCGGCAAGACCACGGTCGCCGCGCTGCTCGGCACCACCTACGCGCACTACCGGCACGACCCCACCCTGCTCATCGAGGCCGACCCGGCGCTCGGCTCCCTGCCGCTGCGGCTCGGCGCCCAGTCGCTGCGCTGGACCACCGGGGACGTCGCCGGCATCGTCGAACCGCAGATGTCGCTGCTCGACGTCACCGGCTACCTCGTCCAACTGCCCGACAACGCCTGGCTGCTGCCCGGCAGCCAGGGCCAGATCGGCGCGATGCTCGACCTGCGCTCCTACGAGAAGGTCATGGTCTCGCTGCGCCGCTACTTCGGCGTCACCGTCGTCGACTGCGAGACGCTGCCCGCCGAGGTGGCCCGCGTCGCGCTGTCCGCCGCCCAGGCCCGGGTGCTCGTCGCGCCCGCCACGCTGGAGGGCGTCGCCAGCACCTACGCCGTCCTGGAGTGGGTGCGCGGGCTGCCCCGGCACGTCATCGCGGGCACCATCGTCGTCCTCACCGAGACCGCCCCGCACACCGGCCTCGACCTCGACGCGGCCACCGCCAAGCTGACCGCCACCGGCGCGGGCGTCCACGTCCTGCCCTACGACCGCCACCTCGCGGCCGGCGGCACCATCCGCACCGAACTCCTCGCGCACGCGACCCGGCAGTCCGCCACCCAGCTGGCCGCCGACGTCTTCCAGCTCTCCCAGAAGCGCCGCTGACCGAAGAAGGGGGAGGCCACGGCACATGAGCACCCGACTGATCCACCGTCCCGCCCGGACCACCCGACCCGCCCCCGCGCCCGATCCGCGCGCCATAGAGGCACCGCCCAACCTGCCCGAGGGCAAGGCGGGTTCGATCGCCACCTCGCTGCTGCCGGTGGCCGGCGTCATGTCGTCCGTGGTGATGATGACCGTCGTCCGCAACAGCCAGTTCGCGGGCCTCGGCGCCATCATCCTGGTCGTCACCCTCACCGGCTCGATGGCCCTGGTGTTCTCCCAGCGCGGCAAGGCCCAGCGCACCCGCCGCACCCAGCGCGAGGCGTACCTGGCCTATCTGGAGGACCTGCGCGAGGAACTGTCCAGGGAGGAGCGGGAGCGGCGCGAGCGGGCCCAGGTGCTCAACCCGCCGCCGGACGCCCTCTACGACATCGTGCGCGACCCGGCCCGGCTCTGGGAGCGCCGCCGCCTCGACCCCGACTTCCTGCGGGTGCGCGTCGGCACCGGCGAGATGCCCGTACGGGACCTCAAGGTCGCCCAGCAGGGCTCCTCCGTGCTCACCCCGCCCGACGAGTTCATGCTGAACGAGGCCTCCGCGCTGATGTCCCGTTTCAGCACCGGCACGGAACTCCCGCTCACCGTCCCGCTCGACCGGGTCGGCGACATCAGCGTCATCGGCGCCCGCGAGGACACCCTGCGGGTCGCCCGCGCCCTGCTGGTGCAGGCCGCCGCCACCCACGCCCCCGACGACGTCGCCATGGCGCTCGCCGTGCCCGGGGACCGGCTCGCGGAGTGGGAGTGGGCCAAGTGGCTCCCGCACCTGCTGGACCCCGAGCAGTTCGACGGCCCCGTCGCCGCCCGCCGCATCGCCCCCTCCCTGCCCCAGCTCGCCCGGCAGATCCGCCCCGAACTCGCCCGCCGCGCCTCCTACGCGGCCGAGGTGCGCCGCGGGCTGTCCGGCAAGGACGCGCTCGCCATGTCCTCCCGGCTGCTCGTCGTCGCCGACGGGCACGGCGAGGACGCCGTCGACCTGCCCCGCCCCGACGAGGCCGTCGGCCTGCGCGACATGGGCGTCACCGTGCTGCACCTGCTCGACCGCCGGGTGCAGGAGCCCGGCCACGTCGGCGTGCGGATCACCGTCGAGGGCGAACGCGTGGTCATCGAGGACCTGCGCGAGACCGAACCGATCGGCGCCCACGGCACCGTCGACGAGGTCGGCGTGCCCTTCGCCGAGGGCCTCGCCCGGATGCTCGCCCCGATGCGGCTCTCCGCCGACTCCATGGGCGCCGACGCCCCCCTGTCCGGACCCGTCGACTTCGCCGACCTGCTCGGCATCGACGACGTGGCCCGCCTCGACCTCGACCGGCTGTGGGCGCCGCGCGGCGAACGCGCCTTCCTGCGCGTCCCGATCGGCGTCAACGACTCCCGCGAACCGGTCCTGCTCGACCTGAAGGAGTCCTCCGAACTCGGCATGGGCCCGCACGGCCTGTGCGTCGGCGCCACCGGCTCCGGCAAGTCCGAACTCCTGCGCACACTCGTCCTCGCGCTGGTCGCCACCCACCCGCCGGAGGACCTCGCCCTCGTCCTCGTCGACTACAAGGGCGGCGCCACCTTCGCGCCCTTCGCCGAACTCCCGCACGTCGCCGGCGTCATCACCAACCTGGAGAACCAGGCCGGCCTCGTGGAGCGGGTCCACGCCTCCCTGGCCGGCGAGGTCAAGCGCCGTCAGCAGGTCCTCAAGGACGCCGGGAACGTCGCCGACATCGGCCACTACGCCGCCCTGCGCGCCGAGAAGCGGCCCGATCTCGACCCGCTGCCCCACCTGTTCGTCGTCATCGACGAGTTCGGCGAACTCCTCACCGCCAAGCCCGACTTCATCGACCTCTTCCTCTCCATCGGCCGCATCGGCCGCTCCATCGGCGTCCACCTGCTGCTGTCCAGCCAGCGCATCGAGGGCGGCAAGCTCAAGGGCCTGGACACCTACCTGTCCTACCGCCTCGGCCTGCGCACCTTCTCCGCCGACGAGTCGCGCACGGTCCTGGACACCACCGACGCCTTCCACAACCTGCCCCCGCTGCCCGGCTTCGGCTACCTCAAGGTCGACACCAGCCACTACGAGCGGTTCAAGGCCAGCTACGTCTCCGGCGCCTACCGGGGCCCCGTGCAGCGCGAGGCCGAGGAGGACACCGGGCCGCTCGCCCTCGCCTACGAGGCGTACAACACGCTCGGCCAGGACGAGACCGGCGGGCCCGAGGAACCGCAGATGCGGCGCCGGGAGACCGGCCCGACCGAGATGGGCGTCCTCGTCGGACAGATCGAGGAGTCCGGCAGCGCCCCCGTCCGCCAGATCTGGCTCCCCCCGCTGCCCGAGGCGATCGCCCTCGACAAGGTCGCCGGACCCGTCGAGGTCGGCGCCCGTGGGATGCAGCTCGCCAAGCGGCGCGGCCCGCTCCGGGTCCCCATGGGCCTCCTGGACGACCCCACCAAGCAGTGGCAGGGCCAGTGGTACTTCGACCTCACCGTCGCCGGCGGCCACGCCGCCGTCATCGGCGGCCCCCAGTCCGGCAAGACCACCCTGCTGCGCACCCTCGCCCTGTCCCTCGCGCTCACCCACACCCCGCAGGAGGTCGGCGTCTACGGACTCGACCTCGTCGGCGGCGGCCTCCAGGCCCTGGCCGGACTGCCGCACGTGGGCGGCGTCGCCGGCCGCGCCGACCGCGAACGCGCCGCCCGCACCATCGACTCGGTGCGCGCCATGCTCGACCAGCGCGAGGAACTCTTCCGCGTCCACAACATCGACTCCCTCGAACAGCTCCGCGACCTGCGCGCCGCCGGCCGGCTGCCCGAACTCGCCTCCACCGAGATCGTGCTGCTCATCGACGGCTTCGGCGCCCTGCGCGACGACTTCGAGCAGCTCGACGACGCCGTCGTCGACATCCTCAAGCGCGGCGGCGGCTACGGCATCCACGTCGTCGCCGGCATGCTCCGCTGGAACGACGTCCGCATCGCCACCCAGTCCCAGTTCGGCACCCGCATCGAACTGCGCCTGAACGACCCGAGCGAGTCCAGTGTCGACCGCAAGCTCGCCGAGACCCTCGCCCCCGGTGAGAAGGGCCGCGTCCTCACCGACGGCAAGCTGTTCGCCCAGGTCGCGCTGCCCCGCACCGACGGCCTCGCCGACACCGGCGACCTCGGCGCCGTCCTGGAACGCACCGCCCGCGGCATCCGCGCCACCTGGACGGGCGAGGTCGCCCAGCCCGTCCGCGTCCTGCCGCACGTCCTGGAGCCGCGGCAACTGCCCGGCCCCGCCGCCGAACCGCACCGGGTGCCCATCGGCCTGGACCAGAACAGGCTCGCCCCCGTCATGCTCGACCTGTTCGCACGCGATCAGCACCTGATCGTCATGGGCGACAGCGAGTGCGGCAAGACCAACCTGCTCAAGGTGATCGCCCAGGGCCTCATCGAGCGCCACAGCGACGAGGAACTCGTCTTCGGCGTCTTCGACCCCCGGCGCGGACTGCGCGGCGCGATCCCCGAGGAGTACCGGGGCGGCTACGCCTACAACGCCAAGCTCGCCGGGGGCCTCGCCGCCGGGATCGCCGGCGAACTGGAGAAGCGGCTGCCCGACGAGAGCGCCGACACCGAGGACCTGGAACCCGGGAGCTGGGGCGCGGGCCCCCGCATCGTCATCCTCGTCGACGACTACGACGTCCTCACCACCGCCGGACAGCAGCCGCTCGCCCCGTTCCTGCCCTACATCCCCTCCGCCGTCGACATCGGCCTGCACTTCGTGCTCACCCGACGGGTCGCCGGCGCCTCGCGCGGGCTGTACGAGCCGCTGCTCCAGGGGCTGCGGGAGTCCGGCGCGAGCGCGCTGGTGATGGCGGGCGACCGCGGCGAGGGCCAGCTCTTCTCCGGGGTCTACGCCTCCCAGCAGCCCTCCGGCCGCGGCACCCTGATCCGCCGCGGACAGCCCAACCGACTCATCCAGACGGTCTACACCGGAACGGACTGACCGGTGTCCACGACGGGACGACACCACAGCCGCACGGCACCCGCGACCCGGGTGCCCACCGCCGACGCGACGAAGGGCCTGCCCACCTCATGACCAAGGACGTCATCGCCCTCACCCGGAAGATGCCCGACCCGCTGAGCGTCCTGGCCGGGCTGCTCTCCGGTGGCCCGGACAAACTGGTCGGCGCCGAGGGCGACGGCGCGGTCGTGCAGCTCTGCGACGAGCAGGGCCGCCCGCTGGTCTCCGTCGAGGCCCCGCTCCTCGTCCAGGTCCGGGGCGAGGCCCAGCGGCTGCTCGACGCGACCGAGCCCGAGGTCCCCTACTGGTGGACGGAGGCCCGCGCCACCACCGGCGTGCGGGAGGCCGAACAGCTCGCGGGCACCTTCGCCGCGCGCCTGGCCAGTGTGGTCGGCGGCACCGCCTGGCCGCGCGAGGCGGCCACCTCGCTGGCCGTGGTGAAGACCGAGGGGGTCAGCGCCGTGCCCACCCCGGCCGCCGCCCAGCCGGCCGTCGACGTGCTCACCGACAAGGTCGCCGTCGTCATCCAGGACCGCCCCGTCGTCGCCATGACGGCCTGGCTCTCCGACGCCCTGCGCGCGGCGGCCGCCGCCGAACTCGGCCTGCAGATCGTCACCCCGGCCGGCACCCGGCTCTCGCCCGCCGTCCGCAACAACCTGCCCGGCTGGCCCTCGCGGTGGGTCGTTCAGGACGAGAAGGACGGCTACTACGACGGCCTCTCCGGTGCCGTACTGGAGTGGAAGAACGGCCTGTTCGTCACCGTGGAGTCCCCGGAGGCCACCCCGCGCGACCCGCGCACCCCGGTCGCCGGCACCTTCGCGGCGGACACCGCCGACACCGGCGAACGCCAACTGGCCATCTCCTTCCGGGCGATCCACCCCGCCGACGACCGCCTCGTCCTCGGCGGCGCCGTGGAGTCCGTCTGGCAGGCGATCACCGGCGAGTCCCCGGCCGGCTGGGGCACCGAGGAACCGGCCAACCTGCCCTGGAGCCTGCGCCAGTTGACCGACGTGGCCCACGAGCGCTCGCCCGCCCCGACCTGGCTGGTCGTCGTCGGCACCCCCGAGCGTCCGGCGCTGGCCACGGTGCGGATCAGCCGGACGACCGGCGGTGTGGAGGAGGACGTCACCCTGGCCTTCGGCTACGGACCGGGGGAGGAGGTCCCGGTGGACGCCGTGCCGAAGGCGGCCGAGGTGCTGGCCACCCGGCACGACCTGCAGTCGATGCTGGCCCAGATCCGCCGCGCCCGCCGCGACCTCTCGGTCCCGCCCCGCTTCGAGGGCCCCGGCGTCCCCCTGGCCTTCGCCCTGGGCGCGGAGGAGGTCCGCACGATGCCGGGAGACCGCGCCCGCAACACCCCGCTGCGCGAGAAGCCCGTGGAACTGGGCCCGAGGACCCGCCCCTCCCTCTACTACCCCCTCCCGGGCGACCCCTCGGACCTCTCCGCCTGGCAGGACTTCGAACGCCTGATGCGGCACCTGAAGGGGGCGTAGGGGGGCGGGAGCAGCGACGACAACGGGCGCCCCACGTCCGTGAGGCGCCCGGCCATCGCTCCGCGCGTGCCGCCTACGCGTTCTGCGGTGCCTTCTCCCGCGGTTCCGCCGGGGAGGAGGCACGGCGGCGCGCCTCGCTCGCCGGGTCCTTGCGGAAGGCCCAGGCCAGCTCGGGTTCCATGACGGAGCGGAAGACCCGCCGCACCGGCGGGGTGCACAGCACGGTGATCACGGCCGCCGCCACCGCCGTGGCCGCCATCTCGCCCCACACCTGCTGGGCCCACGCGTGGTCGTACCAGCCCCAGAAGCGCGAGCCCTTCGCGAGGAACCCGTGCAGCAGGTACCCGTACAGGGTCCCGGCGCCCAGCACCGTGAACCACATCCTCCGGCCCGGCACCCAGGCGAAGAAGCACCCGGTGAGCACCATCGAGCAGCCGAACAGGGCGAGCGTCATGACCACCCCGGCCCACCAGGGGGCGCCCAGCTCCTGCGCGCTGTCCCGGTGGTAGAACCAGGCCGAGTTCATGCGCGGCCCGGCCCAGTAGGCGAGCGCGAGCGCGGCCGCGAACACCGGCAGGGACAGCACCCGCGCGGTGCGGCCGCGCAGCCGCCGGAAGTGCTCGGGCTTCATGAACAGGCCGACGACGAAGAACGGCAGGAACTGCAGCACCCGCTGCAGGTCGAGGTCGTCGCCGATGTCGGGGGAGACGGCGGCGAGGCAGGCGATGACCAGCGCCAGGGGCACCGGATGGCGGACGACCTTCCACAGCGGAGTGGTCAGCCGCCACACGAAGAGCGCGATGAGGAACCAGGTCAGGTACCAGGGGTCCAGCAGACTGATCGGATGCCCGGGATCGTCGTCGGCCCACCTCTTGAACAGGGAGTAGGCCACCTCGAAGACGGCGTACGGCACGGCCACGCCGGTGATCAGGCGCTTGAGCCGGTCGGGCCGCATGTCGAAGCTGCGGGAGAAGTAGCCGGAGATGAGGATGAAGGCCGGCATGTGGAAGGTGTAGACGACCATGTAGAGCGCCTCGGCGGCGCGGCTGTGGTCGGTCAGCGGCTCCCAGGCGTGGCCCATGGCGACGAGGACGATCGCCAGGTACTTCGCGTTGTCGAAGAACGCGTCACGCTGTTTGGCCGGGCGGGGGGCGGGGGACCCGGAGGACTCCTCCGCGGGGGAGGAGCCGGACCGCCCTCGCGGGCCGGGGGGCGAGGGCACCCCGTCCGCGGTCGGCCGGGCCGGGGGGAGCGGGGCGCGGGAGTCGGAACCGTGCGGTCGCAGCGAGTTGGTCACCGGACCCCCCACCGAGCGGGCGGCGGGAGCAACCGGGACCTCGCTGCGCATACGGGGGACGAGGCAGCGGAGAACATTTGAGGCACCCTAGCGCTGTCTGCGGGGCTTCGTAAAACCCCTGAGGCCAATCCTGGTTATCACCCCCGAGTACCCCCGATTCACGGGAACGTGCCCGCGCGGAGCGCGTGTTCTGAGCCACATCCGGGGTAGCCGAGTCGTATGTCCGACCCTCATCAATTGCCATACCGTATGCGGGCGTTGTGTCCTGATTCAGCATGATGAATCAGGACGAAAGAGCCTCAAAGGGGGCGCGCGAAGGGTGCCCGGTTCCCGAGGTGTGTCCCGGTGTGCGCTCTCGGTGCCCGCATGCTTCCTTCGCATTCGTCACCGCACCCCCGTGCAATTCGAATTGCCCGCGCACGAGATGTGTGGACATGGAAACGATCCGCGGGAATTACCTCACCGGCGACGGCTCGAATTCACGTGCGAAACAAGCCCGTTGAGCGGCGCACACACGCGCGCGCACCCGTTCCGCACGCGCCCCGACGGACGCGAGTGCACGACGATGCCTCACGCGCCGCATACGGAGGGCCTGTTGGTGGCACGATGGTTCTGGCGGGGGCGCACCGGGTTGGCGTCCCGGGCCGGTAGTGCGGGACCGACCGAGGGTGTGATCTGTTGTGGCCATTTCGCTGTCAGTGGTGCTGCTGTTGGCGATCATCCTTGTGGTGATGGTGCGAGGAGGCTCCATCAAGGCGGGCCCGGCCATCGTCGCCGTCCTCTTCGGCTTCTTCCTCGCCTCGACCGGCATGGCCCCGTCGATCAACCGCTTCATGAACTCGGTGGCCGACATGATCAACTCGATCACCTTCTGACCCCGCGCCGGCTCCCACGCACGACGACGGCCCCCGGCCCCGCCCCGCACCCCGAAGGGATACGGAACCGGACCGAGGGCCGCACTGGAGCGGGCGACGGGAATCGAACCCGCGTAGCTAGTTTGGAAGACTAGGGCTCTACCATTGAGCTACGCCCGCACAGCCGGGCCGCAGGTCAGTGACCGCGGCACCGCACGCATCGTAGCGGGTGGCCCACCGACTAGGCCAACCCGTACGCCTCCGCGCGCCCCTCGGAAGGGCCCCGAGAGGCCCGGCGGACAATGCGGTCGGCGCACCGCGCCCGGGCATGTACCCTACGTGTCGCACCAGACGGGGTGTGGCGCAGCTTGGTAGCGCGTCCGCTTTGGGAGCGGAAGGCCGTGGGTTCAAATCCCGCCACCCCGACCACCGGCCCGGCCCGCCCGTCACCTCTCCGGCAAGATCGCCTTTGGGGGCGTGCGCAGCCTGCGGTTACTATGCAAGCTGCGCGCCCGTGTGTCCGCACAGTCACGTCTCACCGGACGGACGGCTCGGCTGTCTCAAGGGCGCAAATCCGCTGAGGCCCTGCCCGGTCGTTTCCGAATCTCCGGCAGGCGTGTACAGCAGAACCCGAAGAAGTCAGCCACAAGGAGACCGAACCGTGAAGAGCGCCGTGGAGACCCTGAACCCGACCCGGGTTCGGCTCACTGTTGAGGTGCCCTTCGAGGAGCTCAAGGACAGCCTCGACGCGGCGTACAAGAAGATCAACCAGCAGGTCACGGTGAAGGGCTTCCGCAAGGGCAAGATCCCCGCCCGGGTCATCGACCAGCGGTTCGGCCGCGGTGCGGTCCTGGAGGAGGCCGTCAACGACGCGCTTCCCAAGTTCTACACCGACGCCGTCAACGAGGCCGAGCTGAACCCGCTGGGCCAGCCCGAGGTGGACATCAAGGAGCTCAAGGACAACGAGCTGCTGTCCTTCACCGCCGAGGTGGACATCCGCCCGGCCCTCGAGATCCCGGACTACTCCGGCATCGAGGTCGAGGTGGACGCCATCGAGGTGGCCGACGAGGACGTCGACAAGGCGGTGGAGGAGCTGCGCGAGCGCTTCGCCTCCACCTCCCCGGTCGAGCGCGCCGCCGAGGAGGGTGACGTCGTCACCCTGGACCTCGAGGCCAAGGTCGACGGTGAGGTCCTCGAGGACGGCGTCGCCAAGGACGTCTCCTACACCATCGGCTCGGGCGAGCTGCTCGACGGCATCGACGAGGCGGTGAAGGGCAAGTCCGCCGGCGAGGAGGCCACCTTCACCTCCGAGCTCAAGGGCGGCTCGGCGGCCGGCAAGGAGGCCGAGGTCACCGTCAAGGTGTCCCAGGTCGCCGCGCGCGAGCTGCCGGAGCTGGACGACGAGTTCGCCCAGCTCGCCTCCGAGTTCGACACGCTGGAGGAGCTGCGCGCCGACAGCCGCAAGCGCCTGGTGAACATGAAGGAGTACGACCAGGCCACCCAGGCCCAGGAGCGCGTGCTCGACAAGCTCCTGGAGCTCGTCGAGGTGCCCGTCCCCGAGAAGCTGCTCGAGGACGAGATCAACACCCGCAAGCACAACCTGGAGCACCACCAGCTCGGCCAGATGGGCCTCACCCTCGACAAGTACCTGGAGCTCCAGGAGAAGACCGCCGAGGAGTTCGAGACCGAGACCCGCGAGGCCGCGGTCAAGGGCATCAAGACCCAGTTCGTCCTCGACGAGCTGGTCAACAAGGAGAAGCTCAACGTCAACCAGGAGGAGCTCACCGAGCACCTGGTGCGGCGCGCGGCCGGCTCCGGCATGTCCCCCGACCAGTTCGCCCAGGCGGTCGTCGAGGGCGGCCAGGTCCCGATGCTGGTCGGCGAGGTCGCCCGCGGCAAGGCCCTGGCGGTCGTCGTCGAGGCGGCGACGGTCAAGGACACCAACGGTGAGGTCGTCGACCTGAGCGACGACGAGGACGACGACGAGGCCGCTGAGGCCGCCGAGGGCGCCGAGGCCGTCGAGGCCGCCGCCGACGGCGACGAGAAGGCCGAGGACTCCAAGGAGTCCTGACCTCCTCCCTCCGTACGTCCGGAACGGGCCCCGCGCGCGAGCGCGGGGCCCGTTCCCGTTCCGGGGGGAGCGCCGTGGGTGGTCCCGTACCTGTGCGGCCGCGGGCCGGCGGGCCTCCTCGCGCGGTTCCCCGCGTCCCTGGAGGGCGCGGCCCCGAAGCACCCGGGGCCGGGGGCGGAGCCCCGTGGCGGGGCCCGCACCGCCGGGGCCGTCCCTGCCGTGGGCCCACCGCAAAATCCGCCTCCCCGGCGGAGCGCATGCGCTCACAGCGAACACCCCCTTACGCGGGATTCCCCGGAGGGACCCGCGCGTTAGGGTCCATGAGTACGAGGGCAGGGGAGTCCCCGAATACGGCCGGACGGCCCCGTGCCCCGGCAGAACACGTGAGACGGCCCGGCGCCGTCGTAAGACGAGCAGGTGGATACGTGACGAATCTGATGCCCTCCGCCGCCGGCGAGCCCTCCATCGGTGGTGGCCTCGGTGACCAGGTCTACAACCGGCTGCTCGGCGAGCGGATCATCTTCCTCGGCCAGCCGGTCGACGACGACATTGCCAACAAGATCACCGCACAGTTGCTGCTCCTCGCCGCCGACCCGGAGAAGGACATCAACCTGTACATCAACAGCCCCGGCGGCTCGATCACGGCCGGCATGGCGATCTACGACACCATGCAGTTCATCAAGAACGACGTGGTCACCATCGCCATGGGCCTCGCGGCCTCGATGGGTCAGTTCCTGCTCAGCGCGGGTACGCCGGGCAAGCGCTTCGCCCTGCCGAACGCGGAGATCCTGATCCACCAGCCCTCCGCCGGCCTGGCCGGCTCGGCCTCGGACATCAAGATCCACGCCGAGCGGCTGCTGCACACCAAGAAGCGCATGGCCGAGCTCACCTCGCACCACACCGGCCAGACGGTGGAGCAGATCACCCGCGACTCGGACCGCGACCGCTGGTTCGACGCGTACGAGGCCAAGGAGTACGGCCTCATCGACGACGTCATCACCCACGCAGCCAGCTTGCCGGGCGGCGGAGGCACCGGAGCGGCGTGAAACGGCCCCGTCCGCGCGCACGCCGTGCGTGAGCGCGACGGAGCCCTTCGCGTCACCGCCCCAGCCGACCGCCACAGCCCTTCTCAGGCCCCAGGAGACAACCCGTGAACGACTTCCCCGGCCGCGGCATCTACGACCGCCTGCAGGCCACCCAGGCCCCGCAGGTCGCTCAGGCCGAGTACACCGGCCCCCGCGCCGAGTCCCGTTACGTCATCCCCCGCTTCGTCGAGCGCACCTCCCAGGGCGTGCGCGAGTACGACCCGTACGCGAAGCTGTTCGAGGAGCGCGTGATCTTCCTCGGCGTGCAGATCGACGACGCCTCCGCCAACGACGTCATGGCGCAGCTGCTGTGCCTGGAGTCGATGGACCCCGACCGGGACATCTCGGTCTACATCAACAGCCCCGGCGGCTCCTTCACCGCCCTCACGGCCATCTACGACACGATGCAGTTCGTGAAGCCGGACATCCAGACGGTCTGCATGGGCCAGGCCGCCTCGGCCGCCGCCATCCTGCTGGCCGCCGGAACCCCCGGCAAGCGGATGGCGCTGCCGAACGCCCGCGTGCTGATCCACCAGCCCTACAGCGAGACCGGCCGCGGTCAGGTCTCGGACCTCGAGATCGCCGCCAACGAGATCCTCCGGATGCGCGCCCAGCTCGAGGACCTGCTGGCCAAGCACTCGACCACGCCGATCGAGAAGATCCGCGAGGACATCGAGCGCGACAAGATCCTCACGGCCGAGGAGGCCCTCTCCTACGGCCTGATCGACCAGATCATCTCCACCCGGAAGATGAACAACGACTCGGTCCGCTGAACCCGGACCTCCATCGGAGCTGTAGAGTTCGCCGCCCCTTGGTTCGGTTTGACACGCTGCACGTCAAAGTGAACCGTGCCAAGGGGGGCCCGAACGGGGGCCGCGGCAAGGTACCGTCGGACATAAGGCAGCACCAGGAGTCGCTGGACGTTGACGTCCAGGCGGCTCCCAGGCGAAGGGGAAGCACACCGTGGCACGCATCGGTGACGGCGGCGATCTGCTCAAGTGCTCGTTCTGCGGCAAGAGCCAGAAGCAGGTCAAGAAGCTCATCGCAGGCCCCGGTGTGTACATCTGCGACGAGTGCATCGATCTCTGCAACGAGATCATCGAGGAGGAGCTCGCCGAGACCAGCGAGGTGCGCTGGGAGGAGCTCCCCAAGCCCCGCGAGATCTACGAGTTCCTCGAGGGCTACGTCGTCGGCCAGGAGCCGGCGAAGAAGGCCCTCTCGGTCGCGGTGTACAACCACTACAAGCGCGTCCAGGCCGGCGAGAACGGCGGCGCGCAGGGCCGTGACGACGCGATCGAACTCGCCAAGTCGAACATCCTCCTGCTGGGCCCCACCGGCTCCGGCAAGACCCTGCTGGCCCAGACGCTGGCCCGCATGCTCAACGTCCCCTTCGCCATCGCCGACGCGACGGCGCTGACGGAGGCCGGCTACGTCGGCGAGGACGTCGAGAACATCCTGCTCAAGCTGATCCAGGCGGCCGACTACGACGTCAAGAAGGCCGAGACCGGGATCATCTACATCGACGAGATCGACAAGGTCGCCCGCAAGAGCGAGAACCCGTCGATCACCCGGGACGTCTCCGGCGAGGGCGTGCAGCAGGCCCTGCTGAAGATCCTGGAGGGCACGACCGCCTCCGTCCCGCCGCAGGGCGGACGCAAGCACCCGCACCAGGAGTTCATCCAGATCGACACGACGAACGTCCTGTTCATCGTGGGCGGCGCCTTCGCCGGCCTGGAGAAGATCATCGAGTCCCGGGCGGGCGCCAAGGGCATCGGCTTCGGCGCCACCATCCGCTCCAAGCGGGAGCTGGAGTCCAAGGACCAGTTCCAGGACGTCATGCCCGAGGACCTCGTGAAGTTCGGCATGATCCCGGAGTTCATCGGCCGGCTCCCGGTCATCACCTCGGTGCACAACCTGGACCGCGAGGCCCTGCTGCAGATCCTCGTCGAGCCGCGCAACGCGCTGGTGAAGCAGTACCAGCGGCTGTTCGAACTCGACGGTGTGGAGCTGGACTTCGAGCGCGAGGCGCTGGAGGCCATCGCCGACCAGGCGATCCTGCGCCAGACCGGCGCGCGCGGTCTGCGCGCCATCATGGAGGAGGTCCTCCAGGGCGTGATGTACGAGATCCCGTCCCGCAAGGACGTGGCCCGCGTCGTCATCACCGCCGACGTCGTCCACTCCAACGTCAACCCGACGCTCATCCCGCGGGACGCCCGCGGGCGGGGCCCGGGGGAGCAGAAGTCGGCGTAACCGCACCCCCGTTGAGCAGCGCGCAGCGCACGCGAAAGGGGCGCCCGGCGAATCCGCCGGGCGCCCCTTTCGCGTACCGCGCCTCCGTCAGGCCCTGCCGCGCGTCAGGCCTTGACGCGCGCCTTGTCGCGCAGATCGACGCCGAACGCGGAGATCTCGTCCTGCCCGATGCCCTTCCCCGTCTTGGAGGAGGTCAGGTCGAAACCGTTGACCACGCCGTAGGTGCTGTGGTCGGCCCATACACAGATCGGCATGTCCAGGCTCTGCGCGCCCTCCGTGATGTGCGCCGTCTGACACTTCATCAGGGCACCGTCCAGGCCGCTCGGCTTGACGGATACCGGGCTGCCCTTCCAGGAGACCTTCTCCTTGTCGTCGCCCGTGCTCGAGGACTTGTGGGCGTTGTCGAAGCCCGCGTCGATCGTGGCCTCCGGGTCCTTGATGTCCCCGTAGGCGCCGTTGAACGACATGATCTTGCCGCTGGTGCCCGGACCGGCGGTGTACGTGGCCTTGACCACATGGCCGTTGCGGATGCCGATCGTCTTCAGCTTCTCCGGGTCGCCGGTACCGGTCGGGCCCCCGTCGCTGTCGGTGTTCAGACCGTCCGCCTTGGCGTAGTCGCCGACCTTGGCCGGCGCCACCAGTTTGTGCGCGCCGTCGTCGGCGACCGAGGCACCGCCGCCACCGCTGCCGCCGTCGTCCCCGTTGGCGAGGACGTACGCGCCGACCGCGATCGCGGCGACCACGGCCACCGCGCCGACGATCAGCCCCGTCCGCTTCTTGCCGCCGGCCGGCGCCGGCGGCTGCGGCGGGTACTGCTGCTGACCGTAACCCTGCTGGCCGTACCCCTGCTGCCCGTACCCCGGCTGCTGCGGAGCCTGCTGCTGGCCGTAGGGGTTCGGCTGCTGCTGCGGCACGCCCTGCGGGGCCTGCTGCGGGTAGCCGTAACCGGGCTGGGGCGGGGACTGGGGCGCCTGGGGCTGCTGCCCGTAGCCGGGCTGCGGGGCCTGCGGCGGCTGACCGTAGGGTCCCGGCTGACCGTACGGCCCGGGCTGCTGCGGCTGCCCGCCGTACGGGCCCGGCTGGTTGTGGCTCATCTCTGGGTTCCCCCTCGATTTCCTGTGTGGCTCTGTCATCCTGGCGGAAGCGGCCCGCCGGAGGCACGGCGGAGTCCGCACCGTTACAGAACAAACGCGTTTCGGAACGCGGCGGTGGCACCCCTAAACTGAGCGCGTGACCGAGAACGCTCAGCAGCAGCCCACAGCGCCCAGCACCGAACTGCCGACCCAGTACGCGCCGGCCGAGGTAGAGGGGAAGCTGTACGAGCGCTGGGTCGAGAGGGGTTACTTCGAGGCCGACGCCACGAGCGAGAAGCCGCCGTACACCGTCGTCATCCCCCCGCCGAACGTCACCGGCAGCCTGCACCTGGGCCACGCCTTCGAGCACACGCTCATCGACGCCCTCACGCGCCGCAAGCGCATGCAGGGCTACGAGACGCTGTGGCAGCCGGGCATGGACCACGCCGGCATCGCCACGCAGAACGTGGTCGAGCGCGAGCTCGCCAAGGAGGGCAAGTCCCGCCACGACCTGGGCCGTGAGGCCTTCGTCGAGCGGGTCTGGCAGTGGAAGGCCGAGTCCGGCGGCCAGATCAGCGGCCAGATGCGCCGCCTCGGCGACGGCGTCGCCTGGTCCCGTGAGCGCTTCACCATGGACGAGGGCCTGTCCCAGGCCGTCCAGACGATCTTCAAGCGGCTCTACGACGACGAGCTGATCTACCGCGCCGAACGCATCATCAACTGGTGCCCGCGCTGCCTGACCGCGATCTCCGACATCGAGGTCGACTACCAGGACGACGACGGCGAGCTGGTCTCCATGAAGTACGGGGAGGGGGAGGAGACGATCGTCGTCGCCACCACCCGCGCGGAGACGATGCTCGGCGACACCGCCGTCGCCGTGCACCCCGAGGACGAGCGCTACAAGCACCTCGTCGGCAAGCGGATCAAGCTGCCGCTGACCGACCGCTCCATCCCGGTCGTCGCCGACGAGCACGTCGACCCGGAGTTCGGCACCGGCGCCGTCAAGGTGACCCCGGCCCACGACCCGAACGACTTCGAGATCGGCCGGCGCCACGACCTGCCGTCCCTCACCGTGATGGACGAGCACGCCGTCATCACCGCCCACGGCCCCTTCCAGGGCCTGGACCGGCTCGAGGCCCGCTCCGCCATCGTCGCCGCGCTGCGCGCCGAGGGCCGGATCGTCGCCGAGAAGCGCCCCTACGTCCACTCCGTCGGTCACTGCTCGCGCTGCAGGACCACCATCGAGCCGCGCCTGTCCATGCAGTGGTGGGTCAAGGTCGGCCCGCTCGCCAAGGCCGCCGGTGACGCGGTCCGCGACGGCCGCGTCAAGATCCACCCGCAGGAGATGGAGAAGCGCTACTTCGACTGGGTCGACAACCTCCACGACTGGTGCATCTCGCGGCAGTTGTGGTGGGGCCACCGCATCCCCGTCTGGTACGGGCCGAACGGCGAGGTCGTCTGCGTCGGACCGGACGAGGAGCCGCCGAGCGGCGAGGGCTGGCGGCAGGACTCCGACGTCCTGGACACCTGGTTCTCCTCCGGCCTGTGGCCCTTCTCCACCCTCGGCTGGCCCGAGCAGACCGGGTCGCTCGCGAAGTTCTACCCGAACTCCGTCCTGGTCACCGGCTACGACCTGCTGTTCTTCTGGATCGCCCGGATGATGATGTTCGGTCTCTACGCGATGGACGGCGCCCCGCCGTTCCGCACCATCGCCCTGCACGGCATGGTCCGTGACCAGAACGGCAAGAAGATGTCCAAGTCCTTCGGCAACGTCATCAACCCGCTGGACTGGATGGACAAGTACGGCTCCGACGCGCTCCGCTTCACCCTCGCGCGCGGCGCCAACCCGGGCGTCGACGTCCCGATCGGCGAGGACTGGGTCCAGGGCTCCCGGAACTTCGCCAACAAGATCTGGAACGCCACCCGCTTCGCGCTGATGAACGGCGCGACGGTCCAGGGCCCGCTGCCCGACGCCTCGGAGATGTCCTCGACCGACCGGTGGATCCTCTCCCGCCTGAACTCGGTCGTCGCCGAGGTCGACGCGCACTACGAGGACTACCAGTTCGCCAAGGTCTCCGACGCCCTCTTCCACTTCGCCTGGGACGAGGTCTTCGACTGGTACGTGGAACTGTCCAAGACCACCTTCCAGGCCGGCGGCGAGGCCGCGAAGGTCTCCGGGCGGGTCCTCGGCGAGGTCCTCGACGTCACCCTCCGCCTGCTGCACCCGATCGTCCCGTTCGTCACCGAGACGCTCTGGACCACCCTCACCGGCGGCGAGTCGGTCGTCATCGCCCAGTGGCCCGAGGACAGTGGCTTCCGGGACGCGGCGGCCGAGCGCGAGATCGAGACGCTCCAGCAGGTCATCACCGAGGTCCGCCGCTTCCGCGCCGACCAGGGCCTGCAGCCCGGACAGCGGGTCCCCGCCCGGCTCACCCTCGACGGCACGGCCCTCGCCCCGCACGAGGCCGCCATCCGCCAGCTCCTGCGGCTGACCCCGCAGGGCGAGTCCTTCACCGCGACGGCGACGCTCCCGGTCTCCGGCGCCGAGGTCGCCCTCGACCTCTCCGGGACGATCGACGTGGCGGCCGAGCGCAAGCGGCTCGCCAAGGACCTCGCGGGCGCCGAGAAGGAGAAGGCGCAGGCGACGGCCAAGCTGGGCAACGAAGCCTTCCTCGCCAAGGCCCCCGAGCCGGTGGTCGACAAGATCCGCGGCCGCCTGGCCAAGGCGGAGGAGGACATCACCCGCCTGCGGGCCCAGCTGGACAAGCTGCCCCAGGCCTGACCCGCCGAACGAGGGACGCGGCCCCGGAGTCATCACGGCTCCGGGGCCGCGCTCCGTCAGGGGTGCGGTCCCCGGTCTCCCGGACCTCCGTAGACTGGGCGGCGTGAGTGAGCTCCCGCCCGACAACGGCAACACCCCCGACGGCTCCGAAGGCGACTTCGGCGACCTCGGCGACTTCGAGGACATCGTCGCCGCCGAGACGGACCGCGACCCCGACCTCGCCGTCATCGAGGCCGGCAGCCGCACCCTTCGCACCCAGGGCGGCCCCCCGGAGCCCGACGTCCCCACCCGTCCCGCCGACCCCGAGACCGACAAGGCGCTGCGCGAGGTGGAGACGGAGCTCGCCACCCGCTGGGGCGAGACCAAACTCGAGCCCTCCGTCAGCAGGATCGCCGCGCTGATGGACATCCTGGGCGAGCCCCAGCGCACCTACCCCTCGATCCACCTCACCGGCACCAACGGCAAGACCACCACCGCCCGCATGATCGAGGCCCTCCTCGGCGCCTTCGACCTGCGCACCGGCCGGTACACCAGCCCCCACGTGCAGTCGGTCACCGAACGCATCAGCCTGGACGGCGCCCCGATTTCCGCCGAGCGCTTCGTGGAGACGTACCGGGACCTCAAGCCGTACGTCGAGATGGTCGACGCCGCGCAGGAGTACCGGCTGTCCTTCTTCGAGGTGCTCACCGGCATGGCCTACGCCGCCTTCGCCGACGCCCCCGTCGACGTCGCCGTCGTCGAGGTCGGCATGGGCGGCACCTGGGACGCCACCAACGTCATCGACGGCGACGTCGCGGTCGTCACCCCCATCGACCTGGACCACACCGACCGCCTCGGCTCCACACCCGGCGAGATCGCCGGCGAGAAGTCCGGGATCATCAAGGCGGGCGCCTCGGTGATCATGGCCCAGCAGCCGGTGGACGCGGCCCAGGTGCTGCTGAAGAAGGCGGTCGAGGCGGACGCCACCGTGGCCCGCGAGGGACTGGAGTTCGGCGTCGTCGCCCGGCAGGTCGCCGTCGGCGGACAGCTCCTCACCCTGCGCGGCCTCGGCGGCGAGTACGGCGAGGTGTACCTCCCGCTGCACGGCGCCCATCAGGCGCACAACGCCGCCGTGGCGCTCGCCGCGGTGGAGGCGTTCTTCGGCGTCGGCGCCGAGCGCCCGCAGCCCCTGGACATCGACACCGTCCGCAAGGCCTTCGCCGCGGTCTCCTCCCCGGGCCGCATGGAGGTCGTCCGCCGCTCCCCGACGGTCGTCCTGGACGCCGCCCACAACCCGGCCGGCGCCCGCGTCACCGCCGAGGCGGTGGACGAGGCCTTCGAGTTCAGCAGGCTCATCGGCGTGGTCGGGGCGAGTGCCGGCAAGAACGTCCGCGAGATGTTGGAGGCGTTCGAGCCGATCTTCGCGGAGGTCGTGGTCACGCAGAACTCCACCCACCGCGCGATGCCCGCCGACGACCTGGCCGCGCTCGCCGTCGAGGTCTTCGGCGAGGACCGGGTCCAGGTGGAGCCGCGTCTGCCGGACGCCCTGGAGGCGGCCATCACGCTCGCCGAGGAGGAGAGCGAGTTCGCCGGCGGCGGCGTCCTGGTCACCGGTTCCGTGTACACCGTCGGCGAGGCCCGACTGCTGCTGAAGAGGGGCTGACCGACGTGCGCACCCTGTGTTCCTCGACCCTGCTGGGCGAGTTCTTCGTGATCGGCTTCGCCGGACTGGTCGCGATGAAGGAGCCCGACCTGTCCACGGGGACGGTCTGGACGGTCAGCGGCACCGCCATGGTGCTCTGCCTGCTGCTGTGCGGGGTGCTCACCCGCCCCGGCGGCGTCCAGCTCGGCTGGGCGCTGCAGATCGCGCTGATCGCCTCCGGGTTCTTCGTCCCGACGATGTTCTTCATGGGCGCGGTGTTCGCCGCCCTGTGGTGGGCGTCCGTGCACTACGGACGGAAGATCGACGAGGCGAAGGCCCGCTTCGCGGCCCAGGAGGCAGTGCGGTAGGGCATTGTCGGTGGCGGGTGCTTGAATACGTTCGGCGCCCGGGCCTTCTCCGCCGACGCGGAGGTGATCCCGGCTTTCCCTTGTGCTCGGCCTACTGCTGATCATGTTCCCCGCCGCTGCGGGGCTCTCGGGAGTGGTCCGGGTGCCAACCTCTCTGTTCGACCCGGTAGCCTCTGGCCATCGAACTTCCTGGCCTGCAAGGAGCCGCTCATCATGACCCAGCGCACCCTCGTCCTCCTGAAGCCGGACGCCGTCCGCCGCTCTCTGGTTGGCGAGATCATCAGCCGTATCGAGCGCAAGGCCGGCTGGCGTATCACGGCGCTGGAACAGCGGACTCTGGACCGTGCCATTCTGGAGCAGCACTACGCCGAACACGTCGGTCGTCCCTTCTACGAGCCCCTCGTCGAGTTCATGGCCTCCGGCCCCGTCGTCGCCCTGGTCGTCGAGGGCGAGCGGGTCATCGAGGGGGTCCGGGCGCTGGCCGGTCCCACCGACCCGATCGCCGCCGCCCCCGGCTCCATCCGCGGCGACTACGGCGTCATCG
The DNA here is from genome assembly GCF_036189845.1 of Streptomyces griseoaurantiacus. Classification (NCBI taxonomy): domain Bacteria; kingdom Bacillati; phylum Actinomycetota; class Actinomycetes; order Kitasatosporales; family Streptomycetaceae; genus Streptomyces; species Streptomyces griseoaurantiacus. Next base: position 2,377,536 of record NZ_CP108326.1, on the reverse strand, counting down.
TCCGCGAGAACCTGATCCACGCCTCGGACTCGGAGGACTCCGCCGAGCGCGAGCTGAAGATCTTCTTCCCCGGCCGCTTCTGAGCGAAGAGTCCCGCCGCCCCCCACTCCGCCCGACCCGCCGTGCGGCGGTCCCGGTACGGGCCCGGCCCCTCACCCGGCCCCGACTCGCCGCACGACACGACACCTGACGCCATGTCAGCCGAACGGCCCACATGACGCGGGGCGGCCGCCGCCGAAGCGGCCGTCCGTCCGCATATGCGTGCCGATCGGGGGAACGCGCACCCCCGAACGCCCCTCTCCACAAGCGGGGCGGGGCGTGATCTGCTGACAATGGCGAAGACCCTCGCACGGTGTTCGTGCAGGCGAGACTACGATGTAAGCCTTCACGTCACCGCACCCACTTCGCCGCCCCAACACGAGCCCTCACACGCTTCACTTGGGAAGGCCAGACGAAATCTGATGGGGAACTCAATGTCGTTCATCGGCCGTGACATGGCTGTCGACCTCGGGACCGCCAACACGCTGGTGTACGTCAGGGGTCGCGGAATCGTACTCAACGAACCTTCCGTCGTCGCGATCAACACCAACACCGGTGGCATCCTCGCGGTCGGTGCCGAAGCCAAGAAGATGATCGGCCGCACGCCGGGCAACATCGTCGCCGTGCGTCCGCTGAAGGACGGCGTGATCGCCGACTTCGAGATCACCGAGCGCATGCTCCGCTACTTCATCCTGAAGATCCACAAGCGGCGCTACCTCGCCCGCCCGCGCGTCGTCGTCTGCGTGCCCTCGGGGATCACCGGCGTGGAGCGCCGCGCGGTCATCGAGGCCTCCTCGCAGGCCGGCGCGCGCCAGGTGCACATCATCGAGGAGCCCATGGCCGCCGCCATCGGCTCCGGCCTGCCGGTCCACGAGGCCACGGGCAACATGGTGGTGGACATCGGCGGCGGCACCACGGAGGTCGCGGTCATCTCGCTCGGCGGCATCGTCACCGCCCAGTCCATCCGCGTCGCGGGTGACGAACTGGACAACGCCATCATCCAGTACGTCAAGAAGGAGTACTCCCTCCTCCTCGGCGAGCGGACGGCTGAGCAGATCAAGATCACCATCGGTTCGGCGTACGACCTCGACTCCGACGAGCACACCGAAATCCGTGGCCGCGACCTGGTCTCCGGGCTGCCCAAGACCGTGGTCATCTCCGCGGCCGAGGTGCGCAAGGCCATCGAGGAACCGGTCAACGCGATCGTCGACGCGGTCAAGACGACCCTCGACAAGTGCCCGCCGGAACTGTCCGGCGACATCATGGACCGCGGGATCGTCCTCACCGGCGGCGGCGCCCTGCTGCGCGGCCTCGACGAACGGCTGCGCCGCGAGACGGGCATGCCGATCCACATCGCCGAGGACCCGCTGGACAGCGTCGCCCTCGGATCGGGCAAGTGCGTGGAGGAGTTCGAGGCCCTGCAGCAGGTCCTCGACGCCCAGCCGCGCAGATGACGTAACGCTTCGATTCCGCCGTACGAGAAGCGCCCCTCTCGTACGGCGGATCGGTGCTAGCGGGGCATAAGCTCCCCCATAACGCCCGCGACACCGCGCGTTCCCCCGCTCCGTGAGACAGCACGACCCGTACCCCCTTCGCTTCACCCCCCCCGCACGACCCCCCGCCCCATCCCCCCACCCCCAGCTCCCATTCCGACGAGGAAGGCACGGCCGCCGCACGTGAGGGACACAAAGGAGAGCCGGCTGCTCCTGGTGCTGCTGATCGCCATCGCGTTCGCACTGATCACGGTGGACATCCGGGGCGGTGAGGACTCCCCGGTCGACGGTGCCCGGCAGGCCGCCGCCACGGTGTTCGGGCCGATCGAGAACGGGGTGTCGACCGCCGTCGACCCCGTAGGCAACGCGATCGCCGCGGTCCGCGACTCCGGTGACAGACACGATCGCGTCGCCCGACTCGAGCGCGACAACGCCGCGTTGAAGGCGAAGCTCGGCAGCGACGCCCGCAACCGCAGCCGCCTCGCCCAGCTCGACAAGATGCTGAGCGTCGCCGGCGAGGGCCAGTACGGCATCAAGGGCGCCCAGGTCATCGCCATAGGAGCGGCCCAGGGCTTCTCCTGGACCGTCACCATCGACGTGGGAGCCAACGACGGCATCAAGCGCGACATGACCGTCCTCAACGGTGACGGCCTCGTCGGCCGCGTCACCACCGCCGGGCCGCACACCGCCACCGTGCTGCTCGCGAACGACCCCGACTTCACCGTCGGCACACGTATGGAGGGCAGCGACGAGCTCGGCTTCGCCTCCGGGCAGGGCGACCGCCCCTTCCGGGTGCAGCTCCTCAACGCCAAGGCCGACGTGAAGAAGGGCGACCGGCTCGTCACCTTCGGCTCGCAGGCCGACAAGCCGTTCGTGCCCGGCGTCCCCGTCGGCAAGGTCTCCCGCGTCGACCCCTCGGGCGGTGACCTGACCCGCACGCTCTACGTCGAGCCGTTCGTGTCCTTCACCAAGCTCGACATCGTCGGCGTCGTCGTCGAGGCACCCGGCAAGGACCCGCGCGACACCGTGCTGCCGCCGAAGTCCAAGCCGAAGCCCACGCCGACCGTCACCGTGACCGTGACCCCCTCGGGCGCGGCGCGCGGGGACGAGGAGACGGGCAACGCCGACACCACCGACAACACCGACCGCACTGACGACACCGGCAACGCCGACACCACAGACGACGACACCGGCGGCAACACCGACGCCAACGCCACCGCCGGTGCGCAGCCGACCCCGTAGGAGCCGAACCTGATGCGCCTCAACCGGACGCTGCTCTCCGTCGCCCTCGTGGTCGTCGCCCTGGTGATCCAGGTGAGCGTCCTCGCCCGCCTGCACCTGCCCGGCGCCGTCCCGGACCTCGTCCTGCTCACCGTGCTCGCCCTCGCCCTGGTCTACGGCCACGTCGGCGGCGCCCTCGTCGGCTTCGGCGCCGGACTGCTGTCCGACCTCGCGCCCCCCGCCGACCACGCGGCCGGCCGGTACGCCCTCGTGCTGTGCGTGGTCGGCTACCTCGCCGGGCTCGCCAGACCGGAGAACGGCCGCCTGAAGTCCGCCACCGGGCCCATGGCCGTGGTCGCCGTCGCCGCGATCGGCTCCACCCTGCTGTACGCGGGCGTCGGCGCCCTCGTGGGCGACACCGCCGCCCGCCACGTGGGCCTGACCGGCCTGCTGGTCAGCGCCACCGTCTACGACCTGCTGCTCGCGCCGTTCGTGGTCCCCGGACTGATGGCGCTGGCCCGCCGCGCCGACAACGACCCGCTCGCCGAGACCGGTTCGGGCGTCAAGGCCGCAGACGTCTCCGCCGGCTGGCTCTCCTCCGGCACCGGACTGCGCATCGGCGGCCAGCGCGGCGGCCTCAAGGCCCGCGCCGCCAAGGCCCGGGTGGCCCGCGCCGGACGCATCAAGGGGGTCAAGCGACTGTGAGCACCGACCAGTCCGCCACCGCCGGGACCCGCGGTCACAGGTCCGCACGGTATGACTCGTACACGCACTGAGAGGGGGCGGCAGCACCAGTGACAAACATCCCCGAGACCGGGCGGACCCCACGCGTCCAGATCCGGCTCGTCGTCATCCAGATCCTCGTCCTCTCCCTGCTCGGCACCCTCGGCGGCAGGCTCTGGTACCTCCAGATCCGCGAGGGCTCCGCCTACGCCAAGGAGGCGTCCGGCAACCACGTCCAGCAGGTCGTCCAGCCCGCGGTCCGCGGGTCCATCCTGGACGCCCGCGGAGTGGCCCTCGCCGACAACGAGACCCGGCTCGTGGTCTCCGCCTCCCGCACCGACCTGATGAAGATGGAGGACGACGGCAAGGCCGTCCTCACCAAGCTCGCCGGTGTCCTCGGCATGAAGCCGCAGGAGGTCATGGACAAGGTGCGGCTGTGCGACGCCAAGACGCCGCAGCCCTGCTGGAACGGCTCGCCCTACCAGCCCATCCCCATCACCGACGAGGCCACCGCCAAGCAGGCCCTGCAGATCCGCGAGCGCGCCGAGGACTTCCCCGGCATCACCGCGGAGCCGGAGGCCGTGCGCCGGTACGCCGCCCCGGGCGACGCCAACACCGCCCAGGTCCTCGGCTACCTCTCCCCGGTCACCGACGAGGAGATCACCAAGGCGCAGGACACCGACTCGCCCTATCTGCGCTCCGACCAGGTCGGCCGCTCCGGCATCGAGCGCCAGTACGACAAGCAGCTGCGTGGCAAGGCCGGCGTCACCCGCTACGAGGTCGACAACCTCGGCCGCGTCATCGGCAAGGCCGAGTCCGACAAGGCCCAGGCCGGCTCCAACCTGGTCACCAGCATCGACGCCCGGGTCCAGCGGGTCGCCGAGTACGAACTGGACGCGGCGATGAAGGTCGCCCGCAAGCAGTTCGACAAGATCACCGGCGAGAACTACAAGGCGGACTCCGGCGCCGTCGTCGTCATGGAGGCCAAGACCGGCCGTGTCGTCGCCATGGCCTCCGCACCGACCTACGACCCCAACGTGTGGGTCGGCGGCATCTCCGCCAAGGACTACAGGGCCCTCACCGGGAAGAACTCCGACTACCCGCTGCTGAACAGGGCGACCCAGGGCCAGTCGGCCCCCGGCTCCACCTTCAAGGTGGTCTCCACCGCCGCCGCCGTCGAGGCCGGCTACGACTTCGACGGCGACTACCCCTGCACCAGCTCCTACTCCGTCGGCGGCCAGGTCTTCAAGAACTTCGAGGGCGAGAACTTCGGCAACATCACCCTCGGCCGCGCCCTGGAGGTCTCCTGCGACACCGTCTTCTACGGTCTCGCCGACCGGGAGTGGAAGAGGGACGGCGGCATCAACCCCAAGAAGGGCCAGCCCAAGGACTACTTCTACAAGGCCGCCCACCAGTTCGGCCTCGGCAAGAAGACCGGCATCGACCTGCCCAACGAGGTCACCGGCCGGGTGCCCGACCGCGAGTGGAAGCGGAAGTACTGGGAGGCCAACAAGGCCGCCTGGTGCAAGACCGGCAAGAAGGACGGCAGTTACGTCCAGAAGATCGCGTACGAGAACTGCCTCGAGGGCAACAAGATGCGCGAGGGCGACTCCATCAACTACTCCATCGGCCAGGGCGACACGCTGCTCACCCCGGTCCAGGAGGCCGTGATCTACGGGGCCCTCGCCAACGGCGGCACCATGTACACCCCGACCATCGGCAAGGCGATCGTCAGCGCCGACGGCAAGGAAGTCACCGAGATCAAGCCCAAGCCCTCGGGCCGGCTGCCCGTCAACAGGGCCACCCTCGCCAAGATGGACGAGGCGCTCGCCGGCGTGGCCACCCGCGGCACCGCGGCCTGGAAGTTCCAGGGCTGGCCGCAGGACAAGATCCCGCTGCACGCCAAGACCGGTACCGCGGAGGTCTACGGCAAGCAGACGACCTCCTGGCTGGCCACGTACAGCAAGGACTACACGGTCATCATGACCATCTCGCAGGCCGGTACCGGTTCCGGTGCCTCCGGTGAGGCCGTCCGCAAGATCTACAACTCGCTGTACGGCGTCGACGCCGAGGGCAAGATCGACAAGCGCAAGGCGCTGCTGCCCACCCCGCAGAAGAGCCTGCCCAAGGTCCAGCGCGACGGCACGATCAAGGCCCCCAAGGTCCAGAAGTACGACCCCGAGGCGGACGAGGCCAACCAGGAGACCCCGCAGGGGGGCGCCTCCGAGACGCCGGTGGCGACCACCCCGTCGCCCACCGCCGGCAACCGACAGACACGGCGGCGCCCGGGCCGCCGGGGCGCACGCGGGAGGACGGCATGACAGGGGCCAACAGCTTCTCCGTCTCCGGATACGGGCCCGCGCGGGCCGGCTGGACGCGGGTCTTCGCCCGCGACTCCCTCGCCCGCCGCCTCGACTGGCCGATACTGCTGTGCGCCGTCGCGCTCTCGATGATCGGCTCGCTGCTCGTCTACTCCGCGACCCGCAACCGCACCGAGATCAACCAGGGCGACCCCTACTACTTCCTCCTGCGCCACCTGCTCAACACCGGCATCGGCATCGCCCTGATGATCGGCACGGTCTGGCTGGGCCACCGCACCCTGCGCACCGCCGTGCCGATCCTCTACGGCATTTCGGTCTTCCTGATCCTCATGGTGCTCACCCCGCTCGGCGCCACCGTCAACGGCGCCCACGCGTGGATCGTGATCGGCGGGGGCTTCTCGCTCCAGCCCTCCGAGTTCACCAAGATCACGATCATCCTGGGCATGGCGATGCTGCTCGCCGCCCGCGTCGACGCGGGCGACAAGCCGTACCCCGACCACCGCACGGTCCTGCAGTCCCTCGGCCTGGCCGCCGTCCCGATCGCGATCGTGCTGCTCATGCCCGACCTCGGCTCGGTCATGGTCATGGTCATCATCGTGCTGGGCGTGCTGCTCGCCTCCGGCGCCTCCAACCGCTGGATCTTCGGCCTGATGGGCGTCGGCGCGCTCGGCGCCCTCGCGGTGTGGCAGCTCCACATCCTCGACGAGTACCAGATCAACCGCTTCGCGGCCTTCGCCAACCCCGACCTCGACCCGGCCGGCGTCGGCTACAACACCAACCAGGCCCGCATCGCCATCGGCTCCGGCGGACTGACCGGCTCGGGCCTGTTCCACGGCTCGCAGACCACCGGCCAGTTCGTCCCCGAACAGCAGACCGACTTCGTCTTCACGGTGGCCGGTGAGGAACTCGGCTTCATGGGCGCCGGCGCCATACTGCTGCTGCTCGGCGTGGTCCTGTGGCGCGCCTGCCGCATCGCCCGCGAGACGACGGAGCTCTACGGCACGATCGTCGCCGCCGGCATCATCGCCTGGTTCGCCTTCCAGGCCTTCGAGAACGTGGGCATGACCCTGGGCATCATGCCGGTCGCCGGACTCCCGCTGCCGTTCGTGTCCTACGGGGGCTCGTCGATGTTCGCGGTGTGGATCGCGGTGGGGCTGCTGCAGTCGATCAGGGTGCAGCGGCCGCTGTCGGCGTAGCGGAGCGTCCGGGCGGGGCCGGGGGCCGCGCCCGGTGGCGGGCGAGGCGGGGGGGCGGGGGCACGAATTCCCGCACCCCCGCCCCCGCGTTACGCTGGACGACCACCCGGCTCCGCCGGGGCACACCATCTCCCTCTCTCCGAAGGTAATCGCGCGATGCCAGTCGAGTCGGTCTTCCCACAGCTCGAAGCCTTGCTCCCGCATGTGCAGAAGCCGATCCAGTACGTCGGCGGCGAACTCAACTCCACCGTCAAGAACTGGGACGACTGCGACGTCCACTGGGCCCTGATGTACCCCGACGCCTACGAGGTCGGCCTGCCCAACCAGGGCGTCATGATCCTCTACGAGGTGCTCAACGAGCAGGACGGTGTCCTCGCCGAGCGCACGTACAGCGTGTGGCCGGACCTGGAGGCCCTGATGCGGGAGCATTCCGTCCCGCAGTTCACCGTCGACAGCCACCGCCCGGTGAAGGCGTTCGACGTCTTCGGCCTCTCCTTCTCCACGGAGCTCGGCTACACCAACATGCTCACGGCCCTCGACCTGGCGGGCATCCCGCTGGAGGCGAAGGACCGCACGATCGACGACCCGATCGTCCTGGCCGGCGGCCATGCCGCCTTCAACCCCGAGCCGATCGCCGACTTCATCGACGCGGCCGTCATCGGCGACGGCGAACAGGCCGTCCTCGACATGACCGCCGTCATCCGCGAGTGGAAGGCGGAGGGCCGCCCCGGCGGTCGCGAGGAGGTCCTGTACCGCCTGGCACGGACCGGCGGGGTGTACATCCCGGCGTTCTACGACGTCGAGTACCTCCCCGACGGCCGCATCGCCCGCGTCGTCCCCAACCGCTCGGGCGTTCCGTGGCGGGTGTCCAAGCACACCGTGATGGACCTCGACGAGTGGCCCTACCCCAAGCAGCCGCTGGTCCCGCTCGCGGAGACGGTCCACGAGCGCATGTCGGTGGAGATCTTCCGCGGCTGCACGCGCGGCTGCCGCTTCTGCCAGGCCGGCATGATCACCCGCCCGGTGCGCGAGCGTTCGATCACCGGCATCGGCGAGATGGTGGAGAAGGGCCTGCAGGCCACCGGCTTCGAGGAGGTCGGCCTGCTCTCCCTGTCCTCCGCCGACCACACGGAGATCGGCGACATCGCCAAGGGCCTGGCCGACCGCTACGAGGAGGACAAGGTCGGCCTGTCGCTGCCCTCCACCCGCGTGGACGCGTTCAACATCGACCTGGCCAACGAGCTGACCCGCAACGGCCGCCGCTCGGGCCTGACCTTCGCCCCCGAGGGCGGCTCGGAACGCATCCGCAAGGTCATCAACAAGATGGTCTCGGAGGAGGACCTCATCCGGACCGTCGCCACGGCCTACGGCAACGGCTGGCGGCAGGTGAAGCTGTACTTCATGTGCGGCCTGCCGACCGAGACCGACGAGGACGTCCTGCAGATCGCCGACATGGCCACCCGCGTCATCGCCAAGGGCCGCGAGGTCTCCGGCTCCAACGACATCCGCTGCACCGTCTCGATCGGCGGCTTCGTCCCCAAGCCGCACACCCCCTTCCAGTGGGCGCCGCAGCTCAGCGCCGAGGAGACGGACGCCCGCCTGGCGAAGCTGCGCGACAAGATCCGCGGCGACAAGAAGTACGGCCGCTCCATCGGCTTCCGCTACCACGACGGCAAGCCCGGCATCGTCGAGGGACTCCTCTCCCGCGGCGACCGCCGCCTCGGCGCGGTGATCCGCGCGGTCTACGAGGACGGCGGCCGCTTCGACGGCTGGCGCGAGCACTTCTCCTACGACCGCTGGATGGCCTGCGCCGAGAAGACGCTGCCCGCCGTCGGCGTGGACGTCGACTGGTACACCACCCGCGAGCGCACCTACGAGGAGGTCCTCCCCTGGGACCACCTGGACTCCGGCCTCGACAAGGACTGGCTCTGGGAGGACTGGCAGGACGCCCTCGACGAGACCGAGGTCGACGACTGCCGGTGGACGCCGTGCTTCGACTGCGGGGTGTGCCCCCAGATGGACACCAGTATTCAGATCGGACCGACGGGCAAGAAGCTCCTGCCCCTGACGGTCAAGCAGCCGGCGGGCAGCGCGCACAGCCACTGAGGCGGGTGCGCGGGCGGTCGGTGGCTAGGAGCCGCCGTCCGCCGCCTTCAGCGTCCCGGCCTGAGCGCGCAGCAAATCCTCGGGTACCTCCGGGGAGGCGGTGCCGCCGTCCACCGTCATGGCGTGGAACGCGGCGACGGTGGAGCCGCAGCGGAACATGGTGAGGCGGGACGGGATCCGCATGTCCTTGCCGTCGGACCCGGTGAGGACCTTGGTGTAGCGGAACGAGACCGTGTCGTCGCAGACGCGCGGGGTGTCCGCCGGGCGTACGCCCGTGAGGCGCGCGTCCTTCACGCCCTTCTCGCGGAACGCGGTGCAGACGCGCAGGGCGGCTCGGAGGTCGCCGAGGGTGCGGGTGGCGTCGCCGTGCCGGTAGGACACCAGGGAGAAGGTGGCCGGGCCTTTGCCGGCCTCGGCGGTGCGCCGCACGCTGCCCACCGGCGTGTGCCGGCCGGCGCCGTACAGCGCGCCGTCCACGGGGGCGCAGGCCGCCGGGTCGGTGAGGTCGGCCACGATCGGCCGGGTCACGCCGTTGCCGACGCCCTCCGTGCCGTCCTCGCCGTTCCCGAGTTCCTCGATCCACAGCCCCGGCAGGTCGCCCTTGTCGATGACGGCGGCCTGCAGTTGATGCCGGCTCAGCACCGGGCCGGTCTCCGGGCTCGGCGCGGGTTTCGCCGCCGGGTGCCGTGCGGGGGCCGTGGCGTGGGCGGAGCCGGTGGACCCGGCCCCGCCGCCGCACGCGGCCGTCGCGAGAGCGAGCGTCAGCACGGCCGTGCCTCTTGCCCCTCTTCGGATCGTCGCTCCACGCACTGCCCCACCCCTTGATCGTCGTCGTACGAGGAGGGCAGCGTAAGCGGCTGGTCGGGGCGGCTCACGGGGCGGGTCGGTAGTCGGTGGGGAGCGCTACAGTCGTCCCCATTGGTACGGGTTGCGGGGACGGGGTCGGTGGGGTGTGCCGGCCCTGGGGGAGGGGCCGGTAGGGGATGAGTCGTCGCTCAGGCGGATTGGCGGGGATCTGGGCCGAGGCGCAGCGTCAGCAGCAGCGGGGGCTGGAGGCGCAGCTCAGGCAGCAGCGGGAGGAGGAGCGCAGGCGGCGGGCGTACGAGCGTGAGGTGAACCGCAGCCGGCGCGAGCAGCAGGCGGCGTACCGGCAGCAGCGTGAGGCGGAGGCGCGGCGCCGTACGGAGGAACTGGACGCGCGGGTCGAGGAACTGAGCGGGCTGCTGGTGGCCGGCTGCCGGGCACCGGCGTTCCGCGCGGCGGCGCTGGCCCGCCCGGAGGAGCTGGAGCCGTTCGCGCCGGGGCCGTTGGCCCGACCGGTCGCGATGCCCGATCCGAACCAGTACCAGGCGGGGGCCGGCTGGGGCGCGGGGCGCCGGGCGCAGGCGCAGGCCGAGGCGCGGGCCCGGTTCGAGCACGACTGGCATGCCGCGCAGGCGGCCGAGGCCCAGCGGCAGCGCCAACTGGCGGAGTACCGGCGGCAGTACGACGCGTGGGCGGCGGCCCGGCTCGCCGAGATCCGCGCGCACAACGCGGGGATCGCGCGGATGGGCCAGGCCCTGCGGGCCGCGGACCCGGAGGCCGCTGTGGAGTACTTCTCGGCCGCCCTCTACGCCTCCGCCGTCTGGCCGGAGGGGTTCCCGCGCCGGATCGCGGCGGCGTACGACCCGGCGGCCCGGCAACTGGTGCTCGACTGGGAGCTGCCGCGGTACGACGTCGTCCCCGGGACGAAGCTGGTCCGGTACCTGCCCGGCTCCGACCAGGACAAGGAGACGCCCCGGCCGGTCACCCAGCGCCGGGCACTGTACCGGGAGGTGCTCGCGCGGAGCGCGCTGCTGGTGCTGCACGAGCTGTTCGCGGCGGACGAGTTCGGCGCGCTGGAGTCGGTGGCGTTCAACGGGTTCGTCGACGACCACGATCCAGCGACGGGCCGGCGCACGGAGTTCTTCCTCGTCACGGTGATGGCTCCCCGTTCCCTCTTCGCCGGTCTGCGTCTGGAGCAGGTCAGCCCGGTGGACTGCCTGACGGAGGCGCTGCGGGGGCAGCTCTCGGCCCGCCCCGACCAGTACACCGCCGTACGGCCGGGCCGGCGCCCGGAGGAGGTGGCCGGCGGGGTCGTCACGCACGGCGGGGAGGAGGAGCCGGACCTCTTCGCGATGGACCCGCTGGACTTCGAGGCCCTGGTCGCGGAGCTGTTCCGGGCGATGGGCATGCAGGCGGTCACGACACAGCGCTCGAACGACGGCGGCGTGGACGTCGACGCGCTGGACCCCACACCCATCCGCGGCGGCTCACTGGTGGTGCAGGTCAAGCGGTACCGGAACACGGTCCCGCCGACGGCCGTCCGCGACCTGTACGGCACCGTGCAGTCGCTCGGCGCCAACAAGGGCGTCCTGGTGACGACGTCCGGCTTCGGCCCGGGTTCGCACACCTTCGCCCAGGGCAAGCCGCTGGAGCTGGTCTCCGGTCCCGAACTGGTGGACCTGCTGCACCGGCACGGTCTGCGGGGCCGGCTGGGCGACGGCGGGGGCGGCGGGGGAGCGCGGTCCGCCGGGGCGGTCGGCCGGGTGCCCGCGCCCCGTGACGAGCCCCCGGCATCCGCGCCCGAGGCCGAGGACTACAACGTGCTCGGCATGACCTGGTCGGGGCGTGTCGCCGTGGACGTGTGCGCGCTCGTCTGCCACGGCAACCGGGTGCTGAGCGACGACCACTTCGTCTTCTTCAACAACCCGCGCACCCCGGACGGCACCGTCCGCGCGCTGCCCGCCGGCACCCCGGACCGGGCCGCGCTGCGGGTCGCCTTCGACGCGCTGCCGGAGCCGGCCGACCGGCTCGTGCTGGTCGCCGCGGTCGACCCGGGGGCGGACCCGCACGCGGACCTGTCCGGCTTCCAGGACGCCGGCATCCGCCTGCTGGACCCGGACCGCAGCGAACTGGCCCGCCTGGAGGTCTCCGGCGGCCGGCCCGGCGAGACGGCCCTCACCCTCGGCTCCTTCCGCCGCCGCCCGGGCGGCGACTGGGACTTCGTCCTGGGCGGCAAGGGCTACGAGGGCGGCCTGGAGGATCTGCTGCGGGACTACGGGATCGACGTGGAGTGACGTGCGGATGAGTGGTCCGGCGGGGAAACGGGGGAGTGGGCGTTGAGCGGTGGAGGGGCCTGGGGACCGGGTGGGCACCGGGCGGTGGAGGGGGAGCCCGAGGGACGCGGACCCGCGGTGCGCGAGCCGGTGGCGCCGGGCGGTGAGGGATGTCTCGTCGTGGCCGTGCGGCTGCCGGTGCGGATCGTGGTGTTCGTGCTGGTGGTGCCGCTGCGCCTGGCGTGGGACGCGCTCGCCGCGGGTGGCCGGCTGCTGCACCGCAGTGTGCTGCGTCCGTTGGGGCGGGCCCTGTCGTGGGTGGGGCGGGCGGTGTTCGTGTGGCCGTTCCTCGCCCTGTGGCGGTACGTGCTGGTGCCGGTCGGGGCGGGGCTGGCGTGGTTGGCGAGGACGCTGCTGGTCCTGCCGGCCCGGTGGCTGTACGGCCGTGTCCTCGCGCCGGCCGGGCGCGGGACGGCCCGCGCGCTGCGCGCCCTCGGCGCGGGTACGGCATGGGTGCTGCGGGGTGCCGGGACCGGGCTGCTGTGGGTGCTGGAGGGCATCGGCGCGGGGGTCGCGTGGGTGCTGCGGGGCGTCGGCGCGGGGGTCGCGTGGGTGCTGCGCGGGGTCGGTGCCGGGCTCGTGTGGGTGTACGCGCGGGCGCTGACCCCGTGCGGGCACGCGGTGGCGTGGCTCGTGCGGTGGCTGGTGGTCGTCCCGGCACGGTGGGTGGGCCGGTACCTCCTGCTGCCCGCCGGGCGCGGTCTCGTCCTGGGGGTCCGGGGGACGGGGTGGCTGCTGAGGAAGGCTCTCGCCGGGATCGGGTTCCTCCTGTACTGGACCGGGCGGCTCCTGTTCGTCCTGCCCGCCCGCGCGGTGTGGCGCCGGGTGCTGGTGCCGGCGGGCCGGGCCCTCGCGGCCACCGCCGCCGCCGTGTGGCGGTGGCTGGTGCTGCCGGTGGGGCGCGCCCTCGTCATCGTCGGGCGTGAACTCGCCGCCGCGTTCGGTCACGCCTGGCGCGTCGCGGGACACGTCTCGCTCGCCGTGGGCCGGTTCCTGCGCGCCCTCCTGCGATGGACGGTCGCCGAACCGGCGCGCTGGACCTACCGGCGCGTCCTCACCCCCCTCGGACACCTGGTGCGCGACGGGGTGCTGCGGCCCGCCGCCGAGGCCGCGCGCGGGGCGGGCCGCGTGGTGCGGCACGCCCTCGCCACGGCCCGTGACACCGCCCGGCAGGCCCGCGCCGACCTGCGCCGGGCCCTGTTCGGCGGGCCCGGGAAGCGGCCGGAGGCGGTCCGCCGGGAACCCGGGGCCGGCGAGGCACGTACCCTGGAGAGAAGTACGACCGCTCTCACGAAGGACTAGGACACTGGGCAAGCGACAGCCCGAAGGCCCGCCGCCCGCACCCGCGGTGCAGCGCATCCGACTGCGTTACACCAAGCGCGGCCGCCTCCGGTTCACCAGCCACCGTGACTTCCAGCGCGCCTTCGAGCGTGCCCTGCGCCGCGCCGAGGTACCCATGGCGTACTCCGCGGGGTTCACGCCGCACCCGAAGGTGTCGTACGCCAATGCCGCACCCACCGGCACGGGCAGTGAGGCGGAGTACCTGGAGATCGCGCTCACCGAGCCGCGCGACCCGGAGACCCTGCGCGCGCTCCTCGACGTGTCGCTGCCCACCGGGCTCGACGTGCTCGAGGCGGTGGAGGCCCGCACCCCGGGCCTCGCCGACCGGCTCACGGCCTCCGTGTGGGAGCTGCGCCTGGACGGCGTGGCGCCCGGGGACGCCGAGCGCGCGGTCGCGGCCTTCACCGCGGCCGCGAGCGTCGAGGTCCAGCGCCGTACGAAGAACGGCCTGCGCACCTTCGACGCACGTCCGGCCGTCCTGCGGCTCGAGACGTGTCCTCCGCAGGCCGATAGGCCGAACGACCGGCCCTGTGCGATACTGCGGCTGGTTGTTCGGCACGTGACGCCTGCCGTACGACCCGACGACGTCCTGTCCGGTCTCCGCGCCGTGGCCGACCTGGCGCCGCCGGTCCCCGCAGCGGTGACCAGGCTGGCGCAGGGGCTGCTCGATGAAGAGACCGGCACGGTGACCGACCCGCTCGCGCCCGATCGCGAGGCGATCACGGCCGCCCCGGCCGCTTCAGCGGGGGCCGCCGAAGCCGCCGCGCCGGCGCCGGTGCCGGAAGGTTCCGCGTAGGGACGGACGTCGTAGCGCCGCCCTCGTACTCGGGAGCCACCTGGGTCGGGCAGCGCACCGACCACAAGACTTTCGCCAGGCCGTGCACAAAAAGGGGTACGGAACCGGCGAGACAGGACACAGACAGCTTCCGAGCGGCGCCCGCGCCCCGGACGGCGGCAGGCGCGCATCGCGCGAGCCGCGGACGTCACCGGCACTGCCGGACCAGGCGGGGCGCCCGGAAGCCTGACGGGAGATACGCCCGCATGCTCGAACCGACCGAACCCACCGAGGGTTCCGCAACCACCACCTCCGGCGATTCCGGCAGCCCCAGCGACACACTGCCGCCGCGCCGCCGGCGCCGCGCCGCCTCCCGCCCCGCGGGACCGCCGGCCGCGGGTACGGAGACGGCCGCCGAGGTCACCGAGGCCACGCCGGCCGCCGCGCCCAACGGTGCGGAGGACGAGGCCGAGGAGGCCGCGGACCTCGCCGGCACGGAGACACCCGCGGTGAGCGACGCCGCCGCGGAGGAGACCGCCGCGCCCGAGGCGCCCGCCGAAGCCGCTCCGCCGCGTGCGCGCCGCCGTGCGACCCGCAGGGTGTCCGCACCCTCCGGGGCCCCGGAAGGGGCCGAGGCCGCCGCCGAGACGGTGGTGACACCGCAGGCCGCCGAGGCCGCCGAGTCCGGGGCGAAGGCCGATGCCGACGCCTCCGCCGAGGTCGCTCCGCCGCGTCCGCGCCGCCGTGCGACCCGCCGGGTGACCGCGCCCGCGGCCGCCTCGCAGCCCGCCGCCGAGGTGCCCGCCGACACCGAGGAGACCGCCGCCCCCGCGGCGGCCGTTGCCGACGCCGGGGACGACGCCCCCGCCGAGGCCGCTCCGCCGCGTGCGCGCCGTCGCGCGACCCGCCGGGCGTCCGCGCCCGCCGGTGCCCCGCAGACACCCGCCGCGGACGAGAACGCCGCCGACGAGAACGCCTCCGCCGGGACCCCGGTCACCGCGGAGACGCCCATCGCCGTCGAGGTCCCCGTCGAGGCCGCCCCCGCTCTGCAGCCGGCCGAGAACACCGGCAACGCCCAGAACACCGAGAACGCCGAGAACGCCGAGAACGCCGACGCCGCTCCCCGTCGTGGCCGCCGCCGCGCCACCCGCCGGGTCGCCGCGCCCGCCGGTACCCCCGACGAGCGCGTGGAGGCGCCTGTGACCGCCGAGGACGCGCAGGGCTCCGCCGCGAGCGCCGAGGAGACCGGCGGGACGCCCACCGAGGCACCGGCCGAGACCGCCCGGGCCGGGCGTGGCAGGCGCCGCGCCGCCGCGGCGGAGGCCGCCGAGCCCGAGCCGGGCACGCTGCCCGCGCCCCCCGAGGTCGGCGACGCCCTCGCCGCAGAGGAGAACGGGCCCCGCCGCCGGCGCCGTGCCGTGCGCAAGGCCGCCGGTGGCTTCGCCGCCCCCGCGCAGCCCGCCGGCCGCAGGACGGGAACGGGCGAGGAGCCGGAGGAAGGCTCCCGGCGTCCCCGGCGGCCCGCCGTCGCCGTCTTCCAGGCGCCCGTGTTCACCGAGCCGATGTTCCAGACCCCCGAGCGCGCGGCCGCCGCGGCGGCCGCCGAGGCACGCCAGGAGCAGGAGCAGCCCGCGCAGGCCGCCGAGCCCGTCGCCGAGGAGGAGACCGGCGGTCCGCGCCGCCGCCGTCGCCGTCGTGGCGGTGCCGAGGGCGACGACACGCCGCAGCCCGCCAGGCGCTCCGAGAAGCCCGAGGAGCCGGAGGAGCCCGAAGAGGCCGCCGAGCCGGCCGAGGACTCCGCCGACGGCGAGGACGCGTACGACAACGAGGAGACCGGTTCCCGCCGGCGCCGCCGCCGGGGTGGCCGGCGCCGTCGCCGGGGCGAGGCCGCCGAGGGCGACACGGACGCCCACGAGGGCGACGAGGCCGAGGACGTCGCCGCCGAGCAGGCCGCGGAGGACGCCGAGGACACCGCCGAGCAGACCGCCGAGGACACCGCGGACACCGAGGACGAGGACTCGGAGGACGGCGAGGACGACTCCCGCGGCGACCAGGGCGGCAGCTCCAGCGGTACCCGCCGTCGCCGCCGTCGCCGCCGCCGCGCGGGCGACGGCACCGGCGAGGGCGAGCCGTCCGCCGACGACCCCGAGCGCACGGTCGTCAAGGTCCGCGAGCCCCGCAAGGCCAGCGAGGCCGTCGACGAGGTGCAGTCCATCAAGGGCTCCACCCGGCTGGAGGCCAAGAAGCAGCGCCGCCGCGAGGGCCGCGAGCAGGGCCGCCGGCGCGTCCCGATCATCACCGAGGCCGAGTTCCTGGCCCGCCGCGAGGCCGTCGAGCGCGTGATGGTGGTCCGGCAGAGCGGCGAGCGCACGCAGATCGGCGTCCTCGAGGACAACGTGCTCGTGGAGCACTACGTCAACAAGGAACAGGCCGTCTCGTACGTCGGCAACGTCTACCTCGGCAAGGTGCAGAACGTGCTGCCGTCGATGGAGGCCGCCTTCATCGACATCGGCAAGGGCCGCAACGCCGTGCTCTACGCCGGTGAGGTCAACTTCGGCGCGCTCGGCATGTCGGGCGGGCCGCGCCGCATCGAGTCCGCGCTGAAGTCCGGGCAGTCCGTGCTGGTCCAGGTCACCAAGGACCCGATCGGCCACAAGGGCGCCCGGCTCACCAGCCAGGTCTCCCTGCCCGGCCGCTACCTGGTCTACGTGCCCGAGGGCTCGATGACCGGCATCAGCCGCAAGCTGCCCGACACCGAGCGGGCCCGGCTGAAGAGCATCCTGAAGAAGGTCGTCCCCGAGGACGCGGGCGTCATCGTGCGCACCGCCGCCGAGGGCGCCAGCGAGGACGAGCTGCGCCGCGACGTCGAGCGGCTCCAGGCGCAGTGGGAGGAGATCAAGAAGAAGTCCAAGAACGGCGGCACCGCGCCGACGCTGCTGTACGGCGAGCCGGACATGACCGTCCGCGTCGTGCGGGACATCTTCAACGAGGACTTCTCCAAGGTCGTCGTCAGCGGTGACGAGGCCTGGTCGACCATCCACGGCTACGTCTCCCACGTCGCGCCGGACCTCGCGCCGCGCCTGTCGCGCTGGACCAGCGAGACCGACGTCTTCGCCACGTACCGGATCGACGAGCAGCTCGCCAAGGCGCTGGACCGCAAGGTCTGGCTGCCCAGCGGCGGTTCGCTGGTGATCGACCGGACCGAGGCGATGGTCGTCATCGACGTCAACACCGGCAAGTTCACCGGTCAGGGCGGCAACCTCGAGGAGACCGTCACCAGGAACAACCTGGAGGCGGCCGAGGAGATCGTGCGCCAGCTCCGGCTGCGCGACCTCGGCGGCATCATCGTCATCGACTTCATCGACATGGTGCTGGAGTCCAACCGGGACCTGGTGCTGCGGCGCCTGCTGGAGTGCCTGGGCCGGGACCGGACCAAGCACCAGGTCGCCGAGGTGACCTCGCTGGGCCTGGTGCAGATGACCCGCAAGCGGGTCGGCCAGGGTCTGCTGGAGTCCTTCTCCGAGACCTGTGTGCACTGCAACGGGCGCGGGGTCATCGTGCACCTCGACCAGCCGAGCGCCTCCGGCGGTGGCGGCGGCAAGCGCCGCAAGCGCGGCCGCGGCGGTGCCGACCAGCCGCACGAGCACGAGACGCACGACACGCACGAGCACGAGCACGAGACGCACGCGGCGGCGGTGGCCACCGCCGTCGAGGAGGCCGAGCCGGAGCGCCGGCAGCCGGCCGCCGAGGTCCCGGAGGCCTTCGCGCCCGACGAGGAGCTGTACAGCAGCGTCGCCGAGGCGGAGGCCGCGGCCACCCGGGGTCGTTCCCGGCGCCGGGCGACCCGCCGGTCCTCCGCCCCCGCGGGCGCCCCGAAGCGGGCCGAGGCCGAGGTGCCCACGGCGCAGGAGGTCACCGTCGAGGAGGAGACCGCGCGTCCGGTGCGCCCGGAGCCGGCCGAGGCCGCGCAGGCCGAGCCCGCCGCCGCCGAGGATCCGGTGGTCGAAGCCCCCGAGGAGGCCGCACCGGCCGCGCCCAAGGGCCGTACCCGCCGCCGGGCGGTGCGCAAGGTCTCGGCGCCGGTGACCGCCCCCGAGGAGGCCGTGGTGACGGTCGCCGAGCCGGCGCCCGCGCCGACGGAGGCGCCCGAGCAGGCGGCGCCCGAGGAGACGGCGGCCCAGCCGGCCGAACAGCCGGAGCCGGCCGCCGAGAGCGCCGCCCCGGCCCGTCCGCGCCGCCGTGCCGTCCGCAAGGCCACCGCGCCGACCTCGTCCGAGGACGCGGCCGTCGTGGTCGTGCCCTCCGCCGAGACCCCGGCGGAGCCGGCGCCCGTCACGGTGCCGGAGCCGTCCGGCGAGGCGGTGGAGGCCGCGGAGGGGGCCGAGGAGTCGGCCCCGGCCAAGAAGGCGGCCCGCAAGACCGCCAAGAAGGCCACGGCGAAGAAGGCCGCCACGAAGAAGACGACGGCCAAGAAGACCGCCGCGAAGAAGACCGCCGCCAAGAAGACGACGACGAAGAAGGCGACGGCCAAGAAGGCGACGGCGAAGAAGACGGCCGCGGCGACCGAGCCGGGCCGGCCGACGGTGACGGCGTCCACGGACGACTGACCCGAGCAGGCAGCAGGACGGTGGCCCACCCGCGGCGCGCGGGTGGGCCACCGCCGTACGGGGCCCGAGGGGCTCGGTTTGACCCTGTCGGAAGCGCCCCGTAACCTTGACCGTCGGCGTGTCGAGTGACACGCCACATCCCCGTAAACCCTTTTCCTCCGGGACACCGCGTGTGCCGGAGAGGCGGCCCGTGTTGCCGGGCGGCTGGACTGCGGGGGTGCCGTTCCCGAGCGTAGAGAGTGAGATCCGCGTGTACGCCATCGTGCGCAGCGGTGGTCGCCAGCACAAGGTTGCTGTCGGCGACATCGTTGAGGTTGACAAGATTTCCACTGCCAAGGTGGGCGACACGGTCGAGCTCTCGACCCTGCTCGTCGTCGACGGCGACGCTGTGACCAGCGACCCGTGGGTGCTGGCCGGCATCAAGGTCCAGGCCGAGGTCGTGGACCACCACAAGGGCCAGAAGATCGACATTCTGCGCTACAAGAACAAGACCGGCTACCGCCGTCGTCAGGGCCACCGCCAGCAGTACACGGCGATCAAGGTCACTGAGATCCCCGCGGCTGCGAAGTAAGGGACTGAGAACAGATGGCACACAAGAAGGGCGCATCGTCCACCCGGAACGGTCGCGACTCCAACGCCCAGCGGCTCGGCGTGAAGCGCTTCGGCGGCCAGGTCGTGAACGCCGGTGAGATCATCGTCCGCCAGCGCGGCACCCACTTCCACCCGGGCTCCGGCGTCGGCCGCGGCGGCGACGACACGCTGTTCGCGCTGCAGGCCGGTGCGGTGGAGTTCGGCACCAGCCGTGGCCGCAAGGTCGTGAACATCGTCCCGGTCGGCTGACCGGACGTCTTCCGAGAGGCGGACCTCACTTCCCGGTCGGGAAGGCGGGTCCGCCTTTCGCGTGTTGAAGAGCACAGCGGGTGCACCATGACCGGGCGCACCACGGCATGCACAGGCATGCACCGGCATTTGTACGTATGACCGCGGCGCTCCCGCCGCTCACTGGAGGCACCGAACCATGACCACCTTCGTGGACCGCGTCGAGCTGCACGTCGCCGCGGGTAACGGGGGCCACGGCTGTGCCTCCGTCCACCGTGAGAAGTTCAAGCCGCTCGGCGGCCCGGACGGCGGCAACGGCGGCCGGGGCGGCGATGTGATCCTCACCGTCGACCAGTCCGTGACCACGCTGCTCGACTACCACCACTCCCCGCACCGCAAGGCGACCAACGGCAAGCCCGGCGAGGGCGGCAACCGCAGCGGCAAGGACGGCCAGGACCTCGTCCTGCCGGTCCCCGACGGCACCGTGGTGCTCGACCGGGCGGGCAACGTCCTCGCCGACCTCGTCGGCCACGGCACCTCCTACGTGGCCGCCCAGGGCGGCCGGGGCGGCCTCGGCAACGCGGCGCTCGCCTCCGCCCGCCGCAAGGCGCCCGGCTTCGCGCTGCTCGGCGTCCCGGGCGACCTCCAGGACATCGTCCTGGAGCTGAAGACCGTCGCCGACGTGGCGCTGGTCGGCTACCCGAGTGCCGGCAAGTCCTCGCTGATCTCGGTGATGAGCGCGGCCAAGCCGAAGATCGCGGACTATCCCTTCACCACCCTCGTCCCGAACCTGGGCGTGGTCACGGCGGGCTCCACCGTCTACACCGTCGCCGACGTGCCGGGGCTCATCCCGGGCGCCAGCCAGGGCAAGGGGCTCGGCCTGGAGTTCCTGCGCCACGTGGAGCGGTGCAGTGTGCTGGTCCACGTGCTGGACACCGCGACGCTGGAGTCCGAGCGCGACCCGATCTCCGACCTGGACATCATCGAGGCGGAGCTGCGCGAGTACGGCGGCCTGGACGACCGGCCCCGGATCGTCGTCCTCAACAAGATCGACGTGCCCGACGGCAGGGACCTCGCCGAGATGGTGCGGCCGGACCTCGAGGCGCGTGGTTACCGCGTCTTCGAGGTGTCCGCGGTCGCCCACATCGGCCTGAGGGAGCTGTCCTTCGCGCTGGCGGAGCTGGTCGCGCAGGCGCGGGCGGCCAGGCCGAAGGAGGAGGCGACCCGCATCGTCATCCGGCCCAAGGCCGTCGACGACTCGGGCTTCACCGTCACCCAGGAGGAGGCCGAGGGCGAGCCGCTGTTCCGGGTGCGGGGCGAGAAGCCCGAGCGCTGGGTGCGGCAGACCGACTTCAGCAACGACGAGGCCGTCGGCTACCTCGCCGACCGGCTGAACCGGCTCGGTGTGGAGGAGGCGCTGATGAAGGCGGGCGCCCGCACGGGCGACGGCGTCGCCATCGGCCCCGAGGACAACGCGGTCGTCTTCGACTGGGAGCCGACCGTGATGGCCGGCGCGGAGATGCTGGGCCGGCGCGGCGAGGACCACCGCTTCGAGGCGCCCCGCCCGGCGGCGCAGCGCAGGCGGGACCGTGACGCGGAGCGGGACGAGTCGCTGCGCGAGTACGACGACTTCGAGCCGTTCTAGGACCGAGAAGCACCGGGTGAGCAGAAGCACCGGGTGACCGAGAAGTACCGAGTGACCGAGAAGCACCGAGTACACGAGGAAGGGCCCCGGGATCTCCCGGGGCCCTTCCTCGTGTCCTTCTCCGTGCTCAGGCGGTGACGGAGTCCTCCGTGCCCGCCGCGTCCGCCTCGATCGCCAGCTCCTCCGGAGCCTCCTCGGCGGCACCGCGCGGGGCCGGGATCTCGGAGCCCGTGCGGGACTCCATCCGCGCCCGCCGCTCGTCGGCGCGCTCGCACAGCGCCCGCACCGCCTCGTTGAAGCGGACCAGCGAGGGCGGCTCCGAGGGGCCGAGGAGCTGCACCTTCAGCTCCGCGCGGGCCGCCGTGAACGCGTCCTTCTCCGGGTGCCGCACCGACTCGAGGAGCCCCTTGACACCGCCCGCCTTCGGCGTGAGCACCACACCCGCGGACACGGTCGGGAACGCCTCACGGAAGGCCTCCTCGGAGAGCCCCGAGGTGTTCGCGACCGCGTACGGCTTCTCGCTGGACAGCCAGTCCGAGACCACCGAGGACACGTCGCTGATGAGCAGGTCCGCCTCGTTGAAGCAGGCGAAGATGCCCGGCCGGGCGTCGGTGATGATCTGGTGCTCCCACTGCGGGAAGGAGGCCCAGTAGGCCCGCTCCCAGGCCGCCGTCGCCTCGGCGATGAGCGCCTCGCGCCGCCCGTCCGGCCGGCCCTGGATCAGCATCCGCTCCATCTCGTCGGCGCTCACGCGGAAGTCCGTGGAGGTCAGCCGGTCCAGTTCGGCGGTGCGGCGGGCCAGCTCGGCGGCGGCCTCGGGACCCGGCCGGGCCCCCGACCGCTTCGCGTTCGCTTCGGTGATCATGGCCTTGATGCGCTCGTTCGCCCGGCCGGCCCGCGGGTCGACGGAACCGGTCATCGGGTGCGGCTTGTACAGCAGGCGCACGCTGTCGTCGGCGAGGAGCTTGCGGACGACGTTCTCCCCGGCCAGGACCACGGAGGTGTTGCCGGGGTTGCCGTCCCAGCCCTCCCAGGTGGGGGCGTACAGCACGGTGGTGTACGTGCCGGTCGGCGGACCGGCGTAGGGGCGGATCGGCGCGAGCTGAGGCCGGCCGACCTCCACGATGTCCTTGTCCTCCACGCCGACCTCGGCCAGCGCGTACCGCTCGCGGGCGGCGGGACCGGCGACCCAGACCTCGTCGTAGGCCTTGGCGTAGGGGTTGCAGGAGGAGAGCTTGTCGCTCTCGCCGTGGTTGATGAAGGCGTGCTTGATCGTGGGGATGCGCAGCACCTGGGAGGTCTTCGCCGCGTTGGCGGGGTGCAGCATCATCTTCAGCGTCGAGTTCTCCAGCGAGAACATCGTGGAGACCTTCGGGAAGCAGATCACCGGCACGTCGGTGGCGTCGATCTTCTGCACCATGAAGCGCTCGCGCAGCACGATCAGCGGCCGGCCGTCGAGCTGCGAGAGCGTGGAGAGCCACATGTTCGCCTGGTAGGCCGAGGTCGTACCGCCGGAGAAGTACATCGCGACGGTGGGCCGGTACTCGGCCAGCCAGCCGTCCAGCCACTCCATGACCTGCTGCTCCGTCTTCGCGCGCTTGCCCTTGAGCAGCCAGGTGCCCAGGTACGCGGTGCCGCCGAGGGCCAGCGCGAGGGCGGCGCCGACGCCGATGCCGCCCCACAGGCCGTCCTTGGTGGCCGCGGTGGCCAGCAGTCCGGCGGTGGCCGGGACGGAGAGGGCGAGCAGGCGGTGACCGGGGCGGCGGGCCAGGATGCGCGGCGGGGCCTTGGTCAGGCGCAGCGCGGAGGCGTCGATGTTGCGGGTGACGATCGGCAGCGTGCGGGTGCGGCGGACCAGGACGGCGACCGCCTGGCAGCAGAAGTGCAGCGCGTAGCAGGCGCACAGGGCGACCGTCAGGGGCGCCTGCTCGT
The DNA here is from genome assembly GCF_036189845.1 of Streptomyces griseoaurantiacus. Classification (NCBI taxonomy): domain Bacteria; kingdom Bacillati; phylum Actinomycetota; class Actinomycetes; order Kitasatosporales; family Streptomycetaceae; genus Streptomyces; species Streptomyces griseoaurantiacus. The sequence goes on along the minus strand of NZ_CP108326.1, from coordinate 2,354,181 downwards.
GGAGCGGCTCGATGCCGTCGATCCGCAGGAGCCCCACCAGGACGAGCATGTCGCGCAGCAGCTGGCGGACGGTGACGTCGAAGCGCACCTTGCCGAGCAGCGCGAGGAGGCCGGGGTCGCGGTACTGGAAGTACAGGTCCAGGGCGAGTCCGGCCGCGCTCACGGCGACGAGGACCGGGACGTTCGGGAGCAGCGCGGTGATGATCTGGGCCGTGAAGAGCGCGAACATCGCGCACAGTGTGGCCACCTGCACGAGACGGCGGGTGGCAGGACCTGCGGAGGGCACGGGCTGGGCTCCTGCGGAGGGAAATGCGGCGGATGGGGGGAAGGCATGGGGGGTGACGGCCAGCCCCTCGCGAGCACCCGAACACGGGTGCACCTTCGGGGAGAGCCGAGGCTGACGGTATGACTTCCGGTGCCCGGCAAGCAATCTCCGCCACCGGCCGCGCCTGCGAAAGGGGCATATCGGTCAGGTGTGCGCTCTTGTGAGCGGTGTGCCCCGTCAGGGGTGCCGGCCGGACCGGGTGAGACGGGCAGCACCGGGGTGAGGCGGCCAGGACGGGGACCGGGTCCCCGTCCACCCCGCGAAACTGCCGCGCACCCGAAACCCCCGGTCCCGTAGATTGCGGACGGGGACCGCCCCCCTCGGGGCGGCCGTCCGCGGATGCCGGGAAGCAGATGTCGGGAAAGCGAGAGGCGCACGTGTCAGCGCACAGGCAGGACGTCGAAGCAGCACGCCGGATCGTCGTGAAGGTCGGCTCCTCCTCCCTCACGACCGCCGCCGGTGGCCTGGACGCCGACCGTGTCGACGCCCTGGTCGACGTCCTCGCCAAGCACCACGGCGGCGGGAGGGAGAGCGCCGGGAAGGAAGTGGTGCTTGTCTCCTCCGGTGCCATTGCCGCCGGGCTCGCCCCCCTCGGGCTGCGCCGCCGTCCCCGTGACCTGGCCCGGCAACAGGCCGCCGCCAGCGTCGGCCAGGGGCTCCTCGTGGCCCGCTACACCGCCTCCTTCGCCCGCTACGGCGTCCGCGTCGGGCAGGTGCTGCTCACCTCGGACGACACCAGCCGCCGCGCCCACCACCGCAATGCCTCCCGCACCCTGGACAAGCTCCTCGCGATGGGCGCGCTGCCGGTCGTCAACGAGAACGACACGGTCGCCACGGACGAGATCCGCTTCGGCGACAACGACCGCCTCGCGGCCCTCGTCGCCCACCTCGTCCACGCCGACCTGCTGGTCCTGCTCTCCGACGTGGACGGCGTCTACGACGGCGATCCCGGCAGGCCCGGCACCTCCCGCATCTCCGAGGTGACGGGCCCGGCCGACCTCGACGGCATCGAGATCGGCAGCGCGGGCCGGGCCGGCGTGGGCACGGGCGGCATGGTCACCAAGGTGGAGGCGGCCCGGATCGCGGCGGCGGCCGGCATCCCCGTCGTGCTGACCAGCGCGGTGCACGCCGCCGAGGCGCTGGCCGGCGGGGACACCGGCACCTACTTCCACCCCACCGGCAAGCGCTCCGCCGACCGCCTGCTCTGGTTGCAGCACGCCTCCGCCCCGCAGGGGGCGCTGATCCTGGACGACGGGGCCGTGCGGGCGGTCGTCGAGGGCCGCAAATCGCTGCTGCCCGCCGGCATCGCGGGCGCCGAGGGCCACTTCACGGCGGGCGACCCGGTGGAACTGCGCGACGGCGCGGGCCGGGCCGTCGCACGCGGGCTCGTCAACTTCGACGCCAAGGAGATCCCCCGTCTGATCGGCCGCTCGACCCGGGAGCTGGCACGCGAGCTGGGGCCGGCGTACGAGCGCGAGGTCGTGCACCGCGACGACCTCGTCCTGCTGGAGGGATGACGGGCGAGGCTCCCCGGAGCCCCGCCGCCCCCGTCCCGCCCCGAACGCCTATTCGCCCGCCTCCGACGGAGGACGTTCCGCAAAACCGCCACACGACCGTCCCCCGCCTGCTCAACTGTCTTCCGGGGACACGTTCCGCACGACCGCTGGACACGGCACGACCGTGCGCTGAAGGAGGCCGCCGTGACACGAGTGCGCCCTGGGACGCCGACGTCCCGCCCCGAGGGCACCGCACCCGAGCCCCGAGCCGCTGCCCGCGAACCGCGGGGCGCGTCCGGCGCCCGCGAGCCCCGGGACCCGGCCGGGGGACGCGAGGCGCGCGGCACGTCCGGCGTCCGCGGCTCGCAGGCCCTGCGCCGGGTGCGCGGGCTCCGCAGCGTCGGCGAGGCACGGCCGCCCGCCGGAGCCGCCGGTGTGAGCGGCGGGGACGGCCACGAGGAGTCCGGCACGCAGGTCGAGCCGGGCGCGGCCGAGGGGCCGGGGCGCTCCGCCCGTCCTGCCGCCCGGCTGTGGCACGTCACCCTCAGCGTGTCCGGCGGCGAGGCCCCGCTCGACGAGGTCAGGCGGGGGCTCGAGCAACTCGCGCACGACCATCCCTTCCTGCTGACCAGCCGTTACGCCGGTGACCACGCCGAGATCCGCTACTGGGAGGAGGCCCGCGACCTGCACGACGCCGCCGCGGTCGCCCTCCGCCTGTGGGGCGAGCACCGGCGCACCGCCCGGCTGCCGGCCTGGGAGATCGTCGGCCTGGAGGTCATCGGCCGGGAGACCTACCGGCAGCGGGTCGCCGCGGGCTACGGCCCGGCCCCCGCCACCCCGGTCGGGGTGCACCCCTTCTGATCCGCGTGCCGGTCCGCGTGCCGGTCCGCGTTCGAGGGACGAGCGCGCGCTTTCCGTGGTTCACACCGTCTCGTTGCGTGGAACGGCCGAGGATTCGGCCCCTTCGGCGCACTACGCTTTTCCCATGACCACGCTCTCGCCGTACGACTCGATGTCCCCGGTCGCCCGGGCCGCCTACCGGTCTCAGGCAGCGGCCGCCGAGATCGCCCCGCTGCCCCGGGCCGTGAAGGACGACACGCTGCTCGCCGTGGCGGACGCGCTGGAGGTCCGGACGAGCGAGATCGTCGCCGCCAACGCCAAGGACGTCGCGCGCGCCCGCGAGGCCGGCACCAGCGAGGCCATCGTCGACCGGCTCACCCTCACCCCGGAACGAGTGCGGGCCATCGCCTCCGACGTGCGGGACGTGGCCGCGCTGCCCGACCCGGTCGGCGAGGTCGTCCGCGGCTCCACCCTTCCCAACGGCATCGACCTGCGCCAGGTCCGGGTGCCGCTCGGCGTCGTCGGCATCATCTACGAGGCCCGCCCGAACGTGACGGTCGACGCCGCCGCCCTGTGCCTGAAGTCCGGCAACGCGGTGCTGCTGCGCGGCTCCTCCTCGGCGTACGAGTCGAACACCGCGCTGGTCCGGGTGCTGCGGGACGCGGTCGGCGGGGCCGGGCTGCCCGCCGACGCCGTCCAGCTCGTGCCCGGCGAGGGCCGTGACGCCGTCCGCGAGCTGATGCGCGCCCGCGGCCTGGTCGACGTGCTCATCCCGCGCGGCGGCGCCTCGCTGATCCGCACGGTCGTGGAGGAGTCCACCGTCCCGGTCATCGAGACCGGCACCGGCAACTGCCACGTCTACGTCGACGCGGACGCCGACATCGACATGGCCGTCGAGATCCTGGTCAACTCCAAGGCCCAGCGGCCCAGCGTCTGCAACGCCGCCGAGACCCTCCTGGTCCACCAGGACATCGCCCCCGCGTTCCTGCCCCGCGCCCTGGACGCGCTGGCCGAGGCCGGGGTCACCGTGCACGGCGACGCGCGCGTGCTGGCCTACGCGAAGGACTCGGCGGCCACCGTCGTGGAGGCCACGGCCGAGGACTGGGACACCGAGTACCTGTCCTACGACATCGCCGCCGGCGTCGTCGACTCGCTGGACAAGGCCGTCGCCCACATCCGGCTGTGGAGCTCCCGGCACACCGAGGCGATCGTCACCAATTCGCAGCAGGCCGCCCGCCGGTTCACCCAGTTGGTGGACGCCGCCGCGGTCGCCGTGAACGCCTCCACCCGGTTCACCGACGGGGGCCAGTTCGGCTTCGGCGCCGAGATCGGCATCTCCACGCAGAAGCTGCACGCCCGCGGCCCGATGGGCCTGCCGGAACTGACCAGCACCAAGTACATCGTCACGGGCGACGGCCACGTGCGCCGCTGAGGCGGCGGGGGGACGACGGGCGGCGGGCCGACGAATTTCCGTGCGGTCTGCCCAAATTGACCCCCCGGGACTACTCTGGATCCGTGCCGGAGGACGTGGGGGGCACGCCGTTCCCTGACGGCTGGGAGCCCGACGACGACCACGACCGCGGAGCGACGGACGAAGAGTTCGCCTCCGTGGTCTTCGACGAGACCTTCGTACGGGCCGCGGTGGTCCACGAACCGACGGCCGTGGAACGCCTCCTCGCCGCCGCCCAGGCCCGCGCCGAGGCCCAGGAGGCCGAGGCCCGCCGGGCGCACGCCCGCGGCGCCCTCGGTGAGGACGACCCCTACGAGGACGACTTCGGCCGGGACGGCGGTCCCGGCGCCGGGTACGGCCCCGACTTCGACGACCTCGACGAGAGCGACCTCCTCGGCCGCCGGGGCCCGCACGGCCCCCGCGGCCGGCTCTACGGCAAGCACGCCCGCTGGCACCGCCCGGTGGCCTGGATGCTCGCCCTCGTGATGGGCGTCGGCATGGTCGCGCTGGCCTTCGCCGCGGTCTACCGGGGCTCCTCCTCCCCGGACCGCCGCGACCAGGTGCCGCCCCCCGCCTCCACGGGACTGGAGCAGGGCCTGGGCGCGGGCGTCGGCGCGGACCCCGACGGCCCCGCCGAACTCCTCCCGCCCGCCGTCTCGGCGGCACCGCCCGCGCCCTGAACCGGGCGGCGGCGCGCACCCCCGAACCTGGCCGGGACCTGACAGAACTTGTCCGGTAGCGCGGCGTTTACCGGGGCTCCGCGCGACCTACCCTGAAGGTATGGGCGTGCCCGGAGAGCCGCCGGAGGGGACCCCCGAGGGCGCTCCCGGCGGTGGCGAGGACGAATACCGATCCGTCGTCTTCGACGAGTCGTTCGTCCGTGCTGCCCGTCTCCAGGAGTTCTCCGCGCGCGAGCGGATCTCCGATCACGCGCCCGCCGTCCGCCGCCGTCCCGCCGCCCTGCGGCGCGGACTCTCCCGCCAGGTGCTGTTCCTCGCCCTGCTCATCGCGTTCGCCTTCAGCACCGCGATCTACATGGGCTTCCGCCACCCGTACCAGAAGTCCGCGGCACGGCCCGTCCAGCCGCTGCGGACCACGGTCGTCCCGCTGGCCCCGCACGCGGCCGTCCCCGGCTCCGCCGACATCGAGGCACTGTGGGCCCACAGCCCCGCCGCCGGGTTCCGCCACGGGGCCGAGGGTTTCACCCTGCCGGCCGTACGGCGCACCGCCCACTTCGCCGAGGGCCAGGTCCTCACCGCGCTGACCACGGCCAAGGACTACCTCGTCGACTCCGCGCTCGACCCCGAGGTGCTCAGCGGCGCCACCGTCCGCCCCGTTCGGCTGCTCCTCGACCCACGGCAGCTCACCCAGTTCGACCGCGGCCTCGCCCACCCCGCCGCGGACGGGCGGCACGCGGTCACCGGCTGGCTCGTCCGCTTCGACCCCTCCCGCGCCGAACTCGCCGACCGCGGCGTCCGGGTGCGGGGCACCCTACGGGCCGGCGAAACCACCTCCGACACGCTGGAGGTCGTCGCCGAGCACACCCTCGTGTACGCGCTGCGGCCGAGCGGAGCGGGCGCCGGCGCCAAGGCCTCACTGTTCACCGTGCGGCGCGAACTGACGTTCCACTTCGACCGGGGCGACCTGCGCGCGCACCGCACGGTGCTGGCCCTCGCCACCGTGCAGGCCGGCCCGCTCTCCTGCGCCGAGGACCAGGCCGGCCACTTGCTCCCGCTCCTGGCCGGCGAGTCGCCCAAGCCCGGCGGCCCCGCCGGCACCAACCCCTACGCCACCGGCGCGGCCACCGCCCTGTGCGGCACCCTGGCCACGGCGGCGCCGCGCTAGCGGGTCAACGGCGGCTCAGCGGCTCAGTTCTCGTCACCGTCGCCCTCGGGTCCCGGTGCGTCCTTCGGCGTGCCCTCGGGGGCGTCCTTGGAGTTGCCGTTCTGCGGGCCGGAGGTGAACCCGTCGAATCCGCGCCGGACCCGGTCCCCGATCCCGCCCGCGCTGCCCGCGAGGTCGCTGACCAGCTTCATCAGCGGGTCCTTCGAGCTCTTCACGTTGTTGGCGTAGTGCGCCGCCGACTCCCGGAAGGAGTCGGACACGGAGGCGTCCTTGTCCTCCGCCCGCCGCGGGTAGTGCCCGTCCATCAGCCGCTGGTACTCCCGCGACTCCGCCCACTTCTTCAGCTCCGCCGCCCGGACCGTGGTGAAGGGGTGCGAGCGCGGCAGCACGTTGAGGATCTTCAGCACGGAGTCCCGCAGGTCGCCGCCCGCCTCGTACTCCTCCGCCTGCTCCAGGAAGGCGTCCACGTTCATCTCGTGCAGGTGGTTGCCGCCCGCTATCTTCATCAGCCCGCGCATCGACGCCCTGAGGTCCTGCCCCACCAGCAGCCCCGCCCGGTCCGCAGACAGCTCCGACTTGCGGAACCACTCCCGCAGCGCGGTCACGATCGCCATGATCGCCAGGTTGCCCAGCGGGATCCAGGCCACTCGCAGCGCGAGGCTGGTCAGGAACAGCAGGATCGTCCGGTACACGGAGTGGCCCGAGAGCGCGTGCCCCACCTCGTGCCCGACGACGGCCCGCATCTCCTCCTCGTCGAGGAGCTCGACGAGACCCGTGGTCACCACGATGATCGGCTCGTCCATGCCGATGCACATCGCGTTGGGCTGCGGGTTCTGGGTGACGTACATCGGGGGGACCTTCTCCAGGTCCAGGATGTAACAGGCGTCCCGCAGCATGTCGTTGAGGTGGGCGAACTGGGCGTCCGAGACCCGCACCGAGTCGGACAGGAACAGCAACCGCAGGCTGCGCTCGGGCAGCAGGCCGCTGAGTGCCTTGAACACGGTGTCGAAGCCGCTGAGCTTGCGCAGGGCCACCAGGGCCGAACGGTCCGCCGGGTGTTCGTACGCGCGCGAGGAGATCCCCGGGAAACGCCTGCGCTGCCTGCTCGGCACGTGCTCGTGGCCGTTGCCGTTCGGTCGGCTGTCGTCGGACATGTGGTCCCCCATGCGTCGATGGCTGCCCTGTCGGTGCCTGCTGTGTGGTTGTCGTCGTGATGGTGAGGACGGCGGAGGCCGGCGGAGGCGGGGCGAAGGTGTGAATCCGGTGGGAGCCGTACAAGAAAGCCGCCCACCCCCGCGCCCCCGGAGCGGCACCCAGCCTAGGCGGAGTTACCGTGGCGGGTCAGCACACCCGTAAGGAGCGATCCATGGAGCACGTCCCCGCCGCCTGGCTCACCGGGGCGGCCGATGCCGCCGCTCGGCAGGGCTCCGGAAACCTCCTCCGCGTCGTCCTGATCGTCATGGTCGTGGGCTGCGTCCTCACCGCCTGGTTCGTCCTGCGCGGCTACGGCCGTCACGACGACTGACGTCTCCCGGCCCCGAACGGTTGCCCGAACGGGTGTGCGGAAGGGGCCCGCGGGCCCGCGCGTCCGTCCCAACGGTGGAGTCGGCGTGAGGCGCGCACGGGCCCCCGCATACGATGAGGCGACGTTTATCCCGCCCACACCGGATAGGTCCTGCCGAAGATGAGCCTTCCCAGCACCGCAGCCCAGTTGGTCACTCTCGCCGCCGAGGGCGGGGAGCACGGTGGCAACCACGAAAGCCTCGACCCCGCCGTGACCGGCGGCGCCGCCCTCCTCATCCTGCTCCTGCTGCTGTGGATCACCACCCGCTTCAACCGCGACCGCTGAAGCCCGGGCGCGGTCGTGTCCCGGCCATGACACGGTACGAGGGGCGCCCGTCGGACGGAGCCCGCAGGACGGGCCGGTAGGGTCTGCACGCATGGGAGAGCAGGACATGCCTACCGGTCCGGCGAGCGGCACGGCCCCCGGGATCCGGCGCGGCCCCGGCAACGCGCCGTCGAATCCGGGCAAACGCCGTCTCGGCGTCATGGGCGGAACGTTTGACCCGATCCACCACGGACACCTCGTGGCGGCCAGCGAGGTCGCCGCGCAGTTCCACCTGGACGAGGTGGTGTTCGTCCCCACCGGCCAGCCCTGGCAGAAGGCCGACCGCCATGTCACGCCGGCCGAGGACCGCTATCTGATGACGGTCATCGCCACCGCCGAGAACCCGCAGTTCTCGGTCAGCCGCATCGACATCGACCGAGGCGGCCCCACGTACACCACGGACACCCTGCGCGACCTGCGCGCCCTCAACCCGGACACCGACCTGTTCTTCATCACCGGTGCCGACGCCCTGGGGCAGATCCTCACCTGGCGGTACGCCGAGGAACTGTTCTCCCTGGCCCACTTCATCGGCGTCACCCGCCCCGGCCACACGCTGACCGACCCGGGCCTGCCCGAGGGCGGTGTCTCGCTGATCGAGGTCCCGGCCCTGGCGATCTCCTCCACCGACTGCCGCGCGCGGGTCGCGAGCGGCCAGCCGGTCTGGTACCTGGTCCCGGACGGCGTGGTGCGCTACATCGACAAGCGCCAGCTGTACCGCGGCGAGTGAGCCGAGAGGGGCACCGGTGAACGACCGATACGACGGATACCCGGCCGGCGACAGTTACGAACTCGTCGGCTACGACGAGTACGGACAGCCCGTGTACCGGCAGGTGCCCGCGCCCCGGGCACCCGAGGGCCACGACCCCTACGGGGCCGGCCCGCAACAGCAGTCACAGGGGTACGGCGGCCCCTCGCAGTACTCCGCCCCGCCGGAGTACCCCGCGCGGTCCGACTACGCCGACCCCTCGGCCCCCTCCACTCCCTCGGACCCCTCCGGGTACGGGGGCTACGGCTACGACCCCTACGCGGCCGCGCCCCAGCAGCCCGCCCCGCCGTACGACACCGGCGCGGGCGCCTCCCCCTACGGCGCACACGACCCGTGCGGGGCCGGCCCGGGCGCCCCGGCCGCCCCCGAGGACCCCTACGGGCAGGCGGCGGACGCACGGCGCTCCCCGGGCACCGGGCGGGCCGCCCGCGTCCCCCGGCAGCCGGGCCCGGCCGAGCCGCCCGCGCGGGAGACGCCGGCCGCTCCGGCACCCGAGGCGGAGGCCGCGGGCGGCGCCGAGGGCGAGTACCGCACCGAGCAGTTCGCCTTCGTCGAGGAGCCCGACGGCGACTCCGAGGACGTCATCGACTGGCTCAAGTTCACCGAGAACCGCACCGAGCGCCGCGAGGAGGCCAAGCGCAGGGCCCGCAGCCGCGTCGTCGCCCTCGTCGTCGCGCTCGCCGTCGTGGCCGTCGGCGGGGTCGGCTACCTCTGGTACGCGGGCAAGCTGCCCGGCGGCTCCTCCGGCGGCGGCACCACCGGCACGACGACGGCCGCCGGCGCCCAGAGCCGCGACGTCGTGGTCGTCCACCTGCACAACACCAAGGGCGGCGGCACCTCCACGGCGCTCCTCGTCGACAACACCACCACCAAGCGGGGCGCCACCGTCCTGCTGCCCAACTCCCTCGCCCTGACGGACGAGGACGGCTCCACCACGACCCTCGCCAAGTCCGTCGACGAGGACGGCTCCAGCGGCACCCGCGAGGAACTCGACACCGTCCTCGGCACCGACATCGAGGGCACCTGGCGGCTGGACACCCCCTACCTGAACAACCTCGTCGAGCTGGTCGGCACCATCGAGATCGACACGGACACGGACGTGCCGGACCCGGCCGCCAAGAAGAAGGACGCCGAACTCCTCGTCCACAAGGGGAGCGCCCAGACCCTCAGCGGCAAGATGGCCGTCGCCTACGCCACCTACCGCGCCTCCGGCGAGTCCCAGGACGCCCAGCTCAAGCGGTTCGGGCAGGTCATGCAGGGAGTGCTGCGCAAGCTGTCCTCCGACGCGGGCGCCGCGACCACCACGGTGCAGACCCTGGCCCAGATCCTCGACCCCTCTCTGAGCGACAAGGACCTCGGCGCCTTCCTCGCCAAGCTCGCCGCGCACGCCAAGGAGGGCGACTACACCACCGACCTGGTGCCGGTCCGGCCCGACGGCAGCGTCGACGACACGGCCGCCGGCGGTGTGGTGAAGAAGCTGCTCGGCGGCACCGTGAAGAACCCCGAGGCCGGGGACGCCGTACGCGTGGGCATCAGGAACGCCACCGGCGACAAGGACGACACCGAGAAGGCCCGCGTGACCCTCGTCAACGGCGGCTACACCTTCCTCGACGCCGGCACCGGAACGCCCGCGGCGGCCTCCGCCGTCACCTACAAGGACGCCGCCGACAAGGACGACGCCGTCGAGGTCGCCAAGACCCTCGGCCTGCCCGCCGGCGCCGTGACGAAGGGCACGGTCACCTCCGGCGCCGACGTGTCGGTCGTGCTGGGGCAGGACTTCCACCCCTCGTCCTGAGCCCGGAAGCGGGACCCCGGCGGGCCGCCGCCCGGCCGGGGTCCGCCGGCGCGGAGGTGCGGGCGGTCGTTCGCCCGGGCCGCCCCGCGGACCGTGAGACCCTGGGGGAGTGATACCCCGTGCGGGCGGTCGCCGCCTGGTGCGGCCCCGGGCCCCCGCACCGCCCCGACCGTCGACACGGAAAGCCGCGCAGTGACCGCTACCGACCGCTCCCTCCAACTCATCAACACCGCCGCCCAGGCGGCGGCCGACAAGCTCGCGCACGACGTCATCGCCTACGACGTCAGCGACGTGCTGTCGATCACGGACGCCTTCCTGCTGGCGTCCGCCCCCAACGACCGTCAGGTCAAGTCGATCGTCGACGAGATCGAGGAACGACTGAGCAAGGAACTCGGCGCCAAGCCGGTGCGCCGCGAGGGCGACCGCGAGGCCCGCTGGGTGCTCCTCGACTACGTCGACATCGTGGTCCACGTCCAGCACAGCGAGGAGCGCGTCTTCTACGCCCTGGAGCGGCTGTGGAAGGACTGCCCCGAACTCGACCTCCCCGAGGACGCCCGGGCGACCCGCGGCAAGGCCGAGGAGCACGCCAAGCTGCGGGCGGCGGAGGAGGCGGCCGAGTTCGACAGGGACCCGCGATGAGCACCGCCGTCGACGGCGGCGCGAGCGGCGGCCGCAGGCAGAGCCGCGGCCGCCGCATCATCCTGTGGCGGCACGGCCAGACCCGCTGGAACGTCGAGCGGCGCTTCCAGGGCTCCACGGACGTCGAGCTGACCGAGGTCGGCCTCGGCCAGGCCCGCCGGGCCGCCCGGCTGCTCGCCTCCCTGCGGCCGGACGCCGTCGTGGCCTCCGACCTCAAGCGGGCAGCCGCCACCGCCGGCGAGCTCGCCGCGCTCACCGGCCTGGAGGTGACGTACGACGAGGGCCTGCGGGAGACCTACGCGGGCGTCTGGCAGGGGCTGACGCACGAGGAGATCATCGCCCGCCACGGCGAGGAGTACGCCGCGTGGAAGCGCGGCGAACCGGTCCGCCGCGGCGGGGGCGAACTGGAGTCCGAGGTCGCCGACCGGGCCGCCCCCGTCGTCCTGCGGCACACCGAGAAGCTCCCGGTCGACGGCACCCTCGTCGTGGTCAGCCACGGCGGGACCATCCGCACCACCATCGGGCGCCTGCTGGGCCTGGAGTCGCACCACTGGGAGAGCTTCGGCGGACTGTCGAACTGCTGCTGGTCGGTGCTCGGCGAGGGCAGCCGCGGCTGGCGGCTGCTGGAGCACAACGCGGGCACGCTTCCCGAGCCGGTCCTGGGCGACGACGTCTGACCCACCGGATTTCACTTTCCGGCTGGTCGCAGGCTAAAGTTCTTCTTGTTCGCCCCGCCGAGCGGGAAGAACGACAAGGGGCTATAGCTCAGTTGGTAGAGCGCCTGCATGGCATGCAGGAGGTCAGGAGTTCAATTCTCCTTAGCTCCACACATATCGACGATATCCCGCAGGGCCGCTCAGGCCCGGCGGGATATCGCGTTTTCCGCCCGTGCTCCGGCCTCAGGCCTTCATGAGCCGGTCGAGGGCGGAGTCGAAGGTGACCCCGGGCTCCGGGACGAAGTTCCGGTGGGCGGTGCCCTGGGTCCGCCAGTAGCGGGTCTCCTGCACCAGCCGGGTCAGCCGCGTGTGGAACTGCGAGTCCGGGTCCCCGTACTGCTCGGACCAGACCAGCAGATGACTGAGCACCGTGTCGTACTCCCTGGTCGGGCTGGCCGCGGAGTGCGAGCGCAGTTTCTCCTTGACCGCCCGCTGCCAGCCGGGCGGCAGCCCCGACCCGGGCAGCAGGCCGATGAGGTCGCCCGCCTTCTGCATCACGTAGGCCGAGTACTTCTCCTCGTCCCGCCGGTCGGGCCCGACAGGTATCGCGTCCTGGCCGTACGCCTCGTAGTTGAGGACATGGGTCATCTCGTGGACGAGTGTGGCGATCTGGTCCTCCCGCGAGCCGGCGGCCGACAGGGTGATGCGGTACCTGGCGTCGGGCCCGGAGACGGGGACGGTGTTCCCGCCCTGTGCCGGGCTGTCACCGGGGGCGGTCCCGCGACCGCGCGGCTGCGCGGCCTTCGCCCCGGAGCCGACGAAGTCCACCCCCCGCACCTGCGGTATGAGCTCGCCGAGCAGCTGACGGAGCACGTGATCCCCCGTTCGTTCCTCGTACTCCCGCAGCATCCGGGAGACGACTTCGGGGCTCAGGTCCATGGGAGGAACGGGGGAGGACACGGCGGGCGCGGTGGTCCCGGCGGATGCGGGGCGCGCGGTGCCCGTCGTCATGTCCTGCATCTCGATCCAGTCATCGGCGTCCGCCCGCGCGGGGGCGCGCTGCACCCACCGACCCCCGACGGGATGCGGCGGGTCCTGCCCCCGCAGCATCCGTGTCACGGCGGAATTGCCCGCGGCGTGCTGCAGGGCGAGGAGCGTGTGCGGCGACTCGTGGTCCACGGGCCCGGCCCGGCCGGTGCCCCGGTCCCGCGCGGCGATGCCGGGCGACAGGACGCGGACCGTGACGGACGCGTTCTCCCACGACTCGTTGGCGCGCATGTGTGCACCTCCCCGGAGACGGCTGGAAAGCTCCACGGTAGGCACGCGGCCCGCGGTCCGGAACGGCGGCAGAGGCAGCCTTCGGGGCAGTCACCGAGGGATCGTGTGAGTCACTCGGGCCCCTACGGGCGTATATCTCTACGCATGCGCCCCTCCCGTACCTGAACGCGCCGGTCGTAGCGGGTGGGGCGGGTGCCGTGTCCGGACTGGTACGACTGCGTCGCTGACCGGCCCGGCCCGGCCGTGGCAGAATCAAACGGCCGGAAGGGGGCGCGGCCCGACGGGAGGGAGTAGCGATGCCTGCGAGCACCCGCGGGGAGGTCCACCACCTCCGCGCAGTGGGAGCGCCGAGAAGGAAGGCCACCTCGCTCGACTGCCCCTCCTGCGGTTCCTCCCACGTGGCCCAGGTGCTCGGCGACAACGGCGGCGTTTCCTACGTGTGCACGGCCTGCGGCCACATCTGGAGCTGATCGATGGGTGCCCACAGGCGGAAGTGCGACTGGTGCGGGAGCGGCACGCCCATCGTCCGCGACATGGAGCCGGTGAACCAGGACTACCAGTACTGGTGCGAGGAGTGCGCGCGGGCGCTGATCATAAAAGGCGACCCCATCGAGACGTACCGCGAACTCGAGGGCGAACCGATCTACGGCCGGCTGCTCGACGAGCACTGCACGCTCAAGCGCTTCTACTCGTTCGCGACGGCGTGAGGCGCCGGTCCGCGGCCCCGTCCCGGTCCGCACCGGAATCGATTTGGTGGTCGACCCCCCGGACCGTGTAATGTTGGCGTCGCCGCCAGGGAGACCGGCGGCCCGGTCGGAACGCGGGTGCACCGCGTGACCGTACGGGGCTATAGCTCAGTTGGTAGAGCGCCTGCATGGCATGCAGGAGGTCAGGAGTTCAATTCTCCTTAGCTCCACAGCAGGAAAGACAAGCGTGAAGGCGGGTCGTCCGAGTACGGATGGCCCGCCTTTCGTGTGCCCGGGAAGGGACCGGAAGGGCCGCACGTCGGGGGCGGTTCCCGGTCGTCACCGAGGACCGCCCCACCGCCTCAGCGGCCGCTGCCCAGCGCTCGCCGGCCGCGGCCCCCGCCGCGCCCCTGGGAGAGGACGGGCAGGTTGCGCGAGGGCGCCGAGGAGCGCGTGTCCTCCTCCAGGCGCAGCGCCAGCGCCGGGCACCGGCGCACCGCCCGCACGGCCTTCGCCTCGGCGTAGCGGGGCACCGGGGCCTGCGCCACGGTCGGGAAGCCGTCGGCGCCCAGTTCGAAGACCTCGGGGAGGATGTCCGCGCACAGGCCGTGCCCTCGGCACAGCGTCCAGTCGACGAAGATCTTCTGCCGGCTCTCGCCGGACTCGGGCTCGGCCTGGCCGCCGCCCGGGATGCCGGTCGGTGCCCTGCCGCCCTCGAAGAGCGGGAGGACGCCCTCCACGGGCCGCCCGCAGCCGTTGCCCAGGACATGGGCGGCCAGGTCGTCCGTGAACGCCTTGATGGTCGACTCCAGGAACATCGCGGAGCCGTCCGGGTGTGAGCAGGCGCCGCGCCGCTTCACGGCCTTGGCGACCTGCTTGAGTGCCTCCAGGGCGGCGGGGCCGCCGCCATTGAGGATGTCCTCCATGCCGCGCGCGGCGGCCGGCAGGCCGAGGTAGCAGGGGCCGCACTGCCCCGCGCTCTCCTCCGCCAGCCACTTGGCCACCTGGAGCGATTCGCCGAGCGGGCAGGTCTCCTGACGGATCGGCAGGATCGCCCCGGCGCCCAGTGAACCTCCGACGGCATCCAGGGAATTGCGGGAGACGATCGCCTCGTCGACCGTGGCCGCGTCGATCCACTTGCCGTGGTAACCGCCCGTCAGCACGCCCTGCGGGACCGGCGGGGCGCCGGCCAGTTGCAGGACGTACCGCAGGGGCACGCCGGTGGGGACCTCGATCACCATGGGCCGGGCGACGGCGCCGGAGACCGTGAGCATCACGGTGCCCGGCTCGTCGTACAGGCCGGTGTTGCGGTAGCGGTCCGGGCCGATGCGCGCGGCGATCGCGAGCTGGGCGAACGTCTCCGCGTTCGACAGCAGGGTGGGCAGGCCGCCCACACCGCTCTGCGAGGCGCTGATCTTGCGGCCCGGCGGGATGGCCGGGCCGCCGTCGATCGAACGGATCAGGGAGGCGGCGGCGCCCGTCACCATCCGCACCGGGTTGCGCTGCACACGGGCCCGGATGGCCGAGCCGCGCCGGTCGCTGAGCCCGCGCTCGGCGAGCGCCTGCTCCATCGACCGCTCGGTGGACTCCCTGGTCACACCGATCACCAGGGTGCGCGCGCCGAGCGCCTCGGCGACCAGCAGGGCACCGTCCAGGATGAGGTGCGGTGCCCGGTTGATCAGCACCGTGTCCTTGCGGCAGGCGGGTTCGTCCTCGCTTCCGTTGATCACGACCACCGGCCGGGTGCCGCGGCGGATCGCCTGCTCGGCGACCGACCGCAGCTTCTTGTGGAAGGGGAAGCCGGCGCCGCCCCTTCCCTTCAGGGATATCTGTTCGGCGAGCTGCGCGAGCTGCTCGCCTCCCATCGGCTCGAGCGGCCCGTGCACCTTGAGGTGCATGGGCAGATCGAGCCGTTCGACAAGGTCGAAGCCCGACGTGAGCTGGGGAAGTCCGACGACGCGGACCTCGGGGACGTCGGGCAGGGCCTCGTTCACTTAAAGCCTCCGGAAGGCGCGTTCCATGATTCTCCGGAGCCCGGGGCGTCGAAGGCACCGGGCAGGGTTTCGCTGGCGGGACCGCTGTTGTACGTGTCATTGGGGTTGTACGTGCCGAAGGGGGCGTTCGACTCACCCGCGGCCGGGAAAGTTCCGGTGGAGTCGCCGTAGCCCGCCTGGTACGTCATCCCGCCCGCGAAGGTGTCGGTCATCGGGTCGTACGCGGAGGGCGGCGCCTCGCCCACCGGCGGCGGGGACGGGGCGGGCCAGCGTGGGCCCGCCGGGGCGCCGTCCATGCGCGGCAGCGGTCCGGTGCCCTGCGCGCCGGCGGGGTCCATCCGCCCGCCGGTCCCGGCGAAGGGGTCCTGCGCCCGAGGGGTCGAGACGGTCCGGTACGCGGCCGCGAAGCCGTTGCCGGGTTCCGGGGTCATCGTGCGGGTGCCGGAGGTGTCGTAGAGCGGCGCGGATCCGGCCGCGCCCGCCGGGCCGACGCCCCCCAGCCCGGCGTCCGGTGCGCCGGGGGAGCGGCGCCCGCCGCCGGAGCGGCCCCCGACGCCCGCCATGGAGGCGGTCTCCGCGTTGCGGGCGCGACTGGCCTCCAGGCCCTCGCGGCCGACCCGGTTGTCGGTGCCGATGAAGGCGACGATCCGGTCGGCGACCTTGCGCTTGAAGGGGCGCGGGGCGCTGCGCAGGGCGAGCGCCGCCATGACCCCGAGCAGGCACAGCTCGTACAGGACGGTGAAGAGGGGGGACTTCACCGCGCGGCCCGCGTACAGGCCGTGGACCAGGGCGCAGCACCAGGCGGGGTAGGCCAGCATGTGCATCGCGCGCCAGCGGGCGGCGACCGGCGCGGGGGAGGCGAAGGCGCTGCGCAGGGCGCCGGTGATGGCGGTGAAGACCATGAGGAGGCCGGCCACCGAGCCGAGCCCGATGAGCATGCCGATGCCGGTGACGCCGAGGCTGAAGGGGATCACCGCGGCGATGAACTGCGTGTGGTCCAGCGCCAGCTTGACCGTCACGTGCAGGAGCAGGAAGGCCACCGAGGAGATGGCCGTCGTCCGGTGCACGGCCTGCGCGACGATGCGCTGGCGCGTGTTGAGGAAGATGCGGTCGGTCGCGACCAGGCCCCAGATCACCGAGCAGGACAGGGCGACCAGCGACAGCACGCCGGCGCCGAAGTTGAGGAAGTCTCGCACCGTGTTCCCGCCGGCCAGCACGACGACGGGTATCAGGAGCAGGACGACTGCGCTCGCCGGCCCGTAGGCCGAACGGCCTGGCCTGGGCAGCGAGCTGGCACTACGACGAGGATTCATGGGGGCGACTCCGAGCGGTTCGGGAAAGCGGTCCCGCTGCTGCACTCTAAGGCGGCTCCGTACCGAGCGGTACGAGGTTTGAGTTATTGCCTTGTTATCTAAGTGGCTTCCGGGGCGTTCGCTGTCCTGTACGGGTCGTTACGCGAAGTAACCAATGAAGATTGTTCACGTTTCTTGATCCGTGCCGCCCGACGGGGAAGCGCGTCGCGGGGCGCTCGGCCGCTGCGGTACCCTGTCGCCATGCGTGCCGTACGCCTTCTGCTTAGCGAGCCGCGCTGATCAGTCCCGACCGCCGGAAGCAAGACGGTCGGAATCGGCGCGGCGTCCCCTCCTGTGCGAGGGGTTTTTTCGTTTCCGGACGCCGGCGTCCGGAAGTCGCAGCCGTGGGCGCAGACGATCGATGGAGCTTTGAGGATCATGAGCGAGACGAACCCCGCTGCCGCCGCCCCGCAGGCGGAGGCAGCGCCGCACCGCTACACGGCCGCCATGGCGGCCGACATCGAGGCACGCTGGCAGGACTTCTGGGCCGTCGAGGGCACGTACGAGGCGCCCAACCCGAAGGGTGACCTGGCCGGTGACCCGGCCCTGGCGGCCCGGCCCAAGAAGTTCATCATGGACATGTTCCCGTATCCGTCCGGGGCGGGCCTGCACGTGGGCCACCCGCTGGGCTACATCGCCACCGACGTGTACGCCCGCTTCCAGCGGATGACCGGCCACAACGTCCTGCACACCCTGGGCTTCGACGCCTTCGGCCTGCCCGCCGAGCAGTACGCCGTGCAGACCGGCACGCACCCGCGGGTCTCCACCGAGGCCAACATCGAGAACATGACCTCCCAGCTGCGCCGGCTGGGCCTGGGCCACGACAAACGCCGGTCCTTCGCCACGATCGACCCGGACTACTACAAGTGGACCCAGTGGATCTTCCTGCAGATCTTCAACTCCTGGTACGACGAGGAGGCGAACAAGGCCCGCCCGATCTCCGAACTGGTCGCACAGTTCGAGTCCGGTGAGCGGCCGGTGCCCGGCACCACCCGCGCGTGGAGCGCGCTGGGCGAGACCGAGCGCGCCGACGTCCTGGGCCGGTACCGCCTGGCCTACGCCTCCGACGCGCCCGTCAACTGGTGCCCCGGCCTGGGCACCGTACTGGCCAACGAGGAGGTCACCGCCGAAGGCCGCTCCGAGCGCGGGAACTTCCCCGTCTTCAAGTCCAAGCTGCGCCAGTGGAACATGCGGATCACGGCCTACGCCGACCGCCTGCTGGACGACCTGGACGAGCTGGACTGGCCCGAGGCCATCAAGCTGCAGCAGCGCAACTGGATCGGCCGCTCCGAGGGCGCCCGCGTCGACTTCCCGATCGACGGCGAGCGGATCACCGTCTTCACCACCCGCCCCGACACCCTGTTCGGCGCCACCTACATGGTGCTGGCGCCCGAGCACCCCCTGGTGGAGAAGTTCACCCCGGCCGCCTGGCCCGAGGGCACCCACGAGGTGTGGACCGGCGGTCACGCCACCCCGGCCGAGGCCGTCGCCGCCTACCGCGCGCAGGCCGCGTCCAAGTCCGACGTCGAGCGCCAGGCCGAGGCCAAGGACAAGACCGGCGTCTTCATCGGTGCCTACGCGACCAACCCGGTCAACGGCGAGCGGGTCCCGGTCTTCATCGCCGACTACGTCCTGATGGGCTACGGCACCGGCGCGATCATGGCCGTCCCGGCCCACGACACCCGCGACTTCGCGTTCGCGCGCGCCTTCGAGCTGCCGATCCGCTGCGTCGTGGAGCCCACCGACGGCCGCGGCACCGACACGACGGAGTGGAAGGACGCCTTCGCCTCCTACGACGCGCGGATCGTCAACTCCGCGAACGACTCCGTCACCCTGGACGGCCTGGGCGTCGTCGAGGCCAAGGCGCGCATCACCGAGTACCTGCGCGGCGAGGGCCTCGGCGAGGGCACCGTCAACTTCCGGCTGCGCGACTGGCTGTTCAGCCGCCAGCGCTACTGGGGCGAGCCCTTCCCGATCGTCTACGACGAGGACGGCATCGCCCACCCGCTGCCCGAGTCGATGCTGCCCCTGGAACTGCCCGAGGTCGAGGACTACTCGCCGCGCACCTTCGACCCGGACGACGCCGACACCCGGCCCGAGACGCCGCTGTCGCGCAACGAGGACTGGGTGAACGTCACCCTGGACCTGGGCGACGGGCGCGGGCCGAGGAAGTTCCGCCGCGAGACCAACACCATGCCCAACTGGGCCGGTTCCTGCTGGTACGAGCTGCGCTACCTGGACCCGCACAACAGCGAGCGGCCGGTCGACCCGGAGATCGAGCAGTACTGGATGGGCCCGCGCGAGGGCATGCCGCACGGCGGTGTCGACCTGTACGTCGGCGGTGCCGAGCACGCCGTGCTGCACCTGCTGTACGCCCGCTTCTGGTCCAAGGTGCTGTACGACCTGGGGTACGTCTCCTCCGCCGAGCCGTTCCACAAGCTGTTCAACCAGGGCATGATCCAGGCCTACGTCTACCGCGACAGCCGCGGCATCGCCGTGCCGGCCGCCGAGGTGGAGGAGCGCGACGGCGCGTACTACCACCAGGGCGAGAAGGTCTCCCGGCTGCTGGGCAAGATGGGCAAGTCCCTGAAGAACGCGGTCACCCCGGACGAGATCTGCGCCGAGTACGGCGCCGACACCCTGCGTCTGTACGAGATGGCGATGGGCCCCCTGGACGTCTCCCGGCCCTGGGACACCCGTGCCGTGGTCGGCCAGTTCCGGCTGCTGCAGCGGCTGTGGCGCAACGTCGTCGACGAGGCGACCGGCGAGGTCACCGTCGTCGACGTCCCGGAGGCCGACGTCGACGTGGACACCCTGCGCGCGCTGCACAAGGCGATCGACGGGGTGCGCCAGGACCTGGAGGGCCTGCGGTTCAACACCGCCATCGCCAAGGTCACCGAGCTGAACAACCACCTGACGAAGACCGGCGGGCCGCTGCCGCGCCCGGTGGCCGAGGCGCTGGTGCTGATGACGGCGCCGCTGGCCCCGCACATCGCCGAGGAGCTGTGGCGCCGGCTGGGCCACACCGACTCGGTGGTCCACCGGGACTTCCCGGTCGCCGACCCGGCCTACGTCGTCGACGAGACCGTCACCTGCGTGGTGCAGATCAAGGGCAAGGTCAAGGCCCGCATCGAGGTCTCCCCGGAGATCTCGGACGAGGAGCTGGAGAAGGTCGCGCTGGCCGACGAGAAGGTCGTGGCGGCGCTGGGCGGGGCCGGCATCCGCAAGGTGATCGTGCGGGCGCCGAAGCTGGTGAACATCGTTCCGGCGTAGTCCTTACGCAGTCCTGCGTCGTCTTTCGTAGTTCTTCCGGCGCGCTGGGGTCATCCCCTACGGGCAGGTTCGGGGTTCCGGGGGAACCCGGGGCCTGCCCGGTGCGTTTACCGTGGAAGAGCGGCGGGGCAGCCGCGCACACCCGGGTGGAGGGAGAAGCGCCGTGGAAACCGTGATCGCGGTACTCGCACTGCTCTTCGTGCTGTTCCTCGCCCTCGGCGCGTACGCCACCGTCAAGGCGGTCGGCGCCGCGAAGCGCGGGGTGGACCGCACGCTCACCCAGGCACGGCGCACCGTCGAGGACACCACGCTGCGCGCGCGGACCCTCGCGCTGCCGGGTCCCGCGGGCGAGCTGGCACAGCTCCGGCTGAGACTGCGCACCTCCCTGCGGGCCACGCGGGAGGCGCTGGAGGCGGGCGCGACCGAGGACGCCTCGCTGAAGGAGTCGCTGGGCCTCTTCGAGCGGCTCGGCGCGCACGGCCGGCAACTGGACGAGGAACTCAGGCGCCTGGAGGGCGAACCGGACCGCTCCGGCCTCGCCCGCCGCCTGCCCGAACTGCGTGAGCGCACGGAGCGGATCACCAAGTCCGCCGACTCCCTGCGCTGGGCGGCCCACGAGCGCGCCCGCCGCTTCACGGAGGACGACCTGTCCACGCTGAGCGGGCAGATAGACATCGAGGCGGGCGCGCTCAGGCACTGGACGACGGAACCGGCGCCGGGGCGGGACACGGCAGCGGCGGAGCCGGCGCCGCCGGAACGGGGGGAGCGGGCAACGGGGAAGTCCGCGGCGCAGACGGACCCGCCGGTGCGTCCCGCCGTCGCGCCGCCCGCGCCGCGGGCCACGTACCCGTGGGACAAGAAGCCCCGTCCCGAGACGACGACATGAAGGGTGCCCCGGTGGATGACGTGATCCCGCCGGTGTCACCACAAGCGGAAGGGGTCGGGCTGCCTCCGCTTCGCCACGGCAGGTAACCTCCAGCTCATGTCCCGCCATGTCGCGATCGTCACCGATTCAACGGCCTACCTGCCGCCGCGGACGATGGAGCGCCACGGCATCACCTCGGTGCCGCTGACCGTGGTGCTGGGCGACCGGGCATTCGAAGAGGGCACCGAGATCTCGGCCCGCTCCCTGGCGGAGGCACTGCAGAAGCGCCGCTCCGTCACCACCTCCCGGCCCAGCCCCCAGCTCTTCGCGGAGACCTACCGCAGGGTCGCCGGGGCGGGCGCCAAGGAGATCGTCTCCCTCCACCTCTCCTCCGAGTTCTCCGGTACGTACGACGCCGCGGCGCTGGCCGCGCGAGAGGCACCCGTGCCGGTGCGCGTCGTGGACACCGGCATGGTCGCCATGGCGCTCGGCTTCTGCGCCCTGGCCGCGGCGGAGACGGCGGAGGCGGGCGGCACGGTCGACGACGCGGTCACGGCCGCGGAGAAGCGGGCCGCCGGGACGTCCGCGTTCTTCTACGTCGACACCCTCGACTACCTGCGGCGCGGCGGCCGGATCGGCGCGGCCCAGGCACTGTTCGGCTCCGCGCTGGCCGTCAAACCGCTGCTGCGCCTGAACGACGGCCGCATCGACCTCCTCGAGAAGGTCCGCACGGCGTCCCGGGCGATCGCCCGCCTCGAGGAGATCGTGGCCGAACGGGCGGCCGGCGCCCAGGTGGACATCGCGGTGCACCATCTCGCCGCCCCCGAGCGGGCGTCGGCGCTCGCTGAGCGGCTGCGGACCAGGGTCCCGGGGCTCGAGGACCTCCATGTCAGCGAGGTCGGCGCGGTGATCGGGGCGCACACGGGGCCGGGGCTGCTCGGCGCGGTGGTCTCACCCCGCTGAGGCGCCTGCGATTGTTGAGGCGCCGCAACCGGCTGAGGCGCCTCAACTCATTGAGAGGCCTCAAGTCGCTGAGGTGCCTCAAGTGGCTGACGTTCCTCATCTCACCGAGATGCTTCACCCCCGGGGGTGACGGAGATATCCACAACCGGCCGGTAGTCCACGGGTTCCGAGCAAGATCATCGCGGTTTCCGTGGGGTGCCCCATCCTGCCCGCATGGCACTTCGATCACCTTCACGCACGGCGAATCCCACCAGTGGTCCGGGCCGGGGCCCGGCTTCCGAGGGCCGCTCCCGGCACCGCTCCGCACGGAACGGCTCCGCCCGGTACGGCGCCGCGCGGCGACACGGTCCCGATCGGCGCGGACGCGGACGGCACGGTCCCCGGCGGCACGCTTCGGCCGAGGCGCTGCGGGTCCGCGCGGAAGCCCTCTTCCCGCCGGGACCGGACACGGGCCGGCCCGCGCCCCCCGAGCCGGACCCACTGGCCGAGGACCGGCTGCCGTCGCCGCGGACTCATCCCTTCTTCACCGGACAGGACTGGGAACCGCGACCTGAACGCGAGGCGGCGGGCAACGGTCCGCCGGGACGGGGTGAGCGGCCGGTGTCTCCGACGTACGGGATGGGCGAGCACGCGCACACGACCGCGCGGGCGCCGTACCGGGCGGTGCCGGGGGCGCCGCCGGAGGCGGAGGAACCCGGGGAGGCGGAGGGGCCGCCGGAGGCGGAGGAGCCGGCAGTCGGCGCGGAGGGCGTGTCCGTGCCGACATGGCGGGAGCGGGTGGCGCTCGCGGTGCGTGAGCGCACCCCGCTGTGGCTGCAGACCCGGTGCGGACTGGAGGGCAGGAGCGTGGCGGCACTGGCCGTCCTGCTCCTGGCGGCCGCGGTCCTCGCCGGCGGTCACTTCTGGTCCGGCCGTACCGAGGAGGTCGAGGCACCACGCGCGGTGGGGGCGGAACTCCCCCGCGGCGGACGCGCCGACGGCACGGAACCGGTGCCGAGGCCGTCGCCGGACCTGCGGGGCGCGAGTGTGCCGGGGTCCTCCCCGACGCCGGGGCCGGGGAGCGGCGAGGCGACGGTCGTCGTCGACGTGAGCGGCAAGGTGCGGCATCCCGGCATCCGGCGGCTGCCCGCGGGGTCCCGGGTCGCGGACGCCCTGCGCGCGGCCGGGGGAGTGCGCTCCGGTACGGACCTCGGCACCCTGAACCGGGCCCGGGTGCTGGTGGACGGCGAGCAGGTCGTGGTCGGGGGCGACGCACTCGCCCCGGCTCCCGGCACCGTCCCCGCGCCGGGAGCGGGAGGCACCGGTGCGGGACTCGGCGGTGCGGCCGCCGGGCCGGCGAGCCCGCTGTCCCTGAACTCCGCCACCGCCGACCAGTTGGACACCCTGCCGGGGGTGGGACCCGTCCTGGCCGGGCACATCCTCGACTACCGCACCCAGCACGGGGGTTTCACCTCGGTCGACCAACTGCGCGAGGTGACGGGCATCGGTGACCGGCGCTTCGCGGACCTCCGCGACCTGGTGCGGCCATGAGCACCCCACGGACGGCGGTGCCGGTGCCGGTGCGCGTGCCTTGGCACGGCCGTCGCTCCCGGCAGCCGAGCGGCGGGCCCCCGGGTGGGCCGCCGGGGTCGCCGGGGTCGGCGGAGCCGGCGGAGCCGGTGGGACCCGGCGGGCCGGATCCCGGCTCCGGTCTCCGCGACGGGCGGGCCGCCGGGTCCCCGGTGGGCGGCGGACGGCTGGGGGAGGCGCATCCGCGGCAGCGGAACCCGAGCGACCTGCGGCTCGTGCCACCGGCGCTCGGCGCGTGGGCGGCGGCCGCCTGGGCACTGGACGCGCCGCCGGGGTGGGTGACCGGTGTCGCCCTCGGCTGCGCGCTGGCCGCCGGAGGGCTGCTGCTGTCACGCCGGACCGCCTGGCCGGCGGTGCCCCTCGCCGCCGTACTGCTGTGTGTCGCCGCGGCCGCCACCTCGGCGGGACTGCACGGCGCGGACCTGCGACGGGGACCGGTGCCCGAGCTCGCCCGCCACTTCGCCACGGCGACCGCGGAGGTCGACATCACCTCGGATCCACGGCTGGTCCGCCCGAAGGTCGTCGGCGACCACGCGGCACCGGCCACGGTGCTGCTGCACGCGGACGTGCGGCGCCTGACGAGACCGGACGGCACGACGGCGGCGACCCGGACTCCGGTACTGCTCCTGGTCGACGCCCGCAGCCACCGCATCGCCCCCGCCCCGGCCGGAACAGGTGCCGGCCCGGGTACGGACGGGGACCGGCGCTCGCCCTGGCTGGAGCTGCTGCCCTCCACCCGCCTGAAGGTGGTCGCGCGGCTCGCGCCACCCCTGTCCGGCGGGGACCGGGTCGCGGCCGTGCTCCGGGTACGGGGCAAGGGACCGCCCGAGACGGTGGGAGCGCCCTCGGCCCCGCAGCGCTGGGCGGGGCACCTGCGGGCCGGGCTCAGGGAGGCGACCGCCGGCCTCGGTCCGGACCCGCGGGCGCTGCTGCCCGGACTGGTCGTCGGGGACACGGCACGGGTCACCCCCGAACTGGACGAGGCGTTCAAGGCCACCGACCTGACCCACCTCCTCGCCGTCAGCGGAGGCAACTTCACGCTGCTCCTCGCCCTGTTCCTCGGCCCTCCGGGACTCGCCCAGCGCGCGGAACGGCGCGGACTGGCTCCGCGGCTCGGGATCTCCCTGCGCGGGACCGCGCTGCTCGGCGCGGTGCTCACGCTGGGGTTCGTCGTGGTGTGCCGGCCGGACCCGAGCGTGCTGCGGGCGGCGGCCTGCGGCGGGATCGCGCTCCTCGCCCTCGCGACCGGACGGCGCAGATCCCTGCTGCCCGCGCTCGCCGCGGCGGTGCTGCTGCTCGTGCTGTACGACCCGTGGCTGGCCCGTGGATACGGCTTCCTGCTCTCCGTCCTGGCCACCGGCGCGCTCCTCACCCTGGCTCCCCGGTGGAGTGCCGCGCTGCGCCGACGGGGGGTTCCGGCGCGGCCGGCCGAGGCGCTGGCGGCGGCGGCCGCCGCGCAGGCACTGTGCGCCCCGGTGGTCGCGGTGCTGTCCGCCCGGGTCAGCCTGGTGGCGGTGCCGTGCAACCTGCTCGCGGAGTTCGCGGTCGCCCCGGCCACCGTGCAGGGCTTCGCGGCCCTGGCGGCGGCACCCGTGTCGATGCCGCTCGCCGAACTCCTCGCCCGGTGCGCGGGGTGGCCCGCGGGGTGGATCGCGGGCATCGCCCGCACCGGGGCCTCCCTGCCGGGCGCGGGCGTGGACTGGCCGGGCAGTTGGACCGGAGCCGCGCTGCTGGCACTGGCCACGGCCGGGGCCGTGCTCGTCGGACGGCGCATCCTGCGACGTCCGTGGCTCGCGGCCGCGACCGCGCTGCTCCTGGTGCTGGTGGTGCTTCGGCCACCTCCGCTGACCAGGGTCATCACCGGATGGCCGCCCCCGGGGTGGCGCTACGCGATGTGCGACGTCGGCCAGGGTGACGCGACCGTCCTCGCGGCGGGCGAGGGCGCCGGCATCGTGATCGACGCCGGACCCGATCCGGCGCTGGTGGACCGGTGCCTGCGCGCGCTCGGCATCAGCCGCGTCCCGCTGGTGGTGCTCACCCACTTCCACGCCGACCACGTCGCAGGGCTGCCCGGCGTCCTGCGGGGGCGCGCGGTGGGGGCCATCGAGACGACCGGCCTCGAGGATCCCGCCGAACAGGCGCGGTCCGTCCGCGCCCGGGCGGCGGCCCGGCACATCCCCGTGATCCGCGCGGTCGCGGGCGAGCGGCGCCGCACCGGAACACTCACCTGGCAGGTCCTCTGGCCCCCGCCCGACCCCGTGCCCCACCCCGAGGGACCCAACGACGCCAGCGTCACCCTGCTCGTGCGGTCCGGCGGACTGCGGCTGCTCCTGCTCGGCGACCTCGAACCCCCTTCCCAGCAAGCCCTGCTGACCTCCCCCACCGCTGGGCAACTCGACAAAGTGGACGTCCTCAAGGTGGCCCACCACGGCAGCGCCTACCAGGACGCGGGCCTCCTGCACCGGGTCGCACCCCGCCTCGCCCTCATCTCCTGCGGCGAGGACAACCCCTACGGCCACCCCGCCCCCGGCACGGTGGCGGCACTGGAGGCGGAGGGCGCGAGGGTGCTCCGTACGGACAGGGACGGGGCGATCGCGGTGACGGGCGAGGGGGCGCGGTTGGGGGTGGTGCGGAACTGAGCCCCGCGCCACGCGGCGCGGCCACGGAGCAGTCCCGAGGCCCACGTGATGGCCGTACGGCCATTTCGGCCTCAGCGTACGGTGAGGACCAGCTTCCCCACGGTGCGGTTCGTCTCGGACAGAGCGTGGGCGCGGGCGCCTTCGGCGAGGGGGACGGTGTCGGAGACGTGGGCGCGGAGGCTGCCCCGGCGGACGAGGTCGGCAAGGGCGCGCATACCGGCCTGGTCGTGCTCGACGATCAGGGTGACGGCGCGGACCCGGGCCTTCTCCGCCGCGGCCGCGGTGTCCTCGGCGCCCGGCAGCAGGGAGACGAGGACTCCGCCCGGGCGGAGCACGCCCACCGAGCGGGTGGCGTTCTCGCCGCCGAGGGAGTCGAGGACGATGTCGTAGCGCTCCGCGGTGTCGGTGAAGTCCTCGGAGCGGTAGTCGACGCAGGCGTCCGCGCCGAGCGCGCGCAGGAAGTCGTGCTTGGCGGCCGTGGCGGTCCCGGTGACGTGCGCGCCGCGGGCCTTGGCGATCTGCACGGCGAGGTGGCCGACCCCGCCGGCCGCGGCGTGGATCAGCACCCGCTGCCCGGCCTCCAGCCCCGCGGTCTCGACGAGTGCCTGCCAGGCGGTGAGCGCGGCCAACGGCAGGGCGGCCGCCTGGACGTGGTCGATCTCGGCGGGCTTGGCGACGAAGGCGCGGGTGGGGCCGGTCACGTACTCGGCGTGGGAGCCGGCCCCATGCGGGTAGGGCAGCATGCCGAACACCTCGTCACCGGGCTCGAAGAGGGTGACGCCGAAGCCGGTTTCCACCACGGTGCCGGAGACGTCCCAGCCGAGGGTCAGCGGCGGGGGCGGCAGGAAAATGCTCAGGGCGCGGTGTTTGACGTCCGTGGGGTTGAGCCCTGCCGCGTGCACGGCGACGAGGATCTCCCCGGGGCCTGGCGCGGGCCGGGGGAGCCTGGTCGGGCGCAGGACCTCGGGGCCGCCGAGGGCCGTCTGGCGCAGGGCGAGCATCGTGGGGGCGGCACCGGGGGCGGCACCGGGGGCGGCGGGAAGCGCGGGGTCCGGGGAGCCGGGGTTCTCAGGGGTGTCCGTCGAAGTCATGTCTCGATCCTGGACGTGGGGACCGGGCCGGGGCGATGGCGCAATGGTCAGCCTCCGATACATTCCTGCCATGCCCCCCGTGCCTGCCCTCTCCGCCGGTCGCGGTGTTTCCGGTGCTCCCGGTGCCCCCGGCGCTCCGGGCCTCCGCTCCACCGACCGCCCTTCCGCCTACCCGCCACCGGCCCGCGACCTC
This sequence comes from Streptomyces griseoaurantiacus, assembly GCF_036189845.1. Taxonomy (NCBI): domain Bacteria; kingdom Bacillati; phylum Actinomycetota; class Actinomycetes; order Kitasatosporales; family Streptomycetaceae; genus Streptomyces; species Streptomyces griseoaurantiacus. Next base: position 2,326,578 of record NZ_CP108326.1, on the reverse strand, counting down.
GTCGAGCGCGCGGCCGAGCTGAGCCGCCGGATGAGCCCGCCCCCGCGACCCGGCGCCCACAAAGTCGTCGTGCTCGCCCTCGACGGCGTCTATCCCTTCGAACTCGGCATCCCCCACCGGGTTCTGGGTTCCGCCGGTGGCCGCTACGAGGTGCTGTCCGCGAGCGTGGACGGGCAGCCCGTGCGCACCGACGCGGACCTGACCGTCGTCCCCGGGCACGGCCCCGAGGTGCTGGCCGAGGCGGACACCGTGGTCATCCCCCCGTACGCGGTCTCCCCGGTCCCCGACCCGCGGGCCCTCGCCGCCCTGTCCCGCGTCCGCCCCGGCACCCGGCTGGTGTCCATCTGCACCGGCGCCTTCCTGCTGGCCGTGGGCGGGTTCCTGGAGGGGCGCCGGGCCGCCACCCACTGGGCGCTCACCGATTTCTTCCAGGAGTTGTTCCCCCGGGTCGAACTCGACGCCGGCGTGCTCTTCGTCGACCACGGCGACGTGCTGACCTCGGCGGGAGCGGCGAGCGGCGTCGACGTCTGCCTGCACCTGGTGCGCCAGGACCACGGCAGCGAGGTCGCCAACGAGGTCGCCCGTCGCTGCGTCGTGCCGCCGTACCGGGACGGCGGGCAGGCCCAGTACATCGAGCGGCCGCTGCCGCCGGCGAGCGAGACCGGCACCGGGCCGACCCGTGACTGGGCGCTGCGGCGGCTGGAGGGGCCCGTGTCGCTGGACGAGATGGCCGCGCACGCGGCGATGAGCACCCGCACCTTCGCCCGGCGCTTCCGCGAGGAGACCGGGCTGAGCCCCGGCCGCTGGCTGACCCAGCAGCGGCTGCGGCGGGCGCGGAACCTGCTGGAGTCCAGCGACCTGCCGGTCGAGCGGGTCGCCCACGAGGTCGGCTTCGCCACCGCCACCTCGCTCCGGCGGCACCTGGCGGCGGAGGCCGGGGTGTCGCCGTCGGCCTACCGGCGCACTTTCCGCGCCTCGGCCCCGGCCTCGGCCCCGGCCCCGGCCCCGGCCTCGACCCCGGCCCCGGCCTCGGGCGCGACGCCGGGCACCTCTCCGTCGCGGTCGTCACGGAGAATGGGCGCGTGAGCGATGTGAGACACGTGCTCGTGCTGCCGGACCGCGAGGCCGCGGAGGAGGCGGCGGAGGCGCTGGGGGAGCGGTTCCGGCTGGACGAGGAGCCGCAGCTCGTCCGTGACGCGCTGGCCGGTGAGGACGACGCCGAGGACGCGCAGTGGCTCCTCGTGCTGCGGGACGAGGCGGGCCGGCTCGACCCGGCGGAGCTGGACGCGTTCGCGGGGGAGTGGGAGGGGTGGCGCGAGGAGCCGTAGCCCGCGCCCGCATACGTCCGGCGGGGACCGCCTCGGGGCCGCGTTGTCGGTGGCTCGTGCGATGCTGTGGGCGATGGCCAGGAAGACCGCACCAGACGACCCTCTCGCCCCCGTCACCCTCGCCGTGGGCCAGGAGGACCTCCTGCTCGACCGTGCCGTACGGGAGGTGGTGGCCGCCGCCAAGGCCGCCGACGCCGACACGGACGTACGTGACCTGAACCCGGACCAGCTTCCGCCCGGCACGCTCGCCGAGCTGACCAGTCCCTCGCTCTTCGCCGAGCGCAAGGTCGTCGTCGTACGCAACGCGCAGGATCTTCCCGCCGACACGGTCAAGGAGTTCAAGGCGTACTTCGCCTCGCCCGCCGAGGAGATCACCCTCGTCCTGGCGCACGCGGGCGGTGCCAAGGGCAAGGGATTGCTCGACGCGGCCCGCAAGTCGGGGCTGGCGCGCGAGGTGGCCTGCCCGAAGATGACGAAGCCGGCGGACCGGCTGGCCTTCGTGCGCGGGGAGTTCCGCACACAGGGGCGCTCGGCCACGCCCGAGGCCTGCCAGGCCCTGGTCGACGCGATCGGCAGCGACCTGCGGGAGCTGGCCTCCGCGGTCTCGCAGCTCGTCGCGGACGTGGAGGGGACGATCGACGAGGCCGTCGTCGGCCGCTATTACACGGGCCGGGCCGAGGCGTCGAGCTTCACGGTCGCGGACCGCGCGGTCGAGGGGCGGGCGGCGGAGGCGCTGGAGGCGCTGCGCTGGTCGCTGTCGACGGGGGTGGCGCCGGTGCTGATCACCAGCGCGCTGGCCCAGGGCGTGCGGGGTATCGGGAAGCTGCTCGGCAACCGGGGCGGTCGGCCGGCCGATCTGGCCCGGGAGCTCGGCATGCCGCCGTGGAAGATCGACCGGGTGCGGCAGCAGATGCGCGGGTGGACGCCGGACGGGGTGGCGACGGCGATGCGGGCGGTCGCGGAGGCGGACGCCGGGGTGAAGGGCGGCGGGGAGGACGTGGGGTACGCCCTGGAGAAGGCGGTGGTGGCCATCGCCCGCGCGGCTCGCTCCCGCGGCGGATCCTGACCCGGGAGGACCGACCCCTCAGGGACGATCCCTCAGAGACCGGCCCCTCAGAGACCGGCCCCTCAGAGACCGACTCCTCAGGACCCGACCTCTTACGGACCGACTTCTCAAGGGCCGCCCCCCCTCAGGGCCGACTCCTCAAGGACCGACCCCTCGAAACCGTCCCCGGGCACACCGAAGGCCCACGCTCCGCCCTGGGGAAGGGGGAAACGCGGGCCCTGGTGAAGCGAAGGGTTCGCACCCGCGTGGCGAACGCAGGCCGCGTGCGAACCCGGGGGCCGGAAGGGAGCGGATGAGAGAGGGCCCGCTCGTGTCCCTCCGGCGTGTGGACCCGTGGGCACGGACGAGTCCGTGACCGCGGATCCGGACGGACCCCTACGGGTCCGGCTCAGATCACGGGCGAAGGGCCTCAGCCCTTCAGCGCTGCCACCTTGGTGGCCAGGGCCGACTTCTTGTTGGCGGCCTGGTTCTTGTGGATGACGCCCTTCGAGACGGCCTTGTCGAGCTCACGCGCGGCAACGCGCTGGAACTCGGTGGCCTTCTCGGCGTCGCCCGCGGCGGCGGCCTCGCGAGCCTTGCGGATCGCGGTCTTGAGCGAGGACTTCACGGCCTTGTTGCGCAGCCGAGCCTTCTCGTTCGTCTTGTTCCGCTTGATCTGGGACTTGATGTTCGCCACGAAGGAGCCTTTTCAGGTTCTGGCACACGAGGGAGCAACCGCGGACGGGGACCGCCTCGCGCGCCGGTGATTTCTTGGAGTCGCGCCTTCTGTGAGAGGACAGAAGACACAGCTGCCCAGGCTACCAGTCGCCCGGCGGGCCGCCCAAACCACCCGGCGCCCCCGGCCCGTGGGACCATGGAGGCTGCGTAACGATCCGACCCGAGACCGCAGACGCTGCGGACGCCTCAAGAATCAGGACCCTGCGTGCCCGCGATCCCCAGCCACGTGCCCGAGCCGAGCCGTACCGACCCGGCGCTGATCCGCAATTTCTGCATCATCGCGCACATCGACCACGGCAAGTCCACGCTCGCCGACCGGATGCTCCAGTTGACCGGTGTGGTCGAGCAGCGGCAGATGCGCGCCCAGTACCTCGACCGCATGGACATCGAGCGCGAGCGCGGCATCACGATCAAGTCCCAGGCGGTGCGCCTGCCGTGGGCCCCCACCCACGACAAGAGCGCCACGCACATCCTCAACATGATCGACACCCCGGGGCACGTCGACTTCACCTACGAGGTCTCGCGTTCGCTCGCCGCCTGCGAGGGCACGGTCCTCCTCGTCGACGCCGCCCAGGGCATCGAGGCGCAGACCCTCGCCAACCTCTACCTGGCGATGGAGAACGACCTCACGATCATCCCGGTGCTCAACAAGATCGACCTGCCCGCCGCGCAGCCGGAGAAGTTCGCCGAGGAACTCGCCAACCTCATCGGCTGCGACCCCGGTGACGTCCTGAAGGTGTCCGCCAAGACCGGGCTCGGCGTCGAGGCGCTGCTGGACAAGGTGGTCCAGCAGGTCCCGGCCCCGGTCGGGGTCGCCGACGCGCCCGCCCGCGCGATGATCTTCGACTCGGTGTACGACTCCTACCGGGGCGTCGTCACCTACGTCCGTGTCATCGACGGACAGCTCAACAAGCGCGAGCGGATCCGGATGATGTCCACCGGCGCCACGCACGAGCTGCTGGAGATCGGTACGAACTCGCCGGAGATGCTGCCGGCCGACGGCCTGGGCGTCGGCGAGGTGGGCTACCTCATCACCGGCGTGAAGGACGTGCGGCAGTCCAAGGTCGGTGACACGATCACCAGCCAGGTCAAGGGCGCCGAGGAGGCGCTGGGCGGCTACAAGGACCCCAAGCCCATGGTGTTCTCCGGGCTGTATCCGCTGGACGGCTCGGACTACCCCGATCTGCGCGAGGCGCTGGACAAGCTCCAGCTCAACGACGCCGCGCTGGTCTACGAGCCGGAGACCTCGGCCGCGCTGGGCTTCGGTTTCCGCGTCGGCTTCCTCGGGCTGCTGCACCTGGACGTGATCCGCGAGCGGCTGGAACGCGAGTTCGGGCTCGACCTGATCGCCACGGCGCCCAACGTGGTCTACCGCGTGATCATGGAGGACGGCACCGAGCACACCGTCACCAACCCGAGCGAGTTCCCCGAGGGCAAGATCGACGAGGTCTACGAGCCGGTCGTGCGGGCCACCATCCTGGCGCCGACCGAGTTCATCGGCGCGATCATGGAGCTGTGCCAGACCCGCCGGGGCACCCTGCTCGGCATGGACTACCTCTCCGAGGACCGTGTCGAGATCCGCTACACGCTCCCGCTCGCCGAGATCGTGTTCGACTTCTTCGACCAGCTCAAGTCCAAGACGCGCGGGTACGCCTCGCTCGACTACGAGCCCACCGGCGAGCAGTCCTCCAGCCTCGTCAAGGTCGACATCCTGCTGCACGGGGACAAGGTCGACGCCTTCTCCGCCATCACCCACAAGGACCAGGCGTACGCGTACGGCGTACGCCTGGTCGCCAAGCTGCGGGAACTCATCCCGCGGCAGAACTTCGAGGTGCCGGTCCAGGCGGCCATCGGCTCCCGGGTGATCGCCCGCGAGACCATCCGCGCCATCCGCAAGGACGTCCTCGCCAAGTGCTACGGCGGTGACATCTCCCGCAAGCGGAAGCTGCTGGAGAAGCAGAAGGAAGGCAAGAAGCGGATGAAGATGGTGGGTTCGGTGGAGGTTCCGCAGGAGGCCTTCATCGCCGTCCTGTCCAGCGACGACGGCGGCGGTGCCGCCAAGGGCAAGAAGTAGTCCTCCGCCTCGCCGTGAACGGGGGGACGAAGCGGATATGAAGGGGCCCGTCGTGCGAAAGTGCGGCGGGCCTCCGGCGTGCGTACGGTCGGCCTCCGGAGGAAGTGAGCGCACATGGCCCCTTACCAACCGGCCGGTCGGCCCTTACGCTGTGCTCGGTAGTTACTCGCGAGTTAAACAAGAGTCGTTGCCCGTGAGTGGAACAACACTGAGAGTGAAACCAGCCGCACCTGAGTCAGCCGCACCGTCGCGGGCCCGGAGGATGTCGTGAGCGACACACAGACACTGATCGAGAACCGTCCGCCCTCCGTGGCGGCCCTCTTCCTGGAGCGCGTGGCGGCCACACCGGACGCCGAGGCATACCGCTACCCCGTGCCGTCCCCCTCCGGGGAGGGGCCGGACGACTGGAAGACCCTGAGCTGGGGACAGGCCGCCGAACGCGTGCACGCCATCGCGGCGGGGCTCATCCAGCTCGGCGTGCGCCCCGAGGAGCGGGTCGCACTCGCCTCCTCCACCCGCATCGAGTGGATCCTCGCCGACCTCGGCATCATGTGCGCGGGCGCGGCGACGACCACCGTCTACCCGCAGACCAACGCGGAGGAGTCGGCGTTCATCCTCGCCGACTCCGAGAGCCGGGTGCTGATCGCGGAGGACGCCGCACAGCTCGCCAAGGCCCGCGAGAAGCGCGCCGAGCTGCCCGAGCTGGCCCACGTGGTGGTCGTCGACGCGGCAGGCGTCGAGCGGACCGCCGAGGAGGGCGACTGGCTTCTCACCCTGGACGAGCTGGAGAGCCGGGGCGCCGCCCATCTGCAGAAGCACCCCGAGCTGATCAAGGAGCGGGTGGGGGCGATCACCAAGGACCAGCTCGCCACCCTCATCTACACCTCCGGCACCACCGGCCGCCCCAAGGGTGTGCGTCTGCCGCACGACAACTGGTCGTACATGGCGAAGGCCACCGCCGCGACGGGGCTGATCCACGGCGACGACGTGCAGTACCTGTGGCTGCCGCTCGCCCACGTGTTCGGCAAGGTGCTCACCTCCGGGCAGATCGAGGTGGGACACGTCACCGCCGTCGACGGCCGCGTCGACAAGATCATCGAGAATCTGCCGGTCGTGCAGCCGACGTACATGGCCGCCGTGCCGCGCATCTTCGAGAAGGTCTACAACGGCGTCGCCGCCAAGGCCCGGGCGGGCGGCGCGGCCAAGTACAAGATCTTCCAGTGGGCGGCCGGCATCGCCCGCGAGTACGCCAAGGTCACCCAGGACAACTTCCGGCGCACCGGGACGGCCTCCGCCCCGTTCGGGCTCACCACGAAGCACAAGGCCGCCGACCGGCTCGTCTTCGCCAAGATCCGCGAGGCCTTCGGCGGGCGGCTGCGCGCCTGCGTCTCCGGCTCGGCCGCGCTCGCGCCCGACATCGGCTACTTCTTCGCCGGCGCCGGCATCCACATCCTGGAGGGCTACGGGCTCACCGAGTCCTCGGCGGCCTCCTTCGTCAACCCCGGCGAGGCCTACCGCACCGGCACCGTCGGCAAGCCGCTGCCCGGCACCGAGGTGCGCATCGCCGACGACGGCGAGGTCCTGCTGCGCGGCCCCGGCATCATGCAGGGCTACCACGGGCTGCCGGAGAAGACCGCCGAGGTGCTGGAGCCGGACGGCTGGTTCCACACCGGCGACATCGGCGAGCTGTCGCCCGACGGCTACCTGCGCATCACCGACCGCAAGAAGGACCTGATCAAGACCTCCGGCGGCAAGTACGTGGCGCCGGCCGAGGTCGAGGGCCAGTTCAAGGCGGTGTGCCCCTACGTCTCCAACATCCTGGTGCACGGTGCCGACCGGAACTTCTGCACCGCGCTCATCGCCCTCGACGAGGAGGCCATCCTCGGCTGGGCGAAGGAGAACGGGCTGGAGGGCAAGTCGTACGCGGAGGTCGTGGCGGCGCCGGCCACGGTCGCCCTCATCGAGCTGTACGTCACGGAGCTCAATCAGGGCCTGCAGCGCTGGCAGACCATCAAGAAGTTCCGCCTGCTGCCCCGCGACCTCGACGTGGAGCACGGCGAGATGACGCCGAGCCTCAAGCTCAAGCGCCCGGTGGTGGAGCGCGAGTTCGGCCACCTCATCGACGAGATGTACGCCGGGACGCGCGAGGCGTGACGGCGGCGGCCGTGTCCGTGCAGCGCCGCCGGGGTCGCCCGGGGACCCGGCGGTGCGCACGGTCCGGGGACGGACGCACGAGTGCCGCGTCCGCGAATCGACGGACGCGGGTCCGCGTCCACGGATGCACGTCCGTGAACCCACGTCCGTGAACCCACGTCCGTGAATCCACGTCCGAGGATCTACGTCCGTGAATCCACGTCCGTGATTCCGCGTCCGAGGATCTACGCGTTCCGCATCCGGCGCAGGGTCTCCTCCATGCGCCGTACGTGGTGGCGCAGCGCGAAGATCTCCTGGGCCGGGTGCGTGGACAGCTCCGAGTCGAGCTCGTCGAGGTGGGCCGAGAGCTGCTCGAACTGCCGCCGCTCCCGGGCCACCATCCGTTCGAGCTGCCGGTTCTTGCGGTGCAGGTCCAGGAAGACGCTGACCTTCGCCCGTAGCACCCAGGGGTCGAAGGGCTTGGTGAGGTAGTCGGCGGCCCCGGTGGCGTAGCCCCGGAAGGCGTAGCCCGCGTCCGTGTCCGAACCGGTCAGGAAGATGATCGGGACGTCCTTGGTCTGGTCGACCCGTTTGATGTGCGCGGCCGTCTCGAAGCCGTCCATACCCGGCATGCGGATGTCCAGGAGGACCACCGCGAAGCGCTGTCTCAGCAGGGCCTTCAGCGCCTCCTCGCCGGAGCGCGCGCGGACCAGGGGCTCGTTGAAGGAGCCGAGCACGGCCTCCAGCGCGATCAGGTTGTCCTCCATGTCGTCGACCATGAGGATGCCCGCCCGGTCCTCGGCCGCGGTGCCGGCCCTCGTCTCAGCGTTCATCGCCGGTGCTCCCGCTCGCCGTGTCCCTCATCCCTCGCTCGCCTCCCGGCCGGCCCCCGGTCCGGCGCAGGCCGCCTCCTTCGCGTCTCCGCGTCCGTCACCGCGCCCCTCCTGGTCCGTGCCCGCGTCCGTGCCCGTGCCCTCGTCGCCGTGGCCGTCGCCCTCGTCGCTCCGCCGGTCGAGCAGGGCGCACATCACCGTCAACAGCCTGTCGACATCCACCGGTTTGGGGACGTACTCGTCGGCGCCGTGGGCGAGGGACTCCTCGCGGTCGCCGTGCATCGCCTTGGCGGTGAGCGCGAGGACGGGCACCTCCGCCCAGCGCGGGATGTCGCGGAGGGCGGCGATCGTCTCGTAGCCGTCCATCTCCGGCATCATGATGTCCATCAGGATCAGCTCGACGTCCGGGTGACGTTCGAGCGTCTCGAGGGCCTCCCGGCCGTTCTCCGCGTAGAGCACCGGCATGCCGACCCGGCCGAGGACATGGGTGAGCGCGAAGACGTTGCGGATGTCGTCGTCCACCATCAGCACCGGTCGGCCCCGCAGCACCCGGCCGGCCCGGCCCGAGGCCCATTCCTCGAGGCGGCGGGCGTCCTTGCGGACACCGTCCCGGTCGGGGGCGGGCGCGAGGGCGGGGGCGGGGTGCGGCAGCGGGGCCGGGTGCCTGGCCGACGGAGGGCCGGGGTCCGCGGACGCTTCCGGCGCGGCGCGGCCCGCCGCGTGGCCGGGGCAGGTTACGGGCACGTACAGCGTGAAGGTCGAGCCCTTGCCCGGCCGGCTGGCCGCGGTGATGCGGCCGCCCAGCAGACCCGCGATCTCCCGGCTGATGGACAGGCCGAGGCCCGTGCCGCCGTACTTGCGGTGGGTGGTGCCGTCCGCCTGCTGGAAGGCCTCGAAGATCACCGGGAGTTTCTCCGGGGCGATGCCGATGCCGGTGTCGGAGACCGCGAAGGCGATCACGCCCTCGCCGGACGCGGACGCGGACCCGGAGCCGGACGCGGATCCTGTCTCGTCGCCGTCCGCGGGGCGGTGTTCGGGGTCGTGCACCCGGTTGACGCGCAGCTCGACCCGACCCGAGGCGGTGAACTTGATCGCGTTGGACAGCAGGTTGCGCAGGATCTGCTGGAGCCGCTGCTCGTCGGAGAACATCTCCCGCGGAACGTCCTCGCCGACCGCGATCTCGAAGGCGAGGCCCCGGTCCAGGGTGAGGGGACGGAAGACGGCGTGGACGTAGTCGAGCAGCTTCATCAGCGGCAGCCGCTTGGGGCGGACGTCCATCCGGCCGGCCTCGATCTTCGACAGGTCCAGGATGTCGTTGATGAGCTGGAGCAGGTCGGAGCCGGAGCGGTGGATGGTCTGCGCGAAGTGCACTTCCTGGTCGGTCAGATGGCCGTCGGGGTGTTGTCGGCGAGCAGCCGGGCCAGGATGAGCAGGGAGTTCAACGGGGTGCGCAGCTCGTGCGACATGTTGGCGAGGAACTCCGACTTGTACTGCGAACTCGTCGCGAGCAGCGACGCCTTCTCCTCCAGCGCGGCGTTCGAGCGCCGCAGCTCGGCCTGCTGGCGCTGCAGTTCGTCGGAGCGCTCCTGCAACTGCGTCGCGAGCCGCTGGGACTCGCCGAGCAGCGACTCGGTGCGTGAATTGGCGATGATGGTGTTGATGGCGACGCCGATCGTGTGCACGAACTGGTCGAAGAAGGCCAGATGCACATCCGAGAAGCGCGAGAACGAGGCCAGTTCGATCACGCCGAGGAGCTTGTCCTCGAACAGGATCGGGATGATGACGACGCCGGCCGGGGCCGCCTCGCCCAGCCCGCTGCCGATCTTGATGTAGCCGGGCGGCGCCTCCTCCACCAGGATCCGCTTCTTCTCCCGCGCCGCCTGCCGCACCAGCCCGTGCACCGGGAGCCCGCCGGTCTCCATGGTGGCCTCCTGCGCCGCCCCGTAGCCCGCGATGAAGGCGAGCCCCTTGGCGGGTACGGCGGTGTCCCGCGCCGCCCCGTTCTCGGCCGGGTCCGCCAGGAAGAAGGCCCCGTACTGGGCGTTCACCAGCGGGGTCAGCTCGCGGAGGATGAGGTCGGCGACCTCCATCAGGTCCCGGTGGCCCTGCATCAGCGCCGCGAGCCGGGCCAGGTTGGACTCCAGCCAGTCCTTGGCACGCGTGGTCTCCCGCAGGTTGGCCACCATCAGGTTGATGTTGTTCTTGAGTTCGGAGACCTCGCCGCGCGTCTCCACCGTGATGGAACGTGACAGGTCGCCCTGCGCCACCGCCGAGGCGACCTCGGCGATCGCCCGTACCTGAGTGGTCAGATTCGAGGCCAGTTCGTTCACGCTCGTCGTGAGCCGCTTCCAGGTGCCGTACACGCCCTCGACCCGGGCCTGGCCGCCGAGCTGCCCCTCGCTGCCCACCTCGCGGGCGACCCGGGTCACCTCGGAGGAGAAGGAGGAGAGGGTGTCCACCATCGTGTTGATGGTGTTCTTCAGTTCGAGGATCTCGCCACACGCGTCCACATCGATCTTCTTCGACAGATCGCCGGAGGCCACCGCGGTGGCGACCTGGGCGATGTTGCGCACCTGGGAGGTGAGGTTGTCGGCCATGTAGTTGACGCTGTCGGTGAGGTCCCGCCACACCCCCGACACACCCTGTGCCTGGGCCAGGCCGCCCAGCCGCCCGTCCGTGCCGACCTCGCGCGCCACCCGAGTCACCTCGTCCGCGAAGGCCCTCAGCTGCTCCACCATCGTGTTGACGGTGCCCTTCAGCTCCAGGATCTCCCCGCGCGCGTCGACGGTGATCTTCTTCGACAGATCGCCGTTGGCGACGGCCGTGGTCACCTGGGCGATGTTGCGCACCTGATCGGTGAGGTTCGCGGCCATGAAGTTGACGTTGTCGGTGAGGTCCTTCCAGACCCCCGACACGCCCCGCACCTGCGCGCGACCGCCGAGCTTGCCCTCGGTGCCGACCTCGCGGACCACACGCGTCACCTCCTCGGCGAAGGCGGACAGTTGCTCCACCATCGTGTTGACGGTGAGCTTCAGCTCCAGCAGTTCGCCGGTCGCCTCGACCGTCACCGTGCGGGTCAGGTCGCCGCGCGCCACCGCGGTGGTGACCAGCGCGATGTCACGGACCTGCGCGGTCAGCCGCGAGGCCATCGCGTCGACCGCCTCCGCCGCGTCCCGCCAGCTGCCGGACAGGCCCCGCACCCTCGCCCGGCCGCCGAGCTTGCCCTCGGTGCCGACCTCGCGGGCCACCCGGGTCACCTCACCGGTGAACAGCGAGAGCTGGTCGGCCATCCTGTTGACGGCGCGGCCGAGTCGGTGCAGATCGCCGCGCAGGGGGCGGGTCCCGTCGTGCAGGTCGACCCGCCCGCCGAGATCGCCGCCCGCCACCGCGTCCAGCACGCGGGTGGCGTTCGCCACGGGGGCCGCCAGGGCGTCCAGCACCTCGTTGACCTCGTCGACCCGGGAGGCCCAGTCGCCGAGGCCCGGACTGGCCGAAAGTCGTTCGTCGAGCCGTCCGTGGCGGACCAGTTCCCGGCGTACGCGCCGGAGCTCGCGCCCGAAGTGCGCCTCCCGGTCCACGATCTGGCGGAGGACCGCGCTGAGCTCGGCGAGAGCGACATGCCCGTGACCGGGGGCCACGTCCTGCGCGGCCCGGTGGAAATCACCGTCCCGGACGGCCGTCAGAGCGGAGAGAAGGGGCCGCAGGGCGGCGGGGGTGATCGGCGTCTGCGGGGATGCCGGGACCGATTCCTGATCGACTGCTCGAAATTGATCGTTTTTCAGCCCGTTTTGGAGCGCATCCGTAGCACTGTTCTCACTCATGGCGGCCCACTTCGGTAACTCGGCGCTTATGGCCGGGGCCAGTCTGTCACTCTGTCCGCATCGGTACAGGCGAATTCGACCGACTGCTCCGGGAGCTGTCCATGGGGGCCATTCCCACACAACGGGACACCTGGGCCCGTCCGTCCGCCGCGTCGGCCGCATCCGAGGGAACCTTCCCCACGGATGACGGTGTGTCCGTCGTGGGCGCGTACGGGAGCGCCGGGTGGCGCACGGTGGCGCGCACCTCGCTGCCCGGCGGGGCGCTCGCGCCGGGCGCCGCGCGCCGCTTCGTCCGCGAGACCCTCGCCGCGTGGACGGCCCGCGCGCTGCCCGGCGCCGGGTCGCTGACGGACCGGCTGTGCGACGACGCCGAGGTGGTGGTGAGCGAACTGGTCACCAACGCCGTGGTGCACGCGGGCACGGACGTGGGCGTGGAGTGCCGCCTCGAGTACGCCGAGTGCGCCGGCGCCGAGGAGTTCGGGACGTTCGGGAATCTCGGGAAGTCGGAGAACCTCGGGATGCCGGGGAACCACGGGGACGCCGGGGACTTCGGGACCTCGGCCGGGACCGGGGCCGGGGAGCGTGCCGGGGGCACGGTGGAGGCGGTCGGGCCGCTCGAGGTGATCGAGTGCCTGGATCCGCTCGCGGACGGCGGTCCGCCGCGGGACACCGGTCCGCTGTCGGAGGCCGGGTCCCTCCGGGCGGGGGTGCCTCCGGACCCCGGCGATCCCGGGAACGCCGAGGGCGTGGGTGACCGGCCGGAGGCCGGAACGCGCGGGCCGTACGGCGACGGGGCGGACGCGGAGACGGCCACCGGTGGCTGCGGGGCGACCGGGTACGCGGCGCTCGTCGTGGAGGTCTCGGACCGCCACCCCTCCCGGTCCGTACGGGACGAGGGCTCCCGGACCCACGGCACTCCGGAGTACGGCCGGGGGCTCCGGCTCGTCGCCGCGCTGACCCAGGAATGGGGCATCACCTACCGTCGGGGCAGCAAGTGCGTATGGGCCAGGCTGCCCGGGGGCCTCGGGATCGCCGGTGAGGGGCCGCCCGGGACGCGGGACGCGGCGGGCGGGCGCATGGCGGAGGCCCCGGCCCCCGTCGCGGGAGCGGTCACGCCGCCCGCCGCGGTGACGGCGGGCACCTCGGCCTCCACGGTGGCGGCAGGCGCGCCGGGCGCGGCAGACGCGCCAGGGACGGCAGGCACGGCGGGGGCCGTCACAGCAGACACGGCAGAACAGGCAGGAACGGCGGGCCGGGCGAGCGGGGCGGGCCAGGCAAGCAAGGCGGACATGGCGGACACGGCGGACACGGAGGCCGTGCCCGGTGCGCCTGCCGCCGCGGAGCCGGCCCCGGCGGCCACGGCCGGCGCCCGTCCCGGACCGGCGGAACCGCCCTCCGCGGACGGCCCCCCACCGGCCTCCCGGCCGGACGAACCGCCGGTCGTGGGCGGCCCGCCCGGCTCGCCCGGCACACCCGGCTCGTCGGACACACCGGGCTCGTCGGACACATCCGGCGCACCGGGCCCGTCCTGCCCCTCGGGCCCGTCCTGCCCCTCGGGCCCGTCCTGCCCCTCGGGCCCGTCCTGCCCCTCGGGCCCGTCCTGCCCCTCGGGCCCGTCCGACTCCCGGAGCCCGTCCGACTCCCGGAGCACGTCCGACCCCTCGGGCACGTCCGACTCCCCGGGCACGTCCGGCACGTCCGACCCCTCCGGCCCGCCCGACTCCTCGGACGCGTCCGGCACACCCGGCCCGCCCCGCACGTCCGACGCAACCGCCCCGTCCCGTCCGCCCGTTCCGTCCACCAGGCCGGAGCCGGCCGAGGGGCCGGAGCAGGACTGGCTCGACCGGGGCGCCCTCTCCTTCCTCGCCGAGGCCTCCGACCTGCTGGCCGGGCAGCTCGACGAGGACCTGGTCGCCGCCCTCGCCGGTCAGCTTCTCGTGCCCCGGCTCGCCGAGTGGTGCGCCGTCTGGCTGGACGACGAGAGCACCGATCCGCGCGCCACCGGGACCGGGGCCGCGCACGGCTCCCGGCTCGCCCGCGTCTGGCACAGCGACGAGGACCGGTTGGAGGAACTGCGCCGCGTCCTGGAGAAGGACCCGCCCCGCCTCCCCGAGGCCGCCCGCACCCGTCCCGTGCCGATCCCCTGGCCCGCCGAGGCCCTGGGCCCCTCGCCGGGGGACATCACCGGGACGGACCCGGGAGCGGACCCGGGACTTGACCCGGGAGCGGAGGGGGAGGCGGGAGAGGAGGGCGGCCCCGGCGAGGCCGTCCCCTCCGGTGCCGCGCTCGCCTACCGTCTGATCGCCGGGGGCCGCCCCCTCGGCACCGTCGTCATCGGCCGGTCCGGCGTGCCGCGCTTCCCCGACGGGGCGACCGGGCTGGTCGAGGACCTGTGCCGCCGGGTCGCCCAGGCCGTCGGCGCGGCCCGCCAGTACACCCGCCAGGCCACCATCAGCCGTGTCCTCCAGCGTGGACTGCTGCCCGGCGCGGTCGCCGAGATACCGGGCATGCGCAGCGCCCTCGTCTACGAACCGCGCGACAAGGGCGGTCCGAGCGGCGACTTCTACGACCTGTTCCCGGCCGGTCACGGCCGCTGGTCCTTCGCGATCGGCGACGTCCAGGGCAAGGGGCCCGAGGCCGCCGTGGTCATCGGTCTCGCCCGGCCGTGGCTGCGGCTGCTGGCCCGCGAGGGGTACGCCGTCCCGGAGGTCCTCGACCGCCTCAACCAGCTCCTCCTCGACGACGCGACCGAGGCCTCGGACGCCGCCGCGCGGGCCCTGGTCGCCGCCGGCGTCCCCGACCTGGGCGCCGACGACGGCCCGCAGAACCGGTTCCTGTCCCTGCTCTACGGCGAGCTGGCGCCCGTCGAGGGCGGGGTGCGCTGCACGCTCGCCTCCGCCGGGCACCCGCTGCCGCTGGTCCTGGGGCCCGACGGGAGCGTACGGACGGCGGCCCAGCCGCAGACCCTGCTCGGGGTGGTGGAGGACGCGACGTACGACTGTGAAACGTTCGAACTCCGCTCCGGCGACACGCTGCTGTGCGTCACCGACGGGGTGACCGAGCGACGGCACGGATCGCACCAGTTCGACGACGGCGACGGGCTGGCCGAGGCGCTGGCCGGCTGCACCGGCCTGACCGCGGAACTCGTCGCGGACCGGATCCGCCGGCTCGTGCACGACTTCGGCGACGGACCGCCGGAGGACGACCTGGCCCTCCTGGTCCTCCAGGCGGAGTGACGGTCCGCCCCCCGGCCGGCCCGGTCGCCCCTCGGCCACCGAACCGGCCGCCGAACAGGTCGTGACGGCGGCCGGGCCGACGGGCGGACGCCCTTCGGACATCCGCCGGAAGACGGCCGGACGGTGTCCGGAAGCCGGGCGGAAGCCGGGCGGAAGCCGGACGGAAGACGGCCGGAAGCCGGGCTGAAGGCGGCCGGAACCGGTCCCCTCCGGCGTGCGGGACAATGGAACGCATGCCTTCCGCTCTCCCCGACGGCGAGCCCGTGCCCCACGACGGTGCCCTGCCCGCCTCCGCCCTGGCCGGCGCCGCCGCCCGCCCCCTCGGGTTCTACCTGCACGTTCCCTACTGCGCGACCCGCTGCGGCTACTGCGACTTCAACACCTACACCGCCACCGAGCTGCGCGGCACCGGCGGTGTGCTGGCCTCCCGCGACAACTACGCCGACACGCTGATCGACGAGGTCCGCCTCGCCCGCAAGGTCCTCGGCGACGATCCCCGCGAGGTCCGCACCGTCTTCGTGGGCGGCGGCACGCCGACGCTGCTGGACGCCGCCGACCTCGTACGGATGCTGGGCGCGGTGCGCGAGGAGTTCGGTCTCGCGGCCGACGCGGAGATCACCACGGAGGCGAACCCCGAGTCCGTCGACCCGGCGTATCTGGCCGCGCTGCGCGAGGGCGGCTTCAACCGCATCTCCTTCGGCATGCAGAGCGCCCGGCAGCACGTGCTCAAGGTCCTCGACCGCACCCACACCCCCGGGCGGCCCGAACGTTGCGTCGCCGAGGCCCGCGCGGCCGACTTCGAGCATGTCAACCTCGACCTGATCTACGGCACACCGGGGGAGTCCGACGAGGACTGGCGGGCCTCGCTGGACGCGGCGCTGGGCGCCGGCCCCGACCACGTCTCGGCGTACGCGCTCATCGTCGAGGAGGGCACGCGGCTCGCGGCGCGGATCCGGCGGGGCGAGGTGCCGATGACGGATGACGACGTGCACGCGGACCGGTACCTGATCGCGGAGGAGGTGCTCTCCTCGGCCGGCTACGACTGGTACGAGGTCTCCAACTGGGCGACCTCGGACAAGGCGCGGTGCCTGCACAACGAGCTGTACTGGCGGGGCGCCGACTGGTGGGGAGCGGGCCCGGGGGCGCACTCCCACGTGGGGGGCGTGCGGTGGTGGAACGTCAAGCACCCGGGCGCGTACGCGGGAGCACTGGCGGAGGGGCGCTCGCCGGGGGCGGGACGGGAGATCCTGACGGAGGAGGACCGGCGGGTCGAGCGGATCCTGCTGGAGCTGCGGCTGCGGGAGGGCGTGCCCCTGGACCTGCTGCGGACGGAGGGGCTCGCGGCGTCCCGGCGCGCGCTGGCGGACGGTCTGCTCGACCCCGGGCCGTACGAGGCGGGGCGGGCGGCGCTGACCCTGCGGGGGCGGCTGCTGGCGGACGCGGTGGTGCGGGACCTGGTGGACTGACAGGACCCCCGCAGCGGCGGGGAGCAGGTGCTGCTCGGCCGTGTGGACGAGCTGATCGACGGACCACCTCCGCATCGGCGGAGAGCAGCCCGCCAGGCCCGGTGTGTCAACGACTCGACGGGAGTCAGGGCACGGTCACGTGGTCGATGAGGCGTTCGACGCACCCCAGCAGCGCCGGTTCCAGGTCCTTGTACGAGTGGACCGCGGACAGGATCCGCTGCCAGGCCGCGCCGGTGTTCTCCTCCCAGCCGAGCCGCCGGCACACCCCGGTCTTCCAGTCCTCGCCCCGCGGGACCCGCGGCCACCCGCCGATCCCCAGCGCGGCCGGCTTCACGGCCTCCCACACGTCGATGAACGGGTGCCCGACCACGAGCGCGTGCGCGCTGGTGACGGACTCCGCGATCCGGGACTCCTTGGAGCCGGGGACCAGGTGGTCGACCAGGACGCCGAGCCGGGCGTCCGGGCCCGGCGCGAACTCCTCGACCACGGCGGGCAGATCGTCGATCCCCGAGAGGTACTCGACGACGACGCCCTCCACCCGGAGGTCGTCGCCCCACACCTTCTCGACGAGTTCCGCGTCGTGCCGTCCCTCGACGTAGATCCGGCCCGCCCGGGCCACCCGCGCCCGCGCCTCCGGCACCGCGAGGGAACCCGAGGCCGTCCGCGCGGGGCGGGCCGGCGCCCGTCCGGCGGCCGGCCGCACCAGCGTCACCGGGCGCCCCTCCAGCAGGAACCCGCGCGGCTCCAGCGGGAACACGCGGTGCTTGCCGAAGCGGTCCTCCAGGGTCACCGTGCCGGCCTCGCAGCGGATCACCGCCCCGCAGAAGCCGGTGGCCGGCTCCTCCACCACCAGTCCCGGGTCCGCCGGAACCTCCGGCACGGGCGCGGGCTTCTTCCACGGCGGGGTGAGGTCCGGAGAGTACTGGCGCATTCGACCGACGATAGGGAAAGCTCCCCGCCCGTCACGGCGACACGCCGAAGCGGCGTGCCAGCGCGTCCCGTTGGGCACGGACGAACCGCGCGTCGACGAGCGCTCCGTGGCCGGGCACGTACACCGCGTCCTCCCCGCCGAGGCCGAGCAGCCGGTCCAGCGCGGCCGGCCAGCGTGCGGGCACCGCGTCGGGTCCCGCCTGGGGCTCGCCGGACTCCTCGACGAGGTCGCCGCAGAAGACGACCCCGGGGGAGGAGGGCGTGGCGGGGACGAGCACCGCGAGGTCGTGCGCGGTGTGGCCGGGGCCCACGTCGGCCAGCAGCACCGTCGTCCCCCCGCCCAGGTCGAGGGTCCACTCGCCGGTGACGTGGTGCCGGGGCGGGACCAGGCAGCCCGCCGCCCCGGCCGCCGCCTGGGGGGCGAGGCCGTTGCGCACGGCGTCCGCGCGCAGTTCCCCGCGTCCGCGCGGCGTGTACGCCGCGTCGACGCCGACCGCGCCGAACACCTCCGCCTCCGGGAACGCCGGGGCACCGAAGACGTGGTCGAAGTGGGGGTGGGTCAGCGCGAGATGTGTCACACCCCCCGGCCCCGAGGCGCCGGCACCGGTACCTGCTCCGGCGTGCGCGGCCTCGCCGGCGGGGCCGGCGTGCCCGCCCAGCAGCCGTGCCACGTCCGCGCGCAGCCGGGCGCCCTCGGCGAGGCTCGCCCCGGCATCCACCAGCAGTGCCGCCTCCCCGCCCACGACGAGCCCGGCCGTGCAGTCCCAGCGGGGCAGCCGGCACCGCCCGACCCGGGCCGTCACCCCCTCCCAGGCCACTCCGCCCCCGTCGCCCCCGTCACCGTCCCGCCACCGCACGCTCATACCGGGACGCTAGTCCTCAGGACGGTCCCCGGGCACGGCCTCGCAGGCCCCGCCCTTGCCCGCGCCGTACCCCCCGGCCGTACACTGGACCGGGGATGCTGGCACTCGCACACCTGGAGTGCCAGACGAAGTCGCCAAGGGGACGGCCTTCTGGAGGTGCGCGGTGCTCAGTGAACGCAGGCTCGAGGTGCTGCGCGCCATCGTCCAGGACTACGTGGGCACCGAGGAGCCGGTGGGTTCCAAGGCGCTCACCGAGCGGCACAACCTCGGCGTCTCCCCGGCCACCGTGCGCAACGACATGGCGGCCCTCGAGGACGAGGGCTTCATCGCGCAGCCGCACACCAGCGCCGGGCGCATCCCCACGGACAAGGGCTACCGCCTCTTCGTCGACAAGCTGGCCGGCGTCAAGCCGATGACGGCCCCCGAGCGGCGGGCGATCCAGAACTTCCTCGACGGCGCCGTCGACCTCGACGACGTCGTCGCCCGCACGGTGCGGCTGCTCGCGCAGCTCACCCGGCAGGTCGCGGTCGTGCAGTACCCCTCGCTGACCCGTTCGACCGTGCGGCACGTGGAACTGCTCGCGCTCGCCCCCGCGCGGGTGATGCTGGTGCTGATCACGGACACCGGACGGGTGGAGCAGCGGGTGATCGACTGCCCGGTGCCGTTCGGCGAGGCGTCCCTCGCGGACCTGCGGGCGCGGCTGAACAGCCGGGTCGCGGGACGCCGCTTCGCGGACGTGCCCCAGCTCGTGCAGGACCTTCCGGAGGCGTTCGAGGAACCGGAGGACCGCGCGACGGTCGCCACGGTGCTCTCGACGCTGCTGGAGACCCTGGTCGAGGAGACCGAGGAGCGGCTGATGATCGGCGGCACCGCCAATCTGACCCGCTTCGGACATGACTTCCCTCTCACCATCCGGCCCGTCCTGGAGGCGCTGGAGGAGCAGGTCGTGCTCCTCAAGTTGCTGGGCGAGGCGAAGGATTCGGCCATGACCGTGCGTATCGGTCACGAGATCGCCCACGAGGGACTCAACTCCACGTCCGTCGTCTCCGTCGGCTACGGTTCGGGCGGCGAGGCAGTAGCCAAACTCGGCGTGGTCGGACCGACCCGCATGGATTACCCGGGAACGATGGGAGCGGTACGAGCGGTGGCACGGTACGTCGGACAGATCCTGGCGGAGTCCTGAGGTGGCCACGGACTACTACGCCGTGCTCGGCGTGCGCCGCGACGCGTCGCAGGATGAGATCAAGAAGGCCTTCCGGCGGCTCGCCCGCGAGCTGCATCCGGACGTCAACCCCGATCCGAAGACGCAGGAGCGCTTCAAGGAGATCAACGCCGCCTACGAGGTGTTGTCGGACCCGCAGAAGAAGCAGGTCTACGACCTCGGCGGCGACCCCCTGTCGCAGAGCGGCGGAGGCGGTGCGGGCGGCTTCGGAGCCGGTGGCTTCGGCAACTTCTCCGACATCATGGACGCGTTCTTCGGCACGGCCTCGCAGCGCGGACCGCGCTCGCGGACCCGCCGCGGCCAGGACGCCATGATCCGGATCGACGTCGAGCTCGACGAGGCGGCCTTCGGCACCACGAAGGACATCCAGGTCGACACGGCGATCGTCTGCACGACCTGCAGCGGCGAGGGCGCCGCGCCCGGCACCACCGCGCAGACCTGCGACATGTGCCGCGGCCGCGGCGAGGTCTCGCAGGTCACCCGGTCCTTCCTGGGCCAGGTCATGACCTCCCGGCCCTGCCCCCAGTGCCAGGGCTTCGGCACGGTCGTGCCCACCCCGTGCCCCGAGTGCGCGGGCGACGGCCGGATCCGCTCCCGCCGGACGCTGACGGTGAAGATCCCCGCCGGTGTCGACAACGGCACGCGCATCCAGCTCGCCGGGGAGGGCGAGGTCGGCCCCGGCGGCGGCCCCGCAGGCGACCTCTACGTGGAGATCCACGAGACCGCGCACTCGATGTTCCAGCGGCGCGGCGACGACCTGCACTGCACGGTCACCATCCCGATGACGGCGGCGACGCTGGGCACCAAGGTGCCACTGGAGACGCTGGACGGCCTGGAGGAGGTCGACATCCGGCCCGGCACCCAGTCCGGGCAGTCGATCCCGCTGCACGGGCGCGGTGTCACGCACCTGCGGGGCGGCGGCCGCGGCGACCTCGTGGTGCACGTCGAGGTGCAGACCCCCGTCAAGCTCGACCCCGAGCAGGAGCGGCTGGTGCGGGAGCTGGCGAAGCTGCGCGGCGAGGAGCGGCCCACGGGGCAGTTCCAGCCGGGCCAGCAGGGCCTGTTCTCCCGGCTCAAGGACGCGTTCAACGGCCGCTGAGCCGGCCGGTTCCCCTCTCGCCCCCGGGTGCGCCCGGGGGCGGGGAAAACCCAGCGGAACCGTCGATTCGGACTCTTCGGGGGGACGTGGCACCATGCGGGCATGTCCTCGCTGACCGATCTGTTCCCGCACCCGATCGTGCAGGCCCCCATGGCCGGGGGCGTGTCGGTGCCGCGGCTGGCCGCCGCCGTCAGCGATGCCGGCGGCCTGGGTTTCCTCGCCGCCGGATACAAGACCGCCGACGGCCTGTACCAGGAGATCAAGCAGATCCGCGGCCTCACGGCCCGCCCGTTCGGGGTCAACCTGTTCCTCCCGCAGCCCGAGTACGGCGACCCCGCCGCCGTCGAGGTCTACGCCCACCAGCTCGCCGGCGAGGGCGCCTGGTACGAGACCGAGTTGGGCGACAGGGACAGCGGGCGCGACGACGGCTACGAGGCCAAGCTCGCCGTCCTCCTCGACAACCCCGTCCCCGTCGTCTCCTTCCACTTCGGCGCCCCCGGCCGGGACACCGTCGACGCCCTGCACGGCGTCGGCAGCTTCGTCCTCGCCACCGCCACCACCGCCGAGGAGGCCCTCGCGGTGCGGGAGTGCGGCGCGGACGCGGTCATCGTGCAGGGCGTCGAGGCAGGCGGCCACCAGGGCACCCACCGCGACTCCCCGGAGAACGACGGCACCGGCATCGGACTGCTCGCCCTGCTCGCCCGGATCCGCGAGACCGTCCCGCTGCCCGTCCTCGCCGCCGGAGGGCTGATGCGCGGCAGCCAGATCGCCGCCGTGCTCGCCGCCGGCGCCAGCGCCGCCCAGCTCGGCACCGCCTTCCTCGCCACCGACGAGTCCGGCGCCCACCCCCTGCACAAGCAGGCGCTGACCAGCCCCCTCTTCGTCCGCACCGAGTTGACCCGCGCCTTCTCCGGGCGACCCGCGCGGGCCCTGGCCAACCGGTTCCTGCGGGAGCACGGCCGCTACGCGCCCGCCGCCTACCCGGAGGTCCACCACCTCACCGCGCCGCTGCGCCGGGCCGCCGCGGCGGCCCAGGACGCGCAGGGCATGGCGCTGTGGGCGGGCCAGGGCCACCGGCTGGCCCGCGCGCTGCCCGCCGCGGACCTCGTGGAACTGCTGGCGGAGGAACTCGACGAGGCGGCGGCCGGCGTGCCCGCCCGCCGCACGGGAGGCACGAACCGATGACGGCACCGGTGTTCCTCGTGGAGGAACTGCGCGGGGCGGGCCCCGACTTCGTGCTGGACGGCCCCGAGGGGCGGCACGCCGTCTCGGTGAAGCGGCTGCGGCCCGGCGAGGACGTCGTCCTGACCGACGGACGGGGACGCTGGGCCGAGGGCGTCGTCACGGCGGCCGAGGGCAAGGACCGCCTCCTCGTCGGCGGCCTCGCGCGGGTGCGGGAGGAGCCGCCGGAGCAGCCCCGGATCACCGTGGTGCAGGCGCTGCCCAAGGGCGACCGGGGCGAACTCGCCGTGGAGACCATGACCGAGGTCGGCGTCGACACGATCGTGCCCTGGCAGGCGGCCCGCTGCATCACCCAGTGGAAGGGCGAGCGGGGGCAGAAGGCGCTCGCCAAGTGGCGCTCCACCGCGCGCGAGGCCGGCAAGCAGTCCCGCCGGGTGCGCTTCCCGGAGGTCGCGGACGCGGCGACGAGCAAACAGGTTGCCGCACTTCTGGCCAAAGCCGACCTCGCGGCCGTGCTGCACTCCGACTTCGAGTACGGCAGCACCCCGCTGGCCACCGCCGAACTCCCCGCCGAGGGCGAGATCGTGCTGGTCGTCGGCCCCGAGGGCGGCGTCGCCGCCGACGAACTGGCGCTGTTCCGGGAGGCGGGCGCGAAGGCGTACGTCCTGGGCCGCAGCGTGCTGCGCACCTCGACCGCGGGTACGGCGGCCGCCGCCCTGCTCCTCGGCCGCACCGGCCGCTGGTCGTAGCCCCGGGGCACCCTGGTGCGCCCGGGGGCGCACGGGGCGTGCGGCCCGCCACGGGGTGGCCGTATGCGCCCTACCCCCGCGTCGGGGACGGTGGCAGGCTGCCGCGCATGAGGGCATTGAGGCGCACGAGGGCCGGGCGGGTGACGGCCGCAGCCGGTCTCGTCGTGCTCGCGGTCGGTGCCGCCGCGGCCTGCGAAGCCGGCGCCCTGAGCGGGGTGTCCGTCGGATACACCACCGACCTGACGGCCACCCACGAGCTGGAACGGCGGCACGTGGACGTCAGCTGGCTGAGCTGCACCGCCGACGTCAACGGCGACGGGACGAGGACGTCCGGCAGGTCCCCCACGCCGAGCCGCGAAACCGTCGCCTCCGTCGACTGCCGGGGCAAGACCGACAAGGGCGAGGACATCACCGTCAAGGGCCGCGTCACCCGTGCCGTGAACGGCGCGTGCGTACGGGGCTCCCTGCGGGCCACCGTCGGCGGCAGACAGGTCTTCCGCGTCAAGGGCCTCGGCGACTGCGGGACACGCGCCACCCCCGTCCCGCCGGCCGTCCACCGGCCCTCCGCCCCCGGCCGCCCCGACGCCACCGTCACGGTCACCGCCACCCGCACCATCTGGTGCCACGGCGATCCCACCTGCTGGCCCGTGGAGGGCAAGTGATCCGGAACCCTGTCCTCGCGGCCCGGTCGGTGCGTAGGGTGAGCCGGTGACACAGCCCGCATCGCCCGCGTATCTCCGGTTCCCGCATCTGCACGGCGACACGGTCGCCTTCACCGCCGAGGACGACGTCTGGGTCGCGCCGCTGGACGGCGGCCGCGCCTGGCGCGTGAGCGCCGACAACGTCCCGGTGAACCATCCCCGCATCTCCCCGGACGGCACCCGGCTCGCCTGGACCTCCACCCGTGACGGCGCCCCCGAGGTGCATGTCGCGCCCCTGGACGGCGGGCCCGCGACCCGTCTCACCCACTGGGGGACCAGGACCCAGGTCCGCGGCTGGACCGCCGAGGGCGAGGTGCTCGCGCTCAGCACCCACGGCCAGACCTCGCTGCGGCGCACCTGGGCTCGCGCGGTCCCGCTCGACGGCGGTCCCGCCACCACCCTGCCCTACGGCCCCGTCGGCCACGTCGCCCACGGACCGCACACGGTGCTGCTCTCCGCGACCATGGGCCGGGAGGCCGCCTGGTGGAAGCGGTACCGCGGCGGCACCGCAGGCAAGTTGTGGATCGACCGCGAGGGCGAGGGCGAGTTCGTCCGCCTGCACGAGGACCTCGACGGGAACCTGGAGTACCCGCTGTGGGTCGGCGACCGCGTTGCGTTCCTCTCCGACCACGAGGGCACCGGCGCCCTCTACTCCTCCCTCGCCGACGGCTCCGACCTGCGCCGGCACACCGCCCTAGGGGGCTTCTACGCCCGCCACGCGGCCACCGACGGCACCCGTGTCGTCTACTCCTGCGCCGGTGAGCTGTGGATCCTCGACGACCTCGACGGGGCCGAGCCGCGCCGCCCGGACATCCGGCTCGGCGGGCAGCGCGTCGACCTCCAGCCCCAGCCCGTCAACGCGGCCCGCTGGTTCGGCGCCGCCGCCCCCGACCACACCGGCCGCGGCAGCGCGGTCGCCGTGCGCGGATCCGTGCACTGGGTCACCCACCGCTCGGGTCCCGCCAGGGCGCTCGCCGACGAGCACGGCGTACGCACCCGGCTGCCCCGCACCTTCCGCTCCGAGGGCGAGGAATGGGTGGTGTGGGTGACCGACGCCGAGGGCGAGGACGCGCTGGAGTTCGCGCCCGCCACCGGCGGCACCCCCGGAACCGGCCCGCGCCGGCTCGCCGCTGGCCGGCTCGGCCGGGTCCTCGGGCTCGCCATGGCGCCCGACGGCAGCAGGGCCGCGGTCGCCTCCCACGACGGGCGGGTCCTCCTCGTCGAACGGGAGAGCGGCGAGGTCCGCGAGGTCGACCGCAGCGAGAACGGCGAGGCGAGCGGGCTCGTCTTCTCCCCCGACTCCACCTGGCTCGCCTGGTCCCACCCCGGACCCGGCCCGCTGCGCCAGCTCAAGCTCGCCAACACCGCCGACCTGTCGGTGACCGAGGCGACCCCGCTGCGCTTCCGCGACTTCTCGCCCGCCTTCACCCTCGACGGCAAGCACCTCGCGTTCCTCTCCGCCCGCTCCTTCGACCCGGTCTACGACGAGCACGTCTTCGACCTGGCCTTCGTCGGCGGGGTGCGCCCGCACCTCATCACGCTCGCGGCGACCACCCCGTCCCCCTTCGGACCGCAGCGGCACGGCCGCCCCTTCGACGCGCCCGACAAGGACGAGACCCCCGACAGCGAGGGCACCCCCACCACCCGGATCGACCTCGACGGACTCGCCGACCGGA
This sequence comes from Streptomyces griseoaurantiacus, assembly GCF_036189845.1. NCBI lineage: Bacteria > Bacillati > Actinomycetota > Actinomycetes > Kitasatosporales > Streptomycetaceae > Streptomyces > Streptomyces griseoaurantiacus. The sequence continues at coordinate 2,301,482 of NZ_CP108326.1, read as the reverse complement.
TCGTGCCCTTCCCCGTCGAGGCGGCCCGCTACTCCACCCTGCGGGCCGCGAAGGACGGCGTCCTGTGGCTGCGCCACCCCCTCCAGGGTGTCCTCGGCGCCTCGCGCGCCACCTCCGAGGACCCCGGTCCCAAGACCGACCTGGAGCGCTACGACCTGGTCCAGCAGCGCGTCGAGCACCTCGCGGGCGACGCCGACCACTACGCCGTCACCGGTGACGGCAAGCGGGTCCTGCTGTGGACCGACAGCCGGCTCAAGGTGGTGCCCAGCGACCGCCGTGCCTCCTCCGACGAGGACAGCGACAGCAACATCCCCGTCGACCTCACCCGGATCCGGCAGACCGTCGACCCGGCCGCCGAGTGGCGGCAGATGTACGACGAGGTCGGCCGCCTCATGCGGGACAACTTCTGGCGGCCCGACCTCGGCGGCGTCGACTGGGATGCCGTCCTCGACCGCTACCGGCCGGTCCTGGAGCGCGTCGCCACCCACGACGACCTCGTCGACCTGCTCTGGGAGGTCCAGGGCGAACTGGGCACCTCGCACGCCTATGTCACCCCCGGCGGCGGGGGCGGCTGGTCCGAGCGGCGGCAGGGGCTGCTCGGCGCGGACATCTCCCGTCACGAGGACGGCAGTTGGCGCATCGACCGGGTGCTGCCCTCGGAGACCTCCGACCCCGAGGCGCAGGCCCCGCTGGCCGCGCCCGGCGTGGCCGTGCGCGTGGGGGACGCGATCGTCGCCGTCGGCGGCCGGCCCGTCGACCCGGTCACCGGACCCGGGCCGCTCCTTGTCGGCACGGCGGGCAAGCCCGTCGAGCTGACGGTGTCCCCGGCGGGCGGCGGCGACCTGCGGCACGCGGTCGTCCTCCCGCTGGAGAACGAGGAGCCGCTGCGCTACCACGCCTGGGTCGCCGACCGGCGGGCCTACGTCCACGAGAAGTCCGGCGGCCGGCTCGGCTATCTGCACGTGCCCGACATGGTCGGCTCCGGCTGGGCGCAGCTCCACCGCGACCTGCGGGTGGAGGTCGCCCGCGAGGGCCTGGTCGTCGACGTGCGGGAGAACCGCGGCGGGCACACCTCCCAGCTCGTGGTGGAGAAGCTGGCGCGGCGGATCGTCGGCTGGGACCTGCCGCGCGGGATGCGGCCCTCCAGCTACCCCGAGGACGCGCCCCGGGGCCCGGTGGTCGCCGTCGCCAACGAGTTCTCCGGCTCCGACGGGGACATCGTCAACGCGGCCATCAAGGCGCTGGGGATCGGCCCGGTGGTGGGCACCCGGACCTGGGGCGGCGTCGTCGGCATCGACAACAGGTACCAGCTCGTCGACGGCACGGCGGTGACCCAGCCGAAGTACGCCTTCTGGCTGGAGGGTTACGAGTGGGGCGTGGAGAACCACGGCGTCGACCCGGACGTCGAGGTCGTGATGGCCCCCCAGGACCACGCGGCCGGCCGCGACCCCCAGCTGGACGAGGCGATCCGGCTGGCCCTCGCGGCCCTGGAGGAGACCCCGGCCAAGCAGCCCCCGGCGCTCCCGTAGGACGAGGCGGGCGGCGGGGGCGGGAAGGCTCCCGCCGCCGCCCCGGCCGATAGCATGCCCCGGAAGTGATCCACTGTGTCGGGAGGAACCCCATGGCCGGAGAGCCGCAGGACGACTGCCTGTTCTGCAAGATCGTCGCGGGTCGGATTCCCGCCACCGTCGTCCGCGAGACCGACACCACCCTCGCGTTCCGCGACATAAACCCCCAGGCCCCCACTCACGTCCTCGTCATCCCCAAGGCGCACCACCGCGACGCGGCCGCCCTCGCCGCCGCCGACCCCGCGCTCACCGCGGACGTCCTGCGCGAGACCGAGGCCGTCGCCGCCGAGGAGAACCTCGACAGCTACCGCACCGTCTTCAACACCGGCAGCGGCGCCGGACAGACCGTCTTCCACGTCCACGCCCACGTCCTGGGCGGCCGCGGCCTCCAGTGGCCCCCCGGCTAGAACGGGGACCGTCCCATGTCCGTCCGCGAACTGGTCGTCCTCGGCACCGCGAGCCAGGTCCCGACCCGGCACCGCAACCACAACGGCTATCTGCTCCGCTGGGACGCCGAGGGCATCCTGTTCGACCCCGGGGAGGGCACCCAGCGGCAGATGCTGCGGGCCGGTGTCGCCGCGCACGACCTGAACCGGATCTGCGTCACCCACTTCCACGGCGACCACAGCCTCGGCCTCGCCGGTGTCGTCCAGCGCGTCAACCTCGACCGCGTCCCGCACGAGATCACCGCCCACTACCCGGCCTCGGGGCAGCACTTCTTCGACCGGCTGCGGTATGCCACGGCGTACCGCGAGACGGTCGCGCTCACCGAGGCCCCGGTCGGCACCGACGGCGTCCTCGCGCGGACCCCCGCGTACACCCTGGAGGCCCACCGGCTCGACCACCCCGTCGAGTCCTACGGCTACCGCCTCGTCGAGCCCGACGGGCGCCGCATGCTGCCCGAGCGGCTCGCCTCGCACGGCATCGCCGGGCCCGACATCGGCCGGATCCAGCGCGAGGGCTCCCTCGGCGGCGTCCCGCTGGAGGCGGTGAGCGAGGAGCGGCGCGGGCAGCGGTTCGCGTTCGTCATGGACACCCGGCTGTGCGAGGGCGTGCACGTCCTCGCCGAGGGCTGCGACCTGCTCGTCATCGAGTCCACCTTCCTCGACGAGGACGAGCACCTGGCCACCGAGCACGGCCATCTGACGGCCGGGCAGGCCGCCCGCGTCGCCCGGGACGCGGGGGTGCGGCACCTCGTCCTCACCCACTTCAGCCAGCGCTACTCCGACCCCGAGGAGTTCGGGCGCCGGGCCCGCGCCGCCGGCTTCGAGGGCGAACTCACCGTCGCCCACGACCTGCAGCGCGTACCCGTGCCGAAGCGGCGGTAGGACCCCTCTCGTTCCCTTCCTTCCCCGACGAGAGAATGCGGGATCACGCGGCGCGAGCGATGCGGTTCCACGAGTACGGCGGGATCGAGGTGCTGCGGGTCGAGGAGGTGCCGCGGCCCGTGCCAGGGCCGGCGCAGGTGCTCGTCGAGGTCCGCGCGGGGGCATCCAGCCCGGCGAGGCGCACATCCGCGAGGGCGCGCTGCACGCACGCCGGCCCGCCACGTTCCCCTCCGGGCAGGGCAGCGTTTGGCCGGTGTCGTCGTGGAGTGCGGCCCTCACGTGCGGGGTTTCCGGGTGGGCGACGAGGTGCTGGGCTTCACGCACCGGCGGGCCGGCCACGCCCAGTACGTCCTCGTCGACGACGTGCACCTGGTCTCCCGCCCGGCGGGGCTGCCCTGGGAGGTCGCCGGGGCGCTGTACGTGGCGGGCACGACCGCCTACGCCGGTGTGTTCGCGGTGGATCCCGGCCCCGAGGACACGGTCGTCGTCTCCGGTGCGGCGGGCGGGGTCGGCTCGCTCGCGGTGCAGCTCGCCCGGCTGCGCGGTGCCACGGTGATCGGGCTGGCGAGCGAACCCCACCACGCGTGGCTCGAGAAGCACGGCGTCCTCCCGGTCACCTACGGTCCCGGTACGGCCGAGCGCATCCGCGAGGCCTCGGGCGGCAGGGTCGACGCGTTCATCGACACCATCGGCGAGGGCTACGTGGCGCTCGCGGTCGAGCTGGGCGTGCGGCCCGCACGCATCAACACCATCCGTGACTGGAAGGCCGCGACCGAGATCGGCGCGCACACCTACGGCGAGGGCGCGGCGGCGAGCGCGGTCGTCCTCGGCGAACTGGCCCGCCTCGCCGCCCGCGGCCGCCTGGAGGTCCCGATCGCCCGCACCCACCCGCTGGAGGCGGTCCAGGAAGCCTTCCGCGCACTCGAACGCCGCCACACCCACGGCAAGATCGTCCTGCGGCCCTGAGCGGGCGCCGCTGGGCGGCCCGGCCACCGCCGTAGACTTCCGACGTGGCATTCACGAGCACTCCGCACCGCTGCTTCCACTGACCGGACGGCACTGAGGGCGGCGCCCCACGGCGTCGCCCTCCTCGGTGTGCCCGCCGCGCGCCCGCCGCCCCGTCCCTTCGGGGCCGGCGCCTCCCGCGCGCGTGCCGGCACGGTCCTTCCCCCTTGCCGCCCCTCAGGAGTGCCCCGTGCCCGTGTCGTTCCCCCCTGCCCTCGTACGCTCCCTCGACCTGCTGCGCTGCCCGGTGTGCCGTATGCCCGGGCTCCGCCCCGACCGGGACCGGGGCGCGCTGCGCTGCCCGGCGCGGCACGCCTTCGACGTCGCCCGCCACGGCTATGCGGGCCTGCTGACCGGAGCCCGCGCCACCAGCGGTGACGACGCGGCCATGGTCCGGGCCCGGGAGCGGTTCCTCGCCACCGGGGCCTACGCGCCCGTCCGTTCGGCCGTGGCACGCCTCGCGGTCGCGTCCGTGACCGGGGAGGCGGCCGCCACGGTGGTCGACTCCGGGTGCGGCACGGGCCACTACCTGGCCGGGGTGCTCGACCGGCTGCCCGGCGCCCGCGGCCTCGGACTGGACACCTCCACGCGCGCGCTGCGCGCGGCGGCCCGGGCCCATGTACGGGCCGCCGCGGTGTCCTGGGACGTCTTCCGTCCCCTCCCCCTGGCCGACCGGGTGGCGGACCTCGTCCTGGACGTGTTCGCCCCGCGCAATCCGGCCGAGTTCCACCGGGTCCTGCGTCCGGCCGGACGGCTCGTGGTGGTCCGGCCCACGGGGCGGCACCTGGCCGAACTGCGCGACCGGGTGCCCGCGATGGTGGCCGTCGACCCGGTCAAGGAGCGGCGGCTGCACCGGGCGCTCGATCCCTTCTTCGAGGCCGTCGGCACCGAACGGGTGGAGTACCGCGCGAGCCTGGACGGGGCGGCCGCGCGGGATCTGGTGCTCATGACCCCCGGCGCACGCCCTCTCGACCGAGGGGAGCAGGGGACCGCCGGCCCGCTGCCCGGGCGGGTCACCGTCTCCGTGCTGGCCACCGCCTACCGGGCCCGATTGACGGGAGACGGTTCGAGTATCTAACCTTCATCTGCATACGTGAATGACGTCCATGTGGGGAGATGAACGCGGGTGAGCCTCGACACCGGTACCACCGGGGTGGCGCAGCGGTTGCGGGACGGGATGGGGAAGGGGGTGCTGTCCTTTCCGCTGACCTCCTTCCACGAGGACGGCTCGCTCGACCTGGACGGGTACCGCGCCTACGTCGCCGGGCGGCTCGCCACCGCGCCCGGCGCCGTCTTCCCCGCCTGCGGGACCGGCGAGTTCTTCTCGCTCGACGAGGAGGAGTACCGGCAGGTCGTCACGGCGACCGTCGAGGCCGCGGCGGGCCGCGTGCCCGTCGTCGCCGGCACCGGCTACGGCTGGGCGCAGGCAGCCCGGTTCGCCCGGATCGCGGAGGAGGCCGGCGCCGACGCGCTGCTCGTCCTGCCGCACTACCTCACCGCCGCCCCGCAGGACGGCCTGGCCGCCCAGCTCGAACAGCTCGCCGCCCGCACCCGCCTGCCCCTGATCGCCTACCAGCGCGGCCAGGTCGCCTACGGCCTCGACGCCTTCCGCCGGATCGCCGCCCTCCCCGGCGTCATCGGCCTCAAGGACGGCCACAGCGACCTCGACCGGCTCCAGCGCCTCACCCTCACCGCGCCCGACGGCTTCCTCTTCTTCAACGGCGCCTCCACCGCCGAGATGCAGGCCCGCGCCTACGCCACCGTCGGCGTCCCCGCCTACTCCTCCGCCGTGCACGCCTTCGCGCCCGAGATCGCGGGCGCCTTCTTCACCGCCCTGCGCGAGGGCGAGGACACCACCGTGGACAAGCTGCTGCGCGACTTCTACGTGCCGCTCGTCGAACTCCGCGACCGGGTGCCCGGATACGCCGTGTCCCTGGTGAAGGCGGCGGCCCGGCTGCGCGGCCTCCCGGTCGGACCCGTGCGCGCCCCGCTCACCGACCCCTCGGCCGCCGACCTGGCCGAACTCACCACCCTGCTGACCACCGGACTCGACCTCGTAGGAGCCGCGCTGTGACACCCGGCCTCACCCTCACGGACGTCCGGCTGACGCCGATCCTGGTCGCCGACCCGCCGCTGCTCAACACCCAGGGCGTCCACCAGCCGTACACCCCCCGGCTGATCATCGAGGTCACCACCGCCGAGGGAGTCACCGGCGTCGGCGAGACCTACGGCGACACCAAGTACCTCGACCTCGCCCGCCCCTTCGCCGAGAAGCTGATCGGGCACCGGATCACCGACCTCAACGCACTGTTCACACTCGTGGACGAGGTCGCCGTCGACTCCTCCCACGTCTCCGGACAGGTCGACGTCGGCGGACTGCGCGGCGTGCAGACCGCCGACAAGCTGCGGCTGTCCGTCGTCTCCGGATTCGAGGTGGCCTGCCTCGACGCCCTCGGCAAATCCCTCGGCCTGCCCGTGCACGCCCTGCTCGGCGGCAAGGTGCGCGAGGCCGTCGAGTACAGCGCCTACCTCTTCTACAAGTGGGCCGGCCACCCCGAGGGCGTCACCGCCGAGCGGGACGACTGGGGGGCCGCCCTCGACCCGGCCGGAATCGTCGCCCAGGCACGGAAGTTCACCGAGCGGTACGGCTTCACCTCCTTCAAGCTCAAGGGCGGCGTCCTCCCGCCCGAGGAGGAGTGCGCCGCCATCCGCGCGCTCGCCGAGGCCTTCCCCGGCCACCCCCTGCGCCTCGACCCGAACGGCGCCTGGTCGGTGGAGACCTCGCTGAAGGTGGCGGCCGAACTCGGCGACGTCCTCGAATACCTGGAGGACCCCGCCCTCGGCACACCCGCCATGGCCGAGGTCGCCGCCCGCACCCGGGTCCCGCTCGCGACCAACATGTGCGTCACGACGTTCGCCGAGGTCAAGGAGGCGTTCACCCGGGACGCCGTCCAGGTCGTCCTCTCCGACCACCACTACTGGGGCGGACTGCGCAACACCCAGCAACTCGCCGCGCTCTGCCGGACCTTCGGTGTCGGCGTGTCCATGCACTCCAACACCCACCTCGGCATCAGCCTCGCCGCGATGACCCACGTCGCTGCCACCGTGCCGAACCTCCACCACGCCTGCGACTCCCACTACCCCTGGCAGTCCGAGGACGTCCTCACCCAGCGGCTCACCTTCGAGGGCGGCCGCGTCGCGGTCTCCGACGCCCCCGGCCTCGGCGTCGAACTCGACCGTGACCGGCTCGCGTTCCTGCACCGCCGCTGGCTGGACGACGACGGCGCCCTGCGCGACCGGGACGACGCGGCCGCCATGCGGCGCGCCGACCCCTCCTGGGCCACTCCGGCGGTACCCCGCTGGTGACCCTGCGGGGACCGACAGGGCGTACGGGCGGGGGCGCACGGGTGGCGCGAACGCCCGTCGGACGGGCGCGGTGGTGCACACTGGCCGGAACCGCACCACCTCAGGGAGCCCACCGTGACCCCGTCCACCGGAGAGGGACCGCACAGCCCCGCACACGTCGACCCGCTGGCCGCCCTGCGCGCCCCGGGCGATCCGCCCTGGGACGTGTACCTGACCGGCACCGTCTTCCTGGACATCGTCTTCACCGGACTCGACTCCGCCCCCGTGCGCGGCACCGAGTCCTGGGCGCGGGGCATGGGCTCCAGCCCCGGCGGCGTCGCCAACATGGCGACCGCGCTGGCCCGCCTCGGCCTGCGGACCTCCCTCGCCGCCGCCTTCGGCGACGACCACTACGGCGAGTACTGCTGGGACGCCCTCGCACGGGGCGAAGGCATCGACCTCGGCCCCTCCCGCACGGTGCCCGGCTGGCACTCGCCGGTCACCGTGTCGATGGCCTACGAGGGGGAGCGCACCATGGTCTCCCACGGGCACGAGCCGCCCACCGAGGCCGCGCTCGCCCAGGAGGCCTCCCCCGACCACCCCCCGCGCGCCCGCGCCGCCATCGCCTCGCTCACCCCGGGCCGCCCCGCCCCCTGGGTCGCGGAGGCCGCCGCCCGCGGCACCCGTATCTTCGCCGACGTCGGCTGGGACGACACCGGCGCCTGGGACCTGGCCGGACTCACCGACCTCGCGCACTGCGAGGCCTTCCTGCCCAACGCCGAGGAGGCCATGCGGTACACCGGCGCCGCCACCCCGCGCGCCGCCGCCCACGCGCTCACCGCGCACGTCCCGGTCGCCGTGGTCACCCTCGGCGCGGAGGGCGCCTACGCGGTGGACGCCCGCACCGGCGAGACCGCCGAGGTCCCGGCCATCGAGGTCGAGGCACTCGACCCGACCGGCGCGGGCGACGTCTTCGTGGCCGGTTTCGTCACCGGCTCCCTGGCCGGCTGGCCGCTCGCCGACCGCCTCGCCTTCGCCGGGCTCACCGCCGCGCTCTCCGTGCAGGAGTTCGGCGGCTCGCTCTCCGCGCCGGGCTGGTCGGAGGTCGCCGCCTGGTGGCGCCGGGTGCAGTCCTACGAGGACCAGGACCCGGCGGCCCTGCGCCGCTACGCCTTCCTGGCCGAACTGCTCCCCGGGGACCACGTACGGCCCTGGCCGCTGCGCCGCGCGGTCCCGACGATCGGCTTCGGCCGCTCGGCGTGAGGACGCCGGGGAGCGAGGGACGCCGGGGGCCCGAGTGGCGCCGGGGACGCCGAGGGCGCGAAGGGCGACGGAGGCGGGGCGCCCCGGTCAGAACCCCAGACGCCGCAGCTGCTTCGGGTCCCGCTGCCAGTCCTTGGCGACCTTCACGTGCAGGTCGAGGAAGACCGGCGTCCCGAGCAGCGCCTCGATCTGCTTGCGCGACTTGATGCCGACGTCCTTCAGCCGCTTGCCCTTCGGGCCGATGATGATGCCCTTCTGGCTGGGCCGCTCGATGAACACGTTGGCGTGGATGTCGAGCAGGGGCTTGTCGGCGGGCCGGTCCTCGCGCGGCAGCATCTCCTCCACCACGACCGCGATCGAGTGCGGCAGCTCGTCCCGCACCCCCTCCAGCGCCGCCTCACGGATCAGCTCGGCCACCATGACCTGCTCGGGCTCGTCGGTCAGATCGCCCTCGGGGTAGAGGGCCGGGCCCTCGGGCAGCAGCGGGATCAGCAGATCGGCCAGCAGGTCCACCTGCTGGCCGGCCGTCGCCGACACCGGCACGATCTCCGCCCAGGTGATCCCCAGCTCCCTGCCGAGCTGGTCGATCGCGATGAGCTGCTCGGCCAGCGCCTTGGAGTCCACGAGGTCCGTCTTGGTGACGATGGCGACCTTGGGCGTCCGCTTGATCCCGGCCAGCTCCTTGGCGATGAAACGGTCGCCCGGGCCGAGCTTCTGGTCGGCCGGCAGGCAGAAGCCGATCACGTCGACCTCCGCCCAGGTCGCCCGGACGACGTCGTTGAGCCGTTCGCCGAGCAGCGTGCGCGGCTTGTGCAGCCCCGGGGTGTCCACCAGGATGAGCTGCGCCTCGGGCCGGTGCACGATGCCCCGGACCGTGTGCCGCGTGGTCTGCGGCCGGTTGGAGGTGATCGCCACCTTCTGGCCGACCAGAGCGTTCGTCAGGGTGGACTTGCCCGCGTTGGGGCGGCCCACGAAGCAGGCGAAACCGGCACGGTGGACGGCCTCGGCCGGCTCTTCGGATGACTGGGTAGCAACGCTCATGGCGCCCATTGTCCCTGATCCACGGAGCCCCGCCGCACCGGCCGCGCACAGGCCCCCGCCGCCCCCTTCGCGCGGGCGGCGCCGACGGCACGGGCCGCGGGACTCAGCCCGCCGTGGCCGACTCCCGCACCACCGCGTCCGGCCCCGCGAGGAACACCGGGGTGCCGGCACCGCCGAGGTCCCGCACCGCCGCCAGGTCCTCCGCGGACAGACCCTCCGCCTCGGAGACGACCGCCGCCGCCTCCAGCGACTTCGCCCCGGAGGCCACCGCCATCGCCACCGCCGTCCGCAGCGCGCTCAGCCGGAGCGAGGGCAGCTCCACGCTTCCGGCCACGTACGTGCGGCCCGTCTCGTCCCGCACGGCGGCCCCCTCGGGCACCCCGTTGCGGGCCCGGGCCGAACGGGCCAGGGTGACGATCTTGCGGTCCTCGGCGTCGAGCGCGTTGCTGTCGGTCATGAGCCGAGCATACGAACCCGGCCGCCCGGCGCGCCCCTCAGGGGCGGTCGAGGCGGAGCCGCTCGGCGCGCGGCAGACCCGCCACGACCAGGTCGTACGAGTCCTCCACGAGCTCTCGGACCAGCCGGTCCGGGAGTCCGCCGTCGACGGTGACGGTGTTCCAGTGCCGCTTGTTCATGTGGTACCCGGGGACGATCAGTCCCTCGTGCTCCTCCCGAAGCCGCACCGCGTCCTCCGGATCGCACTTCAGGTTGACCTTCAGCGGCCGCCCGCCCAGATCGGTCAGCGCGAACATCTTCCCCAGCACCTTGAAGACCGAGGTGTCCGGGTTGAACGGGAACTCCTCGACCGTCGCGTTGAAGGAGAGGCACAGGGCGCGCAACCGCTGCGGGGTCACTCGGACCTCGCCTCCTCCGCGCCCGCCACCGGCACCGGGGTCATCGGCTCCACCAGCACCGTCACGATCTTGTTGCGCCGTCCGGCCGCCGCCTCCGCCGTGAGCCGCAGCCTCCGCTCGTCGGGCAGTTCGACCACCGAGGACGCGCCCGCGATCGGGACCCGCCCGAGCGCCTTGGCGAGCAGGCCGCCCACCGTCTCCACGTCCTCGTCGTCGTACTCCTCGACGCCGTACAGCTCGCCGAGGTCGCCGATGTCCAGGCGGGCGGTGACCCGGAAGCGGTCCTCGCCCAACTCCTCCACCGGGGGCAGCTCGCGGTCGTACTCGTCGGTGATCTCGCCGACGATCTCCTCGAGGATGTCCTCGATGGTGACGATGCCCGCCGTGCCGCCGTACTCGTCGATCACGACCGCCACGTGGTTGCGCTCCTGCTGCATCTCGCGCAGCAGATCGCCCGCGTTCTTCGTGTCGGGCACGAACGTGGCCGGCCGCATCGCCGTGGACACCAGGTCGTTCTCCGCGTCCCGGCTGATGTGCGTCTTGCGGGCCAGGTCCTTGAGGTAGACGATCCCGACGATGTCGTCCTCGCTGTCCCCGGTGACCGGGATGCGCGAGAAGCCGGAGCGCAGCGCCAGCGTGAGCGCCTGCCGGATCGTCTTGTACCGCTCGATGACCACGAGGTCCGTGCGCGGCACCATGACCTCGCGCACCAGGGTGTCGCCCAGCTCGAAGACCGAGTGCACCATGCGGCGCTCGTCGTCCTCGATCAGCGACTCCGCCTCGGCGAGGTCCACCAACGCCCGCAGCTCCGCCTCGGAGGCGAAGGGGCCCCGGCGGAAGCCCTTGCCGGGGGTGAGCGCGTTGCCGATGAGGATGAGCAGCGAGGGGATCGGGCCGAGCACCCTGGCGAGCGGCACCAGCACGTACGCGGCCACCGTCGCCGTGTTCAGCGGGTGCTGGCGGCCGATGGTGCGCGGCGAGACGCCGACGGCCACGTACGAGACCAGCACCATCACCGCGATGGCGACGGCCAGCGCCTCACCCGTGCCGTCGAACTCCTTCAGGCAGGTGTACGTCACCACCGCCGCGGCGGCCATCTCGCAGGCCACCCGCAGCAGCAGCGCCAGGTTGAGGTAGCGCGTCGGATCGGCGGCGACCTGCACCAGCATGGCGCCGCCGCGCCGCCCGGACCGTACGGCCTCCTCGGCGCGGAAGCTGGAGATCCGCGCCAGGGCCGCCTCCGCGCAGGCGGCGAGCCAGGCGACGACGACCAGGGCGACGGCCCCGGTGAGGAGCTGCGTCATGAGACCGTCGGGGCAGGGGAGGGACCGGTCATGCCCTTCTCGGCACGCCAGCCGTCCACGATCGCGGCCTGCAGACCGAACATCTCGGCCTTCTCGTCCGGCTCCTCGTGGTCGTAGCCGAGCAGGTGCAGCACCCCGTGCACGGTGAGCAGTTGCAGTTCCTCGTCCATGGAGTGCCGCGTGGCCGCCTCGGCGCCCTGCTTGGCCGCGACCTCGGGACACAGCACGATGTCCCCGAGGAGGCCCTGCGGGGGCTCGTCGTCGTCCTTGCCCGGCGGACGCAGCTCGTCCATCGGGAAGGACATGACGTCCGTGGGCCCCGGCAGGTCCATCCACTGCCGGTGGAGCTGCTCCATGGCGTCGGCGTCCACGACGATCACCGAGAGCTCGGAGAGCGGGTGGATGCGCATCCGCGCGAGCGCGTGGCGGGCGATGTCGAGGATCGCCTGCTCGTCGACCTCGGTTCCGGATTCGTTGTTGACGTCGATCGACATGGTCGTGCCGTGTCTCTACTTCCCCTTGTGCCCGGACGACCTGCCCCGGCCGCCCTTGTCGCCCCGCTCGGGGCTCTTGTGGGTGCCGTTCTCGGTGCCGTGCATGCTGTCGTACTTCTCGTAGGCGTCGACGATACGGCCGACCAGCTTGTGCCGGACGACATCCTGCGAGGACAGCCGGGAGAAGTGCACGTCCTCGACACCCTCCAGGATGTCCTGCACCTGCCGCAGACCGGACTTGGTGCCGCTGGGCAGGTCCACCTGCGTCACGTCACCGGTGATCACGATCTTGGAGTCGAAACCGAGGCGGGTGAGGAACATCTTCATCTGCTCGGGCGAGGTGTTCTGCGCCTCGTCGAGGATGATGAAGGCGTCGTTCAGCGTCCGGCCGCGCATGTACGCCAGCGGGGCCACCTCGATCGTGCCCGCCGCCATCAGCCGCGGGATCGAGTCGGGGTCCAGCATGTCGTGCAGCGCGTCGTACAGCGGGCGCAGGTACGGGTCGATCTTCTCGTAGAGCGTGCCGGGCAGGAAGCCCAGGCGCTCGCCGGCCTCGACCGCGGGACGGGTCAGGATGATCCTGTTGACCTGCTTGGACTGCAGGGCCTGGACCGCCTTGGCCATGGCGAGATAGGTCTTGCCGGTACCGGCGGGGCCGATGCCGAAGACGATCGTGTGCCGGTCTATCGCGTCGACGTACCGCTTCTGGTTGAGCGTCTTGGGACGGATGGTGCGGCCGCGCGAGGACAGGATGTTCTGCGTGAGCACCTGCGCGGGGGTCTCCTGGCCGTCGCCCTCGCCGTTCTCGCTGGCCTTGAGCATGGCGATCGACCGTTCCACGGCGTCCTCCGTCATCGGCTGTCCGGTGCGGAGCACCAGCATCATCTCGTCGAACACGCGCTGGACGAGGGCCACCTCGCGGGTGTCGCCCACCGCGCTGATTTCGTTGCCCCGGACATGGATGTCCGTCTCGGGGAACGCCTTCTCGATCACGCGGAGCAGGGAGTCTCCGGAACCCAGCACGGTCACCATGGGGTGCTGGGCGGGCACGGTGATCTGCGCGCGTGCCTGCCCCTTCGAGGGGTCGTGCGCTGTGGATGTCTGAGTCATGGGCCGGCTCTGTAGGCCTTGCTCGTCCTCCTCGGAACGTCTCGCCCGCCACTCGGGCGCCCTGGTGATTCCAGTGGTTCAAGGGTACGTCGCGGGACCGACAGCGCCGTAGGAGTTTTCCGTGTGACACGGGGGAGCCGCGGGACGCGGCGGGCACGGGGGCGGCCTCCCTCAGCCGCGCTGTGCCCGCAGCGCCTCCCGCAGCCAGTGGTACGAGGCCTTCGGGGTGCGCTCCAGCGTCGCGAAGTCGACGTGCACCAGGCCGAAGCGCCGGGCGTACCCCTCCGCCCACTCGAAGTTGTCCAGCAGCGACCACACGAAGTAGCCCCGCACGTCCACGCCCGCCTCCATCGCCGCGTGCAGCGCGCGCAGGTGGCCGTCGAGGTAGGCGATGCGCTCCCGGTCGTCCAGGCCCTCGTAGGCGCAGCCGTTCTCGGTGATCGTCACCGGGGGCAGCCGCTCGCCGTAGCGGTCGCGGAAGGCGGTGAGCAGCTCGGTGAGCCCCTCCGGGACCACCGGCCAGCCGAAGTCCGTCACCGGGCGGCCCTCGACCGGGCGCACCGAGAAGGGCAGCTCGGCCGGCATCGACACGCCCCCGAACTCGATGGCGGAGCCCTGCGGGGCGCCCACCCGGGTCGGCGCGTAGTAGTTGATCCCGTACCGGTCCAGCGGCTCGGCGATCACCTTCAGGTCCGCCTCGACCTCGGCCTCCGTGCCGGGCATCAGCTCGCCGAGGCCGTCGGGGTAGCGGCCGAGCAGCAGCGGGTCGGCGAACAGGCGGTTCAGGAGCAGGTCGTAGAAGCCGGCCGCCTCCACGTCCGCCGGCTCCTCGGACGCGGCCCAGGTCGGGCCGTGGGAATTGGCGATCCCGACGTCCCGGGCCCCGGCCGCGCGCAGCGCCCGTACCGCCAGGCCGTGCGCGAGGAGCTGGTGGTGGGCGACGGGCAGCGCCTCGAAGAGCAGCCGGTGGCCGGGGGCGTGCACGCCGAGGGCGTGGCCCAGCAGGGTGTGCTCGGCGGGCTCGTTGAGCGTGAGCCAGGTGGGGACGCGGTCGCCGAGCCGCCCCGCGACCCGCGCCACGTACTGCGCGAAGCGCTCCGCCGTCTCCCGCGCGCGCCAGCCCCCGGCCTCCTCCACCGAGAGCGGCAGGTCCCAGTGGAAGAGCGTCGGCACGGGCCGCACGCCGGCCGCGCACACCTCGTCCACCAGGCGGTCGTAGAAGTCCAGGCCGCCGGGGCTGTTCACGCGCGGCCAGGACACCGAGAAGCGGTAGGCGTTCACGCCGAGGCCGCGCAGCAGTGCCACGTCCTCGCCGTGCCGGTGGTAGTGGTCGCAGGCCACCGCCGCCGTCGTCCCGTCCTTCACGTGGCCGGGCCCGGCGGTGAAGGCGTCCCACACGGAGGGCTCGCGCGTGTCCGCCGCGCCCTCGATCTGGTGGGCCGAGGTGGACACCCCCCACAGGAACCCGGCCGGGAACCGGGGGAGGGGAGGCGGGGGAGAGGCCGCCCGAGCGGCGGGCGCGGGGTCCGTGGACGCCCCGCTCGCGGACGCCCCCGGGGTCGTCACGCGCCCTCCTTCAGCACCCGGGAGACCAGCTCGCGCTGGGCCTCGGTCAGCCGGGGGTCGGCGCAGTACACCGTCGTCCCGTCCACCGTGATCCGGTAGCCGAAGCCGTCCGGGACGCCGGAGGGGGGCCGGTCCCGGCCGCCGGCCAGCGCCCGCTCGGCCAGGGCCCGCCACTCCCCGGCGTCGGGCCGCCCCGAGGTGTCCACCTCGGCCCGCCGCTCGATGCCCGCGAAACCCCCTGTGCGCCTCACCTGAATTCGCATGACGTTCTGTGTAGTACGGATCTACAGCGTGCGCACCCCCACCTGCTCCCACGCCTTGGAGACGGCCTGGAGTTCCTTGCCCGCGCCGTACCGCTCCCGCGCGGCGGACACGGTGAGGGTGGCGAAGTCGGCGAACAGGGCGTCCTCGTGGAGCTCGCCGCCGGTGAGCACGTCGTACCAGATCTGCCCGGCCCGCTCCCAGGCGTGCCCGCCGAGCGCGGTGGCGGCCAGGTAGAAGGCGTGGTTGGGGATGCCGGAGTTGATGTGCACGCCGCCGTTGTCGCTGCCGGTGTGCACGTAGTCCTCCATCGTGCCCGGCTGCGGGTCCTTCCCGAGGACGTCGTCGTCGTACGCCGTGCCGGGGTCCTTCATCGAGCGCAGCGCCGTGCCGGTGACGCGGGGCGCGAGGAGTCCGGCGCCGATCAGCCAGTCCGCCTCGGCGGCGGTCTGGCCGAGCGTGTACTGCTTGATCAGCGAGCCGAAGACGTCCGAGAGCGACTCGTTGAGCGCGCCGGACTGGCCGAAGTAGGCGAGGTTCGCGGTGTGCTGGGTGACGCCGTGGGTCAGCTCGTGGCCGATGACGTCGACGGGGAGGGTGAAGTCGAGGAAGATCTCCCCGTCCCCGTCGCCGAACACCATCTGCTCGCCGTTCCAGAAGGCGTTGTTGTAGTCCTCGTCGTAGTGCACGGTCGCGTCGAGCGGCAGTCCGGAGCCGTCGATGGAGTCGCGTCCGTACGCCTTCAGGTAGAGGTCGAAGGTGGCGCCGAGGCCCGCGTGGGCTCGGTTGACGGTGGCGTCCGCGGTGGGCTCGTCGCTCTCGCCGCGGACCTTGTGCCCGGGCAGTTCCGTGCCGTGCCGGGCGTCGTAGATCGTGCGGTGCGGCTTCCCGGCCTCGGCGCCGGGGCGCGCGGCCAGGGGGGTCGCGCCGACGACGGTGGTCAGCCGGCGACGGGTGCGCTCCAGCGCGTCGCGCTCCAGGGTGCGCCGGGCGGGACGGGCGAGCGCCGGATCCCCGTGCCGGGCGAGCCGGTCGAGGACGTGCGGCGGAACGATGGAACAGAAGACAGGCGCGGGGCCCCCGTGTCGAGTCATACGGCCACGATTGCATTGCGTCACCTGATTGTCACTAGACGCAACCGGTATTGGTGAACGAGGGGGGTCGGAAGGTGACGCGAGACCCTCGGGAGACGTTCACCGGACCTCCCCACCCCTGCCGTGAACCCGGGTCCGGGTGCGGCCCGTCGTACAGGGTGCAAGGCGCAGAGAGCCGCTGACCGGCCCCGGCCGGCCCGGTTCCCCATCGTGAGGAGACGTACGTGAAGTCCTGGCGTTCCCGTATCGCCGTCGCCGCCGTGATCGGCGCCGCGGCGGTCACCATTCCGCTGACAGCCGGTTCCGCCTCCGCCGTGACCGACCCCGACGGCTTCCATCTGGCCAGTGGCAGCCGGACGCACGAACAGTGCCAGGAGGAGGGTCGGTACGACCTCGAGTTCAACGGCTACCACGAGTTCCAGTGCCGCTGGGACGCGGCCTCGGGATTCTGGGAGGAGTGGGTCCGCTGAGCGGAACCCACCCGGTCGGCGACCGTTGGACCGGTCGCCGACCGCCCGGGGCCGCGGCAGCGGCGGGTACGGGTGTCGGGCGCGCGGTCCCGCATACTGATACAGGGCCCCGCCCACCGCACCGGCTCCGCTAGCATGCGGAGCATCATGCGTATCGGGCTGCTTCTCCTTAGCTGCCGCGGCGAGGGCCTGTAGTCGAGGCCGACCCCCTCCCCGCGGAGTTCGGCGTTGCGCCGTCGGCCGTCCTACCGGACCCGCTGACCGCGGACATTTCGAGGAGCTCACGCCACCATGGCAAACCGCCAGCAGCCCAGCACCATGCCCGTCCACAAGTACGGCCGCTACGACCAGGTCGACATCCCCGACCGCACCTGGCCCGAGAAGCGGATCACCACCGCCCCCCGCTGGCTCTCCACCGACCTGCGTGACGGCAACCAGGCCCTGATCGACCCCATGTCGCCCGCGCGCAAGCGCGCGATGTTCGACCTGCTGGTGAAGATGGGCTACAAGGAGATCGAGGTCGGCTTCCCCGCCTCCGGCCAGACCGACTTCGACTTCGTGCGCTCGATCATCGAGGAAGAGGGCGCGATCCCGGACGACGTCACGATCTCCGTACTGACCCAGGCCCGTGAGGACCTGATCGAGCGGACCGTGGAGTCCCTGAAGGGCGCCAAGCGGGCCACCGTCCACCTGTACAACGCGACCGCGCCCGTCTTCCGCCGCGTGGTCTTCCGCGGCTCCAAGGACGACATCAAGCAGATCGCCGTCGACGGCACCCGCCTGGTGATGGAGTACGCCGAGAAGCTGCTGGACCCGGAAACGGAGTTCGGCTACCAGTACAGCCCCGAGATCTTCACCGACACCGAGCTGGACTTCGCGCTGGAGGTCTGCGAGGCGGTGATGGACGTCTACCAGCCGGGTCCGGGCCGCGAGATCATCCTGAACCTGCCCGCCACGGTCGAGCGCTCCACCCCCTCCACGCACGCGGACCGCTTCGAGTGGATGCACCGTAACCTCTCCCGCCGCGAGTACGTCTGCCTGTCGGTGCACCCGCACAACGACCGCGGCACGGCCGTGGCGGCGGCGGAGCTGGCCGTCATGGCGGGCGCCGACCGTGTCGAGGGCTGCCTGTTCGGGCAGGGCGAGCGCACCGGCAACGTCGACCTGGTCACCCTGGGCATGAACCTGTTCTCCCAGGGCGTCGACCCGCAGATCGACTTCTCCCAGATCGACGAGATCCGCCGCACCTGGGAGTACTGCAACCAGATGGAGGTCCACCCGCGCCACCCGTACGTGGGCGACCTGGTCTACACGTCCTTCTCCGGCTCCCACCAGGACGCCATCAAGAAGGGCTTCGACGCGATGGAGGCCGACGCGAAGGCCCGGGGCGTCACCGTCGACGACATCGAGTGGGCGGTCCCGTACCTGCCGATCGACCCCAAGGACGTGGGCCGCTCCTACGAGGCCGTCATCCGCGTCAACTCGCAGTCCGGCAAGGGCGGCATCGCCTACGTCCTGAAGAACGACCACAAGCTGGACCTGCCGCGCCGGATGCAGATCGAGTTCTCGAAGATCATCCAGGCGAAGACGGACGCCGAGGGCGGCGAGATCACCCCCGCCGACATCTGGGCGACCTTCCAGGACGAGTACCTGCCCAACCCGGAGAACCCCTGGGGCCGCGTACAGGTGCGGACGGGTCAGTCGACCACGGGAACCGACGGCGTGGACGCGCTCACCGTCGAAGCCACCGTCGACGGCGAGGACACCGTCCTGACCGGTTCCGGCAACGGTCCGATCTCCGCGTTCTTCGACGCCCTGCAGTCCATCGGCATCGACGTACGCCTGCTGGACTACCAGGAGCACACGATGAGCGAGGGCGCCTCCGCGCAGGCAGCCTCCTACATCGAATGTGCGATCGACGGGAAGGTCCTGTGGGGGATCGGGATCGACGCGAATACGACACGCGCCTCCCTGAAGGCGGTCGTCTCCGCGGTCAACCGAGCCGCGCGCTGAACCGGCCGTCCCGCACTGACCTCGGCTTTTCCGGCCCCCGTCCGCCCCACCCGGCGGACGGGGGTCCGTCGTACCACCGTCGGGTACAGGCCAATCCGTGTAAGGGTCATACATAGGTCTCGTCCAAGGTACTGACTCCGCGTCCACGATGTGGCTAACATCACGCAGACGCGACGACGTCGTCGCGGCACCACCCGCGCCCCGCAAAGGGCCGCGGGGGAGTTACGGAGGTGCGACGTGCTGCCAGGACGGGGACGAAGCGGCCACAAAGCCGGCCACCGACGCGTGCCGCGCGCGCTCGCCATCCCCGTGACCCGGCTCATCGGCACCCGCACCGCGTGGACCGCCGTCGGCGACGGCGAGTTCTTCTGCCCCGGCTGCGGCGGCGACCGCAACTACCAGCGGCTCACCGGGCGGCGCCGGCTCGCCCTCGCGGGCGTGCCCGTGCTGCCCCGCGGCGAGACCGGGCCCGTCGTGGAGTGCGCCGCCTGCCGCCACCACTACGGCACGGACGTCCTGGACCACCCCACCACCGTGCGGTTCGCCGCGATGCTGCGGGACGCCGTGCACACGGTCGCCCTCGCCGTCCTCGCGGCGGGCGGCAGCTCCTCCCGCTCGTCCCTGGAGACCGCCGCCGTCGCCGTGCGCGCGGCCGGCTTCGACGACTGCACGGAGGGCCAGCTCGCCGCGCTCGTCGAGGCGCTGGAGGCGGACACCGGGCGGGTCTACGGCCGTGCCTGCGGCCCCGGCCTCGCCATAGAGCTGCACGAGGCCCTGGACCCCCTGGCGCCCCATCTCGCACCCGCCGGCCGCGAGTCCATCTTCCTCCAGGGCGCCCGCATCGCCCTCGCCGACGGCCCCGACACCCCCGCGGAACGGGACGTCCTGGCCACGGTCGGCGCGGCCCTGACCCTCCCGGCGGACGAGGTCACCCGCCTCCTGGAGTCGGCCCGCACACCGTCGTGACGTGACGCCGGGCCCCTGCCGCCGGAGCCACCACCCGACGACTACGCCGCCGCGCTGCCCTGATTGCCGCTGGCCGGCATGCGGAGGGTGTGATCGCCGAAGTCCGCGACCAGATCCAGCCGCCCGCCGAGCGCCTCCACATAGCGGGCGATGACGTCCAAGGTGGCCCCCTCGCCGTGTTCGATCTGCGAGACCCGGGCGATGCTGACTCCCATCCGGGCCGCCACGTCCGGCTGGGTCAGCCCCGACTGTTTGCGCGCCTCGGCAAGCTGGTGGCCTCGTGCCTCGGCGAGAAGCCGGCGAGACCCTGCCTCGACCTCAGCCGGCTTCACGCCGGCTGAGTACAACTCCTGCTCCAGAAGCTCCCAGTCCTGCGCGGCCTTCTTGGGCATGGCTACTCCCTCAGTCCTCGTCGCCGGTGTAGTCGTGGTAGAGCCGCTCGGCCAGCGGAATGTTGTCCCGATACCAGCGATCCCAGTTTCCGGCCTTGTCACCGCCTATGAGTAGCAGGGCCGAGCGAGTCGGGTCGAAGGCGAAGACGATACGGATTTCGGAGCGCCCACCGGACCCGGGCCTCAGCTCCTTCAAGTGGTGCAACTCCGAGCCCTTCAACCGATCGACGAGGGGGCGGCCCAGCGTCGGCCCAGCCTCGCGCAGAGCGGCCACAGCCTGCGCGACCTGGGAGGCCGAACTCAGATCCTCCTTGATCAGGAGTCTGAACCATTCCGCGTACTCATCGGTGACTTTGATCGCCCAGCTCAAGACGACTCCTTTCGACACCTAACTTAAGGATTTCCTTAAGTATCGGCAAGCGCTGATCGTGAGGGGGTGGACGGATCCGCGAGGCTCTGTGTTGTACATGGCCGTGGCGCTCGCCGGTACCGACGCGCCGAGTCGGAGCCACAGCGCCACCGGCTGCGTGTGGATCGCCGTGGTGCTCATCGGCTGAACGGAGAGCAGCCAGGCGTCGGCCCGATCGGCCCTCTTGGGCTTACGACTCAGGCGGAGAGGGGCGCGATGGTTACGCCGCCCACGAACTCCGCCCATGCCGCTGCCCCGATGACCAACACGGGGCCGTCCGGGACCTTGCTGTCCCGGACGGGGACGAGGCCGGGGACCCCGTCGGCGACCTCGACGCAGCTACCGCCGTTGCCGTCGCTGTAGCTGCTCTTGCGCCAGCGGGCGTTGGTCAGGTCGTACCTGCGCATCGTCTGTAGTCCTCCGCTGCCGACTCGATGAGGGTCAGGGACGCCTCCGGCGACAGTGCGGCGGCCCGAATCTGATCGTATGCGGCGCGAGAACGCTTGACCACGGCCGGATCGTCCAGCAAATTTCCCGAATACACCGCCTCGGTATAGGCAGTTGGCGGGGCATCGTCTTCCGCCGCCCTCGCGAAGTACTCCGCGTACCGGGGATCGTCGATCAGCTTCCTGCACAGCCGCTCGAAAATACCGTCGGATCGCAGTACCCCGTCGATGCGCTGGGCCACGTCCAGTTGCGGTTTGCGAATGGCCTGTTCGAACTGGCCGATGTAGCCGCCGGAGACGAACACCCGCAGTCCCGGCTCCGCCTGGGTGAGGCCCGCGTCCTCTCTGCGCCGCTTCAGTTCCGTGCCGAAGAACTCCCATGCGGCCTGCCGGGAACCGTTGGCCATCGACACCCTCCCTGTGCTGCGCCGCACGTGTAGTGCGCGGACCCCTGCCGAAGTGTAGGCGCGGAGCGTCACGATGAGGATGCGAAGAGTGAAATCCGTCAGAGAAGGGGAGCACCGTGACGGCACAGCATTCGGCGTCGTGCGTCGAGGAGGCGGAGGAGACCGTGGAGGAATTGCGCAGTGCGCTCGCGAAGGCGGGAATCGTCCTGCCGTCCCTGGGGCTGGACCCCGTGAGCGTCGTCCGGGAGGCGCCGTGTCCGCTCGTGGAACCGGGGCGCTGTTCCGTCGAGACGGCCGGCCGGCTCGCGAAGGTCCTGCGGTGAGGCTGCCGATCGGCGCCTGCGCCGTGGACACCCGGAGGGGCCTGCTGGGTGTCGTCATGGGGCACGAGGGGCCGTACGTGCAGCTCAGGCCGCTGGGCGGCGGGCGGGAGTGGGACGTCGAGCCGGGGGCCGTGCGCGGAGCCACCCCGGCCGAGCGGCTCAGCGCGGCGACGGCGTACGTCAACGCCCGCAGTCGCGGCGAGGTGTTGTGAAGGGGCGGGGGCGCCGATCGCCCGGTGCCCGGCCGCCGCACGTCCGGCGTAGGCGAGAATGGGTCCATGAGCCTGTTCCGCGACGACGGCATCGTGCTGCGCACCCAGAAGCTGGGTGAGGCGGACCGCATCATCACGCTCCTCACGCGCGGTCACGGCCGGGTACGGGCCGTGGCCCGCGGGGTGCGGCGCACGAAGTCGAAGTTCGGGGCCCGCCTCGAGCCCTTCTCCCACGTGGACGTGCAGTTCTTCTCGAAGGGGAGCGAGCTGATCGGGCGCGGTCTGCCGCTGTGCACGCAGAGCGAGACGATCGCCCCGTACGGCGGCGGCATCGTCACCGACTACGCCCGGTACACCGCCGGGACGGCCATGCTGGAGACCGCCGAGCGGTTCACCGACCACGAGGGGGAGCCGGCCGTGCAGCAGTACCTGCTGCTGGTCGGCGGGCTGCGCACGCTCTCCCGCGACGAGCACGCCCCGCACCTCGTGCTGGACGCCTTCCTGCTGCGCTCCCTCGCCGTCAACGGCTACGCGCCCAGCTTCGGCGACTGCGCGAAGTGCGGCATGCCGGGGCCGAACCGCTTCTTCTCGGTGGCGTCCGGCGGTGTGGTCTGCGCCGACTGCCGGGTGCCCGGCAGCGTCGTACCCTCGCCGCAGGCCCTGGAACTGCTCGGCGCGCTGCTGACGGGGGACTGGGCGACCGCGGACGCGTGCGAGGCGCGGCACGTGCGGGAGGGCAGCGGGCTGGTGTCGGCGTATCTGCACTGGCACCTGGAGCGGGGGCTGCGGTCCCTGCGGTACGTCGAGAAATGATCTGAGCAGCGAACCTGACCAGCGGAACCTGACCAGCGAAGGAGACGAGCAGCACATGGCCGTACGTGGGATCCTGGGGGGCCGGCGCCGGGAGTACAGCACACCGGAGCCGCATCCGTCCGGTGCCCGTCCGCCGAAGCTCCCGGGCGAGCTGATCCCCAAGCATGTCGCGATCGTCATGGACGGCAACGGCCGCTGGGCGAAGGGGCGGGGGCTGCCGCGCACCGAGGGGCACAAGGTGGGCGCCGAGCGCGTCCTCGACGTGCTCCAGGGCGGGATCGAGATGGGCGTCGGGGCGATCTCGCTGTACGCCTTCTCCACCGAGAACTGGAAGCGTTCGCCCGAGGAGGTGCGCTTCCTCATGAACTTCAACCGCGACTTCATCCGCAAGTCCCGCGACCAGCTCGACGCGCTCGGGGTGCGGGTGCGGTGGGTGGGCCGGATGCCGAAGCTGTGGCGTTCGGTCGCCAAGGAGCTCCAGGTCGCGCAGGAGCAGACCAAGGACAACGACCGGCTCACGCTGTACTTCTGCATGAACTACGGCGGGCGGGCCGAGATCGCGGACGCGGCGCAGGCGATGGCCGAGGACGTGCGGGCGGGGCGGCTGGAGCCGTCGAAGGTCAACGAGAAGACGCTGGCGAAGTACCTGTACTACCCGGACATGCCGGACGTGGACCTGTTCCTGCGGCCGAGCGGGGAGCAGCGGACGTCGAACTACCTGATCTGGCAGAGCGCGTACGCGGAGATGGTCTTCCAGGACGTGCTGTGGCCGGACTTCGACCGGCGGGACCTGTGGCGGGCGTGCCTGGAGTTCGCCTCGCGGGACCGGAGGTTCGGGGGCGCGATCCCGAACGAGGAGCTGCTGGCGATGGAGGGGCGGCAGGAGGAGCGGGGCGAGCAGGGGGAGTAGGCCCCTCGGTGGCGTGGGGGCGCCCCTTCGGGCGCGTCCCTACGCCGCGCAGTCCGCGCAGGTGCCGAAGATCTCCAGGGTGTGGTCCACGTTGACGTAGCCGTGGGTCGCGGCGATGGACTCGGCCCACTTCTCGACCGCGGGGCCCTCGACCTCGACCGCCTTGCCGCAGACGCGGCAGACCAGGTGGTGGTGGTGTGCGCCGGTGGAGCAGCGGCGGTAGACCGATTCGCCCTCCGAGGTGCGCAGGACGTCCACCTCGCCGGCGTCGGCGAGGGACTGCAGCGTGCGGTAGACCGTGGTCAGACCGACCGAGTCGCCCTTGTGCTTGAGCATGTCGTGCAGGTCCTGGGCGCTGCGGAACTCCTCCACCTCGTCCAGGGCCGCCGCCACGGCGGCACGCTGGCGCGTGGATCGTCCCCGTACGGGCGGGCCGGCGGTGGTCACCGTTGCCTCCTCACGTCTGCGTCTCGCGGGGCCATTGTGCCAGCCCCGGCGGTGCGGGGTCAGTCGCCGATTCCCCGGCGGGACCACGCATGGCCGGAATCGATGCTTCCGGCCGCTCGGGGGACCCTGCCCCGTCCGGTGCGGCCCATGCCGCCGGGGCCTCGGCGGCCGCCTCCGCCCGCCGGGCCCGGCGCCTGGCCAGGGGTGCCGCCAGTGCGGTGAGCAGCAGGAACGCGGCGATGGTCAGCAGCACGATCGTCGCGCCGGGGGGCACGTCCTGGTAGTACGAGGTCACCGTGCCGCCGATCGTGACGCTCACGCCGATCACGACCGCGAGCGCGAAGGTCGCGGCGAAGCTGCGGCCGAGCTGCTGCGCGGCCGCCACCGGCACCACCATCAGCGCCGAGACCAGCAGCAGGCCCACCACCCGCATCGCCACGGTCACCGTGACCGCCGCGGTGACGGCGGTGAGCAGGTTCAGCGCGCGCACCGGCAGACCCGTGACCCGGGCGAACTCCTCGTCCTGGCTGACCGCGAAGAGCTGCCGGCGCAGCCCCACGGTGACCAGGACGACGAACCCGGCGAGCACGCAGATGGCGGTGACGTCCGAGGGCGACACCGTCGACAGCGAGCCGAACAGGTACGAGGTCAGGTTGGCGTTGGAGCCGCCGGGGGCGAGGTTGATGAACATGACGCCGCCCGCCATGCCGCCGTAGAAGAGCATCGCGAGGGCGAGGTCGCCGCGCGTGCGGCCGTACCAGCGGATCAGCTCCATGAGGACCGCGCCGAGGACGGAGACCGCGGTCGCCATCCACACCGGGGACCAGGACAGCAGGAAGCCCAGGCCGACGCCGGTCATGGCGACGTGCCCGATGCCGTCGCCCATCAGGGACTGGCGGCGCTGCACGAGGTAGATGCCGACGGCGGGGGCGGTGATCCCGACCAGGACGGCGGCGAGCAGCGCCCGCTGCATGAAGGCGTAGTCGAGGATTTCCATCAGCTCAGCAGTCCCGTGCGGATCTCGGCGCCGACGGGCGCGTGCGGGTGGACGTGGTCGTGGTCGTGGTCGAGGCCCTGGACGGGCGCGGTCCCCGGTGGGCCCTCGTGGAGGACGCGGCCCTCGCGCAGGACGACCGCGCGGTCGATCAGCGGTGCCAGCGGGCCCAGTTCGTGCAGGACGAGCAGGACGGTGACGCCCCGCTCGACCTGCGCGCGCAGGGTCTCGGCGAGCGCCTCCTGGCTCGCCAGGTCCACGCCCGCCATCGGCTCGTCCATGAGCAGCAGCTCGGGTTCGGCGGCCAGCGCGCGGGCGATCAGCACCCGCTGGTGCTGGCCGCCGGAGAGCGCGTCGACGCAGTCCCCGGCGCGGTCCGCCATGCCGACCAGCTCCAGCGCGTGCCGCACGGCCTCGCGGTCGGCCCGGCGCGGCGGGCGGAAGCGGGTGCGGGAGAGCCGGCCGGAGGAGACCACCTCGGCCACCGTGGCGGGCACGCCGCCCGCGGCCGTCGTGCGCTGCGGCACGTAGCCGACGCGCCGCCAGTCGCGGAACCGCCGCCGGGGCGTGCCGAACAGTTCGATCTCACCGGCGGTGACGGGGACCTGGCCTATGAGGGTGCGGACGGTGGTGGACTTCCCGGAGCCGTTGACGCCGAGCAGGGCGACGACCTCGCCGCGCCGCACGGTCAGGTCGATGCCGCGCAGCACGGTCACCGAGCCCAGCTCGGCGGTCACACCCCGCAGCGCGAGGACGGGCTCGGTGGGCTCGGTCACGGTCGTCTCCTCAAGATCTCGTTCGGTCTCCGTCGTCTCCGCCACCGCGTGCGCCCGCGTCCCACGGGTGCTCAGGTGTCGCGGACACATGAGGAACCGTTTCGGCCTGTCACTTGCTTCCCGGGGCTCCGAGTGCCTTCCGCAGCGCCTTCAGGTTGGAGTCCATGACCTGGAAGTAGTCCTTGCCGCGGGACTTGCCGGTGATGCCCTCGAGCGGGTCGAGGACGTCGGTGCGCAGACCGCTGTCCGAGGCGAGCGTCCTCGCCGTCCTGTCGCTGACGAGCGTCTCGTAGAACACGGTGGTGACGCCCTCGGTCTTCGCCGTCTCCCCCAGCTCCTTGATCCGGGCCGCGCTCGGCTCCGACTCCGGGTCGAGGCCGTTGATGGCCTCCTGGGTGAGGCCGTAGCGCTCGGCGAGGTAGCCGAAGGCGGCGTGCGTGGTGAGGAAGACCTTGGAGCGGGTGTCCCGCAGACCGGTCTCGAAGCGGTCGTCGAGCCCGTCGAGCCGCTTGACCAGGGCGGCGGTGTTCTTCCGGTAGACGGCGGCGTGGTCGGGGTCGGCCTTCTCGAAGGCCTTGCCGACGCCCTCGGCGACCTCGGCGTAGCGCACCGGGTCGAGCCAGATGTGGGGGTCCTTGCCGTCCTCCCCCTCCCCCTCCTCGTGTCCGTGGCCGTCCCCGTCCGCTTCCTCCTCGTGTCCGCCGGCCTCGGTGCCGTGCTCCTCGAGGGTGGTCAGGGAGGCGGCGTCGATCTTGGTGGCGACCTCGGACTGGGCGACGGCGTCGTCCACGGAGGGCTGGAGGTTCTTCAGGTACAGCACCGCGTCGGACTCCTGGAGCAGCGCGGTCTGCCGGGCGCTGATCTCCAGGTCGTGCGGCTCCTGGCCGGGCTCGGTCAGGCTGGTCACGTGCGCGTGCTTCCCGCCGATCGACTCGGCGAGGAAGGTGAGCGGATAGAACGACGTGACGACGTCGAACTTGGCGGTGTTGCCGCCCGCCGTGTCGGAGGCGGAACAGGCGGAGGTGGCCGCGAGGGTGAGCGCGGAGACCGCGGTCAGCGCGGCCGTGGGTATGAGTCGGCGCCGTACGTTCATGACAGTCATTTTCAATGACAATGGAAATGATTGTCAACTAACGTCCACGGAGGCCTCCGCGGCAGGTCGGTCGGCCCCTTTTGTCAGCGGTGTCCGTGCACCGGCCCCACCGATTTGATGCGAGCCCGGGCCACGCCGGTAACCTGAAGCATTCGCGCCGTTCCGTCGTATGAAGAGAGCATCGTGGCCGCCGACAAGATCGACACCATCGTCAGCCTGAGCAAGCGCCGTGGCTTCGTGTACCCCTGTAGTGAGATCTACGGCGGGCAGCGCGCCGCCTGGGACTACGGCCCGCTCGGCGTCGAGCTCAAGGAGAACATCAAGCGCCAGTGGTGGCGTTACATGGTCACCTCCCGCGAGGACGTCGTCGGTCTGGACTCGTCGGTGATCCTGGCCACCGAGGTCTGGGTGGCCTCCGGTCACGTCGCCACCTTCACCGACCCGCTGACCGAGTGCACCTCCTGCCACAAGCGCTTCCGCGCCGACCACCTGGAAGAGGCGTACGAGGAGAAGAAGGGGCACGCCCCGGCCAACGGCCTGGCCGACCTCAACTGCCCCAACTGCGGCAACAAGGGCACCTTCACCGAGCCCAAGCAGTTCTCGGGCCTGCTCTCCACGCACCTCGGCCCCACCCAGGACTCCGGCTCGGTCGCCTACCTGCGCCCCGAGACCGCCCAGGGCATCTTCACCAACTTCGGCCAGGTCCAGCAGACCTCCCGCCGCAAGCCCCCGTTCGGCATCGCCCAGATGGGCAAGTCCTTCCGCAACGAGATCACGCCCGGCAACTTCATCTTCCGCACCCGCGAGTTCGAGCAGATGGAGATGGAGTTCTTCGTCAAGCCGGGCGAGGACGAGAAGTGGCAGGAGTACTGGATGGAGCAGCGCTGGAACTGGTACCGGGGTCTCGGCCTGAGTGAGGAGAACATGCGCTGGTACGAGCACCCGAAGGAGAAGCTCTCCCACTACTCCAAGCGCACCGCCGACATCGAGTACCGCTTCCAGTTCGGCGGCTCGGAGTGGGGCGAGCTCGAGGGCGTCGCCAACCGCACCGACTACGACCTCAGCGCCCACTCCAAGGCCTCCGGCCAGGACCTGTCGTACTTCGACCAGGAGGCCGGCGAGCGCTGGACGCCGTACGTCATCGAGCCCGCGGCCGGCGTCGGCCGCACCATGCTCGCCTTCCTGCTGGACGCCTACGTCGAGGACGAGGCGCCCAACGCCAAGGGCAAGATGGAGAAGCGCACGGTGCTGCGGCTCGACCCGCGCCTGGCTCCGGTGAAGGTCGCCGTCCTCCCGCTGTCCCGCAACCCCGAGCTCTCGCCGAAGGCGAAGGGGCTCGCCCAGGCGCTGCGCCAGAACTGGAACATCGAGTTCGACGACGCCGGTGCGATCGGCCGCCGCTACCGCCGCCAGGACGAGATCGGCACGCCGTTCTGCGTCACCGTCGACTTCGACACCCTCGAGGACAACGCGGTGACCGTGCGCGAGCGCGACTCGATGAAGCAGGAGCGGGTGTCCCTCGACCAGATCGAGGGCTACCTGGGCAGCCGGCTCCTCGGCTGCTGACCCGTCCGCGGTCTTCCGTCCCGGTCCCCGCGTCCCGCGAAGGGCGCGGGGACCGTGCGTCTCCCGGGTCCCGGAACGTCCTCAGGCCCCGGTGGCGATCGCCCGCAGCCGCTCCAGCCGGGCGCGGGTCTCCTCGTCGGCCGGGGTGTAGGTGATCAGGCGGGGCCCGTTGTGCGGGCCCAGCCACAGGTAGGTGTGGTCCAGCGTGAGCAGCCCGACCCGGGAGTTGCGGAACTGCTTGCGCCTGACGCTCGGGCCCACCACCTCGTGCCGCTCCCAGTGCTCGACGAACTCCTCCGACTCGGACAGCAGCCGGTTCAGGAGCATCTTCCACGCGGGCTCGCCCAGGTGCTCGGCCATCGTCGCGCGGAACTTCGCGGCCATCAGCCGCAGCATCTCCTCGCGGTCCGCCAGCGAGGTGCGCCACTCCGCGTGGGTGTAGGCGAGCAGCATGCAGTTGCGGTCCTCCGGGGGCACCGCGTCCAGATCGCACAGCAGCCTGCCGTAGGTGCGGTTGTACGCGAGGATGTCGTACCGGCTGTTCTGCACACAGGCGGGCAGCGGCTCCAACTGCTCCAGCAGGACGCGGTGCGCCGGGGCGACGGCGGAGCAACCGCCGCTCGGCGAGGGGTCGACCGCCCCGGCGAGCGCGAACAGGTGCGCCCGCTCGCTGGAGTCGAGCAGCAGCGCCCGGGCCAGGGAGTCCAGCACCTGCACCGACACCTGGATGTCACGCGCCTGCTCCAGCCACGTGTACCAGGTGACGCCGACCGAGGAGAGCTGGGCGACCTCCTCGCGGCGCAGCCCGGGAGTGCGCCGGCGCACACCCCGGGGCAGTCCGACCTGCTCGGGGGCCACGTGCTCGCGGCGGTGCCGCAGGAAGGCGGCCAGTTCGTGGCGCCGCACCGCCGAGGCGGAACCCGCGCCTTCGGGCCGGGTCGCTCGGGCGGGCCTCGTCTCCTGCACGGTCGTCGTCATGCCTCCAGGGTGCCCGCCGCCCGATCCTGTTGCCAGGTGCTCCCGCTACCAGGATGAAGACACTCTGGTACCCGTCTGGGGAGCGGCGGAGTCTCGGTGACGTGACGAAGACTCTCGCATCCCCGACCTCCGCGCCCTCGGCGGCCCCCGGTCCGACGTCCCCGCCCGTGCTCGGCGGACTGGGACTGTTCACCGTGCTGCTGGGTGCGGCACTTCCCCTCATCGACTTCTTCATCGTCAACGTGGCCCTCCCGACGATCGGCGAGGACCTGCACGCGGGCGAGGCCGTCCTGGAACTCGTCGTCGCCGGGTACGGGGTGGCGTACGCCGTCCTGCTCGTCCTCGGCGGACGCCTCGGCGACCTCTTCGGCCGCCGCCGCCTCTTCCTCGGCGGACTGGCCGCCTTCGGCCTGACCTCGCTCGCCTGCGGCCTCGCCCCGGACGCCTGGACGCTGGTCGCCGCCCGCGCGGCACAGGGCGCGGCGGCCGCCGCGATGCTGCCGCAGGTGCTCGCCACCATCCAGGCCGGCACCGCCGGAGCCCGCCGGGCCCGCGCCATGGGCCTGTACGGGGCGACGGCCGGACTCTCCATGGTCGCCGGGCAGATCCTCGGCGGCGTCCTCGTGGCCGCCGACATCGCGGGCAGCGGCTGGCGCGCGGTGTTCCTGGTGAACGTGCCTGCCGTCCTCCTCGGCCTGGTCCTGGCCGTACGGGCCGTCCCCGACACCCGCTCGCCCCGCCCGGAACCGGTCGACGGCCCCGGCACCGTGCTCCTCGCCGCCTCCCTGCTGACCCTGCTGGTGCCGCTGACCGAGGGCCGCGCCGCCGGCTGGCCGCTGTGGACCTGGGTGGCACTGGCCGCCTTCCCCTTCGCCGCCTGGGGCTTCTACCGCGTGGAGCGCGGGGCCGACCGCGCCGGCCGCACCCCGCTGGTGCCGCCGAGCCTGTTCGCGCTGCCCTCGCTGCGCCGGGGACTGCTCGTGCTGGTGCCGTTCTCCGTCGGCTTCAGCGGCTTCATGTTCGTCCTCGCGGTGGCGCTCCAGCAGGGCGCGCGGCTCGGGCCGGTCGAGGCCGGTCTGGCGCTGGTGCCCCTCGCGGCCTCGTTCTTCCTCGTCTCGCTGTGCGGCCCCCGCCTGGTGACCCGGTTCGGCACCCGGGTGGTGCCCGCGGGCGGGCTGCTGCAGGCGGCCGGTCTGCTGCTCCTCGCCCTGGCCGCCCGGCGCAGCTGGCCCGACCTGGACCTCGTGACGCTGGCGCCCGGCGCGGCGGTGGCCGGGGCGGGGCAGGCGCTGCAGATGCCGATCCTGATGCGGACCATCCTCTCCGAGGTCCCGGCGGCCCGCGCGGGTGTCGGCGGCGGTGTCATGATCACCACCCAGCAGTCGGCGCTGGCGCTCGGCGTGGCGACGCTCGGCTCGCTGTTCCTGGCGCTCGTCCCGGGCCTCGGCATGCGCGACGCCCTGGTGACGACCCTGCTCACCCAGCTCGCCCTGGTCCTCCTCACGGTGGCGCTGAGCCTGCGGCTGCCGCGCCGGATCGGCTGAGGTACCGGCCGCCCCGGGGCGGCGACGCTGGACACGGCGCCCGTCCCCCCGTAGGAACGGTGCCATGACCCTGCACGTCAAACTCGTCGTCGACACCGCCGACGCACCCGCGCTCGCGGACTTCTGGGCCGCCGCGCTCGGATACGTCGTCGAGGACAACAGCGCCCTGATCGACTCGCTGCTCGCCGCCGGGCGGTTGCCGCCGGCCGCGACGGCGGAGCACGGAGGACGCCGCGTCTTCCGCGGCCTCGCCGCGATCCGGCACCCCGAGGACCCCTACGAGGAGACCACCGGCATCGGCACCGGCCGGCGCATCCTCTTCCAGGACGTCCCGGAGCCGAAGACCGTGAAGAACCGGCTGCACCTCGACGTGCACGCGGGGGAGGAGGGACGGGAGGAGACCGTCGCCCGCCTGGAAGGGCTGGGCGCGCGGCGGGTCGAGGAGGTCGACCGGGGCCCGGCCGGGCACTGGTGGGTCATGCGCGACCCCGAGGGCAACGAGTTCTGCGTCGCCTGACACCGCCCGCGGCCCGGCCCCTCAGGACGCCCGCAGCCCCGCCACCAGCAGGTCGAGGAGCGTCTCCAGCCGCTCCCCGGTGCCCGGCCGCTGCCATTCGCGGGCGTGGTACGGGGCGTGGAAGCGGGAGGTCGCGTCGAGCAGGGCAGCCGCGGTGGCCTCCGGGTCGAGGGACGGCCGGAAGCCGCCCCCGGCCACCCCGGCCCGCACGATCTCGGTGAGCTGGCCGGTGAGGTCGGCGACGTGCCGGTCGACGATCGCGCTGTTCTCCTCGGCCAGCACCCCGAACGTCGCGAACAGCTCCGGATCGCCCACGGACCTGCGCCGCTTGGTCTCGAACAGGGCCCGGCACCAGGTCCGCAGCCGCTCGGCCGGCGCGAGGTCCCCGTCGGCGACGATCCCCGCCAGCCCCTGGTGCGTGCGGTCCAGCCAGCGCTGCGCCACCGCCTCCCGCAGCGCCGTCTTCGTACGGAAGTGCCGGTACACGCTGCCGTGACTCACCCCGAGCGCTCGCGCCACGTCCACCACGGTCGCCTTGGCCGGACCGTGCCGGCGCAGCACCTCCTCGGTCGCCTCGAGGATGCGGTCGGCGGTGAGGACGTCGCTGGTCGGTGCCATGCGGGAGACGGTACCCGCGCGGGGGAGAGCGGTCATCGCGCGACCGCCGGCTCCGGGGCGCTGTGGGCCCGGCGGTAGGCCAGCGGGGGCAGCCCCACGTGGGCGTGGAAGTGCTTGCGCAGGGCCACGGGATCGCCGAAGCCGCAGACGGTGGCGATCCGCGCGACGGGCAGGTCGGTGGACTCCAGCAGCAGACGCGCGTGCGCGATCCGCCGCTGCGCCAGCCACTTCAGCGGGCTGCTGCCCACCTCCGCGCGGAACTTCCGGGTGAAGGTGCGCACACTCATGTGCGCGTGCCGGGCCAGGTCCTCCAGGGTGAGCGGCTCCGCCAGCCGGTCCAGTGCCCACTGCCGGGTCGGCGAGGTGGAGCGGTCGGTCTCCTGCGGCACCGGGTGTTCGATGAACTGCGCCTGCCCGCCCTCCCGCCACGGGGCCACCACGCAGCGCCGCGCGGCGGCCGAGGCCACCGCCGCCCCGTGGTCCCGGCGGACCAGATGCAGGCACAGGTCGATGCCGGCCGCCCCGCCCGCGGACGTCAGGACGCGCCCGTTGTCGACGAACAGCACGTCCGGATCGACCTCCACCCGCGGGAAGGTCCGCGCCAGCGCCTCGCACAGCGCCCAGTGGGTGGTCGCCCGCCCGCCGTCCAGCAGACCGGCCGCCGCGAGCAGGAAGGCCGAGGTGCACAGGCTGACGATGCGGGTGTGCGGCCCGATCCGGGCGAGGGCCGCCGCGACGTCCGGAGGGATCGCGCCGGTCGACAGCAGCGTCGCGCCGGGCTCCTGGGTGGCGAGGACGACGGTGTCCGCGCCCTCCAGCGCCGACTCGTCGTGGTCGACGAGGATCCGGTAGTCCTCGTGGGTGCGGACCGGCCGGCCGCCGAGGGAGCAGGTCGTGACGGAGTACAGCCGGGTCCCGTCCGGCGCCCGGGCCTCGTTGAACACCCGGGCCGGGATGCCCAGGTCCAGCGGAATGACCCGGTCGAGAGCGAGGACGACGACACGATGCGGCATGGCCCGAATGGTACTACCGATGGCCTTCCGGCCACTCACGTGTGCCTCCGGCAGCGGGGCACTCTTCTCTGGCCGGGACACGGTCCCGGCCTCGGAAGAGAACGTCGGACGTACGGAACGAGGAAGAACCATGAGCGAGCACGTCATGCGGGCCGTGACCCAGAAGGAGTTCGGCGGCCGGGAGGTGCTGAGCGTCGAGGAGGTCGCGCGCCCCGAGCCGCTGCCCACCGAGGTGCTGGTGCGGGTGCACGCCGCGGGCGTCAACCCGGTGGACTGGAAGACCCGCGAGGGCCAGGGCATGGCCGGGCTCCAGTCCCTCCCGCTGACCCTCGGCTGGGACGTCTCCGGCGTCGTCGAGGAGGTCGGCTTCGGCGTCACCACGCTCGCGCCCGGCGACGAGGTCTACGGCATGCCGTGGTTCCCGCGCGCCGCGGGCGGCTACGCCGAGTACGCCACCGCGCCCGCCCGCCAGTGGGCCCGCAAGCCCGCCTCCCTCGACCACGTGCACGCGGCCGCCGTGCCGCTGGCGGCGCTGACCGCCTGGCAGATCCTGACCGACACCGCCCGGGTGCGGGCCGGACAGCGCGTCCTGATCACCGCCGCCGCGGGCGGGGTGGGCCACTTCGCCGTGCAGTTCGCCCGGCACCTGAGGGCCCATGTGATCGGCACCGCCGGCGCAGGCCGCCACGCCTGGCTCAAGGAACTCGGCGCCCAGGAGACCATCGACTACACCACCACCCGCTTCGAGGAGGCCGCCTCCGACGTCGACGTCGTCGTCGACCTGGTGGGCGACACGCACGACGACACCAGCACCCGCGCGCTGAAGGTGCTGCGCCCCGACGGACTGCTCGTGGCCGTCCCCGGCGGCGTCTCCCCGGAACTCGCCAAGGCCGCGCGGGCGGCGGGTGTGCGGGCCACCGGATACCTGGTCGAACCGGACGGCCCGGCGCTGACCACGATCGCCGGACTGATCGACGCGGGCGAGGTCTCCGTGGAGGTGGCGGACACCTTCCCGCTGGAGCGCGCCGCCGAGGCCCACGCCCAGGGCGAGACGGGCCGCACGCGCGGCAAGCTCGTCCTGACGGTCGCCGGCTGACGGTCCGCCCGCACACCGAGAACGGAGCAACCACGATGTACTACGAGATCCGCCGCTACCGGACCCGGCCCGGCCGCCGCGAGGAATGGGTGCGGTACATGGAGGACGTGGTCCTCCCCTTCCAGACCTCGCTCGGCATGGACGTGACCGCCTCCTTCACCGACGAGGAGGACGAGGACGGCTACGTCTGGATCCGCCGCTTCGAGGACGAGGCGCACGGCAAGGCCCTGTACGAGGCCGTCTACGAGCACGACAGGTGGAAGAACGAGATCGGCCCGGCCGTGCACGGTCTGCTGCTCGTGGAGGAGTCCGTCGTCACCCGCGTGACCCCCACCCCGGCCTCGCCCCTGCGATGAGGCGACCCCCGCCCCCGGCGTCCCCCCTCACCCCGTACGGCCCAGCGACAGAGGAACCCTCGATGACCACCGGCACACCGCCGAAGTCGGCCCCCGCCCCGTCCGTCACCCAGGCCGCCGCCGGCGCGCTCATCGCGGCGGTCCACGCCGCCGCCGAGCGGATCGGCTTCACGGCGGCCGTCGCCGTCACCGACCAGGGAGGCCACCTCAAGGCCTTCGACCGGCCCGACGGCACGCCCTTCCTGGCCGCCGAGATCGCTGTCGACAAGGCCTGGACTGCGGCCTCCTTCCAGATCCCCACCCACACGTGGAACGACTACCTCGCCGATCCGAAGGTCGCGCCGCTGGCCGGCCACCCGCGGCTGATGGCCGTCGGTGGCGGTCACCCGCTGCTCGAGGACGGTCGGTGCGTCGGAGGGCTGGGCGTCTCCGGCGGCAGCCACGAGCAGGACCGGCAGGCCGCCGAGGAGGCCCTCGCCGCGCTCGGGTTCGCGGTGCCCGCCGCCTGACCGGCCGGGGCACGGGACGCGTCGACGTTCGCCCGAACGGCCCGGTTCGCCGCCCGACTCGGGGGCACTCGCCCGGTTCACACTGTTTGTCCCGTACGCGAGGTGAACCATGGCCGAGGACACGTCGTCGAGTCTCCCCCTGCCCCTGCGCACCGCGGCCTCGGTGCTGCGGAAGGTGCCGGGGGGCGGAACCGTGAACCGGGTCGCCGGGGGAGCGCTGGACAAGGTCGGCGCCGTGTCGCCGCGCGGACGGCGGCTCCTCGTCTACACCGGGGCGGGGGTGCTCGGCCTCGCGGGCGTCGTCGAGTGGCCCGTCGCCGCCACGGGGGCGGCCGTCGCCTGGCTCACCCGGCCCCGCTCCCGCGACGGCGCGGGTGACACCTCCGCCGACGGGCGCGCCGCCGCGGCCACCCCGTCCGCCCGGCCCCGGCCCGCCGCCGCGGCCACCACGCCCGCGCCCAAGGGCAGGACGGCCGCCGCGGGCGGCACGGCGGCGCGGGCAGCCCGGGCCACCACCAAGGCGGCCACGAAGGGCGCGGCCACTCCGACGGTCAGGAAGAGCAAGGCGGCCGGGGCGGGCAAGACGGCCGGTACGGGCAAGGCGGCCGGTACGGGCAAGGCGGCCGGTACGGGCAAGGCGGGCAGGGCGGCCGCAGCCGCCGGAGCGAGGGGCACCAGGGACACCGCCAGTGCCAGGGCCGCCGCCCGGTCCGCGAAGTCGGCGGGCCGGGCCACGGCCGGGCGCGGCCGCAGCGCCGGCTGAACGGGGCGGCGAGGACATGGCACCGGCACTGCTCACCCGCCCCGCGGCCAACGCCGCCGAACTCGCCCTCGCCGGGCCCCGGTTGCTGGCCCGCTCGGCCGCGCCCGCGGTCGGCGCGCTGGCCGGCGCGGCGGCGGGCACCGCACGCGCGGGCGTCCGCGGCGCGGACGGCGCGGCCCGGGCGGGAGCCCGGGGTGTGAGCGGCGCGGCCCGGGTGGGCCGGGTGGTCCGCGAGGCCCTGCCGGGCCGGCCGCGCACGTGGCGGTCCGGCGCCCGCGCCCATCTGGCGCTGCGCGCGCGGGACGACTTCGCGGGTGATGCCGGTGATGCCGGTGGTGCCGGTGGTGCCGGGGATGTCGACGGTGCCGTTCTCGCGGGTCCGCCCGCGAGGGAGGCGGAGGGTGCGGGCGCCGGAAGCGCGGGCGCTGAGGGTGAGGGCGCCGACGGTGCGGGCGCCGTCGGCGGGGGCGCGCACGGCGCGCGTCCGGGAGCTGCCGCGCCCGGGTCCCCTGCCCCGGGCGTCTCCCGCGCCGCCGCCACGGAGCACCGCGCGCGCCGGGTCGCCGCCGCCCTCGCCGAACACCCCGACGTGGCCTTCGCCTACTGGGACGGCGGACTGTCCCGGCTGGTCGTCGCCGCCACCGAGGACACCGCCCTCGACCGCGTCCTCGACCACGCCTCCACGCTCGCCGCCCGGCACGGGCTCGGGGAGAGCGCGGGGGACGAGGAGGACGAGGAGGTGGAGGAGTTCGCCCACCCCGGCGACCCCGCCGGCATCCGCTTCGCCGCCGCGGCCCTCGCCGCCGACGCGGCCGGCATCGCCCTCGCCTTCGCCGGCTCGGCCCTGCGGCTGCCGGTCTCGCCGCGCGCGGTCACCGCCGTCACGACGATGCTGCGCGAGAACCCCCGCTTCCGCGGTCTGCTGCGCGCCCGGATCGGCCGCGCGCGCACGGACCTGGTCCTCGCCGTCGCCAACGCCGTCGTGCACGGCGCCGGACGCACCCCGACCGCCCTGGTGCTCGACGGGGCCCTGCGCGCCTGCCAGGTGGGCGAGACGGTGGCGCGTGCCGCCGCCTTCGACGCCGTGCACGACGAGGTGTGCCGGCCCGAACGGACCGGAGTGCCCGCGGGCCGCCACCCCCGCCCGCCGCTGCGCAGCTCCCCGGCGCAGGAGTACGCCGCGACGGCCGCCACCGGCAGCGTGGTGGGCGCCCTCGCGACCCTGCTGGTCAAGCACGACCTCGGCGAGGCGGCCGAGGCGGTGCTCGCCGGGTCCCCGAAGGCCGCCCGCTACGGGCCCGCCGCCTTCCACGCCGTCCTCGCCGCCGCCCTCTCCCGCGCCGGCGTCCTCGTCCGCGACACCGAGCGGCTCGCGCAACTGGAGACCGCCGACACACTCGTCCTGCACCACAGCGCGCTGCTCGCGTCCTCCGGGGGCGCCGACCCCTGGGCGGAGGAGATCCTGGAGGCGGCCCGCCGGGCCGGGTTGCGCGTGGTGCTCGTCGACCATCCGGCGCTCGCCGACTTCACCGGCCTCGCCGACCATGTCGCGCACCGGGAGCGCCCGCTGGCGGAGGTGGTCGCCCGGCAGCGGGAACGCCACGGCGGCACGGTGGTCACGGTGGCCCGGGTGACGGCCGCGGCGGCACGGCACGCGGTGTCCGGCGGCACACCCGGCACACCCGCAGCCGGGGCCGGTGCCGGTACCGACGTGCTCGAAGGGCTCCTCGCCGGGGACGTGGCCCTCGCCCTCACCGACACCGAGGACGCCGCCCTCGTCTGGGGCGCCGACGTGCTCGCCCGGCAGGGCCCGGCCGACGTGTGGCGGCTGCTCACCGCCGTGCCCGCCGCCCGCGCGGTGGGGCGCAGGTCGCAGACGCTGGCACGGTCCGGGGCCGCGCTGTCCGGACTGCTCGTCGCCGTCGGCGAGTCCCGGCGCGGACGCCCCTCGCCCTGGCCCGGACTGCGACACGCCCCCGTCGACGCGAGTGCGGCGGTGGCCCTCTACAGCGGGGTGCGCGCGGCGCTCGGCGTCGCGGTGACGCGCGCCCCGCACCCCCGGCCCCGGGTGGCCTGGCACGCGCTCGAACCCGGGGACGTGCGGCGCCGGCTGCACAGGGAGCCCGAGGTCCGGCCGGGCCCCGTCGAGCGGGCGGTGCTCCGCTCCCGGGCGCTGGCCGACCGCGCGGGGAAGGTCACCGCGCTGGCCCCGGCCCGCTGGACCTGGCAGCTCGGCCGAGCCGTACGGGGCGAACTCGACGACCCGCTCACCCCCGTCCTCGCGGTCGGCTCGGCCGCCTCCGCGATCCTCGGCTCCGCCGTCGACGCCCTCCTCGTCCTCGGCGCCCTGGACCTGAACGCGCTGGTGGGCGGCGTCCAGCGGCTGCGCGCCGAGCGGGCGCTGTCCGGGCTGCTCGACGAGCAGAAGCGCAAGGCCCGGGTGAGCGACGAGGACGACCCCGCGAACGAGCCCCACACCGTGGACGCCGCGCGGCTGCACCCCGGCGACGTCATCGCGCTCAAGGCCGACGACGTCGTGCCCGCCGACGCCCGGCTGCTGTGGGAGGACGGCCTCGAGGTCGACGAGTCCGCGCTGACGGGGGAGTCGCTGCCGGTCGACAAGCAGACCGCGCCCACCCCGAGCGCGGCCGTCGCCGACCGGAGCTGCATGGTGTTCGAGGGCACCACCGTGGTCGCCGGACAGGCCCGCGCGGTCGTCGTCGACACCGGCGACCACACCGAGTCCGCGCGCGCCGTCCACCTCGCCGCCCGCACGCCCCCCGCCGCCGGAGTCCAGGCCAGGCTGCAGGAACTGACCCGCAAGGCGCTGCCCCTCACCATGGCGGGCGGCGCCGCGGTGACCGGTCTCGCGCTGCTGCGGGGCACCCCGCTGCGCCGGGCGGTCGGCGGAGGGGTCGCGGTCGCCGTGGCCGCCGTGCCCGAGGGGCTGCCGCTGGTGGCGACGGTGGCGCAGCTCGCCGCCGCCCGCCGGCTCAGCCGCCGCGGGGTCCTGGTGCGCGCCCCGCGCACGCTGGAGGCGCTGGGCCGGATGGACACCGTCTGCTTCGACAAGACCGGCACGCTCACCGAGAACAGGCTGCGGCTCGTCCGGCTGACCGACGCCGAGGGCACCGTGCACAGGCCCGACGAGGCGGACGGGGCGGAGGGGGCCGGGGCGGTGACCCTGCGGGCCGCCGCCCGTGCCTGCCCCCGCCCGAACGGGGACGGCGCCCGCGCGGACCACGCCACCGACGAGGCGGTCCTCGACGCGGCCCGGCCCGACCCGGACTGGCGGCAGGAGGAGTACCTGCCCTTCGAGGCCGCCCGCGGCTACGCCGCCGCCGTCGGCCGGGAGGACGGGGCCGGGGGTCACCACGGCGGCGGGCGGGTGCTCGTCGTGAAGGGTGCCCCCGAGACCGTCCTGCCCGCCGTCCGGGGCCGCACCGCGCACGCCTCGGAGACGGCGCACCGGCTGGCCGAGGACGGGCTGCGCGTGCTCGCGGTGGCCCACCGCCCGCTGGCGGAGGGCGAGTCGGCCGCGGACGCCCTCGAACGGCCGCTGGAGAACCTGGAGTTCCTCGGCCTGCTCGCGCTCGCGGACACGCCCCGCAAGAGCTCCACCGCCCTCGTGCGGGGGCTGCGCGAGGCGGGGGTGCGGCCCGTGATGCTCACCGGCGACCACCCGGGGACCGCCCGCGCCATCGCCGCCGAACTCGGCTGGCCCGAGGACACCGCCGTCGTCACCGGTGAGGAACTGGCCGCCGCCGACCGCTCCGGACGCGCCCGCATGCTGCGCGACGTCGGCGTCGTCGCCCGGGTCGCGCCCGAGCAGAAGCTCCAGGTCGTCGAGTCGTTGCGGGACGCGGGCCGGGTGGTGGCGATGGTCGGCGACGGCGCCAACGACGCCGCCGCGATCCGCGCCGCCGACATCGGCGTGGGCATCAGCGCCCGCGGCTCGGCCGCCGCGCGCAACGCGGCCGACATCGTCCTCACCGACGAGGACATGACCGTCCTCGTGGAGGCGGTCGCCGAGGGGCGGGCCCTGTGGCGCAGCGTCGCGGACGCGATCGCCATCCTGATCGGCGGCAACGCGGGCGAGGTGAGCTTCGGCATCCTCGGCACGCTGCTGTCCGGCTCGGCCCCGCTGTCCACCCGTCAGATGCTGCTGGTGAACCTGTTCACGGACCTGTTCCCGGCGATGGCGGTCGCGGTCACCCCGAAGGAGCAGATCCCCGGCGAGGACCCCGGCACCGCCCCGGAGACGGCCGAACCGCTGGTCACCGCCCTGCTCGGCGAACCGCTCCTGCGCCAGATCCGGCACCGCGCGGCGACGACCTGTCTGGGCGCGACCGTCGCCTGGCTGGCGGGCCGCTTCACCCCGGGCACGGCACGCCGCTCCACGACCATGGCGCTGTGCGGCGTCGTGGGCACCCAGCTCGCCCAGACCCTGGCCGACCGCCGCACCAGCCCCCTGGTCCGCCTCACCGTCTTCGGTTCGGCGGCGGCGCTGGTGGCCCTCATCCAGACCCCGGGGGTCAGCCGGCTCTTCGGCTGCACCCCGCTGGGCCCGGTGGCCTGGGCGGGAGTCGCCGCCGCCCTCGCCGTGGCGGTCCTGGCGCACCGCCGGCTGCCGGCCCTGGAGCGGGCGGTACTCGCGCTGGCCGAGCGGCACGGGATGCCCGGGACCGCGGGGCGCTCCGGGACCGCCTGAGGAGACCCCGGGACCTCGGGCACGGGCCGGGGGACCCAGGGGGGGCCGGCCCCTGAGGTGTCAGCCCCCGGAGGTGTCCAGCTCGGCCTCCTCGCCGACGCCCGCCAGGTCGTAGGGATCCTTCAGCCAGCCGTCCGGCAGGACGACCCGGTTGTTGCCGGAGGTCCGCCCGCGCGGGCCGTCCGCCCCGGCCGGCCACTCCTGGTCGAGGTCCAGCTCGTCCAGGCCGCCGCGCAGCTCCGCGAGCGAGGACGTGATCGCCAGGCGCTTGCGCATCTCGGAACCGACCGCGAAGCCCTTGAGGTACCAGGCCACGTGCTTGCGGAAGTCCACCACTCCGCGCGCCTCGTCCCCGAGCCATTCGCCGAGCAGCGTGGCGTGCCGGACCATGACGTCGGCGACCTGGCGCAGCGTCGGGCGCACGAGGTCGTCCGGGCGCCCCTCGAAGGCGGCGACCAGGTCCGCGAACAGCCACGGACGGCCGAGGCAGCCCCGGCCCACGACGACTCCGTCGCACCCGGTCTCGCGCACCATCCGCAGGGCGTCCTCGGCGGACCATATGTCGCCGTTGCCGAGGACGGGGATCTCCGGGACGTGCTCCTTGAGGCGGGCGATCGCGTCCCAGTCCGCCGTGCCGCCGTAGTGCTGGGCGGCGGTGCGGCCGTGCAGCGCGATCGCGGTGACGCCCTCCTCGAGCGCGATCCGCCCGGCGTCGAGGTAGGTGAGGTGGTCCTCGTCGATGCCCTTGCGCATCTTCATCGTCACCGGGAGGTCCCCGGCGCCGCTCACCGCCTCGCGCAGGATCGACCGCAGCAGGTTCCGCTTGTACGGGAGCGCGGAGCCGCCGCCCTTGCGGGTCACCTTCGGCACGGGACAGCCGAAGTTGAGGTCGATGTGGTCGGCGAGGCCCTCCTCCGCGATCATGCGGACGGCCTTGCCGACGGTCGCCGGGTCGACGCCGTAGAGCTGTATCGAGCGGGGCTTCTCGCTCGCGTCGAAGCGGATGAGCTGCATGGTCTTGTCGTTGCGCTCGACCAGGGCCCGGGTGGTGATCATCTCGCTGACGTACAGGCCCTTGCCGGCGCTGAACTCGCGGCACAGCGTACGGAAGGGTGCGTTCGTGATCCCGGCCATGGGAGCGAGGACGACGGGCGGTCCGACGGTGTGCGGGCCGATCTGCAGCGGGGTGGTGGGCGTGGACATTGCTCCATTGTCCCGCACACCGCGGGGCCCCGGCGCGGGGCCGTCCACAGGAAGATGCATAGGTCATTAGTTAGGAAAGTCATTAGTTAGACTCGCTATTCATACTGTCGTACGATGCGGCAATGCCCGAGCTCAGTCACCGCCGCCGCATGCTGGTGCTCGCGATCTGCTGCATGAGCCTGCTGATCGTGGGACTGGACAACACCGTCCTCAACGTCGCCCTGCCCTCGCTGCAGGAGGACCTGGACACCAGCACCTCGGGGCTGCAGTGGGCGATCGACGCCTACACCCTCGTCCTCGCCTCACTGCTCATGCTGGCCGGCTCCACCGCCGACCGGATCGGCCGCAAACGGGTCTTCCTCACCGGCCTCGCCGTGTTCACCGCCGGCTCCGCCCTGTGCTCCCTCGCCCCGAACCTCCAGACGCTCGTCGTCTTCCGCATGGTGCAGGCCGTCGGCGGCTCGATGCTCAACCCGGTCGCGATGTCGATCATCACCAACACCTTCACCGACCCCCGGGAACGCGCCCGCGCCATCGGCGCCTGGGGCGCCGTCATGGGCGTCTCCATGGCCGCCGGACCCCTCGTCGGCGGGCTGCTCGTGGAGTCGGTGGGCTGGCGGTCGATCTTCTGGCTCAACATCCCGGTCGGTTTCGCCGCGCTGCTGCTCACCCTGCGGTTCGTGCCCGAGTCGCGGGCGCCGAAGCCGCGCCGCCTCGACCCGCTCGGACAACTCATGGTCATCGCCCTCTTCGGCGCGCTGACCTACGCGATCATCGAGGTGCCGGACGCCGGGTTCCGCGCGGTACTGCCCTACGCCGTCCTCGCAGCGGCCGCCCTCGCCGGACTCCTGCTCTACGAGCCCCGGCGCGCCGAACCCCTCATCGACCTGCGATTCTTCCGCTCCGCGCCGTTCAGCGGGGCGACCGTCATCGCGATCAGCGCCTTCGCCTCGCTGGGCGGCTTCCTCTTCCTGACCACGCTCTACCTGCAGAACGTCCGCGGACTCGACGCCCTGCACGCGGGCCTGTGGATGCTTCCGATGGCCGTCCCGACCTGCCTGTGCGCACCGCTCTCCGGGCGGCTGGTCGGCAGCCGGGGCCCCCGGCTGCCGCTCATCCTCGCGGGCTGCGCGATGACCGCGTGCTGCGCCCTGTTCGCCGTCTTCGAGGCGGAGACCTCGAACGTGGCCCTGTTCCTCGGCTACGTGCTGTTCGGCATCGGCTTCGGCTTCGTCAATTCGCCGATCACCAACACCGCGGTGTCGGGGATGCCGAGGGAGCAGGCCGGGGTGGCGGCGGCGGTCGCCTCCACCAGCCGCCAGCTCGGACAGACCCTCGGCGTCGCGGTGGTCGGAGCGGTGCTGGCCTCCGGTGTGGGGGCCTCGCCCTACCGCGAGGCCTTCGTGTCGGCGGCCCGGCCGGGCTGGTGGATCCTCCTGGCCTGCGGGGCGCTGGTGCTGGTGCTGGGCGTGCTGACCACGGGCCGCTGGGCCCGGGGCACCGCCGAGCGCACGGCCCGTCGGCTGGCGGAACCCGGGGCGCGGGACACGGACGCGGGGGAGCGGGTGCGGGCCTGAGGGGCGCCGCGGGGTGTTGAGGCGCCCCCGCGATGCGGCGCCTCAGGGGGCGGGCCGGGGCGGCTGTGCCGCCGCGGCCACGTACGCCCACGCCTCGGCGAGGTTCGAGGCCGGGTCCGCGAGCGCATCGAGCACGAGCCGGCGATCGGTCCAGGGATCGAACGCGGCC
This sequence comes from Streptomyces griseoaurantiacus, assembly GCF_036189845.1. NCBI lineage: Bacteria > Bacillati > Actinomycetota > Actinomycetes > Kitasatosporales > Streptomycetaceae > Streptomyces > Streptomyces griseoaurantiacus. Next base: position 2,257,958 of record NZ_CP108326.1, on the reverse strand, counting down.
CGTGCCTCCTCCACCGCCTCCCAGGTCGGTTCCTCGAAGCCCGGGATGTCCCGGGAACGGCCCTCGAGCCGCCGTCGGTGCACCGCCGGGTCCGAGCACACCACCTCGAGGAACACCACCGGCACCCCGTGGCGTCCGGCCAGGGTCCGCCACTGCCGACGGGCCGCCTCGACCGCGTTGACCGCGTCGACGATCACGCTCTGGCCGAGCGCCAGCACCCCGTCGGCCACCGCCTCGGCGACGAGATAGGCCGCCAGGCCCGTGGGCTGACCGTGCTCCACGCCGGCCCGCCACATCGCCGCCTCGACGGGATCGACCGACACGACCGGGGCCGGCAGCACCCGGCCGAGCGCCTCGGCGACCGAGCTCTTGCCCGCCGCGGGGAGACCGGCCATGGCGATCAGCATGCGCGCACTGTCCCACACCGGCGGTCCCGCCGACAGCACGTCCGGCGGTCCCGCCGACAGCACGTCCGGCGGTCCCGCCGACAGCACGTCCGGCGGTCCCGCCGGGGGGCCGCTCAGCCCTTCGCCGGGTGCGATCCGGTCGGGACCCGTACGCCCTCAGCCCTTGGACGGGTGCGGCGTGGATCCGTACGCCGTCAGGAAGCGGTCGCGGAAGGAGCTCATCCGCCACACCGGGGCGTCCTTCGCCGGGCGCAGGCCCTCCGTGAAGTGCCAGTCGGCGATCTTGTCCAGGACCTTCGGGTCCTTCGCCACGATCGACACCGGCACCTGGTGGTCGGCGCCGTCGCCGCTCACCTTCGCCACCGGCTGGTGGTCGCCGAGGAACACCAGCACCGTGTCCTTGTCGCCGTACCGCTGGAGGAACTGGGTCAGCGCCGTCACCGAGTACTGGATCGACCTGCCGTACTCCTGCTTCACCTTCGTGGAGTCGTAGAAGACGTCTCCCGGCCTCTTCCCCGCCTTCTCGATGGAGTCGTACACCGAGCCGTCGCCCACCTCGCCCCAGTCGACCATCTTCGGCACCGGCGCCCACGGCTGGTGGCTCGAGGTCAGGATGATCTCCGACATCAGCGGCTTGTCCCGCTTCTTGCCGTGCTCCAGGCGCTGGAACGCCTCCAGCGCGTACTGGTCCGGCATGGTCGACCAGCTGAACTTCGGCCCCTCGTAGCCCATCTGGAAGGCGTTGTAGACCTTGTCCAGCCCGTAGAACTTCGCCTCCGGCCAGCCCTTCTGGACCCCGGGCATGATGCCGACGGTGTCCCAGTCGCCGGTCTTCCGGAAAGCCTTCGTCAGGCTCAGGTGGTCGCTGTTGGTCACCGTCCGGTAGCGGTTCTGGTTGTCGATCCACAGGCCCGACAGGAACGTCGAGTGCCCGAGCCAGCTGCTGCCGCCGTACGTCGCCGACGTCAGCCAGCCGCTCCTCGCGTGGAAGCCCGACTTCGCCAGCGCCTCGGTGCTCGCGGCCAGGGTCTTGTTGACACCCGGTGCCATCACCGGGTCCTCGATCGCGCTGCGGCCGTAGCTCTCGATGAACGTGAACATCATGTCCTTGCCGCGCAGGTCCGGCACGAGCTGGGCGGGCGGGGTGTTGCCGAACGCGTCCGCCTTCGCCGTCTTCGCGAACTCGCGTTCGTCCCGCAGGGTGTCCCGCACCGCCTCGGCGCGGCTGCGGGCCAGCGCGATCGAGTGCTGGGAGGCGAGCGGCACGCCGTCGATCCGCAGGCCCAGGACCGCGCAGACCATCCACACCATGCTGAGGATCAGCAGCGTGCGGCCCGTGGTGTGACGGTGCCGGGCGAGCAGCTCGCCCAGCCGCACCACCGCGAGCGCGATCAGGACGATCAGGACGAGGACCAGCACCAGGGCCCCGAGCAGCACGGCCGTCGTGCCGCCCTTGCCCAGGGTGTCGTTCAGGTACGACTTGGCGTCGCCGAGCAGCGCCCAGTCGATCACGATGTCGAAGCGGCGGCCCAGGAACTCGTAGAACCCCATGTCGAAGAAGTTCAGGACCGTCAGCGCGCCGAGCCCGAGCCCGCACACCCAGGCCGCGAGCAGCCGCCACCGCCGGGGCAGCGTCACGAGGAGGGCCGCGCCGAACAGCGCCTCCACCGGGATACGGACGAACTGGGCGGGCCGCATGTGCATGCGGTTGGGCAGCAGCAGCGCCGCGAGCACGAGCACGGCGGCGAGCACGGTGACGCCGTCGCGCAGGACGCGGGCGGCGGTGGGGTGCCCCTCCCGCCAGGTCCGCCGGGCGGCGCGGAGGCGGGAGAGAGGGCCGGACGGAGCGGGGGCGGGGTCCGGGGTCGCGTCCGGGGCGGGGGTGGCGTCCGGGGCGCCGGGCACTGGGGCCGTGTCCCCGGCCTGGTCCGTTCGGTCTGCCCGCTCCGCGCCGTCCGCCGCGTCCGTCCGGGTCCCTTCCGCGACGGGTCCGGTGGCGTCCGCGACGGGTTCGGCGGCGCCCGCGACGGGTTCGGCGGCGCCCGGGGTGTCCGGCGTCCCGGACGCGGGTGTCTTCGGTGATGTCTCGGTCGGCGTCCCGGACGAGGGTGTCTCCGGCGACGTCTCGGCCGGAGCCTCGGACGAGGCTGCCTCCTGCGACGTCTCGGGTGCCGCGGGTTCCGCCGGTGTCGCCGCCGGTTCCTTCTCGTCCGCCGTTCGTCGCGTGTCCGTATTGAGAGGCACCCGCGGGTCCTTCCGTGCGCAGCCGTGTGAGTGGCGGGCCGCTCGGGGAGGCCGGGCCCGCCGTCCTCCCGTACGCGCCCCCGTCGGCCCGCGTTCAAGCCGGCACCCCCGCACCGGGCAAACACCCGGCAAACGCCGCGTCAATCCTTCTCCCCGGACGGTCTCCGGATGGTCTCCGGACGGTCTCGGGGCGCTCCTTCGGGCGTGCCGCGGGCAGTCCGTCCACACGTCCGCATGATGAAATCCGGGCCCCTCGAACGGCGTGATTCTCGCCACGCTTGATAGGGGTGACGCTCAGGTGAGCGGATCTTGAGTGCCTGTAAGTCTCGGAAGCGTGACACTCAGTGCCACCACCCCTCCCTTCAGCAGCTTTACATGGAGACGACTCTCGGCGCTCATGTGAGCGTTCAGTCGCCCTTTCGGGCTAGCTTCTCTTCAAGAAGTGAACGCATGTGCCCTCCCGCCTCCCTCCCGTACCTGCTTTCGATCCAGCGGCGGACGACTGGTTACGGGCGCATGACGCGCGAGTGGACGTACCCACGCACCTTCGATCTGGGTATGTTCCTCGCCGTCAGGGCAGCCCACCGCGTCCTCGAGGAGTCGAGACCGTGTCGGAAAACAAAGATCCTCACCTCACCGGGAACGCCGTCGAGGACGTGAAGTTCGTTTATGACTTCACCGAAGGCAACAAGGACCTCAAGGACCTTCTCGGCGGCAAGGGCGCGAACCTCGCCGAGATGACCAACCTCGGTCTCCCCGTCCCGCCCGGGTTCACCATCACCACCGAGGCCTGCAAGGTCTACCTCGACAGCGGCGAGGCACCCGCGGCACTGCGTGACGAGGTGAGTGCGCACCTCGACGCGCTGGAGCGCCGGATGGGCAAGAAGCTCGGCCAGGCGGACGACCCCCTCCTCGTCTCCGTACGCTCCGGGGCCAAGTTCTCCATGCCCGGCATGATGGACACCGTCCTCAACATCGGCCTGTCCGACGCCTCCGTGAAGGGGCTCGCCAAGCAGGCCGGCGACGAGCGCTTCGCCTGGGACTCCTACCGCCGGCTCATCCAGATGTTCGGCAAGACGGTCCTCGACGTCGACGGCGACCTCTTCGAGGACGCGCTGGAGGCGGCGAAGGCGGCCAAGAAGGTCGAGGTCGACACCGAGCTGGAGGCCGCCGACCTCAAGAAGCTGGTCACCACCTTCAAGAAGATCGTCAAGAAGGAGGCCGGCCGGGACTTCCCGCAGGACCCGCGCGCGCAGATGGACCTCGCCATCAGGGCGGTCTTCGACTCCTGGAACACCGAGCGCGCCAAGCTCTACCGGCGCCAGGAGCGCATCCCGCACGACCTCGGCACCGCCGTCAACATCTGCTCGATGGTCTTCGGCAACCTCGGCCCCGACTCCGGCACCGGCGTCGCCTTCACCCGCGACCCCGCCTCGGGACAGCAGGGCGTCTACGGCGACTACCTGCAGAACGCGCAGGGCGAGGACGTCGTCGCGGGCATCCGCAACACCGTCCCGCTCGCCGAGCTGGAGCGGATCGACAAGAAGTCCTACGACCAGCTCATGCAGATCATGGAGACGCTGGAGAACCACTACCTGGACCTCTGCGACATCGAGTTCACCATCGAGCGCGGCACCCTGTGGATGCTGCAGACCCGCGTCGGCAAGCGCACCGCCGGCGCCGCCTTCCGGATCGCCACCCAGCTCGTGGACCAGGGCCTGATCGACGAGGCGGAGGCCCTGCAGCGGGTCACCGGCGCCCAGCTCGCCCAGCTCATGTTCCCGCGCTTCGACGAGGACGCGAAGGTGCGGCAGCTCGGCCGGGGCATCGCGGCCTCACCCGGCGCGGCGGTCGGCAAGGCGGTCTTCGACTCGTACACCGCGATCAAGTGGTCCCGCTCGGGCGAGAAGGTCATCCTCATCCGCCGCGAGACCAACCCCGACGACCTGGACGGCATGATCGCCGCCGAGGGCATCCTCACCTCGCGCGGCGGCAAGACCTCGCACGCCGCCGTCGTCGCCCGCGGCATGGGCAAGACGTGCGTGTGCGGCGCCGAGGAACTGGAGGTCGACACCAAGCGGCGCTGTCTGACGGCGCCCGGCGGGGTGGTCGTGGAGGAGGGCGACCTGGTCTCCATCGACGGCTCCTCCGGCAAGGTCTACCTCGGCGAGGTGCCGGTCGTGCCCTCGCCGGTCGTGGAGTACTTCGAGGGCCGGATGCACGCGGGTGCCGACGACGCCGACGAACTCGTGGAGGCCGTCCACCGGATCATGGCCTTCGCCGACCGCAAGCGCCGGCTGCGCGTGCGGGCCAACGCGGACAACGCCGAGGACGCCCTGCGCGCCCGCCGCTTCGGCGCCCAGGGCATCGGCCTGTGCCGCACCGAGCACATGTTCCTCGGCGACCGCCGGGAGCTGGTCGAGCGTCTGATCCTCGCCGACTCCCAGGCCGAGCGCGAGGAGTCCCTGGCGCAGCTCCTGCCCCTGCAGAAGCGCGACTTCGTCGAGCTGTTCGAGGCGATGGACGGCCTCCCGGTGACGGTCCGTCTCCTCGACCCGCCGCTGCACGAGTTCCTGCCCGACATCACCGAACTCTCGGTGCGGGTCGCCCTCGCCGAGTCCCGCAAGGACCCGCACGAGAACGATCTGCGGCTGCTCCAGGCCGTGCACCGGCTGCACGAGCAGAACCCGATGCTCGGCCTGCGCGGCGTACGGCTCGGCCTGGTCATCCCCGGCCTGTTCACCATGCAGGTGCGGGCCATCGCCGAGGCGGCGGCCGAACGCCGGGCCGCCAAGGGTGACCCGCGCGCCGAGATCATGATCCCGCTCGTCGGCACGGTGCAGGAGCTGGAGATCGTCCGCGAGGAGGCCGACCAGGTCATCGCGGAGGTACAGGCCGCCACCGGCACCGAACTGAGGCTCGCGATCGGCACCATGATCGAGCTGCCGCGCGCCGCGCTGACCGCCGGGCAGATCGCGGAGGCCGCCGAGTTCTTCTCCTTCGGCACCAACGACCTGACCCAGACGGTGTGGGGCTTCAGCCGCGACGACGTCGAGGCGAGCTTCTTCACCGCCTACCTGGAGAAGGGCATCTTCGGGGTGTCGCCCTTCGAGACGATCGACCAGGACGGCGTCGGCTCCCTGGTCAGGTCGGCGGTGAAGGCGGGCCGCGAGACCCGGCCCGATCTGAAGCTCGGCGTGTGCGGCGAGCACGGCGGTGACCCGGAGTCCGTCCACTTCTTCCACGAGGTGGGCCTCGACTACGTCTCCTGCTCCCCGTTCCGCATCCCCGTCGCCCGTCTTGAGGCCGGCCGCGCGGCCTCCTCCTCGCGGGGCAGCGACCACCGCTGACCCCGCCGCCGACCCCGGGGCCCGGGTCCCCGACCGAACCGACCCGGGCCCCGGTCCTTCCCCCCACCCCGAACGCCGGGGCCCGGGTTCCCTGACCGAACCGCCGGGTCCCGGCCCCGGGTCCCCACCGGACCCACCGTCCCGGAACCGCCACCACCCGCGCCCCGCCCCTCACCGGCGCGGCGGCGGTTCCGCCCCCGGGAGGCGGCACCCCTTGTGCGGAGGGGTGCCGCCTCCTTCACGTGCGCGAGACGGGTCACCCGGCCAGGAGCCGCTCACCGAGGTCCCACAGGCGGCGGGCCGAGGCGGGATCGGCGGCGTGCGGTGCCAGGTCGGAGGTGACGTCGCCGACGGCGAGCATCTCCGCGGTGAGGGGGCGGGCGTCGACCGGGGCGATGTCGGCGTTCTTCAGGTAGACGCCGCCGACGCCGTCGAGCACGGGGCTCGCCGCCGCGAACACGATGGTGGCCGCGGCCTGCTCCGGGGTCTTCTTCTCACGCTCGGGATCGATGACCGGCTCACCGTCCTCGCCGATCAGCCCCATGGCACGCAGCTGCGTCAGGTCGTGGAGGGCTTCGGACCCCTTGCGCAGGGACGTGATGACGGAGATGCCCGGGTGCAGGCTGTAGCCGCGGATGCCGTCGGCGGCCCAGCGGCGGTCCAGTTCGCCCGCGAAGAGGACCAGGGCCGTCTTGGACTGGCCGTAGGCGAGGTCGCTGTCGTAGCCGCGGGCGAAGTGCGGATCGTCCCAGCGGATGTCGCTCAGGCGGTGGCTGCCGGAGGCCACGTTGACGACCCGGGCGCCGTGCGCGGCCCGCAGGGCGGGCAGCAGGCCGAGGGTGAGCTGGAAGTGGCCGAGGAAGGCGACGGCGAAGGTGGTCTCGTAACCGCGCGCGTCCACGACGCGCTCCCGGTGGAAGACGGTCGCGTTGTTGATCAGGACGTGCAGCGGTCGGCCGGAGCGCGTCCAGCGGGCCGCGAGGGCGTCGACCGACCGCGGGTCGAGCAGGTCCAGCTGCTCGACGCGGACGCCGTCCAGACCGGCCACCGCACGTGCCGCGGCGCCGGTGTCGCGGGCCGCCACGGTGACGAGGGCGCCGGCCCTGCTGAGCGCCTCGGTGCTCGCCAGGCCCAGCCCGCGGTGGCCGCCGGTAATGAGGACGTTCCGGCCGGTCAGGTCGAGGCCCGCGAGGACCTCCTCGGCGGTGGAGAACGCGGTGAAGCCCGAACCGAGGGGCCGCTGGAGTTCCAGGATGCTGGTCATGTCACCCAGCCTGCACCCGCGGGACTGAACGGAGAATGCTTGACCGGACACATTTTCTTCGCGAGAGTTCAGGCATGGCCATCGATCACCTGTCCGAGATCTTCGACGTCCTCGAGGTCCGCGGACAGCTCTCCGGCGCGTTCGCGGTGCGCGGGCGCTGGGTCACGCAGGCGGCCGTCACCAGCCCGCTCAAGCTGTCGGTGATGGTCCGCGGCCGCTGCCTGCTGTCGACCGACGGACTCGCCGCCCCGCTCACGATGGAGGCGGGCGACGTGGCCATCCTGACCGGCCGCTCCTGGCTGCGCGCCGAGGGCGGCACCGGCGACGAACCCCCGCGCGAGTTCCTGCCCCGGCCCGGCGACTACGCCCTGCGCGTCGACGGCGCGGACTTCGCCGTCGACGACGTCGTCCTCGGCGGTCACGTCGAGCTCGACCCGGCCGGTGCGGCACTGGTGACGCAGGCACTGCCGCCGGTGGCGCACGTCCGCGCCGCCGACGCCGCCGCCCCGGCCCTGCGCGCCTGCGTCGACCGGCTGGTCGAGGAGGTCACCGGCGACCGGCCCGGTGCCGCCTTCGCCGTGCGCCAGCACGCCCAACTGCTGCTCCTGGAAGTGCTCCGGGCCTACCTCGACCGGGCCGAGCCGCCGCCGGGATGGCTGCGGGCACTGACCGACGAGCGGCTGCGTCCCGCGCTGACGCTCCTGCACGAGGACCCCGGACGTCCCTGGGGCCTGGCGGAGCTGGCCCGCGCGGCGGCGATGTCACGGACCTCGTTCGCCGTGCGCTTCCGCGCGGTGGCGGGAGTCCCCCCGCTGACCTACCTCAACTCCTGGCGGATGCTGCTGGCCCGGCGGGCCCTGCGCGAGGAGGACGTCCGGATCGGCGCACTCGCCGCCCGGCTCGGCTACACCTCGGAGAGCGCCTTCAGCACCGCCTTCAAGCGGGAGGTCGGCGAGGCACCCGTGCGCTACCGGCGCCGGTACCGCACGGCGGTCTGACCGCGGGCGCCGCGGGCCCCGCTGCCCCGGCCCCGCTGCCCCGGCCCCGCACGGGCCCGGCCGGTCGGGGTCGGCCACGCATGCGCCGCCGTCCCCCGGGCACCCGCGAGGCCGGGCCCGGTCGGCGAGGGCGGCCGGCGCAGGGGAGGAGGACGGGTGTTCGAGGGGTTCGAGACCGGGCGGTTCGACGTCGGGGACGCCTCGGTGTTCGTGCGGTACGGCGGGGAGGGACCGCCGGTGGTGCTGCTGCACGGGCATCCGCGGACCTCGGCGACCTGGCACCGGGTCGCCCCGCTGCTCGTGCGCCAAGGGTTCACCGTCATCTGCCCGGACCTGCGGGGATACGGACGCTCCACCGGGCCGGCGCCCACCGCCGACCACTTCGGGCACTCCAAGCGGGCCGCCGCCGGCGACGTGCTCGCCGGCGTACGCGCGCTCGGCCACACCCGGTTCGCGCTCGCGGGCCACGACCGGGGCGGCGCCGTCGCGCTGCGCCTCGCGCTCGACCACCCCGAGGCCGTCTCGCGCGTGGCGCTGCTCGACTGCCTGCCGCTCTCCGAACACCTCGCCCGTGTCACGGCCGAGTTCGCCACGCAGTGGTGGCACTGGTTCTTCTTCGCCCAGCCGGACATTCCCGAACGCGTCATCAACGCCGACCCGGACGCCTGGTACCGCGGCGACCCGGACCTCATGGGACGGGAGAACCACGAAGAGTGGCGGGCGGCCACCAGGAACCCGGACGTGGTGCGGGCCATGCTGGAGGACTACCGGGCCGGACTCACCGTCGACAGACGGCACGAGGAGGAGGACCGGGCCGCCGGGAAGCTCCTGAGGTGCCCGGCCCTCGTCCTCTGGTCGCTCCGCGACGACCTGGAGGACCTGTACGGGGACCCGCGGGAGATCTGGCGGCGCTGGGCCCCCGACCTGCGCGGCCACGGCATCGACTCCGGGCACCACGTCGCCGAGGAGGCCCCCGAGGCCCTCGCGGCCTCCCTCTCGGAGTTCTTCGCCGCCCCGACCGGGTGAACGGTCCCCGCACGCCCGCCCCGCACCGCCTCACACCCGCCCCGTCCGCCTGAGCGGCCCCCTCACACCCGCCCCGCCCCCTCACTGAGGGCAGCGTTCCTCCGGGGAAACAGAGGGGATGCGGTCGGGTAACACCCGCGACGCACGCTCTCGGGCATGACCTCGGATGCGCGTGTGGTGGTGATCGGGGCCGGGCTCGCGGGAATCGCGCTCGCCCGGCGACTCGGCGAACTCGGCGTGTCCGCGCTGGTCGTGGGGGAGGAGGAGCACCCCCCGTACAACCGGGTGCTGCTCGCCGAGGTGCTGGCCGGGCGGTACGCGCCCGAGGTGATCGCACTGCCCGGCACGGGCGTGGAGACGGTGCGCGCCCGGGTCACCGGGATCGACCGGGACGCGCGGCGCCTGCGGTGCGCCGACGGCGGCGGGATCGGCTACGGCACGCTCGTCCTCGCCACCGGCTCCAACCCCGTACTGCCGCCCCTGCGCGGGCTGTTCACCACCCGCGACCGGCTCCCCGAGGGCGTGCACGCCTTCCGCACCATGGACGACTGCCTCGGGCTCGCCCGTGCCGTGCGCCCCGGCGTGCGCGCCGTCGTGATCGGCGGGGGACTGCTCGGGGTGTCCGCCGCCCGCGCCCTGGCCGCGCGCGGCGCCCAGGTCGTCCTCGCCCAGCAGTCCGAGCGGCTGATGGAACGCCAGCTCGACCCGCTCTCCTCCGGACTGGTCCGGCGCCACCTCGCCGGACTCGGCGTGGAGATCCACACCGAGACCCGGGTACGCGACGTGCGCTGCCCCGAGGGCGCGGTCCGCTCGGTGGAACTCGCCGACGGCTACCGGCTCGACACCGACCTCGTCGTCCTGGCCTGCGGGGTCCGCCCCCGCACCGGACTCGCCGAGGACGCCGGACTCGACGTCCGCACGGGCGTCCTCGTCGACGAGGAACTGCGCACCAGCGACCCGCGCGTCCACGCGATCGGCGACTGCGCCGAGCACGACGGAACGGTGTACGGCCTGGCCGCGCCCGCCCTCGAACAGGCCGAGGTCCTCGCCGGCCTGCTCTCGGGCGCCGACGCCACCGCCCGCTACACCGGCACCCGCTCCCTGACCCGGCTCACCCTGGCCGGCACGGGCACGGGCACGGGCACGGGCGCCGGCACCCCGCCCGCGGCCGGCTCCCTCATCGGCACCGGCCCCCCGGCCGGGCCCGGGGAGACGGCCGGGCACCGCGCCACCCTCGACCTCGCCGCCTTCGGCGACCCCGAGACCCGCCCCGGCGACGACGTCGTCCAGCTCGCCGACGCCACCCGCGGCACCTACCGCAAGGTCGTCGTCCGCGAGGACCGCGTCGTCGGCGGGGTCCTCGTCGGCGAACTCGGCACCGTCGGCGCGCTCGCCCGCGCCTGGGAGGGAGCGGAGCCGCTCCCCGACGGCACCCCCCTGCTCCACCTGCTCACCAACGACGGAGGCTCCTGATGACCACCACACCCGAGGCCGGCCCCACGCTCGTGCTCGTCGGCCACGGCATGGTCGGCCAGCGCTTCCTCGAGGCGCTCGCCGCACGCGGGCTCACCGCCACGCACCGCGTGGTCGTGCTGTGCGAGGAACCCCGCCCCGCCTACGACCGGGTCCAGCTCACCTCCTACTTCTCCGGCCGCACCCCCGAGGAGCTGTCCCTCACCGACACGGCCTTCCTCGCCGAGCACGGCATCGAGATGCACCTCGGCGACCCCGCCGAGCGCGTCGACCGCGAGGCCCGCACCGTCACCGCCCGCTCCGGACTGACCCTCGCCTACGACACGCTCGTCCTGGCCACCGGCTCCTACCCCTTCGTCCCGCCGGTGCCCGGCAAGGACGCCGAGGGCTGCTTCGTCTACCGCACGATCGAGGACCTGCTCGCCATCGAGGAGTACGCGAAGCGGCACGCCACCACCGGCGCCGTCGTCGGCGGCGGGCTCCTCGGCCTGGAGGCGGCCGGCGCGCTCAAGGGGCTCGGACTGAGCACCCACGTCGTGGAGTTCGCGCCCCGCCTCATGCCCGTCCAGGTCGACGACGGCGGCGGCGCCGCCCTGCTGCGCACCATCGAGGAGATGGGGCTGTCCGTCCACACGGGTGTCGGCACCCAGGAGGTCCTCACCGGCGACTCGGGCGCCGTCACCGGCATGAAGCTGTCCGACGGCTCCACGCTCGACACCGACCTCGTCGTGTTCAGCGCCGGCGTCCGCCCCCGCGACCAGCTCGCCCGCGAGGCCGGACTGGCCGTCGGCGAACGCGGCGGGATCAGCGTCGACGCCCAGTGCCGCACCGTCACCGACCCGCACGTCTTCGCCATCGGCGAGTGCGCGCTCGCCGTCGACGGACGGGTGTACGGGCTGGTCGCGCCCGGCTACGAGCAGGCCGAGACGGCCGCCGCGGCCCTCGCCGCCGACGAGACCGAGGAGCGCGCGTTCACCGGCGCCGACCTCTCCACCAAGCTCAAACTGCTCGGCGTGGACGTCGCCTCCTTCGGCGACGCCCACGGCACCGCCGAGGACTGCCTCGACGTCGTCTACTCCGACTCCCGCGCCGGCCTGTACAAGAAGCTCGTCATCGGCCGCGACGGCACCCTCCTCGGCGGCATCCTCGTCGGCGACGCCGAGGCCTACGGCACCCTGCGCGCCCTGACCGGCTCGGTGCCCCCGCTCGCCCCCGAGACCCTCGTCCTGCCGGCCGGCACGGGAGCCCCCGCCCAGCTCGGGCCCTCCGCGCTGCCCGACGAGGCCGTCATCTGCTCCTGCCACAACGTCACCAAGGGCACCATCCGCGGCGCCGTCACCGCACACTCCTGCACCTCCGTGCCCGAGGTGAAGAAGTGCACCAGGGCCGGCACCGGCTGCGGAAGCTGCGTCAAGGTGCTCGGCCAGATCGTCGAGGCCGAGCTGGAGGCGAGCGGCGTCGAGGTCGACAAGGGCCTGTGCGGCTGCTTCGCGCAGACCCGCGAGGAGCTCTACGAGACCGTCCTCGCCCTGCGCATCGACTCCTACCAGGATCTGCTGGACCGGTACGGCCGCGAGGAGGCCCGCGGCGGCGAGGGCTGCGACATCTGCAAGCCCGCCGTCGCCTCGATCATCGCCTCCCTCGCCCCGGCCATAGGCGCCGGCGGCCACATCCTCGACGGGGAGCAGGCCGCGCTGCAGGAGACCAACGACCACTTCCTCGCCAACCTGCAGAAGAACGGCTCCTACTCGGTCGTCCCGCGCATCCCCGGCGGCGAGATCAGCCCCGAGAAGCTCATCGTGATCGGCGAGATCGCCCGCGACTTCGGCCTCTACACGAAGATCACCGGCGGCCAGCGCATCGACCTGTTCGGTGCCCGCGTCGAACAGCTCCCGCTCATCTGGACCCGCCTGGTCGACGCCGGCTTCGAGTCCGGACACGCCTACGGCAAGGCGCTGCGCACCGTGAAGTCCTGCGTGGGGCAGACCTGGTGCCGCTACGGTGTCCAGGACTCCGTCCGCATGGCGATCGACCTGGAGCTGCGCTACCGGGGCCTGCGCGCCCCGCACAAGCTGAAGTCCGCCGTCTCCGGCTGCGCCCGCGAGTGCGCCGAGGCCCAGTCCAAGGACTTCGGCGTCATCGCCACCGCGAACGGCTGGAACCTGTACGTTGGCGGCAACGGCGGCGCCACCCCGCGCCACGCCGACCTCCTCGCCCAGGACCTCTCGGACGCCGAACTGATCCGCCTGATCGACCGGTTCCTGATGTTCTACATCCGCACCGCCGACCGGCTGGAGCGCACCAGCGTCTGGCTGGACCGGATCCCCGGCGGCCTCGACCACGTGCGGGACGTCGTCGTGCACGACTCCCTCGGCATCTGCGCGGAGCTGGAGTCCCTGATGGCGGCGCACGTCGCGCACTACCGCGACGAGTGGGCCGACACCATCGACGACCCGGAGAAGCTCGCCCGGTTCGTGTCCTTCGTCAACGCCCCCGACACCCCCGACCCGGTCGTCGCCTTCGTCCCCGAGCGCGACCAGATCAAGCCCGACCTGCCCCTGCTCACCCTCGGCCTCCCTCCCCGAGCCCTCGGCCCCGCCCGAGCAGGGGAGACCCCGTTCCTGGAAGGAGCCCAGCGATGACCCTGGCCCCCGAGACGACCGACCTGAAGATCCAGCTCAGACTGGCGGAGGACTGGCTCACCGTCTGCGACCTGGGCACGCTCACCCCCGGGCGCGGAGTGGCCGCCCTGCTCCCCGACGGCCGCCAGGCCGCCCTCTTCCGGGACCGGTCCGGACGCCTGTACGCGATCGGCAACCGCGACCCGTTCACCGGCGCCGCGGTCCTCTCCCGGGGCCTGACCGGCACCCACGCCGGCCGCCCCTACGTCGCCTCCCCGCTCCTCAAGCAGCGCTTCGACCTGGAATCGGGGCAGTGCCTGGACGACGAGAGCGTGCGCGTCCCGGCGTACGAGGTGCGGGCGGCGGTCTGACGGGCGGGGCCGGCGCCGCCGGCCCTCACCGGCTGCCGGTCAGGTGGGCGAAGACGACCACGTTGCCCCGGTAGCCGGTCGCCCGCGAGTAGCCGCCGCCGCAGGTGATCACCCGCAGCTCGGGGCGGGCGGCGGCACCGTACACCTTCTCGTCGGGGAAGTTCTTCGCCTCGTACACCTCGACCGCGTCCACCGTGAACTCGGCGACGGTGCCGTCGCGCCGGTCCACCTCGACGGAGCTGCCCTTCTTCAGGGCGCCCAGGTCGTAGAAGACGGCGGGCCCCTCGGCGTTGTCGACGTGCCCGGCGACGATCGCGGTGCCCCGCTCGCCCGGGGTGGTGCCGGCCTCGTACCAGCCGGCCAGGTTCTTCCGGTCCGCGGGCGGCACGTCGAGGCTGCCGGACTTCGTCAGGCCCAGCCCCATCAGCGGGGCGTTCACGCGGATCGACGGGATGCGGACGCGGTCGGGCGGCGAGGGCGGCAGGGCCGGGGCCGCGGCGCCCGGCCGGTCGGTCCCGGTGGCGGCCTGCGCGGCCGAGGGCTGCGGGGGCGGCGCGGGGGTTCCGGCGGCGCCGTGCAGCAGCCAGGTGCCGGAACCGAGGGCGAGCAGGGTCACGGCCGCTATCGCGGAGTTTCCTATTCTGCGCACGGGGCGCCCCTTCCGTCGGCCCCCTCTTCGTGTACGGCGGAGCGTGGACCCGTGCGGCCCGCCTCCCCCCGCCGGACCCGCGAGGGGCGGGCGGGGCCGGAGGGGGAGGGGACCGTGCGGTACCGGCGGACGGACAGCGGAGGGTGTCCGTCAGATCCCCTCGCCTCTCGCCCGGCGATGCAGGAGCCAGGTACCGCCCGCGGCGGCGACGGCGAGGGCCGCCACGCCGGCCGCGGTCCGTACGGGGTCGGCGCCGAGCCCGCCGCCGACCCCCGTCTTCACACTTCCCCGGGGCACCGTGTGGTCCCGGGTGGCGGTCAGCGCCACCACCAGGTCGCCCGTGACCCGCTCGCCGTTCTCCTCGCAGCGGGCGACGATCTCGTACGTCCCGGGCTGCGCGCTCGGCGGCACCTCGAACTGGCCGATGGCGTCGTGTTCGTGGGCGCTCGGCGCGAGCGCGAAGCGCCCGGCGCCCACGGCGCTCGCGTCACCCGTGGCCGCGCCGTCCGCGCCGCACGCGCCGGTGTTCACCGAGACGTTGTCGCCGGGGATCACCGTGGAGGGGTACACCTCCAGGCGCCCCGCGCCCTCGCCGCCGTACGCGGGCGCGGCGGCGAGACCGGCGGCGGTGACGGCGAGCGCGGTACCGGTCAGCAGACGGGCCGTGCGGCGCATGGTGCTCCTCCGTGAGGGCCCGGCCCGCGACACCCCTCATGTGCCACTGCGTAGGCCGTGCCCCTGCCCTTCCGAGCAAAAGGGCCCGCGCCCGCTCCCGCTTCCTGAGGTGGCGTCAGAAATACGGAGAACGGGTGTTCCGTACCTCGCACACGCGACCGGTGCGACCTCGTTCCAGCAGGTCAACGCCCCGCCCCCGACCCGCCGGGAAGGACCACCCGGAGGGCGTAGGAGACGGGGCGAGACGGGTGACGGCGGCGGTCAGCCGACGGCCACCGCGTGCCAGGCCGCGCCCACGGCGGCGTACTCGGCGCTGCCCGAGCCGTAGAGGTCGGCCGCCGCGCTCAGCGTCGCGGTCCGCGCCCGGGCGTAGTTCGTCGAGGACGTCATGTACACCGTCAGCGCCCGGTACCAGATGGCGCCGAGCTTGTCCCGGCCGATGCCCTTCACCGTCGAGTCGTCGCAGGTGGGGGAGGCGTACGAGACGCCGTTCAGGGTCTTCGCGCCGCTGCCCTCGGCGAGCAGGTAGGCGAAGTGGTTGGCGACGCCGGAGGAGTAGTGGACGTCGAGGTTGCCGACCGAGGAGCTCCAGCAGTCGGCGGAGGCGCCGTCCCGGGACGGCCTGTCCATGTACCGCAGGGCCGGCTCGCCGAAGCCGGAGCGGACCACCTTCTCCCCGATCAGATAGTCACCGCCGTCCGAGGAGTTGGCGGCGTGCCACTCGACCAGCGTGCCGAAGATGTCCGAGGTCGCCTCGTTCAGCCCGCCCGACTCGCCGGAGTAGGCCAGCCCGGCCGTCGTCGAGGTCACACCGTGCGACATCTCGTGCCCGGCCACGTCCAGCGCCACCAGCGGCCCGAAGGTCGTCCCGTCGCCGTCGCCGTACGTCATGCAGAAGCAGCTGTCGTCCCAGAAGGCGTTGTTGTACTTGTTGCCGTAGTGCACGCGGTTGTACGAACCCTTGCCGTCCCCGGCGATACCGGTGCGGCCGTGCACCTCCTTGTAGTAGTCCCAGGTCTCGTCGGTGCCGTACTGCGCGTCGACCGCCGCCGAGGAGCGGTCCGCGGCCGTGCCGGTGCCCCAGTGGTTGTCGGTGTCGGTGAAGAGCGTGGCGGGGGCGCGGCTGAGGCAGATGCCGAGGATGCACAGGTCGGTCTTGTTCTCGGCGTCGCCGGTGTAGGTGTTGCCGCGGCTCGCGTCCTTGAGCTGGTACGAGGACCCGGACTGGGTGGTCTGCAGCGGCACCGTCCCGCTGTAGAGCGAGCGTCCGTCGCCGGCCGCCGTCTCCAGGGCGTCCCAGGCGTCGATCTCCTTTCCGCTGCGGGCGTCGGTGAGCACCGTGCGGGCGACCGGGTTGCCGAGGGAGTCCAGGCCCACGGCCTGGGTGCGCCAGGCCAGCCGGGCCGCGCCGTGCAGGGCGTCGACGACCAGCTCGGGCCGGGCCTTGACCGTGCTGAGCGGGGTACCGCGGTGGGCGGCGCGCAGGTCGGCGGTGGCGAGGTCGGCGGCCCTGGGGGCTGCGACGGCGGGGGTGGTGCTCGGCACGGAGGGCGTGCGGGCGGTGGCCCGGTCGGCGCCCTCGTAGGCGCCGGTCCGGTCCAGGTGGACGACGAAGTCGCCGCCGAGGACGGGGAGGTGACGGTAGGTGCGGTCGTAGCGGACGTGCTGGGTGCCGTCCGGGTCGACGAGGACGTCCCGGACGCGGGTGTCCTGGGCCGAGGTCGGGCCGAGACCGGCGGCCCCGTCGGCCAGGGCGTGGGCGGCGTTCTCGAGCGCGGTGGCCCTGCTCGGGCGGGTGTCCGCGGCGGCGGACGTCGTGGGGGCGAGGGCGGCGGCGAGCAGCGCGGCGGCGAGGGCGGTGCCGAGCGCGGCGGGACGGGAACCTCTGGCACGCGTGGGGCGCGTGGGGCGCGTGGGGCGCGTACCTCTCGTACGGCTCATCGGACTCCTCGGTCGCTGGGAGGGGGGACCTCTCAGATTTACGCGCGCATGACATGTCATGTCCATACCGCCCGCGGGGGGAGGAGGTGACGGGAGGTGAGGGGATGATGGGGAGGACGCACGCCAGGGACACGCACGGCCGAGGGAGCCCGACATGACCGATGCCGAGACGGCGGGAACGGCGGAAACGGCGGAAACGGCTGACGCGGAAGCGGCGAAGGCGGCGGAGGCGGCGGGTGCGGCCGACTTCGCCGACGGCCCGGAAGCGCTCACCGTGCTCACGACCACGGACAGCGAGGCCGGGGCGCGGGAGCTGGCCCGGGGCGCGGTGGAGGCGCGACTGGCGGCCTGCGCCCAGATCTCCGGTCCGGTGACCTCCGTCTACCGGTGGAAGGACGCGGTGGAGACCGCCCCTGAATGGCAGGTGCTGTTCAAGACGACCCCGCCACGCTACGCGGCACTGGAGGACCACCTGCGCGCCGTCCACCCCTACGAGACCCCGGAGATCATCGCGACCCCGGTGGTGCGGGGGAGCGCGGACTACCTCCGCTGGGTCGCGGAGGAGACGGCACCCGGCGGCGCCCGGACGGAGTGAGGTCCGCCGTGCGGGGGACCGAGCCGTGCGCCCCCGCACTCCCCGGCACCCCCGCGCCTAGGGTCCCGGCCATGACGCACCGACACCTTCCGCGCGCCCTGGCCGCCGCGGCGCTGGGCGCGGCCCTGCTCCTGGGCACCGCCGCCTGCTCCCCGGACGCCCCGGACGCGCCCCCGGCACCCGGCGCCCCGGCCGGCGACACCTCGCGGGACCCCTCGGCCGCACAGACGTCACCGACCCCCTCGGCCGCGGCGACGACCCCGAGTCCGGCCACGACCCCCACCCCCGAGCGGACCGGCACCCCCACGCCCACCTTCACCCCGCCCGCGGACAGCGCGGCGAGCGCGTCCTTCCTGACCCACACACCGGCGAACACGCCGAACACGCCCAACTAGGGCCGCGCGGACCGAAAGAGAGGGACGGGGGAGGTCGGAAGCAGCGGGGGCGGGCGGGGCGGGGCTCTCAGCGCACGGCCTCCAGCCGTACCGCGCACACCTTGAACTCCGGCATCCGCGACACCGGATCGAGCACCGGATTCGTCAGCACGTTGGCCCGGCCCGCGCCCGCCCAGTGGAAGGGCATGAACACGGTGTCCACCCGGATGCCCGAGGTCACCCGCGCGGGCGCCACCGCCCGTCCCCGCCGTGAGACCACCGCCACCTCCTGCCCGTCCGCCACCCCGAGCCGCTCCGCCAGCCGCGGGTGCATCTCCACGAACGGGCCCGGCGCCGCCGCGTTCAGCTCCGCCACCCGGCGGGTCTGCGCCCCGGACTGGTACTGCGCCAGCACCCGTCCGGTGGTGAGCAGCACCGGGTACTCCTCGTCGGTGTCCTCCCCTGCCGCCCGGTGCGACACGGCCGCGAACCGCGCCCGCCCGTCCCCGGTGGCGAACCGGTCCAGGAACAGCCGGGGCGTCCCGGGGTGCGCGCCCCCGCCCGCAGTCTCCCCCTCGGCCCCCTCGGCCGGGCAGGGCCAGAAGACCCCGCCCTCCTCGGCGAGCCGCCGGTAGCTGATCCCGGAGTAGTCGGCGGGGCCGCCCGCGCTCGCCCGCCGCAGTTCCTCGAACACCTCCTCCGGGTCCGTCGGGAAGCCCTTCTCCACGCCGAGCCGTCCGGCCAGTCCGTGCAGCACCTCCAGGTCGCTGCGGACCCCCTCGGGCGGGGGCAGCGCGCGCCGGCGCAGCAGGACCCGGCCCTCCAGGTTGGTCGTCGTCCCCGTCTCCTCCGCCCACTGCGTCACCGGGAGCACCACGTCCGCCAGCCGGGCGGTCTCCGACAGCACGACGTCCGCCACCGCGAGGAAGTCCAGCGACCGCAGCCGCTCCTCCACGTGCGCGGCGCGCGGTGCCGAGACGACCGGGTTGGAGCCCATGAGGAGCAGCGCCCGGATGTCGCCGCCGAGCGCGTCGAGGAGCTCGTAGGCGCTGCGCCCGGGACCCGGCAGCGCGTCGGGGTCCACGCCCCAGACCCGTGCCACGTGCTCCCGGGCCGCGGGGTCGGTCAGCTTGCGGTAGCCGGGCAACTGGTCGGCCTTCTGGCCGTGTTCGCGCCCGCCCTGCCCGTTGCCCTGCCCGGTCAGGCAGCCGTACCCGGACAGCGGCCGGCCCGCCCGCCCCGTCGCGAGGCACAGGTTGATCCAGGCGCCCACGGTGTCCGTGCCCTTGGACTGCTGCTCGGGCCCCCGCGCGGTGAGCACCATCGCGGCCTCGGGGGCGCAGAACAGCTCCACCGCCTCCCGCAGCAGGGGCACGGGCACGCCGGTGATCCGCTCGACGTACTCCGGCCAGTGCGCCATCGCCGCGGCCCGCGCCTCCGCCCAGCCGCTCGTCCGCTCCCTCAGGTACTCCTCGTCGGTGCGGCCCTCGGCGACGATCAGGTGCAGCAGCCCGAGGGCGAGGGCGAGATCGGTGCCGGGACGGGGTGCCAGGTGCAGGTCGGCCTGCTCGGCGGTGCGGGTGCGGCGAGGGTCGACGACGATCAGCGTGCCGCCGTTCTCGCGCAGTTCGGTGAAGTAGCGCAGGGCCGGCGGCATCGTCTCGGCCGGGTTGGAGCCGACGAGGATGACACACCCGGTCCGCGGGATGTCCTCCAGCGGGAACGGCAGCCCCCGGTCGAGCCCGAAGGCGGCGGTCCCGGCCGCGGCCGCGGAGGACATGCAGAACCGTCCGTTGTAGTCGATCTGCGAGGTGCCGAGGACCACGCGGGCGAACTTGCCGAGCGCGTACGCCTTCTCGTTGGTCAGCCCGCCCCCGCCGAACACCCCGACGGAGTCCACCCCGTGCGCCGTGCGCGCCCGGGTGAGCGCCTCCGCGATCCGGTCGAGCGCCTCGTCCCAGGAGGCGGGTACCAGCTCGCCCTCGCGCCGCACCAGCGGGGAGGTGAGCCGGACGGCGGAGGACAGCACCTCCGGTGCCGTGCGCCCCTTGCCGCACAGCGCGCCCCTGTTCACCGGGAAGTCGGCGCGCTCGGCCACCTCGACGCCGCCGCCGGCCGCCGGGACCAGGTTCATCCCGCACTGCAGGGCGCAGTAGGGGCAGTGGGTGGGGGTGACGGTGGTCTGCATGCCGCCCAGCCTGCGCGGCACGTGTTACGCACCGGGACGTGCGCCGTTACACCGGCGGCACGGGGGCCTCCCGGCGGGGCGCGGGGCGGCGTGAGGGACACGGGCGGGGCGCGGGGGTGTGCCGGGTGACCGGCGCGGGCCGCGCGAGCGCCCCCGGCCGGCCCCGTCACCCCGGTCAGCCGGGCTCCGGCCCCGTCGCCGCCAGTGCCCGGGCCACCCCCGGCTCGCGCGGGCCGAGGAAGTGCGGGTCCGGTTCGAAGAGGGCGTCCAGCGCCGCCTTGCCCGCCGCGAACACCTCGCGGCCGGCGCCGTAGTACCAGGTCACGTCGTGCGCGTCGCCCGTGGCCGCGACGCCGTAGGACTCGACCCCGGCCGCCCGGCACAGGGCCACCGCCCGGCGGATGTGGAAGCCCTGGCTGATCAGGACGGCCCGGTCCACGCCGAAGATCTTCCTCGCGCGGACGCAGGAGTCCCAGGTGTCGAAGCCGGCGTAGTCCTCGACGACGCGGTCGCCGGGCACGCCGTGCTCGGTCAGGTAGGCGCGCATGGCATCGGGCTCGTCGTAGTCGTCCCGGCTGTTGTCCCCGGTGACGAGGACGACCCGGACGCGGCCGGCGTGGTACAACCCGGCGGCGGTGTCCAGCCGGTGGGCGAGGTAGGGGGAGGGCTCGCCGTCCCACAGCCCGGCGCCGAAGACCACGGCGACGTCGGTGCGGGGCACGGTGTCCGGGGTGTGCAACTGCCCGCCGGTGGTGGTGAACAGCCAGGCGGCGGGGGAGAGCGCGAGCACGCAGAGCCCCATGACCGCCTGGAGCGCGCGGCGCCGGCCGCGGCGGCTGCGGGGCAGCCGGAGCCACCGGGGCGGCCGAACCCGGCGCGGTGACCGGAGGGGCCGGGGCGGCCGGAGGAACCGGCGTCCGCGCGGACGGGGCAGGCGCATGGGCGGGATCTCCCGGGGTGGGCCGCGTACGGGTGTGCGTGAGGGAGGACGCGGAAGTCGCCATCGCGGTTCGGTCCCGGGCCCTGCGGCCGGGGCCGCGGTGGGGTGGCGGTGGTGTCGTGGTTGGGTTCCGCGCCCTGCGGCCGGGGCCGCGGTGGGGTGGCGGTGGTGTCGTGGTTGGGTTCCGCGCCCTGCGGCCGGGGCCGCGGTGGGGTGGCGGTGGTGTCGTGGTTGGGTTCCGCGCCCTGCGGCCGGGGCGCCGGCGGGGTGGCGGTGGTTTCGCGGTTCGGTCCTGCGCCCCGCGCCCGGCGCCCGGGGCTTTCGGCGGGGGTGGCGGTGGTCTCGCGGTTCGGTCCCGCGCCCTGCGCCCCGCGCCCCGCGCCCGCGCGGCCGGGCCCCCGGCGGGGTGGCGGTGGCATCGTGGTTGGGTCCCGCGCCCCGCGACCGGGGCCCCCGGCCGGGGCGGCGATCTCACCGCCGCCCGCATCCGCCGGTGAGTCCTCCCCCCACCCCCCGTGACCCTCGCGCAACGGCCGCGAAACCTGGCCCGGTCACGCTGGCGGACGTGACCTCGCACCGCACCCCGCCCGAGCCCCCGCCCACCCTCGTCCTCGTGGCGCACGGCAGCCGCGACCCCCGCACCCTCACCACCGTCCACGCCCTCCTCGACCGGGTGCGGGCGCTGCGCCCCGGCCTCCCGGTCCGCCTCGGCCACATCGAGTTGAACGCCCCCCTCCTCCCCGACACCCTCGCCGCCCTCGGCACCGCCGGGAGCCCCGGCAGCGCCGACGGCGGCAGCGCCGTCCTCGTACCGCTCCTCCTCGGCCGCGGCCACCACGTCAAGCACGACATCCCGCCCGCCGCCGCGGCCGCCCCCGCCCGCACCCTCGTGGCCGCCGCCCTCGGCCCGCACCCCCTCCTCGTGGACGCCCTGCACGCCCGCCTCCTCGAGGCCGGCTGGCCGCCCGCCCCCGGGGCCGCCGCCCGCGCCCGCGCCGGTGTCGTCCTGGCCGCCGCCGGATCGCGCGACCCGGACTCCGCCGCCGACACCGGCCGCACCGCCGCCCTGCTCGCCGAGCGGCTCGGGGTGCCCGTGGTCCCCGCGTACGCCTCCGCCGCCGCGCCCACCGTCCCGGAGGCCGTCCGCGCGCTGGCCGCCCGGGGCCGCCGGCGGATCGCCCTCGCCTCGTACTTCACCGCGCCCGGCCGCTTTCACGCCGAGAGCGCCGGGGCCGCCCCCTGGATCGCCGCCGCCCCACTGGGCGCCCACCCGGCGATGGCCCGCCTCGTCCTGCACCGCTACGAGGAGGCCCGCGAGCACGAGGAGGCCCGCGCGCGCACCGCGACCCCGGCCGGGTCCGGCGCCCGCCCCCTGCTCCCCGTCTGACCTGCGCCGTCACGCCCGTCCCCGGATTCCGCCCGCCACCGATTCCGCCATCCGCAAAGACTCCCTGTCAACGTTGCACTGGTGTCAATCGGCCGCCGTTCCTACCGTCGATCACGAGACCGCGAGAACGACAGAGGGAGCGCGCGCATGGACATCCGTACACGTACGACGACGCGGCGGGCCGTGGTGATCGGCGCCGGGATCGTGGGCCTGACGACCGGGCTCGCGCTGCGCCGGGCGGGCTTCGAGGTGGTGGTGTGCGAGCGGGCCCCGGAGATCCGCGCCGCCGGCGCCTCCCTCGGGCTGTGGGCGAACGCGCTGGCGGTCCTCGACGACCTCGGCCTCGGCGAACAGGTCCGCGCGATCGGCGCCCCCACCGAGATGCGCTTCCACGACCCGGCCGGAGAACTGCTCCAGAGCCCGGAGTTCGGCCCCGAGGACCGCCGGTACCTGCTGGTGCACCGGGCGAAACTGAACGACCTGCTCGCCGACGCCGTCGGGCACGGGAACATCCGCCTGGCCACCGCCTTCGAGGACTACGAGGAGCACGAGGACCGGGTGACGGTCCGGCTGTCCGAGGGCGGCACCGTGGACGCCGACCTGCTGATCGGCGCGGACGGCGCCCACTCGGCCGTGCGCGAGCGTCTGGTGCCGGGCACCTCGGCCCGGGAGCACGCCGGCCACCACGCCTGGCGCGCGGTGCTCCCGCCCGGTGAGGTCACCGTGCCCGGCGACCGGCTGATCCTCGGCGGCGAGCGCTGCCGGGGCGGCTACGTCCGCACGTACGACGGCAGCGTCTACTGGCTGGTCAACCAGTTCGACTCGCCCCCGCTCACCGGCACCCGCAAGGAGCAGGCCGCCACCCGGGCCGTCCACCTGGAGGAGCCGGGCAGCCCCGGCGTGCTGTCCGCGCTGATCGCGGCGACGCCCGAGGACCGCATCCTGCACAACCGGATCATGCTGGTGCCGCCGCTGCCCCACTGGGTCTCCGCGCGGGTCGCGCTGGCCGGGGACGCCGCCCACGCCATGTCCCCGCACATCACCGCCGGTGCGACGCTGGGCATCGAGGACGCCGCCCTCCTCGGCCGGCTGCTCGGCGCGGACCAGGACGTGCCCGCCGCGCTCGCCGCCTACCAGGCCGACCGCATCCCGCGGTACACGCACGTGGCCCGGCTGTCCGAGGCGGTGGAACACGCGCCCACCCCGCGGGAGTTCGCCCGGAACTACGCCGCCTTCAGCCACTGGATGCTCAGCCGGCGGCCGCAGGGCGCCGGTTCCGAGGGGCGGGGGGCATGACGCTCACCGTGGACGTGGACGTGGACGTGGACGTGGACGTGGACGTGGACGTGCCGGTGCCGATGTGCGACGGCGCCGCGCTCGCCACCGACGTGTGGCGGCCCGAGGGCTCCGGTCCCCTCCCCGCGCTCCTGCCGCGCACCCCCTGAGGCGAGGACGAGGCCACAACCTCCGAGGCGCTGAACGCCATGCTGTCGTGGATGTCCCTCCTGTTCGGCACGGACCGCGGGAGGGCCCTGGCCCTGGCCGGCGGGGTCGTCGACCTGCGGGTCGACCAGGTGGCGAGCGCCCACTACGGCGTCCGCACGGTCCTGCCGCACGTGGCCCTGCGCACCTCCGGCCGGACAACGCCGTCCCCGCGACGGCACCCTGACCGGGAATCACCCCCGTCCCGCCCCGTCCCGCACGGGGACTGTCGGCACGGGCGTCTACTGTCGTACCCATGGAAGGAACCGCACCCGGCCCGGGCGGCGTCCCGGGCCGCCCGTACGAGCAGCACGCCCCGCTCCACGGGTACGACGCGGCGGCCGCGGAGCGCTGGGCCCCCGAGCCCGACAAACGGCCCGGGCGCACCGCCTTCCAGCGCGACCGGGCACGCGTGCTGCACTCCGCGGCGCTGCGCCGGCTCGCCGGCAAGACCCAGGTCGTCACCCCCGGCAGCACCGGCTCCGTCTGGGACGCCAGCCCCCGCACCCGGCTCACCCACTCCCTGGAGTGCGCCCAGGTCGGCCGCGAACTGGGCGCCGCCCTCGGCTGCGATCCCGACCTGGTCGAGGCCGCCTGCCTCTCCCACGACCTGGGGCACCCGCCCTTCGGGCACAACGGCGAACAGGCGCTCAACGAGTTCGCCGAGGACTGCGGCGGCTTCGAG
This sequence comes from Streptomyces griseoaurantiacus, assembly GCF_036189845.1. NCBI lineage: Bacteria > Bacillati > Actinomycetota > Actinomycetes > Kitasatosporales > Streptomycetaceae > Streptomyces > Streptomyces griseoaurantiacus. The sequence continues at coordinate 2,233,288 of NZ_CP108326.1, read as the reverse complement.
GGCAACGCCCAGTCGCTGCGCCTGCTCACCCGTCTCGAACCCAAGCGCTTCGTCCCCGACCCCGGCACCGGCGCCCTCGGCGGCCTCGTCGCCGTTGGCCTGAACCTCACCCGCGCCGCCCTGGACGCCGCCACCAAGTACCCCTGGCCGCGCGGCGCCCGCCCCGGCGATCCCGCCTCGCCCAAGTTCGGGGCGTACGAGGACGACCGGCCCGTCTTCGACTGGGTCCGCGAGGGCGCTCCCGGCCCCCGCGCCTGCTTCGAGGCCCAGGTCATGGACTGGTCCGACGACGTGGCCTACTCGGTGCACGACGTCGAGGACGGCCTGCACGCGGGGCACGTCGACCCCCGCGCCCTGAGCGACGGCCCCGAACGGCAGGAGATCTTCGCCGTCGCCCGCGACCGGTACGTCCCGGCGGACACCGACCCCGCCGAACTCGCCGAGGCCCTCGACCGGCTCCTCGCCCAGGACTGGTGGCCGCACGCCTACGACGGCTCCGCGCTCGCCCAGGCCCGCCTCAAGGACGCCACCAGCCAGCTCATCGGCCGCTTCTGCCTGGCCGCCGAGGGCGCCACCAGGGCGGCGTACGGCTCCGGGCGGCTCACCCGCTACGCCGCCGAACTCGTCGTGCCGCGCGGCACCCGCCTGGAGTGCGCCGTCCTCAAGGCGCTCGCGGACCGGTACGTCATGCAGCGCGCCGAGCAGGAGCGGCTCCGCGCCGATCAGCGGATCGTCGTCGCCGAGACGGCCGAGGCCCTCACCACCCGCGCCCCCGAGGGACTGGACCCCCAGTTCCGGGCACTGTTCGAGGAGGCGGCCGACGACCGGGCCCGCAAGCGGACCGTCGTCGACCAGATCGCCTCGCTCACCGACGCCGCCGCGCGCTCCCTGCACGCGCGGCTCACCGGGCGGGTGTGAGCATGCACCGACGGACGGGAAGGAGGTGGCGGGAAGGTCCCGCCGGGGCGCCCCGGCGTGCGCCGATCGCGCCACCCCCTCTTCCCGCACCGGGCCACGTGCGGGAGGCTCGCATGTGGCGACATCCTTACGAGGAGGCATCAAGTGGTCGACGCGGATCAGACGTTCGTCATCGTGGGAGGGGGCCTGGCCGGGGCCAAGGCGGCCGAGGCGCTCCGCGCGGAGGGATTCACCGGGCGGGTGATACTGATCTGTGACGAGCGCGACCACCCCTACGCGCGCCCCGCGCTGTCCAAGGGCTACCTGCTCGGCAAGGAGGAACGCGAGAGCGTCTTCGTCCACGAGCCCGCCTGGTACGCGCGCAACGACGTCGAACTCCACCTCGGCCAGACGGTCGTCGCGATCGACCGCGCCGCCAAGTCCGTCCGCTACGGCGACGACGGCACCGTCGTCCACTACGACAAGCTGCTCCTGGCCACCGGCGCCGAACCGCGCCGCCTGGACATCCCCGGCACCGGTCTCGCCGGCGTGCACCACCTGCGCCGGCTCGCCCACGCCGAACGGCTCAAGGGCATGCTCACCGCGCTCGGCCGGGACAACGGCCACCTGGTGATCGCCGGGGCCGGCTGGATCGGCCTGGAGGTCGCCGCGGCCGCCCGCGAGTACGGCGCCGAGGTCACCGTCGTCGAACCCGCCGAGAGCCCGCTGCACGGCGTGCTCGGCCCCGAACTCGGCAACGTCTACGCCGAACTCCACCGCGAGCACGGCGTCCGCTTCCACTTCGGGGCCCGGCTCACCGAGATCGTCGGCCAGGACGGCATGGTCCTCGCCGCCCGCACCGACGACGGCGAGGAGCACCCGGCGCACGACGTGCTCGCCGCGATCGGCGCCGCGCCCCGCACCTCGCTCGCCGAGGCGGCCGGCCTGGAGATCGCCGACCGCGCGCACGGCGGGGGCATCGCCGTCGACGAACGGCTGCGCACCTCCGACCCCGACATCCACGCCGCCGGCGACGTCGCCTCCTTCCCGCACGCCCTGTTCGGCACCCGGCTGCGCGTGGAGCACTGGGCGAACGCGCTCAACGGCGGCCCGGCCGCCGCCCGCGCCATGCTCGGCAAGGAGGTCCTCTACGACCGGGTGCCGTACTTCTTCTCCGACCAGTACGACGTCGGCATGGAGTACTCCGGCTGGGCCCCGCCCGGCTCCTACGACCAGGTCGTGCTGCGCGGGGACGCCGGGAAGCGGCAGTTCATCGCCTTCTGGCTCAAGGAGGGCAGGGTGCTCGCCGGGATGAACGTCAACGTGTGGGACGTCACCGGCCCGATCCAGGACCTCATCCGGCGCGGCACCCCCGTGGACACGGAGGCGCTGGCCGACCCGCGCGTGCCGCTCGGGGAACTGGCCGGCCGGGACTGAGACCCGCCCCCGGGCATGAAGGACGGGTACGGAACAGGGGCACGCCGTCCGCGGCGTGCCCCTCTTCGCGTGTCCGGGACCGTCAGCCCTCGCCGGAGGAGTCCAGCACGTCCCGCTGCCCGGTGACCTCCTTCTGGTCGAGCCGGGACACATCGGGGTGGTGCAGGTCGAACGCGGGGCTCTCGCTGCGGACGCGCGGCAGGCAGACGAAGTTGTGGCGGGGCGGCGGGCAGGAGGTGGCCCATTCCAGGCTGCGGCCGAAGCCCCAGGGGTCGTCGACCTCGACGCGGCGGGCGTACTTGGCGGTCTTCCAGACGTTGTAGAGGAAGGGCAGGGTCGACAGGCCCAGCAGGAAGGCGCCGATCGAGGACAGGGTGTTGAGGGTGGTGAAGCCGTCCGCGGCGAGGTAGTCGGCGTAGCGGCGGGGCATGCCCTCGGCGCCCAGCCAGTGCTGGATGAGGAAGGTGAGGTGGAAGCCGACGAAGAGGGTCCAGAAGTGGATCTTCCCGAGGCGTTCGTCGAGCATCGTGCCGGTCATCTTCGGCCACCAGAAGTGGAAGCCGGCGAACATCGCGAACACGATCGTGCCGAAGAGCACGTAGTGGAAGTGCGCGACGACGAAGTAGCTGTCGGTGACGTGCCAGTCCAGCGGCGGGGAGCCGAGGATGACACCGGTCAGCCCGCCGAACAGGAAGGTGACCAGGAAGCCGAAGGACCACAGCATCGGCGTCTCGAAGCTGATCGAGCCCTTGAGGACCGTGCCGATCCAGTTGAAGAACTTCACCCCCGTCGGCACCGCGATCAGATACGTCATGAAGGAGAAGAACGGCAGCAGCACCGCCCCCGTCGCGAACATGTGGTGCGCCCACACCGTCGCGGACAGTCCGGTGATCGCGATCGTGGCGCCGACCAGGCCCATGTAGCCGAAGATCGGTTTGCGGGAGAAGACCGGCAGGATCTCGGTGATCACCCCGAAGAACGGCAGCGCGAGGATGTACACCTCGGGATGGCCGAAGAACCAGAACAGGTGCTGCCACAGCAGCGGCCCGCCGTTCTCGGCGGCGAAGACCCGCGCCCCGAACCGCCGGTCGGCCTCCAGCGCGAGCAACGCGGCGGCCAGGACGGGGAAGGCGAGCAGCACCAGCACGCTGGTCAGCAGGATGTTCCAGGTGAAGATCGGCATCCGGAACATCGTCATCCCGGGCGCGCGCATGCAGATGATCGTCGTGATGAAGTTGACCGCGCCCAGGATCGTCCCGAAGCCGGTCAGCGCAAGACCCATGATCCACATGTCGGCGCCGACATGGCTGATCCGGACGGGGCCGCTGAGGGGGGTGTAGGCGGTCCAGCCGAAGTCCGCGGCACCGTCGGGCGTCAGGAAACTGCCCAGGACGATCAGCGCCCCGAAGAGGAACAGCCAGTAGGAGAACATGTTCAGCCGGGGGAAGGCCACGTCCGGGGAGCCGATCTGCAGGGGCATGATCGCGTTGGCGAAACCGGCGAACGTGGGCGTGGCGAACAGCAGCAGCATGACCGTGCCGTGCATCGTGAACGCCTGGTTGTACTGCTCGTCGGAGAGGAACTGCAGGCCGGGACGGGCCAGTTCGGCCCGGACCGCGAGCGCCAGAATCCCGCCGACCAGGAAGAACACGAACGAGGTGATCAGGTACAGGTGACCGATCTTCTTGTGGTCCGTCGTCGTCACCCAGGAAACGATCACCCGGCCCCGGTTCCGCCCCGGGGGCACGGGAGCGATCCCCGTCACCGGCTCTGTCACTACTGCCATCGGACCGCCTCATCCAGGGACGTACAGCACGAGTGGGGCATCCCGCCCACACTGCCGCACGCGGCGGCCGCGAGCCCGCACGGGCCACGCCGCCCCGGGTTCGTGATCCCGCCGAACCGGCTGGTCCGGGGCGTGCCGTCGCCCCCGACTTCACCGCACCGCACTACCGCCGGAAGGGGGACGGGCACGGAACCTCCCGGGAGGGCCGGCGACCCGGGTGGCCTCCGGGTGTCGGTGGGTCACCGTAGAATTCACGCGTGGCAGGACGGATCAACGACGAGGACGTGAAGGCGGTCAGGGACGCGGTTCCCATCGACGCCGTGGTGTCCGAGTACCTCCAGCTGCGCAACGCCGGCGGCGGCAACCTCAAGGGACTGTGCCCCTTCCACGACGAGAAATCGCCGTCGTTCCAGGTCAGCCCCAGCAAGGGCCTCTTCCACTGCTTCGGCTGCCAGGAGGGCGGCGACACCCTCACCTTCGTGATGAAGATCGACCACCTCTCGTTCTCCGAGGCGGTCGAACGGCTCGCGGCACAGGCCGGCATCACCCTGCGCTACGAGGAGGGCGGGTACAACCCCTCCCACCAGCGCGGCGAACGCATCCGCCTGGTCGAGGCGCACAAACTGGCCGCCCAGTGGTACGCCGAACAACTCGCCACCCACCCCGAGGCCGACACCGGCCGCGCCTTCCTCGCCGCACGCGGCTTCGACCAGACGGCCGCCGTCCACTTCGGCGTCGGCTACAGCCCCCAGGGCTGGGACCACCTCACCCGCTTCCTGCGCGGCAAGGGCTTCACCGACAAGGAACTCCTCCTCTCCGGGCTCGCCCAGGAGGGCCGCCGGGGCCCCATCGACCGCTTCCGGGGCCGGCTCATGTGGCCGATCCGCGACATCGGCGGCGAGGTCGTCGGCTTCGGCGCCCGCAAGCTCTACGAGGCCGACAACGGCCCGAAGTACCTCAACACCCCCGACACCGCGCTCTACCGCAAGTCCCAGGTCCTCTACGGCATCGACCTGGCCAAGAAGGACATCGCCAAGTCCTCCCGCGCGGTCGTCGTCGAGGGCTACACCGACGTCATGGCCTGCCACCTCGCCGGGGTGACCACCGCCATCGCCACCTGCGGCACCGCCTTCGGCACCGAGCACATCAAGATCCTTCGCCGGCTGCTGATGGACAACGGCTCGGCCCGCGTGATCTTCACCTTCGACGGCGACGCGGCCGGCCAGAAGGCCGCCCTGCGCGCCTTCGAGGACGACCAGAAGTTCGCCGCCGAGACGTACATCGCCATCGCGCCCGACGGCATGGACCCCTGCGACCTGCGCCTGGTCAAGGGCGACGAGGCGGTCGCCGAGCTGGCCGAGCCGCGCACCCCGCTGTTCGAGTTCGCGCTGCGCCAGATCGTCTCCCGCTACGACCTGGACACCCCGGCCGGCCGGGCCGCCGCCCTGGACGAGGCCGCCCCCGTCGTGGCCCGGATCAAGAACAGCGGCGCCCAGCACGAGGTCGCCGTGCAGCTCGCCGGACTGCTCGGCATCCTCGACACCCAGTTCGTCGTCCGCCGCGTCGGCCAGATCGCCCGCTGGGCCCGCGAACGCGGCGGCCGGGGACCGGCACCCGCCGGTTCGGGCCCGCGGCAGAGTCACGAGCCCGGCCCCTCCCGCCCGGTCCCGCGCGGCCCCGCCCTCAACCTGCGCAATCCCGTCTACGCCACCGAGCGCGAGCTGCTCAAACTGGCGCTGCAGCGGCCCGAACTGGTCTCCCCGGCGTTCGACGCGTACGGCACCGACGAGTTCACCGCCGCCCCCTACGCGGCCGTCCGCGAGGCGATCCAGGAGGCGGGCGGCGCCGAACAGGGGGTGCGGGACCCGCAGGAGTACCTGCTCCGGGTGCGTGAGGCGGCCCCCGACGACACGGTCCGCTCGATGGTCACCGAGCTGGCCGTCGAGGCGATCCTGCGCCGCACGGTGGACGAGCACTACGCGGGCGAGCAGCTCGTCACCGTGCGTCGGCGCGCGGTCGAGCGGCGGGTGCGCGACATCCAGAGCCAGCTCACCCGCCTCGCCGCGCACGGCGACCCGGCGCAGCTCAGCGCCGTGCAGAACGAACTGTGGGTGCTCCAGCAGTACGACCAGGCCCTGCGCGCGGGCGGCGCGGCGGCCCTGTGAGCCCGCCCCGCCCGTAGGCCGCCGTCCGCGGGCCCGCCCGTCCCGGTCCGCGAGGCCCCGCCCGTCACGCCCGGCCCGCCGGGTAACCGCCGGGTCACCGGACGGACGCAAAAAGTCACCGCACGCCCCTCGTGGCGGGGATGTGTCGTACCCCACACTGGGGGCGGTGCCCGAGTCCCCGGAGCGCGGCCGGCCCGCACGCCAGGAATCCCGCACGCCCGCGCCTCCGCCCCACGACCGCGGGAGGGCCGCCGGCGAGGCCGTCGACCCCGTCCCGCACACACCGCTGCCGCACGCCCCCGCAGCGACTCATCCGGAGGTCGCCCCCGTGCAGACGCAGACCCTCACGCAGACAGACGGCGCCACGGACGGCGCGGTGGACCCCGGCCCGCCTCTCCCGGCGGCCGGGGCCGAGCCCCCCGGGCCGGGGGAGGCGGTCGAGCCGGCCGAGGCGGTGGCCACCGAGGAGCCGCCGCCGGTCCGCGCCGCCTCCGGCGCCTCGGGCTCCTCGCCCTCCTCCGACCTGTTCCGCCAGTACCTGCGCGAGATCGGCCGCATCCCGCTGCTCACCGCCGCCGAGGAGGTCGAACTCGCCCGCCGCGTCGAGGCCGGCCTGTTCGCCGAGGAGAAACTCGGCTCGACCCCCGACCTGGACAGCCGCCTCGCCCTCGACCTCGACACCCTGGTCGTGCGGGGCCGGATGGCCAAACGGCGGTTGATCGAGGCCAACCTGCGGCTGGTCGTCTCCGTCGCCAAGCGGTACGTCGGCCGCGGGCTGACCATGCTCGACCTGGTGCAGGAGGGCAACCTCGGGCTCATCCGGGCCGTGGAGAAGTTCGACTACGCGCGCGGCTACAAGTTCTCCACCTACGCGACCTGGTGGATCCGCCAGGCCATGTCCCGCGCCCTGGCCGACCAGGCCCGCACGATCCGGGTGCCGGTCCACGTCGTCGAGCTGATCAACCGGGTCGTGCGGGTGCAGCGGCGGATGCTCCAGGAGCGCGGCTACGAGCCGACGGCGGAGGAGGTCGCCGCCCAGCTCGACCTGTCCCCGGAGCGGGTGGGCGAGGTGCTGCGGCTGGCCCAGGAGCCGGTGTCGCTGCACGCGCCGGTGGGCGAGGAGGAGGACGTCGCGCTCGGTGACCTCATCGAGGACGGCGACGCGACCAGCCCCGTGGAGTCGGCGGCGTTCCTGCTGCTGCGGGAGCATCTGGACGCGGTCCTCTCGACGCTCGGCGAGCGGGAGCGCAAGGTGGTGCAGCTGCGGTACGGGCTGGCGGACGGCCGCCCACGCACCCTGGAGGAGATAGGCCGCATCTTCGGCGTGACGCGCGAACGCATCCGCCAGATCGAGTCCAAGACGCTGAACAAGCTCCGCGACCACGCCTACGCGGACCAGCTCCGCGGCTATCTGGAGTGACCCGCCCGCACCGCGAAGGGGCCGGCGGGGCGAGGGAACCCCCCGCACCCCGCCGGCCCCGGCTCGGACCCTCAGTCGACCTCCGCCACCGCCTGGGCGAACTGCGCCCGGTACAGACGGGCGTACGCGCCGCCCGTGGCCAGCAGCACCTCGTGGGAGCCCTGCTCGACGATCGCGCCGTTCTCCATCACCAGGATCGTGTCCGCGTCCCTGATCGTGGACAGCCGGTGGGCGATCACGAAGGAGGTCCGCCCGGCGGCGAGCTTCGCCATCGCCTTCTGGATCAGCACCTCCGTGCGGGTGTCCACGGACGAGGTGGCCTCGTCCAGGACGAGGATCACCGGGTCGGAGAGGAAGGCCCGCGCGATCGTGATGAGCTGCTTCTCGCCCGCGCTCACCCCCGAGCCCTCGTCGTCGATGACCGTGTCGTACCCGTCCGGCAGCGTCCGCACGAAACGGTCCGCGTGCGCCGCCCGCGCCGCCTCCTCGATCTCCCCGCGCGTCACTTCGCGGGAGGCGCCGTAGGCGATGTTCTCCGCGATCGTGCCGCCGAACAGCCAGGTGTCCTGCAGCACCATCCCTATGCCCGCGCGCAGGTCCTCACGGGACATCCGCGCGATGTCCACCCCGTCGAGCGTGATCCGCCCGCCGGTGACCTCGTAGAACCGCATCAGCAGGTTCACCAGCGTGGTCTTGCCGGCGCCCGTGGGGCCGACGATGGCGACCGTGTGACCCGGCTCGACCGTCAGCGAGAGGTCCTCGATGAGCGGCTTGTCGGGCTCGTAGCGGAAGGAGACGTGCTCCAGCGCGACCCGCCCCCGCAGCTCCTTCGGCCTCTCGCCCGGCAGCGCGTCCGCGCTCTGCTCCTCCGCGTCGAGCAGCTCGAAGACCCGCTCCGCTGAGGCCACCCCGGACTGCACCAGGTTGGCCATCGAGGCGACCTGCGTCAGCGGCATCGAGAACTGCCGCGAGTACTGGATGAACGCCTGCACGTCACCGATGGACAGCGAGCCCGTGGCGACCCGCAGCCCGCCCACGACGGCGACCAGCACGTAGTTCAGGTTCGAGACGAACATCATCAGCGGCTGCATGATGCCGCTGTTGAACTGCGCCTTGAACCCGGCCTCGTACAGCTCCTCGTTCTGCTCGGCGAAGGCCCGGGCCGATTCCTCCTGCCGGCCGAAGACCTTCACGAGGTTGTGCCCGGTGTACATCTCCTCGATGTGCGCGTTGAGCTTGCCCGTCGTGCGCCACTGCTGCACGAAGTGCGGCTGCGAGCGCTTCCCGACCCGGGTCGCGACGAAGAACGACAGCGGCACGGTGACCAGCGCCACCAGGGCCAGGATCCAGGAGACGTAGAACATCATCACCAGCACGCCGACGATGGTCAGCAGCGAGTTGACGAGCTGCCCCATCGACTGCTGCAGCGTCTGCCCGATGTTGTCGAGGTCGTTGGTGGCCCGGCTGAGCACCTCGCCGCGCTGCCGCTTGTCGAAGTACGACAACGGCAGCCGCGACAGCTTCTCCTGCACGTCCCTGCGCAGCCGGGAGACCGTCAGGTTGATGGCCCGGTTGGACAGCCGCGTCGACACCGCCATCAGCAGCCCCGCCACGAGGAACGTGCCCAGCGCGAGCAGCAGGACGTCGCCCACCGCGCCGAAGTCTATGCCCTCACCCGGTGTGAAGCGGGTGCCGGACAGCATGTCGGCGACGGCACCGTCGCCGCGCTCGCGCATCGACTCCAGCACCTCCTCCCGGGTGGCGCCCGCGGGCAGCTCCCGCCCGACGATGCCGGCGAACACCAGGTCCGTCGCCCGGCCGAGGATCTTCGGCCCGAGCACCGACAGGGCCACGCTCAGCACGCCGCACACCAGCATCACCAGCAGCGTCCCCCGTTCCGGACGGAACTGGGCGAGGAGCCGTTTGCCGGACCCCTTGAAGTCCATCGATCGCTGGTCGGGAGCGCCCCGGCCGGCCGCCATCCGCCCCATGGGCCCCGCCATCAGGCAGCCTCCGCTTCCGTGAGCTGGGAGAGCACGATCTCCCGGTAGGTCTCGTTGTCCGCCATCAGTTCCCCGTGGCGTCCGGAGCCGACGACCCGGCCCTCGTCCAGGACCAGGATCCGGTCCGCCTCGCGAATGGTCGCCACCCGCTGGGCGACGATCACCACGGTCGCCTCGGCGGTCTCGCGGGCGAGCGCCGCCCGCAGGGCCGCGTCGGTGGCGTAGTCGAGCGCCGAGAAGGAGTCGTCGAACAGATAGATCTCCGGGCGCTGCACGAGCGTCCGGGCGATCGCCAGGCGCTGGCGCTGACCGCCCGACACATTGGTGCCGCCCTGCGCGATCGGAGCGTCGAGGCCGCCCTCCAACGCGCTCACGAACTCCTTGGCCTGCGCCACCTCCAGCGCGTGCCACAGCTCCTCGTCGCTCGCCTCCGGGTTGCCGTAGCGCAGGTTGGTGGCGACCGTTCCCGCGAACAGGTACGGCTTCTGCGGCACCATCCCGACGGTCCTGGCGATCAGCTCCGGCGCGAGCTCCCGCACGTCGACGCCGTTGACCAGCACCTCGCCGTCGGTGGCGTCGAACAGCCGGGGGACCAGCCCGAGCAGCGTCGACTTGCCGCTGCCGGTGGAACCGATGACGGCGGTGGTCTCGCCCGGCCGGGCCACCAGGTCGATGTGACGCAGCACCGGCTCCTCGGCGCCCGGGTAGCGGAAGCCCGCCCCGCGCAGCTCGAGATGGCCGTGCCGGCGCAGTTCGAGGACCGGGGCCGTGGGCGGCACCACGCTGCTGGAGGTGTCCAGCACCTCCTGGATGCGCTCGGCGCAGACCTCCGCGCGCGGCATCATCATGAACATGAAGGTGGCCATCATCACGGACATGACGATCTGCATCAGATAGGCCAGGAACGCGGTCAGGTCGCCGATCTGCATGCCGCCGCTGTCGATGCGGTGCGCGCCGAACCAGAGCACGGCGATCGAGGACAGGTTCACCACGGTCATCACCATGGGGAACATCAGCGCCAGGATCCGCCCGGTGCCCAGCGCGACCTCGGTCAGCTCGCGGTTGGCCCCGGCGAACCGGTCCTTCTCGTACTCGTCGCGGACGAAGGCGCGGATCACGCGGTTGCCGCTGATCTGCTCGCGCAGCACCCGGTTCACGGTGTCCAGCCGGACCTGCATGCTGCGGAACAGCGGCCGCAGCCGCCGTACCAGGAACGTGACGCAGATGGCGAGCAGCGGGACCACCGCGACCAGCACCCCGGACAGCGGCACGTCCAGCCCGAGCGCCAGCACGATGCCGCCCACACACATGATCGGCGCCGAGGCCACCAGCGTGAACGTCATCAGCGTCAGCATCTGCACCTGCTGGACGTCGTTGGTGGTGCGGGTGATCAGGGAGGGCGCCCCGAACTGCCCGAGCTCACGGGCGGAGTACGACTGCACCCGGTCGAAGATCGCGGCACGCACGTCCCGGCCGAGCGCGGAGGCCGTCCGGGCGCCGAGGTACACGGCCCCCACGTTGCAGACGACCTGGACCAGCGAGATGCCGATCATGAGTGCGCCGAAGGACAGGATGTAGCCGGTGTCGCCCTTGACGACACCGTTGTCGATGATGTCCGCGTTCAGGGTGGGCAGGTAGAGGGTCGCGGAGGTCTGCAGCAGTTGCAGCAGGACCAGCAGCGCGAGGGGTTTCCGGTAGGGCCTGAGATGGGCCCGGAGGAGTCGTATGAGCACGCGGGACTCTCGGTTCGTCGACGGCGGGGTTCGGTGGTGCACCACCCCCTATCGTCGAACACTCCACCCGTGTTACCTCAACCGATTAATCCGACCGCGGCACGGGTAGGTGCACGGATTCAGCCCCGGGGCGCACGCCCCGCGCTCCCGCGCCCGTGGAAAAAGCGCTTCCACGCCCCTGAACGTCGCGGGTCCCGCCGCTCGACTATGCCCGGAACGCCCCGGGATGGGTCTGTTCGCGCACCGCCACGTACTGCTGGCGCACCGCCTGACCCACCGCCAGGTCCTCGCCCGCCTCCAGCACCTGCGCCGCCGCGCCCTGCCACACCGGCGGGGTACGGGGGTCGAGGGTGCCCTGGGAGGCGCCGAGCGCCCACGCCGCCTGCCGGGCGGAACCGATCGCCGCGTAGTCGGCCGGCTGGGGGACGACGACCTGCGCGGCGAACAGCGAGGGCGCCGCCGCCTGCACGGCCGGCAGCTCCGCGGCCGCCCCGAGCAGGAACACCCGGCGCACGTCCACCCCCCGCCCGCGCAGCACGTCCAGCGCGTCCGCGAGCGCGCACAGCATCCCCTCGAAGGCCGCCCGCGCCAGGTGCTCCGGCTTCATCGACTCGCGCCGCAGCCCCGCCAGCGTGCCCGCCGTGTGCGGCAGGCTCGGCGTGCGCTCGCCCTCCAGGTACGGCAGCAGCACCAGGCCGTGCGAGCCGGGGGTCGACTTCATCGCCAGCTCCGAGAGCGCCTCCAGATCGGGCACCCCGAGCAGGTCGGCGGCGCCCCGCAGCGCCCGCACGGCGTTGGCCGTGGTGACCACCGGCAGATGCATCCCGGTGGCGTCCGCGAGCGAGGTGATCATCCCCGAGGGGTCCACCAGCGCCTCGGGGTGCACGGCCATCACCGACCCGGAGGCTCCGAGCGAGACCACCGCGTCCCCGAGGCCGATGCCCAGACCGAAGGCGGCGGCCATCGTCTCGCCGGTCCCCGCCGAGATCAGCAGCCCCTCCGGGGTGCGGCCGGCCGCGTCCGAGGGGCCGAGCACCTCGGGCAGCATCGCGTGGTGGCCCAGCGCGAGTTCCACCAGGTCCGGCCGGTACGAGCCGGTCGCCGCCGACCAGTAGCCGGTGCCCGAGGCGGCACCCCGGTCCGTGGTCCTGCGCACCGGCCGGCCCAGCAACTGCCACACCAGCCAGTCGTGCGCCTGCAGCAGCACGGCGGTGCGCGCCGCGTTCTCCGGCTCGCTCTTCGCCAGCCAACGCAGCTTCGTCACCGGCTGCGCGGCGCCCGGAACACAGCCCACCGACTGCGCCCACGCCTGCCGTCCGCCGAGCGCGTCGATCAGATCGGCGGCCGCCACCTGCGCCCGCTTGTCGCCGCCGACCAGCGCCGGGCGCACGGTGCCGCCCTGGGTGTCGAGCGGAACCACCGCCCCCGCCTGCGCGGAGACGCCGATGGCCTGCACGCCCTCGAGGAGGCCGCCGCTCGCCGCGTCGCCGAGGGAGAGCAGCCAGGCCTGCGGATCGACGTCGGAGGGGCGGCCGCCACCCTCGCGCGGCTCCAGCGGATGCGGCGCGTACCCCTGCCTGAGCACGGCCCCCGTGTCCGTGTCACACACGACGATGCGAGTGAAATCGGGCGAACTGTCCAACCCGGCGACTATCCCCATGGCGGAATTGTGCCGCACGCGCGGCGCGCACCGCGCGGCTCCCCGGCCCCCGGAGGCACCCGCACCCCGCCCCGGACGCGGCCGGGCCCGGGGTACGGGCGGGCGGGGTGACGTCGGCCACCCCTCCCGCACGCACCCCGGGCCCGAAAGGTCCGGAGCCGCCAAAGCGCCTCGCGGCGCCTCTTATGTGTTGCTCGTACCCCAGTCGTCCCGGCCGGATCCGGCCGAGCTGTGCTCGCGCAGCGTCCGCACGCGCCGGCTGACCGAGTCGGGCATGCGGTCGCCCACCCGGTCGCTCACCGCGTCGTAGGCCTTGCCCGCGAACTCCCGGCCCTGCTGGGCCGCGGTCTCGGCGGTGTTGCGCACGGCGGGGTTCTCCGCCACTCGCCGTGCCGACTTCCTCAACTGCTCATAACGCTCGCGTCCGGCCCGTGTACCCAGTACGTAGCCCACGGCCACTCCGACCACGAACGTCAGCCGATAGCGCATGACGGCCACCTTCCCTTGCTCTTGCGTCCCGGTCCTTGCGCGGGCGCCGGTCGCGGGGGACACCGATTGGCGAAGCACCCCCCTGCTTGCGCTAATGTATGTGTCGCAGCGAGCGCGCGCCCTTCGGGGCGGCTACCCGGGTAGCCACGTTCGATGCGACGAGGCATTCCTCCGTAGCTCAATTGGCAGAGCAGCCGGCTGTTAACCGGCAGGTTACTGGTTCGAGTCCAGTCGGGGGAGCTCGGTCCTCCGTAGCTCAATTGGCAGAGCAGCCGGCTGTTAACCGGCAGGTTACTGGTTCGAGTCCAGTCGGGGGAGCATGCTGAACGAGGACCCTTCAGGGGTCCTTTTTCATGTCCGCCCGACCCGGCGCGACCGGGGCCGCCGCTCGACCGGATGTCCGCCCCGGACCCCGGCCCGGCACCCGCTCCCGCGCCCGTTCCGACGTCCGGTTCCGGTTCCGGGAACCGCCCGGGCCGCCGCGGAGTCTCCCAAGGCGGCAAGGTCGCCGAGCACCCGCCCCACCTGGAGCAGGAGATCGTATGAGCGGCTATGCTGCGGCAGACGGCGCGCACACATGTACGCGACGCGCCGCAACGGGGCGGTAGCTCAGCCGGTTAGAGCAGCGGACTCATAATCCGCCGGCCGTGGGTTCGAGTCCCACCCGCCCCACCTACGCGGGTCCCTGACGGGGGAGGCGCCCCGTCAGGGGACGCCCGGACCCGGTACGTGGAGGTTCGGGGAGCGTCCCTTCCGCGGGGCCGGCGGGCGGGCCGGCACCGTCGACCGGCAGACCGAGTCGATCACCCCCGTACCCCTCCCTGCCCCCCGCTCGCCCGGGGACGGAGCCCCCGGCGTGCGGGACGCGCCTCCGCTGTGACAATGGCGTCAGAAGCCGCATCCAGTGGCACGGAGGGTGCGTCGCGTTCCTCTATAGTTCTGCCGTTGCCCGGACCCGGGCGCGGCACCGTACGACGCGCGTGCGCGCACGTCAGCAGGGAGGGCACGCACGTGCTGAGGGACACGAGCGAACCCGAGTACGCCTCGGTTCTGGTGGATGTCGCGGACGTGCCCATGGACGCGCTGGACGACCTGCCGGAGACGGCGTTGGCGGCGGTGCTACGGGAGTTGCGGGAGCCGTCGGCGGAACCCTACGCAGCCTTCGAGTCGTCCCTCTAGACTCTTCCGCGACGGTCCCACGCCCACCGAACACCACCTGTTCTGTCCTCAAATGCCTTTCGGCGCACGCCTGGTGAGGGTAGAGCGGTGAGCGGCATGGGTATGAAGGTGCCGCGTACGTTTCCCCGGCCCGGCGAGCCGTCGGAGGCCGAGCGGGCGGCGGTGGGGGTTGGGGGGTGCCCTTGGAGAGGGAGTCGTACTTCTTTCTCAGCTATGCGCGCCAGGACGACCGCGATGACGTCTTCGTGAGCCGTTTCTACGAGGACCTGGTGGCCGAGCTGGACCGTCTCGGCGAGGACTGCAGCAGGCAGAAGCCCTTCCGGGACGTGGAGCGGCTGGCCCTTGGCGCGGACTGGGAACGCATGCTCGGCCGGGAGGTGGGGCACTGCCGTGCCATGGTCGCCCTGTGCTCCCCCGCGTATGTGCACAGCCTCTACTGCGGCAAGGAGTGGGCGGCCTTCCAGGCTCGTGTCGAGGACTACCGGGAGCGCACCGACATCGACGTACGCGCGCTGATCCCGCTCGTCTGGGCCCCACTGCGCGGCCCGGTCCCGGAGGTGATCAGTCGCTACCAGTTCTTCGAGCCGGAGATGGGTCGCGAGTACGTGGAGCAGGGGCTCATGAGCCTGATGCGCGGTGACCCCACCGCCTACCGCAGGGCGCTCCGGCTCATCGCCAAACGCGTGCAGTACGCCGCCGGACTCTTCCGGCTGCCCACGGTCAAGGAACTCGACCTGGGCGCCGTGCGCAGTCCCTTTCCGGCCCAGGGGATCATGGCCCCGACCGGACGCAGCACCGGTCATGTGCGGCTCTTCGTGGCGGCGGGGGCCGCCGACGCCCTCCCCGCCGGCAGACTGCGGCACGAGTACTACGGCCGCTCGCCGCTCGACTGGACGCCCTACCATCCGCCGGTCCATCCCACCGTCGCACACCGGGCCCAGCGGGTGATCCTGGAGGAGGAGTACACCTCCAGCATCGAGGTCGTCGACGACACACTCGCCAGCAAGCTCGACGAGGCGATGCGGGAGAACCAGCCCAGCGTGCTGCTCGTCGACCCCTGGGCCGCCCGCGAAGCGCCGTACCGCGCGCCGCTGTCCGACTACGACCGGCAGAACCACCCGGTCACCGGGGTCCTGATGCCGTTCCACCCGTCGGACGACGAGTCCGGGGACGGCGGGCTGTGGGACGACGTGCGCCAGGTCTTCCGGCGCAACTGGATGCGGCGCAACGATCCCTACGACCGGCTCTTCCGGGTTCTGGTGGACAAGGAGCACTTCGACGACCGGCTCGCCGAGATGGTGACCGTGGCGCAGAGCCGGCTGATGGAGAACGCCGTTCCCCGCCGGCTGCCCTCCGGACCGCCCGCACCGCCGATGCCCGGACTCAACGTTCCCGCCCAGCCCCCGCCCGGCGACCGGGACGATCCGCCCGGCCGCCCTCCCTCCGTAGAGGATCCCTACGATGACGACTGAGGCCGGTACCCGACGCAATGGCCGGATAGTGACGTTCTACTCGTACAAGGGTGGAACGGGGCGGACCATGGCGCTGGTCAACGTCGGCTGGATCCTCGCGAGTAACGGCCTGCGGGTGCTGCTCGTCGACTGGGACCTCGAAGCCCCCGGACTGCACCGGTACTTGCGGCCGTTGTTCGTCGATTCCGAATTGCGGCGCAGCAACGGGCTGATGAACATGATGACCTCCTACGTGGGGCAGGTCATGGGGTCGGGAGACCCGCTCCCGCCCACCGGTGACCCCGATGCCGGTCGGGACACGGTGATCGAGAGCGAGGAGTGGCTGCGCTCGTGCGCCCGCCTCCGCCCGTACACCACCGGACTCGACCTGACCCTGCCGCCCGGCGGGCGCCTGGACTTCCTTCCGGCCGGCCGGCAGAGCGCCTCCTACTCCGCCGCCGTCACCACCTTCGACTGGCACCGTTTCTACAACCGGCTCGGCGGCGGGTCCTTCCTCCAGGCGCTGCGCGAGGAGATGAAGGCCGAGTACGACTACGTCCTCATCGACAGCCGTACCGGCGTCAGCGACACCTCCGGCATCTGCACCATGCTGCTGCCCGACATGCTCGTGAACGGCTTCGCGCTGAACCTGCAGAGCATCGGCGGCTGCGCCGAGGTCGCCGCCTCGGTGACGACGTCCGCCCCGCACCCGGTGCGCATCCTGCCGGTGCCCATGCGGGTCGAGGACGCCGAGCAGGAGCTCCTCCAGCAGGGCAGGGACTCCGCGCGGGCCGCGTTCGCCCCCTACCTCTCGTGGCTGCACAAGGGCAAGCGGGACAAGTACTGGGGAGAGGTGGAGATCCCCTACAAGACCTACTACGCCTACGCCGAGATACCGGCCACCGTGGGCGACCGTCCGCTGCAGGCCGGCTCCCTGCTGGCCGCGTTCGAACGGCTCACCGGATGGATCACCGACGGGCGGGTGCGTGGCCTGCGTCCGCAGCCGGCGGAGGAACGGCGGTTGCTCAACGCCGAGTACCGGCGCGACCCGCGCGCGGTGCCGCCCCGCTTCTACGTCAGTTACGCCCCCAACGACCGGATGTGGGCGGAGTGGGCGGCCGGCCAGCTCCAGGCGGCCGGATACCAGGTGTCCCTGCACGGCACGGCCGAGCCGATGAACGGCGTCCCGGCCGAGGCGACCGCAGTGCTGGAACGGCGGGGCCGGCTCCTCGCGCTGCTCTCGCCGGACTACGTCCAGCAGCCGCGCGCCGCCGACGTGTGGGCCCGGGTGACAGGCCGGGAGTCGGCCGGGGTGCCGGCGCTGGTGGCCGTCCGGGTCCAGGAGATGGACGGCTCCCGCTCCGGGGACGGACTCTTCGACGAGCGCCTCAGCACCGATCTGACCCGCCGGAGCCCGCAGGACGCGGCGCGCAGGCTGCTGGAGGCCGTCGGTTCGGCCTCGACGCCGCGTACTCCTGACGGCGGTGCCGTCACCGGCATTGTCCCTCCCCCGTTCCCGACCGCCACGCCCGCCGTGTGGCGCGTTCCCGCACGCAACGTGGCCTTCACCGGGCGCGGACCGCTCCTCGAGGAACTGCGCGACCGCTTCTCCGCCGGATCCCGGCAGGTGCCCCAGGTCCTCTACGGACTGGGCGGGATGGGCAAGACACAGATCGCCCAGGAGTACGCCCACCGCTTCAGGGCGGCCTACGACGTGGTGTGGTGGGTGCCCGCCGCTCAGCCCCACCTGATACGCCCCGCGCTCGCCGACCTCGCTCCCCAGCTGGGGATCGAGGGCGGGGAGGACACGGCCGGCACGGCGGAGGCCGTGCTGCGCGCACTGCGGGAGGGCCGGCCGTACAAGCGATGGCTGCTCATCCTCGACAACGCCGGACGCCCCGAGATGCTGGAGGAGTTCCTGCCCGGCGGACCGTCCGGCGGGCACGTTCTGATCACCTCCCGCGACCGGACCTGGGTCAACAGCGCCGGACTGGTCGACGTCGACGTCTTCCGGCGCCGGGAGAGTCTGGAACTGCTCCACCTGCTCAACCCCCGGCTGCCGGCCGCCGAGGCCGAGCTGGTCGCCGACCGGCTGGGCGACATGCCGCTGGCCGTCGGCCAGGCCGCCGTCTGGCTGAGCGACGGCAGCATGCCGGTGGCCACCTACCTCTCCCTGCTCGACGACCGTCTCACCAAGGTCCTGAACGACACCCGGCTGCCCGAGCGGGACTACCCGCGTTCCGCCGCGGCCACCTGGCTCCTCGCCGTGGAAGAACTGCGCCGGATCAACCCGGCCGCGGCCGAGATGCTGGAGATCTGCGCCTTCTTCGGCCCCGATCCCATCCCCATGCGGGTGCTGTACGGGCGGGCCGTCACCGAGGCCCTCACCCTGGGCGAGGGCGAGCCGCGCGACGAGATGACCATCGCGCTGCTCTTGCGTGCCATCAACCGGTTCGGCCTGGCCAGGAGCGACCAGACGAGTGCCACCCTCACCGTGCACCGGCTCGTGCAGGCGGTCATCCGGGACCAGATCCCCAAGGAGGACCGATTCCAGATCCGTGCCGTGGTGCACGCGGCTCTGGTCGAGGCCGCTCCCGGCGACCCGGACGCACAGGAAAACTGGGAGCGGTATGCGGAACTCCTGCCGCATCTGCAGCCGTGCCGGGCCGCCAAGAACCCCGACCGGGAGGTCCGCAAGTGGATCACCGACTCGGTGCGTTATCTCTGGAAGCGCAGTCTGCTCACGGCCGGACTCGACCTCGCAGCCTCCACTCTCGAGACCTGGGGAGCGCGTGGCATCGGCCACGCCGATGATCCCCAGACCCTCATGCTCCGTACCCAGCAGGGCAATCTGCTGCGCTCGCAGGGCAGGCTGCTGGAGTCCTACGAGATAGACCAGGACACCTTCGAAAGGTTCCGGCGCACCCGCGGCGCCGAGTACGCCCACACCCTGGCCGTGGCCGGCAACCTCGGTGCCGACCTGCGTGCCCTCGGCCGCTATCAGGAGGCGCGCGAACTGGACCGGGAGACGCTGGCCGCGGCCCGGCGGGTTCTCGGCGACGACCACCCCCGCACGCTCATGTACACCAACAACCTCGGCATGTCCGAGTACCTGGCGGGCGACCGGCAGGAGGCACTGCGGTTGCACCGCGGGGTATACCGGCAGCAACTGGAGACCTATGGACCCGAAAACCTCTACACCTTGTCCCGCGCCGACAACTATGCCCGTGACCTGCGGGAGACCGGCAACCTGAGGGTGGCCCTGGAGTTGCTGGAGACCACCGTGCAACTGTGTGCGCAGACCCTCGGCGACAACCACAGCGACACCCTGAGGGTCCGCAAGAACCTCGCCGTGGCCCTGCGCAGGGACGGGCAGTACGAGCAGGCCAAGGAGATGGACGAGGATCTCCACAACCGCTACGTCACCGCCCACGGCCCCGAGCACGCCGACACCCTCGCCGCCGCCTGCAATCTCGCCGGGGATCTCGCCGCGCTCGGGGACACCGGGCGGGCGCTGGAGCTGGTCGAGCGGGCCATGTCCCGATACGAGACCTATCTCGGGCCCGAGCACCCCGTCTCCCTCGCCTGTGCCAACAACCTGTCCGTCTACCTCCGCCTGGAGGGGCACACCGAGCGGGCGCGGGAGATGTCGGGGCGGGTGTGGGAGCGGATGGCGGGGGTGCTGGGGGAGAAGCATCCCTACACCTTGTGCTGCATGGTCAACCATGCCAACGATCTCGCGCTGGCCGGTGCGCGGGACGGTGCGTTGCTCGCGGAAGCCGTCGAACTGGACTCGCGGGCCAGGGAGTTCTTCGTCGAGGTGCTCGGGGTCGATCACTACGACACGATCGGGGTCACCGCCAACCTCGCGCTCGGTCTGCGCGCCGTCGGCCGGGTCGAGGAGGCGGACGTGCTGGCGGAGGAGGCGCTGCGGCGGGCTCGGGAGACGCTGGGGGAGGACCATCCCACGACGCGCGCGGTGCTCGCCGGCTCCCGGCTGGACTCGGACATCGAGCCGCCGACCACCTGAGCGGGGCGGCCGGCGCCGCGGGCGGCAAGTCCCGTGCGCCGTGGAGCCGTTCGACCCCGTATGGTGACGCCGTCACTGACGCCCCACCAGAGCGACGGATGCCCATGCACGCCACCCGCTCCCCGAGCCCCGGGCCCGGCGGCCCGGACGACGACCCCGCCGCCGGCCCCGAGCCCCTCGTGCCCTTCCGCCAGTTCCTGCTGAAGATCCACAGCCGCTGCGACCTGGCCTGCGACTACTGCTACATGTACGAGGCCGCCGACCAGAGCTGGCGCGGCCGGCCCCGGCGGATGGAGCTGGAGACCGTCCGCCGCACCGCCGCCCTGATCGCCGCGCACGCCCGCGAGCACCGGCCGGCCGAGGTGCGGATCGTGCTGCACGGCGGGGAGCCGCTGCTCGTCGGGGCCCGGCACCTCGAGGAGCTGCTCGGCGTTCTCACCGGCGCCCTGGAGGGTGTCACCGTGCCCCGTTTCGTGCTGCAGACCAACGGGGTGCGGCTGGGGCGGGAGCCCGCGCTCCTGGAGGTGCTGGACCGGTACGGCGTCCGGGTCGGGGTGAGTCTGGACGGCACCGCCGCCGATCACGACCGGCACCGCAGAAGGCCCGACGGCGGCGGCAGCCACGCCGCCACCGTCCGCGCCCTTGACCTGCTCGCGGCCGGCCCGCACCGGCATCTGTACGCCGGGGTGCTGTGCGTCGTCGACCTGGCGGCCGACCCCGTGGGGACGTACGAGGCACTGCTCGCGCACACCCCGCCCCGGCTCGACCTGCTGCTGCCGCACGCCACGTGGGCGGCCCCGCCGCCGGGGCTCCCGCGGCGGACGACGCCGCCCGACCGGCCGCCGGAGGCCCCGTACGGGCCCACCCCCTACGGGGACTGGCTGTGCGCCGTGTTCGACCGCTGGTACGGCGCCCCCCGGCGGGAGACCGGGATCCGGCTGTTCGAGGAGATCATGGTGCTGCTGCTCGGCGGCACGGCACGCAGCGAGGCGGTGGGGCTGACACCCGTCGACCTCGTCGTCGTCGAGACCGACGGGGCGATCGAACAGGCCGATTCGCTCAAGGTCAGCTATCCCGGCGCCCCGGAGACCGGGCTCGACGTGTTCCGGAACAGCTTCGCCGAGGCCGCCCTGCACCCCGCGTTCCGGGCCCGGCAGCGCGGCACGGCCGGGCTCGGCCCGGTCTGCCGGGTCTGCCCCCGCGCCCGGGTCTGCGGCGGCGGCCTGTACGCGCACCGCTACCGGCCGGGCGAGGAGCCGACGTTCTCGGCGCCGTCCGTGTACTGCCAGGACCTCGCACTGCTCGTCGACCACATCGCCGAGCGGGTGCGACGGGACGTCGCCGGTCTCCTCGGTGCCCGGGGCCGGCCGGAGGAGGCCGCCCGATGAGCGTCAGGGGAACCGGCACCGGTGCCACCGGCGCCCCCGGGAGCGCCCCGGGGCGCCATGTCGTGGGGCGCGAGGACTTCCTCGCACTGGCCCGCGCCCGCGGCGGCGCCCGTCGGGTCGCCCTGCTGCGCGCCGGGCAGCTCAGCAAGCGGATGCTGCTGGTGCGGGCCCTGCGGGAGGCCGCGGGGGAGCGGGTCGAGGAGGCCTACCGCGGGCTCGTCGCGCTCAACCGCGAGGACCCGGACGCCTGGCGGGAGGTCATGCTCCAGCCCTACCTCGACGAGGGCGCCGCCCGCACCCTCGTGGCGCTGGAGCGCGGCGAGGACGTCGACACCTCGTGGTTCGACCGGCTGGTGCGCGCCCCGTACGCCCCCGAGGGCGCCCCCTGGCCCCGGGTGCGCACCGTGTGCGAGGGCCGGGTCCTGGACGTACGGCTCGCCGACCGGGGGCCCTTCCGCGACGCCCACGGCCACCCCCTCGCCCCGCCCCTCACCGGCCCCGAACGAGAGCGCTGGGCGCGGACGCTGGAGGAGGCGTGGCGCGTCCTCGTCCGGCGGCACCCCTGGCACGCCGAGGCCGTCGCCGCCTGCCTGACGACCCTCGTCCCGCTGGAGCCGGGACCCGACGGCGGCGGCGTCAGTTCCGCCGCCCGGCGCGCCCACGGGGCCGTCGCCGCCTCCCTGCCCGAGGACCCCGTCCTGCTCGCCCTCGGCCTGGTCCACGAGTTCCTGCACGTCCAGCTCGGCGCGCTCCTCGACCTGGTGCCACTGCACGGCCCGCCCACCGCCGCCCGCCACCACGCCCCCTGGCGCCCCGACCCCCGCCCGGCCGGCGCACTCCTCCAGGGCACCTACGCGCACCTGGGCGTCACCGACTTCTGGCGCGCCGAACTCGCCGCGGGCACCGGCGGTCCCCGGGCCCGCCGGGAGTACGAGACCTGGCACGGCCACACCGACGCGGCCGCCGGCACCCTGCTCGGCAGCGGGGAACTCACCCCCGCGGGCGAGCGGTTCGTGACCGAGCTGCGCCGCGCGGTGCGCCGCCCGCACCCCGGGGCGCCGGCCGGGACCGCCCCGCTCACCCGGGGCCGGCTCGCCGCCGAGCTGCGGGCCCTCGGGCTCGGTGCGGGCGACACCGTGCTGGTGCACTCCTCGCTGCGCGCCCTGGGACCCGTCGAGGGCGGCGCCGAGACGGTCGTGGACGCCTTCCTCGACGTGCTCGGCCCGGCGGGCACCCTCGTCGTCTACACCCAGACCCCCGACAATTCCGACCCCTCCCGCTGGCCGGGCACCCGCGGCTACGCCGTGCCCGAGGAGCAGTGGGACCGGCTGCGGGAGCGGCTCCCCGCCTTCGACCCGGACACCACCCCGGCCTTCGGGGTCGGCGTGCTCCCCGAGACCGTGCGGGCGCGGCCCGGCGCGCTGCGGAGCACCCACCCGCAGAGCTCCTTCACCGCCCTCGGCGCCCGCGCCCGTGAGCTGACCGCGCACCACGCCCCCGACTGCCACCTCGGCGAACGTTCCCCGCTGGCCCGTCTGGAGGAGGCCGGCGGGCGGGTGCTGCTGCTGGGGGTCGGCTGGGAGGTGTGCACGGCCTTCCACCTCGCCGAGTACCGGCTGCCCGGCCGGCCCCGGCAGACGTACTCCTGCGTGGTCGGCGACGGGGCCGGGGGCCGTGCCTGGTACACGTACACCGACGTCCGCCTCGACTCCTCGCCCTTCGCCCGCATCGGCGCCGCATACGAGGCCGACGCGGTCCGGGAGGGCGGCGGCGACCTCGTACGGGGGCGGGTCGGCGCCGCGGACTGCCGGCTGTTCGGCCTCGGCCCGGCCGTCGCCCACGCCGCGGTGTGGCTGGCCGATCACGGGGCCGGGGTCCCCTGATCGGATGATCCGGGGGCGTCCGGGGCCGCTGAGGCCGAACCACGTCTGGTGTTGTCCCGGCCGGGGAGCGACCATGGTGGGTCCGATGACGGAGGCCGCAACGGGGGGCCCGGACAACGGAGTTGGTCGACGTGGACGAGAGGGCGCTGCCGCCGCTCTTCATCGAGAACGACCGCCTGGCGCTCAGCCGCCAGAGCGAGGCCCTCCGGGCCACCCGCACACAGCTCACCGTGCTGCTGTCGGGCACCGCCGCCGCCACGCTCACCGAGCACTGGCTGGGCCGGTTCTGGGCGACGCTCGCCGCCCTGTGCTACGCGCTGGCGGCGGTCCTCGGCCTGTACACCGCGCGCCGCCGGGCCCGCGCCCACTGGCAGGCGCACCGCGCGGCCGCCGAGGTCGTCAAGTCCCTGGCCTGGCAGTACATGGTGCACGGCGGGGCCTTCCGCACCGGCGTCGTCGATCCCGACGGGCTGTTCGCCGAGCGGCTCGCGGACCGGCTGCGGGAGCTGCGCAAGGTCGGCTGGGAGGACCACGGGGGCGCCACCGGCGGTCTCGCCCTCGTCAGCATCGCCATGCAGATCACCCCGCAGATGCGCGCCGTGCGCGCCAAACCGTTCGAGGCCCGGCGCGACTACTACGTCCGCGAACGGGTCCTGGAACAGCTCGTCTGGTACGGCAAGCGGTCCGCGCAGGCGCACCGCGCCTCCTCGCGCTGGTCCGCCGCCACCGCCGCGCTCACCCTGCTCGCCCTCGTCACGGCGGCACTGCGGGCCTACGGGCTGCTCGGCAACTGGGACCTCAACGGCCTGTTCTCCGCCGCCGCGGCGGCCGGGGTGGCCTGGCAGGAGGTGCGCAGACACCGCCCGCTGGAGTACGCGCACGCCCTCATCGAGCAGGATCTGGACACCGCGCGCCTGGCGATGGGCACCACCGTCACGGAGGAGGGCTGGGCCGACGCGGTCGAGGACGTGGAGCGGCTGTGCAGTCCGCAGCACACGGACTGGCTGGTGCGGTTCGGGTCCTGAGGCACGCCCGGCGCCGGGCCCCCTCAGGCGCGGCTGACGCCCGGCCGCCACAGCACCCGCACGGGCACGCCGGTGCGGCGCGCGTACGCCACCACGTCGGCGGTGCCGCCCAGGCCCCGGGCCGGGTGCCCGTCCCACACCGCGATCAGCCGGTCGGCGTGGTCGACGATCCAGCGGCCCGCCGCGTAGTACGCCTCCTCGTGCGTGGGCTCCAGCGGCAGCCGGACCCGGTCGGCGCAGGCGGCGAGCAGCCGCCGGTAGCTGCCGCGCACCCCCTCGTCGCCGAGGTGGGCCTCGTAGTCCATGCCGGGGATGACGGCGGTCACCGGGACGCCGTGGTCGAGGGCGAGCTGGGCGAAGAGCTGGTCGCTCCCGGCGGCCAGCGCGCTGAGCGCCTCCGCGGCCGGTTCCAGGCTCAGCTCCGCGAGTTCGGCGAGGATGCCCGAGCGCACCGAGGGCAGTACCTCGGTGGGTACGCAGCGGTGCCCGGTGATTCCGATCCGGGGCACGGACACCACCTCCGCGGGCATGGTTGTCACGTTCACCCTAGCGGTCACCCGCCCCCGGAACCTATCGCTCACCCCCCGGCGCCGACGGCCGCAACTGTCGTACGCCCCCCGCGCGTTGACGGCGGACGGGAGGCGGGGAGCCGGGGCGGACGGCGGGAGCGGCGGCGGAACGCGGCGGGCGGGGCCGGGCGCGGCGGGAGGGGCGGGTCAGGCGGCCAGCGGGTCGAGGACCAGGGGTTCGATGCGGCCCTCCAGCATCTCGCCCAGGCCCTGCACCGCGCACACGTCGGGCCGCTCGGCGATGTGCACCGGCATCCCGGTCGCCTGCCGCAGCATCTGGTCGAGGCCCGGCAGCAGAGCGCTGCCGCCGACCATCATGATGCCCCGGTCGGCGAGATCGGCGACCAGGTCGGGCGGGCAGTCCCGCAGCACCTTGCCGATGCCGTCCAGGACGGCGGTGAGCGGGGTCTGGATGGCGTTGCGCACGGCGGCGGTGTCGACCTTCACCGAGCGGGGCAGCCCGGTGGCCACGTCCCGGCCGTGGATCTCGGTGACCTCGGGGCCGCCCGGGGTGAGCCCGTTGCCGGACAGGGCGACCTGCAGCGGCCGCACCGACTGGCTGGGCAGCATCAGCTCGTGCTGGTGGCGCAGGTGCTGCACGATCGCGTGGTCCACGGCCTCGCCGCCCACCGGGATCCGCTCGGCGGTCACGATGTTGCCCAGCGAGAGCACGGCGATCTGCGTGGCGGCCGCCCCGCACACCATGATCATGGACGCCTCGGGGCGCTCCACGGGCAGCCCGCAGCCGACGGCCGCCGCGACGAGGGTGTCCACCAGCTCCACCCGCCGGGCCCCGAGCCCGACCATCGTCTCCACGGTGGCGCGCTGGGCCAGCGGATCGGCGTCGTGCGGGGTGCAGGCTGCCGCCCGCAGCCGGGGCTTGCGGCGCAGGGTGCGGCGCAGCTTCTCGCCGAGCAGTTGCCGCAGCATCCGCTGGGCCATCTCGATGTCGACGACCGTGCCGCCGGAGACGGGCCGCACCACCCTGATGTACGAGGGCGTGCGGCCGGTCATCTTCTCGGC
The DNA here is from genome assembly GCF_036189845.1 of Streptomyces griseoaurantiacus. Taxonomy (NCBI): domain Bacteria; kingdom Bacillati; phylum Actinomycetota; class Actinomycetes; order Kitasatosporales; family Streptomycetaceae; genus Streptomyces; species Streptomyces griseoaurantiacus. The sequence goes on along the minus strand of NZ_CP108326.1, from coordinate 2,207,150 downwards.
GAACTCCCCGACCGCGATCAGTGCCCCGGTCTGCGTGTTGACGGCGGCGGCACTGGGCTGGTCGACGACCAGCCCGACCCCCTTCACATAGACACGGGTCCTCGCCGCCCCCAGATCGACGGCGAAGTGGCAACGGCGCAACTGCTCCAGACTCGCGGTCACGGCGACATCCTCCCGAGGCACGGACCGTGGGGCCTCCGGCCGGCGGCCCCTCCTTCGCATCGTGGGACCGGTTCCGCGACCGCGCGCGCGGAGCTGCGCCGAGCGGGGCGCACCCGGACGGGTGATTTCACGCCGCCCCCGCCCGCCCGCGGCTACGGCACCCGCAGCTCCCGCTTGAGCAGCTTCCCCATGTCGTTGCGGGGGAGGGCGGTCAGGTAGCGGACGACTCGGGGCCGCTTGTGCGGGGCGAGCCGCTCGGCGACGTGCGCGGACAGCTCCTCGGCGGCCGGCGGGGAGGCCGGGTCCGCCGGCACCACCCAGGCGACCACCCGCTCGCCGAGGTCCTCGTCCGGCTCCCCGGTGACCGCCGCCTCGCCCACTCCCGGGTGTTCGAGGAGCGCGTTCTCGATCTCGCCGGCCCCGATCTTGTAGCCGCCGCTCTTGATCAGGTCCGTGGCCCTGCGGCCCACGATGCGGACGTAGCCGTCCGGCTCCCGGACCGCCATGTCGCCGGTGCGGAACCAGCCGTCGGCGGTGAACGCGCCGGCGGTGGCGTCCGGCCGGTGCAGATAGCCGGTGAACAGGTTGGGCCCGCGCACCTGGATCTCGCCGACGCTCTCCCCGTCGTACGCGGCGATCGGCGTCCCGTCCTCCTCCACCAGCCGCAGCTCCACCCCCGGCAGCGGCAGTCCGACGGTGCCGGGCCTGGCCTCGCCGTCGGCGCGGACGGCGGTGTTCATCAGCGTCTCGGTCATGCCGTACCGCTCCAGGACCCGCCGTCCGGTCGCCGCCGCGATCCGCTCGTGGTCGTGCACGGGCAGCGCGGCGGACCCGGAGACCAGCAGCCGGGCTCCGGTGAGCGCCTTCGCCAGCCCGGGGTCGCCGGGGAGTGCCTCGGCGAGGCGGTGGTACATCGTGGGCACCCCGAACAGCATCGTGGCCCCGGCGTTCAGTTCCCGGGCCACGCCCTCGGGGGAGAACCGGCCCAGGTGGCGCACGGAGCCGCCGCGCCGCAGCGGGCCGAGGACGCCGAGGATCAGCCCGTGCACGTGGAAGAGCGGCAGGCCGTGCACGAGGACGTCGTCCCCGGTCCACTGCCAGGCCTCGGCCAGCGCGTCCAGCGTGGTGGTGACGGCCCGCCGGGGCAGGACGGCGCCCTTGGGCGGCCCCGTGGTCCCGGAGGTGTAGACGACGAAGGCGGGGTCCTCGGGGCCGACGTCCGCGGCCGGTACGGCACGGGCACCCGCGGTTTCGTCGGGGCTCTCGTCCGGGGCGTCGTCGAGGTCGACGTCCAGCCGGCGCAACCCCCTTACCGCCTCCGGGAGTTCGTCCCCCGGTGCCGCGAGGATCAGCTCCGGGGCGCTGTCCGCCAGGATGTGCCCCAGTTCTGCGCGCCCCGAGCGGGGGTTGAGCGGGACGACGGGGAGGCCCGCCTCCAGCGCGGCCACCACGGCCACCGCCGTCTCCAGGACGGGGGTCGCCCACACCGCCACCCGTCCACCGTCGGCGGCCTCCCGGAGGCGCCCCGCCAGGGACCGTGCGGCGACGGCCAGTTCGCCGTACGAGAGGGCACGCGCACCGAAGCGCAGGGCGGGCCGCCGGTCGGCCGGGGCCGGTTCCGGGACCGCCGGGACCGCCGGGACCGCCGGGACCGCCGTGAGCATCGGGACCGTCGAGAGCATCGGGAACAGGGACACGCGGGACACTCCTCGCTCGGGGACGACCACCCGACACGGGAACCTACGCGGCCCTCCGCGGGTCCGCCAGCACGCGCCCGCCCCTCCCCGCCCTTCTCCGTTCACTTCCGCCCTCGTCGTCCCCGCCGTGCGGGTGCGCCCCTCCGGCCGCCCCCTATATGGGGGTGAGACGGGGCCGGGGCGCTTGTTAGCCTCGCCGGGGCCCGTCCGTGCCACCGTCGTCGAGGTCAGGAGTCCCTCCCGTGCCCCACATAGCTCTCGCCACCTACCGGCGCGGTCCGGAGGACCCCGAGGACCGCGACCTCCCCCTCCTGCTGTCGGCGCTCGGCGCGGCCGGGGCGCGGGCCGAGGCGGTCCACTGGGACGACCCGGAGGTGGACTGGGCCTCCTTCGACCTCGTCCTCATCCGCTCCACCTGGGACTACACCCTGCGGGTGGCGGAGTTCACCGCCTGGGCCGAGCGGTGCGCGCGCCTGACCCGGCTGGCCAATCCCGCCCCGGTCGTCCGGTGGAACACGGACAAGCGGTACCTGGGGGAGCTGGCCGCCGCCGGCGTCCCGACGGTCCCCACCCGCTACCTCGCCCCCGGCGACCCCGTGGAGCTGCCCGAGGACCGGGAGTACGTGATCAAGCCGACCTCCGGGGCGGGCTCCCGGTACGCCGCCCGCTACACGCCCGAGGCGCGGGAGCGGGCCGTGGGGCACCTGGAGCGGATGCACGCGGAGGGGCTGACCGCGATGGTGCAGCCGTACCTGAAGGCCATCGACGTCACCGGCGAACGGCCGCTGCTGTTCCTCGACGGAGAATTCGTGCACGCGAGCCGCAAGGGCGCGGTGCTCACCCCGGGTACGCCCTACGACGCCCGCAAGGTGGCGCACCCCGGGCTCGAAGGGTGGGAGCCGACGGAGGCGGAGCTGGCGGTGGCACGGGCCGCGCTGGCGGCGGTGCCGGGGGATCCCGCGCTGCTGTACGCACGCGTGGACCTCGTCGACGGGGACGAGGGGGAGCCGCGCGTGATGGAACTGGAACTGGTGGAACCGAACCTGTTCCTGTGGCTGCACCCGGATTCGATGCCGGTGGTGACCGAGCGGATCCTGCGCGCGGCCGCAGGCGCCTGAGTAGCCCGCGGCCCCGGACGTCCGAGGGCCCCGCGGCCCCGGACGCCTGAGGACGCGGAGCCGGCAGGGTGGGGCGGACCGTCCCCGCAGCCGCCCCCGCAGTCGGCCCCGCACCGCGCTCCCGCCGGCCCCGTCTCACCGCACCGCGACCCGCTGCAGCAGCCCCCAGGTGAACTCCGCCGCGCACTCCCGTGGCGTTCCCGCCGCGTCCGGCGCGGTGAACGCCAGGCCCCAGCGGGTCGGGGCCGTCCCCTCCAGCGGGCGGGCCGGGGTGAAGGCCCGCGCCACCTCGTCGACCGTGCACGACCACGGCACCAGGTCCTCCAGCGTCCGCAGCTCCGGTGCCGCCGCCCCCGGCGCCCGCACCAGCCACGCGTTCCACACCGCCCCGTCCGGCCCGAGCAGCGCCTCGAAGCGCAGGCCGGGCCAGAGCGGCACCGGCCAGCGCAGCGCCTCGCAGGCCAACTCACCGACCCGGCGCGCGGTCACCGACTCGGGCGCCCCGAGCACGGACCGGTAGCGGGCAGCCGTCCCGCGCGAGCGCGGCGCCCGTGTCCAGGCCTGCCAGCGCCGGTTGGCCTCCCGCATCTCGGCCACGGAGACGCCCAGTTCGTGCCGGGCGCGCTCGACGAGGTCGGGATTGTGATCGGCCATGCGGCGCAGCAGGACGAGCTGGAAGTCCAGGGGAGTGAAGGGGGTCGGCGGGTGGGGCTTCGCGGGCGGCATGCGTCCATCGTGCCGCGCGGCTCCCCTTCCCCGCGCCCATTGCCGCTGGCCCGGACCCTTGACTAGCCTGTGTTCGTCATCCCGATCGTCTGTTGAGATTTCGAACGCGACCGCCGGGTCGGCCGGGTCGCACACCACTACAGAGAGGGGGCCGGACCGTGGGACGCCTCGTACCCGCCGTCACCCGGGCTCTCGACATACTGGAGCTCTTCCTGGACGGCGACGGTTCGCTCTCCGCCCCCGACATCGTGCGCAGGCTCCAGCTCCCGCGCACCACCGTGCACGAGCTGGTCACCACCCTGGCAGCGCGCCAGTACATCGTCCCGGTCCCCGGGCAGCCGGGACGTTACCGCCTCGGCGTCCGCCCCTACCAGCTCGGCAGCCGCTACGCCGAGAACCTCGATCTCGCCGCCGAGGGCCAGCAGGTGGCCCGCGCGGTCGCCGAGACCTGCGACGAGACGGTGCACGTGGCCATCCTGGAGGGTGCCGACGTCATCTACATCGCCAAGGTCGACTCCACCCACGCCGTGCGCATGGTGTCCGCCGCCGGACGCCGGCTGCCCGCCCACTGCACCTCCGTCGGCAAGATGCTGCTGGCCTCGCTCCCGCGGGAGGAACTGGACGCCCGTGTCCCGGCCGGGGCCGAGCTGCCCGCGATGACCGCGAACAGCATCACCGACCCGGCCGCGCTGCGCGAGGCCCTGGACGAGATCCGTACCCGGGGCATCGCCGTGGAGACCCGGGAGTCCAACGAGGACGTCTCCTGCGTGGCCGCCCCGGTGCGTGACCGCACCGGAAGGGTGGTCGCCGCGCTCTCCATCTCGGTGCCCATGATCCGATGGAGCGAGGAGCGCCGCGCCGAGCTGGAACAGCTCGCCGTGAAGGGCGCCGCCGAACTGTCCGAACACCTGGGTCATCGGAGCGTGGCATGACGTACGAAGTGGAAGTCGCCGTACGGGCGGAGGCGGAACTGGGCGAGGGCCCGACCTGGGACGCGGCGGCCGGGCGGCTGCTGTGGCTCGACATCCTGCGCTCCCGGGTGCACACCTTGGACCCGGTCTCCGGGCACCGCACGGTCCGCACCACCGAACAGCACGTCGGCGCCGTCAAGCCGCGCGCCGGCGGCGGGCTCGTGCTCAACCTGCGCGACGGGATCGGCCTGGTGGACACCGCCGGGGACTTCCGGTGGCTGCGGCACGAGCCGGTGCCGGGGCGCCGCGGCAACGACGCCGCCGTCGCCCCCGACGGCTCGCTGTGGGCCGGCACCATGCGCTACGACGAGGCCACGGGCGGCGGCACGCTGTCCCGGATCACCGGGGACGGGGCGGCCGAGGTCGTCCTGGACGACGTGACGGTGAGCAACGGCACCGGGTGGAGCCCCGACGGACGGCTCATGTACTACATCGACACCCCGACCCGCCGCATCGACGTCTTCGACCACGACCCCGCGACCGGCCGGGTCTCGGGCCGGCGCCCGCTGGCGACCGTCGAGGACGGCGCGGGCTACCCCGACGGCCTGACGGTGGACGCGGACGGCTGCGTGTGGGTGGCCCTGTGGGACGGGGCGGCGGTGCGCCGGTACACGCCCTCGGGCGAGCTGGACCGCATGGTCCCGCTCCCCGTGCCCCGCGTCACCGCCTGCGCCTTCGGCGGCCCGGAGCTGACGGACCTGTACATCACCACCGCCCGGGTCGGACTGTCCCCCGCCCCGCCCCTGGCCGGCTCCCTGATGGTCCTCCCGGGCGCGGGCAAGGGCCAGACCCTCCCACCCTTCGCGGGCTGACCCCGGGCCTCTCCCCGCCGCGCCCGCCTCGGTGCGGGGTGGCGCGGGGTGGTGCGGGGCCGCCCTTCCGGAGCCGGTGGTCCTCGTGCGGCGCGTTCGGGACCACAATGGGGGGATGAGGATCTCGGCGCGGGCGGACTACGCGGTACGGGCTGTGGTGGAGCTGGCGGTGCGGCAGGGCGGGGGGCCGGTGAAGGCCGAGGCCGTGGCCGAGGTGCAGGACATCTCGCACAAGTTCCTGGAGGGCATCCTCGGCGATCTGCGCCGGGGCGGCCTCGTGGCCAGCAGGCGCGGCGGCAACGGGGGCTACCGGCTGGCGCGGGAGGCGGAGGCGATCACCGTCGCCGACATCATCCGCGCGGTGGACGGCCCCATCGTCTCCGTCCGCGGGGAGCGCCCGACCCAGCTCAAGTACACCGGCCCCGCCGAGCCGCTGCTCCCGCTGTGGATCGCGCTGCGGGCCAACGTCCGGGAGGTGCTGGAGGGCGTCACGGTGGCCGACCTCGCCGCCGGCGCCCTGCCCGCTCCCGTGCGCCGGCTGGCCGAGGACCCGGCGGCCTGGCAGAACCCCTGAGCCGCGCGCGGTGCGCCGGGCCGGAGACGTGTGCCCCGTCACATCGAATCGATGTATGCATCGATTCGATGTGACGTCTGGCAGGCTGACAGCATGCTCGAACTCGCCCTCCTCGGCTTCCTCGCCGAAGGCCCCCTGCGCGGGCACGCCCTGCGGCGCCGGGTCGCCCGGCTCACCGGGTACGTCCGGCCGGTCAGCGACGGGACCCTCTACCCGGCGATCAACCGCCTCGCCAGGGCCGGACTCCTGGAACGGCACCCCGAACCCGGCGCGGGCGCCGGACGGTACGTGCTGAGCCTGACCCCGGCCGGGCGGGAGGAGATGCTGCGGCGGCTGCGCACCCCCGCGGACCACGAGATCACCGACTTCACCCGCTTCCTCGTCGTCCTCGCCTTCCTCTCCCAGCTCCCCGACACCGCCGAACAGCACGCCGTCCTGCGCCGCAGGCTCGCCTTCCTGGAGGAGCCGGCGAGCTTCTTCGCCACCGACGAGGACGAGGAGGGGACCGGCGGGCGTCCGCTGCGCGCCGAGGAGGCCGACGACCCCTACCGGCGCGGCATGCTCCTGACCGCCCGCGCCACCAGCCGCGCCGAACGCGCCTGGCTCCGCGAGGTGCTCGACGGGGCGGGCGCCGCAGCGGCCGAGCACCGCGCCGACGGCCCGGCGGACTGACCCCCCGAACCCCCTGGAGGAAACCCATGCGCGCGTCCTGGTACGACCGACAGGGACCCGCCGCCGACGTGCTGCGCCTCGGCGAGCTGCCCGACCCGCGGCCCGGTCCCGGCGAGGTGCGGGTCCGGGTGAGCGTGTCCGGGGTGAACCCCGGCGACACCAAGAAGCGGCGCGGCTGGCTCGGCTCGGCGATGCCCTACCCCCGCGTCGTCCCGCACAGCGACGCCGCCGGGGTCGTCGACGCCGTGGGGGAGGGCGTGGACGCCCGGAGGACCGGGCAGCGGGTGTGGGTGTACGGCGCCCAGTCCTACCGGCCCTTCGGGACCGCCGCCCAGTACACCGTCGTCCCCGCCGGGAAGGCCGTGCCGCTGCCGGACCACGTCGGCGACGATCTCGGCGCGTGCCTCGGCATCCCCGGGATCACCGCGCACCGGGCGGTCTTCGGTGACGGCCCGGTCGACGGGCGGACCGTCCTGGTGCACGGCGTCCTCGGCGGCGTCGGCTCCCTGGCCGCGCGGCTCGCCCGCTGGGGCGGCGCGAGGGTGCTCGGCACCGTGCGGCGCGGCACGGATCTGGACCGCGTCGACCCGGACGTCGTTCACCACACCGTGGCCCTCGACGAGGAGGACCCGGCCGCGGCGATCCGCGCCCTCGCGCCCGGCGGCGTCCACCGGATCGTCGAGGTCTCGCTGTCCGCCAACGCCGACCTCGACAACGCGGTCCTCGCGAACGGGGCCGTGATCGCGGCCTACGCCACCGAGGCCGACCGCACCGGGATCCCGTTCTGGCCCCTGCTGTTCGGCAACGTCACCCTGCGGCTCCTCGGCAGCGACGACTTCCCCGAACAGGCCAGGCGGCAGGCGGCCCGGGACCTGACGGCCGCCGCGGCGGCGGGCGTCCTCACCACCGGCCCCGTCGCGCGCTACGCCCTGCACGACCTCGCGCGGGCCCACGAACGCGTCGACGCGGGCGGCGGCGTACGGGTACTGGTCGACCTGCCCCGGCCCTGACGGCAGGGGGCACTCGGGCGGGGTGTCCGTGCGCCGGGGGCGCGAGTGCCGGATGCGCTCCCCGCGGCCTCGCCGTCACGTCCCGGGGGCGGGCGTCCGCGTACTCGGACGGGTGGGGCGGCGGGCTCAGCCCGCCTGGTACATCGCCCCGGCTACGGGCCAGGCCGCCGCCGCGTCGGGCGGCGGATCGGGCTGGGTGCGGCCGCGCACCTGCGCGGCGGTGAGGCCGCCCGCCGCGGGCATGCCCCGGCGGGTCTCCACCGGCGGTACCGCGTTGCCGGGGAGGGACTGGAGCCCGGGGACGCCCGGCTGGGCGGGCATGCCCGGCAGCCCGGTTCCCGGCCCCCAGCCCTGCGCGACGAGCGGCGCGCCGACGGGCGCGGGCCCCGGCAGCGGGGCGGGCGCCTGCGGCGGTCCCGGTACGGCGGCGGGGGCGGGCGGCGGCGAGACGGCGGCGGGGGCGGGCGGCGGCGAGACGGAGGGGGGCGCCCCGCCGTAGACCACTCCCGGCACCGCGGGCGCCGGCGCCGGGGGCGTGCCCAGCCCCGCCGCGGCCACCATCGCCCCCAGCCCGGGCACGGCGGCGGCCGCCGGCGCGGGAGCAGGCGCGGGCGCGGGAGCCGGGGCCGGGGCGGGCATCGCGGAGGCCTGCGCCGCCAGCCCCCGTGTCCCCGCCCCGTTCGTCTCGCTCACCAGGCGGTCCACCGCCGCCGTCCCCGAGCTGTAGCCCGCGCTCCTCGGAGCCGCCGCGTCCGTGCCGGTGCCGTAGAGGACCTGCTCCATCCCGGTCACCAGCCGGCGCACGTCCACCTCGGGGCGCACCACCAGGCGCAGGAAGCGGCTGGAGGAGCCGATCTTGTTGCCGCACTCGCGCACAAGGACGTGGTGGCCGGTGAGCAGCCGGTCACGCACGACGGTGCCCTCCGCGCCCAGCGGAAGCCGGACGAACAGGAAGTTGCCCTGCGAGGGGTACACCGTCAGGCCGGGGAGCCGCTCGAGCTGCCGGCCCATGTCGACGCGGTCCTGCCGCACCTGCCGCAGGCTCGCCTCGTACTCGGCGCCGTGCTTCCGCAGCATGAACACCACGTGCTCGGCGAAGGAGTTGAGGTTCCACTTCGGCAGCATCGAGCGGATCCGGCCCGCGAGCGCGGGGTTGGCCACGAGGTAGCCGAAGCGGATGCCGTGCAGCCCGAAGTTCTTGCCGAGGCTGCGCAGCACGATCACGTTGGGCCGCAGTATCGCGTCCTGGACGGTGCTCGGGTCGCCCTCCACGTCGGCGAACTCCAGGAAGGACTCGTCGATCACGATGAGGTCGAGGTCGGCCATCGTGTCCATGAAGTCCACCAGCGCCTGCCGGGGCAGGAACCCGCCGTCGGGGTTGTTCGGATTGCAGATCACGGCGACCCGCGAGCCGCGCTTGCGCAGGAACGCGGAGTACTGGCCGAGGTCGAGGGCGAAACCGCCGGACTCCTGCAGCGGGAACATGTCGACCCGCTTGCCCGTCTCCATCGGCTGGTCGGTCCACCGCCCGAAGGTGGGCACGGGCACGGCGAGCGACTCGGAGACCAGCAGATGGTCGATCCAGGTGATCAGTTCCGTGGAACCGTTGCCCATCGCCACGCAGGCGGGGGGCAGTTGGAGCAGCTCGCACAGCTCGGCGGTGATGGTGTCGGCGCCGCTCGGGTAGTACGTGAGGATGTCCCGCAGTCGGCCCGCCAGTTCCTCGAACATGGCGGGGGTGGGGAAGTACGGATTGCAGGGGATGCAGAAGTCCACCGGCTTGGCGCCGTCGCCGCCCTCGCGCGTCAGCGCGGCCATCGAGGGGCTGTGTGCCGCGGAGCCGCGGAACAACGAGGTGACGTTGTCGGCCATGGAGCCTTCGAACCTCCGTATGGGGGCGGGCCGGGCGGGCCCGTCACGTTGTGGGCGGCCCGTGCGGGGGAGCACGGGCCGCCCAGTCATACGGATGCGGCGGCGTCCACGTTCAACGCCCGTAGAGGGTCGACCTCGCCCCGTTCAGCGCCCCGCGCCGAAGGAGTGGATCGTCGTCGTGCGGTACGTCTGCCCCGGCCGCAGCACGGTCGAGGGGAACGAGGGCCGGTTCGGGGAGTCCGGGAAGTGCTGGGTCTCCAGGGCGAGCGCGTCGCCCTGCCGGTAGGTGCGCCCGGAGGTGCCGACGAGCGTGCCGTCGAGGAAGTTGCCGGAGTAGAACTGCAGTCCCGGCTGGTCGGTGGCGATCTTCAGGAAGCGCCCGGAGGAGGGGTCGCGCAGGGTGGCCACGTGCTCGGGCTCGCGGGTGATGCCCTTGTCCAGGACCCAGTTGTGGTCGTAGCCCTTGGCGGTGACCTGCTGGGGGTGGCCCTCGCGCAGATCGCGGCCGATCGTCTTGGCCCGCCGGAAGTCGAAGGGCGTGCCGGCCACGCGCGCGAGTTCACCGGTGGGGATGAGACCCGCGTCGGTGGGGGTGTACCGGCTCGCGGCCAGGGTCAGCTCGTGGTCGTAGACGGAGCCGCTGCCCTCGCCGGCGAGGTTGAAGTAGGTGTGGTTGGTGAGGTTGACGACGGTGGCCCTGTCGGTGGTGGCGAGGTAGTCGACACGCCACTCGCCGTGCCGGTTCAGGGTGTAGGTGACCTGGACCTTGAGCGTGCCCGGGAAGCCCTCCTCGCCGTCCACGCTGGTGTAGTACATGTGCAGACCCACGTCCGCGCCCCGGGTGAACGGCTCGACGTCCCACACCCGCTTGTCGAAGCCGTTCGCGCCGCCGTGCAGGGTGTTCTCGCCGTCGTTGACGGAGAGCTGGTACGTCCTGCCGTCGAGGGTGAAGCGGCCCTTGGCGATGCGGTTGCCGTAGCGGCCGATGGTGGCGCCGAAGTACGGGCTGCCCGCGACGTAGTCGGCGACGTTGTCGAAGCCCAGGGAGACGTTCGTGTACCGGCCGTGCCGGTCGGGGATCTCCAGGGACTGGACGATGCCGCCGTAGTCGAGGACCTTCAGCCGGGTCGTGCCGTTCTCCAGCGACCAGCGGTGGACCTTGGTGCCGTCGGCGAGCCTGCCGAAGAGCTCCTTCACGGGCTTCCTGCCTCTCGAGGACGACGGCGAGGCCGAGGCGCGGGCGGTTCCGGCGGCCGCCGCGGTGAGGCCCGCGGCGGCGGCGGTCGACAGGACGGTGCGTCTGCTCATGTCCATGGTGCGGCTCCTGCCAAAAGAGCGGGCCCCGCCGCGGTGGCGGGGCCCGAGTCGAGGATTACGAACCGGACTTGCGCTTGTTCCACACGTCGAAGCCGACCGCCGCCAGGAGCACCAGGCCCTTGATGACCTGCTGCCAGTCGGTGCCGATGCCGACGAGGTTCATACCGTTGTTCAGCACGCCCAGGACGAGACCACCGATGATCGCGCCGAGGACCGTGCCCACGCCGCCGCTCATCGACGCGCCGCCGATGAACGAGGCCGCGATGGCCTCCAGCTCGAAGTTGAGGCCGGCCTTGGGCGAGGCCGCGTTGAAGCGGGCGGCGAAGACCAGACCCGCCAGGGCCGCGAGCATGCCCATGTTCAGGAAGACCAGGAAGACGACCTTCTTGTCCTTCACGCCCGACAGCTTCGCCGCCGGCAGGTTGCCGCCGATCGCGTAGACGTGCCGGCCGATGATCGCGTTGCGCATCAGGTAGCCGAAGCCCACCACCAGCACACCGAGGATGATCAACACCACCGGGGCGCCCTTGTAGCTGGCGAGCAGCAGCGTCACGACGAGGACGGCGGCGATCAGCGCCACCAGCTTCGTCAGGAACATCTTGGTGGGCAGGACGTCGAGGTCGAACTCCAGCTGGCGCCTGCGGTCACGGACCTCCTGGTACACCACGAAGGCGATGACCACGAGACCCAGCAGGACGGTCAGGTTGTGGTAGTTGGTGTCCGGGCCGACCTCCGGCAGGAAGCCGTTGGAGGCCTTCTGCAGTCCCTCGGGGAACGGGCCGAGGGTCTGCCCCTTGAGGACGATCTCGGTCAGACCGCGGAACAGCAGCATCCCGGCGAGGGTGACGATGAACGACGGTATGCCGAGATAGGCGATGAAGAACCCCTGCAGCGAGCCCGCGGCGGCACCCAGGAGCAGGCACAGCACCACGGCCAGCGGCCAGGGCACGTCGTGCCTGACCATGAGCACGGCCGCCGCCGCGCCCACGAACGCCGTCAGCGAACCGACCGACAGGTCGATGTGACCGGCGATGATCACCAGCATCATGCCGATCGCGAGGATCAGGATGTAGCTGTTCTGCAGCACCAGGTTGGAGACGTTGCGCGGCAGCAGCAGGTCGCCGTCGGTCCACACCTCGAAGAGGACGACGATCAGGCCGAGCGCGATCAGCATGCCGTACTGGCGCATGTTGCGCCGCATGCCGTCCACGAGCAGCTTCAGCAGGCTGTCGCCCGCGGCCGCGCCGCCCTTGCCCGGCGGCGCGGGCGCCGGGGTCTTCTCGGTGACATCCGTGCTCATCGGGTTACCTCTTTGTCCTTCTCGTCCTTCGTCATCCGGCGCATCAGCTCCTCCTGGGTGGCCTCCGCGCGCGGGACCTCGCCGGTCAGCCGCCCGGCGGCCATGGTGTAGATGCGGTCGCACATGCCGAGCAGCTCGGGCAGCTCGGAGGAGATGAAGACGACCGCCTTGCCCTGGGCCGCCAACTGGTCGATGACCGTGTAGATCTCGTACTTCGCGCCGACGTCGATGCCACGCGTGGGCTCGTCCAGGATCAGCACGTCCGGACCCGCGAAGATCCACTTGCTGAGGACGACCTTCTGCTGGTTGCCGCCGGACAGCTTGCCCACCGGCTCGAAGACGGTCGGTGCCTTGATGTTCATCGACGTCCGGAAGCCCTCGGAGACCTGGCGCTCCTCGTGCTCGTCCACCACACCGCGCTTGGAGACCTTCCCCAGGGCGCTGAGGGAGATGTTGCGGTTGATGGTGTCGATGAGGTTCAGGCCGTAGTGCTTGCGGTCCTCGGTGACGTAGGCGATGCCGTGCTTGACCGCCTCGGGGACGCTCTTGGTGCGGATCTCCTTGCCGTCCTTGAACACCGAACCCGCCGCGTACCGGCCGTAGGTGCGGCCGAAGACGCTCATCGCGAGTTCGGTGCGGCCGGCGCCCATCAGCCCCGCGATGCCGACGATCTCCCCGCGGCGCACGTGCAGGGACACGTCGTCGACGACCTTGCGCTGCTGGTCGATCGGGTGGTGCACGGTCCAGCCGCGGATCTCGAAGGCCGGCGCGGCGCCCTCCTCCGGCTCGTGCGGGCTGCGCGGGGGGAAGCGGTGGTCGAGGTCGCGGCCGACCATGCCGCTGATGATCCGGTCCTCGGTGGTCTCCGGGGCCTTCACGTCGAGCGTCTCGATCGAGCGTCCGTCGCGCAGGATGGTCACCGAGTCGGCGACCCGGCGGATCTCGTTGAGCTTGTGGGAGATGATGATCGAGGTGATGCCCTGCTTCTTCAGCTCCAGGATGAGGTCGAGCAGCTTGCCGCTGTCCTCGTCGTTCAGCGCCGCCGTCGGCTCGTCCAGGATGAGCAGTTTCACCTTCTTGGAGAGCGCCTTGGCGATCTCCACGAGCTGCTGCTTGCCCACGCCGATGTCGGCGACCCGGGTGTCCGGGTGGTCCGACAGACCGACGCGGCGCAGCAGTTCGGTGCCGTGCTTGAGCGTCTCGCCCCAGCTGATGAGCCCGCGGGTGGCGTGCTCGTTGCCGAGGAAGATGTTCTCCGCGAGGGAGAGGTAGGGCACCAGCGCCAGTTCCTGGTGGATGATGACGATGCCGCGCTGCTCGCTCGCCCGGATGTCCTTGAAGTGGCAGACCTCTCCTTCGAAGAGGATCTCGCCCTCGTAGCTTCCGTGCGGGTGGACGCCGGAGAGCACCTTCATGAGGGTGGACTTCCCGGCGCCGTTCTCCCCGCAGATGGCGTGGACCTCGCCCTGACGCACCGTCAGAGTGACGTCAGAGAGCGCCTTCACACCGGGAAAGGTCTTGACGATCGAGCGCATTTCCAGGACGGGTCCCGCCATGGTCGTGCCTTTCAATCCGTAGGGATCAGTGGGGACGAGCGGGTCAGTTCAGGTCGCCCTCGGTGTAGTAGCCGCCGCCGATCAGGACCTTCTCGTAGTTGGTCTTGTCCACGCTCACCGGCTGGAGCAGGTAGGCGGGGACGACCTTGACGCCGTTGTCGTACGACTTGGTGTCGTTGACCTCGGCCTTCTTGCCGTGCAGCGAGTCGTCCACCATGTTCGCGGTGACCTTGGCGAGCTTGCGCGAGTCCTTGTAGATGGACATGGACTGCTGGCCGGAGATGATCGACTTCACCGAGGCGACCTCGGCGTCCTGGCCGGTGACGACCGGCAGCGGCTTGTCCTTCGAGCCGTAGTCGTCCGACTTGAGCGCGGACAGGATGCCGATGGAGATGCCGTCGTACGGGGAGAGCACCGCGTCGACCCGGCGGTGCTTGTACGCGGAGGTCAGGATGTCGTCCATGCGCTTCTGCGCGGTGCCACCGTCCCAGCGCAGGGTGGTGACCTGGTTGAGCGCGGTCTGCTTGGACTGGACGACGAGCTGCTTCTTGTCGATGTACGGCTGGAGCACGCTCATCGCGCCCTTGAAGAAGTAGCGGGTGTTGTTGTCGTCGTTGGAGCCGGCGAACAGCTCGATGTTGAAGGGGCCCTTCTTCGATCCGTCCTTGAGGCCCAGCTTGTCCAGGATGTAGGTGCCCTGGAGGCGGCCGACCTTCTCGTTGTCGAAGGAGGCGTAGTAGTCGACGTTCTTGGTGCCGAGGATCAGGCGGTCGTAGGAGATGACCGGGATGTCCGCGTCGGCGGCCTGCTGGAGCACGTTGTTGAGCGACTTGTTGTCGATCGCCGCGATCACCAGGGCCTTGACGCCCTGGGTGATGAGGTTCTCGATCTGGGAGACCTGCTGGTCCGGGTCGTCCTCGCCGTAGACGAGCTTGGTCTTGTACCCCTTGGCCTGCATCTCCTTGACGACGTACTTGCCGTCGTAGATCCAGCGCTCGGAGGACTTGGTCGGCATCGCGATGCCGATGGTCCCGCCCTTGGCGTCGTCCTTGCCTTCCTTGCTGCCACCGTCACTGTCCTGGCCGCAGGCGGTCAGGGTCAGGGCGAGGGTGGCGACCGAGGCGATCGCGGCTACTGCGGCTCTGCGAGTGGTCATGATGAACATCCTTGGCGTCAGGCTCAGTTGGGGCGCCGTCCGGCTCTCCGATGGGACTTGTGCGGAGGACGGTACGAGGGAGGATCCAGGCGAGTGTGTGGGATTCTGCGCGACTGTGTCGCCTTGTGAGAAGAGATTTTTCGGGAATGTTATGCGCCGGTGTCGAAGCGTCGGAGCGAACCCGGCATCCGGGACCCGAGGGCCGCCATGCCGGTGTCCGCGCCGTGCCGGGCGAGCAGGTCCAGCGCGAGCCGGCCGCGGCGCACCCGCTCCTTGGCAGTGGCCAGGGTGACCTCCCGCAACTGGTGTCCGTAGGGGTAGATTCCGGGCGCCTTGGACAGCCCGAACTTCAGGTAGATCGGGGCGCCCCGGCGGATCAGCTCGGCCACCTCGTACATCCGCACATAGCCGCCCAGATCGTCCGGTGCCTCGATGTACATGTCCATCGGGGCGCCCGAGACCCGGCGGATCTCCGTGAGGTGGTCCAGGGTCAGATCGCTGGGCACGTTGACCGAGTCCGCGCCGAGGCGCTCGTACACGGCGAACGAGGCCGGGTTGACGGGGCCGATCAACGCGGAGACCTTGAGCGTGGTGTCGGCCGGGATGATGCCCTGCGCGCGTGCCCGGTGCAGCGTCCACAGCACCCCCTCGTCGGCCACCAGGAGGCACTTCACGCCGAGTTCGGTGGCGCGTACGGCGTCCTCCAGGCAGCCGGCCACCGCGTCGTGCCCCCGGGCCCGCAGGCCGCCGCCGTTGGAGTCGGTGCGCACCGAGGCCCCGATGTCCCAGGTGCCGCGCGGCCCGGTGAACAGGCACAGCTCGATGTCACGTTCGGCGGTGGCCTCGACCATCTCGGTGATCTCGGCGTCCGTCAGC
The DNA here is from genome assembly GCF_036189845.1 of Streptomyces griseoaurantiacus. NCBI lineage: Bacteria > Bacillati > Actinomycetota > Actinomycetes > Kitasatosporales > Streptomycetaceae > Streptomyces > Streptomyces griseoaurantiacus. The sequence continues at coordinate 2,191,331 of NZ_CP108326.1, read as the reverse complement.
ATCCACACGCCGCTGCCCTGGCTGATCCGGTGGATCGGCACGTCGAGCCGGGACGCCTCCTTCAGGACCACGGCGAGCGCCTCCGGGCCCTCGCAGGAGGGCACCTCGGTGCGCCACCGGCCGCCGTCGGGGAAGGCGTGCGGCGAGGCGTCGGCGGGGGACAGGGCGGGAGCGTCCAGGCCGAGCGCGGCGAGTGCCTGCTCGGCGGGTCGACGGGCCGCCGTGGGGGAAGCGTCGGTCACGAGGTGTCCTTCATGTGCGTCATGTGCGTCATGTGCGTCACGTGCGTGCGTCTGGGGCTTCGGAGGTCCGGGGACCGCGGCGGGCCCGGTGCGGGCGGGCCCTTGTTCGGTATGTCGGACGCGGTTCGCGAGGGAGGGGACGGCTGGGCGACGGGGGCGGGGCGGGTGGTGGGTCGACGGATGGCGGGTCACGGGCGGGACTGCGGGACTGCGGGACTGCGGGGCTGCGGGCCGTGCGCCGGTACGGAGCCGTCAGGCCGCCGCGTACCGGCGCACGGGTGGCGGCCGGCTCAGGGAGCTACGGTCGCAACAGCACCTTGCCCACCTTCGGGTCCCCGGACCCCACCAGTTCGATGGCGCGGGGGAATTCCTCCAGCGGCAGTTCGTGGCTGACCAGGGGCAGCGGATCCAGCAGGCCCGCTCCGAAGACCCGGACCGTGTGGGCCCACGCCTCCGGGGGCGCCCCGAACACGGTGTGCACCTCCAGTTGCCGTACGACGAGGTCGGTCGGGTCGAGCCCCTCGGCGCCGGGTGCCGGGATGCCGGTCAGCACCAGCCGCCCGCCGCGCCGCAGCAGGGCGGCGGCGGTGCGCGCGGCGTCGGCGGAGCCGGCGGTCTCGATCACGACGTCGAAGTCGTCCGGGAGTGCTTCGTCCTTGGTGCGGAAATCGGTGGCGCCGAACTCCCGGGACAGGGACTCGCGGTCGCGGCGGGTGCCCACCACGAGCAGCTCCCCGGGCGAGCCCGCCCGCAGGAACTGCGCCGCGAACATGCCGAGCGTGCCGGTGCCGACCACCGCGACCCGCTCGCCCGGCCGCGCCCCCGCCTTGAGCGCGGCGGCGGCCACGCAGGCGGCGGGTTCGAGCAGGGCGGCGGCCGTCAGGTCCGCGTCCTCGGGCAGGACGTGCAGCAGCCGGGCCGGCAGGGTCAGGGTGGCGGCCATCGCGCCGGGCTCGGTGAACCCGGTCTCCTCGTACCCGGCCGTGCACAGCGTGGTCTCGCCCGCGTGGCAGCGGTCGCAGACCTGGCAGTTGCGGAACCCCTCGCCGACGACCTTGCGGCCCACCAGGGACCGAGGCACCCCGGCGCCGACGGCGGCCACGGTGCCGGACCACTCGTGGCCCGGGGTGAGCGGGTAACGGACGTACCCCTCGGGCCGGTTGCCCTGGTAGACCTCGCGGTCGCTGCCGCAGATGCCTACGGCGTGCACCGCGACCAGGGCCTCGCCGGGCCCGGGGTCCCGCGGCTCGTGCGGGACGAGCCGGTGGGCGCCGGGCGCCTCCACGACGACGGCGCTGCCGGTGCCGCCGGTGCTCCCGGCGGCGGTGCCGTGCGGGCCGGCGGCAGTCATCGACCGGCCGCCTTCGGCGCGCGCTTCTCCCAGCCCTCGGCCCACAGGTCGAACCGGGCCTGCTGCTGCGGGAACTCGGCCGCCGCGTCCACGTCCAGCTCGACGCCGAGGCCGGGGGCGTCGGAGAGGTGGAAGCAGCCGTCCTCCGGGTCCACCTGCGGGGCACCCTTGACGACCTTCTTGATCTCCGCGTCCGCGAAGTCGTTGAAGTGCTCAAGGATCTTGAAGTTCGGGGAGGTGAAGCCGACCTGGAGGGAGGCCGCGGTGAGCACCGGGCCGCCCACGTTGTGCGGGGCCACGAGCATGTAGTGGGTCTCGGCGGTGGCGGCGAGCTTGCGGGTCTCCCAGATGCCGCCGATGTGGCCGACGTCGGGCTGGAGGATGTCGACGGCCTGGCTCTCGAACAGCTCGCGGAACTCGATCCGGTCGTGGATGCGCTCACCGGTGGCGACCGGGAGGTCCACCTTGGCGGCGACCTTCTCCAGCGCCTTCAGGTTCTCCGGCGGCACCGGCTCCTCCAGCCAGGCCGGCTTGAAGGGGGCCATCTCCTTGGCGAGCCGGACGGCGGTGGCGGGGGAGAAGCGGCCGTGCATCTCCAGCATCAGCTCGGCGTCCGGCCCGATGGCGTCCCGCACGGCCTCGATGAGGGAGACGGCGTAGTTCGTCTGCCGCTGGTCCAGCTCGAAGTGGCCGGTGCCGAAGGGGTCGATCTTCAGCGCCCGGTACCCGCGCTCCATGACCCCGCGCGCGGCCTTGTGGTACGCCTCCGGCGTGCGCTCGGTGGTGTACCAGCCGTTGGCGTAGGCCTTGACCCTGTCGGTCATCCTGCCGCCCAGGAGCTGCCAGACGGGGACGCCGAGGGCCTTGCCCTTGATGTCCCAGCAGGCCATCTCGACGACGGCGATACCGGACATCACGATCTCGCCCGCGCGCCCGTAGTCGCCGTACTTCATGCGGCGCACGAGGTCCTCGACAGCGAACGGGTCCGAGCCGAGAATGTGGTTCGCCTCGGCCTCGCGGAGGTATCCGATCAGCGCGTCGGTGTGGCCCAGCATCCGGGTCTCGCCGACGCCGGTGATCCCCTCGTCGGTGTGCACCTGGACGTAGGTCAGGTTGCGCCAGGGCGTCCCGACCACGTGTGTGCTGATTCCGGTGATGCGCACGGCTCTTGCCTCTCGGTTTGTTCGATATCTCGTCACACGTTCGAAATGTTGGCGTGACAGTAAGGACGCGGCGGGGGGAGTGTCAATGGGTCGCGCACGAGAGAGACGGGGGAATTTCGCCGGTATGCCGCGCTCGCCGCCCAAGGGGCCGGGAAACGGGCGCGGCAGACGGGGCGTCAGGTCACGAACCGGTCGCGGACCGGCCCTTCCCTACACAACTTTCACAGCAGTCCCTGGGCAAGCGCGGTGGGGGGAACCTAGTCTTCCGGCGACATGAATTACTGCACCCCCTGCCGAAGACACCTCAATGGAGCCCTGGCATGCCCGGGGTGCGGAACGCCGGTGGGGTGGCTGGAGGGGGAGGCCCCGGCGCCGCACGCGGCACCGGGAGGCCCGACGGGGCCGTCGGGCCCCGCGGCGGCGCCGGCGCACGACCGGGAAGCGGCCGCGAACACGGCGCCGGGCCGGGAGCCCGGCCCCCACGGCGGGACGCCGCTCGCGGCGGCCGGCGCGGCGGGCGAGGACCACGCCCCCGGCGGCGCACACGACGGCGCGGGCGCGCCCCTCCCCTCGGAACCGGCGCGGGAACCCGGCGGGGGCGAGGGAGCGGAGCCCCCCGGGGGCGGCGGAGGGAACGGCAGGGGCGGCGGGGACGAGGGCGGCCCCGAGGATCCCCAGGACCCCGAGAACCCGGAGGACCCCGAGGAACACGAGGGCGACGAGGACTCCTCCGAAGCGCCCCTCGGCCGTCGCGACCGCCGCGCCGCCTCCCACCGCAGGCGCCGCCGCCGCGTCCTCTTCGTCGCCGCCGGCCTCCTCCTCGCGGCCGGCGGCCTGAGCCTCGCCGAACTCGGCACCGAATCCCCGGGTTCGACCCCGAAGACGGCCGCCACGGGCGAGGAACAGTCCGACGGCTCCGATTCCTCGCCCGGTCACGGGGACGAGGACTCCGGCGCCCCCGGCTCCACGGCGTCCGGCGAGGGCACGGCGAGTGCGTCACCGGGCGCCTCCGGGTCCACCTCCGCCTCCGCCTCGCGCTCCGCGAAGGCGGACGAGGAGGGCGCGACGGCGAGCGCCTCCGAGACCTCCGGCGCCGCACCGTCCGCCACCGGCCACGCCGAGTCCCCGGACCCGTCGGGCGGGGACAGCCCCGGCGGCGGCGAGGAGGGCACCCCCGAGTCCGAGAACCCGGAACCCCCGCCCCCGTCCTCCGAGGAACCCTCCCCCTCGGACACCTGTGACCGCTTCCTGTGGTGGTGCACGTAGGGGACCGCTCAGCGGGAGGCCCGCGCCCCTCGCGTCGCCCCCCTCACTCCTCCTCGAGTTCCTCCGGGAGCATGCGGCGCAGGAGGTCGCGCAGGCGGACGCGGTCCTCCTCGGGGAGGGCGGCCAGGGGCGCGCGGGCGAAGTGGAGGGACTCGCGGAGGCCGCGGGCCACCCGGCGGCCCTCCTCCGTGGCCGCCGCGAGCTTCACCCGGCGGTCGGCGGGGTCCGGGCGGCGTTCCACCAGACCCCGGCTCTCCAGCCGGTCCACGATGCCCGTCACGTTCGAGGGCTCGCACTTCAGCTTCCGCGCCAGCCGCCGCATCGGCAGCGGCTCCAGCGACAGCAGGCTCAGCAGCCGTGCCTGGGCCCCGGTGAGGGCGTGCTCCGCCGCCGCCTCCTCGTACTCCTCGTGGTACCGCGCGACCACCGTGCCGATCAGGTCGACGACCTCCAGCGTCAGCGGGTCCACACGGGGGCTCTTGTGTGCAGCCATGGACAGCAGGGTACCCGGTTACTTGACACCCTGAAATATTCAGGACCATTGTTGTTTCAGGTGCTGAAGCACATCGGGCCGGACCCCGTGCCGAGGGCGCGTGCCGGCGCGTGCCACGTGTCACCCGTCAGAGGTCACCCGTCACCGAGCACCATCACCGGCGAAGACCGCACACGCAACCCCAGGAGAGGCCGCCACCCCCATGACCGACCACGCATCGCTCCCCGCCACCGGCCGCGAATGGCAGCTGCTCAGCCGCCCCGTCGGCTGGCCGAAGCCCGAGGACTTCGCCTTCGTCGAGGCGGAGGTCGGCCGGCCCGGCGAGGGCCAGGTCCTGGTCCGCAACCGCTACCTCTCGGTGGACCCGTACATGCGGGGCCGCATGAGCGCCGCCAAGTCCTACGTCGCCCCCTTCGAGCTCGGCAAGGCCATGCAGGGCGGCGCCGTGGGCGAGGTGCTCGCCTCCGACGCCGAGGGCATCGCCGTCGGCGACCACGTGCTGCACTTCTTCGGCTGGCGCGAGTACGCCGTCACGGACGCCAAGCACGTCGTCAAGGTCGACCCGGAGGCCGCCCCGCTCTCCGCCTACCTCGGCGTGCTCGGCATGACGGGGCTCACCGCCTACGCCGGCCTGCTGCGCACCGCCTCCTTCAAGGAGGGCGACGCCGTCTTCGTGTCCGGCGCGGCGGGCGCGGTCGGCAGCCAGGTGGGCCAGATCGCGAAGCTCAAGGGCGCCTCCCGCGTCATCGGCTCCGCCGGCACCGACGAGAAGGTGAAGCTGCTCACCGAGGAGTACGGCTTCGACGCCGCCTTCAACTACAAGAGCGCCCCGGTGGCCGAGCAGCTCCGCGCGGCCGCCCCCGACGGCATCGACGTCTACTTCGACAACGTCGGCGGCGACCATCTGGAGGCCGCCCTGGGCCGCCTCAACCGCGACGGCCGCATCGCGGTCTGCGGCATGATCTCGGTCTACAACAACACCGAGCCCGCCCCCGGCCCGCGCAACCTCTCCCGTCTCATCCAGACCCGCGGCCGCATCGAGGGCTTCCTCGTCGGCGACCACTACGACCTCCAGCCGCAGTTCGTGGAGGAGGTCGGGGCGTGGATCCGCGAGGGCCGGCTCAAGTACCGCGAGACGGTCGTCGAGGGCGTCGAGAACACCCTCGACGCCTTCCTCGGCGTCCTCCAGGGCGCCAACACCGGCAAGATGATCGTCAAGCTCTGAGTCGCGGACCGGCGTGGACCGGGGCGGAGGGGGTGAGGGGGCGCGGCCCCCTCACCCCCCGCCCACTACAGTGCAGCCCATGCGCGATCTGACCGCAGGATTCAGGCACTTGCTGCGCGGCCACCGCTGGGTGGCCCGGCACGGCAGGGCGTACGGTCTCGGGCTGCTGCCCGGCCTGATCACCCTGGTGCTCTACCTCGCCGCCCTCGTCGCCCTGGCCATGTGGGGCGACGACTTCGTCGCCTGGGCGACCCCGTTCGCGGACGACTGGTCGAGCCCCTGGCAGGGCCTGTTCCGCGGGTTCCTGACCGCCGTGCTGTTCGCCCTCGCGCTGCTGCTCGCGGTCGTCACCTTCACCGCCGTGACGCTGCTGGTCGGCCAGCCCTTCTACGAGAACCTCTCCGAGCGGGTCGACCGCGACGTCTCCCCGGACGGCACCGCCCCCGAGTCCGGTCTGTCGCTCGCGCGCGACCTGTGGATCTCGGCCCGGGACGGCCTGCGCATCGTCGTGCGCGCCGGTGTGTGGGGCGTGCTGCTGTTCGCCTGCGGGTTTCTGCCGTTCGTCGGGCAGACCCTCGTCCCGGTGATCGGCTTCTTCGTCACCGGGTTCTTCCTCACCGAGGAGCTCACCGCGGTGGCCCTCCAGCGCCGGGGCGTCCAGCTGCGCGAGCGGCTCGCCCTCCTGCGCTCCCGGAAGAGGCTGGTGTGGGGCTTCGGAACCCCGCTGGGTCTGGCCTTCCTGGTGCCGCTCGTCGCGGTGTTCCTGATGCCGGGCGCGGTCGCGGGCGCCACCCTGCTGGCCCGCGAACTCCTCGGCGAGGAGACGCGGGACCCCGAGGAGGACACCGGCGGCGAGCACGAGGCGGCGGCCACGCAGGCGTTCTGAGCCCGCCTCAGCGCTCCCCGGTGTCCGCCGCCCCGGGTCCCCCTGGTTCTGCCGCCCCCGTCTCCGGCGCCCCCGCCTCCGCCCCGGTCTCCGTCGGCCCCGTGCCCTCTCTGGCGTGCCCCGCCGGGTTCCGCGGGACGTCCTCCGGGGTGGCGTGCGCGACGGCCTCAGCCGGTTCCGGCCGCTCGCCCAGCAGGGCCACGAAGTCCCGGAACGCCCCCGGCATGTCCACCGCCCCCGGGTCGAGCAGCCACTGGAACTGCAGCCCGTCCATCACCGCGACCAGCAGCGGTGCCACCCGCTCCGGGGGCAGTCCGCCGGGCAGCCGGTCGCCGAACTCCGCGCGCAGGACGGAGGCCATGCTCGCGCGGACCTCCTCGTACCGCCCGGTGAAGAAGTCCCGCGCGGGATGCCCCTCGGTGACGCTCTCGCCGAGCAGCGCCGAGAAGGTCTGGACGATCCCGGGCCGGGTCGCGTTGTACTCGACCAGCGAGCCGAGCAGGTCCAGCCGCCACCGCTCCCCGGGCACCGCGTCCCACTGGTCGCGCTCCTTGAGCACGGCGAGGAGCAGCGCGTCCTTCGTCGGGAAGTAGTGCAGCACTCCCTGCTGGGTCAGCCCCACCCGCTCCGCCACCGCGGCCATGCTCGCGCCCCGGTAGCCGCGTTCGGCGATCACTTCGAGGGCCGCCCGGACGATCTCCGCGCGCCGCCCCGCGGTCCTGACCCTGGCGGTCCTCGACCCGGTCCTCCCGGCCCTGCTCGTCATGGCGCCACCGTACGGTATGGGTATCCCCGAACTATCACGAGAAGGTAACGAAAACTACCGCCCTACTGGTTACAGGTGCAGCATGGGAGCGTCGAAGCGGCTTTCAACGAGGAGGTGCGGCCGTGGCCGGAACAACGGACGAGGCGTCGGACAGGTCGGCGGGCGGGGTGCCGGACGGCGTAACGGACGAGGCGGGCGACCTGGCCCGCGAGCGGGTCGTCGAGGCGGCCCTCGCCCGGCTCGGCCTCGACGACAAGGCACGGCTGCTCGCCGGCCAGGACCGCTGGACACTGCCCGCGCTCCCGGGGATCGGCCTGGCCTCCCTGGTGATGTCCGACGGCCCCGTCGGCGTCCGCGGCGTGCGCTGGACCGCCGACGACCCGTCCGCGGCCCTGCCCTCCCCGACCGCCCTCGCCGCCACCTGGGACCCGGAACTCGCCCACCGCGCCGGTGTGCTGCTCGCCCAGGAGGCCCGCCGCAAGGGCGTCCACGTCCTGCTCGCGCCCACCGTCAACCTGCACCGCTCCCCGCTCGGCGGCCGCCACTTCGAGGCGTACAGCGAGGACCCGTACCTCACCGGCCGCATCGGCACCGGGTACGTGGCCGGGGTGCAGTCCGGCGGCGTCGGCACCACCGTCAAGCACTTCGTGGCCAACGACGCCGAGACCGAGCGCTTCACCGTCGACAACCTGGTGAGCGAACGTGCCCTGCGCGAGCTGTATCTGGCCCCCTTCGAGGCCATCGTCGCGGGCGCCCGCCCGTGGGGCGTCATGACCGCCTACAACAGCGTCAACGGCTCCACGATGACCGAGCACGGCCCGCTCGTGAACGGCGTCCTGCGCGGCGAGTGGGGCTTCGACGGCATCAACGTCTCCGACTGGAGCGCCGCCCGTGACACCGTCCGCGCCGTCCGGGGAGGCCTCGACATCGCCATGCCGGGACCCGACACCGTGTACGGCGAGGCCCTCGCCCGTGCGGTGCGCGAGGGCCGGGTGGAGGAGGCCACGGTCGACTCGGCCGTGCGCAACGTGCTGCGCCTCGCCGCCCGCCTCGGCATCCTGGAGGGCGCCGCGCCCGTCGTCGCCGCACCGCCCGCGGACGTCGACGGCCGCGCCCTGGCCCGCGAGATCGCCCGCCGCTCCTTCGTCCTCGTCCGCAACGAGCCCGCCGGGAGCACCGGGAGCACCGGGAGCACCGAGGGCACCGGAACGACCGGGACCGCCGGAAGCGGTCCCGCCCTGCCGCTGCGCCCCGGCACCACCGTCGCCCTCCTCGGCGCCGCCGCCCGCGACGCCCGCGTCCTCGGCGGCGGCTCCGCCACCGTCTTCCCCGACCGGATCGTCTCCCCGCTCGACGGCCTGACCGCCGCCCTGCCCGAGGGAAGCGTGACGTACGCCGTGGGCGCCGACCCCAACGAGGAACTCTCGATCGCCGACCGCGGGTTCACCCTGCGCGCGGTCTGCCGCGACGCCGCCGGCACCGTCCTCGGCAGCACCGTCGTACCCAACGGCGACGTCAAGTGGACGGACGTGGACCTGCCCGAGGGCGTCACCCACGCCAACCTGCGCGGCGTCGAACTGACCGGCACCTTCCTCGCCCGCGAGTCCGGCACGCACACCTTCGGCATCAAGGGCCTGGGCGCCTTCACGCTCACCGTCGGCGGCACGACGTACTTCGACGGCGTCCAGCGGCCCGCGAAGGAGGACCCCTTCGCCGCCTTCTTCGGCGCCCCCGAGCCGCACGCCCGGGTGGAGCTGGAGGCCGGCGAGCGCGTCGAGGTCTCCCTCGCGCACACCGTCGAGACCTCCGAGGGCACGACCGCCACCTCGGTCCTCTTCGCCCTCGCCCACCAGGAGCCGCGGCGCGAACCCGAGGAACTGATCGCCGAGGCCGCGGCGGCGGCGCGGGAGGCCGACACCGCGGTCGTCGTGGTCGCCACCACCGACCGCGTCGAGTCCGAGGGCTTCGACCGCGCCGACCTGCGGCTGCCCGGCCGACAGGACGACCTGGTCCGCGCGGTGGCCGCCGCCAACCCGAACACCGTCGTCGTCGTCAACTCCGGCTCCCCGGTGGAACTGCCCTGGCGGAACGAGGTCGCCGCGGTCCTGCTGAGCTGGTTCCCCGGCCAGGAGGGCGGCGCCGCGCTGGCCGAGGTGCTCACCGGCGCGGCCGAGCCGGGCGGCAGGCTCCCCACGACCTGGGGCGCGCTGGCCGACGCACCGGTCACCGAAGTGGTCCCGGTGGACGGCCAACTCGCTTATTCTGAAGGGGTGTTCATCGGATACCGTGCCTGGGAGAAGGCGGGTCGGACGCCCGCGTACCCCTTCGGGCACGGGCTCGGCTACACCACGTGGTCGTACGAGTCCGTCGAAGCCGTCGAACCCGCCGAGGGGGAGCGCGGCACGGAGGGCAGGACCGTGCGGGTACGCCTGCGCAACACCGGCGAGCGGGCGGGACACGAGGTCGTCCAGGTCTACGTCTCCCCGGCCGGTCCGGACGCCGCCGCCGGACCCGAGCGGCCGCTGCGGTGGCTGGCCGGGTTCGCCGGGGTGGAGGCGGGCCCGGGGGAGACGGCGGAGGCCGTGGTGACCCTGCCCGGACGCGCCTTCGAGGTGTGGGACGAGACGGCGGGCGCCTGGGCGCGTGTGAAGGGTTCGTACGAGATTGCCGCCGGGCGCTCGATCGCGGACCGCCGCGTGGCGACGGCGATTACCGTCTGACCCGGGGCCCACCCCGAGCAGCCCCGGTCCGGGACCTGACCTCCGGACCGGGGCTCACGCCTTTCACCGCGCCCCCCTGTCGCGCATCCGCCGTGCGCACGGGACCTCTACCGCAGCGCGAACCCGTACGCCGTCTCCGAGCGGTACGTCCGCCCCGGCTCCAGCCGCGTGCTGGGGAAGGCCGGGCGGTTCGGGGAGTCGGGGTAGTGCTGGGTCTCCAGCGCGACCGCGTCCCCGGCCGTGAACGGTGCCGGCAGGTGATCGCCGGTGTAGAGCTGCATCCCCGGCTCCGTCGTGGCCACCGTGAGCACCCGCCCGGACGCCGGGTCGTGCAGCTCGGCCACCGGCTCCGCCCCGGCCGTGACCCCCTTGTCGAGCACCAGGTTGTGGTCGTACCCGGTCCCCACCTTCCGCGCCGCCCGGAAGTCGAAGCGCGTCCCCTCGACGGACTCCTCCACCCCCGTGGGGATCAGGTCCCCGTCGACGGGCGTGTACGCCCCGGCGGCGAGGGACAGCTCGTGCCCCGCCGCGCTCCCGGTGCCGGGGGCGGCGCCGCCCAGGTTCCAGTAGGTGTGGTTGGTCAGGTTCACCACGGTCGGCGCGTCCGTCACCGCCTCGTAGCCGATCCGCAGGGTGCCGTCCGCGTCCAGCGTGTACGTCACGGACACCTCCAGACGGCCCGGGAAGCCCTCCTCGCCGTCCGGCGAGACCCGCGAGAGCCGGGTGCCGTCGGCCTGCTCCGCGACCGCCCACACGCGCTTGTCGAAGCCGCGCTCGCCCCCGTGCAGGGAATTGGGCGCGTTGTTGGCGGCGAGCCGGTACGTCCGCCCGTCGAGGGTGAAGCGGGCGCCCGCGATGCGGTTGGCGTACCGCCCGACCAGCGCCCCGAAGTACGGCGCGGGGCAGTCGAGGTAGCCCTCCAGCGAGTCGAAGCCCAGCACCACGTCGGCCGTGCGCCCCTCGCGGTCCGGGACCTCGACGGACTGCACGATCCCGCCGTACGACAGCACCCGCACCCGTACCCCGGCCCGTTCGAGCGTGAAGCGGTGCACCTCGGTGCCGTCCGGAAGCGTGCCGAAAAGTTCAGTCATGGAACAAAGGCTAGGTCACGGGCTTCTCCGCCGTGATGGTGCGGTAGGCGATCTCGGCCAGCCGGGCCTGGCCGTCGCGGCTGGGGTGGAACCAGTCCCAGTGGCTGAGCTGGGCCTGCCCGAAGCGGTAGTCGTGCACCGCGCCGCCGTCGAACCGGCAGCGGGCGTCCTTCGCGCACACCTCCCTCAGCACCTTGTTGTACGCCTCCACCCGCCGCTGCACCGTGTCGCGGCGCCGGGTGGCCGCCGGGTCGAGCGATTCGGCGTCGCCCAGCATCGAGGGGCAGATCCCCAGCTTCCAGATCTGCTTGCCGAGCGCGCTGGTGCGGCCCTGCGCCCACAGCCGCTTCAGGTTGGGCACGCTCGCCACGTACACCTGGCTCCTCGGCAGCTTCGTGCGCAGCGTGGCCAGCGCGTCCTTGAACTCGGCGCGGAAGTCGTCCACCGGCGTCATCTGCTTCTCGGTGCGCCGGCAGGCGTCATTGGCCCCCGCCATCACCGTCACCAGCTCGGGGCGGCGCCGCGCGGCCCTGGCCATCTGCGCGGGCACGTCGGCCATCCGGGCGCCGGTCACCGCGTAGTTCCAGCTGTGCTCGGCGGCGTCGGCCCTGCCGAGGAGGCGCACGGCGAGGCTGTCGACGGAGGTGTCGCTGCCGGTGGCCCAGGAGACGGTGGGGCAGTCGGAGAGCACGTTGCAGGCGTCGAAGCCGCGGGTGATGGAGTCGCCGACGGCCGCGATCGAGTCGGGGCTGCGGTCCCAGAGGGGGGCGCGGCTGGTGGCGGAGGGGCGCGGCGCGGTGGTGCCGTCGCCGGAGTCGCAGCCGGCCACGCCCAGCGCGAGGGCCGCGGCGACCGCGCCCGCGGCGAGCAGGCGGCGGCTCCGGCGGTCGCGGCGGTTCCGGTCGCGCGGACCCTGGTTCCCCATCCCCTGGTTTCCCTCCTGATCGAAAGCCGATCGCGAATTTGTGGCCTGTGTGGTGAACGTGAGCGTCCGGTGATCCGTATGCAGAAGACGGGTACAACGGCGCCGACGTTGCGTCGGTACCGCGTCCCGATGGGTGAAACCTCGGGTTTCGCGGGCACCGGGACCGACGGTACGTCACACTCCCGGCGTCCTCGCACGGTAGCCTCGCCACGTGGCTGCCCCTGCCACGGCCGTTCCGTCAAGTTGCACGATGCGCCGCTCTGCCCGGAGGTTCAGGTGACGACACGTGGAGTCCTGTACGTGCACTCCGCGCCCCGCGCACTGTGCCCGCACGTCGAGTGGGCGATCGCGGGTGTGCTCGGCACCCGGGTGAGCCTGGACTGGATCCGCCAGCCGGCCTCGCCGGGCACCTGGCGCTCGGAGTTCTCCTGGCGCGGCGAGGCGGGCACCGCCTCCCAGCTCGCCTCGGCGCTGCGGGGATGGCAGTTGCTGCGCTTCGAGGTCACGGCGGAGCCGTGCGCGGCCGCGGAGGGTGAGCGCTACAGCTGCACCCCGGAACTCGGCATCTTCCACGCGGTCACCGGCATGCACGGCGACATCCTGATCCCCGAGGACCGGCTGCGCGCGGCCCTGGTGCGGGCCCGGCAGGGGGAGACGGAGCTGGAGGGGGAGGTGGCGAAGCTGCTCGGCAAGCCGTGGGACGACGAGCTGGAGCCCTTCCGCCACGCCGGGGAGGGCGCCCCCGTCCGCTGGCTCCACCAGGTCGTCTGAGGCCCGCCCTTCCGGCACGACGAACGACGCGCGGGTCCCCGCACCCCCCACAGGGGGCGCGGGGACCCGCGCGTCACGCGTGCTCGGCTCAGACCGACCGGAAGGCCAGCACCACGTTGTGGCCGCCGAAGCCGAAGGAGTCGTTGAGGGCCGCGATACGGCCGTCCACCGGCAGCTTGCGGGCCTCGCCGCGGACGATGTCCGCGTTGGCCTCCGCCTCCGGGTCCAGGTTCTCCACGTTGATCGTGGGCGGCGCCACCCGGTGGTACAGCGCGAGCACGGTCGCGACCGACTCGACACCGCCGGCACCGCCCAGCAGGTGCCCGGTCATCGACTTGGTGCCGGACACCGCGAAGTGGTCGGCGTGGTCGCCGAAGACCTTGCGCAGCGCCTTGAGTTCCGCGATGTCACCGGCGGGCGTCGAGGTCGCGTGCGCGTTGACGTGCACGATCTCCGCCGGGTCCAGGTCGGTGCGGTCCAGCAGGTTCTGCAGGGCGTGCGAGATGCCCCGCCCCTCCGGCTCGGGCTGCACGATGTCGTGGGCGTCGGCCGAGATGCCCTGGCCCACCGCCTCCGCGTAGACGCGGGCACCGCGCGCGGCGGCGTGCTCGGCGGACTCCAGGACGACGACGCCCGCACCCTCGCCGAGGACGAATCCGTCCCGGCCGGTGTCGAAGGGGCGCGAGGCGCCCTGCGGGTCCTCGTTGTTCTTGGACATCGCCATCATGTTGCCGAACGCGGCGATCGGCAGCGGGTGGACGGCGGCCTCCGTACCCCCGGCGACGACCACGTCGGCGCGTCCGGTGCGGATCATCTCGATGGCGTAGCCGATGGCCTCCGCGCCCGAGGCGCAGGCCGACACGGGGGTGTGCACACCCGCGCGGGCGCCCACGGTGAGACCGACGTTGGCGGAGGGGCCGTTCGGCATCAGCATCGGCACGGTGTGCGGGGAGACGCGGCGTACGCCCTTCTCCTTCAGCACGTCGTACTGGTCGAGCAGGGTGGTCACGCCGCCGATGCCGGAGGCGATGACCGCGCCCAGCCGGTCGGGGTCGACGGCCGATTCGCCGTCCGGCTCGCCCGCCTTGCCGTTGAACCCGGCGTCCGCCCACGCCTCCTTGGCCGCGATCAGCGCGAACTGCGCCGAGCGGTCCAGACGGCGGGCCTGCGGCCGCGGGATGATCTCGGAGGGCTCCACGGCGATCTGTGCCGCGATGCGGACCGCCTGGTCGGCGGCCCAGTCCTGCTCGAGGGGACCGACGCCGGAGCGTCCGGCGATCAGGCCCTCCCAGGTGGAAGTCGCGTCGCCACCCAGCGGTGTGGTTGCGCCGATACCGGTGACGACCACAGTGCGATTGGTCGAGCTCACGGGAATTCTTTCTCCAACGTTACGAGGATGAAGCGGCGCCACCGCCGGGTGGCGGGGCAGCTGGGGCCGTGTGCGGCGGCGTGCCGCACCTCGTGCGACGGCCGGCGCCGGCGGTGCCGGCACGGTCCGCCGGACGGCCCCGGCCCAGGCGGATCGAGATCAGGCCTGGTGCTTGAGGATGTAGTCGGCGGCGTCGCGAACCGTCTTCAGGTTCTTGACGTCGTCGTCGGGGATCTTGACGTCGAAGCGCTCCTCGGCGGCGACGACGACCTCGACCATGGACAGCGAGTCGACGTCCAGGTCGTCGGTGAAGGACTTGTCCAGCTCGACGTCCTCGACCGGGATGCCGGCGATCTCGTTCACGATCTCCGCGAGACCCGCGACGATCTCTTCCTGCGTGGCGGCCATGTTGGCGCTCCTTCGGTGTGTTTCCAGAGGGTGTGGCGTGGGCCGGAAGATCCCGGCCGGTGCACTAGGGGAGGGTAACGACCGTGGCGGCGTAGACCAGACCCGCCCCGAATCCGATGACGAGCGCGGTGTCGCCGCTCTTCGCCTCGCCGGCCGCCAGGAGCCGCTCCATCGCGAGCGGGATCGAGGCGGCCGAGGTGTTGCCGGTGGTGCGGATGTCCCGGGCGACCGTGACGTGCTCCGGCAGTTTGAGGGTCTTCACCATCGAGTCGATGATCCGCACATTGGCCTGGTGCGGGATGAAGACGTCCAGTTCGTCCGGGCTGATCCCGGCCGCGTCCAGCGCCTGCTGAGCGACCTTCGCCATCTCGAACACGGCCCAGCGGAACACCGCCTGGCCCTCCTGGGTGATCGCCGGGAACTTGATGTTCCCCGCGCTGTCCAGCGGAAGCCGGGAGACGTCGCCGACGTGGAACTCGTTCCACGGTACGGTCTGCCGGATCGTCTCGGCCTTGTCGCCCTCCGAGCCCCACACGGTCGGGCCGATGCCCGGCTCCTGCGCGGGACCGACGACGACCGCGCCGGCACCGTCACCGAACAGGAAGGCCGTCGAGCGGTCCTCCAGGTCGGTCAGGTCACTCAGCCGCTCCACGCCGATGACCAGCGCGTACTCCGCCGAGCCGTCCACGATCATGCCCTTGGCCAGGGTGAGCCCGTAACCGAAGCCGGCGCAGCCCGCCGAGATGTCGAACGCGGCGGCCTTGTTCGTGCCCAGCTTGTCCGCGATCTCCGTGGCGATGGCCGGGGTCTGGCTGAAGTGCGAGACGGTGGAGACGACGACCGCGCCGATCTGCTCCGCGGCGATCCCCGCGTCCGCGATCGCCTTGCCGGCCGCCTCGATCGACATGGCGGCGACGGTCTCCTCGTCGTTCGCCCAGTGCCGGGTCTCGATGCCGGACCGGGAGCGGATCCACTCGTCGGAGGAGTCGATCTTCTCCAGGATGACCTCGTTGGGCACCACGCGGACGGGGCGGTAGCCGCCGACACCGAGAATGCGGGCGTGCGGGGCACCCTTGGCGGGCTTGATCTTCGACATGAGGCTCCTTGTCAGGCACCCGCCGCGTCGGCGGCAGGGGTCGCCGCCTCGGCGACGAGCTCACGGGCGGCGGCGAGGTCGTCGGGGGTCTTCAGCGCCAGCGTGCGCACGCCGGGCAGCGCGCGCTTGGCCAGACCGGTGAGGGTGCCGCCGGGGCACACCTCGAGGAGCGCGGTCGCGCCCAGTGCCTGGAAGGTCTCCATGCACAGGTCCCAGCGCACCGGGTTGGCCACCTGGCCGACCAGCCGCCGCAGCACCTCGGCACCGGTGTCGACCGTACGGCCGTCCTTGTTGGACACGTACGGGACGGCCGGGTCCGCCGGCGTCAGCGCGTCCGCGGCCTCGGCCAGCGTGTCCACCGCGGGAGCCATGTGGTGGGTGTGGAAGGCGCCCGCGACCTTCAGCGGGACCACCCGGCGCACCCCCTCCGGCTTGTCCCCGGCCAGCGCCTCCAACTGCTCCGACGTTCCGGCGGCGACGATCTGGCCCGCGCCGTTGACGTTGGCCGGGGTCAGCCCCAGCTTCTCCAGGTGCGGGATCGTGCTCTCCGGGTCGCCGCCGAGCAGCGCCGACATCCCGGTGGGGGTGACGGCCGCGGCCTCGGCCATGGCCAGACCCCGGGTGCGCACGAGCTTCAGGGCGGCGGTGTCGTCGAGGACGCCGGCGAGCACGGCCGCCGTGATCTCACCGACGCTGTGCCCCGCGACCGCGCCGGGCGCGAGGACGGCGACGTCGCCGAGGGCCGAGGCGGACAGCAGCCCGGCGGCCACCAGCAGCGGCTGCGCCACGGCGGTGTCACGGATCGCGTCCGCGTCGGCCTCGGTGCCGTAGTGGACGAGGTCGAGCCCGATGGCGTCCGACCAGGCGGCAACACGGTCGGCGGCACCGGGGAGTTCGAGCCAGGGGGTCAGGAAGCCGGGCGTCTGGGCGCCCTGGCCGGGAGCGACGAGTACGAGCACTCTCACACTCTCTCTTGTGGACGGGCACGGCCGCCCGTGGGGACAGGGACGAAGAACAGCAGGGGGATTTGTGGGTCCCCGACAAAAAGCCTAGATCTGGGGATCTCCATCGACCAGACGCCCCAGGATCAGCGCGATCCGCAAGGTGAAAGCGGAGCGTACATCAGAGGGTGACCAACCGGTGACGTCTGTCACACGTCGGAGCCGGTAGCGCACGGTGTTGGGGTGAACGAAGAGCATCCGGGCGGCGCCTTCGAGACTGGACGCCTGTTCCAGATAGACACTGAGCGTTTCCAGCAGCGCGGAGCCCGCCTGCTCCAGCGGTCTGTAGATCTCCTCCACCAACTGCTCGCGCGCGGAGGGGTCTCCGGCCATCGCGCGCTCGGGGAGCAGATCGTCGGCGAGCACCGGACGCGGGGCGTCCTGCCAGGCCGAGCACGCCTTCAGCCCGGCGGCGGCGGCCTGCGCGGACCGGGTCGCGGCCTGGAGGTCGGGCACGATCGGCCCGGCCACCACGGGACCCGCGGCGAACGGCCCGATCAGCGACTTGGCGACCTGCAGCGGGTCGTTGTTGCCCCCGGCGATCACCACCAGCCGGTCCCCGAGCACCCCGGTGAGCACCTGCACCTTGGCGTGCCGGGCGGCCCGCCGGATCGCCTCCACCGTCAGCTCCGAGTCCCCGTCGGGCGCGGTCCCGAGCACCACGCACACATGGTCGGGGGAGTTCCAGCCGAGGGCGGCGGCCCGGCTGACGGCGCCCTCGTCGGCCTCCCCGCTCAGCACGGCGTTGACGACGAGGGATTCGAGCCGGGCGTCCCAGGCGCCGCGCGCCTCCGCGGCCTGGGCGTAGACCTGGGCGGTGGCGAAGGCGATCTCGCGGGCGTAGACGAGCAACGCCTCCCGCAGAACGGATTCGTCACCGGGGGCCGCCACCTCGTCGATGGCGGACTCCATGACCTCGATGGTGGTCCGCACCATCTCCACGGTCTGCCGCAGCGTGATCGCCCGGGTCAGCTCCCGGGGCGCGGTGCCGAACACGTCGGTGGAGATCGCCTGCGGGGTCTCCGGGTGCCGGAACCACTCGGTGAACGCGGCGATACCGGCCTGCGCGACCAGCCCGATCCACGACCGGTTCTCGGCGGGCATCGCCCGGTACCAGGGCAGCGTCTCGTCCATCCGCGCGATCGCCTGCGCGGCGAGCCGCCCGGAGGACTTCTCCAGCCGCCGCAGCGTCGCGGCATGCGAAAGGTCGACGGAGGCGGAGGGTCCGGCGGGGCCGGCTTCTGGTTCGGGCACGGAACAAGACTGCCTCATCGGGACGGGTGCACGCGGCGCCGGGGTGGCGCCACCGCGCGGGAGCCGCCCCCGGAGCGGGCCCGGCCGCGCCCGGCCCGCACCCGCCGCCCCCGGCCGGGCTACCGTTGAACCGTGATGGACGTACGCCGTGCCGGCACCCGCTACCCCGGGGGAGACGCGTCCGCCGGGATCAGCAGCCGGCACGCCTTCTCCTTCGGCCCCCACTACGACCCCGGCAACCTCCGCTTCGGCCCGCTCATCGCCTGCAACGAGGAACGCCTCGCCCCCGGCGCCGGGTTCGACGAGCACCCGCACAGCCACACCGAGATCGTCACCTGGGTCGTCGAGGGCGAACTGACCCACCGCGACTCGGCGGGCCACGCCACCGTCATCCGCCCCGGGGACGTCCAGCACCTCAGCGCCGCCGCCGGAGTCCGCCACGTCGAACGCAACGACGGCGCCGTCCCCCTGACCTTCGTCCAGATGTGGCTGGCCCCCCGCACCCCCGGCGGCACTCCCTCCTACGAGGTGATCCCCGGCATCGCCGACTCCACCCCGTACGCCCTCCCGGCCGCCGGCGCGATGCTCCACGTCCGCCGCCTCGCCCCCGGCGCCCGCACGGCCCTGCCCGAGGCCCCCCACGTCTACGTCCACGTCGTACGCGGGGACGTCCGCCTGCGCGGCGCGCACCTGCACCCGGGCGACGCGGCCCGCCTCACCGGTGCCGGGGACCTCGGGAACCCTGAGGACCCCATCCACCGGGAGACGGTGGCGGAGACGGCGGCGGAACTCCTGGTCTGGGAGATGGCGTGAAAGCGGCCGCAAAGATGCGCGTGTTGGCCGGATTCCCATGGCTGGGGATCGCCTGCGTCTCATGTTCTAAGACGCACCCTTGAGTCCCTTGTGTACGCGAGTGGCCTCGTGAATAGAATCGCAGCGTTATTGAGACCTGATGCCCGTCGTTGCCCCCTTTCCGGGGTGATCGAAGGAGTGGGTGTACGTGACGCAGCAAAGCATCGGAGACTTAGCGGCGAAAGCCGTCGGTACCGGTTCGGTGAGCGCCACTGAAGCCGAAAGGCAAGCAACAGGCCCTGCGGGAGTCGACAGACAGGAACTCGACCGGAGGGAAATCGATTCCCTCGATTCCCGCATCGTCCAGCTGATCCACGAACGTCACCACGTGTCCTCCCGCATCCAGCAGCGCCGCCGCCGCGAGGGCGGCCCGCGCACCGTGCTGAAGCGCGAGATGGTCGTCATCGACCGCTACCGCCAGGGCCTCGGTCCCGAGGGCACCGCGCTGGCGACCGCCATCCTGAGACTGTGTCGCGGGCCGGCCCCCGGGGCCGCGAACGCCGAGCGCGGTGAGCCGGGCACGTGACAGAGGTGCACGCCGCGTCCCGCCGCTCGGCCCCGTCCCGCCGCCGCACCACCCACCCCGCCCCTGCCGCCCCGTTCCGCCTGGGGGACATCTCCTTCCTGAACTGTGCCCCGCTGCGCTGGGGACTGCGGCACGGCGGCGCCCGCGAACAGTTCGCCCTGGCCTCCGGACCGCCGGAGTGGCTGGCCGAGGAACTCCTGGCGGGACGGCTCGACGCCGGCCCCGTCAGCCTCGTCCGCTATCTGCGGCACCCGGACGCCTGGGAACTGCTGCCCGGCGGCCTCGCCGTCGGCAGTGACGGCCCGGTGCGCTCCTGCCACCTCGTCTCCCGGGCCCCGCTCGGGGAACTCGACGGGGCCGTCGTCGCCCTGTCGCGGACCAGCCGGACCACGACGCTGCTGGCCCGCATCCTGCTCGAGGACGCCCTCGGCGTCCGGCCGGAGTACCGCCCGGCGCCGCAGCACCTCGACTCGATGCTGGCCACCGCGGACGCGGCGGTCCTGATAGGCGACGAGGCGCTGCGGCTGCACGCCCGGCCGCCGGCCGGGCTGCGCGTCCAGGACACCGGCGCGCTCTGGCGCGAATGGACCGGACTGCCCATGGTCTTCGCCGTCTGGGTGGTGCGCCGCGAGGTCGCGCGCGAGCGGCCCGAGCGGGTGCGGGCGATCTCCGCGGCCCTCGCCGAGGCGGCCGCGCTGGCCCGGGCGCACCCGGCGGCGGTGGCCCGTGCCGCGGCAGCCGAGTCCGCCCGGGGTTCGGGCGGCCCGCTGTCCGAGGACGTGCTCCTCGACTACTACCGCGTACTCGACTACTCCCTGGGCGCGCGGCAGCTCGCCGCCGTGCGCGAGTTCGCACACCGTGCCGCCGTCCGCGGCGAGGTCCCCCTCGCGGACCCGCCCCCACCCACCGCACCAGGAGGACATCCGTGATCCGCCACTACGTGCTGTTCAAGTTCAAGCCCGGTGTCTCCTGGGACGACCCGAGGGCCCAGGAGGCGGAGCGGACCGCCGCCAAGGTGGGCGGCGAGGTGCCGGAACTCAGGGAATGGACCGTCGGCCGCAACAAATCCACCCGGCCGATCGCATACGATTTCGTCGTCGTCGGCCTGCTGGACGACATGGACGCCGTGGAGCGCTATTTGGTGCATCCGTTCCACCAGCAGGCCATCAGCGCCTGGCGGGAGATCAGCGACTGGGTGATCGCCGATGTCGAGGAATGACCTCCGGGGTGACCATCGGGTGAACTTCCGGACGAACTTCCGGTCGGTCCCCCTGATTACCTCGACAATCGTTCCGCGTTACCCACGTGCGGCCTTTCCGTGAGATAAGTCCGCGTTTCGGTACATGTAACTGAGATCAAGGAATGGGGAACCCGTGGGGTACCAATTCGAGAAGTGTGCCATTGTCGTCGACAAGGACCTTCCCGCGGGACTGGCGATGAACACCGTGGCGGCGCTCGCCCTGTCCGTCGGCAAGTTCACCGACGGCATCGTCGGCGACGACGTCAAGGACGCCGACGGCCGGCTGCACACCGGGATCACCTCGATCCCGCTGCCCGTGCTCAAGGCGGACGCCGAGGAACTGCGCGGCGTGGCGCTGAGGGCGGTGGGCGCGAGCGACGTCTTCGTCGTCGACTTCACCTCGGTGGCACAGTCCTCGCGCTCGTACGAGGAGTACACGCGCCGCACCGCCGAGATCCCCACCGGTGAACTCCCCTACATCGGCATGGCGGTCTGCGGCAGCAGGAAGGCGGTGGACAAGATCACCGGAAGCCTGCCGCTGTACCGCTGACGCGGAGGGCCCCGTCCGTCCCTCCGACGACCGGGGCCCGCCCCCCCCGCCACCGCCCCTGACATCCCGCTGACACCCGCCACCGCCCGACCGGGGCCCGCCCCACCGCGCCCCGTCCGGGCCGGTGACCCCTGCCCGGACGCCGGCCCGAGGGCCCCTCCGGCCCGCCCGTGACCCCGCACCCTCACCACGACCGGCGCCGGCCGGGCCGGCCGGTACCCCCTGCCCGCGAACGGGCCGGCACCCGCTTTCGCGGGCCCCCGCGGCACCACCGCACACCCGCACGCGAACGATCACCGGAGGAAGGCATGTTCACAGTCTTCGACGACGAACTCGACCGCACCGCCCGCGAGATACGCGACCGCCACCGTTCCTTCGCGGCCGGCCGGTGGACGGGGCAGGACCTGGAGTCCCACCAGCTCGACGCGTTCCGCGCCACGCTGGAGTACGTCAAGAAGCACTCCGTCTTCTACGGCCGCCACCTGGCGGACGTGGACCCCGCGTCGATCACCTCGACGAGGCCCGAGCAGCTCGCCACCGTCCCGTTCACCACCAAGGACCACCTGCGGCAGGAGTTCGCCGACGTCCTGTCGCTGCCGATGCACAAGGCGTGGATCTTCTACGAGACCACCGGCACCACCGGCCGCAGCACGCCCTGCCCGCGCGACAACACCGACTCCCTGCACAACAACACGGCCCTGACCGTGTACTACGACACGATCTTCCGGCAGTACGGCGACGAGCAGATCATCGGCGTCTCCGGCCCGACCGAGCTGCACGCCTTCGGCGACACCTTCGGCGAGGTGTGCCGCAACCTCGGGCACGCCGTGGCCAAGATGTGGCCGCACTCCCCGATGGTCGGTTTCGACCGCGCCCTGGAGACCCTGCGCGAGCTGCGTGCCACCGGACTGTTCAGCACCCCCGGCATGGCCCTCACCCTCGCCAAGAAGGCCCGCGCCGCCGGCCTGGACCCGAGGCGCGACTTCCGCCTCGACGTCATCATGTGCACCGGTGAACTCGCCTCGCCCAGCCTGCTGGAGAACATCGGCGAGGTCTGGGGCGCCCGTGTGTACAACGCGCTGTACGCCTCCCAGGAGGCCTCCGTGATGGGGGCGGCAGGCCGCGACGGAGCCCTCTACACGGCCCCGCTGCTCAACCTGTACGAGGTCATCGACCCCGACACCGGGGCGGCCGTCGAGCCGGGGGCGGACGGCGTGCGCACCGGCGAGCTGGTCGTCACCTCCCTCTACCAGGGCAGCAAGCCCCTCGTGCGCTACCGCACCGGCGACCTGGTCCGGCTCACCCCGCCCGCCGAGGGCCGGGTGCTGCCCGCGCCCACCCTGGAAGTGCTCGGCCGCACCCGCGACACCCTGACCATCGGCGGCCGGAGCATCAGCGGCTACGACCTCGAGGAGCTGGTGCTCACCCACCCGCGCGGCTACCTGGACTACCAGGTCGTCATCGACGCCGTGGACGGCCGCGACGAGCTGACCCTGCGGCTGGAACTCCCCGAGGACCGAACCGGCCTGCGCCTCGACGAGGAGGAGATCGCCCGCGCCGTGGACGAGCGGCTCGGGGTGCCGCTGCGCTTCGAGTACGGCCCCCTCGGCAGCGTCACCACCACCGGCGCGATGGTCAGCTGGAAGGCCGCCCGGGTGGAGGACCGCCGGCTGGCGGCCCCCGACGAGGAGCGGGCGGCCGCGCTCGCCGTCGCCGGCGGGAGGGCCCAGTGACCGTCACCCAGGACGGCGTCCCGGCACGGGACACCAAGGCGCCGCAGGCCACACCGGCGGCGGGCTCACCCGCCGTCTCCCCGCTCGCCTACCACGACGGCGAGTTCGTGCCCCTGGAGCGGGCCCTGCTGCCCGTGACCACCCAGGCCCTGCAGTACGGCACGGGCGTCTTCGAGGGCATCCGGGCCTACGCCCAGCGGGGCGGCGGTCTCGCGGTCTTCCGCGCCGAGGACCACTACCGGCGGCTGCTGCGCAGTTGCCGCACCCTGCGCATCGACCCCGGGCACACCGTCGAGGAGCTGTGCGCGCTCACGGCCGAACTGCTGCGGCGGATCGGCACGCAGGAGGACACCTACATCCGGCCGCTGGCCTACAAGCGGGCCCTGCTGCCCGGACAGAAGCCGGGCGTCGGCCTCACCGGTGTCTCCGACGCGCTGTCCGTGAACGCCTTCCGGATGGGCTCGTACACCGACCCGGCCGGCATCCGCTGCACCATCAGCTCCTGGCGCAGGCCCTCCTCCGACGCGCTGCCGGTGCGCGCCAAGGTCACCGGCGGCTACGTCAACAACGCGCTCGCCGTGGACGAGGCCCGTGCGGCCGGGTGCGAGGACGCCATCCTGCTCAACAGCCGGGGGCAGGTCGCCGAGGCCAGCACCTCCAACGTGTTCGCCGTCCTCCGCGGACGGCTGGTGACCCCGCCGGTCACCGCCGACCTGCTGGAGGGCATCACCCGCGACACCGCGGTGACGCTCGCGGCCGACCTGCTGGACACCCCGACCGACTTCCGCGACCTGGGCCGGGACGAACTCATGGGCGCCGACGAGGTCTTCCTGACCGGCACCGGCACCGAGATCGTCCCGGTCACCGAGATCGCCGGCCGCCCCGTAGGGGAGGGCGTGCCCGGCCCGCTCAGCACCGCCCTGCGGGGCGCCTACCAGGACGTGGTGCGCGGCGGGGAACCCCGCTACGCCCACTGGCTCCACCCCTTGAACGCCTGACCGGCCACCCCGGTCGCGCACGAAGCGGCACCGTACCCAGGGAGGATCGCATGACCACCGAGGCACCTGGCTGGATAGACACCGCACTCACCAACGGACCGGCCGTCACGTCCGTCGGCACGCTCGGGCCCACCGGCACCAGCAGCGAGCAGGCCGCGTTATACCTGTGGGCCCGGGGCGGGGACACCACCCCGGACATCCGGCTGTACGAGACCTACGAGCAGGCGGGGGAAGCCCTGCGCGAAGACGCCGTCAGCCATCTCGTGGTGGCCAACGCCTACGCGGGCGTGCACAGCTTCTACATGGACCCAGGGCTCCGCCTCGTCGGCGCCTTCCTCTTCGACACCCCGCACTACGGCCTCGCGGCCGCCCCGGGGCACACCGTTCCGCGGCGGCCGGTGGTGGCCACCCACCCGGCGCCGGTCGCCCTCGTCGGCGAACTCCTGCCCGAGGGATACACGGTGGAGGAGATCCGCTTCGCGAACTCCACCAGCGCCGCCGCCGACCAGGCCCGCCGCCGGGAGACGGACCTGGCCCTGACCACCCAGCCCGCGGCCAAGCTGCACGAACTGCGGTTCATCTCCCGGACGCGTCCGATCCGCATGCTGTGGTCGGTCTTCACCCGGGCCGACCCGGCGGCCTGACGCGTACCCGGCCGGGACGGGGCGGGCCGCCCTCCGCGCTCCCCGTCCCGGCCGTCCCCCGCACGTCCCCGCCGGCCGGGATTCCGCCCGCCGGGATTCCGCACGCCGGGATTCCGTACGCCGAGGAAGGAAGAGCCCCGCCATGCTTCTGATCGACCGCGCCACGGTGCGTCTGGTCTACCCCATGGAACGCGCCACCGAGGTCATGGCCGAGGCCATGCGCCGCTACAGCTCGGGCCTGGTCGACCAGCCGCTGCGCACCATCCTGCGACCGGAGCGCGACAGCGGGCTGCTCGGCACCATGCCGGGCTTCGTGGCCGGTGAGGAACTCAGCGGCTACGGGCTCAAGGCCATGGTCCTCAAGCCGGAGAACCCGGCGCGCGGACTGGACCTGCACATCGGGGTCGTCATGGTCTTCGACCCGGAGACCGGCGCCCCGCTCGCCCTGATGGACGCGGGCGCCGTGACCGCCGTACGGACCGCCGCCGTCTCCGCGGTGGCCACCGACGCGCTGGCCCTGCCCGGGGCCGGCGACCTGGCGATCCTCGGCTCGGGGGCGCAGGCCCGCAGCCACCTGGAGGCCATGGCCGTGGTCCGCGAGCTGCGCCGGGTTCGGGTGTGGAGCCGCACCCCGGCCCACGCCGAGAGCTACCGCGAATGGGCCGCGAAGGAGCCCGGCATCGAGGTGGAGGTCGTGGACACGCCCGCCGCCGCCCTGGCCGGGGCCGACCTCGTGTGCACCACGACCGCCGCCAGGGAGCCCCTCGTCGAGGCCGAGGCCCTCGCCCCGGGCGCCCATGTCAACGCCGCCGGCGCCTCCTTCGTCGACCACCGCGAGCTGTCGGCCGAGGCGGTGGCGCGGGCGGCGTTCTTCGTGGACAGCCGCCAGTCGGCGCTCGCGGAGTCCGGCGACCTGAAGGCACCCCTGGACGCCGGGATGGTCGGCCCCGAGCACATCCTGGCCGAGCTGGGAGAGGTGCTCCTCGGCCGCCATCCCGGCCGTCGCGAGGAGCGGGAGATCACCGTCTACAAGTCGCTCGGACTCGGGGTGCAGGACATCATGTCCGGTTTCGCGATCGCCGAGGCGGCCGCCGCCCAGGGCCTCGGTCTCGCCTGGAACCAGGACTGAAGAGATCCGGAAGGAAGCAGACTCGTCATGAGCCCGACGACCACCGCGCAGACCCCCACCGGCCCCGGCGCCGCCCCGGCGCCCCGGCCGGTCCTCGCCGGCATCCCGGCCTATGTGCCCAAGCCGCCGGCCCCGCCCGCCGAGGGCCCCTCCCACCGGCTGTTCCTCAACGAGAACCCCTACCCGCCGCTGCCCTCCGTGGCGGAGACCCTCGCCCGGGCGGCGACGGAGGCCCACCTCTACCCGACCATCCAGCCCGAGCGGCTCACCCACGCCCTCGCCCGGCGGCTGGACGTGCCGCCCGCCCACCTCGTCACCGGCCCCGGCTCGGTCGGCATCTACCAGCAGATCGGACAGGCCCTGCTGGAGCCGGGCGACGAGGTCGTCTACGCCTGGACCTCCTTCGAGGCGTATCCGATCGTGACGCGGATGGCGGGGGCCGTCCCGGTCGAGGTGCCGCTCGCCGGGGGCGTGCACGACCTGGACGCCATGGCGGCCGCCATCGGCCCCCGGACCAGGGCCGTCCTGCTCTGCGAGCCCAACAACCCCACCGGCACCGCCGTCGGCGCCGCCCGGCTGGAGCGCTTCCTCGACCGGGTGCCCGGCGACGTCCTGGTCGTGCTCGACGAGGCCTACTTCGAGTTCCACCGGTCTCCGGACGCCGCCGACGGCGTCGCGCTGTACCGCGAGCGGCCCAACCTCGTGACGCTGCGCACCTTCTCCAAGGCGTACGGGCTGGCCGGGATGCGCGTGGGGTACGCCGTCGCCCAGGCCCCGATCGCCGAGGCACTGCGCAAGTGCGCCGTGCCGTGCGGGGTGGGACGCCTCGCCGAGGAGGCGGCGCTCACCGCGCTGGAGGTGGAGGGCGAACTCCTGGAGCGGGTGGAGCGGATCGTCGCGGAGCGGGAGCGCACCCGCGAGGCGCTGCTCGGACTGGGCTGGGAGGTGCTGCCCAGCGAGACCAACTTCCTGTGGCTGCCGGCCGGTCGGGACGCGGAGCGGGTGGCGGCCGGGTGGGAGCGGCGCGGCCTGCTGGTGCGGGCCTTCCCGGACGAGGGCCTGCGGGTGACCGTGGGCACCCCGGAGGCGAACGACCTGCTGCTCACGGCGGCCAAGGAGACGGTGCCGCCGGCCCGGTGACCGCGGCCCGCTCCCGGGCCGGCCGTCTCAGGCCGGCCCGACGACCTTCTTGCGCATGTGCCCGTAGACCACCGAGGTGCGCACGTCGGCCAGTTCCGGACGCTTGGTCAGCTTGTCCAGGACCACCGCGTGCAGATGGTCGGTGTCGCGCACGGCGACGTGGATCAGGAAGTCGTCGTTGCCGGTGAGCACGAAGAGCGAGATCACCTCGGGCATCCCCTCCAGGAAGGTCTGGAACGCCTCGATCACCGCGCGCGTCGGAGGGCGGACCCGGACCGCGATCACGGCCTGCAGCCCGCGGCCGATCGCGGCGAGGTCCGCCTCCGCGTGGAACCCGGTCAGGATGCCGCGCTCGCGCAGCGACCGGATCCGCTCCAGACAGGTCGAGGGGGCGATGCCGAGGGCCTGGGCCATGTCCCGGTTGGTGCGCCGACCGTCCTCCTGCAGCATCCGCACCAGTGCCGAATCTAGTTCGTCCATGCACGCCTCACTCTGCCCGGTACCGAAGATAATTCGGAGTGTAGCCGAGCATCACGATTACCTTGTTAGCCTTTTCGGGTATCGACTGATGTTCATTCGGGCGGACCCTGGATGAGGGTGGCGTGCGTGACGGCGGGGAAGAGGGGCGACTTCGGATGCGTGAGCGAGGCGGCGGCGTCGGGGCGGTGTCCGCGGTGGTGGCGGCCGCGCTGTTCTGGAGCAGTTCGTACGCGGTGACCAAACGGGCGCTGGACGACATCGGCCCGCTGACCATAGGCGCGCTGCGCTTCTCCCTGGCCGCGTTACTCCTGGGCCTGGTGATACGGGTGAACCGCAAGCGCCCGGCCCGGCCCGACACCCGTCAGCGACGGCAGCTCTACGTCAGCGGATTCCTCGGCATCACCGTCTACTTCATCCTGGAGAACGTCGGCGTCGACATGTCCACGGCGTCCGACGCCTCGCTCATCGTGGCCACCTACCCGCTGATGACGATGCTGCTCGAACTGGTCGCCCTGCGCGCCCGGATGCCGTGGACGCGGGTGACGGGCGTGCTGCTGGCCACGGTCGGCGCCGTCCTCGTGGTCCGCAGCGGCGCCGAGACCGGCGGCGACTCACGCTGGGTGGGCGACATCCTGCTGCTGCTCGGCGGACTGGCCTGGGCCGGCTACAACGTGCTCGGCAAGCGGGCGAGCGCCGGCCAGAACGCGATGAGCGTCACCTACTACCAGACCCTGGCCGGAGCGGCCGGCTTCCTCCTCGCCTCCCTGCTGGAGGCGGGCGACTGGCGGGTGCCGGACGCGACCGCCTCCGCGCTCGTCGTCTACCTGGCCGTGGCCTGCTCGGTCGGCGGCTTCCTGCTCTACAACTACGGCCTGCGCAGGATGGCCTCGAGCGTCGCCGTCAACATCCTGAACCTGGTCCCGGTCTTCGGCGTCGCCGGCGCGGTGATCATCAACGATGAGTCGATCCGCCTGGTCCAGGCGGCGGGCGGCGTCGTCATCATCCTCGGGGTCGCCCTGGGCATGCTGGAACGCGGCCACCGCACCCCGCCGGGTCCGGAACCCCTCGCCGCGCCCTCGTCCCCGGTGGCGTCCCCGGAGCCCGCCGCGGCACCGGCGCCGCCCGCCCACGCGACCGCGGCACCGGGGGACCGGCGGCCCGCCGACGGCGCCGAGTAGCCCGCGGCGGCCCGGGGCGGCGGTGTGCCACAGTGGGGGCAGAGCCCCCACCGGCTCCTGGACGAGACGCGCCGTACCCAGTCAGGACAAGACGACGCCGGAGGGTGTGGTCGTCGTGGCATGGGTCGTGCTCGTGGTGTCCGGGGTGCTGGAGGCGGTGTGGGCCACCGCGCTGGACAAGTCGCAGGGGCTCGGCCGACTGGTGCCGAGCCTCGTGTTCTTCGCCGGGCTCGGGCTGAGCATGACGGGGCTCGCCTACGCCCTGCGGACCGTGCCCGTGGGCACCGGGTACGCGGTCTGGGTGGGGATCGGGGCGGTGCTCACCGCGGGCTACGCGATGGTCTTCGGCGGTGAGTCCGCCACCCCGGTCAAACTCCTGCTCCTGGCCGGCATCGTGGGATGCGTGGCGGGGTTGAAGATCCTCCATTGACCTCCGTTGACGGACCCCGGGCGGGGGTCAGCCGCGCAGTTCGGTGACGACCGCCTCCGTGAACGGGGGCCACGCCTCGACGGCCCACGGCCCGAAGGCGCGGTCACTCAGGGCCACGCAGGCCGCGCCCGCCGCCGGGTCGACCCACAGGAACGTGCCGGACTGGCCGAAGTGACCGAAGGTACGGGGCGAGGAGGAGGCGCCCGTCCAGTGCGGGGACTTGCCGTCGCGGATCTCGAAGCCCAGGCCCCAGTCGTTGGGGTTCTGATGGCCGTAGCCCGGCAGGACGCCCTTCGTGCCGGGGTACTGGACGGTCGTCGCCTCCGCCACCGTGCGCGGGTCGAGGAGACGGGGGGACTGCAGCTCCGCCGCGAAGCGGGTGAGATCGGCGACGGTGGAGACGCCGTCCTTGGCGGGGGAGCCGGCCAGCGTCGTCGAGGTCATGCCCAGCGGTTCGAGCACCGCCTGGCGCGCGTACTCGGCGAACGGCATGTCCGCCGCCTTCGCCACGTGGTCGCCCAGCGCCTCGAAGCCCGCGTTGGAGTAGAGCCGGCGCTCCCCGGGCGCGGAGGTCGTCCGGGGCTCGTCGAAGGCCAGGCCGGAGGTGTGGGCGAGCAGGTGGCGGACGGTCGCCCCGGGCGGCCCGGCGGGTTCGTCCAGCTCGATCGCGCCCTCCTCGTAGGCGACGAGCACCGCGTACGCCGCGAGCGGCTTGGTCACCGAGGCCAGCGGGAAACGGTGGCCGACCGGGCCGTGCGTGCCGAGCACGGTGCCGTCCGCGCGGACGACGGCCGCCGCGGCCGTCGGCACCGGCCAGGTGTCGATCAGCGTCAGGCTGCGCAAGGAGCTGTGCGGAGAGCTGTGCGAAGACATGCGTACGAGGTTATGCGGAACGTCCACCCGGGCGTTCCTCAGGGGCCGCCCCCCCCGGAGAGGAGGGGGTTCGCCCGGAGCGATGCCTCAGAGGTGCAGTCGCATGCTCGGGTCCGGCTTGCGGACGAAGCCGAGGGAGGCGTAGAGCGGCTCGGCCGCCGCCGAGGCGTTCAGGTCGACCTGCGCGGCGCCCGTCTCCCGGAACCAGTCCAGCAGCGCCTCCATGCACGCCCGCGCGTAGCCGCGCCGGCGCACGGCGGGGTCGGTGGCCACGCTGAAGACGTGCCCGACCCGGCCGTGCGGATTGCCCGCCCTGCCGATCCGGTACTCCATCGTCCCGGCGGCGAGGGCGGCCAGTGTCCCCGGCCGCTCGGGCACGGGATGGTCCACGACGAACGCGGCGAAGCCCTCGCCGGGGGCGGCCAGCCGGGCGCGCAGTGTCGGCAGGGACTCCGCGTGCCAGTCGGCGGGCGGCTTCCCGGGGCCGGCGGGGCCCGCGGGGAAGACGGAGTCGAGCATGATCTGACGCAGGCGCAGCACTTCCTCCGCGTCCTCCGGTTCGGCACGGCGTACGAGGCTCATGGGCCGCACGGTAGTGGGGCGGGTGGGAGCGCGTCGCCGGATTTTCCGCGCCGTTCCGCCACGGCCCGCGTGGGTGACTTGCCTGGAGCGCACTCCAACGTTCTAGCGTGGGCGTCATGACGGTGACGCAGACCACGCGTGTTACCCGCCCCGGCGGTCCCGCGACCGACAGCCGTGCCGCGGCGCCTCCTCCGCACCGGCGGCCCGACGGGCAGGACCAGTACACGATCAGCGAGGTCGCCGCCGTCACCGGCCTCTCGGCGCACACCCTGCGCTGGTACGAGCGGATCGGGCTGATGCCCCACGTGGACCGGTCCCACACCGGGCAGCGGCGGTACAGCAACAAGGACCTGGAATGGCTCGGGTTCGTCGGCAAGCTCCGGCTCACCGGGATGCCGGTGGCCGACATGGTGCGGTACGCCGAACTGGTGCGCGAGGGGGCGCACACCTACGGGGAGCGGTACGCGCTGCTGGAGTCGAGGCGGCGGGACGTGCTGGCGCGCGTCGACGAACTGCGGGACGCCCTCGCCGTCCTCGACCACAAGCTGGCGTTCTACGGGGAGCGGAACGGAAGCGGGCAGGGGCTCCCGCTCCCCGCGGCCACGCCGTGCGCCTCCCCTACAGCTCCGCCAGCAGTTGCGCCTTCTTCGCCGAGAACTCCTCGTCCGTGACGAGGCCCGCCTCGTGGAGTTCGCCCAGGTGGCGGATGCGGTCGGCGATGTCCGCCGGATCGCGGCGGGCGGCGCCCGCCAGGACCGGCTCCGGCGCCGGACCGGCCTTGCGGACCGCCGCCAGCACCGCCGCCGCGAAGGGCAGCGACTCGTGCACCGGGCCGTAGCCCAGGCCGAAGACGACGGCCGCCGGGTCCTGGTCCGGCTGGGCGGCCGACTGTCCGGCCTCGCCGCGCGGCAGCAGCCGCAGATGGCCCTCCAGGATCTCCGGGGAGCGCCATTCCACCCCGCTCAGCGAGCCCACCGGATAGCGCTGGTCGCCCGCCTTCCACTTCGCGGAGGAGGCGCCCGTCCAGGACCAGCGGAAGGACACGGTCGTGCCGTCGAAGGAGGCCTTCCCGTCGTACGCCTTGAAGTGCCGGGGGCCCTCCGGCGGTGCCACGAGGTACTCCTCGGCCGGTGCCGCCCGCTGCCCGGGGTCGTCCGGGAGCAGGGCCCGTATCTCCTCCGCGTAGTACTCGGCGAGCGTCTCGCGCTCGGCGGGGAGCACCAGGCGGTAGGGGTCGCACCCCTCCTTGAGCTGGCCCGCGGCCGCGTCCATCAGTGGATCGGCGCCGGGCCTGGGCTCCACGCTCAGCACCACGGTGCCGCGCCGGCCCGGTGTCAGTGTCACCCCCGCGATCGCTTCCACGGGGACCTCGCGCGTGCCGAGCGCCTGGAACAGCTTCGGCGTACGAATCCCCCGTTCGAAGCGGATGCGCACGGATTCGGACTCGAATTCCCAAGCGGCGTGAAATCCGGTCAGTACGTCACCCATGCGGCTCATCGTATGCGGCATGCGTCCCTCCGTCGCCTCCCCGGGCAGACCGCAATTCCTGCTTCTCTACGCGCGTCCGGCCGTCGTCGCACCGGACAAACCCGCCCGGCATCCGTCGTTGTCGTGGGCGCACGCCACCGTGTCGTACGCCCCTACGCCGATGCCCGCGAAGTTCCGCAGGCTGTCGGTGCCCGGCACGAAGTACCCGGCGTGTCCCCGCGCGCCCCGTGCCGAGAGCACCCGGGCGCCGAAGCCGCCGGAGACCGGGTCGGCGCCGTGGCCGAAGCCGCCGAACTCCAGGTTCGGCACGTCCTGGATCCAGTCGTCGGCGTCCCGCATCGCCCAGACGCGGGCCGAGGTGCCCAGCTTCGCGGCGCTCCCGGCACGCATGCCGGGGCTGCCGGCCACCGCGAGGTCGGAGACCCGCGCGGGCAGGTGGGGGGCGGCCACCCCGCACACCACCGAGCCGTAGCTGTGGCAGTACAGCGCGACGGGCGCGTTCCCGGGCAGCGCCCGCAGCAGGGCGGTGAGCCGGAGTGAGCCGGCCGCCGCGCGCATCGCCGTGGCCGCCTCGATGCCGAGGCCGGCGGGCGCGGTGTAGTCGGCCCAGGCGATGACCGCCGTCCGCGTCCGGCTGTCCGCCGCCCGTTCCGCCGAGTACAGCGCCTTCGCCATGCCGACGGGGGCGGAGTAGGCGCGGTCGTCCTCGCGCTGGAAGGTGAGCAGGTCGGTGTCGACGCCGGGCACGACGAGCGAGATCCGGTCGGCGCGGCGCAGGTCGCCGAAGACCTCGGCGATCCGGCCCGAGCCCGCGGGGTCGAAGGCGAGGATCTGCCGGCCGGGGCGCAGCAGCTCGTCGAAGCGGTGCATGAGCCGGCGCGCCTCCTGATGGCCCACGGCCGAGAGCCGGACGTCGTGCGTCCGTCTCTTCTCCAGCGCGCGCTGCCGGGTGAGCGCGATCCGGTTCGCCGCGTAGCGCAGGTCGACCGGCGCCCCGTTCATGTTGCCCACGGCGAGCGGATAGCGGTGGACGAGTCCGGAGCGCTGGCGGGCGTCGAGGGAGGCGAAGAACCGGGCGAGCCGGGCGGGCGCCGCGTCGTGCTCCGGCAGCCGGTGGCCGGCGAGATGGCCGTGCTCCCAGGCGGAGCGCGAGGACTGCAGTGCCGTGGTGCCCCGGTGGCCGCGCACGGCGGTCCAGCCGGTGGTCGCCAGCATCACGAACACCACGGCCAGCGCGAGGGTCGCACGCCAGACGTTGAGTTGGGGGGAGGTGTCGAAGGAAGTCACTGGGAGGACACACTAGGAGAACGGGACGGTCTCGCGTCGACCGAGTGACGCGTCTCACGTTTCCTGTCGGGAAACTGTGGCATACACGCGTTCGGTGACCGCGTATCAGCTCCCGTGCGGTCCGGCGGTGGCCCCCCGCGGGGGTGGCGCCGCCGCCCGTCACCAACCGCGGGCGAGGGCCGGGGCGATCGCGTCCAGGTGCCGGGTGGTGAGGTCCCGCATCGCGGCCACGGTGAGGTCGCCCCCGGCGGACCAGGTCCGTTCGGTGACGCGCATCACACCGCCGAAGAGTCCGACCGCGACCCGGGGGCGGGGGTCGGTCTCCGGGTCGACGCCCTCGCGGGCGGCGAGGATACGGGCGATCTTCTCCTCCCACTCGATCGACCGGCGCAGGTGGATGGCGAGCAGGGCCGGGGTCTCCCAGATCAACTGGTAGGTCCGCAGGTGCAGTTCCACGGGCACGAGCTGCTCGATCGAGGCCCCGATGCGGTCCCAGCAGGACATCACCGCCTGCCGCATCACCTCCACGGGGGCCTCCTCGGCCGGACGCCGGGCGATCTCCGTGACGTACTGCGACTCGACCATCTCCTGGACGAAGAAGACGATGTCCTCCTTGCCCGCGAAGTAGCGGAAGAAGGTCCGCTGGGAGACGTCGACCGCCTCGGCGATCTCGTCCACGGTCGTCCGCTCGTACCCCCGGGTGGTGAACAGCTCCAGCCCCCGGCGCAGCAGCGCGTCCCGTGTGCGCTGCTTCTTCCGTTCGCGCAGCCCGGGTCGGGTAGCCGTGTCCATGGCGGTCGTCGTCCTTTCCTCGCCCCCCGGAACCAGGGTATCCGGCACTGCTTTGTCAGTGACCGGCATCTCAAAGGGTTTGTCGTTTGTCAGTAGCTGTCACTAGTCTGGCCGTCATGACCAGTCAGTCCACCGTCGACGCGAAGGGGCCCGGCGACAACGGCCCGGACTCGCCGTCCGACTCCGCTCCCGCCACCACCGGCCTGCGCGGCCACCCGTGGCTCACCCTGATATCCGTCGCGATCGGCGTGATGATGGTCGCCCTCGACGGCACCATCGTGGCCATCGCCAATCCCGCGATCGCCAAGGACCTCGACGCCAGCCTGGCCGACGTCCAGTGGATCACCAACGCCTACTTCCTCGCCCTGGCGGTCTCCCTGATCACCGCCGGCAAGCTCGGCGACCGGTTCGGGCACCGGCAGACGTTCCTGATCGGCGTGGTCGGCTTCGCCGCCGCCTCGGGCGCGATCGGGCTGTCCGACAGCATCGCCTTCGTCATCGTCTTCCGCGTCCTGCAGGGCCTGTTCGGCGCGCTGCTGATGCCGGCCGCGCTGGGCCTGCTGCGCGCCACCTTCCCGGCCGAGAAGCTCAACATGGCCATCGGCATCTGGGGCATGGTCATCGGCGCCTCCACCGCGGGCGGCCCGATCCTCGGCGGTGTGCTCGTCGAGCACGTGAGCTGGCAGTCGGTCTTCTTCATCAACGTGCCGGTCGGCGCCGTCGCGCTCGTCCTCGGCCTGCTGATCCTCACCGACCACCGCGCGAAGAACGCGCCGCGCTCCTTCGACGTCCTCGGCATCGTGCTGCTCTCCGCCGCGATGTTCTGCCTGGTCTGGGCGCTCATCAAGGCCCCGGCCTGGGGCTGGGGCGACGGCATGACCTGGACGTTCATCGCCGTCTCGGTGGTCGGCTTCGCCGTGTTCGCCTTCTGGGAGACCAAGGTCTCCGAGCCGCTGATCCCGCTGGCGATGTTCCGTTCGGTGCCGCTGTCGGCGGGTGTGGTGCTGATGGTGCTCATGGCCATCGCGTTCCTCGGCGGCCTGTTCTTCGTCACCTTCTACCTGCAGAACGTGCACGGGATGAGCCCGGTGGACGCCGGCCTGCACCTGCTGCCGCTCACCGGCATGATGATCGTCGGCTCGCCGCTGGCCGGCGTGATGATCACCAAGGTCGGTCCGCGCATCCCGCTGGCCGGCGGCATGGTGTGCACCGCGGTCGCCATGTTCGGCATGTCGCGGCTCGACGAGGGCAGCGGCAGCGGCGTCATGTCGCTGTGGTTCGCGCTGCTCGGCCTCGGGCTCGCGCCGGTCATGGTCGGCGCCACCGAGGTCATCGTCGGCAACGCCCCGCTGGAGCTGTCCGGTGTGGCCGGCGGACTCCAGCAGGCCGCGATGCAGATCGGCGGCAGCCTCGGCACGGCCGTCCTGGGGGCCGTGATGGCCTCCAAGGTCGACAACACCTTCGCCGACAACTGGGCCGAGGCCGAGTTGCCGCCGCTCACGCCCGAGCAGCTCGACCAGGCCTCCGGGGCCGTGCAGCAGGGCATCGCGCCCGTGCAGCCGGGCACCCCGGCCGGCGTCACCGCGAGGATCACCGAGGTCGCGCACGACACGTTCATCTCCGGCATGAGCCTGGCCTGCCTGGTCGCCGCCGGTGTCGCGGCGGTCGCGGTGCTGGTCGCCCTGCTCACCAAGCGGGGGGACAACGCGGAGGCGGGCGCGGGAGCGGCGCACATCTGACGTGAGGTCACGGCGGCCGGTCGGGAGGGTGCGACCGGCCGCCGCGGCATGCGGTTCGCCCGTCCGGGTGAGGAGGGCGAGGTTTCCTTCCCGGCGCGGCACACCGCAGGTCACAGTGGGTCACGTCCTCCGTACGGCCTATGCGCGGCCGGTGGAACGGGGGGCGCGCGGCGGCTCTTCCGGGGCCCGTGCCGCGCGGTCGGAGGGGGACCGCGCGGCACGGGCCCCGGAATCCGCGGTGCGGCGGAGGATTGTGCGCCGAATCGGGGGTACCCGCATGTCAGGCCCGAACTGACCGACAAGTTCTGGGAGTTGATATGGCGGGCTTCGGAAACGGTTCGCGCGCACACCCCCGCTCACGAGGCCGGATGGGGTCCCGCTGGGGGTCCCCCCTGTTCGAGCGAAGCCGAGAACTTGGGGGAGGGCCGGACCGCGCGACCCTCGGGATCGTCGGACTGGTCTGCGCGATCGCCGGATTCTTCGTGCTGGGCATCGTGCTCGGCCCGGTGGCGGTGATCTGCGGCTGGCTCGGCATGGGGCGCAGCTGGGCGGGCTCCCGTCCGGTGCCGGCGCTCGTCGCCCTGGTACTGGGCGCCATTGACACGCTTCTCGCGCTCGTATGGGTCGCGGGAGCGGCGGGACCGGGGGGCGGGCTGTTCTGACCCCCGGGCGAGAGGGAAAGAGGGCCCCCGGCGACGGCGCGCCGGGGGCCCTGCCCTGTGCCCAGGGCGCTCACCCCACCGGCCTGGCGTCCTCCTCGTCCCGCCGTTGCGCCGGTGCCACCGGGCCGGCGGACTCCCGCGGCCCGTCCGGGAGCAGACACTCGATCAGGTAGTCCCCGGTGCCGTCCTCGCGGGTGACCCCGTGGGTCTCGCTGCCGAAGCCGGGGAAGCGGCGGTCGAAGGCCTCCAGCGCGCCCAGATAGCGCAGCAGGGGGCCGTCCTGCGTCCCGACGCCCTCGCCCGGCATGAGGACCGGGATGCCGGGCGGAGTGACCGTGACCATCGCCGCGGCCACCCTGCCGGAGGCGTCCCGCAGCCGGATCCGTTCCGTGCCGCCCCGCACGAGGCGCTGGTAGCAGTGCTGGGGCGGGGCGACCTGCTCGGGGAGCCGGTGGAAGGCCGCGTCCAGCAGGTCGACCAGACGTGCCTCGCGCAGATGCTCGTGCATCTCCCGGCACAGGTCCCGAAGACCGAGCCCCGCGTACCGCGCGGGGTTCCCGGCGACCAGCGCGGGAAGCACCCGGTCCAGCGGCGCGCCCTCGTCGTACAGCTGCTTGAAGTCCATCAGCGCGTCCAGCAGCGTGCCCCACTTGCCCTTGGTGATGCCCATGGAGAACAGCACCAGCGTGGTGTAGCTGTCGGTCTTCTCCACGA
Source organism: Streptomyces griseoaurantiacus (assembly GCF_036189845.1). Classification (NCBI taxonomy): domain Bacteria; kingdom Bacillati; phylum Actinomycetota; class Actinomycetes; order Kitasatosporales; family Streptomycetaceae; genus Streptomyces; species Streptomyces griseoaurantiacus. The sequence goes on along the minus strand of NZ_CP108326.1, from coordinate 2,154,267 downwards.
CGATGCCGCGGGTGGCCAGATAGGCGGTGAGCACCCGCGCCGGGACGCCCCACTCGGACACGGCGCCCCTCGCGTCGAGCCCCGGGCAGGTCAGGGTGACCTTGATCGGGTCGAGCATGCAGTAACCGTCCGTCAGTCCGGGGAAGCCGTGCCAGTCCGCGCCGGGCGCCAGGTGCCAGCAGGACGGCTCGGTCGTCAGCAGCTCCGCGGGGGCCTCGTCGAAGCGCAGGAGTGCCCCGCTCACCGGATCGGTCACCTCGTCCGGCTGCCACACCCCGAAGAACCAGGGCGGCCGGTCCCCGGCGGCCTCGATCCGCCGCCCGATCCGCACCATCTCCTGGCGGAAGCGGACCGCCTCCGCCACCGCCTCGTCGAGGAGCCACCGTCCCCGGGGGCCGTCCATCATGGCCGTGGCCACGTCCAGGGAGGCGATCATCGGATACAGCGGGGAGGTCGTGCCGTGCATCATCAGCGCCTCGTTGAACCGCTCGTGTCCCACCGGCGCCCGCGGCGCGGACCGGACGTGCACCATGGCGCCCTGCGACAGCGCCGCAAGCAGTTTGTGCGTGGACTGGGTCGCGAACACCGTCGGCCGGTCGGGCCCGGGGAAGGTCTCCTCGTCGACCGACATGCCGTAGCGGCCGGCGTAGAGCGGATGGAAGCGGGCGTAGGCGAACCACGCCTCGTCGAAGTGGAGCCGGGGCGTGCTGGGCGCGAACGCCCGGGCGACCGCCACCGCGTCGTAACACAGGCCGTCGTACGTGGAGTTGGTGAACACCGCGTACTGGGCGCGCGGGGACACCGCGCCCGCCGTGAGGGAGCCGGCGGCGATCCGCTCCGCGACCGCCCCGGCCGCGATGCCGGCGGGCGGCAGCGGTCCGGCGAGGCCGTAGCCGTTGCGGGTGGGGACGAGGTAGACCGGACGGGCGCCCGAGACGACGAGACCGTGCAGGACCGACTTGTGGCAGTTGCGGTCCACCAGGGCGATCTCGTCGCGGGTCGCGCTGAAGTGGCCGACCAGGCGGTTGCAGGTGGAGTCGCCGTGCAGGACGAAATAGCTGCGCTCGGAGCCGAAGACCCGCGCGGCGTTGCGCTCCGCCTCGCCGATCGGCCCGGTGTGCTCGAACAGCGAACCGAGTTCCTCCACCGAGATCGACAGGTCGCTGCGCAGCAGTCGTTCCCCGAAGTAGTCGTGGAAGGCCCGGCCCACCGGTGACTTCAGGAAGGCGACGCCTCCGGAGTGCGCCGGGGTGTGCCAGGAGTACTCGTGCGCGTCCTGGAAGCGCCGCAGCGCCTTGAAGAACGGCGGGAGCAGGGCTTCCTGGTAGGCCCGCGCGGCGGTGGCGACCCGCCCCGCGAGGAAGGCCGGGGTGTCCTCCAGCGGCCACACGTAGCCCACCACGGACTGCGAGACCCACAGCGGCAGCTCGCGCAGCCCCTCGTCCGCCATGACCAGGAACACCGGCAGGTCCTGGAGGCGGCGGCCGATCCCGCGCAGCACCGCGGCGCCGCCCGGTTCCTCCGTGCCGCCGGGCGGGAGGTCCCAGGCGACCATCGCGGCGGCCAGCCCCGCCTCCGTCCTGAGCACCGCCTCGGCGTCCGGGGCGCTCGCCGCCCACCGGACCCGCAGGCCGCGTTCCCGGAGCTCCTCCGCGATGCGCGCGAGCTGCCCGGCGGTGGCGCCCCCGTCGTCCGGACGCTCCGCCACCGCCATCAGTACCGTGCCGTCGGCCATCCCGCCCCCTTCCCTCCGGCGGCCCGCGCCGCCCCCCGGCCAGTGTTCGCGGGGCCCGCCCGCGCACGCGGCCGGAGGCCGGCGTAACCACCCCTTCGAAGGGCGGTGGGGGACCGGCCGTTGACGCGGCGGACGGCGCCGGACACGCGCCGGGCCGCCCGCGCGGGAAGCGCGGGCGGCCCGGTGGTGTGCCCGGTGACCGGTGGTGGGGCTACGCGTCGCCCCCGGCGACGCCCGGGTCGGCCGCGGAGGCGTCGAGGAGCCGGTAGCGGTCGATGGCCTGCTTCAGCGCCGAACGGTCCACCCGCCCCTGCTTGGCCAGTTCCGTCAGGACCGCCAGGACGATCGACTGCGCGTCGATGTGGAAGAACCGCCGCGCCGCGCCCCGCGTGTCCGCGAAGCCGAAGCCGTCCGCGCCCAGGGAGGTGTACGGCCCCGGCACCCAGCGCGCGATCTGGTCCGGAACCGACCGCATCCAGTCGGAGACGGCCACGAACGGCCCCTCCGCCCCGCTCAGCCTCCGCGTCACCCACGGCATCCGCTGCTCCTCCTCCGGATGCAGCAGGTTGTGCTCCTCGGCCGCCACCGCCTCGCGCCGCAGCTCGTTCCAGGAGGTCGCCGACCACACGTCCGCCCGTACGTTCCACTCCTCGGCGAGGATCCGCTGCGCCTCCAGCGCCCACGGCACCGCGACGCCCGAGGCCATGATCTGCGCCGGGATCTCGCCCGCCGAGCCCGCCGCGATCCGGTGCACGCCCTTGAGGATGCCCTCGACGTCCACGTCCGCCGGCTCGGCCGGGTGCTGGATGGGCTCGTTGTAGACGGTGAGGTAGTAGAAGACGTCCTCGCCGTGCGGGTGCTCCTCACCGGCGCCGTACATCCGGCGCAGCCCGTCCTGCACGATGTGCGCGATCTCGTACCCGTACGCCGGGTCGTAGGCCACGCAGGCCGGGTTGGCCGAGGCGAGGAGCTGGGAGTGGCCGTCCGCGTGCTGCAGCCCCTCACCGGTCAGGGTCGTGCGGCCGGCGGTCGCGCCCAGGACGAAACCGCGCGCGAGCTGGTCGGCCATCTGCCAGAACTGGTCGCCGGTGCGCTGGAAACCGAACATCGAATAGAAGACGTAGACCGGGATCAGCGGCTCGCCGTGGGTGGCGTAGGCCGAGCCGGCCGCGATCAGCGAGGCCGTGCAGCCGGCCTCCGAGATGCCGTCGTGCAGCATCTGGCCGGTGGGCGACTCCTTGTAGGCGAGCAGCAGCTCACGGTCCACCGACTCGTACTGCTGACCGAGCGGGTTGTAGATCTTTGCGCTCGGGAAGAACGAGTCCATGCCGAAGGTGCGGTACTCGTCCGGCGCGATCAGCACGAACCGCCTGCCGATCTCCTTGTCCCGCATGAGGTCCTTCAGGAGCCGCACGAAGGCCATCGTCGTCGCGATGGACTGCTGCCCCGAACCCTTCTTGACCGTCGCGTACGTCTTGTCCTCGGGCAGCGGGAGCGGCTTGGAGCGCACGATCCGGGTGGGCACGTAGCCGCCGCAGCTCCGGCGGCGGTCGTGCATGTACTGGATCTCCTCCGAGTTCCGGCCCGGGTGGTAGTACGGCGGCGCGCCGGACTCCAGCTCCTTGTCGGAGATCGGCAGGTGCAGGCGGTCGCGGAAGCGCTTGAGGTCGTCGACCGTCAGCTTCTTCATCTGGTGCGTGGCGTTGCGGCCCTCGAAGTTCGGGCCCAGCGTCCAGCCCTTGATCGTCTTGGCGAGGATCACCGTGGGCTGGCCCTTGTGCTCCTTGGCCGCCTTGAAGGCCGCGTAGATCTTGCGGTGGTCGTGACCACCGCGCCCCAGGTGCAGGATCTGGTCGTCGGTCATGTTCTCGACCATCGCGCGCAGCCGGTGGTCGTCGCCGAAGAAGTGCTCGCGGATGTAGGCGCCGGACTCCGTGGCGTACGTCTGGAACTGGCCGTCCGGTGTCGTGTTCATCCGGTTGACCAGCACGCCGTCGCGGTCCTGGGCCAGCAGCGGGTCCCAGGAGCGGTCCCAGACCAGCTTGATGACGTTCCAGCCCGCGCCCCGGAAGACCGACTCCAGCTCCTGGATGATCTTGCCGTTGCCGCGCACCGGGCCGTCGAGCCGCTGGAGGTTGCAGTTGACGACGAAGGTCAGGTTGTCCAGGTTCTCGCGGGCGGCGATGGAGAGCTGGCCGAGCGACTCCGGCTCGTCCATCTCGCCGTCGCCGAGGAAGGCCCACACGTGCGAGTCGGAGGTGTCCGCGATGCCGCGCGCCTCCATGTAGCGGTTCATCCGCGCCTGGAAGATCGCGCCGAGCGGGCCGAGGCCCATCGACACGGTCGGGAACTCCCAGAAGTCCGGCATGGACCGCGGGTGCGGGTAGGAGGAGAGGCCGTCGGGGTACTTCGACTTCTCCTGCCGGAACCCGTCGAGCTGCGCCTCGCTGAGCCGGTCCAGCAGGAAGGCGCGGGCGTAGATGCCGGGGGAGGCGTGCCCCTGGAAGAAGATCTGGTCGCCGCCCCTGCCTCCCCCACTCTCGGCTCCGCTCGAGCGGGAGGTGCCCCCATCCTTGCCGCGGAAGAAGTGGTTGAAGCCCACGTCGTACAGGGACGCGGAGGAGGCGAAGGTGGCGATGTGGCCGCCGACCCCGATGCCGGGGCGCTGGGCCCGGGAGACCATGACCGCGGCGTTCCACCGGGTGGCGTTGAGGATCTTGCGCTCGATCTCCTCGTTGCCGGGGAAGAACGGCTCGCTCTTGGTGGGGATGGTGTTGACGTAGTCCGTACTGCGCATCTCGGGCACGGCCACACGCTTGGCGCGGGCGCGCTCGATCAGCCGGAGCATCAGGTAGCGGGCGCGCTCACGGCCGCGCTCGTCGACCGCGGCGTCCAGCGAGTCGAGCCACTCCTGGGTCTCTTCGGGATCGAAGTCGGGAACCTGACTGGGAAGGCCGCCAATGATGATCGGATTGCGATCGGATGCGGAAGCCACGCTGTTCCTTCGCTCTCTGGGGGCTGTGGGAAGCTGCACAACTGCGCCTTGGGCACCGTTCCCCATCGTGTACCTCGGATCCGGAAACTTCATCTTTACCGACTGGTAACCGGCGCGCGGGCGCGGCCCTGTTGGGCCTGGTCCGGGGCGAGACCACCCCAATCGCAACGATACGCCCGGGGTGTTACGCGTTACGCAAAACCGTTCGAGTCCCGTAGGCTCGAAGGAATCCGAAACGGGTGAACGGGGCAAAACGGTGTGGCGCACATCACTCCGGGCCGCTCTTCCGCGGCTGGGGTTGCGGCGACACCGCCGGGATCGTCACCGTTTCGGCGGTCCGGACGGCCGGGTACTTGCGCGATCCGTCCCGCCCGTGTGGACTACCGCCAATGCCTCGCGCACGCGCGAGGCCCCGAGACATCTTTCGCAACATGATCAGGAGGCAACCCGTGAGCGCGACCGCGGACCACGCGGAGGAGCGGACGAACCCTGCCGCGAGGCTGGGGTTCCAGCCCGAGCAGGTGGTCCAGGAACTGGGCTTCGACGACGACGTCGACCAGGAGCTCCGCGAGGCCATTCAGGAAGTGATCGGCCAGGACCTCGTCGATGAGGAATACGACGACGTGGCCGACGCCGTGGTGCTGTGGTTCCGAGACGACGACGGCGACCTGACGGATGCGCTGGTGGATGCCACCACGTACATCGAAGAGGGCGGCTCGATCCTGCTGCTGACGCCGAAGACGGGGCGCGACGGCTACGTCGAGCCCAGCGAGATCTCCGAGGCGTCGACGACCGCCGGACTGTCGGCCTCCAAGAGCGTCAGCGTCGGCAAGGACTGGAGCGGCAGCCGGCTGGTGACGCCGAAGGCGGCCAAGTCCAAGAGGTGACCACGCCGTCGTCACCGCACTGAGCAGTGCGTGTGCCCCCGGACGCCCAGGGCGTCCGGGGGCACACGTGTCGGGGGGCCCGGTCCCGCCCGAAGATCGCTGCGTAGGGTGGAGAACACCCCGAACAGCCCTACGAAGGGACGCAGCGACATCATGGCCCTCCAGGTCGGCGACAAGGCCCCCGACTTCGCGCTCCAGGACAACCACGGCGCCACCGTCCGTCTCTCGGACTTCCGCGGCGAGAAGAACGTCGTGCTGCTCTTCTACCCCTTCGCCTTCACCGGCGTCTGCACCGGCGAGCTGTGCGCCCTGCGCGACAACCTGCCCAAGTTCGTGAACGAGGACACCCAGCTCCTCGCCGTCTCCAACGACTCCATCCACACCCTGCGGGTCTTCGCCGAGCAGGAGGGCTTCGAGTACCCCCTGCTCTCCGACTTCTGGCCGCACGGCGAGACCTCGCGCGCCTACGGCGTCTTCGCCGAGGACAAGGGCTGCGCCGTCCGGGGGACCTTCGTCATCGACAAGGAGGGCGTCGTGCGCTGGACCGTGGTCAACGCACTGCCCGACGCCCGGGACCTCGACGAGTACGTCAAGGCGCTCGACACCCTGTGACCGATCGGGTTCAGCCTCTACGAGGGGCGGGAACCCGTCACTAGGATCCAAGCGTTGATCCGGTACATCCGAAACATCCGACGCATGACGGGGCTCCCCGCCCCTGAAGACAATGGGAGGACCCGTGGGAGTCAGCCTCAGCAAGGGCGGCAACGTTTCGCTGACCAAGGAGGCCCCCGGCCTGACCGCGGTCATCGTCGGTCTGGGGTGGGACGTGCGCACCACCACCGGCACCGACTTCGACCTCGACGCCAGCGCGCTGCTGCTGAACGCGGAGGGCAAGGTCGCCAACGACCAGAACTTCGTCTTCTTCAACAACCTCAAGAGCCCGGACGGCTCGGTGGAGCACACCGGTGACAACATCACCGGTGAGGGCGAGGGTGACGACGAGCAGATCAAGATCAACCTCGCCGCCGTCCCCGCCGACGTGGACAAGATCGTCTTCCCGGTCTCGATCTACGACGCCGAGAACCGCCAGCAGTCCTTCGGTCAGGTCCGCAACGCCTTCATCCGCGTCGTGAACCAGGCCGGCGAGCAGGAGATCGCCCGCTACGACCTGAGCGAGGACGCCTCCACCGAGACCGCGATGGTCTTCGGCGAGCTGTACCGCAACGGGGCGGAGTGGAAGTTCCGCGCCATCGGCCAGGGCTACGCCTCGGGCCTGCGCGGCATCGCCCAGGACTTCGGCGTCAACGTCTGACCCCGACGGGCGTCAACGCCCGGGGCACGAAGTGACAACCGTCCGGCGTCGCACCGTTTGCGTGCGGCGCCGGACGCGCAGTACATCCAGGAAGCAACACATCGGGGAGGAGCATCATGGGCGTCACACTCGCCAAGGGAGGCAATGTCTCCCTCTCCAAGGCGGCACCGAACCTCACCCAGGTGATGATCGGGCTCGGCTGGGACGCGCGCTCGACCACCGGGGCCCCCTTCGACCTGGACGCCAGCGCCCTGCTGTGCGGCGCCGACAACCGGGTCATGGGCGACGAGTGGTTCGTGTTCTACAACCAGCTCAAGAGCCCGGACGGCTCGGTCGAGCACACCGGCGACAACCTCACCGGTGAGGGCGAGGGTGACGACGAGTCGCTGCTGATCGACCTCTCCAAGGTGCCGGCCCGGTGCGAGAAGATCGTCTTCCCGGTCTCGATCCACATGGCCGACGAGCGCGGCCAGACCTTCGGGCAGGTCAGCAACGCCTTCATCCGGGTCGTCAACCAGGCCGACGGCCAGGAACTGGCCCGCTACGACCTCAGCGAGGACGCCTCCACGGAGACCGCCATGATCTTCGGTGAGGTCTACCGGTACGGCGGCGAGTGGAAGTTCCGCGCCGTCGGCCAGGGCTACGCCTCGGGCCTGCGCGGGATCGCGCTGGACTTCGGCGTCAACGTCTCCTGAGGGGTTCGCGGGGCCTGATGCCGTTCCCGGAGGGCACAAGGAACACCGGAGTCACCGGGGGCGTATCGAAGCCCGCACGGCCGGCTGGAGGGCGAGCACTCTAGACTCCGTGGTCAACGTTCAGTAAAGCCGAGTACGGCGCGGGGGAGACCCGTACACATCACGAGTCACGATTGGGTAGCCAGTGCTTCTGAAAACCTTCGGCTGGTCGTTCGCGATCACCGCACTCGGCCTGGTGGCGGCCGTTTTCTACGACGGATGGACCGGGTTCGGGATCGTCGCCATCCTGGCCGTTCTGGAGATCTCGCTCTCCTTCGACAACGCGGTCGTCAACGCCGGCGTGCTGAAGAAGATGAATGCCTTCTGGCAGAAGATCTTCCTCACGATCGGCGTGCTGATCGCCGTCTTCGGCATGCGGCTGGTCTTTCCCGTCGTGATCGTCGCGATCACCGCGAAACTCAATCCGTGGGACGCGGTCGACCTCGCGTTCTCCGACAAGGAGCGCTACCAGCAACTGGTCACGGACGCGCACCCGGCGATCGCCGCGTTCGGTGGCATGTTCCTGTTGATGATCTTCCTCGACTTCATCTTCGAGGACCGTGACATCAAGTGGCTCGCCTGGCTGGAGCGGCCGCTGGCCAAGCTCGGCAAGGTCGACATGCTCTCGGTCTGCATCGCGCTGATCGCCCTGCTCATCTCCTCCATGACGGTCGCCGCCCACGCCCACCAGCACGGCGGTGTCCACGTCGACAAGGGGCAGACGGTCCTGCTCTCCGGTATCGCGGGTCTGATCACCTACATGATCGTCGGCGGTCTCTCCGGGTATTTCGAGGACCGCCTGGAGGAGCAAGAGGAACGCGAGCACGAGGAGGAGGAAGCGGCCGAGCGGTCCGGCAGGAAGAAATCGCCGGTGCTGCTGGCCGGCCAGGCCGCGTTCTTCATGTTCCTCTACCTCGAGGTCCTGGACGCCTCCTTCTCCTTCGACGGCGTGATCGGCGCCTTCGCCATCACCAACGACATCGTGATGATGGCGCTGGGCCTGGGCATCGGCGCGATGTACGTCCGTTCGCTCACGGTCTACCTGGTCCGCCAGGGCACCCTCGACGACTACGTCTACCTGGAGCACGGCGCCCACTACGCGATCGGCGCCCTGGCCGTGATCCTCCTGGTCACCATCCAGTACGAGATCAACGAGGTCATCACCGGCCTCGTCGGCGTCGTGCTGATCGCCTGGTCCTTCTGGTCCTCGGTCCGCCGCAACCGGGCCCTCGCCGCCGAGGGCGGTGGCAGCGGGACGAGGGACGAGGTGTCCTCCGGCGTCTGACCGGCGGCTCTTCACGGGGCGGGTCCGGCCGTGCGCCGGGCCCGCCCCCAGTGCTTCCGCCGGTACGGCGGCGGGGGTGTGACGCGGCGCCCCGTGAGGAACGCTTCGTCTGTATGTCCGGTGAACGTGTCACGCGTGGGGGCGGGTAATGGGGTTCTTCGACGGTCTGCTGGGCGCCCGGGCGGCCCAGTTCGACTCCGGCAGCGCGGCCAGCAACGCCATCGAACTGACCAAGCGGCACCACACGATCTCCCTGACCAAGCAGGGCGCGGCCACCGGGCACCTGCGGGTCAACCTGTCCTGGCGGATGCGCACCTCCGACATCGGCGCGCCCCAGCGCGGCAGCCTGCTGCGGCACCCGCTGCGGATGTTCACCCCCGAGGTGGTGCAGGCGCACACCATGAGCATGGTGAACGTCGACCTCGACCTGGGCTGCCTGTACGAGCTCGCGGACGGCTCCAAGGGCGTGGTGCAGCCGCTGGGCGGCTTCTTCGGAGAACTCAACGCCCCGCCGTACGTGAAGCTGAGCGGGGACGACCGCTTCGGCTCGGGCTCCGGCGAGGACATCTACGTCAACCTCGACCACCGGGACGACATCAAACGACTGCTGATCTTCGTCTACATCTACGACCAGACGCCGGCGTTCGACCGTACGCACGCCGTGGTGACCCTGTACCCGAGCAACGGGCCGAGGGTCGAGATCGGCCTCGACGAACGCGCCCCGCAGGCCCGGTCCTGCGCGGTGGTGCTCATCGAGAACGTGAAGGGCGAGCTGATGGTCCGCCGCGAGGTGAAGTTCGTCTACGGCTTCCAGGCGGAACTGGACCGGCTCTTCGGCTGGGGCCTCCAATGGGGCCGCGGCTACAAGTCCCGGGCGGACCGGGGGGCCATGTAGGGCAGGGCAGTGCAGGGCCGTGCAGGGAGGTGCCCCCGGCGCCCCCCGGGGCCCTCCCGGCGCCTCAGCGGCCGAGGAACTGCGGTCCCTGCGGCGGCAACTGGAAGTCGGGATCCGGCGCGGCCGACGCGGCCGGGGCCACCGGGTGGCCGTGGGCGGGCGCCGGCATGCCCGCCGTCTGCGGCTGCGGATAGCCGTACGCGGGCTGCGCCACCGGCTCCGTGGGTGCCGCCGGCGGATATCCGTAGGCCGGCTGCTGCTGCGCCATTCCCGCCGTCTGCTGCGCGGCCACCGGCGGTTGCTCGGGCGGCAGCGGCGCCGAGGCCGGCTCCGGCCGGGACGGCTGCTCGGAATCGTCCACCGAGATGCCGAAGTCGTTCGCCAGGCCCTTCAGGCCGTTCGAGTAGCCCTCACCGAGCGCCCGGAACTTCCAGGCGTCCCCCCGCCGGTACAGCTCCCCGCAGATCAGCGCCGTCTCCTGTCCGGTCTCCGGCTTGATCTCGAAGTACGTCAGGGGCTCCGCGCCCGCCGCGCCCGCGTCGTACAGCACGATGCACAGGGCCTGCACCTGTTCGAACGGGACGTCGTCCGCGGACGCCACCAGCAGCACGCGCCCCACGTCGCCCTCGACGCCGGCGAGGTCCGTCTGGATCGAGTCGGTCATCCCCTCGGGCTCGCGCTTCTTGCCCAGCAGCCGGACCGCCCCCGAGGGGTGCCGGGGCTGGTTGTAGAAGACGAAGTCCTCGTCCGAGCGCACCCGTCCCTCGGGGCCGAGCAGCAGCGCGGAGGCGTCCACCTCGGGGGAGCCCTGCCCGGGCGCCCAGCGCAGTACGGCCCGTACCGCCGTGGCCTCCAGCGGGACGTTCGACCCCTTCAGCATCGCGTGCGTCATGCGGTCATCCTGCCTTCTCGGTCCTGCTCACGACAACGCGGGGCAGGGGTCGGCGAGGGTTGCCCACCCGGTTCACGGGATACCCGGCAGGGTGGTGTGGACACGCACGACACGTCCGGGTCACCGGGACTTCACACCCTGAGGGAACTGCGGACACACGTCCGTACGTACTATTACCGGCCACCTGTTTTCCGGCCGATCGGCACCACGGGGGAGTCTTATGCGTCATTTCGGGCACATCGCTCCGGAGCAGCGGCGTCACCTGTTCCACCGGGAGCCCGCCGAGTTCACCGCCGACTCCCCGGCCCGGCTGCTCTCCGCGGCCCTGGGCGCCACCCTCTACAGCCCCGCGACCCGCCCGCGGCTGGCCGAGGACGTCGTCAAGCAGGCCGCGCGCGGGGTCGTCTCCATGGTGCTGTGCCTGGAGGACTCCATCGACGACGCCGAGGTCGTGGACGCCGAGGCCAACCTCGTCCGCCAGTTCGCCGAGCTGGCCGCGCTCGACGAGGCCGCCCTGCCGCTGCTGTTCATCCGGGTCCGCACCCCCGGGCAGATACCGGACCTGGCGCGGCGCCTCGGCCCGGCCGTCCGGCTGCTGTCCGGTTTCGTCCTGCCCAAGTTCACCGAGGAGCGCGGCATCCCCTTCCTGGAGGGGCTCTCCGAGGCCGAGGCGGCGAGTGGACGGCGGCTGTTCGCCATGCCGGTGCTGGAGTCCCCCGAACTGCTCCACCTGGAGACGCGGGCCGCCGCACTGGACGGCATCTTCCGCACCGTCGACAAGTACCGCGACCGGGTCCTCGCGCTGCGCCTCGGCGTGACCGACTTCTGCTCCGCCTACGGGCTGCGCCGCGCCCCCGACATGACCGCGTACGACGTCCAGGTCGTCGCCTCCGTCATCGCCGACGTCGTCAACGTGCTGGGCCGGTCCGACGGCACCGGGTTCACCGTGACCGGGCCGGTGTGGGAGTACTTCCGGGTGCAGGAGCGGATGTTCAAGCCGCTGCTGCGCCAGAGCCCCTTCCAGGAGGGCCGGGCGGTGGAACTGCGCCAGGCGCTGCTCGAGCACCGGATGGACGGACTGCTGCGCGAGATCTCCCTCGACCAGGCCAACGGCCTGCTCGGCAAGACCTGCATCCACCCCTCCCACGTGACGCCCGTGCACGCTTTGTCGGTCGTCAGCCACGAGGAGTACTGCGACGCCCAGGACATCCTGCGGCCGGAACGCGGCGGTGGGGGTGTGCTCAGGTCCGCGTACACGAACAAGATGAACGAGGTGAAGCCGCACCGGGCCTGGGCGGAGCGGACCCTGCTGCGGGCGGAGGCCTTCGGGGTGGCGGGCGAGGACGTGGGCTTCGTCGAGCTGCTGGCGGCGGGGCTGCACGGCTGAGGAGAGGCCGGCCCCCCGGGAAGGACGTCCCCGGAGCCGACGGCCCCCCGGACCGCCCACGACCGCCCACGACCCACGACCACCCACGACCCACGACCACCCACGACCCACGACCGACAAGGGAACGATGAGTAACGACAGCGGCAGAGGCGGCGAGGGCGACGTGGTGTGGTCCGGGGCGTGGGTGGCCGAGCGGCTCGGGGTCGAGCTCGCCGGCGAGGAGAACCTGGGCGAACTGCTCGGGCTCGCGCTGCGCCGCAACCCCAAGCGGGCGCATCTGCTGGTGTCCCAGGTCCTCGGCAAGCACGTGCCCCAGCGCCCCTCCGTCGTGCACGGGCACGGGCACGCGCTGGGCCGGCGGGTGCGGGAGCTGCTGGGGGAGGAGGCGCGGACGGCCGTCGTGCTCGGCTACGCCGAGACCGCCACCGGCCTCGGGCACTGCGTCGCGGACGGGCTCGGGGGCGCCCCGTACCTGCACTCCACGCGCCGGCCGGTCGCCGGGGTCGCGCCGGCGGGGGGTTTCGAGGAGTCCCACTCGCACGCCACCTCCCATCTGCTGCTGCCCGCCGATCCGGGACTGCTGGCGGGCGAGGGGCCGCTCGTGCTGGTCGACGACGAGTTCTCCACCGGCAACACGGTCCTCAACACCGTGCGCGCGCTGCACGGGCGGTTCCCACGCCGGCGGTACGTGGTGGTGGCGCTCGTGGACATGCGGTCCGAGGAGGACGCGGGACGTCTCGCGGAGTTCGCGGCGGAGATCGGGGCGCGGGTCGACCTCGTCGCGGGGGCCTCGGGGAGGGTCCTGCTGCCGGACGGGGTGCTGGAGAAGGGCCGGGCCCTGGTCGAGCGGTACGAGGGGACCACGCGGGCGGAGCCCCCCGGCCCCGGTCCGGCCGCCCTCGGTGAGGTACCGCGGGTCGAGCTCGGCTGGCCGGCGGGGGTGCCCGACGGCGGACGGCACGGGTTCGCCGCCGGGGACCGGGAACGGCTCGAGGCCGCGCTGCCCGGGATGGTCGCGCGGCTCGCCGAGGCCCTGCCCGCCGCCGCCCGTCGCGTGCTCGTGCTCGGCAACGAGGAGCTGATGTACGCACCGCTGCGGCTCGCGCTCGGGCTGGAGGAGGCGCTCGGCGAGGACTACGAGGTGCGGTACTCCACCACCACCCGCTCACCCGTGCTCGCCGTGGACGACCCCGGGTACGCGATACGCAGCCGCCTCGTCTTCCCCGCCCACGACGAACCCGCCGACGGCCCCGGTGAGCGGTACGCCTACAACGTCGCCGGCGCCGGGTTCGACGCCGTCCTCGCCGTCGTCGACTCGGCCGGCGACACCCCCGCGCTGCACGCGCCCGGGGGGCTGACCTCCCGGCTCGCCGCGCACGTCCCGCACGTCCTGCTGGCGGTCGTCCCCTCGTACACGCCCCCGCCCGCACCCCCCGTCGAAAGGCCCTCCATGCTGCCCGAGCCGCTGCGCGGCCCCGCCTTCTCCTCGTACGCCCCCGAGGAGGTCGGCTGGCTGCTGCAGGACCTCTCCGAGGTGACGCTGGAGGCCCCCACCGAGGAGCGCGAGGAGGCCATCCAGAGCGGCGGCGCCCACTACGCCGAGTCGCTGCCGGTGGAGTACCAGCCGAGCGAGGAGTACCAGGCCCTCTTCCACGCCGCGCTCACGACCTCGGCCGCCCGGATCGCCCGCGCCGTCGGCGTCGTCACCGAGACGGTGCTCGCCGAGCGCTCCCCCCGGCCCGTCCTCGTCTCGCTCGCCCGGGCCGGAACGCCCGTCGGCGTCCTGATGCGCCGCTGGGGCCTGTTCCGGCACGGCCTCGACCTGCCGCACTACGCCGTCTCCATCGTCCGCGGGCGCGGCATCGACGCCAACGCGCTGCGCTGGCTGGCCGCCCACCACGACCCCGCCGACGTCGTCTTCGTCGACGGCTGGACCGGCAAGGGCGCCATCACCCGCGAACTCGCCGCCGCCGTGCGCGACTTCGAGGCCGCGGGCGGCGCCGCAGGCTTCGACCCCGAGATCGCCGTGCTGGCCGACCCCGGCTCCTGCGTGCGCACGTACGGCACCCGGGACGACTTCCTCATCCCCTCCGCCTGTCTCAACTCCACCGTCTCCGGGCTGATCTCGCGCACGGTGCTGCGCGCCGACCTCGTCGGTCCGGACGACTTCCACGGCGCCAAGTTCTACCGCGAGCTGGCCGGCGCCGACGTCTCCGCCGCCTTCCTCGACGCCGTCTCCGCCCGGTTCGCCGAGGTGGCCGAGGAGGCCGGCGCCCGCGCCAAGGAACTCCTCGCCGCCGACCGCACCCCCACCTGGGAGGGCTGGGCGGCCGTGGAACGCATCAGCGAGGAGTACGGCATCCACGACGTCAACCTCGTCAAGCCCGGCGTCGGCGAGACCACCCGGGTGCTGCTGCGCCGGGTGCCGTGGAAGATCCTCGCCCGGGCCGGGGCGGGCGCCGACCTCGACCACGTGCGGCTGCTGGCCGCGCAGCGCGGGGTGCCGGTGGAGGAGGCCGGCGACCTGCCGTACTCGTGCGTGGGCCTGATCCACCCCCGCTACACCCGGGGTGCGACCGGCGCCGACGGCAGGGCGGTGACCCGGTGACGCACCCCGCCCCCGCGGAAGGGACCGCCCCGGCGGAAGGCACCGCCCCCGTCGTGGTCGCCAGCGACCTCGACCGCACCCTCATCTACTCCGCCGCCGCCCTCGGCCTCACCGTGCCCGACCGGGAGGCCCCCCGGCTGCTGTGCGTCGAGGTCTATCAGGGCCGCCCCCTGTCGTACGTCACGGAGACGGCGGCCGGGCTGCTCGCCGCGCTGGGCTCGGCGGCGGTCTTCGTGCCGACCACGACGCGCACGCGGGAGCAGTACCTGCGCATCCGGCTGCCCGGGCCCGCGCCCCGGTTCGCCGTGTGCGCCAACGGCGGGCATCTGCTGGTCGACGGTGTGTCCGACCCGGAGTGGCACGCCGCCGTGCGGGCCCGGCTCGACGAGGAGTGCGCGCCGCTCGCCGAGGTGCAGGCGCACCTGGCCGCCGCGGCCGACCCCGCGTGGCTGCTCAAGCACCGGACGGCGGACGAGCTGTTCGCCTACCTGGTCGTCGAGCGTGCACTCCTGCCCGGTGACTGGGTGAAGGAGCTCGCGGTGTGGGCGGAGCCCCGGGGCTGGACGGTCTCGCTGCAGGGCCGCAAGGTGTACGCGGTGCCGAAGCCGCTGACCAAGAGCGCGGCGGTGCGGGAGGTCGCCCGGCGGGCGGGGGCGGGCCGGACGCTCGCGGCGGGCGACTCCCTGCTCGACGCGGACCTGCTCCTCGCGGCGGACCTGGCCTGGCGCCCGGGCCACGGCGAACTCGCCGAGGCGGGCTGGACGGCCCCGGGGGTCACCGCGCTGCCGGAGCGCGGCGTGGCCGCGGGCGAGCGCATTCTGCGGGAGTTCCTGGGCGCGGTGCCGGCGGCGGAGCCCGGCGCCGGAGGGCCGGCCCCGGCGTAAGGGCCGCCCGCCCCGTGGGCGCCGCCGTCGAAGCGGCCGGGCGGCGTTCACTGGGGGCACGGGCGTGTGTGAACCGCCGTCCCTCGGCCGCCCGCCGGAAAATCCCTGGTCAACCCTGTCGCACAGACCCCACCCTGACGCGTACTCTCCGTACACCGCCTGTTCTTGACCATTTCTCATTCGTCGCTGAACGAAGAGTGCGCAGTGGTCACTGATAATTTATGCGTGCCGCGATGAGCCGCATGTCGTGGGAGGGGGGCTCGCAGCCGCTGTGTGCGGCAGCTGCATCTACCCGCGCGCGCAACACCGAGTGCGGAGGGAGACGCAGTCGTGACCCATGCCCGGCATCGAACCGATGCCCCGCAGCCCCTGGGCCGTCCCCGTTCCGGAGCCGACCATGGATAGCGGGGAGGGCGAGGAGCGCCCCGGCCGCCGTGCGACCCCGCCGAAACGATTCGGACAGGGCCCGGCCGAAGACCCGGCCCCCGGCACACCCGAGTGGCCGAACCATCCCGAACGGTCGGAACGTACCGAAGAGTTGGAACGCGCGGAAGACGTGGAACGCCCCGAGCGCCCGGAACGCCCCGAAGGCCCCGAACATCCTGATCGTCCTCACCGTCCTGTCGGTCCGCGGCGCCCGATACCTGCCGCCTCGCGCGAGGACTCCCCGGGAGCCCGCAACGCCGGGAACACCGGGAACGCCCGCGACTCCCGCGCGCGTGACCGGGACGGGGGCGAGGAGGGCGAGGAACCCGACCGCGAATCGGGCGAGGACGCCGCCGACACCCGGCGGCCCGACGAGACCATGGCCCTGCGGGTGCCTCCGCCGCCGGAGGAGACGATGGCCCTGCGCCGTCCTCCCTCGCCGGAGGAGACGATGGCGCTCCGCGTGCCCCCGCCGCCGGACGAGACGATGGCGCTGCGCGTCTTCACTCCCCCCGAGCCCGAGGCCGGGTCCGGGGCCGACGAGGAGTCCCCGGACGCGCCCCGGCAGCGCGGGTCCCGCCGCAAGGCGAAGCCCAAGGCCAGTGCCACGGTGCCCTCCGCCGTCGCCCGGCTCCTGGCGCCCCTCGCGCCCCTCGGCGCCCGACTCGCCCCGTACGCGCGTCACTTCAAGCCGGTCTACCCGCGCCCCGGCCGCGCGGACTGGCGCCGCTGGCTGCCCTCCTGGCGGCAGTGGCTCGGCGCCTTCCTCATAGCCTTCGGCCTGGGCACCGGCACCCTGGCCGTGGCCTACGCCGCGACGGACATACCGGAGAACCTCAACACGTACGCCACGCAGCAGGACAACGTGTACTTCTGGGCCGACGGCACGCCGATGGCCCGCACCGGCTGGGTGCAGCGCCAGGCGATGCCGCTGGACGACATCCCCGCCGACGTCCGCTGGGCGGTCCTCGCCGCCGAGAACCAGAGCTTCTACTCCGACCCCGGCATCTCCCTCAAGGGCATCTCCCGCGCCCTGTGGCGCACCGTCGGCAAGGGGGACACCGAGGGCGGCTCCACCATCACCCAGCAGTACGTCAAGAACGTCTACCTGAACCAGAACCAGACGGTGAGCCGCAAGTTCACCGAGGCGATGATCTCCCTCAAGCTCGACAACCAGATGAGCAAGGACAAGATCCTCGAGGGTTACCTGAACACGAGCTGGTTCGGCCGGGGCACCTACGGCATCCAGCGCGCCGCCCAGGCGTACTACGGCAAGGATGTCAGCAAGCTGAACGCGAGCGAGGCCGCCTTCCTCGCCTGTCTGCTCAAGGGCGCCGGCCTGTACGACCCGACGCTGAACCAGACCAACCACGCGCGGGCCGTGGACCGCTGGAACTGGATCCTCGACCGCATGGTCAAGATCGGCAAGCTCTCGGCCTCCGAGCGCGCCACGTACAAGACGTTCCCCGAGCCCCTCAAGAGCAACCCGCTCTACGACACCGGTGAGCAGAGCGACTACCTCGTCCAGCTCGCCGCCCAGTACGTCAAGAAGTCCGCGCACCTGACGGACAAGGAGTTCGACCTCGGCGGCTTCCAGATCTACACCACCTTCGACAAGAAGCGGGAGAAGGTGCTCACCGACACCGTCACCAAGGCCCGCAAGAAGGCGCTCGACGAGGACCCGAAGGCGAAGAGGACCGCCCACTACGGAGCCGCCTCGATCGCCTCCGACGGACGCGTCATCGCCGTCTACGGCGGTCCCGACCACCGCACGCAGGGCTACAACGAGTCCAACGCGACCACCGTCCCTGCGGGCACCGCCTTCCTGCCCTTCGTGTACGCCGCCGGACTCGAGCACGGCGTCACCAGGAAGCGCGACGCACCGCGCACCCCCGTCACCCCCGAGTCGGTCTACGACGGCGACGACGGGGTGCCCGTGACCACGCCCGAGGGGCCCTACTGGGACCGCAGCGGCAAGAAGGTGGCCGCGCACAACGACGGGAAGAAGGACTGGGGGCGGATCAGCCTGGGCAAGGCGCTGGCCCACTCCGTCAACACCCCGTTCATGCAGCTCGGCATGGACACCGGGCTGGACAACGTGCGGGACACCGCGGTCGCCGCCGGGCTGCTCTCCTCCAGCATGGGCGCCCAGGTGCCCGACCTGTCCCTGGGCAGCTCCCGGCCCAGCGCCATCCGGATGGCCAGCGCCTACGCCACCTTCGACGCCGGGGGCCGGCACACCGAGCCGTACTCGGTGCGCCGTGTCACCCACAACGGGTCGACGGTGCCGATGGACCGCCCGGCCGTCCGGCGCGCGATGGGCGCCGACGTGGCCGGCCAGGTCACCGAGGCGCTCACCGACTCCTTCCACCTCGCACATCCCACCGCGGCCGCCGCCTCGGCCAAGGTGTCGGGCAAGGCCGGCACCACCGAGGACGACACCGCCTCCTGGTACGTCGGAACGGACAAGGAGATCTCGACCGCCGTGGTCGTCTACCGCATGGACCTGGCCAAGAGCCTCGAACCACTGCCGCTGAAGGGGCTCGCCGGCACCGCCGCCGACGGCGTCCCGTACGGCATCTGGTCGCGCGCCATGGCCCCGCTCGGCTGACGACCGCGTCAACCCGCCACCCCCTCCTCCCAGATGGTGCACCGTATGAAACAGACCTCCGGCCACCGCCGCCGCGCCCGTCCCCGCCGCAACACCCGCCCCGGGTTCCTGGTCATGGCGCTCCTCCTCGTCGTGGCGTCGCTGTCCGTCGCCTTCCTGACGCTCAGCCGCTCCGACGACGCCGCCCCGGCCGCCTCCGCCAGGGAGGGCACGGGGGCGAACTCCGCCAAGGCGTCCAAGGAGCCGGAGTGGGACGGGAAGACGAAGGTGCTCGGGGACGGTTCCACCTCGTACACCGGCCCGCAGACGGGCCAGTTGAAGGCCGTGCCGCTGAAGAAGGGGGAGAAGCCGCCGCAGTTCGTGGTCTTCTCCTGGGACGGCGCGCTGGAGGGCAGCGACCACCTGTTCTCGCACTACCGGGAGCTGGCCAAGGAGTACAACGCCCACATGACCTTCTTCCTCACCGGCATCTACCTGCTGCCGAAGGACAAGAAGGACCTGTACGACCCGCCGATGCACGACCGGGGCGGCGCGGAGATCAGCTATCCCACCGACGAGCACATACGCACCACGCTGGAGCAGCTCCGCAAGGCGTACGAGGACGGCAACGAGATCGGCACCCACTTCAACGGCCACTTCTGCGGCGCCAAGGGCGGCGGTGACTGGAGCGTGGCGCAGTGGAAGAGCGAGATCGACCAGTTCTTCGAGTTCGCCGAGAAATGGAAGACCAACACCGGTTACAAGGACATCGATCCGCTGCCCTTCGACTTCCGCAAGGAGGTCACCGGCGGCCGCGCCCCCTGCCTGGAGGGCCAGCCCAATCTGCTCAAGGCCATGAAGGACTACGGCTGGCGCTACGATGCCAGCTCCCCGGGCGACTTCCAGATCTGGCCGACGAAGAAGAACGGCATCTGGGACTTCCCGCTGCAGATGCTCCCGTACGAGAGCGGCAAGTTCCAGGGCCTGTCCATGGACTTCAACTTCCTCTACAACCAGTCCGAGGGGGAGACACAGGGCGACCCCGCCAAGTTCCCCCAGTGGCAGCAGCAGACGGTCGAGTCCTACATGGACGGCTTCAACCGGGTCTACTACGGCAGCCGGGCGCCCCTGTTCGTCGGCAACCACTTCGAGGACTGGAACGGCGGCATCTACATGAAGGCCATCGACCAGGTCGTCAAGAACGTGTGCACCAAGAAGGGCGTCAAGTGCGTGTCCTTCAAGGAGCTCGCCGACTGGATGGACGTGCAGAAGCCGGCCACGCTCCAACGGCTGCGCAGCCTCGACCCGGGGCAGTCGCCGGACTGGTCGACGGTGGTGCAGTGACGTCCGCCCGCGGAGCCGACCGCCCGCCGGACGCCCGGGTGGGGGTGACGGAGGATCAGCTGATCGGTGATCATTCTGCCGCTTCGGACATCTCCGGAACAGATCGGTTCTGTGAAGTTTCCTGACGTCTCTTGTGCATCCCCCTTCACAGGCGATACAGGGGACGTGGCATCATTCCAGCCCCCGGCGTCCCAGTGCCGGGCAGAGGGGAAACTCAGTGAAGTCAAGGAAATTGAGCCACAAGCGGCGACGCGCGACCATATTCACCGCGGCGGCCGCCTCGGTCGTCGCGGGCGTCGCCCTGGTGCCCAACTGGAGCGCGGGCGCTTCGACGGTGGACCAGCCCACCGTGGACAAGCAGACGAAGGCGACCTTCCAGCGCCTGGCCGACGCGGTCTTCACCGGCCGCACGGACGCGCTGGTCGCCAGTGACAAGCAGCAGTACCGGGGCCGCAAGTCCCTGTCGAACCGCTTCCACGGCGACGTCCGGCTGTCCAAGTCGCTCACGCGCAACGAGAACACCGCGGTCTCCCAGCTGCGGGACCGCAAGAAGCGCCTCGCCTCGCTCGGCGAGCAGTACAGCGGCGGCAAGACCAGCGTCACGCTGGGCAAGACTCGTGTCAACGGCGACCGCGCCACCGCCGAGGTCACCGAGACCACGACGCTGACGTACGCCGAGGCCAAGGGCAAGGAGCCGAAGACCACCGGCTTCCAGGCCCACCACAGGCTGTCGTTCGCGGCCGACGGGAACGGCAACTGGCGGCTGACCGAGGTGCGGGACACGGACGACGGCGTCGCCGTCAACCAGCCCACCGCGCCGACCGTCCCCGAGCCGACCACGGCCACCGACGACAACCCGCCGGAGGCGACCCGCTCCGCCACCACGCGGAACCCGGCCGCCAACCCGAAGAACCTCACCTCGGGCACGTACAACTACAAGGCCATGGCGGACTACGCCACGAAGTACTGGAGCAACTACAACCCCGACTACCCCAACTTCAACGGGGCGGGCGCGGGCGGTGACTGCACCAACTTCGTCAGCCAGGCCCTCAAGGCCGGCGGCTGGAAGCACGAGCCGGGCTACACGTACGACTTCCACAAGTGGTTCGGCAACGCCGACATCCAGTCGGACTCGTTCGTCGGCGTCAACGAGTTCTCGTGGTTCGCCCTCTCCTCGAAGCGGGTCACGGGCCTCGCCAACGTCTACCAGATGGACGTCGGCGACGTGCTGCAGGTGGACTTCGACAAGGACGGGTCCAAGGACCACACCATGATCGTCACCTCGCGTGTCAACGGTGTGCCGTACCTGACCTACCACTCCACCAACACGTACAACCGTTCGGTGGCGAGCGTCCTCGCCTCGTACCCGAACGCGGCGTACTACGCGTACCGCACCTGAGCGGCCGTTTCCCCCGCGCCCCGCTCGTCATGAGGGCGCGGGGGAAGCGCGCGGGCGCTCGTCCGGGGCTCAGCTCCCGCCGGCCCGCTCCCCGCGGATGTCCGCGACGACCGCCGCGGCGGCCCGCCGCACGGCGTCCGTCTCCACCAGGAAGTGCCAGTAGTCCGGGTGCCGCCCCTCGAGGCCGGCGACCGCCCGCTCCAGCCGCTCCACCGCGGCGTCCAGCGGCCTCGCGTGCCGCGGCTCCGGAGTCGTCCGGCCCGCCATCGCCAGCCGCTGCGCGTCCCGCACGGCGAACCGCGTCCGTTCGATCTCCGCCTGCGGATCCTTCTGCACGGCGTTGAGCCGCCGCAGCCGGTCACCGGCCGCGGACACCGCCTCGTCCGTGTCGTTCAGCAGCGCCCGCACCGTCGCCAGCCGCGAGGTCGCGTCCGCCCAGCGCTGCTCCTGCCGGGCCGCCCGCGCCTCCGCCAGCTTCCGCTCCGCCTGCCGCACGTTCTCGGCGGCCATGTCCGGCACCGGCTGCAGGTCCTGCCAGCAGGCCGCCACGAACCGCCGTCGCAGCTCGCTGAGGACCGGCTCGACCTGGCTCGCGCGCGTGGTCAGCGCCTGCGCGCGGGTGCGCAGCGACACCAGCCGCTTGTCGATCTCGGCGGCCCGCTCCGGCAGCCGCTCGGCCTCCGCGCGCACCGCCCCGGCCTCCCGGGACACCCGCTCCGCGCGCTGCAGCGTGTCCCCGACACCGTGCCGGCCCGCCCCCTCGTTGAGCCTCGTCAGCTCGGGGCCGAGAGCGGCCAGCCGGGCGGCGAGATCGTCGGCGTTCAGCCCCGTGCCCCGCACCGCGTCCAGCGCCTGACCGGCGGCGCGCAGGGCCTGCCGGGCGCGCTCGACGGCGGGGGCGAGCCGGGCGAGCTGCGTCTCCGCCTTGCCGAGCAGCGGGCCGAGGCCCTCGGCGAAACGATCCAGCTCCTGCTTGACCCGCTGCAACTCGTCCTTGGCGGCGGTGAGGTCGCGCCGGGCGCGGGAGGCGGCGGAGGCCTCGAGGTCGTCCCGGTCCAGGTCGAAGGCGTCGACGGCGGCGATGTAGCGGCCGCTGACCTCGTCTATGCGGTGCCCGAACTCCTCGAAGCCGGAGAGCGCCCGCCGGGCTGCGGGGGAGTCGTCGACGGCGGCGATGGTCTCGATGGAGATGCGCATGTCCCGCTGGGCGGTGTCCAGCTCGTAGAACGCGGACGCCGCCGCGTCCTTGGCGGCCTGCGCCTCGGCCCGCGCGTCCTCCGAGCGCCCGCCGAACCACCTGCGGGTCCCGCCCCCGGTGAACGCCGCCGCGAGCAGAGGTGCGGCGAGCATCGGCAGCGCGAACAGGGCGAGCGTGTCGCGGGCAGCGCGGAGAAGGGGCGCGACGGGCATGTGCGCGAACGTCTGCCGATGGTGTCTCGACTGTGTGTACGGCTCTGGCGGTGTCGCCGGCACATCCCTCTCCCGTACTGTCGTCCGCTGCCCGGTGTTCATTCTCCCACCGGTTGAGGACGAACACACGGGTGATCCGGTTCGCCGTGACGACCACCCCGCCCGCGGGCGGGGGAGTGCCGGTCAGTCCCCAGCGGGGCGCACGGTCACCGAGCCGTCCTGGGTGCGGGCGCCGATCACGTGGGCGCTCCCCTTGTCCCGGGGCACGGACACGTGCACGGAGCCGTCCTTCGACGTGGCCGTCACCCGGTACGCGGCGTGCGGCAGCGTCAGCGTGAGGGAGCCGTCGTCGCTCTCGGCCTCGACCCGGTCGGGAACGGCGCGCATGTCCAGGTGCACGGAGCCGTCCTTCGTGCCCACGCGCACCCTGCGCGATCCCACACCGCTCGCGTGCACCGACCCGTCGTCCGAGTGCAGGGACAGCGGCCCCGTGACATCGCTGACGCGCACCGTCCCGTCGGCCGTGCGGATGTCGACCGCCGAGCGGAAACCACGCGCGGTGACGCCGCCGTCGTCCTCGCGCACCTTGACCGCCACGCCCCGCGGCACCTCGATGCGGTGCTTGGCGGAACAGTCCGCGACGAAACCCGAGCAGTGCGTGCGCAGCACCAGCCGGTCGCCGTCGACCTTCCACGAGACCTTCGGGTCGCCGCCCAGCACGACCTTGCCCTTGAACCACCGGGTCACGCGCACCTTGTCACCGTCGCCGGGGACGAGCACCAGCGTGGAGTCGTCCGAGTCCACGGTGAGCGTCCGCCCGTGCAGCGCGAAGGACCGGTGGTCGGGCGAGGTGTCGTCCCCCGCGTCCGCACCGCACCCCGCCGCCACCGCCACGATCCCGCCCAGTACCGCCGTCGCCCACAGCCCACGCCGCCGATTCGCCGTCCTGCCCACCGCAACCCCCATAGCGCCGGCGCCCGCACGGTACGGCCGCTCCTCCACTGCTCCACGACCGTACGGACCCGCGGCCGCCCCGACGATCCGGCCCGCTGCCCTCCCCGAGGTGGGGATAACCCCCGCCCACGACGGGTTTGCCGCCCCGGCCCCGCGGCAGGGTAGGCTGTCCACTCACCCCGGGCGCGTAGCTCAGCGGTAGAGCGCTGCCCTTACAAGGCAGATGTCGGCGGTTCGAAACCGTCCGCGCCCACCGGCCCGAGAGCACGACGAAGGCCCAGGTCGACCGGCATGAGACCGGGGACCTGGGCCTTGATCTTTTCCGGCGGGAGTGGGGACGCCGTGCCGGCCACGTGCCAGTTCCTCCTGCGTCGACCGCGATCCGCTGCGGGCAGCGCAGCGCGCGGCTGACGGAGTGTCCCCGCCCACCGGTTCGGGGCGGGGGTCAGGCGGGGGTGGGGGCCGGGAGCTTGGTGGCGAGGATGTCCACCGGGCGGATGTCCGGGGTCTCGGCCAGGAGGCGGGCCCCCTGACCGAGGAGGGCCTGGGCGATCCTGCCCTCGAGATGCGCCCGCCGGGCGTCGTCGGTGCCGAAGGCGTCGAAGACGCCGAACGTGGTGGGGCCCAGCCGGAAGGCGAACCAGGCCACGGTCCCCTCCTCCGCCTGCGCCAGGGACAGGGCGCCGGTGAGCAGGTCGTGAACTTCCCCGACGTGGTCGGGCTTCGCTTCGATGCGGGCCAGCAGGCCGAGCGGGAGGTGCATGGGAGAGGGACTCCTCGGTGTCGTTCGCGGTGGTGTCGTCCGGACGTGCTCCCAACCTAGGGATCACCGACCGGGGCCCCCAGTGGCAGATACGACAGATCCACTACCGTTCCCGCCATGAAGGTAGCGGTGCTGGTCGTCGACGACGTGTTCGACTCGGGGCTGACGTCCGTACTGGACGTGCTGCAGTCGGCCAACGAACTGCGGGCCGAACTGCCGCAGCCGCCACCGCCCTGGGAGGTCGACCTCGTCGGTGTCCGCGCCGCCTCCGTGCGCACCGGCAGCGGACTCGTCGTCCGGACGACGCCCGCCGACCTGTCCGGCACCGGGCGGATGCCGGACGTGCTGGTCGTGCCCGGCGTCACGTACAAACAGCCGGGACCGCTGCTGGAGTGGGTGGCGGCCGAGGCGCAGCGACCCGCGCGCGAACTGCTGCGCCACCACCGCGCCGCGGGCGTACCCGTGGCCGCCGCCTGCACCGCGACCTTCCTGCTCGCCGAGAGCGGCGTCCTCGACGGCCTGGAGGCGACGACCAGTTGGTGGCTGGCACCCCACTTCCGGCGCCGCTACCCGCGGGTGCGTCTGGACGAGACGCACATGCTCCTGCAGGCCGAGGGCGTCCTCACCGCCGGGGCCGCGTTCGCGCACCTCGACCTCGCGCTCGCCCTGGTCCGGCAGCGCAGCCCGGCCCTGGCGGAACTCACCGCCCGCTACCTGGTGATCGACGCCAGGCCCGCCCAGTCCGCCTACGCCGTCCCCAGTCATCTGGCGCGCGCGGACCCACTGGTCGACGCCTTCGAACGCCGGCTGCGCGCCCACCTCGACCAGCCGCTGAGCATCGCCGACACCGCGCGCGCCCTGGGCAGCAGCGAACGCACGCTGCAACGCGCCTGCGACCGGACGCTCGGCATCTCGCCCGTGCAGTTCGCGCAGCAGATCCGTCTGGAGCAGGCGGTGCACCTGCTGCGGACCACCGAGTTGTCCACCGAGGCCGTGGCCCGCCGCGTCGGTTACCACAACGCCACCACGCTGACCACGCTGCTGCGCAGCCGCCGGGACACCAGCCCCGGTCTGCTCCGCAGGCCCCCGGCCCACGGCCGGCCCGCACGGTAGGGTCCACGCGCCCCGTGTTCACGCCGTGTGCCCCCCGTGACCCGGCTGTCACCCCCGCCGCGTACGCTGTATGGCTGTCACAGGCCGCCCTGCCGCTCCCCCGCGACGTAGCGGCTGGTCGTGTCCACGGGGGAGTAGACGGGGAGTCTCGGTGCTGGAGAGTGTGGGGCCGCTGGTCGGCAGCCCGTGGATCTATGCCGCCGTGGCCTTGTCCGTGCTGCTCGACGTGTTCGTGCCGCTGCTGCCGAGCGGGGTCCTGGTGATCACCGCCGCGACGGCCGCCGCCGCGGGGTCCGCGGGCAATGCGACCGCCGTCGCCGGGGACGTCGTCGTGGAGCACGTGCCGGACATCCTCGTGCTCGCCCTGTGCGCGGCCACCGCCTCGGTCGTGGGCGACCTGTTCGCGTACCGCGTCGGCCGGCGCGGGGGTGAGCGGCTGGACCGGGCGATCGCCCGGTCCCGGAAGCTGACCAGTGCGCAGGAACGTCTTGGCGCGGCCCTCGCGCGGGGCGGCGGTGCGCTGGTGGTGCTGGCGCGGTTCGCCCCGGCCGGCCGCTCGGTGGTCTCGCTCGCCGCGGGCGCCGCACAGCGCCGGGTGCGCGACTTCCTGCCCTGGTCGGTGCTGGCGGGCGTGGCCTGGGCCGCCTACAGCGTGGCGCTCGGCTACTTCGGCGGGCAGTGGCTCGGCACGACGTGGCTGGCCACCGGCGTCTCCCTCGGGGCACTCTTCATCGCGGGCGCCGGCGCCGGCTACCTCGTACGCCGCCCGGTGGCCCGGGAGGACGGCGCCGCCTAGTGACCTGAGTCGGAGATTCGTCGGCAGTATGCGGCGACTTTGTCGAGGATCTCGTCGGCGGTCTTCGTCCAGACGAACGGTCTTGGGTGCTCGTTCCAGTCGGCGAGCCAGCCTCGGATGTCGCGTTCAAGGGCCTGAACCGAGCGGTGGACGCCGCGCTTGAGCTTCTTCTGCGTGAGTTCGGCGAACCACCGCTCGACCAGGTTCAGCCAGGACGCGCTGGTCGGCGTGAAGTGCAGGTGGAACCGCGGATGGGTCAGCAGCCACCGCTTGATGTCGGGTGTCTTGTGGGTCGCGTAGTTGTCGAGAATCAAGTGGACCTGGAGACCGGCAGGGACTTCCTTGTCGAGCTTGGTCAGGAATTTCTTGAACTCCGATGCCCGGTGGCGGCGGTGCAGGGAGCCGATGACCTTGCCGGTGGCGACCTCAAGTGCGGCGAAGAGGGTGGTGGTGCCCGCGCGGACGTAGTCGTGGCTGCGGCGTTCGGGAACGCCTGGCACCATCGGCAGAACCGGCTGGGACCGGTCCAGGGCCTGGATCTGCGACTTCTCGTCCACGCAGAGCACCAGGGCCTTCTCCGGCGGGTCGAGGTAGAGGCCGACGACGTCGCGGACCTTGTCGATGAACAACGGATCAGTGGAGAGCTTGAACGTCTGCGACCGGTGCGGCGCGAGAGCGAAAGCCCGCCAGATCCGCGAGATGGTCGACTGCGACATGCCCGTAGCCGCGGCCATCGATCTCGTCGACCAGTGAGTCGCGTTCTTCGGCGTCTCCTCGAGTGTCTTGACGATGACCCGTTCGACGTCCGCGTCCGTGATCTTCCTCGGGACGCCGGGCCTCGGGTCGTCGCACAAGCCGTCCAGGCCCCGTTCGAGGAAACGCCGCCGCCAGGTGCGGACCGTGTCCGGAGTGATCCGCAGCCGGCGCGACACCTCCATGATCGAGTGCCCCTCGGCGCACTCCAGCACGATCCGCGACCGCTGAGCCAGAGCCTGGGCCGTCGAACGACGACGCAGCCAGCCCTCCAGCACAGCCCGCTGGGCATCAGTGACGGACAACGGTGGAATCTTCGGACCCGGACGACTCATACTCAACCAACGACGAATCTCCGACTCAGGTCACTAGGGTCTTTCGCCCGGATCAGGCCGGCTGGGAGGCGCGGTGCGTCTTCGCACCGACCCGAGCGGGGTCCGGTGCGTGCGGCCGCACAGCGGAGGAGGGCGCCAGGGCGGAGCCCCGGCAACCGACGACAACGCCGCGGAGGCGCGTGCCGGACCCCGCGACGCCGGAACGATCCGAACGAGGCCCTAGACGCCGGTTGCCGCTTCCGCGCGGGGCGCTCCCCGGACCTCCAGGCCGGACAGGAGTTCCGCCGTGGCGGCGGCGACGGTCTCCACCGCCCGGTCGAAGACCTCGCGGTTGTGCGCGGCGGGGGCGCGGAAGCCCGACACCTTGCGGACGTACTGGAGCGCGGCCGCCCGGATCTCCTCCTCGGTGGCCTGCTCGGGGAGCGCGGGCGGGCGGAGGGTCTTGATGCTTCGGCACATGCGTTCAGTCTGGCACCGAACGGG
The DNA here is from genome assembly GCF_036189845.1 of Streptomyces griseoaurantiacus. NCBI lineage: Bacteria > Bacillati > Actinomycetota > Actinomycetes > Kitasatosporales > Streptomycetaceae > Streptomyces > Streptomyces griseoaurantiacus. Next base: position 2,126,287 of record NZ_CP108326.1, on the reverse strand, counting down.
CGGGGAGGGGCGGCTGTTCCGGCGTCCGCCGGTCCCGTCTCCGTCCCCTCCCCGCCCGTACCGGCGATCGGCGTCGTCAGGCGTGCGTCTTCTCCAGCAGGTCCAGGATCTCCTGCGTGGTGCCCGTCTCCCCGAGGCGCGGGAAGATGCGCTCCACGCTGCTCCGGTGGGCCTCCTCGTGGGCGTCGGCCATGGCGTCGGTGGCCAGGGTGACGTGGTAGCCGTGCTCGTGCGCGGCGCGGGCGGTGGACTCCACGCCGATGCTGGTGGCGATGCCGGTCAGCACGATCTGCGTGACGCCCCGGCGGCGGAGCTGCACGTCGAGGCCGGTGCCGTGGAAAGCGCCCCAGTTGCGCTTGGTGATGTGGATGTCGCCGGGGTGGCCGGAGACTTCGTCGACGAGGACGTCCCAGCCCTCCGGGAGCGCGCCGCCGCGTGCGGGCGCCTCGGTGCGGCCGGGCACGGCGTCGGCGCCGTCGGCCGCGAAGGAGACGCGGACCAGGACGACCGGCAGGTCGCGGGCGCGGAAGGCGTCCGCGAGCCGTGCGGAGCGGGAGACGACCTCGGCGGCGGGGTGGGGCCGGGTGTCCATGCCGACGATGCCGGCCTGGAGGTCGATCACGACGAGGGCGGTGGCGGGGTCGAGGGCGGTGAGCGCCATGGGGGAGGGGCCTTCCTGATACATGGTGGATACATCGTTCGGTGTGCGCCGGGGCCCGGGCGGGCCGCGGCTTCGCCGGTCATCTCCGGCTGTCGGGGGTGACCGTCCGCAGGGAACGGTCGAGCAGGGACACCGCGAGGAGCGCGGCCGACCCCGCGAGCATGAACAGGGCGAGGTCGTGCATCCCGGCCGTGTCGGCGCCGTGGGAGAAGAACGCCGAGTCGGCGGCGGAGGAGCCCAGCGCGCCGAGGTAGGTGCAGGTGCGCAGCAGCCCCGCGGTGGTGCCGATCCGCGCGGCATCGGACTGCCGGTAGAGCGCACTCTGGTTGGCCAGACCGATCAGGCCCTGCGGCACGCCCATCACGACGCCGCCGAGCAGCAGCAGCCACACCGGGCTGCCGGCGTCGCACGCCAGCAGGACGAGGCAGCCCGCGATCTGCGCCACTGAGCCGGCCACGAGCTTGGCCCGCACCGCCTCGCGTCGCCCGGTGAGCCCGGAGACGGTGAGCGCGGCCAGTGACAGGGGGAGCAGCACGAGTCCGGCGGTGGAGGCGCGCAGTCCGCGCCCCTCCTCCAGCCACTGCGTGAAGCCGTAGAGGAAGGCGTACGAGGTGAGATAGCCGAGGAACTGGCGGAGGTACGTGGCGAGCAGCGGCAGGTTGCCGCCGAGTACCCGCAGGTCGATGAACGGCTCGCCCGCCCGCAGTTCCCGGGCCGCGAAGCCGGCGGCCGCGAGGGCGGCGAGCACCGGCAGGTACCACAGGGCCGCCCGCGGGCTCATCAGGAACAGCATGGCGGACAGCAGCAGCGCGGCGAACAGCAGCATGCCGGGCAGGTCGACGGGCCGCCGGGAGCGCGCGCCGGGCGCGGTGGCCGGCAGGTACAGCGCGCCCAGGACCAGACAGGCAGCGGACAGCGGCACGTTGACGGTGAAGACGGCCCGCCAGCCGCCCAGGCCGATGAGCAGCCCGCCGAGGGCGGGGCCGATCACGGACACGGTCTGGTTGGCGACGGAGAGGGCGGTGAGGATTCCCGCCGGGCTGTCGCTGCCCGTGCGCTCCGACTCCCGCCGTATGAGCTGCATGGAGGCCGGATACGCGGCGGAGGTCCCGAAGCCCAGCAGGACCCGGGCGGCGATCAGCACCCCGAGGGAGGGGGAGAGGGCGCCTAGCAGTCCGGCGGCGCCCACGGTGCCGGTGCCGAGGAGGTAGAGGCGGCGGGGGCCGTAGGTGTCGACCAGTCGGCCGATCACGGGCTGGCCCAGGGCGGTGGCCAGGTACAGGCCGGTGACCAGCCAGGCGGTGTGCGAGGGGGTGGCGCCGAAGGCGGCACCGATCGGCACCAGCGCGACGGCGATCATCGAGGAGTTGATCGGGTTGCAGACCGAGCCGAGGAGCATCGGGGCGATCAGCCGCCGGTCGAAGGCGGTGGGGTCGCCGCCCCGGCTGCCGCCAGGCCCGGAGGGCGCTTCACCGCCGCCCTCGGCGCCGCCGCCCGGACGGAGGACCCTGAGTGCGCGGGCGAGTGCCGGGCTCATGACTCGGTGAGCCGTTCCAGCAGGGTGAGGGCGTCGAGGAGGGTCCGCCGTTCCTCCTCGTCGTACCGCTCCTCCAGCGTGCGGGCAAGCCATCTGTGCCGGGCCCGCCGGTCGCCCTCGATGCGCTCGCGGCCCGCGGGGGTGAGCGTGATGAGCTGTCGGCGGCCGTCCTCGGGGTCGGGGTTGCGGTGGATCAGCCCCGCCCGGTCGAGCGCGGCCAGCGTGGTCGCCATCGACTGCGGGCGCACTCCCTCGGCGGAGGCCAGGGCGCTGGCCGTGGCCGCGCCGTGCTTGCCGACCAGGGTGAGCGCCGAGACCTGCGGCGGGGTGAGGTCCTCGTCCTCCGCGACCGAACGCAGCCGCCGGCGCAAGCGGTTGAAGACGACGGTCAGGTCACGCGCGGCGCGGGCCGCCGTGTCGGAGACGCCGTCGGGGTTCTGCTCCATGCGGCCACCGTAGAACTCGTCAGTCGAAACTGTCCAGTCCAGGCTGATTAATTTCGGAGCGCGCTCGCCCGCGACGCGAGACCTCGAACGCTCGCTTCGTAAATTCGAACAGGCGTACCATTACGGGGTGGCTGAGACTCCTGACTTCCCGAGTGACCTGCTCGCCGGTCAGGAGGAGCTGGATCAGATCCGGGCCGAACTGCTGGCCCTGCTGAAGCGGCTCCCCTGGTCGGTCGAGCCGCTGGACGGCTTTCGTGACGACAACGGCTGGCGCAGGGTCGAACGCGCGGCCTCACCCGGGTGGACGGAGAACGAGCAGGCGGAGGTGGAGAAGCTGCGGCGCCGCGAACGGGAGCTGGCGGTGTTCGTCTCCGCGCACCGGTACTGGAGGGAGGTGGCGGCCGCCGAGCGCGTCGACGCGCGGATGCGGCTCAAGCACACCGGCAGGGCCGAGGCGTCCGGGCCGGGTACCGGCCCAGGCCCAGACCCAGGCTCAGAGCCCGGCCCAGACTCAGACCCAGAGCCCGGCCCCGGTTCCGGTTCCGGTTCCGGTTCCGAGGAGAGGACCTAGCCGCGCGCGTCCACGCGGGCCGCACGCACGCACGAACTCCCCCGCACCCCTGACGAGGAGGTGCGGGGGAGTGGCTTCGGCCGGCGGCCACGCCTGCCTCCCGGGCGGCCGCCCTGGGTGTCAGACGGTGACGGGCTCCGTCGTGCGGTCCTCCTCCTCCGTTTCCGTGCGGACGGTGCGGCTCGGGCGCAGGACGTTGTCCAGGGCGAGGGCGCCGGGGCCGGTGAAGACCAGGAGGAGGAAGGTCCAGCAGAACAGGGCCGCCTGCTCGCCGCCGTTCTGGATCGGCCACAGGGCGTGCGACTGGTGGACGTGGAAGTAGGCGAAGGCCATCGAGCCCGAGGCGAGGAACGCGGCCGGGCGGGTGGCGAGGCCGAGCAGTACCAGCGAGCCGCACACGAGCTGGATGACGGCGGCGTACCAGCCCGGCCAGGTGCCGGCCTCGATCGTGCCGCCGTCGGTGCCCTGGGCGCCGCCGAGCACGCCGAACAGCGAGGCGGCGCCGTGGCAGGTGAAGAGCAGGCCGAGCACGATGCGGAAGAGCCCGACGACATAGGGCTGGGCGCTGTTGAGACGTCCTGACATGGTGGGAGAACTCCTTCGGCTGTTCCGAAAGTTTCGGTTTCCTCAAAACACCGGTTTCGTCTCCCGGAAGCGGCCGGGCCACGTCAGATTAGGGGTGGCGCATTCCGGTTGCCAGATCGTCATTCAGCCAATGTTCATCTGCTGTCGGCGCCTTTTCGGGCTTGATTTCGGCGGTTGGCGCGGTTGGCGCGGTTGGCGCGGTTGGCGCGGTTCGGCGGTTCTCGGTGCTGTGCGGGGCGCGGTTCTGTGCGGCTCGCCGCTCTCGGCGGGTTCAGGAGCCGGGACCGCTGAGCCGGGTCTCCTCGACAGTCGTCAGCAGGCCGCCCCGGCCGCCCTGCCCCTCGCCCTCCGCGTTCCGCGGCGGCCCCGCCTGTTCGAGCCGCAGGCGGGCCTCGCGGCCCCGGAGCGTCAGGGTCATCAGCTGGTTGCCGAACCAGGGGCCGCCCGTGCGGCGCCAGTCGACGGCGGGCCGGGCGCGGCGGCCGTGCCGGGCCAGCAGCCGGCCGATCGCCCGGCCCGGCGGGGTCCAGCCGAACCGGAAGACGACCTTGATGGAGAGCGGCACGGAGTTGTGGACGGGCGAGCAGGTGAGCTGCACCACGTGCGCGTCGGGAGCCGCCTCGCCCCCCGGCCAGCCCGGCTCGGCGACGTAGGCGTGGTGGACGTCCCCGGACAGCACGCAGATCGTCGCGGGCGCGTCCGGGCCCGAGCCCGCCTCGGCGATCAGGTCGGCCAGCGCGTCGAACGAGGGCGGGAACGCCGCCCAGTGCTCCAGGTCCAGCGCCCGGCGCAGCCACTCCCCGAACCGCGCCCAGCGCGCGCCCCGCACGCCGTCGGCCAGCGCGGCGTCCCAGGACTCCAGGTCGTGGATCATGTGCGGGAGCAGCCAGGGCAGCGAGGTGCCGATCAGCAGGTGGTCGTAGGAGCCCGGTGCGTCCAGTGCCTGGGCGCGCAGCCATTCCCACTCGCCGGCGCCCAGCATGTCCCGCTCGCCCTCGGTCAGGACCCGCGCGGCCCTGCTGTCCACCATCAGCAGCCGGGTCCGGCCGAAGTCGCGGCGGTAGCTCCAGCGGGCGTGAGCGGCATCGGCGTCGGCGCGGGCGCAGTGCTCGCGCAGCACCTTCGTGCCGTCCGCGGCGGACCGGACGGCCGCGTACACCTCGTCCTTCGCGAGCTCGGCGGGCGAGAGGTTGCCCAGGTGCTGGTGGACCCAGTACGACATCAGGCCGCCGAGGACCCGGTCGCGCCACCACGCGGTGGCGCGCATCTCCGTGAGCCAGGAGGCGCTGGTGTTCCAGTCGTCGATGACGTCGTGGTCGTCGAAGATCATGCAGCTCGGCACGGTGGACAGCAGCCAGCGCACCTCGGGGTCGAGCCAGGACTCGTAGTAGAGGTGGGTGTACTCCTCGTAGTCCGCCACCTGGGCGCCGGGTGCCTCGTCGAGGTCGCGGCGGCCGGCCAGCCAGTCGCGGGTCGCCTCGGAGGTCTCGTCGGCGTACACCTGGTCGCCGAGGAGCAGGAGCACGTCCGGGCGTTCGGCCTCGGGGGCGGAGGCGACGCGGGTGGCGAGCGCGTCCAGGGCGTCCGGGCCGGCGGGGTCCTTCTGCCCGAGCGCGGGCGCGGCCCAGCGGCAGGAGCCGAAGGCCACGCGCAGGGTCTCGTCCGCGGCCGGGGAACGGATCACGGACGGCGGGAACGGCGAGTCGGGCAGCGGCCACACCCGCTCCCCGTCGAGCAGCACCTCGTAGGACGTCGACGTGCCCGGGGTGAGCCCGGTGACCGGCACCAGCGCGTAGTGGTGGCCGTGGATCTCGAAGGTGCCGGCGCTCCCGCCGCCGCCCTCCGCGCAGCGCACCTCGGCGGTGCAGGGACGGCCCGCCTCGACCCAGACGGTCGCGGACGAGCCGTCGACGTACCTCAGCAGCGGCCCCAGCCGCAGTTCCACCATGGGATCAGCCTCCTCCGTCGCCCCGTACGGTACGGAACGACGGAGGGACCGGGGCGGGTTCCGCGGCGTGGCGGCGCGCTGCGGCGTGCGGTCAGTTCGCGAACGGCACGGCGTCGGCGGAGCGGGCGTGCCAGTTGGTGGCGATGGGCCGGTCGACGGTGACGCTCTCCGAGAGCTTGAGGGTGACGCTGTTGAGCTCGTCGCCGTAGACCGAGAGGTGCAGGCGGTCGAACTCGATGCCGCCGTTGTCGCCGGTGCTCTTGGGGTTGATGCCGGCGTAGGCGGCCTTGTTGCCGGAGAGGGTGATGCCCTCGCTGACGGCCTGCTCGGCGGGGTGGACCGCGGTCGAGGCGCTGGAGCCGAAGGAGGCGGAGGGGTACACGCCGTCCAGACGGCAGGTCACGCCCTCGCGGGCCTTGGCGACGACGCGGATGTAACCGCCCGCCTGGCTCTCGAAGTTGGTGGTGAGCTTCAGGTCCTTGGTGACGCAGGCCCGGGGGGTGGCGGACTGCTTCGCGGTGCCGGCCTCGGCCGTGGCGGCGGCGGTGCCGGTGAGGGCGAGGGCCGCGAGTGCGGTGACGGTGAGGCGGGCGGCGCGGGTGCCGAGCAGGGAACGCATGGTGGTCTCCGTATCTCCGTGAGGAAGGTGAGGACTGCGTCGTCCGGCGGGCTCCGTCGGCGACAGGACGAAGCTTGTGCCGTGATCCGTCCCACTCGCCATCGATCAAGGTCATCGCGGGACGCTGGAACGGTGAAACGGTTCGTGACCTGCGGGAACGCTCGTGTCCTGGGACGGCGTGGCGGGACGGGTAGGGCGGGAGGACGGTCGCACCGGGACACCAGGGACGGCCCCGCGGCGTGTGCGGGGCGCGCAGGGGGTCGCGTACGATGGGCGGCGTTGGAGGGGAGTAGCCCTTCGCCGGACCGTCGACATACTGCTCAGCCAGCCTGAGCCGGCGCCCGGAGGCGGATACCGCGGCCCCCTGGGGGCGCGGATCGGCCGGCGAGACCTTCGGCAAAGCAGTGCACCACCCGTGCCGCCCGGCGCGGGTGCGTATGCGCGCTGCCGTGCCGGGGTGTCGTGAGCAGTGCGGACTCTCGGTGGGCGGCGCCCCGACCGATTGAGGAACTGTGATCAGCCTGACCGTGACGGCGCTCGTCTTCGGCGTCGTCTTCCTGGCCGAGCTGCCGGACAAGACCGCCCTGGCCGGCCTCGTCCTCGGCACCCGCTACCGCGCCTCGTACGTCTTCGCGGGCGTCGCCGCGGCCTTCACCCTGCACGTCGTGCTCGCGGTCGCGGCGGGCAGCGTGCTGACGCTGCTGCCGCACCAGCTCGTGCAGGCGATCACCGGCGTGCTCTTCCTGGGCGGTGCGGCCGTCCTGCTGTTCAAGAAGGACGACGGCGAGGAGGAGGTCCGCCGGCCCGAGGACCAGAGCTTCTGGAAGGTCGCCGGGGCCGGTTTCATGCTCATCCTGGTCGCCGAGTTCGGCGATCTGACCCAGATCATGACCGCCAACCTCGCGGCCCGCTACGACGACCCGCTCTCCGTCGGCCTCGGCGCGGTGCTCGCGCTGTGGGCGGTGGCCGGCCTCGGCATCGTGGGCGGCAGGGCGCTGATGAAGAGGGTGCCGCTGACGCTGATCACGCGGATCGCGGCCCTGCTGATGCTGGGGCTCGGCGTGTGGAGCCTGTACGAGGCGATCGCGGGCTGAGCGGCCCTCGCGAAGCGCGGACGGGTCCCGGCCGGAATGGACCGGGAGTTCGCGGGGTACGGGGCATCCGCGCGCCCCGTGCCCCTGGTGGCCGTGACCCCGTGTGACACGTGCTCGCCGTGCGTGTTGTGGCTGGTCACGGTGGGTGGCACAGGAGCGGTGCCTTTTTGTATCGTAAGGAAACAAAGTGGTTCCCGCCCGCGCCCCCTGACCTGCGGGCGGGGCCGCCTTGTTTCCCCGGGGCACCCCCTTCCGTATTTGGAGCATGCCGATGACGGCCACCACCGTTCTCACCGCACGGGCCCTCCTCCTGGACATGGACGGCACCCTCGTCAACTCGGACGCCGCCGTCGAGCGGGTCTGGCGGCGCTGGGCCGACCGGCACGGACTGGACGGCGACGAGGTGCTGAAGGTCGTGCACGGCCGCCAGGGCTACGCCTCCATGGCACTGCTGCTGCCCGGCCGGCCGATGGAGCAGAACCTCGCCGAGAACGCGCGGATGCTGGCCGAGGAGACCGCCGACACCGAGGGCGTCGTCGAGGTGCCCGGTGCGACCGGCTTCCTCGCCGCCCTGAACGGCGTCCCGCACGCGCTCGTGACCTCGGCGGACGTGCCGCTGTCCACCGCCCGGATGAAGGCGGCGGGCCTCGCGCTGCCCTCGGTGCGGATCACCGCGGAGTCCGTGGGCGCGAGCAAGCCGGACCCCGAGGGCTTCCTGAAGGGCGCCGCGGAACTGGGCGTCGCGCCCGAGGACTGCGTGGTCTTCGAGGACTCCGGCGCGGGCGTCGCGGCGGGACGCGCCGCCGGGATGCGGGTCGTGGGAGTCGGCCCGCGGGCGGGACTGCACCGGCCCGACGCGGTGGTGCGGGACCTGCGGCAGGTCCGGGTCGAGAAGACGGCGGACGGGACCGTCCGGCTGCACCTGGGCTGAGGGCGGGCAGCCGGAACGGAAGGGTTCGCCCCTACGGCTCGTCGGTCTCCGACTCCAGGCGGGCGCGGGTGGCCTCGCCGTAGACGCCGCGGGGGTCGTCCGTGATGCCCCGCGCGCTCTGGTAGGCGGCCACGGCCGTCTCGACGTCGCCGTCGTACGTGCCGTCCACCGTGCCCAGGTAGAACAGCCGCTGCCGGAGCCGGCGCTGGAGTTCCTCGACCTCGGGGCCGTCGTCGCCCCGCCGCAGCACCGGCGGGTCCTGGTGCTGGTCCTCGCCGGTGGCGGGCTTCTTGGAGCGGGTCGCCTCGGAGGTCGCCTGCGCGTCCCGCGCGGTGCGGGTGGCGCTGGGGGTGGCCGAGGAGGAGGCCGTGGGGCCGCCGGAGGCGGTCGCCGTGGCGGAGGCGGTGTCGCTCGGGGAGGCGCTGCCCGTGCCGGTCGTCGACGCGGAGGAGGTGTCCGCCGGTCCGGTCGCGGTGGGAGTGGCCGAGCCTGCCGGGACGCTCGGGCGGACCTCGTCCGGAAGGGCGTCGTTGCGTTCGGGCTTGCCGTAGCTGAAGAGGCCGGTGGCGAGCGCGGTCGCCGTCAGGACCGCGACGACGGCGCCGCCCGCGGCGAGGACGACCGTGCGGCGGGGCGCGCGGGCACGGGGAGCCTCGCCCCGGTCGCCGCCCCCGACGGTCGTACCGAGGTCCAGGGGCCGCGTCTCCGCGAAGGCGGCGTCCTCAGGGCTCTCAGGCGTCTCAGGGGCCTGCGGGTCCTCGGGGGTCCGCGGGGGGCGCTGAGGGTCTCGCGGGCCTTCCGGTACCTCCTGCGCGGCGTGCGGCTCCCGTACGCCGTTCCCGGCAGTACGGGGCCCCCGCGCCCGGGTGCCCTCGGCGGCCCCGCCCTCCGGAGTCCCGGTCCCGGGGGAGCCGGGGGCCTGCTCCGGCGTCCCCGCGGGGGTCCCGACCTCCGGCCCGGCGGCGGTCCCGCCCTCCGCGCCGGGGGTGGTCCCGCTCTTCGGGGTCAGGCCCACGTAGGGCCTGATGCGCAGCGGATCGAAGTCCTCCGCCGCCGCGGCCTCCGCCGTGCGGGTGTCGCGGAGCGCCTCGGCCGTGCGCTGGGTGCACGCGCACGTCGGCGACCCCTCGGGGTCGCGCGGCGCCGCGCACTCCGGGCACGCCTGTTCGTTCGTTCCGCTCACGGCTGGGTTCCCTCCCTGCGAACTCCAGGAATTATGCAGACCTCCCGCACACCTTCTCCGGCGATCCCCCCTAAGCCGCGGCCGTCCGGCAGGACTGAACATGCCATAACTGGTCACACCGAACAGGAAGGCAGACGGCAGGCCGGCCCGGCGAGGGCCAAGGCTCCCGGGGAGGTCTCCATGGCAGAGGACGCGCTCCCGAAGGGCGGCGGTGCGGCGGACGACGAGGACGGGCACCGCGCGCGCGGCGCCCTCACCCCGCCCGGCGGCACCGGCCCAGGCCCCGAGGGCGGCACCGCCCGGACCGGTGGGAGCGTCCTCGTCCCCATCGGCGCGCTGCTGCTCGGCCTGCTCCTCGCCGCCCTCGACCAGACGATCGTCTCCACCGCCCTGCCGACCATCGTCAGCGACCTCGGGGGCCTGGAACACCTCTCCTGGGTGGTCACCGCCTACCTCCTCGCCTCCACCGCCGCGACCCCGCTGTGGGGCAAGCTGGGCGACCAGTACGGGCGCAAGAGGCTGTTCCAGACGGCCATCGTGATCTTCCTCGTCGGCTCGGCGCTGTGCGGCGCCGCGCAGGACATGGGCCAGCTCATCGCCTTCCGCGCGCTCCAGGGACTCGGCGGCGGCGGACTGATCGTGCTGTCCATGGCGATCGTCGGCGACCTCGTGCCGCCCCGGGAACGCGGTCGCTACCAGGGACTGTTCGGCGCCGTCTTCGGCGCCACCAGCGTGCTCGGGCCGCTGCTCGGCGGACTGTTCACCCAGCACCTGAGCTGGCGCTGGGTGTTCTACGTCAACCTGCCCCTCGGTGTCGTCGCCCTCGCCGTGATCGCCACCGTCCTGCGCATCCCGCGCCGCTCGACCAAGCACGTCATCGACTACCTCGGCACGTTCCTGATCGCCACCGTCGCCACCTGCCTCGTCCTCGTCGCCTCGCTCGGCGGCACCACCTGGGGCTGGACCTCCCCGCAGATCATCGGGCTCCTCGTGGTCGGCGTGGTGCTGGCCGCCCTGTTCGTCGCCGTCGAACGCCGGGCCGCCGAACCCGTTCTCCCGATGGGGCTCTTCCGCATCCGCACCTTCAGCCTCTCCGCCGTCATCAGCTTCGTCGTCGGCTTCGCCATGTTCGGTGCCCTGACCTATCTGCCGACGTTCCTCCAGGTCGTGCGCGGCATCTCCCCGACCATGTCCGGCGTGCACATGCTGCCCCTGGTGTTCGGACTGCTGCTGTCCTCGACGGTCTCCGGGCAGATCGTCAGCCGCACCGGCCGGTGGAAGGTCTTCCCCGTCGCCGGCACCGCCGTCACCACCCTCGGCCTGCTCCTGCTGCACCAGCTCGACGAGCACACCTCCACCGCGACGACCAGCGCCTTCTTCTTCGTCTTCGGCCTGGGCCTCGGCCTCGTCATGCAGGTCCTCGTGCTGATCGTGCAGAACGCGGTGGCCTACGAGGACCTGGGCGTCGCCACCTCCGGGGCGACCTTCTTCCGGTCCATCGGCGCCTCCTTCGGCGTCGCCGTCTTCGGCTCGATCTTCGCGAGCGGGCTCGCCGACAAGCTCGCCGACGTCCTCGCCGGGCGCCGGCTGCCCGGCGGCGTGGACGTCGGCGCCCTCCAGGCCGACCCGCGCGGCATCGGCGGGCTGCCGCCCTCGCTGCGGCCCGCCGTCCTGCACGCCTACGCCTCCGCCATCACCGACGTCTTCCTGTACGCGGCACCCGTCGCCGCGGTCGCCTTCGTCCTCGCCTGGTTCCTGCGCGAGGACCGGCTGCGCGCGTCGGTGACCGCGCCCGACGGCTCCGAGACCTTCGCCAGCAACCCGGTGCAGCGCTCCTCCTACGACGAGGTGTGCCGCGCGCTCTCGCTGCTCGGCTCCCGCAACGGGCGGCGGGAGATCTACGAGCGGATCACCGCGCGCGCCGGGTACGACCTGCTGCCCGCGGCGAGCTGGCTGCTGCTGCGCACCCGGAAGTACGGCTGGACGGAACCTGCCGTGCTGACCGAGCGCAGCGCCGTCCCGCTGGACGTGATCATGGCCGCGGCGCGGCAGGTGGAGGAGCGGGGGCTGGCCGCGCGCCGGGGGCCGGACCTGGTGCTCACCGAGCGGGGCGCGGCGGTCGCGGAGCGGCTGGCCGCCGCACGGCAGGAGTCGCTGGCGGAGCTGCTGGGGGACTGGTGGGGGCCGGACCGCCCGACGGACCTGGACCGGCTCGTGGCGGACCTGACCGCGGAACTGTGCGGATCGGACGCGGAACGGCCGCATGAGGGGACACGCGTGACGGCGGCCCGCCGCGCCGGCCGGGCGTAGCCGCGCGGCCCTCAACCCCTCGGCGTGGCACCGGCGTTCGCGTGTACGGGATGCCCCCGTCCGTGCCTCTCCGTGAGCGTGCGCCGTTTGCGGGCGGGGTTGCGGGCAACCCGGTGGGAGTAAGGGTTTCGCCGGAGCCGGCCGGTTCCGGGGCCCTCGGGTCTACCGGAAGGCATTCATGTCCACAGGCGTGATCATCGCAATCGTGATCGTGGCGGCCGTGGTCCTTGCCGCGGTCGTGTTCCTGCTGCGGGCCCGCGGCGCGCAGGGCGGTCCCGGGCTGAAGCGGCGCTTCGGCCCCGAGTACGAGCGGACCGTGGCCCGTCACCACGGGGACACCAAGGCGGCCGAGGCCGAGCTGGCCCAACGCGTCGAGCGTCACGGGTCGCTGACGAGGCGTCCGCTCGCGCCCGAGGCCCGCGCGGGCTACGAGGCCCGCTGGGCCGCCGCCCAGGAGCGGTTCGTCGACTCGCCGCGCGAGGCGGTCGCCGAGGCGGACCGGCTGATCGCCGAACTGTCCACCGAGCGCGGCTTCCCCGAGGGCCGCCACGAGGACCGTATCGACGCGCTCTCCGTCCACCACGCGCACCACGTGCACGGCTACCGCCGTCTGCACGAGGCCGCGCGGACCCCGGCGGACGGCACGCCGGAGAGCCGTCCCGACACGGAGGAACTGCGCGCGGCCATGGTCGAGGCGCGTGGCCTCTTCGAGCAGTTGACGGGTGAGGACGGCCACGGGACGGCGCGTACCGAACCGGAGCGGACCGGCGCCGCCGGCGAGGCGCGTGGCACGCAGCCCGCCTGGGCGCTCGGCCGACGTCATGTGAAGGGGAGTTGAGGGGTGATGGCAGAGGTGACACCGTCCAACGAGGACCGCGACGTGCGCGAGGCACGCGAGGCACGCGCCGCCCACGAGGCGGCGGGCGACCCGGACGCCGGTCCGGCCGCGGCGCCGATGCACAGGACCGAGGCCACGGGCACGGCGACCGGTGAGGGCACGGTCGGCCGCACGGGCGCGGGTGCGCACGCCGGCACGCCGACGGGCGCGGGCGAGGGCGTCGGCACCGGTGCGGGCGCCGGTACGGGCCGGGTCACGGAGGCCGGTACGCGCACGGCGACCGGTGCGGGCACGCCGGTGGGCGCGGGGGAGAGCACCGGTACCGGTACCGGCACCGGTGCGCCCGGCGGTTCGGCCGCCTTCGGTCGGGAGGCGGGCGTCGGTCGTGAGACGGGTGCCGGTCGCGAGGCGGGCGTCGGTCGTGAGACGGGTGGCGCGGGTGCGGGCACCGCGGGACCCGCTTCCGCCGGCCCGGGAGCCACCGGCACGGAATCCGCCGGCACGGGCACCCCGGGTCCCGGTACCGGAACGCCCGGTGCCGCGCACGGCCCCGTCTCCGGTTCCTCGCTGATCGGGGGGCGCGCGGGGAGCGCGAGCGACGAGGCGCTCACCGGGGGCGCAGGCGCCCACCACGCGGCGCACGAGCAGGGCGGCCGACCCCACGGCGCCCGGAGCCCGTTGCTGGCGCACGAGGCCACCGAGAAGTTCTCGGCCCAACTGCACCACGCCGTCGGCGGCTTCGTCGACGCGCCCCGGGCCGCCGTCGAGGAGGCCGACCACGTCCTGGAGGAGGTGGCCGACCTGGTCGCCGACGCGCTCAACCGGCGCCGCCGGGACCTGCGCGCCGCCTGGCAGTCCGGTGACGGCAACGACTCCGACACCGAGCGGCTCCGCGTCGCCCTGCGGGACTACCGCGAGTTCGCGGAACGCCTGCTGCACGTCTGAGCACGACCGGCGGTCGTGCTCCGCGGCCCGGGACGCCCTCGCGCTCCCGGGCCGCCGCCGTGCGCGCCCCGTGCGTGGTCCCCGCCGTCCTCAACCCGTGCGGCGGGCCCGCCACTCGGCGACGACCGCGTCCGTGTCGTAGGGCTTCAGCCCCAGCGGCGGCTTGAACATGACCTCGCGGATCCTCACGTTGACCCCGTCGATCAGCCGCCGCACGACCGCCTCCGTCGGCGCCGCGTACGCCGCCGCCAGGGTGTCCTCGGCCTCCTTGCGCAGGGCGAGCGTCGGCGGCAGCACGGACACGCCCTCCCGGGCGAGCTTCTGCCGGATCCACCACATCTCGTCGTAGGCGGTGTCGGCGACCGCGCGGGAGGGCCGGCCCGCGCCGGGCAGGTCGTCGAACTCCCCACGCGCCTCGGCCGCGCGGATCTGCCGTTCGACAAAGGACTCGAAGCCCATACCGGGAGGTTTGCGCTCAGTCATATCGCCCATTGTGCGGGAGACCGCCCAGCCGGACCATGGCGCGATCTATCATGCGGCGGCGGTGCGGGGGCCCGGTTCCCGTGCCGGTTCCGTGCCCGACGCGACGACCGTCGCCTCCAGAAGGAGCGCACCACGTGCTCGAACTCACCATGGCCCTGGTCTCCGGGGCGGACGCCGGGGCGACGGCCGGCATGCTCATGGCCGATGCGCCCAGCCGTCCCGAATCCGTGCTGCGCGTGGGGCGCGACCGGACCGTGTGCCGGCTCGTGACGCCCGACGACTGGCTGTTCATCTCCCGTGTGCACCTGGAGTTCCTCTACGGGGAGGACGGGGCGTGGCGGGTGACCTGGCTGCGCGGCTCGCAGCCCGATCCGTCCTCCCAGGTGCTGCTGACGCTGGCCGGGGGCCAGTCCCAGCCGCTGCCCTACGGCGGGACGGCGGTGCTGCCGACCGGTGGCTCGGGGGAACTGGTGGTGCTGGACCGGACCGCCCCGCGGAGCGTGAACGTGGGGTTCTTCCACGAGGTCCGGTGAGCCGTCGGGGAGGACGCGGGGGAGTGCCGGGGCGTGCCGCGCGGCTCCCCCCGCCCGCCCCTTCGGAGCCGGGTCAGCCCAGCTCGTGCGGTTCCAGCGAGGGGCGTGAACCCGGCAGCGGCCTGCCCGCCGACTCCCGCATGAACCAGACGGCCGCCCCGCCCACGACCGCCGCCGCCATCATGTAGTAGGCGGGCATCATCACGTTGCCGGTGGCGCCGATCAGCGCGGTCACCACCAGCGGGGTCGTCCCGCCGAACAGGGACACCGAGACGTTGAACCCGATGGACAGCGAGCCGTACCGCACCCGGGTCGGGAACAGCGCGGGCAGCGCCGCCGGCATCGCCGCCGTGAAGCAGACCAGGAGCAGGCCCAGCGCGCCCATGCCGAGCGCGATGGCGAACAGGCTGCCCTCACGGATCAGGAGCAGCGCGGGGACGGACAGGAACAGGAAGCCCGCGCAGCCGGCCGCGATGACGGGGCGGCGGCCGACGCGGTCGCTCAGGGCGCCGGCGAAGGGCTGGACGATCATCATGAGCGCCATCACGCCGAGCACGACCAGCAGACCGTGCGTCTCGTCGTACTTCAGCTCGCTGGTCAGATAGCTCGGCATGTACGACAGCAGCATGTAGTCGGTGACGTTGAAGACCAGCACCAGGCCCATGCACAGCAGCAGCGTCCGCCACTGCCCGGTGACCATCTCGCGCAGCGGCACCCGCGGGCGGTTCCGCTCGGCCTTGGTGACCTCCGCCGCGAACGCCGGGGTCTCCTCCAGGCGCAGCCGCAGGTAGAGGCCGATCAGGCCCATCGGGCCGGCGATCAGGAAGGGCACGCGCCAGCCCCAGGAGAGCAGGTCCTGCTCGGAGAGGAGCGCGGTGAGCACGGTGACCAGGCCCGCGCCGCCGATGTACCCGGCGAGCGTGCCGAACTCCAGCCAGCTCCCGAAGAAGCCGCGCCGCCGGTCGGGCGCGTACTCGGCGATGAAGGTGGAGGCGCCCGCGTACTCGCCGCCGGTGGAGAAGCCCTGCACGAGGCGGGCGGCCAGCAGGAGCAGCGGGGCGCCCACGCCGAGGGTGGCGTAGGAGGGGATCAGGCCGATGGCGAAGGTGCCCGCGGCCATCATGATCATCGTGACGGCGAGGATCTTCTGGCGGCCGACGCGGTCGCCGAGCGGACCGAAGACCATGCCGCCCAGCGGGCGGACCAGGAACGCCGCCGCGAAGGCGCCGAAGGTGGACAGCAGCTGCGCGGTGGCGCTGCCGCCGGGGAAGAAGACCTTGCCGAGGGTCACCGCGATGTAGCTGTAGACGCCGAAGTCGAACCACTCCATCGCGTTGCCCAGGGCGGCGGCCTTGACCGCGCGCCTGACGAGCGCCGGGTCCGTGACGGTGACGTCGTGGGGAGTCGGACGGGTGCGGGGAACGACGGGGGGAGCGATCGCGGTCAAGATTCCGCTCGCCTGCCTTTCGACGGGAACAGGGACGTGACCCGCGCTCCGTCGAGCAGGCCGAAAATCGACCGTACGAGGTGAGGGCGCGGTCACGTGGCGTGACAGAATAGGTGCAAAGTGCACCTATATGCCGTCCGGCCAGGGGATTCCGTGACGCTTCGACCCGTCCGCCCGGTTCCCCGGTGTGAGCCTTCTCGCGCCCCGGAGGGCCGGAGGGAGCCTCACGGACTATCGTCATCCGGACAAAAGGCGAGCGGTTGTCAGGTAAAGAGGGGGTTCTCCGCATCTCAGTACAGAGCAGGGCATGAACGTGATGCGGAGCGGACCCATGGATGACCGGGCGGGAGGCCGACGAGGCGTGGCGAACGTGGAACACGGCGGGCGGGCGGGAGAGGCGTTCGGCGACCCGGAGGAGTCGGCCAGAGCCGGAATGAGAATCGCCCGCGTCGCGCTGTGGGGCCTCGCCGCCCTGCTCGCCCTGCGACAGGTCCTCGCCGTCCTCGGCACCCCCGAGGCGGACCGGCTGACCGCCCTGGAGACCTGGGTCGGACCGGACGGCGTCCTGCACGTCACCGGCTCCCTCTACGACTCCACGCGGTTCACGGGCACCCCGTTCGCCGGACTCGTCCTCAAACCGCTCACCCGCGCCGCCGAACAGGCGCTCGGCTGGGGCTGGACCTTCGGCACCCTGCTGCTCCTCGTCGCCCTCGGCGTGAGCGCCGCCCGGGCCCTGCCCGGCCCCGTGTCCCGCCGCACCTCGCTGCTCGCCGCTCCCGTGGCGATCAGCCTGCTCATGCTCTCGCTGCCGGTGCGCAACACCCTGCACCTCGGGCAGACCAGCATCATCCCGGTGCTGCTCGTCCTGCTCGGCTGCCTCACCGTGCGCGACCAGCGGGCCGCCGGCGCGCTCATCGGCCTCGCCGCCGCCCTCCAGCCCACCGTGCTGCTCTTCGTCCCGCTGCTGTGGTGGACCGGCCGCCGCCGCGCCGCCGCCTGGACCGGCGGCGCCTTCGCCGCGTGCACGGCCCTCGCCTGGGCGGCGATGCCGCACGACTCGGCCACCTACTGGGTGCACCACATGGCCGGCGCCGGCCTGGGCGGCGCCGCCGACGGCATCGCCAACCAGTCCCTGCACGGCGCTCTGCTCCGCCTCGGCCTGAGCGGCCCGCCGGAGATCGCCCTCTACCTGGCGCTCGGCGCCGCCGTCGCCGTCCTCGGACTGCGCCGCGCCGTGCGGTACGCCCGCGACGGGCAGTTCCTGCTCGCGATCGCCGTCACCGGATGCGTCGCGGTCGTCGTGTCCCCCACCGCCTGGCAGCACCAGCTCCTGTGGGTGCTGCTCGCGGCCGTCGGCCGGGTCGGGCGGCGCGCCTCCGACCGGTACATGTGGCCCGTCGCCGTCGTCCTGGTGATGTCGCTGCCCGCGAAGGCGATGCTGCCCAGCATCGCGGCCCTCCTGCCGCTGCGCGACAACCTCGTGCTGCTCGCCGCGCTCGCCGCCGCCACCGTCGTCCCCTTCCTGCCGCGCTCCTCACCCCACTACGCGCACCCGGTGCCCACCGAGTACGCGGACCCCGTCCCGGCCCGCTTCCGGCACGTGCCGCTGCTGCGGCTCCCCGGCCGGGTCCTCACCCGGCCCAACCTGCTGCTCGAACTCCTCCTGATCCGCGTCACCTACGCCGGCTACTCCCAGGTCCGGCTCGCCGCGACCGGCGGCTCCAACTCCGCCGGGCGGGCCACCGCCGAGCACCACGGCGAGCAGATCCTCTCCGCCGAGCGGTTCCTGCACCTCGACATCGAGCACTGGGCCAACCACGCCGTGGTCAAGGTGGACTGGCTGCGGCACTTCTTCGACTACTACTACGAGTCCTTCCACTTCGTGGTGCCGCTCGCCGTCCTCGGGGTCCTCTACTGGCGCCGCCCGGTCGACTACCGCTGGGCCCGCACCTCCCTCGGCTTCGCCACACTGCTCGCCCTCGTCGGCTTCTGGCTCTACCCGCTGGCCCCGCCGCGGCTGATGCCGGGCCTCGGCATCATCGACACCGTGCACGGCGCACAGGACTTCGCCAAGCCGGACTACGGCACGCTCACCCACCTCACCAACCAGTACGCGGCGATGCCCTCCCTGCACTTCGGCTGGGCCCTGTGGTGCGGCCTCGTCATCGCGGTCCTCGCGCCCCGGTGGTGGATGAAGGCGCTCGGCCTGCTGCACCCGCTGTTCACCGTCTCCGCGATCATCGGGACCGGCAACCACTGGGTGCTGGACGCGGTGGGCGGGGCGGCCGTCGTCGTGGCGGGACTCGGCCTGTCCTACGTGCTCCAGGGGCCGCGCGCCCGCACCGCGCGGGCGGCCGCCGTCGCCGCCGGGCGGCCCTCGCCCCCGCGGGCGCCGGAACCCGAGTCCGCACGGGGTTGACGCGGCGGCGCGGGCGCCTGGGCCCGCGCCCGGCCGCCCGCACCCCCTCCGACCTGCGCTTTGGTTCCCCTCCTGGCCCCGTGACCGGGGCCGCACCGCCCGGGCGCGGTCAAGCCGCGGGGCGCACCTGCCGTTCTCCTGAGCAGCGGCCGTGCGCCCCGAGGCAGCCCAGGAGGAGACCATCACCACGCACCCCGACCTCGCGCGGCCCCGTGCCCTCCTCCTCGCGCGCCCGCCGGTCCAGGCGCCCGCCCCGGCCCCCGCCCGCGCGCCCCGCCGTGGCACGGCCCTCGTACCGCTCCTCGCGCCGGCCCTGCTCGCGACGGCGCTCGGACTGTGGGGGCTCGACCGCCGGCACAGCATGTGGCGCGACGAGGCGGTCACCTACGAGGTCGCCCACCGCCCGCTCGGCGCACTCGGGGAACTGCTCGGCCGCATCGACGCCGTGCACGGCCTGTACTACCTGCTCCTGCACGCCGTCTTCGCGCTCTGGGACGGCGGCCTCACGGCCCTCCGGCTGCCCTCCGTGGCCGGGGCGGCACTGGCCGCCGCCGGCGTCGGCGCGACGGGGGCGCGGCTCGCCGGCGGGCGCGCGGGCACGCTCGCCGGGGCGGTGTTCGCCCTCCTGCCCGCCGTCCAGCAGTACGCGCAGGAGGGCCGCTCCTACGCCCTGGTCTGCGCCGCCGTCATCTGGTCCGGCCACTTCCTGCTGCGCGCCCTGGACCGGCCGGCCGCCGCCCGTCGGTGGTGCGCCTACGGCGCCGTCCTGGCCCTGGCCTGCTGGCTGCACGAGTTCGCCGTCCTGGTCCTGCTCGCCCACGCCGTCACCCTGCGGTGGCTGCGCGTCCCCCGGTGGGTGGCCCTGCGGTGGGGGCTCACCGCCGGCACGGTGGTGCTCGCCGTGTCGCCGCTGGTGCTGCTCAGCCTCGGGCAGTCGGCGGAGCAACTGGGCTGGCTCGGCCGGCCGGGACCCGAGGTGTGGCTCGGGTTCTGGCTGGTGGGCGGTGCGGGGGCCCTGCTCGTCCGGTGGACACGCGGGCCGGGGTACCCCCCTTCCGTGCTCGGCGCGTGGGCACTGCCGCCGCTCCTCGTGCCCGGGGGTGTCCTGCTCCTGGTCTCCCTGGTGCGGCCGTACTACGTCGACCGGTACGTGCTGCACGGGCTGGCCGGGCTGGCGCTGCCCGCCGGGGCGGCCCTCGACCGGGCGCTGGCCCGCGCCCGGCGGGGGACGGGACCCGTCGGGTGGGCGGCCGCGCGGTGGCTGGGGGGTGCGGCGGTCGTCCTGGCCGTGCTGGTGCCCTGGTCGCTGCACGTACGGGCGCCGGAGAGCCGCAAGGACGACGTGGTCGCGGTCGCCCGGGCCGTCGAGCGCACCGCCCGTCCCGGCGACGCCGTGCTGTTCCTGCCGGGCAGGCGCCGGGAGTGGCTGCTCTGGGCGCCCTCGGTGCACCGGCGGCTGGACGACCTGGCGCTCGACCAGGGGCCGCGCGCCTCGCACACCCTCCAGGGCACCGAACTGCCCGCCGGCACCGTCCGCCGCCGACTGGACGCCGTCGACCGGGTCCTCGCGCTCGGCGACCCGCCCGGCGAACCGCTCGACCCCTACCCGGTGGAGGCGGTCAAGCGCGAGGTGCTCGGGGCGCGGTTCAGGGTCTGCGCGCGCACCGAGGTGTGGGGTGCCCGGATCACCGTGTACGCGCGACCGGGGCACTGCGGCCGGGGCGCGGGGACGGGAGCGGCGGGAGCGGGGGACGTGGGGGACGCGGGGGAGGGGACGCGGGAGGCGCGCGGGCATGGCGAAGGCGGCGGCCCCGGGGATCATGGGGCCGCCGCCTTCGGACTGTGGTGACGCCGGTGCCGCGGTGCGGCGGGGGCGTCGAACCGCCTGTCAGTACCAGTGGTGGGTCTGCCAGAAGTTCCAGGCGCCGACCGGGCTGCCGTAGCGGGAGTTCATGTAGTCCAGACCCCACTTGATCTGGGTGGCCGGGTTGGTCTTCCAGTCGGGACCGGCGGACGCCATCTTCGAGCCGGGCAGCGCCTGGACCAGGCCGTACGCGCCGGAGGAGGCGTTGGTCGCGGTCACGTTCCAGCCGCTCTCGTGCGAGACGATGTTGCTGAACGCGGCGTACTGGGCGGCGTCCGGGATCATCTGGTGGGCGATCGTCTGCGCGCTGGAGCCGGTCGCGGCGTGGGCCGGGGCGGCGGTCATCGCCATGCCGGCGGTGGCGGCGGCCAGGGCGACACCGGTGAGGGCCTTCTTCGGGGAGGCGATGCGGCGGAGCAGGGTGACGGACACAAGGAACCTTTTCTTCGGGGACGTGGGGCCGTCGGCGGCACGGGTGCACCACGTGGGATGTGGAGCGCAGGTGTGTGCCGGGTGCCGGGGCCGGTGGGGCCCGGCGGTGCCTGACGACTGCTCCAGAGAAACAGGCCGGGCGACTCGTCCGCAAACACCCCTTTTACTAGTGGTGGTCGCATTCCGGTGGAGAGGTCGTCGTGTGACCTGGCTCTCAAACCGCAGGTCAGCGCCTGTAATGTCGTGCCCATGCCACGTCCTGATGGCTACGAGGCAGGGTCGTAGGTGACGTGGGTCATGTGGGGTGCTTCACCGCTCAACCGTCTCGTCGTGACGCCGGGCGTCCGCCGCACCACCCTCCGGCACCGATCCGGGGCCCTCGAACGTGACGGGCGTCTCGAAGGCGGCCCGCCGGGTGGCCCGGCGCAGCGCGCGCAGCACCGCCGGGCCGAGGGTGAGGGTGAGGAGGGCGGTGACCACGGCCCGGCCCAGGTCCCAGCCGAGCGAGGTGGCCACGCAGTACGCGAGGAACCGGGCCAGGTTGGCCGGGACCGCCGCGTGCGGGTTGAAGGCGATGCCCGAGGCGAGACCGCCCATGAAGGGCCAGCCGGCCAAGTTCATGATCGTGCCGTAGGCGAAGGCCGCGAGGAAGCCGTACACCGCGAGCAGCAGCGGTTCGCCCAGCTCGCGCAGTCTCCCGGCGGCCCCAGGGAGGCGCGCCGCGGGAACCCGCGCCGCCCCCGGCAGCAGTCCCGCGCCCATCGTGAACCAGCCCATCGCCAGCATCTGGAAGGGCATCCAGGGGCCGACCCCGCCGGTGAGCAGCGCGGAGGCGAACATCGTGACCGAGCCGAGGACGAAGCCGAAGCCGGGGCCGAGAACCCGGCCGCTCAGCACCAGCAGGAAGAACATGGGCTCGATCCCGGCGGTGCCCGCGCCGACCGGGCGCAGCGCGGCGCCGGTGGCCGCCAGCACGCCGAGCATCGCCACCGCCTTCGGCCCGAGCCCCGACTCCGAGATCGTCGCCGACACCACCGCGACCAGCAGCACCAGCAGCCCCGCGAACAACCAGGGGGCGTCCTGCGCGTGGGCGCTGATCTGCGACTCGGGCGGCGCGAGGAAGGGCCAGCCGAAGGCGGCCACGCCCACCGCGCCGACCAGCACCAGCGCGGCGACGGAGCGGGGGCCGAGCCGGACGGCGCGGGGGCGGCGGGCGCGGCCCCCGGCACGCGGGTCCGCGCTCATCGCAGGGCCTCCCGGACCTGGGCGACCGTGAGCCACGGCCGCGGGGCGAGGATCTTGGTGACCTGGGGGGCGAAGGACGGCGAGGAGACCACGACCTCGGCCGTGGCGCCGTCGGCGATCACCTCGCCCTCGGCGAGCAGCACCACCCGGTGGGCCAGCTCGGCGGCGAGCTCCACGTCGTGCGTGGCCAGCACGATCGCGTGCCCCTCGGCAGCCAGCGAGCGCAGCAGGGCGACCAGCCGGGCCTTGGCCGCGTAGTCCAGGCCCCGGGTCGGCTCGTCGAGCAGGAGCAGCGGCGGGCGGGCGGTCAGCACCACGGCGAGCGCGAGCGCGAGCCGCTGCCCCTCGGAGAGGTCGCGGGGGTGGGTGGCGTCGGTGACCCCGGGCAGCAGCTCGGAGACCAGGGCCCGGCAGGTGCCGGCCGGGGCGGCGGCGTCGTGGTCGGCGGCGGCGCACTCGGCGGCGACCGTGTCCGCGTACAGCAGGTCGCGCGGTTCCTGCGGCACCAGGCCGACCCGGCGGACCAGCTCGCGGGGCGGGGTGCGGCGCGGGACCGCCCCGCCGACCCGCACCTCGCCCGCGGACGGCTCGACGAGCCCCACGAGCGTGCCGAGGAGGGTGGACTTCCCGGCACCGTTGCGGCCCATCAGGGCGATCGTCTCGCCGGCCGCGACGGTCAGGTCGACGCCGTGCAGCGCCCGCACCCGGTCCCGGCGGACGCCGAGGCCACGGACCTCGGCGGCGGGCCCACCCGCCTCCGCGACGGCGGGACCGCGCCGGCGCAGGAAGCGGCGCACGGGCACCCGCGGCCGGGGAGCGGGAGCCTCGACGGGGGCGTGCGGGGGCCCGCCGGGCGCGGGTTCCCGCCCGGCGAGCCGCTCGCGCAACTCTCCGGCCCGGCGCCGCGCGTCGCGCACGGTGAGCGGCAGCGGGGACCAGCCCGCCAGCCTGCCCAAGTCCACCACCGGCGGGAACACCGGGGACAGCGCCATCACCTCCGCCGGGGTGCCGAGCACCGGCGCGGCCCCCGGGGACGGCAGCAGCGCGACCCGGTCGGCGTACTGCACCACCCGCTCCAGACGGTGCTCGGCCAGCAGCACCGTCGTGCCGAGGTCGTGCACCAGCCGCTGGAGGACGGCGAGAACCTCCTCGGCGGCGGCCGGGTCGAGCGCGGAGGTCGGCTCGTCCAGGACCAGCACCTTCGGGTGCGGGGTGAGGACGGAGCCGATCGCGACCCGCTGCCGCTGCCCGCCGGACAGCGTCGCGATCGGGCGGTCCCGCAGCGCGGCGAGACCGAGCAGGTCGAGGGTCTCCTCGACGCGCCGTCGCATCACCTCGGGGGCGAGTCCCAGCGACTCCATGCCGTAGGCGAGTTCGTCCTCGACGGTGTCGGTGACGAAGTGCGCGAGCGGATCCTGGCCCACCGTGCCGACGACGTCGGCGAGTTCACGAGGCTTGTGGGTGCGGGTGTCGCGCCCGGCGACCGTGACCCGGCCGCGCAGGGTGCCGCCGGTGAAGTGCGGCACGAGCCCGCTCACCGCGCCGAGCACGGTCGACTTGCCCACGCCGGACGGGCCCACCAACAGGACGAGTTCGCCCTCGGGGACCTCGAGGTCCACTCCCCGGACGGCGGGTTCGGCGGCGCCGTCGTACGTCACGGAGACGTTCTCGAAGCGGATCACGAGGGCTGCTCCTTGGCGGTGTCCAGGGGGTGCGCGGCGGGCCCCGCGGACCCGGCGGGTACGAGGAAGGCCGGCAGCAGGCCGAGGAGGACGGCCGCCGCCGGCCACAGCGGGAGCGCGGGCGCGACGAGCGGGACCACACCGGGGTGCAGCGCGGCCGGGTCGGCGGAGGCGGCGAGCGTCATGGCCACGGCGACGGCGGCACCGGAACCGGCGACCAGCAGGGCGCGCGGACCCCAGGTGTCGGGGCGGTAGCGGGTGCGCGGGGAGCGCCTGCCGCCCAGCCACAACCCGGCCAGCGCGGCGGCCGCCCCGGCGAGCAGCACCGGCAGGCCGTAGGTGCCGCCCTCCGCGGTGAGCAGCCCGTACGTGCCCGCGCACACGCCGAGCAGACCGCCGAGGGTGAGCGCGGCGGTCGTCCGGCGCACCGGGGCGGGCACGTCGGCGGTGCGGCCGTAGCCGCGCGCGTCCATCGCGGCGGCCAGCGCCACCGAACGCTCCAGGGCGCCCTCCAGGACCGGCAGCGCGACCTGCAGCAGCCCGCGCAGTCCCTGGTCCGGACGGCCGCGCAGCCGCCGGGCCGCACGCAGCCGCCGGGCGTCCGCGATGAGGTGCGGCGCGAAGGTGAGCGCCACGACGACCGCGACCCCGGCCTCGTACAGCGCGCCGGGCAGCGACTTCAGCAGGCGGGCCGGGTTGGCGAGGGCGTTGGCGGCACCGACGCACACCAGGAGCGCGGCCAGCCTCAGCCCGTCGTACAGCGCGAACAGCACGCCCTCGGCGGTCACCCGGCCGCCCAGCCGGATGCCCTGCGCCCAGTGCGGCAGCGGCACCTCGGGAAGCGTGAGAAGGGTGTGGGTGCCGGGGATGGGCGAGCCGAGGACGACGGCGAACGCCAGCCGCAGCACCAGCACGGCCAGGCCGAGCCGCAGGAAGACGGCGTAGGACCGGGACCAGGGGGAGGAGGTGCGGTGGCTGGCGACGACGTACCCGGTGACCGTCAGGAGGAGGCCGAGGAGGAGGGGGTTGGTGGTGCGGGTGGCGGCGGTGCCCAGACAGAGCGCCCACAGCCACCACGCGCCGGGATGCAGGCCGCCCTCCGCCCCGCGTGCGGCGGGTTCACCGGGCACGGCGCCTGGCCTGCCAGACCCCCGCCGCGGCCAGCACGAGGACCAGTGCGCCGCCGGCCAGCAGCCCCACCGAGGGGCCGCCCCCGTCGCCGTCCCCCTCGTCACGGGCGGCGGAGGAGGTGCCGGCCCCCTTCGCGGACCGCTCTCCCCCCGCCGCGATCTGCTCCCCGCAGCCCTTCTCCGGGTAGCCGGAGATCGCGCACAGCAGGGCGTTGCTGTCGTACCGCAGGGGCTTGGCCACCGAGGCCAGTGCCTCCGAGGCCGTCGCGTCCGGTGCCACCCGGGCGCAGGCCGTGCGCCGGTCCGGGGGCCGCTCGCCGGAGGGCGCGTCGGCCGCCGTGCCGAAGTCGAGGACGAGGGCGACCCGCTTGGTGCCCTTCCGCGCGGGCGTGTCCGCGCAGATGTCCGCGAAGTCGGCCCGGCCGCGCGGCCGGACGGCGTGGGCGGAGTCCTCGCTCACCGCGAAGCGGAAGCCCTGCACGTCGCCGTCGGAAGGGCGGGCGAGGGAGGGGCCCTGGGTGGCGTACGTCCAGTCGCCGCCCTCGCGCTCCCAGAAGGACCAGTAGCGGTAACCGGCGGCGTGGGCCTGCCCGGTGGCCGTGAGCAGCAGGAAGGCCGACAGCAGCAGGACGGCGGCGCGACGGCGGCGGTTCACGACCGCTGCCCCGCCTTGCGGCGGCCGCTGAGCAGGAAGCCCGCGCCGATGCCCGCGACGAGGCAGACCCCGATGAACCAGTAGAGGCCGAAGCCGCCCTCGTCCTTCTTCTCGTCCTTGTCGGCCTTCCCTGTGTTCTGGGTGTTCTCGGTGTTCGCCTTCTGCGGGGCGGGGCCGGTGGCGTTGAGGAGGGAGACGAGGTCCTGGCCGCCGAAGTGGCGCGGGTCGGTGCCGGTGGCGTGGGCGGCGAAGACGAGCTGGGCGTAGGCGCCGGGGCCGTTCTGCTTCGCCCAGGCGGCGGAGTTCTCCTTCAGCCAGGCCAGCGGCTTCGCGGCCCGTGCGGCGCCGCCCTGCGCGGCGAGCGCGACGACGGCGTCGGCGGTGTTGCCGTAGTCCGGCTGGTCGGTGGAGCCGGGCAGGGCGGAGACGAGGTGGCCGTCCTTCGCCATCGCGCCCGCGAGGTAGGAGGCGCCGTGGGCGGCGGCCCGCGAGGGGGTGGGTTCGCCGCCGTCGGAGCAGGAGTTGAACTTCTTGCGGCCGGCCTCGGCGGCCAGGCCCTGGCCGAGCGCGCCGAGGACACCGGCGGCGGTCGCGTCCGCGTTGGCCGTGAGCTTCCCCTTCTTGTCCGGCTGGAAGGCGAAGGCGCCGGCGCCCTCGCCGTCGCAGGGCAGGGAGAAGGTGAGCAGGGCGTCGTAGGAGGGGCCGAGGTCCTTCTCGCCTGCCGCGGTCAGCGCTCCGATCACGACGGAGGTCGAGTTGGCGTCGCTCGCGCCGCCGGGGGAGTAGCCCCAGCCGCCGTCCTTGTTCCGGTTGTCCTTCAGCCAGTCCACCGCCTTGCCGACCTCGGCCCGGTGCCCGCCGAGGGCGGCGAGCGCCTGCACGGCGGCGGCGGTGCTGTTGGTGTCCACCTGCGTCCTGGCGTCGCAGGACTTCGCCGGTTCGGCGCGGAACGCGGCGAAGGCGCCGTTCGCGCACTGCTGCCCGGTCAGCCAGTCCACCGCCTTCGCGGCGGGTTCCACGCCGACCGTGTGCTGCGCGAGCAGGGCGAGGGACTGCCGCCAGACCCCGTCGTAGGTGGGGTCGGTGGTGCCGAACAGCCCGGCGGGCAGGGCCTTCGAGGGGGAAGGGGAGGGGGAGGCGGCGACGGCGGGCGCGGCGCCGGCACCGATCACGGCGGCGGCGAGCACCGCGGCACAGCGGCGGACAATCATGATCGGCGGGTGCCTCTCCCTGTGGGGAGACGGGCAGCACGGGGCGGACGGGGCCTCCCGGGCGGCTCGACTCCGTAGACCTCGACGGTGTCGCGCGACGGCGAGCGGCCGACGCACCTGAGCCGGTCACGGCGGGTGCGGGGCAATCCGGCTCACCGGCCCAGGAGGACCGGTACACGGCTGCGGGTCAGCGCCGGATTCGCACCGGCTTTCCCCCGTACGGGCGTGATGACGACCCGGCCACTGTACCGGCCCGTTCGAACGGGGCCGTGACGAGCCCTCGGCGGGGGCCCGGCGGCACCGGTCCGCCGTGGCGCGAATCACCTGCTCCACCGCTCACAGCGGGGCTACCTGCCGGTAGATTCGGAGGCTGTTGAACGATCAAGCCCGCACTTGTTCCGGATTGTCGTCCCGGCATAGGGTCGCGGGATCAGCAGGCAGGAAGGGGCCCGGAGTGACCGCTGAGGCCAGTCAGGCGGGTTCCCGTCCGGGTTCCGCCGCCGACGCCGGGCGACCGCTCAGGATCGCGCTCCTCACCTACAAGGGCAACCCGTTCTGCGGGGGCCAGGGCGTCTACGTCCGCCACCTCTCGCGCGAACTCGCCCGCCTGGGCCACCGCGTGGAGGTCATCGGCGCCCAGCCCTACCCCGTGCTCGACCCCGTCGAGGGCGGCGGGGGGCCGACGCTCACCGAACTGCCGAGCCTCGACCTCTACCGCCAGCCCGACCCCTTCCGCACCCCGAAGCGCGGGGAGTACCGGGACTGGATCGACGCGCTCGAGGTCGGCACGATGTGGACCGGGGGCTTCCCCGAACCGCTCACCTTCTCCCTGCGCGCCCGCCGCCATCTGCGCGCCCGCCGGGGCGACTTCGACGTCGTGCACGACAACCAGACGCTCGGCTACGGCCTCCTGGGCGATGTCGGCGCCCCGCTGGTCACCACCATCCACCACCCCATCACCGTCGACCGGCAGTTGGAGCTGGACGCCGCCGAGGGATGGCAGCGCCGGGCCTCGGTGCGGCGCTGGTACGGCTTCACCCGCATGCAGAAGAGGGTCGCGCGCCGGCTGCCGTCCGTACTGACCGTCTCCGGCTCCTCCCAGCAGGAGATCGTCGACCACCTCGGCGTGCGGCGGGAGCGGGTGCACGTCGTGCACATCGGCGCCGACACCGACCTGTTCGCCCCCGACGCCTCCGTCGCCGAGGTGCCCGGCCGGATCGTCACCACCTCCAGCGCGGACGTGCCGCTCAAGGGACTGGTCTTCCTCGTCGAGGCGCTGGCGAAGGTCCGCACCGAACACCCCGGCGCCCACCTCGTCGTCGTCGGCAAGCGGCCCGCCGAAGGACCGGTGGCGCAGGCGATGGAACGGTACGGCGTCGAGGGTGCCGTCGAGTTCGTCAAGGGCATCTCCGACGCCGAACTCGTCGACCTGGTGCGCTCGGCCGAGGTGGCCTGCGTGCCCTCGCTCTACGAGGGGTTCTCGCTGCCCGCCGCGGAGGCCATGGCCGCGGGCACCCCACTGGTGGCCACCACCGGAGGGGCGATCCCCGAGGTCGCCGGACCCGACGGCGAGACCTGCCTGGCCGTACCGCCCGGCGACGCCGGCGCCCTCGCCACCGCGCTGGCCCGCCTCCTCGGTGACGCGAGCCTGCGGGCCAGGCTCGGCGCGGCCGGCCGCGACCGCGTGCTGCGGCACTTCACCTGGGCCCGCGCGGCCGAGGGCACGGTGGCCCACTACCGCGAGGCGATGGCCCGCGCCGCGCACGGCGCCCGGCCCGCGGCCCGCCCGGTCGCCGTCCGCCCGGCGCCCGCGGCGCTCTCGGTGCCCGCGACCGTTCCCGCATCCGACGACGACCCCGACCGCGAAAGCAGGGCCACGTGCTGACCGTCGACTTCTCCCGGTTCCCGCTCGCCCCGGGCGACCGCGTACTGGACCTCGGCTGCGGCGCCGGCCGGCACGCGTTCGAGTGCTACCGGCGCGGGGCCCGGGTCGTCGCGCTGGACCGCAACGGCGAGGAGATCCGCGAGGTCGCCAAGTGGTTCGCGGCGATGGAACAGGAGGGCGAGGCCCCGGCCGGCGCCACCGCGACGGCCATGGAGGGCGACGCGCTGGCGCTGCCCTTCCCCGACGAGTCCTTCGACGTCGTCATCATCTCCGAGGTGATGGAACACATCCCCGACGACAAGGGCGTCCTCGCCGAGATGGTCCGGGTGCTCAAGCCCGGCGGCCGTATCGCCGTCACCGTCCCGCGCTACGGCCCGGAGAAGGTGTGCTGGGCGCTGTCCGACGCCTACCACGAGGTCGAGGGCGGCCACATCCGCATCTACCGCGCCGGGGAACTCCTCGCCAGGATGCGGGAGGCCGGACTGCGCCCCTACGGCAGCCACCACGCCCACGCCCTGCACTCGCCGTACTGGTGGCTCAAGTGCGCCTTCGGCGTCGACAACGACAAGGCGCTGCCGGTGCGGGCGTACCACAAGCTCCTGGTGTGGGA
Organism: Streptomyces griseoaurantiacus; assembly: GCF_036189845.1. Classification (NCBI taxonomy): domain Bacteria; kingdom Bacillati; phylum Actinomycetota; class Actinomycetes; order Kitasatosporales; family Streptomycetaceae; genus Streptomyces; species Streptomyces griseoaurantiacus. Next base: position 2,097,023 of record NZ_CP108326.1, on the reverse strand, counting down.
CATCATGAAGAAGCCGCTCGCCACCCGGCTCGCCGAGAACGCGCTCAACCCGCTCATCGGCAAGAGCTTCGTGGCCTACGCGACCAAGCCGCACCTCCCGGCCGAGGCCGCCACCGGCTCCGGCTCCGGCTCCGGCTCCGGCTTCGACACGAACGAACCGGCGGGCGCTTCGTGACCACCCCCCGGACAGAACACCTCGTCCTGCCCGGGGTCCTCACCGCCGAGCAGGCCGCCGGGACCGTCGCCGGCATCCTCGCCGTCCAGCGCGAGGACGGCGCGATCCCCTGGTTCCGCGGGCACCACCTCGACCCCTGGGACCACACCGAGGCCGCGATGGCGCTGGACGCCGCGGGCGAGCACGAGGCCGCCGCGCGCGCCTACGAGTGGCTCGCCCGCCACCAGAACCCCGACGGCTCCTGGTACGCCGCCTACGCCGACGGCGACTGCACACGGGTCACCGACCGCGGCCGGGAGACCAACTTCGTCGCCTATCCGGCAGTCGGCGTGTGGCACCACTACCTCTCCACGGGCGACGACACGTTCCTGGACCGCATGTGGCCGATGGTGTTCGCGGCGGTCGAGTACGTGCTCGCGCTGCAGCAGCCCGGCGGCCAGATCGGCTGGAAGGGCGAGGACAGCGGCGGCCGCACCACCGACGCGCTGCTCACCGGCTCCTCCTCCATCCACCAGGCGCTGCGCTGCGCGCTGGCCCTCGCCGAACAGCGCGAGGAGCCGCAGCCGGACTGGGAGCTCGCGGTGGGCGCGCTGCGCCACGCGATCCGCCGGCACCCGGAGCGGTTCCTGGACAAGTCCCGCTACTCGATGGACTGGTACTACCCGGTGCTGGGCGGCGCGCTGACCGGCACGGAGGCCGCCGACCGCATCGAGGAGGACTGGGACCGCTTCGTCGTGCCCGGCCTCGGCGTGCGCTGCGTCGTCCCCAACCCGTGGGTCACGGGCGGGGAGTCCGCCGAACTCGCCCTCACCCTGTGGGCGATGGGCGAGTCCGACCGCGCCCTGGACGTCCTGAAGTCCATCCAGCACCTGCGGGACGCCGAGTCCGGCCTGTACTGGACGGGGTACGTGTTCGAGGACGCCACGATCTGGCCCCGCGAACTGACGACCTGGACCGCCGGCTCGCTGCTCCTCGCGGTCGCCGCGCTGGGCGGCCACGAGGCGACGTGCACGGTGTTCTCCGGCACGCACCTGCCGACGGGGCTCGACCCCGACTGCTGCGCGGTGTGAGCACCGGGCCCGGACGGCCGTCCGGGCCCGGTGGGTTCAGTGCCGCTGCATGCGGCGGGCGATGGCGTGCCCGATGAACAGGTAGACGACCGCGGCCAGGCCGTATCCGGCCACGACCCGCGCCCACGCCTCGTCGAAGGTGAACAGGTCACGCGACCAGCCGGCCAGCCAGCGGGCCACGTCATGGACGAACTGCACCAGGGCGTTGCCCGGATTCGCGTCCAACAGGTACATCAGGATCCAGAGACCCAGTATCAGGGCCATGACATCGGCGACGACCGCGACGACCGTCCCGGCCCCGTTCGCACTGCGGTGATATCGAGGGGACATACCTTGCGGATTGCCGCCGCCCGCCGTATGAAACCCGGCCACCCCCCCAACCGTCCGCGCGCTCCCGGCAGTTGCGAAGAAGCGGACCGGGAGCTGAAGGCCGCCCGGCTCAGGGCAGGAGAGCCCCCGGCGCACGCACGCCCCGGCGCAGGCGCGCGGCGTCCTGGCTGGGGGGCACGCCGAACCGGCGGCGGTACTCCCGGCTGAACTGCGAGGGGTTGTCGTAGCCGACGCGGTGGCCGACTCCGGTGACGTCTCCGGGGTGGGTGGCGAGCAGCAGTCGGGCCTCCTGGAGCCGGATCTGCTTCTGGAACTGGATGGGGCTCATGGCGGTCACCGCCTGAAAGTTGCGGTAGAAGGCGGAGACGCCCATGCCGGACTGCCGCGCCACGTCCTCCACCCGGAAGGGCTGCGCGTAGTGCTCGCGGATCCAGCGCACGGCGCGTGAGATGTGGCTGAGGCTGCTGTCGGCCAGGCCGAGCTGGCGCACCGTCGCACCCTGCTCGCCGGTGATCAGACGCCACAGGATCTCGCGCTTGACCAGTGGGGCCAGTACGGCCCGGTCGCGGGGCTCGTCGAGAAGGCGCAGCAGCCGGACCACCGCGTCCAGCAGCGCGGCCGGAGCGTCAGCGACGGCGATCCCCGACGGTGCGCCCCCGCCGCTCCGGGGGGCTTGCCGGGGCCCGGCCTCGAGCAGCAACTCGGCGACGGCGGACGGTTCCAGGACGAGACCGAACCCCAGCGCCGGCTCCCCGGGGCCGGCCTGGGTGAACTGCCCGGTGACAGGCAGATCGACGGATGCGACCAAGTACTGCCCGGGCCCGTACTCGAACACCCGCTCACCCAGGGCGAGCCGTTTGGCGCCCTGCGCGATGACCGCCAGGAGCGTGCCGGACATCGAAGGCTCCGGCCGATCGGGGCGGTCGACCTTCGAGATGAGGACGCCGTCGACGGCGGTGGTCCAGTCGGGCCGCGCATGGCGGGCCAACAGGGTGCGGAGTTCTTCGAGGTACATGCGTCCATTGCAGCACCACTGCGCGCACGGGTTCCCGAAGTCGCGAGGATTGTGCAAGTGCGAGCGAGTATCGGTCTAACGTTTCCGCGGGTCAGCGCGCTTCAATGGAACCACCGCACTCCAATACCGAAGAGGAAGAGGAGAAATCCATGATTGCCGCCCACGGCTTCGCAGCCACCCTGACCGCCAGGCCCGGTATGGGGGACCGGCTCGTCGACCTGCTGCTGACCGGACTGGACGAGGGCAGCCCCGGCGCGAGCGAGTACTGCCTCCTGTACCTCGTCTCCCGTTCCGCGTCCGACCCCGACGTCGTCCACGTCATCGAAGGCTGGACCAGCGAGGAGGACCACCACCGCGTCTTCGCCGGCAGGGCCGCCCAGGCCATCGTGGCGCGGATCGACCCGCTGCTCGCCAAGGAGTCCGAGTACACGGACTTCGTTCCGGTCCGCGGCAAGTCCGCCCTCTGACCCGCGCCCAACACCCCGCCCCCGGGCCTCCGCCGCCCCGGTGCCCACCGAGGCGGCCCCCGTCTCGTCCGCCCGCCCCGTCACCACCACCCACGAGAGGCAACGACCATGACCACAGAACGGCCCTCCCTCGACCCCGAACTGCGTGAACTGCTGGCCGACATGCCGCTGATGTCCCAGCTCACCCCGGAAGTGCTGGCGCGGGTACGCCCCTTCTCCTCGATGCCCGTCGAACCCCTCCTCGAAGGCCGGGCCGTCGACCGGCGCGAGGTCACCGCCGCGAGCCCGGACGGCACCCCCATCCCCTTGTCCGTCCTCAGCCCCGCGAACAGCGACCGCACCGCTGCCGCACCCTGCGTCTACTGGATGCACGGCGGCGGGATGGTCATGGGCGACCGCTTCTCACAGATCGACATCCCGCTGGAGTGGCTCGACGAGTTCGGCGCCGTCGTGGTCTCCGTCGACTACCGGCTCGCGCCCGAGTCCACCGGCACCATCCCGGTCGACGACTGCTACCAAGGACTGCTCTGGATCGCCGAGCACGCCGCCGAACTGGGCATCGACCCCTCCCGGATCATCGTGGCGGGCGCCAGCGCGGGCGGCGGCCTCGCCGCCGGCGTCACGCTGCTGGCCCGCGACCACGGCACCCCGGAGATCGCCGCCCAAGTCCTGATAGGCCCCATGCTCGACCACCGCAACACCACCACCTCCAGCCTCCAGTACGCGAACGGGCCCGGCGTCTGGACCCGCGAGATGAACGAATTCGGATGGCGCTGCCTCCTCGGCGACCTCACCGACGACGAGGTGTCCGCGTACGTCTCACCCGCCCTGGCCGACGACCTCGCGAGCCTGCCGACCACCTACATCGACACCGGCTCCGCCGAAGTCTTCCGCGACGAGGACACCGACTACGCCAGCCGCATCTGGGCGGCCGGCGGCCAGGCCGAACTCCACGTCTGGGCAGGCGGCTTCCACGGATTCGACGCCCTGTACCCGCAGGCACACCTCTCGGCCACGGCCCGCCGGACCCGCACCGACTGGCTCGCCCGGCTCCTGTCCACCCACCCCGCCGCATAGGTGAAGCGGACGGGTTCCGGTCGTACGCCTCGGCCTCGGCCTGCGACGGCCGGTGCCCCGAACGTGATCGGCTCCGGGCGCCGCCGGCAGCGGGGGCCGGCCCCACCCCGGATCAACCGGGCAGCCGGATGGCCGGGGCAACGCCATGTCGGTGACCGTGGAGCTGTCCCGAGCAAGTCGCCCACACAGAAGGCAGGATGCGTGCGCTTCGTCATGGCCACCGCCGCCGCCCTGGCCCTCGTCGGCCAGACCGCGCCGGCCGTCTCCGCCCACCAGCCGACCACCGACGGAATTTGGCGTATGGACGGCTACGGCACAGTCCTCTCCCTCCGCGACGGAACCCTGCGGGAGTACCAGACCACCACCGTCAGCTGTCTCGAGGGCGATTCCGCACAGCGGACCGGCCCCGGCACCTACACCATGCCCGACGGCACTGTCCTCACCGTGCGCATCCGGGGGAACCGCGACCACGCGTCCCTGCGGGCGGACGGCTCCGTCGGCGACCGGGGACTGCGCCGGATCCCGGCACTGCCCGAGGCATGCACGAGGCCGGCTCCCCCGGGTTCGCTCGCCGCCTTCGACGTCTTCTGGCAGTCCTTCGAGGAGAACTACCCCTTCTTCTCCGCCAAGGGCATCGACTGGCACGCCGTACGCGAGCGGTACCGCCCCCGGATTCACGCCGGGACGACGAGGGACGAGCTCTACGCCGTCCTCGGCGGGATGGTCGAACCGCTCCACGACGCCCACGTCGCCGTCCAGGACGGCGATCGCGTCTTCGCGCGGGTCCGCCCCGGCACCGTAGTACCCACCGAGGAACTGGACGCCGAGGCCAAGAAGTTCGTCGTGGCGCGCGACCTCGCGCACGCCCGGAGCGTCCAGGACTTCGCCCACGGGCGGATCACCTACGCGGACCTCCCCGGCGGGCAGGGCTACCTGCGGATCTCCGGCTTCGGCGGGTACACGGACGAGCCCGCCCCCTACGCCGCCCAGCCGGCCGAACTCGACAGGGCCCTGGACACGGTCCTCGGCCGGGAGCGCACCCCGCGCACGAAGGGCCTGATCATCGACCTGCGGATCAACGGCGGCGGCTCCGACGCCCTGGGGATCCACCTCGCCGAGCGCCTCACCGACACCTCCTACCTCGCCTACTCCAAGCGGGCCCGCAACGATCCCGCCGACCCCACCCGGCACACCCGACCCTGGCCCGTGTACGTCACTCCCGCCCGGGGACCCCGGTACACCGGGCCGGTCGCCGTGCTGACCGGCGGCTCGACCTTCAGCGCCGGGGAGACCTTCACCCAGGCCCTCATGAACCGGCCCGGCAGGACGGTGCGCATCGGGAAGCCCACACAGGGCGTCTTCTCGGACGTCATGTCGCGCGAGCTCCCCAACGGCATGTCGGCCTGGCTCCCGAACGAGGAGTTCCTGACCCGGTCGGGCAGGACCTTCGACGGCACGGGCATCCCGCCGCACCTCGAGGAGCCGGTCTTCACCGAGGAGGAGTTCGCCGAGAGGAGTGACTCGGCCTTCGACAGGGCGCTGAACGTCCTGCGGAAAGCTCGCCGTTGACGCGCGCCCGGCAGTTGCGGGCGAACGGCGACGGCCCCCCGCCCGGAGGGCGAGGGGCCGTGCGGTGGTGCGGGGGTGGTGCGTGTGGTGGGGCGGGGGAGCCCGCCTCAGCCGCGCTGGATGCCGCTGGTGTCCTGCAGGACACCGCGCCGGCCGTCCTGCGTCTGCGCCACCAGCGCGGCACCGCGCTGCTCGACCGCCAGGTACCAGGTGCCCGGCGCGAGTTCGGCGATCTGACCGCCGGAGTTGTCCTCCGCGAACAGCGGGCGCGTCACCGGAACCGCGAACCAGAACGGGGAGAAGTCCCCGCCCTGCTGCGGCGCCTGCGGCTGGGAGGCCTGCGCCGGCTGGGGCGCCGGGGGCTGCTGCCCGTACGGCTGCCCCGGCTGCGGCTGCCCGCCGAAGGAGGGCTGCTGGGCGCCCGGGTAGCCGTAACCGGCCGGCGGCTGGGCGCCGTAGGGCTGCGGGGCGGCCGGACGCGGGGCGCCGACCAGGGAGGCCTTCAGCGCCGGAACCAGCGGGGTGGCGACCGCGGCGGCGGCCATCACCAGGGTGGCGATGAGACCGAGGATCAGACCGACACCGGCGTCGAAGCTGCTCCTGGACCCCTCGAAGTTGTCCAGACCGCCCACCGGGTCGAAGATGTTGCCGATCGCGCTCCACGCGGCGAACACCGTCAGCCCGACGCCGAACTGCCCGAGGTCCAGGCCGAGCACCTTCGGCATCTGCGGCAGCCCCCGGGCGACGACGATGAGCGCGGCGCCGATGATGCCGGCGAGGAAGACGCTCAGCAGGAGCGGCCCGTTGCCCCAGGCGCTGGGGATGTCGAGGCTGTCCGGGGCGTCGTCGATCGAGTAGTTGTTGAGGAACGACGCGATGAACAGCAACACCGCTGCTCCGATCACCACGCCGTCGCCTCTAGTGAGGGAGCGGATATTCACTTCAGGTCCTTCGTCAGTCGTCTCGTCACCGGCATCGTGGGAGGCGTCGCTGTCACCGTGTCGCCCAGGGCCTCTCGGCCGCGGTGTGAAGCGCGGGGGGTGGCCCCTCATCGTAGGAGGACACTATCGTCCGTCTGACATGTGTGTCCGCCCGGTGCCGTGCGACCGCCGCTACCCGCGCAGGAAACTCACGATTCCCTCAGACATTCCCTCCGCCGCCTTCTGCCGCCAGGCCGCGCTGGTCAGCAACGCCGCGTCCTTGCTATCGCGCATGTTGCCGCATTCGATGAACACCTTCGGAACCGTTGACAGATTGAGACCCCCGAGATCCTTCCGTACGTCCAGTCCGGTACCGCCGCCTATGTAGTTCGAGGGAGCCGTGCCGGTGGCGCGGGCGAAGCCGTCCTTGATGTCGACGCCCAGGTCGCGCGAGGGACCGGTGATCGCACGGGTGTCCGCGGTCCCCGAGTGCACCGCGTCCGGCAGGATGACGTGGAAGCCGCGGTTGCCCACGGCCGAACCGTCGGCGTGGATGGAGAGCGCGGCGTCCGCGTGCGCCTTGTTGCCGATCTCGGCACGCTCGGTCACACACGGCCCCCAGGGCCGGTCGCCGTCGTGGGTCAGCTTCACGGTGGCGCCCCGCTCCTCCAGCAGCGTCCGCAGCCGGCGGGAGACGTCGAGGGTGAAGCGCGCCTCGGGATAACCGGCGTTCGTGGCGGTGCCGGTGGTGTCGCACTCCTTGCTGTTGGTGCCGATGTCCACCCTGCGGTTGATCTCGGTGGGGTGCTTGAAGTTGCCCTGGTTGTGGCCGGGGTCGATGACGACGACCTTGCCCCTGAGGGAATCCGGGTCCTTGCCGTCCGTGCGGCCGCTCGCGGAGGGGGAACCCGCGCCCTCCGCACCGCCCTTCGCCCGGGGTGAGGACGGGGCGGCGGAGTGCCCCGAGGCGCCGGCCGCCTGCGCGGAGGGCCCGGAGCCGCCGGAGTCGCCCACCACCTCGTAGACCAGCCAGCCCGCCAGCACGGCCGGCACCAGCGCGGCGAGCGCCACGGTGAACGGGCCGCGCCGGGAGCGGCGTTGCGGAACGGGCTCGAACTCTGGACCGAGGTACGACACGACGGCGAGCCTATCGGCGCGCGGCGGCGGCGTCGTGGGAACCGGGGTGCGCGGCCGCGGCCGGCCCGGCCTGCTCCGCCCCTTCCGCCCGGGCGGTCCGCCGCAGGACGCGCAGCGAGCCCGTCGCCGAGACCTCCGTGAACTCCCCCGAGTCCAGCGCCCGGAGGTAGACCCGGTACGGGGCCTGCCCGGTGAACTCGTCCTCCACCACCGGGAACACGTCGTGCAGGACGAGGAGGCCGCCCTCGGCGACGTGCGGCGCCCAGCCCTCGTAGTCGGCGCCCGCGTGCTCGTCGGTGTGGCCGCCGTCGACGAAGACCAGGCCGAGCGGGGTGTTCCACAGCGCGGCGATCCGCGGGGAGCGGCCGACGAGGGCGACGACGTGGTCCTCAAGACCCGCCCGGTGCAGGGTGCGGCGGAACGTCGGCAGGGTGTCCATCAGGCCGACCTCCGGGTCGACCGTCTCCGGGTCGTGGTACTCCCAGCCGGGCTGCTGCTCCTCGCTGCCCCGGTGGTGGTCCACGGTGAGCGCGGTGACCCCGGCGGCACGGGCGGCCTCGGCGAGGAGGATCGTCGAGCGGCCGCAGTAGGTGCCGACCTCCAGCAGCGGCAGCCCGAGCCGCCCGGCCTCGACGGCCGCCGCGTACAGCGCGAGGCCCTCGTCGGCGGGCATGAATCCCTTCGCCGCCTCGAAGGCGGCAAGGATCTCGGACGACGGTGCCGGCGGCATGGGGGCCTCCCTCGGACGGTGCACGGGTGCCCCATGCTGCCGCACCCCCCGCCGGGGACCGACGGGGGGTGCGGGGTGCCGCGGGTGCGGGCGCGGTGCGGGGGCGTCGCTCAGGCGGTGACGGTCTCGCCCGGCAGGGACCGGTCCTCCCCGGGCAGCGGCAGCGCCAGGTCGAGGTCGACCGCGCGGTCGTCGCCCGCGTGCGTGGCACGGGAGGCGTGCGGGCCGTGCCCGGCGGCCCCGGCGGCCAGCACGTAGGGGCCCTCGGCCGGCACCGCGAGCGCGTAGCTGCCGTCGGCCCCGGTGAGGGTCGCGCCCGCCCGGCGGCCGTGGCGGTCGATCAGGGTGACCCGGGCCCGCGGGACCGGGAGGCCGGCGGCGTCCAGGACCCGGCCGCGGAAACCGCCGCCGAGCAGCTCCCGCGCCCGCCTGAGGGCCGCGTCCTCCTCGCTGTCCGCGAGCAGCACCGGCGCGGTGGCCGGCCGGCGGCCGGGCAGGAACAGGGCCAGCACCATGCCGAGCAGGACCGCGCCGGTCGCGATCAGGAACGAGACCCGGAAACCGTGCATCGTCGGCAGCGCGACGCCGTCGGTGTGGGTGGCGCTGTTGGCCAGCACCATGCCGATGACCGCGCTGGAGGTCGAGGTGCCGATGGAGCGCGCCAGCGTGTTGAGGCCGTTGGCGGCACCCGTCTCGGAGGCCGGGACCGCGCCCACGATGAGCGCGGGCAGCGAGGAGTAGGCCAGACCGATGCCGGCGCCCAGGACGACGGAGGTGAGAACCGTCTGCCAGGGCGCGCTCATCAGGCCGAGACCGGCGCCGTAGCCGACCGCGATGACCAGCATGCCGAGGATCAGGGTGACCTTCGGGCCGAAGCGGGCGGACAGCCGGGCGTAGACGGGGGCGGTGAGCATCATGGTCAGGCCCAGCGGCGCCACGCACAGACCGGCGACGACCATGGACTGCCCGAGGCCGTACCCGGTCGACTTCGGGAGCTGGAGCAACTGCGGCAGGACCAGGGAGACGGCGTAGAAGGCCACACCGACCATGACCGAGACGAGGTTGGTGAGCAGCACCTCGCGGCGGGCCGTGGTGCGCAGGTCGACCAGCGGCGCCTTCAGCCGCAGCTCCATCAGGCCCCACAGCAGCAGGACGAGGAGCGCGGCGGCGAACAGGCCGAGGGTGCGGCCCGCGGTCCAGCCCCAGTCGCTGCCCTTGGTGATCGGCAGCAGGAGCAGCACGAGGCCCACGGACAGGCCGAGCGCGCCCGCCACGTCGAAGGTGCCCTTGGCGCGCATCGGGGACTCCGGCACGGCGACGAGGGTGAGCACGATGCAGAGGACGCCGAGCGCGGCGGAGCCGAAGTACAGGGCGTGCCAGTCGGCGTGCTGGGCGACGAGCGCGGCGGCGGGCAGCGCGAGTCCGCCGCCGACGCCGATCGAGGAGCTCATCAGGGCCATCGCCGAGCCGAGCCGCTCACGGGGCAGCATGTCGCGCATCAGTCCGATGCCCAGCGGTATCGCGCCCATCGCGAAGCCCTGGAGGGTGCGGCCGACGATCATCGGCACGAGGGCGCTGGTGAAACCGCTGACCAGCGCGCCGAGGACCATCACGGCGAGGCTGAACAGCAGCATCCTGCGCTTGCCGTAGAGGTCGCCGAGCCGGCCCATGATCGGCGTGGCCACGGCACCGGACAGGAGGGTGGAGGTCAGGACCCAGGTCGCGTTGCCGGGGGAGGTGTCCAGCAGGACGGGCAGGTCCTTGATGACGGGGACCAGCAGCGTCTGCATCACCGCGACGACGATGCCCGCGAAGGCGAGCACCGGCACCACCGCGCCTCCGGTCGCTGCCCCGGAAGGCCGGTCGGGCCGGTCGGTCGACGAGTGCGTCATGGAAGGGGGCCTCCAGGCCAGGAAGATCAGGAGAAGATCAGGAAGAGTGCTTGCGTGCAGAATGAACCTTGTATGCATGGGCAACTATTCCGATGCTTCGGGCCACTAACGAAATCTTGACCGACTTTGCGTTCCCATGACGATCTGATGGTGCGTCAGGATCGCGGCGTCCGTCAGAGGTGGTGGGGTGGTGGGGTGGTGCGGCAGGTGGAGCGGTGGGCCGGTGGGCAGGTGGGCCGGTGGGGTGGTGGAGCAGTGGGCTGTCCGCCGGTCGAAATGCCGATGCGACTGTCAGTGCGCGCTGCGAGCATGGCCGCATGCTCCGAGCAGCGTCAGAGACCCGTGCCCCCTCCACGACCGCCCCGCCCGCCTGGGTGGTGGTCGCGCTCGCCTGCGCCGGGCAGTTCCTCGTCGTCCTGGACGTGTCCGTGGTCAACGTGGCGCTGCCGTCCATGCGCGCCGACCTCGGGCTGAGCGCCCCGGGACTGCAGTGGGTGGTCAACGCCTACGCCATCGCCTTCGCCGGGTTCATGCTGCTCGGCGGGCGGGCCGGGGACCTCTACGGGCGCAAGCGGATGTTCGTGCTCGGGCTCGGCCTGTTCACGCTGGCCTCGCTCGCCGGGGGCCTCGCCCAGGAGGGCTGGCAACTCCTGCTGGCCCGGGCGGTGCAGGGCCTGGGCGCGGCGGTCCTCGCGCCCTCGACGCTCACCCTGGTCACCTCGGCGGTCCCGGAGGGCGCCGCCCGGGCGCGGGCGATCGCCACCTGGTCCGCGGTCGGGGCGGGCGGCGGCGCGGCCGGCGGGCTCGTCGGCGGCGTGCTCGTGGACCTGCTGTCCTGGCGCTGGGTGCTGCTGATCAACGTGCCCGTCGGCGCGGTCGTCCTGGCCTGCGCGGCCCGCGGACTGCGGGAGAGCCGCGCCGGGGCCGGCCGCCGGCTGGACGTGGCGGGCGCCCTCCTGGCCACGGCCGGCCTCGCGACCCTGGCCTACGGCATCGTGCGCACCGAGGCCGACGGCTGGACGGCACCCGGGGCGCTGACCGCCCTCGGCGCCGGCCTCGCGCTGCTCGCGCTGTTCGTGGCGGTCGAGGCACGGACGACGGCGCCGCTGATGCCGCTCACGCTGCTCCGGGTGCGCTCGGTGGCCTCGGCGAACGCGGCGATGTTCGTGTGCGGCTCGGCCATGTTCTGCATGTGGTTCTTCATGACCCTCTACGCGCAGAACGTGCTCGGCTACACCCCGCTGGAGGCCGGGGCCGCTCTCATACCCAGCTCGCTCGCGGTCCTGCTGGGATCGAAGGGGGCGCCCTGGCTGATGCCGTCCCTGGGGGCGCGCAACGTGGCGGTGCTCGGCGCGCTGCTGGCGGCGGCCGGCTTCGGCTGGCAGTCGACGATGACGGCGGACGGCGGGTACGTCACCGCCATCCTGCTGCCGGGGATCCTGATGATGCTGGGCGCGGGCCTGGCGGCCACCCCGCTGGCCTCCCTGGCCACCTCGGGCGCCGCTCCGCAGGACGCCGGCCTGGTCTCCGGGCTGGTCAACACCTCCCGCACGATGGGCGGTTCCCTGGGCCTCGCGGTCATGTCGACGATCGCGGCGAGCCGCACGGGCGACCGGACCACGGGCGCCGCCCTGACCGAGGGCTACGCGCTGTCCTTCCGGGTGAGCGCGGCGGTGCTGCTCGTCGGGGCGGCGGTGATGGCGGTGTGGCTGCCGAGAAAGCGGGCGGGAGCGAGCGCGTGAGGGCACCGGCACCCGTGTGAGGGCACCGGCACCCGTGTGAGGGCGGGGGCCGCTGTGCCGCCCTTCACCGGCTGTCCGGTGGGGCCGGTCCGGTGGGGCCGGTCCGGTGGGGCCGGTCCGGTGGGGCCGGTCCGGTGGGACCGGTCCGGTGGGACCGGTGCGGCGGGGCCGGCAGGCGACCGGTCAGAGCCAGCCCTGGTGGCGGGCCTCCCGGAGGGCTTCCGTGCGGTTGCGGGTGCCCGTCTTGCCAATGACCGAGGACAGGTAGTTGCGCACCGTCGACTCCGAGAGATGCAGCTCGGCGGCGATGTCGGCGACCGTCGCGCCGTCCGCCGCGCTGCGCAGTACGTCGCACTCGCGCGGTGTCAGCGGATTGGGCCCCGCGCTCAGCGCCGCCATCGCCAGGGCCGGGTCCACGACCTGCTCGCCCGCCAGCACCCGGCGGACCGCGGCGGCCAGTTCCTCCACCGGCCCGTCCTTGACCAGGAAACCCGCCGCCCCCGCCTCCATCGCCCGGCGCAGATAGCCCGGCCGCCCGAACGTCGTCAGGATCAGCACCCGGCACCCGGGGACCCGCACCCGCAGCTCCGCCGCCGCGTCCAGACCGCTCATGCCCGGCAGTTCGATGTCGAGCAGCGCCACGTCGGGCCGGTGGGCCAGCGCGGCCTCCACGATCGCGTCCCCCGCCGAGACCTGGGCGACCACCTCGAGGTCGTCCTCCATGCCGAGCAGCAGGGCGAGCGCGCCGCGCATCATCCCCTGGTCCTCGGCGAGCAGCACACGGACGGGCTCGGTGCGGGGCGTCTCGGTCACGGCTCAAGGATAGGGAAGCGCCCGCCCCGCCGGGGCACGGTCACCTCCCTCCGGACGCGGTGGCGGCGGCCGGGGCCGTCGAGTCCTCCGTCTCCCGGGGGAGTTCGGCGGTGACCGTGAAGCCGCCGCGCGGCGAGGGGCCGGCCCGCAGCGAGCCGCCCGCCCGCGCGAGGCGCTCGGTCAGCCCCTTCAGACCGGTGCCGCTCGTCGAGGACGTCTCCGTCCCCTCGCCGCCGTTCCCGTCGTCGGTGACCGTCAGTCGGATCCGCTCGGCCGAGGAGGACCCGTCGACGCCGATCTCGCACCGCCGCGCCCCGCTGTGCCGCACGGCGTTGGTGACCGCCTCGCGCACCACCCAGCCCAGCAGTGCCTCACTCGCCGGTGCCAGCGGCGGCCCCGTGCGGCGTACGACGGGCTCGATGCCGGCCGCGGTCAGCGCGGAGGACGCCCGGTCCAGCTCGGTGGCGAGACTTCCCTCGCGATACCCGGTCACCGCCTCCCGGATCTCGGTCAGCGCCTGTCTGCCGACCGCCTCGATGTCGGTGACCTGGGCCAGCGCCGCGTCCATGTCCCGCGCCGCCAGCCGGCGCGCGGCCTCCGACTTGACGACGATCACCGACAGCGTGTGCCCGAGCAGATCGTGCAGGTCGCGGGAGAACCGCAGCCGCTCCTCCTCGACCGCGCGCCGGGCCAGCTCCTCGCGGGCCGCCCGCAACTGCCGCACCGCCTCGGACAGGGAGAGGATCGCGGCCGTCACCATCGTCGACAGGAACGTGCCGTAGACGACGCCGATGGCGTCCCAGCCGCCGCGCAGCCCGGCGACGACTCCCGCGAGGGCCGTCAGCCCGAGCCCGTAGCGCCCGAGCCACGGACCCCGCACCACCGCTCCCGTCGCCAGCCCGAGCAGCGGGAAGAACGACAGCCAGGTGCCGCCGTAGGCGAGGGCCAGACCGCAGGTGACCAGGCCCATCACGACCAGCGCCAGCCGGGTGGAGAGCGCCTCGCGCGTCTTCGTGTGGAAGGCGCGGAAGACCACGTAGACGTAGCAGGAGTTGAAGGCCAGCAGTCCGAGGGCGCCGACCCAGGGGTTCGGCGTCTCCCCCTGGAACAGGTTGGAGAAGGCGCCCATCCCCATCAGCAGCCAGGGCAGCAGGGTGAATCCGGTGGGCGGCGGCCCGGGGTTGTCGGGCAGCCGTCCGCTCCTGCGGGCGGCCCGGTACACGGCGCGCGTGTGCTTCCACTCCGACCGCCAGGCCGCGCGGGCCGACCGCCATGCCCGCCATTGGCAGGAGATGCTCCGCGTCCACCCCGGGGCACCGCCCCGGACCGGTGCGGACGCGGGCCGGGCCGCACCGGTCTCCGCTGTCGTCCTCGTGCCCTCGGAAGTGGTCATGATTCGACGGTAGGGGCGGCGGACCGTCGCCGACAGTGTCGGACGTACGCTCTTGAGCGGGACAAATGTCACGGGTCCCCGTGAGAGATTCACGGGTGGCCCGTGAGCCCGTGACATGCGTCCCGCCCCGCGCCGCGCACCCACGCCAGGAGCCGCCCCCATGCCCCTCGACGCCGCCCGGGCCCTCGCCGCCGCGCCCCGCACCCGGGAGATCGCCTGGAGCGCCCGGGACGTGCAGCTCTACCACCTCGCCCTGGGTGCCGGCGTCCCCGCCACCGACCCCGGCGAGCTGCGCTACACCCTGGAGACCCGGCTGCGCGTCCTGCCCGCCTTCGCCACCGTCGCGGGCGGCGGCGAGCCCGGAGTGATCGCCGGCCTGTCCGTCCCCGGCGTCGACGTCGACCTCGCCCACGTCCTGCACGCCGGCCAGGGCCTCACCGTCCACCGTCCGCTCCCCGCCGAGGGCCGCGCGTTCGCCACCTCGCGGATCACCGCGGCGTACGACAAGGGGAGTGCCGCCCTGCTCGTGCTGCGCACCGACGTGGCCGACGCCGGGGGCCCGTTGTGGACCGAGGAGGCGTTGATCCACGTACGGGGCGAGGGCGGCTGGGGCGGCGAGCGCGGCCCCTCGCTCCGCCCCGCGCCACCGTCCGGCCCTCCGGACGTGGTCGTCGACCGGCCGGTGCGCGAGGACGCGGCGTTGCTGTACCGCCTCACCGGCGACCTCAACCCGCTCCACGCCGACCCCGGGTTCGCCGCGCGCGCCGGGTTCGACCGGCCCGTCCTGCACGGCCTGTGCACCTACGGCATGGTCCTCAAGGCGGTCGTCGACACCCTGCTCGACGGCGAGACGAGCCGGGTCCGCGCGTACACGACACGGTTCGCGGGGGTGGCGTACCCGGGCGAGAACCTGCGCGTGCGGATGTGGCGCGCGCCGGGCGCGGTACGGGTGACGGTGGGCGCGGTGGAACGGGCGGAGGCGCCCGTCCTCGCGGACACGACGGTCACCTGCGGCTGATCCCGGCGGCCCTTCACCCGTCACCCACTTCGATCCTCGTCACCCGTCACCCGTCACCCACTCCGATCCCCGACCCGCTCCACTCCCCGTCCTGAAACGCCTCGGCCCCGCCCGCAGCGCTTGCGCGCGTACGGGCGGGGCCGAGGCGGTCACCCGCCGGTCACCGGTGTCCGGCGGCCGGCGTGGGGCCGGGCGGTGTCAGGCGGCCGTCCGGCCGGAGGACTCCGCGCCCTCCCGGCGGTGCCGGCCGCGCGGCTGCGTCTCCGCCTCCTGCGCGGAGACCGGACCCCGGTGCCGGCCGTGTCCCGTCGCCTCGTCGCTCTCGGCGCCGGGCGGCTGCGTGCTGGTGCTGATGTCGTTCATGGGAAGTCTTCACCCCGTAGAAAAGATCCTTTTACAGCCGGGTGATCCTATCGGGCGTCGGTGACGGCCGCAGCGAGGACCACATGGCGGGCAGCCCTCAGCAAGCCTGTCGAGGAAGGCGCCGACTCCCCTTCCCGCGGCGGTTGTCGAGGTGCCTCGGGGGGCCGCTTCACACCCAGCGGGGCCTGCTGCAACGGCACCGGGCGGGGGGCCGGGGCGGTCGTCTCCGGGGGTGTTCCGGCCCCCTCGCGCGCCTCGGATTCCGGGTCGTGCGAGGGCCCTTCGCCGCCCTCGGCCGAGGACGAAGAGTTACGGCGCTGTGACGCTTCCGCGACGGGCGGCGCGGGCCGCGCCACCGGTGCCGTCAGACGGGCCACCGAGCAGGGTGCCGCCGGCGTCGCGCACGGCAGGTGCAGCTCTCCCTCGCGGGTCCAGCGGCCGGTGCCCGGCAGCCAGCCCTCGGGCGCCGGAACGTGCTCGAGCCGTCGCTCGGCGGGGCGCCACAGGCCGAGCCAGGAGCCGCCGGCGCCGTCGACCCGCAGGGCCACCGCGCACGCCTCGGGCGTCAGGATCTGCCCCGGCTGGATCGCGAACGGCGTCACCGTGCACCCCTCCACCCGCAGGCACTGGGGGAACCTGACCGGCAGCGTGCTGCCCAGCACCCCCCAGCCGAGCCGCTCCCGGCCGGGGGAGGGCGCGTCGGAGCGGATCAGCAGCAGGCCGCTGTCGGCGTCGGCGAGCAGCAGCCGGTCGTCGCTGTCCTCCGCGATCTGCAGCAGCGGCGACATCTCGCCGCCCCGCTCCAGGTCCACGACCACGGTCTTCGTGCGGCCGTCCCGGGTGCGGTCCAGGGCCAGCATGCGGCCGGTCGTGTCCAGCCACACCCCGCCCGAGCAGTGACCCGGCACCTCGGCGAGATGCTCGGGGCCGAAGTCGCCGCCCGCGATCAGCCAGACCGCGGTGGAGTCAGGACCTGCGGCGAGGGCGTAGGCCCGGGTGCCGGCCGGGGAGGGCGGCAGCAGCCGCAGGACGGTGCCCGGGTCCGCGCACTCGACCGAGCCGAGGGCGAGTTCACCGGTGCCGGGGCCGGTCGGGTACAGCAGGGAGAACAGGTGCCGGGCGCCGGGGGCCGCGGGCTCGACCCGGTGCACCAGCACCCGGCCGTCGGTCAGCGGCAGCACCTCCGTGCCGGGCTCCTCCGGGCGGTCGGTGGGGAGCGGGACGGCGTACGGCTCCGGGCCGTCCAGCGTCCAGCGCTCGGCGTGCCGGGCACCGCCGCGCAGGGTCAGCCGGGCGGCGTAGGAACCGTCGGCGGCGAGCACGCAGGGGCTGGGCGTCGCGGCCGGGGGTGGTGGGGGAGAGGGCGCCTCCGGGGTGGGCGAAGAAGATCCCCCGGACCGGCGTGGGCGGACTCCGGGGGAGGCACTGGCCGTCATCATTCGGTCACCTCCGGCGACGACGCTAGTTTTCCCGCTTCCTCGATGGCCCGGCGAATCCCCGCTTTCACACATACGGGTACTGAAGAACGGTTTCTCCAGAGAACGTCATGATCTTGTGCTGTGCGTCGTGCGTGGGGTGGGGGCGGCCGTGGGGCGGGCCGTGGGGGACGGCTATCGAGGTGGGGGAGGGGGCGTCGTCCGCCTCCCGCGCACCCAGGAGGCCAGGCAGCTCACCAGCACGCCGCCCGCGGCCCACGCGCACATCACCCACCAGGCGGTGGCGGTGTGATGGCCGTCGAAGTACGCGTAGTTGCGCACCAGGGTCACGCCCGCCCCGTTGGGCAGCGCCTGGCCGACGGCCGCCCAGAACGGCGGCAGCAGGGACGCCGGGTACACACCGCCCGCGCTCGGGTTCCCGATGATGACGAAGACCAGCACGGAGGCGGCGACGCCGGCCGGACCGAACAGCACCTGGAAGGCCATCCCCACGGCGGCCGCGGTGAAGGTGGCGAGAGTGGTGATCCCCCACAGGGCCGCGAAGTGCCCGGGCAGGGCGTCGAACACCGTGTCGACGACGAGTGTGCCGCCCAGCCCGGCGACCACGGAGAGCGCGGCGAGCGCGACGAGGCGGACGAGGGTCCGGCGCAGGTTGGCCGG
This sequence comes from Streptomyces griseoaurantiacus, assembly GCF_036189845.1. Classification (NCBI taxonomy): domain Bacteria; kingdom Bacillati; phylum Actinomycetota; class Actinomycetes; order Kitasatosporales; family Streptomycetaceae; genus Streptomyces; species Streptomyces griseoaurantiacus. The sequence goes on along the minus strand of NZ_CP108326.1, from coordinate 2,079,216 downwards.
CCGCGCCCCGTACGAGGCGGCGAGCGCGGCGGAGGCGAGATAACCGCCGATGATCACGCCGAGGACCAGGTAGAAGGTGCTCAGGCCCCGGCCGTCCGCCGGGTTCGGCGGCCGCAGGTCCCGCAACTCGACGGCCTCCCGCCCGTCCACCTTCTCGAAGATCGCCTGAAGTGCCTGCACGGCCGAGGGGCCCCCGGCCGAGGCGACCAGCAGTTCGGTCCGGCCCGAAGGAGCGCCCAGCAGCAGTGCGCCGTCCGCACGGCGGTCCAGGACCATGGCCCTCGCCTCGGCCTCGCTCGCGGCCGGGCGGGCCGACAGGGGTCTGTCCGGCAGGCCGTTGAGCTCGGCGAGCACCTTCGCCCTGGCCGGCTCGGGCGCCACCACGGCGAGGGGGATGTCCCTGGGGGTCGGCGAGTGGAAGGCCCCGACGAAGGACACCACGAACGCCAGCGCGAGGACCAGCACCCCCAGGAGCAGGGTCATGGCCCGGGGAGTGACCGCGTCCCGCAGCTCCCTCAGGAAGGACGGCCCGCCCGGCGCGAACCCCCGCGGCGCCTCAGGACTCGGCCGACCGCTGGTCCCGTTCTCCATGGCAACCTCGCCTCGTGCTTCCCGGCGGCGTACCGCGCCGGCCGGGGCCACGCCACGTCCCGGGCCATGCGCCGTCCCGGTCCGCGTACCGCGCCCGGCCCGCGCCGGCGAGGTCCAGCATGGCCGACGCACGACAGGTCCGCAGCGTGAGCACCCCCGTCCGGGAAGGCCCTCGGGCGCGACGTCCGGGCCTCCCGCGGCCGCCGCTCCTCTCTCAGGGGCGCGGGGAACGGCGCGCGCCCGGCCACCCACACCACCGCACCCGCCGACGCACGAGCCCCCCCACCCCCGCACCTCCCCGCCCCGCACCCTGGGGCCCTCCCCGCCCCGGGCGAGCCCACTCCCCACAGCCTCGGCCCCGGCGCCCAGGTAGCCTGTGCCCGTGCCCCGTCTCTCACAAGTCATCGCCGCGCTGGACGCGCTCTGGCCCGCCGCCCGCGCGGAGTCCTGGGACGCGGTCGGCACGGTCGTGGGCGACCCGGACCGCGAGGTCACCCGCGTCCTGTTCGCCGTGGACCCGGTCCAGGAGATCGCCGACGAGGCCGTCCGCCTCGGCGCCGACCTTCTCGTCACCCACCACCCCCTCTACCTGCGCGGCACGACGACCGTCGCGGCGTCCACCTTCAAGGGCCGCGTCGTGCACACCCTGATCAAGAACGACGTCGCCCTGCACGTCGCCCACACCAACGCCGACACCGCCGACCCCGGTGTGAGCGACGCCCTCGCCGGCGCGCTCGATCTGCGCGTCGTGCGCCCCCTCGTGCCGGACCCGTCCGACCCCGCCGGCCGTCGCGGCCTGGGCCGCGTGTGCGCGCTCGACCACCCGCTCACCCTCCGCGAGTTCGCCGCCCACGCCGCCGCCCGGCTGCCCGCGACCGCGCAGGGCATCCGCGTCGCCGGCGACCCGGAGGCGAGCATCCGCACGGTCGCCGTCAGCGGTGGCTCCGGCGACAGCCTGTTCGACGACGTCCGGGCGGCCGGCGTCGACGCGTTCCTCACCGCGGACCTGCGCCACCACCCGGTGAGCGAGGCCCGCGCCCACAGTCCCCTCGCGCTGCTCGACGCGGCGCACTGGGCCACCGAGTGGCCCTGGTGCGAGCTGGCCGCCGGTCAGCTCGACGAGGTCTCCGACCGCAACGGCTGGGACCTCCGCGTCCATGTCTCCCAGACGGTCACCGACCCCTGGACCGCCCACGCGGCATCCACCTCGCACACCCCTACCACCACCGCAGGAGCCCCCAACTGAACGCCGCGCCCGCCGACCAGATCCGCCTCCTCGACGTCCAGGGCCTGGACGTCCGTCTCCAGCAACTGGCGCACAAGCGGAAGTCGCTGCCCGAGCACGCCGAGATCGAGGCGCTGACGAAGGACCTCGCCCAGCTCCGCGACCTGCTCGTCGCCGCGCAGACCGAGGAGAGCGACTGCGCCCGCGAGCAGACCAAGGCCGAGCAGGACGTGGACCAGGTGCGCACCCGCGCCGCCCGCGACCAGCAGCGCCTGGACTCCGGCGCCGTCACCTCGCCCAAGGACCTGGAGAACCTCCAGCGCGAGATCACCTCCCTCGCCAAGCGCCAGGGCGACCTGGAGGACGTCGTCCTGGAGGTCATGGAGCGCCGGGAGTCCGCACAGGAGCGGGTCGGCGAGCTGACCGGGCGGGTCTCCTCCGTCCAGTCGAAGATCGACGACGCGACCGCGCGCCGTGACGCCGCGTTCGGGGAGATCGACGCCGAGGTGGACTCGGTGACCAAGGAGCGCGGGGTCGTCGCCGGCGCCGTTCCGGCCGATCTGCTCAAGCTGTACGAGAAGCTGCGTGAGCAGCAGGGCGGCATCGGCGCGGCCAAGCTGTACCAGCGCTCCTGCCAGGGCTGCCGTCAGGAGCTGGCGATCACCGAGCTGAACGAGATCCGCTCGGCGGCGCCCGACACGGTCGTCCGCTGCGAGAACTGCCGCCGCATCCTGGTGCGCACGGCGGAGTCGGGTCTGTAGGCCGGTCCGTAGTCCAGTCTGCAGTCGGCCTGCAGTCGGCCTGTAATCGGCCGGTGGTCGGCCCGTAGGAGCGTCGGACGGCCGGGGGGAGAGCGACGGCGGTGGGGGAGAGCAAGGCGACCGACGCGGCCCCGCCGCCCCCCGACCTCGGCGCCCCCTGTGCCCTCCTCCTGCTCCGGCACGGGGAGACGCCGCTCACCCCGCTCAAGCGGTTCTCCGGCAGCGGCGGCGAGGACCCCGCGCTCTCCGCGGTCGGCCGCGCGCAGGCCGGGCGGGCGGCGGCCGCGCTGGCCGCCCGCCCCGGCACGGTGGACGCCGTGGTCTCCTCCCCGCTGGCCCGCTGCCGCGAGACCGCCGCCGCGGCGGCCGCGCGGCTCGGCCTGGACGTCACCGTCGAACCCGGCCTGCGCGAGACCGACTTCGGTGCCTGGGAGGGGCTCACGTTCGGCGAGGTGCGCGCACGGCACCCCGAGGACATGGCGGCCTGGCTCGCCGACCCCGCGGCCCGTCCCTCGGGCGGCGGCGAGAGCTTCGCGGAGGTCGCCCGCCGGGTGGACGCGGCCCGGCGCCGGCTCGTCGCCGCGTACGCGGGCCGCACGGTGCTGCTGGTCTCCCACGTCACGCCGATCAAGACCCTCGTACGGCTCGCCCTGGGCGCCCCGCCCGAGGCGCTGTTCCGCATGGAAGTGTCGGCGGCCTCACTCTCGGAGGTGGCGTACTACGCCGACGGCAACGCCTCCGTCCGCCTCCTCAACGACACGTCGCACCTGGGCGTGCCGGACACGCGCTGAGAAGCGCGGCCCGGGCGGGACGCCCTCACCGCCGCAGCGCCGCCGCCTCCCGCGCCAGCCGCTCGACGCGGGCCCAGTCACCGGCCGCCACCGCATCCGCCGGAACCATCCAACTGCCGCCCACGCAGCCGACGTTGGGGAGGGCGAGGTATGCGGGCGCGGTGCCGGGGCCGATGCCGCCGGTGGGGCAGAACCGGACGCCGGGGAGCGGTCCGGCGAGAGACTTCAGATAGGCGGTGCCGCCCGCGGCCTCGGCGGGGAAGAACTTCATCTCCGTCACCCCCCGCTCCAGCAGCGCCACGACCTCCGAGGCGGTCGACACCCCCGGCAGGAAGGGCACCCCCGAGGCCGTCATGGCCGCCAGCAGAGTCTCCGTCCAGCCCGGGCTGACCAGGAACCGCGCCCCCGCCTCCACACACCGCGTCACCTGCGCGGGAGTCAGGACGGTCCCGGCGCCGACCACCGCGTCCGGCACCGCCTCGGCCACCGCGCGGATCGCGTCGAGCGCGGCCGGTGTCCGCAGGGTCACCTCGATCGCGGGCAGCCCCCCGGCGACCAGCGCCCGCGCGAGCGGTACGGCATCGGCGGCGTCGTCCACGACGACCACGGGCAGCACGGGCGCGAGGTCGAGAACGGAGGCGGGCAGGGCGGCGGCGGGCGGCGGCACGGCGGAGGACATGCGCTCATCCTGCCCAGCACGAGCATCCTGCGCAAAGGCCATTGCGCAGAGCGCAATGGGTGCCGTTTGAGGCGGACCCGGCCCCGAGGCGGACCCGCCCCAGGGTGCGGCCGGTCGTGGCCGATCAGTGCACCTGGTCCACCAGCACGTCCAGGGACCAGCCCCGTCCCTTCCTTTCCGGCGCCGTCGCCTCCACCTCGTACCCGAGGTCCCGCAGGGCCGTCACCAGCTCGGCGGGGTCCTTCGGCGCGGCGCCGTCGGTCAGCAGACTCCGCACGATGCGGCCCTTGGTCGCCTTGTTGAAATGGCTGACCACCTTCCGCGTGGGCGCGTGCAACACCCGCACGGACGCCGTCCGCTCCGCGACCGCGCCCTTCGGCTTCCACGCCGCCGCGTACGCCGAGGACCGCAGATCGAGCACGAGACCCTCCCCGGCCACCTCGGGCAGCACCGAGGCCATCGGATCGCGCCAGTACGCGCCCAGCGCCCCGATCCCCGGCAGCCGTACCCCCATCGAGCAGCGGTAGGAGGGAATCCGGTCGGTCACCCGCACCGCGCCCCACAGCCCGGAGAAGATCAGCAGCGACCGGCCCGCGCGCCGCTTGGCGGCCGTGTCGAGGGAGTCGAGGCCGAGGGCGTCGTACAGGACACCGGTGTAGATCTCCCCGGCGGGGCGCGTCCCCGCCGTACGCAGCCCGGCGTTCTTGACGACCTCGCCCCGCAGCCCCTCGCTCAGCCCGAGCACCTCGCGCGCCTTCTCCGTGTCCCCGGCGGATCCGGCGGCGTCCCCGCCGTCCCCGGCGCACAGCTCCACCAACGCGTCGAGCACGGCCGCCCGCGCCTCGGCGAGCCCCGGCAGCGACAGGGACTCGGGCTTCAGCGGGGCGCCGCGCCCCGCATCGGCCTTGCCCTCGGAGGGCGGCAACAGGACGAGCACGGATCGTTCTCCTTCACACACACGGGCACACACCTGAGCCCCCGCACGGGCGCGCCCGAGCGCACACACGGCACCGCGGCTCCGTGCCAGCGTACGGGGACCCTGCCGCCGTGCCACGATCGAGGGGAACCGTTCCCGCTCCCTTCCCGCCCGTCTTCCGGGCGACGGGGATGCACACCCGCCCGTCCCGCGTTGCATCCTGGTGGCGGAAGCGGGGGAGAACGGGGGAGGGCCGGGCGATGGGCGCAAGGGAAGCGAGCGGGAGCACCGCGCGGGAACCGAGGGGCGCGCGGGAGCAGGCGCGGTGGACGCGGGCGCGGCTCGGGCCGGGCGGGCCCGCGCTCGACCTGCTGACCGCACGGTTCGAGCGGCACGAGTACGCCCCGCACACGCACGAGGAGTTCACCATCGGCGTCAGCACCGGCGGCTCGGAGAGCATCGGCTACCGGGGCGGCCGGCTCCGCACCGGCCCCGGCTCCGTCATCGTCCTCGCGCCGGGCGAGATGCACACCGGCGGCCCGTCCGCCCCGACCGGCGGCTACGCCTACCGGGCCCTGTACGCCGCACCGGACCTCCTCGCCGACGGCACCGTCGGCGCCGACCCGCCGCACTTCCGCGAGGGACTCGTCGACGACCCCGAGCTGGCCGAGGCGCTGCGCGCCGCCCACGCCGAGCTGAGCGTCTGCCCCGACCCGCTGGAGGTCGAGTCCCGGCTGCCCTGGCTGCTCACCGCGCTGGCCCGCCGGCACTCCACGGCCCGCCCGGTGGCCGACACCGTCCCCGGCGCCGAACGCCTCGCCCGCGCCGTGCGGGACCGGCTGGCCGACGAGCTCACCGCCCCGCCCACTCTGGCCGGCCTCGCCGCCGAACTCGGCCTCTCCCGCTACCAGCTCCTGCGCGCCTTCCGCACCGCCACCGGCATCCCGCCCTACGCCTGGCTCGCCCAGTACCGGGTGACGCGGGCCCGGGGCCTGCTGGAGGACGGGCTGCGACCCGCCGAGGTGGCCTCCCTCGTGGGTTTCGCCGACCAGGCCCACCTCACCCGCTGGTTCCGCAGGGTGCTGGGGGTGACCCCGGCGGCGTACCGCAACAGCGTTCAAGACGCGGGCCGCTGAGCCGGGCCACAGTGGCCGCATGACTGCACGCGGCTGGTTCCTCTTCTCCCTGATGGGAGTGATCTGGGGCATCCCCTACCTGATGATCAAGGTGGCGGTGGACGCCCTGTCCCCGTCCTTCGTGGTGTGCGCGCGGTGCGCGCTCGGCGCCCTGCTCCTGCTCCCCTTCGCGATACGGCAGGGCGGCCTGCCCCGGGTCGTCCGCACCCACTGGCGTCCGATGCTTGCCTTCGCGTGCATCGAGATCATCGGCCCCTGGTGGACCCTGACCGACGCCGAACGCCACCTCTCCAGCTCCACCGCGGGGTTGCTGATCGCGGGCGTGCCGATCGTCGGCCTCGTCCTGGCCAGGTTCTTCGGCAGCGCCGAGCACCTCGGCCCACGACGGCTGGCGGGACTGCTGCTGGGCCTCGCGGGCGTCACCGTCCTCACGCTCCCGCACCTGACCGGCGGCGACACCCGCTCGCTGGCCGAGGTGGCGGTCACGGTCCTCGGCTACGCGACGGCCCCGCTCATCGTCACCCGCCACCTCAAGGACGTGCCGACACTGCAGCTCACGGCCCCCTGCCTGGCGCTGGCCGCGGTGGTGTACGCCCCGGCGGCGGTGGCCGGCCGGCCCGACGCGATGCCGTCCGCCCAGGTCCTGACCGCCCTCGCCGGGCTCGGCGCGATCTGCACGGCACTGGCCTTCGTCGTCTTCCTGGAACTGATCAAGGAGGCCGGGCCCACCCGCGCCACGGTCTTCACCTACGTCAACCCGGCCGTCGCCGTCGCCGCGGGCGCCCTCTTCCTGGACGAGCGCCTCACCGCCGGCGTCCTCGCCGCCTTCGCCCTGATCCTCACCGGCTCGGTCCTGGCGACGGCGGGCCCCCGCGCCGCCCGGCCGGGGACGTCGGAACCACTGCCGGCGGGGGGCCTCGTACCGGAGGAGGAACGCGGCCGCCGCCCGGTGTCCTGAGGCTTCCCGAAACTGCCCAGAGGCTTCCCGGGAAGGGGCCGTCCGGCACGGACCGGAGGCCCCGGATCGCCCGGTACCATGGTCCACACGGCAGACGAGCCGGGCGGGCGGCCGCGTGAAGACCCTTCGGGGCCTTCCCGAGGAACGTCCGGGCTCCACAGGGCAGGGTGATGGCCAACAGCCACCCGGGGTGACCCGCGGGACAGTGCCACAGAAAACAGACCGCCGGGGATTTCGGTCCCCGGTAAGGGTGAAACGGTGGTGTAAGAGACCACCAGTGCCCAGGGTGACCTGGGCAGCTAGGTAAACCCCACCCGGAGCAAGGTCAAAAGGAGCACTGTGAAAAGTGCTCTGCGCGGACGTTCGAGGGCTGCCCGCCCGAGTCCGCGGGTGGACCGCACGAGGCCGGCGGCAACGCCGGTCCTAGATGGATGGCCGTCGCCGGCGGGCCCGCGAGGACCCGCCGGAACAGAACCCGGCGTACAGCCCGACTCGTCTGCCGCTCCTCGCTCCCGTCCCTTTGACGAGGGCAGAGCCAGGGTCGGGTGCGGGTGACGGAACCGCGCCCCCGTAACGGTCCCGCACCCCCGCATCCCCGTACGCACCCCACGGTGCCCGGCCGGCCCTGAACGGACCTTGTGCGGGCCCTGGCCGTCACCTCACCCGGCCCCCGGCCGGCGCAGGCTCATGGTGGTGAAGGCCCCGGCACCGTGGTAGGTGAGCGTGATCGTCGGGCTGTCGTACTCGTCGAGGCCCGCCCAGTCCACTCTGGGGTCCCAGCCGGCACGGTTCCGGGGTGGCTGGGGTCGTGGTGGCGTCGGCCAGTCGTCCACGAGGGCTCGGGCCGGCAGGCTGTATTCCCACTCACCGGCGGTGGGAGCGCCGTTCGTGGACGGCAGGTGCGGTGGGTAGGGGGCGTACCCCGGGTACGGCGAGCTCTCCTCGCGGTGTCTGCTCCGCCGTGGCGCGCCCTGCTCCTGGTTGCCGCTCGTCACCACGACCGTGACACCGACGATGATCAGCAGCAGCCCCGGCATGGCCGCAGCCTCGATGCTCTGTCCCATCAGCCACCACGCGGCGAGCGCGGCCACCGGTGTCTCCAGCAGGAGCAGAACGCTCATCGTCGTCGCCGATGTCCTGCCGAGGGCGAAGTTCATCGAGCCGAGTCCCAGGAGCTGGGGCAGGAGGAGCAGGCCGAGCAGCGACAGCTGGGTGGATCTGTCGAGACCTGTGAGCGGTGTGCCGGACAGCAGGCAGATGGCGAGGAGTTCCAGCCCGCAGACCAGCGAGCTGAACGTCGAGAACAAAGGGGTACTCACATCCGCGCGCGCCTTCTGGCTCAGAGCGGTGTACGCGGCCTGGGCGACGGCCCCGGCGAGGGCGAGCAGGTCGCCCATCAGCGCCGTGCCGCCGGACTTGATGTCGAGACCGGCCGCCGCGACCGCTCCCACCACGGCGAGCGTCAGACCCGCCCAGGTGCGGCGGGAGACCCGGACGCCCTGGCCCGCGGCGATGAGGGCCTGCCAGACCGGCTGGGTGGCCACGAGCGCCGTGGACATGGCGACCGAGGTCATCCGCGTGCTCGTCATGAAGGCCGCGAAATGGAGGGCGAGCGACGTGGCCGCGAGGAAGCCGAAGGCCAGCGGCCGCCACTGCTCCCGGCGCAGAAGACCACGCTCACCGCGCGCGACACGCACCGCCTCGCGGCGGCGCAGTACCAGCAGGAACGGTCCGAGTGTGGTGAAGCCCAGGGCATTGCGCCAGAAGGCCATGGCGAGGGCCGGGGCGGAGGCGGCGGCGGTGAGAGGGGCGGTGGCCGAGATGGAGAGCACGGCGACCGCCATCACCGCGGCGGTCCGCGGATCGATTGCGGATCTCACGTGCGCGTACCGCCGTCCGGGATCGAACGGCGCGCGGAGGGTGACGGGGCTCCCCGGCCGCCGACCCTGCCCGAGGGCAGGGGCGCGAGGAGGGCGGGGTCGGCTGCGTCGCCTGTCGAGATGAAGCCGGCGGTCATATATGCGATAACGACCATTGCGTGCGTCTTTTCTGTGCCCTTGGAACGAGGGGGTGGGGGACAGGGAAGGGACTCTCGAAGGTTCGTGCACTCCCGCGCCGGTCGGGCCGCCGGCGGGCGGCGGAGCGAACCTGTGGCGACGGGACGAGAGGGCGGGCCCTCCGTGTTGCCCCTCCAGATGCGAGAAGCAGGCCCGTGGTTCACTCGGCGGGGAAGATCCTTGCAACCTCAAGTGCAGCCTCTGGAAGGGGACTTGAGGTCATGACGGTGGAGAGGGGGCCCCGGAGGCGCTCTCCGGGCGGCGTGCTCACGCACCGGTGTCGAGCAGTTCCGCCCGGACGGTCTTCCCGTGGGGCGGGTAGGGGACGCAGTCCCAGTGGTCGGCCAGGGCGGTGACCAGGGTCGGGCCGCGGCCGCCGGTGGGGAGCGGGTCCGCGTCCGCCGGGAGGCGGTGTGGGCGGAGGTCGCCGCGGGCGTCGCTGACCTCGACGCGGAGCCGGCGGGCGGAGGCGTCGAGGGCGAGCGTCAGCCGGAAGCAGCGTCCGGGTACGAGGCCGCGTAGGGGCAGGGCCGTGAGGGTGGTACGCCGAGTTCCGGCGCGGACCCTCACGGAACGCGCCGAACTCGTCGTCGCGGAGCTCGCCGCCAACGCCGTCCTGCGCGGAGGAGGGGGTCGGCTCGGGCGACGGGGGACTGTCAGTGGCGGGTGTCAGGATCATCGGCATGGTTCACGTACGGACGACTCCGCCGCGGCCCGTCGAGGTGGCCGCGGTCTTCCCCGAACTGGCTCCGCTGGCGCGCCCCGCCGTCCGGCTGCACCCGCGCCCGGGATCGCCCTCGGTCGGGGACAGCTCGGTCGGGGGCCCGTTGCTGTGGCCGGCCGGGGAGCCCTGGCCGCACTGCGAGGAAGCGCACCTGCACGGCGACAGCGGCTTCCGCCAGTCGCCGGCGGAGGTGCGGCTCGACCGGCACGCCCGGGCCCGGCGGCACGAGGACCCCTACGGCCCCTCGTTCACGCCCGAGGAGGAAGCGGCCCTGGAGCGGAAGGCCGCCGGGCTCGCGGAGCGACTCGACGCCGGCCCGCCCTGGCCCGCGGACTGCCCGGTCCCCCTGCTGCCCGTGGCCCAGCTGTATCTGCGCGACGTGCCCCTGCTGCGGCCACCCGCGGGGGCCGATCTGCTCCAGGTCCTCTGGTGCCCCTACGACCACGAGCCGGACTGGAAGCCCGCCACCGCGGTGTTCTGGCGGTCCGCCGCCTCGGTCGGCGACGTCCTCGCCACGCCACCGGAACCGTCCGAGGCCAACTACCCGGGCTACGTGCCCGAACCGTGCCTGCTGGCACCGGAAGTGGTCACCGAGTACCCCGGCAGCCTCGATCTGAGCCCGGAGTCGAGGGAGGCGGTGGGCGACCGGAGCAGATGGCAGGCCGCCGGTGTCGATCTGGACGACTCGTACGCGGAGTATCCGGCGGAGTTCTACGACGCCGGCCTGGCCGAGGCCCCCGGCTGGAAGGTCGGCGGCCGGCCGCCGTGGGGCCGGACCGACCCGTACCGCCTGTACTGCCAGGTCTGCGAGGCCCGGATGGCCCCGCTGCTGACCATCGCCTCCTTCGAATGGGACGGCGGCACGCGCGGCTGGGCGCCGCGGGAGGACCGGGCCGCCGCCCACGCCGCCGCCCACCGCGCCGGTCTGTCCCCCGCGCAGCCGACGAGGGTGGAAGTGGGCAGCGCCGACAACATGCAGCTCTACGTCTGCCCCGCCTCCCCCGAGCATCCGCACGCCGACCTGATCCAGTGAGCCGGCCTGATCCAGCGAGCGCCCGGCTCCGGCTCCGCGGTGTGCCGGAGTCGCCTCCCGACGGGTGGTCATTCGGTGGTGAGTTGGGCGACGGGTGGTCAGTCGGTGGCGAGGCGGGCGAGGGGGGTCGGCGGTTCGGGGAGCGGTGCGGTGTGGGTGTGCCAGAGGCGGGCGGTGGTCTCGGCGGTCCGGTGCGCCTGCCCGAGGTAGTCCTCCGGCTGGGTGCGAAGGCCGGGCAGGAGTGTGTCGAGGTGGTGTTCGGTCAGGACGTCGCGCAGTGTCAGCGTGAGGTGTGTGCCGGTGGTACGGGTCCGGGTCGCGGCCTCGTGGACGAGGTCGTGGGCGCGTTCCCGCCCGACGGGCCCGGCCAGCGTGATCATGTGGGACTCCGCCATGACGAGGCCGCCGTCGCTGTCGAGATTGGCGCGCATGCGGCGGGCGTCGACCCGGAGGCCGCGCAGGAGGACGATCGTTTCCGTGAGGGCGGTTCCGGCGGACGCGGCGAGTTCGGGCAGGACGCGCCATTCGGTGTGCCATTCGCCGGCGGCCCGCTCATGGCCCGCTTCCTGGGCGCGGAGCAGCGCGGAGGTGAGGGCGCCGGTGGTGCCGCTCAGCCCGATGATGCTTTCGGAGGTGATCGGGTTGACCTTCTGCGGCATGGTCGAGGAGGCGCCGCGGTGGTCGCTGTAGGGCTCGAACACCTCGGCGATCTCGGTCCGGGAGAGATCGACGATGTTGCGGGCCAGGCGCGCGCAGGTCGCGGTGAGCAAGGAGCACAGCCAGCCGAACTCGGCGACTCCGTCGCGGGCCACGTGCCAGGGGGTCGCGGTGTCGCGCAGGCCGAGCAGACGGGCCATGCCGCTTCTGACGGCTGCCGCGTGGGGGCCGAACGCGGCCGCGGTGCCACCGGCTCCGGACAGGGAGATCACGCCGATGCGCGGTGCGGCCTCGGCCAGGCGCTGCCGGTGGCGGGCGAACTGGGCAAGGAGGGTGGCCAGGGTGGCCCCGAACGTCGTGGGGACGGCCTGTTGGCCGTGGGTGCGGGCCGCCATCACGGTGGAGGCGTGCTCGGTGACACGATCGGCGAGGACATCACCGAGTTCGGCGATCCGGCGTTCGAGCGCGGCCAGGGAGCGGACCATCTGCAGGGCGAGACCGGTGTCCATGATGTCCTGCGTGGTGGCGCCGTAGTGCACCCGGCCGTCGGGTCCCGGCGGGAGCCGGCGGCTGATCTGCCGGACCAGGCCCAGGACGGGGTAGCCGACGGTGCGGGCAGTGCGCCACAGCTCCTCGCGGTCGATGTGGTGCGACTGTGCCGCGTCGCGGATGGCGTCCGCCTCCGCGCGGGTGAGCACTCCGGCTTCGGCCTGGGCCCGGGCGAGGGCGCGTTCGGCGGCGAGCCAGCCGTCGAGGGCCGCGTCCTCGCCGAAGAGGGCGCACTGTTCGGGGTCCTTCGCGAGTCGGCCGGTCAGGGAGAAGGGTTCCGACGGCGGGACAGGCGCGTTCATGACGGGTCCTGGGGGTCGCGGGTACCGGCGTCTGCGGGAGTGTCGATGGCGACGTACTTCTGCTCCAGGTATTCGTCGATGCCGGAGTTGCCGCCCTCGCGGCCGGCCCCCGAATGCTTGATGCCGCCGAAGGGTGCCCCGGGGTCGGAGACGTAGCCGCGGTTGAGGCCGACCATTCCGCTCTCGATCCCTTCGCTCATCCGCAGCGCTCGGCCGAGGTCGCGGGTGTAGAGGTAGGCGACCAGGCCGAACTCGGTGGCGTTGGCCAGCGCGAGTGCCTCCTCGTCGCCGGTGAAGGTCCGGATGGCGGCGACGGGGCCGAAGATCTCCTCGCGGCTGATACGGGCGCCGTCGGGGATGTCGGTGAGCACCGTGGGCGGATAGAAGTAGCCGGGCAGGTCGGGAGTGCTGCCGCCGGTGTGCAGCCGCGCGCCGCCGGCGACGGTCTCCTCCACCAGCCGGGCGACACGGTCGCGCTGGGTGCGGTCGATCAGCGGGCCGAGGTCGGTACCGGGTTCCGTTCCGTCGCCGAGGGTCAGGCCGCGCATCCGGTCCACGAGACGCTCGGTGAATTCCCGCGCCACATCGGCATGAACGAGGAAGCGGTTGGCCGCGATGCACGCTTCGCCGATGTTGCGCAGCTTCGCGGTCATGGCGCCGTCCACCGCCGCTTCCACATCGGCGTCGGCGCACACGATGAACGGGGCGTTGCCACCCAGCTCCATCGAGGTGCGCAAGACGTTGGCGGACGCCTGGGCCAGCAGCAGCCGGCCGACCGCGGTGGAGCCGGTGAAGGAGATCTTGCGCAGCCGCGAATCCTTCATCAGTGCCTCGGAGACCGCGGCGGCGTCGGTGGTGGGAACGAGGTTCAGGACGCCGGCGGGCAGACCGGCCTCGATCAGGACCGCGGCCAGTGCGATGCTGGTGAGCGGGGTCTGCGGGGCGGGCTTGAGGACCATTGTGCAGCCGGCGGCCACCGCGGGGGCGATCTTGCGGGCCGGCATCGCCAGAGGCGCGTTCCAGGGCGTGATCAGCAGGCACGGTCCGACGGGCTGGCGCATGACCAGGACCCGCGCCGTGGCGTCCTCGTTGACTTTCCAGGTCCCGTCGACACGGACGGCCTCCTCGGCGAACCAGCGCAGATATCCGGCCGCGTAGTCGACTTCCGCACGGGCCTCGGCGAGGGACTTGCCCATCTCCAGGGTGATGAGCCCCGCGAAGTTCTCACGGCGCTCCAGAAGCAGGTCGTGGGTGCGGCGCAGGATGCGGCTGCGCCGTCCCGGCGAGGTCGCGGCCCACCGCGACTGCGCTCCGGCAGCCGCGCCGAGGGCGTCGAGTGCGTCCGTGGTGCCGGCATCGGCGACCCGGGCCACCGGTTCGCCCGTCGCGGGGTTCTCCACGGGGAACGTGGCGCCGCCGGTCGCGGGCAGCCACCTTCCGCCGATCAACAACCCCTGCGGCAGGGCATCGACGTCGAAGGGGCGTGGCGTGTGGTCCGTCATGGTGGTTACTCACCCGTCGTCGAAGGAGGGAGGCATGCCCGGGGAGGTGGGGCATGCCGAAGGAGGGGGCATGCCGGGGGTGGTGGGGCATGCCGGGGGAATCGCGTCGAAGGAGGAGAGCGGGAGGTGCCGCCCGGAGAGCAGGAGGTGCCGCCCGGAGAACGGGAGGTGCCGCCCGTGGGGCAGGAGGTGCCCCCCGGGCCGCCGCTGCCCCGGAGGGGTGTGCGGCGGCGGCCCGGGGCGAGAGGGCGGGGTGGGTCAGCCCGCTGCCAGCGCGGTGTTGATGGCTTCGGCCATCGGGGCACTGGAAGCCGGGTTCTGGCCGGTGAAGAGGTTGGCGTCCTGGACGGTGAAGGCCTGGTAGGGGTCGCCCTGCTCGTGCCGGGCGCCCCTCTCGCGCAGGCGGCTCGCCAGCAGCCACGGAGCGTTGTCGGCGGTGCCGAACATGCGTTCCTCCTCGTCGGTGAACGCGGCCATCCGCCGGCCGGCGAAGATCCACTCGCCCTGCTCGTCGACCGCGGACAGCAGCGCGGCCGGACCGTGGCAGACCGCGCCGACGATCTTCCCGGCGCGGTCGGCCTCGATCAGCAGTCGTCCCAGGTGCGCGTCCTGGAAGAGGTCGACCACGGGGCCGTGCCCGCCCGGCAGCACCACGGCGTCGTAGTCGGAGGCCGAGACCTCCTCCAGCTTCAGCAGCGGCCCGAAGTCGCTGAGCGCCTTCTGCGCGTGGGCCACGTGCCGGGCACAGTCCTCACCGGCGATCGCCGGGTCGGCGCTGTGCTGGTCCAGCGGCTGCAGCACACCCCCGGGGGACGCGAAGTCGACGGTGTGGCCGGCGCGGACGAACGCCTCGTGCGGCGCGGCGAGCTCCTCCGCCCAGTAGCCCGTGGGGTACTTCGAGCCGTCGGTGCGCTCCCACACGTCGGCTGCGGACATGACGATCAGAATGCGACTCATGACTTTTCCTCGGCTTCTCGTCGTCGGCCGGTCACTCGTGGGACCGGGCTCCCGGATCGGCTGATCCGTCGGCCCTTCCACTGTCGGCCGCCCCGGGCGCCCGAAGGCGGCCATCATCGGCCCTGGCCTTCCTGGCTCCGCGCTGCCTAGGACTGACAGTCCTTGTTGAGACGGCCGTGGCCGCGGCGATTCGGCCACACTGGATCCATGGCCTCCTCGAACCGCGAACTCGCCGACTTCCTGCGACGGGCCCGGGCCCAGTGCGACCCGGCGCGCGCCGGACTGCCGCCGGACGCCCGCGTACGCCGCGTACCCGGTCTGCGACGCGAGGAGGTGGCGCGACTGGCCGGAGTCTCCGCCGACTACTACGCGCGCCTCGAACAGGGACGCAACATCACGCCCTCACCCGCGGTGGTCGAAGCGCTGGCCCAGGCACTGGAACTCGACGCCGCCGGCCGTGCCCACCTCAACGACCTCATCGGCGCCACCACCGCGGCTCCCCGACGCCGACGTCCGCCGACCGTCCCACGCCTGCGCCCCGGCCTCCACCAACTGCTGGACTCGATGGAGGGGACCCCCGCCCTGGCCCTGGGACGCCGAGGGGACGTCCTGGGCGTCAACCGGCTGGCCAAGGCGCTGTTCACCGACTTCGACGCCATGCCGCCGGCCCGACGCAACTACACACGGTGGCTCCTCCTCGCTCCGGAGGCCCGCACCCTCTTCGTCGACTGGGAGCTCCAGGCCCGCTCGGCCGTGGAGAACCTCCGCCTCGACGTCGGCCGTACCCCGGACGACCAGGCCACCCAGGACCTCGTCACCGAGCTGAGGGAGAAGAGCACGGAGTTCGACCGCTGGTGGCAGCAGCACCGCGTCCACCAGCGCACTCACGGATCCAAGCGACTGCTCCACCCGCTCGTCGGTGAGCTCACCGTGCAGTACGAGACCTTCACCCTCCCCGGGGACAGCGAAGCGGCCGTCTTCCTCTACAGCACCGAAGCGGGCTCCCCGTCCCGTCACGCACTCGACCTCCTCACCTCCTGGACGCTCACCCCCACCACTCCTCGCAGCGAGTCCTGAACTCCGCGGGCCCGGGTCACCCGGGGGTGTGCACTCCCGGTGGTGTGCTCACGTGGTGGGGTGCGGTCAGTCGTCCCAGGAGGTTTCCTCGAAGGGGTCGGGGGCGGTGACCCAGCCCGCGTTGAGGACGAGCCGGGACGTGCGGTGCAGGGCGAGGAACCCGAAGGGGCGGTCGAAGCAGACGCTGATCTCGCGGGCCCGGTAGGGGTGGCGGGGGATGCCGCCGGCCTCCATGTCGAAGGCGGTGACGGCCGCGGAGCGGAAGCCGCGTGCGCCGAACGTCGCCGTCATCACCTGTGCGGCGGCCTGGACGGCAAGCGGTGCGGCGCTGATACCGGGGAAGTGCCCTTGCGAGGCGTCGGCCGCCGTGCGCAGGCCGAACAGGTCGGGACGGTCGAGCAGGTCGTGGCGGGCTTCGACGGTGAACGGCACGGTGGACACGTGGAGCGCGGGTTCGCCGTCGACACTGGGGACGTGGGTCACGGACAGCCCGGGGCCCGGAGTGCCGAGGGGGAGGCGGTCCCCGGGGACCACTGCCCGGCGGTTGTGGAGCACGCCCACGGCAGAGGGCAGTACCTGCCCCGGGGTTGCCTCGGGTGTGCCGAGGTACAGGTGGACGTCGACGCCGTGGGTGCCGACGACCTGGAGCTCGGTGAGGGGGCCGGCCGTCGTGTCGGCGACGCCGACCCGGTTCAGCAGACTGGTCGTTCGGTGCAGCCCGGCCAGGGTCCTGCCGTACCAGGGCCCTGTCTCGGCCTCCATTCCGCCCGGGGTGAAGGGCCGGATCCAGTCGGTGCGGAGGGTCAGGGCACTGGCGAGCACCAGCAGCGTCTCGCCGTTCACGGCGATCGGCATCCCGTCGATCTGCCCCTGGGTGCGCTCGGCCGCCCAGCTGTCGAGGCGTGACCGGTCGTCGGCGAGGTCGCCGGTGAGCCGCCCGTGCACGCCGGTGGGCAGTCGGTCCCGCCAGGCCGGTTCGACGGGCAGGGTGTCGCGGGTCCACAGTCCCAGGGCCGTGCTCAGGCCGCGCGTCGCCCCGAGTACGGAGAGCAGGTTCTGGGCCGTCGGCGCGGCGTCTTGCGCGGGGATGCCGAGTGCGTCCGAGAGTTCCCGCCGGGCGGGACCGGCGGCACCGTCGGCGAGAAGGCCGAGCAACGGCCACACCCCGGCAGGGGCGAGTACCGTGCCGTCCTCGGGCAGGGCCGCGGCCCACCGCGCGGTCAGCCCGTTGACGGCCCTGACCGTGTCGTGACTGGCCATGCCCACCCTTCCGTCGCTTCCGGTCCTCGCGAAGGGTAGAGCCGGAGGCGCCCGACCGGCGAGAGGATTGGACGCCGTGGTCCTGCCCGTCGGCGGAGCGCGTCCGGGTCCTGACGGGCCGTGTCGCGGGACCGTTCGTCCGGGTGGAACTCCGGTACAGGGCAGTGGCGTTCGTGCGGGCGCCGACGGCGGTGGGCGGTAGGGCACGGGAGGTCCGGGGGTTCGGCCCTGGCCCCGTCGTCGATCGCGGCCGCTCCGCCGCGCCGTTTCCCTGCTACCGGGCGGGGCCGGAATGGTGAGGGGGCCGGGTCGAGGGCGGAGGCCGGCCGCGCTCACGAGGTTCCTCATGGGCCGACGAGGTTCCTCGCGGTCCGCGGCGGGCCGGGTCCGCGTCCCGTCCCGTCCCGCCCCGTCCCGCGCCGGGCCGGGGCCGCGCGCCGTGAGTCGCGCGACCGGCGCCCCGCTCAGGTGTCCTTTCCGGCGCCCGTCAATTCCTGGACGCCGACGACGTCCAGCAGGCGCAGCCGTTCGGCGGTCTCGCTGCCCTCGGCCGCGCTGAAGGCCATGATCCGCAGGTCGGTGCCGAGAGCGGCGAGGATGTCGCAGTCGAGGGTGAGTTCGCCGACGCTCGCATGCCGGACCGTCTTGGTGAGGGTCTCGTGGACGCCGACCACGCCGGAATCCCACAGCTTCGTGAAGTCGTCGCTCCGGGTGCGGAGTTCGGTGATCAGCGCGGCCAGTCCGGCGTCCTTCGGATAGCGGGCCGAGGCCGCGCGCAGGTCGGACACGAAGGCCGCGCGGTGGCCCGTCCTCCGGCTCACCGCCTCGGGGTATCCGGCGGGCGGCGCCACGAAGGACCACCACACCGCGTTCCTCCCGAAGCCGCGCGCCGGGGGCGGGTCGCCGAACAGCGCCGCCCACAGCGGGTTCCACGTGATGAGGTTCCAGGCGGCGTCGTACACGCTCAGCGGCGTCCCGGACAGCCGGTCGAGCAGCCGCTGCACGCCCGCCGGGACATGGTCGGAGATCTGCCCGGCGCTCGGCGGTGCCTGACCGGCGAGCACGAAGAGGTGCTCGCGCTCCGCCGTCGACAGCCGCAGCGCCCGGGTCAGCGCGGACAGGACCTGCGGGGAGGGGTTCGTCGATCTGCCCTGTTCGAGCCGCACGACGTAGTCGACGGACAGGCCGGCGAGCTGGGCCAGCTCCTCGCGCCGCAGGCCCGGCGCACGCCGGGCCCCGTCGTCCGGCAGGCCGACCTCGGCCGGTCTCGTGCGGTCCCGCCAGGCGTGCAGAGCCCGGCCGAGATCCGTGCTTCGGCTCATCTCCCGAGTATCGCCGACCGGCCGCGTCCCGTCCTGGTACTGCGGGTCCACCGGCTGCGGGGGGTACTGGCCTGGTGCCCGCGGCTCCGTGGACGGTGGAGGTACCGGCCCAGGGCCGGTGACGGCGGGGACCCACCCGCCGCCCTGCGCCGAAGGAGCACACTCATGAAGTACCGCACCCTCGGGCGGACCGGGATCGAGGTCAGCCCCTACGGGCTCGGCACGCTGATGTTCGCCAGCCAGATGGGCAACGACCCGGACGAGTCGGTCAGGATCATGCACAAGGCGATCGACGCCGGGATCAACCTCATCGACACCGCCGACCGCTACGCCGACTCGGAGGACATCGTCGGCAGGGCCCTGAAGGGCCGCCGCGACGAGGTGGTCCTCGCCACCAAGGTCGGCCTGCCGATGGGCGAGGGCCCCAACCAGAAGGGCGCCTCCCGCCGCTGGATCACCAAGGCCGTGGAGAACTCCCTGCGCCGGCTCGGCACCGACCACCTCGACGTCTACCAGCTCCAGCGGCCCGACCCGGACACCGACCTGGAGGAGACCCTGTCCGTCCTGACCGACCTCGTCCGGGCCGGAAAGGTGCGCGCCATCGGCTCCTCCACCACCCCCGCCTCGATGATCGTCCAGGCCCAGTGGACCGCCGAACGCGCCGGACTCCAGCGCTTCCGCACCGAGCAGCCCCCGTACTCGATCCTCAACCGTGGCATCGAGCGCGAAGTCCTGCCGCTCGCGCAGGAGTACGGCATGGGCGTCATGGTGTGGGGCCCGTTCGGCCAGGGCCTGCTGACCGGCCGGGTACGCAAGGGCGGCGAGAACGACCTCAAGCGCGCCCAGTTCTCCCGCCATCTGTCCGACGAGCGCCGTATCGACGTCGTCGAGCGGCTCGTCCCGCTCGCGAAGGAGGCCGGCCTGCCCCTGACCCACCTGGCCATGGCCTTCACCATCGCCCACCCCGGTGTCACCGCCGCGCTCCTCGGCCCGCGCACCATGGACCACCTCGACGACCTCCTCGCCGGGGCCGAGGTCGAGCTGTCCGAGGACCTCCTCGACCGCATCGACGAGATCGTCCCGCCCGGCACCGACGTCACCCCGCTCGACCAGGAGTACCGGCCCCCGGCCCTCCTCGAAGCCGCCCTCCGGCGCCGTCCCGCCGGGCACCGGTCGGCGGCCTGAGGGGCGGGGGCGGCGGCAGCGCGACGGAGCGGGCTCTCCCTGGGGCTCGGCTCAGACCGGGCCCAGGGGGGGTGCGGGTCGGCGTGCCCTGGTGTTCACCGCCGCCCGGCCGGGGGCCGGGCGCGCTCCTGGCTCGACCCGCCCGTCCTTCGCCGTCGGCCGTGAGGGCTGGGGCCGGTTCGTACGGTTCGCTTCCAAGCGCTGAGCGAGCGAGAGCCCGGCGGCGCTCACAGGAACCGCCGCACCGGTCGCACCGCCGCCTCCCGCAGGCGCTGCCCGATCGCGCGGCGGTTCCAGCGGGCCGGGGCGATGGGGGCGCTGCGCTTGAGGTCGGCGTCGAAGTCCCGGTCGAGGCCCGCCGTGAACTCCTCGTCCAGGACGGCGAGCATGACCTCCTCGTCGTGGTCCATGGAACGCCGGTTGAAGTTGGTGGAGCCGATCAGGGCGGCCAGGCCGTCCACCGTGATGATCTTCGCGTGCATCATGGTCGGCTGGTACTCGTTGATCTCGACGCCCGCGTCGAGCAGGCGTCCGTAGTGGTGCTGACCGGCCAACTGGCAGGCGCGCTGGTCGGTGTGCGGGCCGGGCAGCAGGATCTCCACCCGCACTCCGCGCCGGGCCGTGGCGCAGAGCAGGTCGATGAAGTACGTGTCCGGGGCGAAGTAGGCGGTGGTCAGGCGGAAGCGGTGCTCGGCGGAGGTGAGCATGACGCGGATGAGGGTCTGCATGTCCTGCCAGCCGAAGCTGGCCGAGCCGCGCACCACCTGCACGACGGACGTGCCGGGCTGGGCGTGCTCGGTGAAACGGTCCCGGTCGTCGTACAGCTCCTCGTGGCACTCGGCCCAGTTCTGGGCGAAGGCGGCCGCGATGCCGTCCAGGGCCGGGCCGCGCACCTGCACATGGGTGTCGCGCCACTCGCCCGGGTCGCGGGCGTCGCCGCACCACTCCTCGGCGATGCCGACGCCCCCGGTGAAGGCCGTGCGCTCGTCGATGATGAGGGCCTTGCGGTGGCAGCGGTGGTTCTGCTTCAGCGGCGACAGCCGCAGCGGCTTGCGGAACCAGGCGACCTGCACACCGGCGGCGTCCATCTCGTCCAGGAGATCCTGTTCGATCTCCTTGGCGCCGAAGCCGTCCAGCAGCAGCCGCACCCGCACCCCGGCGCGGGCCCGCTCCGCGAGGGCGGCGGCGAAGTCGCGGGCTATCTGCCCCCGCCAGTACACGAAGGTCATCATGTCGATCGTGTACTCGGCCCCGCGTATCGCCTCCAGCATGGCGGGGAAGATCTCGTCGCCATTGCGCAGTGCCACCAGCTCGTTCCCTTCGGTGGCGGCGACGCCGATCAGCCGCTCCAGGCGACGGCGCAGCCGCTGGATACCGTCCCGTTCGACGTCGGGACGCTGTTCGGCGAGGGTCATGCGGGGTCCTTAGCTGCGAGAGAGGGTCGTGTCCGTCCGGGGCACCCCTTCCCCGCGTCCTCGGGCGCGGGGGAGTGCATTCCTCACCTGCCCACCGAGGAGGACATCAAGCGGCGGCCGGCCCGGGACGAGGCCCCGTGGCCCGTCGTGGGGAGCAGGCGGAACCGGGGACGGCTCACGCCGGGTGCGGGACGACGGCGACCGGGCAGCGGGCGTGGTGGAGGGCGGCGTGGACCACGTGGCCCAGGCGGGGGCCCAGCGAGTGCGGGTGCGCGCGGCGGCCGACGACCAGGAGCGCCGCGCCCGTGGCGGCCTCCACCACGACCTTGGCCGGACTCGTCGTGCGGATGCTGTCGGCCACCTCCACCTGCGGGTACTTCTCGCGCCAGGGGCGCAGGGCCGCGTTCAGCCGGGTGCGGGCGTCCGTCGTCATCTCCTCGGTGACGCCGTGGTCCGCGCCCCAGGGCGTGTGGGCGTGGAGCGGCACGCTGCGGCCGTGGACGGCCAGGAGGGGGACGCTCCGGGCGGCCGCGCTGTGGAAGGCGAAGTCGAGCACCTCGTCCCGGGGCGTGCGCGGGTCCAGGGCCACGACCACGGGGCCTCCGGGGGAGGCCGGGGCGGGTTCGCCGCCGCCCGGCGCCGCGCGGACCAGGACGACCGGCCGGACGGCGCGCGCCACCACCGGCAGGCTGACCTCACCCAGGAAGTAGCTCTCGACGGCCTCGAGCCCCCGGGAGCCGAGCACCAGCATCTCGGCCTCCGCGGCGGCGTCGAGCAGGGCGTCCCGGGCGTCCCGCGCCACCAGGGCCACCTCGACGCTCAGACCGGGACGGCGGGCCCGCAGTTCCGCCTCCGCGGTGTGCACCAGGCGCTGCGACCAGTAGTTCCGGTCGGCCGCGTGGGGGGAGGCGGCGGCCGGGTCCGGCTCCGGTGCCAGCAGGGGCCACGCGTGCAGCAGCCGCAGGGCGAGTCCCCGCCGGCCGGCCTCGTCGGCGGCCCAGCGGGCGGCGGCGAGACTCTCGGGTGAGCCGTCCAGGCCCACGGTGACGACAGGTTGCATGGCGGCGGCCTCCATCCTGTACGAAGCTGGAGAGGACGGTGATGGACGGTCCGGTGTCCCGTGCGGTGCCGATGTCGCCGGCCTGCCGGAGTCGTGGGGTCGCCCCCTTCGGGTCGCCCCCTTCGAGGATCACCCGCTCCCCTCCGGCTCGCATCCGGACCGCCCCGCCCACCCGTACACGGCACCATGCGCGCTTCATCCGCGCACTATCCGCGAGAGAGGGTGACGACCATGCGAGCACACCTCGGTGACCAGCTCGTCGTCGAAAGCAACAGGTCCGAGGCGACCCGTCGCGAGGGGGAGATCGTGGGGCTCCACCACGTCGACGGGACACCGCCGTACGACGTGCGCTGGTCGGACACGGACGAGGTCGCGTTCGTGTTCCCCGGACCCGACGCGCACGTCCAGCACGCCCCGCACACGGAACGGAGCGGGCGGGGGGCCTCCGGGGCGACCCAGGTGCCCGCCGCACCACGCCTCCGCGAGGTGTAGCCGCCCGCGCGGGTCCCTCCCGCCGGGCTCACCACCGGCGCGGCCCCGGGGAGGGGGCCCGCGCCGGCCCGCTCACGGCGTCCTCGGGGCCTCCGGCACCTCCGGCGGCACCGCGTACCCCGGTACGGAGGGCCACCGCACCGTCAGCACCACCGAGTCCTCCTCCGCCTCCCAGGAATGGTCCACTCCCCGGCACCAGACGACGTAGTCGCCCTGCTCCTCCAGGAGCACGTGGCGGCCGGGGAACTCCATGCGGAAGCGGCCGCTGATCAGGACCAGTACGGCCGTGCGGACCTCGCCCTCCACCCACCGGGCGCGGCGCTCGCCGCGCGGGTGGATGCCCCACTTGACCTCGACGGCGTCGCTGTGGCGGGGGTCGCCCGGCTCCCTGAAGTGCCCGAGCAGCCACCCCCGGTCCAGTGCCGCGTCCTTGCCCGCGCTGCCCACGTACACGCCGTCGTCCGTGTTCGTGCCCGTGCCGTCGCCCGTGCCGCCGTCCGTGCCCGTGCCGCCGCCCACGCGCCTGCCCTCTTCTCCGTACACGCCGTTCTCAATGCCGGGACGCTAGCAGCAGGCGGGCGGCCGTCTCCGCCCCGTCGGTGCGTATCCGTTCGGCGAGGGACCTCGCGCGGGCCCGGGTCGCGGGGTCCAGCACCGTGCCGAACGCGGCGTACAGGGAGTCCGCGCTCGCGCTCGGGCCGTCGAGCGTCGTGCCGAGTCCCAGGTCCGCGACCCGCCCGGCCCAGTACAGGTTGTCCGAGAGGTGGAGCGGCACCACCAGTTGCGGCACGCCCGCCCGGGCGGCCGTCTGCGTCGTGCCCGCCCCGCCGTGGTGGACGACGGCGGCCAGCTCCGGAAACAGGCTCTGGTGGCTGACCTCGCCGAGGGCGAAGCAGTCCTCCCCGTCGTCGATCGGCTCCAGATCGGCCCAGCCGCGCGAGACGAGGACACGGTGGCCCCGGGCGCGGACCGCCTCGATGACCTTGCCGCCGATACCCTCCGCCGGGCGCAGGCTGCCGAAGCCGACGTAGACCGGGGGCGCGCCCGCCCGCAGGAAGGAGACCAGGTCGGGCGGGAGAGGCCGGTCGTCCGGCAGCATCCACGGGCCCGTCTGCGTGACCTCCAGGCCGGGTGCCGCGGGCCACGGTCCGAGGGCCGGGTCGGCCGCCAGCCACGGCCGGGCGGTGAGGACGTGGTCGCGCACGTTGTCCACCGGGCCCAGTCCGAGCGCCACCCGGTGCCGGTTCAGCGCCTCGCCGAACTGCGCGGTCACCAGACGGGCGTCGCGCTCCCACAACGTCCGGTTGTCGGCCGCCGCCGGCTCCGGCCAGCCCGGGCGCGGGGGCGGCGCGTGGTGCGGCGAGGGCAGGTTGACCGCCGCGTAGGTCACGTGGACGTAGCGGATGCCCGCGGCCTCGGCCACGGACCGCGCGGCGACCTGACCGAGGCCGGCCGCCACCAGGATCCCGCAGCCCTCGGCCGCCGCCGGTAGAACGGCGAACTGCTCGTCCACCAACCGGTCGCGGGCCTGGGAGAGTTCCTCCGCCGTCGGGACGGACGAGTCCCGCATCAGGGTGCGCACCGGGGGGCCGACCGCGACCTGCTCGATGCCGAGCTCCTTCAGCCGGCGCGCGAACTCCTCGTCCGGCGGGGTGCACATGCGCACCTCGGCGCCGAGCGCGCGCAGCCGCACCGCGAGTGCCACCAGCGGTTCGACATCGCCGCGCGTTCCGTACGTGGACAGCAGCACCCGCATTCCGCGCCCTCTTCCGGTCGGGTCCGGTCGTCTCGGGGCACATGGATACCCAAGTGATCGCCGGGCAACCGGAGTTGCATGACCGGGGTGGGGCGGAGGCCCTCTCGCGGGGACCGCGACCAGTGGCTACCGTGAGCCTCGGCGTACCTTCCGGGGCGGTCGGTGCGGCGGCGCGGCGCCGACCGGCCCGGGTCCGCCGCTGCCCCGGCGAGGCGCGCACGGTTCCCGACCGTCGACACCATCCGAGGGGCCACTCCATGCAGAGTCCGTCCGTCCCCACCTCCGACGCCTCGACGATCCAGACCCCCGACGCCCTGCCGACCCCTACCTCCGACGCCTCGACGATCCCCGCTCCCGACGCCTTCCGGGCCCCCGAGCCCGACGTCTCGGTCATCCTGCCCTGCGCCGGATACGCCACCCGTTTCGGCGCCCCCTACGCCAAGGAACTGCACTGCCTGGCCCCCGGGGTCACCGTCCTCGACCGCAGCCTGGAGGCCGCCGTCGAACTCGCCAAGAGCGGACTCACCGTCCGCCTGGTCGTCGTGTTCCGCGCGCACAAGCTCGACACGGTCGGGTACCTCGCGCGCTACGCCGAGACCTTCCAGATGGTCTTCGTCTACCAGGACGAGTCCCTCGACGCGGGGCTCGACGGGGCCATCCGCTCCGCCCTTCCGCTCACCCGGGGGCCGGTCGCCCTCGTGCTCCCGGACATCGTTGTCGACGGGGTGAACAGCGCCGGCAGCCTCCTCGCCGCGCTGCGGCGGACGCGGGCGCCGGGGAACTCGGGCTGGAGCGTCGTCGCCGCCCGGGAGCGGGACCCCGACACACTGCGGCAGATGGGCGCGCTGACCCTCCGGGAGTCGGACGCTCCCCCCGAGGGTGAGGGCGAGGGCGGGGACGAGGTCCTGACGGTGGGCGCGGCCGCCGAGAAGCCCTCGGACCCCGCGGGCTTCAACGGGCTGTGGGGGATGGTGGCCGTCGCCGAGGAGGAGGCCCACCGGCTGCCCGACGTGGTGCGCAAGGGGGCGGACAGCCCGCTGGCCGGTGCGGCCGCCGTCGTGGTGAAGGAGATCGTCAACTACAACACCGTCGCGGGCTGAGGCGCCGACCGGACCGCGGAACGGGCCGGCGGAGGAGGGCGAGGGGTGCGCCCTCCGTCACCGGCCCGTTCCGTGCAGTACCGCCCGCTCAGATGTTCGTATGAGGTGTGTCCGCGTTGTTACACTGCTGCCAACCGAACTGCCCCTGTTCTGCGTGTACTTGAGAGGGCGGGCGAACGTTTCGGCGGTGGGGGCGGGATGGGTCCTCCTGGCTCGGTGAACCCGTCCACGCCCGACAGACGAGGAGAGTCGCCCCATGCAGGACCAGGACGCGGTGTCCCCGGACGCGAGTGACGAGCGCGTGGTGGCCGGCCGCTACCGTCTGCTGTCCCCGCTCGGCGCGGGCGGCATGGGAACCGTGTGGCGCGCCCGCGACGAGATGCTGCGCCGCGAGGTCGCCGTCAAGGAGGTGCGCGCGCCCGCCGGGCTGCCCGCCGCCAAGGTCGAACGCATGTACACCCGGCTGGAGCGGGAGGCGTGGGCGGCGGCCCGCATCACCGGCCGCAACGTGATCACCGTGCACGACGTGGTCACCGACGCCGGCCGCCCGTGGATCGTGATGGAGTTCGTCCGGGGCCGCTCGCTCGGCGAACTCATCGCCTCCGAAGGTGCGTTGACGCCCCGGGAGGCCGCCCGCATCGGCGCGGAGGTACTGGCCGCGCTGCGTTCCGCGCACGAGGCCGGGGTGCTGCACCGGGACGTGAAGCCCGCCAACGTCCTCCTCAGCCAGGACGAGCGGGTGATCCTCACCGACTTCGGCATCGCCATGGTCCAGGGCGACACCGCGCTGACCCTCACCGGTGAGGTCGTCGGCTCGCCCGAGTACCTGGCCCCGGAACAGGCACTGGGCCGCACGCCGGGGCCGGCCACGGACCTGTGGTCGCTCGGCGTGCTGCTGCACACCGCCGTCCAGGGCCGCTCGCCCTTCCGGCGCGAGAACACCCTCGGCACGCTGCGGGCCGTCGTCGACGAGGAGCCGCCCGCCCCGCACCGGGCCGGGCCCCTCGCCCCCGTCATCGAGGGACTGCTGCGCAAGGACCCCGCCGAGCGGACCACCGCCGAGCGGGTGGCCGAGCAACTGCGGCTCGTGGCGGCCGGGAGCACGGTCGGCGCGGACACGGAGGACACGGACCCGGAGACACGGCCGGTCACCGCCCGCCGGGACACGTCGGCGGACGCGACCCCGACCGCCGTCGCGGCGGCGGACACGGGGATGACCGCCGCGGCGACGGAGGCCGGGGTGACCGCCGTGGCGACGGACCCGGGGGCGACCGTCGGCGGCACGGAGGCAGGTGGCGCCGTCGCGCACACGGACACGTCGGAGACCACCGCCGCGACGGACGCCGGGTTGACGTCGGCCGCCACCGCGACGGACGCGGAGCTGACCTCGGCTGCCACCGCGACGGACGCCGGGCTGACGTCGGCCGCCACCGCGACGGACGCCGGGCTGACGTCTGCCGCCACCGCGACGGACGCCGGGGCCACGGCCGTCGGCGGGACGGGTGCGGGGACGCGGGGCACGGCGGAAACCGCCCCCGGCCGACCGGCCTCCGGCACCTCCCGGGCCGCCGACCCGCGCACCGCACTCGCGCGTCCCGCCGTCCCGGGGACGACCGACGCGCCGGCCGCCCCCGCCGCCCCGTACGAGGCGCCCTCGTCCGCCGCGTCCGCCGTCACCCCCGCGCCCACGACGCACACCCCGGCAACGACCGCCTCCGCGCCCACGGCGCACACCCCGGCAACGACCGCCCCCGGCGCCCAGACCCCCGCCGCCCCGCACGAGGCGCCTTCGCCCGCCCCACCCACGGCCGCTCCCACCCCGGTCGCCCCGCACGGGGCGCCCTCGTCCGCCGCTCCCACCGTCACCGCCGACGCCCTGCCCGCCCCGCACGGCCCGCAGGGTGGGCCCCCGGCGCCCGCCGCGGCCCCTCCGCGGCGGCCCGGGCGGCGGAAGGCGACCCTGTGGGGTGCGGCGGCGGCCGCGTTCGTCGTGCTCGCGGGCGGCCTCGGGTACGCCCTGGCCAACAACGGCGACGAGGGCGACAAGGGAGGCACGGACACCAAGGCGGGCACGAGCACGGCCGGTACCGCCGCCGGGGGGGACCAGGACGGGGCGGCCGTCGAGAACGACGGCGCCGCCGCACCGCCCCCGGCGACCGTCTCCGTCACCGGCGCCCACACCACGTACGCCGGGAGCTGCCCGCCCCCGCAGGGCCAGGCGCCCACCTTCACGGCCACCTTCGAGGTCACGAAGCTGCCCACGACGTTCACCTACCGCTGGGTCTCCTCGGGCGGCACGGTGGTCGACCGGGCCTGGCGCAAGCTGTCCTTCGCCGCGGGCGGCCCCCGCACCCACCAGGAGTCGATCAGCGTGACGTCTTACGCGCGGGCGGGGACGCTGTCGAGCGCGATGGGTGTCGAGATCAAGTCGGAGCAGCAGACGGTGTCCGACACGGTGCCGTTCACCCTGACGTGCCAGTGACGGCCGGGCGCCCCGAGCGCCCCGGCCCCCACCCCCACCCCTTCGCCTCCCCGGGAGTCTTGAGTGTCGTCGGTCATCGTGGGACGTACCGGTCCCTTCACCGGGCAGAGCGTGCTGCTCGGCACCGCTCCGCTGCGGTTCGGGCGCAAGAGCGACAACGACGTGGTCATCGTCAGCACCAAGGCCTCCCGGCTGCACGCCGAGATCGTCGTGGAGGACGGCTCCTACGTCCTCCACGACCGTGACAGCAGGAACGGCACCCACGTCAACGAGCAGCGCGTCACCCGGCACGTGCTGGCCTCAGGCGACGTGATCCGGATCGGCGACGAGACCTTCCGGTTCGAGACGCAGGAGGCGATGGAGACGGTCATGGACCTCTCCCAGGCCGACCTGCCGCCCGCCCCCGCGGCCGACCCCGGCCTGCTGCGGGTCACCGTCGTCGGCGGGGGACCGGTCGGACTCGCCTTCGCGCTGCTTCTCGAGGACGCGCTGGAGGGCAACGTCGCCCTCACCGTCTACGACGGCCGCTGGACCCGCCGGGGCTCCGAGGTGGTCTGGAAGGACGAGACGCAGGGCAACGTCCGCCGCCAGCAGGTGGTGACCATCCAGAGCCGGCAGTACCTGGCGCTGACCGAGGAGATGCGCGAGGCGCTGTTCGGGGCGGGACAGTTCTCCGAGATGTGGCCCGTCGGGCCGGACTCCGTGGCCGGCCGGCCGCCCCGCAACATCCGGATCGCCTACATCGAGGACCGGCTGCTCGAACTGGCCGCGCGCAAGCCCGCGATCCGGCTGGTGCCGCGCCGGCTCGACGTCGAGGAGCACGAGGCCCGGACCGCCCAGGAGCACGTCCTGGTGATCAGCGACGGCGGCCGCTCCCGCACCCGCGAGCACTACATCGACCGCTTCGGCCGCGCCGACTCCTCCGTCTACTCCCTCGACGGCGAGCACCTGCACGACCTGGTGCTCGGCCTGCGGGTCAAGTCCCCGCTGCCGGACCCGACGAGCGTCCTGCTGACCGTCTCCCAGAACCGTTTCCTGCTCAACTCGCTGCGCGGCGAGGGCTTCCTCAACATGCGGCTGACCCGCGAGGAGGCCAAGGCGGTCGTCGGCATCGACCCCGAACGCCAGGTGTTCGCCGACTGCGTCGCCGCACGCCCCTGCGTGATGAGCCGGCAGGAGGACAACGAGTTCGTCTGCCCCACTCACGGCACCCTCTTCCTGCCCGCGCTGCTGCGCGGCTCCGTGCTGTGGAAGCGCATCCAGGAGGGGCTGAGGATGTTCGGCGTGCCGGAGGAGGACCTGAGCGCCATCACCTCCTTCCGCCTGGACATGGTGCAGCGCCCCCGGTTCACCGCACAGCTGCGCCGGGCCACCGCGAGCGGCCCGGGAACCTACGGCTTCCTGCTGGGCGACGCGGCCAACGCGATCCACTTCTGGCCCGGCCGCGGCCTCAACAGCGGTCTCGCCTCCGCCACTTCACTGGCCCGCTCGCTCAGCCGTGCCTGGCGGGGCCGGCCGCTGCGCGATGCCGACTTCATCCGGCACGAGGCCGCGATGTCGATGCTCCAGTACCGGCACAAGAGCCGCGCCTGGAACGCGATGGTCGCCACCGACGACAAGGGCGTCACCCGCGCCATCAAGGACATCATCGCCCGCAGCACCGAGCCGCTCCCGGACGCCCGTGCCGGTGCGGGGGAGGGCGGGTCCGACCTGGAAGGGCTGCTGGAGCGCATCGCCGCGATCCGCGAGCGGCTCGCGCCCCGGATGCCCGGCCTGCCCGGCGACGAGGAACTGCGCGCCCACCTCTCTGCGCTCGCCCCCTCGACCCTGCGCACGCTCCGGGAGAGCGGCGCCTGGGACACCCTGATCGTCGGCGGCGAGGAGGTCGACATCGACCTCTTCTACCAGTCCGACGCCCCGGTGTACGTCCCCCGCCCCAGCGGCCCGCGCGACGAGCCCCGCGAGCCCCGCGACCCCCGTGATCCCCGCGTGCTCGGCCACGAGCCGGGCCCGCCGGAAGCGGTGGCGGGCCCTCGCGGCTGAACGGCCGGACCCAGGACCCCGGACCCCGGACTCAGGACCCCGGACCGCACGGCCCCGGACCCCGGACCGCGCGGCCCCGGACCCGTCCGGCCGCGCGGTCAGGCATCCCGCTCGCGGGGCCGGACGGCCTCGGGGCGGGACGCCGGGGGCCCGCCGAGTGAACGGCGGGCCACCCCCGTGACGTGGGACTCGAAGGCGCCGCGCGCGTCCGGGGTCAACGTGCGCAGCGCGACCAGGGCCGTGAGAGCGACGTCGCACAGCTCCGCGCGGACGTCGTCCCAGGTGTGGGTCACGCCCTTGCGGGGGTTCTGGCCGATCGCCCCGATCACCGCCTCGGCGACCTCGCCCACCTCCTCCGACAGCTTCAGCATCCGCAGGAGCAGGGCCTCGCGGCCCACGGCCGGGCTCTCGGCCTCCAGCCACGTCCACAGGTCGTCGACGGACCTCCAGAGGCCGTCCGCCGCGCCCTCCCCGCTCATCGCTTGATGCCGACCCCGGTCCACAGGCTGACCTGGGCGTCGGTGGGGGGCTCGGAGTCCTGTTCGGTGCCCGAGCCCGCGTCGGGGCGCCAGCGGTGGCCGACGGTGATGCCCGGGTCGAGGAGGTCGAGCCCGTCGAAGAAGCGGGCCACGTCCTTCTGGGAACGGAACTGCACCGGCGTCCCGGCGTCGGTGTAGATCGCGGTGACCTTCTCCCACGTCTCCGGGTCGAAGTCCGGGGTGCAGTGGCTCAGGGCCAGCGCGCTGCCCGCCGGGAGTATCGCCAGCAGGCCCTCCACGATGCCGTACGGGTCCTGCGCGTCGGTCACGAAGTGCATGAGGGCGTTGAGCGACAGCGCGACCGGCCGGCTCATGTCCAGGACGGCGGCCAGCTCCTCGGACTCGATGAGCGCCCCGGGGTCGTTGACGTCCGCCTCGATGTACGTGGTCCGCCCCTGCGGGCTGCTGCGCATCAGGCGCTCGGCGTACTTCAGCACCAGCGGGTCGTTGTCGGCGTAGACGACCCTGGCCTCCGGGATCTCCGACTGGGCGACCTGGTGCAGGTTCGGCTCGGTGGGGATGCCGGTGCCGATGTCCAGCCACTGGCGGATGCCGTGCTCCCGGGCGAGCACCCGGGTGGCGCGGTGCATGAAGGCACGGTTCTCGCGGGCGCACACGAAGATGCCGGGATAGGCCTCCGCGACGGCCTCGGCGGCCTTCTTGTCGACCTCGAAGTGGTCCTTGCCGCCGAGGTAGTAGTCGTACATCCGGGCCGAGTGGGGCCGGCTGGTGTCTATCTCCCGGGCCGTGTGCGAGGTGTTCATCCTGTCCCTTTCCTCTGTCCCTTTCGATGGTTCGGTGGTTCGGTGGTTCGGTGGTGCCGTGACGCGGTGGTTCGGTGGTGCGGCGCTCGGGCTCGTCGTGCGGGCCGGCCTGTGCGGGGCTCGCGCGATTCGTTCCTCAGCCGGCCGCCAGGTGGTCGGCGAGACCCCGCTTGACGCCCGCGACGAACGCGGCCATCTCCTGCGGGGTGTAGATCAGGGCGGGCCCGGCCGGGTCGGTCGACTGCCGCACCGCGACCCTGCCGTCGGAGAGCTGCTTGGTCTGCACGCACTGGCCGCCGTTGGGGCCGCTCCACGGGGACTCCCAGCCGTGTTCGCCGAGGTCGAGCGCGGGCATGCCGTTGTAGACGGCACCGGTGTGGACACCGCTGTGGGCGCCGTGCGCGGCGTGCGTGCCGCGGACGCTGCGGGCACTGCTCTTGCTGGTGCTCATGAGTATTCCTTGCGCATCTGGTTCAGGAGCGCTCTGCTCTCCGCGGACGAGGTCAGAAGGGACATCCGGTTGTGCGCCTCGAGGTGTGTCACCACGTCGGAGCGCTGGTCCAAATACACGGCGGCGGACAGGATCTCGCTGTAGACGATGTCGGGGAGTTCCGGTTCCTCGAACCGGAAGTAGGTGAAGGGCGCGCACGCCCCGGTGTGGGCGCCCGCGGCGAAGGGCACGACGTCGACGCTGACGTGCTCCAGTTCGGAGACCTCCAGCAGCCGTTCGATCTGGGCCCGCATGACCTCCGGGCCGCCCACCACCCGGTGCAGCACGGCCTCCTCCAGCACCACCCACAGGGTGGGGGCGTCGGGCCGTTCGAGCAGGCTCTGCCGGCGCAGCCGCAGGTTTATGCGCCGGTCGAGGTCCTCCTCGCTGTCGTTGGGGAAGCCGCCGCGCAGGATGGCCTTGGCGTAGTCGTGGGTCTGGAGCAGGCCGGTGACGTACTGCGGCTCGTAGGTGCGCAGGGTCTTCGCCCCGCTCTCCAGGCTCACGTACGCGCTGAACCAGTTCGGCAGCACGTCCCGGTACGGGTGCCACCAGCCCGGTTCGTTGGCCTTGTCGGCCATGCCGACGAACTCGTCGATCTCCTGGCGGTCGGCCCCGTACGTCTCGAGCAGCTTCTCCACGTACAGCGGCTTGAGCGCGACCTCCGCCTTCTCCAGCCGGCGGATCGTCAGGGACGTCACGCGTAGCGCCTTGGCCGCCGTGTCCAGGGAGACGTTCGCGTCCTGCCGTCGCTCCTGCAACCGCCGGCCGAGGATCATCCGGAGCACGGTGGGCGCGCTCGCGCCCGAACCGCCCGTACCCGAACGGGTTTCACTCACGACCAACCTCCTGAGGAGCCGTCAACAGGACGAGCATGACAGTGACTTGGCTGATTGCGCCAGACCGAAAACGACTGTCCGACATCGACTGGGTGAAATTATCAGCGAGTCGGTTGCAGGGTGAACTCACCCGCGCGCATAGTTACTTGCGTGACGCCGCCCGACGGGCATCGCCCGCCCGGCGGTGTTCCGTCACGCACTCGCTCACGCCCCGACGCTCGACCCGCCCCTCCGGACCACCCTGCTCCGACTGCGTCCGCCGGCCCGACGGAAGGCGACCCTCGTGTCCCCCCACGCGACCACCTCCCCCGCGACCACGTCCCCCGAGCTCTTAGACATCGCGAACCCCGACCGCACGCACTGGCTCGAACTCCCGGCCCACCGCTCCAGCGTCAGAGTCGCCCGTCGCACGGTGGACGCGCGGCTGACCGGATGGCGGCTGCCGCAGGAGCTGTGCGAGGACGCCGTACTGCTCGTCTCCGAGCTGGCGACCAACGCCGTACGGCACACGCTGAGCGCGCGGATCCTGTGCGGGGTCGGGCTCATGGGGGAGGGCCGCGTACGGCTGGAGGTGCACGACCACGGCTACGGGGGCGGCAGCGGCGACATGACGGGCTCCCGGCCGGGCGGCGAGGCCGAGGGCGGCCGGGGGCTGTTCCTCGTCGAGCAGATCGCCGAGACGTGGGGGATCTGCCGCTCGCGGCTGACCGGCGGCAACGCGGTCTGGGCGAACCTCAGGGCGTGAGGCGCAGGGCGCGGGCGGAGCCCTCGCACGGGGTCCGGCCGCGCCGACCAGCCGATCAGGCTGATCGGTCCGACTTCGTCGGTCGGTCCGGTCGCCGCGGTCACTCCTCGAACAGCGGTGCCTGGTCCCCCAGCCGTTCGGCCCGCTCCCGCTCCCGGATCCGCCGGGTGCGGGCGCCGACCACCGCGCAGGTGACCGCCGCCGTCACGCCGAGCGCGGCCGGCACCATCCAGTTGCGGTTCACCGCGTGCCGCAGCACATGGTCCAGGGAGAGCCGGCCGGGGCCCGCCACCGCGAGCCCCGCCGCCGTCAGCCCGAGCGCGGCCGCGTACTCGTAGCCGCCGCTCTGGGCGAAGAAGCCGTTGGGCGCGTGCACCGCCGCCGCGCCCGCCATCGCCCCGGCCGCGGCCGAACCCGCCGCCGGGGTCGCGAGGCCCAGCGCCAGCAGGGTGCCGCCGCCCGTCTCGGCGAGCCCGGCCGCCGTCGCGCTGGCCCGGCCGGGCGCGTAGCCGACGGACTCCATGAACTGCCCGGTGCCCTCGAGCCCGTGGCCGCCGAACCAGCCGAACAGCTTCTGCGCGCCGTGCGCCGCGAGCACCCCTCCGGTGCCCAGGCGGAGCAGCAGCAGTCCCACATCACGTCGGTCGCACAGCGTCACGATCACTCCCGGAACGGCGAGGGTCCCTCTTGCGCCTCCACCGTTCCACGCCCCGCACCGGCCCGGCCCGTCCCGCGCGGCCGGACGGGTGAGGGGCGCGGACGCCCGCCCCGGGCCCGCCCCGGTGCCGCACGTGCGGGTGCCGCACGCCGGTGCGGGCCGAGCCGTCGCGGGCCGCGCCGGAATTCCCCCGGCGTCCCTGATGAACGACTTCGCCCGCCTCGCCGTCTTCCCTCCCGGGCATCGTCCGGGGGCCCGCTCGCCCGGCCGGTCGGCCGGGGGCGAGACATGCTGTGGGGAAGGACCTGAGGGGTATGGGAACGTCGAAGGGGAAGCCGGCGGAGAAGGCGCGGGCAGGCGGCCGGGGGCCGACTTTGCCGAGGCTTGGTGACCCCGATGTGGGCCTGGGGGGCGGGGCTTTGTACGGTCCCGGAATGCGTGACACTTCCCCGCTCACCCGTCGTGCGGTGCTCGGCCTCGCCGCCGCCGTTCCCCTGGCCGCCGCCGTACCCGCGGCCACCGCCACTCCCGCACACGCCGCCACCGCCATCGGCGGGGAGCGGCTCGGCCTTCCCGGCCTCCAGGTGCGGGGCGGTGTCGACGTGCCCGCCAAGCTCACCGCCCGCGCCTGGCTGGTCGCCGACCACGAGAGCGGAGAGGTCCTCGCGGCCTTCAACGCGCACAAGCACCTGGCCCCGGCGTCCACGCTGAAGATGCTGTTCGCGGACACCGTGCTGGGCAAGTTCGACCGCACCGACCGGCACAAGGTGACCCGGGAGGAGATCGCGGACGTGCCGGCGGGCTCCAGCCTCGTCGGCATCAAGGAGAACATCACCTACACCGTCGAGCAGTTGTGGCTCGGCGTCTTCCTGCGCTCCGGCAACGACGCGGTGCACGTGCTCTCCCACATGAACGGCGGCATCGCGAAGACCGTGGCGGAGATGCAGGCCAGGGCCGCCGACCTCCAGGCCCTGGACACCCAGGTGCGCAGCCCCGACGGCTTCGACCACAAGGGGCAGGTCTCCTCCGCCTACGACCTGACCCTGTTCGCCCGGCACGGGCTGAAGAACGACGACTTCCGCCGCTACTGCGGGACGAGGACCGCCGACTTCCCGGCGGGCGGCAAGAAGACCTTCCAGATCCAGAACACCGACCGCCTGCTGACCGGGGCATGGGGCCTGGAGAGGTACGAGGGCCTCATCGGCGTCAAGAACGGTTACACCAGTCACGCCGGCAACACCTTCACCGGCGCGGCCACCCGGAACGGGCGCACCCTGCTGGTCAGCGTGCTGCACCCCGAGTCCGGCGGCAACGGCGTCTACAAGGAGACCGCCAAGCTGCTCGACTGGGGCTTCGCCCACGCGGACAAGATGAAGCCGGTCGGCATGCTGGTCGACCCGCTGAGCGAGGGGGGCGCGAAGCGCGTCCCCGCCGACAAGGCGGCCGGGGCGAAGGGCGCGGCCGGCGCCCGGACGGCCTCGGCCTCCGGCGACGGCCCGTCCTGGGGCCTGATCGGCGGCGCCGGCGCGGCGATGGCCCTGCTGGCGGGCGGCGCGCTGGCCCTGCGGGGGCGGCGGCGACGCACCGCCCTCACCGGAACACCGGCCGCCGCGAGTCCCGTGACGCCTCCGGGGCCTCCGGCGCCCGCGGCAGTCCCGGCGCCTCCGGCAGCCCCGGCACCCGCGGGGTCACCGGCCGGCCCGCACGCCGGTCCCATGACGCCCACACTGCCCGCGCAGCCGGGTCCCGCCGACCGGGCGTCCCCGGCCGACGCGGGCGGGGAGGGGCGGACGCCGGGCGCCTCCGGACGGCCGGGGAACTGACGCGACGACGACCGGAACTCATCCGCCCGTCATGTGACTGTTGAGTCCATGACAGTCGGAGGCCGTCCGGGGCCGCTCCAATGACGGGGTCAGCAACCGTCAGGGGAGGCCCCGGATGTCATCCGCACACCCGCAGTCGTCGCAGCCCTCGCAGCACGCCCCCGAACTCCGCGCCGCCGCCCGCCACGTGGGGCGCCGACGCTTCCTCACCACGACCGGGGCGGCGGCCGCGCTCGCCTTCACGGTCGGGCTGCCCGCCACCGGCGCCGCGAGCGCCACCGAGCTCGACGCCCGCAGGATCCCGCACGATCCGTTCACCCTGGGCGTCGCCTCGGGCGACCCGCTGCCCACCTCCGTCCTGCTGTGGACCCGGCTCGCCCCGAGGCCGTTCGAGGCGGACGGCGGGCTGCCCCTCGCCCGCGTCACCGTGCACTGGGAACTCGCCCACGACGCGCGGTTCCGGCGGATCGTCAGACGCGGCACGGCCCTCGCGCACCCGGAGTTCCGGCACGCCGTGCACGTCGAGGTCCCCCACCTCGACCCCGGCCGCGAGTACCACTACCGCTTCCGCGCCGGGGGCTGGACCAGCGGCACCGGCCGCACCCGCACCGCGCCCGCCACCGGCGCCGCGACCTCCCGGCTGAGGCTCGCCGCCGTCTCCTGCCAGGCCTACCACGACGGCTACTACACGGCGCTCGGCCACCTCGCGCGGGAGGACGTCGACGTGGTCTTCCACCTCGGGGACTACCTCTACGAGTACGCCGTCGACTCCGCCGGCGGAGCCCGGAAGTACACCGACCGCGTGCTGCCCGACCTCTTCAACCGCGAGACGGTCACCCTGGAGGACTACCGGCTGCGGTACGCCCTCTACAAGAGCGATCCCGACCTGCGCGCCGTACACGCCGCGCACCCCTTCGTCGTCACCTGGGACGACCACGAGACCGAGAACAACTACGCCGACGGCGTCTCCGAGAACGAGGACCCGCCGGAGGAGTTCCTGCTCCGCCGCGCCGCCGCGTACCGCGCGTACTGGGAGCACCAACCGCTGCGCCGCACCCAGCGCCCGCACGGCCCCGACGCCCAGCTCTACCGCCGCCTGCACTGGGGCCGGCTCGCCCAGTTCGACGTGCTGGACACCCGCCAGTACCGCTCCGACCAGGCCTACGGCGACGGCGCGCACGTGCCGGGCCCCGAGTCCGACGACCCGGCGCGCACGATCACCGGCGCCACCCAGGAACGCTGGCTGATCGACGGCTGGCGGAACTCCCGGGCGCTGTGGAACGTGGTCCCGCAGCAGGTCACGTTCTCCCAGCGCAGGCTCGACCTCAACCCCGTCGCCAAGCTGTCCATGGACGCCTGGGACGGCTACCGGGCCTCCCGGCGGCGGGTGCTCGACGGGGCCGGGGCGGCCGGTATCGACAACCTGATGGTGCTCACCGGCGACGTGCACGTGGGATACGCGTTCGACATCAAGGCCGACTTCGACGACCCCTCGTCGAAAACACTGGGCACGGAGATCGTGGCGACCTCCGTCACCAGCGGCAAGGACGGCTCCGAGAAGCCGTCCAACTGGGCGACGTACACCCAGGCCAACCCGCACCTGAAGTTCTACGACGGGCGACGGGGTTACGTGACCGTGGAGTTGGGGCGGTCGCAGGCGCGGGCCGACTTCAGGACGGTTTCGGCGGTGACCACGCCGGGGGCGGCGATCAGGACCGCCGCCTCCTTCGTCACGGAAGTGGGGGACCAGGGACTCCGAGAGGTGTGACGGGCCCGCTCCCTGTGCCCCGTCAGGCCGCCTCGCCCGGGTACCGCACGCCGATCTGCTCGCGGATGGTGTCCAGCGTCCGCATGATCGCGAGGGTGCCGTCCAGCGGGACCAGGGAGGACTCCTTCTCCCCGGCGCGCAGGGCCCGCATGACCTCCCTGGCCTCGTGGCGGAAGCTGCTGCGGGGCCCGTCGGCCGGGTCGGCCGTGAACTCCTCGGGCTCCTGGCCGTCCCGGTGCAGCACGAAGCGGTCCGGGTGGAAGAAGCCGCTGGGGATGTCGATGCGGCCCCTGGAGCCGGTCACCGAGGCCACCACCGCCGTACCGCCGTTGATCGAGCAGTGCACGGAGGCGAGCGCGCCGCTGTCCCAGGTGAACAGGGCGCCGGTCTGGAGGTCGACGCCCTCCTCGGAGAGCACCGCCCGCGAGGTGATCCCGGACGGCTCCCCGAGCAGGAGCTGGGCGAAGGACACCGGGTAGACGCCGAGGTCCAGCAGCGCGCCGCCGCCCTGCGCGGGGTCCCGCAGCCGGTGCGCGGGCGGGAAGGGCCCGGCGAGACCGAAGTCCGCCTGGACGGTGCGCACCTCACCGATCGCGCCGTCGTCGATCAGTGCCTTCATGCGCCGGACCAGCGGGTTGCAGTACATCCACATGGCCTCCATCAGGAAGCTGTCGTGCTCCTTGGCCAGCGCGACCAGTTCCTCGGCCTCGCCCAGGTTCAGGGTGAACGCCTTCTCGCACAGCACGTTCCGCCCGGCCTCCAGGCACAGGCCCGCCGCCGCCCGGTGCGCCGCGTGCGGGGTCGCGACGTACACGACGTCCACGTCCTCGTCGCGCGCCAGGGACTCCCAGTCGCCGTAGGCCCGCCCGATCCCGAAGCGGTCCGCGAACGCCTCCGCCGACTCCGCCCTGCGCGAGGCCACCGCGACGACCTCGGCGTCGGGCAGATCGACCAGATCCGCCGTGAACGCCGCGGCGATCCCGCCCGTCGCCAGAATGCCCCACCGCACGCGTTCGTCCGTCATGTCCGTTCCTCGTCCCGTCCACCCAGCGGGCGGTCCACCCGGTCGTCCACTCACCGGTCGCCGCCCTCGATCAGTCGTTCGAGCTGAGAGCATAGGCGGCGGGGTGGCGGTACGAGAGAGGTGGGAGGGCTCCCACGCCGGGACGCGGGGGTACCCGCGCACACCGCCCGGCCCGGCGGCGGCGCCCCTCACCCCCGTCCGGGCGGGCGCGGCACTGGTGCCGGTGGCGTGCTTCGTGGCACTGTGCCGTCCCGGGAACGGACCGGCCGGCGCGGAAGGGACAGAGCACTGAGCGCACCGAGACTGCGTGTCGACAGCCCCGAGCGGGCCGGACTCGACCCCGGGGAACTGCGCCTGCTGGTGCGTGACGTGCGCGCGGCGGTGGAACGCGGCTGGGCCGCCGGGGCGGTGGTGGTCGCCGGGCGCGGCCCCGTCCTCGCCGTCGAGGAGGCCCTCGGCTGGGCGGTCCGCCACGCCCGGTACGAGGAGGAGAGCGGCACCGGCGTGGAACTCCCGCCCGAAGCCCGCGTCCCGGTCACCCCCGGCACCCCCTTCGACCTCGCCTCGCTCACCAAGCTGTTCACGGCCGTCGCCGCGGTCCAGCAGCTCGAACGCGGCACCCTCGGCATCGACGCCCGCGTCGGCGCCTACCTCCCGGACTTCACCGGGGCCGCCGCGCACGGCCTGACCGTGCGGCAGCTCCTCACCCACACCTCCGGGCTGCGCCCCGAACTCCCGCTGTACGACGCCGCCGACGAGGCCGGGCGGCTGGCGCTGCT
Source organism: Streptomyces griseoaurantiacus (assembly GCF_036189845.1). Lineage (NCBI taxonomy): Bacteria > Bacillati > Actinomycetota > Actinomycetes > Kitasatosporales > Streptomycetaceae > Streptomyces > Streptomyces griseoaurantiacus. The sequence goes on along the minus strand of NZ_CP108326.1, from coordinate 2,039,757 downwards.
GCGCGCCGAGGAACCCTCCGCGCCACCCGGCACCCACCGCTACTCCGACCTCAACATGCTCCTGCTGCAGCACCTCCTGCAACGGCTCACCGGCCGTCCGCTCGACGTGCTGATCCACGAGGGCGTCACCCGCCCGCTCGGCATGACCGCCACCGGCTTCGGCCCGTGCCCCGGGGCGGCGGCCACGGAGGACCAGCGCAGACCGTGGGCGAAGGCCGACCGGGGGATGCTGCGCGGGGAGGTCCACGACGAGAACGCGTGGGCGCTCGGGGGCGTCGCCGGGCACGCCGGGATGTTCTCGACCGGGCGGGACCTCGCGGTCTTCTGCCGCACGCTGCTGGCCGGGGGCTCCTACGGGCCCGCCCGCATCCTCGGCCCCGACTTCGTGGAACTGATGCTCGCCGCGCCCGGACTGGGCTTCGCGGTGGACCAGCCCTGGTTCATGGGGGAACTGGCGGGGCGGGGAGCGGCCGGCCACACCGGGTTCACGGGGACCTCGCTGGTGCTGGACCCGGCCACGGGGGCGTTCCTGGTGCTGCTGGCCAACACCGTGCACCCGCGCCGGCGCCCCGCCGACAACACCGTCCGGGCCACGGCCGCGACCCATCTGCACCGCGCGCTCCGCCCCCTGTGACCGAGAGCCCCGTAAAACCCGCGGGCCCCGCCCCGCCGCCCCGGGCCCGGGCGGCCGTCCGCCGAGCCCCGGCCGCTTCCTACAATTCCGCATGTGAACCCCGCCCCCGCCCCCGTCGAAGAGACCCTCCGCGACACCCTCGCGCACCTCCTCGACGGGCTCCCGCCCCGGCACGCCGCCACCGCCGTCGACCGGCTCATCGCCAGCTACCGCGGCCGCACCCCCACCCACACCCCCGTCCTCCGAGACCGCGCCGACGTCGTCGCGTACGCCGCCTACCGGATGCCGGCCACCTTCGAGGCCGTCCGCGCCGCCCTCGGCGCCCTGGCCGAGGCCGCCCCGGACTGGACCCCCGCCGCCCACACCGACCTCGGCGGCGGCACCGGCGCCGCCACCTGGGCCACCGCCGCCACCTGGCCGGGGGAACGCCCCGTCACCGTCCTCGACTGGGCCGAACCGGCCCTCGCGCTCGGCCGCGAGATCGCCGCCGCCCACCCCGCGCTGAAGGGGGCCGAGTGGCGGCGCGAGCGGATCGGCCGGGCGCTCGCCCTCGACGCCACCGACCTCGTCACCGTCTCCTACGTCCTCGGCGAGCTGACCGAGGCGGACCGCGGCCACGTCGTCGACGCCGCGGCGGCCGCCGCGCGGAGCGCCGTGGTGATCGTCGAGCCCGGAACCCCGGACGGCTACGGCCGGATCCTCGAGGCCCGCGACCGGCTGATCGCCGCCGGACTGCGCATCGCGGCCCCCTGCCCGCACAGCGCCCGCTGCCCCATCGTGGCAGGTCAGGACTGGTGCCACTTCGCCGCCCGGGTCAGCCGCTCCTCGCTGCACCGCCAGGTCAAGGGCGGCTCGCTGCCCTACGAGGACGAGAAGTTCGCCTACGTCGCCGCCACCCGCCTTCCGCCCTCGGAGGCGACCCCGGCCCCGCACCGCGTCGTCCGCCGCCCCCAGATCCGAAAAGGCCAGGTGCTGCTCGACCTGTGCGACCCCGGGGAGGAACTGCGCCGGGAGACGGTCACCAAGCGCCACGGCCCGCTGTACCGGGCGGCCCGCGACGCGGCCTGGGGCGATGCCTGGCCGCCCGCACCGCCGGAGGACTGAGACCCGGCGCGCGGAACCCCGCCGGCCGCCCCGGACGAAGTGCCCGGAACGGACGCCGGTCACCGAAGGCGGCGGATGGTGGGACCATGGAGCAAGCCGGAGCATTCCGCCGCGGGTGAGGAGATGGATGAACGCAGGGTTCGACCGCCGCACGGGCGGGCAGGGCAGGTTCCCCCGGCTGTCCCGGTGGCTGCCCGGCCGCCGCCCCCGTGACAGGGCCGCCGAGGCCGCCACGGCCGCCGCCGCTGCCGACGGGCGGGAGGACCTGCTGCTCGCCACGGCCGCCGCCGGACTCCCGCTGGCCCCCGCCGCGCATCCCCTCGGCTACGGCTGCTCCTGCGACCGCGTCGGCTGCCCCACGCCCGCCCGGCACCCCGTCTCCTGGGCCTGGCAGACCCAGTCCACCACCGACCGCGCACAGGTCGAGCGCTGGGCCCGGCACCAGCCCGAGGCCAACTTCATCACCGCCACCGGCATGACCCACGACGTGCTCGACGTGCCGCGCGAGGCCGGGCAGGAGGCGCTGGAGCGGCTGCTCGCGGCCGGTGCCGAGGTCGGCCCGGTGACCGTCACCGACGGCGGGCCGCTGACCGGGGAGGGGCGGATGATGTTCTTCACCCTCACCCGCGGCACCCCCGAGGACGAGGACGAATGGTGGCCCTGTGCGCTGGACTGCCATCCCGAGACCATGGACGAACACCCCGGACTGCGCTGGCACTGCCGCGGCTCCTACGTCCTCGTGCCCCCGGCCGTGCTGCCGGGGGAGGAACGCGTGGAATGGGTGCGCGGCCCCGAGCACCCGCTGCCGGACCCGCTGAGCCTGCTGGAGGCGCTCACCGACGCCTGCGCCCGCCACGTGGGGACCGCCGCCGATGCCGCCGTCGAGGCCGGCGACGCCCTCGACGGGAGGGCTACTCGCCCTTCGCCCCGGTGAGCCCCGCCACCCGGCCGAGGAACCTGACGCCCCCGCCCCCGGACTTCGCCGGGTCGAGGACGGCCTGGTTCGAGACGTAGGCCAGCGTCACGGACTGCTTCGGCTCGCCCTTCATCAGCGCCTTGATGGCCGGGTCCGTCACCGTGAGGTCGACCCCCTTGGCGGCCGTCTGCTTCTCGTAGTGCCGGCTCGCGAAGAACACCAGTGCCGCCCCGTCCTTCGTGCGCAGCCCCAGCGGGGTGTACGCGCCGCCGGACAGCGCCTCGTCCCGGTACTGGCGGGCCAGCCCCGGCCGGGCCGCGTTCTTCTTCCGGGTGCTCCGCAGCGCGTTGGTGTAGGGACCGGCCGCGAACGCCTCGCCGCCGTCCCGCAGATAGTCCGTGTACTCCTGCGCGAGCTTCCCGGGCGCGACCGAGAGCGCCGGGTCACCGGCCGTGACGGGCTCCGCGAAGCCCTCGCCGTCCTTCTTGAGGACGGGCACGTCCTCGGGGCGGACGACCGTCAGGTAGGAGACCCGCCAGGGCTCGTCCCTACCGGTGCGGGTGAAGACCAGCAGCCAGCGGCTGGTGCCGCGGTTGGAGGCGGAGTCGGCGAGGAACCAGCGCGGCCAGCCCGCCTTCTTCGGCACCGTGTACGTGGTGTCGCTCAACTCCAGCGCCTTGTACGAGGGGTCGCCCTCCGGGGCGTTCTCGTGGTTCGCCCTCAGCTTGGCGCCGTCGATGTCGGCCAGCGCACCGTCGACCCGGCCGGCGTCCCGCTCGCGGTCGTTGGCCCGCTGCGCCGCGTTGTAGGCGGTCAGGAAGGACGTCAGCGCCTTCGCCGCCTCGCCCTTCGTGGCGGCCGGGAGCACCTCGCGCTCCCCGTGCACCACCACACAGCCGCTCGCCGTCAACGACAGCGCGGTCACCGACGCCGCGAGCAGCGCGCTCCGGTCAAACCTGCGAAGCCTTCGAGGTCCGCGATCCCTGGTCATCAGGTGCCTTCACCTTCCCCTTCCCGGAGGCGAACCCTACCGGGGCGAGGAACAGCGCGAGCGCCGGGACCAGATACAGCAGCCACACCACCGACTGCAGCACCGTCGGGTCGGGCTGGAAGTTGAACACGCCCTTGAGCAGGGTGCCGTACCAGCTGTCCGGCGGGATCGTGCCGCTGATGTCGAAGGCGAGACTGGTCAGGCCGGGCAGGAGGTCGGCCTCCTGCAGGTCGTGGACGCCGTACGCGAGGACGCCCGCGGCGACCACGACGAGCATCCCGCCGGTCCAGGTGAAGAACTTGGCGAGGTTGATCCGTACCGCGCCCCGGTAGAACAGCCAGCCGAGCAGCACCGCGCTGGCCAGGCCCAGGGCCACACCGATCAGCGGGCGCGGGCTGCCGTCCCCGGCCGCGTGCACCGAGGCCCACACGAACAGCGCGGTCTCCAGGCCCTCCCGGCCCACCGCGAGGAACGCGGTGGCGACCAGCGCGCCGGTGCCCATCGCCAGGGCGGCGTCCAGCTTGCCGTGCAGCTCGGCCTTCAGATGGCGGGCGGTGCGCCGCATCCAGAAGACCATCCACGTCACCAGGCCCACCGCGACGATCGACAGCGAGCCGCCGAGCGCCTCCTGCGCCTGGAACGTCAGCTCCTGGGAGCCGAACTCCAGCACGCAGCCGAAGCCGAGCGCCAGGGCGATCGCGAGGGCGATACCGCTCCAGATCGGCCTGAGGGCCTCCCGGCGGCCGGTCTTGACCAGGTAGGCGATCAGGATGCAGACGACGAGGCTGGCCTCCAGCCCTTCGCGCAGACCGATCAGGTAGTTGGAGAACACGGGCTTACGCCTCCTCGGAGAACAGCGCCCGGCCCCACCAGTCGTCCGCGTCACGGACGCCGGGCGGGATCGCGAAGACCGCCGAACCCACGTGCTGGATGTACTCGTTGAGCGCGTCGGACGCGGACAGCTTGCGCTGGAGCGGGATGAAACCCTTGCGGGGGTCGCGCTGGTAGGCCAGGAAGAACAGGCCGGCGTCGAGCCGGCCGAGGCCGTCGGTGCCGTCGGTGAAGGAGTAGCCCCGGCGCAGGATGGTGATGCCGTCGTTGGCGTCGGGGTGCGCGAGGCGGACGTGCGCGTCGGGCTTCATCGCCTTCAGGAACGGCGCGTCGTGCTCCTTGGCCTTGCCGACGGGGGCGCCCTCGCCCTTGTCGCGGCCGAAGACGTCCTCCTGCTCCTGCAGCGCGGTCCGGTCCCAGACCTCGATGTTCATGCGGATGCGCCGGGCGACGAGGTAGGAGCCGCCCTTCATCCACGCGGGCTCGTCGCCCTCGCCGACCCACACGTGCTTCTTCAGCCGGTCGGTCTCGGTGCCCGCGATGTTGCGGGTGCCGTCCTTGAACCCGAAGAGGTTGCGGGGCGTCTGGGCGTGCGGGGTGGTGGAGGAGGTCTTGCCGAAGCCGAGCTGGGACCAGCGGACGGCGACCTTGCCGAAGCCGATGCGGGCGAGGTTGCGGATCGCGTGCACGGCGACCTGGGGGTCGTCCGCGCAGGCCTGCACGCACAGGTCGCCGCCCGTGCGGGACTTCTCCAGGTTGTCGCCGGGGAACTTCGGCAGGTCGACCAGGGCCTCGGGCCGCCGGCCCGCGAGGTCGAACTTCTCGAAGAGGGAGGGGCCGAAGCCGATCGTCAGCGTCAGCCGGGACGGATCGAGGCCGAGTGCCTCGCCGGTGTCGTCGGGCGGGGCCTCGGCGGGCCCGCCGTAGGCGCCCTCGCCGACCGCCCGGCCGGCCGTCATCCGCCGGGCGGCGGCCGTCCAGTCCTTCAGGAGCTGGACGAACGCGGCCCGGTCAGTGGTCTTCACGTCGAAGGCGGCGAAGTGCAGCCGGTCCTGCACGGCGGTGGCGATGCCCGCCTGGTGCGCGCCGTGGAAGGCGACCGCGCCGCCGGTCGCGGCACCCGCCGGGCCCATGTCGTCCCCGGAACGGGCCACGGCCACGGCACCGCCGGTCACGGCGGCCCCGAGCGCGAGCCCGGCCCCGCCCCAGCCGAGGAGGGCACGCCGGGAGGGCGCGGCGCCCGGGGCGGCCGAGGCCCGCGCGTCCGCGCCGGTCCCGGTGTCCGTCCCCGCGTCCGTCTCGGCGCCGGTCCCGGTGTCCGTCTCCGCGTCCGTCCGTGTGCGGGGGTCCGTCCCGCGGTCCCGGGGGCTGTCCGTCATGCCCGTACGTCCCTACTGCCGTGATCCTGCTGCCGGTTCGCTCTGCTCCGCTCGACGGCCCCTACTTGACGACGGCGGCGGCCAGCTTGGACAGCGGCTCGGCGAGCGCGTTGACCGCGTCCGACAGCTCCTTGCGGTCGTCCTTGCCGACCTTGTCGTAGGAGGTGAACTCGTAGGAGTCCTTGCTCGGGCGGTACTTGTCGAGCAGCTTGTCCAGCGCGCCGAACTGCTTGTCCAGTTCGGCGGTGAGCGCGGCGTCGTTCTTCTCGGCGACCGGCTTGAGCAGCTCGTAGGACTTCTGGGCGCCCTCGACGTTGGCCTTGAAGTCGACGAGGTCGGTGTGCGAGTAGCGCTCCTCCTCGCCGGTGACCTTGCCGGTGGCGACCTCGTCGAGGAGTTCCTTGGCGCCGTTGGCCATCGAGGTCGGGGTGATCTCGGCCTTGCCGACCCGCTTCTGCCAGTCGGTCAGGTCGGTGACGAGCCGGTCGGCGAGGCTCTTCTCCGTCGCCCCGATCTTCTTGTCCTGCCAGAGGGCCTTCTCCAGCCGGTGCCAGCCGGTCCACTTCTGGCCCTCCTCCAGGCCGTCGGCGCGGACGTCGACCTTGGGGTCGATGTCGCCGAAGGACTCGGCCACCGGCTCGGTGCGCTCCCAGCCGATGCGGGAGGGCGCGTAGGCCTTCCTGGCCGCCTCGAGGTCGCCGTCCTTGACCGCCTTCACAAAGGTCCTCACGGCGGGAAGGGTGGCGTCGGCCTGCTCCTGCGCGTACTCCCGGTAGGCGGCGACGGCCTTGTCCAGCTTCGGGTCGCGCTCGGCGGCCTTGCCGCCGCCGGTCACGGTGAGCTTCTGCCGGACGCCGTGGCCCTTCATGCCGGGCCGGCAGGCGATCTCGTAGGAACCCGCCTTGACCTCGGCGGTCAGCGTGTACTTCGTGCCCGGCCCGATGTTCTCCTTCTCGGACACGATCCGGTCGTCCGGGAAGAGGATCTCGACCTCGGTCGCCCGGGAGCCCTTGTTCTCTATCTTCAGGGTGACCTGCCCGGCGGGCACGGACGTCGCGGAGGTGTCGCAGGTGGAGTCGGCGGCGGTCACCTGGATCGCGTCGCCGGCATCGGCGTCGCTCTTCTGGGTGCAGCCCGTGACGGCGGCCAGGGCCGCCGCGGTCGCGGCGGCGGTGACGACGGAGAGGCGGACGGCTCGCATCAGGGCTCCAGGCTCCAGGACGAGAGGGTGGCAGCGGGGGGGCCGCACACCCACGTGGATTCAACCAGGTGAGGCTGCCCTAACTTAACTGAGGATTACCTCAGTCATACCCGGGGGATTCGTGATTCACCTCTCACACGGGGTGTACGGACACGGTCAGATCTCGCCAACCAAAAAGAGCCACCAAGCAGAGGTCAAGCAGGGGTCAAACGCCCTGGTGTCGGCCAAACACCCGTGACGCACCTCACACGCGGGCCGCACCGGGTCGCCGCCCCGCGAGGAGCCGGGAACCGGGGACGCCCCACCGGGCCGCCCGATGGTTGAATCCCCCCGTGACCGACTACGACGTCCTCCGTGTCTTCTGCGGAGCGAACACCGGCTACGGCAACGAACTCGCCGTCGTCCGCAAGGGCTCCACCGTCCCCGAACCCGAGGAGCGCCAGGCCCTCGCGGCCGAACTCGGCTTCAGCGAGACCGTGTTCGTCGACGACCCCGAGCGCGGGATCATCGACATCCACACCCCCACCCTGCGCCTTCCCTTCGCCGGCCACCCCTGTGTCGGCACCGCCTGGCTCCTGGACGTCCCCGAACTGGTCACCCCCGCGGGAGTCGTCGGCACCCGTCTGGACGGCGAGTTCACCTGGATCGAGGCCCGCCCCGAGTGGGTCCCGCCCCGCACCCTGCGCCAGTACGCGAGTGCCGCCGAGGTCGAGGCGCTGGCCGTTCCGTCCCCCGGCGAGCGAAGCGAGACGGGGGTCCCCCCGGACGGAGTCTGGGGGAGGATCTACGCCTGGGCCTGGGAGGACGAGGCGGCGGGCCGCGTCCGGGCCCGCGCCTTCCGCGGCCGTACCGATGAGCGCGGCGCCGGCCGCTCCGGTGGAGCCGGTGCCCGCACCGGGGGGATCGAGGAGGACGAGGCGACGGGCGCCGCGGCCCTCCTCCTCACCGCCCGGCTGGGCCGCGCCCTGAACATCACCCAGGGCAGGGGCTCCCAACTGCTCACCGCTCCCCAGCCCGAGGGCTGGGTCGAGGTCGGCGGCCGGGTGGTCCTGGAACGCTGAGCGGCCGGCGCGGTCCCCCGTCGGCCCCGACCTCTGCTTCGCCGAAGGGCGCCGAAGGGCGGCGGTGCTTCGCCGCAGTGCGCCGAAGGGCGGCGGGTCAGGGCAGGGTCAGGATGTCCGCGCCCGTCTCCGTGACCACCAGCGTGTGCTCGAACTGGGCGGTGCGCCTGCGGTCCCGGGTGACGACCGTCCAGCCGTCGTCCCACATCTCGTACTCGTGCGTGCCCAGCGTCAGCATCGGCTCGATCGTGAACGTCATCCCCGGCCGCATCACCGTCGTCGCCCGCGGGTCGTCGTAGTGCGGGACGATCAGGCCGGAGTGGAACGAGGTGTTGATGCCGTGGCCCGTGAAGTCCCGTACGACGCCGTAGCCGAAGCGCCTGGCGTACGACTCGATGACCCGGCCGACGATGTTGAGCTGCCGTCCCGGCCGGACCGCCTTGATCGCGCGGTTCAGCGACTCCCGGGTCCGCTCCACCAGCAGCCGTGACTCCTCGTCGACCTCGCCGACGAGATAGGTGGCGTTGTTGTCGCCGTGCACCCCGCCGATGTACGCGGTCACGTCCAGGTTCACGATGTCGCCGTCCCGCAGCACCGTCGAGTCGGGGATGCCGTGGCAGATGACCTCGTTGACCGAGGTGCACAGCGACTTGGGGAATCCGCGGTAGCCGAGGGTGGACGGGTAGGCCCCGTGGTCGCACATGTACGCGTGCGCGACCTCGTCGAGCCGGTCCGTGGTCACCCCGGGCGCGATGTGCTTCGCCGCCTCCTCCATCGCGCGGGCCGCGATCCGGCCGGCCCGGCGCATCGCCTCGACGGTCTCGGGGGTCTGCACCTCCGGGCCCGTGTACGGCGTCGGCGCCGGCTTGCCGACGTACTCGGGACGGCGGATGTTGCCGGGCACGGAACGGGCGGGGGAGAGCTCTCCGGGGACGAGCAGCGACTGACCAGACATGCCGGGGAGTGTATCCAGCGAGGTTGGGGGGACGATGGCGGTGGGGAAAGGAGCGGACACGATGGCCCTGTTCAAGAAGCGGACCGCCGGGAAGCCCGGCGAGTGGTTCTACTGCCTGGAGCACAAGAAGGTGGAGGAAGGGCCCGAGTGCCCGGCGAAGGACCGGTTCGGTCCCTACGCCACGCCAGAGGAGGCGCGGGGGGCGATGGACCGGGCGCGCGAGCGCGACCTCGAATGGGAGACGGACCCCAAGTGGCACGACGGGGAGGGCTCCGGCGGGGAGCCGGGCGGCCCGGCGGCCGCGGGCTGAACCCGGCGCCGGGCCGGCGCGCGGCTCCTCGCGCCCGTGCCGTACGAGGGCCGGGCGGTGTCCCCGTGCCGTACGAGGGCCGGGCGGTTTCCCGTGCCCCACGAGTGCTGGGCGGTTTCCCGTGCCCCGCGGGGGCCGGGTGGCTCCCCGTGCCGTACGAGTGCCGGGCAGTGTCCCTTGCCGTACGAGTGCTGGACGGTTTCCCGTGCCCCCACGGGGACCAGGTGGTTTCCCATGCCCCACGAGGCCGGACCGTTCCCCGTGGCCACGAGAGCCGGGCGGTTGCGGCGCCGCACGTGCCCGGGGCCCTGCTGTTTCCCGCGCCCCGGGCCGTGCGGTTCCGGCGCCCCACGAGACCGCGCGGGGACTCAGCCGCCCTCCCGGCGTCGCAGCGCGTGCTCGTTCGTGCGGGCGTCGTACCGCAGCAGGCCCGGCAGGCACAGGGCCAGCGCCCCCACCGCCGCCACGCACGCCAGACCGCCCGACCAGACCGCGGTCCGCACCCCGAGCAGCGCCGCCGTGCCGCCCGCCCGCACCTGGCCGAGCTGTGGGCCCGCCGAGTACGAGAGCAGTTCGATGCCGGCGAGCCGGCCGCGCAGCGCGTCCGGGATCGTCTGGTTCCACAGGGCGCCGCGGAAGATGCCGCTGATCATGTCGCAGGCCCCGGCCACGGTCAGGCACAGCAGCACCAGCCACACCTCGCGACTCGCGCCCGCCGCCGCGACCGCGAGTCCCCAGCCGGCCGCCGAGAGCACCACCATCCGCCCGTGCCGGTGCACCCGTGAGGTCCAGCCGCTGGTCAGCGACACGAGCAGCGAACCGGCCGGCATGCTCGCGTAGAGCAGGCCGAGCGACCACGGGGCGTCCAGCTCGTCCGCGAGGAACGGCAGCACCGCGAGCGGCATCGCGAGGAACATGGCCGCGAGGTCCACGGCGTACGTGCCCAGCAGCTCCTTGCGGCTCCAGGCGTACCGCGCGCCCTCCGCGATCGCCCGCAGCGAGGGCCGGGCCGCTTCCCGGGCGGCGGGCGCGGCCGCCAGCCCCCACCCCAGGGCCACCGACGCCGCGAAGGTCAGCACGTCGGCGGTGTACGCCCAGCCGAGCCCCGCGTACGCCACGACGAGCCCCGCGACCGCCGGGGCCGCCACCCCGCCGACCGTCCAGCGCAGACTGTTCAGCGCGACGGCCGCCGTGAGGTGCTCGTGCGCCACGACCCGCGGCAGGATCGCGTCCAGCGCCGGCCGCTGCACGGCGGCGAGCGCGGAGGACAGCGCGGCCACGACGTACAGCGGCCACACCAGCGGCTCCGGGAGCAGCGCGTTGACCAGCAGGACGGCGCTCAGCAGGCCGAGGCCCGCCTCGGTGCCGAGGATCAGCCGCCGCTTGTCGAGGGCGTCCGCGAGCGCGCCGCCGTACAGCCCGCACACCAGCATCGGAACGAGTTCGACGGCGCCGATCGCGCCGACGGCCGCGGCCGAACCGGTCAGCTCCTTGAGCTGCACCGGAAGCGCCACGAGGGTCAGGAAGCTGCCGAAGCTGGTGACCAGGCCCGCCAGCCACATCCGGCGGTAGTCCGCGGAGGTCCGCCAGGGCGCCAGGTCCGGCAGCAGCGCCCGCCACCGGGACGCCTCCCGCGTCGGAGCCCCCGCTTCCCGGGGCGCGTCGGGAGACGGCGCGGCGGCGGGCGGGTCGGTGGCGGTGTCGTCGGTCACGACGTGCCATCGTCGACCGGGGGCGGCCGGGCGACAACCGAATTACCGCGCACATAGAGTCGGCTCATGACCTCCAACGACAGCGCACCCCCCGCTTCCGACGCCGCGACGAAGGCCCCCGCGAAGGCCCCCGCGAAGGCCCCCGCGAAGGCTCCCGCCAAGGACCCCTGGGACCTGCCCGACGTCTCCGGGCTGGTCGTCGGCGTCCTCGGCGGCACCGGACCCCAGGGACGCGGCCTGGCCTACCGGCTCGCCCGCGCCGGGCAGAAGGTGATCCTCGGCTCCCGCGCCGCCGACCGGGCCCGGGCCGCCGCCGAGGAACTCGGCCACGGCGTCGAGGGCGCCGACAACGCCGAGTGCGCGCGGCGCAGCGACCTCGTGATCGTCGCCGTGCCGTGGGAGGGCCACGGCGACACCCTGGCCTCGCTGCGCGGGGAACTCGCGGGCAAGCTCGTCGTCGACTGCGTCAACCCGCTCGGCTTCGACAAGAAGGGCGCGTACGCGATCAGGCCCGAGGAGGGCAGCGCCGCCGAGCAGGCCGCCGCCCTGCTGCCCGAGGCGCGCGTCACCGCCGCCTTCCACCACCTCTCGGCGGTCCTGCTGGCGGACCCCGAGGTCGAGGAGATCGACACCGACGTGATGGTGCTCGGCGAGGAGCGGGCGGACGTGGAGACCGTCCAGGCGCTGGCCTGCCGCATCCCCGGCATGCGGGGCGTCTTCGCCGGGCGGCTGCGCAACGCGCACCAGGTGGAGTCCCTGGTCGCCAACCTGATCTCCGTCAACCGCCGGTACAAGGCGCACGCGGGGGTCCGGCTCACCGACGTGTGACCGGCCGGGCGCGGGCCGCGAGGGGCGGGGCGGAAGGGGGCCCGGCGGCATGGGGGACACTGGTGGCGGCGACGGCACCCGTGCCGCCGCCGCCACCAGAAGAACAGCGATCGAGCAGTACCGCAGTGTCGCCGTGTCCCCCGACAGGAGCCCCTCATGCCCCGCCTGGCCCTCTACACCCTCGCCGTCTGCGTCCTCGCCGTGGCCGCGGCCGTCGTCTCGTTCGCGCGGGGCAGCGTGCTGATCGGGATCGTGTGGGTGCTGCTCGTGGGCCTGTCCTCGAACATGACGTGGTACTACGTCCGCCGCGACCGGGCCGCCGCCGCTGCCGCCCGCGAGGCCCGCGAGCAGCCCTCGGTCAGCTGACGGAGCAGATCGGGTCGCTCTCGCGCCAGAAGCGGAACAGCTCGTATCCGCAGGCCGTCGTGTTGTTGTCGATGCCGAGGCTGTTCAGCAGCCCGTACACCATGTCGAAGAACGTTTCGTTCACCGACGGGATCCACAGCACCGCGAACACGAACAGCAGGCCGAACGGGGCGAAGGGCTCCATCTGGCGCCGGGCGTTGTACGAGAGCCACGGCTCGATCACGCCGTAGCCGTCCAGCCCCGGCACCGGCAGCAGGTTGAGGATCGCCGCCGTGATCTGCAGCAGCGCGAGGAACCCCAGCGCGTAGCGGAACGGCCGGGGCACGCCGTCCAGCGCGTCCAGCCAGAACGGGGCCGTGCACAGGACGGCGAACAGGACGTTGGCCAGCGGTCCCGCCGCCGAGACCGCGCTGTGCTTCCAGCGGCCGCGTATGTGGCCGCGCTCCACGAAGACGGCACCGCCCGGCAGACCGATGCCGCCCATGATCACGAAGAGCACCGGGAGGACGATGCTGAGCAGGGCGTGCGTGTACTTCAGCGGGTTGAGCGTGAGATAGCCCTTGGCGCCTATGGTGAAGTCGCCGCTGTGCAGGGCGGTGCGGGCGTGCGCGTACTCGTGCAGGCACAGGGACACGATCCAGGCCGAGGTCACGAACAGGAAGACGGCCACGCCCGGCTGCTCGGCGAACCCGGTCCAGGTGGCCCATCCGGTGACCGCGCTGACGGCCAGGATGCCCAGGAAGACCGGGCTGATCCTCCGTTCGCTGCGGCGGGCGGCGGCGGTGCTCATGGGCAAGGGCTCCTGGGGCTCGTCGTGGGACGTTCGTGCGTGAGAACGTGCGGGGGCGGAACGACCGTACAGGTGATGCCGCGATGTGGGGAGAACGTTCCGGGAGGCGGGGGCGGTTCCCGGGGGGAACGGCCGGGGGACGGCCGGGGGATCGGGCAGGGAAACGAGCGGGGCAGAGAACGGGGGCGGGACGCGGTGGGCCGAGGAACGGCACGGGGGCGGACGAGGACGGCGGAGCCGGCCGGGGACGGCGGCGGGGACGCGGCCCGCGCACCCGGCGGCGGCCGGAGCGCGTCCCCGGGGACAATGGACCTCGTGCGCTACCGCATCCTCGGCACCACCCAGGCACTCCGCCCCGACGGCTCGCCCGTCCCGGTCGGCGGAGCGCGGCTGCGCGCCCTGCTGACCGTGCTCGCCCTGCGGCCGGGCCGGACCGTGCCCGCAGGGTTCCTCGTCGAGGAGGTGTGGACCGGAGCCCCGCCCGCCGACGCGCCGGGCGCGCTGCAGGCCCTGGTGGGACGGCTGCGGCGGGCGCTGGGCGCGGACGCGGTGGAGTCGGCGGCCGGCGGCTACCGGCTCGCGGCGGGTGCCGACGACGTCGACCTGCACCGTTTCGAAAGGCTCACGGGGGAGGGGCTGCGGGCGCTGGCCGACGGGGACGCGGCCAAGGCCGCCGCCGTCCTCGACGACGCGCTCGCCCTGTGGCAGGGCCCGGCCCTCGCCGACCTGCCGGACCGCACGGGGGAGTCCGCCCGCTGGGAGGCCCGCCGGCTCGACGCGCGGCGTGCGCGGCTCACCGCGGCGGTCGCGCTCGGCGAGGCGGCGCACGTCCTGCCGGAGCTGACCGCGCTGAGCGCGGAGCACCCGCTGGACGAGCCCCTGCAGGCGCTGCGGCTGCGCGCCCTGCGGGAGGCGGGCCGCCCGGCGGAGGCGCTCGCGGCGTACGAGACCGTCCGCCGCCTCCTCGCCGACCGCCTCGGCTCCGACCCGGGCCCCGAACTCCGCGCCCTGCACGCGGAACTCCTGTCCCCACCGCCGGACACGGGCCCCGGCCCCGCGCCCGCCGACGCCCCCACCCGCGAGGTGCACCCCTCGGCCCCCGGCCCCGCCCCGCGCACCGGGGGCACCACCGGCCCCGGGCTCCCCGGGACGTCCACCACGGCCGGCCGCACGAACCCGGCCCGCCCGGCGGACGGGACCCGGCCCGGCGGCCCGGGGGGCAGCGGTGGTCCGGCGGGTCCCGTGCGCGCGGAGGATGCCGCGGGCCCCGGCCCCGGCGGCAGGACAGCCCCTGGGGGCCGGGAAGACTTCGCCGGCCTCGGCCCGGCGGGTTCGGACGGCCCTGTGGGGTCCGTCGGCCCTGCGGGGTCCGTCGGCCAGGACGGTGCGGCGGCCCGCCCCGAGCAGGGCGACCCGGCCCCCGACGCCGGTGCGGCCGCCCCCGGGCAACGGGAGGACCCCGCGAGTCCCGCCCGCGCGGCCGCCCCGGCGGGCGGGGGTCTCGCCGTGCGGGAGGCCCGTACGCCTCCGGCCGGGAACCTCCGGGTGCGGCTCACCTCGTTCGTCGGGCGTGAGGGGGACATCGCCGCGCTGCGGCGGGACCTCGGCGCCGCGCGGCTCGTGACGCTGCTCGGGCCCGGTGGGGCCGGCAAGACGCGGCTGTCGCAGGAGGCGGGGGAGGCCGTCGCCGACGCGCTCCCCGACGGCGTGTGGCTCGCCGAACTCGCCCCCGTCCGCGACCCGGACGCCGTGCCCGAGGCCGTGCTCAGCGCGCTCGGCGCGCGCGAGACCGTGCTGCGCGGCGCCGGCGCCGAGGAGATGCGCGCCGCCTCCGACCCGCACCGCGACGACCCCGTCACCCGGCTCGTGGAGCACTGCGCCCGCCGCCGCATGCTGCTCATCCTCGACAACTGCGAGCACGTCGTCGACGCCGCCGCCCGCCTCGCCGAGGAACTCCTCGCCCGCTGCC
Source organism: Streptomyces griseoaurantiacus (assembly GCF_036189845.1). Lineage (NCBI taxonomy): Bacteria > Bacillati > Actinomycetota > Actinomycetes > Kitasatosporales > Streptomycetaceae > Streptomyces > Streptomyces griseoaurantiacus. Next base: position 2,024,710 of record NZ_CP108326.1, on the reverse strand, counting down.
CGCACCTGACCGTCCTCGCCACCAGCCGCGAACCCCTCGGCGTGCCGGGCGAGTCACTGCGCCCCCTGGAGCCCCTGCCGCAGCCGTACGCCCTCGAACTCCTCGCCGACCGGGGCGCCGCCGCCCGCCCCGGCTTCCGTCCCGAGGACGACCCGGAGGCCGCCGCCGAGATCTGCCGGCGGCTCGACGGGCTTCCCCTCGCCATCGAACTGGCCGCCGCCCGGCTGCGCATGATGACGCTGCGCCAGATCGCCGACCGGCTCGACGACCGCTTCCGGCTGCTCACCTCCGGCAGCCGCACGGTGCTGCCCCGCCAGCAGACCCTGCGGGCCGTCGTCGACTGGTCCTGGGACCTGCTCGACGAGGAGGAACGCGGCGTCCTGCGCCGGCTTTCCGTGTTCGCCGGCGGCTGCGACCTCACCGCCGCCGAGGCCGTCTGCGGCCCGGCCGCGCTCGACGCGCTCGGCTCCCTCGTCGACAAGTCCCTCGTCGTCGCCGCCCCCTCCGCATCGGGTGACGGCGAGATGCGCTACCGGCTCCTGGAGACCGTCGCCGAGTACGCGGGCGAACGGCTCGACGAGTCCGGCGAACGCGCCGCCACCGAGCGCGCCCACCTCGTCCACTACCGCGAACTCGCCCGCACCGCCGAACCGCTGCTGCGCGGCCGCGAGCAGCGGGCGGCCACCCGGCGGCTCCAGCAGGAGTACGAGAACATCCGGGCCGCGCTGCGCCGGGCGGTCGACGCGGGGCAGGAGCAGGAGGCCGTCTGCCTGGTGCTGTCGCTCGTCTGGTACTGGCAGATGCGCGACCTGCGGATCGAGGCGCGGACCTGGACCACCGCCGTCATGGAGCTCTTCCCCGACCCCTTCGAGGGCTCCGCCCGGCCCGTCCCCGACCTCGTGGAGCGCTGCGTCGGCTCCCCGCCGCCCTTCCCCCCGCGGATCCTGGAGGAGGCCCGGCGCGGGGTGCACCTCGCCCATCTCGCCTGCATGGACATCGACATGGAGGCATGGCAGGACGAACGGGCCCAGCGCAAGCTGCGCACCATCGCCGCCACCTACCGGCCCGGCCAGCCGCAGGTCTGCCGGGTGCCGGGCAACCTGTGGTTCTTCGCCGTGATGCTCACCGGCGAGGTGGAACGCATCCGCGAGGTGACCGACGCGGCCGTGGACACCTGCCGTGCGCTGGGCGAGGAGTGGGAGCTGGCCCGGGCCCTGGAGAACCGCGCCAACATCCTCGCCAACCGCCCCGACTGGGCCGGGGACGCCGCCCGGGACGCGGAGGAGGCGCTGAGGATCTTCACCCGCCTCGGGGACGACTGGGGCGCCGCCGAGGCGCTCTCCGCCCGCGCCGAGTCCCTGGAGCGCATGGGCGACTACCCGCGCGCCGCAGCCGACTACGGGACGGCGATCGAGTACGCCGAACGGCTCGGCGCCCACGCCCAGGGCGGTGTCCTGCGGGCCCGGCTCGGCAACGCCCTGCTGGAGGCCGGCGAGGGCGAACGGGGTGAGCGGCTGCTGCGGCGGGTGATCGAGGAGAACGCCGGCGCGACGACCGAGGGGCTGCCCGCCGCCCGGCTGTTCCTCGCGACCTGGCTCGGCCACACCGACCGCACCGTCGAGGCCCGCACCCAGCTCGACCGCCTGCGCGAGGAGTTCCCGGCCGCGGGCTTCCCGGTGTTCGGCGGGCTCATCCACGGCCTGTACGCCTGGCTGGACACCACGGAGGGGCGGTACGAGGAGGCGCGGACACAGGTGCGCGAGGCCCTCCGGCACGCCACGGACCGGCTCACCCAGGTGATGGCGCCCCAGATGCGCTCGACGTACCTGGTCGTGGCCGCGCTCACGCTGATCGGGCTCGAGGGCGGGGACACCGCGGACGCCGCCCGCTGCCTGGGTGCGGCGGACGCTCAGGAGCCGCCCGGGTACCGGCTCAACTTCGCGGAACGCGCGACCCGGGAGAGGGCCGAGGCGCGGCTGCGGGAACTGCTCGACGCGCGCACGTACGAGGCCGCGTACGCCGAGGGCGGCGGCCTCACCCTGGAGGAGGCCACCGCCCTCGTACGACGCGGACCGGGAGAACCGGCGGGACCGGGAGAACCGGCGGGACCGGGAGAACCGGAGGACCGGGGGAGCCGGTGACGCCGGCGCCGGCTCAGGCCTTGGTGGAGTACTTGCGGACGGCGATCGGCATCATGACCGCCGTCAGCACCGCCGACCAGGCGACGGTGATCAGGATGTCGTGGGCCACCGGCCCGCCGTTCATCAGTCCGCGCGCGGCGTCCGCCAGCGAGGACAGCGGGTTGTAGTCGGTGAACGCCTGGAGCCAGCCCGGCATCGTGCTGGTCGGGGCGAAGATGGACGAACCGAACTGCAGCGGCATCAGCACGAGGAACCCCATCGCTTGGACGGCCTGGGCGCTCTTCATCACCACACCCAGGGTCAGGAAGATCCACATCACCCCGAAGCCGAAGACCATCGACAGGCCGACGGCCGCGAACAGACCCGGGACGTCGGACACGGTCAGGCCGAGCGCGAAGCCCACCGCGAGCAGGATCGCGGTGGCCACGAGCATCCGGCCGATCTCCACCACGATCTTGGCGATCAGCACGGAGGCCCGGCCGATCGGCAGCGACCGGAAGCGGTCCATCACCCCGGTCTGGAAGTCCTGGTTGAAGCCGGTGCCCACACCCTGCGCGATGTTCATGCCCATCATCGCCATCAGGCCCGGCACCAGGTAGTTGACGTACTCCTGGCGGTTGTCGGCCCCGCTGATCGCGCCGCCGAAGACGAACACGAACAGCAGGCAGAAGACGATCGGGAACAGCACCGCGTCGAACATCGACTCGGGGTCCTGCCGGATCCACAGCAGGTTGCGGCGGATCAGCGCGCCGGTGTGGCGCAGATGCCCGCGCAACCCGATCCGGGCGTCGCTCGCGGGGGCGCCGGCGTGCGGGGTGGCAATGGCGGCGCTCATACGGCGACCTCCTCGCGGGCGGGGACGTCGTCCTGCGCGGCACTGGCCTTGTGGCCGGTGAGCGACAGGAACACCTCGTCCAGACTGGGCAGTTCGGTGGTGAGGGAGGAGAGCGTGATGCCCCGCGCGGTGAGCGCGCCGACCACGGCGGTCAGCTGCTCGTCGCTGAGGACCGGCACCAGGACGCTGGCGGAACCGACGTCGACGGTGGCGTTCCCGGGGCCGGTGAGCCCGAACTCGTCGAGCGCGGCGGCGGTGGGACGCAGCTCCAGCGGGTCCGCCGGGGTGATCCGCAGGGTGCGGCCACCGACCCGCGCCTTCAGCTCGGCGATCCGGCCGCCGGCGACGACCTTGCCGCGGTCCACGACCGTCAGCTCGGAGGCCAGGTACTCGGCCTCCTCCATGTACTGGGTGGTGAGCAGCACGGTCGCACCCTCGGCGACCATGCGGCGCACCTCCGTCCACACCTCGTTGCGGGTGCGCGGGTCCAGGCCGGTGGTCGGCTCGTCCAGGAACAGCACCGCCGGGCTGCCGATCATGGAGGCGGCCAGGTCGAGCCGGCGGCGCATGCCGCCGGAGTAGGTGCCCACCGGGCGCTTGGCGGCCTCGGTGAGGGAGAACCGCTCCAGCAGACCGTCGGCCCGAGCGCGGGCCTCCCGGCGGGACAGGTCGAGCAGCCGGCCGATCAGGTACAGGTTCTCGAAGCCGGACAGCTTCTCGTCGACCGAGGCGTACTGGCCGGTGAGGCCGATCACCCGCCGCGTCTGACGCGGCTGGCGCAGCACGTCGTAGCCGGCGACGGTGGCGTGCCCGGAGTCCGGCACGATCAGGGTGGACAGGCAGCGGACCAGGGTGGTCTTGCCGGCCCCGTTGGGACCGAGCACCCCGAGGACGGTGCCCTCGCGCACGTCGAGGTCGACACCGTCGAGGGCCTTCGTCTCCCCGTAGTGCTTCACCAGCCCCCGTACGGTGACGGCCGCGTCCCGGGCGGCGTCGGGGTTCTTGTCGATTCGCGTCATGCCGAACAAGCTGCCAGCCCCCGCCGACAGCCTGCCGACAGAGCGCCGACATGCCGCCGACAGAGCCCGCGGACCCCGCCTGACCCGGGTGGACGACGGGATTCCTCGGGCAGGCCCTACGGGACCTGCTGGATGTCGGCGCCGGTGATCTGCCCGTCCTGGACGGTGTACGTGCCCGTGAACGACTTCACCGTGCCGTCGGTCTGCGAGGCCCGGAGCTGGACGGCCACCACCCCCGAGCCCGAGCCCGAACCGTCGTCGGAGGTGGTGACGTCGACGTGGGCCGTCGAGGCGAAGCCCGCCACCCAGTCGGAGTAGGGACCGTTGTAGAGGCGCGAGCCGCCCATGTTCCAGGCCGCGGAGTAGTTCCCCGCGTTCAGGTAGTCGTAGTAGTCCGTGACGACCGTGCTCGCCGCCCGGGTGCCCTCGTCGGTGCTGTCGGTGTCATCGGTGCCGTAGGCCGTCTCCGTGTCCTCCGGAGTGGGGGTCCCGTAGCCGCCCTCCCCGGAGGTGTACTCCTCGCCGCCGTACGTGTCCGGCGTGCCGTATCCGTCGGTGGAGGGGGACGCGGTGCCGTCCGAGTCGTAGCCCGGCAGGTACGGCATGCCGGGGGAGCCGCCCGCCACCGCGGTGTCGTCCTGGTGGGCGACGGACACGCCGAGCACCACCCCGCCGCCCGCGAGGACGGCCGCCAGGGTCCAGGGCAGCCAGCGCGGCAGCAGGGCGCCGCCGATGCGCACGTGGGAGCCCCGGGCCTCCGCCCGGGCCGGTCCCACGGTGGTGCGGGGGGCGCCGCAGTGCGGGCAGTCCGGCCGGGTCGGGTCCTCGACGCGCACGCCGCATCGAACGCAGAAGTGCATGGCCGCCTCCGCCTACAGTCCCCGGACGGCTTCTTCGATGGTGACCGCCAGCGAGGCGAGCGCCGCGAAGCCGGGCACCGCCTCGGTGAGCGCCCTCGCGACCCGGCGCAGCTTCCCCGTACGGGGCTCCGGCGCCGCCAGTTCCTCGCGCGCGTCCTGCGCGAACTCCGCCAGGTCCTCCCGGTCGGGGTGCTCCGAGGCGCGCAGGTCCTCGATGAACCGGGCCAGCAGCTCGCTGATCTCCCGCGGGGTCAGGGGGCGCTCCTCGGCAGCCGGCGCCCTCTCCTCCGTGACGCGGAAGTCGACGCGCGCGTTGCTGCCGCTCGCCACCACCGCGTGGGAGACCCGGGCGCCGCCCGAGGCGCTGATGCCGTTGTTGCCGTGTGTGTCCATGCCGCTTCCCGTCCCTGGTGTCCGTTGTCGTTGTCGTCCTCGGCCCCGTGCGCCGCCGCCGGGTCAGTCCACGCTGGGCCGCGGGATGTGCCGCATGACGGCCGAGATGCGGGACTTCTCGCCCGAGGCGACCGCGCTGGAGTCGACCCGCGCCCCGGCGGTCGCGATGATGCCGTTGTTGATGATGGTTTCCTGACGCTTGATCAGATCGCCCGCGTCGATGTCGTGGGCCACGGCGAACTCCACGAGGGCGTCCAGGATCCGCCGCTCCACGGCCTTCAGCGCCATCCCGGAGTCGGTCTTCTGGAAGTACCGCTGGTGGTCGACCGCGGAGGCGAGCTGCCGCACGCTCTGCCGGGCGCCGTAGTCGAACATCTTGAGCCGGGTGATCTGCCGCTCCTGGCGCTTCACGCGGCGCCGGATGCCGAAGTCCGGGAAGAAGCCCCTGACGGCCCGGGCCGGCGAGGCGAGCAGCACGAAGGGCGTGCCGAGGAGGTTCTGCGCCACCATCGCGCAGAACTCCCGGGGCGAGGGGTACGGCATGAGGGTGTCGATGGTCCGGTACCGCTCCTGGAGCGGGCACAGCACGGTGGGCTGGGCCTCCACGAGGAGATTGGAGTCCGAGCGCACGAGGCGCAGGAACACCGAGGTCACCAGCTCCCCGCCCCAGCCGGAGGAGTGCGTGACGAGATAGGCGCGGGCGGTCTCCTCCGGGTGCCGCTTCAGCGTGTCCAGCAGACCGGCGTCGACCCGGGCCAGGGGACGGTCCAGCGGATCGGGGAGGAAGCGGGAGTCGCCCAGCAGCGCGGACCCCTCCACGAAGACCCGCTCCTCCAGTTCCAGGCAGGGCAGCGACAGTTCGCCGACCCGCCGGGCGATGTGCGCGTACAGGTCCGCGACGTCGAACTCCCGGGGGGTCGCGCCCTCGCGCCCCGAGGTGGTCACGTCGAAGGTCAGCGACCAGGAGTCGAGCTCCCTCCCGTACCCGGTGAACGGGGAGAAGCCGCTGTAGACGGTGAGGTTGCCGTGCGCGTACTCGTCGATCCGGTGCAGGCGCCGCTCCACGGAGCTGTTGGGAGCCGAGGGGGCCCGCGCGGGGTCGAAGCGGTCCGGCCGCAAGCGCTGGAGGCGCTCGCCGTAGTGGGTGGTGCAGGCGAACACCAGCGTGGTCAGCCAGGCGAGCAGGAACATGAGCAGGATGGTCAGGCCGCTGCCGAACAGCAGCCCGGCGAACAGCATCAGGAACTCGACGGCCAGCACCAGGTCCCTGGCGTGCCGGCGCGCGTTGGCCTCGTAGGCGTACCGCAGCACCACCGGCACGTCGCAGCCCGGGGACGGGGCCACGCCGAGGTGCGGTTCGGCGGCGACGTCCCTGATGAGGGAGGTGGCGTACTGCCGGTCGAGGAAGACGGCGGCGCACATGTACCGGGTCAGGTCCCGGCCGCCGGTCCAGCGGGGTACCGCCAGGCCGCGCGCCGGGCGCGCCGGGCGCGGGCCGGCCGCCCCCGCGCCGGCGGTCAGCGCGGTCCCGCACTCCCCGCAGAAGTCCGCCCCCGGCACCGTGGCGGCCGAACAGTGGTGACACGTGGTCCGCGTGGTCTGGGTCATCGCCGCTCCCCCGAATGTGGATGTCCCGTAGCACTCAGTGCACCACCGGTACGGGAGAGTGCGGTGGGCCCGGGGCGCCATCGAGGCCACTCCGTTGTCAGAGCGTTCCGAATCGGTTGTTAACCGGGCAAGTCGAGGCCACGGCCTGACGGAGTGTCACGGGGCGGGAGGGGCCGGTGAGGGAGGCGGGACGGAGGCGGCCGGACGTACGAGACGTGCGGAACGCGCGAAAGGGGCAGCCCGCCGACGGGGGAAGATCGGCGGGCTGCCCGGTGGTGCCACTGTGGCTCGGTGTTCCGGTGTTCCGGTGTTCCGGTGTTCCGGTGTTCCGGTGTTCCGGTGTTGCGGTGTTGCGGGGGGTCCGGTGTTCCGGGGGCCCGGTGGCGCGGTGGCTCAGTGCACGGAGTGCTCCTCGGTGGGGAAGGTGCCGCCCACCACGTCCTCCGCGAACGCCTTCGCCGCGTCACCCATCACCCGGCGCAGCTCCGCGTACTGCTTCACGAACTTCGGCACCCGGCCGGAGGTCAGGCCCATCATGTCCGTCCACACCAGGACCTGGGCGTCGGTCTCGGGGCCCGCCCCGATGCCGACGGTCGGGATGTGCAGCACCCGGGTGACCTCGGCCGCCAGCTCCGCCGGGACCAGTTCGAGGACCACCGCGAAGGCCCCCGCGTCCTGCACCGCCTTGGCGTCCCGCAGCAACTGCTGCGCGGCCTCCTCGCCGCGGCCCTGCACCCGGTAGCCCATCGCGTTCACGGACTGCGGGGTCAGGCCGATGTGGGCCATCACCGGGATGCCGGACTCCACCAGCAGTTCGATCTGGCGGTGGGAGCGCTCGCCGCCCTCCAGCTTCACCGCGCCGACCCCGGCCTCCTTCACCAGCCGGGTCGCCGAGCGCAGCGCCTGCACCGGCCCTTCCTGGTAGGAGCCGAAGGGCAGGTCGGCCACGATCAGCGCCCGCCGGGTGCCGCGCACGACGGCGGCCGAGAGCATGGTCATCTCGTCGAGGGTGACCGGGACGGTGGTGTCGTACCCGAGGTGGCAGTTGCCCGCCGAGTCGCCGACGAGCATGACCGGGATGCCGGCCTCGTCGAACACGGACGCGGTCATCGCGTCGTAGGCGGTGAGCATGGGCCACTTCTCGCCGCGCTCCTTGGCGGCGGTGACGTCGCGCACGGTGATCCGGCGGGTGTTCTTCCCCCCGTACAGTGCCTTGCTGTCGGCGGAAGGTTTCAGCGCGCCCCGCGCCCCGGGCGCGGGAGACTGCTCCTGGGCAGCCGAGAACTGCGTCATCGCAACGGCTCCTTCTGTCATCTCGAGGCGCCCTGACGGCGTCCCCGGACCATTCCCATGGTGGCACCTCGCGGTGCGGCGGACCAGAGCGCGGCGAGGCGATCCGCCTCACGTGGGCCGGGCCCGGTCCGTCCCGCGCCGGCCCGGTCCGGGCCCCGGCCGCCGCGAGAGCCGCGTAATGCCTCCGTAAAGAATTTCGATACGAGACGGTGCCGTATCGGAATTCGTCCTACGCTCGACCCATGACAACTCCCACTGCCCCGGTCGAGCGCCGGATCCCGGAGTCGGTGCACCGGCGACGGTGGGCCATCCTCGGCGTGCTCATGCTGAGCCTGCTGATCGTGGTGCTCGACAACTCGATCCTCAACGTGGCCATCAAGACCATCTCCACACCCGCCCCCACCGGCCTCGGCGCCACCCAGAGCGAGCTGGAGTGGGCGATCAACGCCTACACCCTCGTCTTCGCCGGACTGCTCTTCACCGCCGGACTGCTCGGCGACCGGCTGGGCCGCAAGAAGGTGCTGCTGGCCGGCCTCGCCGTCTTCGGCATCGGCTCGGCACTCGCCGCCGAGTCCGGCTCACCCGTCCAGCTCATCGTCTTCCGCGCGGTCATGGGTTTCGGCGCCGCGTTCGTCATGCCGGCCACCCTCGCCGTGCTCATGAACGTCTTCGAGCGCGAGGAGCAGCCCAAGGCCATCGGCATCTGGGCCGGCGGCGTCGGCCTCGCCATCGCCATAGGCCCGATCACCGGCGGACTCCTCCTGGACCACTTCTGGTGGGGCTCGGTCTTCCTGGTCAACGTGCCGATCGTCGTCGTGGCCATCGGACTGATGGTCTGGCTGGTCCCGGACTCGCGCGACCCGCGCCCCGGCCGCCTCGACCCGGTCGGCGTCGTCCTGTCCGTCGTCGGCCTGGTGCTGCTCGTCTACGGCATCATCAAGGGCGGCCAGCTCGCCGACTTCGGCGACCCGAAGGTCCTGGCCAGCAGCCTCGGCGGACTCGCCGTGCTGGTCGTCTTCGTGGTGTACGAGAAGCGCAGCGACCACCCGTCCATCGACGTCACCTACTTCAGGAACAAGGTCTTCTCCGCCGCCATGGCGGCCATCACCCTGGTCTTCTTCGCCCTGATGGGGGTGACCTTCTTCTCCGTCTTCTACACCCAGAGCGTGCGCGGCTACTCGCCGCTGGAGACGGGCCTGCTGATGCTGCCGCTGGCCGCCGCGCAGATGGTCTTCGCCCCGCGGGCCCGGCTGCTGGTGGACCGCTTCGGCAACAGGGTGACCACCACCGGCGGCCTGGTGCTCCTGGCCGCGATGCTCGCCGCGTTCTCCCTGCTCGACGCGGACACCCCCATCTGGCTCCTCGAAGTGATCTTCTTCCTGATGGGCACCGGCATGGCCCACATCATGACCCCCACCAGCGTGGTCATCATGCAGGCCCTGCCGCGCGAGAAGGCCGGCTCCGCCTCCGCGCTCAGCAACACCTTCCGCCAGGTCGGCGGCGCGCTCGGCATCGCGGTCCTCGGCTCGGTGCTCTCCACGTCCTACCGCAACGGCATCGAGGGACACCTGACCGGGGTCCCGGCCGCCCTGCGGCACACCGCGGGCGAGTCCATCGAGGCCACCCTCGGCGTCGCGCGCACGCTCGGCCCGCGCGGCGAGGCCCTCGTCGGCCCGGCCAGCGACGCCTATCTGCACGCCATGCACGTCACCGCCCTGTGGGGCGCCGGCGTCGCGGTGCTCGGCGCCGTCGTCGCGGGCCTCTTCCTGCCCGGGAAGGCCCGCGAGGAACCCGAGGGCGAGAAGGAACCGGAACTGGTCGGCACCGAGCCGTCCTGACCGGACCCGGGCCGCGGGGGCGGCGCGAAGGCCGACGGGGGCAGTGGGGGATCCTGGCAGCACAGGAGACGAAGGAGTACCACGTGACCCGTGCCGACAGCACCGCCGGACAGCGGGAGACCCCCGCGCGGGTGACACCCGCGCGGGGGCGCCCGCGCAGCGAGGCGGTGGAGCACGCCATCATCGAGGGCGTCCTCGCGCTCCTGGAGGACGGGGTGCCGCTCGCCGAGCTGTCCATCGAGCGGATCGCCCGCACGGCCGGCGTCGGCAAGGCGACGATCTACCGCCGCTGGAGCGGGAAGGAGGAGCTCTTCGTCGACGTCGTGCGCGCCGCGGAGCCCTCCGAGCCGGGACTGCCCGGCACCTCCCTCCGGGACGACCTGGTGGTCATGCTGGAGTGGATGCGCCGCCGCGGACTGGCCAGCCGGTCCTCGGCGGTGCTGCACAACGTCTACGCGCAGATGAAGTCCAGCCCCCGGATCTGGGCGGCCTACGAGACCTCCGTCATCGAACCCCGCCGCGACGCGCTGTTCGAGGTGCTCCGGCGGGCCCAGCGGCGGGGCGAGGTCCGCGCCGACATCGACGTGCGGCTCGTCAACGACCTGCTCACCGGCCCCATGCTCCTGCGGACCGTCCTGCGCCCGAACGGCGACCTCCCCGAGGACCTCGCGGAACGCATCGTCGACACGGTCCTGGAGGGCCTGCGCCCGCCCGCGCCGGAGCCCCCCGCCGCGGGCGGCGCCGGCTGACCGTCCTTCCGGTTCGCCCCACGCCCACGCGTCGACACACCGTCAGAGCGCGGTCCCCGCAGGGCCCATGTGCTCATTTCGTCACAAGACCCGGCCGTTCCGCTTACGTTCGGAACCCCGAACGCCGCCTTCGTCGTCCTTGTGCAGGTACGGCAGCCCGGGCGGGCGCCGTGCGGAAGCGATCATCCCCTAGGGTTTTCCTCCACGGGGACGACGAGTGCACGGGCAAGGTGTGAGGCGACGGTATGGCGCAGGCGCAGATGACGGAGACCGGCAGCGACGACGGGAACGGGGACGGCCGTCAGGGCACCCGGATCCGGCGGCTGTGGGACCACCTGCGCACCGACCGCGGGATCTGGCGCAGGGGCATCGTGCTGGCCGTCCTCGCGGTGCTCCTCGGCCTGCTGATGGCTCTGCACGAGAGCGTCCCCAACCGGATCGGGAACCTCGGCAGCCTGCTGGAGACCTTCCTGCCCTGGCTCGGCGTCCCCGCGGTCCTGCTGCTCGTCCTCGCACTGGTCCGCCGCTCGGCGACGGCCCTGATCGCCCTGCTCGTGCCCCTCGTCGTCTGGGTGAACCTCTTCGGCGGCCTGCTCTCCGACAAGACCGCGGCCGCCGGTGAGGCCGACCTGACCGTCGCCACGCACAACGTCAACGCCAGTAACGCGGACCCCTCCGGCACCGCCCGGGAGATCGCCGTCGCCGGCGCCGACGTGCTCGCGCTGCAGGAGCTCAAGGCCTCCGCGGTGCCCACCTACGAACGCCTGCTGGAACCGACGTACAAGTACCACGCGGTGGTCGGCACGGTCGGCCTGTGGAGCAAGTTCCCGATGAGCGGAGTACGGACGGTGGACATCCGGCTGGGCTGGAAGCGCGCGATGCGGGCCACCGTCACCACGCCCGACGGGCCGCTCGCCGTCTACGTCGCCCACCTGCCCTCGGTGCGGGTGAAGCTGCGGGCCGGGTTCACCGCCCGCGAGCGCGACCGCAGCGCGGACGCGCTGGGCGCGGCCATCGCGCACGAGAAGCAGAGCCGTGTCGTGCTGCTCGCCGACGCCAACGGCACGATGAACGACCGGGCGCTCACCGCGGTCACCTCGCAGATGCGCTCGACGCAGGGCGCGGTCGGCAGCGGGTTCGGCTTCAGCTGGCCGGCCTCGTTCCCGATGGCCCGGATCGACCAGATCATGGTCAAGGGCGTCAAGCCGGTGTCGTCCTGGACACTGCCGAAGACGGGCAGCGACCACCTGCCCATCGCCGCCCGCCTCCAGCTCGCCGGGGAGTAGCGGGAGCCCGGGGCCGGGAGCCCTCAGCCGCACTCCCGGCCGCGGACTCCCGGCCTCCGGGTGCCTCAGCCCCGTTCCCGCCACGCGTTGGTGATGGGCAGGCGCCGGTCCTTGCCGAAGCCCTTCGCCGAGATTTTCGTGCCCGGCGGGTACTGCCGCCGCTTGTACTCCGCGGTGTCCACCATCCGCAGCGTCTTGACCACCAGCTCCCGCTCGAACCCGGCCTCGACGATCTCGTCGGCGCCCTGGTCGCGGTCCACGTAGCGGGCGAGGATCGCGTCCAGGACGGGGTAGTCCGGCAGCGAGTCCGTGTCGACCTGCCCGGGGCGCAGCTCCGCGCTCGGCGGCTTGGAGATCGAGTTCTCCGGGATGGGCGGCGTCTCGCCGCGCTCCGCCGCCGCCCGGTTGCGCCAGCGCGCCAGCTCGAAGACCGTCGTCTTGTACACGTCCTTGATCGGCCCGTACGCGCCCACCGAGTCCCCGTACAGCGTCGAGTAGCCCACCGCCAGCTCGGACTTGTTGCCCGGGGCCAGCACGATGTGGCCCTCCTGGTTGGAGATCGCCATCAGCAGCGTGCCGCGCAGCCGCGACTGGAGGTTCTCCTCGGCGAGACCGGTCAGCTCGGTGGACGCCATGTAGGCGTCGAACATCGGCGCGATGGAGATCGTCCGGAAGTTCAGACCCGTGCGCCGCGCGAGTTCCGCCGCGTCGCCCCTGGAGTGCTCCGAGGAGTACTTCGACGGCATGGACACGCCGTAGACGTTCTCCGGCCCCACCGCGTCGCAGGCGATCGCGGCCACCAGGGCCGAGTCGATGCCGCCGGACAGACCGATCAGCACCGAGCGGAAACCGTTCTTCCGCGCGTAGGCGCGCAGACCGGTGACGAGCGCGGAGTAGATCTCCTCGTCGTCCTCCAGCCGGTCCGCGTACCCGCCGGTCAGCTCGGGCTCGTAGGCCGGCAGGGGCTCCTCGGAGACGACCAGGCGCTCGACGCGCAGCCCGTCGTCGAGGACCGCCCCGTCGTCCGGCGCCTCCGCGGAGACGCCGGGCAGGTCGAGGTCGAGCAGCACCGCGCACTCCTGGAACTGCGGCGCCCGCGAGACGACCTCGCCCTCGCGGTCCACGACGATGGTGTCGCCGTCGAAGACCAGCTCGTCCTGGCCGCCCGTCATCGCCAGGTACGCGGTGGTGCAGCCGGCCTCCTGGGCGCGCTTGCGCACCAGTTCGAGCCGGGTGTCGTCCTTGTCGCGCTCGTACGGCGAGGCGTTGACGGAGAGCAGCAGCCCCGCCCTCGCGGAGCGGGCCGCGGGCACCCGGCCGCCGTCCTGCCACAGGTCCTCGCAGATGGCGAGGGCGATGTCCACGCCGTGCAGCCGCAGGACCGGCATGGTGTCGCCGGGCACGAAGTAGCGGAACTCGTCGAAGACGCCGTAGTTCGGCAGGTGGTGCTTGGCGAAGCGGAGCGCGATCCTTCCGCGGTACAGCACGGCGGCGGCGTTGCGCGGGGTACCGGCCGGCTGGCCGTACTTCGGCTGCGCGGACTCGGAACGGTCGAGGTAGCCGACGAGGACGGGCAGCTCGCCCAGGCCCTCGGCGGCCAGCCGGACGGCCAGCTCGCGCACGGCGGCACGGCTGGCCTCGACGAAGGAGGAACGCAGGGCGAGATCCTCCACGGGATACCCGGTGAGCACCATCTCCGGGAACGCCACGAGGTGCGCTCCCTGCTCGGCGCAGTCCCGGGTCCTGCGAAGGACGGCCTCCACGTTCCCGGAGAGGTCGCCGACGGTCGAGTCGATCTGATTCAGGGCGAGACGTAGTTGAGGCACGCCCTCCAGTGTAATCGTCACACCGACGCGATGCCCGCGCCCCCGGAGCGCGCGAGCCGCGCGGCAGCCGCGCGAGGCGCCGCGCGGGGGCCTCAGTACCGCAGCAGCGTCATCATCCCCGCCTCCTGGTGGTACGCGTTGTGGCAGTGCAGCATCCACACCCCCGGGTTCTCCGCGTCGAAGTCCGCCCTCACCGTCCGCCCCGGCAGCACGATCGCCGTGTCCTTGCGCGCCCCCGGCCCGTCCTGCGTCCCGGTCAGCGCGAACACGTGGCCGTGCAGATGGACCGGGTGCCACATCTTCGTCGCGTTGGTCAGCTCGAGCCGCACCCGCTCACCGGCCCGCAGTGCGTGGGCCTGCCGGGGGTCGTACGGCTTGCCGTCGAAGGCCCAGTCGTACTTCTTCATGCTCCCGGTGAGCCGCAGCCGCAGCGTCCGGTCCGGCCGCCGGTCGTCCAGCGCCACCGCGTCCTCGGCCAGCAGCTCCTCGGCGCCCACCAGCCGTCCGTCCAGCTCCCTCGGCCGCGCCGAGGCCTTCGGCGCCGCGCCGCTCGCGGTGCGCAGCAGTGCCCGCGCCGCCGCGCCGCCCTTGCCCTCGGCGAGGGCGGTCAGCGGGAAGACGCCGTCCCCCGCGGTCACCAGGACGTCGTAGCGCTCACCCATGGCCAGCAGCAGCGCGTCGGTCCCGGTGTGCCGCACGGGGTGGCCGTCGGTGTGCGTCACCGTCATCCGGTGGCCGCCGAGCGCGACCCGGAAGGCGGTGTCGCCGCTCGCGTTGATCAGCCGGATCCGGATCCGCTGCCCGGGCCGCGCGGCGAACACCCGGGGGGCGTCCGCCGTGCGCCCGTTGACCAGGTGGTAGGGGTAGGTCACATTGCCGCCCGCCCCGTCGAGCAGTGCGCTCCGGCCCGTGTGGGGGCGGTCGCCGGGGTGGGCGGAACCGGGTGCGGCGCCGGGCGTGTCGCGGCCGGCGTTCCTGGTGCCGCCCCCGCCCTCGGCGTCCTCGGACATGTTCATGCCGCTGCCCCGGCTGCCGAGCAGGGTCCTCAGCGTCGCCTCGGGACTCCGGCCGCCCACCCCGTCCAGCCAGTCGTCGAGCACCACGACCCACTCGGTGTCGTAGCCGAGAGGCTCGTGCGGGTCCTCCACGATCAGCGCCCCGTACAGGCCGCGGTCCGCCTGCACCCCCGCGTGCGAGTGGTACCAGTACGTGCCCGGGGTGGGCAGCGGGAACCGGTAGACGAAGTCGCCGCCCGCCCGGACCGCGCGCTGGGTGAGGTCGGGGACGCCGTCCATGGCGTTGGGCACGGCGAGGCCGTGCCAGTGCAGGGTGGTCGGCTGCGGCAGGTGGTTGGCGAGGGTGACGGCGAGCGTCTCGCCCGCGGTGACCCGGATCTCCCGCCCGGGCAGACCGCCGCCGTACGTCCAGGTGCTGACGGTGCGTCCGCCGAGGTCGGCCCTGCCGGAGACGGCGGTGAGGCGGACGGCACGGGTGGCCGCGCGGGACTTCGCGTCCCCGGCCGGGGCGGGCGGGGTGGCGGCCGTGCCGGGGGCGCCCGCCGGCGTGGGGCAGGACGGCTCGGGCAGCGGGCGGGCGGCGGCGAGGGCACCGGCCCCGGCGACCGCGAGGGCACCGGTGCGCAGCAGGGCACGGCGGGAGGGGGCAGAAATACGCATGCCCGAATTGCACTACTTGCGAAGGTGTGCGAGGGCGCACGAAACGCCGGTTGCGCCGGCCGGGTGAGCACGGCCCCCGTGTCCGCGCCGGACCGGCGCGGACACGGGGGCCGTCAGTGACTCGGCGACTGTGCCGTTGGTGACGCGGGCTTCGGGGACTCAGCGCCGCTTGAACGAGGACACGTAGCCGCCCGCGGGTGAACCGACGCCCGTCACCGGGTCGTAGCCGCGCACCGCCTTCAGCGAACTGTCCTTGCCGAGGCTGCGCACCGAGGTGATCAGGCCCTCGGAGGCGTCGAGGGAGTTGGCGAAGTCCACGCGGGCGACCGCGAGGTCCTTGCCGGTCGGCCTGTCCACCACGTCGTGGTAGACCTTCGAGCCGTAGCGGTCGTAGATCGCCGGGTTGGCGAAGCCGATCGCCCGCCCGCCGCGCTCCTGCTGCGCGAGCGCCTGGACGCCCGCGATCACCGGAGCGGCCAGCGAGGTGCCGCCGATGCGGTACTCGGAGTACCGGTAGGAGCCGTCGGGGAAGGCCTGGGTCTGGCCCACCTTGAAGCCGGTGTTGGGATCGCCCACCGCCGATATGTCCGGAACCGTGCGCATCGGAGCGGCCGTTCCGTTCGCCTTGGCGAGCGACTTCGGGACCACACCGCGCTGGTAGTACGGCTGCGCCACGGTACGGCTGGTGCCGCCGCCCGCGCCCGAGGTGAACGCGCCGGGGAAGTCGGCCCAGCTGCGGCCGTCGTCCGACAGGGCGGCCCGCCGGGTGCCCCAGCCGGTCTCCCACAGGTACTTGTCGTGCTTGCCGACGGCCAGCGAGGTGCCGCCGACGGCCGTCACCCAGGCGGAGTTGGCCGGGGTGTCGACCTGCTTCGTCCCGGTGTTGTCGACCTCGTCGCCGTTGTCGCCGGAGGAGAAGTAGAAGCCGATGCCCTCGATGGCTCCGAGCTGGAAGACCTGGTCGTAGGCGGCGGCCAGGGCCGGGGTCTGGTTGGCCTCGATGTCGCCCCAGGAGTTGGAGACGATGTCGGCCAGGTGACCGTCGACGATCTTGCCGAGCGAGTCGAGCAGATCGTTGTCGTAGCAGGAGGCGGCGCCGACGTAGACGATGTCCGCCTTCGGCGCGACCGCGTGCACGGCCTCGACGTCGAGGGTCTCCTCGCCGTACCAGCCGGCCGCCCCGCACTCCTCGGTGCGGGTGTACTCGCTCGGCAGCACCTGGTTCAACTGGCCGCGCTTGTAGGAGGCGTCGCCGTGCTTGCCGGCGTAGGTGGCCGCGTCGGCGGCGATGGTCGGGGAGGCGTAGGCGTCGGTGATGGCGACGGTCACGCCCTTGCCGGTCGCCTTGCCCGCCCCGTACGCCGCGCGGAGCTGCTTGCCGGTGTAGCCCTTGACCGCGTACGGGATCTTCTGGCCGTACGCCTTCGGCAGCGAGGTGGCCGTGTTCGAGCCGTAGTAGGAGGAGAACGGCCCGGAGTTGCGGAACACCGCGTCCGGCGGGGGCAGGGTGTCGCTGTGGCTCGCCTTGTGCGGGGCGTTGTCCAGGCCGGTGACGGTGAGGACGGCGCCGTCCAGCGCGGCGGGCACGGTGGCGTCGGCGGCCGGGGCGCGGTAGGTCTTGCCGGCCTTGGCATAGTTGTGGAGCTGGGTGCCGAAGGCCTTCTCGACGGCGGCCACGTCACCGGTGACGGAGAGGTAGTGCCGGGTGGTGCCGGTGACCGTCAGACCGGCGGACTTCAGCCAGTGGGTGACGGACTCGACCTGGGCCTTGGTGGCGCCGTAGCGGGCGTCGGCCTCCTTCGCCGAGAGGTACTTGCCGTACGAGGCGGAATCCGGGTCGGACACGGCCCGCGCGTACGCCTGGAGGCCGGCGGCGTCGCGCCCGGCGAGGTAGACGCGGACGGAGACCTTGGAGCTGTCGCCGGCGGCGCCCTTGTCGGCCGAGCTCTTGGCCCAGACCGGCTTGGTGCCCGCGAGTGAGTGCCGGCCGGAGCCGTCCGCGGCGTGGGCCGCGGGTGTGCCGAGTGCCAGGGCCCCGGCGAGCAGCGGCAGTGTCGCTGCCAGGCTCAGCCCGGCGCGCGCGGTGGCGCGAGTGGATCTCATAAAACCCCCTGCGATGCGGTTCGTCGCATGTCGTCGCGCGTGGCTCGTCGCATGGCGAGCGCACGATCCCGGCCACTCTTTCGATGATCGGTTCATGTCAGGGGAATGGAATGGCCAAGAAGAGCCCAAGTGCCGGTGATACAAGGGGATTTGCGGGAGTTGGGGGGAGTTGGCGGGCGGGGTCCTGTGGAGGTGCGGGGCGGGGGGAGTGAGGGAGATGTCCGGAAGCCGCCCGGGGCGACGGAAAAGTTGAATGCCGGATGCGCATTATTTACGCTGGTGGGATGCGGCTCCTGCGCTCCACCGACCTGGCGCTGCGCGTCCTGATGAGACTCGCCGTCGCGGGCGAGTCCAGCCCCACGACCCGCGAGGTCGCGGCGGACATGGACGTGCCCTACACGCATGCCGCGAAGGTCGTCGCCGAACTCCAGCACCGGGGACTGCTCGCGGCCCGCCGGGGCAGGGGCGGCGGGCTCTCGGTCACCGAGGCCGGGCGGACGGCCTCCGTCGGCAGGGTCGTACGGGCCTTCGAGGGCGCGGACGGCGGGAGCGACGTGGTCGACTGCGGGGGCGGCGGCACCGGCACCCCGCCCTGCCCGCTGCGCTCCGACTGCCTGCTGAGGGGCGCCCTGCGACGCGCCCAGGAGGCGTTCTACGCCTCCCTGGACCCGCTGACGGTGCAGGACATGATCGGGTCCCCGACCGGACCCCTCCTCCTCGGCCTCCCGGGCGTGGGCGCGCCGAGCCCGACGTAGAGCGGGGCCCGCACCCCGCGGAGGGGCGCGGGCTCGTGCGCGTACCGGGGTGTGTCAGGCCGCCGCGTCCTTGGCGAGCCACAGGTCGGGCCCGAACACCTCGTAGTGGATGTCGGCCGGCGCGACCCCCCTGGCCAGCAGCTGCTCCCGCACCACCCGCATGAACGGCAGCGGCCCGCACAGGTAGGCGACCGTTCCCGGGGCCACCTCGACCGCGCCGAGGTCGACCAGTCCGGGCCGCCCCGCCCCCTCCGCGTCCTCCTCGTAGAAGAACACGGCCTCCCCGTCCGCCAGCTTCGCCGCGTACGCCGTGTGGTCCCCCCGCAGCGCGTGTGCCGCGGGCGAGCGGTCCGCGTGCACCACGGTCACCCGCCCGGTGTGCTCCTCGAGCGAGAGCTGCTCCAGCATCGCGATCATCGGGGTCACCCCGATGCCCGCGGAGGCCAGCAGCAGCGGCGCGTCGGTGTCCTCCAGGACGAGGTCGCCGTACGGCGCCGACAGCTCCAGCACGTCACCCGCGCGCACGTGCGCGTGCAGGTGGTTCGAGACCTCGCCCTCCGGCGTGGCGGCGTCCCCCGGCACCCGCTTGACCGCGAACTGCCGCACCGGGGAACCGGGCGCCGCCGTCAGGCTGTACTGCCGGATCTGCCGGGCCCCGTCCGCGAGCCGCACGCCGACCGAGACGTACTGCCCGGCGCGGTAGGGCGGCACGGGTCCGCCGTCGGCGGGGCGCAGCCGGAAGGTGGCGACGTCCGCGGTCTCGTCGATCCGCTCGACGACGGTCCACTCGCGCAGCGCGCTCTCCTCGCTCCGCGCGTACAGCGTCCGCTCGATGTCGATGAGGGCGTTGGCCATGAGCCAGTAGACCTCGGTCCAGGCGGCGGCGACCTCCTCGGTGACGGCCTCGCCGAGCACCTCGGCGATCGCGGCGAACAGGTGCTCGTGGACGACCGGGTACTGCTCCGGGCGGATGCCGAGCGAGGCGTGCTTGTGGGCTATCCGGCGCAGCATCAGGTCGGGGCGCCGCTCGGGGTGGTCGACCAGGTGCGTGGCGAAGGCGGCGATCGAGCCGGCCAGCGCCTGCTTCTGGGTGCCGGCGGCCTGGTTGCCGCGGTTGAACAGATCGCGCAGCAGCTCCGGGTGGGCGGCGAAGAGCCGTGCGTAGAAGCGCTCGGTGATGTCGCCGATGGCCGCGCCGACGGCGGGGAGGGTGGCGCGGACGGTGGCTGCGGACTGCTCGGAGAGCATCGGGACTCCTCTGTGGAACGGAGTGACGGTCCGCGGACCCGGAGGGGACCCGTGGACCCGAGGGAGGGAGCCGCACGGCCCGGGGGAGGGCCGCGCGGCCTTCAGGGCCGTGCGGCCCTGGTGGAACACCGGCGCAGCGGTGGAGCGTGGTGGCTCCGCCGTATTCCTCCGGCACCGTAATAAAACTTGCATCTGAGATGCAAATTAAAAGGATGGGGGACGGGCGAGGATCGGCCATTACGGAAAGTGCAGTTCAGCGGGCAAGATGGCCCCGAAGCAGGGCACCCGTGAGGACACCTGCCGTACGTGTGACGTTCGGAACAGGGCCGCCGGGCCGCCGGGGGTCCGCAACGCGGATGAAATGCTGGTGTGGTGGGATGCTCACGTGCCCGACCGCCCGTCCCGCCACCACCGGGAACGGCGGCGTGACCAGCAAGGATGGGGAAGCGGAAGATGGACAAGCAGCAGGAGTTCGTGCTCCGGACCTTGGAGGAGCGCGACATCCGGTTCGTACGCCTGTGGTTCACGGACGTGCTGGGCTTCCTCAAGTCCGTCGCCGTGGCCCCGGCCGAGCTCGAACAGGCCTTTGACGAGGGCATCGGCTTCGACGGCTCGGCGATCGAGGGCTTCGCCCGGGTCTACGAGTCCGACATGATCGCCAAGCCGGACCCGTCCACGTTCCAGATCCTCCCCTGGCGCGCGGAGGCCCCCGGCACGGCCCGGATGTTCTGCGACATCCTGATGCCCGACGGCTCCCCGTCCTTCGCCGACCCGCGCTTCGTCCTCAAGCGGGCCCTGAACCGCGCCTCCGACCTGGGCTTCACCTTCTACACCCACCCGGAGATCGAGTTCTACCTGCTCAAGCACAAGCCGGTGGACGGCACCCGGCCCACCCCCGCCGACAACTCCGGGTACTTCGACCACACCCCGCAGGCCATCGGCATGGACTTCCGCCGCCAGGCGATCACCATGCTGGAGTCGATGGGCATCTCGGTCGAGTTCTCCCACCACGAGGGCGCCCCCGGCCAGCAGGAGATCGACCTGCGCTACGCCGACGCGCTCTCCACGGCCGACAACATCATGACCTTCCGCCTGGTCATGAAGCAGGTCGCGCTGGAGCAGGGGCTCCAGGCCACCTTCATGCCGAAGCCGTTCTCGGAGTACCCCGGCTCGGGCATGCACTCCCACCTCTCCCTCTTCGAGGGCGACCGGAACGCGTTCTACGAGTCCGGCGCGGAGTACCAGCTCTCCAAGGTGGGCCGCTCCTTCATCGCGGGCCTGCTGCGGCACGCGGCGGAGATCTCGGCCGTCTCCAACCAGTGGGTCAACTCCTACAAGCGCATCTGGGGCGGCGCCGCCCGCACGGCCGGCGCCGGCGGCGAGGCCCCCTCGTACATCTGCTGGGGCCACAACAACCGCTCCGCCCTGGTCCGCGTCCCCATGTACAAGCCCGGCAAGACGGGCTCGGCCCGCGTCGAGATCCGCTCCCTGGACTCCGGCGCCAACCCCTACCTCTCCTACGCCGTCCTGCTGGCCGCCGGCCTCAAGGGCATCGAGGAGGGCTACGAGCTCCCGGCCGGCGCCGAGGACGACGTCTGGGCCCTCACCGACGGCGAACGCCGCGCCCTCGGCATCGAACCGCTCCCGCAGAACCTCGGTGAGGCGCTCGACCTGATGGAGCGCAGCGACCTCGTCGCCGAGACCCTCGGCGAGCACGTCTTCGACTTCTTCCTGCGCAACAAGAAGCAGGAGTGGGAGGAGTACCGCAGCGAGGTCACGGCGTTCGAGCTGCGGAAGAGCCTGCCGGTGCTGTAGCCGCCGGTCGGGGCGGTCGGAACACGACGACGGGCCGGGTACGGGGATCACCCCGTACCCGGCCCGTCGCCGTGATGATCGCCGGGGCCGTCCACGGGCCGTCCCCGCCATGCGCCCCAGGCCGCCATCGCCTTCGACAGCAGCGGCGGGGACAGTGTCGAGGCGGCGGAACGCCGGCTCTGGTTCGCCGAGTGCGACGTGCCCCCGCGGACGGCCCGGGACCGCCGGGGCCGGGCGGGGCGCTTTCGTCGAGGGGTGAAAGGCCCTGGTGGGCGACGGCGTGGGTGATCTACGGTGTGGCGATGCAGCCTGCTTCGGCGCCGCGGACACCGGCGAACGCACCGCGGCCCGGCCGCCGCTGGTACGTGGCGGCAGCCGTGCTCCCCGTCGTGACGACCGCGCTGGGCGTGGTCCTCGGTGTGCACGCACTCAGGGACGCCGTCGACGCGGTGGACACGGGGCACCGGTTCGCCGGGGGCGACACCGTCACCCTGCGGCTCGATCCGGCGCACGGGAAGTCGATCTGGATCAGGGACCGGGGGCCGTCGTCCCGCCAGTCCTGCGACATCAGCGGTCCGGGCGAGTCCGCCCTCACCGATCCCGGGATCGACGTGTTCCTCACCCGCAAGGAGACCTGGAACCCGCTCTTCGGGATCGACGTGTCGCAGGCGGGTGAATACCGCGTCACCTGCTCCTCGCGCGGAGGGCCGTCCCAGTACGCCCTGGGCGAGGCCGGGGGGCTCCTCACGCTCGGCGGGCGGCTGTTCCCGGCCCTGCTCCTCCCGGTGGTCGGCCTGTTCGCCGGCCTCGTCCTCGCCCTGGTCACCGGCCTCCGCCGCAGGGGGCATCGCCGGCGACTGTCCGCCGCACGCCCGGGCTCCGGGGCGGGCCGTCCCGCGGAGCCGGTCGTGGCCCCCGGCGGCGGTTCCGGCCGGCCGTGAACCGCCGGGCCGGGAAACGGCCTCGGTGACTCCCGGTCCTCAGTTCCGGTCGCCGCCGAAGCGGGCCAGGTCCTCGGGGGAGGGGGCCTCCAGGAGGGACTCGGCGCCGCCGTCGAGCATGCGGGCCGTCTCCGTGGAGCGGGGGAGCATCGTCTTCTCGTAGTCGCGCACCGCGTCGTCGACCGTGGCGCAGCGGGAGAGGGCGAGGGCCAGCTCACAGGCGTCGAGCATGGCGAGGTTGACGCCGACGCCGAGCGGCGGCATGAGGTGCGCGGCGTCCCCGAGGAGGGCCACGGTGGGGGAGTGCTCCCAGGTGTGCGGCACGGGGAGGGCGAGGATCGGGCGGTCGACGTAGGGGCCGTCGTTGTCGGTGATCAACCGCAGCAGCTCCGGAGACCAGCCGTCGTAGTCGCGCAGCAGGTGGGCGCGGATGCCCTCGGTGTCCTCCGGGCGCAGCCCGGCGCGGGCGAGCCAGTCCGCGGGGGTCCTGCGGATGAGGTAGACCCGCATGTGGCCGCCGCTGTTGCGCTGGGCGAAGAGGCAGCGCTCGCCGTCGGCGGCGTGCGCGTTGCCCTTGCCGACCAGCTCGGACAGTTCGGGGTGCCGGGTGTCCAGGTCGTCGAACCAGGCTTCGAGGAAGTGGACGCCGGTGTGGACGGGGGCAGCGGGGGAGACCGCGGCGCGGACCCGGGAGAAGGCGCCGTCCGCGCCGATCACGAGGTCCGTCTCGACGGACGTGCCGTCGGCGAACGTCAGGGTGCGCGGGCCCTCGGCCGGTCCGCCGACCGCGGTGAGCGCCTGGCCCCACCGGACCGTGCCGGGGGTGAGCGAGCGGAGCAGGAGGCCGGTGAGCTGGCCGCGGTCGATCTCGGGGGCGGCGGTCTCGCCCTCGGCGGGCACGTGGTGGCCCAGCAGCCGCCCCGAGGAGTCGAGTTGGCGCATCTCCTGGCTCTCGGGCCGGGCCAGGGCGAAGAACTCCTCCAGCAGGCCGGCCTCGCGCAGGGCGATCTGGCCGTCGTCCTCGTGCAGGTCGAGGGAGCCGCCCTGGTTGCGGGAGTCCGCCTCCGGGGCGCGGTCGTACACGGTCACGTCGAGGCCGTGCCGCTGCAGGATGCGGGCGCAGGTCAGGCCGCCGGGGCCCGCTCCGACGACGCTGATCCGGGCGCGGGCAGGGGTGGGTGAGGTCATGGCGGGGCTCCAGGGGTCGTCACGGTGGCCTCGGCGCCCTCGGCGCCGGCCGGTGCCACCACCAAAGCAGAAGTGAGTACGAAAGTGCAACCAGTTCAGTTTCTGCTTTGGTTCAGTCTGGGTTACGGTGAGGGCATGCCGGACACCTCCCCACCCCCCGGACCCTCCGAGGCACGGCCCCCCGTCGGCCGCCGTGAACGCAAGAAGGCCGCGACACGGCGGGCCATCGCCGACGCGGCCCTCGCACTCTTCCTGGAGCACGGCTTCGAGCGCGTGAGCGTCCGCGACGTCGCCGAGCGGGCGGACGTGTCGACGACGACCCTCTTCGCGCACTTCCCCAGCAAGGAATCGCTGGTCTTCGACCGCGAGGAGGACATCGACGCCCGGCTGCGCGACTGCGTCCGGGACCGGCCCGAGGGGCAGAGCGTGATGGAGGCGCTGCGCGCGCACGCCCTGCGCTCCTGGATCCCGGTCGCGACGGACCCGCTCGGCGAGCGGTACCTCGCCCTGGTCGACGGCACGCCGGCGCTGCGGGAGTACGGCGAACGCATGTGGATGCGCCATGCGAAGACCCTCGGCGGAGCCCTCGCCCGGGAACTGGGCCGCGAGCCCGACGACCTCGCGTGCGCGGCCCTCGCCCGCTTCGTCCTGGAGGTCCCCGCTCTCACGCGCGGCCGCGAGGACCCCGGGGCGAGCGTGGAGAAGGTCTTCGACCTGCTGCTGCACGGCTGGGAGTCGGAGGAGGCCCCGGGCTGACCCCGCGCCATCCCGGGCGGCCCTTCGCGGGATCGATCCTCGGGCACGGTGCCGTCCGCCCGGAGGCGGGAACCGCAACCCGCCTCCCCGCTCCCGCGTCCTACACGAGGGACGGCCGCCGAACACCCGGGAGAGCACGTGACGAAGAAGGACCGGTCGAAGGAGACACCGGAGGACAAGGACCGCGAGAGGTGGCTCGCGCGGTTCCAGCTGCGGCTGGTCACACAGCCGGGCGTGGACCGGGAGGTCGTCCTGCGGGCCGTCAAGGAGGTCACGGCGCACTGCGCGGAGACGGGGGAGAGCCCGCGCGCCGCCTTCGGCGACCCGGACGACCACGCCGTGAAGGCGGCCGCGCGGCTGGTGCCGCCGGAGCGGGCGGAGCGGGACCGGCGGCAGAACGGGGTGCTGAAGAGGCTCAAGTCCATGGGCCGCAGGGCCGGGGAGATCGCCGACATCTGAGCGGACACGGCGAGCGTGCGGGCCAGGCGTCGCCGGACGGGCGGGACTTCCGCGACACGCCCCGGGGGCGGCGCGGTCCGGGAGACGGACCGCGCCGCCCCTCGCCGCGCGCACCCGTACCGCAGGCCGCCCCGAGCACCGGGGGATCACGCGGAGCCGCCCCGGGCCTGTGCGGATAGGCTCACCTCCGGACGAACCCGATCACGCGACCGGAGGCCGGAATGACGATGCCGGGGCGCAGGAGCAGTACCTACACGCGACTGCTGCGGCACGGGTTCACCGATCCGTCCGCCTCCGAGCGCCTGCTCGACGCCCCCGAACTCGCCGCCGTCCGCGCCGACCCCGTCCTCCTGGAGGCCCTCGGCGCCACCGCCGACCCCGACTCCGCCCTGCTCGGACTCGTCCGCCTGCTGGAGGCCCAGCCCGGCGAGACCGCGCGGCACGAACTGCTGGACACCCTGATAGCGGCCAAGCCGCTGCGCGACCGGCTGCTCGGAGTCCTCGGCGCCTCCACCGCCCTCGCCGACCACCTCGCCCGGCATCCCGGCGACTGGCAGGCCCTGGTCACCTACGAACCGCGGGACCTGCACCCCGGGGTCCCCGAGTTCGCGCGCGCCCTCGCCGAGGCCGACGACCCCGTCGCCCTGCGCGTCGCCTACCGCCGCTGCCTGCTCTCGCTCGCCGCGCGCGACGTGTGCGGCACCACCGACCTCGCCCAGACCGCCGCCGAACTCGCCGACCTCGCCACCGCCACCCTGCGCGCCGCCCTCGCCCTCGCAGAGGCCGCCGCGCCCGAGGACGCCGCCCTGTGCCGGCTCGCCGTCATCGCGATGGGAAAGTGCGGCGGCCACGAGCTGAACTACGTCTCCGACGTCGACGTCATCTTCGTCGCCGAACCGGCCGGCCCCGCCGAGGGCACCGAGGAGACCCGGGCACTGCAGGCCGCCACCCGGCTCGCCTCGCACCTGATGCGGATCTGCTCCGAGACCACCGTCGAGGGCAGCATCTGGCCCGTCGACGCCAACCTCCGCCCCGAGGGCCGCAACGGCCCCCTCGTCCGCACCCTGAGCAGCCACCTCGCCTACTACCAGCGGTGGGCCAAGACCTGGGAGTTCCAGGCACTGCTCAAGGCCCGCCCGGTCGCCGGCGACGCCGAACTCGGCGCGGCCTACCTGGACGCCGTCTCGCCGCTGGTCTGGGAGGCCGCCGAGCGCGAGAACTTCGTCGCCGACGTGCAGAAGATGCGCCGCCGGGTGATCGACAACATCCCCGCCGCCGAGCTCGAACGCGAACTCAAACTCGCCCCCGGCGGACTGCGGGACGTCGAGTTCGCCGTGCAGCTCCTCCAGCTCGTGCACGGCCGCTCCGACATGAGCCTGCGCAGCCGCACCACCCTCGACGCGCTGGCCGCCCTCGCCGCGGGCGGTTACGTCGGCCGCACCGACGCCGAGCAGCTCGACGCCGCCTACCGCTTCCTGCGCACCATGGAGCACCGCATCCAGCTCCACCGGCTGCGCCGCACCCACCTCGTCCCCGAGGACGAGGCCGACCTGCGGCGCCTGGGCCGCTCGCTCGGTCTGCGTACCGACCCCGTCGCCGCCCTCACCCGCGAGTGGAAGCGGCACGCCGGCGTCGTACGGCGGCTGCACGAGAAGCTGTTCTACCGGCCGCTGCTCGACGCCGTCGCCCAGCTCGCCCCCGGCGAGGCCCGGCTTAGCCCCGGCGCCGCCCGCGAACGCCTCGTCGCCCTCGGCTACGCCGACCCCGCCGCCGCCCTGCGCCACCTGGAGGCGCTCGCCTCCGGCGTCAGCCGCAAGGCCGCCATCCAGCGCACTCTGCTGCCCGTGCTCCTCGGCTGGTTCGCCGACTCCGCCGACCCCGACGCCGGACTGCTCAACTTCCGCAAGGTCTCCGACGCGCTCGGCCAGACCCCCTGGTACCTGCGGCTGCTGCGCGACGAGGGCGCCGCCGCGGAGAACCTCGCCCGCGTCCTGTCCGCCGGGCGCATGACCCCCGACCTGCTGATGCGGGCCCCGGAGGCGGTCGCGCTGCTCGGCGACGGGGGCGGACGAAGGCACGGCGTCGGGCTCGCCCCGCGCTCCCGCGAGCGGCTCGAACAGGAGATCATCGCCGCCGTGGGGCGCGCCGAGAACGCCGAACAGGCGGTCACCGCCGCCCGCGGGGTCCGCCGCCGCGAGCTGTTCCGCACCGCCGCCGCCGACATCGTCGGCTCCTACGGCACCGAGGAGACGCCCGTCGAGGCCGACCAGGGCGCACTGGTCGACCTCGTCGGCGGGGCGATCTCCGACATCACCGCCGCCACCCTCGCCGGGACCCTGCGGGCCGTGGTCCGCGAACACTGGGGCGACACCCTGCCCACCCGGTTCGCCATCATCGGCATGGGCCGCTTCGGCGGCCACGAACTCGGCTACGGCTCCGACGCCGACGTCCTCTTCGTGCACGAGCCGCGCGAGGGCGTCGACGAGACGGAGGCGGGACGGGCCGCCAACGCCGTCGTCACCGAGATGCGGCGGCTGCTGCAGTTCCCGAGCACCGACCCGCCGCTGCTCATCGACGCGGATCTGCGCCCCGAGGGCAAGTCCGGACCGCTGGTGCGCACGCTGACCTCGTACGCCGCCTACTACCGCCGGTGGTCGCTGGGCTGGGAGGCGCAGGCGCTGCTGCGGGCCGAGCCGGTGGCGGGGGACACCGGGCTGGGAGCGCGGTTCGTGGAGCTGATCGACCCGCTGCGCTACCCGCGGGGCGGCCTGGGGGAGGACGCGATCCGGGAGATCCGGCGGCTCAAGGCGCGGATGGAGGTGGAGCGGCTCCCCCGGGGCGCCGATCCGACCCTGCACACCAAGCTGGGCCGGGGCGGGCTGTCCGACGTGGAGTGGACGGTGCAGCTCATGCAGATGCGGCACGGCCACGAGGTGCCCGAGCTGCGCACCACCCGGACGCGGGCCGGTCTCGAGGCGGCACGGGAGGCGGGGCTGCTGTCGGCGGAGGACGCGGCGACGCTGGACGAGGCATGGGTGCTGGCCACCCGCGTGCGCAACGCGGTCATGCTGGTGCGGGGCCGGGCCGGGGACACCTTCCCCTCCGACGCCCGGGAGCTGGCGGCGGTCGGCCGGTACCTGGGCTACGGCCCCGGCCACGTCGGCGACATGCTCGACGACTACCGCCGCACCACCCGCCTGGCCCGCGCGGTGGCGGAGAGCCTCTTCTACGACGCGTGAACCCCGAGGGTCAGGGGCCAAGGGCCGGGGGCCGGGGGCCGAGGGCTAGGGGCGCGGGGGGCTGCGCACATGGCTCTCCTCGGTCCCGGCCGCCGTGACCGGGGCCGCCGCCTCCTGGGCCGCCGTGACCGGGGCCTCCGGGTCCGCGGGTGCCCCCGTGGGCGCGTCCCGCCCGGAGCGCACCGTGCGGGAGGAGGAGACCGCCGGCAGGCGCGGCAGCGCGTAGGGCCGCGCCCCGTACCAGACCGCCGCCACGCCGAAGCCCAGCGCCAGGCACAGCACGCCCCCCACCGCGTCCAGCCAGAAGTGGTTGGCCGTGGCGACGATGACCACCAGCGTCGCCGCCGGGTACAGCAGGCCCAGTATCCGCACCCACGGCAGTCTCGCCAGGGCGAAGATCGTCAGCCCGCACCACAGCGCCCAGCCGATGTGCATCGAGGGCATGGCCGCGTACTGGTTGGACATGTCCTTCAGGTCCCCCGAGGCCATCGACCCCCACGTCCGGTGCACCACCACCGTGTCGACGAAGCCGCCCCCCGGCATCAGGCGCGGCGGGGCGAGGGGGAACAGGTAGTAGCCCAGCAGCGCCACCCCCGTCGTCGCGAACAGGGCCGTTCTCGCGGCCCCGTAGCGGCCCGGATGGCTCTTGTACAGCCAGGCCAGGACGCCCACCGTCACGAGGAAGTGCAGCGTGGCGTAGTAGTAGTTCATGCCGACGATCAGCCACGTCACCGAGTTGACCGTGTGGTTGACCGAGTCCTCGACGGCGATTCCCAGGTGCCGCTCCAGCCCCCACACCCAGTCCGTGTTCCGCAGCGCCTCCCCGCGACGCTCCGGCACCGCGTTGCGGATCAGGGAGTAGGTCCAGTAGCTCACCGCTGTCAGCAGCACCTCGAACCACAGACGAGGCGCACGCGGGGCCCGAGGCCGGCGCGGGAAGCCCTGCTCCGCGCGGCCTTCCTGCAGGGACGCGGTCGTCTCACCCATGGGCACAGAGTCTGTCAGAGGAGGTCCTCCCTCGGATCCTCCTCCGGGTGGGCCCGTCCCGCACGTTCACGGGTGGAGAGCCGGGGTGCTTCTCCACCCCGGGGAGGACTCAGCACCCGAATGGACTACGCCCGGTTGCGGTCCCCGGGTGCGGACGCCGTGGACCCGCGCACCACCAGCTCCGGCATGAACACGAACTCGCTGTGCGGGGCCGGCGTGCCGCCGATCTCCTCGAGCAGCGTGCGCACCGCCGCCTGGCCCATCGCGGGGACCGGCTTGCGGACCGTCGTCAGCGGCGGGTCGGTGAAGGCGATGAGCGGGGAGTCGTCGAAGCCGACCACCGACACGTCCGTCGGGACCCGCAGCCCCCGCTGCCGGGCCGCCCGTATCGCGCCCAGGGCCATCATGTCGC
The DNA here is from genome assembly GCF_036189845.1 of Streptomyces griseoaurantiacus. NCBI lineage: Bacteria > Bacillati > Actinomycetota > Actinomycetes > Kitasatosporales > Streptomycetaceae > Streptomyces > Streptomyces griseoaurantiacus. The sequence goes on along the minus strand of NZ_CP108326.1, from coordinate 1,995,283 downwards.
TCGCGCACACGACCGCCGTGCAGTTCCGGTCGATCAGCGCGCTGGTCGCCGCCTGGCCGCCCTCCAGCGTGTAGAGGGAGTGCTGGACCAGCTCCTTCTCGATCACGTCCGGGGCCAGACCGAGCAGCTCCTGCACCGTCCGGACGAAGCCCTCGATCTTGCGCTGCACCGGCACGAACCGCTTGGGCCCGAGGGCCAGTCCGATCCGCGTGTGGCCGAGGGAGACCAGGTGGGTCACGGCCAGCGCCGTGGCCGCCCGGTCGTCGGGGGAGATGAAGGGCGCCTGCACCTTCGGGGAGAAGCCGTCCACCAGGACGAAGGGCACGCCCTGGGCGCGCAGCCGCTCGTAGCGCTGCATGTCGGCGGTGGTGTCGGCGTGCAGTCCTGAGACGTAGATGATGCCGGCGACCCCGCGGTCCACCAGCATCTCCGTCAGCTCGTCCTCCGTGGAGCCGCCGGGGGTCTGCGTGGCGAGCACCGGGGTGTAGCCCTGCCGGGTCAGCGCCTGGCCGATGACCTGCGCGAGCGCCGGGAAGATGGGGTTCTCCAGCTCGGGGGTGATCAGCCCCACCAGGCCCTCGCTGCGCTGCCGCAGCCGGACCGGACGCTCGTAGCCGAGCACGTCGAGGGCGGCGAGGACGGACTGGCGGGTGGTCGCGGCGACGCCCGGCTTCCCGTTGAGGACCCGGCTGACGGTCGCCTCGCTGACTCCCGCCTGCGCTGCGATGTCGGAAAGCCGTGTGGTCACGGGATGCGACTGTACCGGCCCCCTCGCCCCTCGCGCACCGGGCGCACGCCGGGTGCGGGCGGGCGTCCGGCCCGCGGCGGGCTGTTGCGTCATCGCGCTCCCTCGTGAGTTCTGGGTAGGTGTCCGCGTGGGTGAGTGAGTGGGCCGGGGTCACCCCGCCGGGTGACACGCTTTCAGCGGCCTTCAGGGGACGCCTGCAAGGGATGATCCCCCGTCCCACCCCTTCGCGGCAAGGGCTTGCAGAGTCTTGCACAATGCGCCACCACCCGGTTTCCGCCCCGCTCCGCCCGTGGTGGCGCTCTATCGCACGGCTGCCGGGCACACATCACGGACGGGTAACTGTCATCAGTTCTTGCACTTTTTTGCTGCAAGGTCTTTCGCATCGCTTACATCGCTGTTACGTTCACGTCGCCCGGCGGCCCTCACCGCATTCGGCCAGGCCACTTCCGGCCACGGACCCGGAGGCGGGGACACCCCCGTCGGCGCGGCCGGCACCGGCAAGTCGGCGACGGGGACGGCGGACGGGACCGTCTCCCCGGCCCACACGGGCACTCACCCTCAAGGAGAACTCATGCGGCGTGGCATAGCGGCCACCGCGCTGGTGGCGTCCCTCGCCCTCGCGGCGACGGCCTGCGGCGGAAGCGACAGCGACAGCGGCAAGGCCGACGGTCCGGTCACCCTGACCTGGTGGGACACCTCCAACGCCACCAACGAGGCACCGACGTACAAGGCCCTCGTCGAGGAGTTCGAGGCGGCCAACAAGAACATCAAGGTCAAGTACGTCAACGTCCCCTTCGACCAGGCGCAGAACAAGTTCGACACCGCCGCCGGTTCCAAGGGCGCCCCCGACGTCCTGCGCTCCGAGGTCGGCTGGACCCCCGCCTTCGCCAAGAAGAGCTACCTCCTGCCGCTGGACGGCACCGAGGCCCTCGCCGACAGGTCCGAGTTCCGGTCCAGCCTGATCAAGCAGGCCCAGTACGAGGGCAAGACCTACGGTGTCCCGCTGGTCACCGACACCCTCGCGCTCGTCTACAACAAGGCCCTGTTCAAGAAGGCCGGCATCACCAAGGCCCCCACCACCTGGGACGAGCTGCGGGCCGACGCGGCCAAGGTCAAGGACAAGGCCGGCGTCGACGGCTACTGGGGCTCCACCGCCGGCTACTACGGCCAGCCCTTCCTCTACGGCGAGGGCACCGACACCGTCGACGCCGACGCCAAGAAGATCACCGTCAACTCCGCCGCGGCCAAGAAGGGCTACGGCACCTGGCTCGGCCTGTTCTCCGGCAAGGGCCTGCACAAGGCCGACACCACCGCCGACGCCTACGCCCACATCCAGGACGCGTTCGTCAGCGGCAAGGTCGCCGCGATCATCCAGGGCCCCTGGGAGATCACCAACTTCTACAAGGGCAGCGCCTTCAAGGACAAGGAGAACCTGGGCATCGCCACCGTCCCGGCCGGCTCCACCGGCAAGGCGGGCGCCCCGACCGGCGGCCACAACCTCTCCGTCTACGCCGGCTCCGACAAGGCACATCAGTCGGCCGCGCTGAAGTTCGTGAAGTTCATGACCTCGGCGAAGTCCCAGGAGACCATCGCCCTGAAGAACTCCACGCTGCCCACCCGCGAGGACGCCTACACCGACAAGGTCAAGGCCGACCCCGGCATCGCCGGCTACCAGCAGGTGCTGTCCGCCGCCCAGCCGCGCCCCGCGCTGCCGGAGTACAGCTCCCTGTGGACGCCGCTCGACACCGAACTGCCCAAGATCGCCGGCGGCAAGGAATCCCTGGACAAGGGGCTGAGCAACACCGAACTCGCCTTCACCAAGCTGGTTCCCGACTTCGCCGAGTGAGTCCCGCCGGCCGCCGGGCCCCGCACACCGCGTGAGGGACCCGGCGGCCGCGGGCCCGCCCGGCCCCCTCGCCCCGGCCCGGCGGCCGCCGGGCCGCCCGGCTCCGTCGTCGTACCGCCGAACTTCCAGAAGGTGTCGAACCCATGACAGTCGCCATCGACCGCGCGACCGGCAAGCGCCACGGTGACCGCGCGCCCCGGCCCGGCCGCACCGGGCGCCTGCGGCGGGCGTACCAGAAGCACTGGTACGCCTACGCGATGATCGCCCCCGTGGCGGTCGTGCTCGGCGTGCTCGTGCTGTACCCGCTGGTGTACGGCCTCTACCTCACCCTCACCGACGCCAACAGCCTCAACACCGCGCGCACGATCGGCGTCAACCACATCGACGCCACCTACAAGTTCGTCGGCCTCGACAACTACCGGGACATCCTGTTCGGCCCGACCGCCTACGACCGCTTCTGGTCGCACTTCCTGTGGACGGTCGTCTGGACGGCCGTGTGCGTCGCCCTGCACTACGGCATCGGCCTCGGCCTCGCGCTGCTGCTCAACCAGAGGCTGCGCGGCCGCACCTTCTACCGGCTCGTCCTGGTGCTGCCCTGGGCCGTGCCCACCTTCGTCACCGTGTTCGGCTGGCGCTTCATGCTCGCCGACGGCGGCATCATCAACGCCGCCCTCGACGCCGTGCACCTGCCCACCCCGCTGTGGCTGGAGGACACCTTCTGGCAGCGGTTCGCCGCCATCATGGTCAACACCTGGTGCGGCGTGCCCTTCATGATGCTCTCGCTGCTCGGCGGACTGCAGTCCATCGACACCACCCTGTACGAGGCCGCCGAGATGGACGGCGCGAGCGCCTGGCAGCGGTTCCGGTACGTCACCCTGCCCGGGCTGCGGTCGGTCAGCTCCACGGTCGTCCTGCTCGGCATCATCTGGACCTTCAACCAGTTCGCGATCATCTTCCTGCTGTTCGGCAACACCGCGCCGGACGCGCAGATCCTCGTCACCTGGGCCTACCGGCTGGGCTTCGGACAGCAGCCGCGCGACTTCGCGCAGTCCGCCTCCTACGGCATGCTGCTGCTGGCCATCCTCGTCGTCTTCACCTCCTTCTACCGCCGCTGGCTGAACCGCAACGAGCAGCAGCTCGCGATCTGAGGCAGGAGCTCCCATGAGTACGACCACCGCCGAGACCTCCGCCCCGGTAGCGGGCCGGGCCGCCGCCGAGACCCCCCGCCGCCGGGTCCGCCGGCGCGGCGAACGCGGGCCGCTGGCGAGCCTCGCCTCCCACGGCGTCCTGATCACCGCGAGCCTCGTCGCGTTCTTCCCCGTCGCCTGGCTGATCTTCCTCTCGCTCGGCCCCGGCAAGGACGACTACCTGCACCCGGGCCGCATCTGGCACACGATGACGCTGGACAACTACACGTTCGTCCTGCAGCACACGGGCTTCTTCGACTGGCTGAGGAGCACGCTCGTCGTGGTGCTCGGCACCACCGTCATCGGAGTGGTCATCGCCGCCACCACCGGCTACGCGGTGTCCCGCATGCGCTTCCCCGGCTACAAGAAGTTCATGTGGCTGCTGCTCCTGACCCAGATGTTCCCGATCGCCGTGCTCATCGTGCCGATGTACCAGATCATGTCGGACCTGGGCCTCATCGACACCTACCTCGGGCTCATCCTGATCTACAGCACCACGACCGTCCCGTACTGCGCCTGGCTGCTCAAGGGCTACTTCGACACGATCCCCTTCGAGATCGACGAGGCCGGCCGCGTGGACGGGCTCAACCCCTTCGGCACCTTCCTGCGGCTGATCCTGCCGCTGGCCAGGCCCGGGCTCGCGGTCGCCGCGTTCTACTCCTTCCTCACCGCCTTCGGCGAGGTCGCCTTCGCCTCCACGTTCATGCTGAGCGACGACAAGTACACCTTCGCCGTCGGCCTGCAGAGCTTCGTCAGCGAGCACGACGCGCAGCGCAACCTCATGGCCGCCACCGCGGTGCTGATCGCGATACCCGTCTCGGCCTTCTTCTACCTGGTCCAGAAGAACCTGGTCACCGGGCTCACGGCGGGCGGCACCAAGGGCTGACGCCCTCCCGGCGAGGACGAGGGGTGCCCGGCCCATCCGCCGCCGGGCACCCTTTCCCGCGCCACGCCCGCCCCGCACCTCGAACTCCACGACGCACCAAGGACGCCATGACCCAGCAGCACTCCGCCGAAACCGCCCAGGCCGCGCGCCCGGCCCCCCTCGCCCCGGCCACCGTCCCCGAGGCCGTCACCAGCGCCGCCGCCGAGCGCCCCGACTGGTGGCGGGACGCGGTGATCTACCAGGTGTACCCGCGCAGCTTCGCCGACAGCGACGGCGACGGCATGGGCGACCTGGAGGGCATCCGCACCCGGCTGCCGTACCTGCGCGACCTCGGCGTGGACGCCGTGTGGCTCAGCCCGTTCTACGCCTCCCCGCAGGCCGACGCCGGCTACGACGTGGCCGACTACCGCGCAGTCGACCCGATGTTCGGCAACCTCCTCGACGCCGACGCGCTGATCCGCGACGCCCACGAACTGGGCCTGCGGGTCATCGTCGACATCGTCCCCAACCACTCCTCCGACCAGCACGAGTGGTTCAAGCGGGCGCTCGCCGAGGGCCCCGGCTCCGCGCTGCGCGAGCGCTACCACTTCCGCCCCGGCAAGGGGAAGCACGGCGAACTCCCGCCCAACGACTGGGAGTCCATCTTCGGCGGACCCGCCTGGACCCGGGTCACCGAACCCGACGGCCGCCCCGGCGAGTGGTACCTGCACCTGTTCGCGCCCGAGCAGCCCGACTTCGACTGGGACCACCCGGCGGTCGCCGACGAGTTCCGCTCGATCCTCCGCTTCTGGCTCGACATGGGCGTCGACGGCTTCCGCATCGACGTCGCCCACGGCCTGGTCAAGGCGCCGGGGCTGCCCGACCTCGGCAGCCACGACCAGGTGAAACTGCTGGGCAACGACGTCATGCCCTTCTTCGACCAGGAGGGCGTGCACGCCATCTACCGACAGTGGCGCACCGTCCTCGACGAGTACGCGGGCCACCGCATCTTCGTCGCCGAGGCGTGGACCCCCACCATCGAGCGCACCGCCCACTACGTGCGCCCCGACGAGCTGCACCAGGCGTTCAACTTCCAGTACCTGAGCACCCACTGGGACGCCGCCGAGCTGCGCGAGGTCATCGACCGCACGCTGGACGCCATGCGCCCCGTCGGCGCCCCCGCCACCTGGGTGCTCTCCAACCACGACGTCACCCGGCACACCACCCGCTTCGGCAACCCGCCCGGCCTCGGCACCCAGCTCCGCCTCCCCGGCGACCGCGCGCTGGGCCTGCGCCGCGCCCGTGCCGCCACCCTGCTGATGCTGGCGCTCCCCGGCTCCGCCTACGTCTACCAGGGCGAGGAACTGGGCCTGCCCGACGTCACCGACCTGCCCGACGAGGTCCGCCAGGACCCGGCCTACTTCCGCGGCGCCGGCCAGGACGGCTTCCGCGACGGCTGCCGGGTCCCCATCCCGTGGACCCGCACGGGCTCGTCCTACGGCTTCGGCGAGGGCGGAAGCTGGCTCCCGCAGCCCTCCGACTGGGCCGAGCTGAGCGTGGAGGCCCAGACCGGCGCCCCCGGCTCCACCCTGGAGCTCTACCGCACCGCCCTCGCCGTACGCCGCGCCCGGCCGGACCTCGGCGCCGGCGACGCGGTGGAGTGGCTCGACGCCCCCGAGGGCGTCCTCGCCTTCCGCCGCGGCGACTTCGTGTGCGTGGCCAACACGACGGGCAAGCCGGTGAAGGTCCCGGCGTACGGCCGCGTCCTGCTGGCCACCGGCGAGGTGAGCGTCACCGGCGAGCAGGCCGAGGTACCGGCCGACACGACGGTGTGGTGGACCCGGGCCTGACCCCCGCCCACCCACCGCCCCCGGCGCCCGGCCCCCGCTTCGGCGGGCGCCGGGCGCCGGGCCCGCGTGGAGCAGTGGGGGGGCGGGTGAACGGTCAGCGGCCCGCGACGAGTTCCACCGAGGCCGTCGCGCCGGCGAGGTGACCGGAGGCCAGGGCGGCCGCCACCGAGGGCGGGGTCGAGGCCGCCGCGTCGCCGGCGGCGTACAGGCGCGGGACCCCGGTCCGGCCCATGGGGTCCACGGTGATCGCCTCGACGCTGAGCATCTCGTCCGGCTCGGTCAGGGAGGCCCCGAGGTCGCGGGCCAGCGGGGAGCGCTGGTGCAGGACCGTCTTGACCAGCAGTGCGTCCAGGGGCAGTTCCCCACCGTCGGCGAAGGTCAGGGACCGCAGTGCGGTGCCCGGTCCGTCGAGGGCGGCGAGCGGCCGCTCGTCCACCGCGACGCCGCCGGCCGCCAGCCGTTCGTGCTCCTGGGCGGACAACTCCCGCCCATGGGTGAGGAGGGTGACCCGCTCGCTCCAGGCGCGCAGGTTCAGCGCCCCGTGCACGCCCACGGCACCGCTCGCCAGGACGCCCAGGGTGCGGCCGCGGACCTCCCAGCCGCGGCAGAACGGGCAGTGGAAGACCGTCCGGCCCCAGCGCTCGTCCATGCCGGGCACCCGGGGGTACCGGTAGTCCGTGCCGGGCGCCAGGACCACGCTCCGGGCCCGCTCGCGGCGGCCGTCCCCGAGGTCCAGCGTGAAACTCCCGTCCGCCTCGCGCACGCCGGAGACCACCTCCCCCCGGCACAGCTCGACGGAGGGGTAGGACGCCAGCTCCGCGCGCCCCCTGGCGTAGAACTCCGCGGGCGGGCGCCCGTCCTGCCCGAGGAGCCCGCCGATGCCCGGGGCCGCGAGGTCGCTCTGCCTCCCCGCGTCGACGACGAGGGTGCCGCGCCGGGCCCGCCCCAGGGTGAGCGCGGCGCTCAGCCCGGCCGCCCCCGCGCCGATCACGACACAGTCCCTCGTGGTGTTGTCACGTGCGTTCATGCCCTCCACCGAACCAGCGGCCGGGGCGCGCGCACATGTCCTGCCGTGCGCGGGGGATACGCGTGTGTGCCCCGGCCTAGACTCGAAAGGGTGGACGTCATCAGCCAGGCCCTCGCGGGTCTTCGCGTCGGACGGGGCACCGTCCGCCGCTTCCGGCGGTCCGGGCCCTGGGGCCTGCGGTACGCCGGCCTGACCGGCAGCGGCTTCCATGTGATCCTGCGCGGCGGCGCCTGGCTCGTCACCGAGGACGCGCCCCCCGTCGCGCTGCGCCCCGGCGACGTCGTCCTCATCACCGCCGGGGCGGACCACGGACTCGGTCACGCGCCCTGCGAGCTGCGTGAACTCCCTCCGGTGGTGCTGGGATCGGACCCGCCGGACGAGGCCGCCGCCCCCGCCGACTGCGAGTTCCTGTGCGGCGCCTACCGACTCGACCGGGGGCAGGTGCACCCGTACCTGGCGGCCCTGCCGGACCCGCTCGTCCTCACCCCCGACCCCGCACGCTTCCCGGCGGTGGCTTCGGTCGTCGCTCTGCTCGACGAGACGTCACCGGACCAGGCGGGCGCGGACGCGACCCGGGCGGCACTCCTCGACCTGATGCTGACGCAGGTGCTGCGCCAGTGGCTGGAGGACATGGGGGAGGAGGACCGCCGGGGGTGGCATCCCGCCCTCGACCCGGCGATCGCCGCCGCGCTGCGCGCGATGCACGAGCGGCCCGGGGAGCAGTGGACCGTCTCCCGGCTCGGCGCGACGGCGGGCATGTCCCGCACGGCGTTCACCCGGCGCTTCACGGCGGCGGTCGGCACACCGCCCATGACCTATCTGAGGGAGTGGCGGCTGGGCTGCGCGGCCCGGCTGCTGCGGGAGAGCGACGCCTCCCTGGCCGCGACGGCCCGGCGCACCGGCTACGCGACGGAGTACGCCTTCGCCACCGCCTTCCGCCGCCGCTACGGCCTCTCACCGGGGCGTTTCCGGCAGGCGGAACGGGCCGGGGGGACACGGCCGGCGTGATGCCGGGGGGCCTGAGAGGTCCCCCGGCGTCCGCTACTTCCAGGTGTCCGCGACCGTGTAGCCGCTCGACGAGCCCGTCGTGAACGCGCGGTTCGTGCCGGACTCCCACGTCACGTTCCCCGACGTGTCCTTCTTCAGGTACTTGTACGTGAACGCCGTGCTCCTGGGGACGATGACCAGCTTGCTCCAGGCCGGGTAGGAGGCGGACGACAGAGGGATCGCGTCCGCCGGGTTCCAGTTGCCGAGGGAGGGGAGCGAGCCGACGACGTAGACGTTCGTGCCCGGGCTCGTCGTCGCGGTCACCCTGAACGTCACGTCCGTGGCGTCCGCGCTCGCCACGTTCCAGGAGTTGTCCAGGGTCAGCGCCGAACTCCCGGCCGATGCGGAGCGGTTGGCGTTCGACTCCCAGGTGACGTTCCCCGAGGCGTCCTTCTTGAGGTACTTGTACGTGAAGGACGTGTGCGCGGGGACCGCGGCCCGTGCCGACCAGACCGGGTAGCCGGACGAGGACAGCTTCACCGCCTTCGACGGGTCCCAGGCGCCCAGCGCGTCCGTCGAGCCGGTGACGTAGACGTTCGTGCCGCTCGTCGTGGAGGCGTACTCATTGAACGTCGCCGTGACCGTCGTTCCCGAGCTGCCGCCGCCCCCGTCGTCCCCGCCTCCCTCGCAGCTCGTCGTCGGGCAGGTGTACGAGCCGTCGTAGAACGCGACGGCCCCCTTCGCCGGGATCGTCAGCGAGGCGCTGCCGCCGGAGACCGTGACCTTCGTCGAGCCGCCGCTCACGACGTCGGTGTAGGTGCCGTCGGCCATGCCGGTGGTGAACGTGTGACTCGCCGATGAGGAGCCGTTGTTGAGGGCGAAGAAGCCCTTCCCGGAGCGGCCGAAGCCGATGACGTCCGAGGACTTGCTCTGCCAGTTCGAGACGGCGGCCGTGTCCGTGGCGTTGTGCCAGGCGACCATGCCGAGGACGGCCGGATCGCGGTCCAGGCAGTACCAGGAGCCGCCCGAGCAGTCGGTGTCGGTGACGAAGCCGCCCGAGTTCGGCGGGGCCTCGTCGGAGACGTTCCACTTCCAGCTCGCGTAGACCGTCGGCGTCGCGCCCTTCCACGCCAGCTGGAACAGGTTGGCCAGCCGGTAGGTGTCGCCGTCCTTGTAGGACAGGTGCAGGCCGTTGCGCTCGGTGTCGTGGTTGGTGACGAAGGCGACGGCGTTCGCGGCGGGCAGGATGCCGCCGGAGCCGAGGGAGGACAGGTCGGAGACGTTGCCCTGGAACGCCGACTTCAGCCTGCTCGCATAGGTGAAGTCCAGGACGTCACCGGAGGCGTAGTAGTCCGCCGGCTGCGGGGTCGTGCCGGGGTAGACCTCCTGGAAGACGTACGGGGCGGCGCCCGAGGACGTGCCGTTCAGCTTCGCCTCGATCGCGGCCAGGTCGGCCTTTGCGATGTGCTTGGCCGCGTCCACGCGGAAGCCGTCCACCCCGGCCGCGAGCAGCTTGTTCAGATAGCCCGCGATCTTCGTGCGGACCGCGTCCTCGCCGGTCTTCAGGTCGGGCAGGCCGAGCAGTTCGCAGTTCTGCACCTCCGCCAAGTTGTTCCAGTCGTCGATCGTTCCGTCCTCGTCGTCGCAGTAGCCGTCGCCGGCGTGGTGGTAGTCGCCGGGGTCGAAGTCGGGGGTGTCGTACTTGCTGGTGATCGTCGTGCCGTTGTAGCCGGTGCCGGTCTGCGCGGCGGTGTGGTTGACGACCGCGTCCACGTACACCTTCACGCCCGCCGTGTGACAGGTGGACACCATCGAGGAGAACGCGGCCGCCGTCCCGAAGCGGCTGTTCAGGTTGTAGGAATAGGGCTGGTAGACGTCCCACCAGTAGGAGTCCGGCTGTTTCAGGGACTCGGCGGGCGGGGCCACCTGCACCGCGCCGTAACCCGCCGGGCCGAGGACGTCCGTGCACTCCTTGGCGATCGACTTCCAGTTCCACTCCCAGAGGTTGGCGATCACGTCCTTCTTCGCGGTGGTGTCCGCCTGCGCGGGCGCGGCCGGGAGAGCGACGGCGCCCGCCAGGGCGAGCGCGCCGGCGGCAGCGGCGGTGGACAGGCGTCGTATCAGCCCGCCGGGGGGTCGGTGTGGGGTCGTCATGTGCGGCTCCGTCGAAGGGGGAGGGCGGCTCCTGCGGTGGGGAGCCGCGGAGTCCGCCTTTTCAACGCGAGCCGAGCGTGCGGGAGTTGAGAGGGTCACGTCAAGGCTGTGGTTGAAAATTCTTGCTACGAGTTTCAAGACTCTTGCTGCAACCCTTGCGGCGGCGGTACGGTCACGCCGCGCCCGGCAGCGTCGCCGCGCCGTGGCGGGGCCAAGGAACCGAGCCGCACCCGCGAGGAGTTCACCCTGTGAGACCGAGATGGCAGGCGCCGGCGACCCGGCGCCGCACCCCACGGGGCGGCCGTATCGCCGCCCTCACCGCGGCCGCGCTCGCCGCCGCGCTGCTCAGCCCGGTCGCCGCACGGGCCCAGACCCCGCCCCCGCCGCCCTCCGACGCCGAGCTCGCCGCCGAGCCCACGCGCCACGACGCGACCCGCGAGCAGTTCTACTTCGTCATGCCGGACCGTTTCGCCAACGGCGACACCGCCAACGACCGGGGTGGCCTGACCGGTTCCCGGCTCGCCACCGGCTACGACCCCACCGACAAGGGCTTCTACCAGGGCGGCGACCTCAAGGGCCTGACCGAGCGGCTCGACTACATCAAGGGCCTGGGCACCACCGCCCTCTGGCTGGCCCCGATCTTCGAGAACCGGCCCGTGCAGGGCACCGGCAAGGACGCCTCGGCCGGCTACCACGGGTACTGGATCACCGACTTCACCACGGTCGACCCGCACTTCGGCACCAACAAGGACCTCGGGACCCTCATCGACAAGGCCCACGCCAAGGGCATGAAGGTCTTCTTCGACGTCATCACCAACCACACCGCCGACGTCGTCGACCACGAGGGGAAGTCCTACGACTACCTCTCCAAGGGAGCCTTCCCGTACCTCACCAAGGACGGCGAGCCCTTCGACGACGCCGACTACGCGAACGGGAAGAAGAAGTTCCCCGCCGTCGACGCCGGTTCCTTCCCGCGCACCCCCACCGTCGCCCCCGCCGACCGGCACGCCAAGGTCCCCGCCTGGCTCAACGACCCGTCGATGTACCACAACCGCGGTGACTCCACCTACGCCGGCGAGTCCGCCACCTACGGCGACTTCTCCGGCCTCGACGACCTGTGGACCGAGCGCCCCGAGGTCGTCAGCGGCATGGAGAGGATCTACGAACGCTGGGTGCGCGACTTCGACGTCGACGGCTTCCGCATCGACACCGTCAAGCACGTGAACATGGAGTTCTGGACGCAGTGGGCCACCGCCCTCGACGCGTACGCGGCCCGCCACGGCCGCAAGGACTTCTTCATGTTCGGCGAGGTCTACTCCGCCGACACCTCCGTCACCGCCCCCTACGTCACCGAGGGCCGCCTCGACGCCACCCTCGACTTCCCCTTCCAGGACGCGGCCCGCGCCTACGCCTCCCAGGGCGGCAGCGCACGGAAGCTCGCCCAGGTCTTCGCCGAGGACCACAAGTACACGACCGACAAGGCCAACGCCTACGAGCAGGTCACCTTCCTCGGCAACCACGACATGGGGCGCATCGGGTACTTCCTGAACCAGGACGACCCCAAGGCCACCGACGCCCAACTCCTCGCCAAGGACCGGCTCGCCAACGAGCTGATGTTCCTCAGCCGCGGCAACCCCGTCGTCTACTACGGCGACGAGCAGGGTTTCACCGGCAGCGGCGGCGACAAGGACGCCCGCCAGACCATGTTCGCCTCGAAGGTCGCCGACTACCTCGACGACGACGAGATCGGCACCACCCGCACCCACGCGCGCGACGCCTACGACACCAAGGCACCGCTGTACGAGCAGATCGCGGCCCTCTCCAGGCTCCGCAGGGCCGAGCCCGCCCTCACCGACGGCGTCCAGACCGAGCGGTACGCGGCCGACGGGGCCGGTGTCTACGCCTTCACCCGCACGGACGCGCGCACGGGCCAGGAGTACGTCGTCGCCCTCAACAACACCGGGGAGGACAGGAAGGCCGCCTTCGCCACCGGGTCCGCCGGCATGACCTACCGGGGCATCTACGGCACCAGGGCGAGCACCACCTCCGATGCCGGCCGCAGGGTCACCGTCACCGTCCCGGCCGGCTCCGCGATCGTCCTCAAGGCGACCGCACCGCTCGGGAAACCCGCCACCAGGCCGGAGGTCACCCTCAAGGCCCCGGAGGCCGGAGCCACCGGCACCGTGGAACTCACCGCCGACGTCGACGGCGGACAGCTGAACCGCGTCGTCTTCGCCGCCCAGACCGGCACCGGGAAGTGGCGGGTCCTCGGGACCGCCGACCACGCCCCCTACAAGGTCACCCAGACCCTCGGCAGGGACGTGAAGCCCGGCACCGCCCTGCGCTACAAGGCGGTCGTCGTCGACTCCGCCGGCCGCACCGCGAGCGCCACCGCCTCCTCCACCTCCGGCACCCCGCCCGTCGAGGAGCCCCCCACCGCCTCCACCCGCGACTACGCGATCGTCCACTACAAGCGCGCCGACGGCGACTACGCCGACTGGAACCTGTACGCCTGGGGCGACCTGGCCGACGGCGAGGCGACCACCTGGCCCGCCGGGCACCCCTTCACCGGGCGCGACGCGTACGGGGCCTTCGCCTGGGTGAAGCTCAAGCCGGGCGCGTCGGACGTCGGCTTCCTCGTCGTCGACAAGGACGGCACCAAGGACGTCGCCGCCGACCGCTCCATCGACGTCACCAGGACGGGCGAGGTCTGGATCGAGCAGGGCGACCCGGAGGTCGTCACGCAGAAGCCCGACCACCCGGCGCAGGACACGAGCAAGGCCGTCCTGCACTACCACCGCGCCGACGGCGACTACGACGGCTGGGGGCTGCACGTCTGGACCGGCGCCGCGAACCCCACCGACTGGTCGACCCCCCTGAAGCCGGTGAAGACCGACAGCTATGGCGCTGTCTTCGAGGTGCCGCTCACCACGGGTGCCACCAGTCTCGGCTACATCCTCCACAACGGCGACGAGAAGGACCTCTCCGCCGACCAGTCGCTCGACCTCACCGCCGCCGACGGCCACGAGGTGTGGCTGGTGAGCGGCCAGGAGGAACACCTGTTGCCGCAGCCCGCGGGCGGCGCGGCCGCGCTCGACCTCAGCACGTCCAAGGCGGTCTGGATCGACCGGAACACCGTCGCCTGGAACGGGACGGACGGCGCCGCCTCCACCCAGCTCCTCTCCTCCCACGACGGCTCGATCGCCGTCCAGGACGGGGCCCTGACCAGTGACGACGAGCGCCGGCTGCGGCTGACGAAGACCACGTTCACCGACGCCCAGAAGGCGAGGTTCCCGCATCTGAGGGACTACACCGCCTGGTCCGTCGACCCGCGCGACCGCGACCGGGTGCGCAGCGCGCTGCGCGGGCAACTCGTCGCCACCCAGCGGGCCGCGAACGGCGCGGTCCTCGCGGCGACCGGCGTACAGACCGCCGGTGTCCTCGACGACCTCTACCCGGCCGCCACCGGGGCCGACCTCGGGCCCACGTTCCACCACGGCCGGCCCACCCTGGCCGTGTGGGCGCCCACCGCGCGGAGCGTCGCACTGGAGCTGGACGGCCGTACCGTGCGGATGCACCGCGACGACACCACCGGCGTCTGGTCCGTCACCGGGCCGGCGTCCTGGAAGAACAAGCCGTACCGGTACGTCGTGACGGTGTGGGCGCCCGGCGCCGGGAAGTCCGGACAGCTGGTGACCAACAAGGTCACCGACCCCTACTCCGTCGCCCTCACCACCGACTCCGCCCGCAGCCTCGTCGTCGACCTCGACGACGCGAAGCTCGCCCCCTCCGGCTGGACCTCGCTGAAGAAGCCGAAGGCGGTGCCGCTGCGGGACGCGCAGATCCAGGAGCTGCACGTCCGCGACTTCTCCGTCGCCGACCGGACCGTCCCGGCCGAGGACCGGGGCACCTACCTCGCCTTCACCGACAAGAGCGGCGCCGGCTCCAGGCACCTGCGTGCCCTCGCCGCGGCCGGCACCTCCTACGTGCACCTGCTGCCCGCCTTCGACCTCGCCACCGTCCCCGAGCGGAAGTCCGACCGGGCCGCACCCGGCTGCGACCTCGCCTCCTACCCGCCCGACTCCGACAAGCAGCAGGCCTGCGTGGCGAGGACCGCCGCGAAGGACGCCTTCAACTGGGGCTACGACCCGTACCACTACACGGTCCCCGAGGGCTCCTACGCCACCGACCCGGAGGGCACGGCCAGGACCGTCCAGTTCCGGCGGATGGTGCAGGCCCTCAACCAGGACGGGCTGCGGGTCGTCATGGACGTGGTCTACAACCACACCGCCGCCTCCGGACAGGCCGGCACCTCCGTCCTCGACCGGATCGTCCCCGGCTACTACCAGCGGCTGCTCGCCGACGGCTCGGTCGCGACCTCCACCTGCTGCGCGGGCACCGCACCCGAGAACGCCATGATGGGCAAGCTGGTCGTCGACTCGATCGTCACCTGGGCCAGGCAGTACAAGGTCGACGGGTTCCGCTTCGACCTCATGGGCCACCACCCGAAGGCCGACATCCTCGCCGTCCGCAAGGCCCTCGACGCGCTCACGCCCGAGAAGGACGGCGTCGACGGGAAGAAGATCGTCCTCTACGGGGAGGGCTGGAACTTCGGCGAGGTCGCCGACGACGCCCGGTTCGTCCAGGCCACGCAGAAGAACATGGCGGGCACCGGCGTCGCCACCTTCTCCGACCGCGCCCGGGACGCCGTCCGCGGCGGCGGTCCCTTCGACGAGGACCCCGGCGTGCAGGGCTTCGCCAGCGGCCTGTACACCGACCCCAACTCCTCCGCCGCGGGCGGCACCCGGGCCGAGCAGAAGGCCCGGCTGCTGCACTACCAGGATCTGCTCAAGGTCGGCCTCACCGGCGACCTGGCGGACTACCGCTTCACCGACAGCGGCGGCAAGGAGGTCACCGGCGCGCAGGTCGACTACAACGGCGCCCCCGCCGGCTACGCGAAGGCGCCCGGCGACGCACTCGCCTACGTCGACGCGCACGACAACGAGTCGCTGTTCGACG
The DNA here is from genome assembly GCF_036189845.1 of Streptomyces griseoaurantiacus. Taxonomy (NCBI): domain Bacteria; kingdom Bacillati; phylum Actinomycetota; class Actinomycetes; order Kitasatosporales; family Streptomycetaceae; genus Streptomyces; species Streptomyces griseoaurantiacus. The sequence continues at coordinate 1,979,600 of NZ_CP108326.1, read as the reverse complement.
CGCTCACCTACAAGCTGCCGAAGGACACCTCCGCCTCCGAGCGGGCCCGCATGCAGGTCCTGGCGATGGCGACGGCCGCCCTCTCGCAGGGCCCGGCGCTCTCCCAGGCCGGCACCGACCGCCTGCGGTCCAAGTCGCTGGACCGCAACTCCTTCGACAGCGGCGACTGGTTCAACGCGATCCACTGGGACTGCGCCGAGGGCAACGGCTTCGGGCGGGGGCTGCCCCCGGCCGCCGACAACGAGTCCAAGTGGCCCTACGCCAAGCCGCTGCTGGCCTCCGTGAAGGTCGGCTGCGCCCAGATCGAGGGCGCCTCGGCGGCCTACCGGGACCTGCTGCGCATCCGCACGACGGAGAAGGACTTCTCCCTGTCCACGGCGGCCCGCGTGCAGGACCGGCTCTCCTTCCCGCTCTCGGGGGAGGGGGAGACGCCGGGCGTGCTCACCATGCGCCTCGGCGACCTGGTCGTGGTCTTCAACGCCACGCCGCAGCGGCAGGAGCAGACGGTGAGGGCGGCGGCCGGCACGCGGTACGCGCTGCACCCGGTGCAGGCGAAGGGCGCGGACGCGGTGGTGAAGGGCGCCTCCTACGACAGGGCGGCCGGCACCTTCACCGTCCCGGCCCGCACGGTCGCCGTGTTCACCCGCCGCTAGGGTGAGGGGCCCGCGCCCACGTGCGCGGGCCCCTGTCCCGCCCCACATCCGCCCAGGAGCCCCTCATGCCGCTCGTCACCGTCGACTACTCGGACCGACTGAAGGACAGCCTCGACCGGGAGGGCCTGGCCAAGGCGCTGAGGGCGGAACTCGTCGCGACGGCGGCCGCGCGGCCGGAGGCGTGCAAGACCCGGTACGTGCGCACCGAGAGCGCCGGGGGCGGGGAGCCGGCCGTGCTCCACGTCTCGATCGCGCTGCTGCCCGGCCGGACCGAGGAGACGAAGGCGAAGCTCACCGAGAACGTGCTGGACCTGCTGCGCACGCACCTGGGAAGCGGCGCGGAACCGCTGCACGCCTCCGCCGAGGTCCGTGAACTCGACGCCTCCTACCGGCAGTTCCAGATCTGACCGCGCTCCCCGGCGGTCAGTGGACGGGCGGCGGCGCGGCCAGGGCGACCAGCCGGGCGACGAGCTCGGTGAACGGGCTGTCGGCCGGCTCCTCCTTCACCATGGCGCGCAGCACGTCGCCCATCTCCTCGTCGTGCGCCGCGCCGACGGCCGCCAGCGCGGCGAAGTCGTGCACGAGCTGCACCTCCAGCTCACCGCGCGGGATGCGGCGACCCTCCAGCCAGATCAGCGCCGTCGACTCGACCAGCGAGATCCAGGACCGGACGACGAGTTCCAGCCGGGCCGGCGGGCTCTCGGTGCGCGCGTCGAAGCCCAGGTGCGACAGGATCTGGACATACGCGGCCTGGCGCACGGAGTCGACGAGCGCGTTCGTGCGGGAGGAGCCCACGGCCGGGCCGCCGCGCATCAGCGCGGAGAAACCGGGGCCGTGGTCCTCGACGAAATCGAAGAAGCGGCGCATCACGCGCAGCAGCCGGGCGCCCAGCGGGCCCTCGTGCGGTTCGGTGAAACGCCCGGCCAGATCCGCCGAGGCCCGCGTCAACGCGGCCTCGTACAGGCTGAGTTTGCCGGGGAAGTAGTGATAGACGAGTGGTCGTGAGATACCGGCGGCGGAGGCTATCTCGTCGATGGAGACCTCGTCGGGGGAGCGTCGGCTGAACAGTTCGAGGGCGACGCCGATCAACTGCTGCCGCCGCTCCTCTACACCCATCCTGCGGCGAGCCCCGGTTGTCATACGAACACTTTACCGATCACGTGGTCGATCGGATCCGGCCGGTCGCGTGGGCCGGTAGTAGGAGCGCGGCTCAGTGGCCGGTGCCCGAGGAGGACGTCCGGGGCTTCGCCGCCCCCTTGTCCTCGCGGGGGCGCCGGGTGAGGACGAGCGGCTCGGACTCGGTGATGGCGACCGTGTGCTCGGAATGGGCGGCGCGCGAGCCGTCCGCCGAGCGGATCGTCCAGCCGTCCGCGTCGAAGCGGATCTTGTCGGTGCCGGCGGTGAACCAGGGCTCGATCGCGAGGGTGAGCCCGGGGCGCAGCTTCCATCCGCGGCCGGGACGGCCCTGGTTGGGGATGTGCGGGTCCTCGTGCATCGTGCGGCCGATGCCGTGCCCGCCGAACTCCAGGTTCACCGGGTAGCCGTACTCGGCGGCGACCGCGCCGATGGCCGCCGAGACGTCCCCGAGCCGGTTGCCGGGCCGGGCCACCTCGATCGCGGCCTCCAGGGCGACCTCGGTGGCCTCGATGAGCCGCAGGTCCTCGGGCGCCGGAGTGCCGACGACGACGGAGAGCGCCGAGTCGGCGGACCAGCCGTCGATCGTCACGGCCATGTCCATGGTCAGCAGATCACCGTCACGCAGCTTGTACGGGTGCGGCAGCCCGTGCAGCACGGCGTCGTTGACCGAGAGGCACACCACGTTGCGGAACGGGCCCTTGCCGAACGAGGGGGCGTAGTCCCAGTAGCAGGACTCCGCGCCGCGCTCCTTGATCCGGCGGCGGGCGTGGTGCTCCAGGTCCAGCAGGTCGACCCCCACCGCGGCGAGCTCGCCCAGTTCGGCCAGCACCTCGCCGAGGAACCTCCCGGTGACGTGCATGCGTTCGATGTCTGCGGGCGTCTTGTGCTCGATCACTGCGTTCCTCGATTCCCGGGGCGGCTGCCGACAGGTATATTTATACCAGTCGGAGGGTGGTGCTCGGCCCACCGCGCGGGGTGCCGGACGGGTAGCATGGGCGCATGGTTCGCCACCCGCTCGCCCCCGAACAGATCGAGGCGGGCCGACGCCTCGGAGCCGCGCTGCGCCGCGCCCGGGCGGGACGCAACCCGGGCGAAGTCGCCCTCGAGGCGGGCATCTCGCCGGAGACCCTCCGCAAGATCGAGACCGGCCGGCTGCCGACCCCCGCCTTCGGGACCGTCGTACGGCTCAGCGAGGTGCTCGGCGTGCCCCTGTCCGACCTCGCCGAGGTCTGGCGCACCGACCCGGCCGCCGCGCTCAGCGAAGCCTCCTGACGCTCCCGCCGCGCGGCGGGTCCCGTCGGTACGACCGTGCGGCCCGTCGAGTGGTCGACGGGCCGCACGGGTGTGTTCGGGACGAGGGTCTCAGCGCAGGTGGTCCAGCGTCCTCCCGTCGCCCAGCGTCGCCGTGAGTTCGGGCTTCGCGTCCGGCTTCGCGGGCAGCGCCAGGGTGTGGCCCTCCACCTCACCCGTCACCGCACCGGTGGCCCGCATCGAGACGGCCCCGCGGTCCGCGGCCGCCAGCAGGTACCAGGCGCCGGCGTCCGACTTCCACAGCACGCCCGCCAGTACGTGCGGATCCTTCGGACCGCAGGCCGGGCTGTCCTGCCCCTTCGCGGTCACCGCCCCGTACGCGGAGGAGGGCGCCCGGAACTGTGCCAGCGCTCCGGCACCCCCGCCCCGCCAGGTCTCCGCCCGCGTGCACACCCACGCCCCCTCGCCGCTGCCGCCGGGCAGTGGCTGGCGCGCGTACTGCCAGGCGTTCACCGTCCGCACGCCCTGCCCGCGCTGCGAGGCCAGCGAGCAGGCGAACGGGGCCCAGGTGCGCAGCGCCGCCGCCCCGGCCGCCTCGCGCGGGGCCGCCGGACGGCCGACGGTCAGGTGCGCGGGGGTGAGTTCCCCGAGGTCCGTCAACAGCCGGGTCCCGCCCGAGCGGTCGGTGAGCTGCAGGACGTTCCAGGAGGTGCAGGACCCGGGCCGGGTGGCGGGACTGGCCAGCGGCGAGACGGTCCCGTCCGCCGTGCGGTGCAGGTCCATCACGCCGGCCGTCGGCTTCAGCAGGTCCCGCTCCCCGGCCCGCCCGATCCAGGGGGCCGTCAGATAGCGGACGTTGCCGTCGGCCCGGCCCAGCACCACCGCGGCGGCCTCCGCGCGACCGGCACCGTCGACCCGGGCGAAGTCCAGGGCGGCGCCCTCCGTGCCGGACACCGGCTCCGCGTAGCGCACGATGCGCAGCCCGTCGTACAGCAGGACCACCCGGGCGGCGTCGACCTCACCGGCGTACAGCAACTGCGGCGGACCGGCCGGGCCGCCCGAGGGCGTCCCCGGCGTCGCCGACACCTGCACCGACTCGCCCGGCCGCGCCCACACCGCCAGGGCCCGCCGCAGCAGCGCGGTGTCCCCGGCCCTGTCACCGCGCGCCGGCCACACGGAGAAGTCGGTGCGCGGCGAGGTCCTCCACGCCGTGGGCGCGACCCTCGTCAGCTTCCCGGGATCGAGGGCGGCCCGGGCGGAGGGATTCTGCGCGTACGCCGGGGCGGCGGCGCCGTCCGGGCCCCAGCCGCCGCCCGGCAGCACCAGCAGCGCCCCGCAGACGAGGGCGGCGGCCGCCGCGGCGAGCGCGGCACGGGTGTGCTGGCGGCGGCGCATCAGGTCGGTGGGACGGGCGTGCAGCGTGCAGGGGTCGAACTCGCGGGAGCCGAGCAGCAGTTCCTGCGCGGGGACGGCGGCCGCCTCGCGCAGTGCCCCGTCCGGGTCCGCGACGCCCGCCGCGGCCAGGACCTCGCGGAGGACCTCGTCGGGCAGCCGCTCCAGGCCGCGCAGGACGTACGCCGCGCGGGCCGGGGCGGACAGCGTGGACAGCGCCTGGTCCAGGGCGGCCTCGTCACCGCCGCCGGAGCGCGGGAACAGCCGCAGGCCGCGGACCTGGGGGAGCAGCGCCGGGAGCTGGGCCCGCCGGGGCCAGGCACGGAAGGTCAGGGGACGGGCGGCGTCCAGCGCGGTGCGGATCACCCGGGTGCGGACGAGCGCGTAACCGGGGTCGCCCTCGCGGCCCTTCGACTGGGCCGGGATCACGGCGGGCGGGGTGGGGGTGCGGCCGTGGGGGAGCGCGCGCTGGACGAGCGAATGTGCGGTCAGGACACGGCGGTTGCGGCCGAGGGTGGCCGGGAGGGTGAGGTACGCGAGGCGGGCGAGGCGGGGGTAGTGCTCGACGAGGGCGGCCTCGGCGGTGGTGACGTCGATGGCGGCGGGGCGGGGGGCGACATCCTGTGACTGCACGTTCAGCAGAACGAGCGAACGGCGGCGAGGTCACCGGGCTCGCGGCCCCGGACGTGCGGGCGGGTGCTCACACGCGCCCACGCGGCGGAGCCGCATGTCGGCACAGCCCCGCGCCCCTGTCAGGGGCGCGGGGGCGGCAGAGGCTACGTGAGCCGCCAGCCGGAGAAGGTCACCGTCCCGCGTGCCCCGCTCCCTCCGTCGGTGGCCGACATGAAGAGGCCGGCGTCCTGCACGGACCCGGCACCCGGCACGGTCACCGTCGCCACCGTCCGCCAGGAGGACCCCCCGTCCACCGAGAACTCCCCGCGGAAGGCGCCCCCGGCCCGGGTCAGCCGCAGCAGCACCGGCGCCGTCACCCCCGTCACCCGCTTGTAGGTGTCGAGCGTGCCGTCCCCGTCGGAGTCGTAGGACAGCACGACCCCGTTCGATGGCGTCACCGCCAGGTTGACGAAGCCGCCCGCGCCCGGCCGCGCGAGGGCGTCGCGGGCGATGATGCCGGCCCGCGCCCATGCCCCCGTGGGCGCCTGCGCGTCCACGCGCACCGTCACCGCCACCCCGTCCCGCAGCACGCCCTCGCGGTAGGCCGTGCCGAACTCGGCCGTGCCTTTCCAGAGGTCCGCCCCGCCCCCGTCGATCGCGAACCGCCCGTCGAGCTGCCCGAGGACGGCGCCGTTGTTCGTGTACGTACGCCATCCCTGTTCCAGCGGCCCCGCCTCGAAGAGCGTGCCCTCGAAGCGGGAGGTCACCCGGCGTTCCCCGCGCGGTCCGTAGGTCACGGCGAGGGAGTACGGCAGCGGCCGCAGGGGTTCCTCCAGCGGTGTGCCGGGGGCGTTCGCCCGCCACCGCACGGTGCCGCTCCCGGCCGCCGGGACGCCGGGGAGCGATCCGGCGCCCTCGGGTGCCGCGTCGAGGCCGGTGAGCGCGAAGTCGACGCGTCCGGTGCCGCGCAGCCCGTTGACGTTGCGGAAGACGGCCGTGACGCGGGCGTGGCCGCCGGGCGGGAAGGCCACCGGGTCGGCGCTCACCTCCAGTGCCCCCTGGTACGGGGCCCGGGCCAGCGCGTCCCGGACCCGGACGGCGGTCCGGTAGGCGTCGCCCACCGGCCGCAGGGGGTAGTCCTTGCGCTCCCGGGTCCAGGGTTCCTCGAACGCGAACCAGTCCACCGCCGCGGGCGCGGTCCCGGTGGCCAGCGCGTCCTCGCAGGCGTCCAGCCACTTCTGCCAGCGCGGCAGGTAGAAGTCGGAGAGCAGGCCGTGCCATTCGCGGTTGCCGTACTCGTGCAGGTTGCCCGCGTCGGAGGTGGCCCGGTCGCCCCAGACCGTCACCAGTGCCTTGGCGGTGCGCTCGAACTCGGCCCGCTCCCGCGGGTTCGTCGCCATGCGGCGCGCGTCCTCGATCCAGGGGCCGAGCAGGAAGGCGGGGTGCGTGCCGGTGATGTCCTCGGACAGCCGCATCAGCGTGAGCCACTGCGTGGCGAGCGCCTTGAACGTGGCGGCGTCCTCACGGTCGAAGGCGGCCCTGAGCTGCGTCAGGTACTGGCGGCTGCGGTGCGCGAGGGCCTGCCGGGCCACGTCGACCAGGTCGTAGCGGTAGGCCGCGCCGCCCCGTCGGTGCGCGGCCACCGCGAGGAGGCCGGAGAGGGCGGCGTCGAACCGGGCCGGGTCGTAGGTGAGGGCGGCGGGCGCGTACCGGGCGGCGCGGGTGGCGGCCAGGTCGGGGCGGGCGCAGAACAGGGAGTCGTGCGGGTCGCTGCGCTCGTTGGCGTGCTGCTGGTAGGCGGTGTCGTGGAGCGCCCGCCAGGCGCGGCGGGCCCCGGCGTCCCGGCCGCCGTAGCGGAAGTCGGCGTAGCCGGTGAACCACCGTGCGCGGTCGACCGGTTCGTCCGTCCAGGCGAGTTCGGAGAAGAGCTCGAAGGCGGCCGGGTCGCGGTCGGCGGCCTCCGGGAGGTAGGCGGTGCCGGCCAGCGCGCTGCCGGGCTTGTCGCGCCAGGCGAAGAACTTCTCCCGCCAGATGTGGGTGCGGGCGCCGAGCGTGGTGCGGCCGCCGAAGTTGGGGATGGTGCCGAAGGCGTAGGGGGTGCCGCCCCAGTCCTCCTCCCGGTCGGTGACGCTCGTGTAGCGGTCCGAGACGCCGTCGACGATCAGCATGCGCTTCTTGTCGACGGCGTCGAGGAGTTCGGGCAGCGGGTTGGCCTCCCAGCCGAGGATCACCCAGGTGGCACCCGGGCGGGCGGCGCGCAGCGCCTTCTCGACGCCGCGGGCCGCGTCCGGCACGGGGACGTCGCCGGCGGTGCCGCCCTCGTGCAGCAGGTCCATCTTGAAGTGGTCGGCCGGGCCGAAGACGTCCTCCTGGTGGCGGTAGAAGGAGGCGGCGACCTCGGCGAAGGCATCCGTGCGGGGGTCGAGCCAGGAGGGGCGGTCGAAGCCGTGCCACGTGCCCTGCGGGACGACGTGCGCGTCGCCGCCGCGGCGGTCCGCGAAGTCCTTCGGGACGTGCCCGTAGTAGCCGGGCAGCACCGGGCGCATGCCCAGCGCGCGCAGCCGGTCGGCGATCCGGCGGCCCAGCGCGGCTCGCCGGGCGATGAGTTCGGCGGACAGGGGGCCGCCGTAGCCGTACAGGTTCTGCAGCAGCCACCAGGGCTGGTGGGAGGGGGCCGGGAGCCAGGCGCGGGCCTCGGTGTCGCTGTAGCCGAAGTCCTGCAGGACCCGGTGGTAGACGGCCTCCATCCCGGCGATCACCATGACCTGGTTGCAGCCGTGCGCGGCGAGCAGGTCGATCTCGTGCTGCCAGTACGGCCAATCGGCGTAGGGGGCGGTGTAGCCGTCGTTGGTGTCGTTGAGCGCGAACCGGTGGGGGAGCGCGGTGGACCGCTCCAGCGGCCGGGCGGGCGCGGGCAGCCGGCGCGGCAGGTCGAGGGTGCCGCCGTTCCAGGCCAGATGGGCCCCGCAGACGTACTTCAGGTACCAGTGCGCCCCGTGGAGCAGCACCGCGGGGGAGGTTCCGGCCACCTCCACGCGCCCGGTGGTGCCGGTGACCCGGAAGCGCTCGCGGCCGCCCGAGGGGCGCAGGGGGGTCAGACGGAACTGTCCGGCGTGATCGGGCAGCAGCCGATTGAGCGCGGAGCGCGCGGGAGCCGTATCGAAGGCGGGGCCCTCGCCGGGGCTCCCGGCGGCGTGGGCCGGAACCGTCGTACCCACAGCGGTTCCGAGGCCGATGGCACCGGCCGTGCCCAGCACCGTACGTCGCGACGGAAGGTTCGATGAGTCCATCCGGGTGCCCCCTGTGTCGACAGGTGCGGCACGCTAATGGGACGGCCGTCCGGGCTCAACGGTGCGCACGGAGCTGGCGAGTTCACGTCGGCCGAAGAGACCGGAGGTACGCATGAGGTTGACAACAGCGAGACTCGCGACGGGCGCGGCCGTGGCCCTGCTGGCGCTGACCGCCTGCGGGGCGGGCAAGGACGGGACCGCGGCGGCGAAGATACCCGCCACGAAGACCGGAAGCCTGGAGGAGATCGCCGCCGACGCGCACTGCACGCCGGACATCCAGACCGACGCGGACGAGATCCGCCAGGCCGTCTGCAAGAACGAGGACGGCAAGTTCATCCTGGCCACCTTCGCCACCGACCGCGGACAGCGCGAGTGGATCAACGAGGCCAAGGACTACGGCGGCTTCTACCTCGTCGGGGCGAAGTGGATCGCCATCGGCGACCAGAAGCTGGTGCGGACGCTCCGCGGCACGCTCGGCGGCTCCCTGGAGGTGGGCACCAGCCACGCGGCGCACGCGGACCACGAGGGCTGAGCGAACGGCCCGGCCGGGGTGCCGGCCGGGCCGGGGTGTCCCGCTCGGAATACAGGCGAAAAGCCGGCGGTGGAATTCCACCGCCGGCTTTCCCGTGGGGGGGGTGAATCAGCGGATCACTAGCACTTCCGCCCGGTGTTGACGCAACTCACGACCTGGTTCATCAGGTTCTGGTCCATGACGCTGATGAAGTCGTCGTGGTCGTTGATCGGCTTGTGCAGCTGCTCGGGGAATCCGTCGACCGCGTAGGCGTTCTTCACCTGGCCGTTCGCGATGACCGGGGTCGGGACGCTGTAGACGAGGCGCATCGTGAGCTGGGGGATGGCCTTGAACCCGCCCGCGCAGTTGCCGTTCGCGTCCGCGAAGGCGACGTGCGAGCGGTGGTTGGCGCTGTCGGTGTTCTGGCCGTCCCAGCAGCTCTGGAAGGCGAACGAGCGGACCACGTCACTGCCCTTGGGGCAGATCGGGTACTTGTCGGTCAGCTGGACCTTGTCCTCGAAGCCGGTGCAGGAGAAGTGCGCGTTGGCGTTCGCCGTGCCGTTGGTGAAGGCCTTGGCGTCACCGGTGATGATGCGCAGGAACTTCGGCATCCCGACGACCTTGGAGGTGGGGCTGCCGACGTACTTGATCTCGGCCTGCTTGGCGGTGAGGATCTTGCCGACGTTGCCCTCCTTGCCGCCGCCGTCGTTGTTCTGGTCGAACTCCTGCGTGCCGTCCTGCACACGCATCACCGGCCAGTAGTACGAGGACTTGTCGCCCTTCTTGTCGCAGGACGTGCCGGCCGCGGCGAACGTGTCGTTGTTCGAGAAGGCGTTGACGTCCTGGTTGCCGACGTAGTCGTGGGTGTGGTGCGCGCCGTTGGTCACGCCGGGCGCCACGATCACGTTGTCGGTGTTGTAGTTCTTGTTCTGGTTCACCCCGCAGTTGACGGAGAACGTGCCGGTCGAGGCGCCCTTGGTGCTGTTCCGGCCCTTGCCGAACCGGCCGGCCTTGCGGGTGTTCGCCTTCTTCGAGACGTTCGGCCGGACCTTGGTGATGTCGACGAAGTCCGCGGCCACGGGGCCGTTGCCGGCCTGGCCGCCGTTGCCGCCCTGCTGACCGCCGCCGTTCTGGTCCTGACCGCCGCCGGCCTGGCCGCCGTTCTGGCCCTGACCGCCGTTCTGGTTCTGGTCGCCGTTCTGACCGCCGTTCTGGCCGCCCCCGTTGCCGCCCGCGTTGGTCTGGCCGGCGGGCGTTCCGGTGCAGGGGGCCAGGGCGTCCAGTCCGTCGGGCGCGGTGGCGCCGACCCGCTTGAAGTCGATCCTGATGCGCTCGAGCGCCGCGGACCGCTTCTCCTTCAGCGGGCCGAAGATCGCGTTCTGCGCGAAGTTGGCGTCGTTCTGCTGTGCCCGGCGCGTGGCGGCCAGGCGTGCGTACGCCTCGGTGATCTGCTTGTCGAGGTTCGCCAGCTCCTTGTCGACGTTGGCCTTCGCCCCGCCCGGCACGTCGGTCAGCTTCTGGCCGACGTCCGGGCAGGAGATCGTGGCCATCTGTGCTCCGGCGGCCTTGGTCCGGTTCTGGCCCGAGTTCTCCTCGTGCGCAGAAGCATAGAAGTTCGCCCAGATCAGCCCGCCCCCACCGAGCGCTAGGGCCGCCGATGCGGCTATGGCCTTGGTGGCCAGCGACGAGCGGCGTTTTCTTGTGTTGCGTCCCATGGAACTCCTCTGACTTCCTTGGCGGGGCGGAGGCGCCCGACAGGAGTGAAGCGGCTCCATTCCATACGCGAGGGACTCGTGGGGCGTTCAGAGGCACGGGAAAAAACTTGCCGCACATTCTTGAAGGGCGTTCAAAGAAGGGCCGGTCGGGGATTGCCGGGAATTCCGTCCGGCCTGGTCACCGGTCAGTTTCCGGCGGTGCCCGGGGCGGTGCCCAGCACCTTCGCCTCGACCGCCGGATCCACCCCCACTCCCGGCCGGTCGGCCCGCAGGGGCGCGGGGCCGTCCAGGGTGCGCAGCCACGCCCAGGTGTCGGCGACCGTCTCCTCCGCCGGCCGGTGCCGCAGCCCCTCGCGCACCGCGCGGGAGACGTCCATGCCGTAGACGGCGGTCTCCAGTTCGGTGCCCCGGGGCACCCACACGGGGAGCTGCGTCCAGGGTTCGATCCCGGCGGCCAGGATGGTGGCGGGCGGGGTCCAGCGCAGCCGGGCCGCGCCGCCGGTCACCCGGACGCAGGCGTCCAGCAGTTCGCCCATCGTGGCCCGGCCGGGCGTCCCCGCGACGTTGTACGGGCCGCTCGACCCCCGCTCGACGGCCGAGAGCACCCATGCGGCGAGGTCCCGGGCGTCCACGTACCGCACCGCCAGCTCCCGCGGTCCGGGAGCGAGTACGTCCCCGCCCCGGGCGACGCGGTGCAGCCACCAGGGCAGCCGGCCGATGTTCTCGTGAGGGCCGAGGATCAGCCCGGCCCGCACCAGCAGCGCCCCGTCCGGGCCGAAGGACTCGACGGCCGCCAGCTCGCCGCCGCGCTTGTCCCGGGCGTAGTCCGTCCGCCCGGCGCCCGGGTCGGCGCCCGCCACGACCGGGGCCTCCTCGGTGAAGCCGTCCTGGCGCGGCCGGTCGTACACCGAGACGCTCGACACGTACGCGTAGCGGCCGGCCCGCCCGGCCAGCAGCCTCGCCGACTCCCGCACGGCGCGCGGCGCCGCCGACCAGGTGTCGACGACCGCGTCCCAGGTGCCCTCGGCCAGCGCGGCGAGCCCATCGGGAGCCGTGCGGTCACCGAGCAGCGAACGGGCGCCGCGCGGGACGGCGTTGCGGCCCCGGTGGAAGACGGTCACCTCCCAGCCCCGGCGCACGGCGTCCTCCACCACGGCCCTGCCCACGAAATCCGTTCCGCCCAGCATCAGCAGTCTCATGCCGAGGACTCTGCCCGCCGGGGCCGGGGGAGGGAACGCCGCTCTGCTGACAGAAGAGCGGCGCTTCGGTGCGCGGACGGTCAGGCCCCGGTCGGCGGGGTGTACTTGTACCCGACCCGGCGGACCGTCTGGATCGCCGCGCGGTGCTCGGCGCCCAGCTTGCGCCGCAGCCTGGCGACGTGGACGTCGACGGTGCGGCCGTCGCCCACGTGCCCGTAGCCCCACACGGTGGTGACGAGCTGGTCCCGCGTGTGCACCCGGTGCGGATGCGCGACGAGGTGCGCCAGCAGTTCGAACTCCAGGTAGGTCAGGTCCAGCCGGCGTCCGTCCACCTCGGCGGTGCGGCGCACCGGGTCGATGCGGACCAGCGGATCGCCGGACTCGGCTCCCCGCTCCGGGGCGGGCGCCTCGGCGGTGACCTCGGCGGGGGCCGGGCGCTCCGGCCCGGCGGGCACCGCGGCGGGCGCGAACGGCGGCTGCTGCCCGGCCGGTACGAGGACCAGGTAGCCGACCATCGGCGGCCGGCCAGGCAGCGCCGGGAGGGCGTGCGGGGGAGCGGGCAGCCAGGTGGCGCCCGGCGGCAGGAAGTCGGCGATCTCGACCACCTCGTCCCGGTCGACGGCACGCAGCCGGTGGCGCGCGCCGCGGGCGGCCGGGCCGGTGACGGGAGAGGCGGAGGCGGTGGAGGCGGTGGACAGGGAACGGGTGGTCGCCATGAGACGTCAGCTCTTTCGCGCGAGGGGTTCGACGGAAGGCTCGACGGCCGCGGAGCGTGGAGGCGGGTGGCCCGGCTGCCGGGGCGTCGAGGAAACGCGTCTTGTCGCGCCGGCCGAAGACCGGGGTACGGCGTTAGAGGGCCGGCGCGTTCGTCGCGCGGCAACACACCCGGTCGAAGTCGTGGTGCTGACGGGAAGGCCAGAACGGCTCCAGGTCGTGGCGACCCGTCGCGGTGCGCTGCTGAATGCCGGCCATGCTCACATTGAAGCAGATGCCCGTCACCCGGGGGAGCCTCCTCTCACAGCGTGGACGCCCGGTGCGGACCCGGAACGGGCGGTGGGGCACGCGGAAGGGGCGCCCGCCGTCACGGCGGGCGCCCCTTCGCGTTCGGCGGGGGCCGGTCAGACCTGGCCGGCCTTCTCCAGCGCGGTGCAGCACGTGTCGACCAGCAGTCGCGTCACCGTGTACGGGTCGACGTTGGCGTTCGGGCGACGGTCCTCGATGTACCCCTTGCGGTCCTTCTCGACCTGCCAGGGGATGCGGACCGAGGCACCGCGGTCGGAGACACCGTAGGAGTACTCGTTCCACGGGGCCGTCTCGTGCAGACCGGTGAGGCGGTCGTCGATCCCGGCGCCGTAGTTCTTCACGTGGTCCATCGGCTTGGAGCCCTCGCCGAGCGACTCGCACGCCGTGATGATGGCGTCGTACCCCTCGCGCATGGCCTTCGTCGAGAAGTTGGTGTGCGCGCCCGCGCCGTTCCAGTCGCCCTTGACCGGCTTGGGGTCGAGGGTGGCGGAGACCTCGAAGTCCTCGGCGGTGCGGTAGAGCAGCCAGCGGGCCACCCAGAGCTGGTCGGAGACCTCCAGCGGGGCCAGCGGGCCGACCTGGAACTCCCACTGGCCGGGCATGACCTCGGCGTTGATGCCGGAGATGCCGAGGCCGGCCTTCAGGCAGTTCTCCAGGTGCGCCTCGACGACGTCACGGCCGAAGATCTCGTCCGAGCCGACGCCGCAGTAGTAGCCGCCCTGCGCGGCCGGGAAACCGCCCTCGGGGAAGCCGAGCGGGCGGGAGCCCTTGAAGAAGGTGTACTCCTGCTCGATGCCGAAGATCGGCTCCTGCGCGGCGAACCGCTCGGCGACCTCGGCCAGCGCGGCACGGGTGTTGGACTCGTGCGGCGTCATGTCGGTGTCGAGCACCTCGCACAGCACCAGGACGTTGTCACCGCCGCGGATCGGGTCGGGACAGACGAAGACCGGCTTGAGCACGCGGTCCGAGGCGTGGCCCTCGGCCTGGTTGGTGGAGGACCCGTCGAAGCCCCAGTACGGGAGGTCGGCGGCCGTGTCCCGCGTGTCCGAGGAAGCCATGATCTTGGTCTTGGAACGGAGCTTGGCGGTCGGCTCGGTGCCGTCGATCCAGATGTACTCAGCCTTGAAGGTCACGGGGCCACGTCCTTACGAAGTCCCGGCCGGGGCTTTGAGGGTGCCGCGCGGCCGGTGCGGGTGCGGGTGCGTCACGCGGCGCTGCGGCACTGGGGCGCCGCGTGGTGCTTCCAGCCTGTCAACAGGCGGTTTCCCGTCCATTGCCCATGTGTGAACCCCGTGTTACCCGCGGCGGCCGTGTGCGGAGTCACGGCCGCCGCGGGCGTATCGGGCCCGGGCCCCGTGCGGTCAGCCCACCTTCTCGATGAGCGCCCGGCGGATGAGGAACTTGCCGGGCTCCCGCACCTGTTCGAAGGCCGCGTTGTTCAGCAGGGCGCAACTCCCGGAGACCGAGGTGACCTCGACGGTGGTGGACTTGTCGTTGTCCAGGTTGGTCACCCGCAGCTTCGTACCGGCCGGGAACTGGTTGCTGGAGGCCGCGGGGGCGCCGTCCTCGCCGGACAGCGTGACGGTCGAGCCCTTGCAGACCTGCTCACCGGCGGCGGCCGCGTCCCCGCCGCCGGCGGCCCCGGCGGTTGCGCCCCCACCCTGGGCAGGGGGCTGGGACTGGGCAGGGGGCTGGGACTGAGCAGGTGGCCGCGACTGCGCCGGGGGGTCGGCGGGAGCGGCCGGGGAGCCCTGAGCCGACTCCCCGACCTCGCAGCCGGACGCCTCCTGCTTGCGCCTGATCTCGGCGAGGACCGCCTCGCGGTTCGCGATCCGCGCCTCCGACAGGGCGTCGGGGGCGGCCCGCTGATCGGCGATGAACTTCTCGTTGTTGCCGAGTGCGGTGGCCAGGCCCTGGCAGACGGTCGAGGTCGACGCGTTCTGCACGGACGCGGCGTTCGACGTGGCCGCGAGGGCGAAGGCCCCGCCGCCGGCCAGCGTCGCGGCACCGGCCAGCAGCGCGATCTTCTTCTTCGTGCCGAGCTTTCTCCTGCGCGACATGCGCGCCTCCTGGGAGGTAGGGGAGCGTACGCCGCTATGTACGAGATCCCGAACAGGAGCTACTCACCGGTCGCGTCCGTCACGTGAGTGACCTGCGCCACACTGCTCCGGCGGTACGGGGCCCGGATCAGCGGGAGAGCGCCTCGCGCACGGCGTCCTCGTCGCGGGCCACCACGGCGGTGCCGTCCTCGGCGGTGATGATCGGCCGCTGGATCAGCTTCGGGTGCTCCGCCAGGGCCCGCACCCAGCGGTCCCGGGACCCCGCCTCCCGGGGCCAGTCCTTGACGCCGAGTTCCCGGGCCTCCGCCTCACCGGTCCGCGTGATGTCCCACGGTTCGAGCCCGAGACGCCCGAGCACCCCGCGGATCTCGTCCTCGCTCGGCACGTCCTCCAGGTAGCGGCGGACGGTGTAGTCGGCGCCCTCGGCGTCGAGCAGGCTGAGCGCGCTGCGGCACTTGGAACACGCGGGATTGATCCAGATCTCCATGCGGCCCACGGTAGCGGGGCCCACGCGCGCCCCGGAGGCCCCACGCGCCCCGGAGGCCCCGAGCCACCCCCGTACCCCCCAACCCCCGTTCTGACCAGCAGTTTTGACGCCCTCTCACGCCCCGCGCTGTCAGTGCCGCGCAGTAGAATAGAAGCAGTGTTCGAGGCCGTCGCCGGAGGTTCCGGACGGTGTCCCGACCGCGACAGGAGGATGCCCGTGCCCGCTGCCACCCTCACGTCCACGCCGTTGCCCACCCAGTCGACCGCCGCCCGGCAGATCCCGCTGGACCTGCCGTACGCCCCCGTCACCAAGCGCCCGCTCCCGGCGGGCCGGCCCCGCGAGTGGTACGTCACCCACAACCGCCGGCTGAAGGCGATGCGTCTGGCGATCGCCCTGCTCGACTCCGGGATCTACGTCCCGAACCAGGCGCGCGACGAGGTCATCCGCCGCACGGCGGACCTGATCGGCGTCCACGCCCCGTCGGCCCGCACCTGCCACATGGTCCGAGCGCTGCTGCGCTACACGCGCTGATCGGTCTGCCCGCGCCGAACGGTCTCCCCGCGCTCCGCAAGGGGCCCGGGGAGGCCCCCGCACACCCCGCTCACAGCCCTGGCGCCCCCCACACCGGGAACCACCGTCCCAGGTCGTCCTCCATCCGCAGCTCCCCCGCCAGCAGTGACTTCACCCGCAGTTCCAGCGCCGTGTCCCGCCTCCCGCCCCCCAGGGGCGCGAACGGGTAGAACGTCCCCCGCTTGAACAGGTACACCAGCCCCAGCCGCCGCCCCGCGGTCCCGGCGGCCCCGTCCCCCGCCTCACGGAACCCGGCCACCGAGCACAGCAACTGCGGCCCGAAGCCGTTGGCCTCCATCGCGCTGTTGACCGCGTGCAGATCGTTGACCAGCGAGACCAGCTCACCCGGCCCACGCCGCGAGACCAGCCAGGAGTAGCCGTACTCGTCCCGCCGCAGCTCCACCCCCACGTCCCTCCGTTCCGCGTCCGCGTCCAGCAGCGCCCGCACCTCCCTGTGCGTCTGTTCGAACGCCGCCCCCTCGACCGTCGCGAAACACACGGCCCCTTCGCCCGTCGGAGTGAACCCGGCGCCCGCCTCCAGCGTCACCGCCGCCGAGGGCAGCCCGAAGAGCTGATCGAGGTCCGGCGCCACCGGTTTCGTCCGCCCGAGCAGGATGTCCCAGAGCCCCACGCCGCCTCAGTCCGCCCTTCCGGTCCCGCCGGTCCCGGCCTCGCCCAGCTCCGCCGAGATCCGCCCCAGCTGCTCCAGCCGCTGCTCCAGACTCGGATGGGTGGAGAACAGCCGGGCGAGCCCCGCGCCCTTGCCGAACGCGGGGGTGAAGTAGAACGCGTTGAACGCCTGCGCGGTGCGCAGGTCCTGGCTGGGGATGCGCGCGATGTCGCCGTCGACCTTCGTCAGCGCGGCGGCCAGCTCCGAGGGCCGCCCGGTGAGCAGCGCGGCGGCCCGGTCCGCGGCCAGCTCCCGGTAGCGGGAGAGCGCGCGGATGAGGACGAAGCTCAGCGCGTACACGGCCATCGAGACGCCCATCACGATGCCGAGCACGGCCAGCGTGTTCTGGTCCCGGCGGCCCCGCCCCCCGAACAACTGCGAGTAGAAGGCGAACCGTACGACGAGCCCGGCGAGGACCCCGAGGAAGGAGGCGACGGTGATCACGGCGACGTCCCTGTGCGCCACGTGCGAGAGCTCGTGTGCGAGGACGCCCTCCAGCTCCGCCGGTTCCAGCCTGCGCAGCAGCCCGGTGGTCACGCACACCACCGCGTGATCGGCGTTCCGCCCGGTCGCGAAGGCGTTCGGCATGTCCATGTTGGAGACGGCGACGAGCGGCTTCGGCATGTCGGCGACCGCGCACAGCCGGTCCACGACCCCGTGCAGCTCCGGATACTCCTCGCGCTCCACGATCTTCCCGTGCATCGCGTACAGCGCGATCCGGTCGGAGAACCAGTACTGCGCCCCGAGCACCGCCGCCGCGATCACGACGACCAGCACCAACGACTTCAGCAGGACGACGAGCGCCGCCACGAAGCCCACGTACAGCAGCCCGAGCAGGAACATGGTGACCGTCATCCGCACGGTCAGCCGCCGATCGCTCTGGAACCGGCTCCGCATTCCGCATCACCTCGCGGTACCTCGTCCTCGGGGACTCGTCCCGGTCTCCATTGTGCGCCCGGCCCCGCCCGCGCGGCCCATGCACGGCCCCCGAACGCCCCCAGGGACGGCAAAAGGCCTCCGGGGCCGCCGTCCACGAGGGACGACGGCCCCGGAGGCCGCGGAACGGGTGCGCGCACCCGCCCGGGGGTGCTCACACGTCGAAGTAGAGCTCGAACTCGTGCGGGTGCGGGCGGAGCTGCAGCGGGGCGATCTCGTTGGTGCGCTTGAAGTCGATCCACGTCTCGATCAGGTCGGACGTGAAGACGTCGCCCTGGAGGAGGAACTCGTGGTCGGCCTCGAGGCGGTCGAGGACGGCGCCGAGGGAGGTCGGGACCTGCGCGACGCCCGCGTGCTCCTCGGGGGCCAGCTCGTAGAGGTCCTTGTCGATCGGCTCGGCCGGCTCGATCTTGTTCTTGATGCCGTCCAGGCCCGCGAGGAGCAGCGCCGAGAAGGCGAGGTAGGGGTTGCCGGAGGAGTCCGGGGCGCGGAACTCGACGCGCTTGGCCTTGGCGTTGGAACCGGTGATCGGGATACGCATGGCCGCGGAGCGGTTGCGCTGCGAGTACACCAGGTTGACCGGGGCCTCGAAGCCCGGCACCAGGCGGTGGTACGAGTTCACCGTGGGGTTGGTGAAGGCCAGCAGCGAGGGGGCGTGCTTGAGGATGCCGCCGATGTAGTAGCGGGCGGTGTCCGACAGGCCCGCGTAACCGGCCTCGTCGTAGAACAGCGGGGAGCCGCCGGCCCAGAGCGAGGAGTGGATGTGCATGCCCGAGCCGTTGTCGCCGAAGATCGGCTTCGGCATGAAGGTCGCGGTCTTGCCGTTGCGCCAGGCCACGTTCTTCACGATGTACTTGAAGAGCTGGAGGTCGTCCGCGGCGGCGAGCAGCGTGTTGAACTTGTAGTTGATCTCGGCCTGGCCGGCGGTGCCCACCTCGTGGTGCTGGCGCTCCACCTTCAGACCGGAGCGCTCCAGCTCGAGGGAGATCTCGGCGCGCAGGTCGGCGAAGTGGTCGACCGGCGGGACCGGGAAGTAGCCGCCCTTGTAACGCACCTTGTAACCGCGGTTGTCCTCGACCGCACCGGTGTTCCAGGCGCCGGCCTCGGAGTCGATGTGGTAGAAGGACTCGTTCTCGGCGGTCCGGAAACGGACGCTGTCGAACACGTAGAACTCGGCCTCGGGGCCGAAGTACGCGGTGTCGGCGATGCCGGTGGAGGCGAGGTACGCCTCGGCCTTCTTGGCCACGTTCCGCGGGTCGCGGGAGTACTGCTCGCCCGTGATCGGGTCGTGGATGAAGAAGTTGATGTTGACCGTCTTGTCGCGGCGGAACGGGTCGACGCGCGCGGTGGACAGGTCGGCGCGGAGTGCCATGTCCGACTCGTGGATGGCCTGGAAGCCGCGGATCGAGGAGCCGTCGAACGCGAGCTCCTCGGCCGGGTCGAAGGCCTCGGCCGGGATCGTGAAGTGCTGCATCACACCCGGCAGGTCGCAGAAGCGGACATCGACGAACTTGACGTCCTCGTCCGCGATGAACTTCTTGGCCTCGTCGGCGTTCTGGAACATCCAGCTCCTCCTACTCCCGGCCGTTCCTTGCCGGGGTGGTAGTTCGTTCGTGCGGCCGGTGCGGTGGCACAACCGGTTTCGACCCTAGGGAGGGGTGATTTCTCTGGCGTGACCCATTTGTTTCGTCGAGGTTAACCAGCTCGTCCCCCATTGTGACGTGTGCCGGGCGTTCGCGTGCGGTGCGACGGGGGCCGTCCGCCCGCCCGAGGGGCCGCAGTACCGTGGACGCGTGGACAACAGGCAAGCAATCGGATCATGGCTGTCCGGGCCCCGTGCCGCCGCCGAAGAGGCCGGGGCGGACTTCGGTTACCGCGGGGAACAGCTGGGGCTGCCGGAGGAGGGACCGGGCTCGATCGCCCGGCCCGGACGGCGCCTCGGCGCCCTCGTCGTCGACTGGGCGCTGTGCCTGCTGATCGCATACGGCCTCATCACCGACGGCTACGAGCAGGCCACGAGCAACTGGACGCTGCTCGTCTTCCTGCTCCTCGGTGTGCTGACCGTGGGAACCCTCGGCTTCACCCCGGGCAAGCGGCTGTTCGGGCTGCGCGTGCTCGCGCTGGCGACCGGACGGGTCAGCCCGTGGCGCGCCGCGCTGCGGACCGTCCTGCTGTGCCTGGCGATCCCCGCCCTGGTCTGGGACCGCGACGGCCGCGGCCTCCACGACCGCCTGGCCGGCACGGTCGAGGTCCGCGCCTGAGGGCCGTCCCGCCAGGGATCGCGGGCAGCCCTCGGCGAGGTACGGCCTAGAGGCCGGGGAGTTCCAGGTCGGGGCGCTCGCCGCGGGCCATGCGGCGGCCGTTCTCGGCCGCCTGGAGCTCGAAGGCGTCGTGCGGGCTGGAGACCCTCGTGCCGCTGCCGTCGTCGGTGCCGGCCACCTCGCCCATGGCCTGCTGCCAGATGTGCCCGCCCTCGTGGTAGAGGGTCTCGTCGTCGAGCTGCGACCGGGCGCTGACGATGTGCGAGCCGGTGGTGTACGCCACGGCGCCGTGGTCGGCCGCCGAGCGCTGCGCGACGGGCCCGTCGTGGAGGCGGACGTGGCCGAAGGACATCGGATACTCCTGCTCCATCCGCGCGACGATACGGGGAGGCAGCGGCCTGCCGGGGGTCGCGATCGCGTCGGCGGGCGAGACCCGGCGCTGCACCGGCGCCTCCTCGTGCGCGCAGTCGGGACCGTGCCGGTGCGCCGCGCCGTCCTCGAGGTCCTCGGCGCGCTGCACGGAGGCGTCGGTCCGCCCACCTCCGGAGCCCTCGCGGTGCCTGCCCTCGGCGAGGGCGCGCGAGACGGCCGCGTTGCCGGCCCGGCGCTGGAGGGCGAGGACGTCGTCCGCCCACCCGGGACGCTGCGGCGGCACCGGCCGGCGGGCCGCCGGCCCGTTCCCGCGGCTCTGCTCCCTGCCGCTGTCCTGCGTGTGCATGACCGCCCCCACCTCGACCGTGGCCACTCGTCGGGAGGACAGTCTGCTCCGGCGGGCCTCCTCACGACAGGGCCGCGGGGGCACCTCCGGGGGCAGACCGGCCGCCGCGGCACAGCGGAAGGGCCCCCGGCGATCCGTGGATCGCCGGGGGCCCTGCGGTTCCGGACCGGGGGCGCCGGTCAGCGCATGCGGCCGCCCCGAGGCATGCGCATGCCCTTGGGCATCGGGCCCTTCGGCAGCGGCATGTTGCTCATCAGGTCGCCCAGTGCCCGCAGCCGGTCGTTCGTCGCCGTGACCTGGGGGCCGGTGAGGACCCGCGGGTACTTCAGCATCGTCGTCCGCAGCTTCTTCAGGTCGACCTGGTCCTCGCCCGTGCCGACGATGATGTCGTGCACCGGCACGTCCGCCACGATGCGGGCCATCCTCTTCTTCTCGGCCGCCAGCAGCGTCTTCAGCCGGTTCGGGTTGCCCTCCGCGACCAGCACGATGCCGGCCTTGCCGACCGCGCGGTGCACCACGTCCTGGTTGCGGTTCATCGCCACCGCGGGTGTCGTCGTCCATCCGCGCCCGACGTTGTCGAGCACGGCCGCCGCCGCTCCCGGCTGGCCCTCCATCTGCCCGAACGCCGCGCGTTCGGCCCTTCGGCCGAAGACGATCGCCATCGCCAGCAGGGCGATCAGCAGACCGAAGATGCCGACATAGATGGGGTGACCGATCAGGAAACCGATCGCGAGGAAGACACCAAGGGTGACGATTCCGACAGCCGCGAGTACAAGACCGATCTTCTTGTCGGCCCTGCGGGTCATCTTGTAGGTCAGGGCGATCTGCTTCAGTCGCCCGGGGTTCGCAGTCTCCGCCGCGGATTCCTTCCTCGCCATGGCACGAAGTCTACGTGCCCCGGGAGGCGCCCACGACGGCAGTCTCCACCGTGGTGCGGGAGGGCGGCCCCGTACGCCGAATCGTTACGGCGCCGCGGTCACCCGTCGGCGCGGAGCCCGGTCAGCAGCGGGGCGGCGGTGGCGGCAGTGACCGCGGTGACAGTGGTGACGGTGGTGACGGTGGTGACGTCGAGGAAGCGCTCCGCCTCGACGCGGTCCTTGGCGCGGCGGCGGTCCTCCAGGACCGAGTTCCAGGCGTTGCGGCGGGCCGTGCGCTGGCCGCCGCTCATCAACAGCGACTCGACGGCACGGAGTGCATCGGTGAACTTCGGAAGGGCGGTGGCGCGGACGGGTGCGGCCTGCATGACGGAGGTTCCCCCTCGGGAAAACGGCGGCCAGGGCGGGGCCCTACAAGTGGTGAGCCCAGGGTCACGCTTCGGTGTTACCAGGGCGTGACCGACCGGTCAAACGCACATGAAGCCTGGACACGGCGCCGGAAACGGCCCTCTCCGCCCCGGCGCGGCCGCTAGCTGCGGGGACGCGGGGTCTGCGCGGAACCGGCCACTACTCGCAGGTAGCGCCCTGTGCGCCGATTCACACGACGGACGGTCCCGGGAACCGCCGAGCGGCGGCACTGGGTGCCAGTGCCGCCGCTCGGGTGAAGGCCGGTCCGGGTCAGACCGCCTGCGAGGCGACGTAGCTGCCGCGCTTCTCGACGGCCATCCGGTACAGCCGGCCGGCGCGGTACGAGGACCGGACCAGCGGGCCGGACATCACACCGGAGAAGCCGATGCGCTCGGCCTCCTCCTTCAGCTCCACGAACTCCTGCGGCTTGACCCAGCGCTCCACCGGGTGGTGACGGACGCTCGGCCGCAGGTACTGCGTGATGGTGATCAGCTCGCAGCCGGCGTCGTGGAGCTGCCGCAGCGCGTCGACGACCTCCTCGCGGGTCTCGCCCATGCCGAGGATGAGGTTCGACTTGGTCACCAGGCCGTAGTCCCGGGCCGCGGTGATGACCTGGAGGGAACGGTCGTAACGGAAGCCGGGGCGGATCCGCTTGAAGATCCGGGGCACCGTCTCGACGTTGTGGGCGAAGACCTCGGGGCGCGAGGAGAAGACCTCCTCGAGCTGCTCGGGGACCGCGTTGAAGTCCGGGGCCAGCAGTTCGACCTTGGTGCGGCCCTCGGCCCGCTCGGCGGTCTGCGCGTGGATCTGACGGACCGTCTCCGCGTAGAGCCAGGCTCCGCCGTCCGCCAGGTCGTCGCGGGCGACGCCGGTGATGGTGGCGTAGTTCAGGTCCATGGTGACCACGGACTCGCCGACGCGGCGGGGCTCGTCACGGTCCAGCGCCTCGGGCCTGCCGGTGTCGATCTGGCAGAAGTCGCAACGCCGGGTGCACTGGTCGCCACCGATGAGGAAGGTCGCCTCCCGGTCCTCCCAGCATTCGTAGATGTTCGGACAGCCGGCCTCCTGGCAGACCGTGTGCAGCCCCTCGCTCTTCACGAGGCTCTGCATCTTGGTGTACTCGGGGCCCATTTTCGCCCGGGTCTTGATCCACTCGGGCTTGCGCTCGATGGGGGTCTGGCTGTTGCGGACCTCCAGGCGCAGCATCTTGCGTCCGTCGGGTGCGACTGCGGACACATCGGCTCCCTGTAGCTTCGATTCTTCGGCGTACACCAGGGTACGCCCGTGGTTACTGCGCCCAGTCGCTGAGACAAACCTCAGGGCTGCGGGGATCATTCCCCGGGACGGCGGCTTCCGCGGGGACGGCTCACACGGCCGCCCGCTCGATCTCGCGCGGCTTCAACTCCGCGTTCTCCAGTACCTCCCGCAGGTGCCGCTCCACGACCGGCAGCACCTCCGCGATGGTCACGTCCCGGCCCAGCTCGCCCGCGAGGGAGGCGACGCCCGCGTCACGGATGCCGCACGGGATGATCCGGTCGAACCAGGTGGCGTCGGGATTCACGTTGAGTGCGAAGCCGTGCATGGTGACGCCCTTGGCGACCCGGATCCCGATGGCCGCGACCTTGCGGTCCTCCCGGCGCTGCCCCGCGTTCGAGGGCGCGTACTCGGGCCCGTCGAGCCGCGGGTCGAACTCCTCGTCCGTCAGCCGCGGATCGAAGTCCAGGGACAGCCCGCCGAGCGCGGGCCGCCGCTCGACGGGGTCGCCGAGCACCCACACCCCGCTGCGCCCCTCGACCCGGCTCGTCTCCAGGCCGAACTCCGCGCAGGTACGGATCAGCGCCTCCTCCAGACGCCGCACGTGCGCCACGACGTCCACCGGGCGCGGCAGCTTCTGGATCGGGTAGCCGACGAGCTGGCCGGGGCCGTGCCAGGTGATCTTGCCGCCGCGGTCCACGTCGATGACCGGGGTGCCGTCGAGCGGTCGCTCGCTCTCCTCCGTGCGCCGGCCGGCGGTGTAGACGGGCGGGTGCTCCAGGAGCAGCACGGTGTCGGGGACCTCGTCGGCGAACCGGGCCGCGTGCACCCGGCGCTGCTCGTCCCACGCCTCCTGGTACTCCACGGCATCCGGGCCGAACCCCATATGGACGAACCGCACCTCACCCACGGCGAGCGCCTCCCTCAGTGAGCTCTCGGACGCGTGCGCCGCGCCCAAGCCACTGTACGTCCGTGCGAAAGGAACCCCCGCCGACGGGGTCGACGGGGTCGACGGGGGCCAGCCGGGTCCGGACGGGGGGCGTGCGGGGAGCGCGCCGGAGACGGATGCGGCGCGTACGTGGGTTGTCGCGCGGCCGCCCGCTCCAGCTCCGTCAGCCGGTCGGGCGCATCCTCACACGATCGGATGAATGGACGCCGACGTGTGCGATCGGTCGTTCACTCTCCGCTACATTCGCGCCGACGGCAGTAGACGCACGAAGCAAGTGAGCACCAAAAACGGCTGCTCAGAGGCGATCCGGGCAGCTCGTTCAGTCCGCCCCCGCGCCCCGTGCCCCGTGCACGGGGGACCGGCGGACGACGTGCGGGCCCGGACGGCACCGGAAGGCAGGAGACCGCACCGCAGATGACGGAACGACCCGCGCAGCGCACCCCCAACCGCCAGCTCGCCGCACTCATCGCAGAAGCGGGGTTCTCCAACGCAGGTCTGGCCCGTCGTGTGGACCAGCTCGGCCTCGAACACGGACTCGACCTCAGATACGACAAGACCTCCGTCACGCGGTGGCTGCGCGGCCAGCAGCCCCGCGGCACGACGCCCGCGCTGATCGCCGAGGTCTTCACCCGGCGGCTCGGCCGCAGGCTCAGCGCCCAGGACCTCGGCCTCGACGCCTGCGCCCCCGTCTACGCGGGACTGGAGTTCGCCGCGACGCCGGAGGAGGCCGTCGACATCGTCGGCGGGCTGTGGCGCAAGGACTCCGGCAGCCACGCCGAACTCCGCAAGATCGCCTTCACCCCGGCCGGCCTCGTCGTCCCCAGCCGCGACTGGCTGATCGGGCGCGCCGACGACCGCGTCGCCCACGGCGAGCCCGGCCCCGTCCGGCTGCCCGCCCAGGGCCGCCCCGCCGTCCCGCGCCAGCGCGGGCACTCCGAGCGGGGCCCCGGCCAGCGGGTCACCGGCGGCGACATCGCCGCGCTGCGCTCGGTCGGCGAGCTGTTCCGCACCCTCGACCACGCCTACGGCGGCGGCCACGCCCGCCAGGCCCTCGTCCGCTACCTGGAGCACGAGGTCGAGCCGATGCTGCGCGGCACCTACGGGGAGCAGACCGGGCGCCGCCTGTTCGGCGCCGCGGCCGATCTGACCCGGCTGGCCGGCTGGACCTCCTACGACATCGGCGCGCACGGCCTCGCCCAGCGCTACTTCGTCCAGGCGCTGCGGCTGGCGCAGGCGGCCGGTGACCGGGTGTACGGGGCGTACGTCCTGGTCTCGATGAGCAGGCAGGCCGTCTACCTCGGGCACGGCAGGGAGGCCGTGCAGCTCGCCCGGGTCGCCCAGCAGGGCGCGGTCGCCGGCGCGCCGCCCGCCGTGCAGGCGCTGCTGCACGCCGTCGAGGCGCGCGGGCACGGGGTGCTGGGGGAGGTGCGGGCGTGCACGGCCTCGCTGGTGCGGGCCGAGCGGGCCCTGGAGGCGAGCCGGCCGGGGGACGAACTCCCGCCCTGGGCCCGCTTCTTCGACGAGGCCCAGCTCGCCGACGAGTTCGGACACTGCCACCGGGACCTCCAGCAGTACCGGGCGGCGGTGCAGCACGCGGAGCGCTCGCTGCAACTGCGGCCCGTGGCCTTCGCGCGCAGCAGGCTGTTCTGCCGGGTGGTGCTGGCCTCGGCCCGGCTCGGCCTCGGCGAGCTTGACCAGGCCTGCCAACTGGGCGCCGAGGCGGCCGCACAGGCCTCGGAGATGCGGTCCACGCGGGCGGTGGAGTACGTCCGCGACTTCGAACGCCGCCTGGAGCCCTACCGGGACGCGGCCCCCGTGCGCGGCTACCGCGACCGGGTGGGGGTCCTGCAGTAGCGCGGTCGGCGCGCGGCTCCCCGGCCCGGCCCCGCCGGGGGACGGCACCCGGGGACGGCACCCAGGGACGGCACCCAGGGGCGGCGCCGGGGGCGAGTGAACGCCGTCGGCACCGCCCCGGACCTACGCCGCCGTCTCCAGCGAGCGGCCCGCCGCCAGGGGCCGCCGCACCCCCGCGTCGGCGAGCACCGCCCGCGCCGCCCTGCGCGCCGAGAGCAGCTCCCCCTGGAGCCCGCTCACCCCGCGGTGGTCGCCGCACACGTACAGCCCCGACAGCACCCGCACCGGCCGCCGCGCGTCGTGCGGCACGTTCATCGCCGGCACCGCCTCCGCGTCGTGGTGCACCGCCAGCAGCTCCCACCGGCTCGTCGAGGTCCGGTACAGCCGGGCGAGATGCGCCCGCACCTCCGCGTCCAGCGCGGTGGTCCCGCCGGGTCCGTCCGGGCCCGCGGGACGCCCCAGCACCACCGAGGTCACCAGCGCCCGCCCCGCCGGAGCCCGTCCGGGGTCCACCTGGCTGAGCACCGCCGTGTGTGCCACCGGCCCGCCCCGGTCGGCGTCGAGCAGCAGGACCGGTTCGGTGAGCGGCGGTTCGTCGGTGGTGTGGTGCAGCACCGTCGCCGCGTGATGGGCCGGCACCCGCAGCCCGGGCAGCAGCGCGGCGGCGGACCGCGCCCCGGTCGCCAGCACGACCGCCCGGCAGCCGATCTCGCCCGCCTCCCGCGTGGTCACCGAGGTCGTGGACACGGCCGTCACCCGTACCCCCGTGCGCACCGAACCCGGCGGCAGCCCGGCGGCGAGCAGCTCCGGCAGGGCGTCCGCGCCGCCCTCGGGCAGACACAGCCGCCCCGTCGCGAAGGCGTGCAGCGCGAGGTCGGCGCAGCGGCTGGACGAGGTCAGCGCCGGGTCGCCGAGCAGTGCGGCGAGGAGCGGCCGCAGGAACCCCTCGACCGCGCCCGGCGGCACCCCGTAGCCCGACAGAGCCTGCGCGGCGGACACCTGCGGCCGCGAGAGCAGCCGTTCGGGCGGGGTGGCGGCGAGCCGGGCCAGCACCGTGGCCAGCCGGGCCCGGTCCGCCGGCCCGCCCAGAGGTCCGGGCGCGGCCGGATGCGGACGGCCGCGGTGGGACGCCTGCGGACGCGCGGACCTGGGGGCGCTTGCGAGGGCGCGTACTGCCGTGAGTGCGCCCCGCGTGCCCCGTACCGCGCTCAGGGCGGCGCCCCGGCGTGCTCCCCGCCGGCCCGCCGTGGGCTGGAAGGACTCCCCGGCCCGGTGGTGACGGCCCTCGCTGTGCAGCAGCACCCCGGGGGAGAAGGTGCGCAGTGACAGCGTCTCCAGGCCCGGGGTGCGGGCCAGCTCCGGATACGAGGTGCACAGGAGCCGGCCACTGCGGTCGAGGCGGAAGCCGTCGACCTTCTCGCTGGTCATGCGGCCGCCGACGGTGCCGGCCGCCTCCAGGACCAGGACGCTCAGTCCCGCCCCGGTCAGATGCCGGGCCGCCGCGAGCCCGGCGACCCCGGCCCCCACGACGACGACGTCCACGGTGTCCGTGCTGCCCCCGGTATCCATGAGGCGCACGGGATCGGAGGGACCCACGGTGTTCGTGAGACCTCCGGTGTCCGTGGGACCCCCGGGATCCGCGGTGTGCGGGATGTACGGGGTGTGCGGGGGATTCGCTGTGCTGACGATGTGCGCATCCGCCTGGTGCACCGGCTCAAGCACGTGCCCTCCTCGAGGTCGCGCGACTGCTGGGGACGTGATGCCCCCAACAGGCTCCCGGAATACGCGAGTTCGGCACGAGGGTAGGCGGCGGCAAGAAGCACGTCAGGGGGCACGGGGACCTCGTACGGGTGCACGGGGGCGCTCCCCGGTGGAGCGGGACGCCCCCCTCGGCGCGCCCCCTCGCCGCCCGAGTCGGCCACGCGTCGGTCGCCCGGAGCCCGTCACCCGTCGATCGCCCGTCGGCCCCCCGTCGACCGCCGGTCAACCGTCCCCGATCAGTCGGCCGGGCGCAGGGCCGCCCGCAACGCCTCCTCGATGCCCGGGAACGCGAAGTGGAAACCCGCGTCCAGCAGCTTCGCCGGCAGCACCCGCTGGCTGACGAGGATGTCGCCCGCCATCTCGCCGAGCGCCACCCGCAGCAGCGCCTCGGGCGTCGGCACCAGCGCCGGGCGGTGCAGCACCCGCCCCATCGCCCGGGTGATCTCCGCGTTGGTCAGGGGGTTCGGCGCGGTCAGGTTGACCGGCCCCGACAGCGACCCCGTGTCCAGCGCGAACCGCAGCGCGGCCACCTCGTCGTGCAGGGAGATGTAGCTCCAGTACTGCCGTCCGCTGCCCATCCGGCCGCCGAGCCCTGCGCGGAACAGCGGGAACAGGCGCCCCCACGCACCGCCGCCGCGCGCCACCACGAGTCCGGTGCGGGCCAGCACCGTACGGATGCCGGCCTCCCGCGCCGGGTCCGCCGCCGCCTCCCACTCCACGCACACCGAGGGCAGGAAGCCCTCCCCGGGCGGCGCCGTCTCGTCCACCGCGCGGTCGCCCGTGTCGCCGTAGTAGCCCATCGCGCTGCCGTTGACGAACACCCGCGGCGGCTCGTCGAGCGCGGCCGCCGCCCGCGCGAGCGTCGTGGTGCCCCGCACCCTGCTGTCCCGGATCAGCCGCTTGTAGCTCTCCGTCCAGCGCCGTGAGCCCACCCCGGCGGCGGCGAGGTTCACCACCGCCGCGCAGCCGGCCAGGCCCGCCGTGTCGACACTGCCCCCGGCGGGGTCCCAGCGCACCTCGCCGGGGCCGCGCGGCGGGCGCCGCACGAGTCGTACGACGGTGTGGCCGTCCCGTTCCAGCGAGCGGGCCAGGGCCGATCCGATCAGCCCGGAGGCACCGGCGAGCGCCACCCGGGAACCGGCGGGGAGCGCGGACCCGGGGGACGGCGGGGGAGGGGAGGAGTCGGCTGTCATACGTCCATCCTGCCCCGCATCCGCGCATGTGCCCGTGGGGACCGCCGACCGTGCGCCCGACCGGCCCCCGGCGCCCTCGACGTACAGTGATCGGCATGTCAGTCCCGCACCCGCCGCGCATACGCCGGGCCACCGCCGCCGACGAGGACGCGCTCGGGCGGCTCGACCGCGCCACCTGGTCCACGCTGCACGCCGTCCAGCCCCCGCCGCGGCCGCCGTACGAGCCGTTCTTCACCGAGCGGTTCGGGCCGGGCGACCACCTCGTGGCCGAGCGGGAGGGGCGGGTGCTCGGCTACCTCAGGCTCGGCTTCCCGACCTCGCTGGCGGCCAACGCGCATGTACGGCAGATCCTCGGGTTCGTCGTCGCCGAGGAGGCGCGCGGCGCCGGGGTCGGACGGGCGCTGCTGCGGGCCGCGGCGGAGGAGGCCAGGCGGCAGGGCGCCCGCCGCCTCACCCTGCGCGTCCTCGGGCACAACACCCCCGCCCGGCGGCTGTACGAGTCGGAGGGGTTCGTGGTCGAGGGGGTGCTCCCGGAGGAGTTCCTGCTCGACGGCGCGTACGTGGACGACGTCCTCATGGGACGCACGCTGTAGCGGCCGCGCGCCGCCCACGCCGCCCACGCCGCCCACGCCGTTCGCGACCGTTCGGGACCCTTCGCGGCCGTTCGGCGCCGTCGGCTACGACTCCACCGGATCGCCCGTGTCCACCGGAGCCGTCCTGTCCGCCGCCTCGCGGGCGTCCCCCGCGACCTCCTTCGCGGTGAGCACGTAGCCGGTGCGCGCGTCGGAGGTGGAGCGGGCGAACACCACCCCGTACACCCGGCCGTCGGTGCTCAGCAGCGGGCCGCCCGAGTTGCCCGGCAGCACCGTGGAGCGGATCGAGTAGACCTGCCGGGTGACCGTGCCGGTGTTGTAGATGTTCCGGCCCGTCGCCTCGATCGTGCTCGCGACCGTGGCCGCCCGCAGGTTCAGCCCGCCGTCCTGCGGATAGCCGGCCACCACCGACGGGTCGCCGCGCCCCGCCGTGTCGTCGAAGCGGAGCGCCGGGGCGGTCAGCTCCGGCACGTAGAGCACCGCCACGTCCCGGTCCGGGTCGAAGAGCACCACGTGCGCCGCGTACATCGTGCCGACCCCGCCCACCCGGACCGAGGGATCGTCGATGCCGGCCACGACGTGGGCGTTGGTCATCACGTGCCGGGGCGCGTAGACGAAGCCGCTGCCCTCGCGGCCCTGGTCGCCCGCGATGCCCTCGACCTTGACCGTGCTCAGCCTCGCCGCCTCGCTCGCGCGCGGCGTCACGTTGTCCCCGGTGGGCTCGGCGACGCCCGCCGTCGGCTCGTTCTCGAAGGGGTTGAACACCTGCGGGAAGCCCGCCTCGGTGAGCGCCGTCGTGGCCCGGGAGAACCACGAGGGGGTCGTCTCCGGCATGACGTCCTGCACCGCGCCCAGCAGCGCCGAGTCGCGGATCGAGGAGGAGACCACCGTGGACGAGGAGGCACCCACCACGCTCGCCGCGACCCACGCCACGAGCAGGACGGACACCGTGTTGGCGGCCGCCCCGCCGACGCCGTCCGCCACCCGCAGCGGACCCCGGTCCAGCTCGCCGCGCAGCCGCAGGGCCAGCCGGCCCGCCAGCTCGTGCCCCACCGCGGCCGGCGCGAGCAGCGTCAGCACCGCCGTCAGCGTGGCCGCGGGGGTGCCCCGGGTGACCAGCTCCATGATCCAGGGCAGCACCCACACGCCGAGCACGGCACCGGCCGCGAAGCCCGCCAGCGAGACGCAGCCCGCGACCAGACCGCGCCGGTAGCCGGACGCCGCGTAGACCACGATCACCAGCAGCAGGAGTACGTCGAGCAGGTCCACAGGGCCGCCTTTCTCTCGGGCCGCCGCTCGGCACGCGCCGGGCGCACCGGTGCGTACGCGCCGGGCGCACTGTGGTGCATACGCGCCGGGCGCGCCCGTTGATCAGGACCAGTGCCCTGTGAACGGCACCGGTACCCGCACGCCTCGGAAAACGCTCCGGGACGGGGCGATGGTTCCACCGGGTGGCGCGGCACACATCTGGCAGCGCACGCGTCGCGGAGGCGGCGGGGGCGGGTCAGGGTGAGGAACATGCGTGTGGTCCGAGGAACGCGCGGGCGCCTGTGGGCGAGGATGCGCGGCAGGCACAGACATCGCGCCGGACACGCCGTGTCCGGCCTCCACGACGCCACACCCGGCGCCGTGCGGGACACCGGCCGCGGCGGCACCGCGCGGGGCGGCTCCCGCGGGACCGGCTCCGCGGGTGCGGGGCAGGAGAGCTCCGGCGAGGCCGACGCCGAACCGGGCGCCGCGGTACACGGCGGCGGCACCGGTCCCGGCACCGTGCGGGGCCGCCCCCCGGGCACCGCACCCGGCGCCGTGCGGGGTGGTTCGCGCGTCCCCGCGCCCGGCACCCGGCTGGGCGGCTCCCACGCGGCCGGGTTCGACGGCCGGTACGAGCGGCGCCGTCCGGGGCACTGGACGCCCCGCCGCCGGGCCCGGCGCCGGAACGGAACCGGACGCCACCGCACCCGCCGGGCCCTGGTCCTGCTGCTCGGCTGCCTGCCCGGCGCCGCCGTCGCGCTGGTGCTGGCCTTCTGCGCGGTCGGCGCGGCCCCCACCGGCGCCCGGTCCGCGCACCCCGCCCCCACCCGGCACCCGGCGACCGCCCCCGCGCACGCCGCCGCCCGCCCGGTCATCGTGCCGCGCGCCCGCTGGGCCGGGGAGGGCCTGCCCGCCCAGCCGCCGCCGCGCTACGACGACCGGGTCGTCGCGGTCTTCGTCCACCACACCGACTCGCCCAACGGCTACGACTGCGCCGACGCCCCCCGCATCATCCGCGCCCTCTACCAGGGCCAGACCTCGGCCCGGCAGTGGGACGACATCGGCTACAACTTCCTCGTCGACCGCTGCGGCACCATCTACGAGGGCCGGGCCGGCGGCGTCGACCGCCCCGTCACCGGCGCCCACACCCAGGGCTTCAACCACCGCACCGCCGGCATCGCCGCGATCGGCACCTTCACCGCGGGCACGCCCGTGCCGCCGGAGATGACCGAGGCCATCGCCGCGCTCGCCGCCTGGAAGCTCGGCCTCTCCGACGTCGACCCGCGCTCCCGGGTCGCCCTCGTCTCCAGCAACGGGGGCAGCCGCTACGCCGCCGGTGCCACCGCGGTGCTCCCGGCGGTCGCCGGACACGACGCGGGCTACCAGACGAGCTGCCCCGGCGCCGCGCTCTCCGCCCGCCTGGAGGCCATAAGGGCACGCGCGGCGCGCCTCCAGGGCCGCACCTGAGCCCTCGCCGGCACCCGCGTCAGTCCCCGAAGCGGGTCCACAGCGAGGGGTAGCGCCGGGCCAGGGCGGCCTCGTCCTCGAAGTCCAGCGGTGTGCCCTCCGGCTCCTCGGGCGCGGCCGGCAGCCCGAGGTCCGGAGCCACGGTGCCGGTGAGCTGCTCGTACGCCTCGTCGGCCGCGTAGCCGAGCTCCTCCCCGTCGCCGTCGATGCTCTCGTCGAAGTCGTCCAGGAGCTCGGCGAGCGAGTCCGGGTCGTGCAGGGCGCCCTCGAAGACCTCGCGACCCTGGCCGATCAGCCAGCAGCGGAAGTAGTCGAACGCGTCGTCGCTCGCCCCGCCCAGGAGCAGCCAGGCGGCGCCCCACAGGTCCCAGCGGTAGGCGCGGTTGTAGCGGGCCTCGAAATGGCGGGCGAAGTCCAGCACCGCCTCCGGGTCGAGCCGGAGGAGCCGCTCCACCAGCAGATCCGCCTGTTCCTCCGGATCACCCTCCGCGGCCTCGCGGGTGACGTCCACCAGCTCCCAGAACTCCGTCTCGTCCATCACGCCCACCAGGATCGGCCCTCGGGAGGCTCGGCGCACCTCGGTCCTCAGGCGTAGAGCGCCGCGAGCCGGCGGGCGTCGGCGGCCATACGGCGGCGCAGGGAGGCCGGCGCCAGCACCTCCGCCTCCGGGCCCAGCGCCCTGAGCTGGGCGTGGGCGACCTCCTCCGACTCCACCGGCAGGGTCACGGTGACCCGGCCCTCCCGGTCCGTCCCGGCGGGGTCACCCAGCGCACGGCGGGCGGAGGCGGGGTCCACGACGCCGGGCAGCAGCCGGGCGCCCTCGGGGGAGACGCGCACCACGACCTCGGTGCGCAGGATCGAGCGCGCGAACTCCTCGGCGTGCTCGGCCCAGAAGGCCGGCAGGTCGAAGCCCTCCTCGCGGACGAAGCGCCCCTCGTCGGCGCCGCTCGTCCCGGCGGGCTCCACGGCCGTGAACCGGTCGAGGCGGTACACGCGGAACGCCCCGCCGTCCGGGGCGGCCACGCGGGCGCACAGGTACCAGACGCCCGCCTTGAGGACGAGACCGTACGGCTCCAGCTCCCGCTGGACCTCGTCGTCGCGGCCCCTGCGGTAGCGGGCGGTGATCCGGCGGTCCTCCCAGACCGCCTCGGCGATCGCGGGCAGCAGCGCGGGGGTGCGGGGTTCGTGGAACCAGGCGGGCGCGTCGAGGTGGAAGCGCTGGGCCGCCGTGCGCGGGGCGTCCCTCAGCGAGGGCAGGAGGGCGGCGGAGGCCTTCAGCCGGGCGGCGGAGGCGGCGTCGGCGAGGCCCATGTCGCGCAGCGCGCCGGGCAGACCGGAGAGGAACAGAGCCTCCGCCTCGGTGCGGGCGAGCCCGGTGAGGCTGGTGCGGTAGCCGGCCACGAGACGGTAGCCGCCGGCGCGGCCCCGGTCCGCGTACACGGGGATGCCGGCCTCGGAGAGCGCCTGGGCGTCCCGGGCGACGGTGCGCTCGGACACCTCCAGCTCGCGGGCGAGTTCGGCGGCGGTCATGACGGGGCGGCCCTGCAGAAGCAGCACCATTCTGATGAGCCTGGCGGCACGCATGGCTTCATGATGGCGCGCGGACGCGCCCCGGGGGCATGGCGGCCCCGGGAAAGCACGACGGTCCCGCGCCCCCTCGATGAGGGGGCGCGGGACCGTCCCGGTCGTATACGGAACGCGGAGGGTGTCCGCGCCCGGACTACAGGCCGTAGCGCTCGCGCGCCTCCTTCACCGCCGTGGCCTTGACCTCGCCCCGGCGGGCGAGCTGCGCCAGCGCCGCGACGACGATCGACTCCGCGTCGACGCCGAAGTGACGGCGGGCCGCCTCACGGGTGTCGGACAGACCGAAGCCGTCCGCGCCCAGCGAGGCCCAGTCCTGCTCGACCCACTGCGCGATCTGGTCGGGGACCTGCCGCATGTAGTCGGAGACCGCCAGCACGGGACCCTGCGCCCCCTGCAGCGCCCGCCGCACGTACGGCACCCGCTCCTCGCCCCGCAGCAGTGCCGCGTCCGCGTCCATCGCGTCGCGCCGCAGCTCCGTCCAGGACGTCGCGGACCACACGTCCGCCGCGACGCCCCACTCCTCGGCGAGCAGCCGCTGCGCCTTCAGCGCCCAGTGGATCGCCGTGCCCGAGCCGAGGAGCTGGATGCGCGGGGCGTTCGCCACCGTGGTCAGCCCGGCCGACTCCGCCGTGTTGAAGCGGTACAGGCCCTTGACGATGCCCTCGTCGAGCCCCGGCACGGCGGGCTTCGCGGGCTGCGGCAGCGGCTCGTTGTAGACGGTCAGGTAGTAGAAGACGTTCGGGTCCTCGTCCGGCGCGGCCTCGCCGAACATGCGGCGCAGACCGTCCTTGACGATGACGCCGAGCTCGTAGGCGAAGGCCGGGTCGTACGTCAGGGCCGCCGGGTTGGTCGCGGCGATCGCCGGCGAGTGGCCGTCGGCGTGCTGCAGGCCCTCGCCCGTCAGCGTCGTCCGGCCGGCGGTGGCGCCGACGAGGAAGCCGCGGCCGAGCTGGTCGCCGAGCTGCCACATCTGGTCGCCGGTGCGCTGCCAGCCGAACATCGAGTAGTAGATGTAGAACGGGATCATCGTCTCGCCGTGCGTCGCGTACGACGTCGAGGCGGCGATGAACTCGGCCATGGCGCCGGCCTCGGTGATCCCCTCGTTGAAGATCTGGCCGTTCGTCGCTTCCTTGTAGTACATGAGCTGGTCGCGGTCGACCGGCTCGTACGTCTGCCCCTTGGGCGAGTAGATGCCCAGGGACGGGAAGAGGCTCTCCATGCCGAAGGTGCGGGCCTCGTCGGGGACGATCGGCACCCAGCGCCTGCCGGTCTCCTTGTCGCGGACGAGGTCCTTGACCAGGCGGACGAAGGCCATCGTCGTGGCGACGGACTGCGAGCCGGAGCCCTTGTCGAACGCGGTGAACGCCTTGTCGGCCGGCATCGGCAGCGGCGCGACCGGGTGCGCCCGGCGGGCGGGGGCCGGGCCGCCGAGGGACGCGCGGCGCTCCTGGAGGTAGCGGACCTCGGGGGAGTCGGCGCCGGGGTGGCCGTAGGGGACCACGCCGTCGACGAACTGCGCGTCCGAGATCGGCAGGTCAAGACGGTCCCGCATGTCCTTGAACTGCTCCACCGTCAGCTTCTTCATCTGGTGGTTGGCGTTCTTCGAGGCGAAGCCGTCGCCGAGGGTGTGGCCCTTGACGGTCTGGGCCAGGATCACGGTCGGGGCGCCCTTGTGGGCGAGGGCCGCCCGGTACGCGGCGTAGACCTTGCGGGCCTCGTGGCCGCCGCGCGAGAGATGGAAGCACTCGAGGATCTTGTCGTCGCTGAGCAGCTTCGCCATCTCGACGAGCGCCGGGTCCTTGCCGAAGAAGTCCTCGCGGATGTAGGCCGCGTCGCGCGTCTGGTACGTCTGCACCTGCGCGTCCGGTACCTCGCGCAGCCGGCGGACCAGCGCGCCCGTGGTGTCCAGCCGGAACAGCTCGTCCCAGGCGGTGCCCCACAGGGTCTTGATCACGTTCCAGCCGGCGCCCCGGAAGAGGGCCTCCAGCTCCTGCACGATCTTGAAGTTGGCGCGTACCGGACCGTCGAGCCGCTGCAGGTTGCAGTTGATGACGAAGGTCAGGTTGTCCAGGCCCTCGCGGGAGGCGAGAGTGAGCGCGGTGGTGGACTCCGGCTCGTCCATCTCGCCGTCGCCGAGGAAGGCCCAGACGTGGGAGTCGTTCAGGTCCTTGATGCCGCGGCTGGTCAGGTAGCGGTTGAACCGCGCCTGGTAGATCGCGGAGATCGGGCCGAGGCCCATGGAGACGGTGGGGAACTCCCACAGCCAGGGCAGCCGGCGCGGGTGCGGGTAGGAGGGCAGGCCGTTGCCGCCGGCCTCGCGGCGGAAGTTGTCGAGCTGCGTCTCGCTCAGCCGGCCGTCGAGGAAGGCGCGGGCGTAGATGCCGGGGGAGGCGTGGCCCTGGATGTAGAGCTGGTCGCCGGAGCCGTCACCCTGCTTGCCGTGGAAGAAGTGGTTGAAGCCGGTCTCGTACAGCCAGGCGGCCGAGGCGAAGGTGGCGATGTGGCCGCCGACGCCGTACTTGCTGCCCCGGGTCACCATCGCGGCCGCGTTCCAGCGGTTCCACGCGGTGATGCGGGACTCCATCGCCTCGTCGCCCGCGATCGCGGGCTCGGCGGCGGTGGGGATGGTGTTGACGTAGTCCGTCTCGAGGAGCTGCGGCAGCGGGACGCCGGCTCCCTCGGCGCGCTCCAGCGTGCGACGCATCAGATAGGCCGCGCGGTGCGGGCCCGCCGCCTCGGCCACGGCGTCCAGGGAGGCCTGCCACTCGGCGGTCTCCTCCGGGTCCCGGTCGGGGAGCTGGTCGAGCGCGCTCGGCTGGATGGCGTTGGGGTCGGTCATGTCGCCGCCTTCCTCAGTCGAAGGGGGTTCCCTCATCGGTAAGGGTTCGGGTGTGCCCTTGGTCTTTGGCAGGACAGGGCGGTGGGCTTCGGTGCTGTGACACCATGCGGTCTCGCCGCGTGGCCCAACGAGGACTGTAACCCCCTGATCGATGATCGATCAAAGGGTTGAGGGCAAAATATCTTGATTCCGAGAAAGTCGGCACGGGGTGCCTTCGGGGGTGGCACGGGGTGACGGTTTCCGGCGGGGTTTACGCAGGTGAGCGGGGGTGCGCTCGGCCCGCGTACGGCTGCCCCGCTGCCGCCGAGGCGCCCTACGCGCGCGGGGCGCAGCCCAGGACGTGGGACTTGACCAGGTCGGCGATCCTCGGGTCGCGGCGGCGGAACGCGGCGACCAGTTCCTCGTGCTCCTCCGCGTAGGACTGCTGCACCGTCCCCAGCCACCGGATCGACAGGGCCGTGAACACCTCGATGCCCAGCCCCTCCCAGGTGTGCAGCAGCACCGCGTTGCCGGCCGCCCGCACCAGCTCCCGGTGGAAGCCGACCGTGTGCCGGACCTGCGCCGTGCCGTCCGCCAGCCGGTCCGCCTCGTAGAGCGCGGACACGTGCGGCTCCAGCGCCGAGCAGTCCAGCGCCAGCCGCTCCGCCGCCAGTTCCGCCGCGATCGCCTCCAGGCCGGCCCGCACGGGGTAGCTCTCCTCCAGGTCGGCGGCCGTCAGGTTCCGCACCCGGACGCCCTTGTTCGGCGCCGACTCGATCAGCCGCAGCGACTCCAGCTCCCGCAGCGCCTCCCGCACCGGGGTCTGGCTGACCTCCAGCTCGGTGGCGATGCGCCGCTCCACGATCCGCTCGCCCGGCTGCCAGCGCCCGCTGACGATCCCCTCCACGATGTGCTCGCGGATCTGTTCGCGCAGCGAGTGGACGACGGGCGCGGTCATGAGGGCTCCGTAGGTTGCTGGACGGCCCGGAACTGGCCCTTCGGCCCCCGGGGCGTTTGACGTTTAGACAATAAGGCCGTCCGCGCCGCACGGAAGGGCGCACGAGGGCGCTCACCCGCAGGTGAGACGAGACGCACACGCCGTCGCCGGACCCGCCCGGACGGGCGGCCGCCCCGGGAACGACGGTGCCCCCGCCCGGAGTGTTCCGGACGGGGGCACCGTGCGCACCGCTTCTGGCGTGGGGCTCAGAGGCCGAGCTCGACCTCGAACTCGCCCGCCTCCAGGATCGCCTTGACCGCGGTCAGGTAACGGGCCGCGTCGGCGCCGTCCACCAGACGGTGGTCGTAGGACAGCGTCAGGTACGTCATGTCGCGGACGCCGATGACCGTACCCTCCTCCGTCTCGATGACGGCGGGGCGCTTGACGGTGGCGCCGATGCCGAGGATGGCGACCTGACCCGGCGGCACGATGATCGTGTCGAACAGCGCGCCGCGCGAGCCGGTGTTGGAGATGGTGAAGGTCGCGCCGGACAGCTCGTCCGGGGTGATCTTGTTGGCCCGGACCTTGCCCGCGAGCTCGGCGGTGGCCTTGGCGATACCGGCGATGTTGAGGTCGCCCGCGTGCTTGATGACCGGGGTCATCAGGCCCTTCTCGGAGTCCACCGCGATTCCGAGGTTCTCGGAGTCGAAGTAGGTGATGGTCCCCTCGGCCTCGTTGATCTTGGCGTTGATGACCGGGTGGGCCTTCAGCGCCTGGGCCGCCGCCTTGACGAAGAACGGCATCGGGGAGAGCTTGACGCCCTCGCGCGCGGCGAAGGAGTCCTTCGCCTGGGCGCGCAGCCGCATCAGCCGGGTGACGTCGACCTCGACCACCGAGGACAGCTGGGCCTGCTCGTGCAGGGCCTTGACCATGTTGTCGCCGATGACCTTGCGGATCCGCGGCATCTTCACGGTCTGGCCGCGCAGCGGGGAGACCTCGAGCTTCGGGGCCTTCTTCGCCGACGACGGTGCGGACGCGGCGGCGGCCGGAGCCGGGGCAGCGGCGGCGGCCTTCGCGGCCTCGGCGGCGGCGAGCACGTCCTGCTTGCGGATCCGGCCGCCGACGCCGGTGCCCTTGACGGAGCCCAGGTCGACGCCGTTCTCGGCGGCGAGCTTGCGCACCAGCGGGGTCACGTAGGCGCCCTCGCCACCGGCGGTCGCGGCCGGAGCCGGGGCCGGGGCGGGAGCCGGCGCCGGAGCGGCCGGGGCCGGCGCGGGCGCCGGGGTCTCCTGGGTCTGCGGAGCCGGGGTGCTCGGCGCCTGCGGGGCCGGAGCCGGGGCGGCGGCCTGCGGGGCGGGCTGCGCCGGGACGGGCTCGGGCGCCGGGGTGGGCTCGGGCTGGGCCGGTGCGGCGGGGGCGGCCGGAGCCGCCGCCGGGGCGGCACCCGGCTGTCCGATGACGGCCAGCTTCGCGCCGACCTCGGCCGTCTCGTCCTCGCCGACCACGATCTCCAGCAGCACGCCGGAGGCGGGCGCCGGGATCTCGGTGTCGACCTTGTCGGTGGAGACCTCGAGCAGCGGCTCGTCGGCCTCGACGGACTCGCCGACCTCCTTCAGCCAGCGGGTCACCGTGCCCTCGGTGACCGACTCGCCGAGCGCCGGGAGCACCACGTCGGTGCCCTCGGCGGAACCGCCGCCGGAGGTGGCCTCCGGGGTCGGCGCCGGGGCGGGCGCGGCCTGCTCGGTGGAGGGGGCGGCCGGGGTCTGGGCGGCCGGGGCGGCCGTCTCGGCCGCGGCAGGCTGCGGCTCGGGCTCGGCGGCGGGCGCCGGGGCCTCCGCCGGGGCGCCGGAGCCGTCGTCGATGACGGCCAGCTCGGCGCCGACCTCGACCGTCTCGTCCTCGGCGACCTTGATGGAGGACAGCACACCCGCGGCGGGCGAGGGGATCTCGGTGTCGACCTTGTCGGTCGACACCTCGAGCAGCGGCTCGTCGGCCTCGACGCGCTCGCCCTCGGCCTTCAGCCAGCGGGTGACAGTGCCCTCGGTGACGCTCTCACCGAGCGCCGGAAGGGTTACGGAAACCGCCATGGTTTCGGTTGCTCCTTAACGGAAGTGCGGAAGTCTGTTGTCGTCGACCGAGGGGGATCAGTCGTGGGCGTGCAGCGGCTTGCCGGCCAGGGCCAGGTGGGCCTCGCCGAGCGCCTCGCTCTGCGTCGGGTGGGCGTGGATGAGCTGGGCGACCTCGGCCGGCAGCGCCTCCCAGTTGTAGATCAGCTGCGCCTCGCCGACCTGCTCACCCATGCGGTCGCCCACCATGTGCA
The DNA here is from genome assembly GCF_036189845.1 of Streptomyces griseoaurantiacus. Lineage (NCBI taxonomy): Bacteria > Bacillati > Actinomycetota > Actinomycetes > Kitasatosporales > Streptomycetaceae > Streptomyces > Streptomyces griseoaurantiacus. The sequence goes on along the minus strand of NZ_CP108326.1, from coordinate 1,939,851 downwards.
CGCCGACCACCGCACCGTCCTTGACCTGGACGAGCTTGATCTCGCCCGAGGTCTGGAGGATCTTGCTCCGGCCGTTGCCGGCCAGGTTGTACTTCAGCGCGACGACCTTGTCCGCACCGTAGATCTCCTTGGCCTTGGCCTCGGTGATGCCCACGGAGGCGACCTCGGGGTGGCAGTACGTCACCCGGGGGACACCGTCGTAGTCGATCGGCACGGTCTTCAGGCCGGCCAGCCGCTCCGCCACCAGGATGCCCTCGGCGAAGCCGACGTGCGCGAGCTGGAGGGTCGGGACCAGGTCGCCGACCGCGGAGACGGTGGGCACGTTGGTGCGCATGTACTCGTCGACGAGGACGTAGCCGCGGTCCATCGCGACACCGGCCTCCTCGTAGCCCAGGCCCTGCGAGACCGGGCCGCGGCCGATGGCGACGAGGAGGACCTCCGCCTCGAACTCCTTGCCGTCGGCGAGGGTGACCTTCACACCGTCCTGGGTGTACTCCGCCTTCTGGAAGAAGGTGCCCAGGTTGAACTTGATGCCGCGCTTGCGGAAGGCGCGCTCCAGGAGCTTGGAGGAGTTCTCGTCCTCGACCGGGACGAGGTGCTTGAGGCCCTCGACGATCGTGACGTCGACGCCGAAGGACTTCCACGCGGAGGCGAACTCGACGCCGATGACGCCGCCGCCCAGGATGACCGCGGACTTCGGCACGCGGTCCAGCACGAGGGCGTGGTCGGAGGAGATGATCCGGTCGCCGTCGATGTTCAGGCCCGGCAGCGACTTCGGCACGGAGCCGGTCGCCAGCAGGATGTGCCGGCCCTGGATGCGCTGCCCGCCGACGTCCACCGAGGTGGGCGAGGACAGTCGGCCCTCACCCTCGATGTACGTCACCTTGCGGGAGGCGACCAGGCCCTGCAGGCCCTTGTACAGACCGGAGACGACCCCGTCCTTGTACTTGTGGACACCCGCGATGTCGATGCCCTCGAAGGTCGCCTTGACGCCGACGGACTCGCTCTCGCGGGCCTGGTCGGCGATCTCGCCCGCGTGCAGCAGGGCCTTGGTGGGGATGCAACCCCGGTGCAGGCAGGTACCGCCGACCTTGTCCTTCTCGATCAGGGCGACGTCCAGGCCCAGCTGCGCCCCGCGCAGGGCCGCGGCGTACCCACCGCTACCACCGCCGAGGATCACTAGGTCGAAAACGGTGCTGGCGTCGTTCGCCACGTCACGTCCTCCATGCATGTGCGCCACCGGTCGTCGGTGACCGGCTGACGGCTGGTGTCCGGCCGCTCGTTCTTCGGCCCTCGGATGGGGCCCTGTCCTGCCAGGCCCCATCTTCGCACTTGTCACCGCCGGGTGAGACGCGGGGCCGGGAGTGAGACGCCCCACGCTCACCTGAGAAGGGGGCCCGCGCACCGCGGGCCCCCTTCCACCGGGGTGACTCAGCCGAGGTCGCCGGCCGCCGTCAGCTCCGCGAGCCGCACCAGAGTGCGCACCGCGGTGCCGGTGCCGCCCTTGGGGGTGTAGCCGAAGGGCGCGCCCTCGTTGAACGCCGGGCCCGCGATGTCCAGGTGGGCCCAGGTGATGCCCTCGCCCACGAACTCGCGCAGGAAGAGACCGGCCACCAGGCCGCCGCCCATCCGCTCGCCCATGTTGGCGAGGTCGGCGGTGGGGGAGTCGAGCCCCTTGCGCAGGTGCTCCGGCAGCGGCATCGGCCAGGCCGGCTCGCCGACCTCCTCGGCCGCCACGTGCAGCGCCGTGCGGAAGGCCTCGTCGTTGCCCATGACGCCGAAGGTGCGGCTGCCGAGCGCCAGCATCATCGCGCCGGTCAGCGTGGCCACGTCGACGATCGCGTCCGGCTCCTCCTGGGAGGCGGCCCACAGCGCGTCGGCGAGCACCAGCCGGCCCTCGGCGTCGGTGTTGAGGACCTCGACCGTCTTGCCGCTGAACATGCGCAGCACGTCGCCCGGCCGGGTGGCGGAGCCGGAGGGCATGTTCTCGGCCAGCGCCAGCCAGCCGGTGACGTTGACCTCCAGTTCGAGCCGGGCGGCGGCGACGACCGCGGCGAACACGGCGGCGGCACCGGCCATGTCGCACTTCATCGTCTCGTTGTGACCGGCCGGCTTCAGGGAGATGCCGCCCGAGTCGTAGGTGATGCCCTTGCCGACGAAGGCGAGGTGTTTGGCCGACCGGGCGCCCTTGGCGGGGGTGTACGACAGCTTCACCAGGCGCGGCGGGGTCGCGGAGCCGGCGCCGACGCCGAGGATGCCGCCGTAGCCGCCCTTGGCGAGCGCCTTCTCGTCGAGCACCTGGATCTTGAGGCCGTGCTCCTTGGCAGCGGTCTGCGCGAACGCGGCGAACGCCTGCGGCGAGAGGTCGTTCGGCGGGGTGTTGACGAGGTCGCGGGCGCGGTTGAGCTCCTCGGCGACGGCGGTGGCCCGGGCGAGCGCGGCCTTGTGGGCCTTGTCGCGGGGCTTGGCGCCGAGCAGGGCGGCCTCGGCGAGGGGGGCCTTGCCGTTCTTGGCGTTCCTGCCCGCGCGGCCGTTCTCCTTGTACGCGTCGAAGGCGTACGCGCCGAGCAGCACGCCCTCGGCGACGGCGCCCAGGTCGGCGGCGTCGGCGATCGGCAGCGCGAAGGCGGCCTTGCGGGAGCCGGCCAGCGTGCGGGCGGCCGTACCGGCGGCGCGGCGCAGGGCCTCACCGGAGTACGCGCCGTCCTCCTCGGGCTCGGCGCCCAGGCCGACGGCCACGACCACGGGGGCCTTGAAGCCGGCGGGGGCCGGCAGCTTCGTCACCTCGCCCTCGGCCCCGGAGGCGCCGAGGGTTTCGAGCACGGTGGCGAGTGTGCCGTCGTACGCCGTGTCGACGGCTTCGGCGCCCGGTGCGACGACCGGGCCCCCGGCGCCCTTCGCGACACCGACCACGAGCGCGTCGGCGCGGAGGCCGGACGCGGCGGCGGTGCTGAGAGTGAGAGCAGTCACGGTGGTGAATTCTCGCTTCCGTCTATGTGTTCCTGTGGCCGAACGGAGGGGGTCTGCCGCCCGGAGCAGACCCTGAATCCGCGGTGCGCACTGGCCCCGACCGGCCCGGTCATGTGCCACCCCCGAGCCTACGCGCCACCCGTGGCCGGAACCGGCCGCACCCCTGGGGCCCCGTTCCCGCGTGCTGCGGCAGGACTTTCCGCGCACCCGCCACGCGCCTCAGCCGAGCGAGAGCACCACCAGCGCCGCCGTCCCCGCCGTCTCGGCGAGCGCCCCGAAGACGTCCCCCGTCACCCCGCCGAAGCGGCGCACGCAGTGCCGCAGCAGGGGTTCGGCGGCCCCGAGGGCGAGCGGCACGGCGAGCCCCGCGCGGACGGCCTCGTACACCCCGCCCACCGCGCCCCCGGCCACCGCGGCCAGGACGGTCACGGCGGCGGCGACCAGCAGCGCCGCGTTCCGCGGCACGGTCCCGGCGACCGCCGCGCCGAGACCCTCCGGGCGGGCCGCCGGCACACCCCGCCGCGCGGCCAGGGTGAGGGCGAGCCGGGCCGCCGCCGCCGACACCGCCGCCGCGAGCAGCCCGCGCTGCCAGGAGGCGCCGTAGGCCTGGGCGAGCGCGGCGACCTGCCCGAGCAGGACCAGCAGCAGGGTGATCACGCCGAACGGGCCGATGTCCGAGCGCTTCATGATGTCCAGGGCCTCGGCGGCGGGCTTGCCGCTGCCGAGTCCGTCCGCGGTGTCGGCGAGCCCGTCCAGGTGCAGGCCCCGGGTCAGCGCCGCCGTCACGGCGACGGCGGCCACCGCGGCGAGCGGTGCGCCGGCACCGAGCCGGGTCAGCAGCGCCCCGAGGAACCCGGCCGCCGCTCCCACCGCCAGCCCGGCGACCGGCGCGGCCAGCATCCCGGCGCGCGCCGCCTCCCGGTCCCACCGGGTGACGCGGACGGGGAACACCGTGAGGGTGCCGAAGGCGAAGCGGAGGCCGGCCGAGCGCGGGGTCGTGGACACCGGCGCAGGTTACCGGGCGGTCGGCCGGGGCCGGCAGCCGCTGTACCGCCACCCGTCCGCGGGACGGCCCCGGAGCCCGCCGCCACCCGTCCGGGGGACGGCGGCGCTTCCCGCCCCGGTCCGCGCGGGGTTCCCGCACCGGGCGCCGCCACCCACCCCACGCATAAAGTACGCATATGGGGCACTGGTGGTACCGCAACATCGTCGAGCCGGGGAAGCTCCCCCTGCTGCTCGCGCTCGCCGCCTTCGTCCTCACCTTCCTGATCACCCGCCTCGTCACGCGCATGATCCGGGCCGGCAAGGGGCCCTTCGGCAACGTCAGCGCGGGCGGGGTGCACATCCACCACGTGGTGCCCGGCGTGGTCCTCACGGTCCTCGGTGGCTTCGGCGCCGTCGCCAGCGGCCGGTACGGCTTCGGCGCCGGCGCGTTCGCGGTGATGTTCGGCCTCGGCGCGGGCCTGGTGCTCGACGAGTTCGCGCTGATCCTGCACCTGGACGACGTCTACTGGACCGAGGCCGGGCGCAAGAGCACGGAGGCCGTGGTCGTCACGGCGGCCCTGGTCGGGCTGGTCCTCGCCGGGTTCCTGCCGTTCGGCGTCAACGACATGACCGGCCAGGAACTGCGGGACCGGGGCGGCGTCATCGTCAGCGTCGCCGTCAACTTCCTGTTCTCGCTGCTCGCCCTGAGCAAGGGCAAGACGCGGCTCGCGCTGTTCGGGGTGATCGTGCCGCTGATCGCGCTCGTCGGGGCGGTCCGGCTCGCCCGCCCCGGCTCGTTCTGGGCCACCCGCTTCTACCGCCGCCGCCCGCGCGCCCGGGCCCGCGCCCGGCTGCGCGCCTACCGGCACGACCGGCGGTGGAGCGGCCCGCGCCGCCGGTTCCAGGACTGGATCGCCGGCGCCCCCACCCCGCCGGACCCGCCGCCCCCGCGCCTCGGCCGCCACTGAGCCGCCGCCCGCCGGGCGGGGCGAGCCGCCCCGGCCACCAGGGAGCGGGGCCCGCCTCAGCGGCGGGAGGCCAGATGCCGCCGGTGCAGCCACTTCGGCAGCCCGGGGGCCTCCAGGAAGCCCTCGGCACGGGCCGCCGCGACCGCGATCCGGGGCAGGTCCGCGCTCTTCTCGAAGAGCACGAAACGCGGCTCCCAGATGGGCCGGTACTTCGCGTTCGCCCGGTACAGCGACTCGATCTGCCACCAGCGGGAGAAGAAGCTCAGCAGCGAACGCCACAGCCGCAGCACCGGCCCCGCGCCGAGGCGCGCCCCGCGTTCGAAGACCGAGCGGAACATCGCGAAGTTGAGGGAGACCTGCGCGATCCCCAGCCCCGGCGCGGCCCGCAGCAGCTCGATCACCATGAACTCGATCAGCCCGTTGTCGCAGTCCCGCGCCCGCCGCATCAGATCCAGGGAGAGCCCGCGCGGCCCCCAGGGCACGAACGACAGCAGTGCCCGCAGCCGCCCCTCGGCGTCGGCGCACTCCACCATCACGCACCGCCCGTCCGCCGGGTCGCCGAGCCGCCCGAGCGCCATGCTGAAACCGCGCTCGGTGGCACCGTCGCGCCAGTCGTCGGCGCGCTCCAGCAGATACGCCATCTCCTCGGCCGGGATCTCCTCGTGGCGCCGGATCCGCACCCGGTGGCCCGCCCGCCGCACCCGGTTGTGCGCCTGGCGGACGGTACGCATGGCCCGGCCCTCCAGGGTGAACTCGGCGGTCTCCACCAGTGCCTCGTCGCCCAGCTCCAGCGCGTCCAGACCGTGCCGCGCGTACACGGTGCCGGCCTCCTCGCCGGCGCCCACCACCGCGGGGATCCAGCCGTGCGTGCGGGCCTCGGCGAGCCACGGCACGATCGCGCCCGGCCACGCCTCCGGGTCCCCGAGCGGATCGCCCGAGGCCAGCGAGACCCCGCCGACGACCCGGTAGGCCACCGCCGCCTTCCCGGTCGGCGACCACACCACGCTCTTCTCCCGGCGCAGCGCGAAGTACCCGAGCGAGTCCCGCTCGCCGTGCCGCGCCAGCAGTTCCCGCAGCCGCTTCTCGTCCTCGGCGGTGAGCGGGTCCACGGCCCGGCGGGACCGGAACGCGGCGTGCACCACGGCCAGCAGCAGCACCGTGCTGAGCACGTTGATCGCGACATCCACCCCGTTCGGGGTGGCGATCCCGGGGAAGCGGGCGTTGTCGGCGGCGACCGAGATCAGCCGCAGGGCGCCGTACTGCCAGCGTTCGAGGAAGGTCGAACGGGCCGCGTCCGGCGCCTGGTTGGTGACCGTCACCAGCAGCGCGGCCAGCAGCGAGCAGCACAGCAGCCCGCCGGCCGCGAGGGCGGCGGCGAGCCGGGGGTTGGCGCGGTCCCCCACGGCGTAGAACTCGCGGCGTCCGGCCAGCAGCGCGCCGACGAAGGCGGCGGTGAGCACCAGGGAGGCCCAGTTCTGCGGGGAGCGGCGGACCTCCGGCAGCGTCATGGCGAGGCCGAGCAGCACCAGGAAGGGCCCGGCGAGCGCCAGGTTGAGGATCCACGCGGCCCGCTTGCGGCGGCGCAGCGTCACCGCGAGGAACAGGGTGAAGACCCCGGAGGCGAAACCGGCGGTCAGCAGGTACGGGGTGAACAGATCGGCGTGGTTGTGCCGCCGCACGTCCTGGCCGAGGGAGACCCAGACGGCGCTCAGCAGGTTGACGCAGGCGACGGCCCGCACGTACCAGACGACGAACGCGGCGGCCCGCCGCGCGAGTGCCGCCCGCCGCTCCGAGGTGCCGCGCCAGGGCCCCCCGCGCCCCCAGGCCGTGCGGAGCCGGGAGACGGGACGGAACCGGAGCCGGGGAACCGGACGGCCGGGCCGGGAGACCGGGAGGGGCGGGGGCGCCGGACGGTCATCGGGTCCCACTGTGACTCGGGCATCTGCCATGAAACCGGATCATATCCGCCTCTCCCGGCGGTAATTCCCCGTGCCCCTCTCTTCTAGAGGTCACGCTCCCCGGGGGCGTTGCGCCACGACGCGGTATGCGTTGGCAAAACGTGTGCGGCGCAGCGCGGGCGCCAGCGCGTGCTCGACCGCCGCACCCGCCGCGATCAGCGGGGCCCCGGCCCCGAGCAGCACCTCGCGGACCGTGCGCGCCGGGGGCGAGGGCGGGGCCGGACGCCACGGCGTGTCCGGCGCGGGGGCCGCCCGGGACACCGCCAGGGCCAGCGCCGCGGCCAGGTCGCCGGGGGTGTGCGGCCGCGTCCGGTCCACCGCGAGGACCTCGCAGCCACGCGCCCGGAGCTCCGCCGTCAGATTGCGCACCGGCGGCAGATGCAGGTGCCGCGGCTGGTCGTACGGTGCCCACCAGCGCCCCAGCAGCATGGCGAACAGGCAGCCGGGATCGGGGAGTTCGAGCAGCAGCAGGCCGCCGGGCCGCAGCACCGCGAGCGCGGCGCGCAGCTCGGCACGGGGCCCCGGCACCCGCGGCAGGTGGTGCAGCATGCTCACCACGTCGTAGCGGCCCCGCAGCCGGGCGAGGACGTGCGGGTCGGTGAGGTGCCCGCGGTACGCCTCCTCCACCCGGCCCGCCTCCCGCGCCCGGGTCACGCGCTCCGTGGCGTCCAGCCCGTCGAAGGAGGTGTACGGGAAGAACTCCCGCGCCGCCGCCGGGAAGTGGCCGTATCCGGTGCCGACGTCCAGCCAGCTCTCCGGTTCGCCGTACGCCAGCATCGCCCGCGCGGCCGCCCGGTGCCGCAGCCGCGCCGCCCGTGCGAGCCCCGGCCAGGGCGTCGACTCCCCGGCCTCCAGGGGGCTCTCGGCGAGGTCGCGGTGGTGGAAGGCGAGCCCCTCGGGGGACAGCGGGGGGTTCTGGAAGGCGTGCCCGCAGTCCCGGCAGCCGTCGACGGCGAAGCGGCCGGGGCGGTGCCGCGGCAGGTCGGGTGTGCGCACCCGGGTGCGCAGCCGGCCCGAACCGCACCAGGGGCAGGTCTCTCGCGGGGGGCCGAGGAACCGCTCGGTGCCCCGGGCGAGTTCGCCCAGGCACACGGTCCGCCGCGCGGTGATCGCCTGCGAGGTGCTGCGGGACATGGGCGGCTCCGGGGAGGCGGTGGGGGCGGGGGAGGCCGTACAGCGGAACAATCGGGCGAAACGGAACGTATGGGATCGTGATCACCCGTGCAACGACGTGGCCCCGACGTGGCGCGGGCCGGTCCCGCCGCTGCCGGTACTGTTCGGCGAATGAGCTCGCTGAATCTCGACGACTTCACCGACCTGATCGAGCGCCCCGACGGCGGGGTGCGGCGCGACGCGGAGGCGCACCGGGAGAGCAGGCTCGTGCCCCCCGGGGCCCTGGGCCGCCTCGACGAGCTGGGCGAGTGGCTCGCGGCCGCGCAGTCCTCGGTGCCGGTGCGGGCGATCGAGCGGCCGCGCGCGGTGCTGTTCGCCGGCGACCACGGGATCGCCGCGCTCGGCGTCTCGGCCCGCCCCGCGGGCGGCGCCGCGCGGCTGGTGCGGGACGTACTGGACGGGGCGGGCCCGGTGGCGATCCTCGCCCGCGGGGCCGGGGTGCCCGTCCGCGTGATCGACATGGCCCTGGACTGCGATCCCGGGTCCCTGCCGGCCGAGGTCGTACGGCACCGGGTGCGGCGCGGCAGCGGGCGCATCGACATCGAGGACGCGCTCACCGAGGAGGAGGCCGAGGCGGCGTTCCGGGCCGGGATGGCGGTCGCCGACGAGGAGGCCGACGCCGGCACCGACCTGATCGTCCTCGGCGACCTCAGCGTCGGCGGGACGACCGCGGCGGCCGTGCTCGTCGCCGCGCTGTGCGGGACCGACGCGTCCGTCGTGACCGGGCGGGGCGGGCAGGCCATCGACGACCTGGCGTGGATGCGCAAATGCGCGGCGATCCGGGACGCACTGCGGCGGGCCCGGCCGGTCCTGGGCGACCAGCTCCGGCTCCTCGCGACCGTCGGCGGGGCCGACCTCACCGCGATGACGGGCTTCCTGCTCCAGTGCGCCGTGCGCAAGACCCCGGTCATCCTGGACGGCATGGTCTCGGCCGCGTGCGCGCTGGTGGGCCAGCGGATCGCCTTCCGGGCCCCCGACTGGTGGCTGGCCGGACAGAACAGCGGGGAGCCGGGACAGGCCAAGGCCCTGGACCGGATGGCGCTGGAACCGCTGCTCGACCACGGCGTGACGGTCGGCGAGGGCACCGGCGCCCTCCTCGCCCTCCCCCTCGTCCGCGCCGCCGCGTCCCTGGCGGCCGAACTCCCGGAACGCCCGGCGGACGTCACCGACGTCACGGAGGCCGCGAACGCCACGGACTCCCTGGAGCCGGCCGCTCCGGCGGACCCGGAGTGACGGAAGGGGGCGGGCCGTTCCCCCGCCCCCCTTCACGGCCCCGCCCGCCCTCGACCGAGGGGGGCGGGTCCGCCGTTCAGCCGCGCAGCGTCAGTGCCTGGCCGGCGACGGTCAGCAGGACCGTCTCGCACTCCGCGGCCACCGCCGCGTTCAGACGGCCCAGTTCGTCGCGGTAGCGGCGGCCCGAGGCCGTCGCCGGGACGATGCCGGAGCCGACCTCGTTGGACACGGCGACCACCGTGCGCCGGGTGGTCCGCACCGCCTCCGCGAGTTCACCCACCCGCGCGCGCAGTGCCTTCTCGCCCCCGCCGGACCATTCCGCGTCGTCCCACGCGCCCACCGCGTCCATCGCGTCGGTCAGCCACAACGACAGGCAGTCGATCAGCAGCGGGGCACCGCGCTCGCCGAGCAGCGGCACCAGGTCGCACGTCTCCACCGTTCGCCAGGACCCCGGCCGCCGCTCCCGGTGCGCGGCGACCCGCTCCGCCCACTCGGTGTCCCCGCCCCGCGTGCCACCGGTCGCCACGTACAGCACGTCGGGGAAGGACTCCAGGCGCCGTTCCGCCTCCACCGACTTCCCCGACCGGGCGCCGCCGAGCACCAGCGTGCGGCGGGGCACGTCGGGCACGTCCTCGTAGACGCCCACCGTCAGCGTCGTTCCGTCCGGCACCGCCCGCGCGCCCGCCGCCGCGAGCCGCCGCCGGGTCTCGGCGCCGGGCGGCACGTCGTGGTCGAGATGCGCGGCGAGCACGTCCGTCGCCGCGCCCACCGCGCCCACCGCACGCAGCCGCGCCAGCGCGTCGGGCCGCCCCAGCACGTCGGCGACGACCATGTCGTACGGCTCGCGAGCCCCGTTCTCCAGTCCGGCCGGCGCGCCCCCCGGCGGCAGGTACAGCAGCCGGGTGCCGTCCGGCCCCGTCACCGCGTACCCGGTGCCCGGCGCGTCCAGCGCCACCGCCCGCACCCGGTGCCCGGTCAGCAGCGCCAGCTCCCGCCCGTCCGGCACCCGCCCCGGCTGCGGCAGCCCCGCCGGGACCTCCACCGCCGGCCCGTCGTGCGGATGCGAGAGCAGCACCTGCCGCACGCCGCCCAGGGAGCGTCCCGCGCGGGCCGCCGCGAAGGCCGCGCCCGGCGTCAGGTCGAGGAGCAGCGTGTCGTCGAGGAGCAGCGCGGTCGCCGCGCGCGCCTCCGCGCCGAGTGAGGTCGCGCAGGCCGCGCAGGGGCAGTCGGGGCGGGGCAGGCCCGCGGGGGCGCCGGTGCCGAGCAGAGTCAGTTCCACGCACCCGATTTTCACTTGTCTCCACCGGTCCCCGCAGATCTTGCGCGCCCGACTAGGCTTCACCGCGGGAGCCGGAGCAAGATCCGGCTCCCGCTGTGCAGTGTGCTCACACCTTGGAGGCGTACATGGCGGCATGGACGTGGCGGTTCGAGAAGGCCGACGGGGCGGAGGTCGAGCCCGCTGTCGTGCCGGAGGAGTTCACCACGCAGGGGGATGCCGAGTCCTGGATCGGGGAGTACTTCAAGGAGCTGCGCGAGGGCGGCGCCGACCAGGTGCGGCTCTTCGAGGACGGCACACAGATCTACGGGCCGATGAGCCTGCACGCCGAGGAGGCGCAGCCGGCCGAGGAGCCCGGGGACTCCCCGGAGGAGCCGCAGGACTCCGCGGAGTAGGGGGCACCGGCGCCGGACGGTGGCGCCGCCGCCCCGGCGGCGTCACTGCTCGCCCAAAGTCACCCGGGCCGTCCTGCGGTCGCCGTCCCTGGTGTACGTCACCTCGGTGCGGTCGCCGGGCTCCTTGCCGGCCAGGGCCTCGGCGAGCGAGGTGAGGGTGGTGACCCGGGTGCCGCCCAGGGCGGTGATGACGTCGCCGGGCCTGAGCCCCGCCCGGTCGGCCGGTCCGCCCTCGGTGACGTCCACGACCGCGACCCCGGCCGGCCGGTAGTCCTCGCCGACCACGGTCCTGGCCGTGATGCCGAGCGCCGCCCGGCCGGAGTCGGTCACCTTGCCGTTCTTCACGATCTGGCCGGCGACGGTCCTCACCATGGACGAGGGGATCGCGAACCCGATGCCGGGCGCCGCGCTGCCGCCCAGGGCGGGGTCGGTCGCGGCGAGCGTGGGGATGCCGATCACCCGCCCGTCGAGGTCGACGAGCGCGCCCCCGCTGTTGCCGGGGTTGATCGCCGCCGAGGTCTGCAGCATGTTCGGCAGGGTCGCGCCCGTGCCGCCGTCCGAGCGGCCCTCGCTGACGGTGCGGCCGGTCGCGGACACGATGCCCTGGGTCACGCTCGAGGAGAGGCCGAGCGGGGAGCCCATCGCCAGCACGATCTGCCCGACGGCGACCTTCGAGGAGTCCCCGAGACGGGCCGGCCGCAGCCCCTGCGGCAGCTCGTCCAGCTTGATGACGGCGAGGTCCTGCTCGGGGTAGGCGTACACGAGCCGCGCGGTGTACGTGCCCTCGCTGTTGGCGGTCGTCACGGTGAACGTCTTCTCGTCGCCGACCACGTGCGCGTTGGTGACGATGTGCCCCTTGTCGTCGTACACGACCCCGGAGCCCAGGTCCTGGCTCGCCCGGATCTGCACCACCGAGGGCAGGACGTCCTTGATGACCTTCTGGTAGTCGCTCTGCAGGTCGTTCGCCGCCATGGGCCGCGCGGCCGGGGAGGCGGTGGCACGGGGCGCCCCGCCCGAGCCGCCGTTCCCGGAGCAGCCGCCCAGGAGGACGGCGGAACCGAGGACGGCGGAAACCAGGGTGACGGCCGCGAGCGCGCGGCTGCGGGAAGCGTGCATGGGACCGAGTCTGGGGGCCGCCGCCCGTGCCGTCCCGCGGTGGACGCCCGAACGGGCCCGCTCCGGGCCGTCCGCCCCAGCAGGCGACGCCCTCGCTCAGCCGCGCACGCCGCCCAGGCGCACGCTCAGCCGCGCACGCCGCACAGGTGCAGCAGCGCCGCCACCCGCCGGTAGGGGTCCGTGCGCCCCGCCCGCTCCTCCGCCGCCAGCAGCGCGGACAGCTCGTCCTCGGCCGCCGGGGGCGGTGTGCCGTCCGGCACGGTGTCCGTGAAAACCCGCACGCCGTACCAGGCGTACAAGGGCGCCCCGATCCCGGCGAGCGTCGCCGTCAGGGCCTCCAGGCGGTCGGCGCGCACCTCCAGACCGAGGCGGTTGGTGTAAGCCGTCGTGTCGAAGGCGGCCAGTGCCGACCGCCAGTCGCCGGACAGGCCCGGCCGCATCGCGAGCGCGTCGCCGTTGCGCACCAGCAGGGACAGCAGACCGCCGGGGGCCAGCATCCGGGCCAGCCCCGCCACCAGCGGATCCGGCTCCTCCACGTACATCAGCACCCCGTGGCACAGCACCACGTCGAAGCTGCCCGGCAGGAAGTGCACCCCGGTGTCGCGGCCGTCGCCCTCGATGATCCGCATCCGCTCGCGGACGCCCTCCGGCTCGGCGGCCAGCGCCTCGTGCGCCGCCGAGAGCATCCGCGCGTCACGCTCGAGCCCGGTCACCCGGTGCCCGGCCCGCAGCAGCCGCAGCGCCTGCGTGCCCTGACCCATGCCGACGTCCAGGACCCGCAGCCGCTGCCCGACCGGGAACCGGCCGGCTATCTGTTCGTCGAGCTGCCGGGTCACCAGCTCCTGGCGGACCACGTCACGCAGCGCGCCCAGCTTGTCCAGCCAGGCGTCGGCCGCACCCCCCGAGAACTCCTCCGTACTCAGGGCCGCTCTCCGCGCTTGACCTGCGCCTTGGGCAGCCGCAGCCGCCGCATCTGCAGCGAACGCATCAGCGCGTAGGCCACGGCGCCCCGCCGGTTCTCGTCCGGGAAGCGGGCGGCGAGCCCCTTGCGCAGGCGGAACCCGGAGACGATCGAGTCGAGCACGATCAGCACGATCACGACGAGCCACAGCAGCAGCGCGATGTTCTGCAGCGAGCCCACCCGCACCAGGCTGAGCGCCAGGATGACGACGGCCATCGGCAGGAAGAACTCGGCGACGCTGAACCGCGAGTCGATGAAGTCCCGGGCGAACTTGCGCACCGGTCCCTTGTCGCGCGCGGGCAGGTACCGCTCGTCGCCGCTGGCCAGCGCCTGGCGCTGGCGCTCCATCGCGGCACGGCGCTCGTCGCGCTGCCGCCGGGCGGCGTCCTTGCGCGTCAGCGACGTGTTGGCGACGCTGCGGCGCTGCGACTGCGCCTCGCTGCGCTTGGGGGTCGGCCGGCCCTTCGGGGCCTGCGGGTCACGGGGCTGCTTGGAGCCGGTCGCGTTCACCTTGTCGGCGACGGCGACCTTCTCGTCCTTGGCACGGCTACGGAACACAAAGCCCAAGGGTACGGGGTGCATCGGCATGGACGGCAGTCGCATGGGGAACGATCCCGCAACACCATTCGTCTACAGGGGGAGGGATGCGGGGGTTTCTGATGGTTGCGCCGCGGGTGCTCCGGCGGGACCCGTCAGTGAATTCCCGCCGCTTCGGGGAGGCACCTACTCCCTGGGCGGGAGCGGGATGGCCCGCAGTCGTCCTTGGGGATGAGCGCATCGGTCCCCGAACAGTGCGGTAATGGAGGCAGGGCCCGTACTGTGGGTTCTGTCGCAGTCGCAGGAGCCGGAGTCCGTCAGAAGGGGGCGCGCGAAGCCCATGAGCGGTGTCATGAAGCGTATGGGGATGATCTTCCGCGCGAAGGCGAACAAGGCCCTTGACCGGGCCGAGGACCCGCGCGAAACCCTCGATTACTCGTATCAGAAGCAGTTGGAGCTGCTGCAGAAGGTGCGCCGCGGCGTCGCCGACGTGGCGACCTCGCGCAAGCGCCTGGAGCTCCAGCTCAACCAGCTCCAGTCGCAGTCCGGGAAGCTGGAGGACCAGGGCCGCAAGGCGCTCGCGCTCGGCCGGGAGGACCTCGCCCGCGAGGCGCTCTCCCGCCGCGCCGCGCTCCAGCAGCAGGTCACGGACCTGGAGACGCAGCACCAGACCCTCCAGGGCGAGGAGGAGAAGCTCACCCTCGCGGCCCAGCGCCTCCAGGCCAAGGTGGACGCCTTCCGCACGAAGAAGGAGACCATCAAGGCCACGTACACCGCCGCCCAGGCGCAGACCCGGATCGGCGAGGCCTTCTCCGGCATCTCCGAGGAGATGGGTGACGTCGGCCTGGCCATCCAGCGCGCCGAGGACAAGACGCAGCAGATGCAGGCCCGCGCCGGCGCCATCGACGAACTCCTCGCCTCCGGTGCCCTGGACGACCCCTCCGGCATGGCCAAGGACGACATCCAGGCCGAGCTGGACCGCCTGTCCGGCGGCACGGACGTGGAGCTGGAACTGCAGCGCATGAAGGCGGAGCTGGCCGGCCCCGCCGAGCAGCGGCAGGCGATCGAGGGCGGCGAGGGACAGGACCAGGCCCAGTCGCAGTCCCAGGCACAGCCGCAGGACACCCCGCGCTTCGACAAGCAGTGAGAGCGGGCATCGCCCAGAATGCGGTCACGGGCCGGTGCGGCCCGACCGGGTCCCACGCGCGCCTGAGGAGGGCGACATGATCGTACGGATCATGGGGGAGGGCCAGGTGAGGCTGGACGACTCCCGGCTCACCGAGCTCAACAAGCTGGACGAGGAACTGACGGCGGAGCTGGAGGGCGGCGACGAGGCGGGCTTCCGGCGCACGCTGACGGCCCTGCTCGACGCCGTGCGCGCGCTCGGCGAGCCGCTGCCTGCCGACTCGCTGGAGCCGTCCGACCTGATCCTGCCCTCGCCCGAGGCGACGCTGGACGAGGTCCGGGAGATGCTGGCGGAGGACGGGCTGCTGCCGGGCTAGGGTCCTTCGTTCGGATCGGGCCGGCTGGGGGGCGCGGTGCGTCTTCGGCCACCCCGCGACACCGGGAGGATCCGAACGAGAGGCCCCGGGCGTGTTGCGCCACACGCCTCGGGACGGCGGGCCGCGGCATCTCCGGAGACGAAGTGGGGCGCCCCCGCCGGGGCGCCCCCGTCGCGGCGCCCCGTACCTTTGAGCCGTGGGCAATCCGGCCGTGGACAACCTGTCGCAGATACGGTGCTGGCTGGCGAGGCACCCGCTGACGCTCGACGCGGGGCTCGCCGTCGGCGTCTTCGTCTGCATGATCGCCGGTTCCTTCGTGGATCCGCACGGCGCGCACGGCGTGAGCTGGGTGCTGCGCGGCCCCTCCACCCTCAGCCTCGCCCTGATGCTCCCGGCCGCCGCCGCCCTGGTGCTGCGCCGGCTCGCCCCGCTGCCCGTGCTGGGCGTCACCACCGCCCTCGCCCTCGTCGAGCTGATCACCGGCGACCCCCGCGCCCCCGTCTCGATGGCCGCCGTCATCGCGCTGTTCACCGTCGCCGTCGCCACCGACCGCCCCACCACCTGGCGGGTCGGCGTGCTCACGATGACCGTGCTGACCGGCACCGCGATGCTCAGCGGGCCGCTGCCCTGGTACACCCAGGAGAACCTCGGCCTGTTCGCCTGGACGGGCATGGCCGCGGCGGCCGGGGACGCCGTCCGCAGCCATCGCGGCTTCGTGCACGCCATACAGGAGCGCGCCGAACGCGCCGAACGCACCCGCGAGGAGGAGGCCCGGCGCCGGGTCGCCGAGGAGCGGCTGCGCATCGCAAGGGACCTGCACGACGTCGTCGCCCACCACATCGCCCTGGTCAACGTCCAGGCCGGAGTCGCCGCGCACGTCATGGACCGGCGGCCCGACCAGGCCAAGGAGGCCCTCTCCCACGTACGGGAGGCCAGCCGCTCCGCGCTGAACGAACTGCGCGCCACCGTCGGCCTGCTGCGCCAGTCCGGCGACCCGGAGGCCCCCACCGAGCCCGCCCCCGGACTGGCCCGGCTCGACGAACTCGCCGACACCTTCCGGCACGCGGGCCTGCCCGTGGAGGTGGCCCGCGCCGACCACGGCACGATCCTGCCCGCCGCCGTCGACCTCGCCGCCTACCGCGTCATCCAGGAGGCCCTCACCAACGTGCAGAAGCACGCGGGCGAGGGGGCCAAGGCCGAGGTCAGCGTGGTGCGTGTGGACGGGCGCGTGGAGATCACCGTCCTCGACGGCGGGGCCGGCGGGGCCCACGGCTCCGAGGACGGGGGCGACGGCGATCACGGCCGGCCCGGGGACGGAGGCGAGAGCGAGGACGGCCACCCCGGGGACAGGGGCGGGCACGGTCTGCTCGGCATGCGCGAGCGGGTCACCGCGCTCGCCGGGAGCCTCACCGCGGGACCCCGGTACGGGGGCGGCTTCCGCGTCCATGCGATCCTGCCGCTCGACCGCCGTGCCGCCGCCACCACGAAGGACAGCCCATGACGATCCGCGTGCTGCTCGCCGACGACCAGGCGCTGCTGCGGAGCGCGTTCCGCGTGCTCGTGGACTCCGAGCCGGACATGGAGGTCGTCGGGGAGGCCTCGGAGGGCGCGGAGGCGGTGCGCCTGGCCGGTGAGCGCGCGGCCGACGTCGTCCTCATGGACATCCGCATGCCCGGCACCGACGGCCTCGCCGCCACCCGCCTGATCAGCGCGGACCCCGCACTCGCCCAGGTCCGGGTGGTCATGCTGACGACCTTCGAGGTCGACGAGTACGTGGTGCAGTCCCTGCGGGCCGGTGCCTCCGGGTTCCTGGGCAAGGGCTCGGAGCCGGAGGAGCTGCTGAACGCGATCCGGGTCGCCGCCGGCGGCGAGGCCCTGCTCTCGCCGGCCGCCACGAAGGGCCTGATCGCCCGGTTCCTGGCACAGGGCGACGCGGACGAGGACGGCCGCGACCGGGTGCACGCGGAACGGCTGGCCGCGCTCACCGGCCGCGAGCGCGAGGTGCTGGTGCAGGTCGCGGGCGGCCACTCCAACGACGAGATCGCCGAGCGTCTCGAGGTGAGTCCGCTGACGGTGAAGACGCACGTCAACCGGGCCATGAGCAAGCTCGGCGCCCGGGACCGGGCCCAACTGGTCTTCATCGCCTACGAGTCCGGCCTGGTCCGCCCCCGGACGGACTGAGCCCGCCCGGGACGGACCGGCCCGCTGCCGCCGGACGCGTCCGGCCCGCCCCGCCCGCCCCGCGAACGGCGGGGCGGGCGGAACGGGCCGGCGGGAAGCGCGAGGCGGGGCGAGGGCCTACGGGAGGGCCAGCATCCGCTCCAGGGCCAGCTTGGCGAAGGCCTCGGTCTCCGCGTCCACCTCGATGCGGTTCACCAGCGTGCCCTCCGCCAGCGACTCCAGGGTCCACACCAGGTGGGGCAGGTCGATCCGGTTCATCGTGGAGCAGAAGCAGACCGTGCGGTCGAGGAAGACGATCTCCTTGCCCTCCGGGGCGAAACGGTTCGCCAGCCGCCGGACCAGGTTCAGCTCCGTGCCGATCGCCCACTTGGAGCCGGCCGGGGCCTCCTCCAGAGCCTTGATGATGTACTCCGTCGAGCCCACGTGATCGGCCGCGGCGACGACCTCGTGCCGGCACTCGGGGTGCACCAGCACGTTGACGCCGGGGATCCGGGCCCGCACGTCGTTCACCGACTCCAGGCTGAAGCGGCCGTGCACCGAGCAGTGCCCGCGCCACAGGATCATCTTGGCGGCCCGCAGCTCCTCCGTCGTCAGCCCGCCGTTCGGCTTGTGCGGGTTGTAGACGACGCAGTCCTCCAGGGACATCCCCATGTCGCGCACGGCGGTGTTGCGCCCGAGGTGCTGGTCGGGCAGGAAGAGCACCTTCGTCGAGGCCGGGTCCCCCTGGCCGAAGGCCCACTCCAGGGCGCGGCGGGCGTTGGAGGAGGTGCAGATGGTGCCGCCGTGCTTGCCGGTGAACGCCTTGATGTCGGCGGAGGAGTTCATGTACGAGACCGGCACCACCTGCTCGGCGATGCCCGCCTCGGTCAGCACGTCCCAGCACTCGGCGACCTGCTCGGCCGTCGCCATGTCGGCCATGGAGCAGCCGGCGGCCAGGTCGGGCAGGACGACCTTCTGCTCGGCGGAGGTCAGGATGTCGGCGGACTCGGCCATGAAGTGCACGCCGCAGAAGACGATGTACTCCGCCTCCGGGCGGGCGGCGGCGTCCCGGGCCAGCTTGAAGGAGTCGCCGGTGACGT
Organism: Streptomyces griseoaurantiacus; assembly: GCF_036189845.1. Taxonomy (NCBI): domain Bacteria; kingdom Bacillati; phylum Actinomycetota; class Actinomycetes; order Kitasatosporales; family Streptomycetaceae; genus Streptomyces; species Streptomyces griseoaurantiacus. Next base: position 1,921,518 of record NZ_CP108326.1, on the reverse strand, counting down.
CCGCGAACTGGATGACCTCGTCGCGCTGGTAGTGGTGGCCGAGCACGAAGACCTTGTCCCCGAGCTTCTCCTTGGCCGCACGGGCGCGCTCGACCAGGTCCGGGTCGGACGGCGAGGGCAGGTCGCCGGGGCACTCCACACCGCGCTCGCTCCTCGGGTCGGCCTCCCGGCCGAGCAGCAGCAGCGCGAGGGGTGAGGGCTGTACGTCGAGCTCGGTGGTCTGGGCGGTGGTCACGACACGCACCCTTTCTGTTCTGCGGCTCGCCGGCCGGGGCACCGGACCGACGGGGCATGCGGGGCGAACGGGATGAGCGAAACCGACTTCTCGTCGGATTGACGCTATTATCATATCCGCTTCGCGTCAGTTTGACGACGGCCCTCGCGTCCATGTGACGTGAATCCCGGTCGCCCGGAAGCGGGAATGCGGCGCCTGTCCCCACCGGCGACGTGTGTGCGAGCATGAAGGGGAAGAAGGAAGCGGGACGAAACGAGAAGCACACGCCCGGCCCGGAATGAATCCACGGCCCCGCGGGTTGCACTCGTCGGCAAGCAGTCTCCGTACAACCCGGGAGAGATGTAGATGTCCGTATCGGACGAGACCACCACCGTCACCGACGGCATCATCCTGACGGACGCCGCCGCGTCCAAGGTCAAGGCCCTGCTCGACCAGGAAGGCCGTGACGACCTCGCGCTGCGCGTGGCCGTCCAGCCCGGCGGCTGCTCCGGCCTGCGCTACCAGCTCTTCTTCGACGAGCGCTCGCTCGACGGCGACGTGAAGAAGGACTTCGGCGGGGTCGCGGTCGTCACCGACCGCATGAGCGCGCCGTACCTGGGCGGGGCCACCGTCGACTTCGTGGACACGATCGAGAAGCAGGGCTTCACGATCGACAACCCGAACGCGACGGGCTCCTGCGCCTGCGGCGACTCCTTCAGCTGACCGACGCTGACGACGACGGCGCCCCCCTTTCTCGAGGGGGGCGCCGTCGTCGTGTGCGGGGGTGCGTCAGCGGGAGGGACTCCCCGCCGGCAGGGGAGCGGTGGCCCGCGGCACGGCCTCGCCGCGCGAGTCCACCACCGCGCGGTCGCCGAGCGGCGCGTCCAGGTGCACGGTGGCGCGGTACACCCGGGCGACCGCGAGGCACGGGCGCTCCGGATGCGCCGTCGTCCCGCGGACGGTCACCGTCACCTTCTTCGCGTCCTCACGCGCGCTCGCCGCGTAGTCGGTGCACACCCCGCCCTCGTAGACGACGGTGAGATCCGTGCCCCGGGCGCGGTGGCCGGTGACACGGGCCTCGCGCGCGGGGGAGGAGGAGGCCGAGGGGGTGGGGGAGCCGGGGGCCTCGGGGCCGGTCAGGTGCGCGGGGTCGATCGCGGGGTGGGCGACGGTGGACGTCTCCTCCTCGCCCGCCGGCCGCACCTGGAACAACCAGGACGGCACCAGCACCGGACGGCCCGCCGAGGTGCGCGCCGCCAGGCCGAACTCCGCGCGCTCCACCCGTACGGTCGGCCGCGCGCCCGCCGTGCCCGGGGCGGAGCACGGCTTCTCGTCCCGGTCCTTCAGCGGAACGGGGCTCGCGCAGCCGCCGATGCCCTTGCGGCCGGACCACGCCGGTGCGCCGTTCATCAGGTCCAGCGCCTTCCCGGCCCCGATCACGGGGTACTCGGTCCCCTCGACGGGCGGGGTCAGCCTGCCGCTGCCGCCGAGAACCTCGCCCCCGGCGCCGATCTGCAACCCCGTCGTCCACCCGGAGGTGGGCAGCCCGCCCACCCGGGGTTCGGCGTTGACGACCCGCGCTCCTCCCAGGACCTGGTGCGCGTCCAGCTTCGCGTCGCCCTGGCCGAGGGCCTCGAGCACCGGGGCGGCCGCCTTCCTCGCCGCGGCCTCGCCGACCGGGTCGGTCGCGGCCGGGTCGAAGGACCCGGCGCCGCCGGGCTTGCACGGGCGGCCCCGCGCGCAGTCGTCGCCCCCGGGCTTCAGCGCGCTGAACGTCCAGGTACCGGGCGCCTCACGGTCCACCCGCAGCAGGGGCTCGGCCCCGCCCTTGCCGTTGCCCACCTGCCAGTGGCCGGCGACCGGGCGCGGGGCGCCGGTCAGGTCCAGCGCCTTCGCCAGCCGGGCCACGTCCTCCTCGGACACCCGGCCCTTCGCCCAGTACACCGGCGCCGTGTCCGGCCCCTCGGGCAGCTCACCGCTCGCCCGGTAGACCGCCCCGTACGGATTCGGCTCCCCGACCGCGATGCCGGCCCGCCCCGCGGCGCCGTACCCGTCGAGTGCGAGCGCGGGCGGAGCCGAACCGCCGCCGTCACCGGGGGAGGCGCCGCCGTCGCCGCCGGACGCGGTCGCGGCAAGGTAGGCCCCGCCGCCCGCGACCAGCACGACCGCGGCCACGACACCGCCGACGACGCCCCGCGCCCGGCGGGGACGGTGCGCATCGGGGCCGCCGGGTCCGTCCGTTCCCGCACGGGGTGCGCCCGGCCCGCCGACCCTCCCGCCTCCGGGTGAGCCGTCTGCCGCGGCTCCGGAGCGGTCGGCCGGCCCCGGATCGCCGGAGGCATCGTGCGCGCCCCGCCCCTCGGAGGCGTCCGTCGGGCGCCGCCCCGCGGCCGCGTCCGGTGCGCGCCCGCCGGACGGGCCGGACGGGCCGCCTTCGGCGGCGGAGCCCTCGGCGGCGTCCGCGCTGCCCGGCGGGCCCGCCGCTCCCGGAGCGCTCCCGGAGTCCGCGGCGCGGGGGGAGGCGGGCGTGCCCGTCGTGTCCCGGGGGCCGTTCGGGTCGTCGTCGGTGGGGGGCTCGGTGGTCACCGCATCGCTCCTTCCGCTCCGCTGCTGTCCGCGAGTCGTAGCTCGCCTCCCCCGCACGGGGGACGGCGATGGGACGCAGCGGGGGAGCGCACGGTTCCCCCCGGGTGACGGGTGACGGGTGACGGGTGCCGCTCAGTCGCCGTAGTCGGACATCGCCTCCAGCAGCCGGGCGGAGCCCGCCGGCACCCGCACCCCGTGGATGCGGGAGGGGGAGACCGGAAGGGGAGCCCGCCCGGCGGGGGCGGACGTCCAGCGCGGGGCCATCCGGGCGCCGTCGCCGGGCAGCGACACCAGGTCGCCCTCCAGGTCGACCGGGCCGGCGGCCGGGGCGCTGCCGTGGAACTCGAGGTTCGTCATGCTCGCACCGTAGGCACGGGCACCCCTGCGAAGAAAGACCTACTATCGGGTAGTTTCGGCTGCTTCAGTGGCGGGTGCCGACCGGGTAGCGTGAACTGTCAATCCCCCTCCTTCTCCTTCGAGGAGCGTGCCCTCGCCGTGCGTATCGCAGTCACCGGCTCCATCGCCACCGACCATCTGATGACCTTCCCCGGCCGCTTCACCGATCAGCTCGTCGCGGACCAGCTGCACACGGTCTCCCTGTCCTTCCTGGTCGACAACCTCGACGTGCGCCGGGGCGGTGTCGGGGCGAACATCGCGTTCGGCATGGGCCAGCTCGGCACCCGTCCCGTGCTGGTCGGCGCGGCCGGCGCGGACTTCGACGAGTACCGGGCGTGGCTGGACCGGCACGGCGTCGACACGGACTCGGTCCGGATCTCCGAGACCCTGCACACCGCGCGCTTCGTGTGCACCACCGACGCCGACCACAACCAGATCGGCTCCTTCTACACCGGCGCGATGAGCGAGGCCCGGCTGATCGAGCTGAAGACGGTCGCCGACCGGGTGGGCGGCCTCGACCTCGTGCTGATCGGCGCGGACGACCCGGAGGGCATGCTCCGGCACACCGAGGAATGCCGTTCGCGCGGCATCCCCTTCGCCGCCGACTTCTCGCAGCAGATCGCCCGGATGAACGGCGACGAGATCCGGATACTGCTGGACGGGGCGACCTACCTCTTCTCCAACGAGTACGAGAAGGGCCTGATCGAGTCCAAGACCGGCTGGACGGACGCGGAGATCCTGGAGCGGGTCGGGCACCGGGTGACCACGCTCGGCGCGCGGGGCGTGCGGGTGGAGCGGGTCGGGGCCGAGCCGATCGAGGTGGGCTGCCCCGAGGAGGAGCGCAAGGCCGACCCGACCGGCGTCGGCGACGCCTTCCGGGCGGGCTTCCTGTCCGGGCTGGCGTGGGGCGTCTCCCTGGAGCGCGCGGCCCAGGTCGGCTGCATGCTCGCCACGCTCGTCATCGAGACGGTCGGCACGCAGGAGTACCGGCTGAGCCGGGCCCACTTCATGGACCGCTTCACCAAGGCCTACGGCGAGGAGGCCGGCCTGGAGGTCAAGGCGCACCTGCGCTGACCTCCGGGGAAAGGGGCACGCCGGGGGCGGCGGGGGAGTCCGCCGCCCCTCACGGAAGGACTCCGCCCTCCCTCACGAGACGCGCCGGACCAGGTACGCGACCCCGGCGCCCCCCTCCACCGCCTCCTCGCCCTCGTAGCGCTGCCCCCGCATCTCGCACCACGCCGGGATGTCCAGCCGGGCCGCCTCGTCGTCCGAGAGCACCCGCACCACCGCGCCCACGGGCACCCGCTCCCACACCTTCGCCAGCTCGATCACCGGGATCGGGCAGCGCTTCCCCAGCGCGTCGACCACCACGGTCCCGGCCTCCGGTTCCTCGGCCGCGGCCGGCCCGGAGGCCACCGGCACCCCGAGCTTCTCCCGGACGCCCCGTACCACCTCCGGCAGCACGGCAAGGAAGCCGTCCACGTCCTCGGCCGAGACCCCGCCCGCCTCGCCCGCCGGGCCCGCCGGCAGCGACACCCGCACATTGCCCTCGCTCAGCACTCCCATCGCCACCAGCACATGGCTCGGCGTCAGCGTGCTGCTCGTGCAGGAGGAGCCGGAGGAGACCGAGTAGCCCGCCCGGTCCAGCTCGTGCAGCAGGGTCTCCCCGTCGACATAGAGACAGGAGAAGGTGACGATGCCGGGCAGCCGCCGCTCGGGATCGCCGACGACCTCCACGTCCGGCACCAGCTCCGGCACCCCGGCCCGGATCCGCGCCGTCAACTCCCGCAGCCGTTCCGCCTCCCGGGCCGCCTCGGCGCGCACCGCCCGCAGCGAGGCCGCCGCCGCCACGATCGCGGGCAGGTTCTCGAAGCCGGGCGCCCGCCCCGACTCCCGTTCGTCCCCCGGCCCGGCCGGCGCGAACCGCGTCCCCTTGCGCACCGCCAGCAGCCCGACCCCGGCAGGCCCGCCCCACTTGTGCGCACTGGCGGTGAGCAGCGACCAGTCCCCGGCCACCGGCCCCCACCCCAGCGACTGCGCCGCGTCCACCAGCAGCGGCACCCCGGCCGCCCGGCAGGCCGCCGCGACCTCGCCCACCGGCTGTTCCGTGCCCACCTCGTGGTTGGCGGACTGCAGACAGGCCAGCGCGGTGTCCGGACGCAGCGCGGCGGCGTACGCCCCCGGGTCCACCGCACCCGTGCGGTCCACCCCGACCCGGGTGACCGTCCCGCCCGCCGCCTCGTGCGACTCGGCCGCGTGCAGTACCGAAGAGTGTTCGACCGCTGACACGATCAGGTGGCGTCCGAGGCGCCGCCGACCGCCGAGCGCCCCCGCGATCCCGGAGTGCACCGCCCGGGTGCCGGAGGAGGTGAAGACCAGCTCGTCCGGCCGGCACCCCACCGCCTCCGCGGCCGCCTCCCGCGCCGCGTCGAGCAGCAGCCGGGCCCGGCGGCCCTCGCGGTACAGCCGCGCGGGATCGGCCCAGCCCTCGTCCAGGGAGGCCAACAGCGCCTGGCGGGCCACGGGATGGAGGGGAGCGGCGGAGGCGGCGTCGAAGTAGGGCATGGCCCCACGCTAGGCGCACACGGCGGCGGGAGGGCGCCCGGCCGCCCGGACCCGGCCTCAGCCCGCCCCCGTCGCGCCGCCGTTCCGCCCTCCGCGCCCCGCCGCGCACCCGGGTTCCGCCCCATCGGGGTGACCCGTGACGCGTATGCCACCCTCCCCGCGACCCCCGAAGGGGCGTCGGCTAGGGTTTGGTCCGCATAAACATCAAACCCCTGCCCGACGCAGGGCGGCGACCGACCAGCGAGAAGGCCGCAGCCAACCAGCGCGGGCGAGACTCTCGGGAAGGCGCTACGTGAGTCCCAACGGCTCCGACCGCTCGCCGCGGCGCCCGATGCGGCGGAAGCTGCTGCAGGCACTGACTGCGGGCCTGGTCCTGGTGACCGCCACCGGTTGCACATACAAGGACTTCCCTCGCCTTGGTATGCCCACCCCGACCACGGAAGAGGCTCCGCGGATCCTCTCCCTGTGGCAGGGATCCTGGGCGGCCGCGCTCGCGGTCGGCTGCCTGGTCTGGGGCCTGATCCTGTGGAGTGCTTTCTTCCACCGGCGCAGCCGCACCAAGGTCGAGGTTCCCCCTCAGACCCGGTACAACATGCCCATCGAGGCGCTGTACACCGTGGTCCCCCTGATCATCGTCTCGGTGCTGTTCTACTTCACCGCCCGGGACGAGTCGAAGCTCCTCGACACCTCCAAGAAGCCCGACGTGACCATCAACGTCGTCGGCTTCCAGTGGAGCTGGGGCTTCAACTACATCGAGAACGTCGACGGCTCGACCGGTGACGCGAAGACCGACAAGAACCTGGCGCCCATCCCGGACCGGTTCAAGAACGCCTTCCCGGCCAACGCCGGCGGTGTCTACGACATCGGCACGCCCGCCTCGAAGAACCCGCAGAACGGCAACCCCGGCCCCACCCTGTGGCTGCCCAAGGGCCAGACCGTCCGCTTCGTTCTCACCTCCCGCGACGTCATCCACTCCTTCTGGGTGCTGCCGTTCCTGATGAAGCAGGACGTCATCCCCGGCCACACCAACGCGTTCCAGGTGACTCCCAACAAGGAGGGCACCTACCGCGGCAAGTGCGCCGAGCTCTGTGGCGTCGACCACTCCCGGATGCTGTTCAACGTGAAGATCGTTTCGCCTGAGCGCTACCAGCAGCATCTCAAGGACCTCGCCAAGAAGGGGCAGACCGGTTACATTCCCGCCGGCATCGCGCAGACGAGCCACGAGAAGAACCGGGAGACGAACAACCTGTGAGCATCCTCAATCAACCCCAGGGTGCCGCGGCAGCAGGATCCCACTACGAGGACGAGCTGCCGGTCCGGCGCCAGAATCGCGGCAACGTCGTCGTCAAGTGGCTCACCACCACTGACCACAAGACGATCGGTTCGCTGTACCTGATCACGTCGTTCGTGTTCTTCTGCATCGGCGGCGTCATGGCGCTCTTCATGCGCGCCGAACTCGCCCGTCCCGGCCTGCAGATCATGTCGAACGAGCAGTTCAACCAGGCGTTCACGATGCACGGCACGATCATGCTGCTGATGTTCGCGACGCCGCTGTTCGCCGGCTTCACGAACTGGATCATGCCGCTGCAGATCGGCGCGCCCGACGTGGCGTTCCCGCGGCTGAACATGTTCGCCTACTGGCTCTACCTGTTCGGCTCGACCATCGCGGTCGGTGGCTTCCTCACCCCGCAGGGCGCGGCCGACTTCGGCTGGTTCGCCTACTCCCCGCTGTCGGACGCGGTCCGCTCGCCGGGCGTCGGCGCCGACATGTGGATCATGGGTCTGGCCTTCTCCGGCTTCGGCACGATCCTCGGCGCGGTCAACTTCATCACCACGATCATCTGCATGCGCGCCCCCGGCATGACGATGTTCCGGATGCCGATCTTCACCTGGAACGTGCTGCTCACCGGTGTTCTGGTGCTGCTCGCCTTCCCCGTGCTGGCCGCCGCGCTGTTCGCCCTGGAGGCGGACCGAAAATTCGGGGCACACGTCTTCGACGCCACCAACGGCGGCGCGTTGCTCTGGCAACACCTCTTCTGGTTCTTCGGCCATCCAGAGGTGTACATCATCGCCCTGCCGTTCTTCGGCATCATCAGCGAGGTCATCCCGGTCTTCTCCCGCAAGCCGATGTTCGGCTACATGGGCCTGATCGGCGCGACCATCTCGATCGCCGGCCTCTCGGTGACGGTGTGGGCGCACCACATGTACGTCACCGGCGGTGTGCTGCTGCCGTTCTTCTCCTTCATGACGTTCCTCATCGCCGTCCCGACCGGCGTGAAGTTCTTCAACTGGATCGGCACGATGTGGAAGGGCTCACTCAGCTTCGAGACACCGATGCTGTGGGCCACCGGCTTCCTGATCACCTTCACCTTCGGTGGTCTGACCGGTGTCATCCTGGCCTCGCCGCCGATGGACTTCCACATCTCGGACTCGTACTTCGTGGTGGCGCACTTCCACTACGTCGTCTTCGGCACCGTCGTCTTCGCGATGTTCTCCGGATTCCACTTCTGGTGGCCGAAGTTCACCGGCAAGATGCTCGACGAGCGGCTCGGCAAGATCACCTTCTGGACGCTGTTCATCGGCTTCCACGGCACGTTCCTCATCCAGCACTGGCTGGGTGTCGAGGGCATGCCGCGCCGGTACGCGGACTATCTCGCGGCCGACGGCTTCACCACGCTGAACACGCTGTCGACGATCTTCTCCTTCCTGCTCGGCCTGTCGATCCTGCCGTTCCTCTACAACGTGTGGAAGACCGCCAAGTACGGCAAGCCGGTCGAGGTCGACGACCCGTGGGGCTACGGCCGCTCGCTGGAGTGGGCGACCTCCTGCCCGCCGCCCCGGCACAACTTCCTCACGCTGCCGAAGATCCGCAGTGAGTCCCCGGCCTTCGACCTGCACCACCCGGAGATCGCGGCGCTCGACCAGCTCGAGAACAGCGGTCACGGCGAGAAGACCCTCGCGGGCAGCAAGGAGGCCGGCAAGTGAAGGTCCAGGGCAAGATGTTCCTGTGGCTGGCGGCCTTCCTGGTCGCCATGGCCATCATCTACGGCCTGTGGTCCAAGGAGCCCGCCGGTACGACGGCGCTGTTCCTGGCCTTCGGCCTGAGCCTGATGATCGGCTACTACCTGGCCTTCACGGCCCGGCGGGTCGACGCGGGCGCACAGGACAACAAGGACGCGGACGTCGCGGACGACGCCGGCGAGCTGGGCTTCTTCAGCCCGCACAGCTGGCAGCCGCTCTCCCTGGCCTTCGGTGGCGCCCTCGCCTTCATGGGTGTCGTCTTCGGCTGGTGGCTGCTGTTCTTCTCCCTCCCGATCATCCTGATCGGCCTGTGGGGCTGGGTCTTCGAGTACTACCGCGGTGAGAACCGCACCCAGTAGCACGCCCTCGCACCACCGGGAGCCCGGACACTCCGTCAGGAGCGTCCGGGCTCCTTCGTTCGGCCCACCCCGCGTCCCCCGTACGGCCCACTCACCGTGCCGCCGCCGTGGGGCGTCCCTACGTTGAGGCCATGAGTACCTCACCGCGCAGCCGCACGGTCGTCGGCTGCAGCCTGCTGGCCGCCGTCGCCGCGGGGCTCACCTCCTGCAGCGGCAGCCACCCCCTCGCGGCCAGGCCGTACGACGCGGGGGACCGGATCGCCCTCAGCGCGCCGGTCGGCGACGGCAAGAAGGCCGACCCGGACAAGCCCCTGGAAGTCACCTCACGGGACTCCGGCGGACGCCTCACCGACGTCACCGTCACCGACGCCGCCGGACGCCGTGTGCCGGGCGAACTCACCGCCGACGGCAGTCGCTGGCGCAGCACCTCACCGCTGGCCTCGGGCGCCCACTACACGGTCCGGGTCAGCACCGAGGACGAGGACGGCGCCCCCGGGCGCAAGGTCGTCGAGTTCGACACCGGTGCCGGGTCGGCCAAGAGGGTGAACGTCGCCTTCGGCCCGGACGCGGGCACGTACGGCGTCGGACAGCCCGTCACCGCCACGCTCAGCGAGCCGGTCAAGGGCAAGGCCGCCAGGGCCGTCGTGGAACGCTCCCTGCACGTGAGCGCCAAGCCCGCGGTCGAGGGCTCCTGGTACTGGGTGGACGACACCACGCTCCACTACCGCCCCAAGGAGTACTGGCCCGCCCACGCCACCGTCGAGGTCTCCAGCGACCTGCGGGGCCTGAAGGTGGCCGACCGCCTGCGCGGCGGCGAGGCCAGGCCGCTGAAGCTCACCACCGGCGACAAGATAGTCGCGGCGACGGACGCCGCCACGCACACGATGACGGTCTACCGCAACGACGAGGAGATCAACGCGATCCCCGTCACCACGGGCAAGTCCGGCTTCGAGACCCGCAACGGCGTCAAGGTCGTGCTCGGAAAGCAGTACTTCGTACGTATGCGCAGCACCAGCATCGGCATCGCCGAGGGCTCCACCGAGTCCTACGACCTGCCCGTCTACTACGCCACACAGCTGACGTTGAGCGGCGAGTACGTGCACGCGGCCCCGTGGTCCGTCGACTCCCAGGGCTCGGCCAACGTCAGCCACGGCTGCACGGGCATGAGCACCAGCAACGCGGAGTGGTTCTACGAGACGGTGCGCCCCGGGGACGTGGTGACCGTCGTCAACTCCGAGGGGGACCCGATGGCGGCGTTCGGCAACGGGTACGGCGACTGGAACCTGTCCTGGGAGGACTGGCGGAAGGGCAGCGCCCTGAGCCCGGCGAAGCCGGCGAAACCCGCCGGCCTCCTCGACCAGGCCCGCCTGCGCCCGCAGGGCGCGTAGCGGGCCCGCCGGGGGTGCGCGAGAGCTCGGTGGCTTCCGGTCCGTCGGCGGCTGCGGGGTGAGGCCTCGGTTGCTCGCGCGGTTCCCCGCGCCCCTGAGAAGCGGGGGGCGCCCCCCCGCCGACAAGGGGCGCGGGGAACCGCGTGACAAGCCACGACGCGCCCGCACCCGCGGCAGCACGAGTACCCCCGCGCTGCCGGGCTCCCGGCGGAGCCGTCAGGCGCTGAGGGCGACCCTCTTCAGGAGCGTGCCCAGCGTCGTGGCGAGGTCGACCGGGTCGACCGGCAGCGTCACCGCCGCGTCCGCCCGGCTCCACGTCGCCAGCCACGCGTCCTGCGGGCGGCCCATCAGGACCAGCACCGGCGGGCTCTGGAACACCTCGTCCTTGATCTGGCGGCACAGCCCCATGCCGCCCATCGGCACGGACTCGCCGTCCAGGACGCACACGTCGATCCCGCCGCGGTCCAGCTCCCGCAGGACCGCCTCCGGCGTGGCGCACTCCAGGAACTCCACCTCCGGACCGTCCGGGACGGGCCGCCGGCCGGACGCGAGCCGCACCTGTTCGCGGGTGGTGGAGTCGTCGCTGTAGACCAGCACGGTGGCGGTCGGCTGCATGCTTCCTCCGGAAGACCTCGTCGTCGCGCGGACATGGACCGTTGGGCCGGATGCTACTCCCTCGCACCCGCCCCCGGCAGCGGTCGGAACGGCCCGGCGATGCGCCATACGAGCAGCGCACGGGGTGCGGACACTCCGAACGGCACCCCCCGGGGTGAGGGCGGGATAAGCGACCGACATAATGTCGGTCGTGGCGACAGCAACGACAGTAGATACCGGGCACGCACACCCGTCGGTCAATCGGCCGAACCTCACCAGCGTCGGAACCATCATCTGGCTGAGTTCCGAGCTGATGTTCTTCGCGGCCCTCTTCGCGATGTACTTCACCCTGCGATCGGTGACCGGCCCCGATCACTGGAAGGAGATGGCGAGTGCGCTCAACGTCCCCTTCTCGGCGACGAACACCACGATCCTGGTGCTCTCCTCACTCACCTGCCAGCTCGGCGTGTTCGCGGCCGAGCGCGGGGACGTGAAGAAGCTCCGGGGCTGGTTCATCGTCACCTTCATCATGGGCGCGATCTTCATCGGCGGTCAGATCTACGAGTACACCGAGCTGGTGAAGAAGGACGGCATCTCGCTCTCCTCCGACCCGTACGGCTCGGTGTTCTACCTGACCACCGGCTTCCACGGCCTGCACGTGACGGGCGGTCTCCTCGCCTTCCTCTTCGTCCTCGGCCGTACGTACGCGGCGAAGAGGTTCACGCACGACCAGGCGACGGCGGCGATTGTCGTGTCCTACTACTGGCACTTCGTCGATGTCGTCTGGATCGGCCTCTTCGCCACGATCTACTTGATCAAGTAGTCGAAGCGCCGAGACCGGCCACCCGACCCTTCCGAAGCATCGACGCAGAAGATCCTGACACCGGGGTAATCCGTGAAAAAGCTCTCCGAACGACGACGCCATCCGCTGGCGGCGATCGTCGTCCTACTCTTCGCGCTGGCGGCCACCGGGGGGCTGTACACCGCGTTCGCGCCCGCGGACAAGGCACAGGCCGACTCCACCGCCCAGTCCCTCGCCATCGAGGAGGGCAAGAAGCTCTACGAGGTGGGCTGCGCCAGCTGCCACGGCACCGGTGGTAAGGGCAGCTCCGACGGTCCCTCCCTGGTCGGCGTGGGCGCCGCGGCGGTCGACTTCCAGGTCGGCACCGGCCGCATGCCGGCCTCCACCTCGCAGCAGGCGCAGGTCGAGAAGAAGAAGAACATCTACTCGCAGGCGCAGATCGACCAGCTCGCCGCGTACATCGCCTCCCTCGGCGCCGGTCCGGCCAAGCCGACCAAGGACGAGTACAGCCCGGAGGGCGCGGACGCGGCCAAGGGCGGGGAGCTGTTCCGCACCAACTGCTCGCAGTGCCACAACTTCACCGGCAAGGGCGGAGCGCTGACGGACGGCAAGTTCGCGCCGAGCCTGGAGGGTGTCGACCCCAAGCACATCTACGAGGCCATGCAGACCGGCCCGCAGAACATGCCGTCCTTCCCGGACACCACGCTGACGTCGCAGAACAAGCAGGACATCATCGCGTACCTGAAGGCAGTCGACGGCGACGAAACGACCAACCCCGGCGGTCTCGAGCTCGGCGGGCTCGGCCCGGTCAGTGAGGGCCTGTTCGCCTGGATCTTCGGACTCGGCGCGCTGATCGCGGTCGCCGTCTGGGTCGCCGCTCGGACCGCAAAGGCCAAGAAGTCATGAGTAGCCAAGACATTCCAGAAGAGAAGCTGCCCGCCGGGCGGGACCAGGAGCACGGGGCCGCCGGCGCCATGGCCGTCGCGGACGAGGAGAACCCGTTCGCGGACCCCGGTCTGCCGCCGCACGAGCACCGTCGCCAGGACGTGGACGAGAAGGCCGCCAAGCACTCCGAGCGCACGGTGGCCCTGCTGTTCACGCTCTCGATGCTGGCCACGATCGGCTTCATCGCGTCCTACGTGGCCATCTCGCCGGACAAGTCGATCTACGTCTTCCCGGTGGGGCACACCAGCGCGCTCAACTTCGCGCTGGGCCTGACCCTCGGCGTGGCGCTGTTCGCGATCGGCGCCGGCGCGGTCCACTGGGCCCGCACGCTGATGTCGGACGTGGAGATCGCCGACGAGCGTCACCCGATCGAGGCTCCCCCGGAGACCCGCTCGAAGGTCCTCGCCGACTTCAAGCAGGGCGCCAAGGAGTCCGCGCTCGGCCGGCGCAAGCTGATCCGCAACACCATGTTCGGCGCGCTCACCCTGGTGCCGCTGTCCGGCGTCATGCTGCTGCGCGACCTCGGTCCGCTGCCCCACACCAAGCTCCGCCACACGGCGTGGGCCAAGGGCAAGCTGCTGGTCAACATGAACACCAACGAGCCGATCCGTCCCTCGGACGTGGCCGTGGGTTCGCTGACCTTCGCCAAGCCCGAGGGGCTCGAGGAGCACGACGAGGAGTTCCAGACCGAGATCGCCAAGGCGGCCCTGATGATCGTCCGGCTCCAGCCGGAGAACATCAAGGACAAGAAGGAGCTCGACTGGAGCCACGAGGGCATCGTGGCCTACTCCAAGATCTGCACCCACGTCGGGTGCCCGATCTCGCTGTACGAGCAGCAGACGCACCACGTCCTGTGCCCGTGCCACCAGTCCACCTTCGACCTCTCCGACGGCGCCCGGGTCATCTTCGGTCCGGCCGGTCACGCCCTGCCGCAGCTGCGCATCGGTGTGAGCGAGGACGGTTACCTCGAGGCGCTCGGCGACTTCGCGGAGCCCGTCGGTCCTGCATTCTGGGAGCGCGGATGAGTACTGCATCAGCCAGCAACGAGCCGCGCAGGCGCGGCAAGGCGCCCGCCGGTGAGCGGGTCGCCGACTGGGCCGACGGCCGCCTGGGGATCTACTCCCTGGCCAAGGCCAACATGCGGAAGATCTTCCCCGACCACTGGTCGTTCATGCTCGGTGAAGTCTGCATGTACAGCTTCATCATCATCATCCTGACCGGTGTCTATCTGACGCTGTTCTTCCACCCGTCGATGAACGAGGTCCAGTACCACGGCAGTTACGTGCCGTTGCAGGGCCAGATGATGTCGGAGGCGTTCAACTCCACCCTGCACATCTCCTTCGAGGTGCGCGGCGGTCTGCTGATCCGGCAGATCCACCACTGGGCGGCGCTGATCTTCCTCGCCGGCATGTTCGTGCACATGATGCGCGTGTTCTTCACGGGCGCCTTCCGCAAGCCGCGCGAGGTCAACTGGCTGTTCGGCTTCCTGCTGTTCGTCCTGGGCATGTTCACCGGCTTCACCGGCTACTCGCTCCCGGACGACCTGCTCTCCGGCACCGGTGTCCGCTTCATGGAGGGCGCGATCCTGTCCGTGCCGATCGTCGGCACGTACCTGTCGTTCTTCCTCTTCGGCGGCGAGTTCCCCGGCGGCGACTTCGTGGCCCGGTTCTACTCGATCCACATCCTGCTGCTGCCGGGCATCATGCTCGGCCTGATGGTGGCGCACCTGATCCTGGTCTTCTACCACAAGCACACGCAGTACGCGGGTCCCGGCAAGACGAACAACAACGTCGTCGGCATGCCCCTGCTGCCGGTGTACATGGCCAAGGCCGGAGGCTTCTTCTTCCTGGTCTTCGGTGTCATCGCGGTCGTCGCCGCGATCGCGCAGATCAACCCGATCTGGGCGATCGGCCCCTACCGGCCGGACCAGGTCTCCACAGGCGCCCAGCCCGACTGGTACATGGGCTTCTCCGAGGGCCTGATCCGTGTCATGCCCGGCTGGGAGATCAACTTCTGGGGCCACACGCTCGTCCTGGGCGTGTTCATCCCGCTGATGATCTTCCCGCTGGTCCTGGTGGCCATCGCCGTCTACCCGTTCATCGAGTCCTGGGTCACCGGCGACAAGCGCGAGCACCACATCCTGGACCGCCCGCGCAACGCCCCGACCCGGACCGCGTTCGGTGTCGCCTGGATGACGTGGTACTTCGTCCTGCTGATCGGCGGCGGCAACGACCTGTTCGCCACGCACTTCAGCCTGTCGATCAACGCCATCACCTGGTTCGTGCGGATCGCGTTCTTCGTCGCCCCGGTGCTCGCGTTCATCATCACCAAGCGGATCTGCCTCGGCCTCCAGCGCCGGGACAAGGAGAAGGTGCTGCACGGGCGCGAGTCCGGCATCATCAAGCGCCTGCCGCACGGTGAGTTCATCGAGGTGCACGAGCCGCTCAGCCAGGAGCAGCTCCACACCCTCACCGCGCACGAGCAGTACAGCCCGCTCGAGCTCGGCCCGACGGTCGACGAGAACGGTGTCGAGCGCAAGATCAAGGCTCCGCAGAAGCTGCGCGCCAAGCTCAGCAAGGCGTACTACGGGGAGCACAACCAGGTCCCCAAGCCCACTGTCGAGGAGTACAAGGAGATCACCAGCGGCCACGGCCACCACTGATCACCCGCTGTCGCCACGCCACGCGGAAGGGCCCCGTCCGAGCATCGGACGGGGCCCTTCCCCGTGCCCGGGGCTGGATAGGGTGGAGTCCGGCCGGGGCACGCCCCGCCGACGTGCCGGAACTTCCCTCAGCAACGACCCAGGAGCGGCGTATGACTGCTGTGACCCCCGCTGGAGGCGACACCGCGGCGGGCCGTTCCTGGCCCGCCCTCCTCAACGGCCTGCTCGACGGGCGCGACCTGTCGGCGGACGACACCGCCTGGGCGATGAACCTCATCATGCGCGGCGAGGCGACCGACGCCCAGATCGCCGGCTTCGCGGTGGCACTGCGCGCCAAGGGCGAGACGGTCCAGGAGATCACCGGGTTCGTGCGCGCGATGTACGAGCACGCGCACGTCATCGACGTGCCGGGGGAGACCGTCGACATCGTCGGCACGGGCGGGGACGGCGCGAAGACCGTCAACATCTCCACGATGTCCGCGATCGTCGTCGCCGGAACGGGCGCCAAGGTCGTCAAGCACGGCAACCGGGCCGCCTCCTCGGCCTCCGGGGCCTCGGACGTCCTGGAGAAGCTCGGCGTCGACCTCAACCTCACCCCGCGACGGGTGGCGGAGGTCGCCGAGGAGGCCGGCATCACCTTCTGCTTCGCGGCCAGGTTCCACCCGGCGCTGCGGCACGTGGCCGCGGCGCGCGGACAACTCGGCATCCGCACGACGTTCAACTTCCTCGGGCCGCTGACCAACCCCGCGAAGGTACGGGCCCAGGCGATCGGCGTGGCCGACGCGCGGATCGCGCCGATCATCGCCGGCGTCTTCGCCGAGCGCGGCAACTCCTCACTGGTCTTCCGCGGCGACGACGGACTCGACGAGCTGACGACCACGGCCACGTCACGGGTGTGGGTGGTACGGGACGGCACGGTGACCGAGGAGGCCTTCGACCCGCGGTCGGTGGGCATCCCGCTGGTGCCGGTGGAGGCGCTGCGGGGCGGGGACCCCTCCTACAACGCCGACGTCGCCCGGCGGCTGCTCGACGGGGAGCGGGGGCCGGTCCGGGACGCGGTGCTGCTGAACTCGGCGGCGGCGCTGGTGGCGCTGCGCGGCGAGGAGGGCCCGCTGGAGGACCGGATCCGCGAGGGCATGGACCGCGCGGCCGAGTCCATCGACAGCGGCGCGGCACGGGACGTCCTCGACCGCTGGGTACGGGCCACGCGCCGCGAGTAGGTACGGCTTCGCCCCCGCGGCGCGGGTGTCCCGGGATGTGGGACACCGGGTTGCGGGGGCGGGCGGCGGTCCCGTAGCGTCGTCGCCAGGTCATGAGTGACAGTCATGAGGCCCCGGCCGACTGTCCGGCAACCCTCCGTCCGTGGCGGGGTGCCCCGGGTGAAGACCAGGCCGCGCCCACAAGGCGCGCGGCAAGCGCGGACCCCTCGCACACGTGTGGCACGTGTGGGGCCAGGGGTCCTGGTCTCGAGGAGTCTCCCGTGAGCAAGCGAATGCGATAGGGCCGCAGAGCCCCGCCTCCGCACACCCCTCTCACCTTCACCCCCGCGTTCACCCACGCGCCGGCGCCGGCCCTCGGCCGCCCCTGCCCGCGTGGTGATCCCGGCTGCTTCCACGGGAGTTCACCCATGTCCGTCACCACCGCCACGCCCGCCGCCACCTCCCCCGCCGCCGCCCCGGCAGGCGTCCCCGCCCCCCTGCCCGTCCTCGGCCGCGACGTCACCGTGCCCCTCGTGACCGGCGGCGAGGTCACCTACGCCGCCCTCGACTACGCCGCCAGCGCCCCCGCCCTCCAGCGGGTCTGGGACGACGTCGCCGCGTACGCCCCCTACTACGGCAGCGTCCACCGCGGCGCCGGCTACCTCTCCCAGCTCTCCACCGACCTGTTCGAGAACGCCCGCCTGACCGTCGCGGAGTTCCTCGACTGTCGGGCCGAGGACCAGGTCGTCTTCACCCGGTCCACGACCGACTCCCTCAACCTGCTGGCCGCCGCGCTGCCCGCCGGCTGCGAGGTGTTCGTCTTCGAGACCGAGCACCACGCCGCGCTGCTGCCCTGGCGCGGGGCGCGCGTGACCTTCCTGGACGCCCCCCGCACCCCCTACGAGGCCGTCGACACCCTGGAGCGCGCCCTCGCCGCCCGCGACACCGATGCCCCGGCCCTGGTCTGCGTCACCGGCGCCTCCAACGTCACCGGAGAGCTGTGGCCCGTGCGCGGGCTGGCGGCGGCCGCGCACGCGCACGGTGCCCGCATCGTCCTGGACGCCGCCCAGCTCGCCCCGCACCACCCCGTCTCCGTGCAGGACCTGGGCGTCGACTGGGTCGCCTTCTCCGGGCACAAGCTCTACGCCCCCTTCGGCTCGGGCGTCCTGGCCGGCCGCGCCGACTGGCTGACCGCCGCCGAGCCCTACCTCGCGGGCGGCGGCGCCAGCCGCAGGGTCGCCAGGCGCGCCGACGGCGGCGTCGACGTGGAATGGCACGAGGGAGCCGCCCGCCACGAGGCCGGCTCGCCCAACGTGATCGGTGTGCACGCCCTCGCCTCCGCCTGCAAGGCGCTCACCGAGGCCGGCTGGGACACCCTGGTCACCCGGGAGAACCACCTGATCGACCGGGTCCGTGCGGGCCTCGCCGACGTGCCCGAGGTGCGCGTCCTCTCCCTGTTCGGTGAGGACGCCCCCCGCGTGGGCGTGCTCTCCTTCGTCGTCGAGGGCTGGAACAGCTCGCACTTCGCCGCCGCGCTCTCCGCCGAGTACGGCATCGGCGTCCGCGACGGGCTGTTCTGCGCCCACCCGCTGGTGCGCACGCTGCTCGGCGGCGACCCGGAGTCCCAGGGCGAGTGCGGGGCGCCGGAGGCCGCGCCGGGCGAGAAGTCCCTCAACGCGATCCGGGTGAGCTTCGGCGCGGGCACTCCCGACGAGCACGTCGACCGCTTCGTGCGCGCGGTGCGGGAGCTGGTGTCCGAGGGCGCGAAGTGGGAGTACCGCACGCGGGACGGCCGCTGCGTCCCCGCCGTCTGACCGGCCGCCCCGCCGCCCCGGAGGGCTGGAGTCCCTACGACTCCAGCCCGATGGAGAACGCCGCCTCCAGATCGTGCTGCGAGTACGTACGGAAGGCGACGTGCGTGTCGGTGCCCTCGACGCCGGGGATCTTGCTGATGCGGCCCGGGATGACGTCCGCGAGCTCGTCGTGCGCCCCGACCCGGACCATCGCGATCAGGTCGTACGTCCCCGTCACGGAGAACACCTCGCTGACGGACTCCAGCGCGGCGATCGACTCGGCGATCTCGGGGATCCGGTCCACGCTGGTCTTGATGAGCACGATCGCGGTGATCACGGCTGGTTCTCTCCCTCGGCGGCCGGGCTTGTGCCCCTCACTGTAGCCATCGGGCCGTGGCGCACCCACGCGTACCCGAGGCCGAGCGCGAACCCCACCACGTGCGCCAGGTAGGCCACGCCCGGGCCCTCGCCCTCCCGGCCCGCCGCCACCCACTGCAGGACCGCCCAGAACGGCAGCACCACCCAGGCGGGGAAGCGCAGCGGCAGGAAGAACAGGAACGGGAAGATGCTGGTCACCCGCGCCCGGGGGAACAGGAACAGGAACGCCCCGAGGACGGCGGAGATCGCCCCCGAGGCGCCCACCAGGCTCTGCGCCGAGTCGGCCCGCGCCGCCGCGTAGCCGAGCAGCGCCAGGGCGCCGCAGCCCAGGTGGAACAGGGCGAACTCCACGTGCCCGAGCCGTTCCTCGACCATCGGGCCGAAGACGTGGAGGAACAGCATGTTGCCCAGCAGGTGCACCCAGGTGCCGTGCACGAACAGGGCGGTGACCGGGGAGAGGGCGGCGCGGGCGGAGCCCCCGAACAGTTCGACGGGGATCACCCCCCAGCGGGCGAAGTAGGTCTGCTGGGCCAGCAGCAGCCTGTCCCCGGTGCCGTACGCCGGGTCGAACCCCGAGGCGGGGCTCAGCAGGAAGAGCACGAAGCACACGGCGATCAGGCCGTACGTCACCGGTGCCGGCTGCCGGCGCAGCGCCCGTACGGCCGACGCGGCCCTGTCGCGGATCATGTGAAAAAGCATGACGTACCGGGCGGACCGGTGCGGAGTGCCCCGCCGCTGTGGACACGTCGGCGGCGGATCCCGCGCAGGCCGTAGGGTTACGACCCACACGCACCAGGGAAACTGGGGCATCACGGAGACCGGAAGAAGGAAGAGCAGCCACGATGACGGTTCCCCTGCCGACCGACACGACCCGGTGGCGCTGCACCCTGTGCGGCAACCTCACGCGCTTCGACGTGACCCGCTCGTCCAAGACGGTCGAGTACGTCCACCTGGACCTGTCCGGCACGCCGAAGGTGGAGGAGCGGGAGGTGGTCAGTGAGACCATCGAGTCGGTGCGCTGCCGGTGGTGCAACGCCGTGGATCAGGTGGAACTCGTGGACAGGCCGGGCGCCGGCTCCTGAGCGGAGCGGGTACCCGCCGCAGGGAGCCCGCTGCGGGGCTCCCGTACAGGCATAGGGGTGACGGATGGCTCAGACACAAGGCGGGGAGCCGGGCGACGGCGCCGCCGAGGTGCTCGACCGTCCGCTGCCCGACGGCGTCCGCAGACGCGTGGTGGGGATCGTCTCCGACGGCTTCGGCGGGCTGACCGTGGCCGAGCTGCCCACCCAGCTCCGGCAGTACGCGCGGTTCACGCCCACCCGGCGGGCCAAGTTCGCGGGGAACGCGATGGCGGCCGCGGTGGAGGCCGACCCGCTGTTCCGCCAGCGCATCGCCGAGAAGCTCAGGGAGGCCCAGCCCGAGCTGACCGGTGCCCTCGACGCGGGCTCCCCGCCCCCGGCCGCCGATCCGCTGGACGTGGCGGCCGCGGCCTACGTGCTGCGCCCGGCCGGCTGGGTCAAGCTCGTGACCGCGGCCGGCGAGGAGGCCCAGCGGGCGGACGCCGAGCGGGCCGGTGAGGAGAGCCGTGCCGAGCTGGAGCGGCTGCGCGCCGAGCTGGCCGCCGCCCGCGGCCAGGTCCGCACGGAGACCGAGCGGCTGCGCGGCGAGCTGGAGACGGCCAAGAAGGAGTCCGAGTCGCTGCACCGCAAGCTGCGGGCCGCCCTCAGCGACGTCAAGCGGGGCGAGGCGGCGCTGCGCAAGGCGCGGGCCGAGCGGGAGGCCGAACGCGCGGAGGCACAGGTCCGGCTGTCCGCCGCCGAGAGCGAGTCCCGGCGGCTCAAGGCGCGGCTCGGGGAGTCCGAGGCCGCCCTGGAGGCGAGCCGCAAGGCCGCCCGCGAGGGCCGCAGCGTCGAGGACATGCGGATCCGGCTGCTCCTCGACACGGTCCTGGAGGCCTCGCAGGGGCTGCGCAGGGAGCTGGCGCTGCCGCCGGTGTCCGTGCGGCCCGCCGAGACCGTGGACGCCGTGGAACCGGGCCGGATGACCCCGAAGGACATCGCCAACCGGGCGCTGTCCGAGGACGATCCGGCCATCGTCGACCAGTTGCTCGCGCTGCCGCAGGCGCACCTCGTCGTCGACGGCTACAACGTCACCAAGACCGGCTATCCGCAGATGCCGCTGGAGAAGCAGCGGCTGCGGCTGCTCGGGCAGCTCGCCCAGCTCGCCGCGCAGACCGGGGCCGAGACCACGTGCGTCTTCGACGGCGCCGAACTCGCCGCCCCCGTGCTGCTCGCGCCGCCGCGCGGGGTGCGGGTGCTGTTCTCCAAGCCGGGCGTGACCGCGGACGAGTTGATCCGCCGGCTGGTGCGCGCGGAGCCCCCGGGACGGCCCGTGATCGTCGTCTCCACGGACCGCGAGGTCGCCGACGGGGTGGCACGGGCCGGAGCCCGTCCGGTCGCCTCCGCGGTGCTCCTGAAGCGTTTCTCGCGCGGCTGACCCTTTCCCCCGTTCCGCCGGCCCTTTCCCGGTACTTCCGTGGGGCTCGGCCGTTGGAGGCCGTGCCCGAAGCGGGCCGTACGCGCCAACCGCAACATCCGCGCCGCATGCCCCAATTGACCGCCTCGTCACGCAACGTAGCGTCAACACTGGGTCACTGGTTGTGTGTTGTGTGCAAAATATGCCCGCGAGAGCCGTGTTTTTTCTGATGAGGATTTGAACTGATCACAAGAGGGTCACTAGGGTCAGCCCCAACCTCCACTCGGTTGATCACTTATGGGAAGTGACGGTGGAGGGGCACCGCCCACCGGTGTGTCGGTAGGCGGCTGGAGGAAGAAGGAGCTCGCCTCCGTGGCGTCCCACCGTCGACCCAAGCAGCCGAGCCGCACGCGGGTGACCGCGCTCACCACCGTCGCGGCCGCCGCCGTCGCCCTGAGCGCGCAGGCCGCCAACGCCGCGCCGAGCGAGAAGCCCAGCAAGAGCGAGGTCAAGGCGAAGGTCGACAAGCTCTACGAGCAGGCCGAGCAGGCCACCGAGAAGTACAACGGGGCCAAGGAGAAGCAGGAGAAGCTGCAGAAGCAGATCAGCACCCTGCAGGACAAGGTCGCCCGCGGCCAGGCCGACCTCAACGAACTGCGCGAGGGCATCGGCACGATGGCCAGCGCCCAGTACCGCACCGGCAGCATCGACCCCTCCGTGCAGCTCTTCCTCTCCGCCGACCCGGACGACTACCTGGACAAGGCCGCCACCCTGGACCAGCTCAGCGGCCAGCAGGTCGACGCGCTGAAGAAGATCCAGGAGAAGCAGCGCGAACTGGCCCAGGAGCGCAAGGAAGCCTCCGACAAGCTCAAGGACCTCGCCGACACCCGCACCGAGCTCGGCAAGAAGAAGAAAGAGGTCCAGGGCAAGCTCGCCGAGGCGCAGCGGCTGCTCAACAGCCTGACGGCCAAGGAGCGGCAGGAGCTCAAGGACGAGCAGACGCGCTCCAGCCGCTCCTCCGAGTCGCGTGTCGACCTCGGCAACTCCACCCCCGCCTCCGGGCGCGCGGCCGCCGCCTTCGCCGCCGCCCAGAGCAAGATCGGCTCGCCGTACGTCTACGGCGCCACCGGCCCCTCCTCCTTCGACTGCTCGGGCCTGACCTCCTGGGCCTACGCCCAGGCCGGCGTCTCCATCCCGCGCACCTCCCAGGCGCAGGCGAACATCGGCACCCGCATCGGCTCGCAGAGCGACCTCCAGGTCGGCGACCTGGTGTTCTTCTTCAGCGACCTCCACCACGTGGGCCTCTACGCCGGCAACGGCCAGGTCCTGCACGCGCCCCGGACCGGCACGGTCGTCCGCTACGAGTCGATGAGCACGATCGGCGGCCCCTTCATGTTCGGCGTCCGCGTCTGAGGACCCCGGACTCCGTGTCCGGGGCGGCACGCGCACCGGCACCCGCATCCCGGGTGCCGGGCCCGCCGGCCACCGCCTCCCCATCCGCCCCTCATGCCGCCCGAACGGGCGAATTCCCGCACCCCGCGCTGACCCCGCGCCCCGCCGGTGACCTGCGTCAGCGGCGGGGCGCACCGCTGTCCGCCGGTCACTGCCCGTAGCCGGACGGTGACCGACCCGGCTACTGTCTGCCGCCGTGCCCCCGTGGACGGGGGTTCGTCAGCGGAAGGGAGTGCGCCGGTCGTGGGGTCCCATCAGCGTCCTGCACCACACGGACTCGGCCGGGGGCGTGGCGCCACGCTCGCCGTGCTGTCCGCCGCGGCCGCGGCACTGGGCGCCGTACCGGCCGGTGCCGCGCCGCGCGAGGGCCGCGCGGAGGTGGACCGGCTGTACCAGGAGGCCGAGCGCGCCACCGAGGCGTACAACGAGGCCGACGAGCGCGCCGACACCCTGCGCGGTGAGGTCCACCGCGCGCGGGACCGGATCGCCCGCACCCAGGAGCGGGTCAACACCCTGCGGGAGAGCCTCGGTTCGCTCGCGGGCGCCCAGTACCGCTCCGGCGGGATCGATCCCTCGCTCGCCCTGCTGCTCTCCTCCGACCCCGAGAACTACCTCGACCGGGCCGCCGCCCTCGACCGCGTCGGCGAGGGCCAGGCCACCCGGCTCAGGCAACTGCGGTCGGCGCTGCGGGAACTGGACCAGCAGCGCACCGAGGCCGGGGGCAAGCTCGCCGAACTGGAGGAGAGCCGCAAGGCGGTGGCCCGCCACAAGCACGCGGTGGAACGCAAGCTCGCGCGGGCCCGGCAGGTGCTGAACGCCCTGCCCGCCGGGGAGCGGGCCGCCTACGCGCGGGCGTCCCGTTCCGCCGGCCGCCCGACGGCCCCGCTGCCCGGGACGTCCACCGCTCCCGGCGACGAGGCCGCGATCGGCGCACGGGCGGCCGCGGCGGTGGCGGCGGCACGGTCCGCGCTCGGCCGGCCGTACGTGTGGGGAGCCACCGGCCCCAACGGGTTCGACTGCTCGGGGCTCATGCAGTGGGCGTACGCGCAGGCCGGGGTGGGGCTGCCGCGGACCTCGCAGGAGCAGCGGTACGCGGGGCGGCAGGTCCCGTTGTCCGAGGCGCGGCCCGGAGACCTCGTGCTGTACCGCTCCGACGCGAGCCACGTGGCGATGTACGTGGGGGGCGGGCAGGTGATCCACGCGCCGTACCCGGGGGCCGTGGTGCGGTACGACCCCGTCGGGATGATGCCGGTCTCCGCCGTCACCCGGCCGTGAGGACGGGGGCACCCGCTCCGGGTGCCCCGATCCGATGGTGCCCCGGGCGCCGTCCAGGGGGCCCCGGGTGCCGTGAGTGCCCTCCGGTGCGTCTTCCGGCGGGGAAAGCCCTCGTCCGCCGGTGGGTGCGGGGCACGTACGATCGTCCCGTGGCTGGGTTCGGACGGGTACTGGGGTGCCTCCTCGTGATGGGGGCGCTCGCGGGGTGCGGGAGCGCGGTGGTGGGGGACTCCGGACGCGGGGACGCCCAGCGCATGCTGGACCGCAGGGCCGGGGCCGTGCTGGAACGGGACCGCGAGGCGTTCCTCGGCACCGAGTCGCCGACCGCCGACCCCCGCAAGCAGCTCGCCACCGGCGCCGCCGAGTTCGCCAACCTCAGAAACGTTCCGCTGGCCTCCTGGTCCTACCGCATCACCTCCTTCCGCCGCACCGGGGAGCACGCCACCGCCGGGGCCGAGCTGCGCTACCGGGTGCGCGGGCAGGACCGCGCGCCGGTCACCTCCGGGCGGGAGCTGCGCCTGGTGCACCGCGGCCGGCACTGGTACGTGGCCTCCGACGAGCCCGCGCGGAAGTCGGGGCAGCAGCTCTGGGAACAGGGCCCGGTGCGCGCCGTGAAGGGCCGGCGCAGCCTGGTCCTCGGCGTGGGCCAGTCGACGGCGGGGCTGCGGGCCTACGCCCGGCTCGCCGACGAGGCCGTGCCGGCCGTCTCCCGGGCCTGGGGCACCGGCTGGGCGGGGCGGGTCGTGGTCTACGTGCCCCGCTCGGTGAAGGGGATGGCCGGGCTGCTCGGCTCCACGGACGGCGACTACCGGGGCATCGCGGCCGTCACCACCGGCGAGGCGGGCGGCGCGGGGGCGGCTCCCGCCGACCGGGTCATCGTCAACCCCGACGCCTACGGCCTCCTCGGCGACTTCGGCCGGCAGGTCGTGCTCACCCACGAGACCACCCACGTCGCCACCCGCGCCCACACCACCGCCGCCACCCCGCTGTGGCTCTCGGAGGGCTACGCGGACTTCGTCGGCTACCGCGGCAGCGACCGCACGGCGGCGGAGGTGGCGCCCGAGCTGCGCGAGGAGGTGGCCGCGGGCCGGGTGCCGGCCGCGCTGCCCGCCGACGCGGACTTCGGGTTCGGGCAGAACGCGGAGCGGCTGGCGCGGGCCTACGAGGGCGGCTGGCTGGCCTGCCGGATGATCGCCGAACGGTGGGGCGAGGAGCGGCTGCGCGCGTTCTACCGGGCGGTGGGCGCCCACGGCACGCGGGCGGGCGCGGTCGAGGACGCGCTGCGGGACGTCCTGCACACCGACCTCGCCACGTTCACCCGGGACTGGCGGGCCTCCCTCCGCGACCGGCTGGGCTGAGCGCCTCCGGGGTGGGGCAGAGGGCTCGCTCCGGCGTGATTGCGAACCGAAAGTTTCGGTCTGTCCGGAGGTGTCCTGCGGTGTGCCTCACCGCCCCTGACGACGGCCGACCGGCGCGAGGCCGGGAATCCGGAATCGGCCGAGAGGCACGGGGTGGTCCGTGCGCCGGGCGCCTTTCGGACATGTTTCCGGGGGAAGCGTCCGGCCGGCCTCCGAGGGGGTGCTCGTTTCGGGGAAGTTTCCTAAACTTGCGGCTGTGAAGGGTTTGCTGCTGCGGCTGTCCTCGCTCGACGCCGACGCGACCGCCGCGGTACGGGTGATCGCGCACTTCCAGGCGCTGCTCGCCGCCGACCGCGTCGACCCGGCGGCCCTGCTGCGGTCCACCGCGGCCCTGGCCGAGTGCCCGGCCGGATGGGAACTGGCCGACGGCCGCGTGCTGCGCGCGGGACCGGACGGCACCGCCCTGGCGGGCCGCCCCGGACGGATGTCGGGCGCCGCCGACCTCGGCACGGCGGGCCGGGTCTGGCTGGAACGGCCGGGACCCCCGGGCCCCTTCGACGACCTGGTCCTGGAATGGCTGGCCGTCGCCGCCCGCACCCTCGCGCAGCCCTCGCCCGCCGCCGATCCGGGACTGCTCGAGGTGGTGCTCTCCGGCCGCGAGACCGTCGCCGACCGCACCCGGGCGCTGCGGCTGCTCGGCTTCGCCCCGCTGGCACCGCTGCGCGCCGTCGTCGTCGCCGCGCCCGGCGAACCGGAGGCGCTCGCCCCGGCCCTGCTGGCCCGGGGCGGGGCGCCCGGCACCGTGCGCGCCGCCCGGCTCGGCGGGCACGGGGTCGTGCTCCTGCAACGGGCCCGGGTGCCCGGCGCCCCGCCCGCCGCGGGCGGCGGTGACTCGCCGGCCGGGGAGCTGCGGGAGGTGCTGCGCGGGACCGCGCGGGTCGGGGTGGGCGGCGCCGTCGGGGCCCTGCGGGCGGCGGAGTCCTGGCAGCAGGCCGTGGTGGCCCTCCGGTTCGCGGTGCCCGGGGTGCCGGCCGAGGCCGTCGCGGACCACGAGGAACTGGGCACCGCCGCGGTCCTGGCCGAGCTGCCGGCGGCCCGGCTGCGGGAGCTGCCCGACGTGGCGCTCCTCGCGGCGGTCGCCGCACGCGAGGGCGGCGCGGCGGGGATCGAGGCGCTGTCCGCGTTCTGCCGCACCGGCTCGCTGCGTCAGGCCGCCGCCGAACTCCACCTCCACCACAGCTCGGTGGCGACCCGGCTGGAGCGGGTCGAGGCCGCCACCGGCTGGCGGCTGCGCGACTGCGGCGACCGGTTCCGGGCCCGGCTCGCGCTGTACGCCTGGCGGCTGGCCGGGGCGGAGGAGGGTGAAGCGCTCACCACGCCAGGGCGCGGCGCAGCACCGTGAGCTCCTCCGCGGTCATCCGCTGTGCCACCGCGGCGTGCCGCACCATCGCGGCGCCGTGGAACGTGCCCGGGAACAGGTGCAGTTCGGCGGCCACCCCGGCGTCCAGCAGCGCGCGGGCGTAGTCGACGCCCTCGTCGCGCAGCGGGTCGTAGGCCATGACGACCACGTGCGCCGGGGGCAGCCCGGCGAGGTCGGTGGTGCCGGCCCGGGAGGGCGCGGCGGTGACCGGCACACCGGCCGAGCCGGGGACGCCCTCGCCGAGGTAGGCGGTCCAGCTCAGCCGGGCGTTGCGGCGGTTCCAGACCGGGGTGTCGGTGAAGCGGCGGGCGCTGAGGGTGGACAGCCGGTCGTCGAGCGCCGGGCTGTCCAGGTACTGCAGCCGGAGCTCCGGGCCGCCGCGGTCCCGGGCCAGCATCGCGACGGCCGTCGCGAGACAGGCGCCGGCGCTGTCGCCGGCCACGGCGAGGCGGTCGGCCCGGATGCCGAGTCCGACCGCGTTCTCCCCGGTCCAGCACAGGGCGGCGTAGCAGTCCTCCAGGCCGGTCGGGTAGGGGTGTTCCGGGGCGAGCCGGTAGCCGGGGGAGACGACCACGCACGGCAGTTCGCGGCACAGGCGGAGGTTGGCCTCGTGGTCGACGTCGGGGCTGCCGAGGACGAAGCCGCCGCCGTGGATGCGGAACACGGCGGGCAGGGGGTGGGTGGCGCCCTCCGGGCGGTAGACGCGCAGGGAGACGCCGGCCTGCTGCACGTCCATCACCGTCACACCGGTGGTGTCCGTGTCGGTGACGCGGAGGAAGGTCTCGGCCTTCTGGGCGGCGCGGGCGGCCGCGAGGTCGGAGATGTCGACGGGCGGCATCATCGCCAGCGCGGCGGCGAGCTCGGGGTCGAGGGGGTGGGGGCCGGGGTGGGGGTGCGTCATGGGGACACGGTGACACCGCTCGCGCGGCGGGGGCAGCCGACAGGCGTCGGGGGGCGGGGGGTGGCTGTCCGACGGGTGCGCGGGTCGCGGCGGAGCCGGGGTGGTGGCGCGCGGGAGCGCCCGGGGTGCGCGTGCGTCGGCGGGTGCGGGCGCGCGGTGGCCGGTCGCGCGGTTCCGCGCGCCCCCGACGGCGCCCCGCGTACCCCTACGCGGAGGGCGTCGCGCTGCTCTGGCGGACGACCAGGCGCGTCGCCAGTTCCATCCGCAGGGCGGGGCGGTCGGCCTCGGCGGGCTGGAGGAGCATGCGCGCCGCCTCCTCGGCCATCTGCCGCAGCGGCTGGTGCACGGTGGTCAGCGGCGGGCTCGACCACTGGGCGAGGGGCACGTCGTCGTAGCCCACCACCGAGAGGTCCTCCGGCACGCTCAGGCCCTGCCGGCGCGCCGCCTCCAGGACGCCCAGCGCCTGGAGGTCGCTGCCCGCGAAGATCGCGGTGGGGCGGTCGGGCAGGGTCAGCAGGTCCATGGCCTGCTCGAAGCCGCCCTGGACGTGGAAGTCGCCGTAGCGCACCAGACGTTCGTCGGTCTCCAGGCCCGCCATCGTCATCGCGGAGCGGAAGCCGTCCAGCCGGGCGAGCGAGCACATCATGTCGGTGGGGCCGGTGATGATGGCGATGCGCCGGTGGCCGAGTTCGGTCAGGTGCCGGGTGGCGGCCATGCCGCCGGCCCAGTTGGCCGAGCCCACCGAGGGCACGTCGGCCTCGGGGTCCCCGGCCGGGTCGATGATGACGAACGGCACGGCACGGGAGCGCAGTTGGCGCTTGACCTTGTCGGGCAGCGAGGAGAAGACCAGCACCACGCCGAGCGGGCGGCGCTGCAGCACGCCCTCGATCCACTCGCGTCCGGGCGCGTGCCGGTCGCCGCTCTCGCTCAGCACGACGCTGGCCTTGTGCTGCTTCGCCACGTTCTCCACGCCGCGGATCAGCTCCATCGCCCAGACGCTCTCCAGCTCGGGGAAGACGAGCTCGATGAGCGGCGCGTGGGAGGACGTCGCCGCCCGGCGCCGGTACCCGTGGTTCTCCAGGAGTTGCTCGACACGGGTCCGGGTGGCCGCCGACACGTCCGACCGTCCGTTGAGGACTTTCGAAACCGTCGAAAGGGACACACCGGCCTGTGTGGCCACCTCCGCGAGGGTCACCCTGCCGGTCGTGTTGTCCTCGTCTGTCACGCGCATGGGCAGCAGCATAAGGCAACGGGGCCGGTAACGGTTCGGTCGCGGCCGCACACCCCCGTTGACCGCGCGGAAACACTCGCCTAATGTCCCGGCAACAGCGAATTTCGGTAGCTCAATCGAAACTTTCGAAAAGGGGTGGGTGATGCGGACACGTACTCGGTTCTCCCGCATGCTCGTCGGCGGTGTGACCTTGGGCATGGCGCTTTCACTCTCCGCGTGCGGGGACGACGGCGGTTCGGGTTCCAGTGACGGGAAGATCCACGTACTGGTCTACGGGGACGCCACCAACAAGGTGGAGAAGGCGGTCGTCGCCGAATTCAACAAGACCTCCAAGGTCAAGGCGGTCCTCGACACCATCCCCGGTGCGACGTACCAGCAGAAGCTCCAGACCATCATCAACACCCCG
Organism: Streptomyces griseoaurantiacus; assembly: GCF_036189845.1. Lineage (NCBI taxonomy): Bacteria > Bacillati > Actinomycetota > Actinomycetes > Kitasatosporales > Streptomycetaceae > Streptomyces > Streptomyces griseoaurantiacus. The sequence continues at coordinate 1,892,098 of NZ_CP108326.1, read as the reverse complement.
CAGGCCCCCGACGTCTTCTACAACTGGGGCGCCGGCAGCATCCAGCCCTTCGTCAAGGCCGGCCTGCTGATGCCGCTGGACGACTTCATCAAGGACGACCCCAAGCTGAAGTCGGCCTTCCTGCCGAGCGTCTTCAACGCCGCGCAGGTCGACGGCAAGTCCTACGGCGTCCCGATGCGCGGCACCCAGCCCGTGCTGCTCTTCAGCAACGACAAGGTGCTGAAGGACGCCGGCACGAAGGCCCCCAAGACCTGGGACGAGCTGATCGACTCGGTCAAGAAGCTGAAGAAGTCGGGCGTCACCCCGATCGCCCTCGGCGGCGGTGACCAGTGGCCGACCCTGATGTGGTTCGAGTACCTCTACGACCGCATCGCCGGCCCCGACCTGCTGGAGAAGGCCGTCGGCGGCGACAAGGACGCCTGGGCGAGCGAGGACAGCAAGAAGGCCCTCAACAAGCTCAAGGAGCTCGTCGACACCGGCGCCTTCGGCACCAACTACGACTCGGTGAAGTACACCGACGGCGGTTCGCCCGCGCTGGTCGCGCGCGGCAAGGCCGGCTACGAGCTGATGGGCTCCTGGTACTACTCCCAGCAGCAGGAGAACGCCAAGGAGTTCGCCGAGAAGGACCTCGGCTACAACTCCTTCCCGACGATCGACGGCGGCAAGGGCGACCCGGCGAACGTCGTCGGCAACACGAACAACTACTACTCGGTGATGAAGAAGACCAAGCATCCCGAGGCCGTCGCCAAGTTCCTCAAGCTGATGTACTCCGACAAGTTCATCAAGCAGCAGCTCGCCATCGGCAACCTGCCGACGACGACGAACACCGAGAAGTTCCTCGACACCGCGGCCGACCCGAAGTACGCGCGCTACCAGTTCGACCTGGTGAAGAAGGCCCCGTCCTTCCAGCTCTCGTGGGACCAGGCGTACCCGCAGTCGGCGAGCGAGCAGATGCACCAGGCCGTGCAGCAGTTCTTCAACGGATCGCTGGACGTCGACGGATTCATCAAGGCCATGCAGGCCCTGCCGACCGCCTGAGCACACCATGACGACACAGCTGACACGCGCAGCCGCCCCCGTGAAGAGCTCCGGCCGCAAGAGCGGCCGGGCCCGGGGCGCGCAGAGCGCGGACGTGGGCCGCCCGGGCTTCGCCTGGGCGGTCCCCGCCACGATCTTCTTCGTCCTCTTCGCCATCCTCCCGCTGCTCGCCGTGGCGGCCCTGTCCTTCATGAGCTGGGGCGGCATCGGCGACCCCGAGTGGGTCGGCCTCGACAACTGGAACCGGGTCTTCGACGACCCGGTCATGATCAAGAGCATCTGGCTGACCCTGCTGCTCACCGTGCTCGGCGTGGTCCTGCAGACCCCGCTCAGCATTTTGATCGGCGTCTGGGCGGCCGGCACGCAGCGCAACCGCGCCGTGATCTCCGCCGTCTACTTCGTGCCGCTGCTGCTGTCCTCCACCGCCGTCTCGGTGCTGTGGCGGGCGCTGCTCGACCCGAACTTCGGCATCCCCTCCGAGGCGACCTGGCTGTTCGGCGACGGCAACCTGTTCGGCAAGCAGACCACCGCCATCGGTGTCCTCGCCTTCGTCAGCACCTGGCAGTTCACCCCGCTGCACAGCCTGATCTACCAGGGCGCCGCACGGGCCATCCCGCAGGTGCTCTACCAGGCCGCCGAGATCGACGGCGCCGGCCGGGTGCGGCAGTTCTTCCACATCACGCTGCCCCAGCTGCGCAACTCGATCATCACCTCGATGATCCTCATGGTCGTCGGCGGCCTCACCACCTTCGAGACCGTCCTCATCCTGACCCAGGGCGGACCCGGCACCGACACCACCATCAGTGCCTACTACATGTACCAAAAGGCCTTCAAGAGCTTCGACTTCGGTGCGGGCGCCGTCATCGCGCTTCTCCTGGTCGTCGCGGCCACGATCATCTCGCTGATCGTCGTGCGCCTCTCCGGCTACGACAAGATGCGCTCCACCATGGAGGGTGTGTCATGAGGCGACGCCCCAACTACCTGGCCGGCGTGGCCGCCGTCGCATGGCTGATCATCGTCGCCCTGCCGCTGTACGTCATGCTGTCCGCGACCGTGCAGAGCAAGGGCGACTACGCCAAGGGCAGCCCGCTCTCCTGGCCGGAGCACTTCACCTTCGAGAACTACTCGGGCGCCTTCGACGAGGGCTTCGGACAGTTCTTCGTCAACACGCTGATCGTCACCGTGGCCGTGGTCGGCATCGTCGTCGTGCTGGTGCCGCCGCTCGCGTACGCCGTCGTCCGCAGCCGGTCGCGCGTCGCCTCGGGGGTCTTCCGGCTGTTCCTGCTGGGCCTCGCCATCCCCGCCCAGGCGGTGATCGTGCCGATGTTCTACCTGATCAGCGAGGCCGGGCTGTACGACAACCTGATCGGTGTCATCCTGCCCACCGCCGCGTTCTGCCTGCCCATCTCCACGCTGATCCTCAGCGGTGCGATGCGCGACATCGGGCACGAACTCTTCGAGGCCATGGCCGTGGACGGCGCCTCGCCGCGCCGGATGTTCCTGCAACTGGTGCTGCCCCTGTCCAAGGGCGGCATCTCCACCATCGTGGTGTTCTCCGCGCTGCAGGCCTGGAACGGCTTCCTGTTCCCCCTCGTACTGACCCAGTCCGACTCCACCAAGGTCATCACCCTGGGTCTGTACAACTTCCAAACCGAGCACGGCATCAACGTCCCCGGCACGCTCGCCGCGGTGTTCATGTCCATGGTGCCGATCCTGCTCGTCTACCTGTTCGCCCGCCGGGCCCTCGTCCAGGGCCTCATGGGCGTCGGAGGAAAGTGACCGCCAACGTGGCTGTTGAGACAACCCCCGTCACCCCGACCACTCCCACCACCCCCACCCCGCCGGTCTGGCAGGACAGCGGTCAGGATCTCGACACCCGGGTCACCGCCCTGATCGAGGCCATGACCGTCGAGGAGAAGATCGCCCAGCTCGTGGGCGTCTGGGTCGGTGCCTCCAACGAGGGAGGTGAAGTCGCCCCGCACCAGCACGACATGGAGGAGGCCGTCGACCTCGACGCGCTGCTCCCCTCGGGTCTCGGGCAGCTCACCCGCCCCTTCGGCACCGCCCCCGTCGACCCGGCGCTCGGCGCGCTCTCCCTGCTGCGCACCCAGCAGCGCATCGCCGCCGCCAACCGCTTCGGCATCCCCGCCCTCGCCCACGAGGAGTGCCTGGCCGGCTTCGCCGCCTGGCGGGCCACCGCCTACCCGGTGCCGCTGTCCTGGGGCGCCACCTTCGACCCGGGTCTGATCCGGGAGATGGCCGCCGCCATCGGCCGCGACATGGCCTCCGTCGGCATCCACCAGGGCCTCGCCCCCGTCCTCGACGTGGTGCGCGACGCCCGCTGGGGCCGCGTGGAGGAGACCATCGGCGAGGACCCCTACCTCGTGGGCACCGTGGCCACCGCCTACGTCCAGGGCCTGGAGTCCGCGGGCATCGTCGCCACCCTCAAGCACTTCGTCGGCTACTCGGCCTCCCGCGCCGGACGCAACCTCGCCCCCGTCTCCCTCGGGCCGCGCGAGCGCGCCGACGTGCTGCTGCCGCCGTTCGAGATGGCCCTGCGCGAGGGCGGCGCACGGTCCGTCATGTCCGCCTACACCGACATCGACGGCATCCCCTCCGCGGCCGACGAGGAACTCCTCACCGGCCTGCTGCGGGACACCTGGGGCTTCACGGGCACCGTCGTCGCCGACTACTTCGGCATCGCCTTCCTCAAGACCCTGCACGGCGCGGTCGGCGACTGGGCCGAGGCCGCGGGCACCGCGCTGCGGGCCGGCGTCGACGTCGAACTGCCCAGCATCAAGACCTTCGGCGAGCCGCTGCGCGCGGCCGTCGCCGAGGGCAGGTTCCCCGAGGAACTCCTCGACCGCGCCCTGCGCCGCGTGCTCACCCAGAAGGGTGAACTCGGTCTGCTCGACGCCGACTGGGACCCGGTGCCGCCGGCCCTCGCCGGGGCCGCCCTCGACGACACCGAGGCACTGCGCGGCACGGTCGACCTCGACTCCTCCGAGAACCACCGGCTGGCCGCGGAGATCGCCGACCGGGCCGTCGTCCTGCTCGGCAACAACGGCGTCCTGCCGCTGTCCGCGCCCCGCCGGATCGCCCTGATCGGCCCCCAGGCCGACCAGCCGAACGCCGTGCTCGGCTGCTACTCCTTCCCGGCGCACGTCGGCGTCCACCACCCCGACACCCCCGTCGGCATCGAACTGCCCACGCTGCGCGAGGCGCTCGTGCGGGAGTTCCCGAACGCCGAGATCGTCACCGTGCGCGGCGCCGACGTCGACGGCGAGGACACCTCCGGGTTCACCGCGGCCGTGCGCGCCGCCCGCGAGGCCGACGTCGTGGTCCTCGCGCTCGGCGACCGCGCCGGGCTGTTCGGCCGCGGCACCAGCGGCGAGGGCTGCGACGCCGAATCGCTCGCTCTGCCGGGCGTGCAGCAGGCCCTCCTCGACCGGCTGCTCGACGTGGGCACGCCGCTCGTGCTGACGCTGCTCGCGGGACGCCCGTACGCGCTCGGCCGGGCCACCACGGAGGCCGACGCCCTCGTGCAGTCCTTCTTCCCCGGCGAGGAGGGCACCGCCGCGATCGCCCGCGTCCTCAGCGGCCGCACCAACCCCTCGGGCCGGCTCCCGGTCAGCGTCCCCGCCGGACCGGGCGTCCAGCCCTCCACCTACCTCGCCGCGAAGCTCGCCCAGGCCAGCGAGGTCTCCGCGATCGACCCCGGCCCGGCCTTCGCCTTCGGCCACGGGCTGTCGTACACGAACTTCGCGTGGAGCGACCTCACCGTCGAGAACGAGGAGACCGGCACGGACGGGGAGTTCCGGCTCTCCTTCACCGTGCGCAACACCGGTGACCGGGAGGGCACCGAGGTCGTGCAGCTCTATCTGCACGACCCGGTGGCCTCGGTGGTCCAGCCGGTGCAGCGGCTGATCGGGTACGCGCGGGTGCCGCTGGCACCGGGCGAGTCCCGGCGGCTGACGGCCCTCGTCCCGGCGGACGTGGCCTCCTTCACGGGGCGGGACGGACACCGGGTCGTCGAGCCGGGCGAGCTGGAGCTGCGCCTGTCGGCCTCCTCGGCCGACGCGCGCCTGACGGCCACGGTCCACCTGACGGGCGAGCCGCGGAGGGTGGACCACACCCGCCGCCTGCACGCCGAGATCGCGCCGGAGTAGGGGCCGGCACGGCGGGGGAGGGGCGGGCGCGAGGACGGTTCCTCGCTCCCGCCCCCTTTGCCGTACCCGCCCCCCCACCGGGCTAGCGGACGCCCGAAGGGGACGAGGCGACGGAGTCCCTCGAGTCCCTCGATTCCGTCGCGCCCCTCGAATCCGTCGAGTCCCTCGAGGGCAGGGCGGGGAAGCGCGGCGCGGGCGGGAGCACCCGCTCGTCGGCCGGCACCGTGTCCCGCCACAGCCTCCGGGCCGCGCCCACCGTCGCGCACACCAGCAGCCCGTTGCGCACCACCAGCAGGGTGACCCCCAGCCCGTCACTCGCCACCACGTGCCCGAAGTACACCGGGAACTCCAGCACCGTCACCGGGCACGCCAGCAGCACCAGCACCGCCGGCACCGTCATCCGCGCGCCCCGCCGGCCCAGGCACACCGCCGCGAGCCCCACCAGCCACACCAGGTACTGCGGGCTGATCACCCGGCTCGTCACCGTGAAGACCAGCACCGCCACGAACCCCGCGTCCGCGAGCGTGGCCGGGGAGAACCTCCGGGCGGCCAGCCGCCACACCACCAGCCAGCCGAGGCCCGCCACGCTCAGCCCCAGCGCCCCCGCGCTCACCGTCCCCACCCACGGCCCGAGGAACTCCACCGAGCCGTAATGGAGCAGCACCTCCCCCTGCCACCCGAAGTGCCGGGCCACGTGCAGGACGAGCGCCCCGAGCGACTCCACCTCCGTGCCCCGCCCGCCCTGGGCGCGCAGGAACGAGAACGCGCCCGGCATCGCCAGTGCGCACACCAGGGCGAGCCCGCCCGCCGTCACCGCCGCCGCGCCCCAGGCCCGCCGCCGCACCGCCCCCGCGAGCAGCAGCGCCGGCCACACCTTCAGCAGCGCCCCGCACGCCGCCAGCACCCCCAGCGCGCGCGGATGCCGGGCGCCCGCGACCAGCGCGGCCACCGCCACCGCCGTCACCATCACGTCGTAGCGGGCGTACACCGTCGGACCCAGCAGCGCGAGCCCCAGCGTCCACAGCCACGGCCCGCGCGCCCCGCCGCCGTCCCGCGCCCCGGCGTACAGGAGCAGGGCCAGCACCGCCAGGTCGGCCAGGAGCGCGAGGGCGAAGAAGGCGTGCGCGTACGACAGGAACGGCAGCAGCGCGGGGGAGAGGACCGCGAGGGCGGCCCCGGGCGGGTACTGCCAGGAGACGTCGCCGCTCGGGAAACCGCCGGTCAGCAGCACGTCGTACCAGCCCCGGTAGATCACCGACACATCGCCGGTGACGTCCGGGCCCGGGAACACCCACACCTTCAGCAGGCACAGCAGCAGGGCGGAACGGCTCGCACCCCAGACGAGGAACAGTGCCACCGTGATCCGCCGCGTACCCGCCATGCCCACCGAGACACCGTCCCCGTCCGTCCGTCACCGCCGCCGTCCGGGGCATGATCGCGCGGCGGGCGGTGGTGCGGCCGTGAGGCAGGGCCGGGGGCCGCGGGAAAACGACCGGGCGGCGGGCCCCGCACGGCCCGTTCGGTACTGTCGTCGGCGATGCACAAGACCCTGATCGTCACCAACGACTTCCCGCCCCGGCCCGGCGGCATCCAGGCCTTCCTGCACAACATGGCGCTGCGGCTCGACCCCGAACGGCTGGTCGTCTACGCCTCCACCTGGAAGCGGAGCCGGGAAGGGGCGGAGGCGACGGCCGCCTTCGACGCCGAGCAGCCCTTCACCGTCGTGCGCGACCGCACGACGATGCTGCTCCCGACGCCCGCCGTCACCCGCAGGGCCGCCGGACTGCTCCGCGAACACGGCTGCACCTCGGTGTGGTTCGGGGCGGCGGCACCGCTCGGCCTGATGGCGCCCGCGCTGCGCCGCGCCGGGGCGGAGCGCCTGGTGGCCACCACGCACGGTCACGAGGCGGGCTGGGCCAGGCTCCCCGCCTCCCGGCAACTGCTGCGCCGCATCGGCGACTCGGTGGACACGGTCACCTACCTCGGCGAGTACACCCGCTCCCGCATCGCCCCCGCGCTCACCCCTGCCGCCGCGGAGCGGATGACACAACTGCCGCCCGGCGTCGACGAGAAGACCTTCCACCCCGGCTCCGGCGGCGCCGAGGTCCGGGCCCGGCTGGGGCTGAGCGACCGGCCCGTGGTGGTGTGCGTCTCCCGGCTGGTGCCGCGCAAGGGGCAGGACACGCTGATCCTCGCCCTGCCCCGCGTTCTCGCCGCCCACCCGGACGCGGTGCTGCTGATCGTGGGTGGCGGCCCCTACGAACGGGACCTGCGCCGCCTCGCGCGCGAGACGGGCGTCGCCGGCTCCGTGCGCTTCACCGGCTCCGTGCCCTGGGAGGAACTGCCCGCGCACTACGGCGCCGGCGACGTCTTCGCCATGCCGTGCAGGACCCGGCGCGGCGGACTGGACGTGGAGGGCCTCGGCATCGTCTACCTGGAGGCCTCCGCGACGGGCCTGCCCGTCCTCGCCGGGGACTCCGGTGGGGCCCCCGACGCCGTGCTCGACGGCGAGACGGGCTGGGTGGTGCGGGGCGGCGCCCCGGCGGAGGCGGCGGAGCGGATCAACGCGCTCCTCGCCGACGAGGAACTGCGGCGCCGCATGGGCGAACGGGGCCGCCGGTGGGTCGAGGAGAAGTGGCGCTGGGACCTGCTGGCGGAGCGTCTGAGGGCCCTGCTGTAGGGCCGTTCTCCGGAGCCGCGGTCACGGAGCGGCGGTCACGGAGCGGCGGTCACGGAGCGGCGGTCACGGAGCGGCGGTCACCGCCGTCCGTTTCCGGCCAGGGCACGGCCTTCACGAACGGGGTCCGGCCGCGGTCACCGCGACCGGTCTCCCGCCGGGGTCACCGCGCGTAAATCTCCTCGATCTCACTCGCGAAGTCCTTCGCGACCACGCCCCGCTTCAGCTTCAGCGAGGGCGTCAGGTGCCCCGACTCCTCAGTGAACTGCCCCGGCAGCACACGGAACCTGCGCACCGACTCGGCCTTGGACACCGCCGCGTTCCCGTCGTCCACCGCGCTCTGCACCGCCGCGAGCAGATCCGGGTCCTCCCGTAGCGAGGACGCCGTGGACCCGGCGGGCTTCCCGTGCTCGGCGGCCCACCGGCCGAGGAACTCCTCGTCCAGGGTGACCAGGGCGCCCACGAACGGCCGCCCGTCGCCCACGACCATGCACTCGGCGACCAGCGCGTGCGCCCGGATGCGGTCCTCGATCACCGCGGGGGCGACGTTCTTGCCGCCGGCGGTGACGATGATCTCCTTCTTGCGCCCGGTGATCCGCAGATAGCCGTCCTCGTCGAGGGTGCCGACGTCGCCTGTGTGGAACCAGCCGTCGGCCAGCGCCTCCGCGGTCGCCGCCTCGTTGTTCCAGTACTCCTTGAACAGGTGCTCCCCGTGCAGCAGCACCTCGCCGTCGTCCGCTATGCGGACGACCGAACCGGGCAGCGGCTGTCCGACCGTGCCGATCTTCTGCCGGTCCCAGGGGTTGAACGCGGTCGCCGCGCAGGACTCCGTCAGGCCGTAGCCCTCCAGGACCGTGAAGCCGATGCCGCGGAAGAAGTGGCCGAGCCGCTCGCCCAGCGGGGCGCCGCCGGAGATGGCGTACTCGCCGCGCCCGCCGAGCACCGCCCGCAGCTTGCGGTAGACCAGCTTGTCGAAGACCGCGTGCCGGATGCGCAGCCCGAGGGAGGGCCCTGAAGCGCTGTCCAGCGCCCGGCTGTAGGCGATCGCCGTGTCGGCCGCCCGGTCGAAGATCTTCCCCTTGCCCTCGGCCTGTGCCTTGGCGCGCGCCGAGTTGTAGACCTTCTCGAAGACGCGCGGCACACCGAGGATCAGCGTGGGCCGGAACGAGGCCAGTTCGTCGGTGAGGTTCTTGATGTCGGGGAGACAGCCCAGCTTGATCGGCGCCATCATCGGCGCCACCTGCACCAGCCGCCCGAAGACGTGGGCGAGGGGCAGGAACAGCAGCACCGAGCACTCACCGGTGCGGAACAGCGGGCGCAGCCGCTCCACCACGTTCCCGCACTCGGCGAAGAAGCTGCGGTGGGTGAGGACGCAGCCCTTGGGGCGGCCCGTCGTGCCGCTGGTGTAGACGATGGTCGCCGGGTCGTCCGCCCGGGCCAGCGAGGAGCGCTCCTCCACCGTGGCGTCGCTGACGTCCCGGCCCAGGCGCTCCAGCTCCGCCACTCCGCCGGCGTCGATGCCCCACACGTGCTTGAGCGCGGGCAGCGCCTCGCGCACCGACTCCACGGCCGCCGCGTGCGCCGCGCTCTCCACGAGGCAGGCGGTGGCGCCCGAGTCGCCGAGGATCCACTGCACCTGCTCGGCGGAGCTGGTCTCGTAGACCGGCACGGTGATCGCGCCCGCGCTCCAGATCGCGAAGTCCAGCAGCGTCCACTCGTAGCGCGTACGGGACATCAGGCCCACCCGGTCGCCGGGCTGCACGCCCGAGGCGATCAGTCCCTTCGCCGCCGCCCGCACCTCGTCGAGGAACACGGTCGCCGTGACGTCCTGCCAGCCGCTGTCCGTCCGGCGGGCGATGACCGCCACGTCGGGATGCTGCGCGGCGTTTCTGCGGACGATGTCGGTCAGATTGCCGTCCGCGGGGACCTCGTACAGAGCCGGAAGGCTGAACTCGCGCAAGACTGCTGCTCCTCATAGGGCACCGACGCCACGACGTCGTGCTGCGACGGTGCGGTCCAAGGCTGGGGCGGGTGCGCGGGACCCGGCGAACGCGATGGCCGGAAACCTGTGCACGACTGGACCGCCTGGACGTTACCCGTCGGTATGGTTCCGGGACAGGGGTCCCGGGGAGATGTTCGGTGTGTCACACGCCGTGGCGTCACCGGGGTCACGGTAGTGCAGCCGGGAGAGAACCGGCCAGTAACCGCCGGTTCGGCCCGGACTGTTCACAAGCGTTCCGCTCCGCCTACCCTTGATCACCATGGCACGGACTCCCGGCGGTGACGACAGAACCCCCAAGACCAGGATCCACGTGGTCAGCGACGTGCACGGCAACGCGCGCGACCTGGCCCGGGCGGGGGAGGGCGCGGACGCCCTGGTGTGCCTGGGTGACCTCATCCTCTTCCAGGACTACGCCGACCACTCGCGCGGCATCTTCCCCGACCTCTTCGGCGTCGAGGCCGCCGACCGCGTCGTCGCGCTGCGCACCGCCCGCCGTTTCGAGGAGGCCCGCGAGTTCGGCGCCTCGCTCTGGCAGGCGCTCGACGTCGACCGAACCACTGCCATCGAGTCGGCGGTCCGGCGGCAGTACGCCGAACTCTTCGCCGCCTTCCCGACCCCCACGTACGCCACCTACGGCAATGTCGACATGCCCGCGCTGTGGCCGGAATACGCCGGTCCCGGCACCCGCGTCCTCGACGGCGAGCGGGTGGAGATCGGCGGGCGGGTCTTCGGCTTCGTCGGTGGCGGACTGCGCACCCCCATGCGGACGCCCTTCGAGATCGGCGACGAGGAGTACGCGGCGAAGGTCGAGGCCCTGGGCGAGGTGGACGTGCTGTGCACCCACATCCCGCCCGAGGTGCCCGAACTCGTCTACGACACGGTCGCGCGCCGCTTCGAGCGCGGCAGCCGGGCCCTGCTCGACGCGATCCGGCGCACCCGGCCGCGGTACGCGCTCTTCGGCCACGTCCACCAGCCGCTGGCCCGGCGGATGCGGATCGGCGGCACGGAATGCGTGAACGTGGGCCACTTCGCGCGGACCGGACGGCCCTGGGCCCTTCAGTGGTGAAGACGGTGGTGGGAGCGGTAGCGGGAGCGGTGGTGCGGCCGGTCGTGAGGCGCGGTGGCAACGAGATCGCCGCCGCGCGGTAGCCTTCCGCTGCACATACGTGCGCTTTCGCGCACACCCTCCCTCACCGGACCGCATCTGGAGGAGCCACGTCGATGGCGGAACACACCAGCTCGAGCATCACGATCGAGGCGGCACCGGCCGACGTCATGGGGGTGATCGCCGACTTCGCCCGCTACCCGGACTGGACGGGTGAGGTGAAGGAGGCGGAGGTCCTCGCGACGGACGGACAGGGGCGCGCGGAGCAGGTGCGCCTCGTGATGGACGCGGGCGCGATCAAGGACGACCAGGTGCTCGCGTACACCTGGGGCTCCGAGCACGAGGTCTCCTGGACGCTGGTGAAGTCGCAGATGCTGCGCTCGCTGGACGGCTCCTACCTCCTCAAGCCCGCCGGCACGGGGGCCACGGAGGTGACGTACCAGCTCACCGTGGACGTCAAGATCCCGATGCTCGGCATGATCAAGCGCAAGGCGGAGAAGGTCATCATCGACCGGGCCCTGGCCGGCCTCAAGAAGCGGGTGGAATCCAGCCGGTAGCCGGTAGCCGGTAGCCGGTAGCCGGTAGCCGGTAGCCGGTAGCCGGGCGCGCGGGGCGGCGCGGTGGCGGGTGCGCCGCGCGGCCCGCCCGCCGCCGCCGGCGGTGCGCGGCAGCCGCGCGAGGCAGGCTTCCCGTATCCGCACCCGCCCGGGCAGCCGCCCTCCGCACCCGCCCTCCGCACCCGCCACCCGCATCCGTCCCGAGCCCGAGGGCCCCACTTTGCGCACCCTCCTCGTCACCGGCCCCGGCGGCTCCGGCCGGACCACCGTCGCCGCCGGCGCCGCACTGCGCGCCGCCCGCCTCGGCGTCCGCACGTTGCTGCTGTCCGCCGACCCCGCCGACACCCCCGGTGCCGTGCTCGGCACCGCCACCGGCGCCAGCCCCCGACCCGTCGCAGGGGTGCCGCACCTCACCGTCCTGCGGCCCGATGCCGACACCCGCTTCCGCGAGGACCTCCTCGCCCTGCAGACCCGGGCCGCCTCCGCCCTCGACCTGCTCGGCGCCGCCCGCCTGGACGCCGAGGAACTCACCCCGCTGCCGGGCGCCACCGCGCTCGCCCTGCTGAGCGCGCTCCGCGAGGCCGCGCACGCGGACGACCACGACCTGGTCGTCGTCGACCTGCCGCCCGCCCCCGACGCCCTGGCCCTGCTCGCCCTGCCCGAACAGCTCCGCCGCTATCTGCGCCGGCTGCTGCCGCCGGAGCGGCAGGCCGCCCGCGCGCTGAGGCCGTTGCTCGGCCGGCTCGCGGGCGTCCCCGTGCCCACCGAGCGGCTCTACGAGGCCGCCGCCCGCTGGGACACGGCCCTCGGCGCGACCGAGGCCGTGCTCGCCGACCCCGGCACCACCGCCTGGCTGGTGGCCGAACCCGGCCCGGCCGGCGCCGAGGCGGTGCGCGCCGCGACCACCGGGCTCGCCCTGCGCGCCCTGCGCCTGGACGCCGTGCTCGCCAACCGGGTGCTGCCCGAGCCCGGTTCGGACACCTGGCTGGCCGGCCCCGCCGTACAGCAGCGCAAGACCCTGGAGGAGTGGGGGGACACGTACGGCACCGCCGCCGTCCACGCCGTCCCGCACCTCGGGCGCGATCCGCGCGGCACCGAGGACCTGAGCGCGCTGGACCTCCCCGTGCCCGCGCCGCGGGAAGCGCCGCCGGGCGCCGTCGAGTGGCCCGTCACCGAGGAGCCGGCCGGCGTGGACGGGGACGGTGCCGGCCCCCTCCTCGTCTGGCACCTCCCGCTGCCCGGTGCCGTGCGGGAGGAACTGGATCTGGTCCGGCGCGGCGACGAACTGATCCTCACCGTCGGCCGCCTTGACCGCATCGTTCCGCTCCCCTCCGCGCTGCGCCGCTGCACCGTCGTGGGCGCGGCCCTGCGCGAGGGCGAGCTGCGCGTCCGGTTCGCCCCCGATCCGGCGTTGTGGCCGGGGCGGTTCGGGTAACGTCGAAGGGACGAGACGCAGTCAGGAGTCCGCCATGAGCGATGAGCGCCGCCCTCCCGAGGCCGACGATGCCGACAAGGGCAACGGCAACAAGGGGGACGAGGGTGTCAAGGGCGGCAACGCCGACAGCACCGCCAACGCCGACAGCACCGCCAACGCAGGCAACACCGCCGACGCCGACGGCACCGCCGACGCAGGCAACACCGCCGACGCCGACGGCACCGCCGACGCAGGCAACACCGCCGACACCGACGGCACCGCCCGCGAGGCCGAGCGGGAGCCGGCCCCAGGCGGCGGGACGGGCCGGCCGCGCGTGAGCGACGCCGACGCCTGGGCCACCGCCGTCGCCGAGGACCTCGCCGAGGAGAAGGCCCGCCGCAAGGAGCGGTACGGGGCCCCGCCCGGATCGGCCGCCGAGGAACTGCGCCGGCTCGTCGACACCGTCGCCGACAAGCTCTCCGGCCTCCAGTCGCCGCTGCTCGGCGCCGCAGCCTCCGGCGCGGCCCAGCAGGTGGTCGGCCAGGTGGTGCGGCAGGCCCGCGCGGTCGTGGAACCGGTCATCGAGCGCAACCCCGACGTCTTCGACCACCTCGCCGCCGCGGGCACCGAGCTGCTCGCCGCCTACCGCAGCGCCGTCCAGGCGCAGGAGAGCCGCTGGACCGCCCGTGACCAGGCAACCGACCTCCGGAAGGACGACGAGGGGCCCGGCCCCGGCGAGCACATCGACGTGGAGTGACACCGCCCTCGGGTACGGTTGGCCCTAGCGGGGCTCGACCGGAACTGAGGGATTCATGGGACTCACCATCGGCGTCGACATCGGCGGCACGAAGATCGCGGCCGGCGTGGTCGATGAGGAAGGCAACATCCTTTCCACCTTCAAGGTGCCGACCCCCACCACACCCGAGGCCATCGTGGACGCCATCGCCGCCTCGGTGGAGGGCGCGCGGGCCGGGCACGAGATCGTCGGGGTGGGTATCGGTGCCGCCGGTTACGTCAACCGGCAGCGGTCGACGGTCTACTTCGCGCCGAACATCGACTGGCGGCAGGAGCCGCTCAAGGAGAAGGTCGAGGCCCGGGTCGGGCTGCCGGTCGTCGTGGAGAACGACGCGAACGCGGCGGCCTGGGGCGAGTACAAGTTCGGGGCGGGCGCGGGCCACCGCAACGTCATCTGCATCACGCTCGGCACGGGTCTCGGTGGCGGCATCATCATCGGCAACAAGCTGCGTCGCGGGCACTTCGGGGTGGCGGCCGAGTTCGGCCACATCCGCATGGTGCCCGACGGGCTGCTGTGCGGCTGCGGCAGCCAGGGCTGCTGGGAGCAGTACGCCTCCGGGCGGGCGCTCGTGCGGTACGCGAAGCAGCGGGCCAACGCGACGCCGGAGCGCGCGGACATCCTGCTCGCCCTCGGCGACGGCACCCCCGACGGCATCGAGGGCAAGCACGTCTCGGTGGCCGCGCGGCAGGGCTGCCCGGTGGCGGTGGACTCCTACCGCGAGCTGGCCCGCTGGGTGGGCGCGGGTCTGGCCGACCTGGCCTCGCTGTTCGACCCCTCGGCGTTCATCGTGGGCGGCGGCCTGTCGGACGAGGGCGACCTGGTCCTCGACCCGATCCGCAAGTCGTACAAGCGCTGGCTGGTCGGCGGCAACTGGCGCCCCGTCGCCGACGTGATCGCCGCCCAACTGGGCAACAAGGCGGGCCTCGTCGGCGCGGCCGACCTCGCCCGGGAGCCCGACCCCGTCATGTGACGGGCCGTCGGCAGGGCTTCCCCCCCCCGCCGCCCCTGCCCTCCCGGCCGGACCGGGGAGGGCAGGGGCGGCGGGGGCGAGAACGTCTCCGGCCCCGGACCGGCGCGGCGTATCTTGATCACCATGCCGACCACAGCCCCGCTGCCCGCCTCCGGCACGGACCCCGACGGCACCGCCGTCATCCGCGCCCTCAGCTACAACGTCCGCTCCCTCAAGGACGACACCGACGCCCTCGCCCGCGTCCTCACCGCCTGCGCCCCGGACCTCGTCCTCCTCCAGGAGGCCCCCCGCTTCTTCCGCTGGCGCAAGAAACTGGCCCGCGTGGCCGCCGCCTCCGGGCTCGTCATGCTCTCCGGCGGCGGCACCGCCGCGGGACCGGCCCTGCTGTGCTCCCTGCGCGCCACCGTCGAGCGCACCGAGGACGTCCTGCTGCCGCTCACCCCCGGGCAGCACCGCCGCGGCCTGGCCACCGCGGTCGTCCGTTTCGGCGGCACCCGGCTCGGCGTCCTGAGCTGCCACCTCTCGCTCCAGGAGCGGGAGCGGTACGAGCAGGGCGGCCTGCTCCTCGACCGGGTCGCCGCCCTCGGCACCCCGCACGTCCTGGCCGGCGGCGACCTCAACGAGGACCCCGCCGGCCGCACCTTCCGCCGTATCGCGGCCGAGCTGCGGGACTGCCGGACCGTCGCGCCGTGGGGCGAGGAGCACACCTGGACCCGTACGGAACCGCACGGCCGCATCGACGCGCTCTTCACCAGCAAGGGCGTGGAGGTCCTCGGCTGCGGCGTGCCGCTCGGTCACCCGGGGGTGAGCGAGCGGGACCTGAGGGCGGCCAGCGACCACCTTCCGGTCCTCGCCGCCCTGCGGCTCCCGCCCACCGGCTGAGCCCCCGGCGCGAGGGCCGTCCGGAGGGCTCCCGCCGTCAGACCACCGCGCCCCGGCCGGGGTCGTCCTCGTCCTCGTCGCCGGGGTGCATGCGCATCACCAGCGTGGCGCAGCCGCCGAGGAAGCCGCCGATGCAGGCGGTGGTGAGCCACCAGGTCATGTCCCAGCCGAGCAGCACGGCGATCAGGAGCAGGATCGGGCCGCCGATCGCGCCGAGCCAGGCGAACCGCGCCGTGGCGTCGGAGGCGGGCAGCGGCGGCGGCTCCGGCGGCACGAAGTGCCCCTCGTCGTCCTCCCCGCCGGGCCCCTCCGGAGGGGAGTAGTCCCGCGGCCCGACACCGGGCGCGAAGGAGATCGAACCGCCCAGCGGTGCGCCGGGACGACCGGTACGCGACGGCCCGCCGTCCCCCGCCGCGGAGGCCTCGCGGCCGTCCGGTCCGTCCGGTTCCTCACCGTTTCCCGCACCCGGACCGGCGGGGCCGGCCGCACCGGCGCCGGCGGGGAGGCCGGCCACGCCGGGCGTGCCGATCCCGCCGGGCGTCGTGACCGCGCCGGGGCCGGTGGGCCCGCCGGGCCCGCCGGACTCCGCAGTCTCACCCGAGGCACCGGGCCCAGTCGCCGCCGTGGTCCCGCCGGCCGCGTCGGCCCCGCCCGTTCCCTCCGCAGCCCCCGCCCCGGCCGCCGGGCCCGGCGGCTCCGGCAGGGGGACGTTCTCCACCGGGCGGACCGGTCTCACCGGCCGGAACGGTTTGAACGGTTTCGCGCCGGGCGGGTCCGGCGGCTCCTCGCCGTACCCCGCGACGATCGCCGCCCACGCGGCGTCCTCGTCGAGGGGGAGCCCTCGCTCCTCCGGCTCGTGGTCGGAGTCGTGCTCAGCCACCTACGGCCGTCCCTTCCTCGTGGTCGTGCCCCTCCCCGGGAGCGGACTCGGGTGCGAGACGGGCGACGAAGGCGTGACTCTCCTCGAAGATCCGGTCCGCGTCATGGTCCAACGTCGCCACGTGGTAGCTCTGTTCCAGCAGGACCTCGGTGACGTCCGTGGAGGACACCCGGCTCAGCACCCGTGCCGGGTCGGCGGCCGGTACGACGTGGTCCCGCGTGCTGCGCAGCACCAGCAGCGGCTGCGTGACCTGCGGCAGCTCGCCGTCCACCCGGCGCAGGAAGGACCGCAGGGAGTGCGCCGCGTGCAGCGGCACCCTGTCGTAGCCGACCTCCTCGGCGCCCTCCTTCGCGATGTCGCTGACGATGCCCCGGGTGCTCGGCACGAGGTGCCGGGCCACCGGCAGGGCGTGCGCGGCGAGCCCGTGCACCTTGTTGGCGGGGTTGACGACCACGATCCCGGTCACCGCGTCCCCGTGCTTCGCGGCGAGCCGCAGCGCCAGCGCCCCGCCCATCGACAGGCCGAAGACGAACACGTGCGTGCACCGCTCCCGCAGGACGCGCAGCTCGCGGTCGACCTCCGCGTACCAGTCCGGCCAGCCGGTGAGCTGCATGTCCTGCCAGCGGGTGCCGTGCCCGGGCAGCAGCGGCAGGGAGACGGTCAGATGCCGCCGCGCCAGGTACTCCGCCCAGGGGCGCAACGACTGCGGGGAACCGGTGAAGCCATGACACAGCAGCACGCCGACCGGGCCGCCCTCGTGGCGGTACGGCTCGGCTCCAGGGAGGACCGGCACGTCGGTCTCCTGTTCGTCAGTAGTCGGTACGGCGGGGAAGCTGCGCCCAGTGGTGAGGACTGTGCCCAGCAGTACGGAAACCGGCGACCGGCCGTTCGGATCGGCGGTCGGACGGCGTACTTCACCGTACGCGACCCCACCGACACCGACCAGGGCCGTCGGGCCCCGCGCCGGAGACCGCGGCGGTGCCCCCGCTCGTCCCGCCCGGCCCGAACTCGCCCACGGGCACCGAGAGTTCGGATCGGGGCCGGTGATCGTCACAGTTACCGTCCCATGACATTCGTCCGTACAACTCATGGCCACGGGTCCGTGTCGAACTGACTGAACGCGGCATTCCGCGCCGCGCACCGACCGAGTCGAAAGGCCCCCCACATGACCCGACCGCACCGCCGCACCCGCACCGCGCGCCTCACCGCACCCCTCGCCGCCGCCGCGCTGCTCGCCGGCGGGCTCGGCGCCGTCGCGCTCTCGGCGGGCGCCGCCCAGGCGGCCCCCCGGGCGGGCACCGCCGCCGCACAGGACGACTTCAACGGCGACGGCTACGCCGACCTCGTCGTGGGCGCCCCGGACGCCACGGTCTCCGGCGCCGCCAAGGCCGGCTACGTGGCCGTCACCTACGGTTCCGCCGAGGGCGTCTCCCTCACCGACAAGAAGGTCATCAGCCGTTCCACCAGCGGTGTCCCCGGCTCCGCGACGGCCGGACAGCGCTTCGGCGCCACCTTCACCAAGGGCGACCTGGACGGCGACGGCTTCAGCGACCTGGTGATCGCGGGCGGCAAGGCCGGCTCCGTCGTCCTGTGGGGCTCCGCCTCCGGACTCACCGGCGGCACCGCGCTCGCCGGCTACGGCGCCGCCCCGCAGGTCGGCGACTTCGACGGAGACGGGAAGACCGACCTCGCCCTCTTCTCCGCCCAGTCCGTCGGCGGCGACGACCCCGAGGGCGCCCCCGCCGCCCTGTGGAAGGGCCCCGTCTCCCGGGCCGGCACCCCCGCCGCCAAGCTGCCCCTCCTCGACAAGTCCCTGTGGTGGGGCTACGACGCGGACGGCGCCTCCTGCGCCACCAACGGCGGCTGCGAGGACGGCGCCTCCTCGATCACCGGCCCCGTCGACTCCGGCCGGGTCGGCGACGTCAACGGGGACGGCAAGGACGACATCGTCCAGTGGGTCTACGCGGGCGACGGCGTCTGGGGCAACCGGCTGCTCCTCGGCGGCGGCGCCTCCGGCTTCACCCGCGGCTGGGTGCCCGGGGAGGACACCGGCCGCGAGACGGGCACCGGCATCGGCGACGTCAACGGCGACGGCTACGACGACGTCGTCGTCGGCCGCGACGGCTGGAACGACAAGGTCCGCATCGCCTTCGGCTCGGCCTCCGGCCTCTCCGAGAGCCGCGTGCAGTCCTTCGACCAGGACCTGCCCGGCTTCCCCGGCGCAGAGGAGGAGGGCGACGGGATCGGCACCACGGTGTCGGTCGGCGACGTCAACGGCGACGGCTACGCCGACATCGCCCTCGGCCTGCCCGGCGAGGACGTCGGCGACGTCGAGGACGCCGGCTCGGTCGCCCTCGTGCCCGGTACCGCCTCCGGGGTGACGGGCACCGGCGCGCAGACCTTCCACCAGAACACCGCCGAGGTCCCCGGGGTCGCCGAGGCCGGCGACCGCTTCGGCGTGAGCAGCGCGCTCCTCGACGTGAACGGCGACGGCCGCCTCGACCTCGCGGCCGGCTCCACCGCCGAGAACGAGGAGAAGGGCGCGGTGTGGGTGCTGCCCGGCACGGCGGCCGGCCTCACCGCCACCTCCTCCCTCGCCTTCGGCGCCGGTGACCTCTCGGCGCCCGCCACGAAGGCCCACTTCGGGGCGTACCTGCGCTGAGCCGGGGCACGGCGGTGACGTGCGGTGGGGCGGCCTGGTGCCGCCCCACCGCCATGTCCGGGGACATCGTCTATGGTCTGTCCGAGGACACGGGAGGCACTCGGTTGTTGTACGGCGCGATGAAGGTCACCGTCGGGGGCACGCTGAAGCTCGCCTTCCGCCCCTGGGTGGAGGGCCTGGAGCACGTGCCCGCCGAGGGTCCGGCGATCCTCGCCAGCAACCACCTGTCCTTCTCGGACTCCTTCTTCCTGCCCGCGGTGCTCGACCGCAAGGTCACCTTCATCGCCAAGGCCGAGTACTTCACCACCCCCGGCGTCAAGGGACGGATGACCGCCGCCTTCTTCAAGGGCGCGGGCCAGCTCCCCGTCGACCGCTCGGGCGCGCGCGGCGCCGGTGAGGCGGCCGTGCGCAGCGGCATCGAGGTGCTGCGGCGCGGCGAGCTGTTCGGCATCTACCCGGAGGGCACCCGCTCGCCCGACGGCCGCCTCTACCGGGGCAAGCCCGGCGGGCTCGCCCGGGTGGCGCTGGCCACGGGCGCGCCCGTCCTCCCGGTCGCGATGATCGACACGGAGAAGATCCAGCCGCCGGGGAAGGTGGTGCCCAAGCTGATGCGCCCGGGCATCCGCATCGGCAGGCCCCTGGACTTCAGCCGCTACCAGGGCATGGAGCACGACCGTTTCGTGCTCCGGGCGGTGACCGACGAGGTCATGTACGAGATCATGCGGCTCTCCGGTCAGGAGTACGTCGACATCTACGCGACGGCCGCCAAGCGGCGGCTCGCGGACGCCGCCAAGGCGGACAAGCAGGCACAGGCGGACAAGCAGGCAGAGGCCGAGAAGCAGTCACAGGCGGAGAAGCAGTCACGGGCGGAGAAGCGGGCACCGGGCACCGGGGCGTAACCGGGGGCCGGCGCGGGGGCGCGCGGCCGGAGAGCACGGCGGAGGCGGGGGGAACATGCCGAAACGCGTGAAGGTCATGAGGATGTCGGTCGAGCAGCCGCTGTGGCGCGCGCTCACCGCCTACCGCGTCCTGACGATGCTGTACGCCCTGGGGCTCTTCCTCGGCGCGTACGGCGACTTCCGACGGCCCGGCGTGGCGATCGGCTACTTCGCCGTCCTGGTCGTGTGGACCCTGGCCACCCTGCCCAAGGTCGCGGGGGCGGCGCACTGCACCAAACCGTTCCTCGCCGTCGACCTGGGCATCGCGCTCACCGGCATCCTGCTCACCCCCGTGGCCGACGCCCACCAGCGGGTCGTCGAGGGCGGCCCGACGCTGCCCTCGATATGGACCGCGGGTTCCGTCCTGGCGTACGCCGTCAAGGGCGGCTGGCGCTGGGCGGCCTTCGCCTCCACGCTGGTGGCCGCCGCCAACCTCGTCGAACGCGGGGCCCCGACCCGGGACACCCTGCACAACGTCGTCCTCGTCTGGGTCGCCGCCATCGCCATCGGCTACGTCGTCGAGGTCGCCCGCGCCTCCGAGCGGACCCTCGCCCGCGCCCTGGAGATCGAGGCCGCGACCCGCGAACGGGAACGGCTCGCCCGGGACATCCACGACGGCGTGCTCCAGGTCCTCGCCATGGTCCAGCGGCGCGGCACCGCGCTGGGCGGCGAGGCGGCGGAGCTCGGCAGGATGGCCGGCGAGCAGGAGGTGGCGCTGCGCTCCCTGGTCACCGGCGGCCCCAGCCCCGTCTCCCGGCTGTCCGAGGACGAGTCCGAGGGCGCGCTCGTCCGGCTGGTGCAGGAACCGGAGGAGGAGAGCGGTGAGGCGGCCGGCGCGCGTGAACCCGTCGACCTGCGCTCCCTCCTCACCCCGTACGCCGGAGCCCGGGTCACCCTCTCCGAACCGGGCGCGCCGGTGCCCCTGCCCCCGGCGGCCGCGCGCGAGGTGGCCGCCGCGGTCGGCGCCGCGCTGGACAACGTGACGCGGCACGCGGGGGAGGAGGCCCGGGCCTGGATCCTGGTCGAGGACAACCCGGACGGGATCGTGGTGACGGTGCGGGACGACGGACCCGGCATCCCCGAGGGCCGGCTCGTCCAGGCCGAGGGGGAGGGCAGACTCGGTGTCGCCCAGTCGATCCGGGGCCGGCTGCGCGACCTCGGCGGCACCGCCGAGCTGCTCTCGGTCCCCGGCCAGGGCACCGAGGTGGAACTGAGACTGCCGAAGGAGGCGCCCGGCACAATGGCGGGCGCACAGGACGCGCGGGGCGGGACGGGACAGCGATGAACGACCAGCGGGACACGCACGGCACGCACGGCGGCGGCACGGCGGGGGAGCGGCCCGGCGCGGGAGCGGGCGGCGGCGCCGGGAACGGCGGCCCGATCCGGGTCATGGTGGTCGACGACCACCCGATGTGGCGCGACGCCGTCGCCCGGGACCTCGCCGAGTCCGGCTTCGACGTGGTCGCCACCGCGGGCGACGGCGAACAGGCCGTGCGCCGGGCCCGGGCCGTCGCCCCCGACGTCCTGGTGCTCGACCTCAACCTGCCCGCCAAACCCGGTGTCCAGGTGTGCAAGGAACTCGTCGGCACCCAGCCGGCCCCGCGGGTCCTGGTGCTCTCGGCCAGCGGCGAGCACGCGGACGTGCTGGAGGCGGTGAAGTCCGGCGCCACCGGCTACCTGGTCAAGTCCGCCTCCACCGAGGAACTCGTCGACGCGGTGCGCCGCACAGCGGCCGGTGACCCCGTCTTCACCCCCGGGCTCGCCGGGCTCGTCCTCGGCGAGTACCGGCGCCTGGCCGCCGAGCCCGCGCCCGCCCCGGAGTCCGGCGAGGCGGGCGAGGCCGCCCGCGCGCCGCGGCTGACCGAACGCGAGACCGAGGTGCTGCGCCTCGTCGCCAAGGGGCTGAGCTACAAGCAGATCGCCGAACGCCTCGTCATCTCGCACCGCACCGTGCAGAACCACGTCCAGAACACCCTGGGCAAGCTCCAGCTCCACAACCGGGTCGAGCTCGTCCGGTACGCCATCGAGCGGGGCCTGGACGGCGCCTGACGGTCCCTCCGCCACCGCCCGGACGCCGCCTGACCGGGCGGTATGCCCTGATCCGTAAACATGTGTCACGGCGGCACTCGGCCAAACGAATCCCGATTGATCAACGTCCGAGTGATTTACCGGAATTGACCGTCCCGTGCATGCCGAAGTGACGTGGGTCACCATTAGCGTGGCCCGCGTCAGGCAACCGCGGCGAAGGGACACTGTCATGCGGGTAGGAGTACTGACCGGGGGCGGCGACTGCCCCGGGCTCAACGCCGTCATCCGGGGCATCGTCCGCAAGGGCGTGCAGGAGTACGGCTACGACTTCGTCGGCTTCCGGGACGGCTGGCGCGGTCCCCTGGAGGGCGACACCGTCCACCTCGACATCCCCGCCGTGCGCGGCATCCTGCCCCGCGGCGGCACGATCCTCGGCTCCTCCCGCACCAACCCCCTCCAGCAGGAGAACGGCATCCGCCGCATCAAGGACAACCTCGCCAAGGAGGAGATCGACGCGCTCGTCGCGATCGGCGGCGAGGACACCCTCGGCGTCGCCGCGCGCCTGGCCGACGAGTACGGCATCCAGGTCGTCGGCGTGCCGAAGACCATCGACAACGACCTCTCCGCCACCGACTACACCTTCGGCTTCGACACCGCCGTCAACATCGCCACCGAGGCCATCGACCGGCTGCACACCACCGCCGAATCGCACATGCGGGTGCTGGTCGTCGAGGTGATGGGCCGGCACGCCGGCTGGATCGCCCTGCACTCCGGACTGGCCGGCGGCGCCAACGTCATCCTCATCCCCGAGCGGAGATTCGACGTCGACCAGGTGTGCGCCTGGGTGACCTCGCGGTTCAAGGCCTCGTACGCGCCGATCGTGGTCGTCGCCGAGGGCGCGCAGCCCAAGGACGGCGACATGGTGCTCAAGGACGACTCCCTCGACTCCTTCGGCCATGTGCGGCTGTCCGGAGTGGGGGAGTGGCTGGCGAAGCAGATCGAACGCCGCACGGGCAAGGAGGCGCGCACCACGGTGCTCGGGCACGTGCAGCGCGGGGGGACTCCCAGCGCCTTCGACCGCTGGCTCGCCACGCGCTTCGGCCTCCACGCCATCGAGTGCGTGCGGGACGGGGAGTTCGGGAAGATGGTGGCGCTGCGGGGCACCGACATCGTCCGCGTCCCGATCGCGGAGGCGACGTCCCGGCTGAAGACGGTCGACGCGTCCCTGTACGAGGAGGTCTCGGTCTTCTTCGGGTGACACACCCGCATGACACACCCGCGTGGCGCGCCCGGACGACACACCCGCGTGGCGCGCCCGGGCGGCGGGGGGCCGGCGGCGGGGCGGATGCCCCCTCCGGTCCCGTCCCCCGCCGCCCGGCGTCACCGGCCGGAGCGCCCCGTCACGGGCGCACCCCCTCCGACAGGCCCGCCAGCAGCTCCCGCACCACCTCCGCCCCGCGCACCGTCAGCACCGACTCCGGGTGGAACTGCACCCCCGCGAACCCCGGCCCCCGCAGCGCGTGCACCTCCCCGTCGGCCGAGCGGGACACCTCCACGCCCCGCTCCGCAAGCCGGGCCGCCGCCTCCTCCTCGCACCGGGCCACGAAGCTGTTGTAGAACCCCACGGTCTCCTGCCGCCCGAAGAGGTCGACCGCCACCTGCGCCCCCTGGTACGGCACCCGCTTGCGGACCACCGGCAGCCCGTACTCCGCCGCGATCAGCTCGTGCCCGAGGCACACACCCAGCACCCCCTGCCGGTGCTCGCGCAGCACCTCGCCCGTCAGCCCCCGCAGGAACCGCATCTTCGGGTCGTCCGGGTCGCCGGGGTCGCCCGGGCCGGGGCCCAGCACCACGACCCCCTCGTGCGCGCGCACCTCCTCGCGCAGTCCGGCCTCGTCGTAGCGGCGCACCGTGACCGCGAGCCCCGAGGAGCGCAGCAGGTGCGCGAGCATCGCGGTGAACGTGTCCTCCCCGTCGACGACCAGGGCGTGACCGGAGGACTCGCCCACCGGCTCCCGCATCCGCAGCCAGAACGGCGCCAGCGCGGCCCGTCGCCCGTCCAGCGCCGCCCGCACCCGGGGGTCCTCGGCCAGCCGCGGCCCGGCGGTCTCCTCGCGCGGCCGCCCCGGCCGCACCCCGAGGGCCGCCAGCACCCCCGCCGCCTTCGCGTGCGTCTCGGCCACCTCGGCGGCCGGGTCCGAGCCGCGCACCAGCGTGGCCCCGACCGGCACCCGCAGCCGCCCGTCCGCCGCGATGTCGGCGGTGCGGATCAGGATGGGGGAGTCCAGCGTCTGCGCGCCCCCGGAGTCCCGGCCGAGCAGGGCGAGCGCCCCCGCGTAGTAGCCGCGCCCGGTGGGCTCGTGGCGCTCCACGACCCGGCAGGCGTTCTGCACCGGCGAGCCGGTGACGGTCGCCGCGAACATGGTCTCCTTCAGCACCTCGCGCACGTCCAGCGAGGAGCGCCCGCGCAACTCGTACTCGGTGTGGGCGAGATGGGCCATCTCCCGCAGCCGCGGCCCGACCACCACCCCGCCCCGGTCGCCGACCGTGCACATCATCTTCAGTTCCTCGTCGACGACCATGGAGAGCTCCTCGATCTCCTTGCCGTCGGCGAGGAAGTCCAGCAGGTGCTCCGGGGTCGGCCCGCCCGCCGGATAGCGGTAGGTGCCGCTGATCGGATTCATCACCACCGTCCCGCCGGACATCCGCACATGCACCTCGGGGCTCGCGCCCACCAGCGTCCGCTCGCCCGTGTGCACGAGGAACGTCCAGTAGGCGCCCCGCTCACCCACCAGCAGCCGGCGGAACAGCGCCAGCGCGTCCGCCCGCCCGAAGCCGGGGATCTCTCCCTCGTACGTCCGCCGGATCACGAAGTTCGCGCCCTCGCCCCGGCCGATCTCCTCCCGCAGCACCCGCTCGACGATCCCGGCGTACTCCTCGTCACCGACGTCGAAGCCGCCGCCCGTCACCCTTACCTCGTGCCGCGGCAACTGCGCGAGCGCCGCCTCCAGGGGGAGCGTGTGCGTCTCCTCGGGGACGAGGACCAGCAGCGGGGTGCCGTCGTCCCGCACGTCGAAGCCGCGTTCGCGGATCTGCCGGAACGGCACGAGGGCGAGACCCTCCCCGGGCAGGTCGGCCAGGCGCTCCCGCGCGGTGACCGGGCCCCGCAGCACCTCCACCGTGTCGTGCGCACGGCCGGGGGTGCGGCGGCGCAGCAGCGCGAACGGCCGGTCGTCGGTCAGCAACGTGGACAGGTCCATGGGATCGGTTCCTCTTCCGTGGGAGTTCCGTGGAATTCGGGAGGAGGAGCGGTCCGGCCGGTCGTGGAAACACCGAAGGCCGCCCCTCGGGCGGCCTTCGCGGAGTTCAGTGCGTACGCGAGATCAGTGGGCCGCCGGGTGAGCGGTCCACCACCACATGCGGTGCACGGTCGCGAACATGGCCCGCACCCTACCCGATACCGCTCCGTCACGGCGGCCGCGCTCCTCCGACACGGCGGTGGGCCGCCCCGGACGGCCCAGGCGGGGCCCCGCCGCGGTTTCGCGGCACGGCCCTTGTTGGAAGGACGGCGAGCACACTGGCTCACCGGAGAGGTCCGTCCTCGTGCGCACCATTCCCGAACCCCCCTCGCCGCGCTCGCCCTTCCCCCGGACCCGCAGCGCGGCCCGCCGCACCGTCCGCACGCTCGCCGCGCTGACCGCGACCGTCGCCGCGCTCGGCGCCACGGCCGTCCCCGCCGGGGCCGAGGACGGCAGCACCCGCATCAGCTACCGCGGCCACACCTTCACCGTCCCGGCCGACTGGCAGGTCGTGGACCTGGAGCAGGACCCGACCGCCTGCGTCCGCTTCGACCGGCACGCCGTCTACCTCGGCACCCCCGGCGAGCACCAGGACTGCCCGGCCCGCGTCCTCGGCCGCACCGAGGCGCTGCTCCTCCAGCCCGTGGAGAGCTCCGAGCGCTCCCTCACCGAGAACTCCACCTCCCGCACCTACCGCGCCACCGACGAGCGGATCGAGGTGACCGCCGCCTACGGGCAGGACCGCGCGGCGATCCGGCGCATCCTCGACGGCGCCGGGCTCTCCGCGGGCGCCGCCCGCGCGGAAGCCTCCGCCGCGGCCCCCGCCCCGCTGCCCGCCGACGCCACCTCCTACCGGGGCCGGGGCTTCGACGCCTGCACCGCGCCCAGCCAGTCCTCGATGGACGCCTGGATGGACGACTCGTCCTACAACGCCGTCGGCATCTACATCGGCGGCGTCAACCGCGGCTGCTCGCAGGCCCGGCTCACCGCCCAGTGGGTGCGCAACCAGTACGCCAACGGCTGGCGGTTCCTGCCGTTCTACGTCGGCCCCCAGCCGGCCTCAGGGAGCTGCGGCAGCGCCTGCACCGCCCTGACCAGCCCCACCGCGCAGGGCACCGCCGCCGCCGACGACGCGGTCCGCCAGGCCGCCGCGCTCGGCCTGGGCAAGGGCACGGTCCTCTACAACGACATCGAGGCATACCCCCGCTCCACCGCCGTCACCACCCAGGTCCTCACCTACCTCAAGGCCTGGACCGAACGGCTGCACACCCTCGGCTACCGCTCCGGCGCCTACGGCAGCACGGCCTCCCTCGTCACCGACCTGGTCGCGCACGCGAGCTCCACGACCCTGCCCGACGTGCTGCACTTCGCCCACTGGAACGACCAGGCCAACACCACCGACGCGGCCCTGCCCGCCCACCTGTGGGCCGCGCACCAGCGCGTCCACCAGTACGCCGGCAACCGCACCGAGACCCACGGCGGCGTCACCATCAACATCGACCGCAACCAGCTCGACGTCGGGCCGTTCGACGGGGCGCCGTAACAACCGTCGTTCCCAGTCGTTGCACGGGGCGTGCTCCCCGCCGACGCGGGGGTGGTCCGAAGCTCAAAACGCTGCTCCAGATCGGCGCAGTCCGCTCCCCGCCGTCGCGGGGGCCCAGGTTCTGCCCGGCTCCTGTCAGCCGGGCAGAACCGTCTCACGGACTGAGCGCGGACATGGTCGGCCCGGTCGACCACGTACTGTTTGACGGGTGACCGTGAACGCTGATTCCCGAAGCGTCGCCGCTCAGGCGACTTGGCGAGACCTGCCCGCGGCGCAGCAGCCCGAGTACCCCGACACCGAGGCTCTGCGCGCAGTGATCGCGGACCTCGAGTCGTATCCCCCGCTGGTCTTCGCGGGGGAGTGCGACCAGCTGCGCGCCCGGATGGCCGCCGTCGCCAAGGGCGAGGCCTTCCTCCTGCAAGGCGGCGACTGCGCGGAATCCTTCGACGCAGTGTCCGCCGACCACATCAGCGCCAAGCTCAAGACCCTCCTGCAGATGGGCGCCGTCCTCACGTACGCGGCCTCCGTGCCGGTCGTGAAGGTCGGCCGGATCGCCGGCCAGTACTCCAAGCCGCGCTCCAAGCCCACCGAGACCCGCGACGGCGTCACCCTGCCGACCTACCGCGGCGACTCCGTCAACGGCTTCGAGTTCACCGAGGCCGCCCGCGTGCCCGACCCCGAGCGGCTGAAGCGGATGTACCACGCCTCCGCCTCCACGCTGAACCTGGTGCGCGCCTTCACCACCGGCGGCTACGCCGACCTGCGCCAGGTGCACGCCTGGAACCAGGACTTCGTCCGCTCCTCGCCCTCCGGCCAGCGCTACGAGCAGCTCGCCCGGGAGATCGACAGCGCGCTGAACTTCATGCGGGCCTGCGGCACGGACCCGGAGGAGTTCAAGACCGTCGAGTTCTACTCCTCGCACGAGGCGCTGCTGCTCGACTACGAGTCGGCGCTCACCCGCGTCGACTCGCGCACGGGCCGGCTCTACGACGTCTCGGCGCACATGGTGTGGGTCGGCGAGCGCACCCGGCAGCTCGACCACGCGCACATCGAGTTCGCCTCGAGGATCCGCAACCCGATCGGCGTCAAGCTCGGCCCGTCCACGACGGCCGAGGAGGCGCTGCAGTACATCGAGCGGCTCGACCCCGACCGCGAGCCCGGCCGGCTCACGTTCATCGTCCGCATGGGCGCCGACAAGGTCCGCGACAAGCTGCCCGAGCTGGTGGAGAAGGTCACCGCCTCCGGCGCGACCGTCGCCTGGATCACCGACCCGATGCACGGCAACACCTACGAGGCGGCCTCCGGTCACAAGACCCGCCGCTTCGACGACGTGCTCGACGAGGTCAAGGGCTTCTTCGAGGTCCACAAGGCCCTCGGCACCCACCCGGGCGGCATCCACGTGGAGCTGACCGGCGACGACGTCACCGAGTGCGTGGGCGGCGGCGACGAGATCTTCGTCGACGACCTGCACCAGCGTTACGAGACGGCCTGCGACCCCCGGCTGAACCGCAGCCAGTCGCTGGACCTGGCGTTCCTGGTGGCGGAGATGTACCGGGACCAGTGAGCGTCATTCCGCTCAGGGGCATTCCGCTCATGGGCCGGTGAACGTCTTCGGCAGTGGTGGGGCGCGGATCACACGAGATCCGCGCCCCTTCCGCTTTCGTGTCTCCCGGCGTCGTGGTTAAGGTTAGGTTTGCCTCACCGAACGACGGGCCTCCCGGTACTCGGTACGGCACGACCCCTGACCCCGCCGGGAGGTGACCGCGTGTACGTCTGCAGCTGTTTCGGCGTGACCGAAGAGCAGATCAAGCAGCACGCGGAGAGCGGGGCATGCACCCCGCGCCAGATCGCCTCGCAGTGCAAGGCGGGAACGGACTGCGGAGGTTGCGTACGGCGTATCCAGGCGCTGCTGGGCCGGGGCGGCTGCCCTCGCCGCGAGCTCCTGGACCAGGGCCGCCCCGCCTTCGGCGCATCCGGGCCCGAGCGCGGGCCGGTCGCGGACGAGGCGCCCGCACGGCTGCCGGACGCCGCCTGAGCGCGGCGGGGGACCGCCGGGACGCCGCCCTCACCACCGGATTCAGTGCGGGCCGGGGCTGGAAGCGTCCGGCTGGGTCTGCTCGATGACCGTCGACAGGTAGAGCGATTCGCCGAGCTTCTCGATCAGGTCGAGCTGGGTGTCCAGGTAGTCGATGTGGTGCTCCTCGTCCGCGAGGATCGCCTCGAACACGTTGGCCGAGGTGACGTCCCCCTTGGCGCGCATCAGCTCGATGCCGCGGCGCAGCCGGTCGATCGCCTCGATCTCGATCTGCTTGTCGGCCTCGAACATCTCGGTCACGCTCTGCCCGACCCGGACGTGGAACAGCCGCTGGTAGTTGGGCAGGCCGTCCAGGAGCAGGATGCGGTCGGTGAGCAGCTCCGCGTGCCGCATCTCGTCGAAGGACTCCGAGCGCGTGTACCGCGCGAGCCTCGTCCATCCCTTGTGGTCCTGGAGCTTGGCGTGCAGGAAGTACTGGTTGATCGCGGTGAGCTCGGCCGTCAGCTGCTCGTTGAGGAATTCGATGACCTCGGGATCGCCCTGCATCGGCGGGCTCCTTCCGGGAGGTGGTGCGGGCAGGTTGCGCCGCATGATTGCACCGATCGCGTAGATCATCCAGTAAGTACGCACTTAGTGACTTCAGGCAGGTTTACCTGAGTTTCATGTGTCTATGTCCTGATTGGTGCTCCCGGTCATGGGCACTGTGCCCGGTCTGTCAGGATGGAGGCATGGGTCAGCCGGTGGAAAGGAACACGGGAGAAGCGGCACAGCAGCCCCCGCTCCCGCCGGGGCAGCGGCTCCAGCGCGGTTGGCCGGTGACCCATTACGGCCCGGTTCCCCGGTTCCGCCCCGAACGCTGGGACTTCCGCGTCTTCGGTGCCACCGCCGACGGGGACAAGCACTGCTGGAGCCACGAGGAGTTCACGGCCCTGCCGTACTCCACGGTCGTCGCCGATCTGCACTGCGTCACGAAGTTCAGCATGCTCGGTGCCGAGTGGGGCGGGATCCCGGCGCGCACGGTCCTGGAGAGCGCCCCGCCGGCGCCCGGGGTCACCCATGTGATGGTGTGGGCGGAGTACGGCTTCAGCTCGAACATGCGGCTGTCCGACTTCGTCTCCGAGCGCGCGCTCTTCGCCACGCACAAGGACGGTGAACTGCTCACCGCGGAGCACGGCTTCCCGCTGCGGCTCATCGTGCCGCACCTGTACGCGTGGAAGGGCCCCAAGTGGGTGCGCGGAGTGGAGTACATGACCGCCGACCGCCGCGGCTTCTGGGAGGAGCGCGGCTACCACAACGTCGGCGACCCCTGGAAGGAGCAGCGCTACTCCTACCAGGAGGAGCCGGGGGAGGGCCCGGAGCTCTGAGTTCGCCCCCGGGGTGCAGGGGCGGCCGGAACGAGGGTCAGAAGGCCGGGCGGATCGACCCGGCCGGTTCCCCGTGGCCGAGCACGGGCACGGTGGCGAGGGCGCTGAGCGTCTCCTGGCCGGGGTGCTCGGTGAAGCGGTCCCGGTCGTCGAGAACCGTGCGCTCGTCGACGTCATCGCGGTGATCCGCGGTCACACCGGCTTCGGCACCGCCGGGCAGCAGCCGCAGCCGGTGGGCGGGGAGCACGGGTCGGCGGTGGCCGCCGGACGGTGACCGGGATGTTCCTCTCGGCGCGCCCCCCGGGCACCGGGGCAGCTCAGGCGTCGCGGAGCTTCTTGAGCAGGGCGACGTCCGCCGCGTGGCCCTCCTTGCCGCCGGGCGTCTCGATGACCAGCGGGACGCCCTCGGTGGCGGGGTGCGTCATCAGCGCACGGAACGGGTCCTCGCCGATGTGCCCGGCCCCGATGCCGGCGTGCCGGTCCTTGTGGGCCCCGACGACGTCCTTGGAGTCGTTGGCGTGGATGAGCTTCAGCCGGCCCGGGCCGACGGCCTCCACGAGCAGGTCCAGCGTCTGGTGGGCGCCGTTGGGGCCGGTCAGGTCGTGTCCGGCGGCGAACACGTGGCAGGTGTCGAGGCAGACGCCCAGACGGGGATGGGCGTCCAGGGCCTCGAAGTAGGGGACGAAGTCCCAGGTGCGGGAGCAGAGCGAGGAGCCCTGTCCGGCGGTCGACTCCAGCAGCAGCCACGGATCGTCGTCGTGTTCCAGCTCGTCCAGGAGCGGCAGCAGGTGCGCGCGTACCTGCTTCAGGGCGACGGCGCGGTCGCGGCCACCGGTGGCGCTGCCGGTGTGCACGACGACACCGAGGGCGCCGATGGCGCGGGCGCGGCGCAGGGAGTGCCGCAGCGACTCCACCGACCGTTCCACGGTGGCCTCGGTGTGGGAGCCGAAGTTGATCAGGTAGGGGGCGTGGACGTACGCCCGGATGTTCCGCTCCTCGCACGCCTCGCGGAAGGCCGCGTCCTCGCGAGGGCTGCCGGGGGGCGTGGCCCAGCCGCGGGGGTTGGCGACGAACACCTGCACCACCTCCGCGTCGAGGTCGCGGGCGTAGGCGAGTCCGACGGTGTGCAGACCGCCGGCGACGGGGACGTGCGCGCCGACGGGATTGCGGGAGGGAGGAGATACGGCCACGCCCCAAGGGTCGCACGCGGTCCGCCCCGCCCCGGCCACGGGGAGGCGGCGGGGGCGGGGGCGGTGGGCGGCGCGGGCGGAACCCCGCCGGTCAGCCGATCTTCAGGGTGATCTTCGAACCGAAGGGCGCCCTGTCGCCGCCCTTCACCGACTGGCTCTTGACCTTGTCGCCGCCGAACAGGTCCAGGAAGCCGCGGTCCTCGTCCACCTCGAAGCCCGCCGCCTCCAGCGTCTTCCGCGCGTCCCCGGCCTTCTCCCCGACGACGTCCGGCACCTTCACCTGCTTGCGGCCCCTGGACACCGTCACGGTCACCGTGTCGCCCTCGGCGAGCCGCTCGCCCTCGCCGGGGGACACCGCGGCCACCTGCCCCTCGTCGAACTCGGAGGCCACGCGCCGCTCGGCGACCTTCACCTTCAGCCCGGCGTCCTCCAGCTCGTCCCGCGCGTCCTGGAGCGACGAGCCGGTCACGTCCGGCACCTCCACCGGACGTCCCCGGCTGACGGTGAGCGCGATCGCGGAGCCCCCGTGCCGCTCGGTCCCGGCCGCGGGGTCCGTGGTGACGACCTGCCCCTTGGGCACGTCCTCGTCGAAGTCACGCGTCACCATGCCCGCGGCGAGGCCCGCCTTCTTCAGGCGCGCCCGCGCGTCCGCCAGGGTGCGCCCCTTCAGGTCCGGCACCTTCACCGTCTCCGGGCCGTTGGACACGGTCAGCGAGACCGAGTCGTTGCTGCGGATCCGCTCCGCCGGGGCGGGATCACTGCTGATGACCCTGCCCTTGGCGACCGTGTCGCTGTACGCGTGGCGGACCGCGCCCACGTCGAGCCCGGCGTCGTCGAGCTGGTCCCTGGCCTGGGCCTCCGTCTTGGACAGCACCGGCGGCACCTTGGTGAACTGGCCGGAGTTGATGTACCAGACGCCCGTGCCGACGCCCAGTACCACCAGCAGGGCGGCCACGACCGCGAACAGCCCTCGGCGCGAACGCCGGTCCCCGCCGCGGGCCGGACCGGGCGGGATCGGGGGGCTCTCCAGCCGGCTGGTGCGGTTCTCCCCGCCGCCGAAGCCACCGCCGAAGCCGCCGCCGGGGCCGGCGGCGTCCTCGGGCTCGTTCACCGGCAGGGGCCGCACCGCGGTCAGCGCGCGCGGGATGACGCTCGTACGGTCCTCGGCGTTGTCGTGCCCGTCCCGGGTCGCGCCGAGCGCGCCCGGCGGCACCGCGTCGAGCTGCGCCTCGTCCAGTGCGGAGCGCGCCCGCAGCGTCTCGCCGAGCAGCGCGGCCGCGTCGGCCGGGCGCAGCCCGGGATTGCGGGCGGTGGCCGAGAGGACCAGCTCGTCCAGTTCGCGGGCCAGTCCGGGGACGGCGGCCGAGGGCGGCGGAACGTCCTCGTGGAGGTGCCGGTACAGCACCTGGGCGGGGGTCTCCCCGCGGTGCGGCTTGGCGCCGGTGAGCATCTCGTGCAGCAGCACCCCGCAGGCGTACACGTCGACCCGGGGGTCGGCCGTGCCGTGCTCGATCTGCTCGGGGGCGAGGTAGGAGACCGTGCCGAGGACGGCGCCGGTGGTGTTCGTGACCGTGTCCACGGCCCTGACCAGACCGAAGTCGGCCACCTTGACCCGGCCGTCGTCCCCTATGAGGACGTTCTCCGGTTTCATGTCCCGGTGCACGAACCCGGCGCGGTGCGCGGCGCCGAGCGCGGCCAGCACCGGCTCCAGGATGTCCAGCGCGGCCCGCGGCTGCAGTGCCCCGCGCTCGCGCAGCACGTCCCGCAGCGTGCAGCCGGCGATGTACTCCATCGCCAGGTACACGTACGACTCGTCGGTGCCCTGGTCGAAGACCTGCACCACGTTCGGGTGGGCCAGGCGGGCCACGGACTTCGCCTCGCGGATGAACCGCTCCACGAAGGACCCGTCGGCGGCGAGCGCGGGGTGCATCACCTTGAGCGCGAGCACCCGGTCCAGACGGGTGTCCAGGGCCCGGTAGACCGTGGCCATCCCGCCGGCGGCGATCCGCGCGTCCACGCGATAGCGGCCGTCGAGCACCTGTCCGACGAGCGGGTCCTGAAGGGTCGTATCCACGGGCCGCAGTCTACGAGCCCGCACCGACAGTCCCCCCGGGCCGGGGGAACCCGGAACGGGACTGCAGCGGAGCTGTGACGTGCACGGTCAGAACGCGGGCCGCTCCGGGTCGAGCACCGCGAGCCCCTCGGCGGGGGAGGAGGCCTCGGCGAAGAACCGGCGGGGGATGCGCCCCGCCCGCGCGGCCAGCCGCCCCGCCTCCACGGCACGGCGCATCGCCTCGGCCATCAGCACCGGCTCCTGGGCCCGGGTGACGGCCGAGGCCAGCATCACGCCCGCGCACCCCAGCTCCATCGCCAGCGCGACGTCGGACGCCGTCCCGGCCCCCGCGTCGAGGATGACGGGCACCCCGGCCCGCTCCACGATGAGCCGGAAATTGTGCGGATTGCGGATCCCGAGCCCGGAACCGATCGGGGAGCCGAGCGGCATGATCGCCGCGCAGCCCACGTCCTCCAGCTTCCTGGCGAGCACCGGGTCGTCGTTGGTGTAGGGCAGCACGGTGAACCCCTCGTCGACGAGGATCTCCGCCGCGTCGAGCAGCTCGACCGGGTCCGGCAGGAGGGTGCGCTCGTCCGCGACGACCTCCAGCTTCACCAGGTCGGTGCCCAGCGCCTCCCGGGCGAGCCGGGCGGTGAGCACGGCCTCCCCGGCGGTGAAGCAGCCCGCCGTGTTCGGCAGCACCCGGATGCCGAGCCGGTCCAGGACCGACAGCACCGAACCCCGTACGGAGGGGTCCACGCGCCGCATCGCCACCGTCGTCAGCTCGGTGCCCGAGGCCGCCAGGGCGCGCTCCATGACGTCGAGGCTGGGCGCCCCGCCGGTGCCCATGATCAGACGGGACGACAGCGTCGTGCCGCCGAGGACGAAGGGATCGTCGGCCATGGTCAGCCTCCTTGGACGGCGGTGAGGACCTCGACGCGGTCGCCCTCGGACAGCGGCGTGGACGGCCACTGCGCACGCGGGACGACGGTCTCGTTGAGGGCGGCGGCCACCCCGGAGGGGGCGGTGGTCAGGGTGCGTACGAGGGCGTCGAGGAAGGTCCCGGCGGCCACCTCGCGCGACTCGCCGTTGACGGACACGGACACGGTCGTCCCGTTCATGCCGGCTGCTCCGAGAGTGCGTGGGCGCCGAAGCGCCGTGGACGGAAGGGGAGGGCCTCGGGCGGCAGCTCCCCGGTGGTCAGCACGTTCGCCATGGCGTCGCCGGTGACCGGGGTGAGCAGGACGCCGTTGCGGTAGTGGCCGGTGGCGAGCAGCAGTCCAGGCAGGCCGGTGGGGCCGAGCAGCGGGGCGTTGTCGGGGGAGCCGGGCCGCAGCCCGGCGAGGGTCTCGGTGAGCGGCAGCTCGGTGATGCCGGGCACCAGTTCGTGGGCGTCGCGCAGCAGTTCGTACACCCCGCCCGCGGTCACCGTGGTGTCCCAGCCCAGCTCCTCGCTGGTCGCGCCGAGGACCAGCTCGCCGTTCTCGCGCGGCACCAGGTAGACGTGGCTGCCGCGGACCACGGCCCGCACCGTGCGGCTCAGGAAGGGCGCGTACCGCCGTGGCACGGTCAGCCGCACCACCTGCCCCTTCACCGGCCGCACGGGCGGCAGGACGTCCTCGGGCACCCCCGCGAGCCGCCCCGAGGCGCTGCCCGCGGCCAGCACGACCTGCCCGGCGGTGAGGGCGGTGCCCCCGCCGGTGAGCACGCCCGTGGCCCGGTCCCCGGCCAGGGTGAGCCGCTCGGCCCACGCCCGGTGGAAGACCACCCCGGCCCGCTCGCAGGCCACGAGGAGGGCCGCGGCGAGCCGGCGCGGGTCGATCTGGTGGTCGCCGTCCACCCGCAGCCCGCCGCGCACGCCCGGCGCGAGCAGCGGTTCCAGGCGGCGGCACTCCCGCCCGCTGAGCCACTGCGAGGACAGCCCCGAACGCTGCTGCAGGGCGTGCAGTTCGCGCAGGTGGGCCCGGTCGTCGGTGTCGAGCGCGACGGCGAGCGTGCCGCACCGGCGGTAGCCGAGGTCGTGGCCGGTGGCCTCGGTCAGCTCGGCGGCGAAGTCCGGATAGCGGCGGGCGGACTCCAGGTTGAGCGCGAGCAGGGTCTGTTCGCCGTGGTGCAGTTCGGTGACGGCGGCCAGCATCCCGGCCGCCACCCGGGCGGCCCCGCCGCCGGGTTCGGGATCCACCACGGTGACGGACAGTCCGCGCCCGGCGGCCCGCCAGGCGGTGACCAGTCCGATGAGCCCGCCGCCGACGACCAGGACGTCGGGGCTCCCCCCGCTCCCGCCCGAAGATCTCTGCGATGCACGCGACATGGGCGTCCAGCTCCTCCCTTCGCCGGCATGACCCGGATCAGGTTCGTACGGTCGGAGGCCGCAGCCTCCCTCTCAGCCCGGTACGCCCGGGCTCCCGCGGGTGCTTTACGGTGGCCACCCTAGCCCTTCGTGCCCCGACCCCCACAGGGAGCCCCGCGCCATGACGCCCTCGCTGGACGGACTCGTCCTCGCCCCGGTCGCCGACCAGGCACCGGGTCAGGTGGGCACCCGCACCCGCTTCTCGTACCACGAGAAGGACGGTGAGATCTGGGCCGAGTACGCGGGCGGCGACGTGGTCCGCGGCCACCTCGTGGGCACCCGCGCGGGCGACCTGCTCGACTTCCGTTACGTGCAGCTCAGGACCGACGGCACCACCTCCTCGGGACACTGCGTCTCCCGCGTCCTCCTCCTGCCCGACGGGCGCGTGCGGCTGGAGGAGACGTGGCGGTGGGAATCGCGCGAGGGCAGCGGGACGAGCGTCGTGGAACAGCTCCCCGGCTGAGCCGGGCGTCAGGTCCCGGGGACCGGGCAGGACATCCGAGACGGGCATCCCAGACGGGCATCCGTGGTCGACACCGAGGTGGGCGAGTGGGCGAGCAGGCGAGGGAACCGGCCGGGCGGCGGGTCGTGATCGTGGGCGCGGGCATGGCGGGCGTACAGACGGCGGTCGCCCTGCGCGAACAGGGGTTCACCGGACCCGTCACGCTGATCGGCGCGGAACCCCACCAGCCCTACGACCGGCCCCCGTTGTCCAAGGCCGTCCTGCTCGGCAAGGCCGAGGGCTCCGCCTTCGACATCGACTTCGAGGCGCTCGGCATCGGACTCCGGCTCGGCCGCGAGGTCCTCGGGGTGCGCCCCGGCGAGCACCTGCTCGACACCGCCGAGGGACCCGAGCCCTACGACGTCCTCGTCCTCGCCACCGGCGCCGAACCGGTCACGCTGCCGGGCACCGAGGGCGTGCCCGGGGTGCACCTGCTGCGCACCCTGGACGACGCCGAACGGCTGCGCCCGGTCCTCGCCGAGGGGCAGGATCTCGTGGTCGTCGGGGCCGGCTGGATCGGCGCCGAGTTCGCCACGGCCGCCCGCGAGGCCGGGTGTGCGGTGACCGTCGTGGAGGCCGCGGGACGCCCGCTCGCCGGGACGCTCCCGGCCGAGGTCGCCGTGCCGATGGCCGACTGGTACGCCGAGAGCGGCGCCGTCCTGCGCACCCACGCCCGCGTGGCCCGCGTCGAGCCCGGGGCGGTCGTCCTCGAGGACGGGGCGCGGCTGCCGGCCGGGGCGGTCGTCGTCGGCATCGGCGCCCGGCCCGCCACCGGCTGGCTCGCCGGGTCCGGGATCGCGCTCGGCGCCCACGGCGAGGTGCTCGCCGACGACCGCCTGCGCTCCTCCGCGCCCGATGTGTACGCGGTCGGCGACTGCGCATCCTTCCCCTCGGCGCGCTACGGGGAACGGCTGCTCGTGCACCACTGGGACAACGCGCTGCAGGGGCCGCGCACGGTGGCCGCGCACATCGCGGGGGAGGAGGCCGATCCCTACGACCCGGTGCCGTACTTCTGGTCGGAGCAGTTCGGGCGGTTCGTGCAGTACGCGGGGCACCACGCGGAGGCCGACACACTGGTGTGGCGGGGGGACCCGGCGCAGGCGGCCTGGTCGGTCTGCTGGCTCCAGGACGGGCGGCTGGTGGCGCTGCTCGCGGTCGGCCGCCCCCGGGACCTCGCGCAGGGCCGCCGGCTGATCGAGGCGGGCGCGCGCATGGACCCCGCGCTCCTGCCCGACCCGGCGCGCCCTCTGAAGAAGGCGGTGGCGTGAGGGGCGATTCCGAGCCCTCCGCACCGCCACGCGGCCGACCCCCGGCCGCCCCGGCCACCCGCGCCCACCGGGGGACCCGCCCCCCGGCCGACCTGCGGCGCGTCCCACGACTGGCCGGTCCCACTTCCGACTGTCGGTCGGCAATGGCACGCTTGGTCCCGTGACCGAGATTGACGCAAAGATCGATGCTCTCGTCCCTGCCTGGCTCACCCTCCCCGACATCGCCGAACGGCTCGGCGTGGAGGTGACCCGCGTGCGCCAGCTGGTCAAGGAGGGCCAGCTCATCGCCGTACGCCGGGGTGAGAACCGCGCACTGCACGTCCCCGCCGCCTTCATCGACGGGGACAAGGTCGTCAAGGGCCTGTCCGGCACCCTGACGCTCCTGCGGGACGACGGCTACAGGGACGAGGAAATGCTGGAGTGGCTCTTCACGGCGGACCCGAGCCTGCCCGGCACCCCCGCGCAGGCACTCGCCGAGAACCGCGGCACGGAGGTGAAGCGCCGGGCCCAGGCGCTCGCCGTCTGACCCCGGGGACGTAACCTCCGGCGTACGGGCCGCCCTTCGCGGGGCGGCCCGTACGCCGCCGACCGCGCCGCCTTGCGAAGGGCGGCCCGGAGAACACCGAGAACCACCGGGGGAGCCCCACCGTGCCCGACACCGCCCGCGCCCGTCTCGACGAGGCCCTGCTCTACCTGTGCACGGACGCCCGCACGCGGCAGGGGGACCTCCCCGAGTTCCTCGACGCGGTGCTCGCCGCCGGCGTCGACATCGTGCAGCTCCGCGACAAGGGCATCGAGGCGGCCGAGGAACTGGCGCACCTGGAGGTCTTCGCCGAGGCCTGCGCCCGCCACGGACGGCTGCTCGCGGTGAACGACCGGGCGGACGTCGCCCACGCCGCCGGCGCCGACGTGCTGCACCTGGGCCAGGGCGACCTGCCGGTGCCGGCCGCCCGCGCGATCCTCGGCGAGGGCGTCCTCGTCGGCCGCTCCACGCACTCCCCGGCGGAGGCCGGGGCCGCCGCCGTCCAGGACGGCGTGGACTACTTCTGCACCGGCCCCTGCTGGCCCACCCCCACCAAGCCCGGCCGTCCGGCCCCGGGACTCGACCTCGTCCGGCACACGGCCGCCCTCGGCACCGAGCGGCCCTGGTTCGCGATCGGCGGCATCGACCTCGGCAACCTCGACGAGGTGATCGAGGCGGGCGCCCGCCGGGTCGTCGTCGTCCGCGCCCTCACCGAGGCGGAGGACCCCGGCGCGGCCGCGGCCGAGTTCGCGCGCCGGCTGCGTGCGGCCCGGTGACGACGGGACCGTGACGGCGGCTCCGTGGGCGGCGGGCAGCGGTCCGGTTGTCCGAGGGGTGGACAACAGGGTCGTAAACGCCCCGACAAAAGCGACAAATGGCCACCGTGCGGTTGGGGGACCGCGCGCCCCTGGCTAACCTGCCCGTATGGCCCTCGGAACCGCATCCACCAGGACTGACCGCGCCCGCACCGTGCGTGACATGCTCGCCGCCGGCAAGACGGTCTCCTCCTTCGAGTTCTGGGCGCCCAAGACGGAGAAGGGCGAGCGCAACCTCTGGAACGCGCTGCGCCGGGTCGAGGCGGTCGCCCCCGACTTCGTCTCCGTCACCTACGGCGCCGGCGGTTCCACCCGCTCGGGGACGGTGCGGGCCACCGAGCGGATCGTCGCCGACACCACGCTCACCCCGGTCGCCCACCTCACCGCGGTCAACCACTCCGTGGCCGAGCTGCGCAACATCATCGGCCAGTACGCCGACGCCGGGATCCGCAACATGCTCGCCGTGCGCGGCGACCCGCCCGGCGACCCGATGGCCGAGTGGGTGGCACACCCGGAGGGGCTCACCTACGCCGCCGAACTGGTCCACCTCATCAAGGAGTCGGGCGACTTCTGCGTCGGCGTCGCCGCCTTCCCCGAGATGCACCCGCGCTCCACCGACTGGGACACCGACGTGGCCCACTTCGTCGACAAGTGCCGGGCCGGCGCCGACTACGCGATCACGCAGATGTTCTTCGAGCCGGAGGCGTACCTGCGGCTGCGCGACCGCGTCGCCGCCGCGCACTGCGAGACCCCGGTCATCCCGGAG
Organism: Streptomyces griseoaurantiacus; assembly: GCF_036189845.1. NCBI lineage: Bacteria > Bacillati > Actinomycetota > Actinomycetes > Kitasatosporales > Streptomycetaceae > Streptomyces > Streptomyces griseoaurantiacus. The sequence continues at coordinate 1,852,272 of NZ_CP108326.1, read as the reverse complement.
GTCATGCCGGTGACGAGTGTGAAAATGCTGGAGCGATTGCCACAGCTCAGCAACGCGGTGTTCCCAGGGGAGTTGAAAGACCGCATCCTCGCGGCACAGGGCGATCCGGCCGCTGTACGCTCCATTGGCATCGAGTTCGCCACGGAGTTCTGCGCGAGGCTGCTTGCCGAGGGTGTCCCCGGACTGCACTTCATCACGCTGAACAACTCCACCGCGACTCTGGAAATCCACGAGAACCTGGGCCTGCACCACACTCGGCAGGCCTAGACCGGTCGCATCGTCGTACGACACACTGCGGAGCGACCACAGGGAGAGGGGCGTACATGGGCTGGACGGTCCTCTACATCGCGTTCGGAATCGTCGCGCTGTGGCTGCTCGGCGAGGTGCTGCTGCAGTACAAGGCGCGCCTGCGCTGGCGGCTGCTCGCCTTCGGCGGCTTCCTCCTCGTCGTCCTCGGGGTGCTGGTGCCCTCCGTGCTCGTGATCGCACTGGGCGCCGCGGCCTTCGCCGTGGGCCAGACGTACGTCACGCTGTCCTTCCGCCGCGGCTTCGCGGCGGGCTGGGCCGTCGGGCACCCCAAGCGGGAGCCGGGCGGCAGCAAGCGGCGCCGTGGGGAGAAGCCGCCGCCCGGGCCGGACCCCTCCGGGTTCGAGCCGGAGTCCGACGACGACGCCACCGGCACCGGAACGTATCGGCAGGCCGAGTCCTTCGAGGACGACCGCGACGACGTCTTCACGCCCGCCCGGCCCCTCGGCGCGGAGAACGCCGCCGAGGCGACCGCGGTGTACGAGCCGCAGCCGCTGCCCGACGAGACGGGTACCTACGGCGTCTACACCGACGCCGCCTACGCCGCCTCGAACGCGGCCGCCGCCCAGCAGCAGGGCTACGGCTACGAGGGCTACTCCTACGAGCAGCAGGGCTACGGCTACGACACCGGGCAGCAGAGTTACGCGGCCTACTCCGACCCGTACATCGGCGCCTCGTCCGCGTACCCGGAGGGCGGCGCCTACGACGCCGGCGCCGGATACGGGGACCAGCAGTACGGCGGGCAGGGCTACGGCCAGGAGCAGGGCCAGTACGCCGGGGGCGACCAGGGCGGCTACGGGGAGACCCCGCCCGGAGGCGTCTGGGTGCCCCAGCAGCGCGACACCGAGGAGGGCTACGGCGGCGAGCTGCCCCCCGAGCAGTCCTACCCGTACCAGAACAACACCAACGGCCAGGGGTACGGGGACCAGTACCGCTACTGAGGCGGCGGGCGGTACCGGCCGAGAGGGCGGTACCGGCAGGCCGTCACGGGGACCGCGCCCGCGAGGGGAGCGGTCCCCCTTTTCCGGCCGGGGAGCCTACTGGGAGCCCCGGAAGTGGGGCCCCTCCACGATCAGCCCGGCGACCAGCGCCCCGGACATCCCCGCGTGCGGCAGCCCGCCGCCCGGCTGCGCCCAGCCGCCCACCGCGAACAGCCCGGGCCGTCCCGTCGTGTTGCCGGGGCGCAGGAAGCGGCCGTCGCCGGCCGCGAGGGCGGGCCACGGCACCGCCCCGCTCCCCACCCCCGTCTCCGCCGCCGTGTCGGCCGGCGTGCGCACCTCCCGCCACAGCACCCGCTCCCGCAGCCCGGGCACGGCGGCCTCCGCCGCCGCCAGCACGCGGTCCGCGAGGCGCTCCCGGCCCTCCTCCGAGGTCCACCCGTGGCCGTCGCCCACCGGCACGGCCGCGGACACCACGACCGACTCGTGCCCCCCGTCCGGCCGCAACGCGGCGTCGTCGGGCCGCAGCACCGTCACCGTGGGCCGCACCGCAGCGGAGGGCGTGCGCCCGGCGAGGAGGTCGAGTTCGGCCGGGCGGTCCGGAGAGTGCACCACCGTGCGGTGCGCCGCGTCCGCCTCCCTCGCGCCGCGCAGCGCGAGGAGCACCGTGAACCGTCCGGCCCCCGCCGCCCCGGCGGCCGCGGCATCGGCCCCCACCTCGCCCTCCGCCCACGGCGGACGCCCGGCCAGCCCGGCCAGCCGCACCGGATCGACCCCGGCCACCACGTGCTCCGCCTCGGCCACCGTGCCGTCGGCCGTCTCCACGCCCGCCGCCCGGCCGTCCTTCTCCACCACCGCCGTGACCTCCGCGCCGAAGACGAACTCCACCCGGCGGGCCAGACACCGCTCGTACACCGCGCGGGCCAGCTCCCGCAGCCCGCCGCGCACGTACCACAGCCCGAAGGCGTGCTCCATGTACGGCAGTACCGCCGCGCTCGCCGGAGTCGTGCGGGGGTCGAGGCCCCAGGCCAGGGCGTGGCTCTCCAGCAGCGCGGCCAGCCGGGGGTCGGCCAGCTCCAGCGCACCGACCTCGGCGAGCGTCGAGGCCGTGCGGGTGCGCAGCCGGCGGCGGCGCGGCACTGCCGGGTACGGCTCCCGCTCGGCCAGCACCCGCCAGTCGGCCCACAGCGGCTCCTCGAGGAGCGGGCGCCGGGTACGGTCCCAGGCCTCCCGCGCGCGCACCAGGAAGTCGCCCCACCGCGTCCCCGCCCCGCCGCCGAGCGCCGCGTCCAGCGCCGCCACGACGCCCGCCCGCGAGGCGTTGGGCAGCGAGACCCGCGTGCCGTCCGCGAACACGTGCCGGGCGGCCGGATCGACCTGCGTCAGCTCGACGCACTCCTCCAGCGGCTCCTTGCCGGTCTTGACGAACAGATCCCGCCAGACCGCCGGCAACGGCAGCAGCCCCGGCCCGGTGTCGAAGGAGAAACCCTCGCGCGTGAAGCGGCGCACCCCGCCGCCGTACGTGTCCGTGCGCTCGTACACCGTCACCCGGTGGCCCGCGACGGCCAGCCGTGCGGCCGCCGCCATCGCGCCCATCCCGGCGCCGATCACCGCAATACGTGCCATGTCAGGGACTGTATCGGCCGCCCTCGGCGATCCTTCCCGGGGGCCACCGGCCCTGGGTGCGGGTACGGAGACCTGAGTAGCCGTACCCAGACACGCGGATGAGTACCCGCGCGGATGGGCCGCGAGGCGCGCGGACGGCAGAGTGGAGGCACGGAAGAGGGGCACGGCTCCGGCACCGCCGACACGGGGCGGCGGAACGGAGCCAGGCCCCGGCCGCTCCTTCCGCCGACCCGTCGGCGGGAGCGAGGCACGGGGGATCCCGGGGGAGCCTCAGCAGCAAGGGGGAGTTCGGGGATCACGGGGGTGAGGAAGCCGCCGGTCCGGACCGGCCCGCGGGGGACGCGGCCGGCCCGGGCCGGCGGCTTCGCGCGCCGCGCGTCAGCCGCGGCCGCCGACCCGGCCCTGCAGCAGCCGTGACAGTGCCGCGTGGACGTCGTCCAGCGAGCGCTCCGGCTGGAAGGACTGCCAGTCGAGCGCCGCCACCAGCACCATGCCGACCAGGGCGGCGGCCGTCAGCGACACGTCGATCTCGCCGCTCAGTTCCCCCCGCGCCACCCCGGCCCGCAGCACGTCCTCGATGACCGCGACGACCTGCCGGCGCACCACCATCAGCGTCGGCTGCCAGGCCCTGTTGGTGCGCCACAGCTCAGCCACGTAGAGCTGGGTGAAGGCCGGATAGCGGGCGATGAACTCCAGGCCCGCGCGGACCATCGCGTCCAGGGCGTCCACCGTGCGGCCGCCCTCGCGCCCGGTGCGCTCGGCCGCCTCCTGGAGGGAGGCGGTCAGCAGTCCCACGCCGTGCCGCAACAGCTCCTCGAAGAGCACCGACTTGCTCGCGAAGTTGTAGTACACCGTGCCCTTGGCCACCCCGGCCCGCTCGGCGATCTCGTCCACCGTGGTGGCGGAGAACCCCTGCTCGGCGATGAGGGTGACGGCCGCCTCGTAGAGCTTCTGGCGGGTGGCCTCGCGACGGCTCGTGACGCCCGGCGTGGCGCTGCTGGTTTCGACCATGCCCCCGATTCTCACAGCAAGCCCCGACCGAACATCCTTCCGAACGTGTGAGCGAGGAAAAAGCGCAGGTCGGAACGGATTGTCAGTGCCATACCTCACTATGAGGGCATACGGCCACAGTGCCGTGAAGAAGACGACAGGAGGTTCGTCATGGCCCACCACGACGCGGGCACCGCCCGCCGGCGCCGCGCGACCGGCCCTGCCCCCTCACTGACCGGACCGGCGAGCGACGTGCACCCCGTGCTCCGCCGGACCACGGCCCCGCCCGCCGCGCTCGACCTGCTCGCCCAGGCCCGTGCCGGTCTCGAGGAGGCGGCCGTTCTGGAAACGCCCAACGAGCGGTACGCCACCGCCCACCTTGCCGCCCTGCGCACCGCCGCCGCGGTGCTCGCCGCCCGCGGCCGCCCCGAGCAGACGCCGAGGCGCCGCGCCCGGATCCGCAGCGCCTGGGAGGTGCTGCCCGAGATAGCGCCCGAACTCGACGAGTGGAGCGCCCTGTTCGCTTCCGGGGCGGACCGGCGCGCGCGGGCCGAGGCCGGCATCCGAGGCGCGGCCGGCCACCGTGACGCGGACGACCTGATACGCGACGTCGCGATGTTCCTCCGCCTCGTCGAGCGGATGCTGGTGCTGCAGCCGGTGCTGCCCGCCCCCCGGACCGACCCGGGCCGGCCGGGCCGCGGGGACCGGGAGGTGCCCCACGCGGGGTGAGGGTCCCGCGCGTGCGCCCCTGCCCGGCTCCGGGACGCGCGGCGCCCACCGGGCGGACGGGGCTCTTCGGACATGGCCGGAGGCAATAGGGTGGAAGGCGCCTGAAGCCCTCCACCCCCGGTGACGGCCGGTGAGCCCGGCGACACGCCGACCGGAGGGCAGCCCAACCCGCTCCGCCGTACCCCCGGCGGCGCCGCGCCGAGGAGTCAACTGCCGTGTCGGACCCGATGCGCCCCCGCGCCTCCCTCCGTACCGCCGTGGTCTGGGAGGTCCTCAAGGACGCCCTCGACCGCCGGGTCAAGGCCACGGGGCGGGACGTGCTGGACGTGCTCGACACCGGGGGCGGCAGCGGCAACTTCGCCGTGCCCGCCGCCCGGCTGGGCCACCGCGTCACCGTCGTCGACCCCAGCCCCAACGCGCTGTTCGCCCTGGAGCGCCGGGCCGCCGAGGCGGGCGTCGCCGACCGGGTGCGGGGCGTGCAGGGCGACGCCCACGGCCTGTTCGACGTGGTCGACCGCGCCGGTTACGACGCCGTGCTGTGCCACGGCGTCCTGGAGTACGTGGACGACCCCGGAGAGGCCGTCCGCAACGCGGTGGCCGCGCTGCGCCCCGGCGGGGTGCTCAGCCTGCTCGCCGCCGGCCTCGGCGGCGCCGTGCTCGCGCGCGCCCTCGCCGGGCATTTCAAGGAGGCCCGCCGGGCCCTCGACGACCCGAACGGCCGATGGGGGGAGGCCGACCCCGTCCCGCACCGCTTCACCGCCGAACAGCTCGCCGCGCTGGCCGGGGACGCGGGGCTGAGCGTGGCCGCGGTGCACGGCGTGCGCGTCTTCGCCGACCTCGTCCCCGGGGTGCTGGTGGACACCGAACCGGGCGCCCTGGAGGCCCTGCTCGCGCTGGAGGCGGCGGCGGCAGAGCACACCGCCTTCCACGCCGTGGCCACCCAGCTCCACGTTCTGGGTGTTCTGGGTGTTCCCGATGTTCCCGAGGAGTCGCGAGGGACGGACGGGGCCTGAGCGCACCCCCGTGCCGCCGCGCTGATCAGGGACGCGACGGCGGATGGAGTACGCCACAGGCCCCCCGAACGGGTGCCCGGCGCCGTATGATCGAAGGAGACCGCCCGGCATGACGGAGCGGCCGCTGGGGAATGGAAGCCTCAGTGAGCCGGACGGCCATGGCGGATTCCGGTCGGTCGATTGGCGCAGAGGGGCGGGTTTCACGGGGGCGATTCCCTGCCTATCCTGAAGGGGACCCCCGGTCGCCCCCGGCGACTGCACGATGAGGAGGACTCCGTGCCGCTCTCGGAGCACGAGCAGCGAATGCTCGAGCAGATGGAGCGAGCGCTGTACGCCGAAGATCCCAAGTTCGCGACAGCGCTTGAGGGAAGCGCGCTGCGTACGTACACCCGGCGACGGGTCTACCAGGCGGTGGCGGGCTTCCTCGTAGGTATCGCGCTCCTCATGGCCGGAATGGTCGCACAGCAGATCTGGGTCAGCGTGGTCGGTTTCCTGGTCATGCTGGGCTGTGCGGTGCTCGCTGTGACGGGCTGGCGAAAGGCTCCCAAGCCGGGCGAACAGGCGGCCGGACCGCCGGCGGCCCGGCAGAGCCGACAGCGACGCTCCATGATGGACCGCATCGAACAGCGCTGGCAGCGCCGTAGGGACGAACAGGGCCAGTAGCTTCCGGCAGGTTTTCGCGCGGTTCCTCGCGCCCCCGTGGAGGGGGTGCGGGGAACCGCGCTTTTTTCGTCGTTCCCCCGGCCGGCCGGGCGGGGTCCTCGGCTGGGGTGCGGTCCATCGGGGGGCGGGGGCGGCCCGCCGGACCGCCCCCGCCGGTTACCTCAGCCCTGTGCCCGCCGGGGCATCGAGGGCATGCGGGCCCGCAGCGCGGCCCGCAGGGCCGCCCACCGCTGCGACACCGCCCATGTCAGCCGCCGCGCCGACGGGGGAGCGACCGCCGCCCGCAGGCGGGCGCTTCCGCCCGCCTGTGCCCGCAGGGCCCCCACGACGAGGCGCGCGTCCCGCGCCACCCCCGAGGCCGGCCGGGGCCGCGGCGCGTACAGCACCGCCTCCACCGCCGAGGCCAGCCGGTGCGTCGCCTCCGCCGCCCCGCCCCCGAGACCGCCCAGGCGCACGATCCGCTCCGCCGCCCTGCGCGGGGTCAGCGAGTCGTCCGGCGCGATGCCCAGGTCCCAGGCCGAGTCCGTGACCTCCTGCCACACCGCCAGGACGTGCCGGGCCGACTCGTGCTCGCCGCGCCCGTGGCCGCCGAGCCGCACCGCCCGCCGTCTCAGCCGCCACAGCATCGGCAGCAGCGGCACGAGCAGGACCAGCAGGACCAGGGCGGCGAGGCCGAGGATCTGCCACCACGGCGGCCCGCCCTCGCCCGCGGCGGTGCCCGCCAGGGCCGACTCCGTCGGGCAGGCCTGCAGCCGCTTCTGCTCCACCGAGCAGCTCTCGTCCGCCGAGGGCTCGGCCGAGGCGGACGCGGAGGCCGACTCCGTGACCTCCGGGGCCTCGGACTCCTCACCCGCCGGCGTCCGGGTCTGCGTGTACTCCGGCGTCGTCCCCCGGTTCGGGGTCGGCTCGAAACGGGTCCAGCCCACGCCCTCGAAGTACAGTTCCGGCCACGCGTGCGCGTCCCGCAGTCCCACCGACATCGACCCGTCGGCCTGTGCCGTCCCCGGGGTGAAGCCGACCGCGACCCGCGCCGGAATGCCCAGCGTCCGCGCCATCGAGGCCATCGCGAAGGAGAAGTGGACGCAGAAACCGCGCTTGTCCCGCAGGAAGCGGGCGATCGCCCCGGAGCCGGTGCCGACCTCCACCTGAGTGTCGTAGGTGAAGCCGCCGTCGAGGGCGAACCAGTCCTGCAGCTTCACCGCCTGCTGGTAGTGGTTGTCCGCCCCCCGGGTCACCTCGCGGGCCTTCTCGGCCACCACCTCCGGCAGCGCCCCCGGAACCTTGGTGAACTCCCGTGCCAGCTCCGCCGGCGGCTCGGGCGCCGTGGCCAGTTGCCGCGCGGTCGGCTGCACGATCAGGCTCCGCACCGTGTACTGCGCGCCCCGGGTGGTCTGCCCGTGGTCGCCGACGAGCGTGCGGCCCACCGGCTCGAACCGCCACTTGCCGCTCACGTCGACACCGCTCGCCGGATACGGCATCGGCAGCCAGTCCTGGGCGTAGGAGTCCGCGGCCGCTATCCGCGTACGGATCTCGCCGCGTCGGACGTCGGGGCTCAGCCCCACGGGGTTCGGGAAGGTGCCGGGCACGTCCTCGATGTGCCGCTGGGCCGGCCGCCAGGTGGTGCCGTCGAAGTCGTCCAGCGCCACGATCCGCAGGTACATGTCCTGCGTGTCCTCGGTGGTGGTGCGGTACGACATCACCTGGCGGTCGTCCTCGGTGTTCAGGCTGTTGCGCAGGGACACCAGCGGGTTGACCGCCGAGATCGTGCCGCCGCCCGTCCCCGTGCCGGAGCCCGCACCGGCGGCGTCCAGCAGCCCGCCGTCCAGCGCGGGCAGCCCGAGCGGCACGACGAGGGCGACGCCGAGCGCGAGCAGTCCGATGCGCCGGCCGGTGCGCACGGGGGCCACCGTGCCGCCGCCCGCCGCGCGGGCGCCGCCGCCGGAACCCCCGAAGACCCGCCCCCACTGCGAGAGCCGGTCGCGGCCCTCCGCGAGCAGCAGCATCAGATAGCCGGCCGAGGCCAGCAGGAACCACAGCCAGGCGGCACCGCCGTCGGCCAGGCCCGCGGCCACCGAGTACAGGGCCAGCAGCGGCAGTCCGGCCGGGGCCGCGCTGCGGAAGGTGACCGCCAGGGTGTCCACCGCGAGGCCGATCAGCGCCACGCCGCCGACCAGCATCAGCCGGATGCCGGGGGTGAGCGGCGCCGGGATCGCGTACTGGGCGACCTGGTCCGAACCGCTGTCCAGCAGTTCGGCGAAGTACCGGAAGGCCTGAGGGCCGGGCACGACCCCGGCGACCGCGTACTCCCGGGCGCAGAACAGCGTCAGCAGCAGCAGCGTGACCAGGGCCTGGCAGGCCAGGGTGAGGGTCCTGGCGAGCGGCACCCGCCGGGTCAGCGCGCCCACCCCGGTCTGCGCGAGCACCACGAGGACGGCCTGGAAGAACCACGTCGCCGGGGACACCAGCGGCAGCAGCGCGCAGGCGGCCAGCAGGGTCGCCGCCGCCGCGCACAGCGCGAGCCGCGCCCTTCCGCTCATGACCGTCCTCCCGCGAAGCCGCCGCTCAGCGCGCCCGGCCCGGTCCGCTGCCGGTCGGCCTCGCGCCACACCGCGTCCAGGGCGGCGCCGCGCGGCACCGGTATCGCCGTCCAGCCCGATTCGCGCAGCAGCCGCAGCGCCCGGGTGCCGTCGCCCCGACCGGCGGCGGGCACGTCGCTCGTCTCGTGCAGCCAGCCCGCGGGGTCGAGCACGAAGGCGACGGCGCCGCCGCGCCGGCTCATCCTCGCGGCCATCGCCGCCTGCTCCTCGTCGAGGTCGCCGAAGAACGCCACCAGCAACCCCTCGTTCCCGCCCCGCAGTACGTCGTGCGCGCCCGACAGACCGGTGCCGTCGGAGTGGTCGATGACCGCGAGGGTGTCCATCATCAGCCCGGCCGCGTCCGCGGACTCCTGGCTCGCGCCCGCGAACCCGTCGGAACCCTCGCCGGGCACCGAGCTGCCCGTGTCGGTCAGCAGCCGCACCGAGTAGCCCCGCTCCAGCATGTGCACCAGGACGGAGGCCGCGCCCGCCACCGCCCACTCGAAGGCCGAGTCGGGACCGGCGCCCTCGTAGGCGCCGCCCCGGGTGTCGAGGAGCACCGTGCAGCGGGCGCGCTGCGGCTGCTCCTCGCGGCGCACCATCAGCTCGCCGTACCGTGCCGTCGAACGCCAGTGCACCCGGCGCAGGTCGTCGCCGTGCCGGTAGCCGCGGGGGATGACGTCGTCGTCGCCGGCCAGGGCCAGTGAGCGCTGCCGCCCGTCGCCGTACCCGGTGGCCTCGCCGCCCAGGCGCACCGGCGGCAGCGGCTCCACGCGGGGGATGACGGTCAGGGTGTCGAAGGTAGAGAAGGACCGGGTCAGTTCGCACATGCCGAACGGGTCGGTGAGCCGGAGCTGGAGCGGGCCCAGCGGATAGCGGCCGCGCAGATCGGAGCGGACCCGGTAGGACACCTCGCGCCGGCCGCCCGCCTCCACCCGGTCCAGCACGAACCGGGGCCGGGGGCCGAGCACGTAGGGCACCCGGTCCTGGAGCATCAGCATGCCCGTGGGCAGCCGCGAGACGTTGTCCATCCGCAGGTGCACCCGGGCCTCGCTGCCCGCGGGCACGCGCCCGGGGGAGAGCCGGCGGCTGCCCGCGACCCGGTAGCGGGTGCGGTACAGCACGGTGGCGCAGATCAGCGGCAGTACGGCGAGCAGCAGCCCGACCCGGAGCAGGTCGCCCTGGCCGAGGACGTAGGCGCAGACGGCGGCCGCGAGCCCCGCGGCCAGGAAGGACCGCCCGCGGGTGGTGAGTCCGGCGAGCGCCGTGCGCGGCCCGCCCCGCTCCTCCGCGGTCGCCGGCCCCGGCGCTCCCGGCGGCATCACAGCCTCCGCGGCTGCTGCTGGCCGTACGCGGGTGCCCCGCGGCCCATGCCGAGGTCAGGGGTCTGCGGGGGCGTGGCGGCGGGCACGGCGGTGGTCCCCAGGATGTCCTCGACGACCTGCTCCGCGGTGCGGCGGTTGAGCTGGGCCTGGGCGGTGGGCAGCAGCCGGTGGGCGAGGACGGCGACGGCGAGCGCCTGCACGTCGTCGGGGAGCGCGTACTCCCGGCCGCCCAGGGCGGCGGACGCCTTCGCCGCGCGCAGCAGGTGCAGCGTGGCGCGCGGCGAGGCGCCGAGTCTGAGGTCGGGATGGGTGCGGGTGGCCGCGACCAGGTCCACCGCGTAGCGCCGTACCGGCTCGGCCACGTGCACCGCCCGGACGGCCTCGATCAGCTTGCCGATCTCGTGCGCGTGCGCCACCGGCTGGAGGTCCTCCAGCGGGGAGACGCCGCCGTGCACGTCCAGCATGCGCAGCTCGGCCTCGGGGCTCGGATAACCCACCGAGACCCGGGCCATGAAGCGGTCGCGCTGCGCCTCCGGCAGGGGGTAGGTGCCCTCCATCTCGACCGGGTTCTGCGTGGCCACCACCATGAAGGGGTGGGGGAGTTCGTAGGTGTGGCCGTCGATGGTGACCTGGCGCTCCTCCATCGACTCCAGCAGCGCGGACTGCGTCTTGGGCGAGGCGCGGTTGATCTCGTCGCCGATCACGATCTGCGCGAAGACCGCGCCCGGCTTGAACTCGAAGTCCCGGCGCTGCTGGTCCCAGATGGACACGCCCGTGATGTCCGAGGGCAGCAGGTCGGGCGTGAACTGGATGCGCCGCACCGAACAGTCGATGGACCGCGCCAGCGCCTTGGCGAGCATCGTCTTGCCCACTCCGGGCACGTCCTCGATGAGGAGGTGCCCCTCGGCGAGCAACACGGTCAGCGAAAGCCGTACGACCTCGGGCTTGCCCTCGATCACCCCTTCCACCGCGCTGCGGACGCGCTCCACGGTGGCGGTCAGATCAGTGAGGCTCGCTCGATCGTCATAGGTCGTCACCCGGCCCTCCTCGGCCCGTACTTTCCATGGGCCGGCGCGTTCTGACGCGGACCGGCCCACCCCGATGCATGGATGCCGCGCGGAGGGAACCGCGGGGCATCACACCCGCATTCTTGTTGCCGTTACCGGTTCGTGTCACTCGCCTGTGGACAACTGACAGCGTTTTGTCAGGCTTACGCCTCTTTGCCCGCCGGGTGGATCTCGCGCAGCCGCCCGGTCCTCACGTCGAAGACGAAACCGCGCACGTCGTCGGCGTGGAGCAGGAAGGGCGAGGTGCGCACCCGCTGGATCGACTGCCGCACGTCCTGGTCGACGTCGCGGAACGCCTCGACGGCCCAGGAGGGGCGCTGGCCGACCTCCATCTCCAGGTCGTGCCGGAAGTCCTCGGTGACCGTCTCCATGCCGCAGCCGGTGTGGTGGATGAGCACCACGCTGCGGGTGCCGAGCGCCCGCTGGCTGATGGTCAGGGACCGGATCACGTCGTCCGTGACCACGCCGCCCGCGTTGCGGATGGTGTGGCAGTCGCCGAGCCGCAGGCCCAGTGCCTTGTGCAGGTCCAGACGGGCGTCCATGCACGCCACCACGGCCACCTGCCGCACCGGCCGGGCATCCATGCCGGGGTCGGTGAAGGCCTCGGCGTACCGCGCGTTGGCCTCGACGAGGCGGTCGATCACGGCGTCGTCGCCGCCGACGGCGATGTCCTGCGGCCCGGTGGAAGAGGATGCGGAAGTCGTCATACTCATGACGTTACTGGTCGAGGGCGGTCCCGTCCTGCTGTGCGAAACGGACAAAGAGTGCCATCGCGACGTCCTGTGAGCTACCCCACACGAACGGTGAAGCCCACGCCGGACGGGTGATTCCGGCCCCGGAAGGGTTCCCGCGCGGTCCCGGCGCGACGCGCAGGCCGGTTGATTGACGGCAAGACACCGTGGACTAAAGTGACGCGAAGCGGCAGGCGAGACCTCCTCGCCGCTCCCTCATCATTCACCACGGAAGGTTCCGGCCCGTCCGGAACCTCCCCGCGTGCGCGGCGCGTACGTTACGGCCCGGCCTCCTCCCGCCCCGGTCGGCTGACGCTTCCGGCGCCGGCCGGTCCCCCCTTCCCCGGCGGGCCAGCGGGGCCCCGGCGGTGCGGGCGCGGCGCGCCCGACTCGGAAGGGCCCGGCATTGGAAGCGCGCGAGGCGCAGGAGCCGCAGGCACACGCACAGCCGGGTGACGACGGCCACCGCCCGGCACCCGGCAGGCACGTCCCGGTGATGCTCCACCGCTGCCTGGACCTGCTGGCCCCGGCCCTGGAGCGGCCCGGCGCCGTCGTCGTGGACTGCACCCTCGGCCTAGGCGGCCACAGCGAGGCGCTGCTCGCCCGCTTCCCCGAGGTCCGTCTCGTCGCCCTCGACCGGGACAAGGAGGCGCTGCGGCTGTCCGCCGAGCGCCTCGCCCCCTACGGCGCGCGCGCCACCCTGGTGCACGCGGTCTACGACGAACTCCCCGAGGTCCTCGACCGGCTGGGCCTGGCCCGCGTGCAGGGCGTGCTGTTCGACCTCGGGGTCTCCTCCATGCAACTCGACGAGGCCGACCGAGGGTTCGCCTACGCCCAGGACGCCCCGCTCGACATGCGCATGGACCAGTCGACCGGGACGAGCGCCGCCGAGGTGCTCAACACCTACCCGCCGGGCGAACTCGTGCGCATCCTGCGGGCCTACGGCGAGGAGAAGCAGGCCAAGCGGATCGTGTCCGCCGTGGTGCGCGAACGGGAGCGGGAACCCTTCACCACCAGCGCCCGGCTGGTGGAGGTGATCCGCGACGCGCTGCCGCAGGCGGCCAAGCGCACCGGCGGCAACCCCGCCAAGCGCACCTTCCAGGCGCTGCGCATCGAGGTCAACGGCGAACTCACCGTCCTGGAGCGGGCGATCCCGGCCGCGGTGCGGGCGCTCGACGTCGGCGGGCGGATCGCCGTGCTGGCGTACCACTCGCTGGAGGACCGGCTCGTCAAACAGGTGTTCGCGGCCGGTGCCGCCGGCACCGCCCCGCCCGGGCTGCCCGTCGTCCCCGAGCGCTACCAGCCCCGGCTCAAGCTCCTGACCCGCGGTGCCGAACTCCCCACCGAGGAGGAGATCGCCGAGAACCGCCGGGCCGCACCGGCCCGGCTGCGCGGGGCCCTGCGCATCCGGGAGGACGCCGAGTGAGGAACGCTGGGCGGCGCACCGGACCGATGTGGACCGGGAGGGGACGTGAGTAGGAAACCGCACCTGAAGGGGCGGGCCGCCCGGCTCGCCCGGCTGTTCCCGGCGGCCCGGGGCCGGGCCGCCCGCACCCCCTTCGTCCTGCTGGTGGTGCTGCTGCTCGGCGGCGGTCTGATCAGCCTGCTGGTGCTGAACTCCGCCCTCAGCGCGGGCTCCTTCCGGCTCGACGACCTCCAGCAGGGGACCAAGAACCTCACCGACGAGGAACAGGCGCTCCAGCGGGACGTGGACGCCTACTCGGCCCCCGACGCGCTCCAGCGCCGCGCCCGCGAACTCGGCATGGTCCCCGGCGGCACCCCCGCCTTCCTCGGCCCCGACGGCACGGTCAAGGGCGACCCCTCGCCCGCCGCCTCCGGGGACACCCTCGTCCGGTCCGCCCTCACCGGCGCCGGCGCCACCGCCGGGGCGCCGGGCCCCGGCACGAGCGAGACTCCGGGCGCGGCCCCGAGCACGGACCCCGGCGCCGACCCGGCCACGGCCCCGTCCCCGGACGCCCCCGGTGGCAGCCCCACGGCCACCGCCCCCGCAATGCCCGCGACGACCCCCGGCAGGTGACGGAAGTGGTTGACGACTCCGGCAGGCAGCCGCCGCGCCGCCGTGTGCCGGGCCCCGCCCGGTCCGCCCGCCCGGCCCGGCCCGAGCGCCCCGGCGCCCCCCGGCGGCCCGGACCCGGCGCCCGCCCCGCGCGCCGTCCGGCCCCCTCCCGCGCCATGCCGCGCACCATCCGGCTCGCCGGGCCCCGGCCCCGGCTGCGCATGGTCGGCGTCGCCCTCGCCCTGGTGCTGTCCGTCTTCGTCGTGCGCCTGCTCCAGGTGCAGGCCGTCGACTCCGCCACGTACACCGCCAAGGCGGACCGCAACCGCTACGTGGCCCACGTACTGGCCGCCGAGCGGGGCGGGATCACCGACCGCAACGGCGTCACGCTCGCCACCAGCGTGGACGCGAGCGACATCACCGCCGACCCGACGCTGTTCACCCGCGAGCAGCTGGGGATCGACGACGGTCCGGAGCAGGCCGCCGCCCTGCTCGCGCCGATCCTGAACCAGGATCAGGAGACCCTCGCCAAGAAGCTGCGCAGGAACACCCGGTACGTGCTCCTCGCCCCCCGTCAGACCCCCGAGGTGTGGAAGCAGATCCAGGACCTGCGGACCACCCTCGCCCGCAAGGCGCGCACCGAGAGCGGTGTCGTCGACGTCCTGGCCGGCGTCCTGCACGACCCGAGCAGCAAGCGGGTCTACCCCAACGGCGAACTCGCCGCCGGGATACTCGGCTGGGTCAACGCCGCCGGTGAGGGCGGCGGCGGCATCGAGCAGATGCTGGACAAGCGGCTCTCCGGCAAGGACGGCAAGATCCGCTACACCCAGTCGGGCGGCCGTCTGGTGCCCACCGCGAGCTCCACCGAGACGCCCGCCGTGCCCGGCAGCGACGTCGAGCTCACCATCGACCGCGACATCCAGTTCGCGGCGCAGAACGCCATCAGCGAGCAGGTGCGCAAGTCCAAGGCCGACCGCGGCTACGTGGTCGTCCAGGACACCCGCACCGGGCAGATCCTCGCGATGGCCAACGCCCCGGGCTTCGACCCCGGCGACCTCTCCCACGCCGACCCCGCGGCCCTCGGCAACGCGGCCGTCCAGGACGCCTACGAGCCCGGCTCCACGGCCAAGGTGATGTCGATGGCGGCGGTCCTGGAGGAGAACGTGGCCACCCCGGGCACCCATGTCGTCGTGCCCAACCGGCTGCACCGCGGCGACCGGCTGTTCTCGGACGACATCGACCACGAGACCTGGTACCTCACGCTCAACGGCGTGCTCGCCAAGTCCAGCAACATCGGCACCATCCTGGCCACCGGCGAACTCGGGAAGACGCAGGCGAAGGCCAACGAGGTCCTCTACTCCTACCTGCACAGGTTCGGCATGGGCAGGCCCACCGGGCTGGGCCTGCCCGGCGAGACCAAGGGCATCCTCGCGCCCCCGGGCAAGTGGTCCACCTCGCAGCAGTACACGATTCCTTTCGGCCAGGGTTTCTCCCTCAACGCCGTTCAGGCGGCCTCCATCTACTCCACCCTCGCCAACGGCGGTGTCCGCGTCGAACCCAGCCTGGTCCGCGGCACGAAGGGCCCCGACGGGCAGTTCACGCCGGCCGACCGGCCGGAGCGGAGCCGGGTGGTGAGCGCGAAGACGGCCAGGACCCTCGCCCGGATGCTGGAGTCGGTCGTGGACGACGAGCAGGGCACCGGACTCAAGGCGCGCATTCCGGGGTACCGGGTGGCGGGGAAGACGGGTACGGCCAACCGCGTGGATCCGGCCACCGGCAGGTACCACGGCTACACCTCGTCCTTCGCCGGGTTCGCCCCCGCCGACAAGCCCCGGATCACCGTGTACTGCGCGATCCAGAACGCCACCGAGGGCAGCTACTTCGGCGGCCAGATCTGCGGGCCGATCTACAAGCAGGTGATGGAGTTCGCCCTGAAGACCCTCCAGGTCCCGCCCACCGGCGCGCCCCCTGCCAAGCTGCCCGTCGAGTTCAAGCCATGAGCCCCACCCCGTGAGGAACCCGGCCGCGACCGCGGGACGGCCGCGCCGGGACCCTCACCGACCGCCGTACGCGCGTCCCCGCCGTACACCCCCGCAAGACCGATCAGGAACTGCCCGTGACTACGATCACTCCCGGCTCCGGGAACCAAGGACCGCCCCGCACTCCGCTTCGCTCCGGGCCAGGGGTGCCCGGTACGCTCACCGCCGTGCCACACGCCGATCAGTCCCAAACCACCCAGAAGGGCGCATCCGTGACCTACCCCGGGCCGCCCCGACCGGAGCACGTCCCCGCCACGCCCCTCGCGGAACTGGCCGGTCAGCTGGGTGTCGCCGCCCCGGAGACCGAGGCCGGGGTCACGGGCATCACCCACGACTCACGGGCCGTCCGCCCCGGCGACCTCTACGCCGCCCTGCCCGGCGCCCGCCTGCACGGCGCCGACTTCGTCACCCAGGCGGCCGGCCTCGGCGCCGCCGCCGTGCTGACCGACCCCAGCGGCGCCGAGCGCGCCGCCGCAACCGGACTGCCGGTCCTCGTCGCCGAGGACCCGCGCGCCGGGATGGGCGAGCTGGCGGCCACCATCTACGGCCGCCCGGGACGCGAGCTGCTGGGCATCGGCATCACCGGCACCTCCGGCAAGACCACCACCGCCTACCTCGTCGAGGGCGGGCTGCGCACGGCGAAGTCCACCGGCCTGATCGGCACCGTCGAGATGCGCATCGGCGACGAGCGCATCAAGTCCGAGCGCACCACCCCCGAAGCCACCGACCTGCAGGCCCTGTTCGCGGTCATGCGGGAGCGCGGCGTCGAGGCGGTCGCCATGGAGGTCTCCAGCCACGCGCTGGTGCTCGGCCGGGTCGACGGCTGCGTCTTCGACATCGCCGTCTTCACCAACCTCAGCCCGGAGCACATGGAGTTCCACTCCGGGATGGAGGACTACTTCCAGGCCAAGGCGCAGCTCTTCACCCCCGCCCGCAGCAGGCTCGGCGTGGTCAACACCGACGACGAGTACGGCCGCAGGCTCGCCGCGCAGGCCACGGTGCCCGTGGTGACGTACTCCGCCGAGGGCCACCCGGACGCCGACTGGCGGGCCGAGGACGTCGAGGTCGGCCCACTGGACTCCACGTTCACCGTGCTCGGCCCGGACGGTGTCCGCGTCACCGCGCGCTCGCCGCTGGCGGGCCCGTTCAACGTGGCCAACACCCTCGCCGCGATCGTCGCGCTGGCCGCCGCCGGGCTCGACCCGCAGGCCGCCGCCGACGGCATCGCCGCGGTGCCCGGCGTCCCCGGCCGGCTGGAGCGGGTCGACGCCGGACAGCCCTACTTCGCCGTCGTCGACTACGCGCACAAGACGGACGCCGTCGAATCGGTCCTCAGGGCGCTGCGCAAGGTCACCAAGGGCCGGCTGCACATCGTGCTCGGCTGCGGCGGAGACCGGGACACGACCAAACGCATGCCCATGGGCGCGGCCGCGGCGCGGCTCGCCGACACCGCCGTCCTCACCTCCGACAACCCCCGCTCCGAGGACCCCCTCGCCATCCTCGCCACCATGCTCCAGGGCGCCGCCTCGGTGCCCGCGCACGAGCGGGGCGAGGTGCAGGTCTTCGAGGACCGGGCCGCCGCGATCGCCGCCGCCGTCGCCCGGGCCCGGCCCGGCGACACGGTGCTGGTGGCCGGCAAGGGCCACGAGCAGGGCCAGGACATCGCCGGGGTGGTGCGTCCCTTCGACGACCGCCAGGTACTCCGCGAAGCAATCCAGCAGACCCAGGGATGAACTTGTGATCGCCCTCTCCCTCGCCGAGATCGCAGAAGTCGTCGGCGGGCAGACACACGACATACCGGATCCGTCGGTCATGGTCACCGGACCCGTCGTCCGGGACTCCCGCGAGGCGGTACCCGGCAGCCTCTTCGTCGCCTTCGTCGGCGAACGCGCGGACGGCCACGACTACGCGCGGGCCGTCGTCGAGACCGGCGCGGTGGCCGTGCTGGGCTCCCGGCCCGTCGGCGTGCCCGCCATCGTCGTGGACGACGTGCAGCGGGCGCTGGGCGCCCTCGCCCGGCACGTCGTGGAACGGCTCGGCGCCACCCTCGTCGCCCTCACCGGCTCGGCGGGCAAGACCAGCACCAAGGACCTCATCGCCCAGGTGCTGCGCACCAAGGCGCCCACGGTGTTCACACCCGGCTCGCTCAACAACGAGATCGGACTGCCGCTCACCGCGCTCAGCGCCACCGCCGAGACCAGGTTCCTCGTCCTGGAGATGGGCGCACGCGGCATCGGTCACATCCGCTACCTCACGGTACTCACCCCGCCGCGGATCGGCCTCGTCCTGAACGTCGGCTCCGCCCACATCGGCGAGTTCGGCGGGCGCGAGCAGATCGCACAGGCGAAGGGCGAACTCGTCGAGAGCCTCCCGCCGGCCGAGGAGGGCGGCGTCGCGGTCCTCAACGCCGACGACCCCTACGTGAAGGCCATGGCCGCCCGCACCACGGCACGGGTACTGCTGTTCGGGGAGAGCGACGAAGCGGACGTACGCGCCGAGAACGTGACGCTCACGGCTGCCGGACAGCCCTCGTTCAGCCTTCACACACCCTCCGGGTGCAGCGATGTGACGATGCGCCTGTACGGTGAGCACCACGTGTCGAACGCGCTCGCCGCGGCCGCCGTCGCCCATGAGCTGGGCATGTCCGCGAAAGAGATCGCCACCGCGCTCTCGGAGGCGGGCTCCCTCTCCCGCTGGCGCATGGAGGTCACCGAGCGCCCTGACGGCGTGACCATCGTCAACGACGCCTACAACGCGAACCCCGAGTCCATGAAGGCAGCGCTGCGCGCGCTGGCGGCCATGGGACGGGGGCGGCGGACCTGGGCGGTGCTCGGCAGGATGGCCGAGCTCGGGGACGAGGCGCTCGCCGAGCACGACGCGGTCGGACGGCTGGCCGTCCGGCTCAATGTCGGCAAGCTCGTCGCGGTCGGGGGCAGGGAAGCGTCCTGGCTGCAACTGGGCGCATACAACGAGGGTTCGTGGGGTGAGGAGTCGGTGCACGTGTCCGACGCACAGGCGGCTGTCGACCTGTTGCGCAGCGAGTTGCGCCCGGGAGACGTCGTACTCGTGAAGGCGTCCCGGTCGGTCGGGCTCGAGAGCGTTGCCCAGGCGCTGCTCGAGACCGGTGCCGAGGGTGAGGTTGCCGCCCGATGATGAAGCAGATCCTGTTCGCAGGTGTCATTGGTCTGTTCCTGACCCTGGTCGGCACCCCGCTGCTGATCAAGCTGCTGGCCCGCAAGGGCTACGGCCAGTACATCCGCGACGACGGCCCGCGCGAGCACGCCAGCAAGCGCGGTACGCCGACGATGGGCGGCATCGCCTTCATCTTCGCCACGATCGTCGCGTACTTCCTGGCGAAGGTGATCACGGTCTACCTGGACCCGGACGCCGACGCCTCGCCGACCTTCTCGGGTCTGCTGGTGCTCGGCCTGATGGCGGGCATGGGCCTGGTCGGGTTCCTCGACGACTACATCAAGATCGTCAAGCGGCGCTCGCTCGGTCTGCGGGCCAAGGCCAAGATGGCCGGACAGCTCATCGTCGGCATCGCCTTCGCGGTCCTCGCCCTGCAGTTCCCCAACGTGCAGGGACAGACGCCGGCCTCCACCAAGATCTCCTTCGTCCAGGACTTCGGCTGGTCCATCGGCCCCGTGCTGTTCGTCGTGTGGGCCCTGTTCATGATCCTCGCGATGTCGAACGGCGTGAACCTGACGGACGGTCTGGACGGCCTGGCCACCGGCGCCTCGGTCATGGTCTTCGGCGCCTACACCTTCGTCGGCGTCTGGCAGTTCCAGGAGTCCTGCGCCAACGCCGCGACCCTGATGAACCCGCAGGCCTGCTACGAGGTCCGCGACCCGCTGGACCTCGCCGTCATCGCCTCCGCGCTGATGGGCGCCTGCCTCGGCTTCCTGTGGTGGAACACTTCGCCCGCCAAGATCTTCATGGGTGACACCGGCTCGCTGGCGCTCGGCGGCGCCCTCGCCGGCCTCGCGATCTGCTCCCGCACCGAACTGCTCATCGCCCTGCTCGGCGGTCTGTTCGTCCTCATCACCATGTCCGTCGTCATCCAGGTCGGCTCCTTCCGCATGACCGGCCGACGGGTCTTCCGGATGGCGCCACTGCAGCACCACTTCGAACTCAAGGGGTGGTCCGAAGTCCTTGTCGTGGTCCGCTTCTGGATCATCCAGGGCATCTGCGTGGTCGTCGGACTCGGCCTCTTCTACGCGGGATGGGCGGCCGCCAAGTGACCACCGACGGGACCCGGGGGGCCGCCGCGGCCCAGGAGTTCGCGGGCCTGCGCATCACCGTCGCCGGCCTCGGCGTGAGCGGCCTCAGCGCCGCCCGCGCCCTGGCCGGCCTCGGCGCCCGGGTCACCGTCGTCGACGGCGGCGACTCGGCGGCGCAGCGCGAGAAGGCCGAGGCCCTCGCGGCCGAGGGCATCACGGTCCGCCTCGGCGACGCCGAGACCCTGCCCGAGGGCACCGAGCTCGTCGTCACCTCGCCCGGCTGGAAGCCCGGCTCGCCGCTGTTCGCGGCGGCCGCCGCGGCCGGTGTCGACGTCGTCGGCGACGTGGAGATCGCCTGGCGGCTGCGCGGGCGGAACGGCGCGAGTGCCGCTCCCTGGCTCGCCGTCACCGGCACCAACGGCAAGACCACCACCACGCAGATGCTCGCCTCGATCCTGCGGGCGGCCGGACTGCGCACCGCCGCCGTCGGCAACATCGGCACCCCGATCGTCGACGTGGTCCTGGCCGGCGCGGACGAATCCGGCGAGCCCTACGACGTGCTCGCCGTGGAACTGTCCAGCTACCAGCTCCACTGGGCCCCCTCGCTGCGCGTGCACAGCGCCGCCGTCCTCAACCTCGCCCCCGACCACCTCGACTGGCACGGCTCGATGGAGGCCTACGCCGCCGACAAGGGGCGCGTTTACGAAGGCAACCGGATCGCCTGCGTCTACAACATGGCCGACAAGGCCACCGAGGACCTGGTGCGCGAGGCGGACGTCGAGGAGGGCTGCCGCGCCGTCGGCTTCACCCTCGGCACCCCCGGCCCCTCCCAACTCGGCGTCGTGGACGGCCTCCTGGTCGACCGCGCCTTCGTCGAGGACCGGCAGAAGAACGCCCAGGAGCTCGCCGAGGTCTCCGACGTGAACCCGCCGGCCCCGCACAACATCGCCAACGCCCTTGCCGCGGCGGCCCTCGCGCGCGCCTACGGCGTGCCCGCGAAGGCCGTCCGCGACGGACTGCGCGCGTTCACCCCGGACGCCCACCGCATCGCCCACGTCGCCGACGTGGACGGTGTGGCGTACATCGACGACTCCAAGGCCACCAACACCCATGCCACACAGGCCTCGTTGGCGGCGTACGAGTCGATCGTGTGGATCGCCGGAGGGCTCGCCAAGGGCGCGACCTTCGACGAACTGGTCGCCGGGGCGGCGGGCCGGCTGCGCGGCGCCGTCCTGATCGGCGCCGACCGCGCCCTGATCCGCGAGGCGCTGGCGCGACACGCCCCGGAAGTACCCGTGGTCGACCTCGACCGGACAGACACTGGGGCGATGCGGGCGGCGGTCGCCGAGGCGCGGAAGCTCGCACGGCCGGGCGACACGGTGCTGCTGGCGCCGGCCTGTGCGTCCATGGACATGTTCACCAACTACAACAAGCGCGGGGACGCGTTCGCGGAGGCCGTCCGCGAACTCGGCACCGCGGACGGCTGACCCGGGCCTGCCGTTGCCGGCGGTGCCGGAATGGGAGGACGCGTGGAAGCGATGTGGTCCGAGCACCGGGGACTGCCGCCGACGGGCCCCGGCGGGTGCCGCTGATGCCCGGCAGCCGCACCGCACCCCGCCCGCCCGGCAGGAGACCCCCGGCCGCCGCCGTCCGGCCCCCCGGCGACACGGCCCTGCACCGCCTGCACGCGCGGGCCCGCAAGGCCTGGGACCGGCCGCTCACCGCCTACTACCTGATCCTCGGCAGCAGCCTGCTGATCACCGGGCTCGGCCTGGTGATGGTCTACTCGGCCTCGCAGATCACCGCGCTGCAGATGTCGCTCTCGGGCTCGTACTTCTTCCGCAAGCAGTTCATGGCCGCCGTGATCGGCACCGGCCTGCTGCTCGCCGCCTCCCGGATGCCGGTGCGGCTGCACCGCGCGCTCGCCTACCCCATCCTGGCCGGCTCGGTCTTCCTGATGATGCTCGTGCAGGTGCCGGGGATAGGGGTCGCGGTCAACGGCAACCAGAACTGGATCGCGCTGGGCGGCTCCTTCCAGATCCAGCCCAGCGAGTTCGGCAAGCTCGCGCTCGTGCTGTGGGGTGCCGACCTGCTCGCCCGCAAACAGGACAAGCGGCTGCTGACCCAGTGGAAGCACATGCTGGTGCCGCTGGTCCCCGCGGCCGGCCTGCTCCTCGGACTGATCATGCTCGGCGGCGACATGGGCACCGCGATCATCCTCACCGCGATCCTGTTCGGCCTGCTCTGGCTGGCCGGGGCGCCCACCCGGATGTTCGCGGGAGTGCTCGGCATCGCCGCCCTCATCGGCACCGTCCTGATCAGGACCAGCCCCAACCGTATGGCCCGGCTCGGCTGCCTGGGCGCCACCGACCCCGGCCCCGACGACTCCTGCTGGCAGGCGGTGCACGGCATCTACGCGCTCGCCTCGGGCGGGCTGTTCGGTTCCGGGCTCGGCGCCAGCGTGGAGAAATGGGGACAACTGCCCGAAGCCCACACCGACTTCATCTTCGCCATCACCGGTGAGGAACTGGGCCTCGCGGGCACACTGTCGGTGCTCGCCCTGTTCGCGGCTCTAGGCTATGCGGGTATCCGCGTGGCCGGACGCACGGAGGACCCCTTCGTGAGGTATGCCGCGGGAGGCGTGACCACCTGGATCACCGCGCAGGCGGTGATCAACGTCGGTGCGGTGCTCGGTCTGCTGCCGATCGCCGGTGTCCCGCTCCCGCTGTTCTCCTACGGAGGGTCCGCCCTGCTGCCGACCATGTTCGCCATCGGGTTGCTGATCGCCTTCGCGCGCGACGACCCCGCTGCGCGGGCGGCGCTCGCCATGCGGCAACCTCGCTTTGGTAGAAAGCGGGCTGGCGGCCCTCGGGCCGCCAGGAGATGGAACACGATGCGACGGCGCGCCCCACGGGCGCGTCCGTCCGGAGAGCGGTGAATTTCGGTGCATGTCGTCCTCGCCGGTGGAGGGACCGCCGGCCACATCGAGCCCGCGCTCGCCCTCGCGGACGCCCTGCGCAGGCAGGACCCGACCGTGGGGATCACGGCCCTGGGCACGGAGCGCGGACTCGAGACACGTCTCGTTCCCGAACGTGGCTACGAACTCGCGCTGATCCCCGCCGTCCCCCTGCCGCGCAAACCCACCCCCGAGTTGATCACGGTCCCGGGCCGGCTGCGGGGCACGATCAAGGCGGCCGAGCAGATCCTGGAGCGCACCAAGGCGGACGCCGTGGCCGGGTTCGGCGGCTACGTCGCGCTGCCCGCCTACCTGGCCGCCAAGCGGCTCGGCGTGCCGATCGTGATCCACGAGGCCAACGCCCGCCCGGGACTGGCCAACAAGATCGGCTCGCGGTACGCAGCCCAGGTCGCCGTATCCACGCCGGACAGCAAGCTGCGCGGCGCCCGGTACATCGGCATCCCGCTGCGCCGCACCATCGCCACCCTGGACCGGGCCGCCGTGCGCCCCGAGGCCCGGGCGGCGTTCGGGCTCGACCCCAACCTGCCGACGCTGCTGGTCTCCGGCGGTTCGCAGGGCGCCCGGCGGCTCAACGAGGTCGTCCAGCAGGTCGCCCCCTGGCTCCAGCAGGCGGGCATCCAGATCCTGCACGCGGTCGGACCGAAGAACGAACTGCCGCAGGTGCAGCAGATGCCGGGGATGCCCCCCTACATCCCGGTAAGTTACCTGGACCGGATGGACCTCGCGTACGCCGCGGCCGACATGATGCTCTGCCGTGCGGGCGCGATGACCGTCGCCGAACTCTCCGCTGTCGGGCTCCCGGCCGCCTACGTCCCGTTGCCCATCGGCAACGGCGAACAGCGGCTGAACGCCCAGCCGCTGGTCAAGGCCGGCGGCGGACTGCTGGTCGACGACGCGGACCTGACCCCCGACTGGGTCCGGGACACCGTCCTGCCCGTGCTCGCCAACCCGCACCGGCTGTACGAGATGTCGCGCGCGGCCGGTGAGTTCGGCCGCCGGGACGCCGACGAGCTGCTCGTCGGCATGGTGTACGAGGCGATCGCCTCGCGCCGTTAGCACCGTATGACGAAAGGGCAGGAGCGTGGCCGGACCCACCACCGCCGAACGCGGCGAACGGCAGCAGCCGAAGAAGTCCGGCCCGCCCCGGCCGCCCCTGCGGCGGCGGCTGCCCCGCCGCCGCACCCTCGTCCTCCTCGCGGTCGCCACCGTGGTCCTCGGCACCGGCCTCGGCTGGCTCCTCTACGGGTCCCCGTGGCTGCGCACCGAGCATGTCTCGGTCTCGGGGACCCGGGTGCTCACCCCCGAGCGGGTGCGCTCGACGGCTCGGGTGCCGCTCGGCTCGGCGCTGCTGTCCGTGGACACGGACGCGATCGAGGCGCGGCTGCGCGGGGAGCTGCCGCGTATCGACACGGTCGAGGTGTCCCGCTCCTGGCCGCACGGAATCACGCTGAAGGTCACGGAGCGTGTCCCGGTCCTCCTGATCGAGGAAACCGGTGAATCTGGCGTATCCGGTAAATCCGATGAAGTGGAAAAAAGCGATCAGCAGGGCACGGGGGACGGTAATAATAATAAAGCGCGAAAATATGTCGAAGTGGACAAAAAGGGCGTGCGCTTCGCCACCGTCTCCCGCGTTCCCGACGGCGCCCCCCTGCTGGAATGGGACGTGGTCCGCGGCGCCTCCGCCCGCCGCTTCGGCACCGAGCGGCTGACGCGCGCGGCGGTGGACGTCGCCCGGGACCTCCCGGCCGGGGTCGCCCGCGACACCCGCGCCGTCAAGGTCCGTTCCTACGACTCCGTCTCGCTGGAGTTGAGGGGTGGCCGCACCGTGTTGTGGGGCAGCGCGGAGCAGGGGCGCGCGAAGGCCCGTACTCTCACCGCGCTGATGAAAGCGGCTCCTCGCGCACGGCACTTCGACGTCAGCGTCCCCACCGCCCCCGCGTCATCGGGGAGTTGACGCGCATCCGCGCAGGCCAGCACCCTGGTTGGGCAGCGCTACGGCTGATCACATAGGGTGAAAAGAAAAACGGGAGGTTCGGCGTGTTCGTTGAACGCGCGCCACTTGTCGACTTAGTGTCCTGTTCAGAAGACTTCAAGGAACAGACACACTGGTAACCCTAAACTTCAGCGTTAGGGTTCGGGTCGGCGTTCGGACCGTCCCATTCGGCATCAGTCGTCGGATCGCGGAGCCGGCAGTGCTCCGGTGATGCGGCGACACGTAACTCGAGGCGAGAGGCCTTCGACGTGGCAGCACCGCAGAACTACCTCGCAGTCATCAAAGTCATCGGTGTCGGCGGCGGTGGTGTCAATGCCATCAACCGGATGATCGAGGTCGGTCTCAAGGGCGTCGAGTTCATCGCCATCAACACCGACGCGCAGGCGCTGTTGATGAGCGACGCCGACGTCAAGCTCGATGTCGGCCGCGAACTCACCCGCGGACTCGGCGCCGGAGCCAACCCGGCCGTCGGCCGCAAGGCCGCGGAGGACCACCGCGAGGAGATCGAGGAGGTCCTCAAGGGGGCCGACATGGTCTTCGTGACAGCCGGTGAGGGCGGCGGCACCGGCACCGGCGGAGCACCGGTCGTGGCCAACATCGCCCGCTCGCTGGGCGCCCTCACCATCGGCGTGGTCACCCGCCCGTTCACCTTCGAGGGCCGGCGCCGCGCCAACCAGGCGGAGGACGGCATCGCCGAGCTCCGTGAAGAGGTCGACACCCTCATCGTCATCCCCAACGACCGCCTGCTGTCCATCTCGGACCGCCAGGTCTCGGTCCTGGACGCCTTCAAGTCGGCCGACCAGGTCCTGCTCTCCGGTGTCCAGGGCATCACCGACCTCATCACCACCCCCGGCCTGATCAACCTCGACTTCGCCGACGTGAAGTCCGTCATGTCCGAGGCCGGTTCGGCGCTCATGGGCATCGGCTCCGCCCGCGGCGACGACCGCGCGGTGGCCGCGGCCGAGATGGCGATCTCCTCGCCGCTGCTCGAGGCCTCCATCGACGGTGCCCGGGGCGTGCTGCTCTCCATCTCCGGCGGCAGCGACCTCGGCCTGTTCGAGATCAACGAGGCGGCCCAGCTCGTCAGCGAGGCCGCCCACCCCGAGGCCAACATCATCTTCGGCGCGGTCATCGACGACGCGCTCGGCGACGAGGTACGGGTCACCGTCATCGCCGCCGGCTTCGACGGCGGTCAGCCGCCGTCCAAGCGGGACACCGTCCTCGGCTCCTCCTCGGTCAAGCGCGAGGAGCCCGCCCCGGTGCGGCAGGCGGAGAGCCGCCCGTCCTTCGGTTCGCTCGGCAGCGTCACCCCCAAGGAGGCCGCGCCGGAGCCCGCCCCGGAGCCGGTGAACGACCTCCCGGCCGGCCCGCCGGTCCCGCCCTCGCGGACCTACTCGGACAGCGCCGCCGAGGAACTGGACGTTCCGGACTTCCTCAAGTGATAGGCCCCCTCGACGCTCCCGACCCGAGTGGCGCGCACTTCGCCTTCACCGACCGGTGGGGCGGGGTGAGCGCCGCTCCGTACGAGGAGCTCAACCTCGGCGGGGCGGTCGGTGACGACCCCGACGCCGTGCGCACCAACCGCGAACTGGCCGCGAAGTCCCTGGGTCTCGACCCCGGGGCCGTCGTCTGGATGAACCAGGTGCACGGCGCCGAGGTGGCCGTCGTCGACGGACCCTGGGAGAGCGGCACCGCCGAACTCCCCGCCGTGGACGCGCTCGTCACCACGCGCCGCGGCCTCGCCCTCGCCGTCCTCACCGCCGACTGCGTGCCCGTGCTGCTCGCCGACCCCGTCGCCGGGGTGGCCGCCGCCGCGCACGCCGGGCGCCCCGGCATGGCGGCGGGCGTCGTCCCCGCCGCCGTCCGCGCGATGACCGGACTGGGCGCCGAACCCTCCCGGATCACCGCTCGCACCGGTCCCGCCGTCTGCGGCCGCTGCTACGAGGTGCCCGAGGAACTGCGCGCCGAAGTGACCGCCGTCGAGCCGGCGGCGCACGCCGAGACGAGTTGGGGTACGCCGGCGCTCGACGTGGCCGCCGGGGTGCACGCCCAGCTCGAACGGCTCGGAGTGCGCGACCGGACGCACTCGTCGGTGTGCACCCGGGAGTCGGGCGACCACTTCTCCTACCGGCGCGACCGCACCACCGGGCGGCTCGCCGGTTATGTCTGGCTGGACTGAAGGAACATGAGCGACCGCAGGACGCAACTCGCCGCGAATCTCGCGAAGGTGGAGGACCGCATCGCCGCCGCGTGCGCGGCCGCGGGACGTGCGCGGGAGGAGGTGACCCTGATCGTGGTCACCAAGACCTACCCCGCGAGCGATGTGCGGCTCCTCGCCGAACTCGGCGTGCGGCACGTCGCCGAGAACCGGGACCAGGACGCGGCCCCCAAGGCCGCCGCCTGTTCGGATCTGCCGCTCACCTGGCACTTCGTGGGCCAGTTGCAGACCAACAAGGTGCGTTCCGTGCTCGGTTACGCCTCTCTCGTGCAGTCCGTGGACCGCGCCCGGCTCGTCATGGCGCTCTCCCGGGAGGCCGTTCGCATCGGCCGCGAGGTGGGCTGCCTGCTGCAGGTCGCATTGGACGCGGGGGAGAGCGGGCGGGGCGAGCGGGGCGGCGTCGGTCCCGACGGCGTCGGGGAGTTGGCCGCCCTGGTCGAGGAGGCTCCGGGGCTGCGGCTCGACGGACTGATGACCGTCGCGCCCCTCACCGGTGAGTACGCCGGACGTCAACAGGCGGCGTTCGAGCGGTTGATGGATTTGTCGACCGTACTGCGCAAGACACATCCTGCTGCGAACATGGTTTCCGCGGGGATGAGTAGGGACCTCGAGGAGGCCGTGGCGGCCGGAGCGACACATGTGCGCGTCGGCACTGCGGTACTCGGAGTCCGCCCCGGGCTCGGGTAACGTCGCCAGGAAGTCGGACCACAGCAGAAAATATGGTCATTACCGCTGGTAGGCGGGCGTAACGACCTCGTGGATCGCGGGCACTTGGCAAGTCGTCAGTGGATCCACCACAGAGCGGAGGACTCGGAGCATGGCCGGCGCGATGCGCAAGATGGCGGTCTACCTCGGCCTCGTGGAGGACGATGGGTACGACGGCAGGGGCTTCGACCCCGATGACGACTTCGAACCGGAGCTCGACCCGGAGCCCGAACGGGAGCGCCGTCGGCACGAGCCGTCACATCAGTCACTTCAGTCGCAACGGGACGAATCGGTACGAGCGGTACAGCCGCCCGCCCCGCGCGACCCGCTGCCCCACGCCGCTTCGCTTCCCGCGGAATCCGGACGTCCGGCACGCATCGCGCCCGTGGCATCCATCACACAAGAACGCGCCAGCCTGGAGAAGAACGCACCGGTGATCATGCCCAAGGTCGTGTCGGAACGAGAGCCGTACCGGATCACGACACTGCACCCCCGGACCTACAACGAGGCCCGTACCATCGGGGAACACTTCCGTGAGGGCACCCCGGTGATCATGAACTTGACCGAGATGGATGACACGGACGCGAAGCGACTTGTCGACTTTGCGGCCGGTCTGGTGTTTGGTCTTCACGGCAGCATCGAGCGGGTGACACAGAAGGTCTTCCTGTTGTCTCCTGCTAACGTCGATGTCACGGCGGAGGACAAGGCCCGCATCGCAGAGGGCGGGTTCTTCAACCAGAGCTGAGAAGCAGTACCCGGCAGTACCAGGAACGACGCACGGAAAACAGGGGAGAGGGACGCACGGATCATGGGCGTGGTGGTGCAGGTCGTCTACGTCGTGCTGATGTGCTTCCTCGTGGTGCTCATCTTCCGGTTGGTCATGGACTACGTCTTCCAGTTCGCCCGCTCATGGCAACCCGGCAGGGCGATGGTGGTCGTCCTCGAGGCGACCTACACTGTCACCGATCCACCGCTGAAGCTTCTGCGGCGGTTCATCCCGCCGCTGCGTCTCGGGGGCGTGGCGCTCGACCTGTCCTTCTTCGTACTGATGATCATCGTCTACATCCTGATCTCCCTCGTGGGTAGTGCACTGGGGTGAGCGTGGACGACATGGGCCTGCCGACTGCCGACGACAACGTTGAGGTGAAGAAATGCCGTTGACCCCCGAGGACGTGCGGAACAAGCAGTTCACGACCGTCCGCCTCCGAGAAGGCTATGACGAGGACGAGGTCGATGCCTTCCTCGACGAGGTCGAAGCCGAGCTGACCCGGCTGCTGCGCGAGAACGAGGACCTGCGCGCCAAGCTGGCCGCGGCCACGCGTGCCGCCGCCCAGAACCAGCAGAACATGCGCAAGCCCCCCGAGGGCCAGGACGGACCGCCGCACCAGGGCGGCCCGCACCAGCAGCAGGGCGGCCCCCACCAGCAGCAGGGCGGTCCTCACCAGCAGGGCGGCCCGCACCAGGGCGGCCCGCACCAGCAGCAGGGGCACCCGCAGCAGGGCATGCGAGGTCCCGGCGCTCCGGTACCCGCCGGCATATCGGGCCCGCCGCAGCAGCAGATGGGTGGCCCCATGGGTGGTCCGCCCCAGCTGCCGAGCGGTGCCCCGCAGCTGCCCGCCGGCCCCGGTGGCGGTCAGGGCGGCCCGCAGGGTCCCGGCCCGATGGGCCAGGGCCCCGGTCCCATGGGCCAGGGACCGATGGGCGGCCAGCCGCCCATGCAGCAGATGGGCGGCCCCATGGGCGGTCCGATGGGCGGCCCCGGCCCGATGGGTGGTCCCATGGGCGGCCCCGGTCAGGGCCCCGGTGGCGACAGCGCCGCCCGTGTCCTCTCGCTGGCCCAGCAGACCGCAGACCAGGCGATCGCCGAGGCACGCTCCGAGGCCAACAAGATCGTCGGCGAGGCGCGTTCGCGTGCCGAGGGCCTGGAGCGGGACGCCCGCGCCAAGGCCGACGCCCTGGAGCGGGACGCGCAGGAGAAGCACCGTGTGGCGATGGGCTCCCTGGAGTCCGCCCGCGCCACGCTGGAGCGCAAGGTCGAGGACCTGCGGGGCTTCGAGCGCGAGTACCGCACGCGGCTGAAGTCGTACCTGGAGTCGCAGCTGCGCCAGCTGGAGACCCAGGCCGACGACTCGCTGGCCCCGCCGCGCACTCCGGCCACGGCCTCCCTGCCCTCGCCCTCGGCGCCGTCGATGGCTCCGGCGGGCGCGAGCGCCCCGTCCTACGGCGGCAACCAGTCGATGGGCGGCCCGCAGGGACCCTCGGCGCCGTCCTACGGCGGTCAGCAGCAGATGACGCCCGCGATGACGCAGCCGATGGCGCCGGTACGGCCGCAGGGCCCCTCCCCGATGGGCCAGGCGCCGTCCCCGATGCGCGGTTTCCTGATCGACGAGGACGACAACTGAGCGCGGCCTAGCGGCCCAGCCACGCGACGGGTCATCGGCAGACTCGAAAGGCGGTCCCGGAGGGTTTCCCCTCCAGGACCGCCTTCGCGTTGTCCGCACAGTGGTTTTGTTCGTACGGGCCGTCCGCACGGGCCGGGGCGGCGGGGGTGAGCCCGCCGCCCCGGCCCTCGTGCTCACGCCTTGCGGAGGCGGAACGTGAGGGTCAGGGAGTCCTCCGTGAACGGGTCGCCGAACGTTCCGTCCGCCTCCCCGCGCACGAACTCCGTCGCCAGCACCTCGTCCGCGATCAGCCCGGAGTGCTCCGACAGCGCCGCCACGACACCCGGCTCCACCGCGTCCCAGCGCAGCACGATCCGGTCGGCGACGTCCAGACCGCTGTTCTTCCGCGCCTCCTGGATCAGCCGGATGGCGTCCCGCGCGAGCCCGGCCCGGCGCAGCTCCTCGGTGATCTCCAGGTCGAGCGCGACCGTCGCACCGGAGTCCGAGGCCACCGACCAGCCCTCGCGCGGGGTCTCCGTGATGATCACCTCGTCCGGTGCCAGCGAGATCTTCTCGCCGTCCACCTCCACCGAGGCCGTGCCCTCGCGCAGGGCCAGCGACAGCGCCGCGGCGTCCGCCGCCGCGACCGCCCGCGCCACGTCCTGCACCCGCTTGCCGAAGCGCTTGCCCAGCGCCCGGAAGTTGGCCTTGGCCGTGGTGTCCACCAGCGAGCCGCCCACCTCGCTCAGCGAGGCCAACGACTCCACGTTCAGCTCCTCCGTGATCTGCGCGCGCAGCTCCCGGTCCAGGGACTCGAAGCCGTGCGCCGCGATCAGGGCGCGGCGCAGCGGCTGCCGCGTCTTGACGCCCGACTCGGCACGGGTGGCCCGGCCCAGCTCGACCAGCCGCCGCACCAGCAGCATCCGCTGCGACAGCTCCGGGTCGATGGCGTCCAGGTCGGCCTCCGGCCAGGAGGACAGGTGCACGGACTCGGGCGCGCCCGGCGTCACCGGCACCACCAGGTCCTGCCAGACCCGCTCGGTGAGGAACGGGGTCAGCGGGGCCATCAGCTTCGTCACCGTCTCGACGACCTCGTGCAGGGTGCGCAGCGCGGCCTTGTCGCCCTGCCAGAACCGGCGCCGGGAGCGGCGCACGTACCAGTTCGAGAGGTCGTCGACGAAGGCGGACAGCAGCTTGCCGGCGCGCTGGGTGTCGTAGCCCTCCAGGGACCGGGTCACCTGGTCGGTCAGCGCGTGCAGCTCGCTCAGCAGCCAGCGGTCGAGCAGCGGGCGCTCGGCCGGAGCCGGGTCCGCCCCGCTCGGCGCCCAGCCGGAGGTGCGGGCGTACAGGGCCTGGAAGGCGACCGTGTTCCAGTAGGTCAGCAGCGTCTTGCGCACGACCTCCTGGAGGTTGCCGTGGCCGACCCGGCGGGCCGCCCAGGGGGAGCCGCCGGCCGCCATGAACCAGCGCACCGCGTCGGCGCCGTGCTGCTCCATGAGCGGGATCGGCTGCAGGATGTTGCCCAGGTGCTTGGACATCTTGCGGCCGTCCTCGGCGAGGATGTGGCCCAGGCAGACGACGTTCTCGTAGGAGGACTTGTCGAACACCAGGGTGCCGATGGCCATCAGCGTGTAGAACCAGCCGCGGGTCTGGTCGATCGCCTCGGAGATGAACTGCGCCGGGTACCGGCTCTCGAACAGCTCCTTGTTCTTGTACGGGTAGCCCCACTGCGCGAACGGCATCGAGCCCGAGTCGTACCAGGCGTCGATGACCTCCGGCACGCGGGTCGCCTGCGCCTCGCAGCCCTCCTCGGGGCAGACGAAGGTGACCTCGTCGATGAACGGGCGGTGCGGGTCGAGCCCGGACTGGTCGGTGCCGGTCAGCTCGGTGAGTTCCGCGCGCGAGCCGACCACCGTGAGGTGGTCCTCCGTGCAGCGCCAGACGGGCAGCGGCGTGCCCCAGTAGCGGTTGCGGGACAGCGCCCAGTCGATGTTGTTGGTGAGCCAGTCGCCGTACCGGCCGTGCTTGATCCGCTCCGGGTACCAGTTGGTCTTCTCGTTCTCCTCGAGGAGCCGGTCCTTGACGGCGGTGGTGCGGATGTACCAGGACGGCTGCGCGTAGTAGAGCAGCGCGGTGTGGCAGCGCCAGCAGTGCGGGTAGCTGTGCTCGTACGGCAGGTGCCGGAAGAGCAGGCCGCGCTCCTTGAGGTCCTCGGTGAGCGCCTCGTCGGCCTTCTTGAAGAAGACGCCGCCGACCAGCGGGAGGTCCTCCTCGAAGGTGCCGTCGGGGCGCACCGGGTTGACCACGGGCAGTCCGTAGGCCCGGCACACCTTGAGGTCGTCCTCACCGAAGGCGGGGGACTGGTGGACCAGACCTGTGCCGTCCTCGGTGGTGACGTACTCGGCGTTGACGACGTAGTGCGCGGGCTCGGTGAACTCGACCAGCTCGAAGGGGCGCCGGTAGGTCCAGCGCTCCATCTCGGCGCCGGTGAAGGTCCGCCCGGTGCTCTCCCAGCCCTCGCCGAGCGCCTTGTCGAGCAGCGGCTCGGCGACGACCAGCTTCTCCGTTCCGTCCGTCGCGAGGACGTAGGTGACCTCCGGGTGCGCGGCGACGGCCGTGTTGGACACCAGGGTCCAGGGCGTCGTCGTCCACACCAGCAGCGCGGCCTCGCCGGCCAGCGGGCCGGAGGTGAGCGGGAAGCGGACGTAGACCGAGGGGTCGACGACCGTCTCGTAGCCCTGCGCCAGCTCGTGGTCGGACAGGCCCGTGCCGCAGCGCGGGCACCACGGGGCGACCCGGTGGTCCTGGACGAGCAGGCCCTTGTCGAAGATCTCCTTCAGCGACCACCACACCGAGTCCACGTACTCGGGGTCCATCGTGCGGTAGGCGTCGTCCAGGTCGACCCAGTAGCCCATGCGGGTCGTCAGCTCGGTGAAGGCGTCCGTGTGGCGGGTCACCGACTCGCGGCACTTGGCGTTGAACTCGGCGATGCCGTACGCCTCGATGTCCTTCTTGCCGGTGAAGCCGAGCTCCTTCTCCACCGCCAGCTCGACGGGGAGGCCGTGGCAGTCCCAGCCCGCCTTGCGCGCCACGTGGTAGCCGCGCATGGTGCGGAAACGCGGGAAGACGTCCTTGAAGACGCGGGCCTCGATGTGGTGGGCGCCCGGCATGCCGTTGGCGGTGGGCGGGCCTTCGTAGAACACCCACTCGGGGCGGCCCGCAGACTGTTCCAGGCTCTTGGCGAAGATCTTCTGCTCGCGCCAGAAGTCGAGCACCGCGTGCTCGAGCGCGGGCAGGTCGACCTGTGCGGGCACCTGGCGGTACGTCGGCGCTGTCATCAGCGTGATTCCTCCAACGGACTTGCTGCCTTCCGTCGGAGGGACGAGAGCCACTCGTGCGTACGCCGTGTGCGGCGGGCTCCCGCGGTACCACCCTCCTTGGCCCCCCGGCGCACCCTGCGCCCCGGCGGGCCCCCTCATTGGGGTCGCGATGCCGGGTCTACTCGCCCTCGCCGGTCCCGGTGACGGGGCCCGCGGGGGCTTTCTTCCGGCGGCTCCGGGGTGATCTTCGCGCCGCGCTCGCCCCCGGGCTCCCACCGTCCCCGGGTCGCTCTGGGCTGCGTACGCCGCTACTCGTCCCCATCCACGCTTCTCGCTGCGCCCAGTGTACGGCGCCGGGCCGACAGCGGCCGACCGGTCTGCCGCAGGCTCCGGGACGCGGGCGGCGGCCGCGCGGGGTGACCCGAACGGCACCGGGACGGCGTCCGGATTCCGCGGCGGGGCGCCGGGCGGATTACCCGGCCGGGAGCTGGGCACAACGCTTTCATGCTCGCCGCCCGGCACCCGCCGGGCGGATCCTCACCGGCATGCCCCGTTGCCGGGGGTCACAAGTCGACTTATCGTCCCAGCACGATTCGTGAGCCGGCCGGACCACTCCGTGAACGGGCGTGGCCATGACGGCGAAGCACCCGGCACCACACGACCCGAACCACCCCGCGAAGCAGACGGGAGCCCACGGTGGTTGCTAAGAAGACTCCTGGCACGGCCACGGCGGCCAAGGACCCCACCCCCGTGCCCACGGCGCGGCTCGCCGCGGCGGACCCCGGTGACCTCGCGGTACGTCCGGGTGAGGACCCCTGGACGCCCGACGAGGTCGCGGAGGCCCGGGCCGCACTGCAGTCCGAGCTGATGCGGCTACGCACCGAGCTCGACTCCTCGGGGCGGGCGCTCGCCGGCCTGATGCGCGACTCCGGGGACGGCGCCGGCGACGACCAGGCCGACACCGGCACCAAGAACATCACGCGCGAGCACGAACTGGCCCTCGCCGCCAACGCGCGCGAGATGCTGGAGCAGACCGAGCGCGCCCTCGACCGTCTCGACGCGGGCACCTACGGCCTGTGCGAGAACTGCGGCGACCCCATCGGCAAGGCCCGGATGCAGGCCTTCCCGCGTGCCACGCTGTGCGTCGAGTGCAAGCAGAAACAGGAACGCCGTTTCTGAGCGCCCGCCGCCTGGGCACCGGGTACGGGGGTGACGTGTCGTACTCTCGTCCTCAGTCAGGTACCTAGGTCGAGGGATTCACGTGGCAGAGGCGGAGCGCATCATCGGTACGCCGGACATGCCGGAGGCGGCGGGGGCCGGGCCCGAGGGGGCCCGCGACCGGGCCGCCGCGCGCCCCGCCGCACCCTCCGCCGACGCGGGAGCGGAACAGGACGCCACGCGGGGCGACGAGGGCTCCACGCGGGCGGACGACGACTCCACGCGGGCCGGCGCCCCCCAGGCAGCCGCGGCCTCGGCGGACGACGCGTCCGGTGCGGCCGTCGCCGACCGGACCCGGGGCCGGCGGCGGATCGCCGTGCTGTTCTCCGTGGCCGCGTTCGCCTACGTCCTCGACCTGGTCAGCAAGATCGTCGTGGTGGCCCGGCTGGAGCACCACGCCCCCGTGCGCCTCATCGGGGACTGGCTCCAGCTCGAGGCGATCCGCAACGCGGGAGCCGCCTTCAGCTTCGGCGAGGCGTACACCGTGATCTTCACGGTGATCGCGGCCGCCGTCATCGTGGTGATCGCCCGCCTCGCCCGCAAGCTCTACAGCGTGCCCTGGGCGATCGCGCTCGGCCTGCTCCTCGGTGGGGCGCTGGGCAACCTCACCGACCGGATCTTCCGCGCGCCCGGCGTCTTCAAGGGCGCCGTCGTCGACTTCATCTCGCCCAAGCACTTCGCCGTCTTCAACCTGGCGGACTCGGCGATCGTGTGCGGCGGCATCCTGATCGTGCTGCTGTCCTTCCGCGGCCTGGACCCGGACGGCACCGTCCACAAGGACTGAGCGCCCGCCCGAGGCGGTCCGTCCACAGGGTCGCCCACGGGGGTTGTCCACAGGCCCGTACGGGAGTGCCCGGCCCGTCCGGCATACTCGACGGGTGAGCACGCTTCCCGAGATCCGCACCCTGCCCGTGCCCGACGGCCTGGAGGGCGAGCGCGTAGACGCCGCCATCTCCCGCATGTTCGGCTTCTCCCGCACGAAGGCGGCCGAGCTCGCCTCGGCGGGCAAGGTGCACGTCGACGGCTCGGCGGTGGGCAAGTCCGAGCGGGTCCACGGCGGCGCCTGGCTCGAGGTCGAGATGCCGCAGGCCGCCGCGCCGGTGCGGGTCGTCGCCGAGCCCGTCGAGGGCATGGAGATCGTGTACGACGACGAGGACGTGGTCGTCGTCGTCAAGCCCGTCGGTGTGGCCGCGCACCCGAGCCCCGGCTGGACCGGTACCACCGTGATCGGCGGCCTGGCCGCCGCCGGGTACCGCGTCTCCACCTCCGGCGCCGCCGAGCGCCAGGGCATCGTGCACCGCCTCGACGTGGGCACCTCGGGCCTGATGGTGGTGGCCAAGTCCGAGCGGGCGTACACCTCCCTCAAGCGCCAGTTCAAGGAACGCACGGTCGACAAGCGCTACCACACCCTCGTCCAGGGCCACCCCGACCCGACCAGCGGCACCATCGACGCCCCCATCGGCCGCCACCCGCAGCACGACTACAAGTGGGCCGTCACCGCGGAGGGCAAGCCCTCCGTGACGCACTACGACCTGATCGAGGCGTTCCGCGCCGCCTCCCTGCTCGACGTGAAGCTGGAGACCGGCCGCACCCACCAGATCCGGGTCCACATGGCCGCCCACCGCCACCCCTGCGTCGGCGACCTCACCTACGGCGCCGACCCCACCCTCGCCAAGCGGCTGCGGCTGACCCGCCAGTGGCTGCACGCCGTCCGCCTCGGCTTCGAGCACCCCGGTGACGGCGAGTGGGTCGAGTTCGCCAGCGAGTACCCCGAGGACCTGCGGCAGGCCCTGGACCAGGTGCGCGAGGAGACCTACGCGTGAACGCGCCGGCCGGCGCCGGACGGCAGCGGTACGAGATACGCGTCGCCGAGGACCCAGCCGACCGCGAGGCATGCTTCGCGGTGCGCAAGGAGGTCTTCGTCCTCGAACAGGGCGTGCCCGAGGACATCGAGTACGAC
Organism: Streptomyces griseoaurantiacus; assembly: GCF_036189845.1. Taxonomy (NCBI): domain Bacteria; kingdom Bacillati; phylum Actinomycetota; class Actinomycetes; order Kitasatosporales; family Streptomycetaceae; genus Streptomyces; species Streptomyces griseoaurantiacus. Next base: position 1,815,257 of record NZ_CP108326.1, on the reverse strand, counting down.
GCCCACGACGCCGGCGCGGTCCACGTCCTGGCGCTGCGCCGGGAGGACGGACTGCCGCTCGGCACCGGCCGGCTGCTGTACGGCCCGGCGGCCGCCGCGAGGAACGGCGGCGAGCCCTCGGTGGGCTCGCTCGGGCGGCTCGCGGTCGTCGAGGAGGCGCGCGGTCTCGGCGTCGGGGCGGCCCTGGTGCGGGCGATCGAGGAGGCCGCCCGGGAGCGCGGCCTGACCGGCGTCGATCTGCACGCGCAGACCCACGCGCTGGGTTTCTACGCACGTCTGGGGTACGAGGCGTACGGGCCGGAGTTCCCGGACGCCGGGATGCCCCACCGGGCGATGCGCCGCCCCCTCCGAGACGGACGGGGCGGCGGCGCGGCGGGGGACGGCTGACGGAGTGTGCCGGTGCGGTCCCCGCCGGGGGCGGCGTGGCAGTCTGGATCTCCGGCCCCTCTTGATCGTCCCAGACCCCGGGAGCGCTGACCGTGGACCAGCTGGCCCTGCTGTTCGTGCTGTTGGTCGGGGCCGTGGTGAGCGTCCCGGTGGGGGACCGGCTGGGGCTCCCCTCGCCGGTACTGATGACCCTCCTCGGGCTCGTGCTGGCCCTGCCCGACTTCGTGCCCAATGTCGACATCCCGCCCGACCTGATCCTGCCCGCGCTGCTGCCGCCGCTGCTGTACGCGGCGGTGCGGCGCACCTCCTGGCGGCAGTTCACGGCCAATAAACGGCCCATCTTCCTGCTGGCCGTGGCCCTGGTGTTCGTCACCATGATCGCGGTCGCCGCCACCGCGAGCGCCGTCGTCCCCGGGCTGCCGATCGCCGCCGCCGTCGCGCTCGGCGCGCTGGTCGCGCCGCCCGACCCGATCGCCGCGACCGCCGTCGCCGGGCAGCTCGGGCTGCCCCGCCGCCTCGTCTCCATCCTGGAGGGCGAGGGCCTCTTCAACGACGTCACCGCGATCACGCTGTACCACGTGGCCATCGCCGCCGCCGTCAGCGGCTCGTTCTCGGTGTCCGGGGCCGTGCTGGAACTGCTGCTCTCCGCGGTCGTGGCCGTCGCGGTCGGCGCGGCGCTGGGTTGGGTGTCCAACAAGCTGATGGACATCCTCAACGACGCCACGCTGCAGATCGGGCTCACCCTGCTGGTGCCCTTCGCCTCCTACGTCCTGGCCGACGAGCTGCACGGCTCGGGCGTGCTGGCGGTGCTCACCACCGCGCTGTTCCTCGCCGAGTACGGCACCGACCCCGACGACGTGCTCACCCGGCTCGCCGGACACAGCTTCTGGGAGGTCGTGGACACCCTGGTCACGGGTGTGGCCTTCGGGCTGATCGGCCTGGAGCTGCACCACGCCATCGCGACGGCCGAGAACCACTGGGGCGAGATGCTCGGCTGGGCCGGGGCGGTCGTCGGCGTCGTCATCCTCGTCCGCCTGCTGTGGCTGCTGCCGGCCACCTGGCTGACCCAGTGGCTGCACAGCAGGCGGGGCGACCAGGAGGAGGACATCCCGACGAGCTGGCGGGAGACCATCGTGATGTGGTGGTCGGGGATGCGCGGGGTGGCCTCGGTCGCGCTGGCGCTCGCCATCCCGCTGGAGATGGACGACGGCTCGCCCTTCCCCGACCGGGACGAGATCGTCTTCATCGCCTTCGTGGTCATCGTGGTGACGCTCGTCCTGCAGGGCCTGACCCTGCCCTGGCTGGTGCGGAGGCTGGGCGTCCAGGCCGACACCGCGCGGGAGAAGGAGTTCGAGAAGGAACTCGCCGTCCGCGCGGCCCGGGCGGCCAAGGAGCGGCTCGCGGAGATCGAGCGGGAGGAGGACCTGCCCGAGGAACTGTTCGAGCAGATGCTGCGCCGGGCCTTCGACCTCGGGGTGCGGATCACCCCCGACGTCGTGGAGGACGAGCGCATGGAGGCGCACGAGAAGCGGGCGCGGAGGCTGAAGCGGATCCGGCGGATCCAGGGCGAGATGCTGAGCGCCGCCCGGCACGAGATCCTCGCGGCCCGCGGCGAGCCGGGCGCGGACCCCGAGGTCGTCGACCGCGTCCTGCGCCACCTGGACGTCCGCAGCCTGCGCTGACCCGCCCCCTGGGGCCGCCCCGCCCCCTGGGTCCGCCCCGGCGGCCGCTCAGCCCTTGCCGGGGGAGCGGTTGGCCGTGACCCAGCCCGCCCCGTCCGACTGCCGGGACCGCGTGCCGCCGGGCCGTCCGCGCCGCGTCTCCTCCGCGGGGGCGGGCCGGGCGCCCGGGACGTCGAAGCGCCCGTCGAGATGGTGCGGCGGCCGCACCGCCTCCGCCGTGTTGACCCGGGGCAGCGCGTACGGGTGGTGCTCGCTCAGCCAGCGGATCATCTCCTCGCGGACCGTGACCCGCACCGTCCAGATGTCGTCCGCGTCCTTCGCCGTCACCAGCGCCCGCACCTCCATGGTGTTGGGCGTGGTGTCGGTGACCACCAGGCCGTAGGCGCGTCCGTCCCAGGCCGGGCACTGCCGCAGGATGTCCCGCAGCCGTTCGCGCATCGCCTCCACGGGCGCGCTGTGGTCGACGTGGAAGTACACCGTGCCGGTCATCTGCACGCCGCCGCGCGACCAGTTCTCGAAGGGCTTGGAGGTGAAGTACGAGACCGGCATGGTGATCCGGCGCTCGTCCCAGGTCCGCACCGTCAGGAAGGTCAGCGTGATCTCGTCGACGGTGCCCCACTCGCCGTCCACCACCACGGTGTCGCCGATGCGGACCATGTCGCCGAAGGCGATCTGCAGCCCCGCGAACATGTTGCTGAGGGTGGACTGTGCCGCGACACCGGCGACGATGCCGACGATGCCCGCGGAGGCCAGGATCGAGGCGCCGGCGGCCCGCATCGCGGGGAAGGTCAGCAGCATCGCGGCGACCGCGACCACCCCGACGACCGCCGAGACGACCCGCATGATCAGCGTGACCTGGGTCCGCACCCGGCGCACCCGCGCCGGATCGCGGTGGGCGCGCGCGTAGCGGGTGTACGAGGTCTCCACGACGGCCGCCGCGATCCGGATCACCAGCCAGGCGGCGGAGCCGATCAGCACCAGGGTCAGGGTGCGGGCGACGCCGACGTGGTGCTCCTGGAGCAGTTTCGCCTCGTCGTAGGAGCCTCTGAGCAGGGCGGCGCACAGCACGAGCTGGTAGGGGACGCGGCCGCGGCGCAGCAGCCCCCACAGGGGGGTTTCGTGGTGCCGTTGGTCGGCCTGGCGCAGCAGCCGGTCGCAGGCCCACCCGAGGAACAGGGTGAGCACGACCGCGCCGCCGACGACGATCACGGGCCGGAGTACGTTCTCCATGCCTCCGAACGTAACCGGCACCGGGAGGCATGAACATGTGTGGCTCCGGTGATCCCGGGTAGCGCCCCGCCCCCGCCCGCCCCCGCGTGAGCGACCTCACGCGAGCGGCGCCCCGGGTGCCGGGGCGGGGTCCGGCGGTCGGTGACCGTCAGTGGTGGCTGGCACCATGGGCGCATGGACATCATGCTCTTCCACTCGACGTACGGACTGCGGCCCGCCGTCCACTCCGCCGCCGACCGGCTGCGTGCCGCCGGGCACCGGGTCTGGACCCCGGACCTGTTCGACGGCCGTACGTTCGACTCGGTCGAGGAGAGCCGGGCCTACCGTGAGGAGCTCGGCAAGGAGGGGCTGCTGAAGCGGGCGGTGCTGGCCGCCGCCCCGTACTCCGAGCGCGGCCTGGTCTACGCGGGTCTCTCGCTGGGCGCCGCTACCGCCCAGACCCTCGCGCTCGGCGACGCGAAGGCGCGTGGACTGCTGCTCCTGCACGGCACCTCGGACCTCGCGCCGAACGCCTCGGTGGACGACCTGCCGGTGCAGCTGCACGTGGCCGAGCCCGACCCGTTCGAGCCGGACGACTGGCTGAGCGCCTGGTACCTGCAGATGCGCCGGGCGGGCGCCGACGTGGAGGTGTACCGGTACGCGGGCGCCGGGCACCTCTACACGGACCCCGACCTCCCCGACTACGACGAGGAGGCGGCCGAGGCCACCTGGCGGGTGGCGCTCGGCTTCCTCGGCACGCTGGAGCCCTCCTGACCCCGCGGCACCTCCCCGCGCGGACGCGAGGCGCTCACACCGGGTCCTTGGCCCGCTCGACGCGCTGGCTGCCGTTGAGCGTGCGGTACGAGCGGGCCCAGGAGGAGGACGCGGCCGGGTCCCGGCGGTCGGACAGGACGTAGAAGTCCATCTGCGCCCGCTCGCGGTCGAGGTCGAGTACGCCGTAGCCGTGCCGGTCGGTGTCGACCCAGCGGACGTGCTTGTTGGCCGCCCGGATCAGGGGGGCGGCCATCGCCGAGATGGTGCCCTCGGGTGCCTTGACGAAGTCGTCGAGGTTGTCGGAGGTGATCGAGGTGACGACGAACTCGGTGGCGGCCGAGCCGGAGCCCGGGTACGACCTGGCCTCGAAGGGCACGTCGTTGGCCCAGGCCATGTGGATGTCTCCGGTGAGGAAGACGGTGTTGCGGATGCCGTTCTCCCGCAGGTGGGCGAGGAGTTCGCGCCGGTCGTGGGTGTAGCCGTCCCACTGGTCGGTGTTGAGGGCGAGTCCCTCCTTGGGCTTGCCGAACAGCTCGGCCAGGGGCCGCAGCAGGGCGGCGGAGAGGGAGCCCACGGCGAAGGGCGCGATCATGACCGAGTTGCCGACCAGGTGCCAGGTGGTGTCGGAGGCCGTCAGTCCCGCCTTGAGCCAGTCGAGCTGGGCGCGCCCGGTGAGCGTGCGGCCCGGGTCGTCGACCGAGCCGCTGCCGGTGGCCGCCTGCTCGGAGCGGAAGGTGCGCAGATCGAGCAGGGACAGGTCGGCCAGCGTGCCGAAGCGCAGCCGCCGGTAGGTGGTGCCCTCGGTCGAGGGCCGGACCGGCATCCACTCGAAGTACGCCTGTTTCGCGGCGGCCTGGCGGTCCGTCCAGCTCCCCTCCGCGCCCTCGGTGTGGTTGCCCGCGCCGCCGGACCAGGCGTTGTCGGCGAACTCGTGGTCGTCCCAGATCGCGACGACCGGCGCGGTGTGGTGCAGGGCCTGCAGATCGGGGTCGGTCTTGTAGGTGCCGTGGCGTACGCGGTAGTCGGCGAGCGTGACGATCTCGTGCGCCGGGGAGTGCGGGCGCACGACGGTGCCGCGGTGGGCGTACTGGCCGGTGGGGAACTCGTAGATGTAGTCGCCGAGATGCAGCCAGGCGTCCAGGTCGCCGCGGGCCGCCAGATGGCGGTAGGCGGAGAAGTGCCCGGCCTCCCAGTTGGCGCAGGCCACCACGCCCAGCCGCAGGTGGTCGACGGGGGCGTCGGCGGCCGGGGCGGTGCGGGTGCGGGCGACGGGGGACTCGGCGGGCCCGGCGGTGAAGCGGAACCAGTAGTCGGTGGCCGGCCGCAGCCCGCGCACGTCCGCCTTGACGGTGTGGTCGGTGGCGGCGCTCGCGGTGACGGAACCCTTGGCGACGACGTCGGTGAACGCCCGGTCGGCGGCGAGGACCCAGCCGACCCGGACGTCGGGTCCGAGCCCGGAGCCGGGCACCGCCTCGGGGGTCGGGGTCACCCGGGTCCACAGCAGGACGCCGTCGGGCAGCGGGTCCCCGGAGGCCACGCCGTGCAGGAAGGCGGTCGTGCCGGGCGCGGCCCGGGCGGGCAGCGCGGCGGCCAGCGGACCGACGAACCCGGCGGTCGCGGCGGCCGCCTTGACGACCGTGCGGCGCAGCGGGGCGAGGGCCTCCGCCAGCCGGGAGGTCTCCTCGGGCGAGGTGGAGGGCGAGGGGATGGACGGGACGGGCGCGGGGGGCGCCGGCGCGTCGGCGGGCGTGCGGGGATCGGGCGATCCGTGTCGGCTGGGAGTCACGGACGATCAGGCTAGTGACCGCGACGCCCGCCGGCGGGCGAACCCCAGGAAGTCCGCCCGCCGTCGGTCGCCGGGTCAACGCCCTCAGGAGGCGAGGGCCTTGCCGATGGCGGTGCTGAAGTCCTCCGTCGTCATCGGCGCGTTCTTGCCGTCGCTGCCGGTGAGGACCTTGCCGTCCATCATCAGCGTGGGCGTGCCGCCGAATCCGTACTTCTTGCCGTCCGCGTCGAACTTGTCGCTCATCAGCAGGGCCCACTTGTCGTAGGTGCCCTTCTCGACGGCGTTCTGGAAGGTCTTGTTGCCCTTGAGCTCCTTGACCGTGTCCGCGACCTTGATCAGGTAGTCGTCCTTCGCGAACTTGTCCTCGGTCTCCTCGGGGTGGTACTTCGCCGAGTAGAGGGCGCTCTTGTAGTCCAGGAAGGCCTCGGGGCTGACGTTCAGGGCGGCGCCCAGCGCGCTGAGGGCGTTCTTGGATCCCTCTCCGGGGATGTTGTTGTCGATGAACGTGGCACCCACGTACTGGATCTTGTACTTGCCGCTCTCGACGTCCTTGTCGACCGTCGTGCCGACGGACTGCTCGAACTGGGCGCAGACGGGGCAGCGCGGGTCCTCGTACATCGTGAGGGTCTTCTTCGCGCTGTCCTTGCCGACGACGACGGTCGTGCCGTTCTTGCCCGTGGTGTGGGCCGGCTGGACGAGCTTCTGGTCCCGGACGGCCTCCCAGCCGTCGGGCTTGTTGGCCTGCACGACCGCGTAGCTGATGCCGCCGGCTATCGCGAGGACCGCGACGATGGAGCCGGCCACGATGACCTGCCGCTTGGCCTTGTCGCGCTTGGCCTGGCGCTCGCGCTCCTGGCGCAGCCGCTCCCGGGCCGCCGACTTCGCCGCGGGGCTGTTTCGCTTGCTCATGTGGGTGATCTCCGTGGGAACGCGCGTACCGGTGGGGTACGCGGGATGCTTCGGGTGGGGGCCGTGCTCGGGTGCCGTCCCGCCCCGCGCGAGGGCGCCCGCGCCACGCGCCTCAGACGAGGGTGTACGCGGGGGAGGGGACGGCGGCACGCGGCGGGCCCCGTAGGCCCAGGGAGTGCGTGAACAGCCGGGTGCGGGGGGCGGGGGCCGCCGGAGGCGCGGGGAGCGCGGTGCGGGCCGGCGGGCGGCGCCGTACCGTGACCGCGGCGACCGCCAGCAGCAGCGGGCGGAAGGTGAGCGCGCCGGCCGCCCGCAGCAACTGGGCCAGGGCCCGCTCGCCGCGGTGCAGCCAGAGGGCGGCGAGGAGTCCCACGCCCACGTGGGCGGCGAGCAGCAGCCAGGCGGTGGCCGGGTCGGCGAGCAGGGTGGAGACCCGGGCGGCGCCGGAGCCGGTCATGTGCCCGAGCGGGGTGCCGACCCCGCCGCCGCGGCACAGCACGTCCCAGCCGACCGAGCGCAGCGGACCGGTGACCGGGCCGCCCGCGGGGCCGTAGCAGGCGTGCTGCCCGGTGGTGAAGATCGTGTCGGCGCCCAGTTCCAGCGGGACCAGGAGCGCCGCGATCCGTCCGAAGCCGCGCTCGCGCCCGGCGAGGAGGTAGGCGAGGGCGAACACGGCGACGGCGGTCACCGTCACCGTGGCCGTCGGCAGCGGGACCCCGGACAGCAGCACGTGCGACGCGGTGCCGAGCGTCACGACGATCGCCGTGAACAGCGCCGCGCGTACGGCTCTGAGGTGGGTCGCTGATATGTCCATCGCGCTGGAGAGTGTCCCATGCGCTCCGGTAAGCGGCCCCTAAAGGGGAGCTGTGCGTTACCGGAGCGTTGTGGTGGGCGGGGCCGCCGCGGGCTCAGAGGCCGGGGATGCGGCCGTTGCGGAACAGGTCGACGAAGATCTGGTGGTCACCGCGCGCGCGGGCCCCGTAGTCGTGCGCGAAGTCGACGAGGAGGTCGCCGAAGCCGCTCTCGTCGGCGGCGATGGCGGCGTCGATCGCGCGCTCGGTGGAGAAGGGCACGAGGGACTCGCCGGACTGGTCGTCCGCCGCCGCGTGCATCGTGGCGGTGGCCCGGCCGAGGTCGGCGACGACGGCGGCGATCTCCTCCGGGTCGTCGATCTCGCCCCAGTCCAGGTCCACCGCGTAGGGGGACACCTCGGCGACGAGCTGCCCGGCGCCGTCCAGCTCCGTCCAGCCCAGCCACGGGTCGGCGTGGGCCTGGAGGGCGCGCTGGGAGATCACCGTGCGGTGGCCCTCGTGCTGGAAGTAGTCGCGGATCGCCCGGTCCGTGATGTGCCGGGAGACGGCCGGGACCTGGGCCTGCTTGATGTAGATGACGACGTCGTTCTCCAGGGCGTCGCTGTTGCCCTCCAGGAGGATGTTGTACGAGGGCAGCCCGGCCGAGCCGATGCCGATCCCGCGGCGGCCCACGACGTCCTTCACGCGGTAGGAGTCCGGACGGGTCAGGGAGGACTCGGGCAGCGTCTCCAGATAGCCGTCGAAGGCGGCCAGCACCTTGTAGCGGGTGGCGGCGTCCAGCTCGACGGAGCCGCCACCGGGTGCGAAGCGGCGCTCGAAGTCCCGGATCTCCGTCATCGAGTCCAGCAGGCCGAAGCGGGTCAGCGAGCGGGCGTCCCGCAGCGCGTCCAGCAACGGTCCCTGGGCGGTGTCCAGGGTGAAGGGCGGCACCTCGTCGTCCTTGGCGCCGGTGGCCAGGGCGTGGATACGCTCCCGGTAGGCGGCCGCGTAGACGCCGACCAGTTCGCTGATCTGCTCGTCGCTGAGCGCCTTGGCGTAGCCGATGAGGGCGACGGAGGCCGCCAGCCGCTTCAGGTCCCAGGTGAAGGGGCCGACGTAGGCCTCGTCGAAGTCGTTCACGTTGAAGATCAGCCGGCCGTTGGCGTCCATGTAGGTGCCGAAGTTCTCCGCGTGCAGATCGCCGTGGATCCACACCCGTGAGGTGCGCTCGTCCAGGTACGGGCCCCTGAGGTCGCCCTCGCCGCCGGCGTCCAGGTCGTGGTAGAAGAGGCACGCCGTGCCCCGGTAGAAGGCGAACGCGGAGGCCGCCATCTTGCGGAACTTCACGCGGAACGCGGCCGGGTCGGCGGCCAGCAGCCTGCCGAAGGCGGTGTCGAAGACGGCGAGGATCTCCTCGCCGCGGTGCTCGTCGTTGAGCTGCGGGACCGACATCGCTGGGTGCCTCCAGGTGCGGGTGGTGCGTGACGGATGCGGCGGGAGCGAGCGCCCGCCGGGCCGGACGGACCGGCGGTGGCCCCGCCGGTCGGTCCAACGCGCGAGGGCCACCGGAAGTGCCCGCGCCCGCGCGCGCCCGGACGACACGCGCGGGATTCCCCGGCCCCGCACACGCGGGGCCGGGGACTGGCGGACTGTCCGCGTACCCCCGCCCGAAGGTACGCGGAGGGGGCCCGCCGGTGTCGGTGCCGGGGCATAGACTTCGACGCTGACCCCCGGACTGTCCGCCAGCCCGTCGCCCGCTTCTGCCCAGGGAGGCCGAACGTGTCGAACAAGCCGTTCACGCACCTGCACGTCCACACCCAGTACTCGATGCTGGACGGTGCCGCGCGGCTGAAGGACATGTTCGACGCGTGCAACGAGATGGGCATGACGCACATCGCCATGTCCGACCACGGCAACCTGCACGGGGCCTACGACTTCTTCCACTCGGCGAAGAAGGCGGGCGTCACGCCGATCATCGGCATCGAGGCGTACGTCGCCCCCGAGTCCCGGCGCAACAAGCGCAAGATCCGCTGGGGTCAGCCGCACCAGAAGCGGGACGACGTGTCCGGTTCGGGTGGTTACACCCACAAGACGATCTGGGCGGCCGACGCGGGCGGGTTGCACAACCTCTTCCGCCTGTCCTCCGACGCCTACGCCGAGGGCTGGCTGCAGAAGTGGCCCCGCATGGACAAGGAGACCATCTCCCAGTGGTCCGAGGGGCTCATCGCCTCCACCGGCTGCCCCTCGGGCGAGCTGCAGACCAGGCTGCGTCTCGGCCAGTTCGACGAGGCCCTGAAGTCGGCCGCCGACTACCAGGACATCTTCGGCAAGGACCGCTACTTCCTGGAGCTGATGGACCACGGCATCGACATCGAGCACCGGGTCCGCGAGGGCCTGCTGGAGATCGGCAAGAAGCTCGGCATCCCGCCCCTGGTCACCAACGACTCGCACTACACGTACGCGCACGAGGCGAGCGCCCACGACGCACTGCTGTGCATCCAGACCGGCAAGAACCTCTCGGACCCCGACCGCTTCAAGTTCGACGGCACCGGCTACTACCTGAAGTCCGCGGACGAGATGTACGCCATCGACTCCTCGGACGCCTGGCAGGAGGGCTGCCGCAACACCCTCCTGGTGGCCGAGCAGATCGACACCACGGGCATGTTCGAGAAGCGCGACCTGATGCCGAAGTTCGACATCCCCGAGGGCTACACCGAGGTCACCTGGTTCAAGGAGGAGGTGCGCCGCGGCATGGAGCGCCGCTTCCCCGGCGGCATCCCCGAGGACCGCCAGAAGCAGGTCGAGTACGAGATGGACGTCATCATCCAGATGGGGTTCCCGGGCTACTTCCTCGTGGTCGCCGACTTCATCATGTGGGCCAAGAACAACGGCATCGCGGTGGGCCCCGGCCGTGGCTCCGCGGCCGGCTCGATCGTCGCCTACGCCATGGGCATCACCGACCTCGACCCGATCCCGCACGGTCTGATCTTCGAGCGGTTCCTCAACCCCGAGCGCGTCTCCATGCCCGACGTCGACATCGACTTCGACGAGCGCAGGCGCGTCGAGGTGATCCGGTACGTCACGGAGAAGTACGGCGCCGACAAGGTCGCCATGATCGGCACCTACGGCAAGATCAAGGCCAAGAACGCCATCAAGGACTCCGCACGCGTCCTCGGCTACCCGTACGCGATGGGCGACCGCATCACCAAGGCGATGCCCGCCGACGTCCTCGGCAAGGGCATCGACCTCAACGGCATCACCGACCCCACGCACCCCCGCTACAGCGAGGCCGGCGAGGTCCGCGGGATGTACGAGAACGAGCCGGACGTGAAGAAGGTCATCGACACCGCCAAGGGCGTCGAGGGCCTGGTCCGGCAGATGGGCGTGCACGCGGCCGGCGTGATCATGTCCAGCGAGACCATCACCGAGCACGTGCCCGTCTGGGTCCGGCACACCGACGGCGTGACCATCACGCAGTGGGACTACCCGAGCTGCGAGTCGCTCGGCCTGCTGAAGATGGACTTCCTCGGCCTGCGCAACCTGACGATCATGGACGACGCCGTCAAGATGGTGAAGTCCAACAAGGGCCGCGACATCGACCTGCTGTCGCTGCCGCTGGACGACCCCACGACCTTCGAACTGCTCCAGCGCGGCGACACCCTCGGCGTCTTCCAGTTCGACGGCGGCCCCATGCGCTCCCTGCTGCGCCTGATGAAGCCCGACAACTTCGAGGACATCTCCGCCGTCTCCGCGCTGTACCGGCCCGGCCCCATGGGCATGGACTCGCACACCAACTACGCGCTGCGCAAGAACGGCCTGCAGGAGATCACCCCGATCCACCCCGAGCTGGAGGCGCCGCTCAAGGAGGTCCTGGACGTCACCTACGGCCTGATCGTGTATCAGGAGCAGGTGCAGAAGGCCGCCCAGATCATCGCCGGCTACTCGCTCGGCGAGGCCGACATCCTCCGCCGCGTCATGGGCAAGAAGAAGCCCGACGAACTGGCGAAGAACTTCACCATCTTCCAGGCCGGCGCCAAGAAGAACGGCTACAGCGACGAGGCGATCCAGGCGCTGTGGGACGTGCTGGTCCCCTTCGCCGGCTACGCCTTCAACAAGGCGCACTCCGCCGCGTACGGCCTGGTCTCGTACTGGACCGCCTTCCTGAAGGCCAACTACCCGGCCGAGTACATGGCCGCGCTGCTCACCTCGGTCAAGGACGACAAGGACAAGTCCGCGGTCTACCTCAACGAGTGCCGCCGCATGGGCATCAAGGTGCTCCCGCCCAACGTCAACGAGTCGGAGTCGAACTTCGCCGCCCAGGGCGACGACGTGATCCTCTTCGGCCTCTCCGCGGTGCGCAACGTCGGCACCAACGTGGTCGACTCGATCATCAGGAGCCGCAAGGCGAAGGGGAAGTACGCCTCCTTCCCGGACTACCTCGACAAGGTCGAGGCCGTCGTCTGCAACAAGCGGACCACGGAGTCGCTCATCAAGGCCGGCGCCTTCGACTCGATGGGACACACCCGCAAGGGGCTCACGGCCCAGTACGAGCCGATGATCGACAACGTGGTCGCGGTCAAGCGCAAGGAGGCCGAGGGCCAGTTCGACCTCTTCGGCGGCATGGGCGAGGGGGACACCAGCGAGCCGGGCTTCGGACTCGACGTGGAGTTCTCCCCCGACGAGTGGGACAAGACCTACCTGCTCGCCCAGGAGCGGGAGATGCTCGGCCTGTACGTCTCCGACCACCCGCTCTTCGGCCTGGAGCACGTGCTGTCCGACAAGGCCGACGCGGGCATCGCCCAGCTGACCGGCGGCGACTTCGGGGACGGCGCGGTCGTCACCATCGGCGGCATCATCTCCGGACTCCAGCGCAAGATGACCAAGCAGGGCAACGCCTGGGCGATCGCCACCGTCGAGGACCTCGCAGGCTCCCTGGAGTGCATGTTCTTCCCGGCGACGTACCAGCTCGTGTCGACCCAACTGGTCGAGGACGCCGTGGTGTTCGTCAAGGGCCGACTCGACAAGCGGGAGGACGTGCCCCGGCTGGTCGCGATGGAGCTCCAGGTGCCCGACCTGTCGAACGCGGGCACCAACGCGCCCGTGGTGCTCACCATCCCGGCCACCAGGGTCACCCCGCCGATGGTCAGCCGCCTCGGCGAGATCCTCAGCCACCACAAGGGCGACAGCGAGGTGCGGATCAAGCTCCAGGGACCCCGCAAGACCACGGTGCTCCGGCTGGACCGGCACCGGGTGAAGCCGGACCCCGCGCTCTTCGGCGACCTCAAGGTGCTGCTCGGTCCGGCCTGCCTGGCGGGTTGAGGGGCCGGTGTGAACGCCGGGTGAGGTCCCGGTGCTGATTCGACCGGTGAGTGACGGTGATCGGCCGGTGACCGGGCGGTGAGTGACCGGCGATCCGTTCGCCGGCCGGTCGCGCACAGGTGCACGCAAGGGGCGCATCCCGCACGGGATGCGCCCCTACTTGGTGCGCCCGGCCTCAGTTGTGGCCGAAGCTCTTCCGCTGCTTGCGGCCGGACTGGGCCGGGCCCGCATCGGCCGGGGCTATCGAGGCGGCCTGCGCCTCCCGCTCGGGCCGGTGCGCCTGTTCCTGGGCGTGCTCGGCCTGCGCCGAGCGGTTCTGCGGGCCGTTGTTCTTCTGCTGCTTACGGTTCTGGTTCTTGTTCTTGGCCATGCTGATTCGCCTCCTGGAAGCGATCCGGGGGCCCTGGGGGCCGTGGACGGGATCAGACTCACACAGCCATACAAAGAACGCATTCCGGGCAATTACCGTGTGTGACAAGGTGGCTGGCAGCACACCCGCTCCTGCGCCACGCCGAAGATCGAGTTCGGACCGTTAACCCCCGTGCCGTCGGGCAGACTCGAAGGAAGCCCGAAGCAAACCTCCCGGAAAGAGGTGGACCGCGTGGACCGCTGCATCGTCCTGGTGGACGCCGGATACCTGCTCGGGGCCGCCGCCAGCCTCCTCGCCGGTGAACCCTCCCGCTCCCGCATCACCGTCGACCACGCCGCCCTCATCCAGGGCCTGCGCGAACGCGCCGAGTCCGACACCCGGCAGCCCCTGCTGCGCATCTACTGGTTCGACGGCGCCCCCGACCGCGTACCCCAGCCCGAGCACCGCCGGCTGCGCGTGATGCCCCGGGTCACGGTGCGCCTCGGCGCCCTGACCCGCAGCGACGGGCGGTGGGCGCAGAAGGGCGTCGACGCCGCCATGCACGCCGAACTGACCGAACTCGCCCGCAACCGGGCCTGCTCCGACGTGGTCCTGATCACCGGGGACGGCGATCTGCTCCCGGGCATGATGGCCGCCAAGGAGCACGGCGTCGCCGTCCACCTGTGGGCGGTGCAGGCCGCCGACGGCGACTACAACCAGTCCGAGGACCTCGTCGCCGAGGCCGACGAACGCCGGGTCCTCGACCGCGCCTGGATCACCCGGGCCGTCCGCGCCAAGGAGTACGGCGGCACCTGCGCGCCTCCCCATCTGCCCCGGCCCGAGATCGCCGCGATCCTCTCCGCCCCGCTGCCGGAGTCCTCGCTCTCCGCCGGGCCCGAGCGCCCGGCCGAGCAGCCGCGCCACGAGCAGGCCGCCGAACCGCGCAACGGCTCGGCGGAACGCGGGCACCCCCACAAGGGCGTCCCCACCCCGAAGGACCTGGCCGCCCTGCGGGCTCCCGGCCCGCAGCCGGTGTCCCCGCCGCCCTCGGCGACGCTGCGGTGGTCCTCCGACAAGGGCTGGGTGGACCGGCCCGGGGCGGAGTCCCCGGAGGCCGCCTCCCTGCCGACGCTCGCGCAGCTCACCAGCGCCGAACAGCGCTGGGCCGACCGCGAGGAGGACATCACCGCGGTCGGCGGCGACCCGCTCGAGGTCGGACAGGTGTTCGCCCGAAGGTGGGCGGAGCGCCTGACCGACCAAGTCCACCTCCAGAAGATCTCCGGCATGTACCCGCGGGTGCCCCACCGCATCGACGGCGAGCTGCTGCGGTACGCGGCACGCTTCGGCCTCCTCGCCCACAAGGACGACCAGATCGACGAACAGGACCGCTACGCGATCCGGGCGGGGTTCTGGCGGGAGATCGACGCCAGGACCGCCACGGAACGCGTCCCGGCGGGGGAGTAGCCGGCACGCTCCCGGGCGCCCGCGAGCGCCGGGCACCCGGAACGCACGGCGGTGAGGGGCGAGTGGCGGGCGCGAGGACGAGGAGCGGCGAAAGGGCGGGGGAGGGCCGTGGCGAAATCCCCTCCGGGGCCCACCCGGACGCGGGTTTGTCGGCGATACCCCGTACTCTCGTCCCTTGTGAACACGCGCACCGCACCGTCGGCCCGGCAGCAGGGCGACGTCGTACGCGTACGCGGGCTGACCAAGAGCTACCCCGCGGTCCGCGCCCGCCGCGGAACCGCCGCGACCCCCGAGATCCGTGCCACCGACGACGTGTGCCTCGACGTCGGCCGCGGCGAGATCTTCGGGCTGCTCGGCCCGAACGGAGCCGGCAAGTCCACCCTCGTCCGCCAGCTCACCGGCCTCATGCGCCCCGACCGCGGCAGCGTCGACATCCTCGGCCACGACATCGTGCGGCACCCCGAGCGAGCCTCCCGCATCCTCGCCTACCTCGGCCAGCAGTCCACCGCCCTCGACGAGCTGACCGTCTCCCTGGCCGCCGAGACGACCGGCCGGCTGCGCGGACTCGACCTGCGCCGGGCCCGCGCGGAACGGGACGCCGTCCTCGAGGAACTCGGCCTCGCCCCGCTGGCCGCGCGCCCCCTGAAGAAGCTCTCCGGCGGCCAGCGCCGCCTCGCCTGCTTCGCCGCCGCCCTCGTCGGCGAGCGCCCGCTGCTCGTGCTCGACGAACCCACCACCGGCATGGACCCGGTCGCCCGGCGCGCGGTGTGGGCCGCCGTGGACCGGCGCCGCGCGGAACACGGCACCACCGTGCTGCTGGTCACCCACAACGTCATCGAGGCCGAGACCGTCCTCGACCGGGTCGCGGTCCTGCACCGCGGCCGCGTCGTCGCCTGCGACACGCCCGCCGGGCTCAAGGCCGAGGTGGCCGGCGAGGTGCGTGTGGACCTCGTCTGGCGCGACCGCCCGCCCCTCGAGGTGCCCGAGGTCGCCGCCCTGCACGGCCGCGCCACCGAGTCCGGGCGCCGCTGGACGCTGCGGCTCGCCCCCGAGGAGGCCCGGGCCGTCGTCTCCACCGTCACCGGAGGCGCCGCCTTCGCCGCCCTGGACGACTTCACCCTCGCCACACCCAGCCTGGAGGACGTGTACCTCGCCCTTGGCGGGGACGCCCAGGGGCTGGTGAAGGCGTGAGGCGGGCCGATGCGGCGGTGAGCACGCGGGAGACGGCGTCCGTGCGGTCCGCACGGTACGGACGGCCCCCGCGCAACGACCGCCGAAGCGAGAAGGAGCAGCGCGTGGCGAGTGCCGCACCCGCCGGAACCCTGCCCGCCGGCCCCGGGGCCGCCCCGGACACCGGCCGGGAGGCCGTCGCCCTCGGGCCGCGCGCCCGGCTGTGGCCCGCGCTCGCCGCCGTGTACAAGGCGCAGCTCTCCCGGGCCCGGGTGGCGCGCATCCCGCTGCTGTTCGTGGCGACGTTCCAGTCGATCGGCATCATGATCCTCATGCGCGGGGTCGTGGACGACGAGGCCGGGGCGCGCGCGGTGGTCGCCGGATCCTCGGTCCTCGTCGTCGCCTTCGTCGCGCTCAACCTGCTGGCGCAGTACTTCGGGCAGCTGCGGGCCGACGGCGGCCTCGACCACTACGCGACCCTCCCGGTGCCGCCCGCCGCCGTGGTGCTGGGCGCGGCCGGCGCGTACGCCTCCTTCACGGTGCCCGGCACGCTCGTCACCGCCGTGTCCGGATGTCTGCTCTTCGGCCTGCCGCTCGGCCACCTGTGGATCCTCGCCGCGGTGATCCCGCTGGCCGGCGCCGCGCTCTCCGGGCTCGGCGCCGCCCTCGGGCTGCTCGCCCCGCGGCCCGAACTGGCCACCCTGCTCGGGCAGCTCGGCATGTCGGCGGCGCTCCTGCTCGGGGTGCTCCCGGCCGGCCGGCTGCCGGAAGTCGTCCGCCTCGCGCGCGACCTGCTGCCCTCCACGTACGGTGTGGAGGCGTTCGCGCGGACGTTCGGGGGACACCCGGACTGGACGCACGTCCTCGTCGACCTCGCCGTGTGCGCGGGCGTCGGGCTCGCCTCGCTGGCCGTGGCGACCTGGGCGTACCGGCGCGCGGCCGTCCGGTGACGCGACCGACCGATTCGACTGGCACGATGACAGGGTGACCGCTCCGTTGACTCCTCCGCCCCCGCAGGAACCGTCCCGTCGCGACCAGGCCGGACAGCAGGCCCCCGCCCCCTCCGCCCCCGTGGCGCCCGAGTCCGCCCACGAGTCGTGGCGGGGCTTCGACGGCGCGGCGGTGAACGGTGCCCCCGGCGTGCCGTACGGACAGGACGGACCCGGCATGAAGACCGAAGTACGGGAGGCGGCACTCCTCGCGCTGGGCGTGGCGGTGACGGGAGCGCTGCTCGGGGTGCTGTGGTGGTGGCTGGCGCCGCAGGTGCCGCTGGTCGGTGACGTGGTCGGCAAGAACTGGGTCGTCTACCTCAAGGACAGCGAGGGGGAGCAGGCGATCGGCGTCGACGGGACGTTCACGCTGCTCGCGCTGGCGTTCGGGGCGGTGACCGCGCTGGCGGTGTTCCTCGTGCGGCGGCAGGGCGGGGTGCCGCTGGTCGTGGCGCTCGCCGTGGGCGGGCTGCTCGGTTCGCTGCTCGCCTGGCGGGTGGGGATCTGGCTGGGTCCCTCCGGGGACGTGATCGCCCACGCCAAGAGCGTCGGCAAGGGCGTGACGTTCTCTGCCCCGCTGAAGCTCGGCGCGAAGGGGGCGCTCCTCGCCTGGTCCGTGGCGGCGCTGGTGGTCCACCTGGGCCTCACGGCCCTGTTCGGCCCGAGGGACCCGGAACCGGCGCAGCTGCCGCCGGTGGGATAGCGGCGGGCAAGCGGCGCCGGTGGGACAGCGGCGGCAAGCGGGGAGGCGGGGGCGGAGGCACACGGCCCCGGCCGGTGTCCCGGCCTCCCGCCGGGAGAGACTCGGCCCGGTGGCCCGGTGGCCCGGTGGCCCGGTGGCCCGGTGGCCCGGCAGCCCGCGCACCGCCGGCGGCGGGCGGGCCGCGCGGCGCACCCGCCTGCGCGCCGCCCCGCGCGCCCGGCAGCCCGGGGGCCGCTCCCGCTCCTACGCGCCCCGCGCGATCGGGGCGAGGACCGCGTCCGTCAGCGCCGCCAGATCGCCCGGGGCCAGCTCCACCTCGAGACCCCGCCGGCCCGCCGACACGCACACCGTGGCGTGCGCGGACGCGGAGTCGTCCAGGACCGTCCGCAGCCGCTTGCGCTGCCCCAGCGGCGAGATGCCGCCCCGCACGTAGCCCGTCGTCCGCTCCGCCAGCGCCGGGTCGGCCATCGCCGCGCGCTTGCCGCCCACCGCCGTGGCCAGCGCCTTCAGGTCGAGCGAGCCCGCCACCGGGACGACGCCGACCACCAGCGCCCCGTCCACGTCGGCCACCAGGGTCTTGAAGACCCGGTCCGGGGAGACGCCCATCGCCTCGGCCGCCTCCTCGCCGTACGAGGGGTGGGAGGGATCGTGCGTGTAGGAGTGGAGCGTGTGCGCCACCCCCGCCGCCGTTAGCGCCACCGTCGCCGGGGTGCCGCCCGACTGCTGCTTCTTCGCCTTCTTCGCCATTGCGACCCTCGTCCAGCCGTGTTCCGTCGTTCCTCGCGCGGCGCGCGGCGCCGGTCAGTTGAGGCTCTGCGGTCCCCGCGTCAGATCCGCCGCCGGCAAGGACGGCAGGTTACGGATGATCGCGGTCTCCGCGCGAAGGAGTTTCAGTTCGTCCCGCAGCCGCGAGGCGGTGTCCGGGGCCTGGAGCAGCCGCTGCTTCGCCGGGGTGTCCAGCATCGCCGCCGCCGCGACCAGGTACGAGACCACGGACGGCTCGTCCGGCAGGTCCCCGCCCGTAGACAGCGAACCCTCCCGGGCCCCCGCCAGCCGCTTCTGGTACGTGCGGAAGGCGCGCAGCACGCCCTCGGCCAGCGTTCCGGCGCCGTCGCCCGGCTCCTCCTCCAGCTCCTCCAGTTCGGCGGTCAGGAAGGCGCCCGAGGCGTCCACCGAGAGCAGCCGGACCCGGGTGGTGCCGGTGGCGAGCACCTCGAAGGTGCCGTCGGGCCGCTCGCGGATCGTCGCCGCGTCCGCGACGCAGCCCACCGTGTGCAGCGCCTTGGCCGGATCGTCCCCGAAGCCCGCCGCCGGGCCACGGTCCGGCGCGGCGGTCGGGTCGGGCAGGCCGGGCGCGCTGGGCGCGACCTCGTGGCCGTCGCGGATGGCGACGACGGCGAAACGGCGCGGTTCCTCCTCGGGGGTCTTCAGCAGTTCGCGCATCATGGCGCGATAACGCTCCTCGAAGACGTTCAGCGGAAGCACGAGCCCCGGGAACAGCACCGAGTTCAACGGGAAGAGCGGAAGCCGGACGGTGGTCACGACGGGACAGCCTAATGGTCGCGCGGCCCGGACCGGCCGGTGCGGTCACCCGGCGGGTACGGATCGCGCGCGCCGCGAGGCCGCGTCGGGCGTGGACCGCCCGCGCCCGGGGGCAGGCCGGAGGCCACCCTGAGCCGGACACCGGCCCGTACGTGCAGGAACCGGGCGAGCGGGTCCTCGCCCTCGCGTTCCCAGGGGAAGGAGGTGGCGCAGGGCCCGATCAGCCGGAGTTGCTCCAGCGCGTCCTCCCAGCGGCGCAGCCGGACCAGCACGTGGACGAGGAGGTTGCGCACCTCCGCGGGCCAGGGGTCGGCGGGCGCGTACCCCGCGGAGAGGGCGAGGGCACGGTCGGCCGCCGCGTCCAGCCGTTCCCGTGGCACGGCGGGACCGCTCCGGCGCGCGGTCAGGTAGGCATGGGCGGCCCGGACGGGAAGGGCCTGCACCAGCGATCCGGGGAGCGCGTCCTGGGCGGCCCGCTCGGCGAAGTCGAAGCACTCGCGATGGCACTCCGCGCGGGAGGCGCCCTCGGAGCCGCAGGCGCCCGCGAGGTACCGCAGGGCCGCCACATGGCACCCGTAGTGGTGCGGGGCGCGGCGCACGGCCTCGACCCACAGCCGTTCGAAGGCGGCGTGTCCGGCGCGGACGCCCCGGGCGTGGTCCAGTGCGATCCGCCAGGGCACCGGGTCCCCGCCGCCGCCCGCGGTGGCCGCCGCCACCGACGGAGCGGCCCGGCGCAGCAGTTCGGCGCGGGCGGGGGAGGCCCAGTCGCTGTCCACCGCGAGTTGTGCCCCGACCAGCACGACGTCGGGGGAGTCCGGGGCGGCGGCGCACCAGGCCTCGAACCACTCGCCGCGCGAGCGGGCGAAGAGTGCGAGCCGCCGGACGTAGCCGTCGCGGGCCTCCCACTCGGCGGCCTCGCGGGTGCCGGCGAGCAGCGCGGCCGCCGGACCGTGCTCCCCGCGCCCGGCCGCGGCGAGCACGGGGGAGAGGCGGCCGTCGGGCGCGTCGAGCAGCACCTCGTCGTCCGGTACGAGTCCGTCCGGCACGAATCCCCCGGGCACGAGCCCGTCCGGCACGAGTCCGTTCCGTGCGAGGGCGTCTCGGGCGAGGCCGTGCGGGACGAACCCGGCGAGTCGCGGGGCGTTCCGGGACGGCCGGGTGTGACGGAGCAGGGCGCGCAGGCGGAGCATGGTGTCGACCATTGAAAACACGCAGGTCGAGTGCGCGCCAGGGGTGGGGGCGAAACCCGTATTGGTTGTACGGGGGACGGTCAAGGCGGAGTAAAAGGTGAGTGTTTCTCATCTGTCGCACGGCTCTACCCACGCCTCACGGGCGTCGGCCGCGAGACGCCCCCCGGCCGTGAGATGACCCCGCGCCGGGGCGCCCGCCCTTGAACCGCCTCGGTCACGGGTCAGTGCCGCCGCAGCGTCCGCGTCACGCCCGCGGCCACCGTCGTCGCCAGGACCCAGCCGAGCAGGATCACCGCGGCCGCCAGCCATTGCCAGCCGCCGCGCAGCTGCCACTGGCCGACCTGGCCGAAATCGATCACCGGCAGCAGCAGGTCGAGTGCGAACAGGGAGGCGTTCCAGTGCGGATGCCGCTCGGGATCGGCGGGCGGCGGATCGTCGCGTGCGAAGGCCAGCGACGCGGCCGCCCACAGCACCGCCATCCACACCGCGGCGCGGCCCGGCCGGTACCCGTAGGCCACCGTCCAGTCCTGCGCGTACCCCCACAGCTTCGCGGCGAGCGGCAGCGTCTCCCGCCGGCGGCGCTGTTTGGCGAGCAGTACCTCGCGTGCGTCCTCGTCCTCTCCGGAGCCGCGCAGGACGGCCGCGAGCCGTTCGTACGGTTCCGGGTCGTACTCGGCGGTCGCCGCCGTCACCCAGTCCAGCCGCCGGGCCAGCGGGAAGGCGTCCTGCGGCACCAGGTTCTCGTAGGCGAAGCCACCCATGTGCAGCCGCCCCGGGCCGGGCCAGCTCGTCGTGCGGTCGACGAGGTTGCCGATCCGCGCGCCCGAGAGCACCACCCGGCCCCGCTCCGGCCGATCCCCGAGGAACCGCAGCTCGGGAACCTGCACCCGGCGCAGCGACAGCTCCTCGGCGTCCCCGAGCAGGAAGCGGGCGCCCTCCAGGTCGACGGAGTCGCCGAAGCGGCCGTCGTCCAGCCGGATCCCGCCCCGCGCCTCGAAGCGCTGCACCAGCGTGCCGCGGGCCGGGGTGGTGCCGCTGGTCAGCACCGGGTTGCCGAGCCCGGCCGGGCTCAGGTAGAGCGTGCGCTCGACGGTGAGTTGGGGGGCGTTCAGGGCGTTCCGGGTGCCCGTACTGCTCAGCCGGGCGCCCCGAAGGCTCAGCGACACGCCGATCTGGGCGCTGCGCAGGCTCAGTTCGCCCTCCGCGTGGAGCATCTCCGCCTGCAGGTCCTGACCGACGGAGATGCCGTCCGCGATGATCGCCCGGCCGGTGCGGTCCCCGCCCACGACCGCCTGGTTGAGCAGCAGATCGGTGCCTATGCGGGCGTCGGTCAACCGGATGCCGCCGGGGACGCGGCAGCGCGGCAGGTGCAGATCGCCCTCGGTGTGCACCCGGGCCGCCTCCAGGCGGGGTATCGCGCAGTCGAGGAGCCGCATCGTGGTGAACCGTGCTTCCGGGAGCCGCATCTCCTGCTCGAAGCGGCAGCCCGTCATCTCGACGTAGGGCTCGACCGTGCCGCCCGCCAGGTCGAGCGGGCCGGTGACGTGGACGCCGGTCAGCTTCAGCGAGGAGACCCGGCCGGCCAGCGCGGGCGGGCCGTCCAGCAGCAGCCAGCAGACGACCCGGGCCCGGACCGTGCGCTCGGGGCCCCAGGGGGCGCCGCCGTGCGGATCGTCCACCGCCGCGTCACCACTGCGCAGGTCGTAGACGGTGCCGGCACGGAACGCCTGCCACATGCCGGCCTCGACGGTGGTCAGTCCGCCGGGAACCTCTCTCATGGCGCGCAGGCCGTCACTCTCGGTCACGGTGCGCCCGTCCTCCCCGTCACGGTGCCTCCCTTCTGCACCACAGGTGGCGTTACTCGCGGGTTGGTACAACCGGTCATGCCCACTGGGTCACGTGTTGAACACTGAAAGTGACGATGACTTCGCTCCGTGTGCGCCGACAGGTGAGGTATCAGCCACTGATACGGACGGACGGTCACCGCCCGCGGTCTGAGAGAATTGAGCCTGTGATCTCCCGAATCGATCTGCGCGGCGATGCCCTCCCGGAGGGACCCGCCCTGCGCGACCTGCTGCCCCGAGCCGACTTCGACGTCGCGGCCGCCCTGGAAAAGGTGCGTCCCATCTGCGAGGCCGTGCATCATCGTGGCGACGCGGCACTGATCGACTTCGCCGAGAGGTTCGACGGCGTGCGGTTGGAGTCCGTCCGCGTCCCCGCCGAGGCCCTCAAGGAGGCACTGGAGCTGCTCGACCCGGCGGTCCGCGCCGCCCTGGAGGAGTCGATCCGCCGCGCCCGCGCCGTGCACCGCGCGCAGCGCCGCACCACCCACACCACCCGCGTCGTGCCCGGCGGCACGGTCACCGAGAAGTGGGTGCCGGTCGACCGCGTCGGGCTCTACGCGCCCGGCGGCCGCTCGGTCTACCCGTCCTCCGTGGTGATGAACGTGGTGCCCGCGCAGGAGGCCGGTGTCGAGTCGATCGCCCTCGCGTCCCCGGCCCAGGCCGAGTTCGGTGGCCTGCCGCACCCGACGATCCTCGCCGCCTGCGCCCTCCTCGGCGTCGACGAGGTGTACGCGGCGGGCGGCGCCACCGCCGTCGCGATGTTCGCCTACGGCACCGAGTCCTGCCCGGCCGCCACCATGGTCACCGGCCCCGGCAACATCTGGGTCGCCGCCGCCAAGCGCTTCTTCACCGGCCGCATCGGCATCGACGCCGAGGCCGGCCCGACCGAGATCGCGATCCTCGCCGACTCCACGGCCGACCCGGTGCACGTCGCCTCCGACCTGATCAGCCAGGCCGAGCACGACCCGCTGGCCGCCGCCGTCCTCGTCACCGACTCACCGGAACTCGCCGAGGCGGTCGAGCGCGAGCTGGAGCCCCAGGTCGCCGCCACCAAGCACGTCGAGGACCGCATCGTGCCCGCCCTCAAGGGACGGCAGTCCGCGATCGTGCTCGTCGACGGCGTCGAGGAGGGCCTGCGCGTCGTCAACGCCTACGGCGCCGAGCACCTGGAGATCCAGACCGCCGACGCCGCGGCCGTCGCCGACCGCGTACGCAACGCCGGCGCGATCTTCGTCGGGCCCTGGGCCCCGGTCTCGCTGGGCGACTACGCGGCCGGCTCCAACCACGTCCTGCCGACCGGCGGCTGCGCCTGCCACTCCTCGGGGCTCTCCGTCCAGTCCTTCCTGCGCGGTATCCACGTCGTGGACTACACGCGCGACGCGCTCGCCGAGGTCGCCCACCACGTGGTGACGCTCGCCGAGGCGGAGGACCTGCCGGCGCACGGCGCCGCGGTCAAGGCACGGTTCGACTGGAAGGTACCCGGAAGCAAGTGAGCACGTTCGGCATCGACGACCTCCCCGTACGGGACGAACTGCGCGGCAAGTCCCCCTACGGCGCACCGCAGCTGGACGTCCCCGTACGGCTGAACACCAACGAGAACCCGTACCCGCTGCCGGAGCCGCTCGTCGAGCGGATCGCGGAACGGGTGCGCGAGGCCGCCCGCGACCTCAACCGCTACCCCGACCGGAACGCGGTCGAACTGCGCACCCGGCTCGCCGCGTACCTGACCGAAACCGGCGGGTACCCGGTCGGGCCGGAGAACGTGTGGGCCGCCAACGGCTCCAACGAGGTCATCCAGCAACTGCTGCAGACCTTCGGCGGGCCCGGGCGCACCGCCCTCGGCTTCGAGCCCTCGTACTCGATGCACTCGCTCATCGCGCGCGGCACCGGCACCGGATGGATCTCCGGCCCGCGAGCCGAGGACTTCTCCCTCGACGTCCCCGCCGCCGAGCGGGCCATCGCGGAGCACCGCCCGGACGTCGTCTTCATCACCAGCCCCAACAACCCCACCGGTACCGCGGTCCCGCCGGAGGCCGTCCTCGCGCTGTTCGAGGCGGCCCAGGCCGCGAAGCCGTCCCTGGTCGTCCTCGACGAGGCGTACATCGAGTTCAGCCACGGCGACTCGCTGCTGCCGCTGCTCGAGGGCCGCCCGAACCTGGTCGTCTCCCGCACGATGTCGAAGGCGTTCGGGGCGGCGGGACTGCGCCTGGGTTACCTCGCCGCGCACCCGGCCGTCGTCGACGCCGTCCAGCTCGTACGGCTGCCGTACCACCTCTCGGCCGTCAACCAGGCGACCGCGCTGGCCGCGCTGGAGTTCTCCGACACCCTGCTCGGCTACGTCGAGCGGCTCAAGTCCGAACGGGACCGCCTGGCCGCCGAACTCGGCGCCCTCGGCTACGAGGTGACACCCTCCGACGCCAACTTCGTGCAGTTCGGGCGGTTCACCGACGCGCACGAGGCGTGGCGGAGCATCCTCGACCGGGGCGTCCTGGTCCGGGACAACGGGGTACCGGGATGGCTGCGCGTCACCGCCGGAACCCCCGCGGAGAACGACGCGTTCCTCGAAGCGGCACGCGCACTCAAGAAGGACCACCCGGACCACACGGACCACACGGACCACCCGGATCAGCCGGACCACACGGATCAGCCGAACCTCACGGATCAGCCGAACACCGGTGACCAGCCGGACCACACCGGCCTCACGGACCCCAACGACCAACGACAGGAGCGGAGCGCATGAGCCGCGTCGGGCGCGTGGAGCGCACCACCAAGGAGACCTCGGTCGTCGTCGAGATCGACCTCGACGGCACCGGCAAGGTCGATGTGTCGACGGGCGTCGGCTTCTACGACCACATGCTCGACCAGCTCGGCCGGCACGGTCTGTTCGACCTGACCGTGAAGACCGAGGGGGACCTGCACATCGACTCCCACCACACCATCGAGGACACCGCCCTCGCGCTGGGCGCCGCCTTCAAGCAGGCCCTCGGCGACAAGGTGGGCATCTACCGCTTCGGCAACTGCACGGTGCCGCTGGACGAGTCCCTCGCGCAGGTCACCGTCGACCTCTCCGGCCGCCCCTACCTGGTGCACACCGAGCCCGAGAACATGGCGCCGATGATCGGCGCGTACGACACCACGATGACGCGGCACATCCTCGAGTCCTTCGTCGCCCAGGCGCAGGTCGCGCTGCACGTCAACGTGCCCTACGGGCGCAATGCGCACCACATCGTCGAGTGCCAGTTCAAGGCCCTCGCCCGGGCCCTGCGCTACGCCAGCGAACGCGACCCGCGTGCGGCCGGAATCCTGCCCTCCACCAAGGGGGCGCTGTGAGCGACGTGCGCGCGGCCGCCGGGCCGCGGACGACGACGATGCCGGCGCCTTCGCGCCGCGCGGGCGGAGAAGCGAACGGGGAGGCACTGTGAACGGCGGGTCCACGGCGCTCATCGTGCTGGGGCTCTTCCTGGTCGGCGGGATCGTCTCCTTCGTCCGGCAGAAGATGCCCACGAGTCTCATCGTGCTGCTCTCCGTCGGCGCGGCCATGTGCCTGGTCGCGGGCATCGTGCGACTGGAGGTGTGATGTCGACCGGCCCCGCCAAGAAGGTCGTCGTCTTCGACTACGGCTTCGGCAACGTCCGCTCCGCCGAACGCGCCCTCGCGCGCACCGGCGCGGACGTCGAGATCACTCGTGACTACGACCGGGCCATGAACGCCGACGGCCTGCTCGTCCCCGGCGTCGGCGCCTTCGCCGCCTGCATGAAGGGTCTCAAGGAGGCCCGTGGGGACTGGATCATCGGCCGCCGGCTGGCCGGCGGCCGCCCGGTCATGGGCATCTGCGTCGGCATGCAGATCCTCTTCGCCCGCGGCATCGAGCACGGCGTCGAGACCGAGGGCATGGACGAGTGGCCCGGCTCCGTCGAGCCCCTCAAGGCACCCGTCGTCCCCCACATGGGCTGGAACACCGTCGAGGCCCCGGAGGGCTCCGAGCTCTTCGCCGGACTCGAGAGCGACGCGCGCTTCTACTTCGTGCACTCCTACGCCGTCCACGAGTGGTCCCTGGAGACCGCGAACCCGGCCCTGCGCGCCCCCAGGGTCACCTGGTCCACGCACGGCGAGAAGTTCGTCGCCGCCGTCGAGAACGGCGCCCTGTGGGCCACCCAGTTCCACCCCGAGAAGTCCGGCGACGCCGGAGCCCAGCTCCTCACCAACTGGATCGGAACCCTGTAGAACCATGGCCACGCTCGAACTCCTCCCCGCCGTCGACGTCCGCGACGGCCAGGCCGTCCGCCTCGTCCACGGCGAGTCCGGCACCGAGACCTCCTACGGCTCCCCGCTGGAGGCCGCCCTGGCCTGGCAGCGCTCCGGCGCCGAGTGGCTGCACCTGGTCGACCTGGACGCCGCCTTCGGCACCGGCGACAACCGGGCGCTGATCGCCGAGGTCGCCAGGGCCATGGACATCAAGGTCGAGCTGTCCGGCGGCATCCGCGACGACGACACCCTCGCCGCCGCCCTCGCCACCGGCTGCACCCGCGTCAACCTCGGCACCGCCGCCCTGGAGACCCCCGAATGGGTCGCCGAGGTCATCGCCGAGCACGGCGACAAGATCGCCGTCGGCCTCGACGTGCGCGGCACCACCCTGCGCGGCCGCGGCTGGACCCGCGACGGCGGCGACCTCTACGAGACGCTCGCGCGCCTCGACAAGGAGGGCTGCGCCCGCTACGTCGTCACCGACATCGCCAAGGACGGGACCCTGCAGGGTCCCAACCTGGAGCTGCTGAAGAACGTCTGCGCGGCCACCGACCGCCCGGTCGTGGCCTCCGGCGGCGTCTCCTCCCTGGACGACCTGCGCGCCCTGTCCTCCCTCGTCCCGCTCGGTGTCGAGGGTGCCATCGTCGGGAAGGCCCTGTACGCGAAGGCGTTCACTCTCGAAGAAGCCCTGGAGGTTGTGTCCTCATGACGTCCGACGCCGTACGGCGCGTGCAGAGCGGAAGCACCTGGGAAGAGTCCTTCGGTTTCGCACGCGCCGTCGCGGCGGGCGACCGCGTGCTGGTGGCGGGCACGACGGCGCTCCGGGAGGGCGTGCTGCAGGGGGAGGGCGACCCCTACGAGCAGGCCAGGGCGGCCTTCACCGGCGCCCTGGAGGCGATCGCCGAGTTCGGTCTCGGCCCGGAGGCGGTGATCCGCACCCGGGTCTACATCACCCATCCGCGGGACGTGGACGAGGTGGGCCGGGCGCACAAGGAAATGTTCGACGCGGTGCGGCCGGTCGCCACCCTGCTCGTCGTCGACGGATTCTTCGACTCGCGCGTGCTGGTCGAAGTCGAACTCGAAGCATTCAGAGGAGCCGTGGATTCATGACCCTGGCGGTCCGAGTCATCCCCTGCCTGGACGTGGACAACGGCCGGGTCGTCAAGGGCGTCAACTTCCAGAACCTGCGCGACGCGGGCGACCCCGTCGAGATGGCCAAGGTGTACGACACCGAGGGTGCCGACGAGTTGACGTTCCTGGACATCACCGCCTCCTCCGGCAACCGCGCGACCACCTACGACGTGGTCCGCCGCACCGCCGAGCAGGTCTTCATCCCGCTCACCGTCGGCGGCGGCGTACGCACCGCCGAGGACGTGGACAAGCTGCTGCGGGCCGGCGCGGACAAGGTCGGCGTCAACACCGCGGCGATCGCGCGCCCCGAACTGATCCGGGAGATCGCCGAACGCTTCGGCCGCCAGGTCCTCGTCCTGTCCGTCGACGCCCGGCGCACCGGGACCGGCTCCTTCGAGGTCACCACCCACGGCGGCCGCGAGGGCACCGGCATCGACGCCGTCGAATGGGCCCACCGGGCCGCCGAACTCGGCGCCGGGGAGATCCTGCTCAACTCCATGGACGCCGACGGCACCAAGGACGGCTACGACCTGGAGATGATCCGCGCCGTCCGCAAACACGTCACCGTCCCCGTGATCGCCTCCGGCGGGGCCGGCGCCCTGCCGCACTTCCCGCCGGCCGTCGAGGCGGGCGCGGACGCGGTCCTGGCCGCCTCCGTGTTCCACTTCGGCGACCTGCGCATCGGCGAGGTCAAGCGGGAGCTGCGGGAGGCGGGCCACCCCGTACGGTAGGCCCGCCGCGTCGCCCGGCGGCTCTCAGTAACCCAGCCGCTTGGTGCCCCGCGCCTTGGCCACCGCGTCCGCGTCGCCGTCCAGCTCCACCCGGGCGGCACCCTGCCGGCCGTACGCGAACAGCAGCAGCTCCGCGGGCTCCCCGGTGACGGTGACCACCGGGAGGCCCCGGTGCGCGACCACGGTCCGGCCGTCCGGCCGCCGCAGCACCAGGCCCGTCGGGGCGCCGCGGCCCATCACCCGGGCCATCCGCTCCAGCCGGGACCACAGGGTGTCCTGGAAGACCGCGTCCAGCTCGCGGGGCGTCCAGTCGGGCTGCGCGCGGCGCACGTCCTCGGTGTGGACGTAGAACTCGACGGTGTTCGACGCCTCGTCGACCTGCTTGAGGGAGAAGGGGGAGAACCGCGGCGGGCCCGTCCGGACGAGCTGGATCAGCTCCTCGTAGGGTTTCGCCCGCATCTCGTCCATCACCCGCTCCAGCCGGGAGGCGAGCTGCTTGATCAGGATCCCGCCGGCCGCGTCCGGCCGTCGCTCGCGCACGACCAGGTGCGCGGCCAGGTCCCGTGTCGTCCACCCCTCGCACAGGGTGGGCGCATCGGGCCCCGAGGCCTCCAACAGATCGGCGAGGAGAAGTCGTTCACGCTTCGCATGGGTCGACATACGCTCAGCTTACGACCGCGGCGGCCGCGAGGGGCGTGAGGAGCCGTCGAGCCGTCGAGCCGTCGGGTCATCGAGCCCTTGGGGGCGTCGAGCCGTCGACGGGGGTGGGCCCGTTCGTCGCGACCGCCCGCGACCGCCGCACGGAGGTGACGGACGAGACGGCCGATAAGTGTGACTACAGGGTCCGGCCTGTGGACAAGTCGCAGGTCCCCGCCCCGCCGCGCGGCACAATGGCACGCATGACCAGCAGCACACCCGCGCCCCCTCCCGCCGGCCCCCTGCCCGCCGACCTCGCCGCCCGCCTCAAGCGCACCCCCGACGGGCTCCTCCCCGCCATCGCCCAGCAGTACGACACCGGCGAGGTCCTCATGCTCGGCTGGATGGACGACGAGGCCCTGCACCGCACCCTCACCACCGGCCGCTGCACCTACTGGTCCCGCAGCCGCCAGGAGTACTGGGTCAAGGGCGACACCTCCGGCCACGTCCAGCACGTGAAGTCCGTCGCCCTGGACTGCGACGCCGACACCGTGCTGGTCAAGGTCGACCAGGTCGGCGCCGCCTGCCACACCGGCGACCGCACCTGCTTCGACGCGGACGTCCTGCTCGCCCCGGACACCGCGCCCACCGCCCCGCCCGCGCCCGCCGGGGCGGACACCACCACCCCCGCTCAGTAGGGTCGACCGCCATGGACCTCGAGACCTTCCGCAAGCTGGCCACCGACCGCCGCGTCATCCCCGTCAGCCGCAAGCTCCTCGCCGACGGCGACACCCCGGTCGCGCTCTACCGCAAGCTCGCCGCCGAGCGCCCCGGCACCTTCCTGCTGGAGTCCGCGGAGAACGGCCGCGCGGCGTTCACCTGGTCCCGCTACTCCTTCGTCGGCGTCCGCAGCCAGGCCGCCCTCACCGAACGCGAGGGCCGCGCCCACTGGCTGGGCACCCCGCCCGTCGGCGTCCCCGCCGACGGCGACCCGCTCGCCGCGCTGCGCGCCACCGTCGAGGCCCTGCACACCCCCCGGGACCTCACCCACGACCTGGGGCTGCCGCCCTTCACCGGCGGCATGGTCGGCTACCTGGGCTACGACATCGTGCGCCGCCTGGAGAAGGTCGGCCCCGGCGAGCGGGACGACCTGAAGCTCCCCGAGCTGACCATGCTGCTCACCTCCGACCTCGCCGTCCTCGACCACTGGGACGGCACGGTCCTGCTCATCGCCAACGCCATCAACCACAACGACCTGGACACCGGCGTCGACGAGGCCTACGCCGACGCCGTCGCCCGCCTGGACGCGATGGAGGCGGACCTGGCCCGGCCGGTCGCCCAGCCGCCCGCCGCGCTCCCGCCCTCCGAACTGCCCGAGTACAGCGCGCTCTGGGGCGGCCCCGACTTCCGGAAGGCCGTCGAGGACATCAAGGAGCGCATCCGGGCCGGCGAGGCCTTCCAGGTCGTGCCCTCGCAGCGCTTCGAGACACCCTGCACGGCGAGCGCGCTCGACGTCTACCGGGTCCTGCGGGCCACCAACCCCTCGCCCTACATGTACCTGTTCCGCTTCGACGACTTCGACGTCGTCGGCTCCTCGCCCGAGGCCCTGGTCAAGGTCGAGGACGGACACGCGATGGTCCACCCCATCGCCGGCACCCGCCCGCGCGGCGCCGGCCCGCAGGAGGACCAGGCCCTCGCCGAGGAACTCCTCGCCGATCCGAAGGAGCGTGCCGAGCACCTCATGCTCGTCGACCTCGGGCGCAACGACCTGGGACGGGTCTGCCGGCCCGGCTCCGTCGAGGTCGTCGACTTCATGTCCGTGGAGCGGTACTCCCACGTCATGCACATCGTCTCCACGGTCACCGGCCGCGTCGCCCCCGGCCGCACCGCCTTCGATGTGCTGACCGCCTGCTTCCCCGCCGGCACCCTCTCCGGCGCGCCCAAGCCCCGCGCCCTGCAGATCATCGACGAGCTCGAACCGTCCCGGCGCGGGCTCTACGGCGGCTGCGTCGGCTATCTCGACTTCGCCGGCGACTCCGACACGGCCATCGCCATCCGCACCGCCCTGCTGCGGGACGGCACCGCCTACGTGCAGGCCGGCGCGGGCATCGTCGCGGACTCCGACCCCGTCGCAGAGGACACCGAATGCCGCAACAAGGCCGCCGCGGTGCTCCGCGCGGTGCACACCGCCAACCGACTGGAAGGAGCCGGAACGCGCGCACGGTGACCGAGGACACGTGGGCTCACCCGAACCCCGGGTGACGGAACGCCCGGTGTTCGGGTGATAGTGGAGTACGTGACAGCCCTACCTCACCCCTCCGCCGAGGAGCCCGCGCCGGCCCGGTCCGGCCGCCGCAGCCTCGCCACCGCCCTGCTGAGCGGGGCGCTCGGCGCCGCCGTGGCCCTGCTCTCCACCCGGCAGGGCTGGTCCTCCGGCACCGTCGCGGTGCCCGGCGGCACCTTCCCGCTGCACGTCAAGGGAAGCGACGTCACCGGTGTCCCCGCGGCCCTCGCCGTGGTCGGGCTCGCCGCGCTCGTCGCCGTCTTCGCCGTCCGCAGGACCGGCCGCTACCTGGTCGCCGCACTGCTCGCGCTCTCCGGCGCCGGCACGATGGCGGCGGCCCTGTTCGGCCTCGGCGACAGCTCGGCCCTCGACGAGCAGGCCGCTCGGACCTCCGGGGACACCTCCGCCACCGCGGCGGCGCTCACCCATACGGCCTGGCCCTACCTCGCTGCCTTCGGCGGCGCGCTGCTGCTCCTCGCCGGACTGCTCGCGCTGCGCTACGGCCGGCTGTGGCCCGCGATGTCCGGCCGCTACGAACGCGACGGGACGCCCCGGCCGCGCCGGACCCGCCCGGTCGACCCGGACCGCCCCGAGGACCTGTGGCGGGCCCTGGACCGGGGCGAGGACCCGACCGGGGCGTAGCGAGCCGCCGCCGACGGACCACCCCCGGGCTCACGGCGTACGCGCCGGTGCGGAAGAATGGACGCGGAGCGTTCGGCTCACATACGCACACAGCAACGAGGAGCAAGTCATGGCGGGCAGCAGCCACGGTCACACCCCGGCCGCCTGGACCGGTGTCATCATCGCCTTCATCGGTTTCTGCGTCGCGGGGGTGTTCATGGTCGCGGCCCAGCCGGCGGGTTTCTGGGCGGGCATGGCGCTGATCCTCCTGGGCGGGGTCGTCGGCGGGATCATGCGCATGATGGGCCTGGGCCAGCCGAAGCACACCCACCCGGTCCACGAGGCCAAGGGCTGAGCGCAGACCCTCCCGCACGGTTCCTCGCGCCCCCCGAGGGGGTGCGGGGACCTCCCGTCAGGACCACGCCGCCCGCGCGCACGGCCGCACGAGGCGGCAGAATGCCCCGGGTGAACGTCCACGCACGCGCCGCGGCGGTCCCGGCCGCGGTCCTCGCGGTCGTCGTCGCGGCCTTCGGGTACGTCGCCGCGGTCGACCCCAACGAGCCGGGCCACTACCCCGCCTGCCCGCTCCTGCGCGTCACCGGGCTGTACTGCCCCGGCTGCGGCGGTCTGCGCAGCGCCCACGCCCTCGCCCACGGCGAATTCGCCGCCGCGCTCACCGACAACGTCCTCGCCGCCGTGGGCTTCCTCGCCTTCGCCGTGCTGTGGACCGTCTGGGTGGTCCGCTCCCTGACCGGGCGGCCCGTCCGGGTCGAACTCGGCGCGGCCCCGCTGTGGACCGGCGGGGCGCTGCTGCTGCTCTTCACGGTGGCCCGCAACCTGCCCTTCGGGGGCCTGCTCCACCCCTGAGCACCACGGAGCGCCCCGGACCACCCGCGAGCACCGGCACCGTCCGGACGCACAGGACGCGTCCAGTCGGTGGGACCGGCCCGAGCCGGATGCGAGGACCACCGGTTCCTCCGGATACCATCGCAAGGGCCATCGGCTCAGCATCAACCGTCAGGAAGGGGGCCGCTCGCGTGAGTGTGCTCGACGAGATCATCGACGGAGTCCGTGCCGACCTCGCGGAGCGGCAGGCGCGCGTCAGCCTCGACGAGCTGAAGGAGCGCGCGGCGAAGGCTCCCGCGGCCAAGGACGGGCTCGCCGCACTGCGCGGCGACGGCGTCAAGGTGATCTGCGAGGTCAAGCGGTCCAGCCCGTCCAAGGGCGCGCTCGCCGCGATCGCCGACCCCGCCGGACTGGCCGCCGACTACGAGGCGGGCGGCGCCTCCGTCATCTCCGTCCTCACCGAGGAGCGCCGCTTCGGCGGTTCGCTCGCCGACCTCGAGGCGGTCCGGGCGCGCGTCGACATCCCGATCCTGCGCAAGGACTTCGTCGTCACCTCGTACCAGCTCTGGGAGGCCCGGGCCTACGGCGCCGACCTCGTGCTGCTGATCGTGGCCGCCCTGGAGCAGCCGGCCCTGGAGTCGCTGATCGAGCGCGCCGTCTCCATCGGCCTCACCCCGCTCGTCGAGGTGCACGACGAGGACGAGGCCGAGCGGGCGGTGGACGCGGGCGCCCAGGTCATCGGCGTCAACGCGCGCAACCTCAAGACCCTCGACGTCGACCGCGGCACCTTCGACCGGGTGGCCCCCGAAATCCCCGAGAACATCGTCAAGGTCGCCGAGTCGGGTGTGCGCGGCCCGCACGACCTCATCGCCTACGCCAACGCGGGCGCCGACGCCGTGCTGGTGGGCGAGTCCCTCGTCACCGGACGTGACCCGAAGACGGCCGTCTCCGACCTCGTCGCCGCCGGCACGCACCCCGCGCTGCGGCACGGACGCGGCTGAGATGAGCGTGGTGCCGGTGTCCGCGCCCGCCGTACGGGCCGGGGAGCCCGTGGGACGGCCCCGGATCCCGGTGCCGTGCGCCCACCCGGACGGCCGCACGCCGGCCGGAGCGGCCGGCACGCCCTGCACACCCGCCCCGTCGGCCAGGGACCCCTACGCCCGTCTCGCCCGCGGCTGCCGGCCGCGTGGCTGCCGGGCGCCCGCGCGCCGGGTGCACGGGCGGCGGGTGCGGTACGTCATCGGGGCCGAGCCGGGACAGGTGAACGGGATGCGATGGCACGGCGCGCCCGGTGCGCGCCGGTCACCCGCGGTGGACTGAACGAGGTCCACGGCCCCGTCCGTGGAGTCCGCGCGGCAGGCGGTCCCCCCGCCTGCCGCCCGAGGCACACCTCTGGTCCCTCCCCGGCGTGAACGGCCCCGCGGCCCGCCCCGGTGCCACGGCCCCCGGCCGCGTCCCCGACGCGAGCGGCCACGGGACGGCATGGGCTTCCCGCGCGCGTACGCACACGTCGCACGTACACCCCGTCCGAAGACGACCCCAGGGCCCTGTGCCCACGAGGTATCCCATGTCCAGCGAGTTCTTCATTCCCGACCCCGAGGGTCACGTCCCGAGCGCCGAGGGCTACTTCGGCGCCTTCGGCGGCAAGTTCATCCCGGAGGCCCTCGTCGCCGCCGTGGACGAGGTCGCCGTCGAGTACGACAAGGCGAAGTCGGACCCCGAGTTCGCCCGCGAGCTCAACGCGCTGATGGTCGACTACACCGGCCGGCCCAGCGCCCTGACGGAGGTGCCCCGGTTCGCCGAGCACGCCGGGGGCCCCCGGGTCTTCCTCAAGCGCGAGGACCTCAACCACACCGGCTCGCACAAGATCAACAATGTGCTCGGCCAGGCCCTGCTGACCAAGCGGATGGGCAAGACCCGGGTCATCGCCGAGACCGGCGCCGGCCAGCACGGCGTGGCCACGGCGACCGCCTGCGCGCTGTTCGGCCTCGAGTGCACCATCTACATGGGCGAGATCGACACCCGGCGCCAGGCCCTCAACGTGGCCCGGATGCGGATGCTCGGCGCGGAGGTCGTCGCCGTGAAGTCCGGCAGCCGCACCCTGAAGGACGCCATCAACGAGGCGTTCCGCGACTGGGTCGCCAACGTCGACCGCACCCACTACCTGTTCGGCACCGTCGCCGGACCGCACCCCTTCCCGGCGATGGTCCGCGACTTCCACCGGGTCATCGGCGTCGAGGCCCGCCGCCAGCTCCTGGAGCGCGCCGGACGGCTGCCCGACGCCGCCGTGGCCTGCGTCGGCGGCGGCTCCAACGCCATCGGCCTGTTCCACGCCTTCATCCCCGACGAGGGCGTGCGCCTGATCGGCTGCGAGCCGGCCGGACACGGGGTGGAGACCGGCGAGCACGCCGCCACCCTCACCGCCGGCGAGCCCGGCATCCTGCACGGCTCGCGGTCCTACGTGCTCCAGGACGAGGAGGGCCAGATCACCGAGCCGTACTCGATCTCGGCCGGCCTCGACTACCCGGGAATCGGCCCCGAGCACGCCTACCTCAAGGACAGCGGCCGCGGCGAGTACCGCGCGGTCACCGACGACGCCGCCATGCAGGCGCTGCGCCTGCTGTCGCGCACCGAGGGCATCATCCCGGCCATCGAGAGCGCCCACGCCCTGGCCGGCGCCCTGGAGGTGGGCCGGGAGCTGGGCCCGGAGGGGCTGATCGTGGTCAACCTCTCCGGACGCGGCGACAAGGACATGGACACCGCCGCCCGGTACTTCGGGCTGTACGACACCGACGCGGAGGTGGCGGCCGACGCCGCCGACACCGCGGAGATCGAGGGGGACGCCAAGTGAGCGGCACCATCCAACTCCTGCGCGACACCCTCGCCGCCGCGAAGGCGGAGGACCGGGCCGCGCTCATCGCCTACCTCCCGGCCGGGTTCCCGACCGTGGACGGCGGCATCGCCGCCATCAAGGAGGTCTTCGACGGCGGCGCCGACGTCGTCGAGGTCGGCCTGCCACACAGCGACCCCGTCCTGGACGGCCCCGTCATCCAGACCGCCGACGACATCGCCCTGCGCGGCGGGGTGCGGATCGCGGACGTCATGCGGACCGTCCGGGAGGCCCACGCGGCCACCGGCAAGCCCGTCCTCGTCATGACGTACTGGAACCCGATCGACCGCTACGGCGTCGAGCGCTTCACCGCCGAGCTCGCCGAGGCCGGGGGCGCCGGCTGCATCCTGCCCGACCTGCCGGTGCAGGAGTCGGCGCTGTGGCGGGAGCACGCCGAGAAGCACGGTCTCGCGACCGTCTTCGTGGTGGCGCCCAGCAGCAAGGACGCCCGGCTCGCCGAGATCACCGGAGCCGGCAGCGGCTTCGTGTACGCGGCCTCGCTGATGGGCGTCACCGGCACCCGCGAGTCGGTCGGCGCGCAGGCCCATGACCTGGTGGAGCGGACCCGCGCCACCCGCTCCGACCTGCCCGTCTGCGTGGGCCTCGGCGTCTCGAACGCGGCCCAGGCCGCCGAGGTGGCCGGCTTCGCCGACGGCGTGATCGTCGGTTCGGCGTTCGTGAAGCGGATGCTGGACGCGCCGGACGAGGCGGCCGGACTGAGGGCCGTGCGGGAGCTGGCGGGCGAACTCGCGGCCGGGGTCTGCGGGGCCCGGCGGTAGGCGTCCAGCGATCAATACGACGACGTCCACTCACTCGAACGGGTGGACCTGGGGCCGGGGAGGCGCGCTGCGCCTCCCCGGTTCGTTCTGCCGGATGTGAGCGAGAAGAACCGTGAGGGAAAGCGCACAGCCCGGCAGCGGCTGGCGGAGGAGCGCGAGAAGCAGAAGGCCGCCGACAAGCGCCGCCGCGGGCTGATCATCGGGGCCGCGGTGATCGGCGTGCTGGGCCTCGCGGCCGTCGGCGGCGTGCTGGCCGCGAACTCCGGCAAGGAGGACAAGAGCGAGACCTCCGGCCCGGCGGTCGCCCCCTCCGGGGCGGTCGGCAAGGACGCCCTGGCCATCCCCGTCGGCAAGGACTCCGCCAAGGCCAGCCTCGCCGTCTGGGAGGACTTCCGCTGCCCGGCCTGCCAGGCCTTCGAGAAGACCTACCGCGCGACGATCCACGAACTGGTCGACGCCGGACAGCTCAAGGTCCAGTACCACCTGGCCACCCTCATCGACGGCAACACCCGCGGCAGCGGCTCCCGCCACGCGGCGAACGCGGCCGCCTGCGCCCAGGACGCGGGGAAGTTCACCGCCTACCACGACGTGCTCTACGACAACCAGCCGCCGGAGACGGAGGACGCCTTCGCGCAGGACGCCAAGCTGATCGACCTGGCGAAGAAGGTCGACGGGCTCGACACCCCGGCGTTCCGCTCCTGCGTCGAGGACGGCACGCACAACACCTGGGTGGACAAGTCCAACGCCGCCTTCCAGGACGGAGGCTTCGGCGGCACGCCCACCGTGCTCCTCGACGGCAAGAACCTCATCGAGGACCGCTCCATGACCCCGGCGAAGCTCAAGCAGATGGTCGAGGCGGCGAACAGGAAATGACCCGGGCGGGGACGGCGTTCCGGCGCCTGCCGGGGCCCCGGTTACCGGGGCGTACGTTATGGAGCCGTATCCCGTCGGGTTGCCGCGCCACAGGGTCGGCACGGTAGCGTCGACCCTGCCATGTACCTTGCCTATATTCCCAGCCCGTCGCGCGGAGAGCTGCCCCTTGGCCCCATTCCGCTGCGCGGCTACGCGTTCTGCATCATCATCGGCGTCTTCGTGGCCGTCTGGCTCGGCAACAAGCGCTGGATCGCCCGCGGCGGCCGGGCCGGCACGGTGGCCGACATCGCGGTCTGGGCCGTGCCGTTCGGCCTCGTCGGCGGACGGCTCTACCACGTCATCACCGACTACGAGCTGTACTTCAGCGAGGGTCGCGACTGGGTGGACGCCTTCAAGATCTGGCAGGGCGGCCTCGGCATCTGGGGTGCCATCGCCCTCGGCGCGGTCGGCGCCTGGATCGGCTGCCGCCGCCGGGGCATCCCCCTGCCGGCCTACGCCGACGCCATCGCGCCCGGCATCGCCGTCGCACAGGCGCTCGGACGCTGGGGCAACTGGTTCAACCAGGAGCTGTACGGCCGCGAGACCCATCTGCCGTGGGCGTTGCACATCACCTCCGACGAGGGCGGCCGGGTACCGGGCTACTACCACCCGACGTTCCTCTACGAGTCGCTGTGGTGCATCGGCGTCGCCCTGCTGGTCATCTGGGCCGACCGGCGCTTCAAGCTCGGCCACGGCCGGGCCTTCGCCGTGTACGTGGCGGCGTACTGCGTGGGCCGCGCCTGGATCGAGTACATGCGCGTCGACGACGCCCACCACTTCCTCGGTCTGCGGCTCAACGACTGGACCGCGCTGATCGTGTTCCTGCTGGCCGTCGCCTACATCATCGTCTCGGCGAAGAAGCGGCCGGGCCGCGAGGAGATCGTGGAGCCGGAGGCGGACGTGCCCGGCGGGCCGGACGCGGAGGCCGCCTCCCCGGAGGCCGAGGAGCCCGTCGAAGGCGCGAAGGCCGAGGGCACCACGACAGAGGGCGCGAAGGTCGAGGGCGCTAAGACAGAGGGCGCGAAGGCCGAAGACGCGAAGGCCGAAGACGCGAAGGCCGAAGACGCGAAGGCCGAGGGCGCCAAGGCCGAGGACAAGGGGGGTGCCACGGCGGCGCCGAAGGCCGCGGGCGAGGACAAGGCCGCGGCCGGCGCTTCCTCGAAGTCGGCGCCGACGGCCGGGGAGAGCTGAGGCCGCCGACACCGCACTCGGCACGACCGGGGGCGCCGCACGGAACTCGTGCGGCGCCCCCGGCGCGTCCCGTCCCGCCCGGTTCAGCGCCGGCGGCGGGCCAGGGTCAGGGTGCGGTGGGCGACCGCCACCACCGCCGCGTCGATGAAACGCCCGTCGGGCAGGGCCTGGGCACCCGCCGTGGCGGTGGCCGCCCGGGCGATCTGCTCCGCCTCCACGATCTCCTTCGGCGTCGGCAGGTACGCCTGCTCGATGACCGGGAGCTGACGCGGATGGATGGCCGCGCGCCCCAGGAATCCCAGGGCGCGCCCGCGCGTGCAGGACGCGGCCAGCCCCTCCAGGTCCCGGACGTCGGGGAACACCGACTGCGCGGGCGCCGGCAGACCCGCCGCCCGCGCGGCCGCCACCACCCGGGAGCGCGACCAGTCCAGACCCCTGTCCTCCCGCACCCCCAGATCGGCCCGCAGATCGGCCTCGCCCAGCGCGATCCCGCGCAGCGCGGGATGCGCGCACGCGATGGCGAAGGCGTGCTCCACCCCGAGCGCCGATTCCAGCAGGGCGTGCAACGCGACCTCGCCGTCCTGGGCCGCCCGCGCCGGGCCCGTCAGCTCCGCCACCCGCACCACCTCCCGGGGCGAGGTCACCTTCGGCAGCCGGAGCCCCGACAACCCCGGCAGCCCGGACAGCGCCTTGAGATCGCCCTTCACCCAGGGCCCGTCCAGCGCGTTGACCCGTACATGGACCGGCACCGGCTGCCGCTCCCGCAGCCGGTCCGCCGTCGCCGTGCGGGCGTACTCCTTGCGGTCGGGGGCGACCGCGTCCTCCAAGTCGATCAGCACCACGTCCGCCCCCGAGTCCAGCGCCTTGCCCACCACGTCCGGCCGGTCCCCGGGCGCGTACAGCCAGGTCAGCGGCAGGACCTCGGTGATCACACGGCCTCCTCGGCGCGCAGCGCCGCGATCTCGGCGGCCGTGAGGCCCAGCTCACCGAGGACCGCGTCGGTGTCGGCACCGTGCGGCCGTCCCGCCCAGCGGATCGCGCCGGGTGTCGCGGACAGCCGGAACAGCACGTTCTGCATGCGCAGCACGCCCAGCTCGGGGTCCTCGGGGACGGTGGCGAAGGTGCCGAGCGCCTGGTACTGCGGGTCGGTCAGCACCTCCCGCACGTCCTGCACGGGGGCGACGGCCGCCTCCGCCTTCTCGAACTCCGCGAGCACCTCCTCGCGGGTGCGCGCGGCGATCCACCCGCCGACCGCCGCGTCCAGCTCCTCCGCGTGCGCGGCCCGCCCGGCGCCGCTCGTGAACCAGGGCCGGGCGGCGAGGTCGGGGCGGCCGACCAGGTCCATCAGCCGTTCGGCGACCGACTGCGCGGAGGTGGAGACGGCGACCCAGCCGCCGTCGGCGGTGCGGTAGGTGTTGCGGGGCGCGTTGTTGGTGGACCGGTTGCCGGTGCGCGGCTGGACGTAGCCGAGCTGGTCGTACCAGACCGGCTGGGGGCCGAGCACGGTGAGGATCGGCTCGATGATCGCCATGTCGACGACCTGGCCCCGCCCGGTGCGCTCGCGCGCGGCGAGCGCGGTCATCACCGCGTACGCGGTGGTCAGGCCCGCGATGGAGTCGGCGAGACCGAACGGCGGCAGGGTGGGCGGGGCGTCCGGCTCGCCGGTGATCGCGGCGAAGCCGCTCATCGCCTCGGCGAGCGTGCCGAAGCCCGGCCGGTGCGCGTAGGGGCCGAACTGGCCGAAGGCGGTGACCCGGGCCAGCACGAGTCGGGGATTGACGGCGGACAGCTCCTCCCAGCCCAGGTCCCACTTCTCCAGCGTGCCGGGGCGGAAGTTCTCCACGAGCACGTCGGCGTGCGCGGCCAGCCGGAGCAGGACGGACCGGCCGCCCGGCGTGGACAGATCGGCGGTGACGGTCCGTTTGTTGCGGCCGAGCAGCTTCCACCACAGGCCGACCCCGTCCTTGGCGGGGCCGTGGCCGCGGCAGGGGTCCGGCTTGGCCGGGTGCTCGACCTTGACGACCTCCGCGCCGAAGTCGCCGAGCAGGGTGGCGGCGAGGGGGCCCGCGAAGAGGGTGGCCACGTCGAGGACGCGCAGACCGGCCAGCGGCGGGACGGGGGCGGACGGGGGTGCCTGGTCCTGAGGGGCGGTCATGGGCGGTGGATCTCCCGGTGGGTGAGCTGGGCGAGGGTGTCGAAGCCGACGCCGTCGAAGTCGCCGACGGAGGTGGCGAGCCGGTTCTTCAGCGGGGCGGTCCAGTGCTCCGGCAGCGCGGCGGGATCGCCCGCGAGCAGCCCGGCGACGCTGCCGACGGCCGCCCCGTTGGAGTCGGTGTCCCAGCCGCCGGAGACGGCACGGCAGAGGGAGGCGGAGAAGTCGCCGTCCGCGTGGGTGAGGGCGGCGGCGATCAGCGCGGTGTTGGGGACGGAGTGCACCCAGTGGTAGCCGCGGTGCACCTCGTGCAGCCGGTCGACGACCGTGTCGAAGTCCCGCTCCTCCCGCGCCAGTTCGATCGCCTGCCGGACGGCCCGGGCGAGCCGTGAGCGGGGCGGTACGACGCCCAGCCCGGCGGCCAGGCAGTCGTGCACGTCGTGGGTTCCGGTGGCGGCCGTCGCGAGCACGGCGGCGGTGAACATCGCCGCGTAGACCCCGTTCGCGGTGTGCGTGAGGGTGGCGTCGCGGTGCGCCTGGTCGGCGGCGGCCACCGGGTCGCCGGGGTGGGTCCAGCCGTGGACGTCGGCGCGGATGAGGGCGCCGATCCATTCGCGGAACGGGTTGCGGTGGCGGGCGGTGGACGGGGGCTCGATGCCGCACAGGAGGTTGCGGTAGGCGACGCGTTCGGCGGTGAAGGTGCGGCCCGCCGGGAGTTCCTCGAGCCAGAGGCGGGCCACGTCGGCGGTGGTGAACGCGCGGCCGTGGCGCTGGAGCAGGAGCAGGCCCAGGACGGGGTAGTTGAGGTCGTCGTCCTCGGGCATGCCGTCGATGTTCTCGGCGAGGGAGGTGGGGGCGGCGCGGCGGTTCCACGGCGGGGCGGCGGCCAGCTCCGGGGGCAGGCCGCGAGCGGTGAAGTAGCCGGTGAGCGGCCGGTTGCCGGTGGCCGCGGCGACCTCCCGGAGGGTGGCGAGGGGAAGCTTCTCCACCGGCCTGCCGAGGAGGCAGCCCACGGCCCGGCCCAGCCAGGACGCCTCCAGCGCGGCGGGGGAGGGGGCGGTGGGCGCGGACGGCGCGGGGTGCGCGGGCGGCGCGGGGCGCGCGGGGTGCGCGGGCGGTGCCGGGAGGGTGGTGCGGGTGGCCCTGATGGCGGCGAGGTCCGTCGGCTCCTCGTCCGCCAGTCGGCTGGGCAGGTCGGCCAGTTCGTCCAGGAGGTCCTCGGCCAGCAGCCGCAGATAGCGGGAGACGGGCTGCGGGGAGGCGCCCGCCCGTGCCGGGGCCTCGGGGCCGCCCGCCGCCGCCCAGCGGCGCGCGATCGCCTCGGGGCGACGGCCGTCCTGCTCGGCCTGGCGCAGTTCGTGCCCCAGCAGGTCCTCCGGCTGTACCCAGGTGACGCGCAGCATGTCAGCCGACCTCCCCGGCGGCCCCGTCGCGCATCCCCGCGAACGCGGCCTCGTGCGCCCGGCGCCGTGCCACGTCGCGGGCGAACACCTCGCGCGCGACCTCCGCGAGCGTGTGCGCCGGGGCCGTCAGGTCCAGACGGCTCGCCTCGGCGACCGTCTTCGCCCACTCGTCCGGCGCGGGTGAGCCCAGGGCGCCCGCGAGCGCGCCCGCCATGGTCGCGATGGAGTCGCAGTCCCGGCCGTAGTTGACCGAGCCGAGCACCGCGTGCCGGTGGTCGCCGCCGGAGACCACCAGCATCCCCAGTGCCACGGGCAGTTCCTCGATCGCGTGCAGCCGGGAGGGGCGGCGGGCGCCGAGCGAGGGCGCGCGGTATTCGGGGCCGACGGTGTCGTACGGCTCCACCGCCCGCCGCAGCGGGCCCAGCGCCGACTCGAAGTCCGTGTACCGGGCGGCCGTCTCGCACACCGCCTCGATCGCCGACCGCGTGCCGTCCTTCGCCAGCGACAGGCACGCGGCCACCACCGAGTCCGGACTCGCGCCCGGCGCGCAGGCCGCCGCGACCGCCGCCGCGAACACCCCGGCCGCCTCCCTGCCGTAGGAGGACTGGTGGGCGCCCGCCACGTCGAGCGCCTCGGCGTACGCACCCGCCGGGTTGGCCGCGTTGACCAGGCCGACCGGCGCCATGTACATCGCCGCCCCGCAGTTGACGATGTTGCCGTTGCCGGCCTCGCGGGGGTCGACATGGCCGTAGTGCAGGCGGGCCACGAGCCACTTCTCGGCGAGGAAGACGCGTTGCAGCGGCAGCGCCTCGGCCTCCAGTTCCGGGATCCAGCGCGGCTGCCCGATCAGCTCCGGGACCAGGTGCTCGGCGACGTCGTACGCGTCCAAGTGGTCGCGGACCGTGGCATAGACCCGGACCAGCGCATGGGTCAGCAGGGTGTCGTCGGTGACATGGCCGTCGCCCTTGTGGTACGGGGCGAGGGGGCGGGCGGTGCGCCAGCGGTCGCCGTCCCAGGGGCCGACGATGCCGTGGATCCGGCCGCCGTGCCGTTCGGTGATCTGCTCGGGGCTGTACCCCTCGACCGGTCCGCCGAGGGCGTCGCCGACGGCCGCACCGACCAGCGCGCCGGTGATCCGTTCGTCAAGAGTGGGCGTCATGTCCGAATCATCCTCCCGTGCGGGCCGGTTCCGTGGAGGCCAGGAGTTCGGCGAGGTGTACGAGATCGGTGCCGGTGAGACGGGGCAGCGCGCAGCCGGAGAGGGTGCGGCAGGCCTCCCGCCAGGTGTCCGGGATCGCGGCGCCGCCGCCGAGCGCGCCGGTGAGGGCGCCGGCCAGGGCCGGGGCCGAGTCCGCGACCCGGGACAGGCAGGCGGCGGCCGGCACCGCCTCGGCGATCCGCCCGCGGGCCGCCGTCGCCAGGGCGAGCGCGACGGGGACGGTCTCGGCGGCGGCGATGCCGTAGCTGTAGACGTGGTCGACGATCCTGTGCTCCAGGAGCGGGAGCAGGGCGAAGGCACCGGGGCAGCCCTCGGCGAGGTCCAGGGCGTGGCGGGCGTTGCGGCCGATCTCGGTCGTCGCGGGAAGCTCCGTGAGGGCGGCCCCGGCACACGCGGCGACGTCCTCGCCGGCCAGGGCGAGGGACAGCGCGGCGGCCATCGCGCGGGCGCCGTGCACACCGTCCCCGTCCTGGGTGTAGCGGGCGTCGAACTCGGCGAGGTCGGCGGCGCGGCGGGGTGCGCCGGGATGGGCGACGGCCAGCACGCAGGCCCGTACGCAGGCGGCGTCGTCGAAGTAGTGCGGATTGTCGTGGCCGGTCGCGGGCGGGCGCAGTCCGGCCGCGAGGTTGCCGAGGCCGGCCCGTACCGAGATGCGGGCGCGCAGGGGGAGCAGGGCGGACTCGACCTCGGGGGCGCGGTCCGTGGCGGCGGCGACCTCGTCCGCGACGGCGCTCCAGGACAGGTCGATCGCGGCGCGTATGCGGCGGTCGTGGGTGAGGTCGCCGAGGACGGCTCCCTCGCCCGCCCGCAGCACGGCCTCGGCGGTGAAGGCCGCCCACTCGGCGTCGTCGGAGGGCCCGAGGCACAGCGGCTCGGGGGGCTGGTTGAGGGCGATGGGCACGGGCAGGGTGGTGGTCGCGTTCTGCTCGGCGAAGGTGTCGAGCTCGCGGGTCAGCCGCCGGGTCCAGTCCGGCATCCGGGCGGCCCGGTGCCGCGCGGCGGGCCACCCGGCGGCGTCCCCGGCGGCCAGCCCGAGCAGGAGCCCCTCGGTACGGCGCGGGTCACCGTGGACCTCGGCGCTCACGAGCCGGCCTCCTCGTCGGCCGCGGCGAGCACGAGACCCCGGGCCGGGGAGGCGTCCGACA
This sequence comes from Streptomyces griseoaurantiacus, assembly GCF_036189845.1. Taxonomy (NCBI): domain Bacteria; kingdom Bacillati; phylum Actinomycetota; class Actinomycetes; order Kitasatosporales; family Streptomycetaceae; genus Streptomyces; species Streptomyces griseoaurantiacus. The sequence continues at coordinate 1,770,964 of NZ_CP108326.1, read as the reverse complement.
CCGGGGGAGCCGCGGCGGTGACGGCGCTTGCGACGGGGGTGCCCCCTGCGAGCGCCCGGGGGGCCTCGACGGCAACGGCGCCCGTGGCGGGGGTGCCCCGTGCGGGGGCTTTCGGGGCCGGGGAGGGGTTCGTAGTTTCCGGGGCCGGGGTGGTGTCCGCGAGGGCGGTGGCCGCCCCCCGGAGCATGGCGCCGCCCGGCACACGGGCGACCGGCCCGGCGGAGGGCGCCGCGACGCGGCCGGCCGTGCCGCGCGCGGGTGGCGCGGCGTCGGCGAGGGTGCCGGGGGCGGGCGGCGCACCCGGCGTGACAGGTGCACCAGCCGTGCCCTGCGCGCCTACCGCGGCCCGCGCGTCTGCCGTGCCGCGCGCCGGCGTCGGGCCGGGCGGTGCGGCGGTGGCGTCGGTGGCGGCGGTGGTGCCGGCCCCGTTGGTCACCGGTGGGGTGGTGGGAGCCGGGCGGGTCGCCGCTGTCACCAGGGCGTCCGCGACCTCCTCCACATGGTGGCCGCGCATCGAGGGCAGGCAGGTGCCGCGGGAGGGGCCGATGGCCGCGGCCCAGTCGGCGGGGATGGCGCCGGCGCCCCCGGTCGCGCCCGCCAGGGCACCGGTCACCGCCGCAGTCGTGTCGGCGTCGCGCCCCATGTTGACGGCCGTGAGCACCGCCTCGCGGAACTCGCCGTCCGCCGCCGCGTAGGCGCCGAAGGCGAGGGCGACCGCCTCGGGGGCCAGGTCGGTCCAGGGGTAGCCGCCGACGACCACCGCGGAGCGGACCGCGCGTTCGCCCCGGTGGGCCGCCGTCACCGCACGGCGCAGGGAGCGGGCGGTCCAGGAGTCCTCGGGGACGACCGCCAGCGCGGAGGCGACCACCGCGCCGACCGGCGCCCCGGCCATCGCCGCCGCGACACCGGCCGCCACCGCCTGGCCGCCGTAGATGCCCTCGCCCTCGTGGCTGACCGAGCCGTCGATCGCGACGAGCCGGGCCGCCTCGGCGGGCCGTCCGGCGGCGAAGACCCCGAACGGCGCCGCCCGCATGGCGAGCCCGTCGCTCCAGGCGTGCCGGTGCTGCGCGGAGATCGGCGCCGCCAGCCCCCGGCGCAGGTTCTCCAGCGTGCCCCGCTCGCTGAACCCGGCGCCGCGGAAGGGGCCCTCGTCGCGGTCGGCGATCCAGTGGTGCCAGGCGGCCTCCACGTGCGCCACGGTGAGCGCCGAGCCGTGCCGGGCCAGCAGCAGCCCGGAGAACATCGCGTACTCGGTGTCGTCCGTGCCGGCCGGGTGGTCGGTGACGTATCCGGTGACGCGGCCCCAACGGGCCCGGATCTCGGAGGGCCTGAGGTTCTCGGCGGGCGCGCCGAGCGCGTCCCCGACGGCCAGCCCGAGCAGCGCGCCCCGGGCCCGGTCGCGCAGGTCCACCGGTGCCGAGGCCGCCGGGTCGTGCCGTCCCTCGGGGGCGGGAGAACGGGGCTCCTCCGACGGCCGGGCCAGGGGCGCGCCGGTGTCCGCGGGATCGCCGGTGTCAGCGGTGTCAGCGGTGTCCGCGGTGTCCGCGGGATCGCGGGTGTCGGTGGTGCGTGCGAGAACGCCGACGTCTACGAGACCGGCGGAATCGGCGGTGTCGGCGGTGTCGCCGGGGTCGATGGCGCCGGCGGGGGGCCGCTCCCGTGTCCGGGCCGGGGGAGTGCGGGCGGGGGAAGCCATGAGCGCCTCTCCTTCCGGGGGCACGGCGTGCGCGCCGCTCCCGCGGTGGGAGCGCGGTCCGTGGACACCCCTGGCGGATCTGTCCCCGAACGGCGGTTCACAAGAGCACGAAGTGCCCTACTGTCACCCGGTCGACCGTCCGGACGTACGATCGAAGGGGGTGCCGCGCACGGCAAAAGCCCAGGTTAGGGCTGCCTTTCCTTGCTGGCGGCCATGGAATCGACGGCGTAACTTAGGTGTTGTCGAAGTATGGATTCAGTCCAGAAAACTTCCCGCGCACACACCTTGGGGGACCGCATGGCCGTCATCGAGACCGGTGCCGCGCTGCACGAGGCGCATCGCGACAACCACACCCACCGCGACGTCAACGGCGGCTGGCTGCGCCCCGCCGTGTTCGGGGCGATGGACGGCCTCGTCTCCAACCTGGCGCTGATGACGGGTGTCGCGGGCGGCGAGCTGAGCCGGTCCACCATCGTGCTCACCGGACTCGCGGGCCTCGCCGCCGGCGCCTTCTCGATGGCGGCCGGCGAGTACACCTCCGTCGCCTCCCAGCGGGAGCTGGTCGAGGCCGAGCTGGACGTCGAGCGGCGCGAGCTGCGCAAGCACCCCAAGGACGAGGAGGCCGAGCTCGCCGCGCTGTACGAGACGCGGGGCGTGGAGCCGGCGCTCGCCCGCGAGGTGGCCCGCCAGCTCTCCAAGGATCCCGAGCAGGCGCTGGAGATCCACGCCCGCGAGGAACTGGGCGTCGACCCCGGTGACCTGCCCTCCCCGCTGGTCGCCGCCGTCTCCTCCTTCGGCTCCTTCGCGCTCGGCGCCTTCCTTCCCGTCCTGCCCTACCTCCTGGGCGCCACGGTGATCTGGCCCGCCGTGCTGCTGGCGCTCATCGGGCTCTTCCTGTGCGGTGCGGTGGTGGCCCGGGTGACCGCGCGCAGCTGGTGGTTCAGCGGTCTGCGGCAGCTCGCGGTGGGCGGCGCGGCGGCCGGTGTGACCTACCTCCTGGGCAGCGTGTTCGGCGGAGTCGTAGGATAAGGTGCGCAGCCTTATGCGGGACTCCGTATAAGTATCACCGCGTGATCATCCCCTGGGGAGCAGCCCTCCGTGGTCCTCCGAAGGGCCGCTACTGTTCGGTAATCCCGGCCGGTTCCGCTGGTTTCGGCGAGTCGGCCACTGGGCATGAGCCGTAAGCGCTGTGGGCAATGAAGCCTGCCGCACCCCGTGGGCCGGGCGGTACCGCCCGCCACACCGGACCGCCGGTCACCGATCTGCCCGTCCCGGTCCGTCCCCTTCCCGGTCGTCGCGCGCGGTACCCCCGCCGCGCTCCCCGGCGACCGCACAACGGATGTCCGCGTGTGTCCACCGGATGTCCCCCGGATGTCCGCATGATGGAACGGAGTATCCGGTTCCCGAGAATCCCTCCATCATGTAATCTGCACGAAATTTTGCGCTCATGTGGACTTGTCCCCGTACGCATGGCGCAGTGCACTTGTCGAAGTGCCGCGGTGTCACCGCGCCGCACTTCCCGCAGAGGGCCAGCGTCGTCCCTCGGCACCCGCCCCTCCCGCACAGGCCGCGATCCGACGGCGGGAGGCGCGTACCCCAGCCACAGACGACGACGGGAGAGCCGATGCGTACGACGCGCCAGCCGTCCCAGCACTCCACGACTGGCCAGAACTGGTCCTTCATGGATGCTCGCCCTGCCGCACAGGGCATGTACGACCCGCGCAACGAGCACGACGCCTGCGGCGTCGGCTTCGTGGCCACGCTCACCGGTGAGGCGAGCCACACGCTGGTCGAGCAGGCGCTCACCGTCCTGCGCAACCTGGAACACCGCGGTGCCACCGGCTCCGAGCCCGACTCGGGCGACGGCGCCGGCATCCTGTCCCAGGTCCCGGACGCCTTCTTCCGCGAGGTGGCCGGATTCGAGCTCCCCGAGGCCGGCGCGTACGCCGTGGGCATCGCCTTCCTGCCCGAGACCGGGACGGCCGAGGCCGTCAACCGCATCGAGGGCATCGCCGCCGAGGAGGGCCTGACCGTCCTCGGCTGGCGCGAGGTGCCGGTCGCCCCCGAACTGCTCGGCTCCACCGCCCGCGCCACGATGCCCGCCTTCCGGCAGGTCTTCGTCGCCGACGGCGCCTCCACCGGCATCGCGCTGGACCGCAAGGCCTTCGCCCTGCGCAAGCGCGCCGAGCGCGAGGCCGGCGTGTACTTCCCCTCGCTGTCCGCGCGGACCATCGTCTACAAGGGCATGCTGACCACCGGCCAGCTCGAGCCCTTCTTCCCGGACCTGTCCGACCGCCGCTTCGGCTCCGCGATCGCGCTGGTGCACTCCCGGTTCTCCACCAACACCTTCCCGAGCTGGCCGCTGGCCCACCCGTACCGCTTCGTCGCGCACAACGGCGAGATCAACACGGTCAAGGGCAACCGCAACTGGATGCGCGCCCGCGAGTCCCAGCTCGCCTCGGACCTGCTCGGCGGCGGCAACGCCGAGGCCCGCGACCTCGAGCGCCTCTTCCCCGTCTGCACCCCGGACGCCTCCGACTCCGCCTCCTTCGACGAGGTCCTGGAGCTCCTGCACCTCGGCGGCCGCTCCCTGCCGCACTCCGTGCTGATGATGATTCCGGAGGCCTGGGAGAACCACGCCTCCATGGACGCCGACCGCCGCGCCTTCTACGCGTACCACTCCACGATGATGGAGCCCTGGGACGGCCCGGCCTGCGTCACCTTCACCGACGGCACCCAGGTCGGCGCGGTCCTCGACCGCAACGGCCTGCGCCCCGGCCGCTACTGGGTCACCGACGACGGCCTCGTCGTCCTCGGCTCGGAGGTCGGCGTCCTCGACATCGACCCCGCCCGGGTGGTCCGCAAGGGCCGCCTCCAGCCGGGCCGCATGTTCCTCGTCGACACCGCCGAGCACCGGATCATCGAGGACGACGAGATCAAGGCGTCCCTCGCCGCCGAGCAGCCCTACGCCGAGTGGCTCCAGGCCGGCGAGATCGAGCTGTCCGACCTGCCCGAGCGCGAGCACATCGTGCACACCCACGCCTCGGTCACCCGCCGCCAGCAGACCTTCGGCTACACCGAGGAAGAACTCCGCGTCATCCTCGCGCCGATGGCCAAGGCCGGCGCCGAGCCGATCGGCTCGATGGGCACCGACAGCCCGATCGCCGCGCTCTCCGAGCGCCCGCGCCTGCTGTTCGACTACTTCACCCAGCTCTTCGCGCAGGTCACCAACCCGCCGCTGGACGCCATCCGCGAGGAACTGGTCACCTCGCTGCGCTCCTCCCTCGGCCCCTCGGGCAACCTGCTGGAGCCCACCGCGGCCTCCTGCCGCAGCGTCACCCTGCCCTTCCCGGTGATCGACAACGACGAGCTGGCCAAGCTCATCCACATCAACGCCGACGGCGACATGCCCGGCATGAAGGCCGCCACCCTCTCCGGACTGTTCCGGGTCTCCGGCGGCGGCGAGGCGCTGGCCGCCCGCCTCGAGGAGATCTGCGCGGAGGCCGACGCCGCCATCGGCAACGGCGCCCACCTGATCGTCCTGTCCGACCGGCACTCCGACGCCGAGCACGCGCCGATCCCCTCGCTGCTGCTCACCTCGGCCGTCCACCATCACCTGATCCGCACCAAGCAGCGCACCCAGGTGGGACTGCTCGTCGAGGCCGGCGACGTCCGCGAGGTGCACCACGTCGCCCTGCTCATCGGCTACGGCGCCGCCGCGGTCAACCCCTACCTGGCGATGGAGTCCGTCGAGGACCTGGTCCGCGCCGGCACCTTCCTGTCCGGCATCGAGACCGAGCAGGCCATCCGCAACCTGATCTACGCCCTCGGCAAGGGCGTCCTGAAGGTCATGTCCAAGATGGGCATCTCCACCGTCGCCTCCTACCGCGGAGCCCAGGTCTTCGAGGCCGTCGGCCTGGACGACTCCTTCGTGGACGCGTACTTCAACGGCACCACCACCAAGATCGGCGGCGTCGGCATCGACGTCATCGCCGAGGAGGTCGCCGCCCGGCACGCCAAGGCCTACCCGGCCACCGGCATCGCCCCCGCGCACCGCGCGCTGGAGATCGGCGGCGAGTACCAGTGGCGCCGCGAGGGCGAGCCCCACCTGTTCGACCCGGAGACGGTCTTCCGCCTCCAGCACTCCACCCGCACCGGCCGCTACGACGTCTTCAAGCAGTACACGGACCGCGTGAACGAGCAGTCCGAGCGCCTGATGACGCTGCGCGGCCTGTTCGGCTTCACCTCCGACCGGAGCCCGATCCCGGTCGAGGAGGTCGAGCCGGCCTCCGAGATCGTCAAGCGGTTCTCCACCGGCGCCATGTCCTACGGCTCCATCTCCCGCGAGGCGCACGAGACGCTCGCCATCGCCATGAACCAGCTCGGCGCCAAGTCGAACACCGGCGAGGGCGGCGAGGACCCGGAGCGCCTGTACGACCCGGCGCGCCGCTCGGCGATCAAGCAGGTCGCCTCCGGCCGCTTCGGCGTCACCAGCGAGTACCTGGTCAACGCGGACGACATCCAGATCAAGATGGCCCAGGGCGCCAAGCCCGGCGAGGGCGGCCAGCTCCCCGGCCACAAGGTGTACCCGTGGGTGGCGAAGACCCGGCACTCGACGCCGGGCGTGGGCCTCATCTCCCCGCCGCCGCACCACGACATCTACTCCATCGAGGACCTCGCCCAGCTCATCCACGACCTGAAGAACGCCAACCCCAAGGCCCGCATCCACGTGAAGCTGGTCTCCGAGGTCGGCGTCGGCACGGTCGCGGCCGGCGTGTCCAAGGCCCACGCGGACGTCGTGCTGATCTCCGGCCACGACGGCGGCACCGGCGCCTCCCCGCTGACCTCGCTCAAGCACGCGGGCGGCCCCTGGGAGCTCGGCCTCGCCGAGACCCAGCAGACCCTGCTGCTCAACGGCCTGCGCGACCGCATCGTCGTGCAGACCGACGGCCAGCTCAAGACCGGCCGCGACGTCGTCATCGCCGCGCTGCTCGGCGCCGAGGAGTTCGGCTTCGCGACCGCCCCGCTCGTCGTCTCCGGCTGCGTCATGATGCGCGTCTGCCACCTGGACACCTGCCCGGTCGGCATCGCCACCCAGAACCCGGTGCTGCGCGAGCGGTTCTCCGGCAAGGCCGAGTACATCGTGAACTTCTTCCGGTTCATCGCGGAGGAGGTCCGCGAGATCCTCGCCGAGCTGGGCTTCCGCTCCATCGAGGAGGCCGTCGGCCACGCCGAGGCCCTCGACGTCACCCGGGCCGTGGACCACTGGAAGGCACAGGGCCTGGACCTGGCCCCGCTGTTCCACGTCCCCGCGCTGCCCGAGGGCGCCGCCCGCCACCGGATCGTCGCCCAGGACCACGGACTGCAGAAGGCCCTCGACAACCAGCTCATCAAGCTGGCCGCCGACGCCCTGTCCGCCGACGCCGCCACCGACGCGGCCCCGGTGCGGGCCCAGGTCGCCATCCGCAACATCAACCGCACGGTCGGCACGATGCTCGGCCACGAGGTGACGAAGAAGTTCGGCGGCGCCGGTCTGCCCGACGACACCATCGACATCACCTTCACCGGCTCCGCGGGCCAGTCCTTCGGCGCCTTCCTGCCGCGCGGCATCACCCTGCGCCTGGAGGGCGACGCCAACGACTACGTCGGCAAGGGCCTGTCCGGCGGCCGCGTGATCGTCCGCCCCGACCGGGGCGCCGACCACCTCGCCGAGTACTCCACCATCGCGGGCAACACCCTCGCCTACGGCGCCACCGGCGGCGAACTGTTCCTGCGCGGCCGCACCGGTGAGCGGTTCTGCGTCCGCAACTCCGGGGCGCTCGTCGTCTCCGAGGGAGTCGGCGACCACGGCTGCGAGTACATGACCGGCGGTCACGCCGTCGTCCTCGGCCCCATCGGGCGCAACTTCGCGGCCGGCATGTCCGGCGGCGTCGCCTACGTCATCGACCTCGACCCGGCCGACGTCAACCCGGGCAACACCGACGCCGTCCAGGCGCTCGACGAGGCCGACCGGCAGTGGCTGCACGAGGTCGTGCGCCGCCACCAGGAGGAGACCGGTTCCACCGTGGCCGCCAAGCTCCTCGCCGAGTGGGACACCGCGGTGACCCGCTTCAGCAAGATCATTCCCAGCACCTACAAGGCCGTGCTCGCCGCCAAGGACGCCGCCGAGCGTGCCGGTCTCTCCGAGAACGAGATCACCGAGAAGATGATGGAGGCGGCGACCAATGGCTGATCCCAAGGGCTTTCTCAACCACGGCCGCGAGGTCGCCCGTTCCCGCCCCGTCGAGGAGCGGGTGCGGGACTGGAACGAGGTCTACGTTCCCGGCTCGCTGCTCCCGATCATCTCCAAGCAGGCCAGCCGCTGCATGGACTGCGGCATCCCGTTCTGCCACAACGGCTGCCCGCTCGGAAACCTGATCCCGGAGTGGAACGACTTCGCCTACCGCGAGGACTGGTCCGCCGCCTCCGAGCGGCTGCACGCCACCAACAACTTCCCGGAGTTCACCGGGCGGCTGTGCCCGGCCCCGTGCGAGGCGGCGTGCGTCCTCGGCATCAACCAGCCGCCGGTCACCATCAAGAACGTCGAGGTCTCCATCATCGACAAGGCGTGGGACACCGGTGACGTCACGCCGCAGATCCCCGAGCGCCTGTCCGGCAAGACCGTCGCCGTGATCGGCTCGGGACCGGCCGGACTGGCCGCCGCCCAGCAGCTCACCCGGGCCGGCCACACCGTCGCCGTCTACGAGCGCGCCGACCGCATCGGCGGCCTGCTCCGCTACGGCATCCCCGAGTTCAAGATGGAGAAGCGGCACATCAACCGCCGCATCGAGCAGATGCGCGCGGAGGGCACCCGCTTCCGCACCGGCGTCGAGGTCGGCCGCGACGTCACGGCGGACGACCTGCGCAAGCGGTACGACGCCGTCGTCATCGCCGCCGGCTCCACCACCGCCCGCGACCTGCCCATCCCGGGCCGGGAACTCAAGGGCGTGCACCAGGCGATGGAGTACCTGCCGCTGTCGAACAAGGTCCAGGAGGGCGACTACGTCACCTCCCCGATCTCCGCCGAGGGCAAGCACGTCGTCGTCATCGGCGGCGGCGACACCGGCGCCGACTGCGTGGGCACCGCCCACCGTCAGGGCGCGGCCTCCGTGACGCAGCTGGAGATCATGCCCCGGCCCGGCGCCGAGCGGAACCCGGTCAGCCAGCCCTGGCCGACCTTCCCGATGCTGTACAAGGTCACCTCCGCGCACGAGGAGGGCGGTGAGCGGCTCTACTCCGTCTCCACCACCCACTTCGAGGGCGACGAGGACGGCAACGTGCAGTGGCTGCACCTGACCGAGGTCGAGTTCGTCGACGGCAGGCTGAACCAGAAGCCGGGCACCGAGCGCAAGATCCCCGCCCAGCTCGTCACCCTCGCCATGGGCTTCACCGGCCCCGACAAGGAGAACGGCCTGGTCGAGCAGTTGGGCCTGGACCTCGACGAGCGCGGCAACATCGCCCGCGACGCCGACTTCCAGACCAACGTGCCCGGTGTGTTCGTCGCCGGTGACGCCGGCCGCGGCCAGTCGCTCATCGTGTGGGCCATCGCCGAGGGCCGCTCCGCGGCACGCGGCGCGGACCGCTTCCTGACCGGCGCGAGCGACCTGCCCGCGCCGATCCGCCCGACGGACCGTTCGCTGACGGTCTGACGCACGCGGAACCGGACGCCCGCCCGCCGGGCGTCCGGCACCGGACCGGCGACCCGCCGCGACCGGGCCGGAAGGCCCGGCGGTAAGGTCGTCGCACACACGTCCCGTACAACGGCGTACGGGCGGGACATCCGGGTGAACCAGTTCCCCCGGGCCCCCCGAACGGCGCCCGCCCCACCGTCCCCGACCGGACACCTGGGCGGGCGTCGTTGCTTGTGCCGGGAGCCGGGAGCCGGGAGCCGGGAGCCTGAGGGCTGAGGGCTGAGGGCTGAGGGCTGAGGGCTGAGGGCGAGCCGGGGAGCCGGCCGTGCGCCCGGGCCTCAGGACACGTGGTCGACGCGGTACCGCTCGCCGTACACCCGCCACTCCAGTGGCATTCTCAGCTCGAAGTAGCCCTTGTCCACGAACGTCCGCAACGCCGTGTCGATACGCGAGGTGTCGCCGTGCGGACGGTCCGCGCCGGACCGCTCGATCGCCGCGCGCCGCACATCCAGGAAGGCGTTCAGATAGTCCTTGCGCGAGCCGCCGTCCGAGGGCAGGTCGGCGCGTTGCAGCGCCTTCTCGCGCAGCCCGTAGAAGCCGTCGGCGTCGAGGCCCGGGCCGTGCAGCACCATCGCGTCGTAGTAGACGAGCTGACCCAGCGCCCCGAGTCCGTCCAGCTTGGCCAGCCGCACTGCGGGATCGAAGTAGACCCGGTCGCGCTCCTCCTCCTGCGCCTCGCGGAACGCCTTCACCCGCGCCTCGGCACGCCAGGCGGCGGTGAACCCGGGATCGAGGCCCTCGTGCGAGTCCGAGCCGTTCACCGCGCGCAGGGCGGGCAGGTAGCGGGCGAGACCGTTGTCCGGATGGGCCTCGGTGTACTGCTCCACCAGGGTCAGCAGGTCGTCGGTGCCCGTGCAGAAGCCGATGATCCCGGCGGTGTAGCCGTGCCCGTCACCGGTGTCCTCGATCGCCCCGTACGCCGTGCGCCAGTCGAGGGTGGAGTTCTCCACACTGGAGACGAAACGTTGCGCCAGTTCCTTCAGGGCCGGCCCGGCCAGCCCGGGCGGGGCGTCGGCGACGACCGCGTCGTCCGCGCGCCGTTCCTTGCCGTGCGCGGCCCGCGCGGCGGCGGAGGCGGCCGCCGAGGGCTCACCGGGGGCGTCGGACCCGCCGTCGGGCAGCGCGAGGTGCACCACGCCCGCGACGATCGGCACGGCCAGGACGAGCAGGCACCCTCGCCACGCCCCTGACCTCTGCTTGGACCCCGACTCCGCACGCATGCGAACAATCTATCGAACGACTGTGAAACGGGGGAATAGAGGGATCCGGGGGGCGAAGGGGTCACCCGATCTCGTACCGCTCCCCGTACACCCGCCACACCAGCGGCGGGTTCAGTTCCAGGTTGCCCTCCCGCAGGAACACGCGCTGCGCGGTGTCCACCCGGCTCGTGTCCACCTCCGGCCCCCGCTTTCGCATCGCCGCCCTGCGGACGTCCAGGAAGGCCCCGAGGTAGGCAGCCTCCGGACCGCCCTCCGCCGGGCTCTTCGCCCGCCGCAGTGCCGCCGCCCGGATCCCGCCGAAGCTCCCCGGCCTCGTGCCCGGCCCGTGGAAGACGATCGCGTCGTAATAGACGAACTGGCCGAGCGCCCCCAGGCCGTCCTCCTCGGCCCGCCGCACCGCGGGGTCGAAGTACACCCGGTCCCGCTCCGCGTCCTGCGCCCGCCGGAACGCCGGAACCCTGGCCTCCGCCTTCCAGGCCGCCGTGAACCCGGCGCCCAGCCCCTCGTGCGAATCCGTGCCGTCCACCGCGCGCAGCGCGGGGAGGTACCGGGCCAGCCGGTTGCCCGGGTGCTCCTCCATGTACTTCTCCACCAGCGTCAGCAGATCGTGCGTGCCCGTGCAGAACCCGATGATCCCGGCCGTGTACCCCTGCCCGTCGCCGATGTCCTCGATGTACCCGTAGGCGCTGCGCCAGTCCAGGGTGCCGTTCTCCGCGCTCGCCACGATCTGCTGGGCGATCTCCTTCTTCGCGGGGGAGCCGAGACCCGTCCCGTCGGACTTCCGGCCGGCCCCGTCGTCCCGGCCCCGGTCGCCGGGGCCGGGCGTCAGGCCGTACACCGTGGCCACGACCAGCACGGTCACGGCCGCCCACAAGAGGTGACGGACTCGCTTCATGCGATACAGCGTACGGACGCCGCACCGCCCCACGGAGGTGACACGGCTCCGGGCGCCCGGCTCGCACACCCGTTCCGACCAGTCATGCAGCGCCGCCCGCCCGGCACGGCGGCCCCGGCCCGTCCGGCACAGCGGCCCCTGCCCTGTCCGGCACGGCGGCCCCGCCCCGTCCGGCTCAGCCCTGCTCACCGGCCCGGCCCAGCAACTCCCTCACGATCGCCGCATGCCCCAGTTGGCGGTCGTCGCCGGCCACCACGCGGCCGTCCCGGACCAGCGTCACCTCCACCGTCGGCGCCCCCTTCTCCGCCACGAAGCGCCGCACCCGGTACCCCGGCCCCGCCCCGTACGCCGCCTCCAGGCCCGCCCGCAGTTCCGCGGCGACGTCCGCCGCCGCCCAGCGCCGCGCCTCCGCGAGGGCTTCGGCACGCGCCCCGGCGCCCGCCGCCAGCAGCGCCCGCACGCATCCGGGCGAGCCCCGCCGCGCCGCCGCGACCAGCGGCGGCTCCCCGCCGGGACCCGGCCGGTCCGGGTCCGCCCCGGCCGCGAGCAGCGCCGAGACCACCCCGGCGTGCCCCAGCCGCACCGCCCACGTCAGCGCCCGGAAGCCGTACTCCTCCTCCAGGTCCACCGCCGCCCCGGCCCCCAGCAGCGCCCGCACCACCTGCTCGTGCCCGCCGCAGGCCGCCCCGCACAGCGGCGCGTCCGTGCCGCGGCTCAGCCGGTCCGGGTCGGCGCCGGCCGCCAGCAGCAGCCGCACGAGGCCGGGCGCGTCGGCGACCGCCGCGAGATACAGGGCCGTCTGCCCGTCCTCGTCGGCCTCCTCCGGGTCCGCGCCGGCCCGCAGCAGCCGTACGACCGCGTCCTCGTCCCCTTCGTGCACCGCAGGGAGCAGCCCCGGCGGCCCTTGCCTGTCCATCCCTCGACCCTCGCGCGCCAAGGGCCCCCGGGCAAAGGGAATTCGGGGTGTTCCACACCACTTGTCGCACCACCTGTCACCCTGTCACCTCCCGGGACGGCACCAGATCCTCGGCTCAGGTGTCGCACTCCAGCACCGTCCGGCACAACCCGCACCGCGCCCGCACCCGGCCCCGTACGGGCACCCGGATGCGCTGGAAGCAGACGGGACACGAGAACGACACCCGCTCCGCCCCCGCACCACCCGGCGCGAAGGAGTACCCGACCCCCTCCGGCGCGCGCTCCCCGCCGCCCACGTGCTCCCGCGCGCGCCGACGCTCGTGCGCGTACCGCCGGCGGCCCGCCCAGCCCGCGGCCGTCAGCGGCGGCTCCCGCCCGTCCTGCCGGGCCCGCGCCAGCCCCCTGGTGTACGCCGTGTACGCCTGCGGACTGGTGAACCACACCGAGGGATCCTCCCCGAACACCAGCGCCCGCTTGGCCACCACGTACCCGAACTCCTCCGGCGTCAGATAGCCCAGCTTCTGCGAGGACGCCCCGTCCTCCCGGTAGGCGTCCAGGAGCAGCCAGCCCGCGCCGAGATAGGCCGCCGCCGTGTCCGTGAGGATCTCGTTGTCCCGCGTACCGGGGAACGCCAGGTCCAGACGGTGCAGAAAGACGTGCATCACCTCGTGCGCGAGGGCCGCCCCGATGTCCCTGCGGTGCGTGCGGAAACGGTCGTTCAGCTCGATGAAGTACTCGGGACCCGCCTCCAGTTCCACCTGGGCGGCATGCGTCATCTCCCGGAAGCCGACGATCATCCGCGCGTCCGGCAACCGGTAGTGGCGCACCAGCTCCCGCGCCACCCGCTGCGCCCCCAGATGCAGGTCGTCCCCGTCGGCGAACGCCACGTCCGCGGGCGCCACGCTCACCTCGAAGCTCCGCACGGTGTCGTACGACAACCGCCGGTACAGCGCGGTGAGGGCCGACCGCACCGTGTCCAGATGGGGAAAGCCGTGCTCCACAGGACCGCCGTTCGCCACGTCCGCACCCCCACAAGACGCCGGCCGCGCGAGGACCGGCCGCGCCCTCCACTGTAGGCACTGTCCGGCCTGCGGAACGCTCCCGAGCCGCCCCCCGCCTCCCCGTAGGGTGTGCGCCCATGACCACCAGCAACAGTGCCGGGACCGATCCCGCGGTCCACGCCGAGCTCGAACGGCTGCGCGACAGCATCGACAACATCGACGCCGCCGTCGTCCACATGCTCGCCGAACGCTTCAAGTGCACCCAGCAGGTCGGCCATCTCAAGGCCGCGCACCGGCTGCCCCCGGCCGACCCCGAACGGGAGACCCGCCAGATCACCCGGCTGCGCAGGCTCGCGGAGAGCGCCAAGCTCGACCCCGCGTTCGCCGAGAAACTCCTCAACTTCATCATCGCCGAGGTGATCCGCCACCACGAGCGCATCGCCGACACCTCGGCCGACCCCGCCCCGGGCGCCCCCACGAACCCCTCCTGAGCCGCCCGCGCCATCCGGCGGCGCCCCTCGGCGCCCGCCGGTGCCCCCTGAGCGCCCGTCCGCGCTCCGCGGCGGCGCCCGCCGTCCGCAGGGCCCCCCTGTGCCGTGCGGACGGCATCGGGCAGCATGGCCACCATGTCCGTACTGACGCGCGACGAAGCGCAGACCCGTGCCAAGCTCCTCGACGTCCACCACTACACGGTCGGCCTCGACCTCACCGTCGGCGAGGACACCTTCGACTCCCGCACCGTCGTCCGGTTCACCGTGCGCGGCTCCTCCGACACGGCCGGTACGGACACCTTCGTCGAACTCAAGCCGGCCGCACTGCGCTCCGCCACCCTGGACGGGCGGCCCCTGGACCCCTCGCTCCTCGAGGACAACCGGCTGCCGCTGCGCGACCTCACCCCCGGCGAACACGAACTGCGCGTCGACGCCTCCATGCGGTACTCCCGCACCGGCGAGGGCATGCACCGCTTCACCGACCCCAGCGACGGCGAGACGTACGTCTACACCCAGATGTTCATGGACGACGTCCAGCGCGTCTTCGCCGCCTTCGACCAGCCCGACCTCAAGGCCGTCTTCGACCTCACCGTCACCGCCCCCGAGGGCTGGACCGTCCTCGCCAACGGCGTCACCGAACACACCGGCGAGGGCACCTGGAAGGCCACCACCACCCCGCCGATCTCCACCTACCTCGTCGCCCTCGCCGCCGGCCCCTGGCACTCGGTACGCACCGAACACCGCGGACTGCCCTTCGGCATCCACTGCCGCCGCTCGCTCGCCCCGTACCTCGACACCGACGCCGAGGAGATCCTCGACATCACCCGCGCCTGCTACGACCGCTACCACGAGAAGTTCGAGGAGCCCTACCCCTTCGACTCCTACGACCAGGCGTTCGTCCCCGAGTTCAACGCCGGCGCCATGGAGAACCCCGGACTGGTCACCTTCCGCGACGAGTTCGTCTACCGCTCCGCCGTCACCGACACCGAACGCCAGACCCGCGCCATGGTCATCGCCCACGAGATGGCCCACATGTGGTTCGGCGACCTCGTCACCCTCCGGTGGTGGGACGACATCTGGCTCAACGAGTCCTTCGCCGAGTACATGGGCTACCAGACCACCGCCGAGGCCACCCGCTTCACCGACTCCTGGACCGAGTTCGGCGTCTCCCGCAAGGCCTGGGGCTACGAGGCCGACCAGCGCCCCTCCACCCACCCCGTCGCCCCCGAGGCCGTCCCCGACACCGCCTCCGCCCTCCTCAACTTCGACGGCATCTCCTACGCCAAGGGCGCCTCCGCCCTGCGCCAACTGGTCACCTGGCTCGGCGAGAAGGACTTCCTCGCCGGCATCAACACCCACTTCGCCCGCCACAGATTCGCCAACGCCACCCTCGCCGACTTCCTCGACTCCCTCGCCTCCGCCACCGAACGCGACGTCCACGCCTGGGCCGACGCATGGCTGCGCACCACGGGCGTCGACACACTCACCCCGGTCCTCACCCGCGCCGAGGACGGCACCCACACCCTCACCGTCACCCACGACGGAAGCCGCCCCCACCGCATCGCCGTCGGCCTCTACGACCGCGACCTCACCGACGAGGACGGCCTCCACCTGCGCACCCGCCTCGAGGTCGACGTCCCCGGCACCACGGACCACCCCCTCGGCAAACGCCCCGTGCTGCTCGTCCCCAACGACTCCGACCTCACCTACGCCAAGGTCCGCTTCGACCCCGAGTCGTACGCCACCCTCCGCGCATCCCTCTCCGGCCTCCCCGACCCCCTCACCCGCGCCGTCGTCTGGAACTCCCTGCGCGACGCCGTCCGCGACGGCGAACTCGCCCCGGACGCCTACCTGGACATCGCCCGCGCCCACCTCCCGCGCGAGACCGACGTCGCCCTCGTCCAGGGCGTCCTCGCCTTCGCCGCCGGCCAGATCGCCGACCGCTACCTCACCCCCGAGCGCCGGCCCGCCGCCCTCGCCACCCTCACCGAACTCTGCCGCGACCTCGTCCGCCGCACCGAGGACGGCTCCCACCCCGGGCTGCGCCTGACCGCCGTGCGCCACCGCATCGACGTCGCCGCCCACCCCCACACCATCGCCGCCTGGCTCGCCGAGGGCACCGTCCCCGGCGGCCCCGAACTCGACCCCGAACTGCGCTGGCGCGTCCTGAGCCGGCTCGCCGCCCTCGGCGCCGTCGACGAGGACACCCTCGCCGCCGAACTCGCACGCGACCCCAGCGCCACCGGCCAGGAGGGCGCCGCCCGCTGCCGCGCCGCACTGCCCGACCCCGCCGCCAAGGAACGCGCCTGGGCGGCCATGTTCACCGAGGACCCCGCCGCCGACCTGTCCAACTACCTGTTCACCGCCACCGCCCAAGGCTTCTGGCAGCCCGAACAGGCCGACCTGCTGGGGGAGTACGTCGACCGCTACTACCAGGACGCCACCGCCCTCGCCGCCCGCCGCGGCCCCGCCATCGCCGACGCGATCGGCCGCTGGGCCTTCCCCGCCTACGCCGTCGACACCGGCCACCTGCGAAAGGGCGAGACCTTCCTGCGCGAGAGCGACCCCGTGCCCTCCCTGCGCCGCCGGCTCGCCGACCAGCTCGACGACCTCGCCCGCGCCCTGCGCGTCCGCGAGGCCTGACCGGCACCGCCGCGCGGGGAAGGGCCGGGACACCGCCCCGCCCCGCGCGGTCACCCGGAGCCGGCGCCGCCCCCGCCGACCCGATGCACCCGCACCATGTTCGTCGTCCCCCGCACCCCGGGCGGCGACCCCGCCGTGAGGACCACGACGTCCCCGCGACGACACCGCCCGTACCGCAGCAGCGCCTCCTCCACCTGAGTGATCATCGCGTCCGTGGAACCGGCGGCCGGCTCCAGGAACGTCTCCACCCCCCACGTCAGACTCAACCGCGAGCGCGTCGCCTGCTCGGCGGTGAACGCCAGCACCGGGATCGGTGAACGGTGCCGCGCCAGACGGCGCGCCGTGTCACCGCTCTGAGTGAACGCCACCAGATACCGCGCACCCAGACAGTCCCCGATCCCCGCCGCCGCCCGCGCCACCGCCCCGCCCCGGCTGCGCGGCCTGTCCCCGTCCGTCAGCGGCGCGAGCCCCGCACCGAGGAAGTCCTCCTCCGCCGCCTCGACGATCCTCACCATCGTCGCCACCGCCTCGACGGGATGCGCCCCCGCACTCGTCTCACCCGACAGCATCACCGCGTCCGTGCCGTCGAGAACCGCGTTCGCCACATCACTGGCCTCCGCCCGCGTCGGCCGCACACGCCCCGTCATCGAGTCGAGCAACTGCGTGGACACGACCACCGGCTTCGCAGCGCGCCGGGCCAGCTCCACCACCCGCTTCTGCACCGAGGGCACCCGCTCCAGCGGCATCTCCGCCCCCAGATCACCCCGGGCCACCACGATCCCGTCGAACGCGGCCACGATCTCCTCGATCGCCTCCACCGCCTGCGGCTTCTCCACCTTCGCGAGGACGGGAAGACGCCGGCCCTCCTCGTCCATCACCCGGTGCACGGCCGCCACATCCCGCCCGGAACACACGAACGACAGCGCCACCACGTCGAAACCCGTCCGCAACGCCCAGCGCAGATCGTCCTCGTCCGCCGCACCCAGCGCGGGCGCCGACGTGAGGACACCGGGCAGATTCAGACCCGCGTGGTCCGCCACCCCACCGCCCTCCACGACCCTCGTACGCACCCGGGACCCGTCCACGGACACGACCTCCAGCACGACCCGGCCCTCGTCCACGAGCACCCGCTGCCCGGGGCCCACCGCACCCGCGAGCCCCACGCAGGTCGTCCCGCACCCGTGCCGGTCACCGAGGACGCCCTCCTCGCCCGTCAGAGTGAACTCGTCCCCGGCGCCCAGCACTACGGGCCCCGCACGGAACCGGCCGAGCCGCGTCTTCCGCCCCCGCAGATCGGCGAGCAGACACACACTCCGCCCCGTCTCGTCGGCCGCCTTCCGCACCCACCGGTACCGCTCCTCGTCCGCACCGCGCCCCCCACCGTGGCCCAGACCCAGGCGCGCCACATCCATCCCGGCCTCGACCAAAGCCCTGACCTGCTCGTACGAGTCGGTGGCGGACCCCAAAGCGCACACGATCTTCACTCGACGCATGGCTCCGACACTAAGACACCCCTCCGCCGACGGCGCGGTGAGGAAACGCCGGCGGCGCGGTGAGGAAACACGGACGCGCCACGGCCTCCACCGGCGGAGCGAACCCGCAGAACCCACCGGTCATCAGATCGCAACCAGGGCCCCCCTGTCGCACCCCCACCCCACCGGGCCACAATCTACGCGCGTCACCACACCGGCGACCCCTCCCCGCCCAAGGAGCTCCCCCCATGCCCCTGAACCGCCGCAGGTTCCTCGAAAACGCCGCCCTCACCACCGGCGCTGCCACCCTCACCACCGTGACCACCACTGCCGCCGCCCACGCCGCCGCCCCCACCCCCCACAAGAAGCCCCCACGACGCCACACCCTCACCGTCATGGGCACCACCGACCTCCACGGCCACCTCTTCAACTGGGACTACTACAAGGACGCCACCTACACCGACCCCGAGGGCAACGCCCAGGGACTCGCCCGCATCTCCACCCTCGTCCAGCAGATCCGCCAGGAACGAGGCCGCGAGAACACCCTCCTCATCGACGCCGGCGACACCATCCAGGGCACCCCGCTCACCTACTACTACGCCAAGGTCGACCCCATCACCGCCAAGGGCGGCCCCGTCCACCCCATGGCCCGCGCCATGAACACCATCGGCTACGACGCCGCCGCCCTCGGCAACCACGAGTTCAACTACGGCATCGACACCCTCAGGAAGTTCGAGTCCCAGCTCGACTTCCCCCTCCTCGGCGCCAACGCCGTCGACGCCACCACCCTCAAACCCGCCTTCGCCCCCTACCTCCTCAAGAAGCTCCACGTCCCCGGCGGCCCGCCCGTCAAGGTCGCCGTCCTCGGCCTCACCAACCCCGGCATCGCCATCTGGGACAAGGCCTACGTCCAGGGCAAACTCGCCTTCCCCGGACTCGAGGAACAGGCCGCCACCTGGGTGCCCAGACTCCGCTCCATGGGCGCCGACGTCGTCATCGTCTCCGCCCACTCCGGCGCCGACGGCACCTCCTCCTGGGGCGACCAGCTCCCCTACGTCGAGAACGCCGCCGCCGACATCGCGAAGACCGTCCCCGGCATCGACGCCATCCTCGTCGGCCACGCCCACGTCGAGATCCCCGAACGCAAGGTCACCAACGACACCACCGGCAAGACCGTCGTCCTCTCCGAACCCCTCTGCTTCGCCGAACGCCTCACCCTCTTCGACATCGAACTCACCCTCGACAAGGGCCACTGGACCGTCGACAAGGTCAGCGCCTCCCTCCGCGACACCAGCGAGGTCGAGGACGACCCCCGCATCACCAAGCTCCTCGACCACCAGCACCGCGCCGTCGTCGCCTACGTCAACCAGGTCGTCGGCACCGCCACCGAGACCCTCACCACCGTCGACGCCCGCTACAAGGACGCCCCCATCATCGACCTCATCACCAAGGTCCAGGAGGACGTCGTCAAGGAAGCACTCACCGGCACCGCATACGCCGACCTCCCCGTCCTCGCCCAGGCATCCCCCTTCTCCCGCACCTCCGAGATCCCCGCCGGCGACGTCACCATCCGCGCCCTCTCCAGCCTCTACGTCTACGACAACACCCTCGTCGCCAAACTCCTCACCGGCGCCCAGCTCCGCGCCTACCTCGAATACTCCGCCCAGTACTACGAACGCACCGCCCCCGACGCCCCCGTCGACATCGACGCCCTCACCAACGAAGGCGGCCGCCCCGACTACAACTACGACTACGTCTCCGGCCTCACCTACGACATCGACATCGCCCAGCCCG
The DNA here is from genome assembly GCF_036189845.1 of Streptomyces griseoaurantiacus. Taxonomy (NCBI): domain Bacteria; kingdom Bacillati; phylum Actinomycetota; class Actinomycetes; order Kitasatosporales; family Streptomycetaceae; genus Streptomyces; species Streptomyces griseoaurantiacus. Next base: position 1,751,107 of record NZ_CP108326.1, on the reverse strand, counting down.
CCGGAAGCCGCATCAAGAACCTCGCCCACAACGGCGAACCACTCGACGACACCGCCCAGTTCGTCCTCGCCGTCAACAACTACCGCGCCAACGGCGGCGGAGCCTTCCCACACGTCGCGAACGCCAAGGAACTCTGGTCCGAATCCACCGAGATCCGCACCCGCATCGCCGAATGGGTCACCGCCAAGGGCGTCCTCGACCCCAAGGACTTCGCCTCCACCGACTGGAAGCTCACCCGCGACGGCACCCCCGTCTTCTGACCCCGGGAAAAGACACTCACACCCCGTCCACGAGAGGCGTCAACGCCACCGCGGCCGCGCCCCGCGTGGACGGGACCCCCGGCACCACACGCTCCCGCAGCCCGAACGACGTGAACGCCGTCCGCCGCGGCAAGGGATACGGCTCCCCACCCGTCACCCCGTTCAGGATCGTGGCACTGCGCCACGCCGTCATCCCCAGATCCGGCGCACCCACCCCGTGCGCGTGCGCCTCCCCGTTCTGCACGTACACCGCACACCCCGTCGCCGCGACCTCCCGCGCCAGCACCATGCGATACCCCGCGTCGACACGCGGACGCCCCGCCGCATCACGGCACACGTACGGATCCAGCGACCTCAGCAGCGAACCCACCGGACGCTCACGGAACCCCGTCGCCAGCACCACCGCGTCCGTCGCCAGACACGTCCGCACCCCCTGCTCCACATGCTCCAGATGCAACTCCACCCGCGAACCCGACAGCCACCCCGCCGTCCGCACCCGCACCCCCGGAGTCAGCACCACGTCCGGCCAGCCCCCCGCCACCGCCCGCCGGTACAACTCCTCCTGCACCGCCGCGATCGTCCCCGCGTCGATCCCCTTGTGCAAACGCCACTGCGAGGGCAGCAGCCGGTCCCGCACCGACTCCTCCAACCCGTGGAAATACCCCGCGTAATCCGGCGTGAAATGCTCCAGCCCCAGCTTCGAATACTCCATCGGCGCGAACGCCTCCGTCCGCGCCACCCAGTGCAACCGCTCCCGCCCCACCGGACGGTGCCGCAGCAGATCCAGGAACACCTCCGCCCCCGACTGCCCCGCACCCACCACCGTCACATGACGCGCCGCCAACATCCGCTCACGATGCTCCAGATAATCCGCCGCATGACACACCGCCACCTCCGGCGCACCCACCAAAGGCCGCAACGGCTCCGGCACATACGGCTCCGTCCCCACCCCCAGCACCACATTCCGGGTACGCACCCGGCCCAGCGCCTCCACCCCGCCCCCCGCGTCCACCTGACCGAAATCCACCTCGAACAACTCCGCACGCGGATTCCACCGCACCGCATCCACCTGATGCCCGAAACGCAAGGACGGCAGCCGCTCCGCCACCCAACGGCAATACCCCTCGTACTCCGCCCGCAGAATGTGCGGCCGCTCCGAGAAATAGAACGGGAACAACCGCTCCCGCGCACGCAGATGATTCAGGAACGACCACCGGCTCGTCGGATCCGCCAAGGACACCAGATCCGCCAGGAACGGCACCTGCAGGCGCGCCCCCTCGATCAGCAGACCCGGATGCCACTCGAACCCCCGCCGCTGCTCGAAGAAGACCGCGTCCAACCCGGCCAGCGGCTGCGCGAGAGCCGCCAACGACAGATTGGCCGGCCCGATGCCGACACCGACGAGATCACGGACAGACGCGGACGCCATCATCGGAGTTGTCCTTCCACCAGGCGCAGCAGACCCGCCCACTCACCGTCGCGGACCCGCGGATTGAGAAGAGTGACCTTGAACCACAACCGGCCGCCGAGACGCGCCCGCCCCAGCACCGCCCGCCCCTCCACCAACAACCGCCGCCGCACCTCGGCAACGATGTCGTCCCCCACCCCCACGGGACGGAACACCACCGTGCTGATCACCGGCCGGCCGAACAACTCGAACCCGGGATGCGCCGCGACCAGCCCGGCGAACTCCCGCGCCCCCGCACACACCCGGTCCACCAGCGCCCCCAGCCCCGCACGCCCCAGCACACGCAGCGTCACCGCCACCTTGAACACATCCGGACGCCGCGTCGTCCGCAGCGACCGCCCCAGCAGATCCGGCAACCCCGCCTCCACGTCGTCCGCCGCGCTCAGATAATCGGCACGCTGACCCAACACCGCCAGATCACCGGCCTCCCGCACCGCGAACAACCCCGCCGCCGCCGGCTGCCAGCCCAGCTTGTGCAGATCCAGCGCCACACTGTCCGCGGCCTCCAACCCCGCCAGCAGACCCCGGTACCGGCCACTGAACAACAGCCCGCCCCCGTACGCGGCGTCCACATGCAGCCGCGCCCCGAACCGGGCGCACGCCGCCGCCACCTCCGGCAGCGGATCGATCAACCCTGCGTCCGTCGTCCCCGCCGTCGCCGCGACCAGCGCGGGACCCGCTACTTCCGACAGCGCCCCCTCCAGCACCGAGGCCCCCAGCACCCCGCCGGGCGCCGGCACCACCAGCGGCTCCGGAAGCCCGAACAACCACGCCGCCCTCGACAGCGAATGGTGCGCGTTCTCCCCGCACACCAGCCGCACCCCCGGCCCGCACGCCTCCCGCGCCAGCAGCACCGCGAGCTGATTCGCCTCCGTACCCCCCGACGTCACCAACGCCTCCGCCATCCCCGCCTCCCGCGCCAGCGCCCGCGTCACCACGCCCTCCAGAGCCGAGGCGGACGGCGCCTGGTCCCAGGAGTCCAGCGAGGGGTTCAGCACGCTCACGGCCAGATCCGCCGCGACGGCCACCGCCAGCGGCGGACAGTGCAGATGCGCCGCGCACCACGGGTCCGCCGGATCGGCCGCCCCCGCCGCCAGCACCCGCACCAGCTCGCCCAGCGCCCCCGGGTCACCCTCCTCCGGCAGCACCTCACCGAGCGCCCGCGCCACCCGGGCCGCCACCACCGCCGGCCCACCGGCGGGCAGGGGACCACCACGCTCCCGGCGGCCCTCCTGAAGCGCACCGAGCACACTCTCGACCAACGGCCGCACCGCGTCCGCGCCACACGGACCGGAAGCCAGGGCTGACCCGCACATACGACACCCTCCGGGCACACGGCGCGGGAAGCCGCGCCCCGCACCCCCAACGACACCGCGCGGGGTGAGGCAACGGGTCAATACTTGGGACCGACGTGGACGTCCATGAGGGCGACGGAGGCTCTACGGGCGACGGAGATGTTGAACGGGTTCCCCTCGCGCGTGCAGAGGGTCCACGCGACACCGAGCTTGTCCAGGGTGTCCGTGAAGAGCTGCCGGATGTCGCCGGAGACGTTCGTGAAGAAGTACCGCGGATACTCGTACCGCTTGCGCTCACCGCCGACGAGGCGAGTCGTCCAATTCGTGATCCGGCAGCCGTCGGAGTGAATCAGGCCGCGGATGAACTCCCAAGGGTGGGCGTCGACGAGTTCCTGTTGCCAGGGCGCGAGTGCGATGGCGCGCTCGTGCTTCTTCCCAGGCCCATGCTGTGGGAAGAGGCAGGGCCAGTGCTTGCTGTAGCAGGTGACGTTCTGACACCCCTGACGTTGGACGCGAAACACCTTGTTGGCCGGACGGACGAGCTGCATGGCTTCGACGCAGGCGTCGATCAGGCCCGGCCAGGCGTCGGCGCAGGTGACGCGGAGGAAGTAGACACCCCTGCGTGCGTAGCTGATGCAACCGTCGCCCAGGTACAGGCCGAGCAGGTATGCGTAGGCGGCGGGCTGCTCGGGCTTCTCCGGTACGTCGGCGCACCGGGGACACGGGCGGGCGCGGGTGCGGTTCAAGGGCTCGAGCCGTGTTTGCCATGCGCGGATGGCCGCACGGGAGATTCCGGTCTGTGTGCTGACCGAATTCAGACTGCGGCCCTGGGCGAGCAGATCAAGGGTTCGCTTGCGTGTGCTGAGGTCGTACATGCGGCCACACTGCGATGCTGTTCCGGACGACACGCAGCAAAAAGCGGAGGTTCACGAGAACGTGAAACTCCGCTGGAAATCGTGACCTTCGAAATGCAGGAGAAGTGCCCCGGGTGGGATTCGAACCCACGCTGTCGGTGGTTTGAGCACCGTGCCTCTACCGCTGGGCTACCGGGGCTTCCTTCAAAAAGAAGGTCGGCGGACACCCGCCGTGCCAACACCCTACCGCAGCTGGGTACGCTCTTGTCAGTAGTACCCCGCCCCGAACGAGGAGCCCCCGTGACCGCGCCCGAGTCGCCCCAGTCCGCCGACGCAGCCGATGAGGACACGTCGCACGTGCCTCCGTCGACGACGCGTGTTGTCATCGCCGAGGACGAGGCGCTCATCCGGCTCGACCTCAAGGAGATGCTGGAGGAGGAGGGCTACAGCGTCGTCGGTGAGGCCGGGGACGGGGAGCGGGCCGTGGAGCTGGCCCGGGAGCACCGGCCGGATCTCGTGATCCTCGACGTGAAGATGCCGAAGCTGGACGGCATCTCGGCGGCGGAGCGGATCGCCGAGGAGCGCATCGCCCCGGTGCTGATGCTCACCGCGTTCTCGCAGCGCGACCTGGTGGAGCGGGCGCGCGACGCGGGGGCGATGGCGTACCTGGTGAAGCCGTTCAGCAAGAGTGATGTCGTCCCGGCCATCGAGATGGCCGTCTCGCGGTTCACGGAGCTGAAGGAGCTGGAGAAGGAGGTCGCGGACCTCTCGCAGCGGCTGGAGACGCGCAAGCTGGTGGACCGGGCGAAGTCGGTGCTGCAGACGGAGTACGGCCTGACGGAGCCGGCCGCGTTCCGGTGGATCCAGAAGACGTCGATGGACCGGCGGATGTCGATGCAGCAGGTCGCGGAGGCCGTGATCCAGGACGCGGAGGAGAAGAAGGCGGCGAAGGGCTGAGCCCTTGTGCCCTGGTCGCGGAGGCCGCCGCCGGGCGAGTGGCCTGTGGGCCGCCCACCGCGGTCTCGGCTGATCCGCGCTGACCCCCGCGCACACGCCACGAGGCCCGCGCCCCCTGCCCAGGGGTGCGCGGGCCTCGTCGTGTCGCGGTGGGCCGGCCTCAGTCCTCGCCGAGGTAGGCCTTGCGGACCGATTCGTCGTGGAGGAGGTCCTGTCCGCTGCCGGAGAGGACGATGTTGCCGATCTCCATGACGTGACCCTGGTCGGCGAGGGAGAGCGCCGCCTGGGCGTTCTGCTCGACGAGGAGGATCGTGGTGCCCTGGGCCTTCAGCTCCGCGATGGTCGCCATGATCTTCTGCATCATGATCGGCGAGAGTCCCATGGAGGGCTCGTCGAGCATGAGGAGCTTCGGCTGGGACATCAGGGCGCGTCCCATGGCGAGCATCTGCTGCTCGCCGCCGGAGAGGGTGCCGGCGGCCTGCTTCCGTCGTTCGCCCAGGATGGGGAAGAGGTCGTAGGCGCGCTGGATGTCCTTCTCGATGCCGTCCTTGTCCTTGCGGAGGAAGGCGCCGAGCTGGAGGTTCTCCATGATGGAGAGCCGGGGGAAGATGTGCCGGCCCTCGGGGGAGTGGGCGAGCCCGAGGGAGACGATCTTGTGCGCGGGGACGCCGCTGAGCGGCTTGCCGTCGAACACGACCCGTCCGGAGCTGGGCTTGAGCAGGCCGGAGAGGGTGCGCAGGGTGGTCGTCTTGCCGGCGCCGTTGGTGCCGATGAGGGTGACGACCTGGCCGGCCTCGACGCTGAACGAGATGCCCTTGACGGCTTCGATCTTGCCGTAGGCGACCTTGAGGTCCTCGACCTCCAGGAGTGCGGTCACTGGGCTTCTCCCTTGGTGGTGCCGGCGCTCTTGTCGCCGTCGGTGCTCGGCGCCGTGCCGGTCTCGGCCGCGTCGGCCGGGGCCGCGTCGGTCACGGGGGCCGCGGCCCCCGCCGCGGCCGCGTCCGCCTCGGCGGCCTCGACCTCCGCCGCCTCGGCGTCCCCGGGGGCGCCCTCGAAGGGTTCGCCGAGGTAGGCGGCGACGACGCGCTCGTCGGCCTGGACGACCTCGGAGGTGCCTTCGATGAGTTTCTCGCCCTGGACGAGGACGGCGACGCGGTCGCACAGGTTGAAGATGAAGCGCATGTCGTGCTCGATGACGAGTACGGCGATGCCCTTGTCGCGGATGGCGAAGACGAGTTCCTCGGTGGCGCGGGTCTCCTGCGGGTTCATTCCGGCCGTGGGCTCGTCGAGGAGGAGCAGGCCGGGCTCGCTGGCGAGGGCGCGGGCGATCTCCAGCTTGCGCTGCTCGCCGTAGGGGAGGTTGCGGGCGAGGTGGTCGCGCTTGTGGGCGAGGCCGATGAACTCGAGGAGCTCCATGGCCCGTTCCTCGCTCGCCTTCTCGGCCTTGCGGAAGCCGGGTCCGCGCAGGAGGGCGGACCAGAGCCCTTCCTTGGTGCGGGTGTGGCGGCCGACGAGGACGTTCTCCAGAACGGTCATGTTGGCGAAGAGCCGGATGTTCTGGAAGGTCCGGGCGATGCCGGCCTTGGTGACGAGGTGGGGTTTGGGCGGGAGGACCTTGTCGTGGTAGCTGACGGTTCCCTCGGTGGGCACGTAGAGACCGGTGAGGCAGTTGAAGAAGGTGGTCTTTCCGGCGCCGTTGGGTCCGATCAGGCCGACGATCTCGCCGGTGTTGACGGTGAGGTCGACGGAGCGCACGGCGGTGAGGCCGCCGAAGCGCATGGTGACGTCGCGGGCCTGGAGTGCGGGTGTGGTCATGGTGGTCACGCCCCTGCCTTGGTGACGCCGAGGGTGGAGTCGGAAAGGCCTCGCTCGGGGACGTCGAGCTGGTCGATTTCGTGGAATTCGAGCTGGCGGCGCCGGTTGGCGATGACGCCCTCCGGGCGGAACCGCATCAGCAGGACGAGCGCGATGCCGAAGGCGAAGAGCTCGTAGTTCTGGAGGAAGCCGAGCTTCTCCGGGATGAGGTAGAGCAGGGAGGCGCCGAGGAGGGGGCCGCTGACGGTGCCCATGCCGCCGAGGACGACGGCGGCGAGCAGGAAGGCGCTGTTGGGCGGGGCGGCGCCGGCGAACTGGTAGGGCGCCGGGTTGACGCTGTAGGAGACGTGCGCGCCGACGGTGCCGGCGAGGCCGGCCAGCGAGGCGCCGAGGGCGAAGGCGACGAGCTTGACGCGGAAGCCGTTGATGCCCATGGCGGTCGCGGCGGTCTCGTCCTCGCGGACGGCGATCCAGGAGCGGCCGATGCGGCTGTCGGCGGCCCGGGTGAAGACCAGGACGACGATGGCCGTGACGATCAGCATCAGGAAGAAGTAGTTGGCGAACCGGCCGAGGGTGTGGCCGGCGACGTCGTGGCTGTCGCCGAGGTTGAACCCGAAGATCTCCAGGTCGGGGATGCGGCTGATGCCGTTGGGGCCGTTGGTGATGTTGGGTCCGGAGCTGCCGTCCATGTTGTTGACGGCGATGCGGAAGATCTCTCCGAAGCCGAGGGTGACGATGGCGAGGTAGTCGCCGCGCAGCCGGAGTGTCGGGGCGCCGATGAGGACGCCGAAGACGAGGGTGACGGCCATGCCGGTCAGGGCGGCGGCCCAGAAGGGGAACTCGGTGCCGGTGAAGCGGCTGTACTCACTGCCGGAGACCAGGGCCGCGGTGTAGGAGCCGACGCCGAGGAAGGCGACGTAGCCGAGGTCGAGGAGGCCGGTGAGGCCGACGACGATGTTGAGGCCGAGGGCGACGGTGCCGAAGGTGAGGATGTTGACGCCGAGGTTGGCGTTGTGGTCGTCGCTCTGGGTGAAGGGGAAGACCACCGCGGCGAGGAAGGCCAGGGCGACGGCGAAGCCCGTGTGGCGGCTGCTGATCGCGGTGTAGCGGGCGAGCAGTCCCGAGCGGTTGAGGGTGAGGGCGCCGAAGGCGACGAGCAGGACGAAGCCGATGAAGGTCTCGCTGTCGTCGCTGTCGATGCCGATGCCGTAGGTGAAGGCGACGAGGGCGAGGGCGGTGCCGAGGGTGATGACGAGCCGGCGCACCCAGGGGTTGTCCGGGACGCTGATGCGGCCCGGGTCGGTGGCGCTCAGGTAGGGGCGGATGCCGCCGGGGCCGGCCGGGACGGCGAGTGCGCCGATGAGGGCGAGGGCACTGGAGGCGGCCGCGATGTAGGCGCCGGGGTCGAGGTTGGCCAGGCCGCCGAGGTCGACGGCGATGGCGATGGCCGCGAACCAGCAGAGGGCGAACGCGGAGGCGGCGGCGTAGAAGACGGCCGAGGGGTTGGCGATCCGCTCGGCGTTCGGGAGCCTGAGGAGTCCGAGGCGGGCGGCGCCGAGGAGCAGGGCGAGTGCTCCGGCGACGATGGCGAGGATCTGCAGGCCGGCCGGGTAGCCGTACACGGTGAGGTCGCCGGGGAACTTGGCCGTCCAGGTCCAGGACATGAAGGCGGAGGCGATGGTGCCGACTCCGCCGAGGAGGACGAGGCCGAGGCCGGCGCCGGTGGGCAGGGGGACCAGCCCGCGGGGTGCGGGCGGGGCCGGGGTGGCGGCGGCTTCCGGAGTCGTCGGTTCGGGGGTGGTGGTGGAGGTCATGCGATCACGCCCTGTCCGCGACGCGTTCGCCTAGGAGGCCTTGTGGCCTGAACAGGAGGACGAGGATGAGGAGGACGAAGGCCCAGACGGAGGCCCAGCCCTGGCCGCCGAGCTGCTCCATGCCGGGGATGTCGGCGATGTAGGCGGTGGCCATGGCTTCGGCGACGCCGAGGACGAGGCCGCCGAGCATGGCGCCGTAGATGTTGCCGATGCCGCCGAGGACGGCGGCGGTGAATGCCTTGAGGCCGGCCTGGAAGCCCATGTCGTACTTGACGGAGCCGTATTTGAGGCCGTAGGCGACGCCGGCGACGGCGGCGAAGAGGCCGCCGATGGCGAAGGCGATCACGATGATGCGGTTGGTGTCGATGCCCATGAGCTGGGCGGTGTCCGGGTCCTGGGCGGTGGCCTGCATGGCGCGGCCGGTGCGGGAGAGGCGGACGAAGAAGGCCAGGGCGGTCATGCACAGGATGGCGGCGACGACGAGGAAGATGTCGCCGCTCTGGATGCGCACGGAGCCGATGTGGTACGGCCCGAAGGGGAGCTGCGGGAAGACGCGGTCGGTCTTGGCGTCGGGGTACCAGTTGAAGACGGCCTGCTGCAGGGCGAGCGAGAGACCGATGGCGGTGATGAGGGGGGCCAGTCGTGGTGCGCCGCGCAGCGGGCGGTAGGCGAAGCGTTCGGCTCCTACGGCGACGAGGACGGCGACGACGGCACCGCCGGCCAGCATCAGCGGCAGGGCGAGCCACATGCTGGTGTTGCCGGGGAGCCAGATGTAGACCGAGAGGGCGCCGAAGCCCCCGGTCATGAAGATCTCGCCGTGGGCGAAGTTGATGAGCTGGACGATGCCGTACACCATCGTGTAACCGATGGCTATCAGCCCGTACATCGAGCCGAGGAACAGCCCGTTGGCCAGCTGCTGCGGCAGTGTGTTCACCGCGCGGCCTCCGTGTGTGAAGTGAGGGAGTGGACCGGCCCGGTGGGTCGGCCGGACCTGGATAAGGGGGAGGGCCGCGCGGTGACGGGTGGTCTGCCGCGCGGCCCGGGGGTGGTGCGGTGGGGTCAGCCGGCGTCGTAGGTGCCGCTCTTGACGGCCTTCCACTTGCCGTCCTTGACCTGGTACACGGTCAGTTGCTTGTTCGTGGTGTCGCCGTACTCGTCGAAGGCGACCGGTCCGGCGATGCCCTCGAACTTGACCTTCTGGACCTGGTCCACGATCTGCTGGCGGGCGTCGTCGGGAACCTTGCCGTCCTTCACGACCTCACCGACGGCCTTGATGATGGCGGTGGCGGCGTCGTAGGAGTAGCCGCCGTAGGTGCCGTAGTCACCGGGGTACTTCTTGGCCTTGTAGGCCGCGATGAATTCCTTGGCGGCGGGGATGGTGTCGACGGGGACGCCGACGGAGGTGGAGAGGTCTCCCTCGGAGGTCTTGCCGGCGGTCTTGATGTAGGTGTCGGAGAACATGCCGTCGCCGCCGAAGAGCGGGATCTTGGCGCCGGCGTCCTTGAGCTGCTTGGTGAGGATCTGCGACTCGTCGTACTGGCCGCCGTAGTACAGCATGTCGGCGCCGGAGTTCTTGACCTTGGTGACGAGGGTGGAGAAGTCCTTGTCGCCGGTGTTGACGTGGTCGGTGCCGGCGATCTTGCCGCCCAGCTTCTTGAAGCTGGAGGTGAACAGCTTGGCGAGGCCGGCGCCGTAGGTCTGCTTGTCGTCGACGACGTAGACCTTCTTCTTCTTGAGCGTGTCGTGCGCGTACTGCGCGGCGAAGCCGCCCTGAAGGGCGTCGGTGGTCGCGGTGCGGAAGTACGACTTGTACGGCCGCGACTTCTTGGTCTGCCAGTCCTTGCCCTGGGTCAGCTCGGGGGCGGTGTTGGACGGCGAGATCTCGACCAGGTTGGCGGTGTCGAACACCTGCTGCATCTGGGTGGCGACGCCGGAGTTGAGGGGACCGACGACACCGAGGACGTCCTTGTTCGCGACGAGCGCGGTGGCGTTCTGCTGGCCGGTGGCGGGGATGGCCTTGTCGTCGAGTGCCTTCACCTTGAAGGTGACGCCGGGGACGGTCTTCTTCTTGTTGGCGTCGTCGACGGCGATCTGCACGCCGTACTGGATGCCCAGGCCGGTGGCGGAGTTCTGACCGGTCAGCGGGGCGTCGACACCGATGACGACGGTGGTGTTCTCCTTGTCGTCGCTGCCGCCCTTGTCGTCCCGGGAGCCGCAGGCGGTGAGGGTGAGTGCTCCCGCCGCCAGCGCGGCGGTGATGGCGATGAGCGAACGTGGGCGCACGATCGTAAGTCCTTTCACTGGCGCAGCTGTTTCCCCGTGGAAGCAGCCGAGTCGTACGGCGGCCGGTCTGGCTTTTCGGCTGCGCGGTGACTGGCGGTGACTCTAAGCGCGGGTGTGGAAGGCAGAGGAGGACTTGGCCAAGGCTGTGACGCTCTTGTTATGACACGAGGTAATGCAGAGCGGTACCGACTGGGGGGAACGATGGAATTCTGACCCATTCGTCCGGTCCGCATGCTGAGAACGCCCAGCACCGGGGCGATTTCGTTCAGGAGTCTCAGCGGTTTTGGTAATGACGGAAAACGTTGCCAGGGGTGACTGCTGGTGATTCCGGTGAGAGGGGTGCGCCGTGCCGCCCCGGTGGTGTTTGGGCGCGTATTGCCTGCATATTACGGAGGGTTACGATCAGGAAAGGCAATCCGGCATTCTCCGGCAGTGCGCGCATGTCGGCCCATACGCGGATTCGGGGGAGGCGGGGGCGCCGGCAGCGGTACCGGAAACGCGTCCGTGCCGGAGCGCGAGGGGGGCGCTCCGGCACGGAGGGGTGCTTTTCGGCCGTCGGCCGGCCCGTCGGCCGGTCCTTCGCCGGCTCTTCGTCAGGCCCGCGGTGAGACGTCCCGCACGGCGGTGGGGTCGGCCTCGCGGAGCATGCAGGTCAGCCGTGCGCTGCACACGCGCCGCCCGTCCTCGTCGCTGATCACGATCTCGTACGTGGCCGTGGAGCGGCCCCGGTGCAGGGGCGTCGCCACGCCCGTGACCAGGCCGGACCGGGCGCCGCGGTGGTGGGTGCAGTTGAGGTCGACGCCGACCGCGAGCTTCCCGCTGCCCCCGTGGAGCATCGCGCCGACCGAGCCGAGGGTCTCCGCCAGGACGGCGGAGGCGCCGCCGTGCAGCAGTCCGTACGGCTGGGTGTTGCCCTCGACGGGCATGGTGCCCACGACCCGCTCGGCCGAGGCCTCGACGATCCGCACGCCCATCCGCGTGCCCAGGTGTCCCGCGGAGAACAGCGCCTCCAGGTCGATCCCGAGCGCGGCGTACTCGTCGACGACCTCCTGCGGGAAGGTCACGTTCCGCTGTTCACCCATGGGCGCTGGCTCCGTTCATGTCGTCGTGGACGGATTCCGTCCGTGACCGGGCGCCGGCGTGTTGCCGCCGGCTTCGCTGAGCGAACGCTCAGTCGGTCGTCGATTGTTCCAGGCGGACCACGACGGACTTGCTGGCGGGGGTGTTGCTCGTGTCGGCGGTGGCGTCCAGCGGGACCAGCACATTGGTCTCCGGGTAGTACGCCGCCGCGCACCCCCGGGCGGTGGGGTAGTGCACGACGCGGAAGCCGGGCGCGCGCCGCTCCACGCCGTCCCGCCACTCGCTCACCAGGTCGACGTAGGAGCCGTCCGCGACACCCAGGGCGCGGGCGTCCTCGGCGTTGACGAGCACCACCCGGCGGCCGTCGCGGATGCCCCGGTAGCGGTCGTCCAGGCCGTAGATCGTGGTGTTGTACTGGTCGTGCGAGCGCAGCGTCTGCAGCAGCAGCCGGCCCTCCGGCAGCGCCGGGTACTCGACCGGGGCGGCGGTGAAGTTGGCCTTGCCGGTGGCGGTGGGGAAGCGCCGCTCGTCGCGCGGGGCGTGCGGGAGGGCGAAGCCGCCGGGGCGGGCCACCCGGGCGTTGAAGTCCTCGAAGCCGGGGACGACGCGGGCGATCCGGTCACGGACGGTGGCGTAGTCCCGCTCGAACTCCTCCCAGGGCACCCGGCTGTCCGCGCCGAGCACCCGCCGCGCCAGCCGGCACACGATGGCGGGCTCGGACAGCAGGTGGGGGCCGGCGGGCTTCAGACGGCCCCGGGAGGCGTGCACCATGCCCATGGAGTCCTCCACGGTCACGAACTGCTCCCCGCTCGCCTGCACGTCCCGCTCGGTGCGGCCGAGGGTGGGCAGGATCAGCGCCCGGGCGCCGGTGACCGCGTGGGAGCGGTTGAGTTTCGTCGACACGTGCACCGTGAGCCGGGCGCGGCGCATCGCGGCCTCGGTGACCTCCGTGTCGGGGGAGGCGGAGACGAAGTTGCCGCCCATCGCGAAGAACACCCTCGCCTCGCCGTCGCGCAGGGCCCGTATGGCCCGGACGACGTCGTAGCCGTGGGCGCGGGGCGGCGCGAAGCCGAACTCCTTCTCCAGCGCGTCCAGGAAGGCGGGGGCGGGCCGCTCGAAGATGCCCATGGTGCGGTCGCCCTGCACGTTGGAGTGGCCGCGCACCGGGCACACGCCCGCGCCGGGACGGCCGATGTTGCCGCGCAGCAGCAGGAAGTTGACGATCTCGCGGATCGTGGGCACCGCGTGCTTGTGCTGGGTCAGGCCCATCGCCCAGCACACGATGACGCGCTGGGAGTCGAGCACCATCCGCAGGGCGCGCTCGATGTCCTCGCGGGTCAGGCCGGTCGCGGTGAGGGTCTCCTCCCAGTCGGCGGCGCGGGCCGCCTCGGCGAACTCCTCGTAGCCGTGCGTGTGCGCGTCGACGAACTCCTCGTCGACCGCGCCCTCCGTCTCGAGGATCAGCTTGTTGAGGAGGCGGAACAGCGCCTGGTCGCCGCCGAGCCGGATCTGCAGGAACAGATCGGTGAGGGCGGCGCCCTTGAGCAGGCCCCGCGGGGTCTGGGGGTTCTTGAAGCGCTCCAGGCCCGCCTCGGGCAGTGGGTTGACGCTGATGATGCGCGCGCCGCCCGCCTTCGCCTTCTCCAGCGCGGTGAGCATCCGCGGGTGGTTGGTGCCCGGGTTCTGCCCGGCCACGATGATCAGGTCCGCCTTGTGCAGGTCCTCCAGCAGGACGCTGCCCTTGCCGACGCCGATCGTCTCCGTCAGGGCCGAACCGGAGGACTCGTGGCACATGTTGGAGCAGTCGGGCAGGTTGTTGGTGCCCAGCTCGCGGGCGAAGAGCTGGTAGAGGAACGCCGCCTCGTTGCTGGTGCGGCCCGAGGTGTAGAAGACCGCCTCGTCGGGGGAGGCGAGCGCGCGCAGTTCCTCGGCGACGATGTCGAAGGCGCGGTCCCAGCCGATCGGCTCGTAGTGGTCGGCGCCCTCGGGCAGGTACATGGGGTGGGTGAGCCGGCCCTGCTGGCCCAGCCAGTAACCGCTGCGGCCGGCGAGGTCGGAGACCGGGTGCGCGCGGAAGAACTCCGGGGTGACCCGGCGCAGGGTGGCCTCCTCCGCGACCGCCTTGGCGCCGTTCTCGCAGAACTCGGCGGTGTGCCGCTGCTCGCCCTCGGGCCAGGCGCAGCCGGGGCAGTCGAACCCGTCCTTCTGGTTGACGCGCAGCAGGGTCAGCGCGGTGCGCCGCACTCCCATCTGCTGCTGGGCCATGACGAGGCTGTGCCGGACGGCCGGGAGACCGGCCGCCACATGCTGGGCGCCGGCGACCCTGGGGGCGTCCTGCACCGGATCTGCCTTCGGCGGCTTCGTCGCCATCGCACGCTCTCCCTTGCGCCCTGGGTGTGAACTGCCTCTCCGATCCTCGCACGCGTGTTCCGCGGCCGGGACCGGCCGGGGCGGGGCGGCGGTGGGGCGGCGGCGGGGCGGGACGTGGCTGGTACGGCCTCCGGGCCGGCGGCGGGAGCGGCCGGGCCGGGGCGGCGCGGGGCCGGGCTGTCGGTGGGGCGTGGCAGGATCGGGGACGTGGCAGAGACAGCAGCGAAGAAGACCGACACGACCTCCGGCGACCGCCCACGGCTGATGCTCATGGACGGGCACTCGCTGGCCTATCGCGCGTTCTTCGCGCTGCCCGCGGAGAACTTCACCACCGCGACGGGCCAGCCGACGAACGCGATCTACGGCTTCGCGTCGATGCTGGCGAACACGCTGCGCGACGAGGCGCCCACGCACTTCGCGGTGGCGTTCGACGTCTCCCGCAAGACCTGGCGCTCGGAGGAGTTCACCGAGTACAAGGCGAACCGCTCCAAGACGCCCGACGAGTTCAAGGGCCAGGTCCAGCTCATCGGCGAACTGCTGGACGCGATGCACGCGGACCGCTTCGCCGTCGAGGGCTTCGAGGCGGACGACATCATCGCCACCCTCGCCACGCAGGCCGAGGCCGCGGGCTTCGACGTCCTGATCGTCACCGGCGACCGCGATTCCTTCCAGCTCGTCAGCGAGCACGTCACGGTGCTGTACCCCACCAAGGGCGTCTCCGAGCTGACCCGGTTCACCCCGGAGAAGGTCCTCGAGAAGTACGGGCTGACGCCCTCCCAGTACCCCGACTTCGCGGCCCTGCGCGGGGACCCCTCGGACAACCTGCCCGGCATCCCCGGCGTCGGCGAGAAGACGGCCGCCAAGTGGATCAACCAGTTCGGTTCCTTCGCCGAACTGGTCGAGCGGGTCGAGGAGGTCAAGGGCAAGGCGGGGCAGAACCTGCGCGAGCACCTGGAGTCGGTCAAGCTCAACCGCCGGCTCACCGAGCTGGAGCGGCAGGTCGAGCTGGACCGCACGGTCGCCGACCTGGAGCGCGTCGCCTACGACCGCAAGGCCGTCACGCTGCTCCTGGACAGTCTGGAGATCCGCAACCCCTCCCTGCGGGAGCGGCTCTTCGCCGTCGACCCGGGCGCGGAGGAGGTCGAGGCCGCCCCCGTCGCCGCCGGTGTCGCGGTGGACGGCGCGGTGCTGGGCGCGGGCGCGCTGAAGCCCTGGCTCGCCGAGCACGGCACGGTTCCGCTCGGCCTGGCCACCGTCGACACCTGGGCCCTCGGCACCGGCTCCGTCGCCGAGGTCGCCCTGGCCACGGCTGCCGGGCCCGCCGCCTGGTTCGACCCGACGGAGGTCGACGAGGAGGACGAGCGGGCGTTCGCCGCCTGGCTCGCCGACCCCGCCCGCCCCAAGGTGCTGCACAACGCCAAGGGCGCGATGCGCGTCTTCGCCGAGCACGGCTGGACGATCGAGGGCGTCACGATGGACACCGCCCTGGCCGCCTACCTGGTCAAGCCCGGCCGCCGCTCCTTCGACCTGGACGCGCTGACCCTGGAGTACCTCGGCCGGGAACTCGCGCCGCCGGCCGCCGCGGACGGCCAGCTCGCCTTCGGCGCCGACGAGGAGGCCGAGGCCGACGCGCTGATGGTGCAGGCCCGCGCCATCCTCGACCTCGGCGAGGCCTTCACCGGCCGGCTGAAGGAGGTCGGCGCGGCCGACCTGCTGGGCGACATGGAACTGCCGACCTCCGCCCTCCTCGCCCGCATGGAGCGGCACGGCATCGCCGCCGACCGCGCCCATCTGGAGTCCATGGAGCAGATGTTCGCGGGCGCCGTCCAGCAGGCCGTGCGGGAGGCGCACGCGGCGGCGGGCCACGAGTTCAACCTCGGCTCGCCCAAGCAGCTCCAGGAGGTCCTCTTCGGCGAACTGGGCCTGCCGAAGACGAAGAAGACCAAGACCGGCTACACCACGGACGCCGACGCGCTGGCCTGGCTGGCCGCCCAGACGGAGAACGAACTCCCGGTGATCATGCTCCGGCACCGTGAGCAGGCCAAGCTCCGCGTCACCGTCGAGGGCCTGATCAAGACGATCGCCGCCGACGGCCGCATCCACACCACCTTCAACCAGACCGTCGCCGCCACCGGCCGGCTCTCCTCCACCGACCCCAACCTGCAGAACATCCCGGTCCGTACCGACGAGGGCCGCGCCATCCGCCGCGGCTTCGTCGTCGGCGAGGGCTACGAGTCCCTGATGACGGCCGACTACAGCCAGATCGAGCTGCGGGTGATGGCCCACCTCTCCGAGGACGCCGGTCTCATCGAGGCCTTCACCTCCGGCGAGGACCTGCACACCACCGCCGCCTCCCAGGTCTTCGGCGTGGAGCGCTCAGCGGTGGACGCGGAGATGCGCCGCAAGATCAAGGCGATGTCCTACGGCCTGGCGTACGGGCTCTCGGCCTTCGGCCTCTCCCAGCAGCTGGGCATCGAGGCCGCCGAGGCCCGCACGCTGATGGAGGCCTACTTCGAGCGCTTCGGCGGCGTACGGGACTATCTGCGCCGCGTGGTCGAAGAGGCCCGGGCGACGGGCTACACGGCGACGCTGTTCGGCCGCCGCCGCTACCTGCCCGACCTCAACAGCGACAACCGCCAGCGCCGCGAGGCCGCCGAGCGCATGGCCCTGAACGCCCCGATCCAGGGCACGGCCGCCGACATCGTCAAGATCGCCATGCTGAGGGTCGGCGAGGCGCTGCGGGCGGCCGGTCTGGCCTCCCGCATGCTGCTCCAGGTCCACGACGAGATCGTCCTGGAGATCGCCCCCGGCGAACGGGAGCGGGTGGAGGCCCTGCTCCGCCGGGAGATGACCACGGCGGTCCACCTCAAGGCCCCCCTGGACGTCTCGGTGGGCGTGGGCCGGGACTGGGAATCGGCGGCCCACTGACACCACTCGCGGGACACACGGCTCCGCGCCCCGCGAAAGGGGGCGCGGAGCCGCGTCGTTCGCCACCCCGTCCGCCCGTCCGGGGAAAAACCCGCCCCCGCACCACAACCGTCCGGCGATCACGACCGTCAAGTAAGAGTGACGCGCACGCGGCAGGCGGCGCGCACATGGCCAACCGGTGAAGACCGCGCCCCAACGGGTGCCCAGTGGCAGCGGGTTGCCGTAGGGTCACCTGCGGCACGGTGCCCGCAGGCACGGTCGGAGAACCGGTACCGAGCACACGGACGGTCGTCCACGGGAGGGGCGCACTCTATGGCGGCGCATTTCGGCAGCAGGCTCCGCAAGGGAGCGGCAACCACCGCCCTCGCAGCGGCAGCAGTCGCGGCACTGTCCGCGTCCCAGGCCCCCGGAGTGACCGCGGACGACCACGGCAGACGGACCGCCGGATCCGCCCAGGACGCCCCCGACCCGGGCGGCGACAGCACCGCGAGCGGCGACGGCCACTACTACACCGACCTGCCCCCGCTCAACAGCCCCACCCCGGCCCCCGGCGACGCCAAGGGCTCCGCGGGCACCGGCTCCGGCGACGACTCCGGCATCCCCGCCACGGTCCTCGACGCCTACAAGAAGGCCGAGGCCGAACTCCGCGAGTCCAAGCCCGGCTGCAACCTGCCCTGGGAACTCCTGGCCGCCATCGGCCACGTGGAGTCCGGGCAGGCCCGCGGCGGCCGCGTCGACGCCCAGGGCACGACCTACTCCAAGATCCTCGGCCCCGTCCTCAACGGCAGCGGCTTCGCCCACATCTCCGACACCGACCACGGTGCCTACGACGGCGACAAGACCTACGACCGTGCCGTCGGCCCCATGCAGTTCATCCCCTCGACCTGGGCCTGGGCCGGCCGCGACGGCAACGACGACGGCGTCAAGGACCCCAACAACGTCTACGACGCCGCCCTCGCCGCCGGCCACTACCTGTGCCGCGCCGACCGCGACCTGTCCGTCCAGGCCAACCTCGACGCGGCGATCCTCAGCTACAACCACTCCCAGGACTACCTCAACACCGTCCTGTCGTGGCTGGAGTACTACCGCAAGGGCACCCACTCGGTGCCGGACGGCACGGGCACCCTGCCCCGCCACCGCAGCGACGAGAGCACCGGCCCGGGCCGGACCCCCGGCTCCACCCCGCCGTCCACCACGAGGCCGTCGACGCACCACACCCCCAAGCCCGGCCACACCGGCTCGGGTTCCGGCTCACACCACGGCGGCAAGCCCTCCACCGAGCCGACGAAGCCCGGCACGACCCCGACGAGCCCGGCCCCCACGCCGACCGACACCGTCGACCACCTCGACGACGCCGGCACCGGCAGGCTGACCGCCAGGGCGGGCGACACCTTCGACGAGAAGATCGTGGTCCGCCCGGAGACCAAGGCGGGCACCGCCGTGGCCAAGGTCCGGGTCCGCTTCGTCATCACCGGCGACACCGACGCCACCTTCACCGGCGGGGAGAAGACCGCCACCGTCGTCACCGGCGGCACCGGCACCGCCACCGCGCCCGCCCTCGTGGCCGGCGAGAAGACCGGCACCTTCACCGTCCGCGCCCTGGTCGTCGGCCGCACCGTGGCCGCCCTCGAACACACCGCGACCGTCACCGAACGGACCGCCGACGCCCTCACCCGCGTCGGCGACGCGCCCCTGACCTGCACCCCCGGCGGCGAGTTCGCCGAGCCGATCGAACTCAAGGCCACCTTCAAGGGCGCCGCGCCCGGCAAGGTCGCCGTCACCGCCACACTCCTCACCTCGGCGGAGGATCCGGCGGAGAACGACAAGGGCCCCTACTTCAAGGACCCCGCCGACGAGGCCGACCAGCCCTCCGGCACCTCCGGGAAGTCCGACAAGAAGGTGCGCACCCTCGCGCTGACCACCGACGCGAAGGGCGTGCTCAAGCTGCCGAAGCTGTACGCGGACGACACCACCGGCACGTTCCTCCTCCGCGTCACCACGGCGGGCGGCGCCACCGTCACCCTCGAACTGAAGGTCGCCGAGGCGGCCTCGTAGGCATCCGGGGGAGCTCGCCCCACCGGCCCGGCCGGCGCCTCAACGGCGCGGCCGGGCCTTGGTGTGCCGGGTCGGCTCCGCGGCCGCCGGGTCCTCGGGCCACGGGTGCCTCGGGTACCGGCCGCGCAGCTCCGCCCGCACGGCCCGGTAGCCCTCCCGCCAGAACGAGGCGAGGTCGGCGGTGACGGCGGCGGGGCGCCCGGCGGGGGAGAGCAGGTGCACCAGCACCGGCACCCCGGCGAGCACCGGCGAGCTGTCCAGACCGAACATCTCCTGCAGCTTCACGGCGAGCACCGGCCGCTCGGGATCGCCGTAGTCGACGCGGATCCTCGACCCGCTCGGCACGGTGATCCGCTCCGGGGCCAGCTCGTCCAGCCGGGCCGCCTCGCCCGAGGCCCACGGCAGCAGCCGGGCCAGCGCCTGCCCCGCGTCGATCCGGGCCAGGTCCGCCCGCCGCCGGGCCCGGCCCAGTTCCGGCTCCAGCCACTGCGCCACGTGCGCGTGCAGCGCCCCGTCCGACACGTCCGGCCAGGGCTCGCCGCGCCGCAGCCGCAGGAACGCCAGCCGCTGCCGCAGCGCCACAGCCTCCGGCGACCACCGCAGCAGCCCGAGCCCCTCCCGCCGCAGCCCCTCCAGGAGCGCCTCGCGGACGAGACCGGGCGGCGGGTCCTTCAGCGGACGCACCGTCAGCCCGATCGCGCCGAGCCGCTCGACCCGCTGCGCCAGGACGTCCCCCTCGGCCCAGCGGACCTCCTCCTCTTCCGTCCGCAGGGCCGCGGCCGCCTCCCGGGCCACGTCCTCTTCGACGGGGGCGGCCAGCCGCACCCGCGCGTGCCCACTGCCCGCCGGGCGGTCGGCGACGGCCACGACGATCCACGGCGTCCCCCGCAGGGCCGAGCCCTCACCCAGCTCGGCCCGCGTCCCCGAGGCCATGAGATACGACCCGCCCTCCAGCCGGGCCACCCGCTCGGGAAACGCGAGCGCCACGGCCCGGCCCACGAGCCCGTCACCCCGGGCCCCGTCGTCCTCCGGGACCCCGCCGGTCCCGTTCCGGCCCCCGCGCTCCGCGGCGACCGCCCGCAGCCGGCGGACCTCGGCGCGCCACCGGGCCGCGTAGGCGTCGCCCCCGCGGCGGGCGGTGCGCAGTGCAGCCGACAGGTCGTCGCCGTAGCTCCGCGGGACCTCCTCGGACAGCAGGGCCACCACCTCGGCCGCGGCGCCCGAGGTGTCCAGCAGGGCCCGGCCCAGCCGGGGATGCAGGCCGCCCCGCACCAGCCGCGTGCCCCGGCGGGTGGCCCGCCCGCGGGGGTCCACCGCCCCGACGGCGGTCAGGACCTGGCGGGCCGCCGCCATCGCCCCGCCCGGCGGCGGGTCCAGCAGGGCCAGACCGGAGGCCTCGGGATCGCCCCAGCAGGCCGCCTGGAGCGCGAACGCGGTCAGGTCGGCCACCTTGATCTCCGGGGCGGGGAAGGGCGGCAGCCGGACGTCCTCCGCCTCCGCCCAGCACCGGTAGACGACCCCCGGGGCCTCCCGCCCGGCCCGTCCGGCCCGCTGCCGTCCGGCCGCCCGGGAGGACCGCACGGTCGTCAGACCGCTCAGCCCGCGCGCGTGGTCGACGCGCGGCTCCCGCGCCAGCCCCGCGTCCACGACCACCCGCACCCCGGGCACCGTCAGCGAGGACTCGGCCACCGAGGTCGCGAGCACCACCCGGCGCCGCGCACCGGGGGACAGCACCGCGTCCTGCACGGCCGCGGGCGCCCGCCCGTGCACCTGGAGCACGTCCACCGCGCCCAGGTCCCCCAGCAGCCCCGCCACCCGGGCGATCTCCCCGAGGCCCGGCAGGAAGCAGAGGACGTCGCCCGGCCGCTCGGCCAGCGCCCGCCGCACCACCGAGGCCGTGTGGGCGAGCAGCGCCGGGTCCACCCGCATGCCGTGCGGCGGACGCACGGGCCGGGCGGGCGGCGCCCAGACCACCTCCACCGGATGGGACACCCCCTCGGCCTCGACCACCGGGGCCCCGCCCAGCAGCCGCGCCCACCCCTGCGCGTCGGTCGTCGCCGAGGCCGCGAGCAGCCGCAGCTCCGGGCGCAGCGTCCCGCGCACGTCCAGCAGGAAGGCGGCGGCCGTGTCGGCGTCCAGATGCCGCTCGTGGCACTCGTCGAGCACGACGACGTCCACCCCGGGCAGTTCCTGGTCGCGCTGGAGGCGCTGGAGCAGCACACCGGTGGTGACGACCTCCACGCGCGCCCGGCGCCCGACCACGCGCTCCCCGCGCACGGTGAACCCGATGTCCTCGCCCACGTCCTGCCCGAGCAGCCACGCCATCCGCCGCGCCGCCGCCCGCGCCGCGATCCGCCGCGGCTCGGCCACCAGCACCCGGCGCGCCGGGCCCCCGCCCACCAGCCCCGCCAGGACCAGCGGCACCAGGGTGGTCTTGCCGGTGCCGGGCGGCGCCACCAGCACGGCGGCGCCGTCATCCGCCAGGGCGTGGTTCAGGGCGGGCAGCGCCGCGCGGACGGGCAGCGCCTCCAGGGCGTCGTCACGAATCACGCCCTCAGTGTCGTACGGCCCCGAGGGGGCCCGGTCCGGGGCCCGTGCTCAGTCCCGCTCGCACACGAAGATGGCCGTACCGGGGAGCAGGGCGCCCCGCAACGGGGACCAGCCGCCCCACTCGGAGGTGTTCCAGGACGGCCACTCGGGCTCCACCAGGTCCACCAGCCGGAAGCCCGAGGTCACCACGTCCCGGACGCGGTCGCCGAGGGTCCTGTGGTGCTCGACGTAGACCGCGCGTCCGCTCTCGTCCTGCTCCACGTAGGGCGTGCGGTCGAAGTAGGAGGCGGACACGGTCAGCCCCTCGGGCCCGGGCTCGTCGGGGAAGGCCCAGCGGACCGGGTGCGTCACCGAGAACACGAAACGGCCGCCGGGCCGCAGCACCCGGCGCACCTCGCGCAGCACGAGCCGCGGGTCGGCGACGAAGGGCAGCGCCCCGTACGCCGAGCACGCCAGGTCGAAGGAGGCGTCGGCGAAGGGCAGCACGGCGGCGTCGGCGCACACCAGCGGGAACGCGCCGCCGATGCGCAGCGCGTGCTGGAGCTGGCGGTGGGAGAGGTCGAGGGCGACCGGGCGGGCGCCCTGCGCGGCCAGCCAGCGCGAGCACTGGGCCGCGCCGGCGCCGATCTCCAGGACGTCGCGGCCGGCCAGTTCCTCCGCCGGGCCGAGCAGCTCGGCCTCGATCTCGTCGAGCCCCTCGGGGCACCAGACGAAGCGGGCGTCGCCGAGGAACGTGCCGTGCTCGACCTGGTACTCGTCGGCGTTGCGGTCCCACCAGCCACGGTTGGCGCGGGAGCTCTCCGTCACCCCCGCGACACGCCGCGTGGCCTCGGGTTCGAGCGGTTCGGACTCTTGGATGATCGGCTCCCTCGTCGTACTCTTCCGTCACATCTCGGCGTCGCCGTCCCGGCGGTGCCCGTGAGGGGTGCCCGCCGATGCCGCGTGGCCTCCCAGGACGGCAATTGTGCCGGGAATGCGGTGATGCGCCCCGGGTGTGCGCCTTCGCGCATTGACCCTGCCCGGCTGCCCCCGTATGCTACAAGTTGCGCTGCGGGCCTGCGCACCTCAGACGTAGCAGGTCGCGCTCGCATCTGTTGTATGTCCCCTCGGTTCTCGAGGTGCCACGCGTTGTCGCGGGGCGCTTCCTTGGCTGTCCGGCTTCTGCAGAGCGAAACGGGCTCCCGGCGTAAGCAGTACCTACGACTTCAATGTCCGTACCGGAGCCCTTTCCCACATGACGAGCAGCACCGAGACCACCGCCACCACCCCGCAGGTTGCGGTCAACGACATCGGTAACGAGGAAGCCTTCCTCGCCGCGATCGACGAGACGATCAAGTACTTCAACGACGGCGACATCGTCGACGGCGTCATCGTGAAGGTCGACCGGGACGAGGTCCTGCTCGACATCGGTTACAAGACCGAAGGTGTCATCCCGAGCCGCGAGCTCTCGATCAAGCACGACGTCGACCCCAACGAGGTCGTCGCCGTCGGTGACGAGATCGAAGCCCTTGTTCTCCAGAAGGAGGACAAGGAAGGCCGCCTGATCCTCTCGAAGAAGCGCGCCCAGTACGAGCGGGCCTGGGGCACGATCGAGAAGATCAAGGAAGAGGACGGCATCGTCACCGGTACCGTCATCGAGGTCGTCAAGGGTGGTCTCATCCTCGACATCGGCCTCCGTGGCTTCCTGCCGGCCTCCCTCGTCGAGATGCGTCGTGTCCGCGACCTCCAGCCCTACGTGGGCAAGGAGCTCGAGGCCAAGATCATCGAGCTGGACAAGAACCGCAACAACGTGGTCCTGTCCCGCCGTGCCTGGCTGGAGCAGACCCAGTCCGAGGTCCGCCAGACGTTCCTCACGACCCTGCAGAAGGGTCAGGTCCGTTCCGGCGTCGTCTCCTCGATCGTCAACTTCGGTGCCTTCGTGGACCTGGGTGGCGTCGACGGCCTGGTGCACGTCTCCGAGCTGTCCTGGAAGCACATCGACCACCCCTCCGAGGTCGTCGAGGTCGGCCAGGAGGTCACGGTCGAGGTCCTGGACGTCGACATGGACCGCGAGCGCGTCTCCCTGTCGCTGAAGGCGACCCAGGAAGACCCGTGGCAGCAGTTCGCCCGCACGCACCAGATCGGCCAGGTCGTGCCCGGCAAGGTCACGAAGCTGGTTCCGTTCGGTGCGTTCGTCCGCGTGGACGAGGGCATCGAGGGTCTGGTCCACATCTCCGAGCTGGCCGAGCGCCACGTGGAGATCCCGGAGCAGGTCGTCCAGGTCAACGACGAGATCTTCGTCAAGGTCATCGACATCGACCTCGAGCGCCGCCGCATCAGCCTCTCGCTGAAGCAGGCCAACGAGGCCTTCGGCGCCGACCCGTCGGCCGTCGAGTTCGACCCGACCCTGTACGGCATGGCCGCGTCCTACGACGACCAGGGCAACTACATCTACCCCGAGGGCTTCGACCCCGAGACCAACGACTGGCTCGAGGGTTACGAGACCCAGCGCGAGGTGTGGGAGACCCAGTACGCCGAGGCGCAGTCCCGCTTCGAGCAGCACCAGGCGCAGGTCATCAAGTCCCGCGAGGCGGACGAGAAGGCCGCTGCCGAGGGCGTCGAGACCGCTGCCCCGGTCGCGTCCGGCGGTGGCGGCGGCTCGTACTCCTCCGAGGGTGGCGACAACTCCGGTGCGCTCGCCTCGGACGAGGCGCTCGCCGCGCTGCGGGAGAAGCTGGCCGGCGGCCAGAGCTGAACCGCGGCCACGCGCCGGCTCCCGGCCTGAGCGCCCGTCGCTGAGACCGGAGCACCGAGCAGAACGGAAGGCCCGCACCCCCCGGGGTGCGGGCCTTCCGCGTTGCCCGGCGGAGGCCGCGCCGCCCGTCGACGCTTCCCGTCCGCCCTCTGACGGGCCGTCCGATCTCCGGACCCGTCCCGGGAGTCCGGGAATGCCCGTGTCCCGTGCCACGTTGTCTCAGGATGGACACGAGGAGGAGCGGTCACAGTGCTTGATCCGCAGAGTTTGTACGCATGGGAGCCCAAGGGCCTGGCCGTCGTCGACATGGCGCTCGCGCAGGAGTCGGCCGGACTTGTCATGCTCTACCACTTCGACGGCTACATCGACGCCGGCGAGACCGGCGACCAGATCGTCGACCGGCTGCTCGACTCGCTGCCCCACCAGGTCGTCGCCCGCTTCGACCACGACCGGCTCGTCGACTACCGCGCCCGCCGGCCGCTGCTGACCTTCAAGCGCAGCACCTGGACCGACTACGACGAGCCCACGATCGACGTGCGGCTCGTCCAGGACGCCACCGGAGCCCCCTTCCTGCTCCTGTCAGGCCCCGAGCCGGACGTGGAGTGGGAGCGCTTCGCCGCGGCGGTGGGGCAGATCGTGGAGCGGCTCGGAGTCCGGCTGTCCGTGAACTTCCACGGCATCCCGATGGGCGTCCCGCACACCCGCCCGGTGGGCCTCACCCCGCACGGCAACCGCATCGACCTGGTGCCGGGCCACCGCAGCCCCTTCGAGGAGGCGCAGGTGCCCGGCAGCGCCGAGGCGCTCGTCGAGTACCGCCTGGCGCAGGCCGGACACGACGTCCTGGGTGTCGCCGCGCACGTCCCGCACTACATCGCCCGCTCCCCGTACCCGGACGCCGCGCTGACGGTCCTGGAGGCCGTCACCGCCGCGACCGGACTGGTTCTGCCGGGCGTCGCGCACTCCCTGCGCACCGACGCCCACCGGACCCAGACGGAGATCGACCGGCAGATCCAGGAGGGCGACGAGGAACTGGTCGCCCTGGTCCAGGGGCTCGAGCACCAGTACGACGCCGCGGCCGGTGCCGAGACGCGGGGCAACATGCTGGCCGAGCCGGTGGACATCCCGTCGGCGGACGAGATCGGGCAGGAGTTCGAGCGCTTCCTGGCGGAGCGCGAGGGGGACGGCTGAGAGCGCGGGAGACGGTCGAGGCGGGGCGGACGGCTGGGGGAGACGGTCGGCCCCGAAAGTGATCCGATAGTCTGCGGAAGGCCGTGACCTGCC
Source organism: Streptomyces griseoaurantiacus (assembly GCF_036189845.1). Classification (NCBI taxonomy): domain Bacteria; kingdom Bacillati; phylum Actinomycetota; class Actinomycetes; order Kitasatosporales; family Streptomycetaceae; genus Streptomyces; species Streptomyces griseoaurantiacus. The sequence goes on along the minus strand of NZ_CP108326.1, from coordinate 1,725,363 downwards.
CGTACCCCGCCGTGGCGTGGACGATCCGGTGGGCTCGACCCGCGGTGTCCATCGGATTCGGCATGTGGTCCCCGCCGGTGCGGGAGTGGGTGAGGTGAAGGCGCGGTCATGCTGTCCGTGGGCCTGACCGGCGGAATCGGCGCCGGCAAGAGCGAGGTGTCCCGACTGCTCGTCGCGTGCGGCGCCGTACTGATCGACGCGGACCGTATCGCGCGCGAGGTCGTGGCGCCGGGCACGCCCGGGCTCGCGGCGGTCGTGGAGGCCTTCGGCGAGGAGATCCTCACCGAGGACGGCAGCCTGGACCGCCCCCGCCTCGGAGCGGTCGTCTTCGCCGATCCCGACCGGCTCGCCGTACTCAACTCGATCGTGCACCCCCTGGTCGGGGCCCGCTCCCGGGAACTGCAGTCCGCCGCGGCCGAGGACGCCGTCGTCGTCCATGACGTGCCGCTGCTCACCGAGAACGGCCTCGCGTCCCTGTACGACCTCGTCGTGGTCGTCGACGTGGACCCCGCGACCCAGCTCGACCGGCTGGTCCGGCTGCGCGGCATGAGCGAGGAGGACGCCCGCGCCCGCATGGCCGCCCAGGCCTCCCGCGAGGAGCGGCGCGCGGTCGCGGACGTCGTCATCGACAACGACGTCCCCCTGCCCGAACTGGAGCGGCGGGTGCGGGAGCTGTGGGACGACCTCGTCCGGCGCGCGCGGCGGACGGCACCACCGGGTGCACGGGCCACGGAATAGCCGCCCCGAGGGGGGCGTTGACGCCCCCGAGTGAGGGAAGGACTTCGTCGTGCCCCAGACCAGCGGTTCCCGTGGCCGGACTCCCGAGACGGACGTGATCGACTTCCGCGCGGCCGAGCAACTGCTCGCCGCGCGCGACCCGCGCGGCGCGGTCAAGCTGCTCGACGGCCTCATCGACGCGCATCCCGAGAACACCGCGGCCCGGCTGCTGCGCGCCCGCGCCTTCTTCGCCGCCGCCCAGCTCCGCCCCGCCGAGCTGGAGTTCAGCCTCGTCCTCGAACGCGAACCGGACAACGCCTACGCCCACTTCGCGCTCGCCCGCACCTACGAGCGGCAGGCGCGCCCCGAGCCGGCCAAGCGGCACTTCCGCCTCGCGGCGGCCCTCGACCCCAACCCGCGCTATCTGCAGGCGGCCCGCTTCGAGGTGTGACCCGGGCCCGGGATCGGGGCCGCGGCTTCGGGGAGGCCGCTTCAGGGACGCCCCTCCGGCGGCCGGTAGGGCGGCACGTCGCGGCCCGGCTGCCAGTGCGGACCCTGCCGGATGTGCCGCACCACCACGATCAGGTCGACGGTCACGATCAGCCACAGCGCGGCACAGACGGCCGCCCAGCCCGGCCGGCCCGCCAGCACGAGCGCGACCGTGCCGCCGATCGTCCAGACCTCGCCCCAGACACTCAGCCAGAAACGCATCCGCAGCGGACTGCGGGCCGTCGTCGGTTCACTGCCCGTACGCATCGGCCTCACCCCTTCCCATTGTCGCGCCCCGCTATCGGGTTCCCCCGTCGAACGTTCACTCCCACGAGTGACGGGCGCCGGGGAACCGGGGCCCTCCGCCCGTCCGTTTTCGGGGCATGAGGGCTTTGAGGACACAGATGCGAGCGGGGTACGCGGGGACGGGGCCGGGAGCGATCACCCCGGACGGCTGCGCGGTCGAGCTGTACAGCCGGCTGCCCGTGGGGGAGGAACCGGACATCATCGCCGCCGCGGTACCGGCCGGGGCGCGGATCCTGGAACTGGGCTGCGGGGCGGGGCGGATGACCCACCCCCTGCTGGAGCGGGGCTTCCGGGTCACGGCGGTGGACGAGTCCGCGGAGATGCTGGAGCGGGTCCGCGGGGCCCGCACGATACGCCGCCCGATCGAGGACCTCCGGCTCGACGAGAGCTTCGACGTGGTGCTGCTCGCCTCCTTCCTCGTCCACGCGGGGGACGAGGAGGTGCGGCGCGGCCTGCTGCGCACCTGCGCGCGGCACGTGGCGGCAGAGGGATGCGTACTGATCCAGCGGGAGGGCGAGGGCTACCACACCGACCTGCCGAGGGAACGGGTGGACCCGGGCGGCTTCACCGTGCGCATACGCGCGGCGGAGCCGGTCGGTGACGGCGTGAACGAGGTGCGCGCGGAGTACGAGTTCCCGGACGCGACCTGGACACAGACCTTCCTGTCGCGGCCCCTGACCGAGGAGCGGTTCGAGGAGGCGCTCGCCGAGGCCGGACTACGCGTGGACCGCTGTCTGACACAGGACGGGACCTGGGTACGGGCGGTGCCGGTGTAGGGGACCCGAGGACCGGACCCGGACCCCCCGTCGCGGTGCCGTCCGTACCGGGGAGCAGACCCCCGCGAGCCTCAGGGGCGGTCCGGCTCGGCGTCCCCCGCGGCCAGGCCCCGCAGCCGGTCCAGTTCGCGGCGGTCGCGCTTGGTGGGCCTGCCCGCGCCCCGGTCACGGACCGCGATCGGCGCGACCGCCTCGCGCGGCGGCGGAGGCGGGCTGTTGTCGACGTAGCACTCGGCCGCGACGGGGGCGCCGACCCGCTTGCGGATCAGACGCTTCACCAGGACGATCCGCTCGCGTCCGCCGGCCTGCCGCAGCCGCACCTCGTCGCCGACGCGCACGGCGTACGCGGGCTTGACGCGCTCGCCGTTGACACGGACGTGACCGCCCCGGCAGGCGGTGGCGCCCATCGAGCGGGTCTTGACCAGGCGCACGGACCAGATCCAGCTGTCGATGCGCACGCTCTCGCCCCCGGCGGGCCGCGCCGCCACGGCGGCGGCCACGGCATCGGGGTGGGTCCCGGCGCCGGGTGCGGCGCCGGTGTCTCCGTCTCTGCCCTCAGAAGCCATGCCCCGACCTTAATGAACTCGGTGGGAAGACGTTCCACGACCACGGGTTCTCGCTCGCCGGGAGAGAGAACCCGGCACGCCGACAACCGACAGGTGCCGCCCGACGCCCGACGCCCGACGCCCGACGGTCGACGCCCGAGGGCCGGTGGCCGGTGGGCGCGTGGGTTCAGGTGCGGGGCAGCATGCCCAGCAGCGAGGAGGTGAAGGAGATCTTCAGGGCCTCCCGCAGTTCCAGATTGAGGACGCCGAGGGCGGGCTCCTCCGCGTAGGCGGTGAGGAGGCTCGCCGGGGGCGGGACATAGGTCGACAGGGCGCCCGCCGAGGCCAGGCCCATCAGACAGAACATCGGCGCCTGGTCGCCGAGTTCGGGCACATGGCGGCGGAGCAGCTCGGACATGTCCGACAGCTTCGCGAGGGAGGCGCGCTTGTGCCGCTTGACGACCTCGACGGAGACATTGCGTTCGAGGACGCCGCCCTGTGCGCCGAAGAGGTCGCACAGCACCACGCGGTTCGCCAGTGTCCGGCTGAGGATCTCCGCCGTCCCGCGCGCCCGGGTCTGAAGCGGCGCGTCCGCCTCGACGCCCGCGGCCAGCTCCTCCGTCAGCTCGGCGATCCAGCTCTCCAGGAAGGAGTCCAGCAGTTCGAGCAGTACCGCCTCGCGGGACTCGAAGTACCGCAGGACGTTCGACTTGGCCAGGCCCACCCGGCGGCTGATCTCGTTGAGGCTCACCTCGGCGACGGGCATCTCCTCGAGCATCGCCGCCACCGTGTCGAGGATCGCCCTGCGGCGGATCTCCCGCTGCTCCTCGTTTCGCGCCCGCTGGAAAGTCACGACGCCCAGCCTAACTTACAGACCGCCGGTCTCTTGACATCAGACCACCGGTCTCTTACTGTTCCAATAACAGACCGATGGTTCTTTAGGAGTGGGTCATGAGCGACAAATGGACTGAGCGGCACATCCCCGACCAGCACGGCCGGGTGGCGATCGTCACCGGCGCCAACACCGGACTGGGCTTCGAGACCGCCCGGGCGCTCGCCGCCCGCGGGGCGCACGTGGTCCTGGCCGTCCGCAACATCGAGAAGGGGAGGCAGGCCGCCGACCGCATCGACGGCCGCGTCGACGTCCAGGTCCTCGACCTGACCTCCCTGGACTCGATCCGGTCCGCGGCGGCCGAGTTGCGCGCCGCCCACCCCCGCATCGATCTGCTGATCAACAACGCGGGCGTGATGTACACCCCGCGGGAGACCACCGTCGACGGCTTCGAGCTGCAGTTCGCGACGAACCACCTCGGCCACTTCGCCCTCACCGGCCTGCTGCTGGACCGGCTCCTGCCCGTCCCGGGCTCCCGCGTCGTCACGGTCAGCAGCACCGGCCACCGCATCAAGGCCGCCATCCACTTCGACGACCTGCAGTGGGAGCGTTCCTACAGCCGCGTCGGTGCCTACGGCCAGGCCAAGCTCGCCAACCTCATGTTCACGTACGAACTGAACCGCCGTCTCGCGGCACGTGGCACCACGAGCGCGGTGGCCGCCCACCCGGGAGTGTCCAACACCGACCTGATGCGCAACGCGCCCGCCGTGCTCCGCGTCCCCGTCAACCTGCTCGCGCCGGTGCTCATCCAGAAGTCGGCGATGGGGGCCCTGCCCACCCTGCGGGCCGCGACGGATCCGGCGGTGCGCGGCGGCGAGTACTACGGCCCCGGCAACCGCGGCGAGACCCGCGGGCACCCCAGGCGCGTCGAGTCCAGCCCCGAGTCGCACGAGGAGGCCGTGCAGCGGCGCCTGTGGGCCGTCTCCGAGGAGCTCACCGGGGTGACGTTCCCCGTCGGCGAGGCGGTGCTCCCGGCCTGAACCCGGCGGTGGGGCGCGGTGGCACGGCGGCCGGGCGCGGCCTCTACGGTGGAGACATGGACGGCAGCGCGCTGGAGGAACTGGACGAGCGGATCGCCGGCTGCCGGGCGTGCCCGCGGCTGGTCGCCTGGCGGGAGGAGGTGGCCCGCACCCGGCGGGCCGCGTTCGCCGACTGGACCTACTGGGGACGGCCGGTGCCGGGCTTCGGGCCGCCCGACGCCTCGCTGCTGATCCTCGGGCTCGCCCCGGCGGCCCACGGCGGGAACCGCACCGGACGGATGTTCACCGGTGACCGCTCCGGGGACGTGCTCTACGCGGCCCTGCACGAGGTCGGCCTCGCCTCGCAGGCGAGGGCGGAACGGATCGGGGACGGGCTGGAGCTGTACGGCGTACGGATCACCTCGCCGGTCCACTGCGCCCCGCCCGCCAACAAGCCGACCCCGGGGGAGCGGGACACCTGCCGGCCCTGGCTGGTACGCGAGCTGACCCTGCTCCGGCCCTCGCTGCGCGCCGTGGTGGTGCTGGGTGCCTTCGGCTGGCAGGCCGCACTGCCCGCCTTCACCGCGGCCGGCTGGACGGTACCCCGCCCCCGCCCGCCCTTCGCCCACGGCGCCCACGTCCGACTGCACCGGGCCGACGGCGGCGAGCCCCCCGGCAGCCGGGAGGACCTCGGCGGCGGCGCGGGCGTGCCGGGCGACGGCTCCCTCGCGCTCCACGGCTGCTTCCACGTCAGCCAGCGCAACACCTTCACCGGCCGGCTCACCCCCGCCATGCTGCGGGAAGTGCTGCGCACGGCGGCCACCTCGGCGGGGCTGCCGACCACCCCGCCGGCCGGCTGACCGGCACCCGGCCGGGCACCGGGGGACGGCCGTCGCGGACCGCCCCACCGGCCGGCAGGGGCGAGTGTCACGCCGGCGAAACACCGGCGTTCCCGTTCCCGCCCGTTCCCGCCGTACCGTAGGAGACCCCGAAGAGCCCGGCCACCGTCGCCCGAAGGCCCTCCCGCCCTCGTCCGACAGGAGTCCCGTGAACCGCCCCGCCCCGCGCCTGCCGCCCTGGATCGCCCACGCACTGAGCGCCCAGCGCGGGCCCGTCCCCTGGAGCGCGGTGGTGCGCGGGGCGCTGGCCGCGGGTCCACTGCTGCTCGCGGGCGTGCTCGCCGGACGCACCTCCCTGGGAGTCGTCGCCGCGCTCGGCGCCATGCTCGCCGGCGTCAACGACCGCCCCGGCAGCCGACGCGCCTCGGTCGGCCGGCTCGGTCTGCCCGCGCTGGCCGGTGCGGCCGGGCTGCTGGCCGGCAGTTACGCCGGACGGCACACCGGTGCGGTGACCCTGACCCTGCTGCTCACCCTTCTGGGACTGCTCGGGGGTGCGGTCAGCGCCGTCGGGCCGGTCGCCTCCGCCGTGGGCACCCAGCTCCTGGTGACCTCCGCCCTCGGCGCCGGGATGATGCTGCCGGAGCCGGGCTGGGAGAGCGCGCTCCTCTACCTCGCCGGCGCGGGCTGGCTGCTGGGTCTGCGCCTTCTGCTGCCCACGCCGAGCTCCGCCGCGCGCGGCGCACGGCTCGGCTACCGCTTCGACGGGGAGCGGGCGGCGGTCGCCGGCGTGTACGAGGCCGTCGCCGCTCTTCTCGACGCCGCCGGCACCCCCGGGGCCACGGCCCGCCGGGCGGCCCTGACCGCCGCACTCGACCAGGCCCAGGACGCCCTGGCCGGACCCCGGCTGCGCCGGCACGCCGGTTCCGCGGCCGAGCGGCGGCTGCACGCGCAGTACGCCGCCGCCCTGCCGCTCGCGGAGGCGGCGACCGCGCTGGCCTGGGCCGAGCGGCCGGTTCCGGCACGGGCCGGGGAGGGACCGCGCCGGCTCGCGGTGGCCGTCCGCGCGGGGGTGCGCGCCACCGGGCCCCTGCCCGCGCCGGCCCGTACCGTCCCCGCCCTGCGCGCGCTCGACGACGCGCTGCTGCGGGCGGCCGAGGCCTTCGACAGCGGCGAGGGCGGCCGGCTGCACACCCGCAGGCGCGGTGCCCGCGCCCTGCTGCGGATCGTGCTCGGCGCCGGCGGACGCGAGTACGGCTTCCGCGTCGCCGCGAGTTTCGGGGCGAGCGCGGCCCTCGCGCAGGCCCTGCACCGGACCGGCTGGTACGGCCCCCACCCCCACTGGTACTGGCTCCCGGCCACCGCCGTCTTCCTCGTCAAGCCCGACCTCGGCCCGCTCGTCTCGCGCGTGCTGTCGCGGGCGGCGGGAACGGTGCTGGGCGCTCTCGTCTTCGCCGGGGTCGCCGCCGTCGTGCCCCGCCCCGGCGGACTGATCGCGGTGGTCGCGCTGTGCGGGGCCCTCATCCCGGTCGCCGCACGGCACTTCGCCGCCCTGACCGCCGTGATCACGGCGCTCGTGCTCGCCCTGCTCATGGTCGGCGGGGAGCCGGGGGCCTCCTGGAACCGGATCGGCGAGACACTGCTGGCCTGCGCCCTCGTGCTGATCGCCGGCCATCTGCCGGTGCCCGGCGAGCGGGCCGGCGGCGTACGGGCCCGGCTGACGGTGGCGGCGGACGCGGCGTACACCTACCTCGCGCACGTCCTGGACGAGCCGGGGGAGCGGGCCCGCCGGTGGACGCTGCGCCGTGACGCCTACCGCACGCTGGCCGAGGCCCAGGCCGCCATCGGCAGGGCCGCGGCCGAACTGCCGGCCCTCGCCCGGCACACGGAGGGGACCGCCGAGGTGGCCGCCACCCTGGAACGGCTCGTGGACACCACCACCGCCTGCGCCGTGCACCTCGACGACACCGGGAGCCTCGACGTCCGCCACCGCGAGCGGCTGGAACAGCTGTTCACGGAACTCGCCGCACGCCGCAGGCGCGCGGGACTCGGCACCGCCGACGGGGGCCGGACGCCCGAAGGGCTCTCGGGGGCCATCTCGCGCGCGGGCCGGAAGGAGACGGGCGTCACACAAATACGGTGAACGAGTGTCAACAACATCTCAGTACCGTCACGTCCGGAGACCTATACCCTGTGTCAGGCGTTTAACTCTACGAACCACGACCGTTCCGGGAGAGGTTCCGGGGAGTACGGCGCGTGACACGGAGGTGTACAGGTGAACGGGAGAACGGTGCTGGAGCGGTTCCCCGCCGGCGGCCCGCGCGGCTCGTGGCCCGCGGAGGAGTTCGCACAGGCACGCCGTCTGGAGGGGACTCCCGCCGAGGTCGTCATGGACCTCGCCACGGACACCTTTCTCGTGATCGTGCGCGCGGCGGAGGCCGTGGTCGACTGAACGACTCGGCCGGCCGCGCGTCGAGCAGCCGGGCGGCCCTCGTCGCGGAGGCCGAAGGGGCGCCGTCGAAGCCGAGAGGCCGGCCGTCACGGAACCGAAGGGTCGGCCGGTCACGAAGGGGTGGCGTTCACCGCGCCGGAGCGGCCCCTCAGGCGCTGAGGGGCCGTGACCACGCCGGGGTCGCGCCCGTGACCCGGCACAGCGCCAGGTACAGCGGGATCGGCGGGGTGTACGGGAGAGTGCCGTGCGGGCGGTGGATCAGCTCCACGGGCCCGGGACCCGCACCGGAACCGGAGCCGTGCTCCCGGCGGGTGACCACCGCGCCCGCCGTGTAGCGCGCGGGCGTAGGCCACTCCAGGGCCACGTCGGAGTCGGAGGGCACGATCCACCACCAGTGCGCGCGGTCCGCGTACACGCAGCCGACGTGGGGGAGCCGGGGCAGGAGCTGAGCCCCGAGGGCGGCGGGCACCGCCACCGCGTCGCAGCCGAGGGGCAACGTCATGCCGGCGGGGATGGGGAGCCGGTCGGAGACGGAGGGCGTGCGCCGGGCGCGGTCGAGACCGGCCAGGGTGGCCAGGGAAAGTACCCGAGCGCCGTGACGGCCGCCGGAGGAGGCGCCCGTCACATCCATACGGACCTCATGTCCACGGAGCGCATGTCCACGGACCCCAGGTCCCGGAACGCTTCGGCCTCCTCGCCCCGTCCGCCCTCGGCCGGGGGCTTCTTCGCGCTCCACCCCAGATCGGCGTGGGGGGCGGGGGGTGGTGCCGTGCGGTGAGCGGGCGCGGGGCCGGCGGTGGGGCGGGTGCCCGGGGCACCGCCGGCGGCCGGAGAGCCGTCGGAGGGCTCCCGGCCGGGCCGTGCGTGGCCGGTGGTCCCGGGGGCGTCCGAGGCCCCCGGGTCCGAGGTCTCCTGTTCCCGGGCGGGCCGGGAGGGGGCGGTGTCCGGCGTCGAGGACGCCGGGGGCGCCGCGGGCTCCCGCCGCGCCGCGGCGGCGTCCTCGGGGGAGTCGGGGCGGGACCTGTCGCCGGAACACGACAGGTCCCGGGGGACCGGAACATCGGCCCGGCGCGGAAGCTCCGCCCAGACCAGCAGCCCCGGCCCGGTCTCCTGGGCGCCCCAGGCCCGGCACAGTGCCTCGACCAGGAGCAGACCCCGGCCGTGCTCCTCCTCCGGTCGGCGCGGGGAGGGATGCGGTTCGCCCGGGGCACAGCCCTCGTCACACACGGCTATGCGCACCAGCTCGGCGTCGTCGCGCAGCTCGCACACGACGTTCTCGCTGGCGGTGTGCACGATCGCGTTGGTGACGAGCTCGGAGACGATCAGGGCGGCCGAGTCGCAGGTGTCCCCGCAGGCCCCCCAGTCACTCAGCCGCTGCCGTGTCAGTTGCCGGGCCCGTGCGACGGAACCCGGATGGGCGGACAGCTGGAAGCGGAACCGGTGCTCTGCGGTCGCCTCGGGGCGTACCCCTGGGACGGCGTGCAGACCCTTCCGGTCCTCGGCGTCTGTTTCTAAACGCGCGGGCGGAGTCACGCTTGCCACTATCTCCCCGTCGGATGCACTTGGCAAGAGTCACTCTGAAAATTGCAGAGTGCTGTGTGCGCTCAGGAGAGGGCGTGGCACACTGCTCGCAACAGCATGCCGAGCGGCGCCAGTTGGATCCTCTGTACGGAACGTGGCCATACGGGCCGGGAGTGACTCTTTCCCGCCCGAAGAACCGTTCCGCACCACTGTTCGAACAAGAGCGGGGAGGTCTCCGAACGGCGCCGCCCGGCCTGTCCGGACCAGGAGGAGGGGCGAGATGAGCGAACCGCGGTCCGCGCCGACGGTCGGGCAGGTCGTCCTCGGCCGGCGCCTGCTCGACCTGCGGGAACGCGCGCATCTCAAGCGTGAGGAGGCGGCGCGCATCCTGCGCGTCGCGCCCGCCACCGTCCGCCGGATGGAGACCGCCGAGGTCGCCCTGAAGATCCCGTACCTCCAGCTCCTGCTGCAGGCGTACGGGGTCGACGAGGAGGAGGCCGCGGCGTTCGTCCGGCTGGCCGAGGACGCCAACAAGCCCGGCTGGTGGCAGCGGTACCACGACATCCTCCCGGGCTGGTTCTCGATGTACGTCAGCCTGGAAGGGGCCGCCGCCCGCATCCGCTCCTACGAGCCCCATTTCGTCCCCGGGCTGATGCAGACCGAGGACTACGCCCGCGGCGTCCTGAAGTCGGGAGCCGTCGGACAGGCCAACCCGGAGGAGATCTCCCGGCACGTGGCACTGCGCATGCGCCGCCAGGAACTCCTCACCCGCGAGGACGCGCCCCACTTCTGGGCCGTGATGGAGGAGACCGCACTACGCCGACCTGTCGGCACCGGGGAGGTGATGCGCGCCCAGATCGACAAGCTGATCGAACTCGGCGAGCTGTCCAACGTGACACTCCAGGTGATCCCGTTCGCCTCGGGACCCCACCCGGGCACCTACGGGCCGTTCGTCCTCTTCCGGTTCGCCATGCCGGAACTCCCGGACATGGTCTACAGCGAGTACCTGACCGGCGCGGTCTACCTCGACTCGCGCTCCGAGGTGGCGACCCACCTCGAGGTCATGGACCGCATGGCGGCCCAGGCCGCCACGGCACAACGCACGAAGGAGATCCTCGAGGATCTTCGCAAGGAGCTGTGAATGGACCGCATCACACACGACCGCGTCACCACCAAGCAGGACCGCCGGGCCGCGGCCGGCTCCCTGACCCGCAACCGCGTCTACAACGGCATGCCCGCGCGGGAACTGGGCAGCGAGGGCTGGCACAAGCCGTGGAGCGGCGGAAACGGAGGCAACTGCCTGGAGGCCATGAAACTCTCCGACGGCCGCATAGCCGTCCGCCAGTCCACGGACCCCGACGGACCCGCGCTGATCTACACCTCCGCCGAGATGACCGCGTTCATCGAGGGAGCGAAGGCGGGTGAGGCCGACTTCCTGCTCTCCTGACGTGCGTCCCGAAGGCCTCGCCGACGGCCTTCCCGACGGACACCGGCCCGGCCGTTGCCCCCGGACCCTGTTGTGACCCCCGTCCCTCCCGATCGGCCCGACACGCCGGTCACGAGCCCCTCGCACCACCCGACAGACACCATCCCGACACGCACCACCCGACACGTACCAACCACATAGGCACCAACCGCATACGCAGCACCCCGATCGCCTCGATCGCCACATTGACTAAGCGTCTTCCTTTAAACGATGTTGAGTTGACCCGCCGGAACACCGCGCGCACCACCGGCCCGGCCGCCCCCGCCCCCGAACGGCTCCGCCCTCCGGGGTGCGCACGGGCGCGCCGCTCCGGGGCGGCATCATGGGCCGTGTGCGACTCGAAGCGATCACCTGGGAGCGCCTCGCCGAGGCGCTCGCCGACCGTCTGCTCGACCTGACACCGGAGGACGGCGGTTCCCGGCCGCGGGTCGCGGTGGACGGAGCCGCGGCCGCGCGGACCGGCGCGCTCGCCGAGCGCGTCGGCGAGGCGCTCCGGGCGCGCGGCCGCCCGTCCCTGACCGTCGCCGCGGAGGGGTTCTGGCGCCCCGCCTCGCTGCGCCTCGAGCACGGACACCACGACCCCGACTCCTACTACGAGGGCTGGCTGGACACCGGCGCCCTGTGGCGCGAGGTGTTCGGGCCCCTCGAACCCGGCGCCGACGGACGCGTACTGCCCGACCTGCGTGACCCGGCCACCGACCGGGCCACCCGCAGCCCCTACGTGCCGCTCCCGCCCGGCGGGGTGCTCCTGCTGCACGGACCCTTCCTGCTCAACCACTGGTTCCCGTTCGACCTGACCGTCCACGTGCTCCTCTCCGCCGGCGCCCTGCGCCGCCGCACCCCCGAGGACCAGCACTGGACCCTGCCCGCCCACGCGCGCTACGAGGCCGAGACGGACCCGGCCGGCACCGTCGACGTACTGGTCCGCGCGGACGATCCCCGGCACCCGGCCTGGAACGGCGGCGGCTGAGAAGGACGCGCCCCCGCACGGCCCGGCTGCGATCATCGGCGGCATGACGCGCTCCGACGGATACCTCCTCGACAACGGGCAGAGCGAGGCCGGCCGGCGCTTCGCCGCGCTCGCCACCCTGTTCGACCCGGGCACCTTCCGGCACCTGGAGAATCTCGGCGTCGCTCCCGGAGGGCGCTGCTGGGAGGTCGGCGCCGGCGGCACCTCGGTGATCTCCTGGCTGGCCGAGCGGGTCGGGCCCGCCGGCCGGGTCCTCGCGACCGACATCGACACCTCCTGGGCCACCGCCGCCGCCCGGCCCCCGGTCGAGGTGCGCACCCACGACGTGGGCACCGGGGAACCGCCCGGCGAGCGATTCGATCTGGTGCACGCCCGGCTCGTGCTGGTGCACGTGCCGGACCGGGACCGAGCCCTGCGCACGATGATCGACTCCCTGCGCCCGGGCGGTCACCTGCTGATCGAGGACGCCGACCCGGCGCTGCAGCCGCTGCTGTGCCCCGAGGAGTACGGCCCCGCCCAGGAACTCGCCAACAGGCTGCGCCGGGGCTTCCGCTCCCTGCTCGCCGAACGCGGCGCCGACCTGTCGTACGGGCGCAGGCTGCCGCGGCTGCTGCGGGAGGCGGGACTGAAGGACGTGCGGGCGGACGCGTACTTCCCGATCACCTCGCCGGCCTGCACGGAGCTGGAGGCGGCCACGGTCCGTCAGGTCCGCGGCCGCCTCGTCGCCGCCGGACTCGCCACCGACGAGGAGATCGACCGGCACCTCGCCCATCTGGCCTCCGGGACGATGGACCTGGCCACGTCCCCGATGATCTCCGCCTGGGGGCGCAAGGAGTGACGGGAGGGAGCACCGGAGGGGGAGAGAAGCTCGGTGGGGCGGGGTGCCGGGAGACGGGGCGCGAGGCTGCTCAGCCGGTTTCCCCGCTTCCCCGCCGGTCCTCGCCGCCCGGTGGCCGGCCGCCCACCTCGCCCACGGCCGACGCGCCGGCCCGGCAGCCCTCCCGGGCCGCCGCCACCGGGCCCGCGCCCCCCAGCAGGGCGGCGAGGAAGGCCCCGGTGAAGGCGTCCCCCGCGCCCGTGGTGTCCCGGACGTCTGCGGGCAGCGCCGGAACCCGGCCCCGCACGGCCCCCGCGGCGGCCACCAGCGCACCCCGCGCCCCCTGTTTCAGCACGACCAGCGGCACCCGGAGGCTCAGCACGCGCGCCGCCTCCTCCGGATCGGGCAGGCCGGTCAGCAGACACGCCTCGTCCCGGCTGGGCAGCAGCACCTCCAGGCCCTCCGTCAGCGTCAGGAAGCGGTCCGTTCCCAGCGTGGCGAGGAAACCGGCCGAGGCGGGATCGAGGCTGACGGGCACGTGCCGCGCCCGCGCGTCCGCGAGGGCCGCCGTCACCAGGGCCCTGCCCGGGGCGGAGAAGAGCAGATAACCCGACAGGTGTAGTCGCGCGACGCCGTCGAGCAGCGCCGGTGACCAGTCCTCGGGCGCCAGCCGCAGCGAGGCCCCGCCGTCCGTGAGGAACGTGCGCTCGGCCGAGGCCTCCGCGTCCACCAGGCAGATCACGGTGCCGGTGGGCGTGTCCGGGTCGACGACGAGCCGGGGCCGCACCCCGCACGCCGCTAGTTCGCGCGCGTGCCAGGCGGCCGCCTCGGCGCCCACCCGGCCCAGCAGCCGGACGTCGGCCAGGCCCCGGTGCGCCGCCCAGCAGGCCACGTTGGCGCCCGCCCCGCCGGGCACGGCACGGATCACGGCGGCCGTGTCGGTCCCCGGCGTCGGTGGCCCCCGGTGCCGGGCCACGACGTCCGTCACCACGTCACCGACGACCAGCAGCGCCCCGCCCCCGGGCTCCTTGTCCGTGTCCGCCCGACCTGCCTGATACACCTCCTCGTCCGTGCCGTCCCTCGGTCCTGCCCGGCCGCTCATGCCCCAGTCACTCATGGCACGGTCACTCATGCCCCGGCCGCTCACGCCCCGCCCAGGCGACGGCGATCCGGGCCGCGAGCCGTACGTTGCCGCGTACCGCCGCCAGATTGGCCGCGAGCGAGGCGCCGTCCGTGTGCCGCACCAGGTGGTCCAGGAGGAAGGGGGTGACGGCCTGCCCGGTCACCCCGCGCTCCTCGCACGCCCGCAGCGCCTCGGCCAGCACCCGCCCGTGGAGCGCGGGGTCGAGCTGCTCCTCCTCGGGGACGGGATGGGCCACGATCAGCGCCGAGGCGGGTCCGCGCAGCGAGGTCTGGGCCCGCATCACCGCCGCGACCTCCTCCGGCGAGTCGAGCCGCCAGTCCACGGCGTGCCCCGAGTCGGACAGGTAGAAGCCGGGGAACCGGTTCGTGCCGTACCCGGCCACCGAGATGCCCAGGGTCTCCAGCCGCTGCAGGGTCGCCGGCACGTCCAGGATCGACTTCACCCCCGCGCACACCACGGTGATCCTGGTCCGTGCGAGCAGCGCCAGGTCGGCCGACTCGTCCTGCGTCACCGTCCACTCCCGGTGGACCCCGCCCAGCCCACCGGTCGCGAACACCCGTACGCCCGCGAGCGAGGCGAGGAGGGCCGTCGCCGACACCGTCGTGGCGCCGCTCGCGCCGGTCGCCGCCGCGAGCGGCAGGTCCCGGTGGCCCAGCTTCCGGATCCCGTCCTCGTGGGCGATGCGTTCCAGCTGGTCCTTGTCGAGACCGATGTGCGGCCGCCCGTCGAGCACGGCGATCGTCGCCGGGGTCGCGCCGCCCGCGCGCACCAGGTCCTCCAACTCGTGCGCGACCCGCAGATTGCGCGGTCGCGGCAGCCCGTGCGCGATGATCGTGGACTCCAGCGCGACCACCGGCCGGCTCGCGACGAGCGCTTCCCGCACCTCTTCGGACACCACTAACACGCACTGCCTCCTGTCCTCGGCCCCTGCCTCATCTCTGGCGGGCGCCGCACCCCGCCAAACGTGCGGGCGGGCAGGAGGTCAGAAGAGCGGTGCGGGAAGGACGCCCTCCAGCGCCAGCAGGGTGCGTTTGGTCTCCAGACCGCCGCCGAAGCCCCCGAGACCGCCGTCGCTCTCCACCACCCGGTGGCAGGGCACCACCACCGGCAGCGGATTGGCACCCATCGCCAGCCCCACGGCCTGGGCGCCCCCCGGCCGACCCACCCTCCGGGCCAGGTCGCCGTACCCCACCACGGTGCCGTACGGCACGTCGGAGGCCAGGGCGCGCAGCACCTCGCGGGGGAAGCCGGATATGAGCGACCAGTCCAGCGGCAGCGTGAAGTCCCGCCGCCGGCCCGCGAAGTACTCCTCGACCTGGGACCTCGCCTCCGCCAGCGGCGGGGCGTCGGCGTCCTGGCGCGGCTCGGCGCCGAGCCGCGCCGAGAGCCGCGCCAGCGCCCTGCCGCGCACCGCGTCGCCGGCGTGGAACACGACGTTCACCAGGCCGTTCTCCGTGGCGGCAAGCAGCAGCGGGCCGATGTCCGTGCCGAGCACCGTCCACGCGGCCCGCCGGGGGACGCGGCCCCCGCCGTCTCCAGGGTCCTCACCGTTCATGCGCCCACGGTACGGCGCCCCACTGACAACGCCCCCGGCGCGGACGGCACCGGCGGGGCCTCAGTCCTCCGCCACCGCCCGCCGCACCACGTCCGGCACGTTGGTGATGATGCCGTCCACGTCGTACCCGGCGACACGGCGGGCCGTCTCCGCGTCGTTCACCGTCCAGGCCATCACCCGCAGCGGGCGGCCGTGCGGGCCCTCCACCCGGCGGGCGAGGGACACGTACGCGGCCGACAGCGTGGGGTGGGCACCGTTGACGCCGTCGGCGAACTCCGCGTACCGGGGCAGCTCCTCGACCCGGGGTGTGCCCAGGTAGGCGGTCCGTACCGAGGGCCGCAGCTCGTGCACGGTCCGCACGGCGTCCGCGTCGAAGCTCTGCACCACCAGTCGCCGCCGGACGTGGTCGGAGTCGAGCCATCCCCGGTCGGCGAGGGTGTTCAGGGTCTGCCGGGCGAGGCCGGGGTACAGCTCGGGGTTCTTGATCTCCAGCACCAGTTTCTGGTGGCGCAGGGTGACCCGGTCCAGGTACTGGCGCAGCGTGGGCACGCGGGTGCCGGTGTACCGGTCGTCGAACCAGCCGCCCGCGTCCAGCCGGGCGATCTCCCGCGCGGTGAAGTCACCGACCTTCCACGGCGCCCGGTCGGGGTACACCTGTTCGACGTCGGTGGTGCGTGCCAGGGTGTCGTCGTGGATCACGACGAGCTGCCCGTCCTTGGTGCGCTGGACGTCGTTCTCCACCCAGTCGAAGCCCATCGCGGCGGCCTTGTCGACGGCGGGCAGGGTGTTCTCCGGGGCGTAACCGGAAGCTCCCCGGTGGGCCACGATCACGGGGGCGTCGTGCTCCGAGGCCCCGGCGTGCGACGGGGGCAGTATGACGATGCTCGTCCCCAGGAGCGCGGTGGTCGTGGCGGCGGCTACGCGCGCGTGCATGCGTACTCCTCGCGTCGCTGATCACTGACAGCACAAGAGTGACAGCAAGGCGTCACTGGGCAAGTCGCGTGAGGGGCGTGGAGGGGCAGAAGTTGCCCAACTGCGCTCACACAGGATGCACAAGTGAGGGCACGCCGTGATTGTTTGCCGGAAAATCGTTCGACCATTCAGGTCCGGGTCATACTCTCTGCCTGGCCCTGACCGTTCGCGCGGTTGCTGGGGCGGGGGACAAGGCAGGGATTCGCAGCACACGTGACGCGGTACGCACCACGCGAACACGCGACAACGCAGAACGGCGGGAAGGGCAGCCGCGCATGCAGGGCACCGTCGACGGCTTCAGCTACGGAATCGTCACACCACTCGTCGCGTTCTTCATGGCCTTCCTCGGCGGGGCCCTGGGGCTGCGCTGCACCACGAGATCGATGTTCGTCACCCAGTCCTGGCGGGCCGGCTGGCTCGCCCTGGGATCGGCCGCCATCGGCTCCGGCATCTGGACGATGCACTTCATCGCCATGATGGGGTTCACCGTCGAGGAGACCCCCATCCACTACGACCAGGCGATCACCTTCGCCAGCCTCGGAGTGGGCGTCCTCGTGGTCGGCGTCGGCGTGTTCATCGTCGGCTACCGCGGCGCCACGGGGGTGCCGCTGTTCACCGGGGGCACCATCACCGGCCTGGGCATCGCCACGATGCACTACCTGGGCATGGCCGGGATGCGGCTCAACGGGGCGCTGGAGTACAACACCGTCACCGTCTCCGCCTCCGTGGTGATCGCCATGGCCGCCGCGACGGCCGCGCTCTGGGCCGCCGGACAGGCCCGCGGCTTCCTGTGGAGCGTGGGCGCGAGCCTCGTCATGGGGCTCGCCGTCAGCGGCATGCACTACACCGGCATGGCCGCCGTCAGCGTCCATCTGCACACCGCCTCCGGCAGCCCGGCCGGGGACTCCCCGGCCTCCCTCCTCGCGCCCCTGATGGTCGGACCGCTGCTCTTCCTCTGCCTGGCCGGCGTCGTCGTGCTGTTCGACCCGATGATGGTCATGGGCCGGCCCGACCGGCTCCCGGTGGAGCGCCGCCCCGGCGTCCCCGCCCACCCCCCGGCCGCCGATCCCGGACTGCGCCACACCCTCGTCCGGTCCGGCCGGTACACGGTCCCGCGGCACGAACGCACCCCGCAGAACCGCTGACCGGGCCCCGCGGAACCACCGACCGCACCCGGCGGAACCGCCGACCGGGCCCCGTTGTCAGTGGGGGGTCGTACGGTTGATGACATGCGGCCCGTTTCCACGATCGAACGTACGGTGGCGCCCTTCGAGGTCGTCAGTCCCTATCGGCCCAGCGGCGACCAGCCCACGGCCATCGCCGAGCTCGAGCGGCGCATTCGCGCCGGTGAGAAGGACGTCGTCCTGCTGGGCGCGACCGGCACCGGCAAGTCCGCCACCACCGCGTGGATGATCGAGAAGCTGCAGCGGCCCACTTTGGTGATGGCGCCGAACAAGACCCTCGCGGCCCAGCTCGCCAACGAGTTCCGCGAGCTGCTCCCGAACAACGCGGTCGAGTACTTCGTCTCGTACTACGACTACTACCAGCCCGAGGCGTACGTCCCCCAGTCGGACACCTACATCGAGAAGGACTCCTCGATCAACGAGGAGGTGGAGCGGCTGCGCCACTCCGCCACCAACTCCCTGCTCACCCGCCGTGACGTCATCGTGGTCGCCTCCGTCTCCTGCATCTACGGCCTGGGCACCCCGCAGGAGTACGTGGACCGCATGGTCCCCCTGCGGGTCGGCGACGAGATCGACCGCGACCAGCTCCTGCGCCGCTTCGTCGACATCCAGTACACGCGCAACGACATGGCCTTCGCCCGCGGCACCTTCCGGGTCCGCGGCGACACCATCGAGATCTTCCCGGTCTACGAGGAACTCGCCGTCCGGATCGAGATGTTCGGCGACGAGATCGAGGCCCTGTCCACCCTGCACCCGCTCACCGGCGAGATCATCAGCGACGACGAGCAGCTCTACGTCTTCCCCGCCTCCCACTACATCGCCGGCCCCGAGCGCATGGAGCGGGCGATCAACGGCATCGAGAAGGAGTTGGAGGAGCGCCTGGCGGAGCTGGACAGGCAGGGCAAGCTGCTCGAGTCCCAGCGCCTGCGCATGCGCACCACGTACGACATCGAGATGCTCCGCCAGATCGGCACCTGCTCCGGAGTGGAGAACTACTCGATGCACTTCGACGACCGCGGGCCCGGCACGGCGCCGAACACGCTCCTCGACTACTTCCCCGAGGACTTCCTCCTCGTCATCGACGAGTCGCATGTCACCGTGCCGCAGATCGGCGCCATGTACGAGGGCGACGCCTCCCGCAAGCGCACCCTCGTCGACCACGGCTTCCGGCTGCCCTCCGCCCTGGACAACCGCCCGCTGAAGTGGGAGGAGTTCCAGGAGCGCATCGGCCAGACCGTCTATCTGTCGGCGACCCCGGGCACCTACGAGCTGTCCCGCGGCGACGGGCACGTCGAGCAGATCATCCGCCCCACCGGCCTCGTCGACCCCGAGGTCGTCGTCAAGCCCACCGAGGGCCAGATCGACGACCTGGTGCACGAGATCCGCACCCGCACCGAGAAGGACGAGCGGGTCCTGGTCACCACGCTCACCAAGAAGATGGCCGAGGACCTCACCGACTACTTCGTCGAGCTCGGCATCCAGGTGCGCTACCTGCACAGCGACGTCGACACCCTGCGTCGTGTCGAACTGCTGCGCGAACTGCGGGCCGGCGAGTACGACGTGCTGGTCGGCATCAACCTCCTGCGCGAGGGCCTGGACCTGCCCGAGGTCTCCCTGGTGGCGATCCTCGACGCCGACAAGGAGGGCTTCCTGCGCTCGGGGACCTCCCTCATCCAGACCATCGGCCGCGCCGCGCGCAACGTCTCCGGCCAGGTCCACATGTACGCCGACAAGATCACCCCGGCGATGGAACGGGCCATCGACGAGACCAACCGCCGCCGCGAGAAGCAGATCGCCTACAACACGGCACACGGCATCGACCCCCAGCCGCTGCGCAAGAAGATCAACGACATCGTGGCCCAGATCGCCCGCGAGGACGTCGACACCGAGCAGCTCCTGGGGACGGGCTACCGCAAGGGCAAGGACGGCAAGGGGGCCAGGACGCCGGTTCCCGCGCTGGCCAACCACCAGGTCCCGGGCGGCCCGGAGACCCCGGCCGGCAAGGGCAGGGCCGCCAAGGGCAAGCCGGCCGAGACGGTCCCCACCGACCGGCCGGCCGCCGCACTGGCGGAGCAGATCGAGGAGATGACCACGCGGATGCGGGCGGCGGCGGCCGACCTGCAGTTCGAGATCGCGGCCCGGCTGCGCGACGAGGTCTCCGAGATGAAGAAGGAACTGCGGCAGATGAGGGAGGCCGGCCTGGCCTGAGGAGGCGCACTGCGGGCAGGGGTGCGAGAGGGACCGGGGCGGCCGGTTCCGGCTCTCCGCACGGTGTGCACGCACTGTGTTGCAAGACCGACACAAAGCTCCCGCCGAGGCTCGGCACTGTCGCTGCCGCTGCGTAAAGTGCTGGTCATCCGTGGACTTCCACGGCAACAGGGGACATTGCGAGAGGGGAACAGCGCGTGACCGTCAACATGACCAAGGGTCAGGCCATCAGTCTGCAGAAGAGCGACGGGGGCACGCTGACCGCGGTACGCATGGGGCTCGGCTGGCAGGCGGCGCCCCGGCGCGGACTGTTCGGCACGCGCACCCGTGAGATCGACCTCGACGCCTCCGCGGTGCTCTTCGCGGACAAGCAGCCGGTCGACGTGGTGTTCTTCCGCCACCTCGTGAGCGACGACGGCTCCGTCCGGCACACCGGCGACAACCTCGTCGGCGGCGCCGGCCAGGGCGGCGACGACGAGGCCATCCTCGTCGACCTGCAGCGGGTGCCGGTCCACATCGACCAGATCGTCTTCACCGTCAACTCCTTCACGGGGCAGACGTTCCAGGAGGTGCAGAACGCGTTCTGCCGCCTGGTCGACGAGACCAACGGGCAGGAACTGGCCCGCTACACCCTCGCGGGCGGCGGGGCGTACACCGCGCAGATCATGGCGAAGGTGCACCGTACCGGCTCCGGCTGGTCGATGACGGCCCTCGGCACCCCGGCCAACGGGCGGACCTTCCAGGACCTGATGCCGACGATCCTGCCGCACCTGTAACCGGCCGCGGCACGACAGCAGGCAGAACAGCACACGCAGGACAGCACGCAGGGGGGCGAACGGCGATGACGGCCGAGCTGGTCCGGGGACAGAACCATCCACTGCCCGGGGCCCGACTGGAGATCCGGATCTCGGCCGGCAAGCCGATCGTGGCGGGCGCGGTGCTGAGCGACGCACAGGGCCGCACACCCGGCCCCGCCTGGGTGGCCCACCCCGGCACACCCGCCCTGCCCGGCCTCGAGGTCTCCCAGCAGGTCGCGGCCGACCACCGGCTCGCCGTCGACCTGGCGGCGCTGCCCGAGGACGCCCACCGCCTCTCGGTGCTGCTCGCACTGCCGACGGGCACCGGCGGACCGGCCCGCTTCGGCGCCCTCCCGGCGCCCTACGTCGCGGTGACCGCGCCGGACGGCTCCGAGATCGCCAACTACACCGTCACCGGACTGGACAGCGAGTCCGCGGTGGTCGTCCTGGAGCTCTACCGCAGACAGGACGCCTGGAAGGTGCGCGCGGTCGGCCAGGGCTACGCGGGCGGGCTCGCCGCGCTCTTCGCCGACCTCCTCGCCGGCCGGGACGCCGCCGAGGCACGGCGGCTCGCGGACGAGGTGGCCGACGCGGTGACGCGGGGACTCTCCCGCTCCGTGGCGCCGCCACGCGTCACCTCCGACGGCTCCGCCGCCCAGGGGGGACGGCCCGCCACGCAACCGGGCCGGCCGACGCCGTCCCAGGAACCCGCCGACACCACCGGCGACACCGGCACGGGGAGCCCGCGGCCACTGCCGGACGCGGGCGGCGGCCCCGTCGACTACACACACCCCGCCCGGCGGCGCACCGCGCCTCCGCCGCCCCCACCCTCCGCACCTCCGGCCCCGCCGGGACGGCCGGCGGCGCCGGTCGCGGGGGACGCGACCGGCTGGTCCATGGAGGAACGGCTCTACAACCAGGTGTGGGGCATGTTCGAGGACCTGGCCCGGACGGCGGCCGCCTACCGCAGCGCCGTCGACTTCGCCGACCAGCGCCGGGAACGGGAACTGGACGCGGCCCTCGCCGACCCCCGCGCCCGCCTCGGCGGCCAGGGCGAAGCGGCCCGGGAGGCGGCCCGCGCACGGTACGCGGACCTCGTGGAACAGGCCAGGGCGGTGCTCGACCGGGACCTCGCCCAGCTCCGGGCGGAGTCCGAGGTCGTGGAACCCGCGCTGCCCCCGGCGTTCGCCCGCTGGGACAGTCCCGTCTGGCAGGACTTCCGGGTCCCGATGGAGATGCCGATGGCGTTGCGCCTGGGAGATCTCCATCTGCCGGAGTGCGGGGACGTCCGGATACCCATGCTGGTCCGGCTGCCCCTGGAGCGCGGCATGTGGATCGACAGCGGGCGCGCCCCCGGGGGTGTGGGCATGCTCGTCGATCCCGAGGAGGTGCGCCGGCTCGCCCTCGACACGGCGGTGACGCATGCCGCGCGGCTGCTCGCCGCCTATCCGGCGGGTGAGTTCGCCGTCCACGTGATCGACCCGGCGGGTTCCGGGGCCGAGGCGTTCGCGCCCCTGGTCGAGGCCGGTGTGCTCGCCGCTCCGCCGGGCGCGGGCCCGGCCGCGGTCGCCCAGGTCCTGGGGGCGCTCACTCAGCGGGTCGACCTGCTGCAGATGGCGTTCCGCGGCGGTGCCCCCGACGCGTTGCCCCCGGACCTCGACACGGCCGAGCAACTGCTCGTCGTCAACGACTTCCCCCACGGTTTCGACGACCGCGCGGTGACCCAGCTGCGCTATCTCGCGGACGAGGGGCCGGCGGTGGGCGTCCATCTGATGCTGGTCGCCGACCGTGAGGACGCCGCCGGGTACGGGCCGCTCCTGGACCCGCTGTGGCGGGCGCTGCTGCGGCTCACCCCGGTGCCCGACGACCATCTCGCGGACCCGTGGGTCGGACACGCCTGGACCTACGAGCCGCCCGGCGCCCCGCTCGGGAGCCGGGTGCTCGCGCAGGTGCTGGAACGCGTCGCCACGGCCCGCCGCGAGTGGAACCGCTGAGATGTTCCGCTCTCCGACGACTTCTGTCAAGCAACGGTAAAGCCGCCACCACCTGCGTGTTTGGCTGTTTCTTTACTTCTCGCTTTACCTTTCCTTGGTGATTCGGGTACTCTCGTCCGTACGGAGGGGAGTACTCCCCGTCTGCGCGACGCACCCGTCAATACGGACCGGCCAACGGATCCCGGGGCGTCGGCCCGTGCGCCGGACGCGCCCTCGCGTTCCGGGCGACACGGGTGGAAGAGACCTCCGGTGACACGACCGACAACGCCGTGACATACGACCGGAGGCATCGTGGACGTATCCGTGACCCTGTGGGTTCTCACGATCGTGGGCCTGGCCGCCCTCATCGCCGTCGACTTCCTCATCGGGCGAAAACCGCACGAGGTGTCCCTCAAGGAGGCCGGCGTCTGGACGATCGTGTGGATCGTCCTGGCCGCGCTGTTCGGGCTCGGCCTGCTCGTCTTCGGCGGCGGCGAGCCCTCGGGCGAGTTCTTCGCCGGCTTCATCACCGAGAAGTCGCTCAGCGTCGACAACCTCTTCGTCTTCGTCCTGATCATGGCGAAGTTCTCGGTGCCCTCGAAGTACCAGCAGCGTGTGCTCCTGGTCGGCGTCCTCATCGCCCTGCTGCTGCGGGCGGCCTTCATCGCCGCGGGCGCCGCCATCCTCGCCAGCTTCGCCTGGGTCTTCTACCTCTTCGGGGCCTTCCTCATCTGGACGGCCTGGAAGCTGATCCAGGAGGCGCGGGCCGACCACGAGGACGAGGAGTTCGAGGAGAACAAACTGCTCAAGGCCGTCGAGCGCAGGTTCGGGGTCGCCGACCGCTACCACGGCACCAAGCTGTGGATACGGCAGAACGGCAAGCGGGTCATGACCCCGATGCTCGTCGTCATGCTGGCGATCGGCACGACGGACGTGCTGTTCGCGCTCGACTCGATCCCGGCGATCTTCGGCCTGACCCAGGACCCGTACATCGTCTTCACCGCCAACGCCTTCGCCCTGATGGGGCTCAGGCAGCTGTACTTCCTCATCGGCGGACTGCTGAGGAAGCTGGTCCATCTCTCCTACGGTCTGTCCGTCATCCTCGGCTTCATCGGAGTGAAGCTGGTCCTGCACGCGCTGCACGAGTCCGGGGTGCACGTGCCCGAGATCTCCATACCGGTCTCGCTCGGTGTGATCTGCGGCGTCCTGATCGTCACCACGATCACCAGCCTCATGGCCTCGCGGAAACAGGAGACCGCCGCGGCGGCCGAGGCCGGGACCGGGACCGGGAACGGGGAAGCCGACCGGAACAGCGTGGACGTGTGACGGTGCCGGCAAGGGAGCATCGGCCGGACATGCGTGCCTCGTACGACTCTGCGACGATCGCGTCATGATCGTTCGGTACGGGCGCACCGTCACCCGGTGGACGACCGTCGTGCCCCTGCTGGCGGTCGTCCTGCTGGTCCTCACCTGGAAACGCGAGCTGCCCGGGCCGGTCGTCGCAGTGGTGACCCTGGTGCTGGCCGGGGCGGTCCTGGCCGCGGTCCACCACGCCGAGGTGGTCGCGCACCGGGTGGGCGAGCCCTTCGGTTCCCTGGTGCTCGCCGTCGCCGTCACGGTCATCGAGGTCGCCCTCATCGTCACCCTCATGGCGGACGGCGGCGACAAGAGCGCCACGCTCGCCCGGGACACCGTCTTCGCGGCGGTGATGATCACCTGCAACGGCGTGGTCGGCCTGAGCCTCCTCGTCGGCTCGCTGCGGCACGGCACGGCGGTCTTCAACCCGGAGGGCACCGGCGCCGCGCTCGCCACCGTGGCGACGCTGGCCACCCTCAGCCTCGTGCTGCCGACCTTCACCACGAGCAAGCGCGGCCCCGAGTTCTCCACCCCCCAGCTCGTCTTCGCCGCGGTCTCCTCGCTGATCCTCTACGCGCTGTTCGTGACCACCCAGACCGTGCGCCACCGGGAGTACTTCCTCCCCATCACCCGGCAGGGAGAGGTGATCCGGGCCGAGGACCACGCCTCGCGGCCGTCCGTGCGGGAGTCCTGGATCAGCCTGACCCTGCTCGGTGCCGCGCTGGTGGGGGTGGTCGGCCTGGCCAAAGGGGTGTCGCCCACCCTGGAGTCCGGGGTGGCGGCCGCCGGACTGCCGCAGGCCGTCGTCGGCGTGGCGATCGCCCTGCTCGTACTGCTGCCCGAGACCATCGCCGCGCTGCGTCAGGCCCGCCGCGACCGCGTGCAGACCAGCCTGAACCTCGCCCTCGGCTCCGCCATGGCCAGCATCGGCCTCACCATCCCCGCCGTGGCCGCGGCCTCCGTCTGGCTCGCCGGACCCCTGGAACTGGGACTGGCCCCGCTGCACATGGTGCTCCTCCTGCTCACGGTCGTCGTCAGCTCCCTGACCGTGGTCCCGGGCCGCGCCACGCCTCTTCAGGGCGGCGTCCACCTGGTCCTCTTCGCCGCCTACCTGGAGCTCGCGATCAACCCCTGAGCCGTGACCGCCGCCGCGCTGACCGGTCCGCCCGGGAGCCCCGGGAGCGGAGCACCGTCCCCCGGCACGCCGTGATAGACCGGGGTCGAGCGGCGGTCCGGACGGGCCGCCGACAGTTCCCAAGGACCGGAGGTACCGTGCCGCGCACCCTCGCCAGCGCCCCGATCATGATTCTCAACGGGCCCAACCTCAATCTCCTGGGGCAGCGGCAGCCGGAGATCTACGGCCGGGACACCCTCGCCGACATCGAGGCGCTCTGCGTCAAGGCCGCGGCCGCGCACGGGGGCACGGTGGACTTCCGGCAGTCCAACCACGAGGGGGAACTCGTGGACTGGATCCAGGAGGCGCGCCTGCACCACGCCGGCATCGTGATCAACCCCGCCGCCTACTCGCACACCTCGGTCGCCGTCCTCGACGCCCTGAACACCTGCGACGGGCTGCCGGTCGTGGAGGTCCACCTCTCCAACATCCACCGGCGCGAGGAGTTCCGGCACCACTCCTACGTCTCCCTGCGCGCCGACGCGGTCATCGCCGGGTGCGGGGCGCAGGGGTACGCCTTCGCGGTGGAGCGGGTCGCGGCACTGGCGGCGGAGGGCCGCGCGGCCACCTGAGCGGCTCCTCCAAAACGCCCGCGCCGCCCCCTCGTGGGGCGGCGTTCTCCATGGGCGTGCCGTTCATGCGCGCCGCCGCGAATTCCCTCCCTTCGTGTGCACGTGCCCGGCTTTCTCCGCCAGGGCCCCCGTGGGGACCGGACAGTGGGTGGTGCCGCCGGGGCCGAATCCGGCGGCGTCCTGCCGAACAGCGCCCACACAGAGGTGACACACCATGCCCACGACCAAGGCGAACGACCGCGTCGCACTTGTCTTCTCCCTCTTCGACGCCGACGGCAACGGCGTCCTGGAACCGGAGGACTTCGCGCTGATGGGGGAGCGGGTCACCGCGGCGGTGCCCGAGGCCGGCGACCGCGCGAAGAGCAGGATGCTCGACGCCTTCCGCGGCTACTGGGACACGCTGGTCCGCGAACTGGACGCCGACGGCGACGGCCGGATCAGCCCCGAGGAGTTCACCGCGATCGTGCTCGACCCCCAGCGCTTCGAGCCCACGGTCGACGAGTTCGCGGAGGCCCTGGCCGCCATGGGCGACCCGAACGGCGACGGCTTCGTGGAGCGCCCCCACTTCACCGCGCTGATGACGGCCATCGGCTTCCGCCGCGCCAACATCGACGCCCTGTTCGAGGCCTTCGGGCCGGTCGAGGGCGACCGCGTCCCCGTGGCCGTCTGGGCGGACGGCATCCGGGACTACTACCGCCCGGAGAAGGACGGCATCCCCGGCGACCACCTCGTCGCGGGCGCGACCCGATGACCCCTGCGGGCGTCCCCGGAGCGGGAACCCCGTTACGCACCGCGAAACCCGTCATCGGTCTCGCGATCGGGCGGGGTACCGGACCCGAGGGCGCGGACGTCTTCGAGCGCGTGCTCGGCGCGCTGACCGCACGGCTCCCGGACGGCGTGGCGGTCGAGCGCTCCTCCGCCTCTCCCACTCGTACGTCTCGCTCCGCGGCGAAGGGGACACGGCGAGGATCCGTGCGCTGACCGCCGAGGACGCCGACCACTACTCGGCCCCCCGGGCGGATGTTCGAGGGGCCGCCGGCTGATCCGCGGTCCGGGTCACCAGCCTCGTGCGCGCCACTCCGGAAGGTGGGGCCGTTCCGTGCCGAGGGTGGTGTCGTTGCCGTGGCCGGGATAGACCCACGTCTCGTCCGGGAGCACGTCGAAGATCTTGGTCTCGACGTCGTGGACCAGGCTCGCGAAGGCCTTCGGGTCCTTGCGGGTGTTGCCCAACCCGCCCGGGAAGAGGCAGTCCCCGGTGAAGACGTGCGGATGCCCGTGCGGGTCGTCGTAGACGAGGACGATCGAACCCGGGGTGTGCCCGACCAGGTGGCGTGCGGTGAGCGTCACGCGGCCCACGCGGATCGTGTCGCCGTCGTCGACGGGCACGTCCGTGGGGACCGGGATGCCCTCGGCGTCCTCCCGGCCGGCGTACGTGCGCGCGCCCGTGGCCGCGACGACCTCGGCGAGTGCCTGCCAGTGGTCGCCGTGCCGGTGCGTGGTGACGACGGAGGCGATGCCGTCGTCACCGATCGTGCCGAGCAGGGTGTGGGCGTCGTTCGCGGCGTCGATCAGGAGCTGTTCGTCGGTGGCCCGGCAGCGCAGCAGATAGGCGTTGTTGTCCATGGGGCCGACCGCGATCTTGGTGATCATCAGGTCCTGCAGCTCGTGCACATCGGCCGGACCGCCGACCCTCACCGCTCCGCTGTACGTCATGACCGCCAGCCTATAGCGGCGTGCCGGGCGTCACAGCGGGGGCAGGACGGGCAGGCCGGCCCCCTCCACGCCCAGCGCTGCGCCGTCGCGGCGGCCGGAGAGCCAGCCGAGCAGATCCGCCGGGCGGCCCGTCACGGTGATCTCGGGGGCGCCGGCGACCCGCCCCGTGGTCCACGCGCGCGTGCCGTCCGTCAGACGCGTGGCCGGCACCTCGGGGTTGCCGGTGAAGCGCTCGGCCAGGAAGGCGGTCTCGCGCGCGGTGAACTCCGGCGGCAGGTCCTCCAGCTCGTGGCCGATGCCGAGGTCGACGTGGTGCAGCGCGACCTCGATCCAGCGCCGGAACGGGACCCGGGCCGCAGCGTCGGTGACCCTGTTGCGCAGTTCCACCGTGCGCGACCAGTCGGTGATCCCGTCCGCCGCGCGTGCGAAGCGGTCCGCGCTCTCCCGCACGTCGGCGAGGTGCACGTCCAGCGGGCGCGGGGCGTCCCTCTCGATGTCGGCGTCACGGGCCTTCGCCGAGGTGTACATCGGGCGCCCCTGGAGCACGTTGACAAGGGCGTCGGCGTTGCGGGCGAGATGGGCGAGGACGTGACCTCGGGTCCAGCCCGGCAGCCGTGACGGTTCCGTCACAGCGGCGTTGTCCAGTGCGGCGGCTGCGCTCAGCAGCCGGTCGGTCGCGTCACGGAGAGAGGCCAGGTCGCGGGCGTGATCCATCATGCCGCCGACCCTAGCCCCGCCACTCCTTCGGGTGAAGGTGGCTCACTCCGCCCGGAAATCGAATGTACGTGCTATAAGCTCGACCGTGGCGTCGGGCATGCTGGATGGTCCGGGGTTGTTACGGAGCACAGAATCCGACCGGCGTTGTCAGTGGCTCCCCCTAGTCTGGAAATGACGGGGGCCCCGCCCCTGTCACTTCCCTCAAGAAAGGTGCGGACCGGCGTGGCCGACCGTCTCATCGTCCGTGGCGCGCGTGAGCACAACCTGAAGAACGTCTCGCTCGACCTGCCCAGGGACTCGCTCATCGTCTTCACGGGCCTGTCGGGTTCGGGCAAGTCCTCGCTTGCCTTCGACACCATCTTCGCCGAGGGGCAGCGGCGTTACGTCGAGTCGCTGTCCTCCTACGCGCGGCAGTTCCTCGGCCAGATGGACAAGCCGGACGTCGACTTCATCGAGGGCCTCTCCCCGGCCGTCTCCATCGACCAGAAGTCGACCTCCCGCAACCCGCGCTCCACGGTCGGCACCATCACGGAGGTCTACGACTACCTCCGGCTGCTCTTCGCGCGCATCGGCAAGCCGCACTGCCCCGAGTGCGGCCGGCCCATCTCCCGCCAGTCGCCCCAGGCCATCGTCGACCGGGTGCTCGAACTGCCGGAGGGCAGCCGTTTCCAGGTGCTCTCGCCGCTGGTGCGCGAGCGCAAGGGCGAGTTCGTCGACCTCTTCGCCGACCTGCAGACCAAGGGCTACTCCCGCGCCCGTGTGGACGGCGAGACGATCCAGCTCTCCAGCCCGCCCACGCTGAAGAAGCAGGAGAAGCACACCATCGAGGTGGTCGTCGACCGCCTCACCGTCAAGGACAGTGCCAAGCGCCGCCTCACGGACTCCGTCGAGACCGCCCTCGGCCTGTCCGGCGGCATGGTCGTGCTCGACTTCGTCGACCTCCCCGAGGACGACCCCGAGCGCGAGCGCATGTTCTCCGAGCACCTCTACTGCCCGTACGACGACCTGTCCTTCGAGGAGCTCGAGCCCCGCTCCTTCTCCTTCAACTCGCCCTTCGGCGCCTGCCCCGAGTGCACCGGCATCGGCACGCGCATGGAGGTCGACCCCGAGCTGATCGTCCCCGACCCGGACAAGTCGCTCGACGAGGGCGCGATCCACCCCTGGTCGCACGGACACACCAAGGACTACTTCGACCGCCAGATCCACGCCCTCGCAAACGCCCTCGGCTTCCGCACGGACATCCCGTTCGCGGGACTGCCGCAGCGCGCCCGCAAGGCCCTGCTGTACGGCCACAAGACGCAGATCGAGATCCGCTACCGCAACAGGTACGGCCGCGAGCGCGTCTACATGGCCTCCTTCGAGGGCGCGGTCAACTTCGTCAAGCGGCGGCACGGCGAGGCCGAGAGCGACACGAGCCGCGAGCGCTTCGAGGGCTACATGCGCGAGGTGCCCTGCCCGACCTGTGAAGGCACCCGGCTCAAGCCGGTCGTCCTCGCGGTCACGGTCATGGGCCGGTCCATCGCCGAGGTCTCCGCGATGTCGATCAGCGACTGCGCCGACTTCCTCGGCGAGCTGAAGCTCGAGGCCCGGGACAAGAAGATCGCCGAGCGCGTCCTCAAGGAGGTCAACGAGCGGCTGCGGTTCCTGGTCGACGTCGGCCTGGACTACCTCTCGCTCAACCGCGCGGCCGGCACGCTCTCCGGCGGCGAGGCCCAGCGCATCCGGCTGGCCACCCAGATCGGCTCCGGACTCGTCGGCGTGCTCTACGTCCTGGACGAGCCGTCCATCGGGCTGCACCAGCGCGACAACCACCGGCTGATCGAGACCCTCGTGCGGCTGCGCGACATGGGCAACACGCTCATCGTCGTCGAGCACGACGAGGACACCATCAAGGTCGCCGACTGGATCGTGGACATCGGCCCCGGCGCGGGCGAGCACGGCGGCAAGGTCGTGCACAGCGGCTCCGTCAAGGAACTGCTCGACAACGAGGAGTCGCAGACCGGGCAGTACCTCTCGGGCCGCAAGGCCATTCCGCTGCCCGAGGTCCGCCGGCCGATCGACCCCTCCCGCCGGCTCACCGTGCACGGCGCCCGGGAGAACAACCTCCAGGACATCGACGTCTCGTTCCCGCTCGGCGTCTTCACCGCCGTCACCGGTGTCTCCGGATCCGGCAAGTCCACGCTGGTCAACGACATCCTGTACACCCACCTGGCCCGCGAGCTGAACGGCGCGCGCAACGTCCCCGGACGGCACACGAGGGTCGAGGGCGACGACCTCGTCGACAAGGTGGTGCACGTCGACCAGTCGCCCATCGGCCGCACCCCGCGCTCCAATCCGGCCACGTACACCGGCGTCTTCGACCACGTGCGCAAGCTGTTCGCGGAGACCACCGAGGCGAAGGTGCGCGGCTATCTGCCGGGCCGCTTCTCCTTCAACGTCAAGGGCGGCCGCTGCGAGAACTGCTCGGGCGACGGCACGATCAAGATCGAGATGAACTTCCTCCCGGACGTCTACGTCCCGTGCGAGGTCTGCCACGGCGCCCGGTACAACCGGGAGACGCTGGAGGTCCACTACAAGGGCAAGTCCATCGCCGACGTCCTGAACATGCCGATCGAGGAGGCCCGCCACTTCTTCGAGGCGGTCCCGGCGATCTCGCGCTACCTGAAGACGCTGACCGAGGTCGGACTCGGCTACGTCCGGCTCGGCCAGGCCGCCACCACGCTGTCCGGCGGTGAGGCCCAGCGCGTCAAGCTCGCCAGCGAGCTGCAGCGCCGCTCCACCGGGCGGACGGTGTACGTCCTGGACGAGCCGACCACCGGCCTGCACTTCGAGGACATCAGCAAGCTCCTCAAGGTGCTCGAAGGACTGGTCGAGAAGGGCAACACGGTCATCGTCATCGAGCACAACCTCGATGTCATCAAGACCGCCGACTGGCTCGTCGACATGGGCCCCGAGGGCGGCGCGGGCGGCGGACTCGTCGTCGCCGAGGGCACCCCGGAGCAGGTCGCGGGCGTCCCGGCCAGCCACACCGGCAAGTTCCTGCGGGAGATCCTCTCGCCGGAGCGGATCAGCGACGCGGCGGCGCCGGTGAAGAAGCCCGCGAAGAAGGCGGCCAAGAAGACCACGGCCCGCAGGAAGACGGCGGCGAAGGGCTGACCGGCCGAGGGCCCGGACAGGTTCGCAGGTCCCGGCCGGCCGGGACCCTCGCCCGGCCGGCCGGACCCTTGGGCCGGGTCAGGGCCGCCCCTCGCGCGGCCCGGACCGCCCTGTCACGCCCCGGTCGGCGCCGTCACGCGCCGGTCAGTTCCGCGGCGTACGGTGGTTCCGCGCCCGCGCGGGAGCAGGTGACGGCCGCCGCGCGGGCCGCGAAGCGGAGCAGCCGCTGCCAGCCTTCGGGGCCGAGCCCCGTGAGCGCGGCCGCGGACAGCGCGTCACGGGCGGCGAGGCCGTGCAGCAAGGCCGCGTTGACCGTGTCACCGGCACCGATCGTGTCCACCACGTCCACCTTCTCGCCCGGGGCCACGTACACGGAGTCCACCCCGCCGGGCTCCCGGACGAAGGCGGTCAGCCCGTCCCCGCCGTGGGTGACCACGACGGCGGCGGGACCGGCCTCCAGCCACTCGCGGGGCGTACCGCCCAGCCACTCGGCGTCCTCCGCGGACAGCTTCAGCAGCGTCACCGACGGCAGCCAGCTCCGGAAGCGGGCCCGGTAGGCGTCCGGGTCCGCGATCAGTCCCGTGCGGACATTGGGGTCGAGCGTGGTGAACAGACCACGCCCCGAGGCCTCCCGCAGCAGTTCCTCGTAGGTGCTCGCGCCCGGCTCCAGCACCAGGGAACAGGTGCCGAAGGACACGGCCCGGGTGCCCTCGGGCAGCCCCTGCGGCACCGTGAACAACCGGTCGGCGGTCCCCTCGACGTAGAAGGAGTACGCCGCCGAGCCGCCCTCGTCGAGCGTGGCGACCGCCAGTGACGTCGGCTCGGGGCCGCGCTGGACGGCGGAGACGTCCACCCCGGACTTCCGCAGCCGTTCGAGCAGGGCCTCGCCGAAGGGGTCGCGCGAGACCCGGGAGCAGAAGGCGGTGGGGGAGCCGAGGCGGCCGAGCGCCACGGCGGTGTTGTACGGGCCGCCACCGAGCGCCGGAGTGAGCGCCGCGAGCGCCCCGGCGCCCTGCGGTACCAGATCGATCAGTGCCTCACCGGCGACGACGATCACGAAAGGGGTCCCTTCTCGGGCCGGCTGGGATACGGGGCGCGAAGGTATCCGATGCGGACCGCGCACGTAAACAGCGGTACGGGGCACCGGACCGGTACGGGCGCGTGCCGGGGAAACCGGGCCGCCGACCGGACCGAAACGGGCGGCTCCCGCCACGAAACGGACGGACGCGCTCAGGATCGAGCGCCGGCCGGTGACCGGGGGAGTCGGTGTCCGGAACCCGGCTCCCGGTGGCCGGATACGGGCGGAATGCTCCGTGCCGGTATCGTCGGCACCCGCACCACGGCCCGCACCAGCAGGGCCCGCACCACGACGAGGAGAGCCCTGTGGAGACCGTCCCGACCGGCAGCCCGACGACCGCCCGGCGCCGCACCGTGCTGCGCGGAGCGGCGCTCGCTCCCGTGGCCGGCCTCGGGCTCGCGGCCTGCTC
This sequence comes from Streptomyces griseoaurantiacus, assembly GCF_036189845.1. Taxonomy (NCBI): domain Bacteria; kingdom Bacillati; phylum Actinomycetota; class Actinomycetes; order Kitasatosporales; family Streptomycetaceae; genus Streptomyces; species Streptomyces griseoaurantiacus. The sequence continues at coordinate 1,692,589 of NZ_CP108326.1, read as the reverse complement.
GACCGGCGAGGGCGGCAAGGCCCCCGCCACGCCCACCGCGCCGGTGGACCTGGGCGCCGAGAGCGAGGTCCCCGAGGGCGGCGCGAAGCTCTACCGGGACGCGAACGTGGTGGTCAGCAGGTCGGGCGACGGCGCGCTGAAGGCGTTCAGCTCGATCTGCACGCACGCCGGGTGCGCCATCAACAAGCTGTCCGGCACCACCCTCACCTGCCCCTGCCACGGCAGTGAGTTCGACGCCACGACCGGCAAGGTGCTCCAGGCCCCGGCCACCGAGCCGCTGCACGCCCTGCCCGTCGAGGCGAAGGGCGGCAGGATCGTCGCGGGCCCGAAGGCCTGAGCGACCTGCCACGAGGCCGGCCCCCCGCGGCGCGGGCCCCCGGGCCCCGGGACACCGCCCCCTGCACCGCCCCCGCACCGGCGCCCCCCGGCGCCCGTCACTCCCAGTCCCAGGCGATCCCCACGATCCCCGAGCGCACCCGCTGCTCGACGAGGTGCACCGACCGGTGCTCCCGGCTCAGCCGCAGCTCCTGGCGCCCGCCGCGCGGCGCCGCGGTCGAGTGCTGGCTGAACCGGTGGCAGCGCACCGGCAGCGCCGCGCCGTCGAACCGCACCTGCAGCGCGTACTGGCCGCCCGCGCCCCGGAAGCCCCGTACGTACTCGCGGCTGGGGCCCGCCGTGCCGTCCTCGAACCCGTAGCGGAACAGGAACGTGTCCCCGGCGCGCAGCCGCATGTCGAAGAGGAGTTCGGCCACCACCATCCCCGTCCCGTCGTGCCGCAGCACGCGCCCCGTGCGGCAGTTCTCCAGCGCGCGCACCACGACGTGCTCCGGGACGGAGCCAGGGTCGCCGTGGTGGACGGCGAGGAAGCGGTCCACCCCGTCCCGGTGGGCGCGCACGATGTGCTGGGAGTCCCGCCCCAGCAGCTCCCGGCGCCCCCCGATCCGCACGTACTCGTGGTGACCGATGCTGTGCAGGCCGCCGTCGCGCGGGGCGTCGAGCTCGGCGAGCAGTTCCTCCAGCACGCCCGACGCCTCCATCAGGGAGCGATAGGAGCGGCCCGCCGTCCGGCCCGGCTCCTCCTCGGCCGAGGCGAGCAGCCGGATCAGGGACTCCTCGGGGAGGTGGAGTATCTCCTCCAGCGCGCGCACCGCACGCAGCGACTCGGGGCGCTGGGGGCGGCGTGCGCCCTGCTGCCAATAGCTGAGACTCGTCACCCCGACTTTGACCCCGTGCCGCGACAGATGGTGCTGGACGCGTTGCAGCGGCAGCCCGCGCGCGGTGATCGCGGCGCGCAGGGCGACATGGAAGGGGCCGCGGCGCAGTGCCGTCTCCAACTCCGCGGTGCCGGGATCCGCGTGCTGTGTGCCATGCGGCATGCAGGGGGCCTTTCTCTTCGGTGCGCGACGGCTGGTCGGACCGCGCGCGGGGGCCGGGCGCGGTGACGGGCGCGGGGCGCCGGGGCACCGAGGGGGAACGCCGTCTTCCGGACCCGGGGGTTTCCCCGCATTGAAGCGTGTTGACCATGTAAGGACAACAAGAGTGCGCAAGCCGGTCGCCCCCCGCCGGGAACCTGGCCGGGGCCCGACCCCCGCGCGGGTTCCCGGCCTGGGGCGGCCTGGCGCACGAGGACCGGCTGTCGGTGCCCGCCAGTAGGGTGTGTGACATGGCCGATCCCTCCAGCTACCGCCCCAGGCCGGGCCAGATCCCGGACTCCCCGGGCGTGTACCGCTTCCGCGACGAGCACCGCCGGGTGATCTACGTCGGGAAGGCCAAGAGCCTGCGCCAGCGCCTGGCCAACTACTTCCAGGACCTGGCGAACCTCCACCCGCGCACGCGCTCCATGGTCACCACCGCCGCGTCCGTGGAGTGGACGGTGGTGTCCACTGAGGTGGAGGCGCTGCAGCTGGAGTACTCCTGGATCAAGGAGTACGACCCCCGCTTCAACGTCAAGTACCGCGACGACAAGAGCTACCCCTATCTCGCGGTCACGATGAACGAGGAGTTCCCGCGCGTGCAGGTGATGCGCGGTCACAAGAAGAAGGGCGTGCGCTACTTCGGCCCCTACGCGCACGCGTGGGCGATCCGCGACACCGTCGACCTGCTGCTGCGCGTCTTCCCCGTGCGCACCTGCTCCGCCGGGGTGTTCAAGAACGCAGCCCGCACCGGCCGCCCCTGCCTGCTCGGCTACATCGGCAAGTGCTCGGCGCCCTGCGTGGAGCGGATCTCCGCCGAGGACCACCGGGAACTGGCCGAGGAGTTCTGCGACTTCATGACCGGCCGCACGGGCACCTACATCCGCCGTCTGGAGGCGCGGATGGCGGAGGCGGCCGAGGACATGGAGTACGAGCGGGCCGCCCGGCTGCGCGACGACATCGGGGCCCTGAAGAAGGCCATGGAGAAGAACGCGGTCGTGCTCGCCGACGCGACCGACGCCGACCTCGTCGCGGTCGCGGAGGACGAGCTGGAGGCCGCCGTCCAGATCTTCCACGTGCGCGGCGGCCGGGTCCGCGGCCAGCGCGGCTGGGTCACCGACAAGGTGGAGGACATCACCACGGGCGCCCTCGTCGAGCACGCCCTGCAGCAGCTCTACGGCGAGGAGACGGGCGACTCGGTGCCCAAGGAGGTCCTCGTCCCCGCGCTGCCCGAGCCCGTGGAACCCGTCCAGGAATGGCTCACCACCCGCCGGGGCGCCCACGTCTCCCTGCGCGTCCCGCAGCGCGGCGACAAGAAGTCGCTGATGGAGACGGTGCAGCGCAATGCCCAGCAGGCGCTCGTGCTGCACAAGACCAAGCGCGCCTCCGACCTCACCACCCGCTCACGCGCCCTGGAGGAGATCGCCGAGGCCCTCGGCCTGGACAGCGCCCCGCTGCGCATCGAGTGCTACGACATCTCCCACCTCCAGGGCGAGGACGTCGTGGCCTCCATGGTCGTCTTCGAGGACGGGCTGCAGCGCAAGAGCGAGTACCGGCGCTTCCAGATCCGCGGCTTCGAGGGCCAGGACGACGTCCGGTCGATGCACGAGGTGCTCGGCCGCCGCTTCCGGCGCTACCTCGCCGACAAGGAGAAGACGGGGGAGTGGTCCGACGGCGAGGCCGCGCTCACCGAGGAGGACGGCCGGCCCAAGCGGTTCGCGTACCCGCCGCAGCTCGTCGTGGTCGACGGCGGTCAGCCCCAGGTCGCGGCCGCCCAGCGGGCGCTGGACGAACTCGGCATCGACGACATCGCCGTGTGCGGACTGGCCAAGCGGCTGGAGGAGGTCTGGCTGCCCGGCGAGGACGACCCGGTGGTGCTGCCCCGCACCAGCGAGGGCCTCTACCTCCTCCAGCGCATCCGGGACGAGGCCCACCGCTTCGCGATCACCTACCAGCGGACCAAGCGGGCCAAGCGCCTGCGCTCCGGCCCGCTGGACGACGTCCCCGGTCTCGGCGAGACGCGCAAGCAGGCACTGATCAAGCACTTCGGCTCGGTCAAGCGGCTGCGCGCCGCCACCCTGGACCAGATACAGGAGGTTCCGGGCATCGGCCGCAAGACCGCCGAGACCATCGCCGTCGCCCTCGCCCGCTCGGCCCCGGCCGCGCCCGCCGTGAACACCGCGACGGGAGAGATCATTGAAGAGGAGGAGCCCGCCGGCCCGGCCGGGACGGCGGATCCCCCTCAGGAGCCCGTGTCCGCGGGCACCTCGCAGGAACGACGGGGGCAGGAGACATGACCGAGCACAGCGCCGACCGACCGGAGGGCATCCCGCCCGAGGACATCACGGCCGAGGGCACCAGCCGCGGCGGAAGGCAGGACAATGGCCAGGGGGCCGCTCAGGAGACCCCCGTGCCACGCGCCCCAGGGCGCGGCACACCCCACGACGACGGAGCACAGGTGAGTACGGGCAGCGACACGGCCGGGACGCCCGGGGCGCCCGAGACGGCCATCCCCGAGCTGGTGATCATCTCCGGCATGTCCGGAGCCGGCCGCTCCACGGCGGCCAAGTGTCTGGAGGACCTCGGCTGGTTCGTCGTCGACAACCTGCCGCCCGCGCTCATCCCCACCATGGTGGAGCTGGGCGCCCGCTCCCAGGGCAACGTGGCGCGCATCGCCGTCGTGGTCGACGTGCGCGGCCGCCGCTTCTTCGACAACCTCCGCGAATCCCTCGCCGACCTCGAGGCCCGGCACGTCACCCGGCGCATCGTCTTCCTGGAGTCCTCCGACGAGGCCCTGGTGCGCCGCTTCGAGTCGGTGCGCCGCCCGCACCCCCTCCAGGGCGACGGCCGCATCGTCGACGGCATCGCCGCCGAACGCGAACTGCTGCGCGAACTGCGCGGCGACGCCGACCTGGTGATCGACACCTCCAGCCTGAACGTGCACGAGCTGCGCGCCAAGATGGACGCCCAGTTCGCCGGCGAGGAGGAGCCCGAGCTGCGGGCCACCGTCATGTCCTTCGGCTTCAAGTACGGCCTCCCCGTCGACGCCGACCTGGTCGTGGACATGCGGTTCCTGCCCAACCCGCACTGGGTCCCGGAACTGCGTCCCTTCACCGGCCTCAACGAGGAGGTCGCCGCCTACGTCTTCAACCAGCCCGGTGCCAAGGAGTTCCTCGACCGCTACGCCGAGCTGCTCCGCCTGGTCGCCGCCGGCTACCGGCGCGAGGGCAAGCGCTACGTGACGATCGCGGTCGGCTGCACCGGCGGCAAGCACCGCTCGGTCGCCATGTCGGAGAAGCTCGCCGCCCGCCTCGCGGCCGAGGGCGTGGAGACGGTCGTCGTCCACCGGGACATGGGGCGCGAGTGACCGGACGCACGCCGCGGCTGGGACGGCTGCGCCGGGCGGTGCCCGAGAGCCGCGGCGGCCGGCCGGCCGAGGGCCGCCCGGCCCGGCCCGCCGAGGCGCGCGGCGGCAAGCCGCGCCGCCGGGGCGCCCAGCCCAAGGTGGTCGCCCTCGGCGGCGGCATGGGGCTGTCCGCCTCGCTCGCCGCGCTGCGCCGCATCACCGGGGACCTCACGGCCGTCGTCACCGTCGCCGACGACGGCGGCTCCAGCGGACGCCTCCGCGACGAACTGGGTGTGCTGCCGCCCGGGGACCTGCGCAAGGCGCTGGCCGCGCTGTGCGGCGACGACGACTGGGGCCAGACCTGGGCCCGCGTCATCCAGCACCGTTTCCAGTCCCAGGGCGACCTGCACGAACACGCGGTCGGCAACCTGCTGATCGTCGCCCTGTGGGAACAGCTCGGCGACCACGTCCAGGCCCTGGACCTGGTCGGCCGGCTGCTCGGCGCGCACGGCAGGGTGCTGCCCATGTCCGCCGTGCCGCTGGAACTCCAGGCGCTGGTCAGGGGCCACGATCCGGCACGGCCGGACGACGTGGACACCGTCCGCGGCCAGGCCACCGTCGCGCTCACCCCGGGCGAGGTGCAGTCCGTCCACCTGGTGCCGAACGACCCGCCGGCCGTCCCCGAGGCGGTCGAGGCGGTCCTCGACGCCGACTGGGTGGTGCTCGGCCCGGGCTCCTGGTTCTCCTCCGTCATCCCGCACCTGCTGGTGCCCCAACTGCTCGACGCGCTGACGTCCACGAAGGCCCGCCGGGTCCTCTCGCTGAACCTCGTCCCGCAGCCCGGAGAAACCGAGGGCTTCTCCCCGCAGCGTCATTTGGAGGTTTTGGCACGACACGCCCCTAAACTCGCCCTGGACGTGGTGCTGGCCGACGAGGCCGCCGTGCCCGACCGCGAGGTGCTCACCGATGCCGCACAGCGGTTCGGTGCCGCGGTCGAGCTGGCGCCGGTGGCCCGGACCGACGGCACTCCGCGGCACGACCCGGAGCTGTTGGCCGCCGCGTACGACCGTATTTTTCGGATGCATGGAAGGATCGGCCCATGGCGATGACGGCAGCGGTGAAGGACGAGATCTCCCGGCTACCCGTCACCCGGACCTGCTGCAGAAAGGCGGAGGTCTCGGCGATCCTGCGGTTCGCGGGCGGACTGCACCTGGTCAGCGGCCGCATCGTGATCGAGGCGGAGCTGGACACCGCGATGGCGGCCCGCCGCCTCAAGCGGGACATCCTGGAGATCTTCGGCCACGGTTCCGAACTGATCGTGATGGCACCCGGCGGGCTGCGCCGCGGCTCGCGCTACGTGGTCCGGGTGGTCGCCGGCGGTGACCAGCTCGCCCGCCAGACCGGCCTGGTCGACGGCCGCGGCCGCCCGATCCGCGGCCTGCCGCCGCAGGTGGTCTCGGGGGCCACCTGCGACGCCGAGGCCGCCTGGCGCGGGGCCTTCCTCGCCCACGGGTCGCTCACCGAGCCGGGCCGCTCCTCCTCCCTGGAGGTCACCTGCCCCGGCCCGGAGGCCGCGCTCGCCCTGGTCGGCGCCGCCCGCCGGCTCTCCATCGCCGCCAAGGCCCGCGAGGTGCGCGGCGTGGACCGGGTCGTGGTCCGCGACGGCGACGCGATCGGCGCGCTGCTCACCCGGCTCGGCGCGCACGAGTCGGTGCTCGCCTGGGAGGAGCGCCGGATGCGGCGCGAGGTCCGGGCCACCGCCAACCGGCTCGCCAACTTCGACGACGCCAACCTGCGCCGCTCGGCCCGCGCGGCCGTCGCCGCCGGCGCCCGCGTGCAGCGCGCCCTGGAGATCCTCGCGGACGACGTCCCCGAGCACCTCGCCGCCGCCGGCCGGCTGCGCATGGAGCACAAGCAGGCCTCCCTGGAGGAACTCGGCGCGCTCGCCGACCCGCCGCTCACCAAGGACGCGGTGGCAGGCCGCATCCGCCGGCTGCTCGCCATGGCCGACAAGCGCGCCTCCGACCTCGGCATCCCCGGCACGGAGTCCAATCTGACGGAGGAGATGGCGGACAACCTCGTGGGCTGAGAAGGCCGCCGCGGGCCTGTCCGCCGGGCCGCCGCGCCGCCCCCTCCGGACGGTCCGGGCGGCCGGTGGTTCCGGATGATCCACCCCCTACTTGCCGGTAAGGTCCGCCTCGCGGCATACCGGGCGTCTCAATGTCACCCGGGAGGCCCCGGGGAGGTAGGGTCGTAGGCGGTCGGGGACATCCCATACAGCTCGCCGGCGTCGAACCCGGCGTACCAACGAGGAGATCGGTTCGTGACGATCCGCGTAGGCATCAACGGCTTTGGCCGCATCGGTCGTAACTACTTCCGCGCGCTGCTGGAGCAGGGTGCAGACATCGAGATCGTGGCTGTCAACGACCTGGGTGACACCGCGACCACCGCTCACCTGCTGAAGTACGACACCATCCTCGGCCGTCTCAAGGCCGAGGTGTCGCACACCGAGGACACCATCACCGTCGACGGGAAGACCATCAAGGTCCTCTCGGAGCGCAACCCCGCCGACATCCCGTGGGGTGAGCTCGGCGTCGACATCGTGATCGAGTCGACCGGCATCTTCACCAAGAAGGCGGACGCCGAGAAGCACATCGCCGGCGGCGCCAAGAAGGTCCTCATCTCGGCTCCGGCCAAGGACGAGGACATCACCATCGTGATGGGCGTCAACCAGGACAAGTACGACGCCGCCAACCACCACGTCATCTCCAACGCCTCCTGCACCACCAACTGCGTGGCGCCGATGGCGAAGGTGCTCGACGAGAACTTCGGCATCGTCAAGGGCCTGATGACGACGGTGCACGCGTACACCAACGACCAGCGGATCCTGGACTTCCCGCACAAGGACCTGCGCCGCGCCCGTGCCGCCGCGGAGAACATCATCCCGACCACCACGGGTGCCGCCAAGGCCACCGCGCTGGTCCTGCCGCAGCTCAAGGGCAAGCTCGACGGCATCGCGATGCGCGTCCCGGTGCCCACCGGCTCGGCCACCGACCTGGTCGTGGAGCTGCAGCGCGAGGTCACCAAGGACGAGGTCAACGCCGCGTTCAAGAAGGCCGCCGACGACGGCGACCTCAAGGGCTTCCTGTTCTACACCGAGGACGCGATCGTCTCCTCGGACATCGTGGGCGACCCGGCCTCCTGCACCTTCGACTCCTCCCTGACCATGGTCCAGGAGGGCAAGACGGTGAAGATCCTCGGCTGGTACGACAACGAGTGGGGCTACTCCAACCGCCTCGTCGACCTCACGGTCTTCGTCGGCAACCAGCTCTGACCGACCGGAGCAGACAGCTCGATGCGCAGCAGGGCTCGGACGGCGCAAGGTCGCGCCGTCCGAGCCCTGACGCGCGTCCAGAAACGACCGGCTTCCGCGCCGTCATCCGCGGTCACCAGTGATCGCGACGATCAGAGCGACCCACAGCATCAGGGAGTCCCTGCATGAAGACGATCGACGAACTCCTCTCGGACGGCGTCGCGGGCAAGCGCGTCTTCGTCCGCGCCGACCTCAATGTGCCGCTGTCCGGCACCACGATCACCGACGACGGCCGCATCCGCGCCGTCGTCCCGACGGTCAAGGCCCTGTCCGAGGCGGGCGCCCGCGTGATCGTCGCCTCGCACCTCGGCCGCCCCAAGGGCGCGCCCGACCCCGCCTTCTCCCTCGCCCCGGCCGCCGCCCGCCTCGGTGAACTCCTCGGCGCCGACGTCGCCTTCGCCGAGGACACGGTCGGCGAGTCCGCCGAGTCCACCGTGTCCGGCCTCGCCGACGGACAGGTCGCGGTCCTGGAGAACCTGCGCTTCAACGCCGGGGAGACCGCAAAGGACGAGGCCGAGCGCGGCGCCTTCGCCGACAGGCTGGCCGGCCTCGCCGACACTTACGTCGGCGACGGCTTCGGCGCCGTGCACCGCAAGCACGCCTCGGTGTTCGACCTGCCGAAACGGCTGCCGCACTACGCCGGCTTCCTCATCGCCACCGAGGTCGGTGTCCTGAAGAAGCTCACCGAGGACGTCGCCCGCCCCTACGTCGTGGCGCTCGGCGGCTCCAAGGTCTCCGACAAGCTCGCCGTCATCGACCAGCTCCTCGGCAAGGCCGACCGCATCCTCATCGGCGGCGGCATGGCCTTCACCTTCCTCAAGGCCCAGGGCCACGAGGTCGGCGCCTCCCTCCTGCAGGAGGACCAGATCCCGGCCGTCACCGAGTACCTGGAGCGCGCCGAGAAGCAGGGCGTCGAGCTGGTGCTCCCGATCGACGTCGTGGTCTCCCCGGGCTTCCCGGACCTGAAGGCCAAGGCGCCCACCGAGCACTCCGCCGTCGACGCCGACAAGATGCCCGAGGGACAGCTGGGCCTCGACATCGGCCCGAAGACCGGCGAACTGTACGCGAGCAAGCTCGCCGACGCCGCGACCGTCTTCTGGAACGGTCCCATGGGCGTCTTCGAGCACCCCGACTACGCCGAGGGCACCAAGGCGGTCGCCCAGGCTCTCGTCGACTCGGACGGTTTCACCGTCGTCGGCGGCGGAGACTCCGCCGCGGCCGTGCGTACGCTCGGCTTCGACGAGACCGCATTCGGCCACATCTCGACCGGCGGCGGCGCCTCCCTCGAATACCTCGAGGGCAAGACGCTCCCCGGCCTCGCCGCACTGGAGGACTGACCCCGTATGACCACTCGCACGCCGCTGATGGCGGGCAACTGGAAGATGAACCTCAACCACCTCGAGGCCATCGCGCACGTCCAGAAGCTCGTCTTCGCCCTGGCCGACAAGGACTACGACGCCGTCGAGGTCGCCGTCCTGCCGCCCTTCACCGACCTGCGCTCGGTGCAGACCATGGTCGAGGGCGACAACCTCAAGATCAAGTACGGTGCCCAGGACATCTCCGCGCACGACTCGGGCGCCTACACCGGTGAGATCTCCGGCCCGCTGCTCGCCAAGCTGAAGTGCGCCTACGTGGCCGTCGGCCACTCCGAGCGCCGGCAGTACCACGCCGAGACCGACGAGATCGTCAACGCCAAGGTGAAGGCGGCCTTCAAGCACGGCCTCACCCCGATCCTGTGCGTCGGCGAGGAGCTGGACGTGCGGGAGGCGGGCAACCACGTCACGCACACGCTCGCCCAGGTCGAGGGCGGTCTCAAGGACGTCCCCGCCGAGCAGGCCGGCACGATCGTCATCGCCTACGAGCCCGTCTGGGCCATCGGCACCGGCAAGGTCTGCGGCGCCGACGACGCCCAGGAGGTGTGCGCCGCGATCCGGGGCAAGCTGGCCGAGCTGTACTCGCAGGAGCTGGCCGACCAGGTCCGCATCCAGTACGGCGGCTCCGTGAAGTCGGGCAACGTCGCCGAGATCATGGCGAAGCCCGACATCGACGGCGCGCTCGTCGGTGGTGCCTCGCTGGACGCCGAGGAGTTCGTCAAGATCGTGCGCTTCCGCGACCAGTGAGTACGCCTTAGCGGCGATCCGTCGTACCCTTGCGGGGGCCAGTGGTGGGGCCGTGTGCCGCACCGCCACCGGCCCCCGTCGTCGATTCGCATCCGAGGAAGTTGGTCCAGCCGTGGTTCTGGGGTTCTCAATCGCCCTGATCGTGTTCAGCCTGCTGCTGATGCTGCTGGTGCTGATGCACAAGGGGAAGGGCGGCGGTCTCTCCGACATGTTCGGTGGCGGCATGCAGTCGTCGGTCGGCGGCTCCTCGGTCGCCGAGCGCAACCTGGACCGCATCACCGTCGCGGTCGGTCTGCTGTGGTTCGCGTGCATTGTCGTGCTCGGTCTGGTCATCAAGAGCAATCACTAGTACGGAGGCCACGACCAGCCCTTGGGACGCGGCCTATCATGGGGTTGCGTCCCGGGCCGGGGGGTAACTCCCCTCACTGGACGCGCGTTGGGCCTTACGTAGACTGAGGCGCTCGCAGCGAAGCGGAACGCCGACTCGCTTCGCGGCACCATCACGCAGGGAGTTACGACCGTGGCAAGTGGCAACGCGATCCGAGGTAGCCGGGTCGGGGCTGGGCCGATGGGCGAGGCCGAGCGCGGCGAGTCCGCCCCGCGTCTTCGCATCTCCTTCTGGTGCTCCAACGGGCACGAGACGCAGCCGAGCTTCGCCAGCGACGCGCAGGTCCCCGACACCTGGGACTGCCCGCGCTGCGGCTTCCCCGCCGGACAGGACCGGGACAACCCGCCGGACCCCCCGCGCACGGAACCGTACAAGACGCACCTCGCCTACGTACGGGAGCGGCGCAGCGACGCGGACGGCGAGGCGATCCTCGCCGAGGCGCTCGCGAAACTGCGCGGCGAGATCTGACACGACGAGACGGCCAGGCATCCGGTGGATGCCTGGCCGGAGTCTTTTCCGCGGGCGCGCGCGGCCGCTCCCACAGGCGTGCGCCGAACGCACGGGCCGCCTCGGCCGTACCCCTTGTCGCGCCGGTGACGGCGTCGTACCGCCTCCACCTGCGCTGATCAATTAGGTTGGAACCGGCAGCGGGGCACAGCACGCACAGGCAAGGCAAGGAAGAAGGCTGAAGTCCGAGATGAACGCAGACAGCCGTACCCGGCTCGACCGCACTCCCGAGTGGTCCGCGCTGGCCGCGCACCGCGAGGAACTGGCCGGCACCCACCTGCGGGAGCTGTTCGAGGCCGACCCCGCGCGCGGCACCGGATACACGCTCCAGGTCGGCGACCTGTACGTCGACTACTCCAAGCAGCTCGTCACCGAGGACACCCTCCGGCTGCTGCGCGAGCTGGCCGCCGCCACCGGCGTGTTCGAGTTGCGGGACGCGATGTTCGGCGGTGCGCGGATCAACACCACCGAGAACCGGGCCGTCCTGCACACCGCGCTGCGTGCCCCGCGGGACGCGGTGGTCGAGGTGGACGGCGAGACCCCCGGGAATGTCGTGCCGAAGGTGCACGAAGTCCTCGACCGGATGGCCGACTTCGCCGGGCGGGTCCGCTCCGGGGAGTGGACCGGGCACACCGGCCGGCGCATCAGGAACGTCGTCAACATCGGCATCGGCGGCTCCGACCTCGGCCCCGCGATGGCCTACGAGGCGCTGCGCGCCTTCACCGACCGCGGCCTCACGGTCCGCTTCGTCTCCAACGTGGACGGCGCCGACCTGCACGAGGCGACCCGCGACCTGGACGCCGCCGAGACGCTGTTCATCGTCGCCTCCAAGACGTTCACCACGATCGAGACGATCACCAACGCCACCTCCGCCCGCAACTGGCTGCTGGGCGAGCTGAAGGCCGGTCAGGAGGCCGTCGCCAAGCACTTCGTGGCGCTCTCGACGAACGCGGAGAAGGTCGCCGACTTCGGCATCGACACGGCCAACATGTTCGAGTTCTGGGACTGGGTCGGCGGCCGCTACTCCTACGACTCCGCCATCGGTCTCTCGCTGATGCTCGCCATCGGCCCCGACCGCTTCCGCGAGATGCTCGACGGCTTCCGGCTGGTCGACGAGCACTTCCGCACGGCGCCCCCCGAGTCCAACGTGCCGCTGCTGCTCGGTCTGCTGGGCATCTGGTACGGCAACTTCCACGACGCCCAGTCCCACGCCGTGCTGCCGTACTCCCACTACCTGTCCAAGTTCACCGCCTACCTCCAGCAGCTCGACATGGAGTCCAACGGCAAGTCCGTGGACCGTGACGGGCACCCGGTGGAATGGCAGACCGGGCCGGTGGTGTGGGGCACGCCCGGCACCAACGGGCAGCACGCCTACTACCAGCTGATCCACCAGGGCACCAAGCTCATCCCGGCGGACTTCATCGGCTTCGCCGAGCCGGTGGCGGAGCTGAGCGAGGAACTGAAGGCGCAGCACGACCTGCTGATGGCGAACTTCTTCGCCCAGACGCAGGCCCTGGCCTTCGGCAAGACCGCCGAGGAGGTGCGCGCCGAGGGCGCCCAGGAGGAGCAGGTCGCCCACCGCACCTTCCGCGGCAACCACCCGACGACGACGATCCTCGCGCGGGAACTGACGCCCTCGGTCCTCGGGCAGCTCATCGCCCTCTACGAGCACAAGGTGTTCGTCCAGGGCGCGGTGTGGAACATCGACTCCTTCGACCAGTGGGGCGTCGAGCTGGGCAAGGTCCTCGCCAAGCGGGTCGAGCCCGCCCTGACGGAGGGCGCGGACGTGCCCGGTCTGGACGCCTCCAGCCGGGCCCTGGTCGCCAAGTACCGGGCGCTGCGCGGCCGGTAGGGGGCCCGGGAGCACGACAGCGCGGTGCCCCGAGCCCCTCGCAGGGGGCGCGGGGCACCGCGCTGTCAGAAGTGCCGGGCTTGCCTACGCCGAGGCAGGCGGGTACAGCGAACGCGGGAGCTGCGAGGCCGCGGGCTCGTCCAGGAGCCACAGGGTGCGGGCGCTGCCGTACGCCCCCGCCGCCGGAGCCTGCACCTCGCCCGCGCCGGAGAGCGCGATCTTCACCGCGCCCGCCTTGTCGTCCCCCGCCGCGAGCAGCCACACCTCGCGTGCCGCCCGGATCGCCGGCAGCGTCAGCGAGATCCGGGTCGGCGGCGGCTTCGGCGCTCCGTGCACGCCCACCACCGTCCGCTCCGTCTCCCGCACCGCCGGCAGCTCCGGGAAGAGCGAGGCGACGTGCGTGTCCGGCCCGACGCCCAGCATCAGCACGTCGAAGGCCGGTACCCCGCCGTGCTCTCCCGGTCCGACGGCCCGGGCCAGCTCCGCCGCGTACCCCTCGGCCGCCGCCTCCGCGTCGGAGCCGTACGCCCCGTCCGAGGCGGGCATGGCGTGCACCCGCGCGGGATCCAGCGGCACCGCGTCGAGCAGCGCCTCGCGGGCCTGGGTGACGTTGCGCTCGGGGTCGCCCTCGGGCAGGAACCGCTCGTCGCCCCACCACAGGTCAAGGCGTCCCCAGTCGATCGCGTCCCGGGCGGGCGCGGCGGCGAGCGCGGCCAGCAGGCCGTTGCCGTTGCGCCCGCCGGTCAGCACCAGGGAGGCGGAGCCGCGGGAGGCCTGGGCGTCGACCACCTTGGTGATCAGCCGGGCCGCGGCGGCCTGGGCCATCAGTTCCTTGTCGCGGTGGACGACGAGCTGGGGCGCGTTCACTTGGCGGCCGCCTCCTTCGCGGCGGCCTTCCCGGCGGCCCCGTCCGCCGACTCCTCGCCGGACTTCTTCGCGGCGGCCTTCCCGGCCGCCTCCCACGCGGCGTCGGCGGCGCCCGCGTGCCCCGCCTGCAGCCGGTCCACCCCGAAGCGCAGCGCGGAGGCGTAGGTGTCGTCCGGGTCGAGCCGGCGCAGTTCCTCCGCGATCAGCTCGGCGGTGTCGCGGCGCTTGAGCGCCACCGCCCGCTCCGGCTGCCCCTCGATGGTGAGGGTGGCGAGCCGGCCGTCGGCGCGGTCCAGGGTGATCGGGCCGCAGTCGGTGGACATCCGGACCGCGGTGAGCCCGGGGCCGGAAGACGAGGACCGCCGCACGGGGACCTCGAGCCGGTCCGCGAGCCACATCGCCAGCAGCTCGCAGCTCGGGTTGGCCTCCTCGCCCTCCACCTCGACCGCCTGCACCTGGCAGGCGATCTGGTCGAGGGCCGCCGCCAGCATCGAGCGCCAGGGCGTGATCCGCGTCCACGACAGGTCCGTGTCGCCGGGCGTGTAGGAGTCGGCGCGGGCGGTCAGCTCCCGCACCGGCTCCTCGGCCGCGTAGGTGTCGGTGACCCGGCGCTGGGCGAGCGCGCCGAGCGGGTCGCCGGCCGGGTCCAGCGGCGCGTTGACCGGCCACCAGACGACGACGGGCGCGTCGGGCAGCAGCAGCGGCAGCACCACGGACTGGGCGTGGTCGGCGACCTCGCCGTACAGGCGCAGCACCACCGTCTCGCCGGTGCCCGCCTCGGCGCCGAGCCGGACTTCCGCGTCCAGCCGGGAGGTGGTGCGGTCCCGCAGCGAGCGCGAGACCCGCTTGATGACGACCAGCGTGCGCGAGGGGTGCTCGTGCGCAGCCTCGCCGGCGGACTTCAGCGCGTCGTAGGCGTTCTCCTCGTCGGTGACGATGACGAGGGTGAGCACCAGGCCGACCGCCGGGGTGCCGATCGCGCGACGGCCCTGCACCAGCGCCTTGTTGATCTTGCTGGCCGTGGTGTCGGTGAGATCGATCTTCATGGCCGGCGCCAGCTCCGTCCGTCTCGCTCCAGCATCTGATCGGCCTCGGCCGGCCCCCAGGTGCCCGAGGCGTACTGCGCGGGCTTGCCGTGGGTGTCCCAGTACCGCTCGATCGGGTCGAGGATCTTCCAGGACAGCTCGACCTCCTCCGTGCGCGGGAAGAGGTTGGCGTCGCCGAGCAGGACGTCCAGGATGAGCCGCTCGTAGGCCTCGGGGCTCGACTCGGTGAAGGACTCGCCGTAGGCGAAGTCCATGGACACGTCCCGGATCTCCATCGAGGTGCCCGGCACCTTGGAGCCGAAGCGGACCGTGACGCCCTCGTCGGGCTGGACCCGGATGACGATGGCGTTGGACCCGAGTTCCTCGGTGGCGGTCGAGTCGAAGGGGGAGTGCGGGGCCCGCTGGAAGACCACCGCGATCTCGGTGACCCGGCGGCCCAGCCGCTTGCCGGTGCGCAGGTAGAAGGGCACGCCCGCCCAGCGGCGGTTGTCGATGCCGAGTTTTATCGCCGCATAGGTGTCGGTCTTGGACTGGGGGTCGATGCCCTCCTCCTGGAGGTATCCGACCGCCTTCTCACCGCCCTGCCAGCCGGCCGCGTACTGCCCGCGCACGGTGTCCGTGCCGAGGTCCTTGGGCAGCCGGACCGCGCCGAGCACCTTGGTCTTCTCCGCCGCGAGCGCGTCCGCGCCGAAGGAGGCGGGCTCCTCCATCGCGGTCAGCGCCATGAGCTGCAGCAGGTGGTTCTGGATGACGTCGCGGGCGGCGCCGATGCCGTCGTAGTAGCCGGCCCGGCCGCCGATGCCGATGTCCTCGGCCATCGTGATCTGCACGTGGTCCACGAAGGACCGGTTCCAGATCGGTTCGAACATCTGGTTGGCGAAGCGCAGCGCCAGGATGTTCTGGACGGTCTCCTTGCCCAGGTAGTGGTCGATCCGGAACACCTGGTCCGGGGCGAACACCTCGTGCACGATCGCGTTCAGTTCCTCGGCGGAGGCGAGATCGTGCCCGAAGGGCTTCTCGATCACCGCACGGCGCCAGGAGCCGCGGGACTGGTCGGCCAGTCCGTGCTTCTTGAGCTGCTGGATGACGACCGGGAACGACTTCGGCGGCACCGACAGATAGAAGGCGAAGTTGCCGCCCGTGCCCTGCGCCTTGTCCAGCTCGTCGATCGTGCCGCGCAGCCGCTCGAAGGCCTCGTCGTCGTCGAAGGTGCCCTGGACGAAGCGCATGCCCTGGACGAGCTGCTGCCAGACCTCCTCGCGGAAGGGCGTGCGCGCGTGCTCCTTCACCGCGTCGTGCACGACCTGCGCGAAGTCCTCGTGCTCCCACTCGCGGCGGGCGAAGCCCACCAGGGAGAAACCCGGCGGGAGCAGGCCGCGGTTGGCCAGATCGTAGACGGCGGGCATCAGCTTCTTGCGCGACAGATCCCCCGTGACGCCGAAAATGACCAGGCCCGACGGCCCCGCGATACGCGGGAGCCGTCGGTCCGCGGCGTCACGGAGCGGGTTCGCTCCGTGTGCGGTCAAGGGGTCAGCCCTCCGAAGGGGCGAGGCGCTCGAGCTCCGCCTCGGTCGACTTGAGCAGGTCGTTCCAGGCGTCCTCGAACTTGTCGACGCCCTCCTTCTCCAGGAGCTCGACGACCTCGTCGTAGGAGATGCCGATCTCGGCGAGCGCGTCGATGTCGGCACGGGCCTGCTCGTAGGTGCCGGACACCGCGTCGCCGCGGATCTCGCCGCTCTCCTCGGTGGCCAGCAGCGTCGCCTCCGGCATGGTGTTCACCGTGTTGGGCGCGACCAGCTCGTCGACGTACAGGGTGGACTTGTAGGCCTTGTCCTTGACGCCGGTGGAGGCCCACAGCGGACGCTGCTTGCGGGCGCCCGCCTTCTCCAGGGCCGCCCAGCGGTCCGAGGGCGGTGTCGAGTTGTTGGCGGAGCCGAACACCTCCTCGTACGCCTGGTAGGCGAGCCGGGCGTTGGCCAGGCCGGCCTTGCCGCGCAGCGCCTTCGCCTCGTCGGTGCCCTGCGCGTCGATCCGCTTGTCGATCTCGGTGTCCACGCGGGACACGAAGAAGGACGCCACGGAACGGATCTGCGACAGGTCCAGGCCGCGCTCCTTGGCCTTCTCCAGACCGGCCAGGTAGGCGTCCATCACCTCGCGGTAGCGCTCCAGCGAGAAGATCAGCGTGACGTTGACGCTGATGCCCAGGCCGAGCGTCTCGGTGATCGCCGGGATGCCCGCGCGGGTGGCCGGGATCTTGATGAGCGTGTTGGGGCGGTCCACCAGCCAGGCGAGCTGCTTGGCCTCGGCCACGGTGGCCTTGGTGTTGTGGGCCAGGCGCGGGTCGACCTCGATGGAGACCCGGCCGTCCTGGCCGTCGGTGGCGTCGAAGACCGGGCGCAGGATGTCGGCCGCGTCCCGGACGTCCGCCGTGGTGATCATGCGGATGGCCTCTTCGACCGTCACCTTGCGGAAGGCGAGGTCGGACAGCTGCTGGTCGTAACCGTCGCCGTGCGAGATGGCCTTCTGGAAGATCGACGGGTTGGTGGTGACGCCCACGACGTGCTGCTGGTCGATCAGCTCGGCGAGGTTGCCGGACGTGATCCGCTTGCGCGACAGGTCGTCCAGCCAGATCGCCACGCCTTCCTCGGAGAGGCGCTTGAGTGCGTCTGTCATGGAAAATGCATCTCCTACGTGTCGTATATGAGCGTCAGCGCCGGGCGGCGGCGAGAGATTCCCGGGCCTGGTCGGCCACGTTCTCGGCGGTGAAGCCGAACTCGCGGAAGAGCGTCTTCGCGTCCGCGGAGGCGCCGAAGTGCTCCAGGGAGACGATGCGTCCGGCGTCCCCGACGTACTTGTGCCACGTCAGGCCGATCCCCGCCTCCACGGCGACCCTGGCCTTGACGGACGGGGGCAGCACCGCTTCCCGGTACCCCTGGTCCTGCTCCTCGAACCACTCCACCGACGGCATGGACACCACCCGGGTCGGAACACCTTCCGACTGGAGCCGTTCCCGTGCCTCGACCGCTACATGCACCTCGGAGCCGGTCGCGAGGAGGATGACCTCGGGCGTGACGCGCTGCCCGTCACTCCCCTCGGCCTCGAAGAGCACGTAACCGCCCTTGACGGTGTCCTCGTTGGCCGGGTATGTGGGCACGCCCTGCCGGGTGAGGGCCAGCCCGTGCGGGGCGCCCTTGCCGAACTCCTTCGTCCAGCGGCGCAGGATCTCCGCCCAGGCGAGCGCGGTCTCGTTGGCGTCCGCCGGGCGCACGACGTTGAGGCCGGGGATCGCGCGCAGCGAGGCCAGGTGCTCGACGGGCTGGTGGGTCGGACCGTCCTCGCCCAGGCCGATGGAGTCGTGCGTCCACACGTACGTCACCGGCAGGTGCATCAGCGCCGAGAGGCGGACGGCGTTGCGCATGTAGTCGGAGAACACCAGGAAGGTGCCGCCGTAGATGCGGGTGTTGCCGTGCAGCGCGATGCCGTTCATCTCCGCGGCCATGGAGTGCTCGCGGATGCCGAAGTGGATCGTGCGGCCGTACGGGTCGGCCTCCGGCAGCGGGTTGCCCTCGGGCAGGAAGGAACTGGTCTTGTCGATCGTGGTGTTGTTGGAGCCCGCGAGGTCGGCGGAGCCGCCCCACAGCTCGGGGATCACCGCGCCGAGCGCCTGGAGCACCTTGCCGGAGGCGGCACGGGTGGCGACGGCCTTGCCCGGCTCGAACTCCGGGAGCTTGGCCTCCCAGCCGGCCGGCAGCTCGCCCTTGGCGACCCGGTCGTAGTCGGCGGCCCGCTGCGGGTTGGCGCCGCGCCAGGCCTCGTACCCCTTGTTCCACGCGGCCTTGGCCTCCGCGCCCCGGTCCAGGGCCTTGCGGGTGTGCGCGAGGACCTCCTCGGAGACCTCGAAGCTCTTGTCCGGGTCGAAGCCCAGGACGCGCTTGGTGGCCGCGACCTCGTCCTCGCCGAGCGCCGAGCCGTGCGCGGCCTCGGTGTTCTGCGCGTGCGGGGCGGGCCAGGCGATGATCGAGCGCATCGCGATGAACGACGGCCGGTCGGTGACCTGCTTCGCGGCCTCGATCGCGGCGTGGATCGCCCGCGGGTCGAGGTCGCCGTTCTCCTGGGGCTCCACGCGCTGCACGTGCCAGCCGTAGGCCTCGTACCGCTTGGCGGTGTCCTCGGAGACGGCGGTCTCCGTGTCGCCCTCGATCGAGATGTGGTTGTCGTCCCACAGCAGGATGAGGTTGCCCAGCTTCTGGTGTCCGGCCATCGAGGACGCCTCGGCGGAGATGCCCTCCTGCAGACAGCCGTCACCGGCGATGCAGTAGACGTAGTGGTCGAAGGGGGACTCGCCGCGGGCGGCCTCCGGGTCGAACAGACCGCGCTCGTAGCGGGCGGCCATCGCCATGCCGACCGCGTTGGCCACGCCCTGGCCCAGCGGCCCGGTCGTGGTCTCCACGCCCACCGTGTGGCCGTACTCCGGGTGACCGGGGGTCTTCGAGCCCCAGGTCCGGAAGGACTTGAGGTCGTCCAACTCCACGCCGAAGCCGGCGAGGTAGAGCTGGATGTAGAGGGTCAGGGACGAGTGGCCGGCGGACAGCACGAAACGGTCGCGGCCCACCCAGTCGGCGTCCGCCGGGTCGTGGCGCATCACCTTCTGGAAGAGGGTGTAGGCGGCCGGTGCCAGGCTCATCGCCGTGCCCGGATGGCCGTTCCCGACCTTCTGTACGGCATCGGCGGCCAGGACACGGGCGGTGTCCACGGCCCGCTGGTCCCACTCGGTCCACTCGAGGTCTGTGGTGGTCGGCTTGGTGCTCACCCTGGGTCAGGGCTCCTCTCCACATGTCGAATGCCGGTCACGCGGCGCGTACCGGCCGTGATGAGCCTACCCCTGGAGGTAGTGCGTTCTTTCGACTCGTCCCGGATGCCGGACCTGTCCTTCGGGCCCTTCCCGGACCCGGTCGTTCCCGCCCTCCGGCCCCTCCATACGGATCACGTCACCCGAGTGCTCAACACGGTGGCCGCGCGGGGGTGCACCACACGGCCACCCCCGCGCGGAGCGGAAGAGGGGCAACGTCTAAAGTGGCGTGGTACGCGCGAGTCCTTTACCCGCCATTGGTGCGGGTATGGCTCGCTTTGATGTCCATGTCAGGGGTGTGCGTGACGGCCGTCGAATCCCGACCAGCGGATGGGGGCACCACCCGTACCGTCGAGGCCGCGGGGGAACCGGGGGCGGACAGCAACCGGGTCCGGTACTCGTTCGGAGCCCGGGTGAAGGCGTTCGTGGCGCTGACCAAGCCACGGATCATCGAGCTGCTCCTCATCACCACCGTTCCGGTGATGTTCCTCGCCCAGCAGGGAGTGCCCGACCTCGGGCTGGTCCTGCTCACCTGCCTCGGCGGCTATCTGTCCGCGGGCGGCGCCAACGCGCTGAACATGTACATCGACCGCGACATCGACGCCCTCATGGAGCGCACCTCGAAGCGGCCGCTGGTCACCGGGATCGTGCGCCCCTGGGAGTGCCTGGTCTTCGGCATCGGTCTCGCGGTCGTCTCGACGCTGCTGTTCGGCCTCACCGTCAACTGGCTCTCCGCCTGGCTGGCGCTCGGCGCGCTCCTCTTCTACGTCGTCGTCTACACGATGATCCTGAAGCGGCGCACCTCGCAGAACATCGTGTGGGGCGGCATCGCGGGCTGCATGCCGGTGCTGATCGGCTGGTCCTCCGTCACCAACACGGTGTCCTACGCGCCGATCGTCCTCTTCCTGGTGATGTTCTTCTGGACGCCGCCGCACTACTGGCCGCTCTCCATGAAGGTCAAGGACGACTACGCCCGCGTGGGCGTGCCCATGCTCCCGGTCATCGCCTCCAACAAGGTGGTCGCCCGGCAGATCGTCCTCTACAGCTGGGTGATGGTCGGCGCGTCCCTGCTGCTCACCCCGCTCGGCTACACCGGCTGGTTCTACTTCGCGGTGGCGCTGGCGGCCGGCGGCATGTGGCTCTGGGAGGCGCACGCGCTGATGAACCGCGCGAAGGCGGAGGTGACGGGCGCGAAGCTCAAGGAGATGCGCCTGTTCCACTGGAGCATCACCTATGTCTCGATCGTCTTCGTGGCGGTCGCGGTGGACCCCTTCCTGCGGTAGACGCGGACGACGGACGGCGACGGGCGGGCGCGTGGGCAAGACCACGCGCCCGCCCGTCGCCGTTCCCCCTACTCGCCGGTAGCATCCTGGCCATGGCAGACGACACGGCAGACGAGACCACGCAGGACGGCAGCTCCACCGATGCCCGGCACGCCGCCCGGGACGCCCGCCGGGCCAACCGGCTGGCCAAGGAGATCGGCGCCTTCGCCAAGGCCCACGGGGGCGCCGAGGGGCAGATCGCCCACCTCGGGCAGCGCGGCGCCCGCATCGTCCTCGTCGGCGCGGACGGCGGCTGGGGGGACCTGGTCGCACCGACCCACGCGATCGCCGAGCAGGCGGTGACCCGGGCGGGCCTCACCGTGCACGAGACGTTCGACGGAGAGCTCGCGGGCCGGGTGCGCACCGGCCGCTACGAGTGGTCGCGCATGGCCGGCATCCAGGTGGGCGGCCCGAGCAACGACTGAGCCCGTCCGCCCCGGTGACGGGCGCACGGGCGGACGGGGCGCGTGGGCGGCCGCGGGTGCTCCGCGGCCGCCCACGCCCTTCCCAGAACTCCTGGGGAACTACGCGTTGGTCAGCGTCGTGCTGGGGGTTGCCGGGAGGTCGGCCGCCGGAGTGGGGCGTTCCCGCAGGGAGAGCAGGACGCGCAGGACGCCCACCCAGATCAGCGCGGAACCCAGCATGTGGGACCCCACCAGTGCCTCCGGCAGGTTCGTGAAGTACTGCACGTAACCGATCACGCCCTGCGCCAGCAGGATCACGAACAGCTCCCGGGTCCGCGCCGACGGGCCCTTCGGCGCGTCGACCGCCTTCAGCACGAACCACAGCGCGAACGTCAGCGTCACCACGATCCACGCCAGCACCGCGTGCAGCTTGCTCACCGTCTCCCAGTCCAGCGGCATCCGCTTCACGTCGCTGGAGTCGCCCGCGTGCGGCCCCGCACCGGTCACCACCGTGCCCACCGCGATCAGCAGCACGGAGGCGACGACCAGGAACCAGACGAGCTGCCGCACCGCCGGGCCGACCAGCGGCCGGGGCGCCCCGTCGCCCTCGCGGGTGCGCTGCCACATGACGGTGGCCACCCCGATGAGCGCCGAGGTCAGCAGGAAGTGCGCGGCGACCGTGTACGGGTTGAGGCCGACCAGGACCACGATGCCGCCGAGCACCGCGTTGCCCATGACGATCCAGAACTGCGCCCAGCCCAGCCGGGTCACCCCCCGCCGCCACGGCTTCTCGGCGCGTGCGGCGATGATCGCCCAGCCGACCGCCGCGCACAGCACGTAGGTCAGCATGCGGTTGCCGAACTCGATGACCCCGTGGAAGCCCATCGCGCCGGTGGTGGCGAGCGAGTCGTCCGTGC
Source organism: Streptomyces griseoaurantiacus (assembly GCF_036189845.1). Taxonomy (NCBI): domain Bacteria; kingdom Bacillati; phylum Actinomycetota; class Actinomycetes; order Kitasatosporales; family Streptomycetaceae; genus Streptomyces; species Streptomyces griseoaurantiacus. The sequence continues at coordinate 1,670,186 of NZ_CP108326.1, read as the reverse complement.
ACTTGGGCCAGGTCGGGCAGCCGAGGCCGGAGCCGGTGAGCCGTACCGCGCCACCGGTGACGACCAGGACGACCGACATGGCGAGTGCGAGGAGGGCGGCCCGCTGGACGGTCCGCGGGGACGGGGTCCAGCGTGCGGCGATGAAGGCGAGCGGGTTGCGCACGGCCTGCACGGCCTCGGCGCGGGTCAGCTTGGGCACGGGCACCATCGTAGGCCGCCGCTTGTGCACCGATTCACGAGGGGCGCCCCCGAGGGGTGTGCCTCCGCTCACTCCCAGCGGAAGAAGCGCCCGGCCGCCGCGAGCCCGAGGACCGCCCAGACGGCCAGGATCCCGAGGTCGCCCCAGGGCATCCCGGCGCCGTCGCGCAGCACGTCCCGCAGTCCGTCCGAGAGCGCCGAGATGGGCAGCAGCCCGAGCACGTCCTGGGCGGCGCCCGGGAATCTGTCCAGCGGCACGATCACGCCGCCGCCGATCAGCAGCAGCAGGAACACCAGGTTGGCGGCCGCCAGCGTGGCCTCCGCCTTCAGCGTGCCGGCCATCAGCAGCCCGAGGCCGGAGAACGCGGCGGTGCCCAGCACCAGCAGGAGCAGCACGGCGCCGGGGTTGCCGTGCGGCGACCAGCCGAGCGCGAAGGCGATCGCCGTCAGCAGGACCACCTGCAGCGCCTCGGTGACCAGCACGGACAGCGTCTTGGCGGTCATCAGGGCCCAGCGGGGCAGCGGGGAGACGGCGAGCCGCTTCAGCACCCCGTAGCGCCGCTCGAAGCCGGTGGCGATCGCCTGCCCGGTGAAGGCCGTCGACATCACGGCGAGCGCCAGGATGCCGGGGGCCAGGAAGTCGACGGCCTCGCCCTTGCCCGTGTCGACGATGTCGACCGAGCTGAACAGCACGAGCAGCAGGGTGGGGATCACGGCGGTCAGCAGGAGCTGTTCGCCGTTGCGCAGCAGCATTTTCGTCTCGAGCACGGCCTGCGCACCGATCATGCGCGGCAGCGGGGCCGCGCCGGGCCTCGGGGCGTAGGTGCCGGTGGCGGTGGTCACGAGCGCAGCTCCTTGCCGGTGAGCTCCAGGAAGACGTCTTCGAGGGTGTGCCGTTCGACCGAGATGCGGTCCGGCATCACCCCGTGCTGCGCGCACCAGGAGGTGACGGTGGCCAGCAGTTGCGGGTCGATCTTGCCCGCGACCCGGTAGGAGCCGGGGGTCAGCTCGGCGGCGGAGCTGTCGGCGGGCAGCGCCTTGAGCAGCGAGCCCACGTCGAGCCCGGGGCGGCCGGTGAAGCGCAGGGTGTTCTCGGCGCCGCCGCGGCACAGCTCCTCGGGGGAGCCCTGGGCGACGACCCGGCCGCCGTCGATGATGGCCACGTCGTCGGAGAGCTCCTCGGCCTCGTCCATGTGGTGCGTGGTGAGGATGACGGAGACGCCGTCGGCCCGCAGGTCCCGGACGAGGTCCCAGGTGGCGCGGCGGGCCTGGGGGTCGAGACCGGCGGTCGGCTCGTCGAGGAAGACCAGTTCGGGGCGGCCGACGACGGCCATGGCGAGTGCCAGGCGCTGCTGCTGGCCGCCGGAGAGGCGGCGGTAGCTCGTACGGCCGCAGGAGTCGAGGCCGAGCCGTTCGATCAGCGCGTCGACGTCCAGCGGGTGGGCGTGGAGCTTCGCCACGTGGCGCAGCATCTCCTCGGCGCGGGCGCCGGAGTAGACGCCGCCGGACTGGAGCATCACGCCGATGCGGGGGCGCAGCGCGGCGCCCTCGCGCACCGGGTCGAGGCCGAGGACGCGGACGGTCCCGGAGTCCGGTCTGCGGTAGCCCTCGCAGGTCTCCACGGTGGTGGTCTTGCCCGCCCCGTTGGGGCCGAGCACGGCGGTGACGCCGGGGCGGGCCACGAGGTCGAGACCGTCGACGGCGGTCTTGGCGCCGTACCGCTTCACCAGGGCGCGCACCTGGACGACCGGGTCGCTTCGCATGGGGCGAAGTCTAGGTTCGCGACGGGGGCGCTCCGCGCGGGGGTGGTGAGCGGGGCGGACCTCCGGCTCCGGGCGCCTTCCCCCTGGTGGGCGCGCCGCCGACGGCCCCTCGCCCGACCCGCACCCGTTTCCGCAGGTCACCTTAGGTAGGCCTAAGTGATCCAGCCCACCACTCGCCCGGCGGGGCCTCGCTTGCCCGGGCCCGACGAATTACGCAACAATGGCGTTGTGAAAAACGTCGGCGAGGCTCCGCAGGAGGAACTCGCGACCGGTGAGCGGTCCACCCGCAACCGCGTCGCGCGCTCCATCCTGGACCACGGCCCCTCGACCGTCGCCGAGCTGGCCGGCCGCCTCGGCCTCACCCAGGCCGCCGTGCGCCGCCACCTCGACGCGCTGGCCTCGGACAACGTCGTGGAGGCCCGGGAGCGGCGGGTCTACGGCGCGCGCACCCGGGGCCGCCCCGCCAAGGTGTTCGCCCTGACCGACTGCGGCCGGGACGCCTTCGACCAGTCCTACGACCAGCTCGCCGCGGACGCGCTCCGGTTCATCCGGGAGCGCTTCGGCGGTGACGAGGCGGTCGTCGCCTTCGCCCGCGCCCGGATCGCCGAGCAGGCCGCCGCCTACCGCGCGGCGATCGAGGCCGCCGGACCCGAGGAGCGGACCGAGGCCCTGGCCAGGGCGCTGAGCGCGGACGGGTACGCTGCCACCGCACGCAGTGCGCCCCTCCCGCACCACGGCGAGCAGCTGTGCCAGCACCACTGCCCGGTCGCCCACGTCGCGGAACAGTTCCCGCAGCTCTGCGAGGCGGAAACAGAAGTGTTCTCCCAATTGTTGGGCACACACGTGCAGCGACTGGCGACGATCGCGCACGGCGACGGCGTCTGCACGACGTTCATCCCCAAGATTTCCCACGAAGCATCCGCACGCACGGCCGGGAGGAACCCCGCATGACTCTCCCCACGGAGACTGCTCACCCCGAACTCGAGGGCCTGGGCAAGTACGAATACGGCTGGGCCGACTCCGACACGGCCGGCGCCTCTGCGAAGCGCGGCATCAACGAGGACGTCGTCCGGGACATCTCGGCGAAGAAGTCCGAGCCGGAGTGGATGACGAAGCTGCGCCTGAAGGGCCTGCGCCTCTTCGAGAAGAAGCCCATGCCGAACTGGGGCTCGGACCTGTCGGGGATCGACTTCGACAACATCAAGTACTTCGTGCGCTCCACGGAGAAGCAGGCGGAGTCCTGGGAGGACCTGCCCGAGGACATCAAGAACACCTACGACAAGCTGGGCATCCCGGAGGCGGAGAAGCAGCGCCTGGTCGCCGGTGTCGCCGCCCAGTACGAGTCGGAGGTCGTCTACCACCAGATCCGTGAGGACCTGGAGGAGCAGGGCGTCATCTTCCTGGACACCGACACGGCGCTGAAGGAGCACCCGGAGCTCTTCAAGGAGTACTTCGGGACCGTCATCCCCGTCGGCGACAACAAGTTCGCCTCGCTGAACAGCGCGGTGTGGTCCGGTGGCTCCTTCATCTACGTGCCGAAGGGCGTGCACGTCGAGATCCCGCTCCAGGCCTACTTCCGTATCAACACGGAGAACATGGGCCAGTTCGAGCGGACCCTGATCATCGTCGACGAGGGTGCCTACGTGCACTACGTCGAGGGCTGCACGGCGCCGATCTACAAGTCGGACTCGCTGCACAGCGCGGTCGTCGAGATCATCGTCAAGAAGAACGCCCGTTGCCGCTACACGACCATCCAGAACTGGTCGAACAACGTCTACAACCTGGTCACCAAGCGCGCCGTCGCCTACGAGGGCGCGACGATGGAGTGGGTCGACGGCAACATCGGCTCCAAGGTGACGATGAAGTACCCCGCCGTGTACCTGATGGGCGAGCACGCCAAGGGCGAGACCCTGTCCATCGCCTTCGCGGGCGAGGGCCAGCACCAGGACGCGGGCGCCAAGATGGTCCACATGGCCCCGAACACGTCGTCCAACATCGTGTCGAAGTCCGTGGCCCGCGGCGGCGGCCGCACCTCCTACCGCGGCCTCATCGAGATCGGCGAGGGCGCCCCCGGCTCCAAGTCGAACGTGCTGTGCGACGCCCTGCTCGTCGACACCATCTCCCGCTCCGACACGTACCCGTACGTCGACGTCCGTGAGGACGACGTGTCCATGGGCCACGAGGCGACCGTCTCCAAGGTCTCCGAGGACCAGCTCTTCTACCTGATGAGCCGCGGTCTGAGCGAGTTCGAGGCGATGGCGATGATCGTGCGCGGCTTCGTCGAGCCGATCGCCAAGGAACTGCCGATGGAGTACGCGCTGGAGCTCAACCGGCTGATCGAGCTGCAGATGGAGGGCGCGGTCGGCTGACCCGCCGCCGCGCACAGCCGTCGGCCCGCCCTCCCGGGCGGGCCGCGGAAACGACAACACGCAGGAAGAGAGCACGACGACAGTTATGGCCGAGGCCCACAACAACCCGGGCGGGTCCACCACCGCCGGCTCGATCGCGGTGGCCGCCGAGTCGACCGTCGCCACGCGCATGAGCGCGCCGCCGTCCTTCGACGTGGCGGACTTCCCCGTCCCGCACGGCCGTGAGGAGGAGTGGCGCTTCACCCCCCTCGACCGCCTGCGCGGGCTGCACGACGGCACCGCGGTCGCGGACGGCTCGATCAAGGCGGAGATCTCCGCACCCGACGGCGTGCGCGTCGAGACCGTCGCGCGGGACGACGCACGGCTCGGCCGGGCCGGCGCCCCCGTGGACCGGGTCGCGGCCCAGGCCTACTCCGCCTTCGAGAAGGCGACGATCGTCACCGTGCCCAAGGAGACCGTGCTGACCGAACCGGTCCGCCTGGCCCTGCACGGCGAGGGCGGCGTGACCTACGGGCACACCGTCTTCGAGCTCGGCGCCTTCGCCGAGGCCACCGTCGTCATCGACCACACCGGCGACACCGTGCGCGCGGCCAACGTCGAGTACGTCGTCGGGGACGGCGCGAAGCTCACCGTCGTCACCGTGATGGACTGGGACCGCACCGCCGTCCACACCTCGCAGCAGGGCGCCCTGGTCGGCCGGGACGCCGGCTTCCGGCACATCGTGGTCACCTTCGGCGGCGACCTGGTGCGCATCCACCCGCGCGTCACCTACGCCGGCACCGGGGGCGAGGCCGAGCTGATCGGCCTGTACTTCACCGACAAGGGCCAGCACCACGAGCACCGCCTCCTGGTCGACCACAACACCCCGCACTGCAAGTCCAACGTCGTGTACAAGGGCGCCCTCCAGGGCGAGTCCGCGCACGCCGTGTGGATCGGTGACGTGCTCATCGAGGCCAAGGCCGAGGGCACCGACACCTACGAGATGAACCGCAACCTGGTCCTCACCGACGGCGCCCGCGTCGACTCGGTGCCGAACCTGGAGATCGAGACCGGCGAGATCGTCGGTGCCGGCCACGCCTCCGCCACCGGCCGCTTCGACGACGAGCAGCTCTTCTACCTGATGGCCCGCGGCATCCCCGAGACCGACGCCCGCCGTCTGGTCGTGCGCGGCTTCTTCGCCGAGCTCGTGCAGCAGATCGGTGTCCCGGACATCGAGGAGCGCCTGCTCGCCAAGATCGAGGAGGAGCTGGAGGCCTCGGTCGCATGACCTTCGTACGCGTCTGTGGAGCGGACGAGCTGGAGGAGGACACCCCCAAGCGGGTGGAACTCGACGGCACGCCCCTCTCCCTCGTGCGGACCGAGGGCGAGGTGTTCGCGATCCACGACATCTGCTCGCACGCGAACGTCTCGCTCGCCGAGGGCGAGGTCGACGACTGCCACATCGAGTGCTGGCTGCACGGCTCGCGCTTCGACCTCCGCTCCGGCAAGCCCGACAGTCTTCCGGCGACACGTCCGGTCCCCGTATACCCCGTAAAGATCGAAGGGGGCAGCGTCTTCGTGGACGTACGCGCCTCCCTCACCCAGGAGTCCTGAGGCACCCATGGCAACGCTTGAAATCCGAGACCTGCACGTCACCGTCGAGGCCGACAACGCCACGAAGGAGATCCTCAAGGGCGTCGACCTCACCGTGAAGCAGGGCGAGACGCACGCCATCATGGGCCCCAACGGCTCCGGCAAGTCGACCCTCGCCTACTCCCTCGCGGGTCACCCCAAGTACACGATCACCGGCGGCACCGTCACCCTCGACGGCGAGGACGTCCTGGAGATGTCCGTCGACGAGCGCGCCCGCGCCGGCCTCTTCCTCGCCATGCAGTACCCGGTCGAGGTCCCCGGCGTCTCCGTGTCGAACTTCCTGCGCACCTCCGCCACCGCCGTCCGCGGCGAGGCCCCCAAGCTGCGCACCTGGGTCAAGGAGGTCAAGGAGACCATGGAGCGTCTCCACATGGACCCCTCCTTCGCCGAGCGCAACGTCAACGAGGGCTTCTCCGGCGGTGAGAAGAAGCGCCACGAGATCCTCCAGCTCGAGCTGCTCAAGCCCAAGGTCGCGATCCTCGACGAGACCGACTCCGGCCTGGACGTCGACGCCCTGCGCGTCGTCTCCGAGGGCGTCAACCGGGTCCGCGAGACCGGCGAGGTCGGCACCCTGCTGATCACGCACTACACGCGCATCCTGCGCTACATCAAGCCCGACCACGTCCACGTCTTCTCCGCGGGCCGCATCGTCGAGTCCGGCGGCGCCGAGCTCGCCGACAAGCTGGAGGAAGAGGGCTACGAGGCATACACGAAGGGCGGCGCATCCGAGTGACACAGCTGCCGGGCCTCCTCGACACCGAGGCGATCCGCAAGGACTTCCCGATCCTGGACCGCCGGGTCCACGACGGCCGCAGGCTCGTCTACCTCGACAACGCGGCCACCTCGCAGACACCGCGCCAGGTGATCGACGTCCTGGACGAGTACTACGAGCAGCACAACGCCAACGTCCACCGGGGCGTGCACGTGCTCGCCGAGGAGGCCACGGCGCTGTACGAGGGCGCGCGCGACAAGGTCGCCGCGTTCATCAACGCCCCGAGCCGCGACGAGGTGATCTTCACCAAGAACGCCTCCGAGTCGCTCAACCTCGTGGCCAACATGCTCGGCTGGGCCGACGAGCCCTACCGGGTGGACTCCGAGACCGAGATCGTCATCACGGAGATGGAGCACCACTCCAACATCGTGCCGTGGCAGCTGCTCGCGCAGCGCACGGGCGCGAAGCTGAAGTGGTTCGGGCTGACCGACGACGGCCGGCTCGACCTCTCCCGCATCGACGAGATCATCACCGAGAAGACCAAGATCGTCTCCTTCGTGCTGGTCTCCAACATCCTCGGCACCCTCAACCCGGTCGAGGCGATAGTCCGCCGCGCCCAGGAGGTCGGCGCCCTGGTGTGCGTCGATGCCTCCCAGGCCGCGCCGCACATGCCCGTGGACGTCCAGGCCCTCCAGGCCGACTTCGTGGCCTTCACCGGCCACAAGATGTGCGGCCCGACCGGCATCGGCGTGCTGTGGGGCCGCCAGGAGCTGCTGGAGGACCTGCCCCCCTTCCTCGGCGGCGGCGAGATGATCGAGACGGTCTCGATGCACTCCTCGACCTACGCCCCCGCCCCGCACAAGTTCGAGGCGGGCACCCCTCCGATCGCCCAGGCGGTCGGTCTCGGCGCGGCGATCGACTACCTGAACTCGATCGGCATGGACAAGGTGCTCGCCCACGAGCACGCGCTGACCGAGTACGCCGTCAAGCGGCTGCTCGAGGTCCCGGACCTGCGGATCATCGGCCCCACCACGGCCGAGGACCGCGGCGCCGCGCTCTCGTTCACGCTGGGTGACATCCACCCGCACGACGTGGGCCAGGTCCTCGACGAACTGGGCATCGCGGTCCGGGTCGGACACCACTGCGCGCGGCCCGTCTGCCTGCGGTACGGAATTCCCGCGACCACGCGCGCGTCGTTCTATCTGTACTCCACGCCGGGCGAGGTCGACGCGCTGATCGACGGTCTGGAGCACGTACGGAACTTCTTCGGATGAAGGGCTGAGGCGTGAAGCTGGACTCGATGTACCAGGAAGTCATCCTCGACCACTACAAGAACCCGCACGGTCGGGGCTTGCGGGACGGCGACGCCGAGGTGCACCACGTCAACCCGACGTGCGGTGACGAGATCACGCTGCGTGTGAAGTACGAGGGCACCACCATCAGCGACGTCAGCTACGAGGGGCAGGGCTGTTCCATCAGCCAGGCCTCCGCCTCCGTGCTGAACGATCTCCTCGTGGGCAAGGACCTCGCCGAGGCGCAGCGGATCCAGGAGACCTTCCTGGAACTGATGCAGTCCAAGGGCAGGGTCGAGCCCGACGAGGAGATGGAGGAGGTCCTGGAGGACGCGGTCGCGTTCGCCGGGGTCTCCAAGTACCCCGCGCGCGTCAAGTGCGCGCTGCTCAGCTGGATGGCGTGGAAGGACGCGACGGCCCAGGCCCTTCAGGACGCCGGCGCCGAACCCGGAAGGACAACGGCATGACCGACACCGTGGAGATGAAGCCGGCCTCGGAGGAGGAGCTCCGCGAGGCCCTGATGGACGTCGTCGACCCCGAACTGGGCATCGACGTCGTCAACCTCGGCCTGATCTACGGCATCCACGTCGACGAGGCGAACATCGCCACCGTCGACATGACCCTCACCTCGGCGGCCTGCCCGCTGACCGATGTCATCGAGGACCAGGCCAAGTCCGCCACGGACGGCCTCGTCAGCGAGCTGCGCATCAACTGGGTCTGGATGCCGCCGTGGGGCCCCGACAAGATCACGGACGACGGCCGTGAGCAGCTGAGGGCGCTCGGCTTCAACGTCTGAGACGTCCGAGCGGTCGTCGCGCGCGGAAGTGCGCGAAACCCGAGAGCCGAAACCGGGATCACGGACCACGGCCCCCGGCGTGCCACGCGCGCCGGGGGCCGCCGCGTCCCCGGACCCCCGGCGCCCGGGCCGGCCGGGGCGGGCCCGGGGAGCCGTACAGTCGCCCGCATGGGAATGGGATACGTGCTGCTGGGCGGGGCCATCGCGGCGGAGGTGGCGGCCACCTCCGCGATGAAGTACAGCGAGGGCTTCACCCGGCTCTGGCCCTCGGTGCTCACCGTCGCCGGCTACCTGGTGTCGTTCGTGCTGCTGGCGCAGACGCTGAAGACGGTGTCGATCGGCTCGGCGTACGCGATCTGGTCGGGAGTGGGGACGGCGGCGATCGCGGTGATCGGCCTCCTGGTCTTCGACGAGCCGCTGACCGCGGCGAAGCTGGCGGGTCTGGCCCTGATCGTGGCGGGCGTGGTCGTGCTGAACACGGGCGGGGCGCATTGAGAGCGGTGCCGCACCCCGCCGGTTGGCTCCCGGCCGCCCCTGCCGGTTAGGTTGCCCTCATGACCGACACGACGACTCCCCGCACCACCGGCGCCGCCGCCACCGGCCTCGCCACGCTCACCGCCGACGGCACCGTTCTCGACACCTGGTTCCCCGCTCCCGGGCTCACCGAGGACCCCGGCCCGGCCGGCACCGAGCGGCTGTCCGCCGAGCGTGCCGTGGAGCTGCTCGGCGAGGGCGCGGCCAAGGCGATCGGCCCGGACCCCCGGCGCGGCGTCGAGGTCGTCGCGGTCCGCACGGTCATCGCCTCCCTGGAGGACAAGCCGCTCGACGCGCACGACGTCTACCTGCGTCTGCACCTGCTCTCGCACCGCCTGGTCAAGCCGCACGGGCTGAGCCTGGAGGGCCAGTTCGGCTTCCTCGCCAACGTGGCCTGGACCTCGCTCGGCCCGGTGGCCGTCGACGACATCGAGAAGGTGCGGCTCAACGCCCGCGCCGAGGGCCTGCACCTCCAGGTGACCTCGGTCGACAAGTTCCCGCGCATGACGGACTACGTCGTGCCCAAGGGCGTGCGGATCGCCGACGCGGACCGGGTCCGGCTCGGCGCCCACCTCGCCGCGGGCACCACCGTCATGCACGAGGGCTTCGTCAACTTCAACGCCGGCACGCTCGGCACCTCCATGGTCGAGGGCCGCATCTCCGCCGGTGTCGTCATCGGCGACGGCTCGGACATCGGCGGCGGCGCCTCCACGATGGGCACCCTGTCCGGCGGCGGCAACGTGATCATCTCCCTGGGCGAGCGCTGCCTGGTCGGCGCCGAGGCGGGCGTGGGCATCGCGCTCGGCGACGAGTGCGTGGTCGAGGCCGGCCTCTACATCACCGCGGGCACCCGGGTCACCCTGCCCGACGGGCAGATCGTCAAGGCCCGAGAGCTGTCCGGCGCCTCGAACATCCTGTTCCGCCGCAACTCGGTCACCGGCACCGTCGAGGCCCGCCCGAACAACGCGGTCTGGGGCGGCCTGAACGACGTCCTGCACGCGCACAACTGACGGGCCGGAGAACCACGGGGGAGCGCGGCGGCGGGCAGGGTCAGACCCCGCCCGTCAGCCGCTCGTACAGCACCCCCAGCCCGTCGGCCGTCTCACGGCCGGCGGGCAGCAGGGGTGGCCGGACCGGGCCCGCGGGCAGACCGAGGCGGGCCAGCAGGGCCTTCGCGGTGACCGTTCCCGGAAGGCCCGCCGCCGTCATCGCCTCGATGAGGTCGTTCGCCGCCAACTGACGGCGGGCCGCCCCGGCCGTGTCCCCGGCGTCGAAGGCGTCGAGGACCGCGCGGACGTGGCGGGGCACGACGTTCGCCACCGTGCTCACCCAGCCGGCGCCGCCCACCGCGTACAGCGCCAGCGCCTGCTCGTCGCAGCCCGCGTAGTAGGCCAGGTCCGTGCGGTGCAGCACCTTCTGGACGCCCAGGAGGTCGTAGGAGCAGTCCTTGACCGCCACGATCCGGGGGTGGCCGGCCAGCCGGAGCATCGTCTCCGGCTCGATGCGGGTGCCGGTGCGGGCCGGGATGTCGTACAGCATGACGGGCAGTGCCGTGGCCTCGGCGACCTCGCGCAGATGGGCTTCCACGGCCGTCTGCGGGGGCCGGCTGTAGTAGGGGGCGACGAGGAGGAGACCGTCGGCGCCCGCCTTCTCCGCCGCGCGGGCCAGTTCCAGGGTGTGCGCGGTGTCGGCCGTGCCGACCCCGGCCACGAGCGCAGCCCGCCCGCCGACGGCCTCCCGCACCGCCCGCAGCAGAGCCGTCTTCTCCGCGTCCGTGGTGGTCGGCGACTCGCCGGTGGTGCCGGACAGCACCAGCCCCTCGCACCCCTCCTCCACCAGCCGGGAGGCCAGGGCTCCCGCGCCGTCGAGATCGAGGGCGCCGTCGGCGGTGAAGGGGGTGACCATCGCGCACAGGACGCGGCCGAAGGGGGCGGGGCGGGGCGGGGTGGGTGTCATACCGGCAGTGTCGACCGGCATGACCGTGTAGCACCACTTAAATCTTCTACGAGGTGAGGGAGTGGTTCGCTAATGAATGGAGGGGCCTCGCGGGCGTGGCGGGGAGGGTAGGGGCCCCCGGCCCGGGGTACCCGGAGCCTTCCCGAAACGAGAGGAGGCGACCGTGACCACGACCGAGGCCAAGCCCGTGCGCACCGTCCCCTACCCGGACCGCCAGGACCACCATTCGGTGGGCGAACTCGTCGGACAGGCGACCGAACAGCTCTCCCGGCTCGTACGTCAGGAAGTCAGCCTCGCCAAGGAGGAACTCGCCGAGAAGGGGCGCCGGGCCGGGCGCGGCGGCGGGCTGCTCGGCGGCGCGGGAGCCGTGGCCTACGTCGGGCTGATGGCGCTGGCGGCCACGGCGATCGCCGCGATCGCGGTGGCGCTGCCCGTGTGGGCCGCCGCGCTGATCGTGACGGCGGCGCTGTTCCTGGTGGCGGGCGTGCTCGGGATGATGGGGCGGGCGCAGCTCAAGCGCGCGACACCGGCCAAGCCGGAGCAGACCCTCGACAGCGTCAAGGCGGACGTCGACGAGATCAAGGGGAGGGCGCACCGGTGACCGGAGGCAGGGACCACCGGGCGAAGACGGACGCCGGGCAACTGGCGGGGTCCGTGCCCGCGTCCGGGCGGAACGCGACGGGCGCCAAGGGGCCCGAGGAACTGCTCGCACAGATCGAGGAGACGAGGGGGAAGCTCGGCGACACGGTGGCGGAACTCGCCGGGAAGACCGACGTGAAGGGACGGGCCCGCGCACGGGCCGAGGACCTGAGGGACCGGGCGGGCGCGATGACGGTGCAGTTGCGCAGCACGGCGGCCCGCGCGGGGGAGCAGCGGGTGCCGCTGGTCCTCGCGGGCGTGGGCGCCGGCGCGGTCGTCGCGGCGGGAGTGTGGTGGGGGCGGCGCGGGGGACGGTGACGGTTCCCCGCCCGGGTCCGGCGTGCCCCCGCGCCCCGGTGGGCGCGGGGGCACCCGCCGCTACGGGCGGATCCGCAGCACCTGCGGGTCGTGGTCGCTGATCTGTGTGGGGAACTCGGCGTTGAGGTGGACGCTGTCGTAGGCGTACGCGCCCGGGCGGCGCAGCGAGGGGCTGATCAGGATCTGGTCCAGCACCTGACTGTTGCCCTGGTAGTCGTACGTGTACCGCTCGCTCTTCGGCAGCGACTTGATCGCGGACCACAGCGCCCCGCCGTCCTCCAGGAGCCGCGCGGTGCCGGAGAACTCGAAGTCGTTGAGGTCGCCGAGGGCGATCACCCTCGCGTTCCTCTGTGCCTCGAGGATGTCCTTGGCGAAGGCGTTCACCTCCGTCGCCTGGGCGTGCCGCTGGGTCTCCGAGCTGCGCACCGGCGGCTGGTACTGGGCCGTCAGGCCCTGATCGCCGCCCTTGGAGGCGAAGTGGTTGGCGATCACGAAGACCGTCTTCCCGCGGAAGACGAACTCGCCGGCCAGCGGCTTGCGGCTGTTCCGCCAGGCCGCGTCCGCCGGGTCGATCCGACCCGGGGAGGCCGTCAGCCGTGCCGCGCCCTTCACCTTCTCCACGCCGACGGCCGTCGTGGACGTCCCCCCGGGCCGGTCGGTGAACGACACCCGGGCGGGGTTGAACAGGAACGCCTGACGGATGTTGCCGCCGGGCTCGCCGCCGTCCTGACCGTCGACCGGGTCGATGCCCCGCCACTCGTAACGGGGGCCGCCCGCCGCCACGACGGCGTCGATCAGCTTGCCCAGCGTCCGGTCGGCGGCCACCGTGCCGTCGTCGGTGGCGCCGTTGTTGTCCTGGATCTCCTCCAGGGACACGATGTCGGGGGACTTCAGGTGGTGCACGATCGCGTCGGCGTGATCGGCGAACGTGCCGTCGGACGGGTCGAGGTTCTCCACGTTGTACGTGGCCACCGCGAGTTCGCGGCTGCTCTGCCGGTGCGTGGACTCCCGCTCCAGGCCGCCCGCGCGCAGGGTCCCCAGCTCGCTCGCGACCAGGGTGTAGCCGCCGAACTGGGTGTAGTCCAGCGGGCCGGTGGTGGCGCCGGCGAGGGTGTCGCCGACCGTCGCGGACGGGAAGTCGGCCGTCGGGCCCAGGGTCTGGATCTGCAGCCGGCCGGTGTTCTGGGAGGCGTAGGAGCCGTACACGGTGCCGCCGCGGCGGGTCGGGTTCTCGTGCGGCTTCACCGTCACCCACAGCTCGGTGTACGGGTCGGTGGCCGTGACCACGCGGGCGTCGGTCACCCGTACGTTCATGCCCTCCAGGGACTCGTAGAGGTCCAGGGCGTACTTCTTCGGGCGCAGCGTCAGCCCGTTGACCGAGTTGTTCGCGGCGGCGTCACCCGCCGGGGCGTACGCGTCCGGCACCGAGCGGGCGTCGATCCTCGCCGGGGCCGGGAGCGCGTTGCCGCTGGAGACGATCGTCACCTGCGGCCTGGTGATCTCGGTGACCGACTGGTTGCCGCTCGACGTGCCGCCGGGCACGTACTCCGAGACGGTGCCCGTCACCGTCACCGCGTCGCCGGCCGAGACCTTCGGCGCGGAGCTGGTGAAGACGAACACGCCCTCGCTGGTGGCCGGGTCGGCGTCCGGCTCCGGGTCCTGCATCCAGAAGCCCTTGGAGGACCCGTGGTCACGCACGCCGGTGACGATTCCGGCCACGTCGGTGACCTGCTGTCCGGCGTAGGGGGAGATGCGGGTCGTGCCCTGGACGTCGTGGACGCGCACACCGTCCGCGTGCGCCGGCGCGGTGAGGACCACGCCGGAGACCGCGGAGCAGACGGCGGCGACGGTGAGCGCGGCGAGACGCGCGGATGACTTGCTCGGCAAGGGGATCCCTCCGGGTACCGGATGACGAGGACGAGCTCGGCCGGACCACCGGATCCGGCCGCCCCGGGGTGGCCGGAGGGCCGCGGGATCCGGCCGGTGACACGCGATCGGTTGACGGCGAGTGTCCGGCGGACGACTGTCCGTCGGTTTCTACGCGCGTCAATCTCCTGCCAAGTCCCGCCCGTTGTCAAGGTTTCGGCCATGTACGCACGGCCTCCGGAAGATGAACCGGGCCGCATGGGTGGAAATCCGTCTAGGCTGAGCGGTCGGGCCGTCCGCGCGTCACGCCGCGGAACGGCGCCACGCGGGACCGCTCACAGGCGCACGAGGAGAACCAGCCGATGTCAGACAGCTCCCCCCTGCCGCCGGTCCGGCTGCGCCCCGAGGCGGAACTCGCGCGGGACGCGCTCGCCACCCCGCTGCTCTCACGCGCCGCCCGGCTGGCCCGCTGGGCCGGGCCCGAGACCCGTGTCGACCCCGGCGGCGAACTGGCCGAGGAGCAACTGCCGGCGGCGGCCGAGGTGCTCGGACTCGTGGGCGCGAACGCCGAGGGTGCCGCGAGCGCCGGGGGTGCCGCGAGCGCCGGGGGTGCCGCGAGCGCCGGGGGTGCCGCGAGCGCCGAGGGCGCCGGGGCCGTGGAGGAGGCCGTGGGGCTCGCCGACGAGGCGTGGCAGGTGGCCGTCCACACCGGGCTCGTCACCGTCACGGACGAGGAGCGGGGCACCGTCGAGGCGGGGGAGGCACTGCGGCTGCTCACCTCCGGCTCCCCGCGCGACGTGCTGGAGGTGTGGCTCGGCGCCCTGGAGGCCGTGCTGGCCGACGCGAGCGTGCCCGACCTCGGCGAGATGGAGGCCCTGCTGGAGGAGGCGGGCGAGGACGGCGAGGTCGACCTGTCCTCCCTCGACTGGGACCCGGAGGCGGAGGCCGCGTTCCTCGACGGGGTGCTCGGCAACCTGTACCTGCTCACGGCCGGCGAGGACGGGCCCGGCGAGGGGCCGGTGCCGCTGCCCGCGCTCGCCGCGTCGATGATCGTCCCCGAGGACATGGAGGAGCCCACCGACGAGGTGCTCGAACAGGTCTCGGACGCGCTGATGCGGCTCGACGACCAGTTCCGGCTCCTCGAACCGATCGGGCTCGTCGAGTTCCGGCCCGTCGACGAGGAGGTGCTGACCGAGGAGGGCGGGAGCGACGGCGCCGGGGGGTCCGGGATCGACGAGGCCGACGTCAGCCGGTACGGCATGGTGCGGCTGACGCCGCTCGGGCTGTACGGACTGCGCGCCCGGCTGCTGGAGGCGGGTTACGAGGCCCCCGTGGTGGGCGAACTCGCCGACAAGGGCGCCGACGTGCTCCTCGACGGCACCGGCGCCTTCCCGCCCGGCGCCGCCAGGGCCGAGACCGAGCAGTGGCTCGCCCGCCGTGAACCGCTCGCGGCGGCCCGGGAGTTGCTGAGCGCGGCCCGGGGCACCGACGCCGGGGCACCACTGCGCCGGCTGCGCTGCCAGCAGGCGCTGTCGCTGGTGGGCGCGGTGGCGGAACCGGCCCTGCGTGAGGTGCTGGACGACGCGGAACTGGGCGGGCTCGCCCGGGTGTGGCTGGCCGAGCACGGGGCGGCCGACGTGCCGGCGCCGCCGGAGTCGATGGTGTTCTGGCTGACCATCGACACGCTGGCGGCGCAGCTCGCGGCCGAGGGGAACTCGGCGGAGCTGCGGGAACTGGTGGAGGGGCTGGCGGCCGGGCACAGCGGGTTCTTCGCGTCGGCGTGGCGGGTGGAGCACCCGGCGACGGCGGAGGTCCTGGAGGCGATGGGGCGGCTGCACCCGGACAAGAAGGTGGCCAAGGAGGCCCGCAAGGCGGCGTTCAAGGCGCGTTCGCAGCGGGGCGAACAGGGCGAATAGGGCGGCATAAGGGGGACGCCGCCACGGACACCGGGTGCGGTGGGTGCGACGGATCGCCTCAGGGACACGGGGTGCGGCGGCCGCGAGGGGGCCGTGCGCGGGCCGCGCCCGGGGCGCCTCCTCCTCGGCGGAGGCGCCCCGGTGGCTGCCGCGAGCCGGGCCCGTGAGGGCGGCCGCGCGCCCTACAGCGCCTGCGCGGCCGGCTTCACCATGCCCCGTACCGTGCGGGACTTGACGAAGTTGCCCATCGCCGTCATGTCCCACTCGCCGGAGAACTGCCGGACCAGCTTGGCCATCATCACGCCGGTCTGCGCCTCGGCGCCGGTGAGGTCGAAGCGGACCAGTTCCTCGCCGGTCGCGGCGTCCAGCAGGCGGCAGTACGCCTTGGCGACCTCCGTGAACTTCTGGCCCGAGAACGAGTTCACCGTGAAGACCAGGCCCGTGACCTCCTGCGGGATGCGGCCGAGGTCGACCACGATCACCTCGTCGTCACCACCGCCCTCGCCGGTGAGGTTGTCGCCGGAGTGCTTGATCGCGCCGTTCAGGATCGACAGCTTGCCGAAGTAGCAGCTGTCGATGTGCTCGCGCTGCGCGCCGTAGGCGATGACCGAGGCATCGAGGTCGATGTCCTTGCCCCGGAACGCCGGCTCCCAGCCGAGACCCATCTTCACCTGGGCGAGCAGCGGGCGGCCGCCCTTGACGAGGGAGACCGTCTGGTTCTTCGTCAGATTGACGCGGCCCTTGTCGAGGTTGACCTTGCCGGCGCCGGGCGCGGGCGGTGCGGCGGCTGCGGGCGGCGCCGGGGGCCGGGCGGCGGGGGCGGTCTGCGGGGGCGAGGCGGGCCGCGGCGGAGCCGTCGGCTGCGGCGGGGCGGCGGGTGCCGGCTCCTCCACCGAGACGCCGAAGTCCGTGGCGATCCCGGCGAGCCCGTTGGCGTACCCCTGGCCGACCGCGCGGGCCTTCCAGGCGCCGTTGCGCAGATAGATCTCCATCACGACCAGCGCGGTCTCCGCGCCGAGCTGCGGGGGCGTGAACGTGGCGAGCACGGCGCCGCCGGCCGCGTCGCGGAGGGTGGCGGTGGGCTCGATGCCCTGGAAGGTCTGGCCGGCCGCGTCGGGGCTGGCGGTGACGACGATCTTCTCGATGCCGGGGGGAACGGCGGCGGTGTCCACGACGATGGCGTCCGGGGCGGTGCCGCCGCCCGAGCGGTAGCTCACGCCGGGGCCGGCGGGCTGGTTGTAGAAGATGAAGTCGTCGTCGCTGCGTACTTTGCCGTCGGAGGTGAGCAGCAGGCCCGATACGTCGAGTCGCACGGGGGCGGCGACGTCCACCGTCACCTGGGTGACGGGGAGAGGGATGTTCGAGCCGGGGGTCATAGCTGTCATGTGGGGGGTAACGAGCGGGGGCGCTTTACCGTTCCCTTACCCGAATGGCCGAGGCGCGGCCCCGCAGCCGCCGGCCCGCCCGGGCGCGGGGAACCGGGGAGAACGCCCGGCTCCCCGCGCCCGGGTGGGCACGGGGAACCACCGGGAGCCGCGGCCCGCGGCGCCCAGGGCCTTCTCGTCGTCGGCCCGATCCGAACGAGAGTTCCTAGGGCACCACCACGATCTTGCGGCCCACGCCCGCCGCGAACTGCTCCAGGGCCTTCGGGTACTCCGTCAGCGGGAGGCGGTCGCTGATGAAGACCTCCGGGTCGAGGACGCCCGCGGCGAACAGCTCGGCCGCCCGCTCGTAGCTGTGCAACACCGCCATCGAGCCGGTGATGGTGATCTCCTGGTTGTAGATGCGGTACGGGTCGATCTCCACCCGGGTCGCGTAGTCCGCGACCCCGAACTGCAGGAACGTTCCCGCCTTCGCCACCCGGCCCAGGCCGTCCTGGATCGCCGCCGCGTTCCCCGTCGCGTCGACCACCAGTTCCCAGCCCTGCGGCCGGTCCAGCTCGTCCGCGTTGCCGGCCGTCCCCGAGACCCCGAGCCGCCGCGCCGTCTCCAGCCGCGCCGGGTTGATGTCGACGACGTCCACGCTCGCCGCGCCCGTCCGCTTGGCCAGCTCCAGCATCATCAGGCCCATCGTCCCGGACCCGTAGATCAGGACGTGCGCGCCGAGCTGCGACTTCAGGACGTCGTAGCCGCGCACCGCGCAGGACAGCGGCTCGACGAGCGCCGCGTCCTGGGTGCGGACGTGCTCGGGGAGCTTCACGCAGTTCGCCACCGGCGCCACCGCGTACTGCGCGGCGCCGCCCGCCGTCGTCACCCCGATCGCCGCCCACCGCTCGCACATGTTGTTGTGCCCGCTGCGGCAGTAGTGGCACTCGTAGCAGTACAGGGAGGGGTCCACCGCCACCCGGTCGCCGACCGCGACCTCGGTGACCTGGGCACCGACCCCGACCACCTCGCCGGCGAACTCGTGCCCCGGCACGATCGGCAGCTTCGGCGCGAACTCGCCCTGCAGGATGTGCAGATCGGTGCCGCACAGTCCGCACGCGGCGACCTCGACGACGACCTCGCGCGGGCCCGGCGTCGGGTCCGGGACCTCGGTGACGACGGCGCGGCCCACGGACTCGATGACGGCGGCCTTCATTTCACGGCTCCCAACGACAGGCCCTGGACCAGCTTGTCCTGGGCGGCGAACCCCGCGGCGAGCACCGGCAGGGAGATGACGAGCGACGCGGCGCACACCTTGGCCAGGAACAGGCCCTGGCTGGTGATGAAGCCGGTCAGGAAGACGGGCGCGGTCTCGGCGGCCACACCCGTCAGCACCCGGGCGAAGAGCAGTTCGTTCCAGCTGAAGATGAAGCAGATCAGCGCGGTGGCGGCGATGCCCGGCAGCGCGATCGGCGCCACCACACGGGCCAGGACCGTCGGCAGCCGCGCCCCGTCCACCCGGGCCGCCTCGATGACCGCGACCGGCACCTCGGCGAGGAAGGACTGCATCATCCACACCGCGATCGGCAGGTTCATCGAGGTGTAGAGGATGACGAGCAGCCAGATGTTGTCGAGCATCCCCACGTTCTTGGCAAAGAGGTAGATCGGCAGCAGCCCCGCCACCGCCGGCAGCATCTTCGTCGACAGGAAGAAGAACAGCACGTCGGTCCACTTGCGCACCCGGTTGATGGAGAGCGCGTAGGCGGCCGGGAAGGAGAGCACCAGGACGAGGAGCGTCGAGGCGATGGAGGCCACCGCCGAGTTGATCAGCGCGGGCCAGGGGCTGGCCCCGCCGCCGACGCCGAAGAAGTCGCGGTAGCCGTCGAGGGTGAGGGCGGCGGCGAAGGACGGCGGGTTGGTCGCGGCGTCGGCCTCCGAGTGGAAGGAGGTCAGCGCCATCCAGGCGATGGGCAGGAAGAACAGCACCCCCAGCACCCAGGCCAGCAGGCCGAGGCCCGCCCCCCGGGTCCTTCCGGGGCGTTTGACGGCACCGGCCTCGCCGGTGGGCCGGGACGGTCGTACGCGACTTGCGGTGGCGCTCATGCGCGGGACACCTCCTCGCGGAACAGGGACGACACCACGCGCAACGCGAAGGTGGCGATGATCAGGGAGCCGATGACCACCAGGACGCCGGCCGCCGAGGCGAGGCCGTTCTCGTGGGCCTGGTAGAAGCTCTGGTAGACGGTGTACGGCAGGTTGGCGGTGCCCAGGCCGCCCGACGTGATCGTGAAGACCGCGTCGAAGTTCTGCACGATGTAGATCGAGCCGAGCAGGGCGCCGAGTTCGAGGTAGCGGCGCAGGTGCGGCAGTGTCAGATGGACGAAGATCTGCCAGTCGCTCGCGCCGTCCACCCGGGCGGCCTCGATCTGCTGGTGGTCGCGGCTCTGCAGGCCGGCCAGCAGGATCAGCATCATGAAGGGCGTCCACTGCCACACCAGCGAGGCCTCGACGGCGAGCAGCGGGGTGTCGGAGATCCATTCCGGCTGGGGGCCGCCCACGTAGTGCAGCAACCCGTTGAACAGGCCGTACTCGGGGTTGTAGAGCACGTGCTTCCACAGCAGCGCCGCCGCGACGGGCACCACCAGGAAGGGGGCGATCAGCAGGGTGCGGACCGCGCCCCGGCCCGGGAACCTCCGGTCCAGGAGCAGGGCGAGCGCGAGGCCGAGGACCAGGCTGACCAGGACGACGGCGACGGTCAGCAGGATCGTCGTCCACACCGAGTGCCGCAGATCGGCGTCGGTGAGGACCTGCTGGTAGTTGTCGACGCCGGTGAACTTGCGGGCCTTGGGGTAGAGCGCGTTCCAGTCGAAGAAGGAGATCACCAGCGTGGCCACGAAGGGGAGCTGGGTCACGGCGATCATGAAGATCAGGGCGGGCAGCAGGGGTGCCCGGGTGGCCCAGGCGCGCAGTCGCGCGGAGGGCTGCTTCACGTGCGGCTCGGGAGGGGCGGCCACGGGGGCCGCGGTGGTGGCGGTCATCGTCCCTCGTACTCCTCGGAGATCTGCTCGGCGAGCTTCTGGGACTTCTTCAGGGCCGACTCGACGGACTGGCGTCCGGCGATGGCCGCGCTGATCTCCTGCGAGACCTTGGTGCCGAGATCGGTGAACTCGGGGATGCCGACGAACTGGATGCCGGGCGCGGGCCGCGGCTGTACGCCGGGATCGTTGGGGCGGGCGCTCTCGATGGCCTCGCGGGTCATCTCCTGGAAGGCGCCGGCCTCCGCGCGGTAGGCGGGGTTCTCGTACGTCGAGGCCCGCTTGCCGGCCGGCACGTTGGACCAGCCGGAGGTGTCGCCGACGAGCTGCTCGTACTCCTTGCCGGAGGCCCAGGAGACGAACTTCCACGCCTTGTCGGTGTTGCGGGAGGCCTTCTGGATGCCCCAGGCCCAGGTGTAGAGCCAGCCGGCGGACTTCGTCTCCTTCACCGGCGCGGGCGCGTAGCCGATCTTGCCCTTGACCGGCGACTTGGCCGCCTCCAGGGAGCCGGCCGCGGAGGTGGCGTCGTACCACATGGCGACCTTGCCCTGGGTGAGGTTGTTCAGGCACTCGGCGAAGCCGGACTGCGGGGCGCCGGACTCGCCGTGCTCGCGCACCAGGTCGACGTAGAACGTGGTCGCCTTCTCGAAGGCGGGGTCGGTGAGCCGGGCCTTCCAGTCCTTGTCGAACCAGGTGCCGCCGAAGGTGTTCACCACCGTCGTCAGCGGTGCCATGATCTCGCCCCAGCCGGGCAGTCCGCGCAGGCAGATGCCCTTCATCCCGGGCTTGGCGCCGTCCGCCTTCGCGGCGAGGTCCGCCACCTGGTCCCAGGTGGGGTGCGCGGGCATCTTCAGGCCCTTCGCCTCGAACACGTCCTTGCGGTACATCAGGAAGGACGACTCGCCGTAGAAGGGCTGGCCGTAGAGCTTGCCGTCGTCGCCGGTGAGCGACTGGCGCATCGGCTTGAGGACGTCCTTCTCGTCGTACTTGGGGTCCTTGGCGACGTACGAGTCCATCTCGTGCAGCCAGCCGTTGCGGGCGTAGATCGGTATCTCGTAGTTGGAGAGGGTCGCGACGTCGTACTGACCGGCCTGGTTGGCGAAGTCCTGGCTGATCTTGTCGCGGACGTCGTTCTCCGGCAGCACGGTGAAATTCACCTTGATGCCGGTCTCCTTGGTGAAGTGCGAGGCGGTCAGCTTCTGCAACTCCACCATCTGCGGGTTGTTGACCATCAGGACGTTGACGGAGTCACCGCCGGAACCGGATCCGCCCGCTCCGACCCAGCAGCCGGAGAGCAGCGGTGCGAGCAGCGTTCCCGCGGCGGCCATGGCGAGCGTGACTCGCGGCCTCCGTCGGCTCTGGGTGCGCATGGATCGCTCCTGGAGGAGGGGATGGGTGAACGGGTGTGGCGAGGTAAGGGGCGTACGGGATGTAAAGGGCATATGGGGCGTCGGTGGGTGCGGAGGGGTCGGGGTGGGGTGGACGGGGCGGGGCGTGAGGTCCGGTGGGGCGGGGTCAGACGCGGATGACCTGCGGGCCCAGCAGGGAGTACCGGTGGGCCTCGGAGGTGGGCAGCAGGGTGCTGGTGACGATCGCCTCCAGCGCGCCGACCTCCGCGAAGCGGCAGAAGCTCACCGCGCCGAACTTGGTGTGCACGCCGGTGAACACCGTGCGCCGGGAGGCGCGGATGGCCTGGGTCTTGACCTCGCTGACGGCCGGGTCGGGGGTGGTGAGTCCGTACTCGCGGGAGATGCCGTTGGCGCCGATGTAGGCCAGGTCGATGACGAAACCGGCCAGCATCTTCGTCGTCCAGTGGTCGACGGTGGCGAGCGTGCCGGGGCGCACCCTGCCGCCGAGGAGCAGGACGCTGATGTTCCCCGCGTCGGCCAGGGCGCCGGCCGTGGCGAGGGAGGCGGTGACCACGGTGAGCGGACGGTCGCGGGGCAGTGCCTCGGCGATGAGCTGCGGGGTGAACCCCTCGTCGACGAAGACGGTCTCCGCGTCGCCGAGCAGTTCCGCGGCGGCCGCCGCGATCCGGCGCTTCTCGGGGACGTGGCTGGTGGCGCGGAAGGCGAGCGTCGTCTCGAAGCCGGCGCTCTCCACGGGGTAGGCGCCTCCGTGGGTGCGGCGGACCAGGCCGTGGTCCTCCAGTGCGCGCAGGTCGCGGCGGACGGTCTCCTTGGCGACGCCGAGCCGGGTGGCGAGGGCGGCGACGTCGACGGAGCCGGTGCGGCGGGCGACCGTGACGATCTCGCGCTGCCGCTCCTCGGCCGATCGTGTCGTCATGGCTGGTTCACCTGCCCTTTCATCGGCGCCGGACGGCTCCGTTCCGCTGTGGCACTCCTGTGCCCGTTCGGGCCCTGCTGGGCCTTGGGGAGAGTTCTACAGCGGGTGCGCGATGCTGACCAGGTCTGTTGCCGGTCCGAGTGGGCCCGTTTGTGCCCGCTTCGGGGGCCGGACGGTCGGCGACGACCTGCGGGGCGGGAGCGAGGGGAGTGGGAACGGGCAGCGGACCTGCCCGCCTCGCGGGGGACGGGGGCCCGTTTCGCGCCCGAGGGGGCGGCGGGGGCGGTCACGGGGGCGCTCGGGGGGCGCGCGAAGATGCCGTGAGGGGGTGCCCGGGCGACCGGAGCGGTGGCGCGCCCTAGTGGGCCCAGAGCGGGGGGTCCGTCAGGAAGCGGCCGCCGATGTGGGTGTGCGCGGGGTTGGCGGGGTCGAGCTCACCGTGCTCGGCCAGCAGCGCCGGGGCGAACCTCTCGGAGTCGTCGCGGGGTTCGTAGCCCAGTGCCCGCGCGCCGGACAGGTCCCACCACAGGCGGGTGTTGGCCGAGGAGCCGTAGACCACCGTGTGGCCCACCCCGTCCGCCGTCAGCGCCGCGTGGAAGAGGCGGGCGCCGTCCTCGGGGCTCAGCCAGAGGGACAGCATCCGCACGTCCGAGGGCTCCCGGAAGCAGGAGCCGATGCGCACGGAGACCGTCTCCACCCCGTGCTTGTCCCAGTAGAGCTGGGCGAGGTCCTCGCCGAAGGACTTGGAGAGGCCGTAGAAGGTGTCGGGACGGCGCGGGGTGCCGACCGGGACCGGCGGCTCCCCCTGCCCCGGCGCCGGCGTGTACCCCACCGCGTGGTTGGAGGAGGCGAAGACGACCCGCCCCACGCCCTCCTCGCGCACCGCCTCGTACAGGTGGTACGTGCCCTCGATGTTGGCCGCGAGGATCTTCTCGAAGGTGGACTCCACGGAGATCCCCGCGAGGTGCAGCACCGCGTCGACGCCGCGCACCGCTTCCCGGACGGCCTCCCGGTCGGCGAGATCGGCGACGATCGCGTCCGGTTCGCCCTCGATCGGGCGGACGTCGAACAGCCGCAGCGCGTAACCGTACGAGGGCAGCAACTCCCGCATCAGCGTGCCGAGTCCGCCGGCGGCGCCGGTGAGCAGAACGGTGCGGGGAGCGGGCATCCTCGGTCTCCTTGAGTCGGCCGGGTCGCGCGGGGGTACGCGTGCGGGGTGAGCGGGGGCGGCAGGTGACATGTGGAGGCTCGCCACCTTATTCACATGCGTGGACACGCTACGAAGGGACGAACTTCCGCGTCAAGGCTCCGTCCGGCGTGCGGAAGCCCCCTCCCTGCTTGCCTCCTGCCATTTCCCGACCCGTGCCGTGCTTGACCGGCGCCGGACGGGGTCCTAGCGTGAGGCCGTTCACGCATATGTACCTCAATCAGAGTCATGGAAAGGCGCGCCGGGTGTGCGCCGCCGGAGGAGAACGGTGAAGGCGTCGGCATTCGTCTACCCCTGGGACGTCAACGGGGACCCGGCGGCGCCCGGTCGTCTCGCCGCGCTCGGGGTCCGCGGGGTGACCCTGGCCTCCGCGTACCACTCCACGCGCGCCCTGACCCCCCGCCACCCGCGGCACCGGGTCGTGACCGCCGCGCACGCCGCCGTGCTGTACCCGCCGGGGGAGCGCTGGCGGGGGCGCGCCCTGCGGCCGTACGCCGCCGGAGACTGGGCGCCCGGCGACGCCTTCGGCGAGGCCGCCGGGGCGCTCGTGGACGCCGGTCTCGAGGTGCACACCTGGGTCGTGCTCGCGCACAACTCCCGGCTCGGCGCGGAGCATCCGGACACCTCGGTCGTCAACGCCTACGGCGACCGCTACCCGTGGGCGCCCTGCGTCGCCCAGCCCGCCACCCGCGCCCTTCTCGTGGACCTCGCGGCGGAGGCGGCCGTGCGGCCTGGGGCGGCCGGTACGGAACTGGAGTCGCTCGGCTGGTACGGGCTCGCGCATCTGCACGCCCACGACAAGATCGGCGGTATCACGCTCGGCGACGCAGGGCAGTACCTGATGTCGCTGTGCTTCTGCGCCACGTGCCGCACGGGGTACGGCACGGACGCGGACGCGCTGGCGGCGGCCGTACGGGAGGCGCTGGAGCCGGTGTGGCGGGGGGCGCCCTCCGGCGGGGGCTGGGCGGCGGTGGAGGACCTGCTCGGCGCGGAACGGGCGGCGCTCACCCGCGCGTGGCGCGAGCCGGTGGCGCGCTCGCTGCAGGAGGAGGCGGTCGCCGCGGTGCGGGCGGCGGCGCCGGACGGCTTCCGGGTGCTGCTGCACGCGGACCCGGTCTGGTACCACGTGGGCGCCAACGCGGGCGTGGACCCGGGCCATGTGCTCGGGATCGCGGACGGGGTGGTCCTCCCGTGCACGGGCGGGCCGGAGCCGCTCGCGCCCTTCGCGGAGCGGGCGGCCGGGGACACGGTGCTCGCGGCGAACCTCACGGTGGTCTCCGGGATGGGCGGCAGCCCCGGGACGCTCGCGGAGGACGCCCGGCGCGCGGCCGGCCTGGGCGCCACGGAGCTGCGGCTCTACCACGCCGGACTGGCCTCGGACGCGGACCTCGAGGCGGTGCGGCGGGGGCTGGCGGAACTCGGCTGAGGGAGCGGGGGAGATTCCTCCCGGCGGCACCGATGAGTTCCGCGGCCCCGGGCGGTCCCCAGTTCCACGGGCGCGTTCCGCGCCCTTCGCCCCGAGGAGGACACACATGGACGCCACCACCGTCGACCTGGGCCCGCAGACGCTGATCCTCGCGCGGCTCGCGGAAGGCATCGGGGACGGACAGCTCGACGGCCCCACGCCCTGCCCCGCGTACACGGTGAGCGGGATGCTGGCCCACCTCCTGACGCTGTCCCTCGCCTTCCGCGACGCCGGGCGCAAGCGGCTCGGCCCGATGACGGACGGCGCCCCGGACCCGGCGGCCGCGGTCCTCCCGCCCGGCTGGCGCGCGGAGTTGCCGAAGGCGCTGGAGGAACTGGCCGCCGTGTGGCGGGAGCCGGCGGCGTGGGGCGGGATGACACGCGCGGGCGGCCTGGACCTGCCGGGCGCGGTCGCCGGGGCGGTCGTGGCGGACGAACTCGTCGTCCACGGCTGGGACCTGGCGCGGGCGACGGGGCAGGAGTACGCGCCGGACGAGGCGGCACTGCGGCTGGCGCACGGGCTGCTGGAGGGCGCGGCCGCGGAGACGGGTGAGGGGCGCGGGATGTTCGGGCCCGTCGTCGCGGTGCCGGAGGGGGCGCCCCTGCTGGACCGGACGGTCGGCCTGAGCGGCCGCACCCCCGACTGGCGCCCGTAGCCGCAGGGCCCGTTTTGTCCGCCGTTCAGGTATCGATAGGGCAACGGGCCTCGCGCTCGGCGGGGTGACGCGCGTAGAAACCTGTCATGAATAAGCCACTCCGCACCACGGCAGTCGCCGCCGCCTGTGCCGTCGCCGCCGCCGCGCTCTACGGTGCCGGTGCCGCCACCGCCGGGCAGTCCACGGCCAACTCGACCCACGAGCCCTACAACATCGGGCTGCTGACCAAGGACATCGACACCTACTACGGCACCGCGCTCGACGCCGAGGGCGTCTACCAGGCGTCCCCGGACAGCCCCTACGCCAAGGACCTCGCCCGGGTCGACGCCGAGGCGAAGCGGTACCTCGACAAGGTGGCCCACCAGGGCAGGCACCACCGGGTGAAGCCGGCCGTCGTCTTCGACATCGACGACACGCTGCTGCTCAGCCTCGACTACGAGAAGAAGAACAACTACGGCTACAACAGCGCCACCTGGGCCGAGTACGTCAACCGGGCCGACCGCCCGGAGGTCTTCGGCAGCCCCGCCCTCGTGCGGTACGCCGAGAAGAAGGGCATCGAGGTGTTCTACAACTCGGGCCTGAACGAGGCGCAGCGCACCGCCGCCGTCGAGAACCTGAAGAAGGTCGGCGCCGACGTCAACCTCGACGCCGGGCACATGTTCCTCAAGGACGCGGCCAACCCGCCCGCGTACCTGAGCGGTTGCGCCGCGCCGGGCGCGTGGAAGTGCACCACGGTCGAGTTCAAGTCCGGCACGCGCAAGCACATCGAGTCGCTCGGGTACGACATCGTCGCCAACTTCGGCGACCAGTACTCCGACCTGGACGGCGGCTACGCCGACAAGAAGTACAAGCTGCCGAACCCTACGTACTTCGTCGGCTAGGCACGTTGTCTCCGTGCGTTCCTCGCGGGCACGCGTCCGCGCCCGCGAGGAACGCGGAAGCTTTCACAGGCGGCGCGTCGCCAGGGTCAGCCGGTCCCGCGCGTCGAACAGGGCGTCCTGCACGAGCTGTTCGTGCGCCGGCGTCAGCCGCGCGACCGGCACCGAGCAGCTGATCGCGTCCCGGGCGGGCGTGCGGTAGGGGATCGCCACACCGAAGCAGCGCAGCCCCAGCGTGTTCTCCTCGCGGTCGACGGAGATGCCCCGCTCGCGGATCTGGTGCAGCTCCTCGATGAGCTTCTCCCGGTCCGTGATCGTGTGCTCGGTCAGCGCCGGCAGCTCCTCCGGGAGGAGCCCCCGCACCTGCTCGTCGGTGTACGTGGACAGCAGCGCCTTGCCGAGGGAGGTGGAGTGCGCGGGCAGCCGGCGGCCGACCCGGGTGAAGGGGCGCAGGTAGTGCTGCGACTGGCGGGTGGCGAGGTAGACCACGTTGGTGCCGTCGAGGCGGGCCAGGTGGATGGTCTCCGTGGTGTCGTCCGAGAGCCGGTCCAGGGTGGGGCGGGCCAGCGCCACCACCTCGTCGCCGTCGATGTACGAGGTGCCGACCAGCAGCGCCCGCACCCCGATGCCGTACCGCGTGCCGGTCGCGTCGGTCTCCACCCAGCCGAGGTCCACCAGGGTGCGCAGCAGCATGTAGAGGCTGGACTTGGGGTACCCGACCGCTTCCTGCACGGCGGCCAGGGAGTGCATGCCGGGCCGCCCGGCGAAGTACTCGAGCAGCTCCACCGTCCGCACCGCGGACTTGACCTGCGCCCCGCCGCCCGTCTCGCTCGCCGACATCGCCCTTGACCCCTTCGTTGGACGCGAAATAGTCTCACACAGCATATTCACCATCAGAGACGCTGTTCAGTATATCGAACGGGCTGCACGCACTGAATGTGCTGAACGTACTGAACACGTCGAACGAACGGCAGGCGTTGCCCGCGTCACCCGCGTGGGGCGCGGATGAAGTGGAGGGACCCGCGGTGGCAGCAGCACCAGTCTGGAGTGTCGACCCCCGTACCGGGAAGCAGCGCGAGCAGGTCGCGGTCGAGGCCACGGCCCAGGAGGTGGACGCCGCCGTCCGCGCCGCGCACGAGGCGCGCGGCGCCCTGGCCGACCGCGCCGTGCGCGCCGCGTTCCTGCGGACCGCCGCCCAGCGGCTGGAGGACGCCAAGGACACGCTCATCGAGGTCGCCGACGCGGAGAGCGCGCTCGGACCCGTCCGGCTCACCGGGGAACTCGCCCGCACCTGCTTCCAGCTCCGGGCCTTCGCCGGCATCGTCGACGAGGGCGCCTTCCTCGACGTGGTGATCAACCACCCCGACGACACCACCGTGCCGCCCACCCCCGACCTGCGCCGCTACAAGGTGCCGCTCGGCGTCGTCGCCGTCTACTCGGCGTCCAACTTCCCCTTCGCGTTCTCCGTCGCCGGCGGCGACACCGCGAGCGCGCTCGCGGCCGGCTGCCCCGTCGTGGTCAAGTCCCACCCCGACCACCCGGCGCTGTCCGAGCTGGTCGCCAAGGTGCTGCGCCGGGCCGCCGCGGAGCACGGCGTTCCCGAGGGCGTGCTCGGTCTGGTCCACGGCTTCGAGGCGGGCGTCGAGCTGGTGAAGCACCCGCTCGTCGCCGCCGCGGGGTTCACCGGCTCGGTACGCGGGGGGCGGGCCCTCTTCGACGCGGCCGCCGCCCGCCCCGTGCCGATCCCCTTCCACGGCGAACTCGGCTCCCTCAACCCCGTCGTCGTCACCGAGGCGGCGGCCGAGGAGCGCGCCGAGGCGATCGGCACCGGGCTGGCCGGCTCCATGACGATGGGCGTGGGCCAGTTCTGCACCAAGCCGGGCTTCGTGCTCGCCCCCGCCGGGGAGGCCGGCGACCGGCTGCTGAAGTCGCTCGTCGACGGCGTCAGCGACACCGACGCCGGGGTGCTGCTCGACCACCGGATGCGGGACCACTTCCTCGCCGGGATCGAGGAGCGCACACGGCTCGCCGACGTGGAGAGCCCGGTGACGCCGGGCGCGGGCGGCGAGCACACGGTCAGTGCCGGCTTCCTCACCGTCCCGGCGAGCCGGCTGACCGCCGAGGGCGCGTACGACGTGCTCATCGAGGAGTGCTTCGGCCCGGTGACCGTCGTCGCCCGCTACGAGAGCCCCGAGGAGGTCACCGCGGTGCTGTCCCGCCTCCCGGGCAACCTCACCGCCACACTGCACCTGTCCGAGGCGGAGGGCGCCGGCGAGGGCCGGGGCGCGGAGCTCCTCGCCGAGCTGACGCCGCTGGCCGGGCGGGTCCTGGTCAACGGGTGGCCGACGGGCGTCGCCGTGGCACCCTCGCAGCACCACGGCGGGCCCTACCCGGCCACGACGTCGACGTCCACGTCGGTGGGCGGCACGGCGATCGAGCGGTGGCTGCGGCCGGTGGCGTACCAGGGGGTGCCGGAGGCGCTGCTGCCGGTGGAACTGCGCGACGCGAACGAGGCGGGGGTGCCGCGGCGGTTCGACGGGCGGCTGGAGCGGTGACGCTCCGCTGAGAGCGGGCGGGGGTGCGGGGCCTTGCGGCCCCGTGCCCCCTTTCCTTCGTGCGGGGGAGTGGGGAGGGGGGCGGGTCGTCGGCGGCTGTCGGTCGTGGGTGGCTGGTCGCGCCCACGCGAAGGAGCCGCGGAATGTCACGGCCCCGCGCCCCTGGATGGGGAATGCCGAGGGACTGTTGAAGGTTCACGTACCGGGTGCGACCGATGGTCCTGCGTTCCTACCGGTACGAGTGGAGAGAGCCGAGCATGCGTGTCGAGATCTGGAGCGATGTCTCCTGTCCGTGGTGCTACGTGGGCAAGGCCCGCTTCGAGAAGGCGCTCGCCGCGTTCCCGGAGCGGGAGCGGGTGGAGGTCGTGCACCGCTCCTTCGAGCTCGATCCCGGGCGGGCCAAGGGGGACGTCGAGCCCGTGCTGACCATGCTCAGCCGCAAGTACGGCATGAGCGAGGAGCAGGCCAGGGCCGGGGAGGCCAACCTCGGTGCGCAGGCCGCCGCCGAGGGGCTCGCCTACCGCACCCGCGGCCGTGACAACGGCAGCACCTTCGACATGCACCGCCTCCTCCACCTCGCCAAGGAGCACGGCAGGCAGGCCGAACTGCTGCAGATCCTCTACCGGGCCAACTTCGCCGAGGAACGGTCCGTGTTCTCCGAGTCCGACGAGCGGCTGGTGGAGCTGGCGGTCGAGGCCGGTCTGGACGAGGCGGCCGTACGGGCGGTCCTCGCCGACCCGGACGCGTACGCGGAGGCCGTGCGCGCCGACGAGCGCGAGGCGGCCGAGCTCGGCGCGAACGGCGTGCCCTTCTTCGTCCTCGACCGGAAGTACGGCGTCTCCGGCGCCCAGCCCGCCGAGGTCTTCACCCGCGCCCTCACCCAGGCCTGGGAGGCGCACACCCCCCTGCGACTGCTCGACGGGGGCGGCGACCGCGAGAACGCCGCGGACGCCGCCTGTGGCCCGGACGGCTGCGCGGTGCCGCGGGACTAGGACACCGCAGAACCAGGAATCCGCAGGTCGACGGCTTTTCATAAGCGTCTCTTGGGGGTATCGCGCAGAAACGGGCAATGGACGGGGCGGTCGGCGCGGCGCACAGTTGTTCCATGGAGAGCACCGAGAGCACCGAGAGCACCGAGAGCACCGAGATTCCCGAGCACTTCACCGCCCTCGTCCGCGCCGAGTTCGCCCCGGCCACCACCTATCTGAACACCGCGAGCACCTCGCTGCCCCCGGCCCGCACGGTCGCCGCCATGCGCACCGCCCTGGAGGCGGCGGCCGCCGGCCGGCCCACCGACATGTTCGCGGACGTCGAGGCCGCCCGCGCCTCCTTCGCGCACCTCGTCGGCGTGCCCGCCACCCGGGTCGCCACCGGCGCCTCGGTCGCCACGTACACCGGGCTGATCGCCACCTCCCTCCCGGCCGGTGCCGAAGTCCTCACCGCCGAGGGCGACTTCAGCTCCGTGGTGAACCCCTTCCACGTGCGCCGCGACCTGAAGGTCCGCACGGTGCCCCTGGAGGCGCTCGCGGAGTCGGTGCGCCCCGGCACCGCCCTGGTCGCGGTCAGCGCCGCCCAGTCCGCCGACGGCCGCGTCGCCGACCTGCCCGCGATCGGCGCCGCTGCCCGCGCCCACGGGGCACGCACCTACATCGACGCCTCCCAGGCCGCCGGATGGCTCGACCTCGACGCGGGAGCGTACGACTACGTCTCCGCCGTCGGCTTCAAGTGGCTGCTCTGCCCGCGCGGTGTCGCCTTCCTCGTGGTCCCCGAGGAGCCCCTCGGCCTCGAACCGGTCTTCGCCGGCTGGGTGGCGGGGGAGCGGCCCTGGGACAGCTGCTACGGCCCGGTCGAGGAACTCGCCCACTCCGCCCGCCGCTTCGACGAGAGCCCCGCCCTCTACTCCTGGACCGGCGCCCGCCGCTCCCTCGCCCTCCTGGAGGAAGTGGGTGTGGACACCGTACGGGCGCACGACCTCGCCCTCGCCGAGCGGTTCCGCACCGGCCTGGCCGCCCTCGGGCACGCGCCGGTGCCCGCGCCGGGCTCCCCGATCGTCTCCGTGCCCGGACTCGGCGCCCGGCAACCGCAGCTGAGCGAGGCCGGCATCGAGGTCTCCGACCGCGCGGGCAATCTGCGTGCCGCCTTCCACCTCTACAACACCCCGGCAGACGTCGACCGTCTGCTGAACGCCCTGGAGTCCTGAAGTCCGGCCGTCCCGCCCTGGCTTGATTGATCATTGCGGGACTCCGACCGCGCACCGACACTGCTGGGGGCCGGACGGCTACGCGGGGAGGACGGGACGCTCGGTGAAACGCATCCACTTCACGGCGGAGGACCTGGCGCGGACCCGGGTGGCGGCGACCATCGGTGTGGCGGCCGAGACGTTCGACACCGTGAGACTGGCCCAGGACCGCGGCTCCGGCCTCGCCTTCCGCCGCTGGCGGGTGGCGGTGCGCGGCCGGCTGGACGAACGGGTCGCCCCGGTCGCCGCGTTGACCCCCGCGCGCGGTCCGGTGGTCGACGCGGCGAGCCTCATGGGCGACACGGCCTCCCTCGACGAGGCGGTGGAGAACCTGATGGCGGCCCCCCGCGCCCTGCTGCGCCTCGAACTGGAGGTGTGCGACCCCCGCTCCCCGCACCGGACCTGGGTCCAGAGCCTGATGGACGGGGACCGGGAGCCCCGCCGTCAACTGGCCGCGGCGCTCAGGGTCTGCCACGGCGTCACCGTCGCCCCCTACTGGGGCGGGGTGCGCTCCCACCTGGACGAGGTCCGTGCCGGCTACGTGGCCGCGATGGCCGAGGGCGGGGTCGGGGCGCTGCTCGCCGCGGTCTGCCCCCCGATGGTCCGCTGGCGCCCGCCCGTCCTGGAGTTCGACCATCCCCGCGAGGCGGACGTCCACCTGAACGGGCGGGGGCTCGTCATCGCTCCGGCGATGTTCTCCACCCAGCAGATCGAGCTCCTCCAGGCGCCGCTCGACCCCGGACGGGCACCCGTCCTCGCCGTCCCCACCGGCGACGCCCCGCTCGACAGCACGCTCTGGGAGGCCGCCGACGGGTCCGCCGCCCCCTCGCTCGACGAACTGCTCGGGCGCACCAGGGCCGCCATCCTCGCGGCGGTCGTCACCGGCTGCGGCACGACGGAGCCGGCCCGCCGGCTGCGCGTGTCCCCGGCGACCGTGAGCCACCACGCGACGGTGCTGCGCGGGGCCCGTCTGATCACCACCCGGCGCGAGGGCAAGGCGGTCCTGCACACGGCCACGTCCCTGGGCCTCGCCCTGCTGGGGCGCAGCGGGCGGCCCGGCGCCCTCTGACCGTCCGGCCGCCCTCCCCGCGGGCACGCCCGGGGCCCCTCCCCTGCGCGTACACGGGGTACGCGGGGGAGGGGCCCCGGAGGCGGTCATCGCGCGGGCGGGCTCACTTCACGGGCGTGAAGTCCTGCGCCCCGATGAAGGAGGGCCGGCGCACCGGCGCCGCGAACGGCTCCACGGCGGCGTTCTCCACGCTGTTGAACACGATGAACACATTGCTGCGCGGGTAGGGCGTGATGTTGTCGCCCGAACCGTGCATGCAGTTGCAGTCGAACCAGGTCGCGGAACCGGGCTTGCCCGTGAACAGCTTGATGCCGTACTCGCTCGCCATCGAGGTCAGCGCCTCGTCGGAGGGAGTGCCCGCGTCCTGCATCTGCAGCGACTTCTTGTAGTTGTCCTTCGGCGTGGCCCCCGCACACCCGAGGAACGTCTTGTGCGACCCGGGCATGATCATGAGGCCGCCGTTGGTCTCGTAGTTCTCGGTCAGCGCGATCGAGACGGAGACGGTCCGCATGTTCGGCAGGCCGTCCTCGGCGTGCCAGGTCTCGAAGTCCGAGTGCCAGTAGAAGCCACTGGCGCCGAAGCCCGGCTTGACGTTGATCCGCGACTGGTGGACGTACACGTCCGAGCCGAGGATCTGCCGTGCCCGGCCGACGACCCGCTCGTCGCGGACCAGGGCGGCGAACACCTCGCTGATCCTGTGCACCTCGAAGACCGAGCGGATCTCCTGCGACTTCGGTTCGACGATCGACCGCTCGTCGGCCCGGATCGCCGGGTCGGCGACGAGCCGCTCCAGCTCCGCGCGGTAGGTCGCGGCCTCGTCCTGGCTGATGAGCTGGTCGACGGCGAGGAAGCCGTCGCGGTCGAGGTCGTGCAGTTCGTCCGCCGAGACGGGCCCGGGGGTGTCCGGGGCTCCCCAGACGACCGGGTCCTGCCGGGGCACGGTCACCTCGGTGGCCCCGCGGGTCGGGTACAGGTCGGTGACGCCGGATCCGGCGGCGGACGTGGTGGTGGGAGCGGTCATGGGGTCCTCACACCTCCTCGGTGAGCAGCGGGTAGACGCCGTTCTCGTCGTGATCCTCCCGTCCGGTCACGGGCGGGTTGAACACGCAGATGCAGTGGAAGTCCTTCTCCTTGACCTTGAGCGTGTGCCGCTCGTGGCCGTTGAGCAGGTACATGGTGCCCGGGGTGATCGTGTAGGTCTTCCCGGTCTCGCGGTCGGTGAGCTCCGCCTCGCCCTCGGTGCAGACGACGGCCTCGATGTGGTTGGCGTACCACATCGACGTCTCCGTGTTCGCGTAGAGGATCGTCTCGTGCACGGAGAAGCCGACCTTCTCCTTGGCGAGGACGATGCGCTTGCTCTCCCAGGTACCGGACTCGGACTTGATGTGCCGGTCGGTGCCTTCGACTTCCTTGAACGATCGGACGATCACGGTGGGGTGACGCCTCCTTCTCGTGGTTCTGGCGGCTTCGGTGGTGCCACCGGGGCGCGCGAGTGTGCGCCCCGGTGGTGTGCGGTGTGCGCGCCGGCGGCTCAGGCCGTCTCGCGGACCGCGCGGGCGAGGATCCGCAGACCCTCGTCCAGCTCTTCGCCGGTCGTGGTGAGAGCGGGCAGCAGCTTGACGACCTCGCTCTCCGGACCGGAGGTCTCGATCAGCAGGCCGAGTTCGAAGGCGCGCTTGGCGATGCGGCCGGCCCGCTCCTTCTCGTGGAACTCCAGGCCCCACACCAGGCCGCGGCCGCGGTACTCCTTGATGTCGGCCAGGTTCTCCTCGGTGATGGAGATGAGCGCCTGCTCGACCTGCTCCCCGCGTGCGCGGGTCTGCTTCTCCATGGCGGAGCCGTCGGTCCAGTACGTCTCCAGCGCGGCGGTGGCGGTGACGAACGCCGGGTTGTTGCCGCGGAAGGTGCCGTTGTGCTCGCCCGGCTCCCAGACGTCCAGCTCCGGCTTGAACAGGGTCAGTGCCATCGGCAGGCCGTAGCCGCTGATCGACTTGGAGACCGTGACGATGTCCGGCGTGATGCCGGCCTCCTCGAAGGAGAAGAACGCGCCGGTGCGGCCGCAGCCCATCTGGATGTCGTCGACGATGAGCAGCATGTCCTGGCGCTCGCACAGCTCGGCCAGGGCGCGCAGCCACTCGGGGCGGGCGACGTTGATGCCGCCCTCGCCCTGCACCGTCTCGACGATCACGGCGGCCGGCTTGTTGAGGCCGGAGCCCTGGTCCTCCAGCAGCCGCTCGAACCACAGGAAGTCCTCGACGGCCCCGTCGAAGTAGTTGTCGAACGGCATCGGCGTGCCGTGCACCAGCGGAACGCCCGCGCCGGCCCGCTTGAAGGCGTTGCCGGTCACGGCGAGCGAGCCCAGCGACATGCCGTGGAAGGCGTTGGTGAAGGACACGATGGCCTCGCGGCCCTTGACCTTGCGGGCCAGCTTGAGCGCGGACTCGACGGCGTTGGTGCCGGTCGGGCCGGGGAACATGACCTTGTACGGCAGGTCGCGAGGGCGCAGCACCAGGTCCTGGAAGGTCTGCAGGAACTGCCGTTTGGCCGTGGTCGACATGTCGAGGCCGTGCGTGACGCCGTCCCGCTCCAGGTAGTCGATCAGCGCGCGTTTCAGCACCGGGTTGTTGTGGCCGTAGTTGAGCGAGCCGGCGCCGGCGAAGAAGTCGAGGTAGTCGTGGCCGTCCTCGTCGTACATGCGGCTGCCGCGGGCGCGGTCGAAGACGGTGGGCCAGCCTCGGCAGTAACTGCGTACCTCGGATTCGAGGGTCTGGAAGACGCTGAGGTCGGGCTGGGTGATGGTCACGCGAATCGCTCCTCGGAGGTGGGGTGGGAGTGGGACTCGGACGTCGCGGGATGAGGTCGTGGGCGGGCCGCGGCGAACGGCCCGCGGCGAGCGGGCTCGCGCGCACGGCCGGTGAACGCGGCGGAGGTCCGGGCGAGTGGGAGGAAGACGGGAACAGGGGGAGGCGGGGTGCGGCGGCCCGCGGCTCAGGCCGCGGAGGGCGACGCGCTGCCGGCGGCGGTACCGGACGAGAGCGGGCCTATGCGGTGCAGCACCTCGGGGTCGTGCGGTCCGTCGGGGAACCGGTCCGCCTCGAACAGCACCTCGTGTTCGACGGTCGCACCGTGGCGGCGGGCGAACGAGGCGAACAGGCGCTCGGAGGCGGTGTTCCCTGGGCTGATCGTCGTCTCCAGGCCGGTCACGCCGTGCTCGGCGAGCACCCGGGCGGCCAGGTCGTCGAGCATGCGGGCGGCGAGGCCGCGGCCGCGGTACGAGGCGTCGACGGCGACCTGCCAGACCAGCAGCGTGCCGGGGCGGTCGGGACGCAGGTAGGCGGTCACGAATCCGACGGGGGTGCCGTCGGCGGCGCGGGCCACCACCGAGGTGCCGGCGAAATCACGGCACCACAGCAGGTAGCTGTAGGACGAGTTGAGGTCGAGGGTTCCGGAGTCCTTGGCGATGCGCCACAGTGCGGCGCCGTCCGCCACTTCCGGACGGTCTGTGGTTACGTCTCCGGTTTTTCCGGTCATTCCCATGAATTCCGCTGACAGGTCGGCTCGTGCGGCGGTCATGCAGAATGAACTTACCCAGGTAAATTGAAAATTGCATCGTGGAGGGGGGTTACGTGTGGACGGCACGTGTGTTATCGGGCGGGCGCGGGCGTCCGGGCGAGCCGACGGCGGAATGTCCTGGTAAGTGGGGGATGAAACGGGATGAAAAGGTCAGCTTGTGGAACGCATCACAACCATGTAACCCTTCGGATCCGTGTCCGGATTATGTCGGTTCGGGTTCGTCAGATCGTTGCGTTTAGCCCGCGGAAGAGCGGGCAGGAGCTAATGGGAAGCTGCTCAGGAAGAATAGAAGAACAAGGGGTGAATGCCTGAGGAATGAGAAGGGGAATCGCCGTCCCGAAATCCCCCGGTGAATACGGCGGCCGGGGAAGTGCCCGCGGGCTCCCCCCGCGGGGCGGCGGGGCCGCCCCGCTCCCGTCTCAGCCCCGGGCCGCCCGCAGCGCCGCCTCCACGTCCACCTCGTCCGCTCCGGCCGCCCCGGTCCCGGCCAGTGCCGTGCCCAGCGCGCGCAGGCAGCGTTCCACGACCTCGGGGCTCGCGTCCGGCCCGTAGTGGTTCACCCGCACCATCTCCCGGGCCAGAGCGCCCCCGCCCGCCGCCAGCGGCAGCCCCGGATCCGACTCCAGGGCCCGCGCGACGAGGTCCGAGGCGCTCGCCGCCCCCTTCACCCGCAGCGTCGTGGCCACCGGCGCGGCCTCCCGCGCCCGGTACACATACGGCTCGAGCCCGCCGCCCAGCGCCTTCACGCCCGCCCGGGTCGCCGCCGCGGCCGAGGCGTGCGCCCGCATCACCGCCTCGAGCCCCCGCTCCTCGATCCGCTCCAGGCACGCCTCCAGCGCCAGCATCTCCAGTTGGGCGGGTGCGTGCGGGAGCGCCCGCCGGCCCCCGTCGATCCACCGCTCCTTCCAGTCGAGGAGCGAGAGGTAGGAGTGCCGGGGAGCCCGCGGATTGGCCGCCATCCGGGCCCACGCCCGCTCGCTCACCGAGACCGCGGACACCCCCGCGGGCCCGCCCATCGCCTTCTGGCCGCCGATCACGCAGAGGTCCACGCCCCACGCGTCCACCCGCACCGGCTCCGCACCGACCGAGGCCACCGCGTCCAGATAGAGCAGCGCGCCGTGCTCCCGGACGGCCTCGCCGATCTCCGCGACCGGGTTGGTGTTGCCGGTGGCCGCCTCCGCGTGCACCAGCGACACGAAGTCGATCTCCGGGTGCTCCCCGAGCGCCACCCGCACCTGCTCCGCGCTCACCGCCGTGTGGAAGGGCACCGCGAGGTCGATGACGTGCGCCCCGCACTCCCGCAGCCAGTCCCCGAACGTCTGTCCGTACGGTCCGGTGATCACGTTCAGCGCGGTGGTGCCGGGTCCGGCGCACCCGCGGATCGCGCCCTCCAGCGGCAGCAGCGCCTCGCCCTGCATGATCACCACGTCGTTCCGCGTGCCGAGCAGCCGGGCCACGCGATCCTCGACGGACGCGAAGCGCGCGGCGGTCAGCGGGGCCAGGTCCAGCAGGGGGTGGGTCACGGCGGCTCTCTTCGCTCAACGGGTCACTTAACAGGTGCCGAGACGGGTAGGGAACACCGGTGTCACCCGCGTATCGCACCGCACGACCAGCCTAATCCCGCCCCTTCCGCCCCCCGCCGACCCTCTCCGCCCCCGCCTCCCCCAGCCCCACCCCGCGGGACCGCTCGCTTCCGAACCGCAGGCCGTGAGCCCGCTTCGTCCATCGGTTTGGTTTGAGAACCTCAAAGATCTCCTTATAATCAGAAGGCTGTCCATGCCTCACGGACGGACAGCAGTCCCCTCGCCCGCCCCGCGGCACCCCCACCGCACCCGTCTTGCAAGCCCCCGCCGCACCCGCCCTCACAGGAGGCCCCCGTCGTGAACACCGTCCCCGGACGCCGGACCCGCGTGCTGACCGTCACCGCCGCGGTCGCCGGACTGCTCCTCGCGGCCGGCTGCTCCTCCGGCGGCGACGACGGCGGCAAGAAGGCCACGGCCAAGGGCGTGCCGCTGGTCAAGGCCGGCCAGATCACCACCTGCACCCACCTGCCGTACCCCCCGTTCCAGTCCGAGATCGACGGCAAGGTGCAGGGCTTCGACGTCTCCCTCGTCGACCTGGTCGCGGACGACCTCGGGGTGAAGCAGGCAATCGTCGACACGCCCTTCGAGAACTTCAAGACCGGCGCCTTCCTCAACTCCGGCCAGTGCGACCTCGCCGCCGCCGGTATGACGATCACCGAGGAGCGCAAGAAGAACGTCGACTTCTCCGACCCGTACTTCGAGGCCACCCAGGCCGTCCTGGTGAACAAGAAGAGCGGGCTCACCTCGCTCGCCGACGTCAAGTCCAAGGGCAAGATGCTCGGCGCCCAGGCGCAGACCACCGGTGAGGACTACGCCCGCAAGCAGGGCTTCGACCCGGTCTCCTTCGAGTCCTCCGACGCCGTCCTCAACGGTCTGCGCACCGGCCAGGTCCAGGCCGTCGTCATCGACTACCCGGTCGTCCAGGGCTGGCTGAAGAACAAGGCCAACGCCGACGCCTTCGAGGTCGCCGACAACATCAACACCGGCGAGCAGTACGGCTTCACGGTGAAGAAGGGCAACACCAAGCTGCTGGCCGCCGTCAACAAGGCGCTCGCCGAGGCCAAGGCCGACGGCACGTACAAGAAGCTGTACGAGAAGTGGATCGGCCCCTACGACGAGTCGGCGGCCTCCCCGTCCGCCTCGGCCACCGCCTCCGCCTCATGACGGACACCGGAAACGAGACGGCACTGACGCCCCGCAGGTCCGGACTGACCCGGCGGCAGAAGCGGGCGCTCTCGCGCGGGGCGCAGTACCTGATCTTCGTCGCCGCCGTGGTCGCGCTCGCGGTGGGCGCCGACTGGGGGCGGCTGCAGAACCAGTTCGCCCAGGTGGACCTGGCCAAGCAGCTCTTCCCGGACATCATCACGCTGGCCCTGAAGAACACCGTCCTCTACACGCTGTCCGGCTTCGTCGTCGGACTCGTGCTCGGCATGGTGATCGCGCTGATGCGGCTGTCCTCGGTGGGCCCCTACCGCTGGGTCTCCGGGATCTACATCGAGATCTTCCGCGGCCTGCCCGCTCTGCTGATCTTCATCTTCGTCGGGGTGGCCGTCCCGCTGGCCTTCCCCGGCACGGAGATCCCCGGCGGCACCTACGGCAAGGTCGCCATCGCGCTCGGCCTCGTCTCCGCCGCCTACATGGCGGAGACCATCCGGGCCGGCATCCAGGCGGTGCCCAAGGGGCAGATGGAGGCGGCCCGCTCGCTGGGCTTCTCGCACGCGCGGGCCATGATCTCCGTCGTCATCCCGCAGGCGTTCCGCATCGTGATCCCGCCGCTCACCAACGAACTCGTCCTGCTGTTCAAGGACTCCTCGCTGGTGCTGTTCCTCGGCGTCACACTGGAGGAGCGCGAACTGGCCAAGTTCGGCCGCGACCTGGCCAGCCAGACCGCCAACTCCACGCCGATCCTCGTCGCCGGCCTGTGCTACCTGCTGGTCACGGTGCCGCTCGGATTCGTCGTCCGCCGGCTGGAGGCCAAGGCGGGGGAGGCCACCAAGTGAGCGTCCGCACCCGTACCGGAGAGGCAGCCCAGTGAGCGCCCCCAAGTCCAGCGCCACCGCCGGCGCCGCCGAGATCGACGTCCGCGGGCTGCACAAGTCCTTCGGGGACAACGAGGTGCTGCGCGGCATCGACCTGGAGATCCGCCAGGGCGAGGTCGTCTGCGTCATCGGCCCCTCCGGCTCCGGAAAGTCCACGCTGCTGCGCTGCGTGAACCTCCTGGAGGAGCCCACCAAGGGCCAGGTCTTCGTCGGAGGCACCGAACTGACCGACCCGGACGTCGACATCGACGCCGTGCGCCGGCGGATCGGCATGGTCTTCCAGCAGTTCAACCTGTTCCCGCACCTGACGGTGACCGAGAACCTCACCCTGCCGCAGCGCCGGGTGCTCGGCCGCAACAAGGCGACGGCGGCCCGGGTGGCCGCGGAGAACCTGGAACGGGTGGGCCTCGCCGAGAAGGCGGAGGCCTTTCCCTCCTCCCTCTCCGGCGGCCAGCAGCAGCGGGTCGCCATCGCCCGCGCGCTGGCGATGGGCCCCGAGGTGATGCTCTTCGACGAGCCCACCTCCGCCCTCGACCCCGAACTCGTCGGCGACGTCCTCGCGGTCATGCGCCGGCTGGCCCACGAGGGCATGACGATGATGGTCGTCACCCACGAGATGACCTTCGCCCGGGAAGTCGCCGACCGCGTCGTCTTCATGGACGGCGGCGTGATCGTCGAGGACGGCACCCCCGACCAGGTCATCACCGACCCGAGGCACACCCGCACCCGGCACTTCCTCTCCCGCCTCCTCGACCCCGCGATGGCCGAGGTGGAGGAGGAGACCTCGGATCTGGTGCAGGGCGCCCCGAAGCCCCCGGTCACCAAGCAGGAGCGGCCCCCGACACCGCCGGGGCGCGGGGTCTGAACAAGGGGCGGGACGACCCGGCCCGCCCGCCGCGGTCACCCCTTAGGGTGCCCTGCATGAGCGATGACGTGGTGCTGCACGTGAAGGGGCGGGTGCTTCTCGGGGCGGACGACGGGCAGGTGCGGGACGAGTTGTGGGTGGTCGGCGGGCGGATCACCCACGAGCGGCCCACCGGTGCCGCGGGCCGGGACGTCCGCACCGTGGAGGGCTGGGTGCTCCCCGGGCTCGTCGACGCGCACTGCCATGTGGGGCTCGACGCGCACGGACCCGTCCCGGACGACGTCTCCGAGAAGCAGGCGCTGACCGACCGCGACGCCGGGGCACTGCTCCTGAGGGACGCCGGGTCCCCGTCCGACACCCGCTGGATCGACGACCGGGCCGACCTGCCGCGCATCGTCCGGGCCGGCCGGCACATCGCCCGCACCCGCCGCTACATCCGCAACTACGCCTGGGAGGTCGAGCCGGAGGACCTGGCCGCCCACGTGGCCCGGGAGGCGCGGCGGGGCGACGGCTGGGTCAAGCTCGTCGGCGACTGGATCGACCGGGACGCCGGCGACCTGACCGCGTGCTGGCCGCGCGGCGCCGTCGAGGCGGCCATCGCCGAGGCCCACCGGCTCGGCGCCCGGGTCACCGCGCACTGCTTCGCCGAGGACTCCCTGCGCGATCTGGTCGAGGCGGGCATCGACTGCGTCGAGCACGCCACGGGGCTGACCGAGGACACCATCCCGCTGTTCGCGGAGCGGGGCGTGGCGATCGTCCCCACCCTGGTCAACATCGCCACGTTCCCGAGGCTCGCCGAGGGCGGCGAGGCCAAGTTCCCGCGCTGGTCGGCCCACATGCGCCGACTGCACGCCCGCCGCTACGACACCGTCCGCGCCGCCCACGACGCCGGCATCCCGGTCTACGTCGGCACCGACGCGGGCGGCTCCCTCCCGCACGGCCTGGTCGCGGCGGAGGTCGCGGAACTGGTCACCGCGGGCATCCCCCCGGTCCAGGCACTGTCCGCGACGACCTGGGGCGCGCGGCGGTGGCTCGGCCGCCCCGGACTGGAGGAGGGCGCCCCGGCCGACCTCGTCGTCTACGAGACGGACCCGCGGGCGGACGTACGGGTGCTGGCGGCGCCCCGGCGGATCGTGCTGGGCGGGCGGGTCGTCGGCTGAGCCGTAGGCGCGGGAGCCGCATTCGAACCCGTTCACGGAAACCCCACGATGGAGTGAAGTAACCCAGAAGTGCTGACCATTCACTGACAGTAGGTAAGTCTTACCGGGTCCCCTCACCCGTCCCACGTGTCCCCTGGAGGTCCCACTCCGTGAACGGCACCATCTTCCGCATGCCCGCACGCCGTCTCGGCGCCGTCGCCGCCGCCACCGCACTGGCGGCGGTGCCGGGCGTCCTCGCCGGCGCCGGGTCCGCCGCCGCGACCGGCGTCGAAGGCGGCGAGGCCGGCAGCGCGCACGCCCTCGTCCTGCGCACCGGCCTCGACGTCTCCCTCGCCGCCAAGACCGTCCGCGTGCCCCTCGCGGTCAGCCTCAACGAGGTGAGCGCGCCCCGGAGCGCGGAGAAGACCGCGCTCACCGCACGCCTCGACGGCGTCGACCACGGCCGCCCGTTCAGCGTGCTGCGCGCCGACGTCGCCTCCGCGAAGGCCACCGTGTCCGGCGGGAAGGCCGAGGCGCGCACCGAACTCGCGCACGCCCGGCTGCACGTGCCCGGGCTGCCGCTGCTGTCCCTGATCGAGCTGGCCCAGGTCACCTCCACGGCCACCTGCGAGGCCGGGAAGGCACCGGTCGCCTCCGCGAACCTCCTCGGCCCGGTGACCGTGCTCGGCAAGAAGGTGACCGTGAGCGCGAGCGGCCCGACCGAGGTGAAGGTGCCGGGCGTGGGGGAGGTGCGCCTCGAGCTCTCCAAGAAGGAGACCACCTCCCGCACGGCCGCCGCGACCGCGCTCGAACTGACCGTGTCCGTCAACCCGTTGAAGCTGAACGTGGCCGAGGTGGAGGGCACCCTGAGCCTGGCGAGGGCGGAGTGCGAGGCGCCCGCGGTCGAGGAGCGGACCGCCGCGGAACCGGCGAAGCCGGCGGGCGGCGGCCAAGCGGGCGAGGCCGACGTGCGGCCCCAGGGGGAGCGCACCGAGGAAGGGCTC
Source organism: Streptomyces griseoaurantiacus (assembly GCF_036189845.1). Taxonomy (NCBI): domain Bacteria; kingdom Bacillati; phylum Actinomycetota; class Actinomycetes; order Kitasatosporales; family Streptomycetaceae; genus Streptomyces; species Streptomyces griseoaurantiacus. Next base: position 1,627,239 of record NZ_CP108326.1, on the reverse strand, counting down.
GCGGAGACGGGCGGCGGCTCGATGACCCCGTACCTCGCGGGCGGGTCCGTCCTCGCGCTGTCGGCGGGCGGGGCCGCGTTCGCCCTGGCGCGCCGCAGAGGCTGACGGCGGTGCCGGGGGAGGGGGCTGTACAGGCCGTTCAGCCCCCTCCACGCACCTCCCGCAGCGCCTTGAGGAACGCCTCCGTCGTCCCCCGGTCGCGGACCGCCAGCCGCAGCCACGCGTCCCCCGTCAGACCCGGGAAGGTGTCGCCCCGCCGCACCGCGAACCCCAGCGCGCGCAGCTCGCGGCGCACCCGTGCCGCCTCGGGCACGCGGGCGAGGACGAAGGGGGCCCGCGGCGGGCCGACCACCGTGAGGCCCGCCTCCCGCAGGCCCTCGACCAGGACGGCACGGTCGGCCGCGGTCGCCCGTGCCGCCCGCTCCGCCTCCGCCAGCGCCCCGGGCGAGACACACGCCTCCGCCGCCACCAGCGCCGGAGTCGACACCGGCCACAGCGGCTGCGCCCGCTCCAGCGCGCGGATCGTGTCCGGCGCCGCCAGGACGTAGCCGACGCGCAGACCGGCCAGCCCCCACGTCTTCGTCAGACTGCGCAGCACCACGAGCCCCGGCAGGTCCGTGCGGCCCGCCAGCGCCTCCGGTTCGCCCGGCACCGCGTCCATGAACGCCTCGTCCACCACCAGCGTCCGTCCGGGGCGGGCGAGCCGGGCGAGCGCGGCCGCCGGGTGCAGGACGGAGGTGGGGTTGGTCGGATTGCCGAGCACCACCAGGTCCGCGTCCTCGGGCACGGCCCCCGGGAGCAGCCGGAAACCGTCCGCCTCCCGCAGCAGGACCCGGCCCACCTCGTGCCCCGCGTCCCGCAGCGCCGCCTCCGGCTCCGTGAACTGGGGGTGCACGACCACCGGCCGGCGCACCTCCAGCGCCCGGGCCAGCAGGACGAACGCCTCCGCCGCGCCCGCCGTGAGCAGCACCCGTTCCACCGGCAGACCGTGCCGTGCCGCCACCGCCGCCCGCGCGGCCCGGCCGTCCGGGTAGGCGGCGAGTCCGGTCAGGGACGCGGCCAGGCGCGCGCGGAGCCACGCCGGGGGCGTGTCCGCGCGGACGTTCACGGCGAGGTCGACCAGCCCGGGGCCGCCGTCCCGCACCTCCGCGTCCCCGTGGTGGCGCAGCGCACCGGCCTCGTCAGTGCGCATGGGAGTGCGTGTGCCCGTGGTGATGCCCGTGGCCGTGCCCGTCGTGGCCCTCGTCGTCCGGGTGGAAGTGCGGCTGCTGCGGCAGCCCCACCTTGTCCTCGAAGCCCGGCAGCGCGATCCGGTACACGCACGCGTCGCAGTTCATCCGCACGGCCCCCTTCGCGGCCTCCTCGTAGCGCTCCCACACCAGGTCGAGCAGCTCGGGCTCCGGCCCGATCACGTCCGCCGACCGCACCTCCGCCTCCGGGTGCGCCTCCGCCCAGGCCCGGGTCTGCTCCCGCACCCGGTCCGGGAGGATGCCGGTGAACAGGAAGTAGGGCAGGACGACGATCCGGCGCGCGCCCAGCCTCGCGCAGCGGTCCAGGCCGCTCGGCACGTCCGGCGCCGCGAGCGAGACGAACGCCGGCTCCACGCCCGCGTATCCGCGCCCCTCCCACAGCAGCCGGGCCGCCCGGTGCACCTCCGCGTTGGCGTCCGGGTCGGTGGAACCGCGCCCCACCAGCAGCACCGTCACCTCCGCCGGGTCCCAGCCGGTGCCCTCCAGGGCCTGGCCGAGGCGCCGCTCCAGCACCCGCAGCAGCGAGGGGTGCGGGCCCAGGGGGCGGCCGTAGGTGTACGAGATCCCCGGGTGCCGTTCCTTCTCACGGGCCAGCGCGGCGGGGATGTCCCCCTTGGCGTGCCCGGCGGAGACCAGCATCAGCGGGACGGCGGCGAACCGGCGCACCCCGCGCTCCACCAGTTCGGCCACCGCCTCGCCCAGCGGCGGCGGGGACAGCTCGATGAAGCCGCCCGCGACGGGCAGTTCGGGGTGCCGGCGGCCCAACTCCCGGACGAAGGAGCGGAATGCCTCGGCCCCGGCCTCGTCCCGGGTGCCGTGTCCGGCGATGAGCAGGGCGGGGGGTGTCGGGGCGGTCACGGGTTCTCCTCGGTCGGTGCGGTCGGTGCGGTCGGTGCGGTCGGTGCGGTCGGTGTGGTCGGTGCGGTCGGTGGGGTCGGTTCGGTCGTCGGTTCGACGGAAGCGGGGTGGTACAGCAAGGCGTTCAGGGCGGCCGCGGCCACCGCCGAGCCGCCCTTCTCGGACACGTTGCTCACGGCGGGCAGCCCGCTCGCGCGCAGCGCGGCCTTGGACTCGGCCGCGCCGACGAAACCGACGGGCAGGCCGATGACGAGCGCGGGAGAGGCGTCCAGGGTGAGCAGTTCCTCCAGCGCGGTGGGCGCGCAGCCGATCACCCACAACGCCCCGGGGCCCACCTGCTCGTACGCGAGCCGCACGGCGTGCGCGGAGCGGGTCAGCCCGGGACCGGACCGCGCGTCCTTCAGCCGGCACACGGTGTCGCGGCGGGTGATGCCGGCCGCGACCATCTCCACGTCCACCACCACCGGCGCGCCCGCGTGCAGCGCGGCGTGCGCGGCCCTCAACTCGCCCTCGTCCAGGACGAGATCCTCCGCGTAGTCGAGATCGGCGGCGGAGTGGATCACGCGTTCCACGACCGCCCGGGTCAGCGGCGGGAGGGACGAGGTGTCCAGGCGGGCGCGCAGCCGCCGGAAGGACTCATGCTCGATCGGGTGCACGACACGGTTCACTTCGGCTCCTCCGGCGCGTTCCGGTCCGCCGGACGGGTCTCCTGCCAGCGGTAGCCGCGCGGGGTCACCATGCGGCCGGCGACCTGTCGGGTCGCGGTGTTGCCGACCGTCACGACCGTCATCATGTCGACGACCGCCGGATCCAGGGCGGCCAGCGTCGTCAGCAGGCTCGACTCGTCCGGCCGGGAGGCGTTGCGGACCACCCCGACCGGGGTCGTCGGCTCCCGGTGCCCGGCGAGGATGCCCAGCGCCTTCGGCAACTGCCAGTCGCGGCCCCGGCTGCGCGGGTTGTAGAACGTCACGACGAGGTCGGCCTCGGCCGCCGCCCGCACCCGCCGCTCGATGACCTCCCACGGCGTGTGCAGGTCGGACAGGCTGATCGACACGTGGTCGTGGCCCAGCGGCGCGCCGAGCACCGCCCCGGCCGCCAGCGCCGCCGTCACCCCCGGCACACCGACCACGTCGATGTCGCCGGAGGCCTCCGCGAGCGCGGGCGAGGCCATCGCGTACACCCCGGCGTCCCCGCTGCCGATCAGCGCGACCGCGTGCCCGCGCCGGGCCTCGGCCACCGCCGTGCGCGCCCGTTCCTCCTCCGCGCCGAGCCCCGACTCCAGCACCCGGGTCCCCGGCCGCAGCAGGTCGCGGATCTGGTCGACGTACTGGTCGAGGCCGACCAGCACCGAAGCCCGGCGCAGCTCCGCCGCCGCGCGCGGGGTGAGCAGGTCGCGCGCGCCCGGGCCGATCCCGACCACCGCGAGCCGCCCGCGCCCCGGCCGGCGCACCACCGCACAGGTCGCCATGGCGGGCCGCCCCGCCGACTTCCGCTTGGGCACGAGGAGTTCGCCCCCGCGCAGCAGCGCCGCCGCCTCCGCCACCGAGGGGGTGCCGAGGGCGGCGAGCGGCGCCTTCGAGGGGTTCGGGACGTCGACCTCCGCCAGCTCGGCCGCGGAGTACGTCACCAGCGGCACGCCCAGCCGCTCGGCCGCCCCGAGCAGACCCGGCTCGTCCGCCTTCGCGTCCACGGTGGCCAGCTCGGCGAGGGAGGCGGCCGACAGTCCCGCCCCGCGCAGGGTGTCCTCGACGAGACCGAGCACCTCCGCCACCGGCGCGCCCCGGGAGGCGCCCACGCCCACCACCAGGGTCGGCGGCCGCAGCACCGCCTCCCTCGCGTCCGGCTCCACCACGCGGTCCGTGACCCGCACCGTGTACGCGCCCCGGTCCGCGAGCGGCAGCGGCGGCAGCGGCCACGCCACCTCCGCCCGCAGCACCACCGGCTCCCCGTCGAGCAGGGCCCGCGACACGGCGGCCACCGCGCCCTCCACCGGCAGGCCGAGCGTGTCCAGGCCGGGCAGGTCCGCGGCGTCCGTCGCCGTCGTCACCACGGGCTCCGCGCCCAGGACGCCGCCCACCGCGCGCGCCAGCTCGTTGGCCCCGCCGCCGTGGCCGCCCACCAGCGAGACCGCGAACCGCCCCGCCTCGTCCACGCAGACCACGCCCGGGTCGGCGTGCTTGTCGCCGAGCAGCGGCGCGAGGAGACGTACGACCGCGCCCGTCGCGAGGAAGCACACGAGCTGCTCGCACTCGCCGAACGCCCGCCGTACGGCGTCCCCGACGGGACCTTCGTACACGCGCGTGCGGTCCGGCCAGGCCGCGGCCAGCCGGTCACGGGCGGCCGCGCCCGCCGCGGTGGCGGAAATCAGGCCGATCACAGGGCGACTCCTTCTACGGGACCTACGGGACCTTCGGGACGTACAGGGCTTACGGGCTCTGCGGGATCTACGGGTGCGGCGGACTCTGCGGACTCTGCGGGCTCTACGGGGTCCGCGGGGGGCTCCGGGGGCCGTACGCCCCACAGCAGGAACACGGGATTGGCCGCCGCCAGCCGGGTCACGTCCCCCGGCAGCGGCGCGAGCCGGGAGGACTGCAGCAGGACGCCGTCCACCTCCCATCCGGCGGCGGTGAGCGCAGCGCGGGCCGCCGGAACCCGGTCGAGGGCGGCCAGCGCCACCACGACCGTCCGCCGGGCCCGTCGCGCACAGGCGGCGACCAGGTCCGGCAGCCCGGCGCCGCCCCCGCCGAGGAACACGGCGTCCGGGTCGTCGGCGAGAGCGGCGAGGATCCCGGGGGCCTCGCCGTGCACCACGCGCACGTCGACCCCGTGCGCGGCGGCGTTGGCGCGGATCCGGCCGACGCCGTCCGCCGCCCGCTCCACGGCCACGACCGCCGCGCCGAGGCGCGCGCACTCCACCGCCACCGAGCCCGAACCCGCGCCCACGTCCCACACCAGCTCGCCGAGCCGGGGGCCCAGCCGGGCCAGGGCCAGCGCCCGCACCTCCGCCTTGGTGATCATCGAGTCGCGGTGCGCGAAGGCCTCCTCCGGCAGCGCCCAGCCGCCCTCGGGCCCGGCGGGCGGACCGGCCACCGTCCGCGCGGGGCCCAGGGCGCGCGCCGGGTCCAGACAGAGGACGACGTTCACCGAGCCGCCCCAGTCGCGGGCGGCGGCCTCGGCGGGGGACACCCGGTCCACCCGTGCGGCGCCCGGGTCGCCGAGCGCCCGCAGCACCACCAGGACCCGGCCCCCCGGCCCGCCGGAACCCTCCGCGAGTGCCGCGCCCAGCTCCGCCGGGCCCGCGCCGGGGCCGGTCAGCACCGCCACCTTGGGATGCGCCCGGCACACGTTCACGGCGGTCCGCAGGGCGCGCCCGTGCGCGCTCACCACGACCGCGTCGTCCCACGGCAGCCCGGCCCGCGCCCACGCGGCCGCCACGGAGGACACGCCGGGTCGCACGTCGAGCCGCTCCCCGCCGAACCGCTCCGCCAGCACCCGTACGATCCCGAAGAAGCCGGGGTCGCCGGAGGCCAGCACGACCACCGGGCCGCCGCCGGCGCCCTTCTCCAGGTGCCGGGCGATCGCCTCCAGGGCCGGGGCGAGCGGTCCGAGCGTCACCCGCCCGGCGGAGTCCGGCACCGGCGCCGCCGCGAGATGCCGTCGCCCGCCCACGACCAGACCCGCACCCGCCACGGCGGCCCGGGCTCCCTCGTCGAGCGGAGCGCCCGTGCCCGTGCCGAGAACCGTGATCCTTCCCAGGCCGTTCACGGCGTCGCGTTCCGGGCGCGCAGGGCCCGGCGGGCCTGTGGATCGGCCCTGCGGAAGCCGTGGAAGTGCCCAGGGTGGTACAGGTGCGAACGCGTGCCGTGGGCGTCCAGGGCCGGGCCGACCAGGAACAGCGTGTGCTTCCACAGCCTGTGCTTCTTGACCGTCTCCTCCAGCGTGCCGATCGTGCAGCGCACGAGCAGCTCCTCCGGCCAGGTGGCCTGGTACGCCACCACGACCGGCGTCGTCGTCGGATAGCCGCCCTCCAGCAGCTCCCGTACGAGCTGACCGCTGCGCGCCGCCGAGAGGAACAGCGCCATCGTGGTGCCGTGCCGGGCGAACTCCCGGACCTCCTCCCCGGGCGGCATCGGCGTCTTGCCGCCGCCCAGCCGGGTGAGGATCACCGACTGCGCCACCTCCGGAATCGTCAGCTCGCGCCCCGCGAGCGCGGCCACGGCGGAGAAGGCGGACACGCCCGGCACGATCTCGGTCTCCACGCCGAGGTCCGCGCACCGGTCGAGCTGCTCCTGCGTGCCGCCCCACAGCGCGGGGTCCCCCGAGTGGATCCGCGCCACCCGCAGCCCCTCGGCCCGGGCCCGCGCGTACACGGCGACGACGTCCTCCAGCGACATCGTCGCCGAGTCCAGGACCTCCGCGTCCGCGCGCGCGTGCTCCAGCACCTCCGCCTGCACCAGGCTGGCCGCCCAGATCACCACGTCCGCCTCGGCGATCGCGCGGGCGGCACGGAAGGTCAGCAGGTCGGCGGCACCGGGGCCGGCGCCGACGAAGGTCACCTTGCCTGCGGGGGCATCGGCCATGGGCTCGGGTCCTCTCGTACAGGAGGCCGGCCGCGGGAGGGCGGGCGGCGAAGGGGTGGTGGGAAGGGGGGTGGGCAGCGGTGGGCCGCTCGGGACCGGTGTGCCGGGAGGGGCGGAGGGGGTGGGGGATGTGGGCCGGAATGTCATGGTGTGCGGGGCCCGCCTGGTGGCCGGATGTGCGCGAACGGGGGTTGATCGGATAGCAAGGGCCCATGGCGGTACTCGTCGCGCTCGGCGCGTTCCTGATGACGCTGGCCGGCGGCTGGACGGCACAGCATGTGACCGACCGCCGCCACCTGGTCCTGGGCCTGGCCGGCGGCCTGATGCTCGGCGTGGTCGGCCTCGACCTGCTGCCCGAGGCGCTGGAGGCGGCCGGCGAGGACGTCTTCGGCGTCCCCGAGGCCCTGCTGCTCTTCGTCGGCGGCTTCCTTCTGGCCCACCTGGTCGAACGGCTGCTCGCCGCCCGCCGCGCCTCCCACGGCGCCGACGAGCACAACCACCGGGCGCCCGAGGTGGGCCTGACGGCCGCCGGGGCGATGGTCGGACACAGCGCGATGGACGGCGTCGCGATCGGCGCCGCCTTCCAGGTCGGCGGCGGCATGGGGGCGGCCGTCGCCCTGGCCGTCGTGGCGCACGACTTCGCCGACGGCTTCAACACCTACACGCTCACCAGCCTGTACGGGAACGCCCGCCGCAAGGCCCTGATCATGCTGTTCGCGGACGCCGTCGCCCCGATGGTCGGCGCCGCCTCCACCCTGTTCCTCACCATCCCGGAACAGGCGCTCGGCGCCTACCTCGGCCTCTTCGGCGGCGTCCTGCTCTACCTCGCGGCCGCCGAGATCCTGCCCGAGGCGCACCACGTCCACCCCGCCCGCTCGACCCTGCTGTGCACGGTCGCGGGCGTGGGCTTCATCTGGGTGGTGGTGGGCCTGGCGGGCTGAGGGCCGCGGCAGGAGGGCGGTCACAGCTTGCCGCCCCGGGTGCCGTCGCGGCGGGCCGGCGCGATCAGGGTCGACAGGTAGGGGAGCGGGCCCCCGCCGGTCAGCTCGGCGGCCGGGCGGATCGACTCCTCCGGCAGCCCCAGCGCCGAACCCCACACCGCGTCCGCCAGCCGCCCCGTCTCCCGCAGCGCCCCGGCCACCTCGTCGGCCTGCCGCCCGAACTTGTACGCGACGACCGTGCCGGGACCGCTCAGCGCCTCCTTCAGCACCGCCGCCCCGGCGGTCACCGGGACCAGCGTCAGCGGCTCGGTGCCCTCCGTCAGCACGGCACCCGACCGGGCCGCCAGGTCCTGCATCGCGGTGATCCCGGGCACCGTCTCCACCACCGTCCCCGGCACCAGCGCGGCGACCGTGTGCGCGAGATACGTGAACGTCGAGTACACGTTCGGGTCGCCGATCGTGGCGAAGGCCACCGAGCCGCCCGGGTGCGCGCGCAGCAGCCCGGCGACCCGCTCGCCCGCCGCGTCCCACGCCGCCTCGCGGCGCGCCCGGTCCGAGCGCTCGTTCAGCGCGAACACCACCCGCACGACCTTCCCGGCGGGCACGTAGTGCAGCACCGTCGCCTCGGCACGGCCGCGCTCGCCGCCGTCCATCACCGGGACGACGACCACGTCCGCCGCGCGCAGCGCGCCCACGCCCTTCACGGTCACCAGCTCGGGGTCGCCGGGGCCCACCCCGATCCCGATCAGCCTGCTGCTCATGACGTCCGGCACCTCTCGACGAACCTGTGGGCGGCACCGGGCGCGGACGCCCAGTGCGTGTGCAGAAAACTGGCGTGCGCGCCACGCCGTACGAACCCCTCCAGACGGCGCCCCTCGCCGCGGAACCCCCAGGCCGGCGACTCCCCGGCGCCCGGCTCCACCACGGTGCGGTGGAACTCGTGGCCGCGCACACGGGTACCGGCGGCGGCCAGGGGGCTGTCGGTGAGGGCGACGGCGTCCCGGTAGCCGAGGGTGAGCCGCTCGGACATCCGTGCGGTGGCGTCCAGCACGTCGCACATCGGCAGGCCGTCCAGCTCCCGGCACAGGTACAGCAGCCCCGCGCACTCCGCCGCGACCGGACCGCCGCCCCGGGCCAGCTCGCCCACGGCCTTGCGCAGCGGCTCGTTCGCGGACAGCTCGGCGGCGTACACCTCGGGGAAACCGCCGCCGAGGACGAGTCCGGCGGTGCCCTCGGGGAGTCCCTCGTCGCGCAGGGGGTCGAAGGGCACGACGTCCGCGCCGGCGGCGGCGAGCAGCTCGGCGTGCTCGGCGTAGGAGAACGTGAAGGCGGGGCCCCCGGCGAGGGCGACGACGGGCCGGGACCCCGGCCTCCCCCCACCCGAGGACGCCTCCCGCGGGCCACCCCCCACGGCCTCCACCGCGTCCCACGCCGCACCCGGCACGGGAGCCGCCGAGCGTGCCAGCGCGAGCACCGCCTCCAGATCGCACCCGGCGGCCACCCGCGCCCCCATCGCGGCCACCGCCTCCACCGCCAGGGCCCCCCGCTCGGCCACCGGCACCAGGCCGAGGTGCCGCGAGGGCACCTCCACCGGCGCCGCCCGCCGCAGCACCCCCAGCACCGGCACCCCCACCGACTCCAGCGCCTCCCGCAGCAGCGCCTCGTGCCGGTCCGAGGCGACCTTGTTGAGGATCACGCCCCCGATCCGCACCTCCGGGTCCCAGGTCACGAACCCGTGCACCAGCGCCGCCACCGACCGGGACTGCGCCGAGGCGTCGACCACCAGCACCACCGGCGCCCCCAGCACCTTCGCCACCTGCGCCGTGGACGCCAGCTCGCCCTCCCCGGCCGCCCCGTCGAACAGCCCCATCACGCCCTCGACGAGGGCGAGGTCGCACCCCCGCGCCCCGTGCAGGAACAGCGGGGCGATCAGCTCCGGCCCGCACAGGTAGGCGTCGAGATTGCGCCCCGTCCGCCCGGTGGCGAGCGCGTGGTAGCCGGGGTCGATGTAGTCCGGGCCCACCTTGTGCGGGGACACCCGCAGCCCCCGCGCGGTGAGCGCGGCCATCAGCCCGGTCGCCACGGTGGTCTTGCCGCTGCCGGAGGCCGGCGCGGCGAGGACCAGCCGGGGCAGTGCCGTGGACGTCACCACTCGATGCCCCTCTGGCCCTTCTGACCGGCGTCCATCGGGTGCTTCACCTTCGACATGTCGGTGACCAGGTCCGCGAACTCCACCAGCTCCTCGGGGGCGTTCCGCCCGGTGATCACGACGTGCTGGGTGCCGGGACGGTGCCGCAGCACCTCGACCACCTCCCCGGTGTCGATCCACCCCCAGTGCAGCGGGTACGCGAACTCGTCCAGCACGTACAGCCGGTACGTCTCGGCGGCCAGGTCCCGCTTGACCTGCTCCCAGCCCTCGCGGGCCTTCTCCTCGTTGCTCGCGTTGTCGCCCCGGGTCCCCTGCTGCACCCAGGACCAGCCCTCGCCCATCTTGTGCCAGGCCACGGACCCGCCCTCGCCGGACGCCCCCAGCACCCGCAGCGCGTTCTCCTCGCCGACCTTCCACTTCGCGGACTTGACGAACTGGAACACCCCGATCGGCCACCCCTGGTTCCAGGCGCGCAGCGCCAGCCCGAAGGCGGCCGTCGACTTGCCCTTCCCGACCCCCGTGTGGACGACGACCAGTGGACGGTTGCGGCGCTGACGGGTCGTCAGCCCGTCGTCCGGCACGACGCTCGGCTGTCCCTGCGGCATCAGGCGGCCCTCCCGCGTACGTCCTTCACCAGTCCGGCGATCGAGTCGGCCCGCAGCTCCTCGAGCGTCACCGCCGTGCCGCCCAGGTCGGCCGCCAGCCGCCCGGCGAGCCCGAGCCGCACGGGGCCCGCCTCGCAGTCCACGACCACGCAGGCGGTCCCCCCGGCCGCGAACAGCCGTGCCGCCCGCGAGGCCAGGGCCACCGGCTCGGGACCACCCGTGGCCCGCCCGTCCGTCACCACCACGAGCAGCGGACGCCGCGCCGCGTCCCGCAGCCGTTCCACCCGCAGCACCTCGTGCGCCCTGAGCAGCCCGGCAGCCAGCGGGGTGCGCCCGCCCGTGGGCAGCGACTCCAGGCGGGCCGCCGCCGCGTCGACGGAGGAGGTCGGGGGGAGCGCCACCTCGGCGGAGGTGCCCCGGAAGGTCACCAGGCCCACCTTGTCCCGCCGCTGGTAGGCGTCGAGCAGCAGCGAGAGCACGGCGCCCTTCACCGCGCTCATCCGCTGCCGCGCCGCCATCGACCCGGAGGCGTCCACGAGGAACAGCACGAGGTTGCCCTCGCGGCCCTCACGGGTCGCCTGCCGCAGATCGTCCCGGCGCACGACAAGGCCGGGGCCCGAGCGCCCGCGTGCCCGCTGGTGCGGGGCCGCGGCCCGTACGGTCGCCGCCAGGTGCAGCTCGGTCAGCGTGCCCCGCGGCCGCCGGGCACCCGTCGTCCGGCCGTGCCGGGTGCGCGCCCGCGAGCGCCGCCCGGCCGCACCCTCGCCGAGACCGGGGACGCTGAGCACCTTCGTGCGGAAGGGCTCGGCGGCCCGCACCGGCGACTGCTCGCCGGCACCGGACGGCCGGGGTTCGCCGCCCTCGCCCGCCTCGGGCCGGGCGGCGGCGTCCCCGTCCCCGGGCCCGCCGTCCTCGGGGCCGGGCTGCCCGCCGCCACCGCCGGGTCCCCCGCCGTCCGGGTCCGGATCGTCGTCACCGCCGGACCCGCCGGGTCCCTCGGACCCGCCGGACTCCTCCAGCGTCTCGTCCAGCTTGTCCTCGTCGAGACCGGGCGCGTCGAAGGGATTGCGACGGCGCCTGTGGGGCAGCGCCAGCAGCGCGGCCTGCCGTACGTCCTCGGCGAGCACGTCGGTCCGCCCGGCCCAGGCCGCCAGCGCGGTCGCCGTCCTGGCCATCACGATGTCGGCGCGCATGCCGTCCACCTCGAAGGCCGCGCAGGTCGCCGCGATCTGCCGCAGCGCCCCGTCGCCGAGCCGCACCGAGGGCAGCAACTCCCGTGCCGCGACGATCCGTCGCCGTACGGCGGCCTCCTCCTCCGCCCAGCGCGCGGCGAAGGCGGCGGGGTCGTCGTCGTACGCGAGCCGCCGCCGCACGACCTCCACGCGCAGGTCGGGCTCCCGGGAGGCGGCGACCTCGACGGTGAGCCCGAAGCGGTCCAGGAGCTGCGGGCGCAGCTCGCCCTCCTCCGGGTTCATCGTCCCGACGAGCAGGAAGCGCGCCGCGTGCCGCACGGAGACGCCCTCGCGCTCGACGTACGAGGCGCCCATCGCGGCGGCGTCGAGGAGCAGGTCCACGAGGTGGTCGTGGAGGAGGTTGACCTCGTCGACGTACAGGATGCCCCGGTGGGCCCCGGCCAGCAGCCCCGGCTCGAAGGCCTTCACGCCCTCCGCGAGGGCCCGCTCGATGTCCAGCGCCCCCACCAGCCGGTCCTCCGAGGCACCGACGGGGAGTTCGACCATGCGGGCCGCGCGGGACTCGAAGGGGCCCGGCTCGTGCGGCCCGTCCGGGCACCCCGGATCGGGCCGCGCGGGATCGCACGAGAAGCGGCAGCCGGGGACGACGTCCACCGCGGGCAGCAGCGCCGTGAGCGCCCGCACGGCGGTGGACTTGGCCGTCCCCTTCTCGCCGCGCACCAGGACGCCGCCGACCGCCGGGGACACCGCGTTCAGCAGCAGCGCGAGCCGCAGGTCGTCCTGGCCGACAACGGCCGTGAACGGAAAGGGGGTACTCACTTCTCGTCGCCCTCCAGATCGCCTTCGAGTTCCAGGTAGGTGGCGCGCAGCCGCTCCAGCGTCTCCGCGTCCGGTTCCGCCCACAGGCCCCGGTCGGCCGCCTCCAGGAGGCGTTCCGTGATGCCGCGCAGCGCCCAGGGGTTGGACTTCCTCATGAAGTCCCGGTTCTCGGCGTCGAAGACGTACTCGGCCGACAACTTCTCGTACATCCAGTCGTCCACGACGCCGGCCGTGGCGTCGTAGCCGAACAGGTAGTCCACCGTCGCCGCCATCTCGAAGGCGCCCTTGTAGCCGTGGCGCCGCATGGCCGCCATCCAGCGCGGGTTGACCACCCGGGCCCGGAACACCCGGTGCGTCTCCTCGCCCAGCGTGCGGGTCCGCACCTGGTCCGGCACGGCCGAGTCGCCCACGTACGCCTCCGGGCTCTCGCCCGTCAGATGGCGCACCATGGCGACCATGCCGCCGTGGTACTGGAAGTAGTCGTCGGCGTCGACGAGGTCGTGCTCGCGGGTGTCGACGTTCTTCGCCGCCACCGCGATCCGCCGGAACGCCGTCTCCATGTCGCCGCGCGCCGCCCGCCCGTCGAGCCCGCGCCCGTAGGCGTAGCCGCCCCACACCGCGTACACCTCGGCGAGGTCGGCGTCGGAGCGCCAGTTGCGGGCGTCGATCAGCGGCAGCAGGCCCGCCCCGTACGCGCCCGGCTTGGAGCCGAAGACGCGGGCGGTGGCCCGGCGGCGGTCCCCGTGCGCGGCGGTGTCCTCGTCGGCGTGCGCCTTCACGTAGTTGGACTCGGCGGGCTCGTCGAGTTCGGCCACCGTCCGGACCGCGTCGTCGATCAGGCTCACCACGTGCGGGAAGGCGTCCCGGAAGAAGCCGGAGATGCGGACCGTGACGTCGATGCGCGGCCGGCCCAGCTCCTCCAGGCCGACGACCTCGAAGCCGGTGACCCGGCGCGAGGCCTCGTCCCAGACCGGGCGGCAGCCCAGCAGCGCGAGGATCTCGGCGATGTCGTCGCCCTGCGTGCGCATCGCCGAGGTGCCCCACACGGTGAGCCCCACGGACCTGGGGTGGGCGCCCGTGTCGTCGAGGTACCGCCGCACCAGCGAGTCCGCCAGCGACTGCCCGACCTCCCAGCTCAGCCGGGACGGGATCGCCTTGGGATCGACGGAGTAGAAGTTCCGTCCGGTCGGCAGGACGTTGACGAGGCCGCGGGTGGGGGAGCCGGACGGGCCCGCCGGGACGTAACCGCCGTCCAGGGCGCGCAGGATGTTCCCGATCTCGTCGCTCGTACGGGCGAGGCGGGGCACGACCTCCTCGCCCGCGAACCGCAGCACGGCAGCCGCCTCGGGGAGATCGGTGCCGAGCACCTCGCGGACGAGGTCCCCGGCCGCGTCCGCCGCCCAGTCGCGCGCCTCCATGCCCTCGGCGAGCCGACGGCAGAGCTGTTCCAGCAGGTCGATCGCGTCGGAGGCGGTACGGGCCGGGCCGTCCACCAGAGCGGTGAGCGCCGCCGGGACCTCCGCCCCGGCGCCCGGCTCGGCCAGCAACTCCTTCTCCACAAGGCCGAAGCGGGCGGCCAGCGCGGCCCGCAGCCCGGGCAGCGCGTTCGCCCGCCCGCCCCACACCTGGGAGGCGCGCAGCACCGCGAGGACCAGGTTCACCCGGGGCTCGCCGACCGGGCCGCCGCCCAGAATGTGCAGGCCGTCGCGGATCTGCACGTCCTTGATCTCGCACAGATAACCGTCGATGTGCATGACGAAGGAGTCGAACTCGTCCTCGTCCGGCTGGTCGTCCACGTGCAGGTCGTGGTGGAGCTCGGCGGCCTTGACGAGCGTCCAGATCTGCGCCCGCACGGCCGGGGCCTTCGCCGGGTCGAGGTCGCTCACCAGGGCGTACTCGTCGAGGAGTTGCTCCAGCTTCGCCAGATCCCCGTAGGTGTCGGCACGGGCCATCGGCGGCACCAGGTGATCGACCACCGTCGCGTGCCCGCGCCGCTTGGCCTGGGTCCCCTCGCCGGGGTCGTTGACGATGAACGGGTAGACCAGCGGCAGCTCGCCGAGCACGGCGTCCGGAGCGCAGCCGGCGCTCAGCCCGAGCCCCTTGCCCGGCAGCCACTCCATCGTGCCGTGCTTGCCCATGTGCACGACCGCGTCGGCGCCGAACCCGCCCTCCGAGGGCGGGGCCTGAAGCCAGCGGTAGGCGGCCAGGTAGTGGTGGGAGGGCGGCATGTCGGGGTCGTGGTAGATGGCGATGGGGTTCTCGCCGAAGCCGCGCGGCGGCTGGATCATGACCACCACGTTGCCGAAGCGCAGGGAGGCCAGGACGATGTCCTCGCCGTCGACGTAGAGGGAGCCCGGCGGCTCGCCCCACGCCTCCCGCATGGACGCGCGCAGCCCGGGGTCCAGCGTCTCGAACCACTTCCGGTAGTGGGCGAGGGGCACACGGGCCGGAGCGGCGGCGAGCTGGTCCTCGGTCAGCCACTCCACGTCGTGGCCGCCCGCCTCGATGAGCCGGTGGATCAACTCGTCGCCCTCGGAGGGGTGTCCTTCCACCCCGTACCCGGCCTCCCGCAGCGCGTCCAGGACCCGTACCGCCGAGGCGGGCGTGTCCAGGCCGACGGCGTTGCCGACCCGCGAATGCTTGGTGGGGTAGGCGGTGAAGACGAGCGCGATCCTCTTCTCGGCGTTCGGCTTGTGGGCGAGCGCCGCGTGCCGCACCGCGATCCCGGCGACCCGGGCGGCCCGCTCGGGATCGGCGGCGTACACCGGCACACCGTCGGGACCCTGTTCCTTGAAGGAGAACGGGACGGTGACCAGCCGGCCGTCGAACTCGGGGATGGCGACCTGCATCGCCGCGTCCATGGGGGACAGGGCGGCGTCGGAGGCCTCCCACTGGGCGCGCGAGGTGGTCAGGCACAGGCCCTGCAGCACGGGCACGTCCAGTTCGGCGAGCGCCCCGACGTCCCAGGCCTCCTCCTCACCGCCCGCCGAGGCCTGCGAGGCGTGGCTGCCGCCGGCGGCGAGGACGGTGGTGACGAGCGCGTCGGCCTCCGCGAGCAGCGCGTACAGGCCGGGGTCCGCGCCGCGCAGCGAACCGCAGTACACGGGCAGCGCGTTGGCGCCGCGCGCCTCGACCGCCTCGCACAGGGTGTCCACGAAGGCGGTGTTGCCGCTGAGCTCGTGGGCGCGGTAGAAGAGCACGCCCACGGTCGGCCGCCCCGGCACGCGGGCGCGCGCGCCGTGCACGCCGTACTCGGGCATCTTCCGCGGCTCCTCGAAGCCCTCGCCGGTCAGCAGCACGGTGTCCGAGAGGAACCGGGCGAGCTGGGCCAGGTTCCCAGGGCCGCCCTCGACCAGGTAGCGCAGCGCCTCGGCCACCACGCCCGCCGGCACCGAGGACAGGGCCATCAGCTCGGCGTCCGGGACGTTCTCCCCGCCGAGCAGCACGGTCGGCACCCCGGACGCCTCGAGGGCGGCGAGCCCGTCCTCCCACGCCCGCCTGCCGCCCAGCAGCCGCACGAGGACGAGGTCGGCGCCGTCGAGCAGCGCGGGCAGCTCCCCGGCGACGTCCACGCGGGTGGGGTTGCCGATCCGGTAGCCGGCGCCGGAGGCACGCGCCGCCAGCAGGTCCGTGTCGGCGGTCGACAACAACAACACAGTGCTCATGCGGGCGCTCCCGGGGGGATGAAGGGCAGTCCTCGTGGCGCGCCGGACTCGATGAGCCGCCGCAGCGCGTCCGTGTCCGCGTGCTGTTCGATCAGGTCGCCGAGCCGGTCGAGCCGCTCCTCGCGCAGCGCGGCGAAGCAGGTGTCCGGGGCGGGCACGAAGCGGCGGCCCGCGGCGGCCGCGACCTCGCGCAGGTAGGCGCGCCGGAAGCCGTCGGACTCCAGCGAGCCGTGCCAGTGCGTGCCCCGGACGGCGCCGACCCGGCAGCCGTCCAGGGCCTGTCCGGCACCGTCGGAGAAGAAGGGGTCGCCGCCGGTGACCTCGGCGACCCCGTGGTGGATCTCGTACCCCTCGGCCCTCTCGCCGAGGGCGCGGCCGACGGGCCGGGCGAGGGTCTTCTCCCGGGCGAAGCGGACGCGCACGGGCAGCAGCCCGAGGCCGTCCACGCGCCCGGCGCGCGACTCGACCTCGTCCTCGATCTGCTCGCCGAGGATCTGGAAGCCGCCGCAGATCCCGAGGACCGGCCGCCCCTCGGCGGCCCTGCGCCGCAGGGCGTCGGCGAGCCCCCGCTCCCGCAGCCACTCCAGGGCCCGGACGGTGCCGCGCGTGCCGGGCACGATGACGAGGTCGGCGTCGGCCAGTTCCTCCGGCCGGTCCACGAAGCGCACCAGCACACCGGGTTCGGCCGCGAGCGCGTCGACGTCCGTGAAGTTGGACATCAGCGGCAGGGCGCACACCGCCACCCGCAGCACGTCCTCGCCCACCGGCGGCGCGGTGTCCGACTCCCGTACGGTCCCGCGCAGCGAGATCCTCCCCCCCGCTCTCACCTTCGTTCGAGCAGGGGGGACCCCCATGCCGTCCTCCTCGTCGATGCCCAGGCCGTGCCGGAACGGCAGCACGCCGTACGTGGAGCGGCCGGTGAGACCGTGCAGCATGTCCAGGCCCGGCTCCAGCAGCGAGACGTCGCCCCGGAACTTGTTCACGAGGAACCCGGCGACCAGCTCCTGGTCCTTGCGGGAGAGCAGGGCGACCGTGCCGAAGAAGGAGGCGAAGACGCCGCCCCGGTCGATGTCGCCCACGACGAGCACGGGCAGCTTCGCGTTCCGCGCGATCCCCATGTTGACGATGTCGGTCCGGCGCAGGTTGATCTCGGCGGGGCTGCCCGCGCCCTCGCAGATCACCGCGTCGTGAGTGGCGCGCAGTTCGGCCAGCGCGTCGAGCACGACGGAGAGCAACTCCCGCTGCCGGCCGCCGTGGTAGCCGCGGGCGCTCATCTCGCCGACCGGCCTGCCTAGCAGCACCACCTGGCTGCTCCGCTCGCCGCCCGGCTTGAGCAGCACCGGGTTCATCAGCGCGGTCGGCTCGATCCGGCAGGCCTGCGCCTGCATGGCCTGCGCCCGCCCGATCTCGGCGCCCCCCCGTGTGACGAAGGAGTTGAGGGACATGTTCTGCGCCTTGAACGGCGCCACCTTCACGCCCTGCCGCGCCAGCCACCGGCAGATCCCGGCGGTGACGACGCTCTTCCCCGCGTCGGAGGTGGTGCCGGCGACGAGCAGCCCGCCGCCCCTCGGCCGTTCGGTCCCGCCGCTCATGACGTACGTCCCTTCGTCCGGGGCGCGCCGGCGCGCCTCCCGCCCGCGCAGGCGAGCCGGACGCCCGCGCACACGCCCAGCGCGAGCCAGCCGACCCGCCGCGAGAGCCGTGCCGCCCGCTCGATGTCCCCCACCCGCACGGCGCGCCCGGCACCGTTGAGCACCGGGCGGTGCTCCACACGCCCCCCGTACGACAGGGTCCCGCCCAGCCGCACCCCGAGCGCCCCCGCGAAGGAGGCCTCCACGGGACCGGCGTTGGGGCTCGGATGGCGGTGCGCATCCGCCCGCCAGGCCCGTACCGCGCCCCGGGGGTCCGGTCCGGCGGCGGCCGCGAGGACGGCGGTGAGCCGTGCCCCGGGCGCGCCGGCGAGGTCGTCCAGGCGCGCGGAGGCCCAGCCGAACCGCAGATGGCGCACGGAGCGGTGGCCCACCATGGCGTCCAGGGTGTTGACGGCCCGGAAGCCGAGCAGTCCGGGCACCCCGGCGACGGCGCCCCAGACGAGGGCGCCCACGACGGCGTCGGAGGTGTTCTCGGCGACGGACTCCACGACGGCCCGGGCGATCCCCTCGGCGTCCAGGGCCTGCGGGTCGCGCCCGCACAGGTGCGGCAGCCGCGCCCGTGCGGCGTCCACGTCACCGCTCTCCAGCGCCCGTCCGACGGCCCGCGCCTCGCGGATGAGCGAGGTGCCGCCGAGGACCGCCCAGGTGGCGCTCGCGGTCAGGGCGAGGGAGGCGGCGGGGGAGTGGCGTACGGCGCGTACGGCAAGAGCCCCGAGCGCGGTGGCACCACCGGCGCACACGAGGGTGTGCAGTGCGCCCCAGCCTCGGTGGTCACGCCACAGCACGCGCTCCACGGCTGCCGCGGCCCGCCCGAACACGGCGACGGGATGCCCGCGGCGGGGATCGCCGAGGAGCAGGTCACCGAGGAGGCCGGCGGTGGCGCCGTACGCGTGGAGGCGTTCGGCACCCACGGGGTCAACCGGCCGTGGGATCGGTCAGGTTGTCGCTGGTGAACCTCGGTCGGCAGCCGCGCATGGCGAAGTGTCCTCACTCAGGGTGTCCACGCCCTGGTTCGACGAGATGGGCGGTGAGAGTTCCTGGCTCCCGGGATGGCTACCCCGGTGACAGTGGCGGGACCGCGCCGGATTCACACCGGACTTCCTCTCCTGCCGCCGCATTGGCTTCGGCAGTTCACCACGCCCCCCGACCTCAGTCAACCTGGCCTTGACCTGCTGTGCGGAGTCCCACACGCGCGTTTCCGGGCGCGCGAAAGGGGGGTGGGGGCGGTCGAAGCCGCTCCCACCCCCGCGCGCGCCCTTCACGCCGTCAGGTCACGACGCGTCAGACCACGATCAGATGGATCCCGTACGCCACCGCGGCCGCGCACGCGGCGAAGCACGCGTAGGCCCCCGTGGCGGCGAGCACGGCGCTCCCGCCGCGCGCGGACTCCTTCTTCGTGAGCCCGACGATGCCGAGCGTGAACAGGCCCACCAGTCCCACCGTCACCACGAGCGAGACCCCGAACACTGATCCGAGTGCTGCCCAGTCGATCTTCATCTGTCCGTTCCTCACACCGCGGCGGGACGAGTCGGTTCCGCCGCGGACCCGGTGTCCGGGGCGGGGATGGTGGCCTGCAGTTCTACAACCGGCGTGTTGGCCCCGGCCGTTCCGGCGGTGTCCGCCTCGACGAGTGGGCCCGCCGGCGGCGGCGCCACCGCGGCGATGGCCGCGGTCACGACGCCCGGGGACTCGGCGGGGACACCCCCGTCGGCCTCGGCGGCGTCGATGTCCCCGACGCCGTCGAGGTCGTTGACGTTGTCCACGGTCACCGGCTTGCGCCGGGACAGCACCCAGATCGTGCCCGAACCGGCGAGCAGCAGCGCGCCGGTCACGACCGTGCCCCACGTGCCCTGCTTGGTGAGCACCTCGGCCCCGGCTCCGACCAGACCCGCCGCCGGCAGCGTCAGGCACCAGGCGACCAGCATGCGGGTCGCGGTGGACCAGCGGACCACCCCGCCCCGGCGGCCGAGCCCCGAGCCCATCACCGCGCCCGAGCAGACCTGGGTGGTGGAGAGCGAGAAGCCGATGTGGGAGGAGGCGAGGATCGCCGTCGCCGCACTGGTCTGCGCGGCGAAACCCTGCGGCGGTGCCAGGTCGGTCAGCCCCTTGCCGAGGGTGCGGATGATCCGCCAGCCGCCGAGGTAGGTGCCGAGCGCTATCGCCGTGCCCGCCGAGAGGATGACCCACATCGGCGGGTTGGAGCCGGGGGAGAGGACGCCGCCGGTGACGAGGGCGAGGGTGATGATGCCCATGGTCTTCTGCGCGTCGTTGGTGCCGTGCGCGAGGGAGACCAGCCCGGCCGAGGCGATCTGCCCGGCCCGGTAGCCCTTCGCGGTGGCCTTCCGGTCGGCCCGGTCGCCGATGGCGTACGTGAGCCGGGTGGCGAGCATCGCGGCCAGACCGGCGACGACCGGCGCGGCGACCGCGGGGATGAGGACCTTGGTGACGACGGTCGAACCGTTCACCGAGGACCAGCCGGCCGACATGACCGCCGCGCCGATCAGACCGCCGAACAGTGCGTGGGAGGAACTGGAGGGCAGACCCAGCAGCCAGGTCAGCAGATTCCACAGGATCGCGCCGACGAGGGCGGCGAAGATGACCTCGGTGCGCAGGCCCTCCTCGTCGATGATGCCGCCGGAGATCGTCTTGGCGACCTCCACGGAGAGGAACGCGCCGACGAGGTTCAGCACGGCGGACATGGCCACCGCCGTCTTGGGCCTCAGAGCGCCGGTCGAGATGGTCGTGGCCATCGCGTTGGCCGTGTCGTGGAAACCGTTCGTGAAATCGAACACGAGTGCGGTGACAATCACGATACCCAGAAGGAGCGTGATGTGTTCCATTTACCCAGGCTTCTGTTGGACGTCAGTGGCCCTAGGACCGTAGGCAACCTGGGTGAACGGCAGGTGAACGAGGGCGGGCGGTGCGGTGACCCGAACGGAGTGCCCGGGTTCCGCTTTCGCGCCCCCGCCGCCCCTCAGCCCCGCGCGAACCGCTTCAGCCCGGCGAGGGAGCCGTTGAAGACGTTCTGGTCGCCGGGCAGGGTGCCCGAGGTGGCGTACTGCCAGAACGTCCAGGTCGTCCAGCCGCCGGGCAGGGCGCCCGTGCCCGAGGGGTCGTGCCGGGCGATCCACAGCGCGTGGTCGGCCGCGAAGGCGGTGCTGTCACCGGTGCACAGTCGCCACCAGTCGGCCGTCGTGTACAGCACGGGGCGGCGCCCGGTCAGCCGCAGCACCTCCTCGCTGAACGACCCCATCCAGCGCACCATGGCGGCCTTGCCCAGCCCGTAGCACTTGTGCCTGCCGTACGGGTTGTACTCCATGTCGAGCGCGGGCGGCAGGGTCCGCCCGTCCGCCTGCCAGGCGCCGCCGTTGCGTACGAAGTACGCCGCCTGCGCGGCGCCGGAGGAGGTGCCGGGCGTCGCGAAGTGGTACGCGCCCCGCAGGATGCCGGCGGCGCGCGCCCCGGCGTACTGCTTCTCGAAGTCGGGGCTGCGGTAGTCGGTGGACTCGGTCGCCTTGACGTACACGAACCGAGCCCCGTCCGCTTTCGCCCGGGTCCAGTCGACACCGCCCTGGTGCGAGGAGACGTCGTGCCCCTTGGGCGGGTCGGCGGCCCGGGCGGTCCCCGCCCCGGCGGCGAGGAACGCGACGCAGAGGGTCAGCGCCAGGGTGCGGGCGGCGTGGCGTGAGGTCATCGGCTCCCCCGGTGAGCGTGGTTCGGCAGGGATCCGTGGGACCACCGTGCACGGAGAGTCCCGCGGGAGCCCCAGAGAGTAGCCGAAAGACGTCCGAAATCAGCACATCATCATCCAATCGGCTTGTACTGGGGCGTTCGGGAGATCTCTCTGCCGGGGAGAGCGGACCTCGGCTCGCGCCACCTGGCATGATCGCGCCATGACTGAGCAGCGTGGGGAACGGGAGCCGGAGCGGCGGGGAGAGCGGACACCCCACGGCGAGGGCGACGGGTGCGGCGACCGGGACGGGGCCGGCAGGCGGAACGCCGAAGGCGACCGGGACCGGCTGGCCTTGGCCCGCGCCTGGGAGGCGCTTGTCGCCACCGCCCGCCGGACGGTCGCCGACGGACTGGTCGTCGGCACCTCGGGCAACGTGTCGGTCCGGGTGGGGGCCACGGTGCTGGTCACCCCCACGGGCGTGCCGTACGACAGGCTGGGCCCCGGGGACATGGTCGGCCTCGGCCTCGACGGCCGCCAGGTGCTCGGCTCGCTGCGGCCGACCAGCGAACTCCCGCTGCACCTCGCGGTGTACCGCGCCACCGGAGCCCGCGCGATCGTGCACACGCACGCCGTGCACGCCACGGCGGTCTCCACGCTCGTCGACGAACTGCCGCCGATCCACTACATGACCGCGGCTCTCGGCGGCCCGGTCCGGGTGGCCCCCTACGCCACCTACGGCACGGACGAACTGGCCGGGCACGTGCTCCGCGCCCTCACCGGACGCACCGCCTGCCTGCTGCGGAACCACGGCACCCTCACCCACGGCGACACCCTCGACCAGGCGTACGACCGCACCGCCCAGCTGGAATGGATGTGCCGCCTCTGGCTCACCGCGACGGCCTCGCCGGCCGGCCCGCCCAGTCTCCTGACGCCCGCACAGCTCGCCGAGGTCACGGCCCGGCTGGAGAACTACGGGCAGCCGGACGCCCCCTGAGGGACGTTCCGCCGCCCGGAGCGAGGGCCCGACGGCCGGAGAGAGAGGCGTTCCGCTGGCCGAAGCCCTCCCCAGCCACCACACTGGACCGGTGCGCACTGTCAGGCCGACGGCCGCCGCCGTCACCGTAGCCCTCGCCGCCGGCCTCGCCGGGGCCGCCGGCGTCGCCGCCGGCCGCCTCGCCGGCGACGCCACACTCAAGGCACCCCCCGGCCGCCCCCTGCCCACCGAACCACGGCTCGCCGTGCACGGCACCGCCGCCGGCCAGATCACCCTGACCCGCGCCCTGGCCTCCCTCCGCCCGGGCGCCTACGGCCTCGTCGGCGAGGGCGTGCACGCGGTCGTCGGCCAGGTCCTCACCGGGGCCGACCGCTCCGCCGACACCGTCGTACGCCGTCTCGAACGCGTCACCCACGGCAGCCTGGAGACCGGCGACAAGGTCCGGTTCACCCCCGAACTGCACGTCGGCGACCCGGGCGGCGCCCTCGGGCTCGACCACAGCGACGTGACCCTGTCCGGCGAACTCGGCCCGCTCCCCGCCTGGCGCGTGCCCGGCGTGCGGGACACCTGGGTGATCGCCGTGCACGGGCTCGGGTCCAGCCGCGCGCACCCGATGAACCTCATGCGGTTCCTGCACCGCCACGACCTCACGGTCCTCGCCCCCTCCCTCCGAGGGGACCCGGGCGCGCCCCCCTCACCCGACGGGCTGCACCACCTCGGGGACACCGAGTGGCGGGACGTGGACGCCGCGCTCCACCACGCCGTGCGCCACGGTGCCCGGCGCGTCGTGCTGTACGGCTGGTCGACCGGCGCGACCGCGGCGCTCGCCGCCGCGGCCCGCTCCGCGCTGCGGGACCGCGTCGTGGGCCTCGTGCTCGACTCGCCCGTGCTCGACCGGGAGGCGACGCTGCGCGCGCTGGCGCGGGCCCGGCACGCCCCGCGCTTCCTGCTGCCGCTCGCGGTGCGGGCGGCCCAGGGAAAGCTGCGCTGGGACCCGGAACGGCTGCGGCAGCGGGTGGACCCCGGGCGGCTGACGAAGCCGGTGCTGATCTTCCACGGTCCCGGGGACGCCGTCGCGCCCTGGGGAACCTCCCGGCGGCTGGCGGCCGAGCGGCCGGAACTGGTCGTGCTGCACACCGTGCGGGAAGGGGCGCACGGGGCGATGTGGAACGCCGACCCCGAGGAGTACGAGGAGACGCTGCGGCGCTTCCTCACACCACTGGTGTGAGACCCCGGCACCACCGGTGTGAGATCCCCGCCGGCCGGGGCGCCGCACCCCGCCGGGAGCGCGCGGCCGACGGCCGCCCTCCCGGTTCCGGTTCGGCCCGGTTTCCTTCCGGTCGGCGGGGTGCGGGACGGTGCTCGCGCAGCCTCCGCGGCGTGGCGCGGGCCCGGCGCCCGCCTTCCGTTTGGGTTTTCGGACCGTCAACCGGAAGACTGCCCCTGTGACGTCCCGTACCCCGCGCGACTCCAGGCTCCGTCTCGTCCGCCCGCGGCCCCTGGCCGCCGCTCCCCGAGCGGTGAACCAGCACCGCACGCGCCGCCCCGCGCCCCGGCCGCCGGAGGGCACCCCGCCACCGGCGGAACTGGCCCGCATGGCCCGCGCCCGGCTGTCCGCCGCCGCCACGGTCGCCCGCTGGGCCGACACCGCCCTGCGTCCCGGCCGCGACGGGGCGGGGCCCGGGGGCGGGGGCACCCTCTCCGCCCGGACCGCCGAATCCGCCGCCGCGGAACTGGGTCTGACCGTCGCTCAGGTGCGCGCCGACTGGGACACCGCACGCCTCGCCGGTCTCGTCGAGGTGCACGGCGACAGCGCCCGCTCCGGCTGGCGGCTGCGCGCCTGGGACCGCGACGACAGCGCCGTACTGCGGGGCTGGGTCGCCCTGTTCGACGCCTGGTCGCTGGCCTCCCCGGAACCCTCGGACCGGGAACACGCCGACATCGCCGAGGTCGTCTCCGCGATGCCCCAGCTCCTCTCCTTCCTCCAGCTCTCCGCCGGGCCCGTCCCCGTGGAGCAGCTCCTCGACCTGCTGCGCCAGCGCGTCACCGAACTGCGCACCGAACGCTGCGAGGTCCCCTACGGCCCGGCGCCCGATCCCGTCGCCCCGACCGGCGGCGGCCTGAGGGCCGTCGACCCGGCCGCCCCCGTCGTGCTCCCCGAGCCGGCCGACGCCGTCACCCTCGCCCCCCTCCTGGACTGGGCGCTGGGAGCGCTCGCCGCCGTCGGTGCGCTGACCTACGGCGAGGGACAGGCCACGCTCACCCCGCTCGGGAGCTGGGCGGTCTGGGTCAAGCTCGAGCAGATCTGCGTGGCCGCGCAGAGCCCGGCCGGCAACATCGAGGTCGCCGCCGAGGACATGCTCCGCGGCTGCGCCCAGCTCCGGCCCAACGCCGCCCGCGCCGAGTACCGCGCCTGGCTCGCCGCCCGCCCCGTCGGCGGCGCTGTCACCGAACTCCTCGAGGCCGCCCGCGGTGAGGACGCGCTGCTGCGCGGCCTCGCCTTCGAGGCCCTGCGCGTCGTCGGCGCCCCCGCCGAACCCGAGGTGCGCGCCGCCGCCGAG
Source organism: Streptomyces griseoaurantiacus (assembly GCF_036189845.1). Taxonomy (NCBI): domain Bacteria; kingdom Bacillati; phylum Actinomycetota; class Actinomycetes; order Kitasatosporales; family Streptomycetaceae; genus Streptomyces; species Streptomyces griseoaurantiacus. The sequence continues at coordinate 1,602,299 of NZ_CP108326.1, read as the reverse complement.
GAGGCCGGGCTGCGCCCCTACGCCCTGCTCTGGCTCGCCGAGCAGGAGGGCGTCGACCCCGAGGACGCCCACGAGGTGCTCACCCGCGAGGAGGCCACCTGGCTGTGGGTGGACACCGCCGCCGCCGTCGCCGACCACGGGGAGGCGCCGCTCCTCGTACGCCACCTGGAGTCCGCCGTGCAGCCCACCGTGCCCGCGCTCCTGGACGAGGTGCGTGCCGTCGGCCACCCGCGCACCGTGCAGGTGCTCGTCGCGCTCGCCGCCGCCCACCCCGACCCGGCGCTGGCCAGAGCCGTGCGAAGAGCCGCCTTCCAGGTCCACACCGGCGGCTGAACCCACGCCCTCCCGGCAGCGGCCCGGCGGCCCGACGTTCCGTGCCACCGGGCCGGCCGGCCCGGGCCGTCGGGGGACCGCCCGGCGCTCAGCCCCCGGTGTCCGGCGCGTACGTGCCGAAGCTCCAGATGTTGCCCTCCACGTCCCGGGCCATGTAGTCCCGCGAGCCGTAGTCCTGGTCCGTCGGGGGCATCAGGATCTCCGCGCCGTGCTCCACCGCTCTTCGGTGGTGCGCGTCCACGTCGTCCACCACGACGTAGACCCCGGCCGGGCCGCCCCCCTTCATCGCCTCGTCGAAGCGGCCGCCCCGGCCCCGGGAGCCGAGCATCACCGCGCCCTCGCCCTGCACCAGTTCGGCGTGCACCACCTTGCCGTCCTCGCCCTCGTACACCGCGAGTTCGGTGAAACCGAACGCCGCGGTGAGCTGACCGATCGCCGCCGACGCGTCCGCGTACAGCAACGTGGGAAAGACGCTCGGACGCCCGCCACCCCTGCCTGCCATGTCGTTCACGCTCCTCTCGCGGCCCGTGCCTCCGCGCTCCGCCCGCCCGGAATGTGGCCTGCTTCACAGTCTGGCACCCACCACTGACAACGCCTCGGGAAACGGCGCGGTCCTACCCGGGAGGAGTAAGCGGGCGGCGCGCACGGCACGGGCGAGGCAGGCGGGAGGGCGGCCCGAGTGCGGTCCGCGGCGCAGTCCCGCGGACGGGGCAAACCGCTTGCGCACCCCCGTTAGACTTGGCCCATGGCCATTCTCCTCGCGCATTAGACAGCGGGAACGCCCTCAGCCGCCCGTCCCGCCTCACCCGCTACTGGAGTCTGTCCGTGATTTCCGCTTCCGGCATCGAGCTGCGTGCCGGTGCCCGCATCCTCATCGAGTCCGCCACCTTCCGCGTCGCCAAGGGCGACCGCATCGGACTGGTCGGACGCAACGGCGCCGGCAAGACCACCCTCACCAAGGTCCTGGCGGGCGAGGGCATGCCCGCCGCCGGCACCGTGACCCGCTCCGGCGAGGTCGGCTACCTCCCGCAGGACCCCCGCACCGGCGACCTCGACGTGCTCGCCCGCGACCGCATCCTCTCCGCGCGCGGCCTCGACACACTGCTGCGCAAGATGCGCGAGAACGAGCAGCGCATCGCCAACGGGCAGGGCGCCACCCGGGAGAAGGCGCTGAAGCAGTACGAGCGCCAGGAGACCGAGTTCCTCACCAAGGGCGGTTACTCCGCCGAGGCCGAGGCCGCGACCATCGCCGCCGCGCTCAACCTGCCCGACCGCGTGCTCGGCCAGCCCCTGCACACCCTCTCCGGCGGTCAGCGCCGCCGCATCGAGCTGGCCCGCATCCTGTTCTCCGACGCGGACACCCTGCTGCTGGACGAGCCCACCAACCACCTCGACGCCGACTCGATCGTCTGGCTGCGCGACTACCTGCGGACCTATCGCGGCGGCTTCATCGTCATCTCCCACGACGTCGACCTGGTCGAGACGGTCGTCAACAAGGTGTTCTACCTGGACGCCAACCGCTCCCAGATCGACGTCTACAACATGGGCTGGAAGCTGTACCAGCAGCAGCGGGAGGCCGACGAGAAGCGGCGCAAGCGGGAGCGGCAGAACGCCGAGAAGAAGGCCGCCGCGCTCCACTCGCAGGCCGACAAGATGCGCGCCAAGGCCACCAAGACGGTCGCCGCGCAGAACATGGCCCGCCGCGCCGACAAGCTCCTGGCCGGCCTGGAGGCGGTCCGCCAGTCCGACAAGGTCGCCAAGCTCCGCTTCCCCGAGCCGGCCCCCTGCGGCAGGACCCCGCTCATGGCGGAGGGCCTGTCGAAGTCGTACGGCTCCCTGGAGATCTTCACCGACGTCGACCTGGCCATCGACAAGGGCTCCCGGGTCGTCATCCTCGGCCTCAACGGCGCCGGCAAGACGACGCTGCTGCGGTTGCTGGGCGGCGTCGAGCAGCCCGACACCGGCGCGGTCGTCCCCGGCCACGGCCTCAAGCTCGGCTACTACGCGCAGGAGCACGAGACCCTCGACCCCGAGCGCACGGTGCTGGAGAACATGCGCTCGGCCGCGCCCGACATGGACCTCGTCGAGGTCCGCAAGGTGCTCGGCTCCTTCCTGTTCTCCGGCGACGACGTGGACAAGCCGGCCGGTGTCCTCTCCGGCGGTGAGAAGACCCGGCTCGCGCTGGCCACCCTCGTCGTCTCCTCCGCGAACGTGCTGCTCCTGGACGAGCCCACCAACAACCTCGACCCGGCCAGCCGCGAGGAGATCCTCGGCGCGCTGCGCACCTACAAGGGCGCCGTCGTCCTGGTCACGCACGACGAGGGCGCGGTGGAGGCGCTGCAGCCGGAGCGGATCATCCTGCTCCCGGACGGCGTCGAGGACCTGTGGGGCTCCGACTACGCGGACCTGGTCGCCCTCGCCTGACCCCGGGGCGCGCCTCGGCCGCCCCCTGCGGCCCCCGTCCGCGCCCGTGGGCCGCTTCCCTCGTCCCGTGTCCCTCCCGGGACCGGGACATGATCCCTTGCGCATGGATCATTCGACCCACGCGTGATCCACCATCTGTGTGAGATCTCCTCGTACCCCGGTGCGTCGCGCACCGCTCTTCCGGCCGGGCCCCCCTTTCGCGGGGGCCCGGCCGTCGCGCGTCCGTGACCTGCTGGTTCATGGGCGCGCTCGTGCGGGCGTGCGGGAAATCAGCGATCGGAATACTTCCCTCCGTTTGTGGGGACCCGCTCCTGTCGTCAAAACCGTCTCTCATCGACCTTGCCGAATGGGTGGCCAACCCGCCCCGGAGGGGTGATCATGAGAGGACCAGAGCGCACTTCCCATGAGGAGGCACGGGTGGCCGAGACTCTGAAGAAGGGCAGCCGGGTGACCGGCGCCGCGCGCGACAAGCTCGCGGCAGACCTGAAGAAGAAGTACGACTCCGGTGCGAGCATCCGGGCGCTGGCCGAAGAGACCGGCCGCTCGTATGGCTTCGTGCACCGGATGCTCAGCGAGTCGGGCGTCACGCTGCGTGGACGCGGCGGAGCGACCCGCGGAAAGAAGTCCGCCTCCGCCTGAGGCCCTCGAGTCCGAAGGCGGCCATCGGTTCTCCGATGGTGACCACCCGGACGGTCGGGTGACCGACCGGGTGGTTACTGTGCAGTCACTTGGGATGCCGGAGCACGGCGTCCCCGACGACCGCACCCCTTCGGAGGCGCCCCCATGGCTTCGCTCGGACTCGACCTCGAACCGGTACTCGACAAGGACGGCGTACGCCTCACCGTGGACGACGCGGTCGCCACGGTGACGCTGGCCAACCCCGCCAAGCGCAACGCCCAGGGCCCCGCCCTGTGGCGCACGCTGATCGAGGTCGGCCGGCTGCTGCCGGGTTCCGTGCGGGTGGTCGTGCTGCGCGCCGAGGGCAAGTCCTTCTCGGCGGGCCTCGACCGGCAGATGCTCACGCCCGAGGGAATTCCCGGCGAGCCCTCGTTCATCGGCCTCGCCCGGAGCGAGGACGCCGAACTGGACGCCACGATCGCCGCGTACCAGGAGGCGTTCACCTGGTGGCGGCGCAACGACCTCGTGTCCGTCGCCGCCGTGCAGGGGCATGCCATCGGCGCCGGTTTCCAGCTGGCGCTCGCCTGTGACCTGCGCGTCGTCGCGGACGACGTGCAGTTCGCCATGCGCGAGACCAGCCTCGGACTGGTGCCGGACCTCACGGGTACGCACCCGCTCGTCGGCCTCGTCGGTTACGCCCGCGCGCTGGAGATCTGCGCCACGGGCCGCTTCGTGCACGCGGAGGAGGCCGTCAGCACCGGCCTGGCCAACGCCGCGGTCCCCGGCGAGCAGCTCGACGACACGGTGCGCGATCTCGTGGACGCGCTGCTGGCCGCCCCGAGGGACGCCGTGGTGGAGACGAAGGCCCTGCTGCGCGGGGCGCGGGACCGCACCTTCGACGAGCAGCGCGCGGCGGAACGGGCCGCCCAGGCCCGTCGGCTCCGGGACCTGGCGGGCCTGGCCGACTGAGCCGGCCCGAGGGGACCGGGATCACGTGCAGTGCGGGCGGGCGGGGCGGGGAGCCGGGAGGCAGCCGCCCCGCCTCGCCCGCGACGTGACACGGGAAAGCTCTCGATCCCCGCGTCGGGCGCCCCCGGCTCAGAAGCCGCGCAGCGCGCCGCCGTCCACCGGCAGCATCAGCCCCGTGAGATACGAGGCGGCCGGTGAGAGCACGAAGGCGGCGACCCGCCCGAACTCCTCCGGCGTCCCGTAGCGCCGCAGCGGAATCCGCGATTCCTGCTCGCGGCGGGTGGCCGCCGGATCGGCGGACGCCGCGTCCAGCTCGCGCACCCGGTCGGTGTCGATCCGGACCGGCAGCAGCCCCACCACCCGGATGCCGCGCGGCCCCAGCTCGTCCGCGAGCGACTTGGCGAGCCCCGCCAGTCCCGGGCGCAGCCCGTTGGAGATCGTCAGCCCGGGAACCGGCTCGTACACCGAGCCCGACAGCACGAACCCGATGACCCCGCCCTCGGGGAGTTCCGCCGCGGCCGTGCGTGCCATCCGCACCGCGCCCATGAACACGGATTCGAGCGCGGCGGCCCACTGGGCGTCGGTGTTGTCGGCCACGAGTCCGGGCGGCGGCCCGCCCACGCTGACCAGTACGCCGTGGAAGCCGCCGAAGCGCTCCCGGGCTGTCGCGACCAGCCGGGCCGGGGCCTCCGGGTCGCCGTTGTCCGCGGCCACGCCCACCGCGTCCGGCCCCAGCTCCGCGGCGGCCGCGGCCGCGCCCTTCTCCTCGCGCCCGGTGAGCACCACCTTGGCGCCGTCGGCCACCAGTTCCCGCGCCGTGGCGTTGCCCAGCCCCCGGGTCCCCCCGGTGACCACGTACACACGATCCTTCAGTCCAAGATCCATGGCCCCATCCTGCCTCTCCGCCCGCCCCGCGCACACCCGTCCGAGGGGTCTCACCGCTCGGGGAAAGCGGGACTTGCCCCCTTGCCCCCGTACAGGCACAGCGCGGTGTTCACCAGGCCCAGGTGGCTGAAGGCCTGCGGGAAGTTGCCGAGCTGGCGGCCGTCCACGGGGTCGTACTCCTCGGCGAGCAGCCCGACGTCATTGGCCAGGGCGACGCTCCGTTCGAACAGCTCCCGGGCCTCCCGCGTGCGGCCCGTCAGATGCAGCGCCTCCGCGAGCCAGAAGGAGCACACCAGGAACGTCCCCTCGTCGCCGGGCAGCCCGTCGACGTTCGGGCCCGCCGTGCTGTAGCGGCGCACGAAGCCATCGTGGCCGAGCTCCTCCCGGACCGCGTCGACCGTGCCGACGACCCGGGGGTCCTCCGGCGGCAGGAAACCGACCCGGGGGATGAGCAGCAGCGAGGCGTCCAGCTCACTGGAGCCGTAGAACTGGGTGAACGTGTTCCGCTTCGGGTCGTACCCGCGTGCGCACACCTCCTGGTGCACCTCCTCCCGCATCGCCCGCCAGCCCTCCAGGTCGCCGCCGAGCTGGGGGTTCTCCTCCAGGGCGCGGACCGCGCGGTCGGCGGCCACCCAGGCCATGACCTTGGAGTACACGAAGTGCCGGCGGCCGCCGCGCACCTCCCACAGGCCCTCGTCGGGCTGTTTCCAGGCGGTGCGCAGGAAGTCCATGAGTGCCCGCTGCACCTGCCACATGTGCGGCTTCTCGGGCAGGCCCGCGCTGAGCCCGAGGGAGAGGGAGTCGATGACCTCGCCGTACACGTCGAGCTGGAGCTGGGTCACCGCGTCGTTGCCGGTGCGCACGGGGGAGGCGCCCGCGTAGCCGGAGAGCCACGGCAGCTCCACCTCCCGCAGCCGCCGTTCGCCCGAGATGCCGTACATGATCTGCAGGTCGGCGGGGTCGCCGGCGACCGCGCGCAGCAGCCAGTCGCGCCACGCCTCGGCCTCCTCCAGGTAGCCGGCGCCGAGGAGCGCGTTCAGGGTGAGCGTGGAATCGCGCAGCCAGGAGTAGCGGTAGTCCCAGTTGCGGACCCCGCCGAGCTGCTCGGGCAGCGAGGTGGTCGGGGCGGCGACGATGCCGCCGGTCGGCCGGTAGGTGAGCGCCTTGAGCGTGATCAGGGAGCGCACGACGGCGTCCCGGTGGGGCCCGTCGTAGCGGCACCGGGCGGCCCACTCCTGCCAGTCCGCGAGGCTGGTGCGCAGGGCGCCGTGCGGGTCGACGAGCGGGGGGCGCGGCTCGTGGGAGGGGTGCCAGGTGAGGACGAAGGCGACCTTCTGCCCCGCGTGCACGGTGAACTCCGAGTGGGTGCAGAAGTCCTCGCCCCAGGTGCGCACCGGGGGCTCGCTGCGCAGCCAGACCGCGTCGGGTCCGGCGACCGCCACCCGATGACCGTCGGTGCGGCGCATCCACGGGACGATCGAGCCGTAGTCGAAGCGCAGCCGGAGCGCTCCGCGCATGGTGACGGCGCCGGACAGGCCCTCGACGATGCGGACGACGTCGGGGGCCCGGTCGCGCTGCGGCATCAGGTCGGTGACGCGGACCGACCCCTCGGGGGTGTCCCACTCGGTGTCCAGGACGAGGGAGTCGGGGCGGTAGGCCCGCCGGTCGCAGAGGCCGGCCCCCTTGGGCGCGAGACGCCAGTGGCCGTTGTGCTTGTCACCCAGCAGGGCGGCGAAGCAGGCCCCGGAGTCGAACCGGGGCAGGCACAGCCAGTCGATGGAACCCGTCCTGCTGACCAGCGCGGCCGTCTGTTCGTCACCGATGAGGGCGTAGTCCTCGATGCGCACTTCCATGCGCCTCGGGGTTCCCGGATCGGGACCGGCGCAATCACGCACTTCCGGCCGGCAGGCGGGCGCGGACGGTGCGGAGAACCTATGCCGCCGCGGGTTCCCGCGCCTTCGCCGTGTCCTCGCGCTTCTGGCCCGCCCGGTCCCGTGCCTCGCGCCGGGCGAGGACGACCCAGCCCACCGGGACGCCGGCGGAGAACAGCCACCACTGGACGGCGTACGCCATGTGGGGGCCGATGTCGCTGTGATTGGGGTCCGGGATCAGTTCCGGGGCGCCGCCCGCGGGCTCGGGGGCCGTCTGCTCCACGTAACCGGCGAGCACCGGCCTGCCCAGCCGGTCGGCCTCCACCTCGCTGTTGATCAGCATGACCTGGCGGTCGGGCAGGCCCTTGACGTTCTTGATGCCGCTGTCGGCGGTCGTCTGGTCCGGCATGAGGCGCCCGGTGACCGTGATCTCGCCGCGCGCGGGCGCCGGGATCTTCGGGAACTCGGTCTGCGCGCCGTCCGCGGGGATCCAGCCCCGGTTGACCAGCAGCACCTTGCCGTCGTCCAGGACGAACGGGGTCAGCACGTGGTAGCCGACCTCGCCGTCGGTGTTCGTGCGGCGCCGGACGACGACCTCGTGCGCGGTGTCGAAGGTGCCCCTGGCGGTCACCCTGCGGTACAGGTCGACGTGCTTGACCTCGCCGCCCGGGGCGGTGAGCGACTCGGCGGGCACCGGCTTCGCGGCCAGCGAGTCGCCTATCACCGTGTTCAGCGCCACCTTGTGCTGGTGCCGGTGCAACTGCCAGAAGCCCAGCTCGATCATCGTCGGGATGAGCAGGAGTGCGATGAGGGTGAGGATCACCCACTGCCGGGACAACAGGAAGCGGTACACCCGACGACGGTACCTCCTGGGCCGAGGGCCCCGGCCGGTAGGGTCCCCCGCCGCATCCCGGCGGCCCGGGTCTCAGCCCTTGCCTCAGACCTTGTCGGTGATGCCCGCCCTCCCCTCCGCGCGGGCGCAGTGCGCGCCGCAGTACCAGTGGCCGTCCACCTCGACGCCCTGGCCGATGATCTGCACCCGGCAGTGCTCGCAGATCGGGGCCATCCGGTGGATCGCGCAGGAGAAGCAGTCGAAGACGTGCACGGCACCCTGTGCGTGCACCTCGAACGTCATGCCGTAGTCGTTTCCGCAGACCTCGCAACGTGCCATGGGGGACAGGGTGCGGTGCCGTGCGGCACCGGGCGGGCGACCTCCGGGGCGAGTCGCCGCACCGTCACCCGTACGTCCGGCATGCCGCCTACGCCCGCTTGCTCCCTTTCGCTCCCTCGGTCTCCGCGGCCGGCTCCACGTTCTGCAGCAACTGGCCGAAGGCCGCCTCGTCGACCACCGGCGTGCCGAACTGCCGGGCCTTGAGGACCTTCGACGTGCCCGAGTCGGGGTCATTGGTGACGAGCAGGCTGGTGAGGCGGGACAGGCTCGTCGCCACGTGCAGTCCGGCGTCCACCGCGCGGTCCTCCAGCAGTTCGCGGTCGACCGAGGTGTCCCCGGAGAAGGCCACCCGCATGCCCTGCTTGAGCGGACGCCCCTCCTCGTACCGGCCGGGGTTGGGGTAGGGGCACGGCGGCAGCTTGCGGGACTGGCGCCAGCTCCCGGGCCGTGAGGCGCCCGGGGGCGTGGCCTGGCGGCCGATGCGCGGGGTGGCGGACCACTCGGTCAGCGGCAGGCACTCCAGCAGCGGCAGCCGGACGTTGTCCCGCGCCGCCGCGTGCAGGCTCGGCCGGAACGCCTCGGCGAGCACGCGCGCGTCGTCCAGCGCGTGGTGCGCCCGCCGCTGGACGACGCCGAAGTGGGCCGCCAGCGTCTCCAGCTTGTGGTTGGGCAGCGGCAGCGCGAGCGCCTTGGACAGCGCGATCGTGCACAGCCGCTGACGGACCGGCGGCTCCTGGCCGGCGCGCGCGTACTCCCGGGCGATCATCGACCAGTCGAAGACCGCGTTGTGCGCGACGAGCACCCGTCCCGTAAGCCGGGCCGCGAACTCCCCGGCCACCTCGTGGAACAGGGGCGCCCCTTCGAGCGCCTCGCTCGTCAGACCGTGTATCCACACGGGGCCGGGATCGCGCTCCGGGTTGACCGTCGTGTACCAGTGGTCCTCGACCTCGCCGCGCGCGTCCAGCCGGTAGACGGCCGCGGAGATGATGCGGTCGTCCCGCGCCAGGCCGGTGGTCTCCACGTCGACGACCGCGTATCCCTGCGGATACGCGGCCGGCCAGGATGCCGGGGGCGCTGCGATCGTAGGGTCTTCGAGCATGGTCAATGAGAATACGGGCACCGACCGACAGCCCCGTCGCGGACCTCACCCCTCCCCGCGCCCCGCGGCCCTCCTGACGTTCCCTCAGCGCCACCGGGCCGCGTCGGCGCCCCAGGTCCCCGGCGGCCGGTCCCAGGTCGTGGGGGAGCCCGCGAAGCGCACCGGCGGCAGGGCGTACCGCAGCCGGCCGGCCCCGCTGTCCGTCTCCGCGAGCCAGGGCGAGGCGTCCTCGTAGGGCGGCGCCGGGCTCGCCGCGACCGTGCCGCCCGCCGGTGTCCCGTCCCCTGCCAGCCAGGCCGCCGTCCGCGCCAGCGCGAAGCGGAGGAGGCGGGAACCGCCCCGCTCCGTCTGGTCGGTGAGGGACCGCAGGACGGCCGCCGCCATGAGGTATCCCGTGCCGTGGTCCAGCGCCTGGGCGGGGAGCGCCCCCGGCCGCCCGTCGGCCGTGCCCTCGGTCACCGCGATGCCGGTGGCGACCTGCACCAGGCTGTCGAAGCCCCGCCGCCCGCCCCACGGGCCGTACGCGCCCCAGGCGGACAACTGGGCCACCACCAGCCCCGGCCGCCGCTCGGCGAGGGCCGGCGCGGAGAGCCCGAGGCGGTCGAGCGCGCCGGGCCGGTACCCCGTCACGAGGACGTCGGCCGAGGCCAGGAGGTCCTCGAAGGCGGCCCGGTCGCCGGGGGCCGTCAGGTCGAGCGTCGTGGACCGCTTGCCGAAGTCCATGTCGAGGTGCTGGTCGGGGATCTCGGGGAGCCGGGGGCTGTCGATCCGCAGCACGTCGGCGCCGAGCAGGGCGAGCGCGCGGGTGGACACGGGTCCGGCGATGACCCGGGTGAGGTCCAGCACCTGCAGGCCCGCCATCGGGAGCAGGGGGGTCTCCGGCAGGGGCAGAGGAGCGCGGGCCGGCGCGTCGTCCAGGCACTCGCGCTCCACGAGAGGGCGCGCGCGCAGTGCGCGGCCCTGCTCGTGCGCCGCCCATTCCCCGGGCGTGCGCAGGGCCACCGCGAGTCCTCCGGCCGCGCACACGGTCTCCTCCACCTCGAGTGCCGGCCGTTCGGCGAGCACCGCCTCCACCGTCTGAGGGGCGGCGTCGGCCGTGAGGCCCAGCGCGCCGAGCAGGCGCGCCCGGTGGTGGGGGTAGTTGGCGTGCGTGCGCACCCAGCCGTCCGCGGTGCGCCAGAAACGCGACAGCGGCGCGAACGGGCTCGTCGCGCGCCCGTCGACCCGCAGATGCCGTTCGCTCTGGAAGGCGGTCGCGACGGCCCCGTCGTCGACCGTCACCTCGGGCGCCCGTGCGAGCCCGGCCCGCCGCGCCCCCCATTCGGCTCCGGCCAGGGCGCACGCTCCCACGCAGGCCCGCGCGAGTTCCCGCACGGGCAGCCGGGCGGCGAGCGCCCCCTCCCGTACGACGGTCGAGACCCCCGGGAGCAGCGAGGGCTCCCCGCCCAGCGCCGTCCAAGCAGTGGCGATGTCGATGTGCTCGTCGGTCATGAGCGCAGTATGCGGGCCCGGGCGTGCGGAGGGGCCGGGCCCGCCCCCGGACGAACCCGGCCCCTCCGGGCCGCTGCCACGCGCGGCCGGTGTCACGCGACTAGCGTGTGACCGCCTTGAGCGCGTTCACGGTGCCCCAGCCGTAGAAGCCGTTGCGGTTCTTCGAGCCCTGGCACACCGCGTCGACCTTGCCGTCCGAGTCGATGTCGTACGGCTTGGTGCACGGAGTGGCGTCGGCCTCGGCGTAGAGGAGCGCCTTCACCAGCGCGGCGGGGGCGTGCGGGTGGGTCGACTTGATGAGCGCGGCCACACCGGCGACGTGCGGGCTCGCCATCGACGTACCCGCCATGTAGCCCCACGAGCCGCCCGGCAGCGGGCCGAGGATGAGACCGCTGTTCGCGGGCGGGGCCGGGGCCTGGTAGGCCGTCGAGTCACCGCCGGGCGCGGCGACGTCGATCTGGCCGAGGCCGTAGTTCGAGAACGAGGACTTGATGCCCTTGGCGCCCGTGGAGGCGACGGTGACGACACCCGGCAACTGGGTCGGGATGTCGAAGCACTTGGAGGTGTCGACCACCCGGTCGCCCGGGGTGGTGTCGTTGGGGGAGGAGGGGTCGGTGATCTCGTCCGCGGCCAGGTCGTAGTTCTCGTTGCCCGCGGCGGCGACGTTGACCGTGCCCTTCTTCTCCGCGTACCGGGTGGCCCGGGTCAGCGCGGTGACGAGCGCCTTCTGGTCCGGGTCGTCGGTGCAGTTGAAGTACCAGGGGTCGGTGTAATAGCTGTTGTTGGTGACGTCCACGCCGTGCTCGGCGGCCCACATGAAGCCGCACACCACGGCCTCGGTGTAGAAGAAGCCCTCCGTCGTGGAGACCTTGATCCCGGCCACCTTGACGCCCGGAGCGACACCGGTGATGCCGACGCCGTTCTTGGCGCCCGCGATCTCGCCCGCCACGTGCGTGCCGTGCGGGCTCTCCTCGGCGGAGGGCCGCCAGGCGCCGTCGGCCGTGTTCGCCTTGCCGGACACGCAGTTGACGGAGGCCTTGCGGTTGAAGTTGGGCGCGATGTCCGGGTGGGTGTCGTCGACGCCGGTGTCGATGACGGCGACGGTCACCTTGCTGCTGCCCAGCGTCTTCTGGTGCGCCTTGTCCGCCTTGATGGCGGGCAGGTCCCACTGCAGGGGCTCCAGCGGGTCCTGGCCGGCGGCGGCCTTCGCGCCCGCCACCTCCTGCGCCGTGAGCGCCTTCGGGGTGCCGACGTCGGTGGTCGACTGGGCGGGCAGCGGGGCGGTACGGGTCGCGCCCGCGGACTGGACGCCGGGTATCCGGCGCACGGTTCTCGCGAAGTCGGCGTTCGAGGAGTGGACGACGAGGACGCCGATCTTGTCGTACGAGGTGACGACCGTGCCGCCGGCCTTGGCGATGGCCCGCTTCAGGTGCGCCGAAGCACCGTGCCCCGGGGCGGTGTTGACGACGTAGCTGAGCGGGGTGCCGTCGGTCGTGGCGGCCTTCGGCGCTCCCTCGGCGGCGAAGGCGCCGGTGTTCGGCAGGAAGGCGAGGGCGGACGCCATGGCCATTCCGAGCGGCAGGGCTATGACACGGTGCGAGCGCGTGCGCGGACGCAGACGAGGCATGGGATCTCCACATCATCCGTAAGCGTGAAGGCGCCGGGACGCGGGTGACGCCCCGGGCAGGTACATGACGGGTGGTGCAGGGTGACGCTATCCCGCGTCCTCGCTGGTCAGCAATGAGTTCGCAAAATCGCCCGGATTTTCGATGGAGCCGTCAACGCGGCGCCGCCGCACCGGAACACGGCGCCCGACCGGACGGCGCCCGGGAGCCCGGCACCCGCCCCCGACCGTCGCCGAAACGTCACCTGAAAGCCGCCGCGGATGTTGAACCGGCCCCCGGGCCGGTCCGTGACCTTGAGCAGGGAACGGGGAGAGTGACCGGAAACACACCCTCCTCGTTCACCGTCGTCACCACCCGTACGCACCAGCAACGCGAGGAGACTTCGTGGCCACCGACGCACCTCCCCCTTCGAAAGCCGAACCCCGGCTCCCGTCGACCGAGGAGTTCACAGCGGTGCAGCAGAGCGCCGAGTTCGGTGAACTGCGCCGGACCCACCGGTCGTTCGCCTTCCCGCTGACCATCGCGTTCATCGCCTGGTACCTGGTCTACGTCCTGCTGTCCAACTACGCGGGCGACTTCATGGGCACCAAGCTCTTCGGCAACATCAACGTCGCCCTGGTGCTCGGCCTCGCCCAGTTCCTCACCACGTTCCTCATCGCCTGGTGGTACTCGCGGCACGCCGCCGCCAAGCTCGACCCCAAGGCGGATGCCATCAAGGCCCGGATGGAGGGCGGCGCATGAGCCCCGCACACCCCGCGACGCACACCCTGCTCGCCGCCGGCGAGGCCAGCGAGCACCGGACTCTGATCATCACCCTGTTCGCGGTGTTCGTCGCCGCCACGCTCGTCATCACCATCTGGGCGGGCCGGCAGACCAAGAACGCCGCCGACTTCTACGCGGGCGGCCGCCAGTTCAGCGGCTTCCAGAACGGCCTCGCCGTCTCCGGCGACTACATGTCCGCCGCGTCCTTCCTCGGCATCGCCGGCGCCATCGCGCTGGCCGGCTACGACGGCTTCCTCTACTCCATCGGCTTCCTGGTGGCCTGGCTGGTCGCCCTCCTCCTGGTCGCCGAACCCCTGCGCAACTCCGGCCGCTACACCATGGGCGACGTGCTGGCCTACCGCATGCGGCAGCGCCCGGTGCGCACCGCGGCGGGCACCTCCACGATCGTCGTGTCGATCTTCTACCTGCTGGCCCAGATGGCGGGCGCCGGTGTCCTCGTCTCCCTGCTGCTCGGCATCACCAGCGACGGCGGCAAGATCGCGATCGTCGCCCTGGTGGGCGTCCTGATGATCGTGTACGTCACCATCGGCGGCATGAAGGGCACCACCTGGGTGCAGATGGTCAAGGCCGTGCTGCTGATCATCGGCGCCATCCTGCTGACCTTCCTGGTACTGCTGAAGTTCGACTTCAACATCTCCGACCTGCTCGGCAAGGCCGCCGAGAACAGCGGCAAGGGCTCCGCCTTCCTCGAACCCGGACTGAAGTACGGCGCCACCGGCACCACCAAGCTGGACTTCATCTCCCTGGGCGTCGCCCTGGTCCTCGGCACCGCCGGACTGCCGCACATCCTGATCCGCTTCTACACGGTGCCCACCGCCAAGACCGCCCGGAAGTCCGTCAACTGGGCCATCGGCCTCATCGGCGCCTTCTACCTGATGACCCTCGCCCTCGGCTTCGGCGCCGCCGCGCTGATCAAACCGGACGAGATCATCGCCTCCAACAAGGCGGGCAACACCGCGGCCCCCCTGCTCGCCCTCCATCTGGGCGGCGTCGACTCCAACTGGGGCGCCGTCCTGCTCGCCTCGATCTCGGCCGTCGCCTTCGCCACGATCCTCGCCGTCGTCGCGGGACTCACCCTGGCCTCCTCCTCGTCGTTCGCGCACGACATCTACGCCAACGTCATCAAGAGGGGGAAGGCGAGCGAGAAGGAGGAACTGCGCGCGGCCCGCTGGGCGACCATCGGCATCGGCGCCGTCTCCATCGTGCTGGGCGCCCTGGCCCGCGACCTCAACGTGGCCGGCCTGGTCGCACTCGCCTTCGCGGTCGCCGCCTCCGCCAACCTGCCGACCATCCTCTACAGCCTGTTCTGGAAGCGGTTCACCACCTCCGGCGCCCTGTGGTCGATCTACGGCGGCCTGATCACCGCCGTCGGACTCGTGCTGTTCTCCCCGGTGGTCTCGGGCAAGCCGTCCTCGATGTTCCCCGACGTCGACTTCCACTGGTTCCCGCTGGAGAACCCGGGCATCATCTCCATCCCCGTCGGCTTCCTGCTGGGCGTCATCGGCACCCTGCTCTCCAAGGAGAAGCCCGACGAGGGCAAGTTCGCGGAGCTGGAGGTCCGTTCCCTCACCGGCACCGGGGCGCACTGAGCGTGCTCCTGGGGCAACCGGACCGTACGCCGGGGCCGCGTCGTGCACCGCACGACGCGGCCCCGGCGTACGAGGTGGCCGAAACCCTTTCGGCCGTTGTCGGCGGCGTCACGTAGGCTCGCGGGTGTCGGGAAGATTCACAGTGACCCGAGGGAGGGGCCCACGTGCTCGTCGACACCTACGGCCGGGTGGCCACCGACCTACGCGTTTCGCTCACCGATCGTTGCAACCTGCGGTGCACCTACTGCATGCCCGAGGAGGGCCTGCAGTGGCTGGCCAAGCCGGACCTGCTCACGGACGACGAGATCGTCCGCCTCATCGACATCGCGACCGGCACGCTCGGCATCACCGAGGTCCGCTTCACCGGCGGTGAACCGCTGCTGCGCCCCGGCCTCGTCGGCATCGTCGAACGGGTCGCGGCCCTGGACACCCGCCCCCGGATGTCCCTCACCACCAACGGCATCGGCCTGAAGCGCACCGCGCCCGCCCTGAAGGCGGCGGGCCTGGACCGGGTCAACGTCTCCCTGGACACCCTGCGCCCCGAGGTCTTCAAGACCCTCACCCGCAGGGACCGCCACAAGGACGTGCTCGAAGGACTTCAGGCCGCCCGCGCCGCCGGACTGACCCCCGTCAAGGTCAACACCGTCCTGATGCCCGGCCTCAACGAGGACGAGGCCCCCGACCTCCTCGCCTGGGCCGTGGAGCACGACTACGAACTGCGGTTCATCGAGCAGATGCCCCTGGACGCGCAGCACGGCTGGAAGCGCGAGGGCATGGTCACCGCCGGGGACATCCTCACCGCGCTGCGCACCCGCTTCACGCTGACCGCGGAGGGCGCCGAGGAGCGCGGCGCGGCCCCCGCCGAGCGGTGGATCGTGGACGGCGGACCGCACCGTGTGGGCGTGATCGCCTCGGTCACCCGCCCGTTCTGCGCCGCCTGCGACCGCACCCGGCTGACGGCCGACGGACAGGTGCGCACCTGCCTCTTCGCCCGGGAGGAGACGGACCTGCGCCAGGCCCTGCGCTCCGGCGCGCCCGACGAGGAGATCGCCCGGATCTGGCGCGCGGCGATGTGGGGGAAGAAGGCCGGATCCGGCCTGGACGACCCGACCTTTCTGCAGCCCGACCGCCCGATGTCAGCGATCGGCGGCTGATCCGCCCCCCGGCCCCTCGTCGACCGGCTCCCACTCCTCGAACCGTACGACGTCCTTCAGGAAGCCCCGCACGCCCAGGAACTGGGACAGGTGCTCGCGGTGTTCCTCGCAGGCCAGCCAGGCCTTGCGGCGCTCGGGCGTGTGCAGCTTGGGGTTGTTCCAGGCCAGGACCCACACGGCGGAGGCACGGCAGCCCTTGGCGGAGCAGATCGGAACGGCGGGATCATCGGGGACCATCACACCGCGACAATACCGGCCGGTCACAAGGCGACGCCGAGCAGCCACGGGGGGAGCTGCCCGGCGTCGGTCTGTCGCTCCGACGGGGGATGCGGAGCGCGTACGAAGTATGTCACGGGTAGCCCGTCGCCCGGCACTGGAACAGCACGATTGATCCGAGGATTCTTGGGCTCCCGAACGGGTCGGAATTCCGGTTGCGCGGATACGCCGTGGTCAGGCCCGCTCGTGCGCGTCTCCGCGCGCGCCCGTGGCCGCTCCGGGCGGGGGCTCCTCGCTGTCGTGACCGGCCGCCCGGTCGGGGGCCGGCGGCGGAATCATCGGAGCACTGGGCATCCGCACGAAGGTCGACGGAAGCCCCGGAGCGTTCTCGCGGCCCGCGTTGGCGATCACGACCGCGACATAGGGCAGCACCGCGCCCAGCACCAGGGCGACGATCGCCACGTACCGCTCGACGTTCCACAGGCTCGCGGCGAGGATCACCGCGACGGTCCGCAGTCCCATCGAGATGACGTACCGCCGCTGCCGTCCTCGCACGTCCTCGGCCAGACCCTGCCGGGCGCCGGTGATCCGGAACACCTGGGCGCCGCCGTTGCCGCTCCGCCTGGCCATCACTTCCACCACCCGCCTGCCCACGGTCCACCCGGCCCGTACCGGTGCGAACCCGGTCAGGCCGCACCCGAACGTCTCAACGGTACGCCCCTCCCGCGCCGGCCACGAGAGCGGGTCGGCACGGGACCGGGGCGCCGGGGGAGCGCCCTCGCGGCGGCCGTCACACGGACGGCCCCGGCCCGCGTGCACCGTCCGGGGGACCGTCCCAGCCTGGTCGTACTGCTCATTTCGGGCCGTACGAGGAGGACATCATGGGCTGGTTGTGGGCGATCATCGTCGGATTCGTACTGGGGTTGCTCGCCAAGCTGATCATTCCGGGCAAGCAGCACAGCCCGCTCTGGCTCACCACCCTGATGGGCCTCATCGGCGGCATCGTCGGCAACGCCGTCGCCCGGGGCATCGGCATCGGGGAGACCCGCGGCATCGACTGGGGGCGGCACCTCCTCCAGCTCGCCGCGGCGATCGTGCTCGTCTTCATCGGCGAGATGATCTACATGTCGATGCACGGCCGGGGCCGGCAGCGCGAACGGATCTGAACCGGAACCCGCCCACGGTGCGAGGCCCGAAACGGACCCCCGCACCGCACGCACCCGGGTCCGCCCGGCCGCCGTGGACGCCGCGCGTCACGCCCCGCCGGTGTACTCCACCGCCGCCAGGTTCCGCTTCCCGCGCCGCAGCACCAGCCACCGCCCGTGCAGCAGATCCTCCGCCGCGGGGACCGCGTCCTCGGCCGCGACCTTGACGTTGTTCACGTACGCGCCGCCCTCCTTCACCGTGCGCCGCGCGGCGGACTTGCTGGGGGCCAGCCCGACCTCGGTGAACAGGTCCACGACGGGGGCCAGTTCACCCACCTTCACGTGCGGCAGTTCGGAGAGCGCGGCCGCCAGCGTGGCCTCGTCCAGACCGGTCAGCTCGCCCTGCCCGAACAACGCCTTCGACGCGGCGATCACCGCGGCCGCCTGCTCGGGGCCGTGCACCAGCGCCGTCAGCTCCTCGGCCAGCGCCCGCTGCGCCGCCCTCGCCTGCGGCCGCTCCTCGGTCTGCCGCTCCAGCTCCTCCAGTTCCTCGCGGGACTTGAAGGAGAGGATGCGCAGGTAGCCCGAGATGTCCCGGTCATCCACGTTCAGCCAGAACTGGTAGAACGCGTACGGCGTCGTCATCTCCGGGTCGAGCCAGACCGCGCCGCCCTCGGTCTTGCCGAACTTGGTGCCGTCCGCCTTGGTCATCAGCGGGGTGGCGTAGGCGTGGACGGCGGCGTCCGGCTCCAGACGGTGCAGCAGGTCGAGGCCGGCCGTGAGGTTGCCCCACTGGTCGCTGCCGCCCTGCTGCATCGTGCAGCCGTACCGCCGGTACAGCTCCAGGAAGTCCATCGCCTGCAGGAGCTGGTAGCTGAACTCGGTGTAGCTGATGCCCTCGGAGGACTCCAGACGCCGGGCGACCGAGTCCTTGGTCAGCATCTTGTTGACCCGGAAGTGCTTGCCGATGTCCCGCAGGAACTCGATCGCGGACAGTCCCGCGGTCCAGTCCAGGTTGTTGACCATGACGGCCGCGTTCTCGCCCTCGAAGGACAGGAAGGGCTCGATCTGGCCGCGCAGCCGCTCGACCCAGCCCGCGACGGTCTCCGGCGAGTTCAGCGTCCGCTCCGCGGTCGGCCGGGGGTCGCCGATCTGGCCCGTGGCCCCGCCGACCAGCGCCAGCGGCCGGTGCCCGGCCTGCTGCAGCCGGCGCACGGTGAGCACCTGGACCAGGTGCCCCACGTGCAGGGACGGGGCGGTCGGGTCGAAACCGCAATAGAACGTGACGGGACCGTCCGCGAGCGCCTTGCGCAAAGCGTCCTCGTCGGTGGACTGGGCGAACAGCCCGCGCCACTTCAGCTCGTCGACGATGTCCGTCACGGTTCTCGCGTCTCCTCGGTGATACCGCTCCCGGGCCGCTCCTCGCGGTGCCGCCCGGGGTCCTCGGGCAGTCGGGTGACGGCCCGCTACGAGGTTATACGCCCTGGCTGACAGAGCTCATATTGAAATCCGGCACCCGCAGCGGCGGCATCGCGGCCCTGGTGAACCAGTCGCTCCACTCCCGCGGCAGCGTCTTCTCGGTCCGCCCCGCCTCGACGGCCCGCCCCAGCAGGTCCACCGGCGACTCGTTGAACCGGAAGTTGTTGACCTCGCCGGTCACCTCGCCGTCCTCGACCAGGTAGACGCCGTCCCGGGTCAGCCCGGTCAGCAGCAGCGTCGCCGGGTCCACCTCGCGGATGTACCACAGGCAGGTCAGCAGCAAGCCCCGGTCCGTGTCCGCGACCATCTCCTGCAGCGAACGGTCGGTGCCCCCGTCCAGGATCAGGTTCCCGATGGCCGGCGCCACCGGCAGCCCGGTCAGCGCGGCACTGTGCCGGGTGCTGGTCAGATGCTTCAGAGCACCGCCGGAGACCCATTCGGTGGAGGTGAGCGGCAGCCCGTTGTCGAACACCGACCGGTCGTCCCCCGAGGAGTGCGCGAGGACGAAGGGGGCGCACTCCAGGCCGGGCTCGTGCGGGTCGCTGCGCAGCGTCAGCGGCAGCCCGGACAGCTTCTCGCCGACGCGGGTGCCGCCGCCGGGCCGGCTGAAGACCGTACGGCCCTCGGCGGCGTCCCGGGCCGCCGACGACCACAGCTGGTAGATCAGCAGGTCCGCCACGGCCGTCGGCGGCAGCAGCGTCTGGTAGCGCCCCGCGGGCAGCTCCACCCGCCGCTCGGCCCAGCCCAGGCGCACGGCGAGTTCCGCGTCGAGCGCCGCCGGGTCCACGTCGGTGAAGTCCCGCGTGGAGCGGCCGGCCCACGCCGAACGGGAGCGGTCGGGGGACTTGGCGTTGATCTCCAGGGTTCCGGTGGGCTGGTCGTGCCGCAGCCGGAGGCCGGTGGAGCTGCCCAGGTAACTGGAGACCATCTCGTGGTTGGCGAAGCCGTACAGTTCCCGGCCGCCGGAACGGGCGCGGGCGAACGCGTCCCCGAGGGCGGGCGCGAAGCCGTCGAAGACGGCGGAGGAGGTCTCGGCGGGCGGCTCGGTGAAGCCGGGAGAGGCGGGCTCGTCCGCGACCAGCGGCTGCGCGTCCTCGGCCGGGCCGGCGCCGCGCGCGGCGGCCTCGGCGGCCCGCACCAGCGGCTCCAGCTCTTCCGCGGTCACCGCCGAGCGGGAGACCACGCCGGAGGCCGTGCCCTCCTTGCCGTCGACGACCGCGATCACGGTGAGCGTGCGGCCGCGCGTGACGCCGTTGGTGGTCAGCGCGTTTCCCGCCCAGCGCAGGTTGGCGGTGGAGTGCTCGTCGGCGACGACGACGCAGCCGTCCGCCCGGGACAGCTCCAGGGCCCTCTCGACGATCTCGTGCGGCTTGTTGGTGCGGGCGCTCATCGACCGGCCTCCTGGGTGGTGTTCAAGATGTTGACGCCCCGGAACAGGGCCGAGGGGCAGCCGTGCGACACCGAGGCGACCTGGCCCGGCTGGGCCTTGCCGCAGTTGAAGGCGCCGCCCAGCACATAGGTGGAGGGGCCGCCGACGGCCGCCATGGACCCCCAGAAGTCGGTGGTCGTCGCCTGGTAGGCGACGTCCCGGAGCTGCCCGGTGAGCCGCCCGTTCTCGATCCGGAAGAACCGCTGCCCCGTGAACTGGAAGTTGTAGCGCTGCATGTCGATGGACCAGGAGCGGTCCCCGACCACGTAGATCCCGCGGTCCACGCCCCCGATCAGGTCCTCCGTGGACATCCCTGCCGGGTCCGGCCGCAGCGACACGTTGGCCATGCGCTGCACGGGCACATGGCCGGGGGAGTCGGCGTACGCGCACCCGTTGGACCGCTCGAAGCCGGTCAGCCGCGCGATCCGCCGGTCGAGCTGGTAGCCGACCAGGGTGCCGTCCTTCACCAGGTCCCAGGACTGCGCCTCGACGCCCTCGTCGTCGTAGCCGATGGTGGCCAGCCCGTGCTCGGCGGTGCGGTCGCCGGTGACGTTCATGAGCTCCGAGCCGTACTTCAGCCTGCCCAGCTTGTCGAAGGTGGCGAAGGAGGTGCCGGCGTAGGCGGCCTCGTAGCCCAGCGCCCGGTCCAGTTCGGTGGCGTGCCCGATCGACTCGTGGATGGTCAGCCACAGGTTCGAGGGGTCGACGACCAGGTCGTACACCCCGCCCTCGACGCTCGGCGCCCGCATCTTCTCGGCGAGCAGCTCGGGGATCCGGTCGAGTTCGTCCGCCCAGTCCCAGCCGGTGCCCCTCAGGTACTCCCAGCCGCGGCCCACCGGGGGCGCGAGGGTGCGCATGGAGTCGAACTCGCCGGTCGACCCGTCGACGGAGACGGCGGTGAACTGCGGATGCAGCCGGACCCGCTGCTGGGTGGTCACCGTCCCCGCGGTGTCGGCGTAGAACTTGTTCTCGTGCACGGTGAGCAGCGAGGCGTCCACATGGTCGACGCCGTCCGCCGCGAGCAGACGCGCGCTCCACTCGGCGAGCAGTCCCGCCTTCTCCTCGTCGGGCACGGAGAAGGGGTCGATCTCGTACGAGGACACCCACGTCCTCTCGGCGTGCACGGGCTCGTGGGCCAGTTCCACCCGCTCCTTCGACCCGGCGGCCGCGATCACCCGCGCCGACAGCTTCGCCATGGCCACGGCCTGCGAGGCGACCTTCGCGGCGGCGTCCATCGACATGTCGACCCCGGAGGCGAACCCCCAGGACCCGCCGTGCACCACCCGCACCGCGTAGCCGAGGTCGGTGGTGTCCGAGGATCCGGCGGGCCGGGCGTCCCGCAGCCGCCAGGACGCACCGCGCACCCGCTCGAACCGGAAGTCCGCGTGCTCGGCCCCCAGCGCCCGGGCCCGGGCGAGGGCGGCGTCGGCCAGGGCCCTCAGGGGCAGCGCCGTGAAGGCTTCGTCGATGGTATGCGGCACGGGGTCTCCCTGCTGTCGTGGCCTGTCGGTTCCGATGATGTCCTGTCGGCGGGGCGGCGGACCACACCTTTCAGCGCCCGTGCGCGGACGTGCGCCGATCAGCGTCCCGCCCGCGCCCCCGCGGCCCCTCCACCGGGCCTTCTGTAGGGACCCGACAGCCAGGCCCGCACGCCACTGTGGGTGCCCGATTCCCCGCGTACGCGGACGGACCGATAGGTTTCCCAGGTGAAGGCGCCTGTCTCGCAGGGGCTCCAGACCGTTATCGAAAGGGTGATCCGTTGAGCCGCTCGGTTCTCGTCACCGGAGGCAACCGGGGCATCGGCCTCGCCATCGCCCGCACTTTCGCCGATGCCGGCGACAAGGTCGCGATCACGTACCGCTCCGGTGAGCCGCCCCAGGGGTTCCTGGCCGTCAAGTGCGACATCACCGACACCGAGCAGGTGGAGCAGGCCTACAAGGAGATCGAGGAGACGCACGGGCCCGTCGAGATCCTGGTCGCCAACGCCGGCATCAACAAGGACCAGCTCCTGATGCGGATGTCGGAGGAGGACTTCACCTCCGTCGTCGACACCAACCTCACCGGGACCTTCCGGGTCGTCAAGCGGGCCAACCGCGGCATGCTGCGCGCCAAGAAGGGGCGGGTCGTCCTGATCTCCTCCGTCGTCGGCCTGCTCGGCTCCGCGGGACAGGCGAACTACGCCGCCTCCAAGGCCGCGATGGTCGGCTTCGCGCGCTCCCTCGCCCGTGAGCTGGGCTCGCGCAACATCACCTTCAACGTCGTCGCGCCCGGTTTCGTCGACACCGACATGACCCGGGAGCTCACCGAGGACCAGCAGACGAAGATCCTCGCGCAGGTGCCGCTCGGCCGGTACGCGCGGTCGGAGGAGATCGCCGCGGCGGTGCGCTTCCTCGCCTCGGACGACGCCTCGTACATCACTGGAGCCGTCATTCCCGTTGACGGCGGACTGGGAATGGGTCACTGATCACCATGAGCGGAATTCTCGAGGGCAAGCGCGTCCTGATCACCGGTGTGCTGATGGAGTCCTCCATCGCCTTCCACGCCGCCAAGCTGGCCCAGGAGCAGGGCGCGGAGATCATCCTGACCGCGTTCCCGCGCCCCACCCTGACCGAGCGCATCGCCAAGAAGCTGCCGAAGCCCACCAAGGTCATCGAGCTCGACGTCACCAACGACGAGCACCTCGGCCGGCTCGCCGACATCGTCGGCGAGGAGCTGGGCGGCCTCGACGGCGTCGTCCACTCCATCGGCTTCGCCCCGCAGGACGCCCTCGGCGGCAACTTCCTCAACACCCCGTTCGAGTCCGTCGCCACCGCGATGCACGTCTCGGCGTACTCCCTGAAGTCGCTGACCACGGCCTGCCTGCCGCTGATGCAGAACGGCGGCTCCGTCGTCGGCCTCACCTTCGACGCGCAGTACGCCTGGCCGCAGTACGACTGGATGGGCCCGGCCAAGGCCGCCCTGGAGGCCACCAGCCGCTACCTGGCGCGCGACCTCGGCAAGCAGAACATCCGCTGCAACCTGATCTCCGCCGGACCGATCGGCTCCATGGCCGCCAAGTCCATCCCCGGCTTCAGCGACCTGGCCGCCGTGTGGGACAGCCGCTCCCCGCTGGAGTGGGACCTCAAGGACCCCGAGCCGGCCGGCAAGGGCATCGTCGCCCTGCTCAGCGACTGGTTCCCCAAGACCACCGGCGAGATCGTCCACGTCGACGGCGGTCTGCACGCGATCGGCGCCTGACCCCCGCGCCGGTACCCGCCATACCCGCGGTACCCGTGTCTCCACGGTGCCCCGCTCCCGCCTCCCGCGGGGCGGGGCACCGCGCGTACGGCCTCAGCCCTCGGACGGCGGCGCGGGCCGCCCCGGGCGGCACATCACCGGGTAGCTCCCGGCCGCCGCGGCGGCGGCCGCCCCGTCCCCCTCGCGCAGCGCGTCCAGCAGCACGTCGTGGCCCATGTACGTCTCCGGCGTCAGCTCCGGGCCCACGTCGCCGCGCAGCCAGTCCCGCAGCACCTCGCTCAGGTCCGCGTACATCGCCGTCATGACCTCGTTGCCGGACGCGGCGACCACGGCCAGGTGGAACGTCGCGTCGGCCGCCACGAACACCTCCGGGTCCCCGGACCGCCACGCTTCCTCCCGGCGCACCAGCAGCGTCTCCAACTGCTTCAGATCCCGCTCCGTGCGCCGCTCGGCGGCCAGCCGGGCGGCCGCGGACTCCAGCGCCGCGCGCAGTTCCGCGATGTGACCGGCGTCCGCGCCGGCGAACCTGCGGTGCATCACGCCCGCCAGCTCACTCGTCGCCACGACGTACGTGCCCGAGCCCTGGCGGATGTCCAGCAGCCCGTTGTGCGCGAGGGCGCGCACGGCCTCCCGCACCGTGTTGCGCGCGACGCCGAGCTGCTCGACCAGCTCCGGCTCGGTCGGGATGCGTGAGCCCACCGGCCACTCGCCCGAGGTGATCTGCGCCCGCAGGGCCGCGATGACCTGCTCGGACAGCGCCGAACGGCGGGGATGGGTCAGGGGCACGGCACGCCTCCGGGGGTACGGGCGCGGCTCGGGGAGCCGAGGGGGGCACGGGGGCCGGGCAAGCCGGGTAACCCGTGCAGGCCATGGGGGAGTGGACAACCAATCATCCCATGATTCTATGATGGGTGGCATGGCCAGCGACAGGACACGCACGACGACACCGCACCCGCGTCCCGGCACGCGCACGAAGACCGACTCCGTGCCCGGTGCCGGCGTATGGGTACTGCGGCTGCTCCCCGTGGGCATCGTCCTGGCCGCCCTCAACCTCCGCCCCGCCGTCACCAGTCTCGGCGCCCTCCTGGAGGAGGTCCGCGACGGCCTCGGCATGAGCGGCAGCGTCGCGGGAGTGCTGACCTCCGTGCCCTCCCTGTGCTTCGCCGTCTTCGGCGTCATGGCACCCCGGCTGGCCCGCCGCTTCGGGCTCTCCGTCGTGGTCTGCACCGGCATGGTCGCGATCGCCGCGGGGCTGCTGATCCGGCCCTACGCCGGCAACACGGTGGGCTTCCTGGCCGGCACCGCCCTCGCGCTCATGGGCATCGCGGTCAGCAACATCCTGATGCCGGTCCTCGTCAAGCGCTGGTTCCCCGACCGGGTCGGCCCCATGACCGGCCTGTACTCGATGGCGCTCGCCCTCGGCACCTCCCTGCCCGCCGCCGTCACCGTGCCCGTGACCGACGGGCTGGGCGGCGACTGGCGCGCCGGGCTAGCGGTGTGGGCGGGGCTCGCCGCGGTCGCCGTGCTGCCCTGGCTCGTGCTGCTCCGCGTCCGCGGCGCCGAACGGATCGAGCCCGCGCCCGCCCCTGCCCCCGCGGTGCCCGAGGCCGCGGGGGGCCGCCTGCGCATCACCCGCAGCCGGATCGCCTGGGCCCTGGCCGTCTTCTTCGGCCTCCAGTCGACCGCCGCGTACATCACGATGGGCTGGATGGCCCAGATCTACCGTGATGCCGGGCTCTCCGCCGGCACGGCGGGACTGCTGCTCGCCGTCACCATGGTGATGGGCGTCCCTCTCGCCTTCGTCATCCCCCGGGTGGCCACCCGGCTGCCCCACCAGGGGCCCATCGCCGTCGTCCTGGGCGTCTGCGGGCTCGCCGGGTACGCGGGGCTCTACCTCGCCCCCGCGGGCGGCGCCTGGGCCTGGGCCGTCCTGCTCGGCATCTCCAACTGCGCGTTCCCGCTCGCGCTGACGATGGTCGGCATGCGGGCCCGCACCGGCGCGGGCGTGGCCCAGCTGTCCGCCTTCGCCCAGAGCACCGGGTACCTGCTCTCCATCCCCGGTCCGCTGCTGGTCGGCGTCCTGTACCAGCACTCCGGCGGCTGGGGGCAGCCCCTGGCGCTGATGGCCGTCCTCATGGTCCCGCAGATCCTCGTCGGCGTCCTGGCGGGCCGTGACCGCACCGTGGAGGACGAGGCGGCGGCGCGCTGACGTTCCGGACGGTGCGGCGGTGAGGGGCAACGCGGGAGCGGCGTGCTCACGCCTCGGGCGGTGGGGACCACGCGGGGGCGGCGTGCCGATGCCCCCGCACGCCGTCGGGCACGCGGGAAGTGCGAGACTTGTGCCCATGCCCGTCCTCGAACCGAATCCGCAGAACGGCCAGAAGAAGATGCTGATCATCTTCGGCGCGTTCCTCGCCATCCTCGTGGTCATCGCCGTCATCGCGACGATCGCCGCCCCCTGACCCCGGCTCCGGGGGCCGCCGCGCCTTCGGGGCCGAGTGGGGTGGGGCTGGCCCCCCTGTCCCCTAGGGGGCGAGTGTCAGGGTCAAGTGGGTGGATCACCGGATGGGCCGGGGAGCCCCGACTCCGTACCTTCGAACTATGACCGCGTACGGCGGATCACGAGGACACGGAGACCCTGGAGGCGTCATGCCGGCCCGCACGCACACCCCGCCCCGCTCCCCGGCGTCCTCGTCCGCGTCCTCGGTGGCCTCGACCCCGGTGGCCTCGGCCCCGGTGGCGGCGTCCGTGTCCGGGGGCGGCGTCGACATCCGGCTTCCCTGGTGGGCGCTGGCCCTGCCCGTCGCGGCCTTCCTCGCGCTTCTGGCCCTCATACTCAACCCCGCCCACACGGGGGCGGCCGGAGCGGACACCGGGCTCGCCCGCGTGGTCGAACACGCCGTGCAGCTGATCGAGCACCCGTAGGTCCTCGGCCAACTCCCTGAGCCCATCGGCCTGTTTCGTGCGAAGCTGGGACACATGAGCGTCGCAGAACCCCGCAGGATCGTCCTCCTCCGTCATGCGAAGGCCGACTGGCCGCAGGTAGCCGACCACGAGCGCCCGCTCGCCGAACGGGGACGCAAGGACGCCCCCGTCGCCGGCCGCAGACTGGCCGACTCGGGCTTCGACTTCGACCTGGCCCTCTGCTCCACCTCGACACGCACCCGGGAGACCTGGAAGCTCGCCGTTCACGAGCTCCCGCACCGCCCGAAGACCGTCTACGAGGAGCGGATCTACGATGCCTCGCCCGGCGAACTCGTCGCCGTGCTCAACGAGACCCCCGAGGACGCCCGCACTGTCGTCCTCATCGGCCACAACCCGGGCGTCCACGGCCTGGCCGAGGTCCTCACCGGCCGGGCGGACGCCGGCGCCCGCGACCGCATGACCCGTCGGGGCTTCCCCACCTCCGCGTTCGCCGTCCTCACCTTCGACGGCCCCTGGAAGACGCTGGAGCCCGGCGCCGCCTCCCTCGACGACTACTGGGCCCCCTCGGAGTGACCGCGGGCCCGGCCCCGGGTCCTTCCCGCGCGGGCGCCCGGAGTCCGGGTTCGCGCGCGGCACTCCGGGGCCCGGGTGCCGGGACGGGAGCCCTGCGGTCCCGGGCTCCCTCGTCCGCGGCCCCGTCTACAGCGAATCGTCCTGCGTGTCCGCCGCCTCGACCTCTTCCCGTGTGATCCCCAGCAGGTACAGCACGGTGTCGAGGAAGGGAAAGTTCACCGCCGTGTGCGCGGCCTGCCGCACCACCGGCTTCGCGTTGAACGCGACGCCCAGCCCCGCCGCGTTCAGCATGTCCAGATCATTCGCGCCGTCGCCGATCGCGACCGTCTGCGCCAGCGGCACCCCGGCCTCCGCCGCGAACCGGCGCAGCAGCCTCGCCTTGCCCGCCCGGTCGACTATCTCCCCGGTGACCCGCCCGGTGAGCCTGCCGTCCACGATCTCCAGCGTGTTGGCCTGGGCGAAGTCCAGCCCGAGCCGCTCCCGCAGATCGTCGGTCACCTGCGTGAAACCGCCGGAGACCACCCCGACCTGGTAGCCGAGCCGCTTCAGTGTCCGGATCAGCGTGCGCGCCCCCGGCGTCAGCCGGACCTCGCTGCGCACCTTGTCCACCACGGAGGCGTCCAGCCCCTTCAGCAGCGCGACCCGCGCGTGCAGCGACTGCGCGAAGTCCAGCTCCCCCCGCATCGCGGCGGCGGTCACCTCGGCGACCTGCTCCTCGCAGCCCGCGTGCGCGGCGAACAGCTCGATGACCTCGTCCTGGATGAGCGTGGAGTCCACGTCCATGACCACCAGCCGCTGTGCCCGCCGGTGCAGCCCGGCCGAGACCACGGCGACATCGACACCGAGGGTCGCGGCCCCGGTGGCCAGCGCGGTCCGCAGGGGCTCGGTCTCCACACCGGAGACCGCGAACTCCACGGCGGTCACCGGGTACTTGGCGAGCCGGAAGATGCGGTCGATATTGGCGCCCGTGCCGGAGATCCACGCCGCGATCGAGGCCGTGGCCTCCGCGGTGAGCGGGTGGCCGAGCACCGTGACCAGCGAGCGCCCCGAACCGCGCGGACGGTTGTCGCCCGTGCCGGAGATGATCTCCGCCTGCATCTTCATCGATTCCGCCCAGCTGTGGACGGTGGCCCGCAGGTCCCCCTCCGCGCCGGCGGCGGGCTGCGTCACGAGCGCGCAGAGCACCATCCGGCCCCGGGTGACGACCTGCTCGATGTCGACCACGTCGACGGAGTAGGCGGCGAGGGTGTCGAACAGCCCGGCCGTCATGCCGGGGCGGTCCTTGCCGAAGATCTTGACAAGGAGAGTGGGCGTGTCGGTGGTCTGCGATGCGCTCATGGTGCCTCCACCGTATCCGTCACGCCGTTCCCCGCGCCCCCGTGGTCCGCCTGACGGACACAGAGCGGCGGGGGACACCGGCCGGACCCGGCGGCCTGCGCGGACGGACCCCTCAACCCCGCCCCGGCCGCCCCCGGGGCGGTGCCGGGGGCGGCTCCGGCGGGGGTTCCGGCGGAGGACCGGGGGGCCGACCGGGCGGCGGCGGGGGCGTCACCGGCAGCGGCGGAACCGTCGGCCGCCCCGGCCGCCCCCGCCTCTTCGCACCCGGCTGCCCGGTCGGCCCCGGCGGCACCAGGGGGGCGATCACCGTGGGCGCCCCGTGCACCCCGGGCGCTCGTGGTTCCTGGGCCCCCGGCGGCCTCGCGTCCTCCGGTTCCCCTCCGGCGGGCCCCCCGGCCGGGTAGGGCCTCGCGTCCTCCGGTTCCCGCTCGTCCGCCCGCTCGCGTCCGGCTCCCTCGTCCGTCTCGCGCCCCGCTTCCTGCGGTACCCGCAGATACGGATTGGTCCCGGGGTCGGGCGCCCGGTGGGGCACGGTCGGCCGGTAGGGACCCGCCTCCTCGCGGGCGGGCGCGGTCCCCCGGGGCTGCCCGGCCCTCCGGAGCAGCACGGTCGCCCCGGAGGAGGACGCCTCCCAAGTCCCCACCTCCCCCGCGGGCGCACGCACCCCCACGTCCCCCGGCACCGCCCCGCGCCCCGCGGCCCCGCACACCCACGCCAGCCCGGCCCCCACCGCGCCAGCCCCCGCGCCCCACAGCGCGCCCAGCAGCAGCGCCGTGCCGAGATGTCCGCGCAGCCGCAGTCCGGCCCCGAGGACGTGGACGCCGAGCACCGTCACCGAGGCGTCCACCGACACCTCCGTCAACCAGGCGAGCAGGGGCAGTGCCACCGCCGTCGCGATGCCGAGCCGCAGTGCGCAGCGCCCCGCGAAACCGAGCGGACCCGTCCCTCGTACCGCGGGGCCCACCGCCTCCGGGCCGCCCCCGGCAGCGCCCCCTCCGGCGGACGCCGTACCCGACGCTCCGGCCGACGGTCCAGTCCGCACCGGCGGGGGCATCGGCGTGCGTACCGCGGTCAGCACCCCGGCCAGCAGCATCATCAGTGCCGCCGCCACCCCCAGGAGCCACACCCGCCCGTCCAGTTCCCCGAGCCGCCCGAGGGTGACGGGCTCACCGGGCCGGGTGCCGAGCAGACGGTCCACGGGGTCGGGCAGGACGCGCGTGAGGACTCCGGTGACCCCGCCGTCCCACGGGACGAACAGACCGATCGGCACGCCCATCCACACGCCGTTGGGCGCGCCCAGCAGGGCGGCGCCCGCGATCCGCCGGGGGTGGGGGTCGCCGACCGCCGCGTACGCCGCCGCCGCGAGGCCCGCCGTCACGGCCGTCAGAGCCACCGTGACCAGCGCGGACACTGCCGGCCGCACCACACGGTGCAGGACGTCCCAGCCGGGCGGCAGCGGGGTCCTGCGGGAGGCGAGCAGCGCGAGCAGCAGCACCCCCGCCGCCCACAGGGCGGCACCCAGCAGCGTGGGCCCGGTGTCCACGGTGAACCCGATCTCGGCCTTCGCGCGCATCAGATCGCCCAGCCGGTCCGGCAGCGCGCCGCCGAGATCCCCGAGGCCGCCCAGCCCGCCCAGATCCCCGAGGCCACCGAGGTCACCGAGTCCGGGAATGTCCAGGTCCCCCGCCCCCGAGCCGCCGCCACCCGAGCCTCCCGAGCCCGCGCCCAGGCCCGGCAGCGAGTCGAGGCCCAGCGCGCTCCCGTCGAGCGTGACGACCTCGTGTCCCGCCCGGCCGAGTCCGCCGATCACCGCCGTGAACAGCACGACCACCGCGCCCGCCCGCGCGAGGAGTTCCCCCGGCGAGGGCGCGCGGCCCGCCGCCCGCAGCGATCGCAGGAAGAACCAGGACAGCAGCAGCGCGCCGACCAGCCCGACACCCAGGGGCGTGAACCGCAGCGCGGTCGCCGCCTCCGCTCCCTCCACCCCCCACACCGACATGTCACCGGAGGGCCGGACCGCCCCGCCCGCGCCGAGCGCGACCACCGCGGCGGTCATCGGCGCCAGTTCGCCCTGCGAGTCCGCCTCCAGCAGACGCAGCCCGAGCGCGGCGGTGCACGCCATCCCGAGGACCGCCCAGCCGACGCACGCCGACGCGCCCAGCAGCACGTCCTTCCACGGCACACCGCCTCCGCGCCCCGCGGGTCCGCCCCTGACGGACCCGCCCCCCAAGGACCCGTCCCCACGGGCCCGTCCGGCCGGCACAGCACCCATGACCGATCCCCCGATCCGCGTACTCCGCGTCGCGGCGCACCCACCGTCAGGTGTCCGGCCACGTGCCCGGCCCGGCGGATGTCCCCCTCGCGTGGTTTACCACTGCCCGGACCGGTTTGCACCCCCGACGACGGCAAAGGCACGTACACCCCCAAAGCCGTCGTACACGGTCTTCGCACGGCCCGACTTTCGGTCAGGGGTGCCCGCCTGAAATAGTTCCCCACGATGTTCGACATCCCTAGACTCCCCGCGACGGGGGCAAATTCGGGGGACAACTCAGTGGGGCATGGAGTGCCAGAACTCGTACTGGAAGCAAATGGACGGACCTGGACGCTCGACCCGTCCAGGTCATACACCCTTGGCCGTGATCCGCAGGGTGACATCGTGTTCGACGACGCCAGGGTCTCCTGGCGGCACGGCACGGTCTCCTTCGACGGCCGGGGCTGGGTGCTGGTGGACCACGGCAGCACCAACGGCACGTTCGCGCGGGGGCAGCGGGTGGACCGTGTGGAGCTCGCCTCCGGCACGGTCGTCAACCTGGGCAACGCGACCGACGGACCGCGGCTGAATCTCTCCGCCGCCGAGGCCGCCGTCGCCGCCCCGCAGGCGGGGCCCCAGCAACAGCCGTACGCCGCCCGGCAGGCGGACCCCGGCTGGGCGCCGCAGGCACCCGGCGGCCCCGCGCAGCAGCCCGCCCCGCCGCAGCCGCAGATTCCGCAGCAGCAGAACCACGGCCCCGCCGCGGCGCCCGCCCATCCGGGCGGACCGGCGGGCGGCGCGCCGGCGGCGCACGGTTACGGCGACCGCAGCCCCACCACGTTCCACCAGTTCTCGCTGGGCCGCGTGATGCGCATCGGCCGTGCCCTGGAGAACGACCTGGTCGTCTCCGACCTCCAGGTCTCCCGCAACCACGCCGAGTTCCACGCGACGCCCGACGGCCGCCTCGAGATCCGTGACCTCGGCTCGCACAACGGCACGTACGTCAACGGCGCTCCGGTGCCCAAGGGCGGCTCCGTCCAGCTCGGGCCCACCGACGTCGTCGGTGTCGGCCACTCGACGTTCCGCGTCGTCGGCGACCGGCTCGAGGAGTTCGTCGACACCGGCGAGGTCTCCTTCTCCGCGCGGCACCTGACCGTCACGGTCGACGGCGGCAAGCAGATCCTGCGGGACGTCTCCTTCGGCGTCCCCGAGAAGTCGCTGATCGCGGTCATCGGCCCCTCCGGTTCCGGCAAGTCGACGCTGCTGAAGGCGCTGACCGGCTACCGCCCCGCCAACCAGGGCGACGTCCTCTACGACAACCGGAACCTGTACAAGCAGTTCGCCGAGCTGCGCCAGCGCATCGGCCTCGTCCCGCAGGACGACATCCTGCACAAGGAGCTGTCGGTCAAGCGGGCCCTGAAGTACGCGGCCAAGCTGCGCTTCCCCGCCGACACCACGCGCGAGGAGCGCCAGTCGCGCATCGACGAGGTGCTGCGCGAGCTCAAGCTCGACATCCACAAGGACAAGAAGGTCAGTTCCCTGTCCGGCGGCCAGCGCAAGCGCGTCTCCGTCGCCCTGGAGCTGCTCACCAAGCCCTCGCTGATCTTCCTGGACGAGCCGACCTCCGGCCTGGACCCGGGCATGGACCGCGACGTCATGCAGCTGCTGCGCGGTCTCGCCGACGACGGCCGCACGGTCCTCGTCGTCACGCACTCGGTGGCCGAGCTGGCGATCTGCGACAAGCTCCTGGTGATGGCGCCGGGCGGTTCGGTCGCCTACTTCGGCCCGCCCGAGGAGGCGCTGAACTTCTTCGGCTACGACTCCTGGGCCGATGTCTTCTCCGCCTTCGAGAACTACCGCGACTACGACTGGGCGGGCCGCTGGAAGGGCTCGCAGCACTACCAGATGTACGCGGCCGACATCGACGCGGTGGCCCCGCAGTCGGTGCACATGCCGCCGCCGCAGGCGATCCGGCCGCCCAAGCCGCAGGGCTGGACCTCCCAGCTCATCACCCTGATCCGGCGCTACGTCTCGGTCATCGCCTCCGACAAGGGCTTCCTCGCGCTGACGGTGATCCTGCCCGCGGTGCTCGGCGCGGTCAGCCTGCTGATCGACGCGGACAAGGGCCTGCTGGTCAACCGGGTCAATCCGCAGACCGGCGTGCCCTTCCCGAACGGCACGGCGACCACGGTCCTGCTGATCCTCGCCGTCGGCGCCTGTTTCGCGGGCGCCGCGAACTCCGTCCGGGAGCTGATCAAGGAACGGGTCATCTACGAACGGGAACGGGCGACGGGGCTGTCCCGGTCGGCGTACCTGATGTCGAAGGTGGTCGTCCTCGGCGCCGTCACGGTGCTGCAGGGCCTGCTGGTCGGAGTGATCGGCTTCTCCAGCCGGGAGATCCCCGGAGAGGGGCTCATCCTCAAGAGCAACACACTGTTCGAGCTGTGCCTGCCGATCATGGCGCTCGGCTTCGCGTCGATGATGTTCGGCCTGGTCATCTCCTCGCTGGTGAAGACCGCCGAGAAGACCATGCCGCTGCTGGTCATGTTCGCCATCGTCCAGGTGGTGTTCACCGGCTGCCTGTTCACGCTGCACGGCACGGTCGGCGTCAACGAGTTCTCGTACCTGATGCCGTCCCGCTGGGCGGTCGCCGCCGCCGGCACGACGCTGGACTTCAACAACATCGCGCCCAACACCGACGACCCGGGCAGCACCGACCCGCTGTGGAACCACACGGCCTCCGCCTGGGGCCTGGACATGGCCGCGCTGATCGTCCTCGGCGTGATCTGCGGCTTCTTCGTGGCCCGCTTCCTGCGGCGCCACGAGCCGGAGGTCATGCGCAAGTGACGGCGCTCTGAGCGCGCCCGGCCCCGCGCGCACGGCGAAGGGCGGCACCCTCTCGGGGGTGCCGCCCTTTCCGCGTGGGACGGGGGTCCGGGCCGCCTCAGTACGCGCTGTCGACGTTGTCCATCGAGCCGTAGCGGTGCGCCGCGTAGTTGCAGGCGGCCGTGATGTTGGCGACCGGGTCGTAGATGTTCCACGAGGTTCCGGGCACGTGGTACGTCTTGAAGGTCGGCGGGATGACCTGCAGCAGCCCCTTCGAGGGGATGCCGTTGATCGCGTTGATGTCCCAGTCGTTGATGGCGTGCGGGTTGCCAGAGGACTCCCGCATGATGTTGCGGTGCAGGCCGCTGTACGAGCCCGGGATGTCGTGCTTGTCCATGATGTCCAGCGACTCCCGGATCCAGCCGTCCAGGTTGTTCGCGTAGGACTTGTGGGCGGGGGCCGCGGGGCGGTGCGCCGAGCGGCTCGCGGAGCGGTCGCCGCCGCGGCTCTTCCCGGCCTCGGCGGCCGCCTTCTTCTCCTGGGCCTTGTGCGCGGCCTTGCCGCCGCCCTCGGCGGCCTCCCGCTTCTTGGCGGCCGCGTCGTCGGCGGCCTGCTTCTTCGCGGCGATGGCCTCGGCCTTGAGCTGCTGGCCCGCCATCTGGTCGGTCACCTGCACCTTGACGCCCTCGATGCGCTGGGTGCTGTACTTCACCGGAGCGGCGGAGGCGGCTGCCTCGTGGCTCGGGGTGGACTGCGCGCTGCTCGGAGCGGCGGATATCGCGAGGGCGGCTGCACCGAGCGCGGCGACACCGGCGATGCCGGCGCGATGGGACGTGGCCAGGGCGCGGCCGCGAAGCAAGGCGGTGTACTTGGGCATGGGTGGTAGGACCTCTTCGAATAGCGCGGAGGTCGCTCCCGGGCCGGGACGGACAACGGGATGTTTCCGGTCCGGACGCCGCGGGTAGTACATGCGGCGCCGAGCGACGGATGCAATTCTTAGCGGCCGCAAAAACGCCAGGCAAAGGTGTGACGTACGATCCCCGGTAGTGGACACAGGAACGGCAAAACGGGACAGATCGCCCGATCCGCCCCGCTCACGCGCCCTTTCCCTGCCTCCTAATCCGCTTCGTACGTGATGTGCGCCCTATGCGCGGGCTCACACGGGCTCCACGTCTCTCTCACAGTTGGTTGCGTGAGCAATGCACTGCGTGAGCACGCCCCGTGGCCGGTGCTCCGCCTCCCGACTGCCCTACCGCAGCAGGAGGTGCACGTCCCCGAACTCGTGCCACAGGTAGCGTCCCGCGAGCGCCTCCTCGTACCCCCGCTCGACCGCCTCCCGCCCGGCCACCGCCTCCAGCATCAGCAGATGCGAGGCCTCCGGCTCGTGCAGCCCGGTCAGCAGCCCGTCCACCACCCGCACCCCCCGGCCGGGAGTCACCACCAGGTCCGTCCATCCGGCACACGCCCGTACGATCCCGTCGGCCCCGGCGGCGGACTCCACCGCCCGCACCGCCGTCGTCCCCACCGCGACCACCCGCCCGCCCCCCGCTCGGGCGGCGTTGACCAGCCGTGCCGAGGCCTCCGGCACGGCGAACCCCTCCGGGTACGGCGGCTCGTGCGCCTCCGCCGAGGCCACCCCGGTGTGCAGCGTCAGGGGCGCGAACTGCACGCCCCGGCTCACCAGCTCCGCCACCAGCCGCGGGGTGAAGGGCCGTGCCGCGCTCGGCATCTCCGCGCTGCCCGCCCCGTCGGCGCCCGGCAGCGCGAACACCGTCTGGTACGCCGAGAGCGGCTGGTCCCGCTCCGTGTACGCGTACCGGATGGGCCGCCCGTGCCGCCGCAGCAGCCCGGGCACGTCCACAACCTCCGAGGGGCGCACGACACGGCCCGCAGCGCCCCCGTCCCGTGCGTCCGCGTCCGCAGCGCCCCCGTCCCGTGCGTCCGTGCCGGTCGCGTCCGCGCCGGTCGCATCTCCGTCGTGCGCGCCCCCGTCGTGCGGACCCCCGCCCAGCGCGTTCCCGCCCCGCACGCGCCCGTCCCGTGCCCCCGATGCGACGGCCCGGGCCCACCACAGCCGCTCGCTCCCCGCGGCGAGCGGCTCCTCCAGTACCAGCCGCACACCCTCCGCCAGCTCCACCACCGCGCCCGCCGGACCGCCCGCCCGCGGGCGCGTGGTGCCCCGCCCGTCCGGGGCGCGCAGCTCCACCGCCCAGCGCCCGTCCTCGCCCCGCGTGGAGAAGTGCACGACCACACGGTCGGACCCGAGGCGCCCGTCCGCGGCGGCGGCCAGCGTGGGGGAGGTGTTCACCAGCAGCAGGTCCCCGGCGCGCAGCAGCCCCGGCAACTCCGGAAACGCGTGGTGCGTCACCTCCGTGCCGCGCGACACCAGCAGCCGCACGGCGTCCCGGCCGAGCCCCGGCCCGCGCCGTTCCGCCGGCACCCGCGCCGACAGCTCCTCCGGTACCGACCACGCGCGCCCGCGCGCGAGGGCCCTCATCGCCCCGCCACCAGTCCCTCGGCACGGTAGCGGCCGCTCGGCGGCCGTTCGTCCAGCAGCCGGAGGAAGGCGGGCACCACGCTCTCCGGCGCGGGCCGCGGCTCCTCGTCCTCCGGCACGGCCGCCGCGTACAGGTCCGTCGCCATGTCCCCGGGGTCCACCGCCCACACCCGCAGCCCCGGCTCCTCCACGCCCAGCACCGCCGCCAGATGGTCCAGCGCCGCCTTCGAGGCCCCGTAGCCGCCCCACGTCCCGTACGCCTCCACCGCCGCGTCCGAACTGACGGCGACCACCGCGCCCACCGGCGACTCCCGCAGCAGCGGCAGCGCCCGGCGCACCAGGCCGTGCGCCGCCACCACGTTCACCTCCAGCGCCCGGCGCAGCCCCTCCGTCGTCAGCGCCGCCAGCGGGACCAGCGGCTCGGCGCCCAGCGCGCTCGCGTTGTGCACCAGCAGATCGACGCCCCCGCCGCCCAGCTCCCGGGCGCTCTCCACCAGCTCCGTGCGGTGCCCGGCCTCCGTGACGTCCCCCGGGAGCGCCGTCACCCGGGTCCCGTGCGCCGCCAGCCCCTCTGCCGTCCCGGCCAGCGGCCCCGGATCCCTGGCGTCCAGCACCAGGTCCCAGCCGCGTGCGGCCAGCGCCCCGGCGAGCGCCCGGCCCAGTCCCTTGGAAGCCCCCGTGATGATCGCTACCGGCATGTCCGTCCCGTTCCCTCGTGAATGCCGCCGACGACCGGCGACGCCCTCAACGTAGGGACGCGCCCGGACCCGCCGCCTCGGACGGGAGATCCAGTCCGGCGGGGCCCTTCGGCCTAGTCCCGTGGCCCTCCCGGACCGGGTCCCGGGTCCCGGTCCGCACCCGCCGCCGGACCGATCCCCGCCCGCGCCGGCCCCGGTACCGTGAGGTCATGAGTTCCGGACCCACGTCGGGCCTGGCCGCGGTGAGTTCCGCGCTGCTGGCCATGAGCAGGCACCTGGAGGTGCGCGACGTCCTGAAGACGATCGTCGCCTCCGCCCGCGAACTGCTCGACGCCGAGTACGCGGCCCTGGGCGTCCCCGACGACCACGGCGGCTTCGCCCAGTTCGTCGTGGACGGCGTCAGCGACGCCCAGTGGAAGGCCATCGGCCCGCTCCCGCGCCAGCACGGCATCCTCGCCGCCATGCTCAGCGAGGCCACCCCCCAGCGCCTGGCCGACGTCCGCACCGACCCCCGCTTCGAGGGCTGGCCCTCCGCCCACCCCGAGATGTCCGACTTCCTCGGCCTGCCCGTCCGCGACGGCGACGAGGTCATCGGCGCCCTCTTCCTCGCCAACAAGCGGTGCGCCGCCCCCGCCGGCCGCTGCGGCTTCACCGAGGAGGACGAGGAACTCCTCGGCATCCTCGCCCAGCACGCCGCCATCGCCCTCACCAACGCCCGCCTCTACGAGCGCAGCCGCGAACTCACCATCGCCGAGGAACGCTCCCGCCTCGCCCACGAACTGCACGACGCCGTGAGCCAGAAACTGTTCTCCCTGCGCCTGACCGCCCAGGCCGCCGCGGCCCTCGTCGACCGCGACCCCGCACGCGCCAGGGACGAGATGCGGCAGGTCGCCGCGCTCGCCGCCGAGGCCGCCGACGAACTGCGCGCCGCCGTCGTCGAACTGCGCCCCGCCGCCCTGGACGAGGACGGCCTGGCCGCGACCCTGCGCACCCAGGTCCAGGTCCTCGACCGCGCCCACACCGCCCGCGTCACCTTCACCGGCCGGTCGGTGCGCGCCCTGCCCGCCGCGCAGGAGGAGGCCGCCCTGCGCGTCGCCCAGGAGGCCCTGCACAACGCGCTGCGGCACTCCGGCGCCACCCGCGTGGACGTCGTCCTGGAGCGCCGCGGCCACGGCGCCGTACTGCGCGTCACCGACGACGGCGCGGGCTTCGACCCCGGGACGGTGCGCCGCGCGGGACGCCACCTCGGACTCGTCTCCATGCGGGACCGGGCCGGCGGCGTCGGCGGCACCCTGACCGTGGAATCCGCGCCCGGCAAGGGCACCACGATCGAGATGGAGGTCCCCGGTGGCTGACGCGATCAGGGTGCTCCTCGTCGACGACCACCAGGTCGTCCGCCGGGGCCTGCGCACCTTCCTCGAGGTGCAGGACGACATCGAGGTCGTCGGCGAGGCGGCCGACGGCGCCGAGGGCGTCGCCCGGGCCGAGGAACTGCGGCCCGACGTCATCCTCATGGACGTCAAGATGCCGGGCGTCGACGGCATCGACGCACTGCGTCGGCTCCGCGAACTGGACCACCCCGCGCGCGTCCTCGTCGTCACCAGCTTCACCGAACAGCGCACGGTCGTCCCCGCGCTGCGCGCGGGCGCCGCCGGATACGTCTACAAGGACATCGACCCGGACGCCCTCGCCGGCGCGATCCGCTCCGTGCACGCCGGGCACGTCCTGCTCCAGCCCGAGGTGGCGGGCGCGCTGCTCGCCCAGGACGACACCGGCCCGGCCCAGGGGAGGGCCGGGACGCTCACCGAGCGGGAGCGGGAGGTGCTCGGGCTGATCGCCGACGGCCGCTCCAACCGCGAGATCGCCCGCGCACTCGTCCTCTCCGAGAAGACCGTCAAGACGCACGTCTCGAACATCCTGATGAAACTGGACCTGTCCGACCGCACCCAGGCGGCACTGTGGGCGGTACGGCACGGCGTGACCGGCTGAGACAGAGCCGTGGACACGGCCGGCGGGGTCCGGCGGGCGATCGCGCCCCGGGTTCCCGCGGTTCCCCTACGAGAAGAGATTCATACTGTCGGGTGTATATCACCCGGACGGCGTATCCCTCGTCGGTCCCGGACGTTCTCCTCTGCGTGCCCCGGCGCCCGCCGCGGCACCCACGCGGAACGCACCGAGTGCGCCCGGCGCACCGTGAGTGCAAGGAGAACCGAGAAGTGAAGAACCTGAAGAAGGCCGCCGCCGTCACCCTCGTCGCCGGAGGGCTCGTCGCCGCGGGTGCGGGGATGGCGTCCGCCGACAGCGGCGCCTGCGGCAAGGCCGCCGGATCCCCGGGCGTCGGCTCCGGCAACGTGATCCAGGCCCCGGTCCACGTCCCCGTCAACGCCGTCGGCAACTCGGTGAACGTCATCGGCGTCCTGAACCCGGCCTTCGGCAACCTCGGCCTCAACCACTGAGACCGCGGGGGCCCCACGGACCCGGGGCCCCTCCCGCCCGGACCACTCCGCGTCCGCGGCGGACGCACGTGCCTCGCGCCCCGGCCTCCCGGATCCGTCCGGGAGGCCGGCGCCACACCCGCACCGCGGACGTCCGGGCCGACGGGGCGGGCAGGCGGGCGTACGGCTCGCCACGCACGCCGGAGCGAGGGTCCACCGCGACCGCGCCCGGCGCCCCTCCGCACACCGGAGCAGGCGTCCGCCGCGACCGCGCCCGGCGCCTCACTCAGTCCCCGAGCGCGGGACCGCCACGGCACGCCGGCACCCCACGGAGACCCGCCACGGCACGCCGGACCCCTACGGAGATCCGCCACGGCACGCCGGCACCTCCCGCATCCCCACCTACGCCCGAGCCCGGTACCTCCCGCACCGCGCCTACGCCGGGCACGCCAACGCACGGCACGCTCGGCAGCACCTACGCCGGAGCGCGAGTCCGCCTCGGCAGCGCAGGCACCCCCGGCGCCCCTGTACGCACCCCGGCGGACCCGGTGCCGCGCGCGCCCTCAGCGCACCCCCCGCTCCCGCTCCTCCACCACGGAGTTGTACGCCGCCACCCGCGCCCGCCGCGCCGTCCGCTCCACCGGCCGCAACGCCTCCCCGCGCGCCGCCATCTCGGACGCGCTCACCGCGCCCCCGTGCCCGCTGCCGTACGCCACCGACACCAGCAGCCCCACTCGTCGCGCGAGCTCCAGCACCCGCACCGCCCGCGGCGGATACCCCGGCGCCAGCACCTCACCGTCGCCGCCCTCCACCCGCGCCCGGTACGCGTCCACCGCGGCCTCCGCGACCGGGCCCGAACCGGCCACGTCCAGCCGCGACAACGCCTCGGTCGCCTCCCGCAGCGCCTCCGCCAGCTCCCGCTCCGCCTCCCCGAGCGAGGGCACGTCGGCCGGCGGCGCCTCCCGCACCGGCAGACAGCGCCAGAGCACCTCGACGTGCACATCGCCCGCGGGTCCGGCCTCGCGCACCTCCGGCACCAGCCCGAACGCGGCCCCGTGGCACACCACGGCCTCCTCCACCTCCAGTGCCCGCGCGTTGAACTCCGGCGGCCCGCTCAGCCCCAGCGGATGCCCCGGCACCGGCAGCGCCACCCGCAGCCCGGTCACCCCGAGCGCCCGCAGCCGCCCCAGCGCCAGCGACAGCCCGACGGGGCCGGACTCGCCCGGCAGCCCCTCCACCCGGTGCACGGCGTCCTCTCCGACGACCGCCGACACCGCGTCGTCCGGCGACGCGATTCCGGCGAGAAGGGCATTTCCCCATGCGGCCAACCGGCCTGAACGTGGTTCCGTGAGCATCCCCCCACCCTAAGGACCGGACCGATGGAACAGCCCGGCCGACCAGTGGCGTAGATTTCTTGGAGGACTGCGCCCACAGGCGCGGCGGGCCGCGCCGACCGGTGCGCGCCCGGCGTGGGCGACAGTCGCGACCGGCCGACACTGCAATGGGGAGACAACGCGCTCATGAGCGAGGTTCTGGAACTTCAGGACGTATCCGTGGTCCGCGAGGGCCGGGCCCTCGTGGACCAGGTCTCCTGGTCGGTCAAGGAGGGCGAGCGCTGGGTCATCCTCGGCCCCAACGGGGCCGGCAAGACCACCCTCCTCAACGTCGCCTCCAGCTACCTCTTCCCCAGCAAGGGCACCGCCAGCATCCTCGGCGAGACCCTCGGCCGCCCCGGCACCGACGTCTTCGAGCTCCGCCCCCGCATCGGCGTGGCCGGCATCGCGCTCGCCGAGAAGCTCCCCAAGCGCCAGACGGTCCTGCAGACCGTGCTGACCGCCGCGTACGGCATGACGGCCGGCTGGCAGGAGGAGTACGAGGACATCGACGAGCAGCGCGCCCGCGCCTTCCTCGACCGCCTCGGCATGAGCGACTACCTCGAGCGGCGCTTCGGCACCCTCTCCGAGGGCGAGCGCAAGCGCACCCTCATCGCCCGCGCCCTGATGACCGACCCCGAGCTGCTCCTCCTCGACGAGCCCGCCGCCGGCCTCGACCTCGGCGGCCGCGAGGACCTCGTCCGCCGCCTCGGCCGGCTCGCCCGCGACCCGATCGCCCCCTCCATGATCATGGTCACCCACCACGTCGAGGAGATCGCCCCCGGCTTCACCCACGTCCTGATGATCCGTCAGGGCAAGGTGCTCGCCGCCGGTCCCCTGGAGCTCGAACTCACCTCCCGCAACCTCTCCCTCTGCTTCGGTCTCCCGCTCGTCGTCGAGCAGTCCGGCGACCGCTGGACCGCGCGCGGTCTGCCCATGTCCTGAACCGCCCCGTGCTCCCCGGCCGCCCCTCCGGCCGGCGCACGGCCCAACCGCCGTGCGGGAGACCCGTGGTGGGCCGAACCGCGCCCTGTCCGAGTGCCGGGCGCGGACCTACCATTGACCCTGTGAACGACATCGACGCATGGGTGTGGTGGCTCGTCGGCGCGGCCGCGCTCGGAATCCCCCTCGTCGTCACCGCGATGCCCGAATTCGGCATGCTCGCCGTCGGCGCGGTCGCCGCGGCGGTCACCGCGGGCATCGGCGGCGGCATCGTGGCCCAGGTCCTGGTCTTCGTCCTCGTCTCGGTGGCCCTCATCGCCGTGGTCCGGCCCCTCGCCAACCGGCACGCCAGGCAACGGCCCGAGCACGCGACCGGCATCGACGCCCTGAAGGGCAGACAGGCCGTCGTCCTCGAACGGGTCGACGGCGGCGAGGGCGGGCGGATCAAACTCGCCGGCGAGATCTGGTCCGCCCGCGCACTCGACTCCGGACAGGCCTACGACGTCGGCCAGTCCGTGGACGTCGTCGACATCGAGGGAGCCACGGCGATCATCATGTGACCTCGGACGACGCAACTCGACGGAACGGCCCCGGCACGGGCGACGGTCTGTCAGACTCGACCAGCAAGATCTTCGACAACCATAAGATCTGCCGTAAGAGCCGAGGCGGAGAAGGGTACGGGGAACGACGATGGAACCGGTCATCATCGTCCTGATCATTCTGGTGGTGTTGGTCTTCATCGCCCTGATCAAGACGATTCAGGTCATCCCGCAGGCGAGCGCGGCCATCGTCGAGCGTTTCGGCCGCTACACACGCACACTGAACGCCGGCCTCAACATCGTGGTCCCGTTCATCGACTCCATCCGCAACCGCATCGACCTGCGCGAACAGGTCGTGCCCTTCCCGCCGCAGCCGGTGATCACCCAGGACAACCTGGTCGTCAACATCGACACCGTCATCTACTACCAGGTGACCGACGCCCGCGCCGCCACCTACGAAGTGGCCAGCTACATCCAGGCGATCGAGCAGCTCACCGTCACCACGCTGCGCAACATCATCGGCGGCATGGACCTGGAGCGCACGCTCACCTCCCGCGAGGAGATCAACGCGGCCCTGCGCGGTGTCCTCGACGAGGCCACCGGCAAGTGGGGCATCCGCGTCAACCGCGTCGAACTCAAGGCCATCGAGCCGCCGACCTCCATCCAGGACTCGATGGAGAAGCAGATGCGCGCCGACCGTGACAAGCGCGCCGCGATCCTCACCGCCGAGGGCATCCGCCAGTCCCAGATCCTCACCGCGGAGGGCGAGAAGCAGTCGGCCATCCTGCGCGCCGAGGGTGAGGCCAAGGCCGCCGCCCTGCGCGCCGAGGGCGAGGCCCAGGCGATCCGGACGGTCTTCGAGTCCATCCACGCCGGAGACCCCGACCAGAAGCTGCTCTCCTACCAGTACCTGCAGATGCTGCCGAAGATCGCCGAGGGCGACGCCAACAAGCTCTGGATCGTCCCCAGCGAGATCGGCGACGCCCTCAAGGGCCTGTCCGGCGCCTTCGGCAACTTCGGCTCCCCGCCCGGCGCCCCCAACGGCAACGCGACCCCGCCCGCCCCCCGTTCCTCCCAGGACGACCGGCGCGAACGCCCGCCGATCGACTGACCGAGGACGCGCCTCCCCGTGCCCCTCCCGAGGTGGCACGGGGAACCACCGGGCGAAGCCGCCCCCGTACGAGGGCGGTTCTCACGCCGCGGTCGGCGACAGCCACTCCGGCAGGGCCTCGACGTCGTCCTGCCCCAGCGCCAGCAGCATCGCGTCCGCCGGCGTCGGCTCGAACGGCCGCGTCAGCAGGGGCATGCCCGCCTGCTCGGGCGTCCGGTCCGCCTTGCGGTGATTGTCCTCGGCGCACGAGGCCACCGTGTTCAGCCAGGTGTCCCCACCACCCCGCGACCTCGGCACGACGTGGTCCACGGTCGTCGCGCGTCCCCCGCAGTACGCGCACCGGTGCCGGTCCCGGACCAGCACCCCCCTCCGCGACCACGGGGCTTGTCTTCGGAACGGCACCCGCACGTACCTGCACAGCCTGATCACCCGGGGCGCCGGTATGTCCACCAGCGCGCCCCGCATGCGCAGTCCGGGGTGGGCCTGCTCGACGACGGCCTTGGCCTGCAGCACCAGAACGACGGCCCGGTTCAGGGTCACCGTCGACAGCGGCTCGAAACTCGCGTTCAGTACCAGCGTGTCACGCATCCTGCCCACCTCCTGTGCGCTCCGGCCCACCCCCCTGGCGGGCTGGATCAACTCTGGCCGGGCACGACGAGATGGACAACGCAATAAAAAAGTGCCCGCCCCTGATCAATTCCAAGACCAGGGGCGGGCAAACGTGCCTTGAACGAGTGACACGGGGACGCGCGGAACGCGACCGGCGGCGAGGGGCAGGCTCAGCTCTCGCCGGGCACCTCGTACTCACCGATCAACTGGGCCCGCGCCAGCGTGTGGAAGCGCAGGTTGAAGCCGACGACGGCGGGCGAGGCGTCCGCGTCCGGGCCCAGTTTCTCCTGGTCCACGGCGTACACCGTGAACACATAGCGGTGCGGCCCGTCCCCGGGCGGCGGTGCGGCCCCGCCGAAGTCCCGGCTCCCGTAGTCGTTGCGCGCGTGCACCGCGCCCTCGGGCAGCCCCTCGAAGGTGCCGCCGCCCGCACCCGCCGGCAGCTCGGTGACCGAGGCGGGAACGTCGAACAGGACCCAGTGCCAGAACCCGCTGCCCGTGGGGGCGTCCGGGTCGTAGCACGTCACGGCGAAGCTCTTGGTCTCCGCCGGGAAGCCCTCCCAGCGCAGCTGCGGCGAGGTGTTCCCCGCGGCCTGCACCTGAGCCTCCTTCAACGCGGAGCCCGGCTCGACGTCCTCGCTCGTCACCGTGAACGACGGCACGGGCGGATGGAAATCGTGCGGGAGCGGCGGCCTCTTGCCCTCGGACACCTCGGTACCTCCAGATCGGTCGGGACAGGTCGGGCGCGGGATCGGAAGCGGCCGGTATCGGCCCGCCGGCCGCGCGCCCGCGCGCACGACCGCGGAATCCCGCCCTCCGAGCCTAGAACCCTAGAACCAGTTGCGCTTGCTGCCGACCTCGGACACCCACTGGTGGAGGTACGCCGACCAGTCGGTGGTGTGGAAGTCGTGCAGCCCCACCCGGAACGCCCGGTAGGTGTCACTGCCCTCGCTGAACAGTCCCGGCTTCTTGTCCATCTCGAGCACGACGTCCATCTCGTGGTCGTCCGCGACGAAGCTCAACTCCACCTGGTTGAGGCCCCGGTACTGCTGCGGCGGGTAGAACTCGATCTCCTGGTAGAACGGCAGCCGCTGCCGAGTGCCCCGGATGTGCCCGCGCTCCATGTCCGCGTCCTTGAAACGGAAGCCGAGCTGGATGAACGCGTCCAGGATCGCCTTCTGCGCCGGCAGCGGGTGCACGTTGACCGGGTCCAGGTCGCCGGAGTCGACGGCCCGGGCGATCTGCAGCTCGGTGCGCACCCCGATCTGCATACCGCGCAGCGACTGCCCGTCGATCATCGTGACCGGCGTCTCCCAGGGGATCTCCAGCCCGAACGGCACCGCGTGCACCGCGC
The DNA here is from genome assembly GCF_036189845.1 of Streptomyces griseoaurantiacus. Lineage (NCBI taxonomy): Bacteria > Bacillati > Actinomycetota > Actinomycetes > Kitasatosporales > Streptomycetaceae > Streptomyces > Streptomyces griseoaurantiacus. Next base: position 1,557,310 of record NZ_CP108326.1, on the reverse strand, counting down.
CCGCCTTCAGCTCGAAGGCCCCGCCCAGCCGCTGCGTGGCGAACTCGATGTTCTGCTTGTACTCCTGGTCGCCGCTCTCCACCTCGACCTTGGCCTGGAGTCCGACCGACAGCCCCTCGATCTGCTGGTCGACGGAACCACCCTGGATCCGCACCTCGCCCTGGACGACGCCACCCGGAACCACGTTCTCCTCGGTCAGCACGGTCTCGACCGAAGCACCGCCGGCCCCCAGGCTCGCGAGCAGCTTCTTGAACGCCATGTCTCTCCCTCTCCAGGCCGCCCTACACGGCGGCTCCCGCTCCCTACATACGCGATCCGACCACGGCCGGTTCCGCGACCCCACCCTCCCAAGGCACGGCACGCGCTGACCAGCCCACGGCCCGTCCCCGTCCCCGACGCACCACCGGCCGCCTGGACTACGCTCGTACGACATGATCGCGACGCCCGACCGTACGCCCCTGCCGAGGGCGTTCTTCGACCGGCCCGTACTGGAGGTCGCGCCCGACCTCCTGGGCCGCGTCGTCCTCCGCACCACCCCCGACGGCCCGATCGCCCTGCGCCTCACGGAGGTCGAGGCGTACGACGGCCCCAACGACCCGGGCTCGCACGCCTACCGCGGCCCCACGGCCCGCAACGGCGTGATGTTCGGTCCCCCCGGCCATGTGTATGTCTACTTCACCTATGGCATGTGGCACTGCATGAACCTGGTCTGCGGCCCCGAGGGGCGGGCGTCCGGGGTGCTCCTGCGGGCCGGCGAGATCGTGGAGGGCGCCGAACTCGCCCGCAAACGCCGTGCCTCGGCATGCAACGACCGGGAACTGGCCAAGGGGCCCGCGCGCCTCGCCACCGCCCTGGACGTGGACCGCAGCCTGGACGGCGTCGACGCCTGCACGACGGGGGATCAGCCACTGACGGTGCTGGAGGGCGCCCCGGTCGACCCCGCCCTGGTGCGCAGTGGCCCGCGCACGGGAGTCGCCGGAGAGGGCGGCGTGCACCCCTGGCGGTTCTGGGTCGCGGACGATCCGACGGTGAGCCCCTACCGGGCCCACGCGCCCAGGCGCCGACGAAGTTGACTCGCGGATCGGGGATGCGTAGTGTAGTCCGAGCCGCTTGAACCGGGTACGGCGTTCAGCCTGCAGCCGGAAGCGGCCAACCACACCACTCACTACCTCCCTCACAGAGGGCGGAATCGGCGTGTCTTCATGTCCGAATTCGCTTTCGCGGAGCTCGATTATGAGCTGCGCGGGGAATCGGTTAACGTGGTGAATGTCGAAAGGCGCGGCGAAGGCCGAGTTCGGAGACAATCAGAATCCCGCCGGCCGGGAATCGGACAGTGAAAACGTCTGATAGAGTCGGAAACGCAAGACCGAAGGGAAGCGCCCAAAGGAAAGCCTGAGAGAGTCTCTCGGGTGAGTACGAAGGAAGCGTCCGTTCCTTGAGAACTCAACAGCGTGCCAAAAGTCAACGCCAGATATGTTGATACCCCGTCTCCAGCATCTGCTGGGGCGAGGTTCCTTTGAAGAAAACACAGCGAGGACGCTGTGAACGGCTGGGCTCATTCCGCCCGGCTGTTCCGCTCTCGTGTGTGTTACCGGGATTACCCGGAAGCATTCACGGAGAGTTTGATCCTGGCTCAGGACGAACGCTGGCGGCGTGCTTAACACATGCAAGTCGAACGATGAACCACTTCGGTGGGGATTAGTGGCGAACGGGTGAGTAACACGTGGGCAATCTGCCCTGCACTCTGGGACAAGCCCTGGAAACGGGGTCTAATACCGGATACAACCACTGACCGCATGGTCGGGTGGTGGAAAGCTCCGGCGGTGCAGGATGAGCCCGCGGCCTATCAGCTTGTTGGTGAGGTAATGGCTCACCAAGGCGACGACGGGTAGCCGGCCTGAGAGGGCGACCGGCCACACTGGGACTGAGACACGGCCCAGACTCCTACGGGAGGCAGCAGTGGGGAATATTGCACAATGGGCGAAAGCCTGATGCAGCGACGCCGCGTGAGGGATGACGGCCTTCGGGTTGTAAACCTCTTTCAGCAGGGAAGAAGCGAAAGTGACGGTACCTGCAGAAGAAGCGCCGGCTAACTACGTGCCAGCAGCCGCGGTAATACGTAGGGCGCAAGCGTTGTCCGGAATTATTGGGCGTAAAGAGCTCGTAGGCGGCTTGTCACGTCGGTTGTGAAAGCCCGGGGCTTAACCCCGGGTCTGCAGTCGATACGGGCAGGCTAGAGTTCGGTAGGGGAGATCGGAATTCCTGGTGTAGCGGTGAAATGCGCAGATATCAGGAGGAACACCGGTGGCGAAGGCGGATCTCTGGGCCGATACTGACGCTGAGGAGCGAAAGCGTGGGGAGCGAACAGGATTAGATACCCTGGTAGTCCACGCCGTAAACGGTGGGCACTAGGTGTGGGCAACATTCCACGTTGTCCGTGCCGCAGCTAACGCATTAAGTGCCCCGCCTGGGGAGTACGGCCGCAAGGCTAAAACTCAAAGGAATTGACGGGGGCCCGCACAAGCGGCGGAGCATGTGGCTTAATTCGACGCAACGCGAAGAACCTTACCAAGGCTTGACATACACCGGAAAGCATTAGAGATAGTGCCCCCCTTGTGGTCGGTGTACAGGTGGTGCATGGCTGTCGTCAGCTCGTGTCGTGAGATGTTGGGTTAAGTCCCGCAACGAGCGCAACCCTTGTCCCGTGTTGCCAGCAACTCTTCGGAGGTTGGGGACTCACGGGAGACCGCCGGGGTCAACTCGGAGGAAGGTGGGGACGACGTCAAGTCATCATGCCCCTTATGTCTTGGGCTGCACACGTGCTACAATGGCCGGTACAATGAGCTGCGATACCGTGAGGTGGAGCGAATCTCAAAAAGCCGGTCTCAGTTCGGATTGGGGTCTGCAACTCGACCCCATGAAGTCGGAGTCGCTAGTAATCGCAGATCAGCATTGCTGCGGTGAATACGTTCCCGGGCCTTGTACACACCGCCCGTCACGTCACGAAAGTCGGTAACACCCGAAGCCCGTGGCCCAACCCGCAAGGGAGGGAGCGGTCGAAGGTGGGACTGGCGATTGGGACGAAGTCGTAACAAGGTAGCCGTACCGGAAGGTGCGGCTGGATCACCTCCTTTCTAAGGAGCACTTCTAGGCTGTTTCGGCAGTCCAGAGGCCAGTACATCGGCGAATGTCCGATGCTGGTTGCTCATGGGTGGAACGTTGACTACTCGGCACGGTCCAGGACGGGCCAGGCGCTAGTACTGCTTCCTTCGGGAGGCGTGGAACGCTGATCTGGTCGGCTGATCGTGTCGGGCACGCTGTTGGGTGTCTGAGGGCATGGCCGTGAGGCTGGGTCTTCGGGATGCCGGCCCCAGTGAACTCGCCCCTGTCGGGGTGGGGTGGTGGGTGGTTGGTCGTTGTTTGAGAACTGCACAGTGGACGCGAGCATCTGTGGCCAAGTTTTTAAGGGCGCACGGTGGATGCCTTGGCACCAGGAACCGATGAAGGACGTGGGAGGCCACGATAGTCCCCGGGGAGTCGTCAACCAGGCTTTGATCCGGGGGTTTCCGAATGGGGAAACCCGGCAGTCGTCATGGGCTGTCACCCGCTGCTGAACACATAGGCAGTGTGGAGGGAACGCGGGGAAGTGAAACATCTCAGTACCCGCAGGAAGAGAAAACAACCGTGATTCCGGGAGTAGTGGCGAGCGAAACCGGATGAGGCCAAACCGTATGCGTGTGAGACCCGGCAGGGGTTGCGTGTGCGGGGTTGTGGGATCTCTCTTTTACGGTCTGCCGGCCGTGAGACGAGTCAGAAACCGTTGATGTAGGCGAAGGACATGCGAAAGGTCCGGCGTAGAGGGTAAGACCCCCGTAGTCGAAACATCAGCGGCTCGTTTGAGAGACACCCAAGTAGCACGGGGCCCGAGAAATCCCGTGTGAATCTGGCGGGACCACCCGCTAAGCCTAAATATTCCCTGGTGACCGATAGCGGATAGTACCGTGAGGGAATGGTGAAAAGTACCGCGGGAGCGGAGTGAAATAGTACCTGAAACCGTGTGCCTACAAGCCGTGGGAGCGTCGGAGCAAGGCTTGCCTTGTTCTCGTGACTGCGTGCCTTTTGAAGAATGAGCCTGCGAGTTTGCGGTGTGTTGCGAGGTTAACCCGGGTGGGGTAGCCGTAGCGAAAGCGAGTCCGAACAGGGCGTTTGAGTAGCACGCTCAAGACCCGAAGCGGAGTGATCTAGCCATGGGCAGGTTGAAGCGGCTGTAAGAGGTCGTGGAGGACCGAACCCACCAGGGTTGAAAACCTGGGGGATGACCTGTGGTTAGGGGTGAAAGGCCAATCAAACTCCGTGATAGCTGGTTCTCCCCGAAATGCATTTAGGTGCAGCGTCGTGTGTTTCTTGCCGGAGGTAGAGCACTGGATAGGCGATGGGCCCTACCGGGTTACTGACCTTAGCCAAACTCCGAATGCCGGTAAGTGAGAGCGCGGCAGTGAGACTGTGGGGGATAAGCTCCATGGTCGAGAGGGAAACAGCCCAGAGCATCGACTAAGGCCCCTAAGCGTACGCTAAGTGGGAAAGGATGTGGAGTCGCAGAGACAACCAGGAGGTTGGCTTAGAAGCAGCCACCCTTGAAAGAGTGCGTAATAGCTCACTGGTCTAGTGATTCCGCGCCGACAATGTAGCGGGGCTCAAGCGTACCGCCGAAGTCGTGTCATTCATACATGAGGGCCAACGCCCGTATGGATGGGTAGGGGAGCGTCGTCTGCCGGGTGAAGCAGCCGCGTAAGCGAGTTGTGGACGGTTGACGAGTGAGAATGCAGGCATGAGTAGCGATTCACACGTGGGAAACGTGTGCGCCGATTGACTAAGGGTTCCTGGGTCAAGCTGATCTGCCCAGGGTAAGTCGGGACCTAAGGCGAGGCCGACAGGCGTAGTCGATGGATAACCGGTTGATATTCCGGTACCCGCTGTGAAGCGTCAAACATCGAGCATCGTGATGCTAAGGCCGTGAAACCGCCGGGTGCGTCTTCGGACAATCTCGGAGTGGTGGAGCCGCCGGCCCAAGCGGTTAGTAGGTGAGTGATGGGGTGACGCAGGAAGGTAGTCCATCCCGGGCGGTGGTTGTCCCGGGGTAAGGGTGTAGGCCGGACGGTAGGTAAATCCGCCGTTCATCAAGGCTGAGACCTGATGCCGAGCCGATTGTGGTGAAGTGGATGATCCTATGCTGTCGAGAAAAGCCTCTAGCGAGTTTCATGGCGGCCCGTACCCTAAACCGACTCAGGTGGTCTGGTAGAGAATACCGAGGCGTTCGGGTGAACTATGGTTAAGGAACTCGGCAAAATGCCCCCGTAACTTCGGGAGAAGGGGGGCCATGTCTGGTGAGCCGTCTTGCACGGTGAGCTGGGTGTGGCCGCAGAGACCAGCGAGAAGCGACTGTTTACTAAAAACACAGGTCCGTGCGAAGCCGTAAGGCGATGTATACGGACTGACGCCTGCCCGGTGCTGGAACGTTAAGGGGACCGGTTAGTCACTCTTCGGGGTGGCGAAGCTGAGAACTTAAGCGCCAGTAAACGGCGGTGGTAACTATAACCATCCTAAGGTAGCGAAATTCCTTGTCGGGTAAGTTCCGACCTGCACGAATGGCGTAACGACTTCTCGACTGTCTCAACCATAGGCCCGGTGAAATTGCACTACGAGTAAAGATGCTCGTTTCGCGCAGCAGGACGGAAAGACCCCGGGACCTTTACTACAGTTTGATATTGGTGTTCGGTTCGGCTTGTGTAGGATAGCTGGGAGACTGTGAAGCTCGGACGCCAGTTCGGGTGGAGTCGTCGTTGAAATACCAGTCTGGTCGTGCTGGATGTCTAACCTGGGTCCGTGATCCGGATCAGGGACAGTGTCTGATGGGTAGTTTAACTGGGGCGGTTGCCTCCTAAAGGGTAACGGAGGCGCCCAAAGGTTCCCTCAGCCTGGTTGGTAATCAGGTGGTGAGTGTAAGTGCACAAGGGAGCTTGACTGTGAGACCGACGGGTCGAGCAGGGACGAAAGTCGGGACTAGTGATCCGGCGGTGGCTTGTGGAAGCGCCGTCGCTCAACGGATAAAAGGTACCCCGGGGATAACAGGCTGATCTTCCCCAAGAGTCCATATCGACGGGATGGTTTGGCACCTCGATGTCGGCTCGTCGCATCCTGGGGCTGGAGTCGGTCCCAAGGGTTGGGCTGTTCGCCCATTAAAGCGGTACGCGAGCTGGGTTTAGAACGTCGTGAGACAGTTCGGTCCCTATCCGCTGCGCGCGTAGGAGTCTTGAGAAGGGCTGTCCCTAGTACGAGAGGACCGGGACGGACGAACCTCTGGTGTGCCAGTTGTTCTGCCAAGGGCATGGCTGGTTGGCTACGTTCGGGAGGGATAACCGCTGAAAGCATCTAAGCGGGAAGCCTGCTTCGAGATGAGGACTCCCACCCACTTGATGGGGTAAGGCTCCCAGTAGACGACTGGGTTGATAGGCCGGATCTGGAAGCCAGGTAACTGGTGGAGGTGACCGGTACTAATAGGCCGAGGGCTTGTCCTCAGTTGCTCGCGTCCACTGTGTCAGTTCTGAGACAACGAACAGTTGTCGGCAGAGAGCTGAACGCTACTTTCAATTGAAAAGTGTGCTTGTTCGCTCGAAACCATTAGGGTTTCGGTGGTCATAGCGTAGGGGAAACGCCCGGTTACATTCCGAACCCGGAAGCTAAGCCTTACAGCGCCGATGGTACTGCAGGGGGGACCCTGTGGGAGAGTAGGACACCGCCGAACAATCTTTGGAGGACCTCTGGTCCCAGCGACATGCTGGGACCAGAGGTCCTTTTTTGTTTTCCCGGTTTTCCGGTTTGGTTCTTGGATTTTTTCACCTGAACGTGTCGGGTACCCGACACGTGAGAATGACTGCGGTACCGAAGACAGGAGTTTCCCATGCCCACCAACTCTCCCGACGAGCGACCGGAGCGCGAGCAGCGCCGCCGGGACAGTGGTGACCGGGGCGGGTTCCGAGGAGGTCCGCGCCGCGACACCCGCGACTCGCGTGACGACAGCGGGCGCGGTGGCTACGGTCGGCGTGACGACCGCCGCGACGACCGCCGTGGTGAGGACCGCCGGGGTGGCGAGCGGCGTGGGGACGACCGGGGTGGGTTCCGTCGGGACGACCGCCGCGACGACCGTCCCGCGTTCCGGCGCGATGACCGCCGCGACGACCGTCCGGCGTACCGCAGGGACGACCGTCCCGGGTTCCGTCGGGACGACCGGCGTGACGACGACCGCAGTGGTGGTCATGGCCGGCGTGACGACCGGCGGGAGGGCGACCGGGGTGGGCGTCCTCCGTTCCGTCGGGACGACCGGTCCGGGGCGCCCCGTCGGGACGACCGGGACCGCGGTCCCCGCCGCGACGGCGACCGGCCGGCGTTCCGTCGGGACGACCGGCGCGATGACCGCCGCGACGACCGGCGCGACGACCGGCGTGGTGACGACCGACGTGGTGGCTTCCGCGGGCGGGACGACGACCGTGGGGGGTTCCGGGGACGGGACGACCGTGGTGGAGGGTTCCGGCGTGAGGAGCGCGGGGACCGCGGTGACCGAGGGGACCGCGGCGGGTTCCGTCGGGACGACCGCCCCGGCTTCCGCCGTGACGACCGGCGTGACGAGCGTCCGGCTTTCCGTCGGGACGACCGCCCCGGCTTCCGTCGTGACGACCGGCGCGATGACCGTCCCAGCTTCCGTAGGGACGATCGTCGTGACGACAGGCGTGATGACCGTCCCAGCTTCCGTAGGGACGATCGTCGTGACGACAGGCGTGATGACCGTCGTGACGACCGGCCCGCCTTCCGTCGGGACGAGCGCCGTGACGACCGTGGTGGTTTCCGGCGCGATGATCGGGACGGTCATGGCCGTGGCGGCCAGGGGCAGGGCTTCCGGCGTGACGACGACCGTCGGGGCTACGGGCGGCGTGAGGACGACCGGGGCGACCGCGGTGGGTTCCGTCGGGACGACCGGCGTGACGACCGTGGGCGCGGGCCCCGTCGGGACGACCGGCGCGATGACCGCCGTGACGACCGCGGTGGCCGTCCCGGCGGGTTCCGCGGGCGGGACGACCGGCGTGGCGGTGGCGGTGGACGGTTCCGCGACGACCGGGACCGGGACCACCGGGACCGCGACCGCGAGCCGATCAAGCGGCTGCCGATCCCCGAGGACGTCACCGGCGAGGAGATCGACAAGGACGTGCGGCAGGAGCTCCAGAGCCTGCCCAAGACACTCGCCGAGGACGTCGCGAAGAACCTGGTGATGGTCGCCCGGCTCATCGACGAGGACCCCGAGGGCGCGTACGGCTACTCCAGGGTGGCCCTGCGGCTGGCCTCCCGGGTCGCTGCCGTGCGCGAGGCGGCCGGGTTCGCGGCCTACGCCACGCAGAAGTACGGGGAGGCGCTCGCCGAGTTCCGGGCGGCGCGGCGGATGACCGGCAACACCGACCTGTGGCCCGTCATGGCGGACTGCGAGCGAGGGCTGGGCCGGCCGGAGAAGGCGCTGGACATGGCCGGGGCGCCCGAGGTGCACAAGCTGGACAAGGCCGGCCAGGTCGAGATGCGCCTCGTCGCGGCGGGGGCGCGGCGGGACATGGGGCAGCTCGACGCGGCGATCGTGACGCTGCAGAGCCCTGAGCTGGCGTCCACGTCCGTGCAGCCGTGGACCGCGCGCCTGCGGTACGCCTACGCCGACGCGCTGCTCGCGGCGGGACGTGAGGGCGAGGCGCGGGAGTGGTTCGCCAAGGCGGTGGAGTCCGACAAGGACGGCAGCACCGACGCCTCCGACCGGCTGGCGGAGCTGGACGGCGTGGAGTTCGTCGACGCGCTCGTCGAGGACGATGACGAGGAGCCCGAGAACCCCGAGGAATCCGAGAAGTCCGGGGAGCCGGGGGAGTCCGGGGAGCCTGTGCGTGAGGTGACGGGGCCGGAGTCCGAGGAGGACTGAGAGGCCGGGGCGGGGCGGTCGGTGCGGGGAACTTCCCGCCCCGGCCGCCCCGTTCGCATTTCCGCCCCCGGTCTTCCTCCACCGGTCTTCCGCCCCCGGTCTTGTCGTCTACAGGGTCCGCAAGACCAGGCCCGTCGCCGGCTTCGGGCCGAAGGATGTGGACTTGCGGGGCATCGTGACGCCGCGCTGGGCGAGGGAGCGCACGATGTCCTCCTGGACCGGGTGGAGGAGGACCGCCGTGCCGCTCTCGCGTTCCGCCTTCTCCACCGTGGACGCGGTGTCGTGGATGTAGGCGACGTGCTCCGGCGAGTCCTCGGGGATGCGCCAGACGTGTTCCAGGAGCGTGGCGTGCAGCACCGTCGCGTCCAGGGTGCGCCAGGCCTCGGGGCGGTCCTTCGGGACCGTGCGGGTGAGCAGGTCGGGGGAGGGCCGGTCGACGAGGTGGAAGGCGCCGTCGCCGGCGAGCAGGAAGGCGTTGCCGTCGCGGACCGCCTCCGCGAGCGCGTCCAGTGCCTCGTCGAGCGACGCCGTCCGCAGGTGCCGTACCCGGAACAGGTCCGTCAGCGCGGCCAGGGCGTCCGCCACCGGGAGCCGGGGCAGCAGCCGGTGGATGGCGCGGACGCGCAGCGGATGGCGGGCGGTGTCGACGAGCAGGACCAGGCCGAAGTCCCACGGGCCGGGAGCGGGGTGCTCGGCGCGCAGTCGCAGGTAGGTGGCCCAGCGGTGGTGCCCGTCGGCGATGAGGGCCTGGTGGCCTGCCAGGTCGGCGCGGGCCTCGGCGATGTCGGCGGGGTCGGTGACCGCCCAGAGGCGGTGGCCGAAGCCGTCCTCCGTGGTGGTGGACAGCAGGGGCGGGCGCCCCGTCGCGCGCTCCACGACGGCGTGCGCGCCGGTGGTGCCGCCCTTGCCGCGGTAGGTCAGCAGCAGCGGTTCGAGGTTGGCGCGGGTCGCGCGCATCAGGTCGGCACGGTCGGCGACGACGTGCGGCATGACGTCCTCGTGCGGGAGGACGAGGCCGTCGGAGGGCTCGGACAGGCGCAGCGCGCCGATCAGTCCGCGCTGCAGGAGTCCCTCGCCGTCGCGCTGTTCGTAGACGTACAGGGCGGGCGCGGGGTCGCGGGCGAGGACGCCCTCGGCGATCCAGCGGTTCAGGGTGTCCGCGGCGCGTTCGTTGCGGGCGGCGGGCGTGCCGGCCTGCGGCAGGATCAGACGGACGATGTTGTGGGGGTCGGCGGATTCCAGGTGGAGCAGCCCGTCGGGGCGCACCACCACGTCGTAGGGCGGGGACGTCACGGCGGCCAGGCTGCCGACACGTCGGGGGTCGTAGCGCAGGCCCCGGAAGGGTGCCAGGTCAAGGCCCATGTGCGCGGGTGCGTCCCCGGGACCTGCAGAGTTCATTCAGGCATCGTAAGTGCGCCGGTGGGGCCGCCGGTGGGGTGGGGGATGATCGGGGGAGACGAGTGGACGAGGAGCGATGCGGAATGAGCCGGAGTGCGGTCAGGACGCGGCCCGAGGGCAGCGAACGGCCCCTGAGCGAGGCGTACGACACGGCGCTGCTCGACCTGGACGGGGTCGTGTACGCGGGAGGCGCGGCGATCGGCCACGCGGTGGAGTCGCTCGGCACGGCCCGGGACGGGGGGATGCGCCTGGCGTACGTCACGAACAACGCGCTGCGCACGCCCGACGCGGTGGCGGCGCATCTGACGGAGCTGGGGATCGCGGCCGCGGCCTCCGACGTGGTGACCTCGGCGCAGGCGGTGGCCCGGCTCATCGCCGAGCAGCTGCCGGCGGGTTCGCGGGTGCTGGTGATCGGCGGTGAGGGACTGCGGGTGGCGCTGCGCGAGCGCGGCCTCACGCCGGTGGAGTCGGCGGAGGACGAGCCGGCCGCGGTGGTGCAGGGCTTCGGCGGCCCCGATCTGCCGTGGGGGCGGTTCGCGGAGGCGAGTTACGCGATCGCGCGGGGGGTGCCGTGGTTCGCGTCCAACACCGATCTGACGATCCCCGGGGCGCGGGGCATCGCGCCGGGCAACGGGGCGGCGGTGGAGGTCGTGCGCATCGCGACCGGGGCCACGCCGCAGGTGGCGGGCAAGCCGCTGCCGCCGATGCACCGGGAGACGGTCCTGCGGACCGGGGCCGAGCGGCCACTGGTGGTCGGGGACCGGCTGGACACGGACATCGAGGGGGCGTTCAACGGGTCGGTGGACTCGCTGCTGGTGCTCACCGGGGTGACGGACGGGGCGCGGCTGCTGGCCGCGCCGCCGCACCACCGGCCGACGTACGTCGATGCGGACCTGCGAGGTCTGCTCACGGGGCAGCCGGAGGTGTCGCCCGCGGGTGACGAGGGCTTCCGGTGCGGTGGCTGGACGGCCGCGGCGGGCGGGAGTGTGCTCCGGCTGGAGGGGGACGGCGAGGCGCTCGACGGACTGCGAGCGCTCTGCGCGGCGGCGTGGACGGCGGCCGGGGAGGGCGCGTGCGAACTGGACGGGGGGAAGGCGCTGGCGCGGCTCGGACTGTGAGGCCCGGGCCCGGCTGTGAGGCCCCGGCTGCGAGGCCCGGGCTGTGAGGCCCCGGGTGTGAGGCCCCGGGTGTGACCGGGCGGACCCCGGGCCTTCGCCGTGCTGCCGCCCGCGTTCCATCCCGCCCGGCTCCCCGAAGGTTCCTCCGTGCCCCGCACGCGGGGGCGGTGGGCAGGTTAGGTTAACCTAACGTGGTGTTGGTCGACAGTCCTCCCCATCCGCGCGGGGCCGAAGCCCCCGCGCCGCCGGCCCGCCGGACGGCGCCACGTGCCCTCGGGCTGCTCCTCGCGGTGGTGGTGCTGGCCGGGGTCGCGCTCGCGAGCATCGCGATCGGCGCCAAACAGCTGCCCCTGGACCAGGTCTGGCACGGGCTGTTCCACGACACGGGCACGTACGCCGACGTCGTCGTGGGCGAGCGGGTGTGGCGCACGCTGCTCGGGCTGCTCGCCGGGGCCGCGCTCGGCCTCGCCGGGGCCGTGCTGCAGGCGCTGACCCGCAATCCGCTGGCCGACCCCGGCATCCTCGGCATCAACGCGGGCGCCTCCGCGGCGGTCGTCACCGCCATCACCTTCCTCGGCGTCACCTCGCTGAACGGCTATGTGTGGTTCGCGTTCTTCGGGGCCGCCGCGGTGGGCGCCCTCGTGTGGTTCCTCGGCGGCAGCCGGGGCGCCACCCCCGTACGGCTCGCGCTCGCGGGCACCGCGATCAGCGCCGCGCTCTACGGCTACCTCCAGGCCGTCATGATCATGGACAACGCGGCGCTGGGCAGGATGCGCTTCTGGACGGTCGGCTCGCTGGCCTCGGCCACGCAGTCGACCATCGTCCAGGTCGCCCCGTTCATGGTGGTGGGCACCCTGCTCGCGCTGGGGCTCGCCCGGCCGCTGAACGCGATGGCCATGGGGGACGACACCGCCCGCGCGCTCGGCGCCCACCTCAACCGCACCCGGGCCCTGTCGATGCTCGCCGCCACCATGCTGTGCGGCGCGGCCACCGCCGCCTGCGGCCCCATCGTGTTCGTCGGGCTGATGGTCCCGCACCTCGTGCGCTCCTTCACCGGGCCCGACCTGCGCTGGATCCTGCCGTACGCGACCGTGCTGTCCCCGGTGCTGCTGCTGGGCGCCGACGTGATCGGGCGCATGATCGTCCGGCCGGCCGAACTCCAGGTCGGCATCGTCACCGCGCTCCTCGGGGGTCCGGTGTTCATCTTCCTCGTCCGGCGCAGGAGGACGACGCAACTGTGAAGGCCACACGCATCCGGGCGGTCCGCACCCGCGGCGGGCTCTCCCTCAGGGTGGACGCCCGCGCGTGCACCGTCGTCGTCCTGCTGGTGCTCGCCGCGCTCGCCGCGAGCGTCGCCCTCATAGGCACCGGCGACTTCCCGATCTCCGCCGCCGACGTCCTGCGGACGCTGACCGGCGACGGCACGCGGATCCAGGAGTACATCGTTCGCGACCTGCGACTGCCGCGGGTCCTCGTCGGCCTCCTCGTGGGGGCCGCGCTGGGGCTCGGCGGGGCGCTGTTCCAGTCCATCTCGCGCAATCCGCTGGGCAGTCCGGACGTGCTCGGGCTCGGCCAGGGGGCCACGGCCGGCGCGCTCGTGGTGATCGTGCTGTTCTCCGGCAGCGCCACCGCCGTCACGCTCGGCGCGCTGGCCGGCGGGCTCGTCACCGGGTTCGCGATCTACCTGCTCGCCTGGAAGCGGGGCGTGCACGGCTACCGGCTGGTCCTGGTCGGCATCGGCGTCTCCGCGATCGTCACCGCCGTCAACGGCTATCTGCTCACCAAGGCCGACATCGTCGACGCGGCCCGCGCGGTGGTGTGGATGACCGGGTCCCTCAACGGCCGCGACTGGACCCAGGTGTGGCCGCTGCTCGTGCTGTGCGCGGTCCTCGTCCCGCTGGTCCTCGTCAACGCGCGCGGGCTGCTGATGACCGAGATGGGCGACGACCTCTCGTACGCCCTCGGGGTGCGCGTGGAACGCGTCCGCATGGTGCTGATGGTGTCCGCGGTGCTGCTCACCTCCGGTGCCACCGCCGCCGTCGGACCGGTCGGGTTCGTCGCGCTGACCGCGCCGCAGCTCGCCCGGCGGCTGACCCGCTCGCCCGGGCCCAACCTCGTGCCGGCCATGTGCATGGGCGCCACCCTGCTCATCGTGGCCGACCTCGTCTCGCAGCGGGCCTTCGGGGCCGACCAGCTTCCCGTCGGCGTGGTCACCGGCGTGATCGGCGGGGCGTACCTGCTGTGGCTGCTGGTCACCGAGCGCAGGGCGGGCCGGATATGAGCGGCCCGGCGAACCGAAACGTCCGAAGGAGCACCGTGAACCGCCTGTCCGCCGAGAACGTCACCCTCGCCTACGATCAGCGCGTGATCGCCGAGCGGCTGTCGGTGGAGATACCCGACAACTCCTTCACGGTGATCGTCGGCCCCAACGCCTGCGGCAAGTCCACGCTGCTGCGCGCCCTGTCGCGGATGCTCCGGCCGAACGAGGGGCGGGTGCTGCTGGACGGGCAGGTCATCCAGTCGATGCCGGCGAAGAAGGTGGCCCGCACCCTCGGACTGCTGCCGCAGTCCTCGATCGCGCCGGACGGGATCACCGTCGGCGACCTGGTCGGCCGCGGCCGCTACCCGCACCAGGGGCTGCTGCGGCAGTGGTCGGCCGAGGACGAGCGGATCGTGCGGGAGTCGATGGCGCGCACCGGCGTCGGCGACCTCGCCGAGCGCTACGTCGACGAACTGTCCGGCGGGCAGCGGCAGCGGGTGTGGATCGCCATGGCGCTGGCCCAGCAGACCCCGCTGCTCCTCCTGGACGAGCCGACCACCTACCTCGACATCCAGCACCAGATCGACGTCCTGGACCTCTGTGCCGACCTGCACGAGCAGGGGCGCACACTCGTCGCCGTCCTGCACGACCTCAACCACGCGGCCCGGTACGCGACCCACCTGGTGGCGCTGCGGGAGGGGCGGGTGGTGGCCGAGGGGGCGCCCAAGGAGATCGTCACCGCGGAACTGGTCGAGGAGGTCTTCGGGCTGCGCTGCCAGGTCATCGACGATCCGGAGACGGGGACGCCGCTGGTGGTGCCGGCGGCCCGCGGGGCCCGCGCACGCCTCGCCGCGGAGCGGACGGAGCACGTCGAAGGGGACCGGACGGCCGGGACGGCCGAGGTGGCGGAGTCCTCGGCTACAGGAGCTTCCTGAGCCGCAGCAGGTCCCGCAGGCCCGCCTCCAGCCTGACCCGGCCCGAGCCCCAGGCGCGGGCGAACGGCAGCTCGCCGGCGACCAGCGCCACCAGGTCGTCGCCGGTCGTGGTGAGCCGTATCTGCGCCTTCTCGGGCGGCAGCCCGCGCACCGTGTCGCGCACCTCGACACGGCCGTCCCGCAGCCGGCCGACGAACGTGACGTCCAGGTCGGTGATCCGGCAGCTCAGCGAGCGGTCCAGGGCGGCGGCCCGTGCCGCGTCGCCCTCGGCGCCCGCGAGCGCCTCGGAGAACCTGTCCAGTGCCCTGCGGCACTCCTCGATCGTCGCCATCGGCGTCGACGGTACCCCAGCGCCACGCGGTAGCGTCGGGGCATGAACGACGCAGGACCGGAGCCGGGCGCCCCGCACGAGGCCGAGGCCGCCGCGCACGCCGGGGCCGGGCGGGCGACCGCCGGCGCACGCGAGGACGAGTCCGGGCGCGACGGGCACGGCGCGCCCGGCGAAGGGAGTGGCGACCCGGCGGCCCCCGCCCCGCTCCAGGTGCCCCGCACCCCCACCGGCAACCCAGGCGTGGACGCCCACCTCGACCGGCTGGCGGACGCCGACCACCTCGCCACCGACGGCCACCTCCAGGTGTACGAGGATGTACACCGAGGGCTGCGCGACGCGCTGACCGCGCTGGACTCCCGTCCGGGACCTCCGCCGCCCTCACCGACACCCGGAACACGGGACAACGGGACCAACGGGACCAGGAGCTGAGGAGAACGTGGCAGGAGTGGCACGCCGCCGACTGGACGCCGAGCTGGTACGGCGCAGGCTGGCGCGCTCGCGGGAGCACGCGAGCCAGCTCATCGCGGCCGGGCGGGTGACGGTCGGCAAGACCGTCGCGACCAAACCGGCCACCCAGGTCGAGACCGCCGCGGCGATCCTCGTGGCGGAGAACGAGGGCGAGCCCGACTACGTCTCCCGGGGCGGCCACAAGCTCGCCGGCGCGCTCGAGGCCTTCGTCCCGCGCGGGCTCCTCGTACGGGGCCGGCGGGCGCTCGACGCCGGCGCCTCCACCGGCGGCTTCACCGACGTGCTGCTGCGCGCGGGCGCCGCGCACGTCGTCGCCGTGGACGTCGGATACGGACAACTCGCCTGGACTCTTCGCAGTGATGAACGCGTCACCGTCAAGGACCGTACGAACGTACGCGAGTTGACGCTCGAAGCGATCGATGGGGAGCCTGTGGATCTTGTCGTGGGGGACCTGTCCTTCATCCCGCTCGGACTGGTACTGCCCGCCCTCGCGCGGTGCGCGAAGCCGGACGCCGACCTGGTGATGATGGTCAAGCCCCAGTTCGAGGTGGGTAAGGAACGGCTGGGCAGCGGTGGTGTCGTGCGCAGCCCCGAGCTGCGCGCGGAGGCCGTGCGCCAGGTGGCCGGGCGGGCGTGGGACATCGGGCTCGGGGTGAACGGGGTGACCGCCAGCCCGCTGCCCGGGCCCTCGGGCAATGTCGAGTACTTTCTGTGGCTGCGAGCCGGGGCACCCGCACCGGACCCGGCCGACATCGACCGTGCAGTGGCGGAGGGGCCGCGTTGACACAGAACCAAGCTCGAACCGTATTCCTCCTCGCCCACACCGGGCGTCCGGCGGCCATCCGCAGTGCCGAGCTCGTCGTGGGCGGGCTGATGCGCGCCGGGCTCGGGGTGCGGGTCCTGGAGGCCGAGGCCGCCGACCTGCCGCTGCCCGAGAGCGTGCAGCTCGTCAAGGAGGCCACCCCGCAGTGCCTGGACGGCTGCGAGCTGCTCATCGTCCTCGGCGGTGACGGCACCCTGCTGCGCGGCGCCGAGTTCGCCCGCGCCTCCGGCGTGCCGATGCTCGGCGTCAACCTCGGGCGCGTCGGCTTCCTCGCGGAGGCCGAGCGGGACGACCTCGACAAGGTCGTCGACCGGGTGGTCAACCGGGCCTACGAGGTCGAGGAACGCATGACGGTCGACGTCGTCGTGCACCGCAACGGCGACATCGTGCACACCGACTGGGCGCTCAACGAGGCCGCCGTGCAGAAGGCCGGCGCCGAGAAGCTGCTCGAGGTCGTCCTGGAGATCGACGGACGTCCGGTGACCGGCTTCGGCTGCGACGGCATCGTCTGCGCCACGCCCACCGGATCCACGGCCTACGCGTTCTCGGCGGGCGGGCCCGTGGTGTGGCCGGAGGTGGAGGCGCTGCTCATGGTGCCGATCAGCGCCCACGCCCTGTTCGCCAAGCCGCTCGTGACCTCCCCGGACTCGGTGCTCGCGGTGGAGGTGCTGCCGCACATCCCGCCCGGTGTGCTGTGGTGCGACGGCCGGCGCACGGTCGATCTGCCGCCGGGCGCCCGCGTGGAGGTGCGCCGGGGGGCGGTGCCGGTCCGGCTCGCCCGGCTGCACCACGCCTCCTTCACCGACCGCCTGGTGGCGAAGTTCGCGCTGCCGGTGTCGGGCTGGCGGGGCGCGCCGAACTAGGGCGCGTTCGAGGTGTCCCCCCCGCCGGGCCCTCGTGCGCGGCGCTGAGGGCGGGCGCAACGAGCGACCTCCGGGGAAGTCACGACCTGCGGCTTCCCCGGTCGGGTGGGGTGGCGTCGCACATCGTGGCCGAAACCTCGTATGGTCGACGTCGTGTTGGAGGAGATGCGGATACGGTCGCTCGGGGTCATCGACGACGCGGTCGTCGAGCTGTCGCCCGGCTTCACCGCCGTCACCGGTGAGACCGGTGCCGGCAAGACGATGGTGGTCACCAGCCTGGGGCTGCTGCTCGGTGGGCGCGCGGACGCGGCACTCGTACGGATCGGCGCGAAGAACGCCGTCGTCGAGGGCCGCATCAGCGTGCCCGACGCCGGTTCGGCGGCCGTGCGGGCCGAGGAGGCCGGCGCCGAGCTGGACGACGGGGCGCTGCTCATCAGCCGCACCGTCTCCGCCGAGGGCCGCTCCCGGGCCCACCTCGGCGGGCGGTCCGTGCCGGTCGGCATGCTCGCGGAGCTCGCCGACGAGCTGGTCGCCGTGCACGGGCAGACCGACCAGCAGGGGCTGCTCAAGCTCAGCCGGCAGCGCCAGGCCCTCGACCGGTACGCCGGGGACACCGTCGCCGTGCCCCTGGCCAAGTACACCGGGGCCTACCGGCGGCTGCGGGCCGTCGCCGCCGAGCTCGAGGAGATCACCACGCGCGCGCGGGAGCGGGCGCAGGAGGCCGATCTGCTGCGCTTCGGCCTGGACGAGATCGCGGCCGTCGAGCCGCGGGCCGGCGAGGACGTGGAGCTGGCCGCCGAGGCCGAGCGGCTCGGGCACGCGGAGGCCCTCGCCTCCGCCGCGACCGCCGCGCACGCCGCGCTCGCGGGCAACCCGGAGGACCCCGAGGGCATCGACGCCGGCGCCCTCGTCGCGGGCGCCCACCGCGCACTGGAGGCCGTACGGTCGCACGACAACGCGCTGGCCGGGCTCGCCGAGCGGATCGGGGAGATCGGGATCCTCCTCGCCGACGTGTCCGGGGAGCTCGCCGGATACGCCGACGACCTCGACGCCGACCCGCTGCGGCTGGCGGCGGTCGAGGAGCGGCGGGCCGCCCTCACCCAGCTCGTCCGCAAGTACGGGGGGCCGGTAAAGGGCGCGGAGGGCGCGGAGGGCGTGGCCGCCGTCCTCGCCTGGGCCGAGCGGGCCGCCGCACGGCTGACCGAGCTCGACGGCGACGACGACCGGATCGGGGAGCTGACCGCCGAGCGGGACGCGCTGCGGGCCGAGCTGGGCGGACTCGCCCAGGCCCTCACCGACGCGCGGACCGCCGCCGCCGAGCGGTTCGCCGCCGCCGTCACCGCGGAGCTGGGCTCCCTCGCCATGCCGCACGCGCGCGTGACGTTCGCCGTCCGGCAGACCGAGGACCCCGAGGGCGTCGAGGTCGGCGGGCGCACGGTCGCCTACGGGCCCTCCGGCGCCGACGAGGTCGAGCTGCTGCTCGCCCCGCACCCGGGGGCGCCGGCCCGGCCGATCGCCAAGGGCGCCTCCGGCGGTGAGCTGTCCCGGGTGATGCTGGCGGTGGAGGTCGTCTTCGCGGGCACCGACCCGGTGCCGACATACCTCTTCGACGAGGTCGACGCCGGTGTCGGAGGCAAGGCGGCCGTCGAGATCGGCCGGCGGCTGGCGAAGCTCGCCAAGAGCGCGCAGGTCGTGGTCGTCACGCACCTGCCGCAGGTGGCGGCGTTCGCCGACCGGCAGCTCCTGGTGGAGAAGACCGACGACGGCTCGGTCACCCGCTCGGGCGTGAAGGTCCTGGAGGGCGAGGAGCGGGTGCGGGAGCTGTCCCGGATGCTCGCGGGCCAGGAGGACTCCGAGACGGCGCGGGCGCACGCGGAGGAACTGCTGGCCTCGGCGCGCGGGGACGCGTAGGGCCCTTCGTCCGGATCGTTCCGGCGTCGCGGGGCCTGGCACGCGCCTCCGCGGCGTTGTCGTCGGTTGCCGGGGCTCCGCCCTGGCGCCCTCCTCCGCTGTGCAGCCGCACGCGCCGGACCCCGCTCGGGCCGGCCGAGGACGCACCGCGCCTCCCAGCCGGCCTGATCCGAACGAAGGGCCCTGGGCGCCGACCGGTCCGGGCGGCACCGTCCGCCGCACCGGAAGCACCCGGGCACGGCCGGCATCACCGCCGGCGCCCGGCGCGCCCGGTTCCGGGCCGCGGAACGGGTACGCTCCTTCGCCGTGGGCGTGTTCGGGCGCCGGAGCCGCAACGCCCGTGCGCCCTGGCATCCTTGACCCCACGCACGCCCCGGACGGCCCGCGCGGTACACCCTCCCGCGAGCGCCCGTGTACGTCTCTCCGCGACCGTCCGACGCCGAACCAGGAGCCCCGGCCACGTGACCCTCGTGAGCAGCCAGCCGCCGCACGCACGACCGCACGGGCAGTCGCCGCTGCATGCCGTGCAGGTGCTCGGCGGCGGCAGCGCGGGCAGCAGCGTGCATGTGCGCTCGCTCGCCGCCGGGCTGGTCGCCAGGGGCGTGCGGGTGACCGTGTGCGCCCCCGACGAGGCGGAACACCTCTACGACTTCACCGGGACCGGTGCCGCCCACGTCGCCGTGGACCGCAGCACCGACCCGGCCTCCGTGGCCGCGCTGCGTGCCGTCTGCGCCGAGGCCGACCTCGTGCACGCGCACGGGCTGCACGCGGGACTGCGGGCCTCCCTCGCGCTCGGCCGCCGGGTGCCGTTCGTCGTCACCTGGCACACCCGGGCACACGCCGAGGGACCCCGGGCCCATCTGCTGCGGCTGCTCGAACGGCGCGTCGCCAAGGCCGCCTCCGTCCTGCTCGGCACCTCCTCCGACCTGGTCGACCGGGCGCGCGCCCGGGGCGCGCGGGACGCCCGGCTCGCCGCCGTCGCGCTTCCGGCACCGGGCGGGAGGGCCGCCGACGGTGCGGGGGAGGAGCACCATGAGGCGGCGGACGGGCCCAAGGCCCGTGCCGAACTCGGCGCGACGGAGCGGCCGTTGCTCCTGGCCGTCGGCGCGCTGGAGCGGCACGGCGGGCACGAGGTGCTGCTCGACGCCGCGGCGATGTGGCGGGAGCTGGACCCGGTGCCGCTGCTCGTGATCGCGGGGGAGGGGGTGCTGCGGCCGGACCTGCAGAGGCGCATCGAGACGGAGGACCTGCCGGTGCGGCTGCTGGGCAGCCGGCGGGACGTCCCGGAACTGCTCGCCGCAGCGGATCTCGCGCTGCTGCCCAGCCGTTGGGAGTCGCGCTCGGTGTTCGCGCAGGAGGCGCTGCGGGCGGGGGTGCCGCTGGTGGCCACGGAGGTGGGCGGCACGCCGGAACTCGTCGGCGACGCGGCGGAGTTGGTGCCCTACGGGGATGCGGGGGCGCTCGGCGGCGCGGTGGTGCGGCTGCTCGGGGACCCGGGCCGGCGGCAGTGGCTGGTCGAGCGGGGCACGTGGCAGGCGGGGACCTGGCCCACGGAGGACGCGACGGTGGCGCAGGTGCTCAGCGTCTACGACGAGCTGACCCGGCCGGTGCCCTTCGCCTGAGGCCCGGGACCCGAGGCATGGGGCACGAGGCCCGGGACCCGGGGCCCGAGACACAAGGCGGCCCCGCGCCCTTCGGGGGCGCGGGGCACGGTGTCCTCAGCCCCCGTAGGCGCCCGAGGCCGTCAGGCGCAGGGCCGTGTCGATGAGGGGCACATGGCTGAACGCCTGGGGGAAGTTGCCGACCTGGCGCTGCAGGCGCGGGTCCCACTCCTCGGCCAGGAGACCGAGGTCGTTGCGCAGGGACAGCAGCTTCTCGAAGAGACGGCGGGCCTCGTCGACCCGGCCGATCATCGCGAGGTCGTCCGCCATCCAGAACGAGCAGGCCAGGAAGGCGCCCTCGTCGCCCGGCAGTCCGTCCACCCCCTCCTCGGAACCCGAGGTCGGGTACCGCAGGATGAAGCCGTCCGGCGTGGACAGCTCCCGCTGGATGGCCTCGATGGTGCCGATGACCCGCTTGTCGTCCGGGGGCAGGAAGCCCATCTGCGGGATCAGCAGCAGGGAGGCGTCCAGCTCCTTGGAGCCGTAGGACTGCGTGAAGGTGTTGCGCTCCTTGTCGTAGCCCCGCTCGCACACGTCCCGGTGGATGTCGTCGCGCAGTTCCCGCCAGCGCTCGAGCGGACCGTCGGCGTCGCCGGACTCGATCAGCTTGATGGTGCGGTCGACCGCGACCCAGGCCATCACCTTGGAGTGCACGAAGTGCCGGCGCGGGCCGCGCACCTCCCAGATGCCCTCGTCGGGCTCGTCCCAGTGGTCCTCCAGGTAGCGGATCAGCCGGAGCTGGAGGACGGAGGCGTAGTCGTTGCGGGCCAGGCCCGTCATGTGGCCCAGGTGCAGGGCCTCGGTGACCTCGCCGTACACGTCGAGCTGGAGCTGGCTCGCGGCGCCGTTGCCGATGCGCACCGGCGCGGAGTGCTCGTAGCCCGGCAGCCAGTCCAGCTCCGCCTCGCCGAGCTCGCGCTCGCCGGCGATGCCGTACATGATCTGCAGGTTCTCCGGGTCGCCGGCCACCGCGCGCAGCAGCCACTCGCGCCAGGCGCGGGCCTCCTCGCGGTAGCCGGTGCGCAGCAGCGAGGAGAGCGTGATCGCCGCGTCGCGCAGCCAGGTGTAGCGGTAGTCCCAGTTGCGCACGCCGCCCAGGTGCTCGGGCAGGGAGGTGGTGGGCGCGGCGACGATGCCGCCGGTCGGGGCGTACGTCAGGGCCTTGAGTGTGATCAGGGAGCGGACCACGGCCTCGCGGTAGGGGCCGTGGTACGTGCAGTGCCCGACCCACTCGCGCCAGAACTCCTCGGTGGCCTCGAGGGACTGCTCCGGCTCGGGCAGCGGCGGGGGCTCCTTGTGCGAGGGCTGCCAGGAGATGGTGAAGGCGATGCGGTCACCGGGCGCGACGGTGAAGTCGTTGTACGTGGTCAGCGACTTGCCGTAGGTCTCGGCCTCGGTGTCGAACCACACCGAGTCGGGGCCGGCGACGGCGACGGTGCGGCCCTCGTGCTTGTGCACCCAGGGCGTGATCCGCCCGTAGGAGAACCGCATCCGCAGCACCGAGCGCATGGGGACGCGGCCGGTGACGCCCTCGACGATCCGCACGAGCTGCGGGGCGCCGTCGCGCGGGGGCATGAAATCGGTCACTCTGACCGTTCCGCGCGGTGTGTCCCACTCGGATTCGAGGACGAGTGACTCGCCGCGGTAGGTCCGGCGGGTCGCCGTCGGCGGTTCGGCCTCGGGGGCGTGGGCCGGCCCGAGGCGCCAGAAGCCGTGTTCCTCCGTGCCGAGCAGGCCCGCGAAGACGGCGTGGGAGTCGAAGCGGGGCAGGCACAGCCAGTCCACTGTGCCGTCCCGGCAGACCAGTGCGGCGGTCTGCATGTCTCCGATGAGTGCGTAGTCTTCGATACGCCCGGCCACGTGCAACTCCAGTCGAACGGCCACGTCGCCCCGCATGGGGCGGTCGCTCTTTGCGGTCAAGGGGTCGGTGTGAGATGTCGTTGTACACCGACGCGTTCGGGAAAATATGCGGTAGATGTGCGGTCGATGTGCAACGAACTGACGAGCTTGGGTGTTCCGGTGGCAGGCGGGGGTGTGCCGTTTGCCGGGCCGCTCGGCAGCGAGTGTCCGAGCAGGATACGACGCACCCGGGTGGTGCGCGTGCCGCTCCGGGCAACGCGAGTGACCCGAACGAGTGAGCATCGGGTGAGAGGCGCGGAGGTATCGCGTGTCCGTGGTGACACGTGTGCGGAGCGTGGCCGAAACCGGTCAGTCGTAATGGCCGAAGACGGGTCGGAACCGGACGCTCCGGACGCTCCGGCGGCACCGTGAAGACGCTCCCGCGGTCTTTCGGGCAGGACCGGAAAGCGTCCGGAGACCCCTCGCGGCAACCGGGGAGGAACCCGGCATCCGCCCGCGAAACGTGCCCCGGGAGCCCCGCGCGGCCCGCTCCCGCGGACGCCGGGAGCGACCGCTCTCCGTCGCTGTTACGCTGGTAGCCCGTGGACCGGTGGACTTAAAGACCCCCGAACCGCAGCGACGGCGCCCCCGGAAAAATCCGGACCCCCAACGCCGCTCCGCATTCCAGACCGCGACCACGGGAGCCCCCTCTTGGCCATGCCGCCCGCTGCTTTCCGCAACAGCACAGCCACGACGACCAAGCACATCTTCGTCACCGGGGGTGTCGCCTCCTCGCTCGGCAAGGGCCTGACCGCCTCCAGCCTCGGCATGCTGCTCAAGGCCCGGGGACTGCGGGTCGTGATGCAGAAGCTCGACCCCTACCTGAACGTCGACCCGGGCACGATGAACCCCTTCCAGCACGGTGAGGTGTTCGTCACCAACGACGGCGCCGAGACCGACCTGGACATCGGCCACTACGAGCGGTTCCTCGACCGCGACCTGGACGGGTCCGCCAACGTCACCACCGGCCAGGTGTACTCCACCGTGATCGCCAAGGAGCGGCGCGGCGAGTACCTGGGCGACACGGTGCAGGTCATCCCGCACATCACCAACGAGATCAAGCACCGCATCCGGCGCATGGCCACCGACGAGGTGGACGTCGTCATCACGGAGGTCGGCGGCACGGTCGGCGACATCGAGTCGCTGCCCTTCCTGGAGACCGTCCGTCAGGTCCGCCACGAGGTGGGCCGCGACAACGTCTTCGTCGTGCACATCTCCCTGCTGCCCTACATCGGCCCCTCCGGCGAGCTGAAGACCAAGCCGACCCAGCACTCGGTCGCCGCCCTGCGCAACATCGGCATCCAGCCGGACGCGATCGTGCTGCGCTGCGACCGCGAGGTGCCCACCGCCATCAAGCGGAAGATCTCGCTGATGTGCGACGTCGACGAGGCCGCCGTGGTCGCCTGCCCGGACGCCCGCTCGATCTACGACATCCCCAAGACCGTGTTCGGCGAGGGCCTGGACGCCTACGTCGTCCGCAAGCTGGACCTGCCGTTCCGCGACGTGGACTGGACGACCTGGGACGACCTGCTCGACCGCGTCCACAACCCCGACCACGAGATCACCCTCGCCCTGGTCGGCAAGTACATCGACCTGCCCGACGCCTACCTCTCGGTCACCGAGGCGCTGCGCGCCGGCGGCTTCGCCAACAAGGCCCGCGTCACGATCAAGTGGGTCACCTCCGACGACTGCAAGACCCCGGCCGGCGCCGCCCGCGAACTCGGCGACGTCGACGCGATCTGCATCCCGGGCGGTTTCGGCGAGCGCGGTGTGACCGGCAAGGTCGGCGCCATCCAGTACGCCCGCGAGAACCGCATCCCGCTGCTCGGCCTGTGCCTCGGCCTGCAGTGCGTCGTGATCGAGGCCGCGCGCAACCTGGCCGGCGTCGAGGACGCCAACTCCACCGAGTTCGACCCGGCCACCACCCACCCGGTCATCTCCACCATGGCCGAACAGCTCGACATCGTCGCCGGCGAGGGCGACATGGGCGGCACCATGCGGCTCGGCATGTACCCGGCCAAGCTCGCCGAGGGCTCCATCGTGCGCGAGGTGTACGACGGCAAGGAGTACGTGGAGGAGCGCCACCGCCACCGCTACGAGGTGAACAACACCTACCGCGCGGAGCTGGAGAAGAAGGCCGGCCTGCTGTTCTCCGGCACCTCCCCGGACGGCAAGCTCGTGGAGTACCTGGAGTACCCGCGCGAGGTCCACCCCTACCTCGTGGCCACCCAGGCCCACCCGGAGCTGCGCTCCCGCCCGACCCGCCCGCACCCGCTGTTCGCCGGGCTGGTCAAGGCGGCCGTCGAGCGCAAGACCGCGAAGTAGCCGCAAGGCCGCCGCACCGGGCGGCGGCGGTACGGTGGCCGGGGTGCCGGCCGGTGGATCCTCCGAGGTCCGGCGGCCGGCACCCCGGTTCGCGCTCCGGGCACCGGGCACCGGGCACACGGCACATCGGGAAGGACAGGCATGACGATCAAGGACGCCGCCGAGGAGTGGGAGATCCGGGGCACCGAGACCCCGTTCCGCGGCAAGAAGACCTCCGTCCGCACCGACGAGGTGGTCATGCCCGACGGATCGGTCGCGCGCCGGGACTACCAGGTGCACCCCGGCTCGGTGGCCGTCCTCGCCCTGGACGAGGAGGACCGGGTCCTGGTGCTGCGCCAGTACCGGCACCCGGTGCGGCAGAAGCTGTGGGAGATCCCGGCGGGCCTGCTCGACGTGCCCGGCGAGAACCCGCTGCACGCCGCCCAGCGCGAGCTGTTCGAGGAGGCGCACGTCAAGGCGGGGGACTGGCGGGTGCTCGCCGACGTGTACACCACCCCCGGCGGCTGCGACGAGGCCGTACGGATCTTCCTCGCCCGCGATCTGGCCGAGGCGGAGGGCGAGCGCTTCGAGGTCGAGCACGAGGAGGCCGACATGGAGCTGGCCCGGGTGCCCGTGGCGGAGCTGGTGCGCGGGGTGCTCGCCGGTGAGCTGCACAACAACTGCCTCGTGGTGGGCGCGCTGTCGCTGGTGGCGGCGCGGAACGGGGAGGGTCTCGACGCCCTGCGCCCGGCACTGGCCCCGTGGCCGGCCCGCCCGTTCGAGGTCTGACGGACCTTCAGGTCACCTTCCCCAGTCCTACGATCGCCTGATCCGATCGGGCGACAGGTGCTGCCGTGCCGCCCCGCGCCGCCCGGAACGTCACGCGGAGTCAACTAGGCTCTGAGGACGACCCGTGCGGAGTGCGGCGGGTCCGCGCGCGCAGTGGGACGGGAGCGTGACCCGTGGCGGAACAGGCGGTGGACACCGACGGCAGCGGACTGCCCGGCCCCGCGCCGGACACCGCGCCCACCGGCCCCCGGACCCCCGGCGGCCGGGCCGACACCCGGTCCGACGGCAGGCCCGGCGGCCGGTCCGAGGACGACGGCGGGCTCCACGGCCTTCCGGCCCCCGGCGGCGGACCCCCCACCGGCGAGCCCGCGGGCCGTGAGGACTCCGGCCGTGAATTCCTCGGCCGCGCCCACGAGTTGCGCGAACTGCGCGCCGACATCGCCCGGGCCGGACTCGACACCCTCTCCGGCCGCAAGGCCCCGCGCGCCCGGGTGCTGCTCATCGCCGGACGCCCCGGCCAGGGCCGCACCGCGCTCGCCGAGGAACTGCTGCGCCGGGTCGCCGACCGCTACCCCGACGGGGTGCTCCGCGCCCGGCTCGGCGAACCGGACGGCACCCCCGTCCCCACCGAACGCACCGCCCGTGACCTGCTCTCCGCGCTCGGCCGGCCCGTACCGCCCGGCGCCGGTGAGGACGAGCTGAGCGACCTGCTGCGCGAGGCACTCGGCGAGCGGCGCCTGCTGCTCCTGCTGGACGACGCGGCGGGCGCCGAACAGGTCGACGCGCTGCTGCCGGACAGCCCCGACTGCCTCGTCGTCGCCGTCTCCCGGGGACCGCTGACCGGCATCTCCGACGTCCGGCCCTGCACGCTCGGCGGCCTGGACACCGCGTCCGCGGTGGAACTGCTCGCCCGCCGCACCGGCGCCGTCCGCGTCACCGTCGACCCCCGCGCCGCCGAGCAGCTCGCCGAGGCCTGCGGCGGCCAGCCCGCCGCGCTGGTCCTCGCCGGGGGCTGGCTCGCCGCCCGCCCCAAGGCCGCCGTCGCCGACGTCACCCGGCACCTCGACGCCGACACCGAGGGCGGCACCCCGCCCGGCACCCCGCTCGCCAGGGTCTTCCGGCTCGCCTACGCCGGACTGCCCGCCGCCGGGCGGCGGATGCTGCGGCTGCTCTCCCTCGTGCCCGCCGTCCCGGCCGACCCGCAGACCGCCTCCGCGCTGGCCGGCTGCTCCGTGGAGGCCGCCCGCGCGCTCCTCGACGAGTGCGTCGACGCCGGGTTCCTGCACCGCCTGCCCACCGCGCTGCCCCAGTACGAGGTCCCCGGCTGCCTCCAGCCCCTGCTGCGCGCCCGCGCCGAGGCCGAGGACCGCCCCGGGGAGCTGCGGCTGGCCCGCGCCCGGATGCTGGAACGCACACTGCGGCTGCTCCAGTCCTGCCGGGCCGTCACCGAGACCGACAGCCCGCGCGCGCGGGAGAAACTGCTGAACACCCCGCCCGCGCTGCGCTTCCCCGATCCGCGCGCCGCCGCCGACTGGCTGCGCGCCCGCAGACCGGCGCTGCTCGCCGCCGCCCGGCTCGCCGTCGAGGACGGGGAACTGGACACCCTGGCCCGCCGGCTGATGTCCCAGCTCGTGCGGGCCATGGTGGCGCACCTCGGAACCCGGGCAGCGGCGCCCGATCTGTACGGCATCCACCTGCTCGTCCTCGAGGTCGCCGAGCGCCGCGCTCTGCCCCGCGAGCGGGCGGCCGCGCTGATGAACCTCGCCGACCTGGACGTGAGGGCCGGCCGCACCCGCGAGGCACTGACCCGCTACCGGGCCGCGCTGGACGCCGGACGCGAGGCGGGCGACGCGTACGCGACCGGCCGCGCGACGGAATCCGTGGGCGCCGCCCACCTGGCACTGGGGGACCCCGACCGGGCCGCCGACTGGTTCGGCCGGGCGCTGGCCCAGCGGCTGGCGCGGGACGAGCGCGCGGACGCCGCCCGGCTGCACGGCCGCATCGGCGGAGCGCACGCCCGCGCGGGACGGTACGCCGAGGCCCTGCGCTCCTGGCGGTCCGCGGTCACCGGGTACCGGCGGTGCGGCGACCTCGTCGCGCAGGCGCGGGCGCTGGGGGAACTGGCCGGGGTGCAGGAGGCCGCCGGGCACCCGGACGAGGCGCTGGACACCTGCCAGGAGGCGGTCGAGCTGGCCCGGCGCGCGGAGGAGGAGGGCCTGCAGGCCGAGCTGCACACCCGGCTCGCCGAGGCACTGGAACGCACCGGCGACCCGGCGGGGGCCCGTCTGCACCGGGGCGCGGCCGCGCGGCTGCGGGAGGCCGGGCCGCGCGAGAGCCGCGCCGAGCCGGAAACCGACGGGGCCTAGGGGCACGGCTCCGCGCCGGTTCGACGCGGCCCGGCTCGAATCCTGTCGGCAACGGCAAGGAACACGGCGGGAAACACCTACGAAATCCGCAGTGCATCCGCAGAAGATTTGCCCTTTGGAAGGCTGGACAGAGGGAACACCTTCATTAGACTGATTTGACCGCGCCACTCGCGCGGTCTGCCCCGGTGTGCCCTCACGCGTCCGGGTATGTAGTCATTGACGTTTCCTGCGAACCAAGGACCGTGATCGACGTGAAGGTCGGTATTCCCCGCGAGGTCAAGAACAACGAGTTCCGCGTGGCCATCACCCCGGCCGGTGTGCACGAGCTCGTTCGAGGGGGTCACCAGGTCGTGGTGGAGCGGGGCGCCGGCCTCGGCTCCTCCATCACGGACGCGGAGTACACCGCCGCCGGCGCCCGCATCCTGGACACCCCCGACGAGGTGTGGGCCACGGCGGATCTGCTGCTGAAGGTGAAGGAGCCGGTGGCCGAGGAGTACCACCGCCTGCGCAAGGACCAGATCCTCTTCACCTATCTGCACCTGGCCGCCTCCAAGGAGTGCACCGACGCCCTGCTGGAGTCGGGCACCACCGCCATCGCCTACGAGACCGTCGAGCTGCCCGGCCGCACCCTGCCGCTGCTCGCCCCCATGTCCGAGGTGGCCGGCCGGCTCGCCCCCCAGGTCGGCGCCTACCACCTGATGCGCGCGGGCGGCGGACGCGGTGTGCTGCCCGGGGGCGTCCCCGGGGTGCCCGCCGGGCGGGCGGTCGTCATCGGCGGCGGCGTCTCCGGCTGGAACGCGGCGCAGATCGCGATCGGCATGGGCTTCCACGTGACCCTGCTCGACAAGGACATCCGCAAGCTCCGCGAGGCCGACAAGATCTTCGGCACGCGCATCCAGACGGTCGTCTCCAACGCCTTCGAACTGGAACGGGCGTGCCTGGAGGCCGACCTCGTCATCGGCGCGGTGCTCATCCCGGGCGCCAAGGCGCCGAAACTGGTCACCAACGAGCTGGTGTCCCGGATGAAGCCCGGAAGTGTCCTTGTCGACATCGCCATCGACCAGGGCGGCTGCTTCGAGGACTCCCGCCCCACCACGCACGCCGAACCGACCTTCCCGGTCCACGAGTCGGTGTTCTACTGCGTCGCCAACATGCCCGGCGCCGTCCCCAACACCTCCACCTACGCGCTGACCAACGCCACGCTGCCGTACATCGTCGAACTCGCCGACCGGGGCTGGGTCGAGGCGCTGCGCCGCGACCCCGCGCTCGCCAAGGGCCTCAACGCCCATGACGGCAAGGTGGTTTACCAGGGCGTCGCCGAGGCACACGGTCTGGAGCACGTGGAGCTGTCCACCCTGCTCGGCTGAGCGGCGGGAGCACGCCGCGGCGCGGAACACGCCTCGCCGCCCCGCGCAAGTCGCCTGTACCACAAGGCGACAGGTCAACATATGTGGTCAACGAGGCGCACCCGGCCGGACCTTGTCGACAAGGTCCGGCCGGGTGTGTGTATGGTCACTTTGCGACGCTCGTTCAACTCGTCGCAAAAACAACCGTTCTACCGATTCGCGCACGGGACGAATCCGGCATTCAGCGGCCGTACGCCCTCTGTACGCCCTTGACAGCAGGGTGTTTCATTGCCGACACATCGTGCCGGGTCCGGCGGATTGTGTTGCTGCGGACGGCCGACACGCCATAGAGTCGCCAACCGTCGGCATGGTGCCACGCTGACCTGTCTAGAAGTTTCCTGGTCACCAAGGAGGTAAGACGACTTGTGAACGAGTCGACATTCACTCCCGGGGGTGGTCAACCAGGAATGCCTGCGCGGGGCTCCGACTCCGCCAGGCTCGAGGCTGTCGGCTCCGTCGCTGTCCGTACCTTCGCAGCCCACCAGAGCCACAGCCCCCACATGGCTCCGACAGCACACCAGAGCATGGATGGCCCACACGTGAACGCCATGGCCGGCGACAGCAGGGGCGAGGTGCACAACCACTTCGCCGACTACGACGAACTGCCCGACGGGCACTTCTACGACCCCGACGCGGAGTACGAGCCCGACCCCGAGTACGCCGCCACGCTCGCGCCCGACGCGGCCCGCCAGCGGCGTGAACGCATCGGCCCGACCGGGCGCCCGCTGCCGTACTTCCCCATCCCCGGTCCGCTCACCGACCACGGCCCCGCGAAGATCATCGCGATGTGCAACCAGAAGGGCGGCGTCGGCAAGACCACGTCGACCATCAACCTGGGTGCCGCGCTCGCGGAGTACGGACGCCGGGTGCTGCTCGTCGACTTCGACCCGCAGGGCGCCCTGTCCGTGGGTCTCGGCGTCAACCCGATGGAACTGGACCTCACGGTCTACAACCTGCTCATGGAGCGGGGCATGGCCGCGGACGAGGTGCTGCTCAAGACGGCGGTCCCCAACATGGACCTGCTGCCCAGCAACATCGACCTGTCGGCGGCCGAGGTGCAGCTCGTCTCCGAGGTCGCGCGCGAGTCCACGCTGCAGCGCGCGCTCAAGCCGCTGATGGCCGACTACGACTACATCGTCATCGACTGCCAGCCCTCCCTCGGCCTGCTCACCGTGAACGCGCTCACCGCCGCGCACAAGGTGATCGTGCCGCTGGAGTGCGAGTTCTTCGCGCTGCGCGGGGTCGCGCTGCTGACCGAGACGATCGAGAAGGTCCAGGAGCGGCTCAACCCCGAGCTGGAGCTCGACGGCATCCTCGCCACGATGTACGACTCGCGCACGGTGCACAGCCGTGAGGTGCTGGCGCGCGTGGTCGAGGCGTTCGACGACCACGTGTACCACACGGTCATCGGGCGCACGGTCCGCTTCCCGGAGACCACGGTCGCCGGTGAGCCGATCACCACGTACGCCTCCAACTCCGTCGGTGCCGCCGCCTATCGCCAGCTCGCCAGGGAGGTGCTCGCCCGGTGTCACGCCGAGTGAGTCTGCCGGGGGCCGACGAACTGTTCCGTACGACAGGGGGGATGGCGCTCCAGGCGTCCACCCCCCGGCGCCAGACCAACGGTGAGGCCCGGGTGCCGGCTCCCGCCGGGGAGCCCGACCCGCCCGCGGCCGCCGAGGACACCCCGGTGGCGGTGCCCGTGCAGGGCGGCGACGGGGAGGGCGACGAACACGTCGCCGCGGACTCCGGCGCCGACACCGGCGAGTCGCGCGGCGCGCGCTCGCCCGGCGGGACCGTGCCCGGCGCGGGCGCCCCGCCGAGGCGCCCGTCCGGACCGGAGGGCGCCGGTGCGCCCGCCGCGGCCCAGCCGCGCCGGCGCGGACGCGGCGCGAACCGGCGGCCCAGCGGACGGGAACGGCACGACGAGAAGATCACGGTCTACGTCTCCGCGGAGGAGCTGATGGACCTGGAGCACGCGCGCCTGGTGCTGCGCGGCGAGCACGGGCTCGCGGTGGACCGCGGCCGCATCGTCCGCGAGGCCGTCGCCGTGGTCCTGGCGGACCTGGAGCAGCGCGGGGACGCGAGCATCCTGGTACGGCGGTTGCGGGGCCGGTAGCCCCGTCCCGCGGGCCGCGGAAGGTAGCCTGCGACCGCTATGACCGCGTACGACACCCCCCGCGGACGCCGCCGCCCCCTCGGCCGGGGCCCGCGGTCCACGCCCGAGGCCCCACCGCCTGCCACCCCCGAGGCACCCTCGCCCGAACCGGCCGCCGGTGCGGCGGCGGACGCGCTGGAGACTCCCCGGCCGCCGGAGGGCCCGCAGACGGATCGGGGGCAGGTCCCGGGGGACCCGCGGCCGGACCCGGCCGAGGCGCCCGGGCCGGGCCCTCGTGTCCCCGCCGAGGCACCCTCGCTGGGCCCCCAGGCCGCCGGTGCGGCCGCGGACGCGCTGGAGACTCCCCGGCCGCCGGGGGGCCCGCAGGCGGATCGGGGGCTGGTCCCCGGTGGCCCGCGGCCGGACCCGGCCGAGGCGCCCGGGCCGGGCCCCCGTGTCCCCGCCGAGGCACCCTCGCTCGACCCCCAGGTCGCCGCTGTGGGCGCGACGGTGCCCGCGACGGTGCCCGCGGTGGGCGGGTCTTCGTCGCGGGTGGACCCGCACGCGGACTCGGGAACGGCCCCGGAGGCCCCGCGGCGGGAGCCGGACGGGCAGCGCCCCTCCGGCGCTGACGCCGCCGAGGCACCCACGCCGGAATCCGCCGCCCCCCGGCAGGGCGGGGCGCCCGGTGGCGGGAGCGCGGGGCCCGGCGTGGCCGAGGGGCCCGCCGGGGTGCGCGCCCCGGAGAGCGAGGAACGCTCGGCGGGGGAGCCTGAGGCCGCCGGCGACGGGGTGTTCACCGTGCGGCTGGTGAACTTCGAGGGGCCCTTCGACCTGCTGCTGCAACTGATCTCCCGGCACAAGCTGGACGTCACCGAGGTCGCCCTCTCCAAGGTGACCGACGAGTTCATGGCGCACATCCGCGGCATGGGCAGCGACTGGGACCTGGACCGGACGACGGAGTTCCTCGTCGTCGCGGCCACCCTGCTCGACCTCAAGGCCGCCCGGCTGCTGCCCACCGCCGAGGTCGAGGACGAGGCCGACCTCGCCCTGCTGGAGGCGCGCGACCTGCTGTTCGCGCGGCTGCTCCAGTACCGCGCCTACAAGCAGATCGCCGGGATCCTCCACGAGCGGGCGGAGGCGGAGGCCCGCCGCTACCCCCGCACCGTCGGCCTCGAACCGCACCACGCCGAGCTGCTCCCCGACGTGGTCATCAGCATCGGGCCCGAGGGGTTCGCCCGGCTCGCGGTCAAGGCGATGCAGCCCAAGCCCCGCCCGCAGGTCTACGTCGACCACATCCACGCCCCGCTGGTGAGCGTGCGCGAGCAGGCCGGCATCGTCGTGGCCCGGCTCAGGGAACTCGGCGAGGCGAGCTTCCGGATCCTCGTGGAGGACACCGAGGACACCCTGACCGTCGTCGCCCGCTTCCTCGCCCTGCTGGAGCTGTACCGGGAGAAGGCCGTCGCCCTGGACCAGGAGAGCGCCCTCGGCGAGCTCCTGGTCCGCTGGACCGGCGGAGAGGACGGATCGCTGCCCGCCGTCACGGACGAGTTCGACCGCCCGCCCGAGCGGCGGCAGGAGGACGGGGACGGCCCCGGGGAACGTCAGGACCGCACGAGCGAGGAGGAGAAGGCGTGAGCGAGCAGAGCACCCGGGGCGCGCGGACCGACACCGACGCGGCCCCCGACCCCGTCGCCGCACTCGACCTCGGGCCCGCCTTGGAGGCCGTCCTCATGGTCGTCGACGAGCCCGCCACCGAGGCCCATCTGGCGAAGATCCTCCAGCGCCCCCGCCGGCAGATCGCCGAGGCCCTGCGCGCGCTGGCCGAGGAGTACACCGCGCAGGGCCGCGGTTTCGAGCTGCGCTTCGTCGCGGGCGGCTGGCGCTTCTACACCCGCGCCGAGTACGCCCCGGCCGTCGAGCGCTTCGTCCTCGACGGGCAGCAGGCCCGGCTCACCCAGGCCGCACTGGAGACCCTCGCGGTCGTCGCCTACCGCCAGCCGGTCAGCCGCAGCCGCGTCTCCGCCGTGCGCGGGGTCAACTGCGACGGCGTCATGCGGACCCTCCTCCAGCGCGGACTGGTGGAGGAGGCGGGCACGGAACCCGAAACAGGTGCGATCCTGTACGTGACGACGAACTACTTCCTGGAGCGGATGGGCCTGCGCGGCCTGGACGAGCTCCCGGAGCTCGCGCCCTTCCTCCCGGAGGCGGAGGCGATCGAGGCCGACACCCAGGAGGGCGTACCGTCGTTCGACCCGGACGCGCCGGACACGGACGAGGACCACGCCCCGGACCCGGCGCACACCGGCACACGATGGCCATGACGAACCACACGCACACGACGACGACGGAACTTTGATGCGAAGCAGCGGCAGCGGCAAGAGCGGCGGACGCGGTAACCACCGCGGGGCCGGCAACAACAGGGACGACAAGCAGGGGCAGGGCCGCCCCCGCCGGCCCCGCCCCGAGGAGCGCCGTTACGACGTCGGTCCCGGCGCCACGAAGGACGGCCCGAAGGCCGGCCGCGGCGACTCGGCGCGGGGCGCCGGCGCGCGCGGCGGCGCCAAGGGCGGACCCCGGCAGCCCCAGCAGGGCGGCGGCGGCTCCGGGCGCGGCCGTACGGAGCCGGCCCGCTCCCGGGAGTACGAGGCCCGCGCCGAGGAGCGCAACCGCGAGCGGTACGCCGGCAAGAAGGACGTGAAGCCGCCGAAGACCTTCCCCGGCGCCGAGCAGGAGGGCGAGCGGCTGCAGAAGGTCCTCGCCCGCGCCGGTTACGGCTCCCGCCGCGCCTGCGAGGAGCTGATCGAGGACGCCCGCGTCGAGGTCAACGGCGAGATCGTGCTGGAGCAGGGCAAGCGGGTCGACCCCGAGCACGACGAGATCAAGGTCGACGGGCTCACCGTCGCCACGCAGTCGTACCAGTTCTTCTCGCTGAACAAGCCCGCCGGCGTCGTCTCCACGATGGAGGACCCCGAGGGCCGGCAGTGCCTCGGCGACTACGTCACCAACCGGGAGACCCGGCTCTTCCACGTGGGCCGGCTCGACACCGAGACCGAGGGCGTCATCCTGCTCACCAACCACGGCGAGCTGGCCCACCGGCTGACGCACCCGCGCTACGGCGTGCGCAAGACCTACCTCGCGCACATCGTCGGCCCGATCCCGCGCGACCTCGGCAAGCGGCTCAAGGACGGCATCCAGCTCGAGGACGGGTACGCGCGCGCCGACCACTTCCGGGTCGTCGAGCAGACCGGCAAGAACTACCTCGTCGAGGTCACCCTGCACGAGGGCCGCAAGCACATCGTGCGGCGGATGCTGGCGGAAGCCGGGTTCCCCGTCGACAAGCTGGTCCGCACGGCCTTCGGCCCCATCACCCTGGGCGACCAGAAGTCGGGCTGGCTGCGGCGGCTGTCCAACACGGAGGTCGGCATGCTGATGCAGGAAGTGGAGCTGTAGCCCCACAACCCGGCAGCCGCACCCCCGTGAAGGGGTGCGGCCGGGCGCGAAGGGGCGCGGCCGGGCCGTTCCGGCGGACGGGCGCCGGGAGCCCGTCCGCCGCGACGGCTCCCGGCTGACTACGCTGGCCGTGCACGCAGTTCGTAGGTGACACCAGCGAGGAGCAGCACCGTGGCGGTACGAGCGGTCCGGGGCGCCGTCCAGCTCGAGCGGGACGAGGCCGGGCACATGAGCGAGCAGGTCGGCGAACTGCTCACCGCGCTGATGGAGCGCAACGGCCTGAGCGCCGAGGACCTGATCAGCATCTGGTTCACGGCCACGCCCGACCTGCACAGCGACTTCCCGGCGGTCGCCGCCCGCAAGCTCGGCCTCGTCGACGTGCCCCTGATCTGCGCCCAGGAGATCGACATCGCGGGCGCCATGCCCCGGGTCGTGCGGATACTCGCGCACATCGAGACCGACCGGCCCCGTGCGGAGATCGCGCACGTCTACCTCGGCGCAGCGGCCGCCCTGCGCAAGGACATCGCCCAGTGAGAACCGCACTCGTCCTCGGCACCGGCCTGATCGGCACCTCCGCCGCCCTCGCGCTGGCGCAGCGCGGCGTCACCGTGCACCTCGCCGACCACGACCCCGGGCAGGCCCGCACCGCCGCCGCGCTCGGAGCCGGCACCGACGAGGCCCCCGAGGGCCCCGTCGACCTGGTCCTCGTGGCCGCCCCGCCCGCCCACGTCGCCCCCGTGCTGGCCGACGCCATGCGGCGCGGCCTCGGCTACGGCTACCTCGACGTGGCCAGCGTCAAGGGCGGACCGCGCCGCGCCCTGGAGGCCCTCGGCCTCGGCGAGGAACTCCTGGCCCGCTACCTCGGCACCCACCCCATGTCCGGCCGGGAGAAGTCCGGGCCGCTGGCGGCCACCGGGGACCTCTTCGAGGGCCGGCCCTGGGTGCTCACCCCCACCCGGGACACCGACACCGAGGTGCTCAACCTCGCGCTCGAACTGGTCTCGCACTGCCGGGCCGTCCCGGTCGTCATGGACGCCGACGCCCACGACCGCGCGGTCGCCCTCGTCTCGCACATGCCGCACCTGGTGTCCAGCATGGTCGCCGCCCGGCTCCAGCACGCCGAGGAGAGCGCCGTGCGCCTGTCCGGGCAGGGCATCCGGGACGTGACCCGGATCGCCGCCTCCGACCCCCGGATGTGGATCGACATCCTCTCCGCGAACTCCGGCCCCGTCGCCGACCTGCTCACCGACGTCGCCGCCGACCTCGACGAGACCGTGCGCGCCCTGCGCGCCCTGCAGTCCTCCGACGACAGCAAGCGGCGCGAGGGCGCCGAGGGCATCGAGACCATGCTGCGGCGGGGCAACGCCGGACAGGTCCGGGTCCCCGGCAAGCACGGCAGCGCCCCGCGCGTCTACGAGGTCGTCGCCGTGCTCATCGACGACCAGCCGGGCCAGCTCGCCCGCATCTTCGCCGACGCGGGGGCGGCCGGCGTCAACATCGAGGACGTCCGCATCGAGCACGCCACGGGGCAGCAGGCCGGTCACGTCCAGCTCATGGTGGAGCCGAGCCGCGCCCCGGTCCTCACCGCGGCGCTGCGCGAACGGGGCTGGGCCATCCGGCAGTGAGACCGGCCGGGCCCCGGCGTCCCGCCGGCCCCGCGCCCGCCCGCGTACGGCTGTCGGAGGGGGGCCCGGGAGCCAGTAACCTTGTGCGGGGCGCCTCAGGGCCCTGCCCAACGTCCCGCACCACCTCACCCACCACCCTGCACCTGGAAGGTGTTCCACCGTGGAAAGCGTCCCGGCAGTGATTGTCGCCATCGACGGCCCCTCGGGCACGGGCAAGTCGAGCACGTCGAAGGCCGTGGCCGCGCAGCTCGGCCTGAGCTACCTGGACACCGGAGCCCAGTACCGGGCGATCACCTGGTGGATGGTGACCAACGGCATCGACATAGACGACCCGTCGGCGATCGCCGACGCCGCCGGCAAGCCCGAGATCGTCTCCGGCACCGACCCCGAGCGCCCGACGATCACGGTCGACGGCACCGACGTCTCCGCCCCGATCCGCACCCAGGAGGTCACCGCCAGGGTCAGCGCCGTCAGCGCGGTGCCCGAGGTGCGCACCCGGATCACCGAGCTGCAGCGCTCGCTCGCCGCGGCCGCCGAGCGGGGCATCGTCGTCGAGGGCCGTGACATCGGCACGACCGTCCTGCCGGACGCCGACCTGAAGATCTTCCTCACCGCCTCCCCGGAGGCGCGCGCCGCCCGCCGCAGCGGCGAGCTCAAGGGCGCCGACGTCAACGCCACCCGCGAGGCCCTGATCAAGCGGGACGCCGCCGACTCCGGCCGCAAGACCTCCCCGCTGGCCAAGGCGGACGACGCGGTCGAGGTGGACACCACCGAGCTGACCCTGCAGCAGGTCATCGAGTGCGTCGTCACCCTCGTCGAGGAGAAGCGGGCGGCCAAGTGAGCCGTCCCTCGAAGCCCGAGGCGGGCCCGCCCTCGGAGCGCGGCGCGGAGGTGGGCCGCCGCATCGGCGTGGGGCTGATGTACGGGCTGTGGAAGCCGCGCGTCCTCGGCGCCTGGCGGGTGCCCGCCACCGGCCCGCTGATCCTCGCCGTGAACCACACGCACAACGTCGACGGCCCCATGGTCATGGGCGTGGCGCCCCGGCCGACGCACTTCCTGATCAAGAAGGAGGCGTTCATCGGCCCGCTGGACCCCTTCCTCACCGGGATCGGCCAGGTCAAGGTGGACCGCCACGGTGTGGACCGCACGGCGATCAGCCGTGCCCTCGCCGTCCTCGACCAGGGCGGTGTCCTCGGCATATTCCCCGAGGGCACCCGGGGCGAGGGCGACTTCGCCTCGCTGCGCGCCGGGCTCGCCTACTTCGCCGTGCGCGGTGGCGCCCCGGTCCTCCCGGTGGCGGTGCTGGGAAGTTCCGAGCGCCGAGGACGGTTGATGAAGGGGCTGCCCCCGCTGCGCTCCCGCGTCGACGTCGTCTTCGGCGATCCCTTCGACGCCGGTGACGGCAGCGGCAGGCGCACGCGCGCGGCGCTGGACGAGGCGACCCTGCGCATCCAGAAGCAGCTCACCGCCCACCTGGAAAACGCCAGGCGCCTGACCGGGCGTTAGGGAAAGCCAAGGCAGACCCTGCGACACTTGAGTAGTGGCTCTCCCTCACCGGGCGACCACCGATCACCACGATGAACGACGAGGTACGCACTTCATGAACGACCACATCCCCTCCGGCGGCTCGGGCGAGGAGCACGAGCACGGAGCGCTTGGCGACGCCGAATACGCGGCGTTCATGGAGCTCGCCGCGGAAGAGGGCTTCGACGTCGAGGACGTCGAGGGCGCCCTGGAGGAGGCCGGACACGGCCCGCTCCCCGTGCTCGCCGTCGTCGGCCGCCCCAATGTCGGCAAGTCGACCCTGGTGAACCGCATCATCGGCCGCCGCGAGGCGGTCGTCGAGGACAAGCCGGGCGTCACCCGCGACCGCGTCACCTACGAGGCCGAGTGGGCCGGCCGCCGCTTCAAGGTCGTCGACACCGGCGGCTGGGAGCAGGACGTCCTCGGCATCGACGCCTCCGTGGCCGCGCAGGCCGAGTACGCGATCGAGGCCGCCGACGCGGTCGTCTTCGTGGTCGACGCCAAGGTCGGCGCGACCGACACCGACGAGGCCGTCGTCCGGCTGCTGCGCAAGGCCGGCAAGCCGGTGGTGCTGTGCGCCAACAAGGTCGACGGCCCCAGCGGCGAGGCCGACGCCTCCTACCTCTGGTCGCTCGGTCTCGGCGAGCCCCACCCGGTCTCGGCCCTGCACGGCCGCGGCACCGGCGACATGCTGGACAAGGTCCTGGAGGCCCTGCCCGAGGCCCCCCGCGAGAACTTCGGCGGGACCGGTCTCGGCGGACCGCGCCGCATCGCGCTCATCGGCCGGCCCAACGTCGGCAAGTCCTCGCTGCTGAACAAGGTGGCGGGCGAGGAGCGCGTCGTCGTCAACGAACTGGCCGGCACCACCCGCGACCCGGTCGACGAGCTCATCGAACTCGGCGGCGTGACGTGGAAGTTCGTCGACACGGCGGGCATCCGCAAGCGGGTCCACCTCCAGCAGGGCGCCGACTACTACGCCTCGCTGCGCACGGCGGCCGCGGTCGAGAAGGCCGAGGTCGCGGTCATCCTGCTCGACGCCTCCGAGAACATCTCGGTGCAGGACCAGCGGATCGTCACCATGGCCGTCGAGGCGGGCCGCGCGGTCGTCCTGGCCTTCAACAAGTGGGACACGCTCGACGAGGAGCGCCGCTACTACCTGGAGCGGGAGATCGAGACGGAGCTCGGCCAGGTGGCCTGGGCGCCGCGGGTCAACGTCTCCGCGCGCACCGGGCGGCACATGGAGAAGCTGGTCCCGGCGATCGAGACGGCGCTGGCCGGCTGGGAGACCCGGGTGCCGACGGGGCGGCTCAACGCCTTCCTCGGCGAGCTGGTCGCCGCACATCCGCACCCGGTCCGGGGCGGCAAGCAGCCGCGCATCCTCTTCGGCACGCAGGCCGGGACCAAGCCGCCGCGGTTCGTGCTGTTCGCCTCCGGGTTCATCGAGGCGGGCTACCGGCGCTTCATCGAGCGCCGGCTGCGGGAGGAGTTCAGCTTCGAGGGGACGCCGATCCACATCTCGGTGCGGGTCCGCGAGAAGCGCGGCGCCAAGAAGAAGTGAGCGACGGGTCCGACGGGCCCGGGGAGCTCGGGGAGTGACCTGCGGGGCGGGCGGCGGCCGGGAGGATCCGGTCGCCGCCCGCCCGTGTGTCAGGTCGCCCGGCGGGGGGCCGGGGGCAGGGCCGCCGGCACGTGGTGCATGCCGTTGCCGTGCCGGTGGGCACCGGGCTGCCAGGCCGCGGTGCCGGAGTGCGTCTGCTGCGCGGCGGTACGGCGGGCGCCGTGCGCGCCGGCACTGAACGCGCCGTACGTGCCGTGGGTGGGGGAGTGGTAGGTGCCCGTGCGGTGGTGGAACGTGTCGCCGAAACCGCTGAAGCGGAGCTCCTCCTCGCCCGTGCGGTCACCGGGCAGCGTCCGGTAGGACCTGACGTACTCGGCGTACAGCGCGTCGTAGATCGGCGTGGCCGAGGGGCCGCCGGGAGCGTCCTGCCCGCTCCGGGCGGCCGGAACGGGGTGGAAGGCGGGGCGGTGGGGGGAGTCGTATGCGTGCACGTCACTGCCAACGACGTGACGCGCCCCGAGGATGCGCCGATTCGTCCCACTCCCACCCCAAGGGGGCCAAACGACGCGGGGAACAACCCGGCGAACAGCCGGGCGATCAACCAGGCGATCGACTCGGCGTACGAGCGGGCGATCGACTCGGCGTACGAGCGGGCGATCGGCTCGGCGTACGAGCGGGCGATCGGCTCGGCGCACGAGCGCGCCCCGCCGGAGACGGGGCGCGGTCCTTCGCCTGCGGGCGGGAACGGTCAGGTGCCGGCCAGCGGCAGCGCCGCCCCCACCAGCTTGCCCTCCGCCGCCGCCCGGTCCAGTGCATCCCGCAGCAGGTCCTCCCGCGGCTGCCGGCCGATGGACCCCACCGGCGCCGCGAACAGCAGCACCTGCTGGTGCTTGTTGGCCGCCGTCCGCCAGCCCTCCGTGACCTGCAGCGGCTGGTGAGCCTGCCACCACGCCACCGGCGAGCCGCCCGAAGGGCCCGGCTGCAGCACCGCGTGCAGCCGCCCCATCGCGAGCAGCACCGACCACCCGTGCAGAACGGCCGGCACC
This sequence comes from Streptomyces griseoaurantiacus, assembly GCF_036189845.1. Classification (NCBI taxonomy): domain Bacteria; kingdom Bacillati; phylum Actinomycetota; class Actinomycetes; order Kitasatosporales; family Streptomycetaceae; genus Streptomyces; species Streptomyces griseoaurantiacus. The sequence continues at coordinate 1,516,473 of NZ_CP108326.1, read as the reverse complement.
GTCTCGATCGCGGTGAGCGGCATGAAGCCCTGCTCGATGAGGAGCGGCAGGAAGTCGTCGCCCACGCCCGTGGCGCCGGGCCGCGCGATCGGCGCGGTCGGCTCGACGACCAGCGCCGGGTGCAGTTCACCGGCGATCAGGACGAGCCCGCTGGTGACCCCGAGCACCGCCTGCTCGGGTGCCGCCGCCCCCGGGGTTTGCCCGGGCTGATCGGCCTGCCCGGCGTAACCGGCCTGCCCGGCGTAACCGGCTTGCCCGGGGTGTCCGGGCTGTCCCGCCCCCGCGTCCGCCGTGATGGAGCGGACGGCGCCCTGGAGCTGCTCCTCGGTGACCTTGACGACCTGCGAGGGCAGGCAGCCGGCGTGGGCGAAGGCGAGGACGGCGGTCTCCTCGCCGATGAACAGGACGGTGCTCGTGCGCTCCTGCTCGGAGTCGCCCGGGGTGCGGCACGACGTGCAGTCGTAGCCGCCGGGTGCGTTCTCTCCGGCGAGCAGCCGTTCGGCCTCTTCGTCGCCGATCTCGGCGCGTACGTCGTCGCTGACATCGAGCATGCGCGGCACGGGTGGCTCCCTCGGGATGCGTGCGTGACGATGCCGGGTGGCCCCCGGCCATGAGCCGGGGTCCCGGCTCATGAAGAACACAACGGAGGACCTGTGGCCGGAGTCACGCCCGAAGGCGAACGGAATCGAACCGACCGACGCGCACGGTGAGAGCGCCGCCGGATTTCCTCACTCACCGTCAACTGGCGCACGCGTCAAGGTATTTGACGCTATGAAGTGGCTCACAGTGCCGGTCGTGACACGGTTGACAAATCCGGAAATCGGGCAATGAAGTGGGTGTCCGGAAATGGTCGCTACCGGCGGTAACGGTCGAGTGGCCTGCCCGGACGGGCCGACCGTTGCCGCCGGACCGGCGCCGTACCTACATTCCTCCGCCGTGTGCACCGAGCACCGTCCGGGCACGTCCACCGGCCGGACCGCGATATGGGTCCGGGGCATCACACCGGCGGACGGGGCGGGGCGCGACGACCGCGTACGACACGTGGGGCGCCGCGCGCCGCCTGGGGGACCCCGGGTATGCCGAGAGGGAAATACATGTCCGCATGTGCCGACAACTCCCGTCCTGAGAAGGTCCGTACGACGCCGCCCGCGGTGGGCGGTCCGGACCGTCCGCGCACGCCGCGCACGCCGCGCGCGTCACGTACGGCCCGCGGGGCCGCGGTCCTCGCCGGGGCGCTGCTCGCCCCGGCCGGACTGCTCGCCGCCGCCGGCGGCGCCGCCGCGGCCGACGGCGGGGTGTGGGACCGCATCGCGCGGTGCGAGAGCGGTGGCAACTGGCACATCGACACCGGCAACGGCTACTACGGCGGACTGCAGTTCTCCGCCGGGACCTGGCGCGCGTACGGCGGCACCGCGTACGCCGCCACCGCCGACGGGGCTTCGCGGGAGGCCCAGATCGCGGTGGCCACGAGGGTGCAGCGGGCCCAGGGCTGGGGCGCCTGGCCCGTCTGCTCGGCCCGCGCCGGAGCCACCGGAAGCGCCCCCGCCGCTTCGGGCGGCACGGCGAGCGGATCGGGCCGATCGAGCGGATCGAGCGGCGGGAACGGCGCCTCGAACAGCGCCCCGCACCGGGCCGCGCCCGAGTCCGCCCCGTCCCGGGGAACCGCGCCGGCCGATCGTCCGGCGCGGCACGCCGACCGAGGCGCCTCGCGCGGCGACTACACCGTCCGCACCGGCGACACCCTCAGTGGCATCGCGGAACGGCACGGTACGACCTGGCAGCGGCTCTACATCGCCAACAGCGACGTCATCGGCGCCGACCCCGATCTGATCGTTCCCGGCCGGCGGCTGGATCTCTGACCCGGAGCGCCCATGCCCGCCGACTCTTGAACAGTCGGCGGGGTTGCCCCGTACTCCCCTGAGATTCCCCGGAATTTTTCCCGCCCCCTCCAGCCCCTGACGTTTGCACAGGGCAAACGGTTCCACGAGCGGCTTACCGATCGCGCATCCGTTCGGGAACAAGATGGTCAGGCACCCCAACCTCTGGGCGTGGTGGTGGGTCTAACCATGCAGTAGGCGGACGAGCCAGGTGAACTCAGGGGATACAGGGACGCATGCATATTTCTTTCCTTCTGCACAACGCGTACGGCATCGGGGGGACGATCCGTACGACGTACAACCTTGCGAACACCCTCGCCGAGCAGCACGACGTGGAGATCGTCTCCGTCTTCCGCCACCGCGAGGACCCGGTCTTCGACCACGTTCCGGGCGTGCGCGTACGTCACCTCGTCGATCTGCGCCCGGACACCGCCGACGCCGCCGACCCCGAACGGCTGCGCCCCGCCGAGGTCTTCCCGCACGCCGAGGCCCGCTTCCACCAGTACAACGCCCTCACGGACCGGCGCATCGCCGAGCACCTGGCCTCCGTCGAGGCCGACGTGGTGGTCGGCACCCGGCCCGGGCTCAACGTGCACCTCGCCCGGCAGACCCGGCGCGGCCCGCTGCGCGTCGGCCAGGAGCACCTCACCCTCGACACCCACTCCCCCCAACTGCGGCGCACGCTGCGCGGGGTGTACCCGAGGCTGGACGCGCTCACCACCACCACGGAGGCCGACGCCCGCTCCTACGAGCGCAAGATGCGGCTCCCGGGGGTCAGGCTGCAGGCCGTGCCCAACCCGGTGCCCGCGCCCGCCGTCGAGCCGTCCGACGGCTCCGGCAAGTGGGTCGTGGCGGCCGGGCGGCTCGCCCCGGTCAAGCGGTACGACCTCCTCATCAGGGCGTTCGCCACGGTCGCCGCCGAACGCCCCGACTGGCGGCTGCGGATATACGGCCGCGGCAAGCAGAAGGACAAGCTGCGCGCCCTGATCGAGGAACTCGGCCTGTACAACCACGTGTACCTGATGGGTGCCGCCCACCCCATCGACCCCGAGTGGGCCAAGGGCTCCCTCGCCGCCGTCACCTCCACCATGGAGTCCTTCGGCATGACCATCGTCGAGGCCATGCGCCTCGGTGTGCCGGTGGTCGCCACCGACTGTCCCCACGGTCCCGGCGAGATCATCTCCGACGGCACCGACGGCCGCCTGGTGAAGGTGGGCGACGTGAAGGCGATCGCGGGCGGGCTGCTGGACCTCATCAACAACGACGAACAGCGGCAGCAGATGTCGCACGCCGCGCTCAAGAACTCGGCGCGCTTCGACCCCGCGCGGATCGCCGAACGCTACGAGTCGCTCTTCGCCGACCTCGGGGCCCGCACCGGCGCCTCGGCGGGCGGCCGGATGCGCGGCTCTTTACACCGCACGCGCGCGGCCCTGCTCGGCAGCGCCTACGCCGTCCGCGACGCCGGACACGCCGCCCTGCGGAAGGGGCGGACGTCATGACGCAGCCGACGGCCGATCAGCTCCTCGAAACTTCCCAGCGCACGTCCCAGCCCAAGGAGGACGCCATCCCTGCCCCGCGCGCCGACTGCATCGCCGACAGTGCCGGCGGGCTGACCTTCGACGTTCTCGACGGCGGTGGGAGCGGCCGCGCGCATCTCGTCCTCGTCCGCCGCACCGCCGAGGAGGACGTGGTGCGGCTGCCGCTGACGCCGGTCGCCCAGGGGCGGCTGCGGGCCGTGCTGCCCAGTGGCGTCGAACTGGCGGAGGGACGCTGGGAGACACACATACGGGTCGGCGACGCGGAGCCGCGCCGGCTGACCCCCGGCATCAACGACCTGCGGGCGCTCGTCGACCGCTCCCCGGACCCGGGGGCGGCACGGATCGCGGTACGCATCCCCTACACGACCAAGCACGGCAACCTCAGCGTGCGCAGCTGGCTGCGGGCGCCGCACGCGGAGGCGGGCGACCTCACCCTCGGCCAGGACCGGCTGACGGTGCGGGGCCGGCTCTACGGCGCCGCGCTCGCTGAGGGGGCGTACATGGAGCTGAGCGCGGGGCGCGAGGGCCCGGTGCTGCGGGCGGAGGTGACCGCGGAGCCCTCGGTGCCGGGCGGCTTCTCCTGCACGGTGGAGCACGGGACGCTGACGGAGGGGGCCTGGAGGTTCCGGCTGCGGCCCGCGGGCGAGGAGGGACCCCGGGTGCGCCTGTCCCGCCTCCTGGACGACGTCGCCGACAAGCACGACGTCTTCCACTACCCGGGGACCGACTACCCGCCGTCCACCCCGTCGCTGCACGTCCGCCCCGCCTACACCGCCTCGAACGACCTGACCCTCACGGTCACCCCGGTGCCGTAGGCGTCGCAGCCCCGCCGGGCCCCGCGCCCCGCGCCCCACACCCTGCCGAGGTGCGGGGCGCGGGGCGGTGCTGTGCGCGAACCGTGTTTTTCCCGTGATGGTGCCGAGTCCCGCGGGGAGTCCGGGTTCGGGCGGAAAAAGGGCCGGCCGCGCGGGATTGCGCACCCCACCCGCACCCTTGTACGGATATTCCGCACGGTTTTTCGAGGGCCGGTCCGGGGTCGCGGAAGGGGAGGTGGAATTACGTTCGACGGGCGGTCGGGAGGCCGCGAAACCGCTCGTTCGGGTGAACTGATTGCACCGAAACGTATGTCGTTGTCCTGTGACAGAAGTGTGACCGGCGGGGAACGTACGAACCGTCCGGCCCCCTCGCGCCCGTACGGGCCGGGTGGACCCGGCGGGGCCGGTGTGGCACGCCCTCCCGCTTCCCCGGGCCTCCGGTGGCGCCTACCGTGGCGGCATGGCATCTCTTCCCACCCCGCCCCGGGAACCCCAGGACTCTCCGGAGGACTACGTCGGTCAGGAGGCAGCGGCGGCCGAGCGACTGGCCCGGGAACGCGGCTGGAGCACCGTGCGGTCCCTGGCCCCGGGCACGGTCATCACCATGGAGTACCGCGTCGGACGCCTGAACTTCGAGGTGGCGGACGGCAGGGTGAGGCGCTGCTGGAAGGGCTGAGCCCTCTCAGCCGCCGCCGAGCGGCCGGGCCGAGCCCGCGGCGGCGCGCGGCGTGCGCTCCGGGTGCGGCGGACGCCGGCTGCCGGCCGGGGTGACCGGTGTGCGCTCGGAGCGGGTGGTGTGCGGCCCGGGCGCCAGATACGCCGGGGGACGCGTCGCCCGGGGGCCGGAGACGGCCTCCCGGGCGGGGGAACCGGTCTCCTCGGCGCCGCCGGCGCCCGAACGGGCCGAGGACGGCGCCGACGCGGCCACCGGAGCGGGGGACGCCGCCGGGGCCGGGGAAGGGGCCGCGGCGGGCGAGGAGGCGGGCGCGGGTGCCAGGAGACGGTCGCGCCAGCGGTCCCGCAGGTCCAGGATCACGACCTCCACGCGGGCGATCAGCGGCTCGCACCACGGGAGCCCCAGCAGGATCAGCAGTCCCGCCGTCCAGCCCAGCACCACGTCGCTCAGCCAGTGCGTACCGAGGTAGACCGTGGTCAGACCGACCCCGAGCGAGGTCACCGCCGACACCGCGGAGAGCCAGCGCCGGGTGCGCGGCGTCGAGGCCAGATAGGCGAGGATGCCCCAGGTCACCACCGCGTTGGCGGTGTGCCCGGAGGGAAATATGTCGCCGCCGTTCCACATCTCGTTGGAGCCGATCGTGGTCGCGTAGTGCGGACCGAGGCGCCCCATGCCGTACTTGGCGGCGCCCACCGTGGCGTTCAGCAGCAGCAGCGCCGCGCCCAGGGTGAGCAGCGGGCGCAGGGTGTGCTGCCGCCAGGAGCGCCAGCCCAGCCAGGACGCCACCATCACCGCCGTCGGCCCGCGCTGGCCCAGCACCACGTAGTAGTCCAGGAAGGCGTGGATCTCGGGCCACTGCTGGTACGGCCGGAAGAACATGACCTGCCAGTCGAGCCGCACCAGCCAGGAGGTGACGACCACGGCCCAGACGATCGCGCCGTAGAAGGCGAGCGTCGCGGCGAAGAGGACCACGCGGTGCCGGCTCATTCTGGGCACGTCGATGTGGGCCGGCCGTTCCGGCTCACGGTCGAGCCGCGCGAACAGCCCGTCCAGACGGGTCAGCATTGCTTCGGTACGCACTCAATCGACGTTACAGCGAGTGAGCTGTCGCCCTCGCACTATCACCGGGTTTGTGATGACGATGTGATGTGGGATTCCTCTCAGCGAGAGCTTATTTTCTGTGTAATTCCTGATCGCACGGCAGGTCTCTCCCGCATTTCCTTTGATCGTCGGGCGTTCCGGTTATGCGTCCGTATTCAATTAGTTCATCGCGTCATCGTCCCGAATTACCCCGGCGCTCATCGAGTCGTCCGGGCGGCGCTCAGGGCGGCCCCGAACCGTTCAGCCACACCGCGCCGTAGACCGCGGACGCCACCGCCACGACCCCGAGCACCGCCGCCGACCGGCGGGGACGCCACCCGGCCAGGGCCCGCGCGAGCGGCAGCAGCAGCGGGAAGGCGGGCAGCAGCAGCCGGGGCTTGGACCCGAAGTAGCTCGAGGCGCACAGCGCCAGCGCGGTCACCGCGCCCGCGTACACGAGGAGCGGCAGCGGCTGGCGCTGCCGTACGCACGTGACGCAGAGCCACACCACCAGGGCGACCCCGGCGAGCAGCCCCAGCCCGGCCAGGGCCGAGGGGAACGAGGCGAACTTCGCGCCGACGAAGCGGGCGAAGGCGTACCCGCCGTCGAAGCCGTTGCGCCAGCCCGCCTGGACGTCGAGATAGCCGAACAACCCGCCGCCCGTGCGGTGCCCGACCCACAGGACGTACCCCGCGGTCCCCAGCGGCGCGAGCACCGCGCCGAGCAGCCGGGCCGCCCCGGCGCGGAGCCCGGCCCCTGCCTCGCGCCGCTCCCGCAGGTGCTCCCGGACCGCCGCCGCCCACACCGCGGCCACCACCGCGAGCCCCACCGGCCGGGTCAGCCCCGCGAGCAGGGCGAGAACGCCCGCGCCCACCCAGCGGCCGGTCAGCACCGCGTACAGGGACCAGGCGGCCAGCGCGGTGAACAGCGACTCGCTGTACGCCATCGACTGCACGATCCCCACCGGCAGCACCGCCCACAGCAGTACCGCGTACAGGGCCGCCCGGTCGCCGTACACATGTGCCGTCACGGCGTGGATCCCGGCGGCCGCGGCGAGCGAGGCGATGGCGCTCACCAGGAGTCCGGTGTCGGCGGACGACAGCGGGGTCAGGGCCGCGCCGAGCCGCTCCAGCCAGGGCAGCAGCGGGAAGAACGCGAGGTCGGAGTGGACGTCGCCGTTCGGCAGCCGCACCTCGTAGCCGTAACCCAGCTCCGCCACCCGGGTGTACCAGAGCGAGTCCCAGCGCGCGGACAGCAGCGTGCGCGGGTCCGCGCCGCGCGCGCCGCTCACCAGGGCGAGCGCCAGCAGCCCCAGGGCGCGCACGGCGGCGTATCCGAGCAGGGCGGGAAGCCGCCCCTCCGTGCGGGTGGGCGCCGTGCGCAGAGCAAGATCGGTCACGCGCTCGATTATCGGCGCAGGGCCGGCCCGCCCCGGCCCCTCCCGCCTCTTCCACCCGGCGGCGCGTGGCGCACACCACACCCGGGAGCCGCGGACGTGAGGGGTCCACCACTGGCCACCGGCGAGAACTCGCGTACGCTGGCGGCTCACTCGCATCGTTGCGTGGCGCCCACGGAGCACCCCTCTCCGGGCCGCAGCCCCGCGGGGACGTCCCCACCCCGTGGATCCGCCGAATGCGAGGAACCATCTGGGAGGTACGTACATGTCCGGGACGACCACGGCCGCCGTACGAAGCCGTCGGGAGCCCGGGGCAGGTGCCAACCGCTGGATCGTCCTCGTCGTCCTCTGCGTCAGCCTGCTGCTCGTCGCCGTCGACGCCACCGTGCTGCACGTGGCGGTGCCGGCCGTCACCGAGGACCTCCGGCCCGGCGCGATAGAACTGCTCTGGATCGTCGACGTCTACCCGCTGGTCTGCGCCTCGCTGCTGATTCTCTTCGGCACTCTGGGCGACCGGATCGGCCGCAGACGCGTCCTGCTGCTCGGCTACGCGCTGTTCGGACTCGCCTCGGCGCTCGCGGCCTTCGCCGGCGACGCCCACATGCTCATCGGCGCGCGCGCCCTGCTGGGCGTCGGCGGCGCCATGATCATGCCCGCCACGCTCTCCCTGCTCCGCCAGGTCTTCCCCGACCGGCGGGAGAGGGCGCTGGCGATAGGCGTGTGGAGCGCGGTGGCGGCGGTCGGGGCGGCCGTCGGGCCGCTGCTCGGCGGGTTCCTCCTCGAACACTTCTGGTGGGGCTCGGTCTTCCTCGTCAACATCCCGCTGATGCTGGTCAGCCTGCCGGTGGGCCGGGCGCTGCTGCCCGAGTCGCGCGGCGACGGGAACGGCCCCTGGGACGTCACCGGCGCGTGCATGGCCGCCGCCGGCCTCTTCGGCAGCGTGTTCGGGGTCAAGCGGCTCGGCGGCGGGGAGCCCCCGCTGTCCGTGCTCACCCTCGTGCCGCTGCTGGCCGGCGCGCTGCTGCTGGTGCTGTTCGTACGGCGGCAGCGGAGGAGAAAGCATCCGCTGGTGGACCTCGGCATGTTCGCCCGGAAGACGTTCAGCACCTCGGTGGGCTGCATCGTGCTGGCGATGCTCGCGCTGGTCGGCCTCGAACTGATCGCGGCGCAGTACCTGCAGCTCGTGCTGGGGCTGTCGCCGCTGGAGACCGGGCTGCGGCTGCTGCCGCTGACCTTCGCGGCGATGGCGGCGGGCCTGCTCGGCTCCCGGCTGCTCCAGCGCTTCGGGCCACGGCGCACGGTGGCCTTCGGCTTCCTCCTCACCGCCGGGGCGGTCCTCACCCTGACCGTGATGGGCGCCCAGGACGAGCCGCCGTTGCTGCTCGGCGCCTTCCTGCTGCTCGGCTTCGGACTGGAGACGACGCTGTTCGGGGCGTACGAGTCGATGCTGAGCGAGGCGCCGGCGGAACAGGCGGGGGGCGCGGCGGCGATCGGCGAGACCTCCTACCAGCTCGGCGCGGGCATCGGCATCGCGCTGCTCGGCAGTGTGATGAACGCGGCGTACGCCCCGGGGCTGGCCTCGGTGCCGGGGGTGCCGGCGGGGGCCTCGGCGGCGGCCGGGCATTCGCTGGGGGAGGCCTACGCGGTGGCCGGGCGGCTCGGGGGCGAGCGCGGGGAGCTGCTGCGGCAGGCCGCACGTCACTCGTTCGTGCAGGGACTGCATGTGACGCTGCTGGTGAGCGCGGGGCTGCTGCTCGCGGGCGCGGTGATGGCGCTGCGGCTGCCGAGGGTGATGCAGTGCGTGGACCCCGAGCAGGACGCGGCGGCGGAGAAGCCCGTCCAGGGGGGTGCGGTCCCGGCGCCGCGTGCCGTGGAGAGGTCCTCGCGGGTGTCGGCGTAGGGGGCTGTCGGGGGCGGGGGACGGGCGGGTCGTCCCCGCGTCGGTGTTACCGTGCCCTACCCGTGACTAGCGCCGCTAGTTTTCCGTTGCCGGAGGTGTCCGTGTCCGCGTCCGCCAAACTCCCCGCCTTCGACCCCGCCGACCCCCTCGGCCTGGACGACCTCCTCTCCGAGGAGGACCGCGCCGTCCGGGCCGCCGTCCGGGACTGGACCACCCGCCGCGTCGCCCCCCACATCGCCGAGTGGTACGAGAACGGCGAACTCCCCGGCATCCGGGAACTCGCCCGGGAACTCGGCGACCTCGGCGCGCTCGGCATGTCACTCACCGGCTACGGCTGCGCCGGCGCGAGCGCCGTCCAGTACGGCCTGGCCTGCCTGGAACTGGAGGCCACCGACTCCGGCATCCGCTCGCTCGTCTCGGTCCAGGGCTCCCTCGCCATGTACGCCATCCACCGCTTCGGCTCCGAGGAGCAGAAGCGGCACTGGCTGCCCCGCATGGCCGCCGGCGAGGTCATCGGCTGCTTCGGGCTCACCGAGCCCGACCACGGCTCCGACCCCGCCGGTATGCGCACCCACGCCAGGAGGGACGGCGGCGACTGGGTCCTCGACGGCCGCAAGATGTGGATCACCAACGGATCGGTCGCCGGTGTCGCGGTGGTGTGGGCGCGGACGGAGGACGGCATCCGCGGTTTCCTCGTCCCGGCGGGCACCCCCGGCTTCTCGGCCCCGGAGATCAGGCACAAGTGGTCGCTGCGGGCCTCCGTCACCAGCGAACTCGTCCTGGACGACGTACGGCTGCCCGCCGAGGCCGTACTCCCGGAGGTCACCGGACTGCGCGGCCCGCTGAGCTGTCTCTCGCACGCCCGGTACGGAATCGTGTGGGGGGCGATGGGCGCGGCCCGCTCCTGCTTCGAGTCGGCCGTGGAGTACGCGAGGACGCGCGAGCAGTTCGGGCGGCCCATCGGGGGCTTCCAGCTCACCCAGGCCAAACTCGCCGACATGGCGGTCGAACTGCACAAGGGGATTCTGCTCGCCCACCATCTGGGGCGGCGCATGGACGCCGGCCGCCTGCGTCCCGAGCAGGTCAGCTTCGGCAAGCTCAACAACGTGCGCGAGGCCATCGAGATCTGCCGCACCGCCCGGACGATCCTGGGCGCCAACGGGATCTCCCTGGAGTACCCCGTGATGCGGCACGCCACCAACCTCGAGTCGGTGCTCACCTACGAGGGCACCGTCGAGATGCACCAGCTCGTGCTGGGCAAGGCGCTCACCGGTCTCGACGCGTTCCGGTGACCTGAACACCGGAAGGGGCGCGGGGCGCCGGTGAGCGGCCCTGCCTCAGCTCTGGTTGAAGAAGCCGTCGGACGGCCCCCTCATCGCCTCCCCGCTGACGATCTCCGTGTCCGCCGGGGTCAGCAGGAAGACACGGGTGGAGACGCGGTCGATGGAGCCGCGCAGGCCGAAGATGAGCCCGGCCGCGAAGTCCACCACGCGCTTGGCGTCGGCGGGCTCCATGCCCGTGAGGTTCATGATGACCGGGACACCGTCCCGGAAGAGCTCGCCGATCGCCCGGGCGTCCCGGAAGCTGTCCGGGGTGACCGTGGCGATCCGGCGGCTTCTCTCCTCGGCCGCCTCGGAGGCCACCTTCACCCGGGGGTCGGTGACCCAGGCGTCGCCGCCCGTCTCCTGACTCTCGGCGTAGTCGTCGTCGTAGTAACGCTCGTCATCGTTGTCGTCGACGAGGCCAAGCCAGGCACTCGCCTTGCGCACCGATCCCATGGACGCCTCCTTTCACAGCGGTCCTGCCTGCCTTCCGCATCCCCATGGTCGTCCATGATGCGGAGGGAGCGCCAAGGGGATAGACGCCGCGCGGGGGTTTCGTGACGGTACTGGTGCAGAGCGCGTTCGTCGAGAGCCCGCGTTTCCCAAGGGTCGCGACACAAACGGGTGCTGACTGGGAGTGAAATATGATTCTTCACGGCGAGTGGGTGACGGCTGATGCGGAAGAGTGAACCCGGAAGGGGCCCGTAAGAGGGTGCCGAACCCTCTCGCGAAGGGGTCCGAAGAGACCTTCAGCCGGTACGATGCCGCAGCTCAACGTCGTTTTTCCGGTCTCCGCCCCACATCCAGCACACCACCGGGGGAAGTGTCGTGTTCGGAATCGTTCGCCCCTGCCGGCACCGGCTCAGCGAGGGGCTCAGAAATCAGTGGATGGCCCACTTGTGCGGGCTGTGCCTGGCGCTGCGCCAAGACCACGGACAATTCGCGAGGGTCGCGACAAATTACGACGGCCTTCTCATATCGGTGTTGACGGAGGCTCAGTCCGCGCCCGCCGCCGGAGCCCGGCGCCTCGCGGGACCCTGCCCGCTGCGCGGCATGCGGACGGCCTCCGTCGCCCGGGGCGAGGGGGCCCGGCTCGCCGCCGCCGTCTCGCTGGTGCTCGCCTCCGCCAAGGTGCGCGACCACGTCGCCGACGGGGACGGGCTGCTGGCCCGCCGGCCGGTGGCCCTCGCCGCCCGCCGGATCGCCGCGAACTGGGGACGCGCGGGCGCCCGCGGCGGACACGAGGTCGGCTTCGACACGGCACTGCTCCTCGACGCCGTGGAGCGGCAGGCGGGCATCGAGGCGCTCGCCGGGCCCGGCACGCCCCTGCTGACGGTCACCGAGCCCACCGAGACGGCCACCGCGGCCGCGTTCGCGCACACCGCGCTGCTCGCCGGGCGCCCGGCCAACGCGGAGCCGCTCGCCGAGGCGGGCCGGCTCTTCGGGCGGCTCGCGCACCTGCTGGACGCGGTCGAGGACCAGGTCGAGGACGCCGCCACCGGCGCCTGGAACCCGCTCACCGCGACCGGCACCTCCACGGCCGAAGCGCGCCGGCTCGCCGAGGACGCGCTGCACGGGATCCGGCTGGCGCTGCGCGAGGTGGAGTTCACCGATCCGGCGCTGGCCCACCTGCTCCTCGTGCACGAACTGCCGCGCTCGGTGGACCGGGCGTTCGGGACGGAGTCGTGCGGGCACGACGGCCACGACGGGGATGCCGGACGCGCGGCGGGCGCCGGCCCGGTGTGGGGTGCCTTCGGGCCCCCGCAGCCGCCGTACGGGGCGCCGCAGCAGCCCTACGGTCCCCCGCAGTCGCCGTACGGGCCGCCGTTCGGCCCGCCGGAGCCGCCGCGGCCGCCGGAGAAGCGGGGCTGGCTCGCCGGGTGCGCGGTTGCCACGGGGCTGTGCTGCACCTGCCGGGTGTGCTGTGCCGACGAGTACGAGGGGCCCTGGTCGCGCAAGAAGCGGGAGGGGTGCCTCAGCAACTGCGACTGCGACTGCTGCGATGCCTGCGACTGTTGCGATTGCTGTGACTGCTGCTCCTGCTGCGACTGCTGAGGACACGTAGGCGGTTCCGGTCCCGGTGGGAACCGGTGACGAACCGATGGCGCCGGTTTCGCGCGCACTGTCATGTCCTGTCATGGATCGTCACGAGCTGTCATAAACATGCGCATATGGCAGGGTTGGCCGCATGACGACGGACGCACCCGACGCGTGGAAGCAGTGGCAGGAAAACCGGCTGGAGGCGGTCTCGGCCCCCTACGGGCCCCTCACGCCGACCGGCATCCACTGGATCGAGGACCTCCCGGACGGTCGAATTCCGGACACCCCCGGCCGGTGGGCCGCCGAGGAGGACGCGGTGGTGCTCACCGCGCGCGCGGAGGACGGCCTGACGGTCGACGGCGGGCCCGCCACCGGCCGGATCCGCCTGACCGCCGACCCCGGGCCGGTCGAGGCGGCCAGGGTGGCGCACGGCGAGCGGCGCCTGGTCGTCCTGCACCGTGAGGACGTCTGGGGCGTCCGCGTCCACGATCCCGCCGCGCCGGCCCGGCGGGAGTTCCGCGGCATCGAGGCCACGCCGTACGACCCGCGCTGGACGGTGCCGGGCCACTTCACCCCGTACGGCGCGCCCCGGACCGTGCGGGTGGAGAACGCGGACGGCCGTTACCGGGGGCTCAGGCTCGGCGGAGTGCTCGCCTTCACGCTCGAGGGGCAGGACCTGACCCTGCAGGTGGCGGTGCGGGAGGACGGCTCGCTGCGGGCCGTCTTCACCGACACCACCGGCGCGGACGGCGGCAGTCACCGCTTCCGCTTCCTGGACGCGCCGGCGCCCGACGCGCAGGGGAGCGCGACGGTGGACTTCAACCGCGCGTACCTCCCCCCGTGCGCCTTCTGCCCCCATTTCCTCTGTCCCCTCCCGCCGCCGGGCAATACGCTGGACGTCGCGATCGCGGCGGGGGAGCGCACCCTGCGCTGACTCGACGCACCGTCATCCCGCACGCCTCCCGCACGTCTCCCACGCGGTCCCGTCACGGTTTCCGCACGCCCTCGCACGGGTTCGTCACGCATCCCGCACTCCTCCCTCTCCGTATGCACACACCTACCGACCGTTCGTGCGCACGGCCGAAAGGCACCCTTGCGCCCGTCCACCGGGTGACCGAATACTGCCCCCACAGCGCTTGTCAGGGACACGGCGTGTTCGTAACCCGGACGCGACGGTCCCCGACTGCGCCTCACCGGGCCCCGACCCCACGCGGGCCCCCGACTTCCCCCCATGGAGGAACGAAAAGTGAGGATCAAGCGCACCACCTCTCGCAGCGGCATGTCGAGACGGACCCGGCTGATCGCCATCGGTTCGACCCTCGTGGCCGCCGCCGCGTTCGCGGTCCCCAGCGCGAACGCGTCCGACACCGCCGCCACCTTCAGCAACGCCCAGCTCACCCGGGCCGGCGGCTCGGTGCTCCAGGCCGACGTCCCGGGCACCGCCTGGGCGGTCGACAAGGCGAACCACCGCGTGGTCGTCACCGTCGACAGCACGGTCTCCGAGTCCGAGATCACCAAGATCAAGCAGGCGGCCGGCAGCGAATCCGGCGCGCTCACCATCAAGCGCACCCCCGGCACGTTCAAGAAGCTGATCGGCGGCGGCGACGCCATCTACGCCAGCAGCTGGCGCTGCTCCCTGGGCTTCAACGTCCAGGACTCGAGCGGGAACTACTACTTCCTGACCGCCGGGCACTGCACCGACGGCGCGGGCACCTGGTGGTCGAACTCCTCCCACTCGACGACGCTCGGCACCACCGCCGGATCCAGCTTCCCCGGCAACGACTACGGCATCGTGCGCTACACCAACAGCTCGGTGAGCAAGGCCGGCTCGGTGGGCAGCGTCGACATCACCAGCGCGGGCACGCCGTCCGTCGGCACCACCGTCTACCGTCGCGGCTCCACCACCGGCATCCACAGCGGCCGGGTCACCGCGCTCAACGCGACGGTCAACTACGGCGGGGGCGACATCGTCTCCGGTCTGATCCAGACCACGGTCTGCGCCGAACCCGGTGACTCCGGCGGTTCGCTGTACTCCAACAGCGGCATCGCCTACGGTCTGACCTCCGGCGGCAGCGGCAACTGCTCCTCCGGCGGAACGACCTTCTTCCAGCCGGTGACCGAGGCCCTGAACGCGTACGGGGTCCACGTGTACTGATCCGGCACGGGTCCGGTACCGATCCGGCGCGGATCCGGTTCCGGCCCTCTGCGGCGCCGGCCGTGTGAGAGCCCCCGTACGTCGCGGTGTCCCGCCGTGACGTACGGGGGCTCGCCGGTGTACGGAGCCCGTCGGCGCACGGGAGTTCGTCCGTGTACGGGGCTCGCCCCGGTGTCCGTCCCGGAGCTACCGTGGGGGAGGACCAGGTGCGGGCGGGTGGCCCCGGCACGCCCCCCGCGGCGCACTCTCGCTGCGGACCCGAGGGGGCCGACATGGTCGAGGAACTGGTGACGGCGGGTGTGGCGCTGGTGTGCGCCGTGGGCGTCTACGTGGCGGCGGGGGCCCGGGTCGTCAAACAGTACGAACGCGGTGTCATCCTGCGGCTGGGCCGATTGCGGTCCGACGTGCGCGGGCCCGGGTTCACGATGGTCGTCCCGTTCGTGGACAAGCTCCGCAAGGTCAACATGCAGATCGTGACGATGCCGATCCCCGCGCAGGAGGGGATCACGCGGGACAACGTCACGGTGCGGGTGGACGCGGTCGTGTACTTCCGGGTGACCTCGGCGGCCGACGCCGTCATCCGGGTCGAGGACTACCGGTTCGCCGTCTCGCAGATGGCGCAGACCTCGCTGCGGTCGATCATCGGCAAGAGCGATCTCGACGACCTGCTCTCCAACCGGGAGAAGCTCAACCAGGGGCTGGAGCTGATGATCGACAGCCCCGCGGTGGAGTGGGGGGTCACGATCGACCGGGTGGAGATCAAGGACGTGTCGCTGCCCGAGACGATGAAGCGGTCGATGGCCCGGCAGGCGGAGGCGGACCGGGACCGGCGGGCGCGGGTCATCAACGCGGACGGCGAGCTGCAGGCCTCGAAGAAGCTCGCGGAGGCGGCGGCGCAGATGGCGGACCAGCCGGCGGCGCTGCAGTTGCGGTTGCTGCAGACGGTGGTGGCGGTGGCGGCGGAGAAGAACTCCACGCTGGTGCTGCCGTTCCCGGTGGAGCTGCTGCGGTTCCTGGAGCGGGCGCAGCAGGGGACGACGCCGGGGGCGGGGCCGACGGCGGCGCCGCCGGAGGGGTAGGCGAGGGCTCCGCCCCTCGGCCCCGTACGCCATCCGCCCTCTATGCCATCCGGCCCGTACGCCATCCGCCCCCCATGTCATCCGGCCCGTACGCCCTTCGGGCGGGGCGTGGGAGGGCTCGGGTTGAGGGGTGCGCGGGCGGGTGTGGGTGGTGTGTGGTCGGTCGCGCGGTGGCCGGTCGCGCGGTTCCCCGCGCCCCTGGGCATGGCGCCCCCGAGCCACGCCGAGCCACCACCCCTCCACGGTGACGAGTCAGGGGCGCGAGCGCGAGCGCCCCCTCAGAGGCGCGGGGACTGCGCGACAAGCTACGACGCGCCCGCGGTCGAACACGCCCCCTGACCGCCCACACCCTCAGGGGCGGGGAACTGCGTGACCAGCCACGACGCGCCCGCGGTCGAACACGCCCCCCGGCTACCCATCCCCCGAGGGGAGCGTGGGGCGCCCCCCGAAGCCCCCGGACCCCCCCTTTCCCGCAGGTGGGCCCCCGGCTGCGGGTTTCGTACAGTCGTTCGAAGGTGAGGGGTAAGGTGGATAGGGAACTGATGTTCGAGTGGGGCGTGAGGCGCCCGGGAGTCGCGGAGCGGGAGGTGTGGTGTCGTGGTGTTCGCGTTCCCGCATCTGCACACCGCCTCCGGTTTCTCCCTGCGCTACGGCGCCTCGCACCCCGAGCGGCTGGCCGAGCGCGCCGGTGAGCGCGGGATGGACGCCCTCGCGCTCACCGACCGGGACACCCTCGCCGGTGCCGTCCGGTTCACCCGCGCGTGCGTGAAGGCCGGGGTGCGCCCGCTGTACGGCGTGGACCTGGCGGTCGCCCCGTACAGTCCCGCCCGCCCGGGGCGGGAGCGCCGCCGCACCCCCGTCCGGGGCGGCGCCTTCGTCGACGAGTCGGCCCCCCGTGTCACCTTCCTCGCCCGGGACGGGGCCACCGGCTGGGCGGACCTCTGCAGAATCGTTTCCGCGGCCCACGCCGGCCGCACCCCCGGCGACGGCCCCCCGCTGCTGCCCTGGGAGGCCAACCACGGCGAGGGCCTCACCGTGCTGCTCGGCCCCGATTCCGACGTCGGCCGGGCCCTCGCCGCCGGCCGGCCCGACCGTGCCGCCCGGCTGCTCGCGCCCTGGCGCGAGAGGTACGGCGCCGCCCTGCGCCTGGAGGCCGTCTGGCACGGCCGCACCGGCACCGGTCCCGGCTCCCTGCGGCTGGCCGCCCGTACCGTCGGCTTCGCCGCCGAGCAGGGCGTGCGGCCGGTGCTCAGCAATGCCGCGCGCTACGCCGACCCCGGCCTCGGCCCGGTCGCCGACGTCCTGGACGCCGCCCGCCGCATGGTCCCCATCGACCCCGCCAAGGAGCTGGACTCCGGCGAGGCCTGGCTGAAGGACACCGGCGCCATGACCGAGGCCGCCGAGCGGATCGTGGAGGCGGCCGGGTTTCCCCGCGGGGCCGCCCACCACCTGCTGGAGCAGACCCGGGCCACGGCCGCCGAGTGCGTGGTCGACCCCGAGGACGACCTCGGCATCGGCACCGTCCACTTCCCCGAGCCCCACCTCGTCGGCGCCGGGCGCCGCACCGCCCAGCGCACCCTCGCCTCCCGGGCGGCGGCGGGCATGGTCCGCCTCGGCCACGCCGGGCGGCGCGCGTACTGGGAGCGGATGCACCAGGAGCTGGACATCATCGCCCACCACGACTTCGCCTCGTACTTCCTCACCGTCGCCCAGGTCGTGGACGACGTGCGCGGCATGGGCATCCGGGTCGCCGCGCGCGGCTCCGGCGCCGGCTCCCTGGTCAACCACCTCCTCGGCATCGCGCACGCCGACCCGGTCGAGCACGGGCTGCTGATGGAGCGTTTCCTGTCCAAGCGGCGCCCGGTGCTGCCCGACATCGACATCGACGTGGAGTCCGCGCGCCGTATCGAGGTCTACCGGGCGATCATCGACCGCTTCGGCGCCGAGCGGGTCGCCACCGTCGCGATGCCGGAGACGTACCGGGTGCGGCACGCCGTCCGGGACGTGGGCGCGGCGCTGTCCATGGACCCCGCCGAGATCGACCGGATCGCCAAGTCCTTCCCGCACATCCGGGCCCGCGACGTCCGCGCGGCCCTCGACGAACTGCCCGAGCTGCGCGCGCTCGCGGGCGAGCGGGAGCGGTACGGCAGGCTCTGGGAACTGGTGGAGGCTCTCGACGCGCTGCCGCGCGGGATCGCCATGCACCCGTGCGGGGTGCTGCTCTCCGACGCCTCCCTGCGCGACCGCACGCCGGTGGTGCCGACGAGCGGCGAGGGGCTGCCGATGTCCCAGTTCGACAAGGACGACGTGGAGGAGCTCGGGCTGCTCAAACTGGACGTGCTCGGGGTGCGGATGCAGTCGGCGATGGCGCACGCGGTCGCCGAGGTCGAACGCACCAGCGGCGAGCGGATCGACCTGGACGCGGTGCCTCCGGGCGATCCGGCGACGTACGGGCTGATCCGGTCCGCCGAGACGCTCGGCTGCTTCCAGATCGAGTCGCCCGGCCAGCGGGACCTGGTCGGCCGGCTCCAGCCCGCGACCTTCCACGACCTGGTGGTCGACATCTCGCTGTTCCGGCCGGGCCCGGTCGCCGCCGACATGGTGCGGCCCTTCATCGAGGCACGGCACGGCCGGGCCCCGGTCCGCTACCCGCACCCCGACCTGGAGGGACCGCTGAAGGAGACGTACGGCGTCGTCGTCTTCCACGAGCAGATCATCCATATCGTGCACACCCTGACCGGCTGCGGGCTCGACGAGGCCGACCGGGTGCGGCGCGGGCTGTCCGACCCCGAGGCGCAGGGCCGCATCCGGGTCTGGTTCGCGCAGCAGGCGGCCGCGCGCGGGTACGGGGCGGAGACGATCGCGCGCACCTGGGAGATCGTCGAGGCCTTCGGCAGCTACGGCTTCTGCAAGGCGCACGCGGTGGCCTTCGCGGTGCCCACGTACCAGTCGGCCTGGCTCAAGGCCCATCACCCGGCCGCCTTCTACGCGGGGCTGCTCACCCATGACCCCGGGATGTACCCCAAGCGGCTGCTGCTCGCGGACGCCCGGCGGCGGGGGGTGCCGGTGCTGCCGCTGGACGTGAACCGCTCGGGCGTCGCCCACCGTATCGAACTGGTGTCCGAGGGAGAGGGGCGTGCGGGAGCCTGGGGACTGCGGCTCGCCCTCTCGGACGTGCACGGCATCAGCGAGGCCGAGGCCGCCCGCATCGCCGCCGGGCAGCCGTACGCCTCCCTGCTCGACTTCTGGGAACGCGCCCGGCCCAGCAGACCCGTCGCCGGACGGCTCGCACAGGTCGGCGCGCTGGACGCGTTCGGCGCCAACCGGCGCGACCTGCAACTGCACCTGACCGAACTGCACCGGGGCGCCCGGGGCGGGGGCGGCGGGCAGCTCCCGCTGGCCGGGGGCCGCCGGACCGCCTCCGCCGGGCTGCCCGATCTGTCCGAGGAGGAACGGCTCAGCGCCGAACTGGGTGTGCTCTCCATGGACGCCTCGCGCCATCTGATGGACGACCACCGCGCCTTCCTCGACGAGCTGCGCGTGCTGTCCGCACGAAGGCTGCGCGAGGCACGGCACGGTGAGACGGTGCTGGTCGCGGGCGCCAAGGCGGCCACCCAGACCCCGCCGATCCGCTCCGGCCGCCGGGTCATCTTCACCACCCTCGACGACGGCACCGGACTGGTCGACCTGGCCTTCTTCGACGACTCCCACGACACCTGCGCCCACACCGTCTTCCACTCCTGGCTGCTGCTGGTGCGCGGAGTCGTCCAGCGGCGCGGGCCGCGCAGCCTGAGCGTGGTGGGCGCGGCCGCCTGGAACCTCGCGGAACTACTGGAGATACGCCGCCGGGAGGGCCTCGAAGGGGTGGCGGCCCGGCTGGCGGAGACGGGGACCGCGGGCGCCGACGGGGACGGCGGCCGCGCGGACGGCGGCACCACCGGGGGCCCGGGCGGCCGGGTCCGGGCGGAGGCGGTCGCGGGCTCCGACGGGCTGCCGCGCCCGACCGGGTCCGCCGCCCAGGACGCGATGGAGCGCCGGCGGCGGGCGAAGGAACGGCGGAAGGAGACCGAGGGGGCGGAGGGGGCCGAGGGAACGAGGGGGGCCGGGGGGACGGAGGGGACCGAAAGAGCCGAGGAGGCACGGGACGGGGACGAGGACCGGGGCGACGGCCGGGGGCGGCGCATCCGGATGGCCACGGGGTACGAGATGCACCCCTGGGCCGATCTGCGCCCCGCGGGCGAGGGCCCGCCGGGCGGAAGGAAACTGTGGCACCAGAGTCCGGGGAGTGCGGGATGACCATCCTCTGCGTACGTTTCCACCTGTCATCGGCGGACGAGGCGGCCCTGCCGGGGCTGCTCGGGCTGCTGGAGGAGTTCACCCCCGTCGTCGAGGCGCTGCCGCCGGACACGGCGCTGGTCGATCTGCGCGGCGCCGAGCGCTACTTCGGGCGGGACGCCGTCGAACTGGCGCGGCTCATCCGGGTGCGCGCGCTCGCGCACCACGGCGTCGACTGCGCGATCGGCGCCGGACCCGGCCCGATGCTGGCCCGCATGGCGCTGCGGGAGGCCGCGCCGGGCGCGGTCGTCGCCGTACCGGAGGCGGCCGGCGCGGTGACGGAGTTCCTGGCCGGACGGCCGGTGCGGGTGCTGCCCGGTGTCGGCGGCAGCACCGCCCGCACGCTGTGCGAGTACGGGCTCGACACGGTGGGCAGGGTCGCCGCCGCGCCGCCGGCCACGCTGCAGCGGTTGGTCGGCGCGAAGGCGGGACGGGAACTGCACGAGAGGGCGAACGGCCTCGACCGGGGACGGGTGGTCCCGAACGCGGTCGCGCGCTCCCTCGCCACCGAACGTCCCTTCGACCTGGACGAGATCGACCCCGGACGGCACCGGCGCGCCCTGCTCTCGGCCGCCGAGGAACTGGGCGCCCGGCTGCGCGCCGAGGAACAGGTGTGCAGGACCCTGACCCTGACCGTCCGCTACGCCGACCGCTCCGCGACCGTCCGCAGCCGGGCCCTGGCGGAGCCGACCGCGCACTCGGCGGCGCTCACCAGGACCGCGTACCGCCTGTACGAGGCGCTCGGCCTGCAACGCGCCCGGGTGCGGGGCCTCGCGCTGCGCGCGGAGGGGCTGACCCCCGCCGAACGGGCCGCGCACCAGCTCACCTTCGACCCGGTGGACGAGAAGGTCCGCCGCATCGAGGAGGTGGCGGACCGGGTCCGGGCGAAGTTCGGCCCCGGCGCGATCGGCCCGGGCTCGCTGGCGGCCTGACGGAGCCGGTACGGGACGGCCCTCAGTTGGCCCAGGGCGGGTTGAGCCGGGTGCCGTCGGCGAGTTCGGCCTCCAGGCCGATGGTGGTGGTGACCCAGGTGACGGCGGTGCGGCCGGTGGGGTTCTCGACCCCGAAGGCCGCGCCCGGGGTGACGATCACGGTGTCGCCCGCGAGGACCCGCTCGGTGCGCCCGTCCAGGGTGACGAGCAGTTCGCCGTCGAGCAGGTGGAAGATCTCCTCCCGGCTGACGGTGTGCGTCGGCGCCTTCGTCCCGGCGGGGATCTCGCCCCGCCAGGCGCACAGCTCCCTGCTGCCGGTGCGCGGGGCGGCGTGGGAGACGAAGCGGGCGCCGTGGATCTCGTGGGTCACGGCCTCGGACGGACGGACGACGGGCATGGGGGCCTCCGGAGGAGAAGGGGGCGGGCAGGAGCGGGGCGGATATTTGGTCAAGTCGCTTGACCAAATGCCCCGCCCTTATGGTCAAGCAGCTTGACCAATTCGTCAAGGGTGTTCTAATGCCACCGTGGAGAACTCCGAGGCCCTGGCCCTGTCCGCCGCCCTGCTCGCCGCCGCCGGCGATCTCACCCAGCGCATCCACGCGGGGGTCCTCGCCCGGGGCTTCGAGGGGCTGCGGCCCGCCCACGGCTTCGCCTTCGCCCGGCTCGCCCCGGACGGGGCGACGGTCACCGATCTCGCCGCGCACCTCGGGGTCACCAAGCAGGCAGCCAGCCAGCTCGTCGAGGAACTGGCGCGCAAGGGCTACGTCGAACGACGGCCGCACCCGGAGGACGCGCGGGCACGGCTCGTGGTGATGACCGAACGCGGCTGGGCCTGTGCCCGGGCCGCGGAGGAGGCCGCGGCGGAGGCGGTGCGGCCCTGGGCCGCGCTGCTGGGGGAGCAGGGGGTGCGGCACCTGCGTACCGCGCTGCTGGCGGTGGCGCCCGGCGGGCCGGTGCGGCCCACCTGGTGATGAGGTACGGCGGTGGCCGCGCCGACCGGCGGACCGGTGGGCCCGGGAACGCGGACGGGGTCCGCCCGGCCTGAGCCGCCGGGCGGACCCCGAGTTCCCGTGCCGGCCGCTCAGCGGCCGTGGCGGCCCGCGTGGCCCACGCGGCGGCGGACCGAGGCGAAGAGGGCCGCGGCACCGAGCGCGAGGGCGGCGGCGCCGCCGATCGCGACGTACGCCGTGCGCCCGTCGGCGCCCGTCTCGGCGAGGTTCCCGGAGGCGCCGTCGGCCGCGGGCCGGTTGGCCGGGGTGTCCTCGGCGGCCGTGCCGCCCGCAGTGCCGCCGGTACCGGCGCCGCCCGAACCCTCGGCGGCCTCGGCGCGGCGGGGCTCGGCCGAGGTGCGGGCGTCGTCGTCGCCGTGGCCGTGGTGCTCGATCGTCGACTTGTCGGCACCGGCCTCGATCTGCCGGTCGGTGGGGGCGGAGGCGGCCGGCGCGGGAGCCGCCGCCCCCTCCGAGCCGCCGTTCCTGCCGCTGCCGCTGCCGCTGCCGCCCGCGCCGCCGCTCCCGCCGAAGTCGACGTCGGAGCAGGAGTAGAACGCCTCCGGGCTGTCCGAGCGCTGCCAGATCGCGTAGAGGAGCTGCTTCCCGGAGCGCTGGGGGAGAGCACCGGAGAAGGTGTAGAAACCGTTGACCGGGGCCGGGTCGGTGGCGCTCGCGACCGGGTGGTCGAGGTCCAGGTCCTTCCAGGCGAGCGGCTTGGCGGGGTCGTAGCCCGGCTTGGTGACGTAGACCTTGAAGGTGCCCTTGTGGGGCGCGGTGACCCGGTACCTGAAGGTGTACGCGCCGCTCTTCACGGAGGTGGCGGGCCAGTCGGCGCGGGCCAGGTCGAGGCCCTTGAACTCCTCGTTGCCCGCGCTGCACAGCTTGCCGTCGGGGATGAGGGCCTGGTGCCGGCCGCCGGCGTCGCCGATGCGGATGCCGTTCCAGTCGTAGAGCGCCTGGGTGCCGCCCGCGGCGACCGCCGCCCGGCAGGCGGCCGACTTCGGGGACTCCGGGCCCTCGGCGTAGCACTGGGCCACCCGGCTGACGGGATCGCCCATCGTGCCGTGCGCGGCGGCCGGAGCGGCGGCGAGGGCGGTCAGGGCGAGGGGGGTGCCGCCGACGAGGGCGAGTACGGCGGCATGGCGACGGCGGCCTGCGGGCATGGGGGGCTCCTCGGGGGTCCTGAGCGGCGGGTGCGGTCAGCAAACTAGCCGCGCGGGACCGGGCGAATCCCCTGTTCGAGGCCGAGGAGCGGATCCTTATGCTCGCGTTAAGGGAGTGCTCAGACCGGCATCAGGTAGAGCCCCCCGCGTGAGCCCGGGCAGGGACTCCGCCCCCTGGATCCGGGAGGGCGGAGGCGCAGGGCCGGGGCGGCTCAGCCGTCCGGCCACCAGGTCCGGTGGATGTCCTTGCGGACCTCGGGGCGCTCGGCGGGGCGCTCGTCGGCCTCCTCCCGCACACGGCGGGAGTCCGACTTCCTCAGGGGCTTCTGCACGGTCGTCCGGCGCATGGCTGCCTCCTCCGAGATCACCAGGTCCCGCGTCACCACGGGTCTGGACCTCTACCCGGAGCGTGGCCCATCCCACCCTCCCTGTCAGTAACGCTTGTCACGATCGGGCCGTCAGTGCTGTCAGTGGCGACTGCCATGCTGACTCGATGCACACCCACAGTGAGGAAAAAGCGCCCTCCGGTGACGACTGGGAGGCACTGGCCGCCACCTTCGACGAGGAGCCGGACCACGGGCTGGGCGATCCGCGCATCCGTGCCGCCTGGGTCGGACGGCTGCGGCGGTGGCTGCCCGGGAGCCCTGGTGACCTGCTCGACCTCGGCTGCGGCACGGGCAGTCTCTCGCTGCTCGCCGTCGAGGCGGGGCACCGGGTCACCGGCGTCGACGCGTCCCCGGCCATGCTCGACCGGGCCCGCGCCAAGCTCGCCGGGCGGGACGCGGAGTTCCTGCGCGGGGACGCGGCGGCCCCGCCCGTGGGCGGGCGGCGGTTCGACGCGGTGCTCGTCCGCCATGTGCTGTGGACGCTGCCCGATCCGGCGGCCGCGCTGCGGCACTGGCACGGGCTGTTGCGGTCCGGTGGCCGGATGGTGCTGGTCGAGGGCGTGTGGGGCACGGTGAGCCCGGTCGGCATACCGGCCGACCGGGTCACCGGGCTGCTGACACCGCTCCTGGCTCACGTGGAGGTGGAGCGGCTGTCGGGCGATGCCCGGCTGTGGGGGCGGGAGGTGGGGGACGAGCGGTACGCGGTGGTGGCCGTCAGCTGAGCAGTTCCCGGAACGCCGGCCCGGCGGCCAGCGCCTCCAGGGTGTCCAGCGCGGTGAGCGCGGCCCGGGCGGCCTCGGGGTCGGTCCGGGCGAGGCCGCTCTGCTCGAACTCGTCCTCGTCCAGCCGGAGGACCGTCGCGCC
Source organism: Streptomyces griseoaurantiacus (assembly GCF_036189845.1). Lineage (NCBI taxonomy): Bacteria > Bacillati > Actinomycetota > Actinomycetes > Kitasatosporales > Streptomycetaceae > Streptomyces > Streptomyces griseoaurantiacus. The sequence continues at coordinate 1,491,923 of NZ_CP108326.1, read as the reverse complement.
GTCCGCCGAGCGCCACAGGTCCAGGTCCAGGTCCTCCGAGAGGAGCTCCGTGCCGGTCAGCACGGCGGGCCTGGCGATGTCGCAGTACCAGCCCTTCAGCGTGCCGTCGCCGGCGCGGACCTCCTTCACCGCGTACCAGCGGTCGCGCCAGAAGTGCTCGGTGAGGACGTCACCCGGTGCGAAGCGGACGAAACCGAAGTCGCGTACGCCGGGGCTCGCCCAGGGGGCCCGCACGGTGATCCGGCGGCCGTCGTCGGCGAGGAGGTCCGCGGCGTAGCGCATCTTCGTGCGGCCCGCCTTGCGCAGCACCACCTCGATCCGCCCGGCCGCCTCAGGCGCCCGGTCAGCCGAAGGCGCGGACATGGTGCACCTCCGTCCCGCAGATCTCGTACCCGAACCACTTGTTGATCGCCAGCATCGGTCCGTTGCCGTCGTCGTTGCCCGTCAGGGCCTCGGTGAAGCCGGCGGCGCGGGCGCGGTGCAGGGAGTCGTTCTTGGCGAGCTTGGCCAGGCCTCTGCCCCGGTATGCGCGGGCCGTGCCCGTCATCATCGTGCCGTAGCGGGTGCCGCTGTTCGTGCGGACCATGGTGAACGCCGCCGGGCGGCCCTCGACGAGTACCACCGACGTCAGTTCCTTGCTGGTCAGTGGGTGGTTCCAGGTCCCCCGCAGCCAGGACTCGTAGTCCGTCAGCTCGTAGTCGATGTCGCTGGGCTCGTCCGCCATGGTCTCCGCGTCGAGAGCGAACAGCGGACGGGGGTCGGACACGAAGTCGGTGCCGGGGATCACCTCCACGCCGGGCGGCGCGGACTGCAGCGGCGGCAACGAGCCCTCCGTGAGGTCCAGCCGGAGGAAGTGCGCGGAGCGGCCCGGCCGGTAGCCGCGCCGCTCGGCGAACGCGCGGTTGGCGGGCGTGTCCAGGACCCAGGAGTACACGTCCCGCGCCCCCACCTCCCGCAGCCGTTTCTCGGCGGCCCGCACCAGCGCCGTGCCCGCGCCGCGGCCCTCGTGGCTCGGCCGTACGTAGATGTTGAGATAGGCCTGGCCGGGCTGGGGGCTGTCGTGCACGAGGCCGACCTGGGCCGAGCCCACCGCCTCGCCGTCCACCCGCGCCAGCAGCGGCTCGTAGTGCGCCTCGGGAGGGGAGTGCAGCAGGTCGTGGGCGAGGGCCTCACCGGTCATCAGGATGAAGGGGAGCGCCTCCTCGCGGATGCGGGCGAAGGCCTCGCAGTCCTCGGAAGCGTCGGGACGCAGGTGGTGCACGGTCACGGACGGATCGCTACTCATGTGAGGGCACGGTACGAGGAAGGGCGGCGGGGGCGCCTTTGAATTTCGCGCCGTCGGGCGCCGGTTCGCTGTTCCCGGGGGTGCGCTCCGGGCGACAATCGGTGCGTGAGCCTGAAGATCGACATCATTGACAGTACGGAGGGCGGCGCGCCCTACGAGCAGGTGCGCGCCCGGATCGCCGAGCAGGCACGGTCGGGGGCGTTGCCGGTGGGCTACCGGCTGCCGACGGTGCGGGGCCTCGCCGAGACCCTCGGCCTCGCCGCGAACACGGTCGCCAAGGCCTACCGGGCGCTGGAGGCCGACGGCGTGATCGAGACGCGGGGCCGCAACGGCACCTATGTGGCGGCCGCCGGTTCCGCCGCGGAGCGGACCGCCGCGAGCGCCGCGCAGGAGTACGCCGAGCGGGTGCGAAGGCTGGGTCTGGGGGAGGACGAGGCGCTGGCCGCCGTGCGGGACGCCCTGCGGGCGGCGTACGGGGAGAGGTGAGGAGCAGGTCGGCAGCGCGCCGCTCAGCGCGGGGGACGGGGGCTCATGGGCGGCAGGTGGTGGGGGGTGCGGGTCACCGTCCGGCCCGCCGCCCGCGCCGTCCGGGCGAAGAGCATCGCGTCCAGGACGGCCGCGCCCCGCGGGTCGTTGTTGAAGTAGGCGTACACGTCCGACTCGTCCGGCCACGCCTCGCCGACGCGCCCCACCCAGCTCGACAGGGACTGCCGGCCGTAGTGCGGGCTGCGGCGGGCCCGGCCGGAGTGGAAGCGGACGTATCCCCAGTCGGCCGTGCGCCACAGCGGGGTGACCGGGCGGGAGAGGACGTCCGCCCAGCACAGGGCGGCGGCCCGCGCGGTGAGGACGTCCCGGACCGCCGGGGTCCACCAGGACTCGTGGCGCGCTTCGACGGCCACACGGGTGCCGGCCGGGAAGCGGGCCAGGCAGTCGTCGAGGAGGCCGGTGTCGGCGCGGAGGGTGGGCGGGAGCTGGAGCAGTACGGGACCCAGGCGGTCGCCCAGGCCCTCGGCGTGGGTCATCAGGCGCCGTACGGGTTCCTCGGGATCGCGGAGGCGTTTGACGTGGGTGAGGAACCGGCTCGCCTTGACGGCGACGACGAAGTCGGACGGGGTGCGCTCGCGCCAGCGTGCGAAGGTCTCGCGGCTGGGGAGACGGTAGAAGGCGTTGTTGATCTCCACGGTGGCGAAGCGGCCGGCGTACTCCTCCAGCCAGCGGCCGGTGGGCAGGCCCGGGGGGTAGAGGACGTCGCGCCAGTCCTTGTACTGCCAGCCGGAGGTGCCGACGAAGAGGGGCATACGGGTATGTAAGCACCCGGGGTCGTGCGGGGGCCGGTTTTCTTCCCCGCGGTTCCCGCCCCCCGGCCGTTCCCGTCAGCCCTGGCCCTCCCCTCCCCGGGCGCTTCCGTCGGCCCGGCCGTTCCCGCCCCCCGGCCCCTCACAGGTACAGGCCCGACTCCGCGTCCCGCTGGTCCGGCACCGAGGTCGGGCTGGTGCCGCGGCGCAGGGCGTAGAGCTCGGCCAGGGTGGCGCCCTCGCGGGAGACGGACTCCTCGCGGCCGGGGAACTCGCTGCCGAGCCAGCCGAGCGCCTCGGGGCGGGTCAGCGGGCCCACCTCGATCCGCGCCAGGCACCGTCCGGGGCGCACGACGGCCGGGTGGAGGCGTTCGAGGTCCTCGTTGGTCGTCACGCCCACCAGGACGTTGCGGCCCTGGCCGAGCAGTCCGTCCGTGAGGTTGAGCAGCCGGGACAGCGCCTGGCCCGCCATGGTCCGGGCCTCGCCGCGGATCAGCTCGTCGCAGTCCTCCAGGAGCAGCAGCCGCCAGCGTCCCTTGCCGCCCGCGTCCTCCTCGCCGATCGCGATGTCCATGAGGTAGCCGACGTCCCCGAACAGCCGCTCGGGGTCGAGGACGCAGTCCACCTGGCACCAGTCCCGCCAGGAGCGGGCCAGGGTGCGCAGCGCGGAGGTCTTGCCCGTGCCCGGCGGGCCGTGCAGCAGGAGCAGCCGGCCCGCGATGTCCTCGGGGGTCGTCTTCATCAGCCGGTCCATGGCCTCCGCCACCGGTGCCGTGTAGTTGCCCCGCACCTCCTCCCACGTGCCCGCCGAGATCCGGCGTGTGGTGCGGTGCGGGCCGCGCCGCGGGGACACGTACCAGAACCCCATCGTCACGTTCTCCGGCTGGGGCTCGGGCTCGTCGACGGCGCCGTCCGTGGCCTGGGCCAGCACCTTTTCCGCGAGTTCGGCGGTGATCGCGGTGACCGTGACGTCGGCGCCCCGGTTCCAGCGGGAGATCAGCAGCGTCCAGCCCTCGCCCTCGGCGAGGATCGCGCTGCGGTCGTCGTCCCGGGCCGTGCGCAGGACGCGGGCGTCCGGGGGGAGCAGGGTGGCGCCCGTGCGCACCCGGTCGATGGTGGCCGCATGGGAGCAGGGCTGCTCGCCCGTCGCGAAACGGCCGAGGAACAGCGCGTCGACGACGTCGGACGGGGAGTCGGAGTCGTCGACGTTGAGCCGGACCGGCAGGATGCCGTACGGGTCGTCGTACGGCTGCCCCGGTTGCGGCTGCGGCTGCGGCTTGTCGGGCGGGTTCGCGGACATGTCGCCATGATCCGTCAGGAAGCCCGCCCGCGCACCGGATTTCCCGCGCCCGGCCCGTCGGGCTCCGCCGGCCCGCGCCCCGGCCCTCCGCACACGTGTCAACCCGGGGCCCGGGAGCCGTTCACCGGTACAGGTGAGACGTCCCACGGGTCGCTCGAGGGTGCCTTCGTGCAGGTGACCGTCGGTCGTACGGGGTTTGAACACTCGTCAACAATTTTGGCATGAGCACTTCCAGTCAACACGCGTAGCTGGTACCACGGTTGTCGCAGAGATCCTGCTAAAGGGAGGTTCCATGAGACGTTCCCGAATCGCGGCATACGTGACCTCGCTCCTCCTCGCCGTCGGCCTCACCCTCACCGGGGCGGCCACGGCACAGGCGTCCTCGGTCGCGGCCGGCACCGACTACGTGGCCCTCGGCGACTCCTACTCCTCAGGCGTCGGCTCGGGCAGCTATCTGAGCTCCGGCGGCGACTGCAAGCGCAGCACCAAGTCCTACCCGTACCTGTGGCAGGCCGCCCACTCGGTCTCCTCGTTCAGCTTCCTCGCCTGCTCCGGCGCCACCACCAGCGACGTCATGTCGGGTCAGCTCTCCACCCTCACCTCGGCCACCGACCTCGTCTCGATCAGCGTCGGCGGTAACGACGCCGGCTTCGCCGACGTCATGACGACCTGTGTGCTCCAGTCCGACGCCACCTGTCTGGCCCGCATCGACACCGCCAGGGCGTTCGTCGACTCCACGCTCCCGGGCCGCCTCGACACCGTCTACTCCGCCATCCGTGCCAAGGCCCCCGCCGCCCGCGTGGTGGTCCTCGGCTATCCGCGCTTCTACCGGCTCGGCACCACCTGCCTCGGCCTCTCCGCGACCAAGCGCGCCGCCATCAACGACGCCGCCGACCGGCTGGACGCCGCCCTCGCCAAGCGCGCGGCCGACCACGGCTTCGCCTTCGGCGACGTCCGCACCACCTTCACCGGTCACGAGCTGTGCTCGGGATCGGCGTGGCTGCACAGCCTCGAACTGCTCGACATCGGCGAGTCGTACCACCCCACCGCCGCCGGACAGTCCGGCGGTTACCTCCCCCTCCTCAACAGCCTGGCCTGACCGGCCCGTTCCGCCGCACCGGGGCCCGTCCGCGATCCACGCGGGCGGGCCTCAGCCGTACGAGGAGGTCGGCGTGGCCCCCGGCGCCGAAGTGGAGGGGGTGGCACTCGTGCACGTCACGGACAGGGGGAGGGAATTGGACGTGGTGTGCACGGGGGAGCGGACCTCGGCCCAGACCCGGTTCCCGGGACCCGTGGGGCGGACGGCGAGGGAGTCCGCCACCCGCACGCTCCGCGCGCCGAGGGCCACCGACCTCGTCCGCCAGTCCGAGACCGGGCCGCCCCGGCTGTTCCAGCGGTACTCCACCGTCGCGGGCGCCCGGCCCACGGTGATGTCCACCCGGAGGTCGAGGGTGTGGCGGCCCTCCTCGCAGGCCCCGGAATAGGGATGACCGCCGCTGATCGTCACCTTCACCGACTGCGCCGGGGCAGCCGAGGAGGTGCTCCGGCGGTGGCTCGGGACGGCTCCGTCCCCGCTTTCGGCGGTGCTCTCCCGCGCGGTGCTCCCGCCCCCGGTCTCCGCCCGGCGCGTCGCACCACTCCCCTTCGCGTCCGGATCGTCGCCGTCCCGGTGGAGCAGGCCGTACGTCAGCCCCGCGAGCGCCAGGACCAGCACGACGATCCCGGTGACGAGGACGAGGACCGTACGGCGCTCGCGCCGAGGAGGCGGGGCCGGCGAGGCGGGCGACGGCGACGGGGAGGGCGCCGCCGCCGTCGGAGCGGTGCCCTCGTACCCGGCCGTGGGCGGTGGGCCGAAGCCCGGGACGGCGGCGGGCGTGGGGGAGTGTGCCGGTCCGCCCGCGTCCGGGGGGTCGCCCGAGCCGATCGCCCGCAGATCCCCCTCGACCCGCTCGGCGGGGGGCCGCCCGGCCGGGTCCTTGCGGAGCAGTCCCTCGATCACCGGCGCCAGCGGGCCCGCCCGGCGCGGCGGGGGCAGCGCCTCGTCGACGACCGCCCGTAGCGTGCTCAGCGGAGTGTCCTGCCGGAACGGGCTCGCACCCTCCACCGCCGCGTACAGCAGCACACCGAGGGACCACAGGTCCGACTCCGGCCCGGGGTCCCGGCCCAGCGCGCGCTCGGGCGCGAGGAACTCGGGGGAGCCGATCACCTCGCCGGTCATGGTCAGCGCGGAACTGCCCTCGACGCGGGCGATCCCGAAGTCCGTGAGGACCACCCGGCCGTCGTTCGCCATGAGCACGTTGCCCGGCTTGACGTCCCGGTGCAGCACCCCTGCCGCGTGCGCCGCCCGCAGCGCGGACAGCACCTCCGCGCCGATCGCCGCCGCCCGGCGGGGCGGCAGCGGGCCCTCGGCGTCCAGCAGATCGGCGAGGGTGAGACCGCGGACCAGCTCCATCACGATCCACGGCCGACCGTCCTCCGCGGCCACGTCGTACACCGTCACCACATTGGGGTGCGCGACCCGGGCCGCCGCCCACGCCTCCCGCTCCAGCCGGGCGTACATCCGCTCCCGCTCCGGCGCCGTCAGCCAGTCGGGGGCGCGCACCTCCTTGACCGCGACCTCCCGCCGCAGCACCTCGTCGCGGGCCCGCCACACCGTCCCCATGCCGCCCTCGCCGAGCGGGGACAGCAGCCGGTAGCGTCCCGCGACCACACGCTCACGACCCGGTTCTCCGTCGGACACGTGCGTCCCCCCGTCGTGTCGAGCTGCCGCCTGCCACGCCTGTTCAAAGTAGCTCAGCCGAGGGCGGTTGCCGCCCCCCTGAGCACCAGTCCGGCGCCGAGCACGAGCACGACGCACGCCGAGCCGAGCGGTGCCGCCCGCCGCACCAGCGCCGCCGTCGCGCCCCCGGCCCAGCGGGGACGGCGTGCGAGCAGCCGGTTCATCCCGCCGCCGAGCCGGACGACGGCGAAGCCGGCCGCGGTCAGCGTGAGGGCGAGCCCGAGGCCGTAGGCCACGACGAGCAGCAGCCCGAACCAGGCCTGCCCCAGCGCGGCGGCGCCGACCAGCACGACGACGGCGGACGGCGAGGGCACGAGGCCCCCGGCGAAGCCGAGGAGGAGGGTGCCGCGGAGGGTGGGGGCGGTGGAATGCGTGTGCGGGCGTCCGTGACCGTGCGTGTGGGTGTGTCCGTGGTCGTGATGGTGCCCGTGTTCGTGGGCGTGGTCGTGGTCGTGGGGGTGCTCGTGCGCGGGCTCCGAGGCCGGCTCGTGAGCGTGCTCGTGCGTGTGGTCGTGTCCATGGCCGTGCCCCCGTCCGTGGCGGTCGCGCCAGGCACGGCGGACGAGGGTGACGCCCGCCGCGGTGACGAACGCGCCGCTCGCCAGGCCCAGCCAGGTGATCACCGAGGGCGCGGCCGCCGAACCGGCCGTGACCAGCAGGCCGAGGGCCACCACGCCGAGGGTGTGGGTGACGGTCACCGACGCGGCGAGCGGCAGCACGTCCCGCGGCCGGGCCCGGCCGCCGCGGGCCGCGGCCGTCGCGGCCATCAGGGTCTTGCCGTGGCCGGGCGCGAGCGCGTGCATCGCGCCCAGGCCGACCGCGAGCAGCACGGCGAGCGCGGCGAAACCGAGCGTGAGGTCGTGCCGGGCCACCAGGCCGTCCAGCGCACGGGTCCAGCGGTCGGCGCCGCGCGGCAGCACCGAGGCGGCCGGGGCGTCGCCCTGCCGTTCCCGGTCCAGCGCCGGGCCGCCCGGCCGGACCTCGAAGGAGGCGCGCGCGGTGTGCGCGGGGGAGGACAGCAACTCCTTGGGATAGTCGGTCAGTTCATGGGACACCGAGGTCCCGGGCACATCGGATCCGGTCAGTGTCGTACGGTCGCCGCGCGCGGTGATCTCCCGCCAGCCGGGCCCGGAGGCCGGGCCGCCCGCGCCGCGGAACACCACCCGGACGGTGCCGGTCTCGGGCAGCGGGGCGGTCAGCCGGCACTCCAGGCGCAGGGTGTCCAGACCCGCCTGCCCGGGGCGCCGGTGCGCGGTGCTCGCGGCGACGCCGAGCCGGGCGGCCCGCCCCGCCACGGTCACCCCGCTGCCGCGCGCGGCCTCCACGCACCGCTGCCGGGCCCAGCCGGTGAGGCCGCCCGCCCGCTCGATGTCCGGCCCCGCCTGGGTGGCGGGGATCTCCGCGAGGTCCTCCACGTGGTCGACCCGCAGTTCCCCCGGCGCGGCGACCAGACCGTCGTACCGGTTGACGGTGAAGTTGCCGAGCGGATGCGCGCCCGCCTGCGCCGCCGGGAGCAGGACCAGCGCCGCCACGGCGGTGGCCAGCCCCGCGCCGAGGGCGAACCGGCGCCCGCGGGGCCTCATTCCGGGCCTCCCAGGGAGGCGAGGGCCGCGCGCGCCGCGCGGGCGCCCAGCGGCGCGAAGCCCGGGTTGAGGCCGAGGGCCGCGGTGAGGGAGGCGCGGGCCCGGTCCGGCCGGCCGGCGGCCCGCTCGATCATGCCGCGGTGGTAGCGGAAGGAGGCGCTGCGGTAGCCGGTGGCGGTGGCCCGCCGCGCGTACGGGAGGGCCTCCTCGTCCCGGCCGTTGACGTGCAGCGCCCAGGCGAGCGCGTCCGCGGTGTGCACCGTGTGGCGGCGCTTCCACTCGGCGCGCGCCGCCTTCAGCGCGGCCCCGCGCTCGCCGTGGTCGGCGGCGGCGAGGGCGGTGTCGAGGTCGGCGTCCACCCCGTTGGCGCGGGCGAGCGAGACCCAGGCGTGCACCAGGGCGTACTGGTCCCGGGCCCTGGCCGTGTCGCCCTTCCCGCCCCGCTCCTCGTACAGCTCGCCCAGCTCCACGAGCGGCTGGGGGAGCGGGGCGCGGGCGACGACCCGTTCCATGCCGGTGATCGCCGCCGCGCGGTCGCCGAGCGCGGCCTGGGTGCGGGCCCGGCCCTCGAGCGCCGGGAGGTAGGTGTCGTCGGCGGCGAGCGCCCGGGCGTAGTGACGCAGGGCGGTCCTGTACTGCCCCTGGTTCCAGGCGAGTTGCCCGAGGGCGGTGGCCACGTAGGCGACGTCGCCGCGGGTGGCGGCGGTGCCGAGCGCGCGGGTGAGCACCTCGCGGGCGGTGGCGGTGTCGCCGCGCAGTTCACGGACGTAGGCGTAGCGGGTGAAGACCGGTACGCCCGGGCGCCGGGAGTCGGCCAGGTCGGCGGCCTTCGAGGCCTCCTCGTAACGGCCCAGCTCGACGAGGGCGTCGATGCGGGAGCACAGCGCGCGTTCGTTGTACGGATTACGGGAGAGGGCCTCGTCGGCGTACTTCAGCGCGCCGCGGAAGTCGTGCCGTGCGGCGGCCAGGGCGGCGCGGCCGGCGAGGGCGGGGTCGTGGTGGGGGCGCAGCTCCAGGGCGCGGTCGAGGGCCTTGTCGGCCTGCGGATAGCGGGAGGGGTCGCCCTCGGTCCGGGCCTGTTCGACGTAGGCGAGAGCGAGCGTGGACCAGGCCTCGGCGTCACGGGGCTGGGCGCGCAGGTGGGCCTGGAGGCCGCGGATGCTCGCGGCGAGGTCGTCGCCGCTCAGGAGCCGCGGGGAGGTGACGGGCAGGGACGCCGGGGCGGGCGTGGCCTGCCGGGCCGCGCCCGTGGCCAGCGCCCCCGTGGTGAGGGCGACGGCCAGGGCGCCGGCGGAGAGCACGAGGTGCAGACGGGAGGGTGTCCGCACGGAGGCACCCCCGCCGGCCGGCACCCCGGGAACCGGAGCCACCGGGGTGCCGGCCACCGGGGCCTCGCCCTCCCGGGGCCCGGCCACCGGGGCCTCGCCTTCCCGGGGCCCGGGGGCCGGGTCCTCGGCCACCGGAGGTGCCGGGACCGGGGCTTCGATCACCGGGGTGTAGGGACCCTGGTCCTCGGCCTCCCGCGTTCGGGGGGCCGGGGCCTCGCCTTCCCGGGGCCCGGCCACCGGGGCCTCGGCCATCGGAGGTGCCGGGACCGAGGCTTCGATCACCGGGGCCTTACCCTCCCGGGGCCCGGGACCCGGATCCCCGGCCACCGGAGTTCCCGATGCCGGGTTCCCGGGCGCCGGCGTCTCGAGGGCCGGGGCCCCGGCCTCTCGGGGTTCGGGGACCCGGGTCCCGGCCGCTCGAGCGCCGGGGACCTCGGCCGCCGTCGTCCCGGGGGCCGGAGTCTCCCTCTCCGGAGTGCCGGGGGTCGGAGCCTCCTCCGGAGTGCCGGGGAGCGGAACTCCCGCCTCCGGAGCGCCGGGCACCGGAACCTCGGCCTGCGGGGCCTGCGGGGCCTGCGGGGCCTGCGGGGCCTGCGGCGACGAACCCTCGGGTGTCGGGGTGTCGGGGGTGTGCGGGGGCATGGGACTTCCTCCGTTCCGGTGCCCTGGGGGCCGTCAGTAGTACGTGCGGCGGGTGCGGCGGCGCCACCACACGAGGGCCATGGCGATCAGGAGGAAGCCGGCGGCCCCCGCGGCCGCGGAGGTCACGATGAGCGTCGTGTCCGAACCGCCGCCCACACCACTCGTGTGGAGCGCGTCGCCGAGCTGGTTGCGCACGCTGTTGCCGTCCGTCTTCGCCGTCGCGCCGCGCGAACCGGCCGTCGGCTCGGCGAGGTAGGGGAAGGACCCGCCGAACTTCTTGTCGTTGGCGTCGACCGCGTCGCCCAGGTCGTTCTTCGAGCCGACCAGCTCGCCCTCCATGACCTGCAGCGCCTCGTCGACCACGTCGTCGGTCAGCCGGCGCCCGTTCGGGAAGCCCGCGTTGTCCCCGTCGAGCACGCCGAGCCGCTTGGGAGTGGCGGCGGGCTTGATCGAGGTGTTGAGCCGCAGTTCTTCCGCCGGCCGCACGGACGGCGGCTGGTTGAGCCCCTTGACGCCCTTCAGGAACACGTCGACGAGGTCGTCGCGCGGCTCGTCCGGCGCGTCGATCTTGTAGATGGCTTCGATGAGCTTCGGCAGCTCGGGGTTGGTCACGTTCTTCAGGAACTGCGCGTCGTCCCAGGGCGCGGAGGCGTTGAACCTGTCCTTGTCCTTCTGCGGGTTGACGACCTCGTTGACCAGCGGGCTGCCCAGCCGCGAGACCTGCCGCCAGTGCCCGCGCGCGTCCTTGCGCTGCGTCGTCGACCAGATGCCGACGACCGGCTGCTCCTTCGACTCGGTGAGCATGTCGTTCGGCACCTGCAGGGCGATGGAGTTGACGTTGTAGCCCTTGAGGGTGTCCCGGCCCACCTCGGAGAGGTCGCCGCCGTACAGCAGGTCGAAGACGCGAAGGTCCAGGAAGAACGGGTCGTCGGCCTGGCCCGCGAAAGTCGTGGAGCCGTTGGACAGCTTGTACACGGCCTGCGAACGCAGCTTGCCGTAGTCCGGCATGGACGCCTTGCCGACGTTGGAGGGCGCCACCGGCACGTCGTCGGCGAGCTTCGTCTTCGACACCAGCTTCTGCCTGTGCAGCTTGATGAGGTCGATGTCGTACGTCTGCGTGATGTTGAGGTCCGGGTCGTCCAGGCTGTCGACGGGGCCCGTGTTGTAGAGGAAGGTGTTCTCGTTCTTGGTGTGCGTGCGGAACGTGTACCGGAAGATCAGCTCGCTCTGCGCGTCACCGTTGTTGTCGACGTGGAGGTCGTACTGCGCGTCCTCCGCGAACGTGTAGAAGTTGGGTCCGCCGGCCGGCTCCTGGAACGGGATCCAGTTGGCCACGAGCGTCGTCGTGTCCGGCTTGTCCGGGCTCACGAACGCGTACACGTCGGTGTTGTCGTACTGCGGCTGCCCCGAGATCAGCGGAGCCTCCCGGTGGCTGGAGGCGGAGGCCGCCCCCGGTTCGAGTGCGACCACACCGGCGGCGGCGAGTCCCCCGGCGGCCAGCGCGCCGCACAGGAGGGTCGCGAGGCTCCGGCGCCCCACGCCCCGGCCGGGAAGGGGGGTCATGCGTCCGGTCCGCCCAGCCGTGGGCCGCCCCGATCGTCCGTCCGTGTGTGCGTCCATCCGTCCGTCCATCCGTTCATCCGTTCCGTTCGTCCGTCCGCGCAAGCCGTGCGTTCCTCGCGTCCATACGGCCGCGGCGCCGATTTGCCTCACTGACCGGGCATTCGGAGAGCCCGTCGGGCCGGATTGGTCGGATCGGCGGAAAATCTCACGGGCCGTCAGGCGGGTCGCGGGTGCCGGACCGGAGCGAGGGACCGGCCGTCGCGGGAGCCGCCCGCGCGGACGGCCGTATTCCTTGCCGTCCGACCCGCGTTTTCGGCCCGCCGATCCGTAATCCCGTCCAAGGGCGTGATCGCTCCGAACGTTCTACGCACCACCTGAGAACGACCTGCGATCACCTGCGAACGACCTGCGAGCGCCCAGCGAACGACCTGTGGGACGACCTGTGGGACGACCGACGAGTCCGCGCGCCGTGTGCCGCGGCCGGAGAGGGGGGTACGAGTGGAGGCGGAGGAACTCCTGGCACTCGTGGCCGGAGGCGACCAGAAGGCCTTCGAGGAGTTGTACGGCATGGTGTCCGGGCCGGTGTTCGGCCTGGTGCGCCGCGTCGTGCGGGACCCGGCGCAGTCGGAGGAGGTGGCGCAGGAGGTGCTCCTCGAACTGTGGCGCTCGGCGCCCCGGTTCGATCCGGACCGCGGCAGCGCGCTGTCCTGGATCCTGACCGTCGCCCACCGCCGCGCCGTCGACCGGGTGCGCAGCGCCCGCGCCTCCGGCGAACGCGAGGAGCGCGAGGCCCGCCGCGCCCACCACCCCGCCTTCGACCAGGTCGCGGAGGAGGTGGAGGCGGGTCTCGAACGGGAATGGGTGCGCCGCTGCCTCGACCGGCTCACCGCGCTGCAACGGCAGTCCGTGACCCTCGCCTACTACGAGGGCTACACGTACCGGGAGGTGGCCGAGAGGCTGTCCCTGCCGCTCGGTACGGTCAAGACCCGGATGCGCGACGGGCTCACCCGGCTGCGCCACTGCCTGGGAGGTGCGGCATGAACCCCTTCGGCAGGCTGTTCGGCCGTGACGACCCGCACTCGCTCGCCGCGCCCTACGCCCTCGACGCCCTCGAACCCGAGGAGCGCCGCCGCTTCGAGAAGCACCTGCGCCGCTGCGAACGCTGCGCCGCCGAGGTGCGCGCGCTCTCCGAGGACGCCGTCCGGCTCGCCTGGTCCACCAGCGCCCCCGCCCCGCCCGCGATGCGCGACCGGGTCCTCGCCGCCGTCCGCGCCACCCCGCAGGAGCCGCCCGCTCCCGACCGGGACGCGCCCGCCGCGCGCGCCCCGCACCTGCCGCCGCACGTCTGGGGAACGGCCCCGCCGCCCGCCCGGGCCCGCGCCCCCCGGCTGCGCCCGCTGTTCGGGCCGCTGGCCACCGCGACCGCCGCCGCGGCGCTGGTCGTCGCCGCTCTCATCGCGGTGCAGGCCGCGCGGACCCAGGACACGCTGGACGCCGAGCGCGCACAGGCACGTGAGATCGCCCACGTCCTCGCCGCGCCCGACGCCAGGGCCGCCGCCGACCGCGACGCCCGGGGGCGGGGACTGTCCGTGATCGCCTCCGCCTCACAGGGGCGTGCGGTGGTCACCCTGAGCGGTACCGGCGCACTGCCGGACACGCGCGTGCACCAACTGTGGCTCATGCGCCCCGGCGCACCACCGCGCTCCCTCGGCCTGTTCGAGGACGACACGCCCTTGGTGGCCGACGGCCTGGCCACGTCGGCCACGTCACTCGCCGTGACCGTGGAACCCGACGGGGGATCGGTTCGTCCGACGAGTGCGCCGCTTGTCCAACTCGCCCTGGATTCGGTCGGATTCGGAGAGTAATCATCAACACCCTTGCGGGGAAGGTGAATCGCGTGACCGTGATACACGAGTGCCCCGGGGGAGCGATAGGGTTACCCTGCCCGGGCCGGGTGGACAAGTACGGGTGGGGAGTGACATGGAACAGATAACGATGCGCAGCAGGGCGAGGGTCCCTGCGATCACCTGCGGGAGCAGCGCGAGCAGTACGCGCCTCGACCGCCACCTCGCGGTGCTCGGCGGCCCCGCGCTCCCGCAGCGCGAGACCGCGGAGGCGACCTCGCTGATGCGGGAGATAACGGCGCGTGACGTCCGGCACGGACGCAGTGACAGGGGGGCACGGGTCCGCCGGGTATCGCTGTTCGCACCGCTGCGCCGGCTGCGCCGGTCGCTGTTCGGAGGACGGTGAGCGGGAGCGAGCTGAGCACGCGGGCGCCGTCGGCCTGATCCGACGGTGCCGTCCCTGGCGTACGCGGCCCACCCGGACCGTACGTCGGCCCCGGCCCCGGCTCCTCCCGCCCCACCCGGGGGCTCCGCCCCCGGCCCTTCCGGAATCCGGCGGCTCCTCACCGCACTCGGCCCCCTCGCCGGACCCGTCCCGCGTGCCGCCCGCACGCCGCGCACCACGACTCGGCCCCGCCCGGCCCTCTTCTCCCCTCACAGCAGGGTGAACTGCCCCTCCGGGCCCTCCTCCTGATGGTCGAGCACGGAGGCGGGGCGACGCCGGGCGGCCGACACCGGCAGGACCTCCGCGTCCCGCAGCGCGGACGCGCTCACCTCCCCCTCGGCCGACGAGGCCAGTTCCGCACGCGCGGGACCCAGTTCCGCGAGCAGTGTCAGCACGGTGAGCAGTTCCAGCAGCTCGGACGTCCGGTTCTGCGGCCAGTCGGCCGGACGGATCGCGGCCAGGGTGCCGGGCTCCGGCTCCGCCGTCCGGGCCGCGAACCAGGACTCGACCACCCGCGCCCCGGCCACCTCGAACTCCCACGCGGCGGCCGGCACCGGCGAGATGCGGCCGCCGTCGAGGTCGAGGACCTCCTCCTCGGGCGTGTGGACGAGGTGCGCCGGACGCGCCGGAAGCGGCGCGCGGACATAGGGCCGCCGCCCGCCGGGCAGCCGGGGGCGCTCCCCGTCGCGCCGCATCAGCCAGAGCATCCGCCGGCCCAGCGTCACGCCCCGCTCCCACCGCTCGGGATCGGTGGTCAGCGGGACGGTGTGCCCGCGCGGCCCGTGGCGCACGGCCGCCATGATCCAGGCCAGGATCTCCGACGGTCCTGGCGTACGCCCCAGCCGGGTGCCCAGGTGCGCCGCGAGACCGGGCGCCAGGTTGGGCTCCGCGCCCCCGGGGCGGCGGTAGAGGGGCCGGACGCGGCCGGTGCGGGGCGCGGGGAAGGGCAGGAGGGAGGTCGCGAGCAGCGGCAGCGTCAGCCGTCCCGGCCCACCGGGGGGAGCGGCGCCGCCGGGCGCGGGGGCCGGAGGCAACTCCAGTACGAACACCTGGTGTTCGTCCGCCACGCGCCACAGTTCGGGGCGGGCGGCGTCGAGCAGGCGGTGGTCGGGGATCAGCCACTGCTCGTCGAAGGGCGCGCGCAGTACACGGACCGGTTCGGGGCAGGGGCCGGTGGCGTGGGCGAGACGTTCCGTGCCGGCCGGGTGCCCGGGGAGCTGGGCGACCGCGGAGTGCGGGGTGCGGGCGCGGCTCGGTTCGAACAGGGCCTCGCGGCCCGGGCCTTCGGCCTCGAGGAGGGTGTCCCAGCGGGTTCTGAGCGACGGGGCGTCCGGGGCGAGGGGCCATGCGCGGCCGGCCCGGGGAGGCGGGACGGACCACGGCATGAGGTCCGCCAGCAGCGGAGCGTCGTCGTTCGTCACGGATGGCATCGTACGACGGCCTCCCGCCGCCGGACCCGGTCCCTCCCGGGGGCCGAACGCCCGTCCGCGCGCCTCGCCTACGTCGCCTCCAGCGTCACCGTGAACGAGAAGCGGTCCCCCCGGTACTGGATGACCGCGACGTCCAGCACCCGCCCGTCCGTCCCGTAGGTGATCCCGGTGTAGTGCAGGATCGGACTCAGCAGCGGCACGTCGAGCAGGCGGGCCGTCTCCGGGTCGGCCAGCCGTGCCTGGACGGTGTCGGTGATCCGGGCGATCTCCACGCCCACGACGTCGCGCAGCACCTTCGTCATCGGCCACCGCTCCAGGTCGCCCGGGGCGATCCCCGCGGCCACCTCCGGCCGCACGTAGTTGCGGGCGTGGTTCGTCGGCTCGCCGGTCTGCTCGTCGCTGCGCAGCCGGTGGTACGCCGCGACCTCGTCCAGACCGGCGAAGTGCTCGGCGAACTCACCGGGTACCGGCGCGGTGCCGTGTGCGAGCAGCTTCGCCGCCATGCCCGACTGCTGGGCCACGATCGCGTCGACCGAACCCAGCAGCCGCACCGGGGCGCCCTGCCGGGCGTCCGGTTCGATGAAGGTGCCGCGCCGCCGGTGCCGGCTGATCAGCCCCTCGTCCTCCAGCTCCTTGAGCGCCTGCCGCATGGTCAGCACGCTGACCCCGTAGTGCAGCGCGAGCTGCTCCTCGGTGGGCAGGCGCAGCGGCGCCTTCGGCGGACGGCCCAGGATCGAGGCGCGCAGCGACTGCGAGACCTGGTACCACAGCGGCAGCTTGCGGTTCAGGACGATCGAGTCGGGTGCGAAGGCGGTCACGGTTGCTGCTCCGTCCGGCTCCCGGGAGGACCCGCGAGGGCCTCGTGTGCGGCGATCGGCGTGGGCGGCCGCCGTTCACGGCCGGAAGTGCCGCTGGAGACCCTGCCACACCTCGTCGTAGCGCGTCTGCAGGTGGTCCGCGTTCGCGGCCCGCTCGGTGAGCGTCACCGGCCACCGGGTCTCGAACATGAACGCCAGCCCGTCGTCGATCTTCTGCGGCTTCAGTTCCGCCGCGCTGGCCCGGTCGAAGGTCTCCCGGTCCGGTCCGTGCGCGGACATCATGTTGTGCAGGGAGCCGCCGCCCGGCACGAAACCGCCCTTCCCGCCCGACTTGGCGTCGTACGCGCCCTCGACCAGCCCCATGTACTCGCTCATCACGTTCCGGTGGAAGTACGGCGGCCGGAAGGTGTCCTCGCCCACCAGCCAGCGCGGCACGAACGCCACGAAGTCGACGCCGGCCAGGCCCGGGGTGTCGGACGGCGAGGTCAGCACCGTGAAGATCGACGGGTCGGGGTGGTCGTAGGAGATGCTGCCGATCACGTTGAAGCGGCGCAGGTCGTAGACGTACGGCACGTGGTTGCCGTGCCAGGCGACGACGTCGAGCGGCGAGTGGCCGTACTCGGCGGCCCAGAGGTTGCCGCAGAACTTGTTCACCACCTCCACCGGGCCCTCGACGTCCTCGTACGCCGCCACGGGCGCCCGGAAGTCCCGTGCGCCCGCGAGGCCGTTGGCGCCGATGGGCCCGAGGTCGGGCAGCCGGAAGGGGGCACCGTAGTTCTCGCACACATAGCCGCGCGCCGCCCCCGCGGGGCCGCCGTCCGCCCCGCCCTCCGGCAGTTCCACCCGGAAGCGGACCCCGCGAGGGATCAGCGCCATGTGGCCCGGCTCGGCGAGCAGCGCGCCGAACTCGGTGTGCAGCAGCAGCGCGCCGCGCTCGGGGACGAGGAGCAGTTCGCCGTCCGCGTCGCTGAAGACCCGCTCCATGGAGGCGTTGGCGTGGTAGAGGTGCACGGCCATGCCGGTGCGCTGGGTGGCGTCGCCGTTGCCGCCGAGGGTCCACAGCCCGGCGAGGAAGTCGGTGCCCGGGGCCGGTTCGGGCAGCGGGTCCCAGCGCAGCCGGTTGGGATCGGGCACGGTCTCGGTGAACGGGGCGGAACGCAGAGCCCCGTTGCCGGTGCGCCGGAAGGCGGGGTGCGCCGCCGAGGGCCGGATCCGGTACAGCCAGGAGCGGCGGTTGTGCGCCCTCGGCTCGGTGAAGGCCGTGCCGCTGAGTTGCTCGGCGTAGAGCCCGAGCGGGGCCCGCTGCGGCGCGTTGCGGCCCTCGGGCAGAGCACCGGGCACCGCCTCGGAGCTGTGCTCGTTGCCGAAGCCGTGCAGGTAGGTCAGCCCCTCGGCACGCTTCCTCGCGTCCCCGTCCATGCCTGTTCCCTCGTTCCCGGTCCCGTGCGGGGCCCGCCCTGGGCCCCGTCGATTCCTATGCTTCACCGTAGGAATGGCAGCGGGTGTACGCAAGAGGGAGGAGCCCGGGGTGTACCGCGGGGTGCACGAGGTGGCCGGGAACCAGCCCTGAGGACGATCCGGCGAGTCGCAGGAATGTTCTACGCTCACCGACATGTCGTGGACGCGCGGACTGCTCGCGGCGCTCGCGGTGTGTGCCCTGCTCGGCGGTTCGGCCGGCTGTGGCGCCGAGGACGGGCACGGGCAGAGCAACGGGAACAACCGGAACGGCGGGGACTCCTCGCCGGTGGGCAAGGTGCTGGAGCACACCGACGAGAAGGGGCGGCACTACCGTGAAGTGGACCGGAAGAACGCCCCCGAGGTGGGCATCCAGATCGAGCCGGACACCGGCAGCACGGACGGCACGGACGGCGCCGAGGACACCTGGGACGTCCGGCTGATCCTGCGCCGCTTCCGCCTCTCGCCCGCCGGCGCCCGCCCGGTGGCCGTCGCCGGACAGGGCCTGGTCCGGCTCTACCTGGACGGCCGGCTCCTGGCCAGGCTGCACACCACCGAGTACCGGCTCACCGCCGACCTCGCGCGCGGCACGCACCACCTCACCGCACGGCTCTACGCGGACGACGGCACCCTGTGGGCGGTCGACGGCGAGCCCGTGGAACGCACGGCGGACATCACGGCCTCCGGCGCGGGCACGGAACCGCCGTCCTCGCAGTCGGCGTCGCCCACGGCGAGCGGTGCGCACGGCACGACCGCGGCGGAGGGCGGCCGGAACGTCACCGCCCGCGGTGCGCACCCGCCCGTTCCCGTGCGTGGACGGCGTTCCGCCGTCCGGACAGACGGGGGAGGTCTGCCGGCCCCCGTCGGAAAGGCATGCTGATGCCCGGGCCCCACCCCACCTCGCTGCGCCGCGCGCCGGTCCAGCGACGCAGCGCCGAACGCCTCACCCGCATCCTCGACGCCTGTGCCGACCTCCTCGACGAGGTGGGCTACGAGGAACTGAGCACCAGGGCGGTGGCCCTGCGGGCCGGCGTCCCGATCGGCTCCGTGTACCGCTTCTTCGGCAACAAGCGCGCGATGGCCGACGCCCTGGGCGAACGCAACTTCGAGCAGTACACCGAGCGCGTGGCCCGGCGGCTGGAGGAGACGGCGGGGGAGGGCGGCTGGCGTGCGGCGATGGACGCGGTGCTGGACGAGTACCTCGACATGAAGCGCACGGCCCCCGGCTTCTCCCTCGTCGACTTCGGCAACCAGATACCCATCGGCACCCGGCACGCCGAGCCGAACCACCGGGTCGCCGACCGGCTGGCCGAACTGCTGGCCGCCCCTCTCGGCCGCGGCCCGGACGAGGAGCTGCGGCGCACGGTCCTGGTCGCCGTCGAGGCCGCCGACACCCTCGTCCACCTCGCCTTCCGCGTCTCTCCCGAAGGGGACGAGCGGATCATCGAGGAGACCCGGCAGCTCCTGCGGGCCTATCTCGCGCGGTCACTGGACTGAACGCCCGCCGCGGTCCCGCCTCCTCACGCGCCCTCCGGGTGCCCGCCCACTGCTCCGACCGGGCGAACCCGGGGCGGCGTGCCGCGTGGCGCACGGGCACGCGCATGCTCCTCGTGAAAGAGAGTCAGTGAAAGAGCGATTTGTATGAAAATCGTCTGACTCGGAGGAACGCGCATGTCCCCCTCGACACTCCCACGCACCCTCGCCTCCCGCGTCGGCGCCACCGCCGCCCTCGCGGCCCTCACCGCCTCCGGTGCGGTCTGGCTCGCCGCGCCCGCCGCGGCCGTCGGGGAAGGCGGTGACATCAGGGTCCACCGGGAGGGAGTGCCCTTCACCGTCTCCAAGGAGGACCCGGTGGTGTGCAGGTTCTACCTGGACGCCACCAACTTCGACTCGGCGACCGTCGTCGCGTACTCCATCACCCCGCAGCCCCCGCTGCCCACCAGTGCCACGGTCACCGGAGCCATCACTCTGGCCGCGGGTGCCGGCCACACCGACGTGCTGGGTCTGGCGGACGGCCAGTACAAGATCACCTGGGTGCCGGGTGTCAACGTTCTCCCGCCCGTCCTGCCGCCCGGCACCAAGGAGAAGGTCTTCCGCGTCAACTGCCACGACGGGAAGCACGAGGAGAAGAAGGGCGGCAACGAGAAGGCGGAGGACCCGGGGCACGGCTCGGCGACCATCGGCAACGACAACGGCGAGGGCCCCAAGGGCGGCGTCCACGCGGGCGGCGGCGGCCTCGCCCGCGCCACCGAGGCGTTCTCGCCCGCCACCGCGACCGCGGCCGTGGGCCTCGTCGTGCTGAGCGGTTTCGCCTACGTCCGCCTCATCCGCCGGCGCCCCGATGGTGCCGCGTAGGCGCGGACGCAGGCCGTGGCGCCGGACCCGCGCCTACCGCCTCGCCAGGACGGCCGTGCTCGCGGTCGTCCTGGCGGCGGTGTCCCTGCGGTGCGTCGAGGGGCACCGTGAACGGCACCCGGAAGCGCGTTCCGCGGCCTCCCGGGTGCCCTCGGCCGGCTCCTCCGCGCGCGGCCACCCGGCGGCGGGGCCCTCCTCGAGTCCCGACGCCTCGCCCCCGCCCGCGCCGCTGCCCCGGTCCCCGGCGACCGCCGTGCGCATCCCCGACCTCGGGGTGGACGCGCCGATCGTGCCGGTCCGCCTCGACGCCCACCGGCAGCTCGGCACCCCGCCCGTGGACAGGCCGAAGCTGATCGGCTGGTACGCGGACGGGCCGAGCCCGGGGGAGGCGGGCACCGCCGTCGCGGTCGGCCACCGCGACACCCGGACCGGGCCCGCCGTCTTCGCCGCGCTCGGCCAGCTCGACCCCGGCGACCACGTGGAGGCCCGCCGCGCCGACGGCCGCACCGCCGTCTACACCGTCGACCGGGTGCGCACCTTCGACAAGGACCACTTCCCCGACAAGGAGGTGTACGGCACCAGCAAGCGCCCCGAGCTGCGCGTCCTCACCTGCGGCGGCCTCTACCGCGGCAAGGCGGGGTACACGAGCAACATCGTCGTCTTCGCCCACCTCACCGCCACCCGCGGCGGCTGAGGCGCCGCACACCGCTCCCGCGAGCCGTCCGCCGTCCCTCGTCCCCGACACCCCTGGCGCCAGAAAACTAACGCCGCTAGTTTGGGGTCCGGACGCAGAGGCCGTACCGCCCGGGAGGAAGACGATGAAGGCACACGACGGCATCTACGTGGACGGCGCCTGGCGCCCCGCCGCCGGAACCGACACGATCGAGGTCGTGAACCCGGCCGACGAGCAGGTCCTCGCGCACGTCCCGGCCGGCACCGCCGAGGACGTGGACGCCGCCGTGCGCGCCGCCCGGGCCGCCCTCCCCGCCTGGGCGGCGACGGAGCCCGCCGAACGGGCCGCCCGGCTGACCGCCCTGCGCGACCGGCTGGCGGCCCGCGCGGAGGAGATCGCCGAGACCGTGACGGCCGAACTGGGCGCCCCGCCCAAGCTCTCGCAGACGGTGCACGCCGCCCTGCCCGTGGCGGTCGCCGGCTCCTACGCAGAACTGGCCGCCGCCCACGCCTTCGAGGAGCGGCTCGGCAACTCGACCGTGCTGCACGAACCGGTCGGCGTGGTCGGCGCCATCACACCCTGGAACTACCCGCTGCACCAGATCGTCGCCAAGGTCGCCCCGGCGCTCGCCGCGGGCTGCACGGTGGTGCTCAAACCCGCCGAGGACACCCCGCTCACCGCGCAGCTCTTCGCCGAGGCGGTCGACGAGGCGGGTGTGCCGGCCGGGGTGTTCAACCTCGTCACGGGCCTCGGCCCGGTCGCCGGGCAGGCCCTGGCCGAGCACGAGGGCGTCGACATGGTCTCCTTCACCGGCTCCACCGCCGTCGGCCGCCGCATCGGCGCGACCGCGGGGGCGGCGGTCAAGCGCGTCGCCCTGGAACTGGGCGGCAAGTCCGCCAACGTGATCCTGCCGGGTGCCGACCTCTCCCGCGCGGTCAACGTCGGCGTCGCCAACGTGATGTCCAACTCCGGTCAGACGTGCAGCGCCTGGACCCGGATGCTGGTCCACCGCGAGGACTACGAACAGGCCGTGGAACTCGCCGCCGAGGCGGCCGCCAAGTACGGCGAGCGCATCGGTCCGGTGGTCAGCGCCCGGCAGCGGGACCGGGTGCGCGGTTACATCGAGAAGGGCCTCGCCGAGGGCGCCCGCCTGGTGACCGGCGGCCCCGAGGCCCCGCGAGAGCGCGGCTACTACGTCCGCCCCACCGTCTTCGCCGACGTGCGCCCGGACATGACGATCGCCCAGGAGGAGATCTTCGGCCCCGTCCTGTGCCTGCTGGCCTACGAGGACACCGAGGACGCGCTCAGGATCGCCAACGGCACCGAGTACGGGCTGGCCGGGGCCGTCTGGGCGGCCGAGGAGACGGAGGCGGTGGCCTTCGCGCGGCGGCTGGAGACGGGCCAGGTCGACATCAACGGAGGCCGCTTCAACCCGCTGGCGCCCTTCGGCGGGTACAAGCGCTCCGGGGTGGGCCGGGAGCTGGGCCCGCACGGACTGGCGGAGTACCTCCAGACGAAGTCCTTCCAGTTCTGATCGGCGGCCCTCCCCCCCCGGCCCGCCGCCTCACGACCCCGACGCCTCGAGGAGCCGAACGACCATGGCCGTACGTGCCGCCGTCCTGCCCGCCCTCGGCGCTCCGCCGGAGATCGCCGAGATCGACCTGCCCGAGCCCGGACCCGGCCAGGTGCGTATCCGCCTCGCCGCCGTGGGCGTCTGCCACTCCGACCTGTCCCTGTCCGACGGGACGATGAGGGTGCCGCTGCCCGCGGTGCTGGGACACGAGGGGGCCGGCACGGTCCTCGCCGTCGGGGAGGGCGTCACCCATGTCGCCCCGGGCGCCGGGGTCGTCCTGAACTGGGCCCCCTCCTGCGGAAGTTGCCCTGCCTGCGCGCGGGGCGAGGTGTGGCTGTGCGCCAACGCGCTGAACGGCGCGGGCCAGGTGTACGCCCGCACGACGGACGGCACGGACCTCCACCCGGGCCTCAACGTGGCGGCGTTCGCGGAGGAGACGGTGGTGCCGGAGGGCTGCGTGCTCCCCGCGCCGGACGGGGTGCCGCTGGCCGAGGCGGCACTGCTCGGGTGCGCGGTGCTCACCGGGTACGGGGCGGTGCACCACGCGGCGCGGGTGCGGCCTGGGGAGACGGTCGCGGTGTTCGGCGTGGGAGGGGTGGGCCTCGCGGCACTCCAGGCGGCGCGGATCGCGGGGGCCGGACGGATCGTCGCGGTCGACGTCTCCCCGGAGAAGGAGGAACTGGCACGCCGGGCCGGCGCCACGGACTACGTGCTCGCCTCCGACACCACCGCCCGCGAGATCAGGGGCCTGACCGACCGGCAGGGCGTCGACGTCGCCGTGGAGTGCGTCGGGCGCGCGGTGACCATCCGTACGGCGTGGGAGTCCACCCGGCGGGGCGGCCGGACGGTGGTCGTCGGCATCGGCGGCAAGGAGGAACAGGTCACCTTCAACGCCCTCGAGCTCTTCCACTGGGGCCGCACCCTCTCGGGCTGCGTCTACGGCAACTGCGATCCGGCGCGCGACCTGCCGGTCCTCGCGGACCACGTCCGCGCGGGCCGCCTCGACCTGGGGCTCCTGGTCACCGAACACATCACCCTGGACGGCATCGCGGGTGCCTTCGAGAACATGCGCGCGGGGAGGGGAGCACGGGCGCTGGTGACGTTCTGAGGGGGCGGCGGGGGTGCCCCCGGTCGTGCGGGGGCGCGGGGAACCGCGCGAGAAGTCCCACCGGCCGTCGGCCGACAACGCGCCTACGGGGTCCCAGGGGCGGAGCGCCTTGAGCGGAGCCCCTTGAAAGGACGGGCAGGGTAGGGGCGGCGGGGGTGGAAAACAGCCCCCTACCCCTCCACCCGCCGCACCTCCTCGAACCGCACCTCCAGCCCGTCCAGCAGCGCCCGCAGGCCGACCTCGAACGCCCGCTCGTCGATCCGCTCCTGCCGCCCGGCCAGCCGGTGCGCCTGCCCCAGGTGCGGATAGTCCTCGGGATCGTAGGCGGCCTCGTCGT
This sequence comes from Streptomyces griseoaurantiacus, assembly GCF_036189845.1. Taxonomy (NCBI): domain Bacteria; kingdom Bacillati; phylum Actinomycetota; class Actinomycetes; order Kitasatosporales; family Streptomycetaceae; genus Streptomyces; species Streptomyces griseoaurantiacus. The sequence continues at coordinate 1,468,110 of NZ_CP108326.1, read as the reverse complement.
TCACGAACCCCCCGGCGAACGACCCCAGCGCGGACCCCATGACGAAGTACCGCATCAGCGCCCCGACCGAGGTCGCCTGCGCCGGGGGCCACCCCGCGTCCACCATCGCCCCGTAGACCGCGTCCGCCAGCCGCAGTGCCGCCGGCCGCCGCCCCGGCCCGTGCGCCAGCACCGGTACGAGGTTCGGGTGCGCCCGCAGCGCGGCCCGGTAGGACACCGCCCAGTCGTGCAGCGCGGTCCGCCAGTCCCGTCCGTCCCACCCCTCCTCGAACATCGACAGGTCGACCTGCGCGCTCACCGAGTCGGCGACCGCCTCCAGGATCTCGTCCTTGGTGCGGAAGTGGTTGTAGAGGGACGGTCCGCTCACCCCCAGTTCGGCCGCGAGCCGGCGGGTGGAGACGGCCGCGAGGCCCTCCGCGTCCACGAGCGCGCGGGCCGTCTCGACGATGCGGTCGGTGCTCAGCAGGGGCTTGCGCGGTCGGGCCATGGCGCACATAGTAGGGCTGCACACATAAACTAGCAGTGCTAATTAAACCGTGGGGTGACCGAGGTGAACCTGGAGCTCAGCGAGGAACAGACCGCCGTCCGCCGGCTCGCCCGGGACTTCGTCGCGGGCGAGATAGCGCCCCACGTCGTGGCCTGGGACCGCGCGGAAGAGGTCGACCGGGGCATCGTCAAGAAGCTCGGCGAGGTCGGTTTCCTCGGTCTGACCCTCGACGAGGAGTACGGCGGCTCCGGCGGCGACCACCTCGCGTACTGCCTGGTCACCGAGGAACTGGGCCGGGGCGACTCCTCGGTGCGCGGCATCGTCTCCGTCTCCCTGGGCCTCGTCGCCAAGACGATCGCCGCCTGGGGGAGCGAGGAGCAGAAGCGGCGCTGGCTGCCCGGACTCGTCGCCGGCGAGTACGTGGGCTCCTTCGGCCTCACCGAGCCGGGTACCGGTTCCGACGCGGGCAACCTCACCACCCGTGCCGTGCGCGAGGGCGGGGACCACGTCCTGAACGGCACCAAGACCTTCATCACCAACGGCACCTGGGCCGATGTGATCCTGCTGTTCGCCCGGTCCACCGACGCCCCCGGCCACAAGGGCGTCACCGCCTTCCTCGTCCCCGCCGACAGCCCCGGACTCACCCGCCGCACGATCCATGGCAAGCTCGGCCTGCGCGGCCAGGCCACCGCCGAACTGGTCCTTCAGGACGTGCGGGTTCCCGCCTCCGCGATGCTCGGCCCCGAGGGCAAGGGCTTCTCCGTCGCCATGTCCGCGCTCGCCAAGGGCCGGATGTCGGTCGCCGCCGGCTGCGTCGGCATCGCCCAGGCGGCCCTGGACGCGGCCGTGCGCTACGCCGGGGAGCGCGAACAGTTCGGCAAGCCGATCGCCCGCCACCAGCTCGTACAGGAGCTGATCAGCGACATCGCCGTCGACGTGGACGCCGCCCGGCTGCTCACCTGGCGCGTCGCCGACCTCGTCGACCGCGGCCTGCCCTTCGCCACCGAGGCCTCCAAGGCCAAGCTGTTCGCCTCCGAGGCCGCCGTCCGCTCCGCCAACAACGCCCTCCAGGTCTTCGGCGGTTACGGCTACATCGACGAGTACCCGGTGGGCAAACTGCTGCGCGACGCCCGCGTGATGACCCTCTACGAGGGCACCAGCCAGATCCAGAAACTGCTCATCGGCCGTGCGCTGACCGGCGTCTCGGCCTTCTGAGTACCTGGGCCCCGGGCCCTGAGTACGGCGACGGATGTGGCCCGGGCCACGTCCGCCGATCCTGTTCCCATGAGTGACACACCGGTCAAGCAGCAGAACACCGCCGCCTTCTACGGCCAGGCCGCGGCCTCCTTCGTCGTCGCGATGATCGCCACCGCCGTGGGGATCTACCACCTCCAGGCCGACGCCTGGGTCCGCGCCTTCCTCGCCATCGCCGTGCTGTACCTGGTGACCTCCGCCTTCACCCTCGCCAAGGTGATCCGCGACCGGCAGGAGGCCGGGCAGATCGTCAGCCGGGTCGACCAGGCGAGACTGGAGAAACTGCTCGCCGAGCACGATCCGTTCGAGAAGCTCTGAGGCGGCCGGGCCGGGCCCGCCCGGCCGGCACCCGCGTTCCCGCGGTCCCCGCGCCTACCGGAGCACCCGGCCGAGGAACGCGCGCAGATGGCCGGCGACGACGTCGAGGTGGCTCTCCAGCAGGAAGTGGCCGCCGTCGACGAGGTGGACCTCCGCGTCCTTCGCGTCACGGGCGAAGGCCTGCGCGCCCGCCGGGCCGAAGATCTCGTCGTTGCGGCCCCACACGGCGAGCACCGGCACCTCGTGGGTGCGCAGGAACTCCTGCAGCGGCGGGTAGAGCGGGCGGTTGGTGCGGTAGTCCCGGAACAGGGCGAGCTGGATCTCGTCGTTGCCCTCGCGGGAGACGAGGGCGTGGTCGTGCTCCCAGGTGTCCGGGCTGACCAGGCTCGGGTCGGGCACGCCGTGCAGGTACTGCCAACGAATGGCCTCACGGGTCAGGGCGGCGCGCACCGCGGGCTCGGTCTCCGGGCCGGGATTCTCGCCGTAGGCCCACACGTCGGCCCAGAAGGACTCGACGAAGCCCTCCTCGTAGGCGTTGCCGTTCTGGCTGACGACGGCGGTGATCCGTTCGGGGTGCCGCAGCGCGAGGCGCCAGCCGATGGGGGCGCCGTAGTCCTGGACGTAGAGCGCGTAGCGGTCGACCCCGAGCCGGTCCAGGAGCGCCGAGGTCAGGTCGGCGAGTGCGTCGAAGGTGTACGTGAACTCCGTGACGGGGGGAGCGTCGGAGAGGCCGAAGCCCAGGTGGTCCGGCGCGAGGACGTGGTAGTCGCCGGCCAGCAGCGGGATCAGCTCCCGGAACATGAACGAGCTGGTCGGATAGCCGTGCAGCAGGACGATCGTGGGGGCGTCGGCGGGGCCGGCCTCCCGGTAGAAGAGCTCGTGGCCGTCGACGGTCGCGCTCCGGTGGTGCACCGCGTACATCTCTAACCTCCTGAAGGCGTTTTTGTGGTTAGTTCCTCCATCGGACCATATGGCATCTAACCCGTCAAGTCGCTATTGATGGTTAGGGTCGGGGGTGATGGTGCTCGTGCCGGGGCGCCGGAGGCCCTCTTCGCCGGGGGGTGGCCCTGACCGGCTGCGCTAAGCGGCCGCTCAGGTTCGGCGGTATGGTGGTGCACCTGTCGGTGGAGAGGGGCACGAGCGATGAGTACGGCGCAGGAGACGGTCGGCGGCGAGAGCGAGCCGTGGGTGGAGGTCACCCCGGACGCGGCCCGGCGACTGCTGGTGGCGGCCGTGGACGCGTTCGCCGAGCGTGGCTACCACGCGACGACCACCCGTGACATCGCGAGCCGCGCGGGCATGAGCCCGGCGGCGCTCTACATCCACTACAAGACCAAGGAAGAACTGCTCCAGCGCATCAGCCGGATCGGCCACGAGAAGGTGCTGGAGATCCTGCGCGCGGCGGACGGGGCCGGAGGCAGCGCCACCGAGCGGCTCGCCGAAGCCGTCAGCTCCTTCGTGCGGTGGCACGCGGGCCGGCGCACGACCGCGCGGGTCGTGCAGTACGAACTGGACGCGCTCGGCCCCGAGGCGCGCGCGGAGATCGTCGCGCTGCGCCGCCAGGTCGACGCCGTGGTGCGCGGGATCATCGAGGACGGGGTGGCGACCGGCGAGTTCGACGTGCTCGACGTGCGGGGCACCACCCTCGCGGTCCTCTCGCTGTGCGTCGACGTCGCCCGCTGGTTCAACGTCCAGGGGCCCCGCACGCCCGAGGAGATCGGCACGCTCTACGCCGACCTGGTGCTGCGCATGGTGGGCGCGGCCCGGTAGGCCCGCCCGGCGGGCGCACCGGGGGTCAGAGGTAGTAGCGCGAGACGGACTCCGCGACGCACACCGGCTTGTCGCCGCCCTCGCGCTCCACGGTGAACGCGACCGTGACCTGCACGCCGCCGGGCACGTCCTCGGCGCCGGTGATCCTCGCGGTCGCCCGCAACCGGGAGGCGACGGGCACGGGGGAGGGGAAACGCACCTTGTTCGTCCCGTAGTTGACGCCCATGCGGACGCCCTCGACGGTGAGGAGCTGCGGTCCGAAGAGCGGCAGCAGCGACAGCGTCAGATAGCCGTGCGCGATGGTCGTGCCGAAGGGGCCCGCGGCCGCCTTCTCCGGGTCCACGTGGATCCACTGGTGATCGCCGGTCGCCTCGGCGAACAGGTCGATCCGCTTCTGGTCGACCTCGACCCAGTCGCTGTACCCCAACTGCTCACCGACGGCCGCCTTCAGCGCCTCGACGGAAGCGAAGACCCTCGGTTCGGTCATGCTCCGACCTCCATGTCACGTCACCCATGCTAAGCGACTGCTTAGCATGGTCGGCCGGGAGGGCAAAGTCAATGAGGTCGCACGGGCGTGCGCCACGAAGGCGCGGAGCCGTGCTGCCGGGAGTGCCGTGCTGCCGGGAGTGCGGTGCTGTCGGGGTGCGCCCACGAGCAAGGCGCACCCCTCCCGAAGGGCCGGACCTACGCCGACACCAGCAGCTGCCGCCCGTGCCGGGCCTCCCGCACCGCCTCCTCGGTGAGCACCGGCCGCGGCACCACGATGCCGCAGTCCCCGCACACCGGTCCCGAGGACGGCTCGTGTGCCAGGTCCCACCGCCACACCAGCCGTTCCCCACCGCACACCGGGCAGCACGCCCCGGGCTCCCGCTCCAGCGCGGCGATCAGCCGGCGCAGCACCTCCGCCATCGGGCCACGGGGGTGGACCCGGGGATCCTCGCACCACGCCACTCCGAAGCCGCCCCAGGTCAGCCGGTGCCAATCGTCCACGCTGCCCGGCCTGCGCAGCCCGTCGTGCTTCTCCTTGCGGCGGCGCTCGGCGAACTCCACCTCGTAGGCGAGCCACACGGAGCGGGCCTCCTCCAGTTCCTCCAGTGCGGCCACGAGCCGCGCCGGGTCGGGGGAGCGGTCCTCGGGGCCGAAGCCGGCCCGGGAGCACAGGTGGTCCCAGGTCGCCCGGTGCCCGTACGGGGCGAACCGCTCAAGGCACTTGCGCAGCGAATAGCGCCGCAGTGCCAGATCGCACCTCGGATCGCGCACCTGTCTCGCCAGACTCCGGAAACCCGCCATCGTGCTGCACCTCCGTCACACCTGCACCTGTACTTCGGTCACTTCGGCGTCGTCGTACGGACGTCGTCGAATAGACGTATCGACACACGATTCGGCTCCGTCCGATCCCCTCCTCTTCCCTACTTCTTTCCGACTTCTTTTCCGGCGACCTCCACGAGTCCGCCCCCAACGGGTTCAAAAGTGACGCATGTTCATGTTCAATCGCGGGAGTACCGGCGGTAACATCCGGCCCCACCTCAGCTCCGGAGGTCCTGCCATGCCACGGCACACCCCCCGCACCTTCCTGGACAGACTGAGAACTCCCCGCGGAATCCCCGGGTTCCTGAAGACCGCGTCCGTATGCGTGCTCATTGCCGGACTTTTGTCCCCGCTTTCCACGGCCGTGGCCGCGCAGGGCGCCCCGGCGAGTACCCGGACGGCGACAGCGACCGCCGGCGACAGTTGCGGCGGCCAGTGCTCCGACATCCTCCCGCCGGGCGAGAACGGCAACGCCACGCTCGCCCAAGTGCTGCTCAACCAGGTATTCGGCACCCAGCCCGAGCACGCGGAGGACCAGCTCGGCCCCTACGCCGACCTCGCCACCGGCTACCCGGCGCTCACCGACGCGAAGATCAACACCTTCTTCAACGACGCCTCGTTCGGGGTCCCTTCGGGGCAGGTCGCCTCCACCACCAAACCGGGCGGTCGCACGGATGTGACCATCGTCCGGGACAAGAAGACGGGTGTGCCGCACATCACCGGCACCACGCGGTACGGCACCGAGTTCGGGGCCGGCTACGCCGCCGCCCAGGACCGGCTGTGGCTCATGGACGTCTTCCGGCACGTCGGCAGGGGCCAGTTGACCGGCTTCGCCGGCGGCGCCCCCTCCAACCAGGGCCTGGAACAGGAGTTCTGGCGCAACGCCCCGTACACCGAGGCGGACCTCCAGGCGCAGATCGACGGCGCCATCGCCTCCGCGGGGGACCGGGGCAAGCAGGCCCTCGACGACGTCAACGCCTACCTCGCGGGCATCAACGCCTACATCGACGCCTCCGACAGCGGCCGTTACTTCCCCGGCGAGTACGTCCTCACCGGCCACAAGGACTCGATCACCAACGCCGGCACCATCGACCACTTCAAGGTCACCGACATGGTCGCCCTCGCCTCCGTCATCGGCGCGCTGTTCGGTTCGGGCGGTGGCGGCGAGGTCAACAACGCCCTGTCCCTGCTCGCCGCGCAGTCCCGGTACGGCGTGGCCGAGGGCACGAAGGTGTGGGAGTCCTTCCGGGAGCGCAACGATCCCGAGGCCGTGCTCACCGTCCATGACGGCGAGTCCTTCCCCTACGCCGGCAAGCCCGCGGACCCCCGGGGCGCGGCCCTGCCCGACGCCGGAACCGTCGCCCGGGAACCCCTGGTGTACGACCGCACCGGCAGCGCCGCCAAGGCGGCCGCGAAGAGCACCTCGGGCACGGCGGGCGCGAGGGCCCTCAGCTCCGCGAAGCGCGGCATGTCCAACGCCCTCGTCGTCAGCGGGAAGCACACCGCGAGCGGCCGTCCGGTCGCCGTCTTCGGGCCGCAGACCGGCTACTTCGCGCCGCAGCTCCTCATGCTCCAGGAGTTGCAGGGCCCCGGCATCAGCGCCCGCGGCGCCTCGTTCGCCGGCCTGAGCATGTACGTCGAACTCGGCCGCGGCCAGGACTACGCGTGGAGCGCCACGACCTCCGGCCAGGACATCATCGACACCTACGCGGTCGAACTGTGCCAGGACGACTACCACTACCTGTACCACGGCACCTGCACGGCGATGGACAAGGTCGAGCGGACCAACGCCTGGAAGCCGACCGTGGCCGACTCCACGGCCGCCGGCTCCTACACGATGCGGGTCTGGCGCACCAGGTACGGCCCCGTCGAGTACCGGGCCACCGTGGACGGCAAGCGGGTCGCGTACACCACGCTGCGCTCCTCCTACCTCCACGAGGCCGACTCGATCATCGGCTTCCAGATGCTCAACGACCCCGACTACGTCAAGGGCCCCGAGGACTTCCAGAAGGCGGTCCAGCACATCAACTACACGTTCAACTGGTTCTACGCCGACTCCGCGCACACCGCGTACTACAACAGCGGCGACAACCCCGTCCGGGCCACCGGGGTCGACGGCGAGTTCCCGGTGTGGGCGCGGCAGCCCTACGAGTGGAGCGGCTGGGACCCCGCGCACAACACGGCGTCGTACACCCCCGCCTCGGCCCACCCGAACTCCGTCGACCAGGACTACTACATCTCCTGGAACAACAAGCAGGCGAAGGACTACGCCGCCGCGCCCTGGGGCGAGGGCTCCGTGCACCGGGGCGACCTGCTGGACGACCGGGTGAGGAAGCTCGTCGCCGACGGCGGCGTGACCCGGTCCGCGCTCGTGAAGGCGATGGCCGACGCGGGCCTCGCCGACCTGCGCGCCGAGGACGTGCTGCCGAAGCTGCTGAGGGTCGTCAAGAGCGCGGCGATCACGGACTCCACGACCGCGGCGGCGGTGGACAAGCTGTCGGCCTGGGTCTCGGCGGGGGCCCAGCGCAAGGTGACCTCGGCGGGCGCGAAGAAGTACGCGGACGCGGACGCCCTCCGCATCCTCGACGCGTGGTGGCCCGAGCTGGTGAAGGCCGAGTTCGCACCCGGCCTCGGCGAGGACCTCTACACCGCCATGACCGCCAACCTCCCCGTCGACGAGTCGCCCTCGGCCGCCCACGGCCCGACCGGCTCGCACGCGGGCAGTTCCTTCCAGTACGGCTGGTGGTCCTACGTGGACAAGGACCTGCGGACGGTGCTGGGCGAACCGGTCGAGGGCCCGCTCGCGCAGACGTACTGCGGCGGGGGTTCCCTCGGTGCCTGCCGCACGACCCTGCTGAACACCCTCAAGGAGGCGGCGGGCAGGTCGGCGTCCCAGGTCTACCCGGGTGACGATCTCTGTTCGGCCGGCGACCAGTGGTGTGCCGACTCGATCGTCCAGCGCGCGCTGGGCGGCATCAAGCACGGCAACATCAGCTGGCAGAACCGCCCGACCTACCAGCAGGTGGTGGAGTTCACCTCCCACCGCTGAGGGACGGGCCCCGCACCGGCCGCTTCCGGTGCGGGGCCCCGCCGACGGCCGGGCGGTCGCCGCCACCCCCGTGCGCGGCGACCGCCCGGCCCTCGGAGGCCATCCGGCTTCACCCTCCGGCGATCCGCCGGACGGCCTCCAGCACCCGGGCCGCCCCGTCCTCCTGCGCCATGTGCCGTGCCACCCCCGCCGCGGCCCGCCCGTACGACTCCCGCCCCACCACCTCCGCCAGGGCCGAGGCGAGCCCTTCGACGGTCAGCGCCCGGAAGGGGATCGGGGCGGTGGCCGTGCCGAGAGCGGCGAGCCGGCCCGCCCAGAACGGCTGGTCCGCGGTGACCGGCACGGTGACCGCGGGCACCCCCGCGCGCAGGGCGGCCGCCGAGGTGCCGGCCCCCGCGTGGTGCACCACCGCCGCCAGCCGCGGGAACAGCGGGGCGTGCGGCAGGTCCCCGACGGTGAGCACGTCCGCACCGCCGTCCGCCGCGAGCCCGGCGCTGCCGGACTGAAGGATTCCGCGCAACCCGGCCCGGCGCAGCGCCCGCACGGCGATCCCGCTCAGCCGTTCCCCCTCGCCCGCCGCCATGCTCCCGAAGCCGAGGAGGACGGGCCGGGGCCCCGCGCCGAGGAAGTCCTCCACCTCAGCCGGAAGCCGCTCGGCCGCACGGAGAGGGGGCCACCAGGTGCCCACGACCTCCAGACCCGGGCGCCAGTCCGAGGGGCGTGGCACCAGGGCCGGGCTGAACCCGTGCAGGACCGGCCAGCGCTCCCGCTCCCGCCGCCGGCGCATCGCGGACGGGGCCAGCGGCGGCAGTTCCAGGCGTCGGCGCAGATCCCCGACCGCCCGTGTGTAGACCCGGTCGGCCATGCGGAGGGCGAAGCACCCGGCCAGGCGGTTGCCGGTCCGCCCCAGTGAACGGGAACCGGTGACGACGGGCGGGAAGTCGCCGGTCGGCGCGGTGGGCTGGAGGTACAGGCCGAGGCTCGGGATGCCGCGCGCCTCGGCGAGGTGCCAGCCGAGCGGCGCGGTCGTGGCCGAGAGCAGCAGCAGTTCCGTGCCCCCGTCCACGGCCTCGGCGAACCCCCGGCCCAGCTCGGTCACGAACGCGGCGGCCGTCCGCATCAGTTCACGTCGGCCCTCGACACCGCCGTCCCCGCCGCGCTCCCGCGAGTGCGCGGGCAGCGGGCGGAACTCCAGCCCCGCCTCTCGCACGAGGGGCGCGAACGCCTCTGTGGTGGCGAGGACGACCTCGTGGCCCGCCCCGCGCAGTGCGACTCCCAGGCCCGCGAAGGGCGCCACGTCCCCGCGTGATCCGGCCGCGGCGATCAGCACCCTCATCGCCGGCCCTCCCCGCCGAGGCGGGCCGCGTTGGCGTGCACCGCTCGGCACATGTAGGCCGACAGGCCGGGGCGCTGCTGCGAGGGCGGGACGACCAGGGCGAAGGCGCGCGGATCGGCGAGGAAGTCGTCCGCGATGCGCCGGTGCATGTCGGGCGGGCAGGCGGTGAACCAGCGCGAGATGTGCAGACGGTGCTCCTCGGCCAGGTCCATCGCCCGCTCGCCCTCGCTCGGCTCCCCCTCGTCGAAGGCCGCGAGCAGCTCCGCCCGCCAGGCCCCGGCCTCGCCCATGAGCTGCCGCCAGTCCTCCTTCGTATGGGCGGCGGCACGGGCCATCGACTCGCGCTGCCCCTCCGAATCCGCCCACTTCAGCTCCGCGTCGGTGGCGTAACTGAGATCGAAGGCGATCTCGCCGAACACCTCGAAGCGTTCCTCGGGGGTCAGGGACACCCCCGTCTGCTGCACCTCGATGGCGCGCTCCGCCACCTCCGCCAGCCGCCGGAGGTGGGCGATCTCCTCGCTCAACTTGGCCTGCCGCGCCCGCAGATGCTCCAGCGCGTTGGTCCCCGGGTCGTCGAGGATCGCCCCGATCTCGCCGAGGGAGAAGCCGAGCTCGCGGTAGAAGAGGATCTGCTGCAGCCGGGCCAGGTCCGCCTCGCCGTAGAGCCGGTACCCGGCGGCACTGCGCTCACTGGGCGAGAGCAGCCCCGCCTTGTCGTAGTGGTGCAACGTCCGCACCGTGACCCCGGCGAACGCCGAGACCTGTCCCACGGAGTAACTCATCCACCTCCCCTTTCGTCCGCGCCCAGCTTCGGACCTGACGCAAGGGGAGGGTCAACTCAGCGACGCATCCCGCCGCCGCCCACCGCGCCGACGAAGTCGGCCCAGCGGTTCGCGGGGAAGAGCAGGACGGGGCCGTGCGGGGTCTTGCTGTCCCGCACGGGGACGAGGGCGCCGAAGCCGTCGGCCATCTCGACGCAGGCGCCGCCATCCTGATTGCTGTAGCTGCTCTTGCGCCAGGAGGCGGCGCTCAGATCGATGGATCGCACGGTGCTTCCTCCAAGATCCGAAGGATGAACTTGCGTGACTCCGCAGGGGGGAGTGCTAGGTCGCGCACCGCATCGTACGTCTTCTGCAGGCGCACAACAGGGTTGGCTTCCTCGATGAGTTCGCCCTGGTAGCCGTTCTCCGTATAGACGACGGTCCTGCCCTCGGGGAGGAGCAGGTACCACATGTCGGCGCTCATGAGGCCGTGCAGTCCCGCGCTCTGCAGCAGCACGTGGGCCGTCACGGAGGGGCGCTCCGTGATCGTGAGCAGGTGCTCCAGTTGGTTGCGCCACTCCGTCCCGTCCCTCAACGGTGTGCGCAGCACCGCCTCCGACAGGATCGTCCGGAACGGGGGCGCGTCCTCCGACTCCAGCAGCTCCCGCCGCCCCATCCGCGCCTCAACCTGTTGTTCGAGTTCCTTGCCGCGCAGGCCCCCCGCCGCCAATACCTCCCTCGCGTACCCCGGCGTCTGCAACAGTCCCGGCAGCACGCTCACCGCGAAGTGCCACAGGCTGACCGCCTCCGCCTCCAGCGCCATGTACCTCCGGTACCGCTCGCGGAACTGGGTGTGGTCGCCCGCGGCCAGCTCCCAGAGGGCGAGCAGCAGTCCGGGCGTCCCGTAGTGCTGGTCCAGGGCCTGGACCACCTCGGGGCTGCCCAGGGTCTCCCCCTTCTCCATCTTCCCGAACAGCGACCAGTCCCAGCCGAGCCGTTCGCCGAGCTGCCGCAGGCTCGTCCCGCCGGAGGTCCGGAGCGTGCGCAGTTCCTCGGCGAAGCGTTGGCGCGGTTCCTGGCTGCGGCCGGTGACGGCGCGTCGTTGCGGCATACGGCTGGCTCCTTCGCGAGCGGCTCACGGGATCGGTGTGGAAGGTGTGGCACCGGCTCCGTCCGGCGGGGAAGCACCCGCCCGCCCACGGTGTGACCGGCCACCCTCGGGCGCATCCTCGTAACGCCCGCGCTACGCAGAGTAATTCAGTCACCGCGGTCGTCGGGTGCGTATCGTGAAATCACCGGAATCCACTGACAAGGACGTTCATGCCCTCTTCGTCGAAGATCCAGGAAGCTCTCGAGGCCCGCGACGCCCTGGCCGCGGCGCTGGGCGGGGCCGGCATCCAGCTCCCCGCCATGGACGTGCGCACCCCCTGGGCGGACGACCGGGGGAGGGACGCCGGGTACGCCCTGGTCCACCTCGGGGTCTGCTCCGCCCCGGTCGCGCTGCTGCTGGCCGACGTGATCCGGAAGGGCAGCGCCTCGTGACGGAGGGCGACGCGGTGCCCGGTGTCGGGGCGGCCGTCCACGACACCGCCCGGGACCGATCCGGGCGGGTCGAGGAGCACGTGGGTCCGCGCTGCCGGGTGCGCCCGTTCTCCGGCGGCCGCACCTGGGACGCTGACCCGGCGGAGCTGCGGCCGCTGGGCCAGGACGAACTGCTCAGAATCCTGGTCGCCGAGGCCAACGCCCGCAGCAGCCGTGACATGTAGGCGTGCCGCTCACGGGCGGCCGCCCGGCGGACCCGTGCCTCAGTCGGCCTCGGGAGCGGCGGACCGCTCGATCAGTCCGTGGTGCGAGGTGTCCCCGTGCTCGTCCATGGGGGTCTCGTAGTCGCCCACGGCCCAGAAGCCGCCGGACGGGCCGGCCGGCGCCAGGTCGTAGAAGTTGTAGGAAGGCCAACGGGTCTCGCCGTCGGAGGCCGTCGGTCCTTCCTCCCGGGTCCACGCGGTGCCGTCGAAATGCCAGAAGACCGGGTTGGCGAAGGCGGGGGCCGCCTTGTCGGTGCCGGTCGCCCACAAGCCGCCCCGGCCGTCGGGCACGATCGCCTCGAGGTACAGGTCGGTCAGTTCCCCGGTCGCGTCCTCCCACGTGTCACCGTTCCAGTGGGTGACGCTCGGCACGGGCGGATCGGCGTCGGGCTGGGCCCACCCGGCCACGTAGACGCTGTCCGGGGACTCGACGGCGATCTTGTCGACCTCCGTCCCGGCGGGTACGGAAGCCTCCTCCATCAGCGACCAGGTGGTGCCGTCCCAGTGGTACGTCATCGGGTGCCCGCCCTCGACGGGGTATCGCATGCCGGTGGCGTAGGCGTCGTTCGCGGAGAGGGCCTGGATGTCCCGGATGTCGACCCGGTCGGGCAGCGTGAACGTCGTCCACTCGCCGTCGGAGTAGGTGTAGAGCGCGTTGCCGCCCTTGAAGAGCCTCCCGGGAACGGCCGCTATGGGCACCTCGGGCCAGGCGTCGTCGGCGGGACCCGCGGTCCGCACGCCGGTCCAGCGTGTGCCGTCGTAGTGCACCAGCTCCTGGTCGCGGCCCACGGTCCCGTAGGCCCAGACGTCCTCGACGGACACCGCGCTGACCGAGGACCACTGCCACACGTCGGGCAGCCCCGGAGCGGTGTCCTCGTTCCACGTGTGACCGTCCCAGCGCATGAGGACGCCGTGCCCGTCCTTTCTGCCGACGGCCCAGGCGTGGTCGGCGTCCACGGAGGAGACGGACATGAGGGATCCGGCCGGGCTCTCACCGGAGAGTGAGATCTCCCAGCCGTCCGTCGAGCCGGCCGCACTCGCTCCCCCGGCTGTGAGCAGGGTGGAGGCAAGGGCCAGGGGCACGGCCGCGGCGCCCAGTAAACGGGGTACAGGCATCGGTGTCCGTCCTTCGGGGTGGGAGAGGTCTTTCCCGGACGCAGTGCGCGTCGCGGGGGCCCTCGGGCCACACGGCCAGACTCGTACGGAGGACGCAGGGTTGTAGTGATCACCTCATCCGGATGCCTTCTCGTATGCGAGGAATCGACTCCGGGCGGATGGGCGCCCGTACCCCTTTGCTCTGACATACCGACCGGTTAGTCTGCCCAATGGAGCCGTTTCCCCTTGAAGGAGGCCCAACGTGGAAGCCGTGCAGGATGCCGGAGTGGTCGTCACCGGAGCCGGGGGCGGGATCGGGGCCGCGTTGGCCCGGCGGTTCGCGGCCGAGGGGGCGCGGGTCGTGGTCAACGACCTGGACGCCGACCGGGCGCGTGCCGTCGCCGAGGAGATCGGGGGCATCGCCGTCCCCGGCGACGCCCCCCGGATCGTCGAGGAGGCGCGGGACGCCCTCGACGGCACCGTCGACGTGTACTGCGCCAACGCCGGCCTCGGCTCCGGCGGTACCGAGGCGGCGCCCGAGGAGGTGTGGGCGAACGCCTGGGACGTCAACGTCATGGCCCACGTCCGTGCCGCCCACGCCCTGATCCCCGCCTGGCTGGAACGCGGCAGCGGGCGGTTCGTCTCGACCGTCTCGGCCGCCGGGCTGCTCAGCATGATCGGCGCCGCCCCCTACAGCGTCACCAAGCACGGCGCGTACGCCTTCGCCGAGTGGCTCTCGCTCACCTACCGCCACCGCGGTCTCAAGGTGCACGCGATCTGCCCGCAGGGCGTGCGCACCGACATGCTCACCGCGGCCGGCAGCGCCGGCGAACTCGTGCTCGCGCCCACCGCCGTCGCCCCGGAGGCCGTGGCGGACGCGCTGTTCGAGGGGATCGCCGAGGACCGCTTCCTGATCCTGCCGCACCCCGAGGTGGCCGCCTACTACCAGGCGCGGGCCGCCGATCCCGACCGATGGATGACGAACATGAACCACCTCCAGCAGAAGTGGGAGGCCGACGCGTGACCGCCGCCCCCTCCCGCTACGCCGACAAGCCCTGGCTCGCCCTGCTCACCGAGGCGCAGCGCGCCCCGCTCACCCCGCCGGAGACCCTGCTCCACGCCCTGCGGGAGACGGTCGCCGCCCACCCGGAGCGCCCCGCCCTCGCCTACTTCGACGGGCGGCTCACCTACCGCGAGCTGGACGGGCTGAGCGACTCCGTCGCCGGCCGCCTCGCCGCCCGGGGCCTTCGACGCGGCGACCGCGTGGCGGTCCTGCTGCAGAACTCCCCGCACTTCGTGCTCGCCCTGCTCGGCGCGTGGAAGGCGGGCGCGATCGTCGTGCCCGTCAACCCGATGTACAAGTCGGGCGAGGTCACCCACGTCCTCCACGACGCCGGGGCCACCGCGCTGATCTGCTCCGACCGCGCCTGGGAGGAGTACCTGCGCGAGACGGCGGCCGGCTCCTCCGTGCGGATCGTGCTCACCGCCTGTGAACTCGACTTCCAGACGCGGAACGACCCCCGCGTGCTCACCTTCGAGCGGCTCGCCCAGGCCCCGGACGCCGAGGACCTCACCGCCGTCGCCCGGCAGGGGAACGCCGCCCCCGAGGACCGCACTCCCGGCCCCTCGGACATCTCCCTCATCAGCTACACCTCCGGCACCAGCGGCACCCCCAAGGGCGCCACCAACACCCACGGCAACATCATGTTCAACGCCGAGCGGCAGCGCACCGGCCTCGAACTGCCCGAGGCTCCCGTCTACTTCACGCTGGCACCGCTGTTCCACATCACCGGCATGGTCTGCCAGCTCGTCGCCTGCCTCGACAGCGCCGGCACGCTCGTGCTCACCTACCGCTTCGAGGCCGGCGTCGTCCTGGACGCCTTCGCCGAGCACCGGCCCGCCTACACCGTCGGCCCCTCGACCGCCTTCATGGCGCTCGCCGCCCACCCCGCCGCCACCCCGGACCACTTCTCCTCCTTCCACACGATCTCCTCCGGCGGCGCCCCGCTGCCGCCCGCCCTCGTGGAGAAGTTCCGGGCCGGCTACGGGCCGTACCTCCACAACGGCTACGGGCTCACCGAGTGCACCGCCCCGTGCGCCTCCGTGCCCCCGCACCGCGAGGCCCCCGTCGACCCGGTCTCCGGGACGCTCGCCGTGGGTGTGCCCGGCCCGGACACCGTCGTCCGCATCGTGGACGACGCAGGCGAGGAGGTGCCCTTCGGGGAGCAGGGCGAGATCGCCGTCCGGGGGCCGCAGGTCGTGCCCGGCTACTGGCACCGCCCCGAGGCCACCGCCGAGACCTTCCCCGACGGCGAACTGCGCACCGGCGACATCGGGTTCATGGACGAGCGGGGCTGGCTCTACGTGGTCGACCGCAAGAAGGACATGATCAACGCCTCCGGCTTCAAGGTGTGGCCCCGCGAGGTGGAGGACGTCCTCTACACCCACCCAGCGGTCCGCGAGGCCGCCGTCGTCGGGGTGCCCGACGGCTACCGGGGGGAGACCGTCCGGGCGTACATCAGCCTCCGCCCCGGCGTGGAGACCGACCCCGGGGAACTCGCCGCGTACTGCCGGGAGAGACTGGCCGCCTACAAGTACCCGAGGCAGGTCGAAATCCTGCCCGACCTGCCCAAGACGGCGAGTGGGAAGATTCTGCGCCGGGAACTGCGTTCCCGAACCGGTGCGGGAACCGTTGAGCCCTCGCAGACGTGATCGTAGGCAGCGACGAGGAAAGGCAGGTGGCGGCAGTGCCGAGAACCACGGACGGAGACGGCACGCCCGTGCCGCAGCGGCTGCTCGCCGCCGCCACCCGGCTCTTCGCCGAGCAGGGCTACGACCGCACGTCCGTGCAGGAGATCGTCGAGGCGGCCGGCGTCACCAAGGGCGCCCTCTACCACTACTTCGGCTCCAAGGACGACCTGCTGCACGAGGTGTACGCCCGGGTGCTGCGCGTCCAGCAGGAACGCCTGGACGCCTTCGCCGGCGCCGACGAGCCGGTCGAGAAGCGGCTGCGGGGCGCGGCGGCGGACGTCGTCGTCACGACGATCGAGAACCTCGACGACGCGATGATCTTCTTCCGCTCGATGCACCACCTCAGCCCCGAGAAGAACAAGCAGGTGCGGGCGGAGCGCCGCCGCTACCACGAGCGCTTCCGGGCACTGATCGAGGAGGGGCAGCGCGAGGGCGTCTTCTCCACGGCGACCCCGGCGGACCTGGTCGTGGACTACCACTTCGGCTCCGTCCACCACCTGTCCACGTGGTACCGCCCCGGAGGCCCGCTGACCCCGCAGCAGGTCGCCGACCACCTGGCCGACCTGCTGCTGCGCGCGCTGCGCCCCTGAGGACGAGGCCCCCGGGCGGCGGGCGTGGGCCCGCCGCCCCGCCGGTCACAGGTACTTCTTCAGCTCCCGCCGGGCCAGCGAACGCTGGTGCACCTCGTCGGGACCGTCCGCGAGCATCAGGGTGCGGGCCGAGGCGTACAGCTCCGCCAGCGGGAAGTCCTGGCTGACGCCGCCCGCCCCGTGGAGCTGGATCGCCCGGTCGAGGATGTCCACCACGGTCCGCGGCGTCGCGATCTTGATGGCCTGGATCTCCGTGTGCGCGCCCCGGTTGCCCACCGTGTCCATCAGCCACGCGGTCTTCAGCACCAGCAGCCGCAACTGCTCCACGGCCACCCGGGCGTCCGCGATCCAGTTCTGCACCACGCCCTGCTGCGCCAGCGCCTTGCCGAACGCGGTGCGGGACACCGCCCGGCGGCACATCAGCTCGATGGCCCGCTCGGCCATGCCGATGAGCCGCATGCAGTGGTGGATCCGCCCCGGCCCCAGCCGCGCCTGGGCGATGGCGAAGCCGCCGCCCTCTTCGCCGACCAGGTTCGACACGGGCACCCGGACATGGTCGAAGAGGACCTCGGCGTGACCGCCGTGGGAGTGGTCCTCGTAGCCGAAGACCCGCATCGCGCGCTTCACGGTCACCCCGGGGGTGTCCCGCGGCACGAGCACCATGGACTGCTGCCGGCGCACGTCGGCGCCGTCCGGGTCGGTCTTGCCCATCACGATGAAGATCCTGCAGTCGGGGTTCATCGCCCCGGAGATGTACCACTTGCGCCCCGTGATGACGTACTCTCCCCCACCCTCCCGCTCGATCCGGGTCTCGACGTTCGTGGCGTCCGAGGAGGCCACCTCCGGCTCGGTCATCGCGAAGGCCGAGCGGATCTCACCGGCCAGCAGCGGCTCCAGCCACTGCTTCCGCTGCCGCTCGTCGCCGAACTGGGCCAGCACCTCCATGTTGCCGGTGTCCGGCGCCGCGCAGTTCAGCGCGGTGGGCGCGAGGTGCGGGGAACGGCCGGTGATCTCGGCGAGCGGCGCGTACTGGAGGTTGGTGAGTCCGGCGCCGTACTCGGCGTCGGGCAGGAAGAGGTTCCACAGGCCCTGCCGGCGGGCCTCCGCCTTCAGTTCCCCGACCACCGCCGGGGTGTCCCAGGGCGAGGCGAGCCGCGCCCGCTGCTCCTCGGCGACCGCCTCGGCGGGGTACACGTGCTCGTCCATGAAGGCCAGGAGCCTGCCGCGCAGCTCCTCGGTGCGTGCGTCGAACGCGAAGTCCATGTCGGTTCAGCCCTCCTCGGAGCCGTGCTTCAGGGTGGTCAGGCCGTGTTCGATGAAGACCGGGACGAGGTCGCCGATCCGGTCGAAGCCGGCGCCGACCGTCTGGCCGAGCGTGTACCGGTAGTGGATGCCCTCGAGGATCACGGCGAGCTTGAACCAGGCGAAGGCCGTGTACCAGGAGACGGCGGAGACGTCGCGCCCCGAGCGCGCGGCGTACCGCTCGATCAGCTCGGCCGGGGCCGGGTGCCCCGGGGCCGTGGCCGTGGTGGAGACGGGGGAGTCGGGCAGACCGAGCGGCACGCTGTACATGACCAGCAGGCCCAGGTCGGTGAGCGGGTCGCCGAGGGTGGACATCTCCCAGTCCAGGATGGCGGTGATCCGGTCGTCCTCACCGAGCAGGACATTGTCCAGCCGGTAGTCGCCGTGCACGACGGAGGGCGCGGGGGAGTGCGGCAGCCGGCGGCCGAGCGCGGCGTGCAGCTCGTCGATGCCGGCCAGCTCGCGGTTGCGGGAGGCGTCGAGCTGCTTGCCCCAGCGGCGGAGCTGCCGGTCGAGGAACCCCTCCGGCCGGCCGAAGTCCCCGAGCCCGACCGTCACCGGGTCCACGGCGTGCAGTTCGACCAGCGTGTCGACCAGGCCGAGCAACGCCGCCCGGGTGCGCTCGGGGCCGAGCGGGGCGAGCTGCTCGGCCGTCCGGTACGGGGTGCCTTCGACGAACTCCATGACGTAGAACGGCGCTCCGGGTGCCGCCTGGTTCTCCGGGTCCTCGCACAGCAGCACGGGACGCGGGACGGGGACGGCCGTCGGGTGCAGCGCGCTGATCACCCGGTGCTCGCGCCGCATGTCGTGCGCGGTGGCGAGGACGTGGCCCAGCGGCGGGCGCCGGACGACCCAGCGGGTGGCGCCGTCGGTGACCGCGTACGTCAGATTGGACCGTCCGCCCTCGATCAGCCGGCCGCTCAGGGGGCCGTGCACGAGTCCGGGCCGCTCGCGGTCGAGCAGCTCGCGCAGCCGGTCGGGATCGAGACCTGGCGGATGGTCTGGACTCATCGTCGCTCCTACGCCGGAAAAGGTGACCCGCTCATGATGCCGACCGGTCGGTATGCCGTCCAGTGTGCGACACCCGGGCGAGGGCCGACGTGACCGGAACCACGGTCGCACGCGCGCCCCCGCGAAGTCCCGGAGCAACCGGCCCGAACCCGTGCCGTGTCCCGGCCCCGTACGTGTCCCGGCCCCGTACGTGTCCCCGCCCCCGGAGGCACCGGCCACCGCGCGGAGGGCTCCGCCGGCCGCTCGCGCCACCGGGGAGGCGAGTCCACCGCGGCTCACACCACGAGGACGGCCGCGCACACGGCGAGGGCCACCGTACCCAGCGCGGCCAGCGCGGCGTGCCGGGCGGGCAGCCGCCGCGGACCGGCGGCCGGCGCCGAGGCCAGGGCGCGGATGCGCACCTGCGCCAGGGCGAGGAAGGCCGCCCACAGCGCACAGCACGCCGGCCCCACCACGTAGCCGCTCACGGAACCGTGGTGCAGCGCGGTCCTGACGGCCAGCACGGCCGCGACGGTGCACGACAGGGTGGTGCGCCGCCAGGCGAGCCGGGTGCGCTCGGGCTGCAGCCCGGGATCGCGCCCCGGGCGCCCGGCCGGGCCGGTCATCCTTCCCGGCCGAGCATCACGACGACGACCATGACCACGGCGACGGCACCGATCACCAGCCCGAGCAGCGCGGGGAACCGCGACACCGGGAGGTCCTCGCCGCGCCGCATCGCCCGCTCGCACCGCACCCAGTGGTTGACGGCCCGCAGCGCGCACAGCACCCCGGCACCGAGCAGGGCGAGGGCCAGCCCGAGCCGCCAGGGCCGGCCCAGGTCCGGCAGGAACTGGTCCACGGCGAAACCGCCGCCGATCAGGGCCAGCGCGGTCCGCAGCCAGGCGAGGAAGGTCCGCTCGTTGGCCAGCGAGAACCGGTAGTCGGGCGTGCTGCCCTCCCCGCGCACCTCCTCCGGCACGAACCACGACCGGACGTTCCGCACCAGATCACTCACGTACGGGACCCTATCCGCCGGCGCTCACGCGGGACCGCCCCGCCACCGGCGCAGCCGCTCCCAGGCCGCCAGCCCGTCGGGCACCCACTCCCACTCGCCGAGCCGCCCCGCCAGTTCCTCCTCGGTGAGGAAGCCGTGCCACGCGACCTCCTCCACCTGCGGGCGCACCGGCAGTACGCACCGCACCTCGTACACCGCCGACCACCAGCTCAGCCCGGTCTCCGGTGCCTCGTACAGGAACCGGAACAGCGGCTCGGGGCGCGGCAGTCCGCTCACCCCCAGCTCCTCCTCCGCCTCCCGCAGCGCCGCCTCGTCGTAGGACTCGCCGGCGCCGACGACACCGCCGACGAACATGTCGTGGAGGGAGGGGAAGACCAGCTTCGTCGGTGTGCGGCGGTGCACGAAGACGCGGTCCTCCGCGTCGCGCGCCAGGACGAACACGCACCGGTGCCGCAGTCCCCGGGCGTAGGCCTCGCCCCGGGGCGCCTGCCCGAGGACGCGGTCGTGCTCGTCGACGATGTCGAGGATCTCGTCGGCCGGATCGCTGCGGGGGCTCTCGCCGGGCGTGCGGCTCTCGCCGGGCGTGCGGCTCTCGCCCGGTGTGGAGGTCTCGCCCCTCGTGGGGGTCTGGTCCGAGGCAGTCATGGGCCCATCCAAACACCGGCACACCGGGCGACGAAGAGGGCGGGACGCGGAGGAGGCGGGGCGCCGGGGGCGCGCCCAGGGGGGCACGCGCGGCTCAGTACGCCTGCAGGTCCCGGTCCTGCTCCGACGGGCGGTCCGCCTCCGGGCTCCCGCACGGCATCGCCGGATGCGCCCCCAGCAGCACGATGCCGGCGACGATCGCAGCCAGGCCCGCCGCCTCCCAGGTCAGCGCGGCCACATCCGTGCGCAGGCGGTCGCCGAGGAAGCCGACCCCGCAGGTGATCCCGGCCAGCGGCTCCGCCGCCGTCAGCGCCGGGAGCGACACCCGCAGCGAGGCCGTCTCGAAGGCGCTCTGCACCAGCAGCAGCCCCGTCACCCCGCACACCACGACCGCGTACGGCTGCCAGCCGGTGACCAGCTCCGTGAGACCGCCGTGCGTGAAGCGCTGCCCGCTCACCCGGGTCAGCGCGTCCTGCATGCCGTACAGCAGCCCCGCCGCGAGGGCCAGCAGCACCGGCGCCGCACTCATCCGCGAGCGCTTGGCCGCCGTCGTCAGCAGCAGCACCAGCCCCGTCATGGAGCCGATGATCGCCCAGTGCCGCACGGGATCGGCGACGGCCTGCCCGCCGCTCGGCCGGCCCGCGACGATGAACGCGGTGACGCCTCCCGCCAGCAGGGCGAGCCCCGACCAGCCCTGCCGGCCCAGCGGCCGCCGGGTCTCCGCGGTGCGCGGCCAGTGCCGGGACAGCACCAGCGCGAACAGCAGGTTCGTCGCGAGCAGCGGCTCGACCAGGGACACCTCGCCCCGGGACAGGGCGACCGCGCCCAGCACCATGCCGACGATCATGCATCCGATGCCGCCCAGCCAGCGCGGCACCCGCATCAGGTCCAGCAGCAGCCGGGGGGAGAGGAAGTCGCTCAGCGGCGCCTGCCGGGCGGCGTTCTGCTGGAGCACGAACCCGACGCCCAGACAGACGGCGGCGCTCACCGAGAGAACCAGGACCAGTACCGACACGCTGTGCACCTCGACAACTCAGCGGGGTCACGGAAGGCGTATCCCGCCGACTGTAGCGGCCCCCGCCGTACCCCGCCCCCGAGTGTCGCGGGGTGTGACGCGCTCGTCGGCAGCCCTCTCCGGCACCGCGCGGCGAGGCCCGGCGTGCGGCACATGCGGGCCGACGGTTGACGCGGTCACCCGTGTGCCCAAGGATCTGACCAGTCGGTAACCGGGGCCGGCGGTGCGGTACGCGGATGGGGCGAGAGGACGCGCGGATGGCCTACGACGCTGATGTCATCGTGATCGGGGCGGGCCTCGCCGGTCTCGCGGCGACGGCGGAACTCGTCGACGCCGGGCGCACGGTGCTCCTCCTCGACCAGGAGCCCGAGCAGTCACTGGGCGGGCAGGCGCACTGGTCCTTCGGCGGCCTGTTCCTCGTCGACTCGCCCGAGCAGCGTCGCATGCGCATCCGGGACAGCCACGCCCTCGCCCTCCAGGACTGGATGGGCACCGCCGGCTTCGACCGCCCCGAGGACCACTGGCCCCGCCGCTGGGCCGAGGCGTACGTCGACTTCGCCGCCGGGGAGAAGCGGGCCTGGCTGCACCGGCAGGGCATACGGTTCTTCCCCCTCGTGAGCTGGGCCGAACGCGGTGGCTACGGTGCCATCGGGCACGGCAACTCCGTACCGCGCTTCCACATCACGTGGGGGACCGGCCCCGGGGTGGTCGAGCCCTTCGAGCGACGGGTGCGGGAGGGCGTGGCCCGCGGCCTGGTGCGCCTCGCCTTCCGCCACCGCGTCACCGGGCTGTCCCGCACCGGCGGCGCCCTCGACACCGTCACCGGGGAGGTCCTCGAACCCTCGGGCGTGGCGCGCGGGAAGGCCAGCAGCCGCACCGTCGCCGGCGCCTTCGAGTTCCGGGCCCAGGCGGTGATCGTCACCTCGGGCGGCATCGGCGGCAACCACGACCTGGTCCGCGCCAACTGGCCCGAGCGCCTCGGCACCCCGCCCGCGCACATGATCTCCGGCGTCCCGGCCCACGTCGACGGCCACCTGCTCGGCGTCGCCGAGGCGGCCGGCGCCCGCATGATCAACCGCGATCGGATGTGGCACTACACCGAGGGCATCCAGAACTGGAACCCCATCTGGGACAAGCACGGCATCCGCATCCTGCCCGGCCCCTCCTCGCTCTGGCTCGACGCCCGCGGCAAACGGCTCCCGGTGCCGCTCTTCCCCGGCTTCGACACCCTCGGCACGCTCGAACACATCATGCGCACCGGGTACGACCACACCTGGTTCGTCCTCGACCGGAAGATCATCGGCAAGGAGTTCGCCCTCTCCGGCTCCGAGCAGAACCCCGACCTGACGGGGAAGTCGGTCCGCGAGGTGCTCGGACGCGTCCGGCAGGACGTGCCGGGGCCGGTGCGGGCCTTCATGGAGCACGGCGCCGACTTCGTCGTCGAGAAGGACCTGGGCGCGCTGGTGCGCCGCATGAACGCGCTCACCGAGAAGCCGCTGATCGACGAGGCGGAACTGCGCCGCGAGATCGTCGCCCGGGACCGCGAGGTCGCCAACCCCTACACCAAGGACCTCCAGGTCACCGCGGTCCGCGGGGCCCGCAGGTTCCTCGGCGACCGGCTCGTCCGCACCGCCCCTCCGCACCGCATCCTCGACCCCGCCGCGGGTCCGCTGATCGCCGTCAAGCTGCACATCCTCACCCGCAAGACCCTCGGTGGCCTGGAGACCGACCTGTCCTCGCGCGTCCTGGCCGAGGGCGGCGCACCGATCCCGGGCCTGTACGCGGCAGGCGAGGCCGCCGGCTTCGGCGGCGGCGGCGTCCACGGCTACCGCGCCCTGGAGGGCACGTTCCTGGGCGGCTGCCTCTTCTCCGGCCGCACGGCGGGCCGCGCGGCGGCACGCACGGTGGGCTGAGGGGCGGCACGCACGGCGGGTTGAGCGGCACCCCGCGGTGGGAGCCCTGCTCAGCCCGCACGCCCCCACCCGTCAACTTCCGCGCCGCACAACCTCGTTGACGCGTGTAACGCGGGAGCCGCTCTTGACGCCGAGCCGTGCCGCCCGCTTGGCTGTCAGTGATCAGACACTGACAGCCCGCACCCGCCCACCCGCACCCGTGAGGAACCTCCGCGGTGTCCCCACCCCCGCCGCCCCCCTTGGGGCGCGCCCGCAGACGCGCCCACCACACGTTCGACCCCGCACTCGACGACACCGAGCTCGTCTCCGCCCGCGCCGCCCTCGCCCAGGGCCGGTGGACCGCCGCCCGCGCACTGCTCGCCACCACCGGCGACGACTGGGACCGCCGCGCCCACCGCGTCACCGTCCTCGCCCAGTCCCCCGCCGCCGTGCCCTGGGCCCGGGACTGGCAGGTCGCCGAACCCGACTCGCCCGCCGCCGCGCTCCTGCTCGCCCTCGCCCGCGTGCACCGCGCCCTCGCCGGCAAGGAGCGCCCCGAGCGGGCGCGCGAGGCCTGCCGCGCCCTCGCCGCCGCCGAACCCGAGGACCCCACCCCCTGGTTCGGCCTGCTCCTGCTGGAACGCACCCTGGGCACCGAGGAGGACGTCGTCCGGCTCTTCGACGAGGTCCGGCTGCGCCACCGCGACCACCACCACGCCCACCACCTGATGGTCGCCCGGCTCGCCGAACGCCGCGCCGAGGCCGGTCAGGACCCGCTGCACGAGGTCTACGACTTCGCCAACTGGGCCGCCGAACAGGCCCCCGCCGACTCCCCGCTGGCGATCCTCCCGGTCGTCGCGCACGCCGAGCGGTACCGCGTGCTGGCCGCCGCCGGCCAGGAACCCGCCGACCCGGTCGCCTCCGGGCACTGGGTCGGACGCCGGGCCCGGCAGGTGATGAAGGCCGCGTTCGACTGGTGGCTGGAGTGGGAGCACGACGACCACCCCCGCCGCCTCGTCGACCTCAACTTCCTCGCCCACGCCAAGTTCTGCGAGGGCCGCGGGGCCGAGGCCGCCGCGCTCTTCCACCGCATCGGCGAGCACGCCACACCGGCCCCGTGGTCCTACCCCGACCGCGATCCGTACCGGGCCTTCCACGCCGCCCGCGAGAGCGCGCTCGGCGCGGGGTGAGAGGCCCCGCCGAGCCGCACGGCCCCGCCTCACGCCCCTGCCACCCCTCACCCGCACGGCACGCACCACCCGCACGGCACGCCAGACGGAACCGAACCCGACCGAGGAGACGATCCCGCGATGACGACGGGCAGTTCTAGCACGAGCCAGAGCGGAAGCGGCGCGGCCGCCGGAACCCGCCCGCCGCGCCGCGGCGAGCGCATCAGCACCTTCAAGGGCCAGGAGAGGGCCCTGCGCGCCGACCGCCTGGGCACCGTGGGACTGCTGCTCTCGGTCCTCGCCGCCACCGCGCCCCTCATGGTGGTCGCCGGCGTCATGCCCACCACGTTCGGCGTCATGGGCATCGAGGGCCAGCCGCTGCTCTTCGTCGTCCTCGGCCTCGTCCTCGCCCTGTTCTCCCTCGGCTACGCCGAGATGAGCCGCCACGTCCACAACGCGGGCGCCTTCTACGCCTACATCTCCCGCGGGCTCGGCGGCACCGCGGGCGCCGCCGCGGCCCTCGTCGCCCTCGTCGCCTACAGCGCGCTGCAGGTCGGCATCTACGGCATCTTCGGCTTCGAGGTCTCCGGACTGTTCGCCACCTACCTCGACACCGACCTCGTCTGGTGGATCCCCTCGCTGGCCGCCGTCCTCCTGGTCGGCGCGCTGGGCTGGCTCAAGATCGACCTCAACGCGCGTGTCCTCGGCGTCCTGCTGGTCATCGAGGTCGCCCTCGTCGTCATCTTCGACGTGGCCGCCGTCGGCGACCCCGCCAGGGAGGGCCTGTCCCTGCACGCCTTCAACCCCGACACCCTCTCGGGCGCGGGCGTCGGCACCGCCCTGTGTTTCTGCATCGCCGCCTTCCTCGGCTTCGAGCAGGCCCCCGTCTACGCGGAGGAGACCAGCCGCCCGCACATCCTCGTGCCACGCGTGATGTTCCTCGCCGTCGGCTTCGTCGCCGTCTTCTTCGCGCTCAGCTGCTGGGCCCTCACCGTCGCCGCCGGGCCCTCCGCCGTCGTTCCCACGGCGCGGAAGCAGAGCGCGGGACTGCTGTTCTTCCTCACCGAGGACGTCCTCGGCTCCACCTTCACCGACGTGCTGCACGTCCTGTTCGTCACCGGCATGTTCGCCGCGATGCTCAGCTTCCACAACGTCGTCGCCCGCTACGCCTTCGCGATGGGACGCGAGCGGCTGCTGCCCGCCGCGTTCGGCCGCACCGGCGCCAGCGGCGCGCCCGGTACCGGCTCACTGCTCCAGACCGCGGTGTCGCTGCTGGT
This sequence comes from Streptomyces griseoaurantiacus, assembly GCF_036189845.1. Taxonomy (NCBI): domain Bacteria; kingdom Bacillati; phylum Actinomycetota; class Actinomycetes; order Kitasatosporales; family Streptomycetaceae; genus Streptomyces; species Streptomyces griseoaurantiacus. The sequence goes on along the minus strand of NZ_CP108326.1, from coordinate 1,442,281 downwards.
CGTGGTGGGCTTCGCGGTGGCCGACGACAAACCGCACGGCGACCCCACCGCGCCCGTGCTGCACCTGTTCACCTGGGGCGGCAGTGTCGGCGCCCTCGGCGTCACCGTGCTGATGGTCGCCGCCTCCCTCTCGGTGATCGTCTTCTTCGCCCGCCGCGGGGCCGCCCGCGCCCAGGCCTGGCGCCTCGCGACGTCCGCGCTCTCCGGCCTCGCCCTGCTGGTCATCGTCGGCTACACGGTCAAGGACTTCGACGTCCTCGTCGGCTCCGGACCCGGCTCCGCGCTGAGCTGGGCGCTGCCCGCGATCATCGCCGTCGCCGCGCTGGCCGGCGTCGTCCAGGGCCTGCTCATCCGCGCCCGGAGCCCCGAGGCGCACGCCCGCATAGGCCTCGGCAACGAGGCGTTCCGACTCGAGAAGGCCGCGGGGGACACGACGGACGCGTAGAGCCGACGGGGCGCACGCGCGTAGAGCCGACGGGGCGCACGCGCGCAGAGCCGACGGGGCGCACGCCGGCCGAGGTTCCGGCGAGCCGCCCCGCCCCCGATGCGATGACCAATTCCTTACGGGACCCCCCGTCCACTGGCCCCGGAGGGGGCACCGGTGCTCGAATCGGGGGGTGAGTCCTCTACGTCCCGAACCCTCCGGCCCGCGGGAAACCCCGGGGTCCCCGACACCCCCGGAAGCCGAGGAGGGCGGCGGCACCCCCGTCGGGCGGCGCGTGCTGCTCGCCACCCTCGGCCTGGGCGCCCTCGGCGTGGCCGCCGCGCCCCCGCTGCAACGCGGCCTCGAAGCCTTCCTCGGCGGGATCTCCGGCAAGGACCCCACGGGCCTGACCGGGCTCCTCCCCAACGGCGGCGGCTTCCGCTACTACTCGGTGACCTCCTCCGTCCCGCACAAGGACGCCGGGAACTACCGGCTCACCGTGAGCGGCATGGTCGACCGTCCGAGCACGTACACCCTGCCCGAACTGCGCCGCCTGCCGCAGACCCGGCTCGTGCGGGACGTGCAGTGCGTCACCGGCTGGCGGGTGCCGGACACACCCTTCGAGGGCGTCCGGCTCTCCGACCTGCTCGACGCCGCCGGCGTCCACCCCTCCGCCAAGGCCGTCCGCTTCACGTGCTTCGACGGCGCCTACACCGAGAGCCTCACGCTGGAGCAGGCCCGCCGCGCCGACGTCCTCGTCGCCCACCGCATGCAGGACAAGCCGATCGGCCACAACCACGGCGGCCCCGTCCGTCTCTACGTCGCCCCCATGTACTTCTACAAGTCCGCGAAGTGGCTCTCCGGCATCGAGGTCACCGACCGGGTCCGCCCCGGTTTCTGGGAGGAACGGGGCTACGACGTGGACGGCTGGGTCGGCCGCTCGAACGGACGTGACGATGTCCCCACGACCTGACACCGCCGCACGGCAGCAGCCCTCGCCGTCCTCGCCGCCCTCGGACCGGGTGCGCCGCTTCACCCGCGCCGAACGCTGGGTGCACCGGACGACGGCCGCGCTGATGGGCGTCTGCGTCGCCACGGCCGCCTGCCTCTACCTCCCCGAATTCGCCGAACTCGTCGGCCGGCGCGACCTCGTGGTCCGCCTCCACGAGTGGGCGGGACTGCTACTGCCCCTCCCGCTCCTGGCCGGACTCGCCTCCCGCGCCCTGCGCGCCGACCTCGGCCGCCTCAACCGCTTCGGCCCGCACGACGGGACCTGGCTCCGCGAAGCCCTGCGCCGCCGCAGGGGCCCGGCGGGCAAGTTCAACGCCGGGCAGAAGATCTACGCGTCCTGGCTGGCCGGCGCGACCCTGGTGATGCTCGGCACGGGCCTGGTGATGTGGTTCACCCACCTCACCCCCCTGATGTGGCGCACCTCGGCGACCTTCGTCCACGACTGGCTCGCGCTGACCCTCGGCGTCGTCCTCGCCGGCCACATCGGCATGGCCCTCCGCGACCCGGAATCCAGAACCGGCCTCCGCACCGGCACGGTCGACCGCGCCTGGGCCGAACGGGAACACGAACTCTGGCGTCCCTAGGGTCTGTCCGACAACGCGCGCCTGCCGCCCTTCGGCCGGACGACGGGAATCGTCGGACAGACCCTAAGGGCTGTCCCGCAATTCCTGGCGGGCGTGCGACGACAGCTACGGCACTCCCCCAGCCTCCGGACGGGGGTACCCCCACGCCGCGTTGTCGGAACGTCCGCATACATCCAGTATGCGGACGCCCTCCGCCTTGCGATGCACCGCATCTGACGCCGCACGCTGATCCACCAGGCATTACGGGACAGCCCCTAGCGAGACCACGGGGCCCCCGCCGATGGACGGGGGCCCCGCTCGCGGGACTTCGGGAACAGGCGCTAGATCACAAGCGACAGCAACAGCACCAGCCCGCCCGCGACCACGGAGATGATCGTCTCCATCACAGACCAGGTCTTGAGCGTCTGCCCGACACTCAGCCCGAAGTACTCCTTCACCAGCCAGAACCCCGCGTCGTTGACATGGCTGAAGAACAGCGACCCGGCACCGATCGCCAGCACCAGCAGCGCCGCGTGCGTCGTCGACATGTCCGCCGCCAGCGGCGCGACCAGCCCCGCCGCGGACACCGTCGCCACCGTCGCCGACCCCGTGGCCAGCCGGATCGCCACCGCGATCAGCCACGCGAGGAGCAGCGCCGGGATGGACCAGTCCTTGGATATCTCGAGGATCATCTGCCCGACACCGCAGTCGATCAGCGTCTGCTTGAAGCCGCCGCCGGCGCCGACGATCAGCAGGATGCCCGCGATCGGCATGAGCCCCTTCTCGACGGTCTCGGATATCCGCCCCCGCGTGAACCCGGCCGGCCGGCCCAGCGTGAAGATGCCGACGAGCACCGCCGCGAGCAGCGCGACCAGCGGCGAGCCGACGACGTCGAAGACCCGCTGCACCGTCTGCCCGGAGTCGTCGACGACGATGTCCACCAGGGCCTTGGCCAGCATCAGCACGACCGGCAGCAGCACCGTGAACATGGTCGCCCCGAACCCGGGACGCCCCTTCAGTTCCTCCGAGGCTCGCGGCGGCAGCATCCGGTCCGGCACCGGCACGTCCGCCCAGCGGGCCGCGAACTTCGAGAACACCGGACCCGCGATGATCACCGTGGGGATGGCGACGAGAACGCCGAGCGCCAGCGTGACGCCCAGGTTGGCCTTGACCGCGTCGATCGCGATCAGCGGCCCGGGGTGCGGCGGCACCAGACCGTGCATGACGGACAGACCGGCCAGCGCCGGGATGCCGATCCGCATCAGCTTGTAGTCGCCGCGCCGGGCGACCATCAGCACCACCGGGATCAGCAGCACGATGCCGACCTCGAAGAAGAGCGGCAGCCCGACCACGGAGGCGATGAGCACCATCGCCCACGGCATGGCACGCCCACTCGCCTTGGCGAGGATCGTGTCGACGATCTGGTCGGCGCCGCCGGAGTCGGCGAGCAGCTTGCCGAGGATCGCGCCCAGCGCGATCAGCACGCCGACGCCCGCGACCGTGGACCCGAGACCGGCGGTGAAGCTGGTGATGACCTTGTCGAGCGGGGCGCCGGCGAAGGCGCCGAGCGCGAGCGAACCGATCGTCAGGGAGAGGAAGGCGTGCAGTTTGAACTTGGTGATCAGCAGAACAATGACGGCGATGCCCGCCAGGACGGCTATGCCGAGTTGAGCGTGGCCCGCCGAGGTGATCGGTTCGACGGTGTCCGCTGCCAGCATCTCGACTCTGAGACTGGTCACGGTGATCCCTTGCGTTGGGGAGTGGGGAAACAGGGGGGAGTGGACCCGAAGGGGAAGTGGATCCGGGGGAGGGGAAGGGAGGCGGGAGCCGGGGGCGGCGCCCCCGGGCACGGGCGGACCCGGCCCCCGGGGACGTCAGGACCCGTGGTGCGGGAGCCCGCGACGCGGAGGTCCGTGGCACGGGAGCCCGAGGGAACGGAGCCGGTGGGAACGGGCGCGTGGGGAAGGACCCCCGCGACGAGGGCGGGCCCGCCGGTGCGGGGCTCAGCGCGAGGGCGCCTCGATGCCGGCCAGCGCGGCCGAGGCCCGCTCCGTGATCTCCTCCGGGGAGCCGGTGACGCTCACCGTGACCCCCGCCTCGTCCGCGCCCAGCGGCTGCAGGGTGGCGAACTGGGAGTCCAGCAGCGTGGTCGGCATGAAGTGCCCCTGGCGGTGGGACATCCGGTCCTCGATGAGCGTCCGGTCGCCCGACAGGTGCACGAACACGACACCGGGCGCCGCGTCCCGCAGACGGTCGCGGTACGACCGCTTCAGCGCCGAGCAGCTCACCACCCCGCCGAGTCCCTCCCGGTCCCGGGCCCAGGCGCCGATGGCGTCCAGCCAGGGCCACCGGTCCGCGTCCTCCAGGGGGACACCCGCCGACATCTTGGCGATGTTGGCCTGGGGATGGAAGTCGTCGCCCTCGGCGTACGGAACGCCGAGCCGGGCCGCGAGCAGGGGACCGATCGTGGTCTTTCCCGTGCCCGAGACGCCCATCACCACGACGACGTGGGGGGTGTGCATCGCTGCCTCGCTGTCTTCGTCGACACCTGATGTCGACGACACTGAAACCCATAAGGTAGGACTTTTTCAAGACCCTGTGATGAATAAGTCTGACTTTTGCGTGCTGTGAACACCCCCGTACGCTGTGCCCATGACCATTGGGGGCCGAGGACTGCACGGACACGTCCTGGACACTCTCGGACCGTCCATCACCGCGGGCGAGTACCCGCCGGGCAGTGTGCTGCGCACCGACGAACTGGCCCAGCGCTTCGAGGTGTCCCGCTCGGTGATGCGCGAGGCCGTCCGTGTGCTGGAGTCGATGCACCTCGTGGAGTCCCGCCGCCGGGTCGGCGTCACCGTCCGCCCCAAGGACGAGTGGAACGTCTACGACCCCCAGGTCATCCGCTGGCGGCTGGCCGGCGCCGACCGCCCCCAGCAGCTGCGCTCGCTCACGGTGTTGCGCTCCGCGATCGAACCGGTCGCCGCGGGTCTCGCCGCCCGGCACGCCACCTCCGAGCAGTGCGCCGCGCTCACCGACTGCGCCCTCGGCATGATCGCCACCTCGCGCGGCCACCAGCTGGAGGGCTACCTCCTCCACGACGTGGCCTTCCACCGGATCATCCTCACCGCGTCGGGCAACGAGATGTTCGCCCGCCTCGGCGACGTCGTCGCGGAGGTCCTCTCGGGGCGCACCCACCACGACGTGATGTTCGAGGACCCCGACCCGGCCGCCGTCACCCTGCACGTCCGCCTCGCCGAGGCCGTCCGCGCGCGCGACGCCGGGGCGGCCGAGGACCTCACCCGCGAGATCACCGTCGGTGCACTCCACGAACTGGACATCCTGGCACCGTAGGGGTGCGGAGCCCGGCCGAGGAAGCCCCCGTCGGCGAAGTCCCGTCGGCGAAGTCAGTCGAGGAAGTCCCCGTCGACGTACGCCCATGCCCCGTCGACCCGCTCGAAGCGGCTCCGCTCGTGCAGCGAGCCGCCCCGGTAGGAGGCGCGGAAGGCCACCGTCGCGGTGGCGTGGAAGGCGGAGCCGCCGGTCGTCCCCAGCACCTCCAGCCCCGTCCACCGGGTCCGCGGGTCGAGTTCGACGCGCGGCGGCCGGGTCCGCGGATGCCAGGTGCGCAGCAGATACGCCTCCTCGCCCGCCACGAACGCGCTGTAGCGGGACCGCATCAGCGCCTCGGCGGTCGGCGCCGCGGCCGCCCCGGACACGTACCGCCCGCAGCACCCCGCGTACGTCTCACCGCTGCCGCAGGGACACGGACGTCCGGACCGGTCTGCCATCGAAGGAACCCCCTGGGTCACGAAGGGCACGACAAGAGGACCCCCGGCGGCCGGAGGCCGACCGGGGGTCCACTTGAGCAACGTGTCCGAGGGGGGACTTGAACCCCCACGCCCGATAAAGGGCACTAGCACCTCAAGCTAGCGCGTCTGCCATTCCGCCACCCGGACAAGGTGTGTGTCGTGCGGGTTTCTCCCCGCGGCGACGAAGGAAACATTACCAAACTTTCCGGGGCCCCCGATCACCTCCCAGCCGTCGCTCCCGGTGAACGGCGTGTGACGGGCCGGGCGCGGCCTTGGGGACCGGACGGGGTCGGGGGCAGGATGGCAGGGACCAGCACCAGGCACCCGGCGGCGGCGAACCCAGCGGCGGGGACAGTGGGAGGAAGCAGCGTGAGCGACACGGGCACGGCCGGGACCGTCAGGGGCGAGGACGAGGTCGTCGACCTCTGCCGCGACCTGATCCGGATCGACACCAGCAACTACGGCGACCACTCCGGGCCCGGCGAGCGGAAGGCAGCCGAGTACGTCGCCGAGAAGCTCGCCGAGGTCGGCCTCGAACCGCGGATCATCGAGTCCCACAAGGGCCGGGCCTCCACCGTGGCCCGCATCCAGGGCGAGGACCCCTCCCGCCCCGCGCTGCTGATCCACGGCCACACCGACGTCGTCCCCGCCAACGCGGCGGACTGGACCCACGACCCGTTCTCCGGCGAGATCGCCGACGGGTGCGTCTGGGGCCGGGGCGCGGTCGACATGAAGGACATGGACGCCATGACCCTCGCGGTCGTCCGCGACCGGCTGCGCAGCGGGCGCCGGCCGCCGCGCGACATCGTGCTGGCCTTCCTCGCCGACGAGGAGGCCGGCGGCACCTGGGGCGCCCGGCATCTCGTCGACAACCACCCGGACCTCTTCGAGGGCGTCACCGAGGCGATCGGCGAGGTCGGCGGCTTCTCCTTCTCGGTCAACGAGCAGCTGCGGCTGTATCTGGTGGAGACGGCCGAGAAGGGCATGCACTGGATGAAGCTGACCGTGGACGGCACCGCCGGCCACGGCTCGATGATCCACAAGGACAACGCCATCACCGAGCTGTCCGAGGCGGTGGCCCGGCTCGGCCGGCACGAGTTCCCGGTCCGCGTCACCAAGACCACCCGCCACTTCCTCGACGAACTCGGCGACGCCCTCGGCCTGGAGCTCGACCCCGAGGACATGGAGACGACGATCAACCGGCTCGGCGGCATCGCCAAGCTGATCGGCGCGACCCTGCGCAACACCGCCAACCCCACCCAGCTCGGCGCGGGTTACAAGGTCAACGTCATCCCGGGCCAGGCCACCGCGTACGTCGACGGACGCTTCCTGCCGGGCCACGAGGAGGAGTTCCTGGCCGATGTCGACCGCCTCCTCGGCCCCCGCGTGCGGCGCGAGGACGTGCACGCCGACAAGGCCGTGGAGACCACCTTCGACGGCGCGCTGGTCGAGGCGATGCAGACGGCGCTGGTCGCCGAGGACCCGATCGCCCGCGCCGTGCCGTACATGCTCTCCGGCGGCACCGACGCCAAGTCCTTCGACGACCTCGGCATCCGCTGCTTCGGATTCGCCCCGCTGAAGCTGCCGCCGGAGCTGGACTTCGCGGGCATGTTCCACGGCGTCGACGAGCGGGTGCCGGTGGACGCGCTCCAGTTCGGCGTACGCGTGCTCGACCGCTTCCTCGACGCCTCCTGAACTCCCCGCTCCGCGCGGCCGCACGTCCTGGAGCGGGCCGTGGGGCGCGGGGGAGCGCGTGGGGCGGCGAGCCGATTCGCCAGTGCGTACGAAGATCACCGGGACGGGTGAATGCGACCATAAGCTCGTAGCCTCATTAGTTCCTCCTCGTTACAGGTACTGCGATCCGAGGTCGGGATCGCCTATGCCAAAGGGTTTGTGAACGAGGAGGAATTCATGATCAAGAAGGTTGTCGCCGCTGCCGCCGCCACGAGCGGCCTGGTTCTCGCCGGTGCCGGTCTGGCCGTCGCCGACTCCGGTGCCCAGGGTGCCGCCGTGCACTCCCCGGGTGTCGTCTCCGGCAACGTCATCCAGGTGCCCGTGCACGTTCCGGTGAACGTCTGCGGGAACACGATCTCCGTGATCGGGCTGCTCAACCCGGCCTTCGGGAACGCCTGCGTCAACAAGTGACGTCGCGGCCCCGTCTCACGAGGGTCTGAGTCCGCCGGCCCCGGGGCGCGCGCCGCGCACCCCGGGGCCGACCGGTTCCCCACGCCTCCCGCGGCACGTCTGCCTCTCTCCGTCGCCGCGTCCCCACCGTTCTCCGTCCCGACCCGCCACGGCGTCCGGCACCTCCGGGGCGGCCGGCTCGGTCCGGGACAACCAGGACAAGGTCGAAAGCAGGAATCAGCAATGCGACAGGTCACCCGCAAGGGCCTCATGACCGTGGCCGCGGCGACCGGCGTACTCGCCGTCACCGGTGGCTACGCGCACGCCGACTCGGCGGCCAACGGCACCGCCTCGGACTCTCCCGGCGTGCTGTCGGGCAACTCGGTGCAGGCGCCGGTGCACGTGCCGGTGAACGTCTGCGGCAACACCGTGAACGTGGTCGGACTGCTCAACCCGGCGGCCGGCAACGCCTGCGTCAACCAGGGCGGCGGCAGCCACTCGGGCGACCGCCACGGCGGCCACCGCGGCGGCGGTCACGGGCAGGGCCACGGCGGACACGGCGGACACGGCGGCTACGGCGAGGACGACCGCTCCGGCGGCGGCCACGGCGGCCACGGCGGCGGCTCGGGCGCCCACGGACACACCGGCGGCTCGCCCGGCGTCGGCTCCGGCAACCACGTCGAGGTGCCCGTCGACGTCCCCGTGAACGTCTGCGGCAACAACATCACCGCCGTCGGCCTGGGCAACCCGGTCACCGGCAACGACTGCGTCAACACCCCCGGCGAGGACACCCCGGCCCCGCCGGTGCGCCACACCCCGCCCGGCCACACCACGCCCCCCGGCGGCGGCGAGGGCGTCACGCCCCACACGCCGGCCAAGCCGGGCGGCGGCAGCGCCGTGCAGGCCCACCACCCGGGCTCCCGGTCCACCCTGACGCAGCCCGTGGCCGAGGCACAGCTCGCGCACACCGGCAGCGAGTCGCTCGGCCTGCTGGTCCCGGCGGGCGCCGCCGCGCTGCTGGGCGGCACCCTGCTCTACCGCCGCTCCCGCGCGGGAGCGCGCTGACCCCGGCCCGGTACTGACACCGGAGCCCGACGGGCACCGGAGTCCGACGGGCACCAGAGCCCGACGGGCACCGGAGCCTTACGGGCACCAGAGCGGCACGGGCACCGGAGCGGCCCGGCCGCCGGAGCGGCAAGGACAGCGGAGCGGGCCCCGCACTCGCGGGGCCCGCTCCGGTCGTTCCGTCCGTTCCCTGTCCGGTCCCTGTCTCGCCCGTTCTCCGTCCTGGCGCCGTCCGTCCCTGGGCTGTCCGTCCCCGCTCACCACGTGGCCCGCACCTGGCGGATGATCCGCCGGCGCAACCGCACCCTGCGGCTGCCGTCCCGCATGAGGCTCAGACGGTGCAACTCCCAGTGTCCGTACTCGGCATGGTCCGTCAGCAGACGCGTCGCCTCCTTGCGGGAGACCCCGCGCGGCACGTACACGTCGACAAATTCGTATTCCGGCATCGCATCTATTGTGCGGGCACGGGCCCGGTACGGATAGCGTCTGCACTATGTCTGATGCAGTGCAGCCCACCGCTGCCGAGGTACGCGCCGCCGCCGAGGCGGTCAAGACCGCGCTCGACCGCCATCTGGCCGCGGTCGAACGCAGGTCGGGTGAGGACGACCCGGCCGTCTACGAAGCGTTCAACGAGCTCGCCGCCGCGGCCGAGCAGTACGACGAACTGCTCTACGACCGCTACGACGAGGTCACGCCCTTCGAGATCCCCGGCACCGAGGACATGCCGCCGTACACGGGCCCGGAGGAGCCCCACGCCCTGAGTGTGCTGATCCGCCGCGACTACGTCGTGGCCGAACCGCGGCGGCTGCTCGCGCAGGCGCAGCGCATCGAGGCCGCCGAGGAACCCGCGGACGAGGTGTCGGGCACGGTCCACGGCGCGCTCGGTGTCCTCTTCGGCGAGTACGAACCGGACGAGATCGCCTCCCGTCACAAGGAGTTCGGTCTGGAGGAGGGCGACTCCACCCTGTGGGTCACCGCCACCGACGACCCGCCCGAGCCCGGTGAGTGGCTCGATTCCCCCTTCGACCAGGCCGACACCGCCCAGGTCGTCTGCCGCTTCGACATCAGCGCCGTCTTCGACGACGACCCGGACGACGACCCCGCCCCGGCCCCCCTGCCCTGACCCGGCGGCCCCGCGCCCCCGCCGGGGACGCGGGGCCGTACCGGTCCGGGCCCGCGCTCATGCGGCCCCGCGTCTCGGCGTTCCCGCGTCCTCCCGGGTGCCCGGTGCCGAGGCGGGCCGAGGCCGGCGCGCGACGTACCCGTCAGGGGTCACCGCTCGGTACCCGATCCCAGCAAGACCCCGAGCCGCGTCGTCCGCGGCTTCGCCCCCACCTCGGCCACCGCCCGCGGCAGGGCCTGCTCCACCCCGTGCACCACGGACAGATGCCGCTCCGCCCGGCCGAAGGCCGTGTACACCCACGGGCGCGACAGGGCCGGCACCGCGTCCCCGGGCAGGACCGCGACCACCGCCGGCCACCGCTCCCCGACCGCCTGGTGCACGGTCAGCGCCCAGCCGTGCCGGACCACCTGCTCCACCCGCTCCCGGGGCACCACCACCGGCAGCCCCGCGCACTCCAGCCTCAGCCCCTCCGCGTCGGCCCCGAGGACCCGGCCCGGCACCGCGCGCCCAGGCCCCGGCGTGTACACCACACGGTCCCCGGGGTCGAAGCCGCCGAACCGCCCCGGCCCCGGGTTGAGCCGCTCCTTCAGCGCGGTGTTCAGCACCCGGGTGCCGACCGCGCCGCCGTGCCCCGGCGTCACGACCACCGTCTCCTCGGGCGGCACCCCGATCGCACGCGGCACCGAGTCCGCGACCAGCTGCACGGTCCGGTGCACCGCCTCTCCGGCGTCCCGCACCGGCACGATCACCACTTCCTTGCCCGGCGCCGCCACCTGGTTGAGCTCCCCGATGCCGATGCCCGAGACCAGCTCGCCGAGCGGACCGGGATCCGGGGTGCGCGAGGCGACCTGCGGACAGATCTTCGCGGCCAGCAGGTCCGCGAAGACCCGGCCGGGCCCCGCCGACCACAGGACCCCCGGATCACCGGAGAGGACGAGACGCGCTCCGTCCGGCATCGACTCCACGAGCAGTGCCGCCGTCTCGACGTCGAGCTGCGGCGCGTCCAGCACGAGGAGCAGGTCCAGCGCGAACGCCCCCTCGGTGTCCCGGCCCGGCCCGCCCGGTCCTCCGGACAGCAGGTCGGCGACGGTGACCGCACCGGGCGGCACCTCGCCCGCAACGTCCACGCCAGACGCACTCCCCTCACCGGAGCCGGAGCCGGAGCCGGAGCCGGAGCCGGCCGAACCCGAACCGGCCGTGCCCGCCGGGCCGTCCCCGGCCACCTGCGCGGCGAGACGCTCCCGGCCGCCCGCGCCGTGCGTCGCGCCCCAGGCCCGCAGGCCCAGCCCGGACGCCGCCCGCAGCAGGGCCGCCGTCTCCTGCCGGGCGGCCTCCCCGCCGGTGTGCAGCACCAGGCCGTGCCCGGCCACGGCCCGGATCAGCTCCGCCGCCGACCGGCCCGCGGCCTCGGCCGCCCGCTCCCAGCCCTCGGCCGTCCCGTCCTGCTTCGGCACCGAGTTCACGAGCCGTCCGAGCCCGTCCGCGAGGCTCTCCTCGGCCAGCGCGTACCGCTCCAGGCCGACCAGGACGCGCACCGGACGCTCCTGAACCTCCTCCTCGGCCCCGTCCTCCCCGCCGCCGCCGTCGTCCGCCCGCACGGCCCGGCTCTCCGCGGCCCCCGTCCCGGTACCGCCGGGGGTGTCGAGGGCGTCCTGGAAGACCAGCGCCTCGCCCTCCGCGAGGCTCTCCCGCACCGCCGCGTCGGGGTCCGGCACCGCGTACCGTCCGAGCGCGGTGAGCAGTGCGGGCAGTTCCAGGGCCGTGTGTCCGGCGAGCGCCGCCTGTTCGAGCAGCCACCCGGTGACCGCGCGGCCCCGCCGCTCGTCGCCGGGGTCCGCCTCCCCGCCCAGCAGCGCGCGGGCGAACCCGTCGGCCTGCTCGGGCCGTACCCCCGGCACGCGCAGGAGCTGCCAGGGGTCCTCACGCAGCACTCCTTCGGCGCCCGCACCGAGCGCGGCGGCGGCGCCCTGCGCCAGCGCGGCCGGGGCGCCGCCCTCGGCGAGCACCGACCGGACCGCCGTGACGGCCTCCTCGGGCGGCACCGGAGCCGCCGTCGGCGTGGCTACGGGAGCCGCCGGCCGCTGCGGCTGCCGTACGGGTTCGGGCGCGGCCCTGCGTGGAGCGGGCGGCGGCTCGCTGAACGCGCCGGCCACCGGCTTGGCCCCGCTCTCCACCGCCCGCACCGCGGCCAGCAGGTCCGCGGCGGTGCCACTGAGCTTGGCCCCGCTCTCCACCGGACCCTGCTTGGCGGCCTTGCGCCGCTCGATCCGCTCCCTCTCCTGCCGCTGCGCCTCCAGCTCGGCCTCGGCCTCGGACAGTTCCGGGGACGGGTTCCCGGCGTTCTCCGCCTTCCCGGGGCCCTCCGTGTCCTCCGCCTCCGCCGAGGTCGCCGGTTCCGCCGACGCCGTCGGCGCGGCCGAGTCCGCCGGCTCCGCCGTCTCCGCGGCCGTCTCCGTGGTCTCGGGGTCCGTGCTCACAGCGTGCTCCAGTCGTGATCGGGATAACGGTGCACCGGGGCCGACACGTCGTCCAGCGCCCGGCAGATCTCGTCCGGAAGACTAAGCGTCTCCACTGACAACGCCGCCGTGAGCTGCTGCGCCGTGCGCGCGCCGACGATCGGCGCGACCACTCCGGGACGGTCCCTGACCCAGGCGAGGGCCACCTGGAGCGGCGTGGCCGACAGGCCGTCCGCCGCCGTCTGCACCGCGTCGACGATGCGTCTCGCCGCCTCGTCCAGGTACGGCGCGACGAACGGGGCCATGCGCTCGGAGGCGCCCCGCGAGCCGGGCGGGTTGCCGTCCCGGTACTTGCCGGTCAGGACGCCCCGGCCCAGCGGCGAGGAGGGCAGCAGCCCGACCCCGAGGTCCAGCGCGGCCGGCAGCACCTCCCGCTCCACCCCGCGCTGGAGGAGCGAGTACTCCATCTGCGTACTGCCGATCCGGGTCCGCGGGCCCGGTGCGGCGAGCTGCCAGGTCGCGGCCTTGGCCAGTTGCCAGCCGCAGAAATCGGACACGCCCGCGTACCGCGCCCGCCCGCTGCTGACCGCCAGGTCCAGTGCCCCGAGCGTCTCCTCCAAGGGGGTGTGGGGATCGAAGGCGTGCACGTGCCACACGTCGACGTAGTCCGTGCCCAGCCGGCCGAGCGAGGCGTCCAGGGCGGCCAGGAGATGGCCGCGGGAGCCGTCGGACCGCCGCTCGGGGTCGGGGACGCTGCCGGCCTTCGTGGAGATGACCAGGTCACGCCGGGGAACCAGCCCCTCCGTGAGCCGGCCGAGCAGGTATTCGGCCTCGCCGTCGCCATAGACGTCGGCGGTGTCCACGAGGGTGCCGCCCGCCTCCCAGAACACCTTCAACAGGTCCGCCGCGTCGTGCTCGTCGGTGCCGCGGCCCCATGTCAGGGTGCCCAGCCCGATGCGGGACACGCGCAGGCCGGTGCGGCCGAGATGCCTCTGCTCCATGAACGCCGACATTACTGGCCGGGGCCCGCACGTGGGGGGCCTGTGGACAACCGGAAACTCCGGAAACAGGGCCCCCGCCGCCGTGGCGCACGGGCGGTCCGTGAGGCGAGCGGCTGCCGCGGGGGACGGTCGCGCGCTACTGTTCCCGCAAGGGACGTTACTGATCAGTAAGGGGAACCGTATGCGGCTCGGCATCAACCTCGGTTACTGGGGCGCCGGAATGGACGCGGACAACCTCGCCGTCGCCCAGGAGGCCGACCGGCTCGGCTACGCGGTCTGCTGGGCCGCCGAGGCGTACGGCTCCGACGCGGCCACCGTGCTCACCTGGGTCGCCGCCCAGACCGAACGCATCGACGTCGGCTCGGCGATCTTCCAGATCCCGGCCCGCCAGCCGGCGATGACGGCGATGACCGCCGCGACCCTCGACTCCCTCTCCGGCGGCCGCTTCCGGCTCGGCCTCGGCGTCTCGGGACCGCAGGTCTCCGAGGGCTGGTACGGGGTCAGGTTCGACAAGCCGCTGGCCCGGACCCGCGAGTACGTCGAGATCGTCCGCAGGGCCATGACCCGCGAGCGCCTCACGTTCAAGGGGGAGCACTGGACGCTGCCGCTCCCGGACGGCCCCGGCAAGCCGATCAAGCTCACCGTGCACCCGGAGCGCACCCACATCCCGCTCTACATCGCCGCCATCGGCCCCAGGAACCTGGAGCAGACCGGCGAGATCGCCGACGGCGCCCTGCTGATCTTCCCCTCCGCCGAGCACCTGGAGGACACCGCGATCCGGCACCTGCGGGCCGGCCGGGAGAAGGCGGGCAAGACCCTGGACGGCTTCGACGTGTGCCCGACCGTGCCGCTGGCGCTCGGCGAGGACAAGGACGTCACCGCGCTCGCCGACACCTTCCGCTCCTACACCGCGCTGTACGTCGGCGGGATGGGCAGCCGCAAGCAGAACTTCTACAACCGGCTGGCCGGCCGTATGGGCTACGAGGAGCAGGCCGCCGAGATCCAGGACAAGTACCTGTCCGGTGACAAGCAGGGGGCCGCGGCCGCCGTGCCGCACGAGCTCATCGACCGCACCACCCTGCTCGGCTCCGTCGACCGCATCGCCGACCGCATGAAGGAGTACGCGGCCGTCGGCGTCACCACCCTCACCCTGGCCCCGGCCGGCTTCACCCTCGAGGAACGCCTGGCCGCCCTCCGCGCCGGCACGGAGGCGCTGGAGCGCGCGGGACTCGCGTAGGAGCGCTAGGGGAAGCGGAGGCGAGGGGGGGGAAGTCCCCCCGGCGCCCCGCCGAACGTCTCGCGGCCGTGGTGGGGGCTCGGGGGATCTTCCCCGCCACGGCCGTCAGGGAGAACAACGCGCCCGCCTCCCGCCGGTTACGCGCGATGGCCCCCGCCCCCTCCTCCGTTCGACGGAGTCGACCGACACGTCGGGTTGCCGGGACCGTATGCGCCCGCTTTGACTCGGTTCCGGCAGATTCCGCAGAGAGGTAGGGCAGACGTGCTTTCGACCAAGAGTCTCTTCCGGGAGATCGTCGACAACGACGAGTCGTTCCGGCTGCTCTGCTCGATCGCGGCGGGCGGCGAGGCCCAGGGCGGCTGGGAGAACGCCCGCATCGCCGCGCTCGTCCCACCGGGGGAGCGGGAACTGGCCCCGAAGATCGCCCGGCACGGCGCCGACGAGGACAAGCACGGGCGCATCTTCCACGCCCTGCTCGGGAAACGCGGGCTCGCCGCCGTCGAGGTCCCCGCCGAGACGGACTACACCATGCTCCTGGAACGGCGCGGCATCGGCCTGTCCCACGAAAGACTGAAGACCGAGCGACCGCTCACGGTGCGGGACATCATCACCTACCTCGCCCACAGCCGCGTCACCGAACAGCGCGCCTCCGAGCAGATGCGACTGCTGCTCCGGCACTTCGCCGACCACCCCGACCTCGGCCGGGCGGTACGGATGATCTCCGAGGACGAGGACAACCACCTCGCCTACTGCCACGAGGAACTGCTGCGCCTCTCCCGCGCCGGTCACGAGCGCGCGATCCTGCGCACGCTCCACGAGTGCGCCCGCGCGGAGATCCGGGTCCACCGGGACGTCAGCCTCGCCGTCATGCGCCACATGGGCCGCATCCTCGGCTGGTCCCGGGCCAAGGGGGCGGTGCTGGCCGCCGGCATCCACACGGCGTACGCGTACGAGCTGCTGATCGGACGGCGGCGGATGGTCGCCCTGCGGACGCCCGAACGCCGTAACGCCCTCGGCGGGCCTACAACCATCCCCGTCGCTTGAACTGCCGGTACAGCAGTACCTCCAGGACCACCATCACGGCGATGACCACCGGGTAGGACCAGAGCCAGTGCAGCTCCGGCATGTGGTCGAAGTTCATGCCGTAGATCCCCGCGATCATCGTGGGGACCGCGGCCATCGCCGCCCAGGCGGAGATCTTCCGCATGTCGTCGTTCTGCCGGACGCTCATCTGCGCCAGATGCGCCGAGAGGATGTCGGAGACCAGCCGGTCCAGGCCCTCCACCGACTCGTTCACGCGGGTGAGGTGGTCGCTGACGTCACGGAAGAAGGGGCGCGCGGAGTCGTCCACGTACGGCAGCACGCTGCCGAACGAACCGGTGTTCGCCAGCCGGGTCAGCGGCAGCGCCAGCGGGTTGGTCGCCCGGCGGAACTCCAGGATCTGCCGCTTGAAGGTGTAGATCCGCGAGGCCGTGTTGCGCGAGCCCCCGCCCTCGGGCGAGAAGACCTCCGCCTCCAGTTCCTCCAGGTCGGTCCCCAACTCCGTGGCCACGTCCAGGTAGTGGTCGACGGAGGCGTCCGCCAGGGCGTACAGGACCGCCGTCGGCCCCTTGCCGAGCATCTCCGGCTGCTGCTCCAGGCGCTTGCGGACGACACCGAGGGGCGCGCCCTCACCGTGCCGGACCGTCACCACGAACCCGTCGCCGAGGAAGATCATCACCTCGCCGGTGGAGACGGCGTCGCTCTCCGGCTCGTAGACGACCGGTTTGAGCACCATGAAGAGCGAATCGTCGTACACCTCCAGCTTCGGCCGCTGATGCGCCTTGAGCGCGTCCTCCACGGCCAGCGGATGCAGTCCGAACTCCTCGGTGACCTTCCCGAACTCCCGTTCCGACGGCTCGTGCAGCCCGATCCACACGAAACCGCCCGCGGCCCGTGCGTTCGCGAGCGCGTCCGAGAGGTCCTCGGGCCCCTCGGAACGGCGCCCGTCACGGTAGATGGCACAGTCGACGATCACGGAAGTCGTACTCCCCTCTCGGAACGGACACGGAACCGCGGCGGAAGCGGGCGAGGGCGGACGGGGCGGCCGGGCCCGACGGGGCGAACGGGGCCGGCGCGACAGGACCTAGGCTGGACGCCATGCCCACGTTGATCCTCGTACGGCACGGACGCTCCACCGCCAACACCTCGGGACTGCTCGCCGGGTGGACCCCCGGCGTCGCCCTCGACGAGCGCGGCACCGCCCAGGCGGCCGCCCTGCCCGGCCGGCTGGAGGGCATTCCGATCGCCGAGATCATCACCAGCCCCCTCCAACGCTGCCAGGAGACCATGCGGCCCCTGCTCGAGGCCCGCGGCCTCGAGGCGCACAGCGACGACCGGATCGGCGAATGCCACTACGGCGACTGGTCCGGCCGCAAACTCGCCGAACTGGCGGACGAACCGCTGATGGAGGTCGTGCAGGCGCACCCCTCCGCGGCCGCGTTCCCCGGCGGCGAGTCCATGCGGGCCATGGCGACCCGCGCCGCGGAGGCCGTGCGCGAGTGGAACGCCCGCGTGGAGCGCGACCACGGCGCCGACGCCGTCTACCTGATGTGCTCGCACGGCGACATCATCAAGTCGCTCGTCGCCGACGCGCTCGGACTTCATCTCGACCTCTTCCAGCGGATCTCTGTTGAACCTTGTTCCATCACCGCGATCCGTTACACCCGGTTGAGGCCCTTTCTCGTGCGGCTCGGCGACACCGGGGACCTCTCCTCCCTGGCGCCGCCGGAGCGGGCGCCCTCGGAGGGCAGCGGTCCCGGAGCGGGCGGGGACGACGGTCACGCCACGGTCGGGGGCGGTGCTGGCGCACCGTGATCGTCGGCCGCAGTAGGGTGAAGCGGTCGAAACAGCGCAGTAGTTGTCAAGCAATGGAGACAGGACGTGTCCCGTCAGGTGTTCCTCTACGACCCACCGGACCGTTTCGTGGCCGGCACGGTCGGACTGCCCGGGCGCCGTACCTTCTTCCTGCAGGCCATCGCCGGGACCCGGGTGACCAGTGTGGCACTGGAGAAGACCCAGGTCGCCGCGCTCGCCGAACGCATGGACGAACTCCTCGACGAGGTCGTGCGGCGCAGCGGCGGGAACGCCGCGGTGCCCGCCGTGACCCCCTCCGAGGTCACCGACACCGAGCCGCTCGAGACGCCGGTGGAGGAGGAGTTCCGGGTCGGCACCATGGCCCTCGCCTGGGACGGCGACGAGGAACGGATGATCGTCGAGGCCCAGGCGCTGGTCGAACTGGACGCCGAGTCCGAGGAGGACCTGGCGGAGGCCGAGGAGCGGCTGCTCCAGGACGAGGAGAACGGCCCGCCGATGCTCCGCGTCCGGCTCACCGGGGCGCAGGCACGGGCGTTCGCCAAGCGGGCCCTGGAGGTCGTCAACGCCGGTCGGCCGCCGTGCCCGCTGTGCAGCCTCCCGCTCGACCCGGAAGGACATGTATGTCCGCGCCAGAACGGATACCGCCGCGGAGCGTGACGAGGTGACCACCAGCGACGAGGCCGGCCTCGGCACGACGGCCGCGGGCACCCCCGCGGCCGGCGGCGCCGCCCCGGCGGCGGACCCCCTGCCGGCCGCCGAGGCCGTACGGCTGCTCACCGAGGGCGAACTGACCGTGCGCGGCCGCATCCGCGAGGCCTCCAACGCCGCGCTCTACTGCACGGTCGCCCTCGAAGGACGGGAGGCCGCCTGCGTCTACAAGCCCGTCGCGGGGGAGCGCCCGCTGTGGGACTTCCCCGACGGCACCCTGGCCGAGCGCGAGGTCGCCGCCTACGAGGTCTCCGAGGCGACCGGCTGGGCCCTCGTGCCGCCCACCGTGCTGCGCGAGGGGCCGTACGGCCGGGGCATGTGCCAGCTCTGGATCGAGGTCCTGCCGGAGTCCGAGCTGCTCGCCCTCGTGGACGCGGAGGAGCCGGAGCCCGGCTGGAAGGCGATCGGCCTCGCGGAGGTCGAGGAGGGCCGCACCGCCCTCCTCGTGCACGCCGACGACATGCGCCTGCGGCGGCTCGCCGTCCTCGACGCCGTGATCAACAACGCCGACCGCAAGGGCGGCCACCTGCTGCCCACCGAGGGGGAGCGCCTCTACGGCATCGACCACGGGGTCACCTTCAACGCCGAGAACAAGCTGCGCACCCTCCTGTGGGGCTGGGCCGGCGAGAGCCTGCCCGGGGAGGCCCTGGACGTGCTGCGGGGCCTGCGGGAGGCCCTGGCGGAGGGCGGGCCGCTGGCGCTGCGCCTGGGCGAGCTGCTCACCCCGGCGGAGGTCGGGGCCACCCGCGCCCGGGTCGAGGACCTCCTGGCCTCGGGACGGCACCCGGAGCCGAGCGGGGAGTGGCCGGCGATCCCGTGGCCACCGGTGTGACGACCCGGGCGTGAGCACGGCGGTGGTCCCGTCGGCGCGGGCGAGGAAAGACCGCGCCGGCGGGACCACCGCCGTGCCGGGGACCAGGCACATCGGGGCGTCCCGCGCAAGAACGGCTTCCTGGCCATCTCACCGTCCGTGTGCCCGATCCGGTTCGTGCAGGGAACATCCATCCGGTTAGGCTCATGACATGCATGCCTGGCCCGCTTCCGAGGTCCCCGCCCTGCCTGGTCAGGGCCGCGACCTGAGGATCCACGACACCGCCACCGGCGCTCCGGTCACCCTCCAGCCCGGTCCCGTCGCCCGTCTCTACGTCTGCGGCATCACGCCGTACGACGCCACCCACATGGGGCACGCGGCGACCTACAACGCGTTCGACCTCGTACAGCGTGTGTGGCTCGACACCAAGCGCCAGGTTCACTACGTCCAGAACGTGACGGACGTCGACGATCCCCTGCTGGAGCGCGCAGAGCGCGACGGCCTCGACTGGACCGCGCTCGCCGAGCAGGAGACCAAGCTCTTCCGCGAGGACATGACCGCGCTGCGGATGCTGCCGCCGCGGCACTACATCGGCGCGGTCGAGGCGATACCCGGGATCGTCCCGCTCGTGGAGCGGCTGCGGGAACTGGGCGCCGCCTACGACCTCGAGGGGGACGTCTACTTCTCCGTCGAGTCCGACCCGCACTTCGGCGAGGTGTCCCACCTGGACGCCGCGGCGATGCGGCTGCTCTCCGCCGAGCGGGGCGGCGACCCCGACCGCCCCGGCAAGAAGAACCCCCTCGACCCCATGCTCTGGATGGCGGCCCGGGAGGGCGAGCCGAGCTGGGACGGCGGCTCGCTCGGGCGCGGCAGGCCCGGCTGGCACATCGAGTGCGTGGCCATCGCCCTCGACCACCTCGGGATGGGCTTCGACGTGCAGGGCGGCGGCTCCGACCTCGCCTTCCCCCACCACGAGATGGGCGCCTCGCACGCCCAGGTGCTCACCGGTGAGTTCCCCATGGCCAAGGCGTACGTGCACGCCGGCATGGTGGCGCTCGACGGCGAGAAGATGTCCAAGTCCAAGGGCAACCTGGTCTTCGTCTCGCGGCTGCGCCGGGACGGCGTGGACCCCGCCGCGATCCGGCTCGCGCTGCACGCCCACCACTACCGCTCCGACTGGGAGTGGACGGACCAGGTGCTGCGGGACGCGGTCGCGCGGCTGGAGCGGTGGCGCGCGGCGGTCTCGCGGCCGGACGGACCGGCCGCGGAGGACATGGTCGAGGCGGTGCGGGCGGCGCTCGCGGACGACCTGAACGCGCCGGAGGCGCTGGCGGCGGTCGACCGTTGGGTGGCCCGCCAGGAGGAGGCCGGCGGCACGGACGGGTCCGCGCCGGGGGTCGTCTCGCGCACGGTCGACGCGCTGCTGGGCGTGGCGCTGTAGGCACCAGGACCCGGGAGGAGCTGTGAGCAGCTGAACCCGGGAGACCCGGGAGACCCTGAAGACCAGGCAGAACCCGGGGGGAAGGGACGGCGGGGACGGGAGAACCCGGCCCCGCCTCCTCACTCCTCCGGCGGCTCCTCGTCCGCCTCGTCCTGCCGCGGCGGCCTGGGCGCGCGGCCCCGGCCGCCGCCGGGCGGGCCGCTGCCGAAGGGACCGGCGGACGGACCGCCCGGCGCGCCCCCGTCCCGGCGGCGCAGGTACCGCTCGAACTCCCGCGCGATCGCCTCCCCGGAGGCCTCCGGCAGCTCCGCCGTGTCCCGCGCCTCCTCCAGCGTCTGCACGTACTCCGCGACCTCGCTGTCCTCGGCCGCGAGCTGGTCCACACCCGTCTGCCACGCCCGCGCGTCCTCGGGCAGCTCGCCCTGCGGGATGCGGAGGTCGATCAGGTCCTCCAGCCGGTTGAGCAGGGCCAGCGCCGCCTTCGGGTTGGGCGGCTGCGAGACGTAGTGCGGCACCGCCGCCCACAGCGACACGGCCGGCACCCCCGCGTGCGTGCACGCCTCCTGGAGGATGCCGACGATGCCCGTCGGACCCTCGTACTTGGTCTCCTCCAGGTCCATCCGCTGGGCGAGTTCCGCGTCGGACGTCACCCCGCTGACCGGAACCGGACGCGTGTGCGGGGTGTCCCCGAGCAGCGCGCCCAGGATGACGACCATCTCCACGCCCAGCTCGTGCGCGAAGGCGAGCAGCTCGTTGCAGAACGAGCGCCACCGCATCGACGGCTCGATCCCCCGGACCAGTACCAGGTCGCGCGGTCTGTCCCCGCCGACACGGACCACCGAGAGCCGGGTCGTGGGCCAGGTGACCTTGCGGACCCCGGCCTCCATGAACACCGTGGGGCGGTTGACCTGGAAGTCGTAGTAGTCCTCGGCGTCCAGCGCCGCGAACACCTCGCCCTTCCATTCCCGGTCCAGATGCGCGACCGCGGTGGAGGCGGCGTCGCCGGCATCGTTCCAGCCCTCGAACGCGGCCACCATGACCGGGTCGATCAGCTCGGGAACCCCCTCGAGCTCGATCACCCAGCGCCTCCTTCCGACGTGCCTGTTGTACGCCCCAACCTTACGGCCCCGACAGGCCGTCACCGCAGCCCCGTGCACCGCTGAGTGAACGGATGACTGCCCCGTTCGACCGGCTCGAACACCTTGATCGTCGACCTGTACCCCCGGCTGTACCCCCGGCCCGGGCCGCCGCGCCGGAGGGGGCGGCCCCGTCCGGGAGCCGCCCCCTCACCGTCCGCCCGAGGGCCGACGCCGCTCACTTCCGGTCGAGCAGCTCCCGTACCCGGGCCCGGACGTCGTCCGTGGCCAGGCCCCGGATCGTCAGGGTGGTCCGGCGGCGCAGCACGTCGTCCTCGGTCTCGGCCCACTCGTGGTCCCGGGCCCACACGACCTGCGCCCAGATCTCGGGCGCGTCCGGGTGGATCCGCTCGGACAGCGCCGGGTCCTCGTTGGCCAGCCGCGCGATGTCGAAGGCCAGCGAGCCGTAGTGGGTGGCCAGGTGCCGGGCGGTCTCGGGAGCCATCCGGGAGGCGGGCTCCGGCCGGTCCACGAGCAGCCGGTGGGCGACCGCGCGCGGGTTGGCTATGCCGGGCAGCGGGAGCTTCCTCGGCAGCGAGGCGATCGGCTCGAAGTCCTCGCCCAGCGGATGGCCGGGCAGCGCCTCCAGCTTCTTCATCACCGTGCGTCCGATGTGCCGGAACGTGGTCCACTTGCCGCCCGCCACGGACAGCATGCCGCCCCTGCCCTCGGTGACCACCGTCTCCCGCTTGGCCTTGGCGGTGTCGCCGGGCCCGCCCGGCAGCACCCGCAGTCCGGCGAAGGAGTAGGTGATGAGGTCACGGTCGAGCTGCTGGTCGCGGACGGAGAACGCGGCCTCGTCCAGGATCTGGGCGATGTCCTTCTCGTCGACGGCGACCTCGCCCGGGTCGCCCTCGTACACCTCGTCGGTGGTGCCGAGCAGCAGCATGTCCTCCCAGGGGAGGGCGAAGGTGATGCGGTACTTGTCGATGGGGGTGGCGAGCGCCGCCTTCCACGGGGAGGTGCGCTTGAGCACCAGGTGCGCGCCCTTGGACAGGCGGATGGACGGCGCGGCCCCCGCGTCCTCCATCCGGCGCAGGTGGTCGACCCAGGGCCCGGTGGCGTTGAGCACCAGGCGCGCGTCGACCCCGAACTCCTCGCCGGAGAGCCGGTCCTTCAGCTCGGCGCCGGTGACCCGGCCCCGGGTGAAGCGCAGACCGGTCACCTCGGCGTGGTTGAGCACGACGGCGCCGGAGTCGACGGCGGCACGGACCGTCATCAGCGCCATGCGCGCGTCGTTCATCTGGTCGTCCCCGTAGACGGCGACGGCCTTGAGGTTCTCCGTGCGCAGCTCGGGCACGTCCTGCGCGGCCTTGGCCGGGCTGAGCAGGTGGCCCACGCCGTCGCCGAAGGCGGAGAGCGCGGAGTAGGCGAAGACGCCCGCGCCGAGCTTCGCCGCGCCGTGCGGCCCGCCCTTGTACACGGGCAGGTAGAACGTGAGCGGGTTCGCCAGGTGGGGGGCCACCTGGCGGGAGACGGCGCGGCGCTCGAAGTGGTTCTCCGCGACCAGCTTCACGGCGCCGGTCTGCAGATAGCGCAGACCGCCGTGGAGCAGCTTGGAGGAGGCGGAGGAGGTGGCGCCGGCGAAGTCGCCGGCGTCGACCAGTGCCACCCTGAGCCCGGACTGCGCGGCGTGCCAGGCGGTGGAGATGCCCAGGATGCCGCCGCCGATCACGAGGAGGTCGTACGTCGCCTTGGAGAGCTGCTCCCGGGTCTCCGCCCGGCTCGGACCCGTGCCGGTGGCCGGGTGCGTACCGAGGGCGGGCACGGACTGCAGGGTGGACTGACTGGTCATGGCTCTACTTACTCCTCGTCCTCGAGCCAGCCCATGGTCCGCTCGACGGCCTTGAGCCAGTTCTTGTACTCACGGTCGCGGGTGTCCGCGTCCATGTGGGGGGTCCACTCGGCGGCCCGGCGCCAGTTGGCGCGCAGGTCGTCGATGCTGTTCCAGAAGCCGACGGCCAGGCCGGCGGCGTAGGCGGCACCGAGGCAGGTGGTCTCGGCGACCATCGGGCGCACCACGGGCGCGTCCAGCACGTCGGCGAGGGTCTGCATCAGCAGGTTGTTGGAGGTCATGCCGCCGTCGACCTTGAGCGCGGTGAGCTCCACGCCCGAGTCCTTGGTCATGGCGTCGGCGATCTCCCGCGTCTGCCAGGCGGTGGCCTCCAGGACGGCGCGCGCGAGGTGCGCCTTGGTGACGTACCGCGTCAGGCCGGCGATCACACCGCGGGCGTCGGAGCGCCAGTACGGGGCGAACAGGCCCGAGAAGGCCGGCACGAAGTAGGCGCCGCCGTTGTCCTCGACGGTCAGCGCGAGGGTCTCGATCTCGGCGGCGGTGGAGATCAGGCCCATCTGGTCGCGCATCCACTGCACCAGGGAGCCGGTGACGGCGATCGAGCCCTCCAGGGCGTACACCGTCTTCTGATCACCGATCTTGTAACCGACGGTGGTCAGAAGTCCGCTGTAGGAGTTGATCAGCTTGTCGCCGGTGTTCATCACCATGAAGGTGCCGGTTCCGTAGGTGGACTTCGTCTCGCCCTCGGCGAAGCAGGTCTGTCCGAACAGGGCCGCCTGCTGGTCGCCCAGCGCGGAGGCGACGGGAATGCCGCCCAGCAGGTCACCGAGGGTGCCGCCCTTGATCTCGCCGTAGACCTCGGCCGAGGAGCGGATCTCGGGCAACATCGCCGTCGGAACGCCGATGGACTCGGCGATCTTCTCGTCCCACGCCATGGTGTGGAGGTTCATCAGCAGGGTGCGGGAGGCGTTCGTGACGTCCGTGACGTGCCGGCCGCCGTCCGCACCGCCGGTCAGGTTCCAGATGACCCAGGAGTCCATCGTACCGAAGAGGATGTCCCCGCGTTCGGCGCGCTCCTTGAGCCCGTCGACGTGGTCGAGCAGCCAGCGGGCCTTGGGTCCGGCGAAGTAGGAGGCGAGGGGCAGACCGGTCTCGCGGCGGAAGCGGTCCTGGCCGACGTTGCGGCCGAGTTCCCGGCACAGGGCGTCGGTGCGGGTGTCCTGCCAGACGATCGCGTTGTGGACCGGCTCACCGGTGTTCTTGTCCCACAGCACGGTGGTCTCGCGCTGGTTGGTGATGCCGATGGCCTTGATGTCGTCCCGCGTGATGCCCGCCTTCTGGACGGCGCCGGCGACGACCTCCTGGACGTTGGTCCAGATCTCCGTGGCGTCGTGCTCGACCCAGCCCGGCTTGGGGAAGATCTGCTCGTGCTCCTTCTGGTCGACGGAGACGATGCGGCCGTCCCGGTCGAAGACGATGCAGCGCGAGGAGGTCGTGCCCTGGTCGATGGCGGCGATGAACGGCCCGGCAGTGTGTGCGTCGGTCACTGTGTGCTCCTGGGAGTTTCGTGCGATTCCGTGAGATGCGCTTTTCCGGGTTTCCTCTAAGCAAAGGCGACGTTGTAGACGCCCGCAGCGATCGCACCGCCGATCAGCGGACCCACCACCGGGACCCAGGCGTAGCCCCAGTCCGAGCCGCCCTTGTTGGGGAGGGGGAGCAGGGCGTGCACGATGCGGGGACCGAGGTCACGGGCCGGGTTGATGGCGTACCCCGTGGGGCCGCCGAGAGACAGGCCGATGGAGACGACCACCAGGGCGGTGATCAGCGCGCCCAGGGTGCCGAGCCCCTTGCCGTCGGCGTTCAGTCCCTGGGTGAGGACGGCGAGGCAGAGCACGAAGGTGCCGATGACCTCGGTGGCGACGTTCATCAGCGGGTTGCGGACCTCGGGGCCGGTGGAGAAGACGCCGAGCACCGGACCGGCCTGGTTCTCCTGCGCCTCGACCGCCTTCGCCCGGGTGTCCTGTGCCCCGGGGCCGCCGACGATCTCGCGGTCGGTGAGGTGCGCGTGGAACTGGCCGTAGTACGCGATCCAGGTGAGGGCGGCGCCGATCATGGCGCCGAGAAGCTGCCCGCCCCAGTAGACGGGGAGGTCGCCGAAGTCGTTGTCCTTGATCGCGATGGCGAGGGTGACGGCCGGGTTCAGGTGGGCACCGGAGAGCGGTCCGGAGATGTAGACGGCCGTCAGCACGGCGAAGCCCCACCCGAAGGAGATGGCGAGCCAGCCGGCGTTGCGGGCCTTGGAGGCCTTGAGTGTGACGGCGGCGCAGACGCCCGCGCCGAGCAGGATGAGTATGGCGGTACCGATGGTCTCGCCGATGAAGATGTCGGAGCTGGACACCCGCGACTCCTTTGTCCTTCGTCCAGGGGAAGGCGAACCCCGGGTCCCTCCGGTGGTCCGCGCCCTCAGGGGTGAGGGCGTTTGCCGGCCCATGGCATTGTCACACTGTAACGCGTATTGCCGGTAAGTGTTCGACAATGCCGACCGATGGACGCGAGTCTCGTCGCGGGGTGCGGGCTAGTCAAGAGTTCGGTTATCGCTAACCCGATCGTTATTGAGAGGGCCCGCTTATCGATCGCGAGAGGGCATGCCCGTTCACGGGCGCGGGGAACCGTCCGGGCTGTCGCGGGCATGACGAAGAGCCGCTTTTGACGGCCCCGGTCCGGGACGCGAGGGGTTGCGATGCGGGGGGGGGGGGGGGGGGAGGAGGTGGGCGCCGTGAGGGCGGAGGGGGGCCGTCAGAAGCGGCTGGCGCCGAGGTCCCGCGAGACCGCGCGGGCGCAGTCGCGCACCGCGGCGATCAGCTCGGCCCGGATCTCGCCCTCGTGGCAGAGCCGCTCCACGGCCCCCGTGATCCCGACCGCGCCGACCGGCATCCGCCGCCGGTCGTGGATGGGCGCGGCGATCGAGGCGACGCCCTCCCAGGTCTCCTCGACGTCCGCGGCGTACCCCCGGGCCCGTGTGAGGTCGAGTACCTCCTCGAACCGGCCCGGATCGCTGATCGTGCGGTCGGTGAAGGCCTTGCGGTCGGCCTCCAGGGCCTCGCTGTGGGCCACCGGGTCGTAGGCGGAGAGCACCTTGCCCAGGGCCGTGGAGTGCAGGGGCTGCATCGCCCCGATCTCCAGCACCTGCCGGCTGTCGTCGGGCCGGAAGACGTGGTGCACGATCAGCACGCCCTGCTGGTGCAGCACGCCCAGGTAGACGCTCTCGCCGCTGGAGCGGGCCAGGTCGTCCGTCCACACCAGCGCCCGCGCCCGCAGTTCGTGCACATCGAGGTAGGTGGTGCCCAGGCGCAGCAGTTCGGCGCCGAGCTGATAGCGGCCCGAGGCGTCGTCCTGCTCGACGAAGCCCTCCTGCTGGAGCGTGCGCAGTATGCCGTGGGCCGTGCCCTTGGCCAGGCCCAGCGAGGAGGCGATGTCCGACAGGCCCAGCCGTCGCTCGCCGCCCGCCAGCAGCCGCAGCATCGCGGCCGCCCGCTCGAGCGACTGGATGTTCCGTGCCATCGCCGTCCTGCCCTCCGTCCCTGTCGACCGCCGGTCCGCCGGCCGAGGCTCCAGTACCGCGTTCGGCATTGTCGAACACTACCGGTCCCCGCCGACCTCCCGCCAACGGGAGGGCACGGCGATTTCCGGCCGGAAACCGCCCGAATGCCACGCGCCGGCCCCCGCGGGGACACCCGTCCGCCCCGTGGACGCCTCTGACCGTACGGCGTGCCGAGGGCTACCCTGACCGGGTGCGCCTTCCGAGGGAGGCCGCAAAGCCGACAGCCGTCGCACTCCAGGGAGCATCTTCCATGGCCTCGTCGCCGAACCCGTCCGCCTCGTCCGCCCCCTCCGAGCGCCCCGGGGGCACGCCCGCCGCCGATGCCCGGGCCCGCACCGACGCCCTCCGCGAGGCCCTCGCCACGCGGGTCGTGGTGGCCGACGGAGCGATGGGCACGATGCTCCAGGCCCAGGACCCGACGCTGGAGGACTTCCAGGGCCTCGAGGGCTGCAACGAGGTCCTCAACATCACCCGCCCGGACATCGTCCGTTCGGTGCACGAGGCCTACTTCTCCGTCGGCGTCGACTGCGTCGAGACCAACACCTTCGGCGCCAACCACACCGCGGCCACCGAGTACGAGATCGCCGACCGGGTGCACGAGCTCTCCGAGGCCGGCGCCCGCATCGCCCGCGAGGTCGCCGACGAGCACGGTGCCCGCGACGGCCGCCAGCGCTGGGTCCTCGGCTCCATCGGCCCCGGCACCAAGCTGCCCACCCTCGGCCACGTCGGCTACACCACCATCCGCGACGGCTACCAGGCCAACGCCGAGGGCCTGCTGGCGGGCGGCGCCGACGCCCTCATCGTCGAGACCACCCAGGACCTGCTGCAGACCAAGGCCTCCGTCCTCGGCGCCCGCCGCGCCATGGCCGCCACCGGCACCGAGGTCCCGCTGCTGGTCTCCATGGCGTTCGAGACCACCGGCACCATGCTGCTCGGCTCCGAGATCGGCGCCGCGCTCACCGCGCTGGAGCCGCTCGGCATCGACATGATCGGCCTGAACTGCTCCACCGGCCCCGCCGAGATGAGCGAGCACCTGCGCTACCTCACCCGGCACTCCCGCATCCCGCTGCTGTGCATGCCGAACGCGGGTCTGCCGGTGCTCACCAAGGACGGCGCGCACTTCCCGCTGGACGCCGAGGGGCTCGCCGACGCGCAGGAGACCTTCGTCCAGGACTACGGCCTGTCCCTGATCGGCGGCTGCTGCGGCACCACCCCCGAGCACCTGCGCCAGGTCGTCGAGCGGGTCCGGGAGACCACCCCGGCCGAGCGCAGCCCGCAGCCCGAGCCCGGCGCCGCCTCGCTGTACCAGACCGTGCCCTTCCGCCAGGACACCGCCTACCTCGCCATCGGGGAGCGCACCAACGCCAATGGTTCGAAGAAGTTCCGCGACGCCATGCTGGAGGGCCGCTGGGACGACTGTGTGGAGATGGCCCGGGACCAGATCCGCGAAGGCGCCCACATGCTCGACCTCTGCGTCGACTACGTGGGCCGCGACGGCGTCGCCGACATGCGGGAGCTGGCCGGGCGCTTCGCCACCGCCTCCACCCTGCCGATCGTGCTGGACTCCACCGAGGTCGACGTCCTGCGGGCCGGCCTCGAGATGCTCGGCGGCCGCGCGGTCATCAACTCCGTCAACTACGAGGACGGCGCCGGACCCGAGTCGCGCTTCGCCAAGGTCACCGCCCTGGCCAAGGAGCACGGGGCGGCACTCATCGCCCTGACCATCGACGAGGAGGGCCAGGCCCGCACCGCCGAGAAGAAGGTCGAGATCGCCGAACGCCTGATCGAGGACCTGACCGGCAACTGGGGCATCCACGAGGAGGACATCCTCGTCGACTGTCTGACCTTCACCATCTGCACCGGGCAGGAGGAATCCCGCAAGGACGGCCTGGCCACCATCGAGGGCATCCGCCGGCTCAAGGAGCGGCACCCGAAGGTGCAGACCACCCTCGGCCTGTCCAACATCTCCTTCGGCCTCAACCCGGCCGCCCGCATCCTGCTCAACTCCGTCTTCCTCGACGAGTGCGTCAAGGCCGGCCTGGACTCGGCGATCGTCCACGCCTCCAAGATCCTCCCCATCGCCCGCTTCGACGAGGAGCAGGTCACCACCGCCCTCGACCTCATCCACGACCGCCGCCGCGAGGGCTACGACCCGCTGCAGAAGCTGATGCAGCTCTTCGAGGGCGCCACCGCCAAGTCCCTGAAAGCCGGCAAGGCCGAGGAACTGGCCGCCCTGCCGCTGGACGAGCGCCTCAAGCGGCGCATCATCGACGGCGAGAAGAACGGCCTGGAGGCCGACCTCGACGAGGCCCTGGAGAGCCGGCCCGCCCTGGCGATCGTCAACGAGACCCTGCTGGACGGCATGAAGGTCGTCGGCGAACTCTTCGGGTCCGGGCAGATGCAGCTCCCGTTCGTGCTGCAGTCCGCCGAGGTCATGAAGACCGCCGTCGCCCACCTCGAACCGCACATGGAGAAGTCCGACGAGGCCGGCAAGGGCACCATCGTGCTCGCCACCGTCCGCGGCGACGTCCACGACATCGGCAAGAACCTCGTCGACATCATCCTGTCCAACAACGGCTACAACGTCGTCAACCTCGGCATCAAGCAGCCCGTCTCCGCGATCCTGGAGGCGGCCGAGGAGCACAAGGCCGACGTCATCGGGATGTCCGGACTGCTCGTCAAGTCCACGGTGATCATGAAGGAGAACCTGGAGGAGCTCAACCAGCGCGGGATGGCCACCGACTTCCCGGTCATCCTCGGCGGAGCCGCCCTGACCCGGGCCTACGTCGAGCAGGACCTGCACGAGATCTACGAGGGCGAGGTCCGCTACGCCCGTGACGCCTTCGAGGGGCTGCGCCTCATGGACGCCCTCATCGGCGTCAAGCGCGGCGTGCCCGGGGCGAAGCTGCCCGAACTGAGGCAGCGCCGGGTGCGGGCGGCCACCGTCGAGATCGAGGACCGCCCCGAGGAGGGTGCCGTCCGCTCCGACGTCGCCACCGACAACCCGGTGCCCGAACCCCCCTTCCGCGGATCCCGCGTCATCAAGGGCATCCAGCTCAAGGAGTACGCGGGCTGGCTCGACGAGGGCGCCCTGTTCAAGGGGCAGTGGGGGCTGAAGCAGGCCCGCTCCGGCGAAGGACCCACCTACGAGGAACTCGTGGAGCGTGAGGGCAGGCCCCGGCTGCGCGGGCTCCTCGACCGGCTCCAGACCGACAACCTGCTCGAAGCCGCCGTGGTCTACGGCTACTTCCCGTGCGTCTCCAAGGACGACGACCTCATCGTCCTGGACGAGGACGGCAACGAGCGCACCCGCTTCACCTTCCCGCGCCAGCGCCGCGGACGCCGGCTGTGCCTCGCCGACTTCTTCCGGCCCGAGGAGTCCGGGGAGGTCGACGTCGTCGGCTTCCAGGTCGTCACCGTCGGCTCCAGGATCGGCGCGGAGACGGCGAAGCTGTTCGAGGCCAACGCCTACCGCGACTACCTCGAACTGCACGGACTGTCCGTCCAGCTCGCCGAGGCCCTCGCCGAGTACTGGCACGCCCGCGTCCGCGGTGAACTCGGCTACGCCGGCGAGGACCCCGCGGCCATGGAGGACATGTTCGCCCTCAAGTACCGCGGCGCCCGGTTCTCGCTCGGCTACGGTGCCTGCCCCGACCTGGAGGACCGCGCCAAGATCGCCGAGCTGCTGCAGCCGGAGCGGATCGGCGTCCACCTGTCCGAGGAGTTCCAGCTCCACCCCGAGCAGTCCACCGACGCCATCGTCATCCACCACCCGGAGGCCAAGT
Organism: Streptomyces griseoaurantiacus; assembly: GCF_036189845.1. Lineage (NCBI taxonomy): Bacteria > Bacillati > Actinomycetota > Actinomycetes > Kitasatosporales > Streptomycetaceae > Streptomyces > Streptomyces griseoaurantiacus. The sequence continues at coordinate 1,411,332 of NZ_CP108326.1, read as the reverse complement.
ACTTCAACGCCCGGTGACGCACCGCGCACGGGCGCCACACGCTCCGAGACGCACTCCGGACGGCCAGGACGTACACTGGTCGGTCCACCGCAGGCCGGTTCCTCTTCGGGAACCGGCCTGCTCGTCCCCCAAGGAGGTGCGTCGGATGACGACAACCGTCCCCGCGCTCGGAACCCACTCGGCGGAGGGCTCGTCCCTGCAGGCCGTCCTCCTCGACATGGACGGCACCCTGGTGGACACCGAGGGCTTCTGGTGGGACGTCGAGAGAGACGTCTTCGCCGGTCTCGGCCACTCCCTCAAGGACGACTGGCGCGAGGTCGTGGTCGGCGGCCCCATGACCCGCAGCGCGGGCTTCCTCATCGAGGCCACCGGCGCGGACATCACCCTCGCCGAACTCACCGTGCTGCTCAACGACGGCTTCGAGGACCGCATCGACAGCGCCCTGCCGCTGATGCCCGGCGCCGCCCGGCTGCTCGCCGAGCTCGCCGCGCACGACATCCCCACCGCCCTGGTCTCCGCCTCCCACCGGCGCATCATCGACCGCGTCCTGGCCGCCCTCGGGCCGCAGTACTTCGCCCTGACCGTCGCCGGCGACGAGGTCGACCGGACCAAGCCGTTCCCCGACCCCTACCTGCTGGCCGCCTCCGGGCTCGGCGCGCGGCCCGAGCGGTGCGCCGTCGTCGAGGACACCGCGACCGGCGTGGCCTCCGCCGAGGCCGCCGGGTGCCGTGTCGTCGCCGTCCCGTCCGTGACGCCCATCGCGCCCGCCCGCCGGCGCACGATCGTCACCTCCCTGGAAGAGGTCGACCTGCCCTTTCTGCACGGTCTGATGAGGAGGGACGGCCCGTCCGGCGCGAGGTGAGCCGAAGGGACGGACCAGGTCGGCGCGAACAGCCCCCGACGCCCGCACGAGAGCCGTCCCCCCGCCTCCTTCCCGCCAATTTTTCGCGCCGGACGACCGGATTCCGGTCCCCGCCCCTACGGCCCCGGATGTGACGTTCGCCACGTGCGCGGGGGTCGACAGCGGGCTGCGCCTGTGCTGTTCACCCCATTTCGGGGCGCCGGGGCGCGCCCTTGTGTCCCGTTTGGTGGGACGCTGCGCTAATCCTCCCCCTGTCGGGTTTTCGGTGTGTCCGCACCCGGTTTCGCTCCGTGATGGGGTCCCGGCTCCGGCGGCTGCGAGTCCCTGAGGCGGCGCCTACTAATCTCATCGCGGTAAACACCGTCACTACCCCCGTGATCCGCCGCGACACCCCTGCATGCCGGGTACACGGACTCGACCGCTCTGGAGAATCTCGAGCATGAACCGCAAGACTCTGGTGCTGCCGGCCCTCGTCGGCCTGCTCGCTCCTGTGCTCGCCGCCTGCGGTGGTTCCGACAGTGGGAGCAGCGGCGGCGACGCGATCGTCGTCGGCACCACGGACGCGTTCAGTCAGAACAAGAACAAGCCCGCGCCCATGGACCCGGCGTACGCCTACGACGTGGGCACGTGGAACATCCTGCGGCAGACCGTGCAGACGCTGATGGCCTACCCCAAGGGTGACGGGGCTCCGCAGCCGGACGCCGCCGAGAGCTGCGGCTTCACCGATTCCGGCAACGAGCGGTACGCGTGCACGCTGCGCAAGGACCTGCAGTTCTCGGACGGTTCCCCGGTCACGGCCGACGACGTCAAGTTCTCCATGGAGCGAGCGCTGACGATCAAGGACCCCGAGGGCGTCTTCGCGCTGCTGTCCACGATCGACACCATCGAGACCAAGGGCGACCGCGAGGTGATCTTCCACCTCAAGACGGCCGACGCCACCTTCCCGTTCAAGCTGTCCACTCCGGTCGCGGGGATCCTCAACCCCAAGGACTACGAGAAGGACAAGCTGCGCGAGGGCTTCTCGATCGACGCCTCCGGCCCGTACACCATGAAGGCCGAGGTGAAGAACGACTCGATCGTCAAGGCGGTCTTCACCAAGAATCCCCACTACAAGGGGATGCTGAAGCTCAAGAACGACAAGGTCGAGCTGAAGACCTTCCCCGACGCGGACTCCATGGGCGACGCGCTGGCCAAGGGCGACATCGACGTCATGACCCGTGCCATGACGCCGGAGCAGATCGACAAGCTGTCCGCCAAGACCAACGGCGACATCGACCTCGTCGAGATGCCCGGTCTCGAGGTGCGCTACCTCGGCTTCAACACCGAGGCCGACACGGTCAAGAACACGGCCGTGCGCGAGGCGATGGCCCAGATCATCAACCGCGGTCAGCTCGTCTCCGAGGTCTACGGCAGCCAGGCCGAGCCGCTGTACTCGATGGTCGCGGCGACCGTCACCGGCCACAACAACGCCTTCCTCAACAAGTACGGCGACCCCAGCGTCAGCAAGGCCCGCAACCTGATGACCAAGGCGGGCATCACCACGCCGGTCAAGCTGACGATGCACTACACGACCGACCACTACGGTGCGGCGACCAAGAAGGAATTCGAGGTCCTGCAGAAGCAGCTCAACGCCAGTGGTCTGTTCGACGTGTCCATCAAGGGCACCCCGTGGGACGACTACAAGAAGCTCGAGCAGTCGGGCAAGTTCGACGTCTACGGCATGGGCTGGTTCCCCGACTTCCCGGACGCCGACAACTACCTGGCGCCGTTCCTGGACAAGGACAACACCCTCAACTCGCCGTACGTGAGCACCGAGATACGCAACCAGCTCCTCCCGCGCTCGCGTCGTGAGGCCGACCGGCTGAGCGCGTCCAAGGACCTCGGCGCGATCCAGAACAAGATCGCCGACGACGTCCCGCTGCTGCCGCTGTGGCAGGGCAAGCAGTACATCGCCGCCCGCGACAACATCACGGGCTCCGAATGGGCCATCAACTCCTCCTCGACCCTCCAGCTCTGGGAGCTGGGCCGAGGCGTGAGCAGCTGACCCGACGGCCCCCCGGGCCGGATGCGCGAAGGGCGCCCCTCCACTTCGGAGGGGCGCCCTTCGCGCATCCCGCTGCCACGGCCCGAGAGGGGGACGCGGACGGACGCGGCTACTGCGCGCCGGGCCGCACCAGCCCGCTCTCGTAGGCGTACACCGCCGCCTGCACCCGGTCGCGCAGCCCCAGCTTGGTGAGCACGTGCCCGACGTGGGTCTTCACCGTCGTCTCGCTGACGAACAGGTCCGCGGCGATCTCCGCGTTCGACAGTCCGCGCGCCACCAGCTTCAGCACCTCGACCTCACGGTCGGTCAGCGTGTGCAGGGTGTCGGGGACCGGCTCGTCCCCCGAGGGCAGATGCGTGGCGTACTTGTCCAGCAGCCGGCGGGTGATGCTGGGAGCCAGCATCGCCTCCCCGGCCGCGACCACCCGGATCGCCTGCACCAGTTCGTTGGCCGGGGCGTCCTTGAGGAGGAAGCCGCTCGCGCCGGCGCGCAGCGCCTCCACCACGTACTCGTCGAGGTCGAAGGTGGTCAGCACCAGCACCTTGGCCGGTCCGTCCCGGCCGGGCCCGGTGATCTGACGGGTCGCCTCCACCCCGTCCATGCGCGGCATGCGAATGTCCATCAGCACCACGTCGGGCTGCAGCGCCCGCACCTGGTCGAGGGCCTGGAGGCCGTCCCCGGCCTCACCGACGACCGCGAGGTCCTGCTCGGCCTCCAGGATCATCCGGAACCCGGTGCGCAAGAGCGGTTGGTCGTCGACCAGTAGGACGCGAACGGCCACGTGGAACTCCCTCGGTAGGCTATTGCGGCCCCATTCTGCCCTGCGTGTCCTCCTCGGAACCGGCCGCCCCGAAGGGCAGCGCCAGGGGCAGCGGGTAGGGCGGGGGCGTGCCGTCGAACTCCGGGCAGAACTCCTGGTGGTCGCACCAGCCGCACAACTTGGTGGGCCGCGGCCGCCAGTCGCCCGTCTCCGTGGCGGTTCTGATCGCCTCCCAGAGGGCCAGGAGCTTCCGCTCGACCCCCTGCAGGTCCTCGATCACCGGGTCGTACGTCACCACGTCGCCGCTGCCCAGGTAGACGAGCTGGAGCCGGCGCGGGACGACCTTCTTCAGCCGCCAGATCACCAGGGCGTAGAACTTCATCTGGAACAGGGCGCCCTCGGCGTACTCGGGCCGCGGGGCCTTGCCCGTCTTGTAGTCGACGATGCGCACCTCGCCCGTCGGCGCCACGTCCACCCGGTCGATGATGCCGCGCAGGGTGAGCCCCGACTCCAGCCGGGTCTGGACGAACATCTCCCGTTCGACGGGCTCGAGCCGCGTCGGGTCCTCCAGGGCGAACCAGCGTTCGACCAGTTGCCCGGCCTCCTCCAGCCAGCCCGCCAGCCGGCTGCCGTCCTCGTCGTCGGCGAACAGCTCCGCGAGTTCCGGGCGGTTCTTCAGCAGCCGGTCCCACTGGCCGGGGACGAGCGACCGGGCCCGCGGGGCGGTGCGCTCGGCGGCCGGTGCGTCGAACAGCCGCTCGAGCACCGCGTGCACCAGGGTGCCGCGGGTCGCCGCGGGACTCGGCTTCTCCGGGAGCCGGTCGATCACCCGGAAGCGGTACAGCAGCGGGCACTGCATGAAGTCACCGGCCCGGGAGGGCGAGAGCGAGGTCGGCCGCGCGGGCGCCCGCCGCGAGGCGGCCGGGGCAGCGGCCGGGGCGGGGGCCGGGGCGGGGGCCTGGGCGGGTATGACGGGAGCCGGCGTGGTCCCGGGCGTGGTCGCACCGGCCGCCGGTACGGCGGACTCCGCCACCGAGCCCGCCCGCGTCGTCGTCTCCGCCGGTTCCGTGCCGGCCGGCGCCGCCGCGCCGCCCTCCGTGCTGGTCTCCATGCCCACAGACCATACGGCCCACCACTGACAGACTGAGGGGGTGCCGGGGCGGAACACCGCGTGAGGGCCGCATACCATCGACACCGGACCCTCCCTCCCGGTCACCACCGGGACCGGGAGACGCTTCGAACAAGGGGACACCGTGGACGAGAGCGGCGGGAGCGGGCAGCCGCGCTCCGGCAACGACCGGGCGACCGATCGCCACGAGGGGCAGCCGCCCCGCACCGACCCCTCCCACCCCGAGGCGACCCCGGACACCACCGGTTCCGGGCCGGCCCCGGAGGAGCAGGCCCCGGCCGAGGACGCGCACGGCCGGGACACCGGCGCGAAGCCGTCCGACGCCTCGGACAGCTCGGGCAGCTCCGACGGCTCCGTCAGCCCCGGCGTGTCCGGCACCCCCGACCCGTCCGGCACTCCCGACCCCCCGGCGGGCCGCGCCCCCGCCGCCCCCCGCGGGCGCACCGAGGCCTCGTCCGGCAACACCGGCGGGGGAGCGGGAACGGGCGTCGGCGGTCCCCGCGGGCCGCGCCGGCCCAAGGACCCCGGGGGCGGACTGCTCATGGGCCGCCCCTTCGGCGTGCCCGTCTACGTCGCCCCGAGCTGGTTCCTCGTCGCCGCCCTGATCACCTGGGTCTTCGGCGGACAGCTCGACCGCGTCCTGCCCGAGCTCGGCGCCGCCCGCTACCTCGTCTCCCTCTTCTTCGCGGTCGCCTTCTACGCCTCCGTCCTCGTCCACGAACTCGCGCACACCGTGGCCGCGCTCCGCTTCAAGCTCCCCGTCCGCCGCATCCAGCTCCAGTTCTTCGGCGGCGTCTCGGAGATCGAGAAGGAGGCCGAGACGCCCGGCCGGGAGTTCGTCCTCGCCTTCGTCGGCCCGCTGCTCTCCCTGGTCCTGGCCGGCGTCTTCTACCTCGCGATGAGCCCCGTCGAGCCCGGCACGGTCCCCGGGGTCCTGCTCGCCGGGCTGATGATCTCCAACCTGATCGTCGCCGCCTTCAACCTGCTGCCCGGCCTCCCGCTCGACGGCGGCCGCATGCTCCGCGCCGTCGTCTGGAAGATCACCGGCACTCCCATGAGCGGCACCGTCGCCGCCGCCTGGGTCGGCCGCGCGCTCGCCATCGCCGTCCTGATCGGGCTGCCGCTGCTCACCCAGACCGGCGCCCTGGGCGGCGATCCCGAGGACATCGGCGGCATGGACACGGTCACCGACGCACTGCTCGCGGCCATCCTCGCCGCGATCATCTGGACCGGCGCCGGCAACAGCCTGCGCATGGCCCGGCTGCGCGAACACCTGCCCGAACTGCGCGCCCGTGCCCTCACCCGGCGGGCCGTCCCCGTCGAGACCGACACCCCGCTCTCCGAGGCGCTGCGCCGTGCCAACGAGGTCGGCGCCCGTGCCCTCGTCGTCGTCGACGCCGAGGGCGAGCCGCTCTCCCTGGTGCGTGAGGCCGCCATCGTCGGCGTGCCGGAGCACCGCCGCCCCTGGGTCGCGGTCAGCGGGCTCGCCCAGGACCTCACCGAGGGCATGCGGGTCTCCGCCGAGCTCTCGGGGGAGGAACTGCTCGACGTCCTGCGGGCCACTCCCGCCACGGAATACCTCGTCGTGGAGGACACCGGCGCGATCTACGGCGTCCTGTCGGCGGCCGACGTCGAACGCGCCTTCGTGCGGGCGATGGCCCGGCCGTCCTGACCGCGCCCGTTTCGACTGCCCTTCCGACCGCGCCCGCGTCCCGGTCCCCGTCCCGACCGCGCCCGCCGTCCCGGCCGCACCCCGTGCGACGGCGGCCCCGTCACGGGCAGTCCCCGACAGAGGCTAGGCTGGGCACATGTCCGAACCGACCGGTGCCGCCCGCCGTCGCGGGCCCTTCAAAGTCGGGGACCAGGTACAGCTGACCGACCCCAAGGGTCGCCACTACACGTTCACGCTCGAAGCCGGGAAGAACTTCCACACCCACAAGGGTTCCTTCCCGCACGACGAACTGATCGGCGCCCCCGAAGGGAGCGTCGTCCGTACCACCGGGAACGTCGCCTACCTCGCGCTGCGCCCCCTGCTCCCCGACTACGTCCTGTCCATGCCCCGCGGGGCCGCCGTCGTCTACCCCAAGGACGCGGGGCAGATCCTGGCCTTCGCCGACATCTTCCCCGGCGCCCGCGTCGTGGAGGCGGGCGTGGGCTCCGGCTCGCTCAGCAGCTTCCTGCTGCGCGCCATCGGCGACCAGGGCATGCTGCACAGCTACGAGCGCCGCGCGGACTTCGCCGAGATCGCCCAGGGCAACGTGGAGCGCTACTTCGGCGGCCCCCACCCCGCCTGGCAGCTCACCGTCGGTGACCTCCAGGACAACCTGTCCGACACCGACGTCGACCGCGTCATCCTCGACATGCTCGCCCCCTGGGAGTGCCTGGAGGCCGTCTCCAAGGCGCTCGTGCCCGGCGGCATCCTCTGCGCCTACGTGGCCACCACCACCCAGCTCGCGCGGACCGTGGAGTCCATCCGCGAGATCGGCTGCTTCAACGAGCCGACCGCCTGGGAGACGATGATCCGCAACTGGCACATCGAGGGCCTCGCCGTCCGTCCGGACCACCGCATGATCGGCCACACCGGGTTCCTGCTCACCGCCCGCCGCCTCGCCGACGGCGTCGAGCCGCCCATGCGTCGCCGCCGCCCCGCGAAGGGCGCCTACGGCGAGGACTACGCCGGCCCGAACGCCGACGGAGGCACCGCCGGCCGCTGACCCCGGCCGCCGGACCGCCCCGGGCGGCCCGGCGCCGCGTACAACGCACAAGGGCCGTGGCCGAGTTCCCCGACACACCGGGGAACTCGGCCACGGCCCTTCACCGTTGACGGCCGCCGCGGCCGCGCCCGCCCCGTGGCGCCGGGGAAAATCCGGACCCCGCCGTTCCCCGGGACTGTGACGTGTGGCACGATGCCGAGCACCCCCGCCGGCTCAGCCCTCACAGGAGACGCCGTCCTCGTGCAGCAATCCGCCGTCCCGGAACTGGCTCACGCCACCACCCGCCCGATCCACTGGGTCGCCACGGCCACGGCCCTGGCGGGCGTGATCGCCCTCTCCGCCGTGTTGCAGCCCGGCCATGCGACGGCGGCCCAGACCTCCCACACGGCCGCGAAGGCCGCCCCCGTCACCGCCCCGGCCCCCGACCCCGCCGAGGCCGCCTTCCCTCTCGACTGCGGCCCCGACAAGCTCGTCGTCGCGAAGAAGGCCGGCGGGGACCTGGACGGGGACGGGCGGCCCGAGACGACCGCCGTCGTCCACTGCGAGTCGGGCATGGGGACACCGCCCGACGGCGTCTACGTCCTCACCCAGGGCGCCGGCGACAGCCGTCCGCGCGTGGTCGCCACCCTCGTGAACCCGAAGGACCGGGACACCGTCACCGACTTCACGGTCGCCGACGGGGCCGTCGCCGCGACCCTGCTCGGCTACTCCTCGTCCGAGGTGCCCAGTTGCTGCCCCGACGTCACCGAGCACGCCAAGTGGCAGTGGAAGAACGGCGTGTTCGAGCGTTCCACTCCGGCGCCGACCGAGCGGGTCTGAGGCACCGGCCGTCTCCGACCGCCCGTCCACGGACCGGACACGGGCGCATCAATGTGAGAAAACAGACAGAAGTCACGTATCGCTACGCCCGGGTCACCCGGCGTCCGCGGTCTCCACGGCGTCCGGCCCGTAGACCTCCACCCTGTCCGAAACCCGGCGCACATGGATGCACTCGCCCGGGCACTCCCTGGCCGAGTCCACCACGTCCGTCAGCAAGGGCAGCGGCACGGGCGTCGTCGCGCCCCTGGCCTGCAGCAGTTCGTCCTCGCCGTCCTTGACGTAGGCCAGGCCGTCGATGTCCAGCTCGAAGACCTCCGGGGCGTACTGGGCACAGATCCCGTCGCCGGTGCACAGGTCCTGGTCGATCCACACCTCCAGCGCCTCGCCCCCGCCGGTCGCCTCCTGCTGCACGGTCATCTTCCCTGCCCTTTCTGTGCCGGGCCGGGCGGGAATCCGGCCAGCTCCGGCGGGTGTTGAACACGTCGACCCTACCCGGGGCGGCTTCCCCTGCGCGTTCGGTGGGTATTCCCCTGGCGTGAGGGAGAGCGCAAGGGTGAAGATCGGACACACCCCGACCGTCTTTGTGATCTAGGGGTTTCAATCGACACCCACCCAGGTAGGGTCTGGAAGCGTCCAGCTCCCCTTGGAGGAGGTGAGGACCGTGGCAGCCCACGACGACGACATGAACCGCGGCATCCGCCCGGGACGCGGGTCCGACGACCCGGCCGGGCAGATCGCCTATCTTGAGCAGGAGATCGCCGTCCTGCGACGCAAGCTCGCCGATTCTCCGCGACACACGAGGATTCTCGAGGAGCGGATTGTCGAGCTGCAGACCAACCTGGCCGGCGTGTCCGCCCAGAACGAACGACTCGCCAATACGCTCCGCGAGGCCCGCGACCAGATCGTCGCCCTCAAGGAGGAGGTCGACCGGCTCGCCCAGCCGCCGGCCGGCTTCGGTGTCTTCCTGCAGGCCAATGAGGACGGCACCGCCGACATCTTCACCGGCGGCCGCAAGCTCCGCGTCAACGTCAGCCCCTCGGTGGAGCTCGACGGACTCAGGCGCGGCCAGGAAGTGATGCTCAACGAAGCTCTCAACGTGGTCGACGCCATGGAGTTCGAGAGCGTCGGGGACATCGTCACCCTCAAGGAGATCCTCGAGGACGGTGAGCGGGCCCTGGTGATCGGGCACACCGACGAGGAGCGGGTGGTGAGGCTCGCCGAGCCGCTGCTGGACATCACCATCCGTCCCGGCGACGCCCTGCTGATGGAGCCCCGTTCCGGATACGTCTACGAGGTCGTTCCCAAGAGCGAGGTCGAGGAGCTCGTCCTCGAAGAGGTCCCCGACATCGGCTACGAGCAGATCGGCGGTCTCGGCGGCCAGATCGAGGCCATCCGGGACGCGGTCGAACTGCCCTATCTCTATCCCGACCTGTTCAGGGAGCACGAACTGCGGCCGCCCAAGGGTGTGCTGCTCTACGGGCCGCCCGGATGCGGCAAGACGCTCATCGCCAAGGCGGTGGCCAACTCGCTGGCCAAGAAGGTCGCCGAGGTCACCGGCCAGGCCGCGGGCAAGAGCTTCTTCCTCAACATCAAGGGCCCCGAGCTCCTCAACAAGTACGTCGGTGAGACCGAGCGGCAGATCCGACTGGTCTTCCAGCGGGCCCGTGAGAAGGCCAGCGAGGGCACGCCCGTCATCGTCTTCTTCGACGAGATGGAGTCCCTCTTCCGCACCCGCGGCTCCGGTGTCAGCTCGGACGTGGAGAACACCATCGTCCCGCAGCTCCTCGCCGAGATCGACGGCGTGGAGGGTCTGCAGAACGTGGTCGTGATCGGCGCCTCCAACCGTGAGGACATGATCGACCCCGCGATCCTGCGGCCCGGCCGGCTCGACGTGAAGATCAAGATCGAGCGTCCTGACGCCGAGGCGGCCAAGGACATCTTCGGCAAGTACCTCACCGAGCGCCTCCCGCTGCACGGCGACGACGTCGCCGAGCACAGCGGCGACAAGTCGTCCACGGTCCAAGGAATGATCCAGACCGCGGTCGAGCACATGTACGCCGAATCCGAGGAGAACCGCTTCCTGGAAGTCACTTACGCCAATGGAGACAAGGAAGTCCTCTACTTCAAGGACTTCAACTCCGGCGCCATGATCGAGAACATCGTCGGGCGCGCCAAGAAAATGGCGATCAAGGACTTCCTGGAGAAGAACCAGAAGGGTCTCCGCGTCTCCCATCTCCTCCAGGCATGCGTGGACGAGTTCAAGGAGAACGAGGACCTGCCCAACACCACGAATCCGGACGACTGGGCCCGCATCTCCGGAAAGAAGGGCGAGCGGATCGTGTACATCCGTACGCTCATCACCGGGAAGCAGGGTTCCGACACCGGCCGCTCCATCGACACCGTGGCCAACACCGGGCAGTACCTGTAGCACAAAAAGAGGCTGCGGGTGCCCACGGCGGGTACCCGCAGCCGATTGCTTTACCGGCCACGGTCGGACCACCAATGACGCAAATGATCTCCCCCCCAGCGCAGAGGCGTTCTAGGCTCTTTCGTACCGCCGCGTCGCGCCGTGCGGGGACGGGCACCGCACGCGCACCGGAGCACCAGCGGTACTTGAGCGCCGCCCCCGACCGAGGGCGCCGCCGGGCTAGGAGGGCCGCATGACCGTACGGCGAGTAATGGGCATCGAGACGGAGTACGGGATCTCCGTCCCCGGTCACCCCAACGCCAATGCCATGCTCACCTCGTCCCAGATCGTCAACGCCTACGCGGCGGCGATGCACCGGGCCCGCCGGGCCCGCTGGGACTTCGAGGAGGAGAATCCGCTGCGGGACGCGCGGGGCTTCGACCTCGCCCGCGAGGCCGCCGACTCCACCCAGCTCACCGACGAGGACATCGGCCTGGCCAATGTGATCCTCACCAACGGCGCGCGCCTCTACGTCGACCACGCCCACCCCGAGTACAGCGCCCCCGAGGTGACCAATCCGCGCGACGCCGTGCTGTGGGACAAGGCCGGTGAACGGATCATGGCCGAGGCCGCCGAACGGGCAGCCCAGCTCCCCGGCGCCCAGCCGATCCACCTCTACAAGAACAACACCGACAACAAGGGCGCCTCCTACGGCACGCACGAGAACTACCTGATGAAGCGGGAGACCCCCTTCTCGGACATCGTGCGCCACCTGACGCCCTTCTTCGTCTCCCGCCAGGTGGTCACCGGTGCCGGCCGCGTGGGCATCGGACAGGACGGTCACGAGCACGGCTTCCAGCTCAGCCAGCGCGCGGACTACTTCGAGGTGGAGGTGGGCCTGGAGACGACGCTCAAGCGCCCCCTCATCAACACCCGCGACGAGCCGCACGCCGACGCCGAGAAGTACCGCCGGCTGCACGTGATCATCGGCGACGCGAACCTGTCGGAGATCTCGACGTACCTGAAGCTCGGCACCACGGCTCTGGTTCTCTCCATGATCGAGGACGGCTTCATCGCCGTCGACCTGGCCGTCGACCAGCCGGTACGCACTCTGCACCAGGTCTCCCACGACCCGACGCTGCAGCACCTCGTCACCCTCCGCAGCGGCCGCACGCTCACCGCGGTACAGCTCCAGATGGAGTACTACGAGCTGGCCCGCAAGTACGTGGAGGAGCGCTACGGGGCCGACGCGGACGAGCAGACCAAGGACGTCCTCACGCGCTGGGAGGACACCCTGAACCGGCTGGAGAACGACCCCATGAGCCTGGCCGGCGAGCTCGACTGGGTCGCCAAGCGGGAGCTCATGGAGGGCTACCGGCGCCGCGACGGCCTGGACTGGGACGCCGCCCGGCTGCACCTCGTGGACCTGCAGTACGCCGACGTGCGCGCCGAGAAGGGGCTGTACAACCGTCTGGCGGCCCGCGGGCGGATCAAGCGCTTGCTGGACGAGGGCGAGGTGGAGCGGGCCCGGACGCAGCCTCCGGAGGACACGCGGGCCTACTTCCGCGGCCGGTGCCTGGAGCAGTACGCCGACGACGTGGCCGCCGCCTCCTGGGACTCGGTGATCTTCGATCTGCCGGGTCGGGACTCCCTGCAGCGGGTACCCACGCTGGAACCGCTTCGCGGAACGCGTAATCACGTCAAGGAGCTGCTCGACCGCTGCCGCACCGCCGAGGACCTGGTCAAGGTGTTGTCGGGCGGATGAGCGGCCCGCCCGGCCGATCACTTCGGGCGGGGTGGAAACCGCGGTGCGGGGGAATGATCCGATCGCGGGGCCGATGTCGGACCCGGCGAGTAGGGTCTGATCATCACCGATCGGCAGGAATGCCGACCATGTCGGGCGAACCGAACTGAGCGGGGTGAGGGTAATGGCGACCAAGGACACCGGCGGCGGCCAGCAGAAGGCGACGCGCTCCACGGAGGAGGTCGAGGAGCAGGCGCAGGACGCGCAGGGCTCGGAGGACCTCAAGGAGCGCCAGGAGAAGCTGAGCGACGACGTGGACGACGTCCTGGACGAGATCGACGACGTCCTCGAGTCCAACGCCGAGGACTTCGTGCGGTCCTTCGTGCAAAAGGGCGGCGAGTAACACCCGGCGCACCACCCGGTGCCGGCCCCCGGCGGGTACGCCGGCACCGGGCGGGCACCGGGGCGGATGACCGGCCCCGGTGCGGGTAGGGTCCGTGCACGGATTTGATGATCGGCTCGGCTGATCCAGGCGGGGCCGCAGTCTCACGTGGAAGGAAACGCGTGGAAGCCAACACTCGTAGCACCGGGCGTCTGCCGGCTGCCTTCCTGACGCCCGGGTCCTCGTCCTTCATGGACTTCCTCTCCGAGCACCAGCCGGAGATCCTGCCCGGCAGGCGGCAGCTGCCTCCCACCCAGGGAGTCATCGAGGCCCCGCACGGCACGACGATCGTGGCCGTCACCTTCCCCGGCGGCGTGGTGCTCGCCGGTGACCGGCGGGCGACCATGGGCAATGTGATCGCCCAGCGGGACATCGAGAAGGTGTTCCCCGCGGACGAGTACTCCGCGGTGGGCATCGCCGGCACGGCGGGCCTGGCCGTGGAGATGGTGAAGCTGTTCCAGCTCGAGCTGGAGCACTTCGAGAAGGTGGAGGGCGCCCAGCTCTCCCTGGAGGGCAAGGCCAACCGCCTGTCCACGATGATCCGCTCCAACCTCGGCATGGCTATGCAGGGTCTGGCCGTGGTCCCGCTCTTCGCGGGGTACGACGTGGACCGCGACCGGGGCCGGATCTTCTCCTACGACGTCACCGGCGGCCGTTCCGAGGAGACCAATTACGCGGCCACGGGCTCCGGCTCGGTCTTCGCCCGGGGCGCAATGAAGAAGCTCTTCCGCGAGGACCTGACCGAGGAGCAGGCCACGACACTCGTGGTCCAGGCCCTGTACGACGCGGCGGACGACGACTCGGCGACCGGCGGTCCCGATGTCGCACGCCGGATCTATCCGATCGTCACCGTGATCACCGAGGACGGCTTCCGCCGGCTGACGGAGGAGGAGTCCTCCGAGATCGCCCGCTCGATCCTCCAGCGGCGTCTGGAACAGCCCGACGGCCCCCGGGCCGCGCTGCTCTGACGGCGCCCGGTCTTGTTCGAGGTGTTCGAGTGACTTCCACAGAAAGGGACGGATAACCGGTGTCGACGCCGTTCTATGTTTCCCCTCAGCAGGCGATGGCGGACCGGGCGGAGTACGCCCGCAAGGGCATCGCCCGCGGCCGCAGCCTGGTGGTGCTGCAGTACGCCGACGGCATCGTCTTCGTCGGTGAGAACCCGTCCCGCGCGCTGCACAAGTTCAGCGAGATCTACGACCGGATCGGCTTCGCCGCCGCCGGCAAGTACAACGAGTACGAGAACCTCAGGATCGGCGGTGTGCGCTACGCCGACCTGCGGGGCTACACCTACGACCGGACCGATGTCACGGCCCGGGGCCTGGCGAACGTGTACGCGCAGACGCTGGGCACGATCTTCTCCAGCGCGGCCGAGAAGCCCTACGAGGTGGAGCTGGTCGTCGCCGAGGTGGGGGAGACCCCCGAGGGCGACCAGATCTACCGGCTGCCGCACGACGGTTCCATCGTGGACGAGCACGGCTCGGTCGCGGTCGGCGGCAACGCGGAGCAGATCAGCTCCTTCCTGGATCAGCGGCACCGCGACGGCATGACGCTCGCCGAGGCGCTGAAGCTGGCCGTGCAGGCGCTGTCGCGGGACACCAACGGCAGCGAGCGGGAGATCCCCGCGGAGCGCCTGGAAGTGGCCGTCCTGGACCGTACGCGGTGGCAGAAGCGCAAGTTCAAGCGGATCGTCGGCAACAGGCTCTCGCGGCTGCTGGCGGGCGACTCCGACGCGGGGGAGGCCTCCGAGACGGACGGCACGGACGGTGCCGGCCCGAGCGGCGGCGTCGAGAAGACGGACCCCGAGGCGGACTGACCGCCCACCGGCCCCAGGTGCCCCGGACCGCGTGCGCGGCCGGGGCGCCGGGCGTTCCGGGGTGCCCGAGGGCGTCTCAGGGCCTCTCGGCGCCTCTCAGCGTCTGTCAGCGCCTTTCAAGGGGTGTGTCACCCTCGTTCCCGGCCGCTCCCGGCGGCGCCGTGGAGCCGCGTACGACCAGCTCCACCGGGATGTCGCCCACCGCGGGCGGACGGCCCTCCAGTACGGCGAGCAGGGCGTGCATGCCGCGCTCGCCGAAGAGCTCGGCGTCCAGGCGGACGGTCGTCAGTTCGGGTTCGAGAGCCGAGGCGAGCCCCAGGTCGTCCACCCCGGTGACCGAGAGGTCCTCGGGGACGCGCAGGCCGAGCCTGCGGGCGGCCTTGCAGGCGCCCGCCGCGAGCAGGTCGTCGTCGCACACCAGCGCGGTCGGCCGGGGGCCGGGTGCGGTCAGGGCGGTCCGCGCGGCGGCCACGGCGCCCTCGATCGAGAGGGGGGCGCGCGCGGTGCGCAGCTCGGCGCCCGGTATCCCGCCCAGGTGCGCGGCCAGCTCCCGCGCGCGTACCTCGAAGGTCCAGGACGGCACGTCGGCAGCCAGGTGCAGAAAGCGGCGGTGTCCGAGACCGAGCAGGTGACCGGCGACCGCGCGCATGCCGGCCGCGATGTCCAGGTTGACGGTGGTGGCCCCCGGACTGCCCTGCGGGTCGCTGTCCAGCATGACCAGCGGCAGTTCGTCCCCGCGCAGCGCGGTGAGGGCCTCGGCGGCCATCGAGGAGGCGATGACGCCGTCCAGGGCGGCCCGGGCGGAGGGGAACGGGTCACGGGCGGGTCCCACGCCCTCGGGGGAGGGGTAGAGGACCAGGCCGAAGCCGTGCTCGGCGGCGACCCGGGCGGCGCCGGTGTAGACGCCGCCGAAGAACTCGGTGGTCAGCGCGGGCACCACCAGCAGCACGGTGCGGGTGCGGCCGAGGCGGAGGTTGCGGGCGGCGAGGTTGGGCCGGTAGCCGAGCCGGCGGGCGGCGGCCCGGACCCGCTCGGCGGTGGTCTCGGAGACCCGTCCGCGCCACTTGTCGCCGAAGACCAGGGAGACCGCCGCCTGAGACACCCCCGCGGCCCGGGCGACGTCCCGGCTGGTCGGGCGCGTGCTGTTGCGTGCCACCGCGGGGCCGCTCCTTCGTCTGGACCAGTGAACAGCGCACATGGTACGTATACGGGGTCACGTTATACGTAACACTGTACGAGCGCCGAGAGAGGTGCGGCATGGCCGCGGGGTACCTGGAGATCCTCCGTACGAAGCACGCCGCGCGCCTGCTGGCGGGCACCCTGACCGGACGGCTGCCCAACGCGACCGCCGCGATCGCGCTGGTGCTGTTCGTCCGCGGCCAGGGCGGCAGCTACGGCCTCGCCGGGGCCCTGGCCGCCGTGAACGGCATCGCCAACGCCGTGGGACAGCCCTCGCTCGGCCGCCTCGTGGACCTGTACGGGCAGCCGCGCGTGCAACTGCCCGCCGCGCTCGCCTCCGCCCTCGCCATGACCGTCCTGGCCGTCTCCGGCACCGACCCGCTGCCGCTCGCCTTCGCCGCCGCCGCGGCCGGGGGACTGTTCAGCCCGCCCCTGGAGGGCGGACTGCGCGCCCTGTGGCCCAGCGTGCTGCGCCGCGAGGAGCAGGTGCCCACGGCCTACGCGATGGACGCCGTCGCACAGGAGGTCATGTTCACCGCCGGACCGCTCCTGGTGACCCTCTGCGTGTCCCTGTGGTCGGGGCGGGCCGCGCTGCTCGTGCTCAACGTCCTGGGCGTGCTGGGCGCCCTGTGGGTCGTCGCCTCGCCGCCCTCGCGCGCCTGGCGCTCGGCACCCCGGGAGGCGCACTGGCTCGGCGCCCTGCGCTCGCCCGGCCTGCTGGCCCTGCTCGGCGCCTTCCTCTTCGTCGGCCTCGCCCTCGGCTCCATCACCGTCGCCGCGGTGTCCTACGCCGACGGCCACGGCGGCGACGCCGTCTACGGGTGGCTCATGGCCGCCCTCGGCCTCGGCGCCCTCATCGGCGGCACGGTGTACGGGGCGCGGCAGTGGAGCGGGACACCGGAACGGCGGCTGCGCCTCCTGGTGGCCCTGCTGGCGGTCTGTTACCTGCCGCTGACGCTGACGCCCGGCGTGCCGGGGATGGTGGCGCTGGCGGCGGTCTCCGGCGTGTTCCTGGCCCCGTGCGTCGCCTGTGCCTTCGTCCTCGTCGACCGGCACGCCCCGGCGGGCACGGTCACCGAGGCGTTCTCCTGGCTCGTGACGACGTTCACCGTGGGCTCCTCCCTCGGGACCGGCCTCACCGGGCCCGTGGTCCAGGCGGGCGGCGCGGTGGCCGGTTTCGCGGTGCCGGCGGCGGCGGGAGGCGTCTCGCTGCTGGTGCTGCTCGCCACCGCGCGGGTCCTCGCAGCTCCCGCGCGGGGCACGGCCGTCGGGGCTTCACCGGAAAATGATCCGAACCGTGCTGCCCAACCCCGTTTCAGTTCGGGTGATCGGGCGTAATGTTCAGTCATGGACCGCCGCATTTTCGGGCTGGAGAACGAGTACGGCGTCACGTGCACGTTCAGGGGACAGCGCCGTCTGTCGCCTGACGAGGTGGCGCGGTACCTCTTCCGCCGTGTCGTGTCATGGGGCCGCAGCAGCAATGTGTTTCTGCGGAACGGAGCCCGTCTGTATCTGGACGTCGGCTCCCACCCGGAATACGCGACACCCGAATGTGACAACGTGACCGAACTGGTCACTCACGACAAGGCCGGCGAGCGCATTCTCGAAGGACTGCTGGTCGACGCCGAACGCCGCCTGCACGAGGAGGGAATCGCGGGCGACGTCTACCTCTTCAAGAACAACACCGATTCCGCCGGAAACTCCTACGGCTGCCACGAGAACTACCTGGTGGCCCGGCACGGGGAGTTCTCGCGGCTCGCGGACATCCTCATTCCGTTCCTCGTCACGCGGCAGCTGCTGTGCGGCGCCGGCAAGGTGCTGCAGACCCCGCGGGGTGCGGTGTACTGCGTCAGCCAGCGTGCCGAGCACATCTGGGAGGGCGTCTCCTCGGCGACGACACGCTCCCGGCCCATCATCAACACGCGCGACGAACCGCACGCGGACGCCGAACGCTACCGCCGGCTGCACGTCATCGTGGGCGACTCGAACATGTCCGAGACGACGATGCTGCTCAAGGTCGGCGCCACCGACCTCGTCCTGCGCATGATCGAGGCCGGTACGGTGATGCGCGACCTGACCCTGGAGAACCCCATCCGGGCGATCCGCGAGGTCAGCCACGACATCACAGGCCGGCGCAAGGTGCGCCTGGCCAGCGGCCGCGAGGCCTCCGCCCTGGAGGTGCAGCGCGAGTACTACGAGAAGGCACTCGACTTCTGCGAGCGCCGCGGCATCCGCACCGGCACCGTCGAGCAGGTGCTGGAGCTGTGGGGCCGCACCCTGGACGCCATCGAGGCCGAGGACCTGGACCGGATCGGCACCGAGATCGACTGGGTCATGAAGTACAAGCTCATCGAGCGGTACCGGGCCAAGCACAACATGACGATGTCGCACCCGCGGGTCGCCCAGATAGACCTCGCGTACCACGACATCCACCGGCGTCGCGGTCTGTACTACCTGCTGGAGAAGAAGGGCCAGGCCACCCGGATCTGCAACGACTTGAAGATCTTCGAGGGCAAGTCGGTACCTCCGCAGACCACTCGGGCGCGGCTGCGCGGCGACTTCATCCGGCGGGCACAGGAACAGCGCCGCGACTTCACCGTCGACTGGGTGCACCTCAAGCTCAACGACCAGGCACAGCGCACCGTGTTGTGCAAGGACCCCTTCCGTTCGGTGGACGACCGGGTGGAGAAGCTGATCGCCGGCATGTGAGACCGGACTCGTGGGCCCGGACCTGTGGACCGGCCGGGTGAGACCTGACGGGTGAGCGGGGGCGCGGGAAACCGGCCCCGGAACGCCACACGGGCGCCGCACGTTAACCGTGCGGCGCCCTTCTCACGTCGTAGAGTTGCGCGCACTTCCGTCCGTGGCACCCGGCTCCGCCGCCGGTGAGGCCGTCGCAAGACCGATCGATTGAGGCACCCAAGTGCGCCGACGTTCCCTCCTTCTCGCCGCCCTGCCCGCGGGGCTGGTCACGCTCGCCGGCTGCGGCGACGACTCTTCCGGCAGCGGGAGCGAGGAGGCCTCGCCCTCCGCGTCGGCCCCCTCCGCCGCGCCGCCGCCGAAGATCGTGGACGGACCGCTGCCGGCCATCACCGCGGGCAAGGAGTTCGGCGAGAAGCCCACCGTGGCCAAGGGCAGCGGCGAACCCTCGAAGAACCTCGCGGTCCGCACGGTCATCGCGGGCAACGGCCGCACCGTCGCGGAGGGCGACTTCGTGCAGGCCCACTACCTGGGCCAGATCTGGGACAGCGCGAAGGTCTTCGACAACTCCTACGACCGCAAGACACCGCTGCTCATCCAGCTCTCCCAGGGCAGCGTCATCGACGGCTGGCGCTACGCCCTCGCGGGGAAGAAGGCGGGCAGCCGCGTCGAGACGGCCGTGCCGCCGACCTGGGGCTACGGCAAGGACGGCAACAGCCAGGCGGGCATCAAGGGCACCGACACGCTCGTCTTCGTCATCGACGTCCAGGAGACGTTCAACTCCAAGAGCTCCGTCAAGGGCGAGAAGGTCCCGCAGGACGACGCCGCCCTGCCCACCGTGGGCACGAACACGGACGGCAAGGAGCCCTCCGTGAAGGTCCCGAAGGGCGACCCGCCGAAGAAGCTCGTCTCGGCGTACGTCCTCGAGGGCGACGGAGCGGCCGTCAAGAAGGACCAGACCGTGCTGGTGCAGATGGTCGGCGTGGTGTGGAAGGGCGGCGAGAAGTTCGAGTCCACCTACGCGCGCAAGTCGCTGAACCAGTTCGCGCTGCCCCAGATGGAACAGGTCCTCAAGGGCGTGGCCCAGGGGCTGACCGGCAAGAAGGTCGGCAGCCGCGTGCTCCTCGTGGTCCCGCCGGACCTGGGGTACGGCGACACCCCGCCGGGCGGCGACGTCATCAAGAAGGACTCCACCCTCGTGTTCTCCGTGGACATCCTCGCGGCGATGTAGCGCCGCGGAAGATGCGAGACTGTCCAGCGATGTCCTGTGGACGTCCGTAGTTCTGCGTTCTGCCCTATCGACATGCGGGAGCTGGAGAAGTGAGCATCGACAAGCCCGAGATCGACTTCCCGGGCGGCGAGCCGCCGGCCGACCTCGAGATCAAGGACCTGTGGGACGGCGACGGCCGCGAGGCCAAGGCGGGTGACGTCGTCCAGGTCCACTACGTGGGCGTGGCCTTCTCCTCCGGCGAGGAGTTCGACGCCTCCTACAACCGCGGCAACCCGCTGGAGTTCAAGCTCGGCGTCGGCCAGGTCATCCAGGGCTGGGACCGGGGCGTGCAGGGCATGAAGGTGGGCGGCCGCCGCCAACTGATCATCCCCGCGCACCTGGCGTACGGCGACCAGGGCGCCGGCCGCGCGATCGGCCCGGGCGAGACGCTGATCTTCGTCTGCGACCTGGTGGCCGTGCGCTGAGGCCGTGACGCGGGACGGGCGGCGCCGGAACGGCGTCCCCCGCCGCGGTGGGCGTGCCCGACCGGTTCCGGCCGGTCGGCGCACGACCTCGACCGGAGCCGGGACCGTACGCGATCACTCGGGGCCCATGCCCGCGCGGGCATGGGCCCTCCGCTTTTGTCGCGCGACCAAGGAGCGGTACGGTCGTCGCTCAGAAGCACATAGGGGAAGGGCGTAGGGCGTCGATGGCCATTGCCAAGGCCGAGCGGCTGATGAACCTGGCGCTGTGTCTGCTCGGGACGCGGCGGCCGCTCAGCAAGCGCGAGCTGCGCGAGTCCATCGAGGCCTATGTCGAGGCGTTCGGGCCGGGCAACGGCGCGGCCCCCGGTTCCGGCGGTCCGAGCACCTCGGACGACTCCTTCAACCGCATGTTCGAGCGGGACAAGGACGACCTGCGCGAGCTGGGCCTGGTCATCGAGACCGTGGAGAACCTCGACGGCGAGGTCGGCTATCTGGCCCGCCGCGACAGCAACCGGCTGCCCCCGATCACCCTCGACGCCGAGGAGGCCGCCGCCCTCGGCCTGGCCGCCAAGGTCTGGCAGCAGGCCCGCCTCGCCGGCGCGGCCAGTGGCGCCCTGCAGAAGCTGCGCGCGGCCGGTATCCCCGAGGACGTCGACCCCTACGAGGCGCACGGCGCGCTGGAACCGCGCATCCCGGTGCACGAGGCCGCCTTCGAACCGCTGATGCTGGCCTGCCGCGACCGCCGCCCGGTGGTGTTCGACTACCGCAAGGCCTCCGCCGCCCGCCCCGAACCCCGGCAGGTCGAGCCCTGGGCGCTGGAGTGCTGGCGCGGCCACTGGTACCTGGCCGGCTTCGACCGCGACCGGGGCGCCGAGCGGGTCTTCCGGCTGTCCCGGATCACCGGCCGGGTGCGCAGCCGCGCGGGCCGCTTCACCGCGCCCGTCCCCGACGCGGTCACCGTGCGCGAGACCGTCGCGGGCTGGGCCGGGGAGATCACCGACCGCTCGGCGCGGATCCGGCTGCGGTCCGGCTCCGGTTACCCCCTTCGGGCGAAGGCCACCGTGGCCCGGGAACTCGGGAACGGCTGGGACGAGTTGGAGATTCCGTACGGGCACGGGCTGGACGCCTGGCTGGTCGAGTTCGGGCCCGACGTGGTGGTCGTGGAGCCGGCCGAACTGCGGGCCGACGTGGTGGACCGGTTGCGTGCCGTGGCCGGGGTCCGAGGGGGGCGTTGAGGACAGTGGCAGGCAAGCCGGCCCGGCCGGTGAACGCGATCGACCAGACCCGGCGGATGCTGTCCCTGGTGACGTATCTGCGCGAGCGGCCGGGCGCCCGGATCGAGGACGTCGCCCGCGCCTTCGGGATCACCGAGGAGGAGCTCGTCTCCGACCTCGACGTGCTGCCCATGTGCGGCACCAGCTTCCGCGGCGGTGACCTGCTCGACATCGACACCGACGGCGACCGCATCTGGTGGCACAACCCGGCGGCGCTGGGCGCGGAGGCCGCCGAGCCCCTGCGGCTCGCCGCCGACGAGGCGACGGCGCTGCTGGTCGCCGCCCGCGCCGTCGCGACGCTCCCCGGGCTGCGCGAGAGCGACCGGCTGGCCCTGGTGCGCGCCACCGCCAAGGTGGAGACGGCCGCGGGCGAGGCCGCCGGCGCCAGCTCCCGGCTCTCGGTGACGTTCGAGTCCGAGGGCGGCGTCTTCGCCGACGTCGACCGGGCGATCTCCGAGCGGCGGCGACTGTGGATCCGCTACTACTCGCCCGCCCGCGACGAGGTCACCGAACGCGAGATCGACCCGATCCGCCTGGTCAGCGTCGGCCACACCTACGTGGAGGCGTGGTGCCGCCGCTCGGAGGCACGCCGCACCTTCCGGCTCGACCGGGTCGCGGAGATCCGCGTCCTGGACGAGCCCTCCGCGCCGCCGGAGGTCGAGCTGCGGGACCTGTCCGAGGGACTCGTCCAGCCGGCGGCCGAGGACCCCGAGGTCGTCATCGAGGTCGGTCCGGGCGGGCGCTGGGTCGCCGAGTACTACCCGCACGACAGCGCCGATGAACTGGACGACGGCGGACTGCGTATCACTCTGCGCACCCCCGACCCGGCCTCGCTGCGCCGGCTCGCGCTCCGGCTGGGCCGGGACGGGCGGATCGTCACGCCGACGGACCTCGCTCAGAGCGCGCGGGAGGCGGCGCGGGCGGCACTGGCGGCATACGGCGACGAGGCCGCCGAGAGCGACGAGAACGGCGAGAACGACAAGAGCGAAGAGAGCGACGGGTACGGGGACGGCTCCGGGGCGAACGGCGCGACGGCGCCCGGCGCGGCACCGCAGGACGCGGTGCCCGCGGCCCACGGAGCCCGGGACGGGTTGTACGACAGGCAGGAGCAGGGTCTGTGAGCGCGTCGGCGGGGTCGGGTACGACAGCCTGGGGGCCGGAAGCGGGAAGTGCGGCAGCGGCGCACGGACCGGCGTCGGAAGCGCCGGAGGTGTCGGTGCGGACGGCGTTCGCCGGGATGCGCAGAGTCGCCGACGTGGTGTTCCGGGCCGGCTGCCCGGACTGCCGCTCCCGCTTCGAGCTGGGCGCCGGGGCGCTGCGCCTGGCGATCGGGGCGAGCGACCGGACGACGTTCTACTCCTTCACCTGCCCCGAGTGCGGGGCGGCGGTGCGCAAGCCGGCGGGGGAGCGGATCGTGGAACTGCTCACCGGCGGCGGGGTGCGGACGCTGCGCCTGCACTCCACGGCCTCGGCCGGACGGATCTAGGGGGCCGGCATGGTCTGGGCGATGGTCGCGGTGGCCCTGGGGTTCGTGGGGCTGACGGTGCTCGCGGTGTTCGCCGTGCGGGTGTTCCTCGAGGCCGGACGGCTGGGCCGGGAGGTCGCCCTCGCGGCGCAGCGGATCGGGCGGGCGGCGGACGACCTGGAGAAGGCGGCGGGCCGGGCGGCCGAACGGCTGTGAGAGCGGGCGCGGGTCGGCCCTGTCACCTCCGTGGCACTGGCGGGTAGTCTGGCCAGCGGCCCGAAGAACGAGGCGCGGGCCGCATCGGGAGTACGCACGGGGATTGCTTCGCGTTTACCCCTGGGCGTTACGATCGCTGCGGACGACGATCGGACACCTGTCCGAAGTCGGACGACAGCACACCCCCCAGCCCGCCTCGGTGAGAAGGTAGAGACTTATGTTCGGAAGGCTCGGCGCTCCCGAGATCATTCTCATCCTCGTCGTCATCATCCTGCTGTTCGGCGCCAAGAAGCTTCCGGACATGGCGCGCTCTCTCGGCAAGTCCGCGCGCATCCTCAAGAGCGAGGCCAAGGCGATGAAGGACGAGGGCAAGACGTCCGCCGCCCCGGCCGGCCCGCCGAACCCCGAGAACCCCGAGGCCGCGCAGCGCACCATCCAGGCCGCCCCCGGTGACGTGAGCAGTTCCCGCCCGGTGACCGAGCCCTCGGACACGACCAAGCGCTGACGCAGGGCCGGGACGCCCCCGGCCTGCCGCACGAGATGAGGACGTGGGTTGCCCAAGCCTGCCCGCAAGAAGGAGAAGGATCCCGAGGGGCGGATGCCCCTCGCGGATCACCTGCGCGAGCTCCGCAACCGGCTCGCGAAGGCACTGCTGGCGATCGTCGTCGTGACGGTCGTCGCCGCCTTCTTCTACAACGACATCATCAACTTCCTGACGGACCCGATCCTGAAGTCGGTCGGGTGCCGGCAGAGCTTCGAGGAACTGGCGAAGTCCAGCGAGGACGTCAAGTGCGCGCGGATCACGATGAACGGCCTCCTCGCCCCGTTCACCCTGGCCCTGCAGGTCTCGCTGACCGCGGGCGTGGTGTTCGCCTCGCCGGTCTGGCTCTACCAGATGTGGGCCTTCGTCGCCCCGGGACTGCACCAGCACGAGCGGAAGTACGCGTACGCCTTCGTCCTCACCGGCGCCCCGCTCTTCCTCGGCGGCGCCTTCTTCGCGTACAAGGTGCTGCCCACCACGGCGAAGGTGCTGCTCGAGTTCACGCCGAACGGTGACGTCAACAACTTCCTGCCGTTGGACGACCTGCTGCAGCTCGTCACGCGCATGGTGGTCGTCTTCGGCCTCTCCTTCGAGCTGCCGCTGCTGCTGATCATGCTCAACCTCACCGGCGTGCTCACCGGCAGGCGGATGCTCGGCTGGTGGCGGGCCATGATCATGGGCATCACGGTCTTCGCGGCCGTTGCCACCCCGAGCACCGACCCGGTGAGCATGCTCGCCCTCGCCGGACCGATCTGGGTGCTGTACTTCGGCGCCGTGGCCTTCTCGCTGCTCAACGACCGGCGCAGGCGCCGCCGCGAGCTGTCCGGCCCCGCCGACGACGAGGCCTCCGAGCTGGATCTGACGCCGGAGTCCATCGACGAGGTCGAGCCCGTCACGGCCGGCCGTGTCCTGCCCGAGCAGACGAGCACGGAACGGGTCAACGGCTACGACGACGTGACGTGAGCCCCGCAGGGCACAGACAGCGGATACGGAGGCGGGCCCCACCGGGATGACGGTGGGGCCCGCCCCCGTCTCCGCAGCTCGCAGTGGGTATGCCGATAAAGATCGGCCCGTTGTCGGTGGCGCCGGGTACGCTCGAAAGTACGATGACAGAGGATCTCTCTCCGGCCGAGCGGTACGCGGCAGCCCGTAAGCGTGCTGCCGAGCAGGCCACCGCACTCGCGTCCTTCCGCGAGATGTACGACTTCGGCCTCGACCCCTTCCAGATCGAGGCCTGCCGGGCCCTCGAGTCGGGCAAGGGCGTGCTCGTCGCCGCGCCCACCGGCTCGGGCAAGACGATCGTCGGCGAGTTCGCCGTCCACCTCGCCCTGGAGCAGGGCCGCAAGTGCTTCTACACGACGCCCATCAAGGCGCTGTCGAACCAGAAGTACGCCGATCTGTGCCGCCGTTACGGCAGCGGCAAGGTGGGCCTGCTCACCGGCGACAACAGCGTCAACTCCGACGCCCCGGTGGTCGTGATGACCACCGAGGTGCTGCGGAACATGCTGTACGCGGGCTCGCAGACGCTGACCGGGCTCGGGTACGTGGTCATGGACGAGGTGCACTACCTCTCCGACCGCTTCCGCGGCGCCGTCTGGGAAGAGGTGATCATCCACCTGCCCGAGTCGGTGACGCTGGTCTCCCTCTCGGCGACGGTCTCCAACGCCGAGGAGTTCGGCGACTGGCTGGACACCGTGCGCGGGGACACCGAGGTCATCGTCTCCGAGCACCGGCCCGTGCCGCTGTTCCAGCACGTGCTCGCCGGGCGCCGGATGTACGACCTGTTCGAGGAGGGCGAGGGCCAGAAGAAGGCCGTCAACCCGGACCTGACGAGACTGGCCCGCACGGAGGCCGCCCGCCCGCTCTACCGCGACCGCAAACGCGGCCGCGCGATGCGCGAGGCGGACCGCGAGCGGGACCGCCGCAGCCGCTCCCGGGTCTGGACCCCGGGCCGGCCCGAGGTGATC
The DNA here is from genome assembly GCF_036189845.1 of Streptomyces griseoaurantiacus. Classification (NCBI taxonomy): domain Bacteria; kingdom Bacillati; phylum Actinomycetota; class Actinomycetes; order Kitasatosporales; family Streptomycetaceae; genus Streptomyces; species Streptomyces griseoaurantiacus. The sequence goes on along the minus strand of NZ_CP108326.1, from coordinate 1,385,558 downwards.
GAACGGCTCGACGCCGCGGGCCTGCTGCCCGCCATCACCTTCATCTTCAGCCGGGCCGGCTGCGAGTCCGCCGTCCAGCAGTGCCTCTACGCCGGACTCCGGCTCAACGACGAGGACGCGCGCGAGGAGGTGCGCGCCCTGGTGGAGGAGCGCACCGCCTCCATCCCGCGCGAGGACCTGCACGTCCTCGGCTACTACGAGTGGCTCGAGGGCCTGGAGCGGGGCATCGCCGCCCACCACGCGGGCATGCTGCCGACCTTCAAGGAGGTCGTCGAGGAACTCTTCGTCCGCGGCCTGGTCAAGGCCGTCTTCGCCACCGAGACCCTCGCGCTCGGCATCAACATGCCCGCTCGCTCGGTGGTCCTGGAGAAGCTCGTCAAGTGGAACGGCGAGCAGCACGCCGACATCACCCCCGGCGAGTACACCCAGCTCACCGGCCGGGCCGGCCGTCGCGGCATCGACGTCGAGGGGCACGCCGTCGTGCTCTGGCAGCGCGGCATGAGCCCCGAGCACCTCGCCGGGCTGGCCGGCACCCGCACGTATCCGCTGCGCTCCAGCTTCCGGCCCTCGTACAACATGGCGGTCAACCTGGTCGAACAGTTCGGCCGGCACCGCTCGCGCGAGTTGCTGGAGACGTCCTTCGCCCAGTTCCAGGCGGACAAGTCGGTCGTCGGCATCTCGCGTCAGGTGCAGCGCAACGAGGAGGGGCTCGACGGTTACAAGGCGTCGATGACCTGCCACCTCGGCGATTTCGAGGAGTACGCCCGGCTGCGCCGCGAGCTGAAGGACCGCGAGACGGAACTGGCCCGGCAGGGTGCCGCCCAGCGGCGCGCCGAGGCCGCCGTCGCCCTGGAGAAGCTCCGCCCCGGCGACGTGATCCACGTGCCCACCGGCAAGTACGCGGGCCTCGCCCTCGTGCTCGACCCCGGGCTGCCGGCCGGGCGGACGAACGGCCACCGCGGCACGGAGTACCACGACGGCCCCCGCCCGCTGGTCCTGACCGCCGAACGGCAGGTCAAGCGGCTCGCCTCGGTCGACTTCCCGGTCCCGGTCGAAGCGCTGGAGCGGATGCGCATCCCCAAGTCGTTCAATGCGCGCTCCCCGCAGTCCCGCCGCGACCTGGCCTCCGCGCTGCGCACGAAGGCCGGGCACATCTCCGTCGAGCGGCACCGCAAGCAGCGCTCGCAGGCGGCCGACGACCGGGAGATCGCCCGGCTGCGCACCGCCCTGCGCGCGCACCCCTGCCACGGCTGCAACGACCGTGAGGACCACGCCCGCTGGGCCGAGCGCTACTACCGGCTGCTGCGCGACACCTCGCAGCTGGAGCGCCGGATCGAGGGCCGCACCAACACCATCGCGCGGACCTTCGACCGGATCGTGGCGCTCCTGACCGAGCTGGACTACCTGCGCGGCAACGAGGTCACCGAGCACGGACGGCGCCTCGCCCGGCTCTACGGCGAGCTCGACCTGCTGGCCAGCGAGTGCCTGCGGGACGGCGTGTGGGAGGGCCTCGGCCCGGCCGAACTGGCGGCCTGCGTCTCGGCACTGGTGTACGAGTCCCGCTCCGGGGACGACGCGATGGCGCCGAAGGTGCCCTCGGGCAGGGCCAAGGCGGCGCTCGGCGAGATGGTGCGCATCTGGGGCCGGCTGGACGCCCTGGAGGAGGAGTTCCGGATCAGCCAGACCGAGGGCGTCGGCCAGCGCGAGCCGGACCTCGGGTTCGCCTGGGCCGCCCACATGTGGGCCTCCGGCAAGGGTCTGGACGAGGTGCTGCGCGAGGTCGAGATGCCCGCCGGAGACTTCGTGCGCTGGTGCAAGCAGGTCATCGACGTGCTCGGGCAGATCCAGGCCGCCGCGGTGCCCGAGGGCTCCACGGTGCCGAGGAACGCCCGCAAGGCGGTCGAGGGGCTGCTGCGGGGAGTGGTGGCCTACTCCTCGGTGGGCTGAGGCCCGCAGGGACCCGAGCGCCTGACCGAACCGCCGCGCACCCCGGTGAAACGCCGGGGTGCGCGGCGGTTTTCGTATGCCCGTACGCAGTCACCATTCGTGTGCGAGTGGATGCCCAGCGTGTAAATCAGCAGAGCGTACTCCTGTGAAAGAGGGGATTTCAGGTGGTTGCTGAATATGACACGGCGATGACCCGGTCGGACTAAGCTCGCCCGCGGCGCACCGAGTTGAGGTATTCGTGCGCTTGTTCCCACAACATGCCCAAAACGTGCCGTTGGTCCAGAGAGCTACCCACGTACGCCGGCCTCACACCCGTACGGCGGCACCACACCCCCCGACATCCGTCGATCTCGTCTCAGAGGGCTTACATGGTGAGTGTTCAAACGCCCCACGGTGGCCGTGAACTTCCCTACGCACGCGTGCTGGTGCTGCCGGCCATAGTGATGGCCGCGGTGACCGGGGCCGCCGTCGCCGTGGTGACGGAGCCGGCCCGGGCCGCCGTCGGCTGGTGCGGCGGCATCGCGACGCTCCTGGTCACCCTCGCCGCGGCCGAGGCGCTGCGACGCGGCCGTGACATCGGCGCGCTGCGCGCCGAACTGGCCCGGCGGAGCGCCCGCCTGGACGAGTGCGTCGCCTCCCAGGACGCCCAGTTCCGCCGCCTGGGCCAGGAGATCGTGCCCGAGAGCCTGGACCGCATGCGGGCCGGGTACTCACCCGATGAGGTGATTCGCGAAGTCATCGACACCCATCCCGAGTGGCGCGAACTCCCCGACTCCCAGCGCCTGCTGATCCGCCAGGTGCTCCGCGTGATCGACCGCGAGGACACGCTGCGCGACTCCCTGCAGCGCTCCTTCGTCAACATCGCCCGACGCGTCCAGGCGATCATCCACCAACAGGCCAACGAGGTCCGGGAGATGGAGGAGGACCACGGGCGCAACCCCGAGGTCTTCGACGACCTGCTCCGCATCGACCACGGCAACGCGCTGATCAGCCGGCTCGCCGACTCCATCGCCGTGCTCGGCGGCAGCCGCCCCGGCCGCCAGTGGCCCGTCCCCGTGCCGCTCTACAGCGTGCTGCGCGGCGCGCTCTCCCGCATCCTGGAGTACCGCCGGATCGAGCTGCACTCCGTGGCCAAGGTCAACATCCGCGGCATCTCCGTCGAGCCGATCCTGCACGCCGCCGCCGAACTCCTCGACAACGCCACCCGGTACTCGCCCCCGCACACCAAGGTGCACGTCACCGCGCACGAGGTGCAGTCCGGCATCGCCGTCGAGATCGAGGACTCCGGCACCGGCCTCAACGCCGAGGGGCGGGCCCGGATCGAGCGGATCATCGAGGAGGCCAAGCGCGCCGAGGACCTCCAGGGCCTCGCCGACAGCCCCCAGCTCGGCCTCGCCGTCGTCGGCCGTCTGTGCACGGCCTACAACATGCAGGTCTCGCTGCGGCAGTCCGCCTACGGCGGCGTCCGCGCCGTCCTCGTCCTGCCGCACGTCATGGTGACCGACGAGCCCGCCTTCGGCGTCGCCCACGGTGTCGGCGTGCAGTCCCGCTCCACCCTGGACAACGACGGCGTCAACGTCGGCTCGGCCAACAAGAAGAACCGCAGGCCCACCACCGGCCCCCGCATCCCGGGCGAGGACGACTACGACGAGGACGTCCCCGTCGTCACCGAGTGGACGCCCAACGGCCTCCCGCAGCGCCGCAGCCGCATCAGCATTCCGCTCGACGAGCACATCCTCAACACCTACGCCGCGGCCGAACGGGCCGAGAAGGAACGCGCGGAGAAGGAGGCGCGGACCGCGGCCGCCCGGGCCGTCGCGGCCGCGCCGGAGAAGCCGGAGAAGGAGGAGCCGCTGCCCGGCATGTGGGTCGAGGCCTTCATGGAGGGCCTCAAGAGCGACCCGGACCCGAACGCATTCACCAGGAAAGACGAGCCGGCCGACGCCGAGGCCGGCAACGAGGGGGACCTCAAGTGATCTCGCAGCGTGCCAACTTCGACTGGATGCTGAAGGACCTCGCCGACGGCGTGCCCGGCGTCCAGCAGATCGTGGTCCTCTCCGCCGACGGTCTGCGCATCGCCCGCCACGGCGGCGACCCCGACACCGCCGACCGCGTCGCCGCGGCCTGCGCCGGACTGCAGAGCCTGGCCGGTGCCGTGGCCGGGGAGATCCACGTCAGCGACGGCCGGATGCGGATGGTCATCATCGAGGTCGACGGCGGCTACTTCTACCTCATGGCGGCCGGGGCCAACGCCTATCTCGCCGTCCTGTCCGACATGCGGACCGAGCCGGGGATGATGAGCACCCGGATGCGTGACCTCGTGCTCCGCATCGGCTCCCATCTGACCAGTCCGCCCCGGCGTGACGGGCAGACCGTATGACTCCTCCGCAACGCCGAAGGCGCATGCCCCAGGAACCGCCCCCCGAGCCCGCCCCGGCCGCCCCGGCGGAGGGGGCCGAGGGGGAACCGGCGGTTCCCAACCCCGAGCGGCTGTACTCCCTCACGGGCACGGCCGCCGGGTCCGAGCGGGCCTCGATCGACCTCGTCACCCTCATCGTGGCCGCCGAGGACCCGCCCCCGACCCTCACACCGGAGCAGGTCTCCCTGCTCCGGCTGTGCACGGCCCCCCTGTCCGTGGCCGAGATCTCGGCCTACCTGAGTCTGCCGTTCAGCGTCGTGACCATCCTGCTCACCGAGCTGATGGCGGCGGACCTGGTCCAGGCACGCGCGCCGATCGTCCGGCAGATCGTGCCCGACCGATCCCTCCTCGAAGCGGTGATGCATGGACTTCAAAAGCTCTGACACCGTCCCCGGCCCCCGGGTCGAGGACCACCTGCCGCACACCACCCAGGCCGCCGTGAAGATCGTGATCGTCGGGGGCTTCGGGGTCGGCAAGACGACCATGGTCGGCTCCGTCAGCGAGATCAAGCCGCTGACCACCGAGGAGACCATGACCCAGGCGGGCGTCGGCGTCGACGACAACTACGGCTCCGACAGCAAGACGGCCACCACCGTCGCCATGGACTTCGGCCGCATCGGCATCACCGAGCAACTGGTGCTGTACCTGTTCGGCACCCCCGGCCAGGAACGCTTCTGGTTCCTGTGGAACGGCCTCTTCGAGGGGGCGCTCGGCGCGGTCGTCCTCATCGACACCCGCCGCCTGGAGGTCAGCTTCGACGTCATGGGACGGCTCGAGGAGCGCGGCGTGCCCTTCGTGGTCGCCGTCAACTCCTTCCCCGACGCCCCCCGTTACCCCGTGCCCGAACTCCGGGCCGCCCTCGACCTGGCCGAGTGGGTGCCCATCATCGAGTGCGACGTACGGCGCCGCGCCTCCAGCCGGGACGTGCTGATGACCCTCATGCACTTCCTGCACACCCTCGCCACCCGGCGCGCCCCCGTCTGACCGGCCGCCAAGACCCAGGACACACCCCTTTTTCAGCTTCGGAGCGATCACCGTGACGCCTGAACCCCTTTCCCCGACCGGCACGGACACCGCGGGACCGCCGCCGGGCTGCCCCGCCCACGCGCTGGGCCCGGACGGGCTGCGCCGGCTCTACGGCCCCGGCGCGGAGAACCTCTCGGACCTGTACGAGGAACTCCGCGAGGAGCACGGTGCCGTGGCCCCGGCCCTGCTGCACGACGACGTACCCGTGTGGGTCGTCCTCGGCCACGGCGAGAACCTGCACATGGTGCGCTCGCCCTCGCAGTTCACCCGGGACAGCCGCATCTGGAAACCCCTCCTCGACGGCGAGGTCCACCCCGCCAACCCGCTGATGCCGCACATCGCCTGGCAGCCCATCTGCTCCCACGCCGAGGGCGACGAGCACCTGCGGCTGCGCGGCGCCGTCAACGGCGCGCTGGGCACCATCGACCACCGTGCGCTGCGCCGCCACATCAACCGGGCCACCCAGCGCCTCGTCAACCGCTTCTGCGAGGACGGCCGGGCCGACCTGGTGGGCGAGTTCGCCGAGCACCTCCCCATGGCCGTGATGTGCCAGGTCCTCGGCATGCCCGAGGAGTACGACGACCGCATGGTGCACGCGGCCCGCGACATGCTCAAGGGCAGCGACACCGCCATCGCGAGCAACCAGTACCTCGTCGACGCCCTGGATCGGCTCACCCGGCGCCGCCGGGCCCACCCCGAGGAGGACGTCGCCAGCCACCTCATCACCCACCCGGCCGGGCTCACCGACGAGGAGATCCGCGAGCACCTGCGGCTCGTGCTGATCGCCGCCTACGAGGCCACCGTCAACCTCATCTCCAACGTGCTGCGGGTGATCCTCACCGACCCCCGGTTCCGCGCCCAGCTCAGCGGCGGGCAGATGACCGTGCCCGAGGCGGTCGAGCAGTCGCTGTGGGACGAGCCTCCGTTCAGCACCGTGCTCGGCTACTTCGCCAAGCAGGACACCGAACTGGGCGGCAAGCGCATCCGCAAGGGCGACGGGCTGCTGTTCGGCATCGCCCCCGGCAACGTCGACCCCCGGGTGCGCCCCGACCTCACCGCCAACATGCAGGGCAACCGCTCCCACCTCGCCTTCGGCGGCGGCCCGCACGAGTGCCCCGGCCAGGAGATCGGGCGCGCCATCGCCGACGCCGGCATCGACGCGCTGCTCATGCGGCTGCCGGACGTGCAGCTCGCCTGCGCGGAGGACCGGCTGCGGTGGACGGAGTCGATCGCCTCGCGCCACCTGGCGGAACTCCCGGTGCGGTTCGGGCCCCGGCCCCCGCAGGACGTCGAGCGGCGCCCCGCGTTCCGGCAGCTCCCGGCGCCCGCGACCTCGCCCGCCGCGCGGCGCGAGGCGGCCGCGGTCCCGCCGGAGGCGCCGCCGGTGGCACCCCCACCCGTACCGGCGGAGGTGCCGGCCCTCGCTCCGCGCCCCGGCGCGTGGCAGCGGTTCCTGCGCTGGTGGCGGGGCGCCTAGGAAAGCGGGGTCATACGGGGACGGCGGGGTCCGGGGGTGCCAGCTCCCGGGCGCTGCGCAGGCAGTGGTGCCGTCCCGTCACCGGGTCGGTGAACTCCAGGGCGCGGGCCAGCAGCCGCAGCGGCCGGGTGAAGTCCCCGGGCGCGGCGGCCGGTTCCACCACCGGGTAGAGCGGGTCGCCGAGGATCGGCAGGCCCAGCGCGCACATGTGCACGCGGAGCTGGTGCGTCTGCCCGGTGCGGGGGAGGAGCCGGTACCGCCCCACGGTGCCGTCGTGTTCCACGAGCTCCACGCGGCTCACCGCGTTGGGCTCGCCCGGCACCTCCCGCGCCCTCAGCTCCCCGCGCTCCTTCACCAGGCGGCTGCGCACGGTGCGGGGGAGGGCGAGGGCGGGGTCGTACGGGGCGAGGGCCTCGTACTCCTTGTGCACCCGGCGGTCGCGGAACAGGGTCTGGTACGCGCTGCGCTCCTCGGGCCGCAGGGTGAAGAGCACCAGCCCGGCGGTGAGCCGGTCCAGGCGGTGCGCGGCGGTGAGGGCGGGGAGGTCCAGCTCGCGGCGGAGCCGGGCCAGCGCGGTCTCGGCGACATGGCTGCCGCGCGGGGTGGTGGCCAGGAAGTGCGGCTTGTCCGCGACGAGGACGTGCGCGTCGCGGTACACCACCTCGATCGCGAAGGGCACCCGCTCCTCGGCGGGCAGCTCGCGGTGGAACCACACGTACATGCCGGGCACGTAGGGGGCGTCCGGGGCGAGAGGGCGCCCGTCGGCGCCGACGAACGCGCCCGCGTCGAGCATCGCGTCGACGACGCCGTCCCCGGCCGCCAGCCGCGCCACCAGATGGTCCCGCACGGTCGCCCAGGTGCCCTCCCCGGGGAGCCGCAGCCGCACCGGGTCGACGCCCTCGCACTGCGGCAGCGGGGCGGGCGGGATGCTACGGGTCCGGCGTCTCACGCGCCCCAGCGTACGGGGAGGACTCAGGCGCTCACGGTCTCCTGCTCGGCCTCGACCTGCGCGTTCCACTCCCGCTTGGAGGCCTGCCAGCCGTCCTCGTTGTGGCCGAGCCGCCAGTAGCCGGAGATCGACAGGTCCTCGCGGGGCACCGACCGCTCCATCCGCAGCAGCCGGCGCAGCTCCTTCACGAAACCGGCCTCGCCGTGCACGAAGGCGTGCATCCGCCCGGCGGGGGGCTCAAGTGCCCGCACGGCCTCCACCAGGGCCTCGCCGACCGGGCGCTCGCCGCGGTGCAGCCAGGTGACCTGCGCGTCGGAGTCGAACTTCTGCTCCTCCTCGGGACCGGACACCTCGAGGAAGGCGTGCGCCACGGCGCCGGCGGGCAGCGCCTCCAGGGCGGCCGCGAGGGCGGGCAGGGCGCTCTCGTCCCCGGCGAGGAGATGCCAGTCGGCCTCCGGGTCGGGGGCGTAGGCGCCGCCGGGACCGTTGAACCGGAGCAGGTCGCCGGGCCGGGCCCGGGCCGCCCAGGGGCCGGCGATCCCCTCCTCGCCGTGGATCACGAAGTCCAGCGTCAGCTCACGGGCCTCCGGGTCCCAGGCGCGCACGGTGTACGTACGGCTCACCGGCCACTGCTCGCGCGGGTACTCCTCGCGGATGCGCTGCACGTCGAAGGGCTCCGGGTAATCGACGCCCTCGACCGGGAAGAGCAGCTTCACGTAGTGGTCGGTGTATCCGGCGGTGCCGAACGCGGCCAGCCCTTCGCCGCCCAGCACCACGCGCCGCATGTGCGGGGTGAGCCGCTCGGTGCGGATCACCTGGCCGGTGTGGAGCGTGCGGGGCTTGCGTGCGGGGCGTTCTGCCATGACGGCCTCCGTGTCTCATCGCTAAGGCTTACCTAACCTAACACTCGCCCGCGCCGGGGAACGGCCCCGAACGCCCCGGGAGGGCAAGGGAAAAGGAAAGAAACAGAGAGATGAGCAGAGAGGACGGAGCGCAGGAGAGGGAAGGGGAAGGAAGCGCGCGGGCCGTCTCCCGCTCATGACCTCAACGTCGTCAGCAGCCGTTGCAGGGAACCGCCGAGACCCCAGCGGGAGGCCAGCGCCTCCACCATCTCGGGATCACGCGCCGTGTGCGGCAGCGCGGTCGGCACCGGCGGCAGCGGGACGTCGTCCGCGACCTTCACCACCTTGGGGGCCACCTCCAGATACGGCAGCGCCTCGGTGAGCCGGCGGCGCTGGGTCGGGGTCAGCCTCGCCTTCGGGTCCTCGACCGCGGCGAGGACGCCGGGCAGGTCGCCGAACTCGGCGAGCAGCTTCGCGGCCGTCTTCTCACCGACCCCGGGCACGCCGGGCAGGCCGTCGCTGGGGTCGCCGCGCAGCGTGGCGAGGTCCGCGTAGCCGCGCCCGTCCACGCCGTACTTCTCGCGCAGCACCGCCTCGTCGGTGAGGAGCAGGGTGCCGACACCCTTGACCGGGTACAGCACCCGCACCCCGCGGGCGTCGTCGACGAGCTGGTAGAGGTCGCGGTCCCCGGTGACGATGTCGACGGGGCCGGTGGCACGGGCGGTGAACGTGCCGATCACGTCGTCCGCCTCGTACTCGGCGACGCCGACGCGGGCGATGCCGAGGGCGTCCAGGACGGCCTCGATGATCGGGACCTGCGGGGAGAGGGTGTCGGGCACCTCCTCGGTGTCGGGCCCGGCCGGGCGGGCCTCGGCGACGCGGTGCGCCTTGTAGGAGGGGATCAGCTCGACGCGCCAGGCGGGCCGCCAGTCCGCGTCCATGCAGGCCACGAGGTCGTCGGGGCGGTGGTCCTTGACCAGGCGGTCGATGAAGTCGAGCAGTCCGCGCACGGCGTTGACGGGCGTGCCGTCCGGGGCCTTCAGGGACTCCGGGACGCCGAAGTAGGCGCGGAAGTAGAGGGAGGCGGTGTCGAGAAGCATGAGGCGTCGGGTCACGCCCCGCAGATTACGGGGCGGGCGTGCCCGGGGTTGGGCATGGGCGTGAACGGGTCCCGGGGGCCGTGGGGCGCACCCGGCGTACCCGGCTCCGGAGGGTGTGTGAAGGGTGTCACGTACGCGTTTGAAGGCCGGTGATCAGGGCAGGCGCCGCCCTTGCGCTCGGCCGGTTGACGCTTCAACCGGTATCGACCGGCCGACGCCGAGCAAGGAAGCCGGAAATACGAGAGGAACACGTGTCATCAAGACTGCAGGCCGAGCACCTGTACAAGGTGTTCGGCAGACGACCCGACGACGCCGTGGAACGCATCCGGAAGGGCGCCGACCGTGAGGAGCTGCGCGAGGACGGTGTCACCGCCGCCGTGATCGACGCGTCCTTCTCCGTCGCTCCCGGCGAGATCTTCGTCGTCATGGGCCTGTCCGGATCGGGCAAGTCCACGCTGCTGCGGATGCTCAACGGACTGCTCGAACCCACCTCGGGACGGGTCTCCTTCGACGGCCGTGACCTCACCGCACTCGACGACCGCGAGCTGCGCGAGGTCCGCGCCAGGAAGATCAGCATGGTCTTCCAGCACTTCGCGCTCTTCCCGCACCGCAGCGTCCGCGAGAACGCCGCCTACGGCCTTGAAGTGCAGGGCGTGCCCCGCGCCGAGCGCGAACGCCGCGCCGACGAGGCGCTCGCCCTGTGCGGCCTGGCCGGCTGGGAGTCCTCCTGGCCCGACGAGCTGTCCGGCGGCATGCAGCAGCGCGTGGGCCTCGCCCGCGCCCTCGCCACCGACGCCGACCTGCTGCTCATGGACGAGTCCTTCAGCGCCCTCGACCCGCTGATCCGCCGCGACATGCAGGACCAGCTGCTCGAACTGCAGAAGACCCTGAAGAAGACCATCGTGTTCATCACCCACGACCTGAACGAGGCCATGCGCCTGGGCGACCGCATCGCCGTCATGCGCGACGGCCGCATCGTCCAGACCGGCACCGCGGAGGACATCCTGCTGCGGCCCGCCGACGACTACGTCGCCTCCTTCACCAAGGACGTCGACCGCTCCCGCGTGCTGACCGCCGAGTCCGTCATGGACACCGAGGTCAGGGGCGACGAGGCCGACTGCGGCTGCGAGACCGCCGACCCGGCCACGCCCTTCACGCAACTGTGCGCGCTCAGTGCCCGGCTCAGCCACCCCGTGGCCGTGGTCGCGGGCGGCGAGGGCGAGGGCGGCGAGCGCCGGCTCGTCGGTGTCGTCCCCCGGCAGCGCCTCGTCGGCTTCCTCGGCGGACGCCCCGGCACCGAGGGAGGTGAGCCCGTGCCCTGCGACCGGCCGGGCGACGCGCGCGGGGAGAAGGTGATCAGCCGTGCCTAGGATCCATCTCGGCGACCGGGTCGACGACGGCGTGAGCTGGCTCGTCGACCACATGTCCTGGCTCTTCGACGCGATCAAGACGGTCGTCGAAGGCATGTACGACGGTGTCGACGCCGTCCTCGGCGCCCCCTCGCCGCTGCTGATGGCCGGCATCCTCGCCGTCCTCGCCTGGTGGCTGCGCGGCCTGGCCGCCGGCGTCCTCACCTTCGCGGGCTTCGCGCTCATCGACTCGCTCGCCCTGTGGGACCGGTCCATGTCGACCCTGTCCCTGGTCCTGGTCGCCACCGTGATCGCCCTGGTGATCGGTGTTCCGGTGGGCATCTGGGCGGCCCGCTCGAAAACCGTGTCCTCCGTCGTACGGCCGGTCCTCGACCTGCTCCAGACGATGCCGTCGATGGTGCTGCTGATCCCGGCGATCCTGTTCTTCGGCCTGGGCGTGCCCGCCGGCGTCATCGCCACCCTGATCTTCGCGATCGCCCCCGGCGTCCGCATGACCGAGCTCGGCATCCGCCAGGTCGACGCCGAGCTCGTCGAGGCGGCGGAGGCGTTCGGCACGAGCCCGCGCAACACCCTGCTGCGCGTCCAGCTCCCGCTCGCCCTGCCGACCATCATGGCCGGCGTCAACCAGGTGATCATGCTCGGTCTGTCGATGGTCGTCATCGCCGGCATGGTCGGCACCGGCGGTCTGGGCGGCGCGGTCAACGAGTCCATCGGCCAGCTCGACATCGGCCTCGGCTTCGAGTCCGGCCTCGGCATCGTCATCCTCGCCATCTACCTCGACCGGGTGACCGGCGCGCTCGGCACCCAGCTCTCCCCGCTGGGCCGGCGGGCCGCCGCCCGCGCCCGCGCGGCGGGCGGGACCAAGGCGTGGGAGCACCGCCCGCGTCCGGCGGTCGCCGTCGTGGGCGTGGTCGTCCTGGCGCTGGTCGCCGGCGGCATGGGCATCTTCGGCTCGTCCTCCTCCGGAAGCGTCCAGGCCTCGGACGGCGACATCGGCCACGGCAAGAAGATCGGCATCGGCTACATCCCCTGGGACGAGGGCATCGCCACCACGTTCCTGTGGAAGGAGATCCTCCAGGAGCGCGGTTTCGAGGTCACCACCAGCCAGTACACCGCCGGCCCGCTCTACACCGGCCTGGCCGCCGGCCAGATCGACTTCCAGACCGACTCCTGGCTGCCCACCACGCACGCCGAGTACTGGAAGAAGTACGGCAAGCAGCTCGACGACCTCGGCTCCTGGTACGGGCCCACCAGCCTGGAGCTGGCCGTGCCCGCCTACGTCAAGGACGTCGAATCGCTCGCGGACCTCAAGGAGCACGCCTCCGAGTTCGACGGCCGGATCGTCGGCATCGAGCCCAGCGCGGGCGAGATGGGTCTGCTCAAGAGCAAGATACTCAAGGCGTACGGCCTGGACGGCACGTTCAAGGTCGTGGACGGCTCCACGCCCGCGATGCTCGCCGAGCTCAAGCGGGCCTACGCCAAGAAGGAACCGATCGTCGTCCCGCTGTGGTCGCCGCACTGGGCGTACAACAACTTCGACCTGAGGAAGCTCAAGGATCCCAAGGGCGCCTGGGGCAAGGGCGACGACGTCCACGTGCTCGCCCGCAAGGGCTTCACCGAGGACAACCCCGTGGTCGGCAAGTGGCTGAAGAACTTCTCGATGACCGAGAAGCAGCTCACCAGCCTCGAGGCGGAGATCCAGAAGGTCGACAAGGGCCAGGAGCGGGACGCGATCCGCGCCTGGCTGAAGAAGAACCCCGGTCAGCTCGACAAGTGGGCGCCGGTCGGCGACGCGAAGACGGAGTAGTCGGCGGTACGGGGGGCGTCGTGACGGGAGAGGGGCGGGGCGACCCGCCCCTCTCCCGTGCTTCCCGTGCTTCCCGTGCTTCCCGTGCTTCCCGTGCTTCCCGTGCCTCCCGTGCCTCGCGAGGCGGAGCGGGGGAGAGGCACGTGAGAGGGCCATTCGGGGTACCCGGCCCTTCGCGTACGCGTGCGTCCCTGCCCGCCGACCATCCGGGAGGCGTCGTGATCCCAGCGCCCCGCCCCGTGCTGTACGCGGCCCTCGCCGCCCTGGTCGCCTTACTCCCCACAGCCGGCCCGGTGCTCGCCCAGCCCTCCGCCGCCGCCCGCTTCACCCGGCTCGCCGGCGACGTCCGCGAGGCCGACGGCCACCTCTACGACGCCCGGGACGACACCGGCCGCACCATGGACGCCGCGCAGATCGTGCAGCCGCCCTCGGGCCCGTACCTCGCCGTCTACCACACCGCGCTCGAGGACGGCCGTTTCCACGCGGCCGTCGCCACCTCCACCGACCTGCGCACCTGGCACCGCAGACACGACTTCGGCCCCGGCACCAGCCAGCCCTCCCTCGCCGCCACCGAGGACAGCGGCGGCGACTGGGTCCTCGCCTACGAAAAAGATCCGGACAATCACCTGGAGCTACGGTCCTACCCGGGACTCACCGCCCTCCTGACCGGCCGCCCCGAACGCTCCTTCGACGCCCCGCGCACCCTCTCCCGCTGCGCCGAGGGCACCCCCGACATCACTGCCGCGCGCGGCGGCACCGTCGAACTCACCGGCCACTACCGCGACCGCTGCGACACCGACCGCCAGCTCACCGCCGTCCTGCACGGCTTCCGCGCCTGGCGCACCCACCCCGACCAGCGGCTCGACCACGCCGTACGGGCCTGCGGCCCCCGCGGCAACATCGGCGACCGCACCTCCCTGCGGCTGGCCGGCCACGACCTCGTCCTGATCGAGGGACAGCTCCGACCGGACGACTTCGGAAGCTGGCGGTTGTACGGTTATGACCCCCGGCTCGGCCGCGCCGAACCGGTCGCCGTACGCACCCACCGCGGCAGCCACGCCCTCGCCAACCCCTCCGCCACCACGATCACCGCCCCGGACGGCCGGCGCGCCCTCCTGGTCAGCGTGTTCGTCCCGCGCGAGGGGGCGGCTGCGGGGGAAGCGGGCGAGCTCCTCTACTGGCGCAATCTGTGAGCCTCGTGGTACAGCCCGGTCACGGCGTTGTGAAGGGCGCATGAAACGGTTTGCCGAACGTGCGTAGGGTGCAGACAACCGTGGAGCGCACAGGGCTCCGCACGAACCACCGGCGGCCGGCCGCCGACCACTACCGATGAACGACACGACCGACCGACGAGCGAGGGAGGAGGCGGAGGCGATGGGCGACCACAAGGAACAGCCCCTGCGGGTGGGCGCGGCCGTCCGGCGACGGCGCCGGGCCCTGGAACTCACGCTCTCCGTCGTGGCCGAGCGCAGTGGGCTCTCGGTGCCCTTCCTCAGCCAGGTGGAGAACGAGAGGGCCCGCCCCAGCCGGCACTCGCTGGAGAAGGTGGCCGCCGCCCTCGGCACGACGGCCGCGACGCTGCTCGCCGCCGCCGACCCGGCCGGCGGCGTGGACGTGGTGCGCGCCGACGAGGGGGAGCACACGCCCGCCCGGGTGCGCTCCCTGGTGCGCGGGCACCACCAGCTGCACGCCCTGGAGTTCATCGGCGACCACGACGCGGGACGCGAGTTCCAGCACCGCAACGACGAGCTGATGTACGTCGTCGAGGGCGGCATCGAGGTCGAGGCGGAGGGCCGCGCCCAGCGCCTCGGCCGGGGCGACACGCTGTACCTGACCGGCGGGATACGGCACCGCTGGCGGGCGACGGTGCCCGAGACCCGGGTCGTGGTCGTCGCCGTGGGCGAACACCTGGACCCGGGCGGCGCGTAGGGCCTGTTCCCGAAGCGGCGCCGTCCGCCCGTCGGGGCGTCGTCGGGTCCGACTCAGTCCCGCCGGGACGCCTCCTCCACCAGCGCCCGCATCACCCGCACGTCGTCCCCCATCTCCGGATGCCACTGCACCCCCAGCACCCAGCCGTGCTCCGCGCCCGGGGGCGTCTCCACCGCCTCGACCACGGCGTCCTTCGCGTACGCCGAGACGACCAGCCCCTCGCCCAGGCGCTCCACGGCCTGGTGGTGGTAGGCCGGGACCTCGCAGACCTCCGGCACGATCTCCGCGTACCGGGACCCCGGCACCGCCTCCACGGGATGCGTCCCGAACACCCCCACGCGCTCGGCGTGCCCGTCCAGGTGCTGCACCAGGGTGCCGCCCAGCGCCACGTTGAGGAGCTGCATGCCCCGGCAGATCCCCAGCAGCGGCGTGCGCGCACGGAGCGCGGCCCGGATCAGCGCCAGCTCCCACGCGTCGCGCTCCGGCGCCGCCGGCCCCGTCCGGGGCGAGCGCTCGGCGCCGTAGCGGGCCGGGTCGACATCGGGACCGCCCGCGATCACCAGGCCGTCGAGCCGCGCGAGGGTCTCGGCCGCCCGGTCCGGGTCGTCCGGCGGCAGCATCACCGCGAGACCCCCGGCCCGCTGCACCAGCCGCGGGTACCCGGCGGGCAGCAGCGCCGCCTCCAGCTCCCAGACGCCCCAGCGCGCCCCGGACTCCAGATACGTGCTCACGCCGATCAACGGCCGTCCGCCCACACCACTCACCCGCGCCTCGCTCCGCCAATGGCCTGCCACCGTACCTTTGCCGCCCGTCCCCCGCGGGACACGCCCTAGGCCAGGAACCCGCGCAGCAGCGCCGCCGTCCCCGCGCAGTGCTCCCGCATCCGCTCCCGCGCCGCCTCCGGGTCCCGGTCCAGCACCGCCTCGACCAGCGCGGTGTGCTGCCGCTGCGAGTGCTCGAGGTTGCGCACGAGAAGCGGGATGCACTCCAGCAGGTCGTTCAGCGTGGCCCGCACCGCCGCGTACTGGGCGGCGAGCGTCGGGGAGCCGGACAGCTCGGCGAGGGTCAGGTGCAGCAGGGTGTCCCCGCGCCGGTAGCCGCCCGGCGGCGTGTCCCGGGTGCCGGCCAGCGCCGCGCGCAGCCGCGCGGCCCCCGCCCCGTCCAGCCCCTGCGCCGCGCACAGCCCGGCCGCGCCGACCTCCAGCACCTCCCGGAAGCGCAGCACGTCCTCCAGGTCCACGGAGGCGGTCCGGCGCCGCAGCTCGGCCGCGCCGCCCGCGTCCCGCGTGCCGCCCGCCTCCGCGCGGGGCAGCACGAACGTGCCGCCGTAGCGGCCGCGCCGCGAGGTGACCAGGCCCTCCTCGTGCAGCACCCGCAGCACCTCGCGCAGCGTCACCCGGCTGACGCCCAGCCGCCCGGCCAGCTCCCGTTCGGCGGGCAGCCGCTCCCCGGCGGGCACCAGCC
Organism: Streptomyces griseoaurantiacus; assembly: GCF_036189845.1. Lineage (NCBI taxonomy): Bacteria > Bacillati > Actinomycetota > Actinomycetes > Kitasatosporales > Streptomycetaceae > Streptomyces > Streptomyces griseoaurantiacus. The sequence goes on along the minus strand of NZ_CP108326.1, from coordinate 1,369,228 downwards.
CGAGCCGCAGGACCCGCAGGATCTGCTCCAGCGCCTCCTCGAAGCCGTTGCCCGTCCGCACCGGCCGCAGCACCGGGGCCAGCCGGTCCCGCGCACCGTCCGCCGCGCCCTCAGGGGCGCCTTCCGGAGCGTCCTCCTGCGGGCCGTCCCCCGGCTCGCCCGGCGCGTTCCGCGACATGCGCGGCACCCCCTTCCCAGGCAATGGTCCAACGCCATACCTTAGGGCTCCCGGCTGACCGAGGAGGCCTTCCCGTGGCAGACCGCACACCCCCGCTCGGCGTCGAGGAACTGCACGCCCTCGTCGCCGGCGGCGAGATCGACACCGTCGTCCTGGCCTTCCCCGACATGCAGGGGCGGCTCCAGGGCAAGCGGTTCGCCGCGCGCTTCTTCTGCGACGAGGTACTGGAGCACGGCACGGAGGGCTGCAACTACCTCCTCGCCGTCGACGCCGACATGAACACCGTCGACGGCTACGCGATGTCCTCCTGGGAGCACGGCTACGGCGACTTCGTGCTCCGCCCCGACCTCGCCACCCTGCGCCGGGTGCCCTGGCACGAGGGCACCGCGCTCGCCCTGGCCGACCTCACCTGGCACGACGGCTCCCCGGTCGTCCCCGCCCCCCGCCAGATCCTGCGCCGCCACCTGGAAGGACTGGCCGAGCACGGCTGGAGCGCCCAGGTCGGCACCGAGCTGGAGTTCATCGTCTTCAAGGACACCTACGAGCAGGCCTGGGACGCCGGCTACCGCGGCCTCACCCCGGCCAACCAGTACAACGTCGACTACTCCGTCCTCGGCACCGGCCGCGTCGAACCCCTGCTGCGCCGCATCCGCAACGAGATGGCGGGCGCCGGGCTCACCGTCGAGTCCGCCAAGGGCGAGTGCAACCCCGGCCAGCACGAGATCGCCTTCCGCTACGACGAGGCCCTCGTCACCTGCGACCAGCACGCCCTGTACAAGACCGGAGCCAAGGAGATCGCCGCCCAGGAGGGCGTCTCGCTCACCTTCATGGCCAAGTACAACGAGCGCGAGGGCAACTCCTGCCACATCCACCTCTCCCTCACCGACGCCGACGGGGCCAACGTCATGGACGGTGACGGACCCGAGGGCATGTCGGAGACGATGCGGCACTTCCTCGCCGGACAGCTCGCCGCGCTCCGCGACTTCACCCTCCTCTACGCGCCCCACATCAACTCCTACAAACGCTTCCAGCCCGGCTCCTTCGCCCCCACCGCCGTCGCCTGGGGCCACGACAACCGCACCTGCGCCCTGCGGGTGGTCGGCCACGGCCGCTCCCGGCGCTTCGAGAACCGGGTGCCGGGCGGCGACGTCAACCCCTACCTCGCCGTGGCCGGCATGGTCGCCGCCGGGCTGTACGGCATCGAGCACCGTCTGGAGCTCCCCGAGCCGTGCGCGGGCAACGCCTACTCCGCCGACTACGCGCACGTGCCCACCACCCTGCGCGAGGCGGCCGAACTGTGGGAGCACAGCCCGCTCGCACGGGCCGCCTTCGGCGACGAGGTCGTCGCCCACTACCGCAACATGGCCCGCGTCGAACTGGCCGCCTTCGACGCCGCGGTGACCGACTGGGAGCTGCGCCGCTCCTTCGAACGCATGTGAGAGGCAGGCAGTGCCCACCATGAGGCAGGCAGCGCACGACGTGAACGACGACCACGCGCCCGCCCCGGAGGAACTCCGGGTGCTCGACCCCGCCACCGAGGAACTCCTCGCCACCGTCCCCGCCGCGAGCCCGGCCGACGTGGACGCGGCCGTCGCCCGCGCCCGGCGGGCGCAGGAACGCTGGGTGGCCCTCGCCCCCGGCGACCGCGCCCGGCTGCTGCGCCGCTTCGCCGCGACCGTCGACGCCCACCTGGAGGAACTCGCCGCGCTGGAGGTGCGCGAGGCCGGGCACACCGTCGGCAACGCCCGCTGGGAGGCCGGCAACGTCCGCGACCTGCTCGACTACGCGGCCGGGGGAGTGGAGCGGCTCACCGGCCGCCAGATCCCGGTCCCCGGCGGTCTGGACGTCACGATCCTCGAACCGCTCGGCGTGGTCGGCGTCATCGCGCCCTGGAACTTCCCGATGCCGATCGCCGCCTGGGGCACCGCCCCCGCCCTCGCCGCGGGCAACGCGGTCCTCCTCAAACCCGCCGAGGCCACCCCGCTCACCGCGCTCCGCCTCGCGGAACTCGCCCTGGAGGCCGGGCTGCCCGAGCACCTGTTCCAGGTGCTGCCGGGCCACGGACCGGTCGCGGGCGCCGCCCTCGTCGACCACCCCGGCGTGGCGAAGATCGTCTTCACCGGGTCGACCGCCGTCGGCAGGCAGGTCTGGGCGAGGAGCGGGGAGCACCTCAAACGCCTCACCCTCGAACTCGGCGGCAAGAGCCCGAACCTCGTCTTCGCCGACGCCGACCTGGAGACGGCCGCGGCGGCCGCGCCGATGTCCTTCCTCGACAACTGCGGCCAGGACTGCTGCGCCCGCACCCGCATCCTCGTCCAGCGCTCCGTCCACGAGCGCTTCCTCGACCTGCTGGCCCCCGCCCTCGAGGCCGTCCGCGTCGGCGACCCCGCCGACGAGCGCACCGACGTGGGCCCGCTGATCTCCGCCGCCCAGCTCGCCCGTGTCCGCTCCTACGTCGACCCCGGCGCCCCCGCCCTCCGCGGCACCGCGCCCGAGGGCCCCGGCTTCTGGTTCCCGCCCACCGTCCTCACCGGCACGGACCCGGACGCGCGTGTCGCCGTCGAGGAGGTCTTCGGCCCCGTCGCCGTCGTCCTGCCCTTCGAGGACGAGGCCGACGCGATCCGCCTCGCCAACGCCACCCCCTACGGGCTGTCCGGCTCGATCTGGACCCGCGACGTCGGCCGCGCCCTGCGCGTCTCGGGCGCCGTCCGGGCCGGAAACCTGTCCGTCAACTCCCACTCCAGCGTCCGCTACTGGACCCCGTTCGGCGGCTACAAGCAGTCCGGCATCGGCCGTGAGCTGGGCCCGGACGCCCTGACCGCGTTCACCGAGACCAAGAACGTCTTCATCTCCACGGAGGGCCCCGCACAATGAGCGCACAGCCGTCGGAACAAGCGTCGGAACAGCCGTCGGACGTCGTCTGCCGCCGACTGGTCGGCCGCACCGCCGTCGTCACCGGGGCCGGCAGCGGCATCGGCCTGGCCGCCGCCCGCCGGCTCGCCGCCGAGGGCGCCCACGTGGTCTGCGGCGACGTGGACGCGACCCGCGGCCGGGCCGCCGCCGAGGAGACCGGCGGCCTCTTCGTCGCCGTCGACGTCACCGACCCCGACCAGGTCGAGGCACTGTTCCGGGCCGCGGACGACACCTACGGCTCGGTCGACGTCGCCTTCAACAACGCGGGCATCTCCCCGCCCGACGACGACTCCATCCTGGAGACCGGCCTGGAGGCGTGGAAGCGCGTGCAGGAGGTCAACCTCACCTCCGTCTACCTGTGCTGCAAGGCCGCCCTGCCGTACATGCGGCGCCAGGGCCGGGGCTCCATCATCAACACGGCGTCCTTCGTGGCCCGCATGGGCGCCGCCACCAGCCAGATCTCGTACACCGCCTCCAAGGGCGGCGTCCTCGCCATGTCCCGCGAACTGGGCGTGCAGTTCGCCCGCGAGGGCATCCGCGTCAACGCGCTGTGCCCCGGCCCCGTCAACACCCCGCTGCTGCGCGAGCTGTTCGCCAAGGACCCCGAACGGGCCGCCCGCCGCCTGGTGCACATCCCGCTCGGCCGGTTCGCGGAGGCCGAGGAGATCGCCGCCGCCGTCGCCTTCCTCGCCAGCGACGACTCCTCCTTCGTCAACGCCACCGACTTCCTGGTGGACGGCGGAATCTCCGGTGCCTACGTCACGCCTCTGTAGCCCCGGCGGCCCCGGGGTGTAGCGTCCCGTTCCCATGCGACTCCGACGAGCGATCACCCCCACGATCATCCGGACGACAGCGACCTTCGCCGCGGTCGCCGCACTGGCGGCCGCACCGTCGGCCGAGGCGGCCACCGGCGGCACGGCGGGCACCGGCACGGCGGGCAATGGGACGCACAACATCCACGCCACCGCCGCGCACCGCGACTGCCCCGAACTGAGCACCGACTGGTACGGCGCCAACCGGGAACGGCTCCAGCAGGTCATCGACACCTTCGGCACCTGCTACGGCGGGCGGCACAAGGGGCACCGCCCGGTCGCGGCCTTCGACTGGGACAACACGATCACCAAGAACGACGTCACCGACGCGACCCTGTCCTGGGCGCTGCGGCACGACAAGATCCTGCGCCCCGCCCGCTGGAAGGACACCAGCGCCTGGCTCACCGACGCCGCCGACCGGGCGCTGACCGAGGCCTGCGGCACCGAGGTGCCCGTCGGCGCGCCCCTGCCGACCGCCACCGACACCGACTGCACCGACGAGATCTTCGAGATCCGCGAGAACGCCACCACCATGAGCGGCGCCGCCGCCTTCTCCGGCACCTGGAACCACCGGCGCACCGTCCCCCAGTACGCCTGGGTGCCGCAGCTCTTCGCCGGGCACACCGTCCCCGAACTCTCCTCCTACGCCCGCCACGCCCGTGACGAGGCCCTCGCCGCGCCCGTGGGCTCCACCCGCACGCTCGGCACGCACACCGTTCCGGGCTACGTGCGCTACTACGAGCAGCAGCGCGACCTGGTCCGCACCCTGCGGAAAGCGGGCTTCGACGTCTGGATCGTCTCGGCAGGCTCCGAGCCGGTCACCGAGGTCTGGGCGCCGGGCGTCGGCATCGACGCCGCGCACACCGTCGCCATCCGCTCGGTCCTCGACCGCCGCGGCCGGATCACCACCTACAACACCGGCTGCGGCGACGTACCGGTGAACAAGGGCACCGCGATCCCGTACATCGACGGCAAGCGCTGCTGGATCAACCAGGACATCTTCGGCATCCACGGCGCCGCCGCCTGGAAGAAGCAGGACCGGGCGCACCGCATCGTGATCGGCGGCGGCGACGCCGACACCGACGTCACCTTCGTCGGCGACGCGGTCGGCGCGCACCTCGTCCTCAACCGCAACAAGGCCGAGATCATGTGCCGGGCCTACGACGACGCCGACGGCCGCTGGGTGATCAACCCCATGTTCATCGAGCCGCTGCCGCGCAAGGCCGACCCCTACCCGTGCTCGACGACCGCGTACAACGAGCCCGACGGGAGCCGGGGCCCGGTGCGCCGGGAGGACGGCTCCGTGGTGCCGGACCAGAAGGACACGGTGTACGGGCCGGAGTCCGCGCACAGTTCCTGACGTTCCCGAGAGTGGTGGGGACCGGCCGGGTGCGGCCTGGAGTGCCGGGATGAGCAGTGCGCCGCCGCCCGGCTGGTACCGGGACCCGTCCTACCCGTTGAGCGAGCGCTGGTGGGACGGGACCGCGTGGACCGACCACCGCCGCACACCGGAACCGGGGCCCGGGTCACTACCGGGGCCGGGGCCGGTGGCGGCGTCCTCCGCTGTCTTCGTCCCCGTCGTCCCCGAACGCCCGGGTTCCGGCCGCGGCCGGGTCCTCGCGCTCGTGGCCGCCGGGGTCGTGCTGCTCGCGTGCCTCGGGACCGGGATCGCCGTCCTCGGGCGCGAGGGCGGGGACGACGGCGAGGAGGGCGGCCGGGCCGGGGCCGGGCCGAGCGCCCCGGCCTCCGGGGCCTCCGCCGCCGCGGGGAAGTCCGCGGGACCGAAGGCGCCGCAGCCCTCCGCCGCCGCCGACCCCTCGGTCGTCGTGGACGACCTGAACGGTCTCACCTTCCCGGTCCTCGAGGGCTGGGAGCGGCCCGAGCACGTGGCCGAGGACGACGTCGTCCTCACCACCCCCGGCACCTACACCTGCCCCGGCGACTCCGTCGGGGTGTGCCGGCACGGCCGCGTCCTGTCCCGCACGGCCCCGGCCGGCCCGAGCCCGGAGGAACTCGCCAAGGACGACGTCCAGGACGCGGCAGAGGCCGAGTACGACCGCGACGGCGCCGGTGACCGGCCCTACGGCGGCGTGACCTCCCACCGCCTGGTGAAGCAGGGCCAGGTCGCGGTGGCCGGCCGCGCGGGGTACTTCGTGCGCTGGCGCGTGACCACGGCCGAGGGTCCCGGCGGCTACGTCGAGTCCCTCGCCTTCCCGTCCAGCGTGGGCTCCCAGTCGCCGGTCCTGGTCCGCTTCGCCTTCGACGCGGGCGCCGACGGTCCGCCGGTCGCCGACATGGACCGCATCACCGAGGGCATCCGCCCGGTCGGCGACGCGGCCGGGGACGGCGGGGTGGGCAGCAGTATCGGCCCGGGGCGCTGAGACGCGGCTGCAGACCCTAGGTGGCCGAGGGCTCTCAGAGGAAGGTCCGCCCCTCGCCCCGGTACGTCGGCACGGTCGCCGTGATCGTCTCGCCCTCGACCAGGTGCAGTGCCTCGAAACGCTCGCACAACTCGCCCGCCTTGGCGTGCCGGAACCACACCTTGTCGCCGATCAGCAGATCGTCGGCCGGTGAGCCGAGGAGCGGGGTCTGCACCTCGCCGGCGCCCTCCTGGGGGTCGTACCGCAGCCCCTCCGGCAGATAAGGCTCCGGTAGCCGGTCCCGGCCGGCCGCGCCGGAGGCCGGGTAGCCGCCGCCGAGCACGGTCACCACGCCGACGCCCGGCCGCCGCACCACGGGGAGGGCGAACAGGGCGGCCGGACGGCCGCGGAACGACGTGTAGTTGTCGAACAGCCGCGGCACGTACAGGCCGGAGCCGGCCGCGATCTCGGTGACCGCGTCCTCGGCCGCCGTGTACTGCACGCTGCCCGTGCCGCCGCCGTTGACGAACTCCAGGTCCGGCGCGACCGCCCGGACCGCGCGCACGGCCTCCACGCGCCGCGCGGCCAGCTCCCGGCGGGCGGCCGACTGCATCAGCCGTACCGCCCGGGAGCGCAGCGGCTGCCCGGCCACGGCGTCGCCGACCCCGGCGATGTGCCCCTCGTACGCCATGATCCCCACCAGCCGGAAACCGGGGGTACGGGCGATCGTGCGGGCCAGTTCGGCCAGTTGGGCGGGGGAGTGCAGGGAGGAGCGGCGGGCGCCGATCCGCACCCGGCCGCCCAGCAGCCGCAGGGAGGTGTCCAGCTCCACGCAGACCCGCACCTCCTCGGTGCCGCCCGCGCGGGAGTCGTCGATCAGCCGGAGCTGGGCGGGGTCGTCGACCATGACCGTGACGGCGGCGGCCAGCTTGGGGTCGGCCGTCAGCTCGGCGTAGGCGGCGCGGTCGGCGGAGGGGTACGCGAGGAGCACGTCCTCGAAGCCGGAGCGCGCGAGCCACAGGGACTCGGCGAGCGTGTACGACATGACGCCCGCGAAGCCCTCGCGCGCCAGGACCCGTTCCAGCAGGGCACGGCAGCGCACGGACTTGCTGGCGACCCGCACCGGCTTGCCCGCCGCGCGGCGCAGGATGTCCTCGGCGTTGGCGTCGAAGGCGGCGAGGTCGACGAGGGCGAGAGGGGCGTCGAGAGCGGCGGTGGCCCTGTCGTACCGGGCACGGTCTGCGGCACGGGCGGTCATGCCCGAAGCCTGCCAGAAGTGATTACCGCAGGGTAGGGGACGTTCCGGGCCAAAGCCCCTGGCATCCCCGAGTGGTTCCCGTGCGGGCGGGTTCAGCCCGTAGAGTGACGCGCGGTGAGGGGGAAGGACCGGAGATGGAACAGGGGAGCGGACCCATGAGCACGGAAGCAGACCGCGCCCCGGTCCCCCCGCGTCCCCTCGTCCCGCCGGCCGGAACACGGCCCGCGGGGCCCCGCACCTCCCCGCGGGCGCAGGGGGCCGAGCCCGCCCGGGCGGCCGGACGCCCTCCCGAGCACACCCCGGGCGCGGAGCCCCCGGAGGACGGCAGGGGCCGCGGGAGCGGTGGAGAGAAGCCCCCGGGCCGCCCCCACGGACCCGCGCGCCCGTACGTCCCCGGCCCCGGACCGGGCCCCGGCGAGCCGGGCCCGGGCCGCCACCCGCACCGCCACACCCCGGGTACCGGCGGCACGTCGAGCACGTCCGGCACCTCGGGCACGTCCGGGTCGGCCGGCACCTCCACCACATCCGGTCCCCCCGGCGCTTCCGGCCCGGCGGCGCCCGCGCCCCCGGGCGCCCCGCGCTCCGGCGTGCACCCCCGGCGCGTGGGCAGCGACACGCCCCCGCCGCCCGCCCCCTCCTCCCGCTTTCCGGACACCCCACCCGCCCCGGCGGCCCCACCCGTCCCACCGGCACGTCCGGCACGTCCGGCACGTCCGGCCCCAACCGTCCCGCCGGTCCCACCGGTTCCACCAGCCCGGCCGGCCCCGTCGGCGAGTGACGGCGTCCACCGTCCCCGCCCCCGCCCTCGCCCCGACGGCGGCATCGTCGAGACCACGGGACCGCTGCCGCCCCCACCCCCGGCACCCCCCGCCCCGTCGTCCCCGGCGGCCGCGCCCGCGCGCCCCTACGTGACCCTCGGCCGACCCGAGACCTCCGGGATCCCCGAGGGCCGCCCGCGCCGCCCGCACCCCCTCGGCGAGCGCATACGCACCCGGGCCGCCGCCGCGGCGGCCTGCCTCGTGCTCGGCGCCGGCCTCCTCGGCGGCGCCGTCACCGGCAGCTGGCTCACCGGCGGCGGCGCGGACGAGGACGGCGCCCGCACCGCCTACAGCGCCGCCGGCGACCTCTGGCACAGCCTTCCCGTCGACCGTCTCTTCCCGCCCACCGTCGACGGCGAGGGCGCCGGCCCCGGCGGCTCCGACCGCACCTGGACCCGGATCGCCGTCGCCCCCGACACCGGCTGCCGCGACGCCTTCGACCCGCTGCTGCGCAAGGCCCTCGCCCCCGTCGGCTGCCTCCGGCTGCTCCGCGCCACCTACACCGACGCCACCCGCAGCCATGTCACCACCGTCGGCCTGCTGTTCACCCGCGCCGACGCCACCGCCATGGCCGCGCTGCGGACCCGCGTCGAGGCGCAGGGCCTGGACCGGCGCCCCGACCTCATGCCCCGTCCGTACGCCGCGAAGGACACCGTCGCCGCGGACTTCGGGGACGCCCAGCGCGCCTCCTGGACCCTGTCCGTGCTCACCGACGCCCCCGTCGTCGTCTACGCCGTCTCCGGCTTCGCCGACGGCCGGACGGTCACCGACCCCCAGCCCGCCGCCAAGGCCACCGCCTCCGGCGCCACCAGCGCCCCCGCCCAGGCCGGACTCGGCCACGAGGCCAAGGGTCTCGCCGACCGCGTCGAACGCCGTCTGCGCACGGCGGTCGCCTCCGCCACGGAGAAGCCGTCATGACCCGCCCCAGCGCCTCGCCCCGCCGCCGCGGCCGCGCCGCCGCCCGGGTCCTCGCCCCGCTGTTCGCCGCCACCCTCGTGGTGCTCACCCCCGCCGGCACCGCCCACGCCGACGGCATACGGGCCCAGCAGTGGGCCCTGGACGCCATGCACACCGACGAGGCCTGGGCGACCACCAAGGGCAAGGGCGTGACCGTCGCCGTCCTCGACACCGGCGTCGACGACCAGCACCCCGACCTGGCCGGCAATGTGCTGCCGGGCAAGGACATGATCGGCTTCGGGGCCTCGCGCGGCGACCGCCCCTGGGCCCGGCACGGCACCGCCATGGCCGGCATCATCGCCGGTCACGGGCATGGCGCGGGCGAGGCCGACGGTGTCCTCGGCATCGCCCCCGAGGCGAAGATCCTCCCCGTCCGGGTCATCCTGGAGGAGGGCGATCCCTCCCGGGCCAAGGCCCGCGACACCCGGGGCAACGCCCTGGCCGAGGGCATCCGCTGGGCCGCCGACCACGGCGCCGACGTCATCAACCTCTCCCTCGGCGACGACTCCGACGCAGCCCACCCCGAGGCCGCCGAGGACGAGGCCGTGCAGTACGCGCTCGAACGGGGCGCGGTCGTCGTCGCCTCCGCCGGCAACGGCGGCGAGAAGGGCGACCACATCTCCTACCCGGCCGCCTACCCGGGCGTGATCGCGGCGACCGCCGTCGACCGCTACGGCACCCGTGCCGCCTTCTCCACCCGCCACTGGTACGCCACCGTCGCGGCCCCCGGCGTCGACGTCGTCATCGCCGACCCCGACCGCCAGTACTACGAGGGCTGGGGCACCAGCGCCGCCTCCGCGTTCGTCTCCGGCGCGGCCGCCCTGATCAAGGCCGTCCACCCGGACCTCACCCCGGCCCAGGTCAAGCGACTCCTGGAGGACTCCGCCCGCAACGCCCCCGGCGGGGGCCGCGACGACGCCCGCGGCTTCGGCTTCGTCGACCCCGCGGCGGCGCTCCGGGAGGCGGCCCGGCTGGAGCCCCGGCAGCTCCACGCGGGCGCCTATCCCGAGAAGTACTTCGGCCCCGGCCCCGGGGACCCGGACGGGGACGGCGACTCCCTCGGCTGGGCGGGCCCCCTCGCGGGCGGCCTGGGCGCGGTCCTGCTGGTCGCGGCCGTGGTCCTCTGGCGCACCCGGCACCCAGCGGGCCCCCGGCTGCCGTAACCGGCCGCCCTCCGGGCGCTACCCGGCCCCGGTCCCCTCTCCGCCCCCGGCGAGCAGCCCGGCCGCGGCCCGGGCCGCCGCCTCCACCACCGCGATCCCCTCCGCGAGCGTGGCGTGCCCGTCCGACAGCACGGCCATCAGACAGCGGTGCCCCTCGGCGGTCGTGATCCGCCCGACGCTGTGGACGACCCACAGCCCCGTGGCGCTCCGCGGCAGCCACCCGTTCTTCAGGGCGCACGCCGGTGCGGGTCCTCGGCCGAGCCCGGCCGCCGCGGACACCCCCCAGCGCTGATCCGCCACCACGTTCCCCATCAGCTCCCGGACGTACGCCCGCGAGTCCGCGTCGAGGAGCGGGGCACCGCAGGGGCCGCCCTCCCCGTACACCTGCCGCAGCAGGCGCAGCCGATCGGCGGCGGTGGTCCGTGTCAGGCCCCACAGCGGCCCCTCCCCGCCCCGCGTGGCCCGCAGCCCGAACCGCGCGTTCGCCGCGTCGAGGCCCTCCGCCCGGCCGATCGCCTCCCACAGCGCGGAGGCGGAGTCGTTGTCGCTGCGCTCGATCATCGCGGCGGCGTACGCCCGCTCCCGCGCGGTCGGCGGGCGGCCCGCGTCCCGCGCCCGCAGGAGCAGCGCCGCGAGGATGTCGACCTTGACGACGCTCGCCGTGACGAACTCCCCCTCGCCGTAGGCCGCGTGGGCGCCCGAGTCCCGGTCGAGGACGGCCACCGAGACCCGCACCCGGTCCGGGACCGCCCCCATCGCCTCGGTGAGCACCCCGCCACGCTCGTCGGCCGCATTCCCCACGGACCCCACCCACGCCTCCCCGCTCCCGAACCCGCCGACCCCGAACCCTGGCACCCTCACCGGCCCGCCCTCCACGCGGACGGGCCCGTACGAGCCGGCCCGGGTGCCCCCTATAGGGTCGGTGACCGTGGCGAACAAGAACATCCCCGACCCCGGCTTCTCCGACGACGACGGCTCCGCCGATCCCGCGCTGAGCGCCGCGCTCGCCGCCTGGGCCGAGGACCGTTCCGCGCACGCGCCCGTCCTGGAGGCGCTCAAGGGCGCCCGTCTGCTCGTCCCCATCGTCGCCGTGCTCGGTGAGGTCGAGGAGGTCGAGGAGGACGATGAAGGGGGCCGCGAGGCGTCGAGCGAGGGCGGTGGGGGGAGACGGGTGGGCGGGCTGCGCCGCGAGAAGACCAGTGACATGGCCGTGCCCACGCTGAAGGCCGGCGGGCGTACCGCGCTGCCCGCGTTCACCTCCACCGCCGCGCTGGCCCGCTGGGACCCCGCCGCGCGCCCCGTCGCCGTCCCGTTGCACCAGGCGCTGCAGGCCGCGGCGCACGAGAAGGCGGACACGCTCGTGCTCGACCTGTCGGGACCGGTGCCGTACGAGCTGACCGGCCCGGCGCTGCGTGCGCTCGCCGAGGGGCGGACGACGGTCGATCCACTGGCCGATCCCGCCGTGCGCGAGGCCGTGCGCACCGCCGTCGCCGCCGAGCCGGCGGTCCTCGGCGCCTATCTGGGCCCGGGCCGGGCGGACGGCACGCTCGCGCTCGTCCTGGACCCTCAGGGGGACCCGGCGCAGGCCGCCCGCGCGGTGGCCGGCCGCCTCGCCGCCGACGAGACCCTGCGGGCCCGGCTGGTGCGGGGACTGGACCTGGCACTCCTCCCGGCGGGGAGCAACCCGCCGGGCGAGGCGCTGTACATCAGGGGTTAGCGGCCGCTCTCGGAGCGGCGACCGGGCTCAGCCGAAGACCGGGCCCGTGTACTTCTCGCCCGGGCCCTGGCCCGGCTCGTCCGGTACGAGCGAGGCCTCGCGGAACGCGAGCTGGAGCGACTTCAGGCCGTCCCGCAGCGGGGCGGCGTGGAAGGAGCTGATCTCGGTCGCGCCCGCGTCCAGCAGGCCGGCCAGGGCGGTCACCAGCTTGCGGGCCTCGTCGAGGTCCTTGTACTTGTCGCCCTCCTCGGTCAGCCCGAGCTTCACGGCGGCGGCACTCATCAGGTTGACCGCGACGGTCACGATGACCTCGACGGCCGGGACCTCGGCGATGTCGCGGGTCATCTCGTCGAAGCCGGGCGTGCCGGGGGCCTCGGGGCCCTGCGAGGCGGTCTCGGGGCGGTCCGAGGGGGAGGTGTCACTCATGCAGGACACGATAGGGCCCGCCGCCCGCCGGCCCGACACCGGAGGCGGCGGTACCCGCCCCCGGCCCGCGGGTACGGTGGGGCGGGCACGGGATTGGCGCGCGCCTCCGCGGGCTGTTAACCTTGAGTGACGACCGGCCGAACACGTACGTGTCCGGCCCACAAGTGGAGGCTCCGATCTCCCACCTGACCGTCCTGAGGGACGGCGGGTCACCGGTCAGACGATCGTCACCGATCCGTACGTCCTCGTACGGTCGGCGCAGTCGTCCGAAAGCGCGCCCCGCGGTCGACCGCGGCGGTGCTCCGGCCCTTCGGAGTCCCGCCTGTGTCCCGTCGGGGCATTTTTGATGCGCCGCGACGGTTGGTCCCTATGTCACCCAGACAAACCACGGCTGTCCGCCAGACCGCCGTGTGGTGCTAACCGAGGAGGATCCATCAGCGCCGAGCCCCGCATCAACGACCGGATTCGCGTTCCCGAGGTGCGACTTGTCGGTCCCAGCGGCGAGCAGGTCGGGATTGTCCCGCTTGCCAAGGCCCTGGAGCTTGCGCAGGAGTACGACCTGGACCTGGTCGAGGTCGCGGCGACCGCCCGTCCGCCCGTGTGCAAGCTCATGGACTACGGGAAGTTCAAGTACGAGTCGGCCATGAAGGCCCGTGAGGCGCGCAAGAACCAGGCGCACACGGTCATCAAGGAGATGAAGCTCCGGCCGAAGATCGACCCGCACGACTACGACACCAAGAAGGGTCACGTCGTCCGGTTCCTCAAGCAGGGCGACAAGGTCAAGATCACGATCATGTTCCGTGGTCGCGAGCAGTCCCGGCCCGAGCTGGGCTACCGGCTGCTGCAGCGGCTCGCGGAGGACGTCCAGGACCTCGGTTTCGTCGAGTCGAACCCGAAGCAGGACGGCCGGAACATGATCATGGTTCTCGGTCCGCACAAGAAGAAGACCGAGGCGATGGCCGAGGCCCGCCAGGCGCAGGAAGCCCGCAAGGCGGAGGCGAAGGCCCACCCGGGCCGCTCGCAGAACGCCGCGGACGCCGAGGACACCGACAGCGCCACCGGCGCCGAAGGTGCCGAGGTGCCGGCCGAGGCTTCGGCCGAGGCGTGATCCCGGGGGCGCGAGCCCTCAGGACGTAACCGATACAAGAGCGACGTTCCACCGTGCCCGGTTCCCCGAACCGGGCACCGGAACGCCACCGACGAGGAGAGAACGGCGCTATGCCGAAGAACAAGTCGCACAGCGGTGCCAGCAAGCGGTTCAAGATCACCGGCTCCGGCAAGGTGCTCCGCGAGCGCGCCGGCAAGCGCCACCTGCTCGAGCACAAGTCGTCCCGTCTGACGCGTCGCCTCACCGGCAACGCCGAGATGGCCCCGGGCGACGCCAAGAAGATCAAGAAGCTTCTCGGCAAGTGACGTACGGGCGCCACCGAGCGCCGTACGTCAGGACCGGGACCCAGTCGTTTCCGGGCCGCGTGAGGACAAACCGCGGCCCCGCTACAAGGAGTTAATCAAGTGGCACGCGTCAAGCGGGCAGTCAACGCCCACAAGAAGCGCCGGGCGATCCTCGAGCAGGCCTCCGGCTACCGCGGTCAGCGTTCGCGCCTGTACCGCAAGGCCAAGGAGCAGGTCACCCACTCGCTGGTCTACAACTACAACGACCGCAAGAAGCGCAAGGGCGACTTCCGTCAGCTGTGGATCCAGCGCATCAACGCCGCTGCCCGCGCCAACGGCATCACCTACAACCGCTTCATCCAGGGTCTGAAGGCCGCGAACGTCGAGGTCGACCGCAAGATCCTGGCCGAGCTGGCGGTCAACGACGCGAACGCGTTCGCGGCGCTGGTCGAGGTCGCGCAGAAGGCGCTGCCGTCGGACGTCAACGCGCCGAAGGCCGCGTGACGCCGTACCGACGCTGAGCCGTCGTGAAGTCGGACCCGCAGGCCCCCACCGGCCTGCGGGTCCGACTGCGTCAGGGGCACCTCCGGAGGTACGCCGCCGGGGGCCCGCCGCACCCGTCCCACCGTCCGCCGCACCCGTCCGAAGGTCACCCATGCTCATCTCTCCCCGTTCCCCCCGCGTCTCTGCCGCCAGGCGGCTGGCCCGGCGGAATTTCCGGGGCAAGGAGCGGCTGTTCCTCGCCGAGGGGCCGCAGGCCGTGCGGGAGGCCGTCGGACACCGCGGAGCGGACGGGGACGGGGCGACGCTCGTCGAGCTCTTCACGACGGCCGAGGCCGCCGAGCGCTACGCGGACATCGTCACGGCGGCCCGGTCCGCGGGCGCCCGCGTCCACCTCGCCGAGGAGGAGGTGATCGCGGACATCTCCACCACCGTCACCCCGCAGGGCCTGGTCGGCGTCTGCCGGTTCCTGGACACGCCGTTCGAGGAGATCCTCGCCGCCCGGCCCCGCCTCGTCGCCGTCCTCGCCCACGTCCGCGACCCCGGCAACGCCGGCACCGTGCTGCGCTGCGCCGACGCCGCCGGCGCGGACGCCGTCGTCCTCACCGACGCCTCCGTCGACCTGTACAACCCCAAGGCGGTGCGCGCCTCCGTCGGCTCGCTCTTCCACCTCCCGGTGGCCGTCGGCGTCACCGTGGAGCGGGCCGTGGGCGGGCTCCGGGACGCCGGGGTGCGCGTCCTCGCCGCCGACGGGGCCGGGGCCGACGACCTCGACGACGAGCTCGACCGGGGCACGATGGGCACCCCCACCGCCTGGGTGTTCGGCAACGAGGCCTGGGGACTGCCCGAGGAGACCCGCGCCCTCGCCGACGCCGTCGTCCGCGTCCCGATCCACGGAAGGGCCGAGAGCCTGAACCTGGCGACCGCCGCGGCCGTATGTCTCTACGCGTCCGCGCGGGCACAGCGTGCCGCCGGAGGGTGCCGGTCCGTCACCGGCGGCCAGTAGGGTGACCAGGGTTCGGGGCCCACGCCGGAAGAGAGGTGGGGTGCGGGGATGAGTGTCGGCACGAGCAGGGAACCGGGGACCGGGGCCGGACACCCTCGGGACAGCGAGGCCGGTGATCCCGACGCGGACCCGGCCGGGCCCGGCCTCGTCCTCGACGACCTCCCCGACGGCCTCGTCGTCGCCGACGCGCACGGCCTCGTCGTCCGCTTCAACGCCGCCGCCGCGCGCATCACCGCCCGCCCTGCCGCCGACGTCCTCGGCCGTCCCCTCGCCGAGGCGCTGCCGCTGGAGGACCTCGAGGGCCGCCGCTGGTGGCAGCTCACCGACCCCTACGGCGGCCTCGCCATCCGCACCCGCCAGCCCGAGCGGAACCTGCTGCTGCCCGGCGGCCGCGAGGTCCTCGTCTCCGCCCGCTACGTACGCGTGCGCCCCGGCGGCCCGGTCCGCCGCGTCGTCGTCTGCCTGCGCGACACCGAGGCCCGCCGCCGCACCGAGCGCAGCCACGCCGAGCTGATCGCCACCGTCGCCCACGAGCTGCGCTCCCCGCTGACCAGCGTCAAGGGGTTCACCGCGACCCTGCTCGCCAAGTGGGAGAGGTTCACCGACGACCAGAAGCGGCTGATGCTGGAGACCGTCGACGCCGACGCCGACCGGGTCACCCGGCTCATCGCCGAACTCCTCGACATCTCCCGCATAGACTCCGGGCGCCTGGAGGTCCGCCGCCAGCCCGTGGACATCGGTGCCGCCGTCGGCCGGCACATCCAGGCCTACGTCGCCGCCGGTCAGCCCGCCGACCGGTTCCTGCTCCGCATCGAGCACCCGCTGCCCGCTCTGTGGGCCGACCCCGACAAGATCGACCAGGTGCTCAGCAACCTGCTGGAAAATGCCGTGCGCCACGGGGAGGGAACCGTCACCATCGAGATCACGCCCTCGGCGTCCCCCCGAGAAGGGGAGGAGGCCGGCACGTCGGTCACGGTGAGCGACGAGGGCCCCGGCATCCCGGAGGAGTCCATGAACCGCGTCTTCACCCGCTTCTGGCGGGGCAGCAAGCGCGGCGGCACGGGCCTCGGGCTGTACATCGTCAAGGGCATCGTCGAAGCCCACGGCGGTGTCATCACGGTCGGCCGCGCCCCCGGCGGCGGCGCCCTGTTCCGATTTACGCTGCCCGTGGCACTCCCGGCCTACCTCGTCTGAGAGCGGCCCCGGACCCACGGGCGCATTCGCACACCTCACCCCCGTTAGACTCGGCCTTTGGCACCTTTGCGTCCCGAAGTCGGTGACGATCCCAGCTCGGATCGGTGACGGGGACCCATCAGCCAGCAACCGGAAGCACGGGAAGAGATGTCGGCACCCAATAAGTCGTACGACCCTGTCGAGGTCGAGGCGTTGAAACCGGAACAGATCGAGCGCATGCGGGACGAGGCGCTCGCCGCCTTCGCCGCCGCGGACTCCCTCGACGCGCTCCACGAGGCCAAGGTCGCCCACACCGGGCCGGCCTCGCCGCTGGCCCTCGCCAACCGCGAGATCGGCGCCCTGCCCCCGCACGCCAAGGCGGACGCCGGCAAGCGCGTCGGCATGGCCCGCGGCGCGGTGAACAAGGCCCTCGCCGGCCGGCAGGCCGAACTGGAGGCCGAGCGGGACGCCCGCGTGCTGGTCGAGGAGGCCGTCGACGTCACGCTGCCCTACGACCGCGTCCCCGCCGGCGCCCGGCACCCGCTGACCACGATGATGGAGCGCGTCGCCGACGTCTTCGTCTCCATGGGCTACGAGATCGCCGAGGGCCCCGAGGCCGAGGCCGAGTGGTTCAACTTCGACGCCCTCAACATCGCGCCGAACCATCCCGCCCGCACCATGCAGGACACCTTCTTCGTCGAGGGCGGCAAGGGCGAGGACAGCGGTGTCGTGCTGCGCACCCACACCTCCCCGGTGCAGGCCCGCAGCATGCTCGACCGCGAACCGCCGGTCTACGTGGTCTGCCCCGGCCGCGTCTACCGCACCGACGAGCTGGACGCCACGCACACCCCGGTCTTCCACCAGATCGAGCTGCTCGCCATCGACGAGGGCCTCACCATGGCCGACCTCAAGGGCACCCTCGACCACATGGTCCAGTCGCTGTTCGGCGCGGAGATGAAGACCCGGCTGCGCCCGAACTACTTCCCCTTCACCGAGCCGAGTGCCGAGATGGACATGCTCTGCTACGTGTGCAAGGGCGCCTCCGTCGGCAACCCCGACCGGCCCTGCCGCACCTGCTCCTCCGAGGGATGGATCGAGCTCGGCGGCTGCGGCATGGTCAACCCCCGGGTGCTCACCGCCTGCGGCGTCGACCCGGAGAAGTACAGCGGCTTCGCCTTCGGGTTCGGCATCGAGCGGATGCTGATGTTCCGCCACAACGTCGAAGACATGCGAGACATGGTCGAGGGTGACGTCCGGTTCACCCGGCCGTTCGGGATGGAGATCTGATGCGGGTCCCGCTTTCCTGGCTGCGGGAGTACGTCGACCTGCCGGCCACCGAGACCGGCCGCGACGTACAGGCCAAGCTCATCTCGGCCGGCCTCGAGGTCGAGACCGTCGAGCAGCACGGCGACGGCCTCAAGGGCCCGCTGGTCGTCGGTCAGGTGCTGACCGTCGAGGAGCTGGAGGGCTTCAAGAAGCCGATCCGCTTCTGCACCGTCGACGTCGGGCAGGCCAACGGCACCGGCGAGCCGCAGGAGATCGTCTGCGGCGCCCGCAACTTCTCCGTCGGCGACAAGGTCGTCGTGGTGCTGCCCGGAGCCGAGTTGCCCGGCGGCTTCGCGATCTCCGCGCGCAAGACCTACGGCAAGGTCTCGCACGGCATGATCTGCTCCAGCGACGAGCTGGGCATGGGTGAGGACGGCACGCACGGCATCATCGTGCTGCCGCCCGAGCACGAGGTGGGCACCGACGCCATCGAGCTGCTCCAGCTCGTCGACGAGGTCCTCGACATCGCCGTCACCCCCGACCGCGGCTACTGCCTCTCGATGCGCGGCGTCGCCCGCGAGACCGCCATCGCCTACGGCCTCCCGCTGCGCGACCCGGCGCTGCTCGACGTGCCCGCGCCCAACGCCTTCGGCCACCCGGTCAAGGTCGCCGACCCCTTCGGCTGCGACCGCTTCACGGCCCGCACGGTGACCGGCCTCGACCCCGAGGCGCGCTCCCCGATCTGGCTGACCCGCCGGCTGCAGAAGGCGGGCATGCGCCCGATCTCCCTCGCCGTCGACGTCACCAACTACGTGATGCTGGAGCTCGGTCAGCCGCTGCACGCCTACGACCGCTCCCGCGTCCAGGGCGCCATCGGCGTACGCCGGGCCGAGCAGGGCGAGCGGCTCACCACCCTCGACGGCGTCACCCGCGAGCTGTCCACCGACGACCTGGTCATCACCGACGACCGCGGTCCCATCGGCCTGGCCGGCGTCATGGGCGGCGCCAACAGCGAGATCGACGACACCGAGGGCACCACCACCGAGGTCGTCGTCGAGGCCGCCCACTTCGACTCCGTGTCCGTGGCGCGCACCGCCCGCCGGCACAAACTGTCCTCGGAGGCCTCCCGGCGCTTCGAGCGCGGCGTCGACCCGGAGGCCGCCTCCGCCGCCGCCCAGCGCACCGTCGACCTGCTGGTGCTGCTCGCCGGCGGCACCGCCGAGGCCGGCGTCACCGAGATCATCGCGCCCTCCGCGCCGCACACGATCACCGTCCCGGCCGACCACCCGGACAAGGTGGCGGGCGTGACCTACGGCCGCGAGACCGTCGTCCGGCGGCTGCAGCAGATCGGCTGCGACGTCTATGGGCAGGACGAACTGCTCGTCACCGTGCCGTCCTGGCGGCCCGACCTCACCGACCCCAACGACCTGGCGGAGGAGGTCATCCGCCTGGAGGGATACGAGAACCTGCCCTCCACGCTGCCCCGGCCGCTGCCCGGCCACGGGCTGACCGAGCGGCAGCGGCTGCACCGCAGGGTCGGCCGGGCGCTGGCCGGCGCCGGCTACGTCGAGGCGCTCACCTACCCGTTCCTCGGCGAGGCCGCCCTCGACCAGCTCGGCCTGGACGCGGGCGACCCGCGCCGGACGCTGGTGACCCTGGTCAACCCGCTCTCCGACGAGGAGCCCGCCCTCCGTACGACGCTGCTGCCGGGCCTGCTCGGCGCGCTGCGCCGCAACGACGGGCGCGGCAGCCACGACCTCGCGCTGTTCGAGACCGGCCTGGTCTTCCGGCCCACGGGCGAGGAGCGGATCCCCGAGCGGCTGCCCGTGGACCGCAGGCCCTCGAAGGCCGACCTGGCCGCGCTCGACGCCGCGCTGCCGCGCCAGCCGCGCCACGCCGCCGTCGTGCTGGCCGGCGCCCGTGAGCAGGCCGGCTGGTGGGGCAAGGGCCGTCCCTCCGACTGGGCGGACGCGATCCAGGCGGCCCGGACCGTCGCCGGCGAGTACGGCGTGGAACTGACGGTGCGCGCCGAGCAGCACGCCCCCTGGCACCCCGGTCGGTGTGCGGCGCTCTACGCGCTGGTCGACGGCACCGAGACGCTCGTCGGTCACGCCGGTGAGCTGCACCCGAGGGTCGTCAAGGCGATGCACCTTCCGGAGCGGTCCTGTGCCGCGGAGGTCGAGCTCGACGTGCTGGAGCGGGCCGGGCAGGGCATGCTCGCCGCGCCGCGCATCGCCACGTTCCCCGTCGCCACGCAGGACGTCGCCCTCGTCGTCGACCGGGCCGTGCCCGCCGCCGACGTCGAGGCCGCGCTGCGCGAGGGTGCCGGCGAACTCCTGGAGTCCGTCCGGCTGTTCGACGTGTACGAGAACGCGGAGCAGCTGGGCGAGGGGCGCAAGTCCCTCGCGTACGCGCTGCGCTTCCGCGCGGAGGACCGCACGCTGACGGTGGACGAGGCGTCCGCCGCGCGCGACGCGGCGGTCGCCCTGGCGGGCAGCCGCACGGGCGCGGTACTGCGGGGCTGAGGCCCCGCGCCCCTCAGCGGCGCGCAGGCCCCCGGCGTATCGGTGGGAACCGATACGCCGGGGCGGGCCGCCGTCGGGTACGAGGGGGAGCCGGCGGCCCGGCCGCCTCTTGCGAGGCACCCCAGTCAACCCACCGGCCACGCCCCGCGACAGCGGGCGCACGCCCCGGATGCGCGCACTCCGTTCGCACCCCGTGTGAACCGGCGCGTCCTACCCTGTGCGCACGGCGCATCGCGCACCGCGAGGGACGCGCACCGCGCACGGCGAGGGACCGGGGGGCCCGGCATGCAGCCCAACACTCTGCTCGACGCGATCCTCGACGAGGCGGGCGTCTCGCACGCCGGCCTCGCCGCGCACGTCAACCAGGCGGGCCGCGCCCGCGGCCTGGCACCGCGCTACGACCACACCGCCGTCGCCCGGTGGCTGAAGGGGCAGCGCCCGCGCGGCCAGGTGCCCGACCTGATCTGCGAGGTGCTCGCCGCCCGGCTGCACCGCCCGGTGACGCTGGACGACATCGGGCTCGGCCTTCCCGGCGACCGGGCCGCCCCGTACGCGGGCGGCCACTCCAGCCTCTCCGGCTTCGTGGAGCGGGCCACCGCCCTGTGGCGCTCCGACGAGCAGCAGCGCCCGCACGTCCTCGGCGCCCCCGCCGTCACCGGTACGCCCGCCGTGATGCCGGTGTGGGAATGGGAGAACCCGCCCGAGGACACCGACGTCTCGCGCGGCGGCCGGCACCGTGTCAGCCCCGCCGACATCGAACTGCTGCGCAGCGCGCGGGGCCACTACGAGCAGATGTACCGCAAGGCGGGCGGTGTCGCGACCCGCGCCCGCATCGTCGGCTTCCTCAACGCCGAGGCGGCCCCGCTGCTGCGCGGCGGCTACACCGACGCCACCGGCAGGCAGCTGCACCGTGCCACCGGCGGTCTGGTGGCGGTCGCCGGGATCTGCGCCTACGACTCCGACGCCCACGGACTTGCCCAGCGCTACTTCCACCAGGCGCTGCGCCTGGCGAAGGCAAGCGGCGACCGGGGGCTCGGCGCGTACGTGATCGCGCTGCTCGTCAACCAGTCGCTGTTCCTGCGGGAGTACCGGCAGGCCCTCGCCTTCGCCGAGGCCGCGCTGCGCACGGCGGGCAAGCGAATCACCCCCGCGCTCGCCTCGGACCTGTACGCGATGCAGGCCAAGGCGTACGCGCACCTCGGCGACGGCAGTGGCGCGCTGTCCCGCATCCGGCGGGCCGAGTCCGCAGCCGAGCGCATCCGGCGCGGCCGGGAACCGGAGGAGACGGGATACGTCCAGCCCGGTCTGGTCAACGTCCAGGTGGCGGAGGCGCTGCTCAGTCTCGGCGACCTGACGGCGGCCGAGCGGCACGCGGCCGCCGCGGTCGGCACCCCGGCGCACGACCGCGGCCGGGTACACCGGCTGGCCATGCTGAGCCACATCGAGCTGCGCCGGGGCGATGCCGACAAGGCGGCCGCGACGGCCGTGGAGATGACGGAGGCCGCGCGCGGCATGGAGTCCCAGCGGCTGCGCGACCGGCTCCGCGCGGTCCGCGAGCACCTGGTCCGCAGCGGCTGCGCGGGCACGGCGGAGGCCGCAGCCCTCATCGACGGCGCCCTGCGCGTGCCGCTGTAGGTCCCTCCCGGTGGAAGGACCGCTGGGATATTGCCACCTCGTCGAAACGAAAGGTGGCAGAACCGTGCAGTGGACGAAAGAGAACGAACAGAGGGTGTACGAGAACCGCTGGTTCCGCGTCAATCTGGCGGACGTCGTCCTGCCGGACGGCCGGCACCTCGACCACTTCCTCATCCGGCTGCGGCCCGTCGCCGCGGCCACCGTGGTCAACGAGGCCAACGAGGTGCTGCTGCTGTGGCGGCACCGCTTCATCACCGACAGCTGGGGCTGGGAACTCGCGGCGGGCGTGGTCGAGGACGGCGAGGACCTCGCGGCGGCCGCCGCCCGGGAACTGGAGGAGGAGACCGGCTGGCGGCCGGGACCGCTGCGGCACCTGATGAGCGCCGAACCGTCCAACGGGCTCACCGACGCACGGCACCACGTCTACTGGACCGACGAGGGCGCCTACACGGGGCACCCCGTGGACGACTTCGAGTCCGAGCGCAGGGAGTGGGTCCCGCTCAAGCTCGTCCCCGACCTGGTCGCCCGCGGGGAGGTCCCGGCCGCCACCATGGCGGCCGCGTTACTGCTCCTGCATCACCTGCGGCTCGGCGGGGACATGCGGCCCTGAGCGCCCGTGCCGCCGCCCGCCCATGAGGCGAACGCCACGGGCCCGGCGCTCCCGAGGGAGTGCCGGGCCCGTGGAACGGGGGTCAGGCGTAGGTGTAGAACCCCGAACCCGTCTTCCGGCCGAGCCGGCCCGCGTCGACCATGCGCTGCAGCAGCGGGGGAGCGGCGTACAGCGGCTCCTTGTACTCCTGGTACATGCTGTCCGCCACCGAGGCGACCGTGTCCAGGCCGATCAGGTCGGACAGCTTCAGCGGGCCCATCGGGTGGGCGCAGCCCATCTCCATGCCGTTGTCGATGTCCTCGCGGCTGGCGATCCCCGACTCGAACATCCGGATCGCGGAGAGCAGGTACGGGATCAGCAGCGCGTTCACCACGAAGCCGGAGCGGTCCTGCGCCCGGATCGCGTGCTTGCCGAGGACCTTCTCGGCGAAGAGCTGGGCCCGGCCGAGCGTGCCCTCGGAGGTGGTGAGCGCGGGGATCAGCTCGACCAGCTTCTGCACCGGGGCCGGGTTGAAGAAGTGGATGCCGACCACGTGGTCCGGCCGCGAGGTGGCGACGGCCAGCTTCACCAGCGGGATCGAGGAGGTGTTGGAGGCGAGGATCGCGTCGGGGCGGGTCACCACCTGGTCGAGGACCTGGAAGATCTCCGTCTTGACCAGCTCGTTCTCGACGACGGCCTCGATCACCAGGTCGCGGTCGGCGAACTCGCCCAGATCGGTGGTGAAGCTCAGCCGCGCCTGCGTCGCCGCCAGCTCCTCCTCGCTGATCTTGCCGCGTTCGGCCGCCTTGCTCAGCGAGTTGAACAGCCGGGTACGGCCGATCTCGAGAGCCTCGCCGGTGGTCTCGGCGACCTTGACCTCCAGGCCGGCCCGCGCGCACACCTCCGCGATGCCCGCGCCCATCTGGCCGCAGCCCACCACTCCGACGCGTTCGATGTCGGTCACATCGTCCCCTTCGTTCTGCTTCGGTCCACTTCGTGCCCTCGCGGTGCGCGAGCCCCCCGGTGCGGCGTCCGTGGTCCGGCGCCTGCTCCGATCGTGCACGTTACCCTCAAGTACCGATGATCGATCGCCCGGGTCGGGCATGCTGGTGCGCCGGACGACCCGCGCCGGGCGGGCCGGCGGAGTGTGGGGGTGTGCGATGGGACGGTTGTCACGGCGGACGTTCGCGATGGCCGCGCTGACGTCACTGGTGGTCGCGGGCGACGCGGCGGCGGTCGACCGGGACGCCGAGGGCCGCCGCCGGCGCGGCGGAAGCAACCGGATGCGTGGCATGTGGCTGGCGACCGTCTCCAACCGTGACTGGCCCACCCGGCCCGGACTGACCGCGGCCCAGCAGCGGGCCGAACTCCGCGCCCACCTCGACGTCGCCGTCGAACGCAAGCTCAACGCCGTCTTCTTCCAGGTCCGGCCCACCGCCGACGCGCTGTGGCCCTCGCCGTACGAGCCCTGGTCGGAGTACCTGAGCGGCACGCAGGGGCAGGACCCCGGCTGGGACCCGCTGGGCACGGCCGTCGAGGAGGCCCACGCCCGCGGACTCGAACTGCACGCCTGGTTCAACCCCTACCGCGTCGCCAACCACACCGACCCCAGCCGGCTGGTGGCGAGCCACCCCGCCCGCCGCCACCCCGACTGGGTGGTGCCCTACGGCGGCAAGCTCTACTACAACCCCGGGCTGCCGGAGGTCCGGTCCTTCGTGCGGGACGCCATGCTCGACGCGGTGCGCCGCTACCGCGTGGACGGCGTCCACTTCGACGACTACTTCTACCCGTACCCGGTGGCCGGCCAGACCTTCGACGACGACGCGGCGTTCGCGGCGCACGGTGAGGGCTTCCCCGACCGGGCCGCCTGGCGCCGCGACAACATCGACAAGCTGATCCTCGAGACCGCCGCCGGCATCCGCGCGGCGCGGCCCGCCGCGCGCTTCGGGGTCAGCCCCTTCGGCGTCTGGCGCAACGCCGCCACGGACGCGCGCGGTTCGGACACCCGGGCGGGCGTGCAGACCTACGACGACCTGTACGCGGACACGCGGAAATGGGTGCGGGAGGGATGGATCGACTACCTCTGCCCGCAGGTCTACTGGAACATCGGCTTCCCGGCGGCGGACTACGCGGAACTGGTGCCGTGGTGGTCGGCGGTGGCGAAGGGTACGGGCGTCGAACTCTACGTGGGGGAGGCGCTGTACAAGGCGGGCGACCCGGCGCAGCCCGAGGCCTGGCAGGACACGGCGGAACTCTCCCGCCACCTCACCTTCGCGGCGGAGTACCCCGAGGTGACGGGGCACGTCTTCTTCTCGGCCAAGGAGGTGGGCGCCGACCCGATCGGTGCCATGACGAAGGTGGTCGAGGACCACTACGCGCGGCGGACGCGCCCGGGGCGGCGGCCGCTGCACTGAGGAGCCGCACGGTGCCGGCGGCAGCCCCCTCGGCCGTGGGGGGCTGCCCGGACCGTCTCCTCGGCCGCTCAGGCGCCGGCGGGCACCTTGTCCAGGAAGCCGAGGACCTCACGGATGCGGCCCTCGCCGTCCAGGACCAGGACGTCGAAGCCGACCACCGTCGGCTCCTCGCCCGCTGCCCCCAGGCCCCAGCGGAACCGCAGCCGGCCGTGGTGGCCGTCCGGCTCGCCGACCGGCGTGAACACCCAGCCGGGGAACTGCGCCCGCACCCCGTCGATCAGCGCGGTGAGCCCGGCGTGACCGCTGACGTCGGCCAGCGGGTCGGTGTAGGTCACGTCGGGCGCCCAGTGCGCGGCGAGGAGCTTCGCACGCTGCTCGCCCTCGGCGTTCCACGTGGCCAGGTATGCCTCGACGACGCTCTTCGTGTCCATGGTCCGTCCTCCGTCGCTCTGTCGGCCCGTCGTGCCGTCGTGCCGTCGTTTGGTGTTCTTCGCTGCGTTGACGGGACCAGAGTGGACGGGCACCGCGCGCCGGACCATGACCTGCGAGGTCATGGCGAGCACGCCCGGGGGCTCTACGCTGCCTGGCATGACCACGGCCACGGACACCGGCGAAGTGGGCCCGCTGCTGCGCGGCTGGCGCGAACGCCGCCGGTTCAGCCAGCAGGAACTGTCGAACCGCTCCGCGGTCTCCACCCGGCACCTCAGCCGCGTGGAGACCGGCCGGGCGCGTCCGACCCCGGAGATGATCCTGCACCTGGCGGACCACCTCGACGTGCCCCTGCGCGAGCGGAACCGGCTCCTGCTGGCGGGCGGATACGCGCCGCGGTATCCGGAGCACGGCCTGGACGACACCTCGGTCGCCCTGGTCATGGACGGGCTGCGCGGACTGCTCGACGCGCACCTGCCCTACCCGGCGCTGCTCCTCGGCGACCACTGGGACGTCGTCGACGCCAACGCGGGCCTCGACGCGCTGCTGGCGGGCTGCGCCCCGCACCTGCTCGAACCGCCGGTCAACGTCGTCCGGTTGTGTCTGCACCCCGAGGGCCTGGCGCCGCGGATCGGCAATTTCGCGGAGTGGGCCTCGCACCTGTACCACCAGCTCGTGCACCGGGCCGAGCGCTCCCACGACCCGCGCCACCTCGCGCTCGCCGAGGAGGCCGGGAGGCACCTCGAGGGCACCCACCGGGCCGCGCCGCCCGGCGGCCCGGTCCTCACCCTGGAACTCGCCATGGAGGAGGGCCCGCCCCTGCGCTTCTTCAGCACCTCGGCCCGGCTCACCACCCCCACCGACGCCGCCCTGGAGGGCCTCCACATGGAGACCTTCCTGCCGGCCGACGAGGCGACCCGGCGGCGCTTCGCCTGACCGTCACCGACCGTACGGCGAAGGAGGGAAGAAGGAGGGAAGGCCCTCAGGTCCGCGCCCGCTGCGTGACCGCGATGCACACCAGCACCGCGGCCGCCGTCACCGGCGCCGCCCACGTCAGCCCCTCGCCCAGCAGCAGCACCGCCCACACCAGCGTCAACAGCGGCTGCGCCAACTGCAGTTGACTCGCCCGGGGAATGCCCACGGCCGCCATCCCCCGGTACCAGACCACCAGCCCCAGGAACTGCGAACCCACCGCCAGCCAGGCCAGGCCCGCCAGTCCGTGCCACCCCGACGTCACCGGCTCCTGGGCCAGCGCCACCCAGGCCCCCGGCAGGGACACCGGCAGGCACAGCACCAGCGCCCAGCCGATCACCTGCCAGCCCGGCATGACCCGCGCCAGCCGCCCGCCCTCGGTGTAGCCGGCCGCGCACACCACCAGCGCCCCGAAGAGATAGACGTCCGCCCCGCTCAGCGCGCCCCCGCTCTGCCCCACGGTGAACGCGATCACGGCCGCCGCCCCGGCACACGCGGCGAGCCAGAAGGACCGGGACGGCCGTGAGCCCACCCGCAGGGCCGAGAACAGCGCCGTCGTGAGCGGCAGGAGGCCGACCACCACGGCCGCGTGCGCGGTCGTCGAGGTGCGCAGTGCCAGCGTGGTCAGCAGCGGGAACCCGACCACGACGCCGCCCGCCACCACCGCGAGCCCGCCCCAGTGCCTGCGCGGCGGCACCGGTATCCGCAGGGCAAGCAGGCATCCGCCCGCGAGCACCGCCGCCAGCACACTGCGCACCGCCACGAGCGACCAGGGGCCGAAGCCCTCGAGACCCCAGACGGTGGCGGGAAACGTGAGGGAGAAGGCGAGGACCCCGGATGCGGCCTGCACCACGCCCCCGAGCGGACGATGCCGTGCCGACCGCCCCGCGCCCCCCTCCGGGGCGCCCGGGCCACTCCGCGACCCCTGTCCGACCGCTACCGTGCTCTCGTCGATAGCGCTACCCTCAGCTCTCATGCACGAGCGTAACAGCGTGGCAGAGCTGGCGAAAACCCTCCGCGAGGAACTGAAGTGCTACTCGGTAGGAGAGAAACTGCCGTCCAGCAGAGCCCTCGTGGAGCGGTTCCGGGCCGGCCCGGTGACCGTCTCCCGCGCGCTGGCACAGCTCGCCGCCGAGGGCCTGGTGGTCACCCGCCCCGGCTCCGGCGCCTTCCGCGCGGACCCGCGCACCGCCCCGGCCCCCACCGGGGACACCGCCTGGCAGGAGGTGGCGCTCAGCGCCGACCCGACGACCGAGCACGTGCCCCGCACCGTGGACGCCTCCGGCGTGCTCGTCTCCCTCGCCGCCCCGCCCGCCGGGGTGATCGAGTTCAACGGAGGCTATCCGCACCCCTCGCTCCAGCCGGAGCGGGCGATGGGCGCCGCCCTGGCCCGGGCCGGCCGCCGCCCGGGAGCCTGGGGCCGTCCGCCCATGGAAGGGCTGCCGGAGCTGCGCGAATGGTTCGCGCGCGGCATCGGCGGCGCCGTCACCGCCGCCGACGTGCTGGTCACCGCGGGCGGCCAGTCCGCGCTCACCACCGCCCTGCGCGCGCTCGCCCCGCCCGGCGCCCCCGTCCTCGTGGAGTCACCCACCTACCCCGGGATGCTGGCCATCGCCCGCGCCGCCGGACTGCGCCCGGTGCCCGTGCCGGTCGACGCCGAGGGCATCAAGCCCGCCCTGCTCGCCGACGCCTTCCGGGCGAGCGGCGCCCGCGTCCTCGTCTGCCAGCCGCTGTTCCAGAACCCGACCGGCGCCGTCCTGGCCCCCGGGCGCCGGGCCGAGGTGCTGCGGATCGCGCGCGCCGCGGGGGCGTTCGTCGTCGAGGACGACTTCGTGCGGCGGCTGGTGCACGAGGACGCGGGCCCGCTGCCGCCGCCGCTCGCCGCCGAGGACCCGGACGGGGTGGTGGTGCACGTCGGTTCGCTCACCAAGGTGACCTCGCCCAGCTTCCGGGTCAGCGCGCTCGCCGCCCGGGGCCCGGTGTTCGAGCGGCTTCGGGCCATCCAGGTCGTCGACACCTTCTTCGTGCCGCGCCCGCTGCAGGAGGCCGCGCTGGAACTCCTCACGGCACCCGCCTGGCCGCGCCACCTGCGGGCCCTTTCCGCCGCACTGCGTACCCGCCGGGAGACGATGACCGCCGCGCTGCACCGCGAGCTGCCCGCGCTCGCCCTGCCCCACGTGCCGTCCGGCGGCTACCACCTCTGGGCCCGGCTGCCCGAGGGCACCGACGAGTCCGTGCTGGTCGCCGCCGCCCTGCGGGCCGGTGTCGCGCTCACCCCGGGCCGCCCCTACTTCAGCGCCGAACCCCCGGCCGCCCACCTGCGGCTGAGCTTCGCGGCGGTCGCGAGCACCGCCGAGATCACCGAGGGAGTGCGGCGGCTGCGGGCGGCCTGGGAGGACGTCTTCTCGACGTCCGTTTTCGGGTGAGGAGGCGCATACCCTCGGTAACTGGCGCGTAACGGCCCTTGACCTGCGTACTTGCGCGGCCCACCATCACCGCATGCACGTTCGGGTCACGTTCGTCGCCGCGGCACGCAACGCCTCGCTGCTCGCCGAGCGTTTCGAGGACGACCGACCGCTCGACCAGGCGGCCTGGGACCAAGTGCTGCACGTGGCCCAGCAGTTGCTGCCACTGGCGGCATCAGAACTGCGCTACTGCTCGCCGACCCCGCGCAGCCGCGCCACCGGCGACGCCCTCGGCTACTCCCCGCTGGTGCAACTCGCCCTGCGCGACTGCGACATGGGGCGCTGGCGCGGATTCACCCTCGGCGAGGCGATGGCCCGGGAGCCGCAGGCGGTGGACGCCTGGCTCGCCGACCCGCGCGCCGCGCCGCACGGCGGCGAGTCCCTGCTGTCCTTCATCTCCCGGGTCGGCGGCTGGCTGGACACCCGGCCCGCCGAGGAGGGCTGCCGCATCGTGGCCGTCGCCGAGCCCTCGGTCATCCGCGCGGTCCTCGTCTACGCACTGAAGGCGCCCCCCGCGACCTACTGGAACCTCGACGTCCACCCCCTGTCGACGACCACCCTGACCGGCCGCGCCGGCTACTGGAACCTCCGCTTCGACGGCGTCGCACCCCTGCCCACCAGGGCGTGAGCGCGCACCCGCCCGGAATCCGGTCTCAGCCGACCCTCACGTAGTCGGTGGT
The DNA here is from genome assembly GCF_036189845.1 of Streptomyces griseoaurantiacus. Lineage (NCBI taxonomy): Bacteria > Bacillati > Actinomycetota > Actinomycetes > Kitasatosporales > Streptomycetaceae > Streptomyces > Streptomyces griseoaurantiacus. The sequence continues at coordinate 1,339,579 of NZ_CP108326.1, read as the reverse complement.
CAGCACCAGGTCCTTCGCCGGGCCGCCCACCCGCCACACCGTCCGCCAGTGGTCCCGGTCCCGCACGGTGAACTCGCCCCGGTAGAAATCGGCCGCGCAGGGGTGGTCGGCGACGTACCGCCCGGTGCTCAGGTCCAGTGCGTGGAAGGGGCGCCCGTCCGCGAACCGCACGTCCGCCGTGCCCGCCCCGCCGCTGCCCGGCAGATAACGCAGGGTGCGGGTGGCCGGCCGTGCCACGCCCTGCCAGACGAACGTCCCGGCCTCCTCGTGCAGCAGTCCACCCCCGTCCAGCGGGCCGAACCCGGTGGCCCCGGTGAAGCGGCCCTCCTCGCCGCCGGACAGGTCCCGCACCGACCGCTCCACCCGCCAGTTCCCGGCCAGAAACGCCAGTACGTCCGGTACCGGCCAGAACTCGTCCATCCCGTCCGTCCCTCCCGCCCCTTCATGCGCCCCGGCGCCGCACGCCCGCTCGGCGTGGCCTCGCACCCACCCCATTGTGAGTGGCCGAGGTGGTGGCCGGTCCCCGGGGTGGCGGACCGTCCCGGCTTCCGACCGCATGGCGCATTAACCCTCCCGTCGTATGCCCGACGCATTGTGTTTTCCCTTTCGAGGAATTCCGTTCGGAAAACTCGACCCATATTCCGCATCCCCGCGAGTCCGCCGCGAAAATTCCACTGCCGGGTACAACCATGCGGAAAGACGGGCCGTCTGAATGGGCGAATCAACAAAGGGAGAGTCCGTCGAAAATGATCGGGTCGACACCGCCGCGCGAGCGGAGGGCAGCCGCGCTGCTCGCCGCGTTACTCACCGCCACCGGGTTCTGCGGCGGTGACGTCCTCGCCCGCGGCTTCCCCTTCGGCCCCCGCACCCGCGACGTCAACGACCTGGGCAACCAGTACGTGCCCTTCCACGCGCACCTGTGGGACCTGCTGCACGGCAGGGCCGACGGCGGACTGCTCGTCAACTGGCAGTCCGGGTACGGCTCCAGCTTTCTGCCCGACCTCGGCACCTACCTCAGCAGCCCCTTCGCCCCGCTGGTGGCGCTGTTCCCGCGCGACGAGATCGACCTCGCGGTCTACGTGATCACCCTCCTCAAGGCCGCGTGCGCCGGAGCCGCCATGGCCTGGCTGCTGCCCCGCCTGCGCCCCGGCCCGTGGTGGGCGGCCGGGCTCCTGGGCTCCTCGTACGCCCTGTGCGGTTGGACCCTGTCCTACGCCTCGTACAACCCGATGTGGCTCGACGGCCTCCTCGCCCTGCCCCTGCTGTGCCTGGTCGGCGAGTGGGCGCGGGAGGGGCGGCACCGGGTGGCGGGCGTCCTGATCGTGGCGCTCGCCTGGGCCGCCAACTTCTACACCGCCTACATGGCCACCCTGGGCGCCGCCCTCGTCCTCCTGCTGCGGCTGTGGACCGACGGATCGCCCCGCCGGCCGGCGCTCGCGACGGTGGGCCGGGCCGCGCTCACCACCGTCCTCGGGGTGGGCCTGGCCGCACCGCTCGTCGTCACCGTCTACGCCGGCACGCGCCACGCCCACCCCGGCCGGGCAGGCGACTTCACCCCGGTGGCCACCGAGAACCTGCTGGCCCGCCTGCTGCCGACGACGTACTCCTACGCGAGCCCGGGCCTCTACGTCGGCGTCACCGCGCTGGTGCTCGCCCTCGCCCTCCCCTTCCACCGGGCGGTACCCGTGCGGGAGCGGGCAGGCTGGACGGTGCTCGTCCTCGCCGTCGTCCTCTCCCTGCAGTGGACGCCCACCCATCTGGCCTGGCACGCCTTCAGCGCCCCCAACGGCAGCCCGTACCGGCAGGCGTTCGTGGTGTGCGCGGTCCTGGTGTGCGCCGCCTGGCACACGCTCGCCCACGGGCTGCCCGACCGGCGCGCGCTCGGCGCCGGGGGCCTGCTGCTCGCCGTGCTCGCCGCCTGGGCGTACCGCAGCCGTCTCGAGCACCCCTCGTACGCCCTGCCGGTGCTGCTCCTCGCCGCCGCGGGCTCGCTCACCGGCCTCGCCCTGCTCGCCCGGCACGCCGGGGGACGGGACGCCGGCCGCGCGGACGGGACCGCCACGGCCGGTGCCGGATCCGCCACGACCGGCCCCGGTCCCGGCCGGGGCCGCACCGCGCTCGCCGGTCTCGCCGTGGTCCTGCTGCTGGGCACCCAGCTCGGCGAGGCGGCGGCGACCGACGCCGTGGCCGACCGGCTGCGGCTCGGTCACATGGACGACTACGCGCCCTGGGGCGCGCGCCAGGAGGAGCAGGCCGCGGCCGTCGCACGGGCCGAGGACTGGCCCCGCCGGCGGACCGACCCGGGCCGGGAGCAGACCGTGTCCAACGACCCGCTGATGGTGGGCGGCCAGGGCGCGCAGTACTACAGCAGCCTCACCTCCGAGGTGCTCAGCCGCACCCTCACCGCGCTCGGTGGCGGCTCGACCTCGCGCGGCCGCAGCGTACAGAGCCTCGACAACCCGGTCACCGACGCCGTCTTCTCCGTCGGCGCCCGGGTGCACTCCCCGCCGGACCCGCACCAGCGCGCCAACCCGCGGGGCGACAGCCCGGTGACCGTCTCCCGGAGGCCGGTGCCGCCCCTGGTCACCGTGCGGCCCGACAGGGGCTCCGCGACCGGGTTCGGGGCCTCGCCCTACCGGAACCAGGAACTGCTGCTCGGCAGCCGCGTCTACACCGTGCCCCGCCTCGCCCTCCGCACCGACGCCCTGGGACCGGTCGCCGTCACGGCGCGGTGCCGGGCGGGCAGCGAGGCGTTCCTGTGGGCCCCGCACTTCTCCGGGGTGGCACGGCTCACGGGGACGGCCACCGCCGTCCCGGTCGCCCGTTACCGTTCCGACGCCCGGGGCAAGGCGATCGCCGCCATGCAGCCCCTCGGCACCGTCCCGGACTCCGGCCGGCTGGACATCTCGCTCGCCCCGAACCGCGCCGGCGCCACCGTCCCCGACGGTGCCGTCGGCTGCCTCGACACCGCCCGGCTGCGCACCGCCGTCGACCGGCTCACGGCCACCGGCGCCTTCGAGGTCACCGTCTCCGGCGCCACCGTCCACGCCCGGCTCCCGGCCGGCAGCACCGGGACCGCCGTCCTCGCCGCACCCCGGATCGTCGGCTGGCGCTGCGCCACCGGCGACGGGGCCGAACGGCCCGCCCGCACGTACCACGGACTCGTCGCCGCCCCCCTGGACGGCTCCGCCACCACCCTCACCTGCACCTTCCACCCGCCCGGCCTGCGGCTGGGCTCCGCGATCGGAGGCCTCGCGCTGCTCGCCACGACGGCACTCGCCGTCCTCACCGCCGCCCGCCGCCGACGGACACCGGCCCCCTCGGCCCCGCCGACGGCCGCCCCACCCCGCGAGCGCGTGACCGACGCTCGCTGACCGTGTCACGGGAGAACCGCACCATGCTGATCTCGATCGTCGCCCCCTGCCACAACGAGGAAGACGTCGTCGCCCACTTCCACGAGGAGGTCGCGAAGGCCGCCGACGCCCTGCTGCCGCTCGGCCACGACACCGAGTTCGTCTACGTCGACGACGGCAGCCGCGACCGCACCCTTCCTCTGCTGAGGTCCCTCGCCGAGCGGGACCGGCGGGTACGGTACGTCTCGTTGAGCCGCAACTTCGGCAAGGAGGCCGCCCTGCTCGCCGGACTGCGCCACGCCTCGGGGGACTGCGTCGTCGTCATGGACGCCGACCTGCAGCACCCGCCGCGGCTGATCCCTCGCATGGTCGAACTGCACGCACAGGGCTACGACCAGGTGATGGCCCGCCGCGACCGCGGTGGCGACCGCCTCACCCGCACCCTCACCGCCCGCCTGTACTATCGGATCGTCAACCGGCTGGTGGACGTCGAACTCGTCGACGGCGTCGGGGACTTCCGGCTGCTGTCCCGGCGCGTGGTGGACGCGGTGCTGTCCATGAGCGAGTACAACCGCTTCTCCAAGGGCCTGTTCGCCTGGGTCGGCTTCCCCGGCACCACGCTCGCCTACCGCAACGAGGCGCGCACCCGGGGCCGCAGCTCCTGGACGTTGAAGTCCCTGCTCAACTACGGCCTCGACGGCCTGCTGTCCTTCAACAACCGGCCCCTGCGCGCCGCCCTCCATCTCGGCCTCGGTCTGCTGCTGTGCGCCGCGCTCTACACCGCGTGGATCGTCGGCGCGGCCCTCGTCCACGGGGTCCGGACCCCCGGTTACGTCACCACGATCACCGCCGTCACCGCGCTGGCGGGGGTGCAGATGGTGATGCTGGGCGTCGTGGGGGAGTACACCGGCCGGATCTACTACGAGGCCAAGCGCCGCCCGCACTTCCTGGTGAAGGCGAGCAACGTCCAGGACGCGGCGGCCGCGCCGGACCCGGCGGCCGCGGAGAGCGGGGCGGACGTGGAGGACGGCCCGAAGACCACACGGAAGAATCTCGTCCCCTGATGCCCACGACCGGCACGACCACCGCCACGACCCCCCCGGCACCGCCGGCCCGCCCCGTGACCCGGCAGATCCTCGTCTTCTCCGCCGTCGGCGTGGTGAACACCGGCACCTACTACGGTTCCTATCTGCTGCTCCTCACCCGGCTGCCCTATTTCGCCGCGCACCTGCTGGGATTTCTCATCAGCATGACCGGGTCCTTTTTCCTCAACGCTCGGTTCACCTACCGCACCCGCCCCACCTGGCGTAAATTCCTGCTCTTTCCGCTGACCAACGCCACGAATTTCACCCTCACCACCGCGGGCCTCTACCTGATCGTCCACGTGACGCACTCGGACGACCGCCTCGCCCCCCTCCTGGCCTCCGGCGCGGCGATTCCGGTCACGTTCCTGGTCTCCCGCATGATCATGCAGCCGAAGCCCGCACGAAACGCCGCCCGCCCCACCCCGGCGCCACCGCCCGCCCACAGCACCACGAGTCAGCCTTCGTAGGCTGAGCGAGTCCGGCGCGCAGACGGCCGGTGGTGCGCCCGTCCGGGACGGGTTCCCGTGCGCCGTCACCGGCGCACGGCATCACGGGCGGTCCGTCGTGCGGCGCAGCCCCTCGGCGAACACCCTGACGACACGCTGGTTGTGTTCCGGCTCCTTCCCGGGAGCGGGCTGGGACAGCTGGGCGACGGCGTGCAGGATGTCCTCGGCGCTGACGTCGTCGCGCACCGTGCCGGCGGCCACCGCCGTGTTCAGCAGCGTCTCCAGGATGGGGCCGAGCCGCTGCCGGAAGTATCCGGGCAGGCCGGCGAAGGCCGGATCGGCGGAGTGGAGTGCCGAGGCCAGCCCGCGTTTGGTCGCCAGCAGCCCTGCGAGCCGGCCGATCCACTCGGTGAGCGCCTCGGCTGGTGCCAGCGCCGCGCTCAGTTCGGGACCGGCGTCGGCGACGGCGTCGATCCCGCTCTCCACGACGGCCTGGATCAGGTCGGCACGGCGCGGGAAGTGCCGGTACAGCGTTCCGACACCGACACCCGCCAGATCGGTGATCTCCTTCGCGGGCGCGTCGACGCCGGAGGTGGCGAAGACGGTTCTCGCGGCCTCGATCAACGCGTCGACGTTGCGGCGCGCGTCCGCTCGCCGCCGCCGCGGCGGGCCCTCCTGGCCCGGGGGCGTCGCTGCAGCTTGTGCCCGGTTCCGGGACACACCCTCACCTCCGTGCGTACAAGCGGAAAACTTTTCCGCTATAGTTCCGGAAAGGTTTTCCGTTTAGGGCAGCGTACGGCGCTCGCACGCTGCTGACCAGTGTGCGGCTCACAAGGAGAGACCCATGCGCTATCGCCCTCTTGGCCGGACCGGCATCCAGGTCAGCCCCTACGCCCTGGGCACGCTGATGTTCGCCACCGCCATGGGCAACGAGCCCGGGGAATCGGCCCGGATCATCCACAAGGCCCTGGACGCCGGCATCAACTTCGTCGACACCGCCGACGCCTACGGCGATTCCGAGGACGTCGTGGGCAGGGCGCTGGAGGGGCGTCGGGACGGCGTGGTCCTCGCCACCAAGTTCAGCCGCCCCAGGGACAAGGACCAGGACCCCAACCGGCGGGGCGCCTCCCGGCGCTGGATCGTCGCCGCCGTGGAGGACTCCCTGCGCCGCCTGCGCACCGACCACATCGACCTCTACCAACTCCATCTCCCCGACCCCCACACCGACATCGAGGAGACCCTCTCCGCGCTCACCGACCTGATCAGCAGCGGCAAGGTCCGCGCGATCGGAGCGTCGCACAGCCCCGCCTCCGGCATCGTCGAGGGGCAGTGGGTCGCCGAGCGGCGCGGACTCGCGCGGTTCCACACGGAGCAGCCGGCCTACTCCCTCCTCAACCGCGGCATCGAGCGGGAGATCCTGCCCGTCACCCAGCGCTACGGCATGGGCGTCCTGGTGTGGGGGCCGCTGGGGCAGGGACTGCTCACCGGCCGCGTCCGCAGGGGTCAGGACAACACCCTGCGGCGCGCCGGTCTGTTCCAGCACCTCAACGACGAGCGCAGGCTCGACGTCGTCGAGGAGCTGATCCCGCTCGCCGCCGAGGCGGGGATGCCCATGACCCACCTCGCGATGGCCTTCACCCTCGCCCACCCCGGCGTCACCAGCGCGCTGATGGGGGTGCGCACCATGGAACACCTCGACGGCCTGCTCGGCGGCCTGGACGTCACCCTCACCGACGACGTCCTCGACCGCATCGACGAGATCGTCCCGCCCGGCACCGACGTCGGCACCCTCGACCAGGCCTACCGGCCCCCGGCCGTGGAGAACCCGGACCTGCGGCGCCGCCCGCCGGCCGACCGTGCCGCGGCCTGACCGTCCTTCCGCGAACCCGCCGGAGAGGCCCTTCACGAGCGATGTCGCCATCGAGTGCGTCATCGACGGCCGGCCCCACGACCCGTTCGCGCAGGTCCTCGAGCTCCTGGCGGAAGGGGGCATGCGCGTCACTCTGGCCTGATCCGAACCCCTCGTGATTGCATAACTCTGCGTCGAAACGTATAGTCATGCCATCACGGATGGAGGGTTCATGGCTGTACGTGCGGCAGTGGCCGGAGCGAGTGGATACGCGGGCGGGGAAGTCCTGCGCCTGCTTCTCGCGCACCCCGAGGTCGAGATCGGCGCGCTCACCGGGAACTCCAACGCGGGACAGCGCCTCGGCGCGCTCCAGCCCCACCTGCTTCCGCTCGCCGACCGCGTGCTGGAGGAGACCACCACCGAGGCCCTCGCCGGGCACGACGTGGTCTTCCTCGCGCTGCCCCACGGGCAGTCCGCCGCCGTCGCCGAGCGGCTCGGCCCGGACGTCCTCGTCGTCGACATGGGCGCCGACTTCCGGCTGAAGGACCCGGCCGACTGGGAGTGCTTCTACGGCTCCCCGCACGCCGGCACCTGGCCCTACGGCCTCCCCGAACTGCCGGGCGGCCGCGCTGCGCTGGAGGGGTCCAAGCGCATCGCGGTGCCCGGTTGCTACCCCACGGCCGTCTCGCTGGCCCTCTTTCCGGCCTACGCCGCCGGGCTGGCCGAGCCGGAGGCCGTGGTCGTCGCCGCCTCCGGCAGCTCCGGCGCGGGCAAGGCGCCCAAGCCGCACCTGCTCGGCTCCGAGGTCATGGGGTCCATGTCCCCCTACGGCGTCGGCGGCGTCCACCGGCACACCCCCGAGATGATGCAGAACCTCGGCGCGGCGGCCGGTGAGCCGGTCACCGTCTCCTTCACGCCGACGCTCGCGCCGATGCCTCGCGGCATCCTCGCCACGTGCAGCGCGAAGGCGCGGGAGGGCGTCACGGCCGAGTCCGTGCGCGCCGCGTACGAGAAGGCCTACGCCGACGAGCCCTTCGTCCACCTGCTGCCCGAGGGGCAGTGGCCCGCCACGGCCTCGGTGTACGGCTCCAACGCGGTCCAGGTGCAGGTCGCCCTCGACCCCGCCGCGCACCGCGTCCTCGCGATCAGCGCCATCGACAACCTGACCAAGGGCACCGCGGGCGGTGCCGTGCAGAGCATGAACATCGCCCTCGGGTACGACGAGACGACAGGTCTCTCCACGACCGGAGTCGCACCGTGAGCGACGGACGCGCGGCCACCACCCCGAGGACATGGACGAGGACGATGCCCGCGCCGCCGCGCCGCGCGGGCGGAGAAGCGAACGAGGAGTCAGCGTGAGTGTCACCGCCGCCAAGGGCTTCACCGCCTCCGGCATCGCCGCGGGGATCAAGCAGAACGGCAATCCGGACCTGGCCCTCGTGGTCAACAACGGGCCCCGCCTGGCCGCCGCCGGCGTCTTCACCTCCAACCGGGTCAAGGCCGCGCCGGTGCTGTGGTCGGAGCAGGTCCTCAAGGGCGGCTCGGTCTCCGCCGTGGTCCTCAACTCGGGCGGCGCCAACGCCTGCACCGGACCCAAGGGCTTCCAGGACACGCACGCCACCGCCGAGAAGGTGGCCGACGCCCTGGACCTGAACGCCGCCGAGGTCGCCGTCTGCTCGACCGGGCTGATCGGCGTCCTGCTGCCCATGGACAAGCTGCTGCCGGGCGTCGAGACGGCGGCCGCGCAGTTGTCGGAGCACGGGGGCGAGAAGGCCGCCCTCGCCATCAAGACCACCGACACCGTGCACAAGACCTCCGTCGTCACGAAGGACGGCTGGAGCGTCGGAGGCATGGCCAAGGGCGCGGGCATGCTCGCCCCCGGCCTCGCCACCATGCTCGTCGTCCTCACCACCGACGCCGACCTCGACGGCGCGACCCTGGACCGCGCCCTGCGCGCGGCCACGAAGGTGACCTTCGACCGCGTCGACTCCGACGGCTGCATGTCCACCAACGACACCGTGCTGCTGCTCGCCTCCGGCGCCTCCGGCATCGCCCCCGAGTACGCGGAGTTCGCCGAGGCGGTCCGTGCCGTGTGCGACGACCTCGGGCAGCAGCTCATCCGGGACGCGGAGGGCGCCAGCAAGGACATCAAGGTCGAGGTGGTCAACGCCGCGAGCGAGGACGACGCCGTCGAGGTCGGCCGCTCCATCGCCCGCAACAACCTCCTCAAGTGCGCGATCCACGGCGAGGACCCCAACTGGGGCCGCGTCCTGTCCGCGATCGGCACCACGAAGGCCGCCTTCGAGCCGGACCGGCTCAACGTCGCCATCAACGGCGTCTGGGTGTGCAAGAACGGCGGCGTCGGCGAGGACCGCGAGAAGGTCGACATGCGCTACCGCGAGGTGCACATCGTGGCGGACCTCGCGGCCGGCGCGGAGACCGCCACCATCTGGACCAACGACCTCACCGCCGACTACGTCCACGAGAACAGCGCGTACTCCTCATGAGCAACCAGACGCGGAAGCACACCGCGCTCCCCAAGGCCCGCATCCTCGTCGAGGCACTGCCCTGGCTCACCCGGCACCACGGCAAGACCGTCGTCATCAAGTTCGGCGGCAACGCCATGGTGGACGAGGACCTGAAGGCCGCCTTCGCCCAGGACGTCGTCTTCCTGCGGCACGCCGGGCTCAAGCCGGTCGTCGTGCACGGCGGCGGCCCGCAGATCAGCGCCGCCCTCGACCGGCACGGCATCGTCAGCGAGTTCAAGGCCGGGCTGCGCGTCACCACCGAGGACGCCATGGACGTCGTACGGATGGTGCTGGCCGGGCAGGTGCAGCGCGAGCTGGTCGGGCTGCTCAACCGGCACGGCCCGCTCGCGGTCGGCCTGACCGGTGAGGACGCGCACACCCTCACCGCCACCCGGCACACCCCCGAGATCGACGGCGAACTCGTGGACATCGGGCTGGTCGGCGAGATCACCGAGATCAACACCGGCGCCATCGAGGCCCTGCTCGCCGACGGCCGCATCCCGGTCGTCTCCTCGATCGCCCGCAGTCAGGACGGAGGTGACAAGGGGCATGTCTACAACGTCAATGCTGATACGGCGGCTGCGGCACTCGCTGCGGCGCTGGGCGCCGAGACCCTGATGGTCCTCACCGACGTCGAGGGCCTCTACGAGGACTGGCCCGACAGCGACGAGGTGATCAGCCGCCTCACCGCCAGCCAGCTCGAGAAGCTGCTGCCCGAACTGTCCTCGGGCATGGTGCCCAAGATGGAGGGCTGTCTGCACGCCGTGCGGGGCGGCGTCCACACCGCCCGCGTCATCGACGGCCGGGTGCCGCACTCGATCCTGCTGGAGATCTTCACCGACGAGGGCATCGGCACGATGGTCGTGCCGGACGAACAGGGGGAGTCGTGAGCAACGAGGAACTGACCGCCCGCTGGCAGGGCGCCCTGATGAACAACTACGGCACCCCCCGGCTGCCCCTCGTGCGCGGCGAGGGCGCCAGGCTGTGGGACGCCGACGGCACCGAGTACCTCGACTTCGTCGGCGGCATCGCGGTCAACGCGCTCGGCCACGCCCACCCGGCCGTCGTCGAGGCCGTCAGCCGCCAGATCGCCTCCCTCGGCCACGTCTCCAACCTGTTCGTCGCCGAGCCGCCCGTCGCGCTCGCCGAGCGGCTGCTCCAGCGCTTCGGCCGGGACGGCAGGGTCTACTTCTGCAATTCCGGCGCCGAGGCCAACGAGGGCGCCTTCAAGATCGGCCGGCTGACCGGGCGGCCGCACATGGTCGCCACCGAGGGCGGCTTCCACGGCCGCACGATGGGCGCCCTGGCGCTCACCGGCCAGCCCGGCAAGCGTGAGCCGTTCCTGCCGTTGCCCGGCGACGTCACGCACGTCCCCTACGGCGACGCGCAGGCGCTGGCCGCCGCGGTGACCGAGGAGACCGCCCTCGTCGTCATCGAACCCGTCCAGGGCGAGAACGGCGTCGTCGTCCCGCCCCCCGGCTACCTCAAGGCGGCCCGGGCGATCACCGCCGCGAGCGGTTCGCTGCTGGTCCTGGACGAGGTGCAGACCGGCGTCGGCCGCACCGGCGACTGGTTCGCGTACCAGGCTCACGAGGGCGTCCTGCCGGACGTCGTCACGCTCGCCAAGGGCCTCGGCGGCGGACTGCCGCTCGGCGCGACCGTCGCCTTCGGGCGGGCCGCCGAACTGCTCCGGCCCGGTCACCACGGCTCCACCTTCGGCGGCAACCCGGTCGCCTGCGCCGCCGGACTCGCCGTCCTCGACACGATCGCCGACGAGGGGCTGCTCGACAACGTCAAACGCCAGGGCGAGAAGCTGCGCCAGGGCGTCGAGGGCCTCGGTCACCCGCTGATCGACCACGTCCGGGGCGCCGGACTGCTGCTGGGTATCGTGCTCACCGAGCCGCTCGCCCAGAAGGCGCAAGCGGCGGCTCAGGACGCCGGCCTCCTGGTGAACGCGCCCGCCCCCGACGTCGTACGGCTGATGCCGCCGCTGAACCTCGGCGACGACGAGGTGGAGGCGTTCCTCCGGGCGCTTCCCGGTGTCCTGGAGCAGACCCACGGGGACGGATGATCCGGAGTGAGACGACGATGAGCCAGGCGCAGGACCAGGAGCAGGACCAGGCGGGCGGCCCCGCCGTGCCCCAGACGCGTACCGCGCGCCACCGCCGGATCGTGGACATCCTCAACCGGCAGCCGGTGCGCTCGCAGAGCCAGCTCGCCAAGCTGCTGGCGGACGACGGGCTGAGCGTCACCCAGGCGACGCTCTCCCGGGACCTCGACGAGCTCAACGCGGTGAAGATCCGCAACAACGAGGGCGACCTCATCTACGCCGTGCCGAGCGAGGGGGGCTTCCGGACGCCGCGCGCCCCGCTGGGGGAGTCGGCCAAGGAGGAGCGGATGCGGCGGCTCTCCGCGGAGCTGCTGATCTCCGCGGAGGCCTCGGCGAACCTGGTGGTCCTGCGCACGCCCCCCGGGGCGGCGCAGTTCCTGGCCTCGGCGATCGACCAGGCGGAGCTGCACGACATCCTGGGCACGATCGCGGGCGACGACACGCTGCTGCTCATCAGCCGGGACCCCACCGGAGGGCAGAACCTGGCGGACCATCTGCTGAGACTCGCTCAGAACGCGCACTGACGGCGGGCGGCCCGTCGGCACCGGCGCCGCGCCCCGCACGGGTACGCGGTGGCGCCTTCAGCCCAGCCGGGACGCCAGGCCGCTCGTCGCCCGCACCTCGTTGCCCGCCGTGATCAGCAGGGCCTCCGCGTCCGGCAGCGACTCCAGCCAGGCCAGGGCCTCGCGCGAGCCCATCGCGAACGCGGCCGTGGCCCAGGCGTCCGCCCAGGTGAGGCTGGGGGAGACCACCGTGACCGCGACGAGGTCGGTCACCGCCGACCGGGAGGTGCGGGGGTCCACGATGTGCGCGCCGCGTTCCGCCGTGCCGGACGTGGCCACCGCCAGGCGGTCCGTTCCGGCCGCCGAGACCACCGCCGCGAGGGCGCCCGGCCGCAGGGGGTCGGAGATGCCGACCCGCCAGGGCCGCTGCCGCCCGGGGACGCCGAACACCTGGACGTCACCGCCGCCGTTGACGCTGACGCCGGTGGTACCGGCCGCCGACAGCGCGCGGGCGGCCCGCTCGCAGGCCCAGCCCTTGACGATGCCGGTCGGGTCGAGGCGGCCCTCGTAGCGCAGGCTGAACCAGCCCTCGCTGCGCCGCTCCGCCTCGGCGCCCAGCGCCAGCACCTCGGCGACCTCCGGATCGCACTCCGCCACGCTCAGCTCACCCCGGGCCAGCCGGGAGATCTGGCTGTGCTCGCGGTAGGTGCTGAACACCTCGTCCACCTCGTGGAGCCGGGCGACCGCCTCGGCCAGCGTCCGCCGGACGGCGTCCGGATCACCGCCGCGCACGTCGAAGGAGAAGACGGTGCCCATCACCTCCTCCGTGTGCCGCACCACGGACGGTGCCCCGACGGGGGCGGGGCCGGCGGAGTCGGCGTGCCGGGCGGGCTCGGCGGGTTCGGTCACACGGTCGTCGTCCACCTGGTCAGCCACCGGCCTTGTCGATCGCGGACTGCAGCGACTTCCGGTAGCCGCCGCTGGTGTACGTGGCACCCGACACCGCGTCGATGTCGGCGCTCTGCGCGCTGAGGGCCTCCTGGTTCAGCTTGGGCACCGCGTCGTCGGTGACCTCGGTGCTGTGGCCGCCGCTCGGCGCCTGCACCGCCTCCGCCTTGGTGATCTTCCCGTCGGCGAGGGTGAGGCGGACCTGGACCGTGCCGTACTGGGTCTGCGCGGCGTCGCCGGTGACGGTCGTCGCGCCCGCCTTCTGCCCGGTGCCGCCCTGCGGCGACTCCTGGGCGGGCGCCGACTGCTGCGGGGGCGTGCCGGCCGCGACCGCGCCGGCCGGGCCGGTGGACGGCTTCAGCGACAGCAGCAGCACGATCCCGGACACGGTGGCCGCGGAGGCCAGCACGATCCGGCGTATGGGGTGGCTCTTCTTCATCGCTCCCTGATCTCCCGTGCGTCCCGTCGTCACATCTCGAACGACTCGTGGTGGATGCGGCGGGCGGGGACGCCCGCACCGCGCAGTGCTTCGTAGACCTGCTGCGCGAACCCGGGCGGCCCGCACATGAAGACGTCGTGCCGGTCGATGTCCGGCAGCTTGCGGCGCAGGGTGTCCGCGGAGATGTCCGGCCGCTCCCCCTCGGGGCTGTTGACCGCGTACATCAGCCGGGCACCGCGCTCCTGGGCGATCTGCGCCAGCTCGTCCCACAGCGCCAGGTCCTGGGTGGTGTTGGCCCGGTACAGCAGGGTGAGGTCGCCGGCCGCGCCGGGCAGCGTCTCGAACAGGGCCCGCATCGGCGTGATGCCGACCCCGCCCGCCACCAGCAGCACCTTTCCCCGGCTGCGCCGCTGCGCGGTCAGCGCCCCGTACGGTCCCTCGGCCCACACCCGGGTGCCGGGCCTCAGCCCGCGCAGCGCGGAGCTGTGGTCGCCGATGGCCTTCACGGTGATGCGGAGCATGTTCGGGCGGGGCGCCGCCGACAGCGAGTACGGGTGCGAGCTGAACCGCATCCCCGGCGCGAGGAACCGCCAGCGGAAGAACTGCCCCGGCTCGGCACCGATCCGGTGCAGCCGGCGCCCGGTGATCAGCACCGACACCACTCCGGGCGTCTCCTCGATCACGGCCTCGACCCGCATCCGGTGCCGGAGGTTCAGCCGGAGCGGGGTGAGGATGCGGTACCAGAGGACCAGTGCCGTCACCGAGCCGTACAGCGCGTACCAGAACGTCTTCGCGGTCGGTTCCACGACGAAGTCGTTGCCGGTGGACAGCTGGTGCCAGAAGGTCAGGAAGACCACGGCGTAGGTGAGCAGATGGACGTGGTACCAGAAGTCGTAGGGGATGCGGCGGCGGACCGGGCCCATGGACAGCAGCGCGATCAGGACCAGCAGTCCGGTGCCGATCGTGGCCTTGCCCAGGTCGGGCAGTTGCCCGACGGAGTCCACGGTCTGCTGGACGATGTCGCCGAAGCCCTTGCCGGCCTGCAGCGCGTAGCCGTACATCGTCAGCACCACGTGGGCGAGGACGAGGCTGATGGTGTAGCGGCCGCTCATCGCGTGCCAGCGGGCCACCCGGTCCGAGCCGACCCGGCGCTCCAGCGCGGGCACCCGGGCCATCTGCAGCACCACGAGGGCCATCAGATAGCCGGCGAGCAGTCCGGTGATCCGGCCCGCGTTGAGGATCTTGGCGTTGGTGTCGGCCAGGGACGGCGTGTTCGCCCACCACAGCCACAGCACCGCGACAGCGCCCGCCCAGACGGCGATCAGCAGCGGGACGGCGGGGGAGCGGCGTGGGCGGATGCGGCGCATCGTCTGGCGCCGCGCGGCGCGGCCACCGGCGATCGTGGACACGGTCTCCTCCGTGGTCCTGCGTGGTCGGGCCCGGGGCCCGCTTGGCCTGGAGTACGCGCGGCACGTGCCCGGTGTTCAACGAGGACGGCGGTTCACAGGATCATCCGCGGAGGCCGGTGCTCCGTTTGCCGGGCGGGGGCGCGCGGCGACCGGCCCGGCCCCGGCTCGGCGCCTCGGGGCCTCAGTACCGGGTCACGGCCGTGTCGCCGCCCGTCGTCCCGATGGCGAGGTGCGGCACGCGCGCCGGGTCGGCCCAGGCGAGGATCCGCCGCGTCGCGCCCTCGGGCACGGACACGCAGCCGGCCGTCGCCCCGCGCCCGTTCACGTGCACGAAGATCCCGGCGCCGCGCCCCCGCACCGGACGGTGGTAGTTGAAGCCCACGACCAGCGCGTACCGGTACTGCGGGTCGTACCCGGCCAGGTGCTCCGCCTGTCCCGCCCGGCAGTCGGCGGGGCGGGGCTCGGCCCACCGGTTGTAGGCCCTGGAGGCGGTGTCCTCGCACCACCAGGAGTCCGGGCGGACCCTGCGGTACGGCAGCGCGGTGCCGGGCGGCGCGCCCCGGATGCCGAAGGCGTACGGCAGGTCGTACAGCCCCGTCGGACTCGTGTCCGTGCCCTGCCGGCGCTTCGTGCCCTCGACGAGGCCGCGGGCGCCGAAGCGGGCGGGTGCCGAGCCCGCCCGCACCCAGTGGCCCTCGCGGCGGTCCCACCAGGTGAGCGTGCCGGTGGTGGCGCCCGTGCCGGGTGCCACGGCGGTGAGGAGCTGGGTGCCGCCACCGGTGTCCGCCATCCGCTCCGGCAGCGGGGCCCGCCGCTGCCCGGCGCCGGGCGTGGCGGCGAGCAGCAGCAGGCAGAAGGGCAGGGTCAGCAGGGCGGGGGTACCGGGGCGCATGCCTCAGACGCTACGGGGAGGCAGCGGCAACGGCAGCCCGGGAAGTCCGTCCAGGCTGGTCGCCACGTGGTCCTTCTTGGCGAAGTACGCGCTCAGCGAGGCGTCGTCCTCGCGCGCGAACCGCTTGCCGTGCAGATCGCGGTCCTCCTCGTAGGCCATGAAGGGCACCGCGTACCCGCAGGTGTCCCGGATGTGCTCGGCCCGCACCACGATGACAGAGCGCAGCCCGTGCCGGCCGGCGTCGATGTCCGGGAAGTGGGTGAGGAGTTCCTCGAAGCGCGGGTCGTCGCGGAAGACGGGCTCGCCGCGGCCGTGCACCCGCACGATGTCGGGCGGCCCCTGGAAGGCGCACCACATCAGCGTGATGCGGCCGTTCTCCCGCAGGTGGGCGATGGTCTCGGCGTTGCTGCCCGCGAAGTCGAGGTAGGCCACGGTGAGTTCGTCGAGCACGGCGAAGGAGCCCCGCAGGCCCTTGGGGGAGACGTTGACCGTGCCGTCGGCGGAGAGGGGAGCGGTCCCGGTGAAGAAGACCGGCTGCTCCTCGATGAAGGTGCGCAGCCTGCCGTCTATACGCGCGTAGCTTTTTCCCATGAACGGAAGTATCGCGGGGGCGGGCGGCGCCCGACAGATGTTTTCCGCCCGCTGAGACGCCGTTTTGGGGTCCGGACGGGCCGCGGACGTGTGGACGGGCCGCGGACGGGCCGTGGCCGCCCCGGCCGGCGCGCGGGGCGGCCACGGTGCCTGCGGCTCGCGCGGAGCGCAGGCGACCGGGGGGCGGCGCTCGCGGGCGGGGTGGGGGCCGCCCGTCCGGCGGTGTCCGGCGACGCCCGGCCCTCCCGGTCGGGGAGGGGTACGCGCGGGGAGCCGTCGGCGTTCAGCGGGTGCGGCGCCCGTGGCGCAGGACACGCCGAAATTGACTATCCATGCAGAGTTCTGCATAATCATGCATGCCGATCTCGCGCAGGCCGCCGGGCACTCCCGCCGCGGGGAGGCGGCGCCCCATCGACACCCTCCGAGGAGCACGCAAGTGAGCAGCAACAGCGGTGACGTAAGGCTCTGGGGCGGACGGTTCGCCGACGGACCCGCCGAGGCCCTGGCCAAGCTGTCCGCGTCCGTCCACTTCGACTGGCGGCTCGCCCCCTACGACATCGCCGGCTCCCGCGCCCACGCACGCGTGCTGCACACGGCCGGACTCCTCACCGAGGACGAGCTGACCCGCATGATCGCCGGGCTCGACGAGCTGGAGGCGGCCGTCGCCGACGGCTCCTTCACCGGCACGATCGCCGACGAGGACGTCCACACCGCCCTCGAACGCGGCCTGCTCGAGCGCCTCGGCCCCGACCTCGGCGGCAAGCTGCGGGCCGGCCGCTCCCGCAACGACCAGGTCGCCACCCTCTTCCGGATGTACCTGCGCGACCACGCCCGCGTCCTCGGCGGACTGATCGCCGACCTCCAGGACGCGCTGATCGGCCTCGCCGAGGCGCACCCCGACGTGGCGATGCCCGGCCGCACCCACCTCCAGCACGCCCAGCCCGTGCTCTTCGCCCACCACGTCCTCGCCCACGTCCAGGCCCTGACCCGGGACGCCGAACGGCTGCGCCAGTGGGACACCCGCACCGCCGTCTCCCCCTACGGCTCGGGCGCGCTGGCCGGTTCCTCCCTCGGCCTCGACCCGGAGGCGGTCGCCGAGGACCTCGGCTTCGAGCACGGTAGCGCCGCCAACTCCATCGACGGCACCGCCTCCCGGGACTTCGTCGCCGAGTTCGCGTTCATCACCGCGATGATCGGCGTCAACATCTCCCGCATCGCCGAGGAGATCATCCTGTGGAACACGAAGGAGTTCTCCTTCGTGACCCTGCACGACGCCTTCTCCACCGGCTCCTCGATCATGCCGCAGAAGAAGAACCCCGACATCGCCGAGCTGGCCCGCGGCAAGTCCGGACGGCTCATCGGCAACCTCACCGGACTGATGGCCACGCTCAAGGCCCTCCCGCTCGCCTACAACCGCGATCTACAGGAGGACAAGGAGCCGGTCTTCGACTCCATCGACCAGCTCGAGGTGCTGCTCCCCGCCTTCACCGGCATGATGGCCACGCTCACCGTGCACCGCGAGCGGCTGGAGGAACTGGCTCCGGCCGGCTTCTCCCTGGCCACCGACATCGCCGAATGGCTGGTCAAGCAGGGCGTGCCGTTCCGTGTGGCGCACGAGGTGGCCGGCAGTTGCGTCAAGGCCGCCGAGGCGGAGGGCAAGGAGCTCGACGAACTCACCGACGAGCAGTTCGCGAAGATCTCCGCCCACCTGACCCCCGAGGTCCGCTCGGTGCTCAACGTCCCCGGCGCCCTCGCCTCCCGCAACGGCCGCGGCGGCACGGCACCGGAGGCGGTCGCCGTCCAGCTCGCCGAGGTCAAGGAGGACGTGGCCGCGCAGCACGCCTGGGCCGGGGCGGCCGTCCTGAAGAAGTAGCAGGTCGCCGGGGGAGCCGGGGCCCCGCGGGTTACGTTGGTCGGCGTCCGGACGGACCCGAGGAAACGGAGCCCCGCGGTGCCCTTCGCCCTTCCCTACGACCCAGAGCCCGACCCCGCTCGCACGGGTGCCACCCCCGTCGCCCGGTTGGGGCTCGGCCTGGCCGCCGTCGGCCGCCCCGGCTACATCAACCTCGGCCGGGACCGCGACCTCCCGGCCGAGCGCACCGTGGAGGCGCTGCGCGCCCGCACCCACGCACTCCTCGACGCCGCCTACGCGCGGGGCGTGCGCTATCTCGACGCCGCCCGCTCCTACGGCCGCTCCGAGGAGTTCCTCGCCGACTGGCTGCGGGCCCGCCCGGACGTCCGCGACGTCGTCGTCGGCAGCAAGTGGGGCTACACCTACACCGCCGGCTGGACCACCGACGCCGAGCGGCACGAGGTCAAGGACCATGGCACGGCCACCTACGAGCGCCAGCGCGCCGAGACCGAGGCGCTGCTCGGCGACCGGCTCGACCTCTACCAGATCCACTCGGTGACGCCCGACAGCCCCGCCCTGACCGACCGCGAGCTGCACGCCCGGCTCGCCGGGGCGGCCGCACGGGGCCTCACGATCGGCTTCTCCACCAGCGGCCCCGCCCAGGCCGAGGCCATCCGCGCCGCCCTCGCCGTGACGGTCGACGGCACCCCGCTCTTCCGTACGGTCCAGTCCACGTTCAACGTCCTGGAGACCTCGGCGGGCCGGGCGCTCGCCGAGGCGCACGAGGCCGGTCTGACGGTGCTCGTCAAGGAGGGCATGGCCAACGGCCGGCTGGCGGCCCCGGAGGCCCCCGCGCCGCTCGCGGCGGTCGCCGAGGAGACCGGCGCCGGCCCCGACGCCGTCGCCCTCGCCTTCGTCCTGCGGCAGCCCTGGGCGGGCGTGGTGCTCTCGGGGGCGGCCACCACGGTCCAGCTCACCTCGAACCTGCGGGCGGCCGCCGTCGAGCTGACGGAGGAGCAGACGGCCCGGCTGGCCGCGCTCTCGGAGGACCCGGCCGCCTACTGGGCCCACCGGTCGCGGCTGCCCTGGCACTGAGCCCGGTCCGGTCGGCGAGCGGCCGGGCACGCGAAAGGCGCCGTCGGTCACGACGGCGCCTTCGGCTGCGTCTGCCCGGTGGCGGGACTCAGGCCGCCTTCGCCTTGGTCGCGTAGATGTCCACGTACTCCTGGCCGGACAGCTCCATCACCTCGGCCATGACGGAATCGGTCACCGCGCGCAGCACGTACCGGTCGCGGTCCATGCCCTCGTAGCGGGAGAACTCCATCGGCTCGCCGAAGCGGACCGTCACCTTGCCCGGCTTGGGCAGGCCCGAGCCGCCCGGCTGGAGCTTGTCCGTGCCGATCATGGCGAAGGGGACGACCGGGGCGCCGGTCATCAGGGTGAGCCGGGCGATGCCCGTGCGCCCCCGGTACAGACGGCCGTCGGGCGAGCGCGTGCCCTCCGGGTAGATGCCGAAGACACGGCCCTGCTCCAGCACGCGTCGGCCGGTCATCAGCGCGGCCACGCCGCCGCGGCCGCCGTCGCGGTCGACCGGGATCATGCCGACGCCGGTGAAGAACCAGGCCATCAGGCGGCCCTTGAGGCTCTTGCCGGTGACGTACTCGTCCTTGCCGATGAAGAAGACCTGCCGGTCGCAGACCAGCGGAAGGATCATCGAGTCGATGAAGGTGAGGTGGTTGCCGGCCAGGATGACCGGGCCGTCGGCCGGGATGCGCTCCGCGCCCTCCACCCGTAGGCGGAACATCAGACGCATGATCGGTCCGAGCACTGCCTTGATGAGCGCGAAGCGGGACAACGGGCCCTCCGGTGTCGGGGAACGTCAATGGATTCGGTATGAAGTTCGTGCAGGTGAGGACGATACTCGCGCCCCACCGCCGCGCGCACCTCGGGTTCGCGCGGCGCGTACACCCTATTGACGCACGTTCACCCGCGACAGCGTGTGACGCGCGGCCCACTCGGGCGCCGGAACGGTGTGAGCTTCGCCGCTCCCGGGCCGGCGGCCGTAGGGGAAGATCCGCACCCCGGAGGGCCACGACGGTCCGTCATCCTCCGTACCCCGCGCGACATGCCGTCTCACCCGCGTGTTCCGCCGCGCGTCTCCCCACCGTCACCTCCGGCGACCTACGATCGTCCGCGTTGGCAGGTGCAGGACATGCAGGACATAGCGGCAGGAGGAGCGCTCATGGAGTCGGGACAGACGGGCCGGCCGGTGGATCCGCGAGAGCCGGGAGAGCCGTACGGGCGGGAGCGCGGCACCGGGCGGCGGGCACTGCTCGGCGCCGCGGTGCTCGGCGCGGGCGGCGCCGTCCTCGGACTGTCCGGCACGGCGAGAGCCGCCGAAGCCGAGGGAGCCGGCACGGCGGGCCCGCACGGCGGCGGGCTGAAGGGGCTGCCGGTGCCGACGATCATCGGGCACCGCGGAGCCAGCGGCTACCGGCCGGAGCACACCTTCGGCTCCTACGAACTCGCCCTCGACCTCGGCGCCGACATCGTCGAGGCCGGCGACCTCGTCCCCACCAAGGACGGCCACCTCGTCTGCCGGCACGAACCGGAGATCGGCGGCACCACCGACGTCGCCGACCACCCCGAGTTCGCCGGCCGCCGCACCACCAAGACGCTCGACGGGGTCTCCACCACCGGCTGGTTCACCGAGGACTTCACCCTCGCCGAGCTGAAGACCCTGCGAGCCGTGGAGCGCATCCCCGCCAACCGGCCGCACAACACCCTCTACGACGGGCGCTTCGAGATCCCCACCTTCGAAGAGGTCCTGAAGTGGCAGGACGAGCAGACCCGCAGGCGGGGCAAGCAGGTCTGGATCTACCCCGAGCTCAAGCACCCCACCTACTTCCGGGGGCTCGGCCTCGGCATCGAGGAGCGGCTCGCCCGGGTGCTGCGCCGGCACGGCAAGCACCGGCGCACCTCGCCCGTGCTCCTGCAGTCCTTCGAACCCACCAGCATCCGGCGGATGAGCGGGCTCGTCGACAACACCCTCGCCGTGCTGCTGTCCGACGCGGGCTCCCGCCCCTGGGACTTCGTCGCCACGGGGGACCCGCGCACCGTGGCCGACCTCATCACGCCCGAGGGGCTCAAGGAGATCGCCGGCTACGCACAGGGCATCGGCCCCACCCTCGACCTGATCATCCCCAAGGACTCCGCCGGCCGGCTCACCCGCCCCACCACGCTCGTCGCCGACGCGCACCGGGCGGGCCTGATCCTGCACCCGTACACCATGCGCAACGAGAACCCCTTCCTGCCCGCCGAGTTCCGCCGGGGCACCGACCCGGACGGCTACGGGGACGCCTTCGGCGCGTTCGCGGCCTACTTCGCCACCGGCATCGACGGGGTCTTCACCGACAACGCGGACACCGGCGTCCTGGCCCGCGAGGACTTCCGGAAGAACCGGTGACCGCCCCCGGGGCCTGACGCCACGTCACTGCCGGGCCCACGATCGAGTGACGTACGGCCGCCCCGGCAACCACCGCCGGGGCGGCCGCGTCACGCCGCACATGACCCACGACCTGCTGGCCTTTCTGCGCCCGCTGCTGGCCGCCGAGGCCCTGGCGGAAGGCCGCGCCTGCGGCGCGGAACCGGGCGACCTGGAACAGGCGGTCTGGCTGCGCCTCCTGGAACGGCTGGCGGCGGACGCCCCGCCCGCCGACCCGCCCGACTGGCTGCGCCGGGCCGTCCGCGCCGAGGCGCGCCGCAGCCGTCGTACCGCCCGGCGCGAGAGGCCCTACACGCCGGGCGCCGGCGAACCCGCCGAGGACCGCGGGGCAGGTCCTGAGGCGCGGGCCCTCGCCGCGGCCCGCCACCGCGCGCTGCACGCGGCGGTGCGCCGGCTGCCCGGCCGCTGCCCCCGGCTGATCGCCGCCCTGCTGTCCCCCGAGGATCCGACCTACCGGGAGATCGCGGGGGAGTTGGGTATCTCACAGGGCAGTCTCGGACCGGAACGCTCCAGATGTCTGGCTTGTCTGCGCCGATTGCTGGCGGCGGAGGTTGCGGGGCGCGAAGGGCGGGGATAGGCATGGGGGACAACCGGTGATCAGGTGAGCGGGAGGCGTGCGCACATGGGCATGAGCGTGACCATCTCGGTGGCGACCGAGCAGGATGTCGAGCAGATCTTCAGACTGCAGTACCTGTGCTTCCAGAGCGAAGCCGCGCTCTACGGCAACTACCGGCTGCCCCCGCTGGTCCAGTCGCTGGACTCGGTCCGCGCGGAGGTCGCCGCCGACTGCGTCTTCGTCGCGCGACTCGGCGAGGAGGTCGTGGGCTCGGTGCACGGCACGGTGACCGAGGACGGCGCCGCCGCCATCGGCAAACTGTGCGTCCACCCCCGGCTGCAGGGCCACGGCATCGGCGCCCGGCTGCTGCGCGCCGCCGAGGCGGCCCTGGTCGAGGAGCGGGGGGCGAAGCGGTTCCGGCTCAGCACCGGACACCGCAGCGAGAACAACCTGCGGCTCTACCGCAAGGTGGGCTACGAGACGGTGGGCACCGCCGAGGGACCCGACGGCGTCCGCATGATCGTTCTGGAGAAGCCGGCACCGGAGACCTCGTACGTGGCCACGGCATAGGCCGCCACGGACGGGTTCGAGGAGAAGAGGGCGGGCCGGGGCCTCACACGGAGGCGGTCTCGGCCGCGCCCGCCCCGCGCAGCCAGCGGATGGCGGACAGCGGCAGCAGTACGGGGATGAAGAGGTAGCCCATCCCGAAGTCCGACCACACCGTCGCGTCCGGGAACGCGGAGGGCTCCACCAGCGTCCAGGTGCCCACCAACAGCACGCCCGCCAGCTCCGCCACACAGCACGCGAGCGCCGCCCGGCGGGCGCTCTCCCCGCCGCGGACGAGCGAGTACGTGATGAAGCCGTAGACCACTCCCGCGACCGCGGACAGCGAGTAGGCGAGCGGGGCGCGGTCGAAGTCCGTGGAGATCTGCACGGCCGAGCGCGACACCGCGCCGACGACCATCACGCCGTACAGCCACACCAGCAGCATGCCGGGCCCGCTGACGAGCCGGCCGCGCCCGGGCCGCCGCTCCCCGCCCGCACCCTCGGCCCCGTCGGCCTTCTCCCG
Organism: Streptomyces griseoaurantiacus; assembly: GCF_036189845.1. Taxonomy (NCBI): domain Bacteria; kingdom Bacillati; phylum Actinomycetota; class Actinomycetes; order Kitasatosporales; family Streptomycetaceae; genus Streptomyces; species Streptomyces griseoaurantiacus. The sequence continues at coordinate 1,316,444 of NZ_CP108326.1, read as the reverse complement.
CGTCGCCGCCATCTCAGCCTCCCCAGATGTCGTAGAGCCGCACTTCGAGGACGGCGAGGACCGCACCGCCGGCCGCGACGGTCACCGAACCCCAGCGGGTGCGCTCCGCCAGCGACATGAAGCCTGCCACGGGAACGCACGCGAGCGCGCCGAGGAGGTAGGCGACGAAGATCGTGGTGCCCTGGTCCGGCTTCTCCCCGCGGGCCAGCTGCACGATGCCGACGACGAGCTGCGCGAGGGCGAGCACGGTGACGACGGCCATGCCGATGAAGTGCCAGTCCTTCGTCGGCTCGTCCCGGGAGGCGGACCACCCGCACCACGCGGCGAGCAACAGCGCGGCGACCCCGGTCACCCACGTCAGGACATCAAGCATGCGGCGACCCTATTACGAGGCCGGCGGCGCCCGGCCCGCCGGGTTCCGTTCCCGGGCCGCCGGCCGGCCCGCGAGGGGAGCGGCGGCGAGCGGCGGGCGATTCCCTCACCGTGGCGTTGGCCACAGCAAAGATCTCCGCTCCTCGGTTTCCGCAGGCCGCGCCCCTCCCACCCCGTCCATCCCTGTCCGGCATGCGGACACCCGTGTCCGTCCGCGCCCTTCCTTCTGCTTTACTTGCGCCCATGAGCAGCACGAGCGACCGCACCCCTGCGACCGAGGCGACGACCACGCCCGGTGCTCGTTGTATGTGTCCTTCCTGCCGCACGGGCCGAATGCGCGCCTTCTAGAGGGCCCCCGCAGCACCCCCGCTCGCGCCCCGAAGCGAGCAGCCCCAGGCAGCCCCCGTACGCGGTGCCCCCGCGTGATCCGCACGCCCGCACGCGCCCTCGTGCCGCACACCTCGTCCGTGTGCGCCCGCACAGGGGCGCCGCAGCGCGCCACGCCCCCCGCACCGCCCGCGGCGACCGCCGACCACCCCCTCCGGCCACCACACCGGCCGGAGTCCACCGCGTGCCGGGCACCCCCGCGCACTCGACAGCGACGGAAACCCACGTGATCACCACATCGGGACTGACGAAGGTCTACCACCCGCACGGAAGCCGGGGCGGCGCCCCCGGCACCCGCACGCCCCAGGAGATCGTCGCCCTCGACGGAGTCGACCTCCACGTCCGCGAGGGCGAGGTGTACGGCGTCATCGGCCAGTCCGGCGCCGGCAAGTCCTCCCTCATCCGCTGCGTCAACCTGCTGGAGCGCCCCACCTCGGGCACGGTCACCGTCGACGGGCGGGACCTCACCGCGCTGGCCGGGCGCGGCGCCCGCGCGGGCCGTGAACTGCGCCGGGCGCGCAGCCGGATCGGCATGGTCTTCCAGCACTTCAACCTGCTGTCCTCGCGCACCGTCCAGGCCAATGTCGAGCTGCCGCTGGAGATCCTCGGCCTCTCCGGGAAGGAACGTTCCCGCAAGGCGCTGGAGCTGCTCGACCTGGTCGGCCTCGGCGACAGGGCGAAGGCGTACCCGGCACAGCTCTCCGGCGGCCAGAAGCAGCGCGTCGGCATCGCCCGCGCCCTGGCCGGCGACCCCAAGGTGCTGCTCTCCGACGAGGCGACCAGCGCCCTGGACCCCGACACCACCCGCTCCATCCTCCGGTTGCTGCGCGACCTCAACCAGCAGCTCGGCCTGACCGTCCTGCTCATCACGCACGAGATGGACGTCGTGAAGTCCGTCTGCGACTCGGCCGCGCTCATGGAGCGGGGGCGGATCGTGGAATCTGGCACGGTGAGCGAACTGCTCGCCACCCCGGGCTCCCGGCTGGCCGGGGCCCTCTTCCCGGTCGGCGGCCGCGCCACCGGCGAGGACCGCACGGTCGTCGACGTCACCTTCCACGGCGACGCCGCCACCCGGCCCGTCATCTCCGAGCTCGCACGGACCTACAACATCGACATCTCGATCCTGGGTGCCGCGATGGACACCGTCGCCGGACGCCAGGTCGGCCGGATGCGCATCGAACTGCCCGGCCGCTACGAGGACAACGTCGTCCCGGTCGGCTTCCTGCGCGAGCAGGGCCTGGGGGTCGACGTCGTCGGAGTCGCCGACGACGCCCCGGCCGCCGGCGCGCAGACGTCCCCGCTCGTCAAGGAAGGTGCCAAGTGACCTGGTCGGAGATGCGGCCCCTGCTGTCCCAGGCCAGTTGGGACACGCTCTACATGGTCGGCTGGTCCACCGTGATCGCGGTCGTCGTCGGTCTGCCGCTCGGGGTGCTGCTGGTCCTCACCGACCGCGGCGGGCTGCTGCGCAACCTCCTCGCCAACAAGGTCATCGGGCAGGTCGTGAACGTCGCCCGCTCGATGCCGTTCATCATCCTCATGGTCGCGCTGATGTCCTTCACCCGCTGGGTCACCGGCACCACCATCGGCCGCGAGGCCGCGATCGTGCCGCTCGCCATCGGCGCCATCCCCTTCTACGCCCGCCTGGTGGAGATGTCGGTGCGCGAGGTGGACGGCGGACTCGTCGAGGCGGTGCAGTCGATGGGCGGCAGCACCTGGAAGACCGTCCGCAGTGTCCTGGTGCCCGAGGCGCTCCCCTCCCTCATCTCGGGCGCCACCACCACGGTCATCGCCCTCATCGGCTACTCGGCCATGGCGGGCACCGTCGGCGCCGGCGGGCTCGGCGACATCGCCATCCGCTACGGCTACCAGCGCTTCGAGAGCGGCATCATGTGGATCACCGTCGCCATCCTGGCCGTCGTGATCTCCCTGCTGCAGTTCGCCGGTGACTTCGCCGCGCGCTCGCTGCACCGCCGGGGCGCCGGTTCCGGCCGGCTGCTCCTCTTCCGGCCGCTGGGCCGCCCCCGTACGGTCCCGGCCGCCGCCGGCCCCGCCGGGGTCCCCGCCCCCGCCGAGGCCCCGGCCGTCACGGACGCCGTCCACAAGGGCTGACGCCCGGCAGGTACCACCCCACCCACAGACCTCCCCGTCCACCCGACACGGGGACGCCTCACCCATGCAAGGAAAGGCACTTTTCGTGCGTAACACCGCCAAGATCACCACCGCCGCACTCGCCGTCACCGCCCTCACCCTCGGGCTCAGCGCCTGCGGCTCGGACTCCGAGGACTCCGGCAAGGCCGACCCGAACGCCACCCTCACGGTCGCCGCGACCCCCACCCCCCAGGGCGAGATCCTCACCTACGTCAAGGACAAGCTGGCGAAGAAGGCCGGACTCGAGCTGGAGGTGGAGGAGTTCACCGACTACGTCACCCCGAACACCGCCGTCCAGCAGGGCGAGGTCGACGCCAACTACTTCCAGCACAAGCCCTACCTGGACGACTTCAACAAGAAGAACGGCACCGACATCGTCCCGGTCCCGGGCGGCACCGTGCACCTGGAGCCGCTGGGCATCTACTCCAAGAGCCTCAAGAAGCTCGACGAGCTGAAGAACGGCGCCACCGTCGCCCTGCCCAACGACACCACCAACGAGGCCCGCGCGCTGAAGCTGCTGGAGTCCAACGGCGTGCTGAAGCTGAAGTCGGGCGCCGGTTACGACGCCACCCCCAAGGACGTCACGTCCAACCCCAAGGGCCTGAAGTTCAAGGAGCTGGAGGCGGCACAGCTCCCGCGCTCCCTCGGTGACGTCGACGCCGCGGTGATCAACGGCAACTACGCCCTGGAGGCCGACCTCAGCCCGGCCAAGGACGCCCTCGCCGCAGAGTCCGCCAAGGACAACCCCTACGCCAACTTCCTCGCCGTGAAGAAGGGCGACGAGAAGGACCCGCGCGTGGAGAAGCTGGCCAAGCTGCTCACCTCGCCCGAGGTGAAGAAGTTCATCGAGGACAAGTACCAGGGCGCCGTCGTCCCGGCCTTCTGAGCCCGAGGGGCCCCCGGCCCCGGCCCTCCCGGCGGCCCGCCCGCCGCCACGCACGGGGTCCGCTCCCTCACAGCCCGGAGCGGACCCCGTGGTGCGGTGGGACGGGTTCATGCTGCATGCTGGGCAGTTCAGCGGGTCGCATGACGGCTGATCAGCTTTGACGGTCCACAGGTTACGGAGCGGCGCATGACGAGCACCTTCCCCAGCATCTCCATCAGCACGGAGCGGTTGGTCCTGCGCGCCTTCGACGAGGACGACGTCACGGCCCTGTCCGCGATGATGAACGACGAGCAGATCGCCGCCTGGACCGACGTTCCCCAGCCCTTCACCGAGGAGGGCGCCCGGACCTGGATCGAGGAGGACGCGCCCGCCGAGCGCGCCGCGGGCCGCGGCCTCGACCTGGCCGTCACCGAGTTCCTCACCCAGCGCCTGGTCGGCATCATCCAGCTCCGCCACACCGACTGGCACGTGCGGTCCACCGAACTGTCGTACGTCGTCGCGCCCTGGGCACGCGGCGAGGGCTACGCCTCCGAGGCCGCGCTCGCCACCGCCCGCTGGCTCTTCCGCGAGCAGAAGTTCGAGCGCATCGAACTGCGCACCGCCGCCGACAACACCGCCTCGCAGCAGGTCGCGCAGAAGATCGGCTGCATCAGCGAGGGCGTCCTGCGCAACGCCTGCATAGCCCACGCGCGCGCGGAGGACGGCACCTGGACCGACGTGCGCACCGACTTCATCGTGTGGAGCCTGCTGCCGGAGGACCTGGAGGGCGGCGCCGGAGAGCTCGCCGACCGCACCGGGTACACCTCGTTCTCCGACTGGAACTGACCCCGCACCGGCCGGAACCGGCCCGGGCCGCCGCACGCGACGGACCCACCGCGCACACGCGGTAGTCTCACATGGTCCCGCACGGCCCCCCACCACGCCCCGCTCGCGGGCCCACCCTCCCACCTGCGTAACCCCTGGAGAAACACGACGATGGCCGACCGGGTCACGGTGATCGGCTGGGACGGCTCGCCGCTGACCGAATCGGCGCGCTCCGCCCTCGGCGCCGCCACGCTCGTCGCCGGTGCCGCCCACCACCTCGCGCTCCCCGAAGTACCGGCCGGAGCCGAACGCATCCGCCTCGGCAGCATCGCGCTCGCCGCCCGCCGCATCGCCGGCCACCGCGGCACCGCCGTCGTCCTCGCCGACGGCGACCCCGGCTTCTTCGGCGTCGTACGCACCCTGCGCGCCCCCGAGTTCGGCCTCGAGGTCGAGGTCGTGCCCGCCGTCTCCGCCGTGGCCGCCGCCTTCGCCCGCGCCGGGATGCCCTGGGACGACGCCCAGGTGGTCGTCGCCCACCGGCGCTCCCTGCGCCGCGCGGTGAACGTGTGCCGCGCCCACACCAAGGTGGCCGTCCTCACCTCGCCCGGCGCGGGACCCGCCGAACTCGGCCTGCTCCTGCAGGGCGTGCACCGCACCTTCGTCATCTGCGAGGAACTGGGCACCGCCCGCGAACAGGTCACCGTCGTCACCTCCGACAAGGCGGCCGACCACACCTGGCGCGACCCCAACCTCGTCATCGTCCTCGGCGGACCCGTCACGGCGGCCGAGGACGGCGGCTGGCTCGCCGGTCGCGCCCCCGCCGCCGGACCGCGCGGCTGGACCCTGCCCGCCGAGGCCTACGAGGGCGTGCTCGGCGAGGGGGAGACGCAGCCGCTGCGCGCCGCCCAACTCGCCCGGCTCGGGCCGCGCGTGGGCGACCTCGTCTGGGACATCGGCTGCGGCAGCGGCGCCTTCGCCGTGGAGGCGGCCCGCTCCGGCGCCGCCGTCATCGCGGTCGACGAGGACCCCGGCGCCTGCGCCCGCACCGAGTCCGCCGCCCGCCGCTTCGGCGTCCATCCGCACGTCGTGCGCGGCACCGCCCCGCATGTCCTGGAGGACCTCCCCGAGCCCGACGTCGTGCGCGTCGGGGGCGGGGGCGCCCCCGTCGTCTCGGCCGTCGCCGACCGCCGCCCGCAGCGCATCGTCACCCATGCCGCGACCCGGGACGCCGCCGAACTCATCGGCCGGGACCTCGGCGAACACGGGTACGAGGTCGAGTGCGCACTGCTGCAGTCCGTCGAACTCGACACCAGGGCCTGGACGGAGAAGGAGCGGAGCGTCGCCTTCCTCCTCACCGGGGAGCTGCGGCGGGAAAACGGCCGCTGAGCTGCCACGGGGCCGCGCTTCCCGGGCGCCCTCGACCGGGGGCGCCCCGCGATCGGGTTGTCGTACCGGCGAGGTAGGCTGGCCGATCGTTGTACCGCTTCCGGGTGATCACGGCCTTCATCGGCCAATGTCCGGAAAGCGCCCCTCTTTTGAGGAGTGTGTGGTACGGCAGGACCGGAGGACGCGCAACGTGGCGCAGTCCACAGCGGACCCTCGCGGATCACGCTGTCGCAAGGGCAGGCCGACCGAGACAATGTCAGTCCATGGCTTTGTCGACTTGATGGCGAGTCGTTCGTGCCGCTGGGCGCGCACGCTCGTTCTTCACACGGGGCGGTCGGTGCGCCGTTCCGGGCCAGTGGGTTGAGGAGCACGAACCGATGGGCGAGGGGTACGCATGACCGACACCGGCCAGGTCCCGGGCGAGGGACTGCCGGAGAACGCAGGCATGGTGCAGCAGCCGGGCGTCACCGCGCCGGCCGCGTACACCTACCTCGAACCCTCCGACACCGCCGTTGAGGACGAGGACCAGCTGCTGATGCCCGGCCAGCAGGGCGCCTGGGGCAACGAGATGGCCCCGCCCGCCCCCGCCCACCACGAGCCGGGGGCGCACGAGACGGGCGGCCGGGACAGCGGTTCCGTCGACCTGAGCGCCGTGCGCACCCCCGCCGCGCCGGGCGCCCACGCCGGGCCGTCCCGCCGCCCGCTGCACCTCGGTCCGCCCACCCCCACGCCCATCGCGAGCCCCGTCCGCTCCCTCGCCGACCGGGGCCCCGCCGCCGCACCCCTGCGGCCCACGGGCCCGGCCACGCTCGGCCCCGAGTACCTCGACACCACCCAGGAGCAGGAGACCGTCCCGCAGGGTGCCGCTCCGTGGGGCGCCACCCCGCAGGCCGGCCCGGGCGCGGTGCCGGTGGAGGCGGCCGCCCCGCACGCCGGGGCGACCGGCCTCGGCACCGCCGTGGCGGAGCCCGCCCACGAGGTCGTGTCCCCGGTCCCGGCGGCCGCCGCCGAGGCCGGCTACGGCCAGTTCCCGCAGGCGGCCCGGGCCGACGTACCGCAGGAGCGGCCGCAGCAACCGGTGGCCGCCACCGGACAGTTCACGGGACCCGGGCAGGAGGCCCCGGCCGGCATGCCCGAGGCCGTGGCGCCGCAGGGCGGCCCGGGAGCGGGGCCGCAGAGCCCGCTTCCCGAGGGGCACGGGCAGGAGCCCGCGTCCGTGGAGCCGTCGGCCGTCCCGGTCCCGGACGCCTCCGCGACCCCGCAGCCGACGCCCGCTCCCGAGGGCGGCGCGCCGGTTGCCGCCGTCCCGGCAGCCGAGGGGGCCACACCGGCGGAGGGCACCGCGCTCCCCGTGACCGAGGGCGCCGCCCCGGCGCAGGGCGAGGAGCCCGCCGCACCGGCCGACCCGTACGGGCAGCAGCCCGTCGCGGCGCCGGAGGCCGGTGCCGCCGAGCCGCCGGCCGCCCTCGTCACCGAGGCGCGGGGGAGCGGTGCCGACGCCGCCCCGGTGGCCCCGGAGCCCCAGCCGGTTCCGTACGCCGAACAGGCGCCGCCGCAGCCCGTGCACCCGGAGGCGCCCGACGCCGCCCTCGCCGCACCGGAGCCGCAGGCCCCGGCACCCGAGTCCATGGACCCGGGGACCCCCGCCGATCCGCAGGCCCCGGTCGCGGCTGAGGCGCCGCACCCCGACGCCCCGGCCCCCGACCCGCAGGCCGCTCTCGCGCCGGAGGCTCCGCAGGCCGCCGTCGCCCCGGCCCAGCCCGACCCGGCCGCCGCCGGACCCGCGGGCGAGGCGCACGACCCGTCCGCGGACGCCGGGGCCGAGCCCCTCGCCGCGCAGGCCGCGACCGCGGACGCGGGTGCCCCGCCGGTGGTGACCGAGGAGACGACCGCCGGGCTGGGCGTGCCCGCGCCGCTCGCGGAGGCGGGCCCCGCCGAGGCGCTCGTACAGGAGACCCCGGTGGCCGAGACCTTTGAGGCGGCAGAGGCGGCAGAGACGGCGCTGACGGTAGAGGCGGCGGAGACGGCCGAGGTGGCCGACGGGACCCCCGCGGCCGACGCGCCGCCGAACACCGTCCCGGCGGAGCAGCCGGGCGCCCCCGCGGCCGAGCCCGCCGACGCCCCGGCCGAGCCCGGCACCGCCGTCCCGGCGGTCCCCCTCGTGGCCGTGGACCCGGCCGCCGAGGCCCCGGGCGCCGGCGTTCCGGCCGAGCCGCACCCCGGCGCGCCCGTCGGCCCCGTCGCCGGCCAGGACGCCGGCGAGCTGCCCGGCGGGCCCCTCCTCCAGGTGACCGAGCCCCTGGCCGACCAGGCGATGGCCCCGACGGCCGGCCGGCCGCTCGAGCCGTTCGTACCGGCCGAGGAGCTCGCCCCCGCGACCCCGCACCTCTCCCCGGTCCCGGCACAGGAGTTCGCCGACCGGGCCCCGGACGCGGACGCCGTGCCCGCACCCCCGGCCGCCGCCGTGCCCCCCGGTCCGCAGGACCCGCAGGCCGGCGCGGCCCCGGCGCCCGTGACCGTCCCGGCACCCCGCGAGGGGAACGCGCCCACCACGGCCGCACCCCCGGCGCAGCCGGGAACCGCCGAGGTCCCGCACCCGCAGGACCCGCGGTCCGGCACCGCCGAGGCACCGGAGGAGACCGCGGCGCCGGAACCCGCCGAGCCCGCCGAGCCAGCGGAGCCGGCAGGCCCCGCGGCCCCCGGCTACGACGAGGCCGAACGCGAGGCCGTGCTCCGGGTGATGCGCGAGCGCCGTGACATCCGCAACGGATTCCGCAGCGACCCCATCCCGCACGAGGTCCTGCGCCGCGTCCTGGAGGCGGCCCACACCGCCCCCTCCGTCGGCCACTCCCAGCCGTGGGACTTCGTCGTCATCCGCTCCGAGGACACCCGGCGCGCCATGCACGAACTGGCCATGCGTCAGCGCGACGCCTACGCCAAGTCGCTGCCCAAGGGCCGGGCCAAGCAGTTCAAGGAACTGAAGATCGAGGCCATCCTCGAGACCCCGGTCAACATCGTCGTCACCGCCGACCCCACCCGCGGCGGCCGGCACACCCTGGGCCGGCACACCCAGCCGCAGATGGCCCCGTACTCCTCCGCGCTGGCCGTCGAGAACCTGTGGCTCGCCGCCCGCGCCGAGGGCCTCGGCGTCGGCTGGGTCAGCTTCTTCGACGAGCGCGAGATGGTCCGCGCCCTCGGCCTGCCCGAGCACCTCGAGGTCGTGGCGTACCTGTGCGTCGGCTACGTCGACGAGTTCCCGCCGGAGCCCGAACTGCTCCAGGCCGGCTGGTCCAAGCGCCGCCCGCTGTCCTGGGTGGTGCACGAGGAGACGTACGGCCGGCGCGCCCTGCCCGGCGAGGAGCCGCACGACCTGCTCGCCGAGACGATGGCCGGGATCCGCCCGCTGGACGCCAAGGCGCTCGGCGAGGCCTGGGACCGGCAGAAGCGGATGACGAAGCCCTCGGGCGCGCTCGGCATGCTGGAGATCATCTCCGCCCAGCTGTCCGGTCTGTCCCGCAAGTGCCCGCCGCCGATCCCGGAACCCGCCGCCGTGGCGATCTTCGCCGGCGACCACGGGGTGCACGCCCAGGGCGTCACCCCCTGGCCGCAGGAGGTCACCGGCCAGATGGTGGCCAACTTCCTCGGCGGGGGAGCGGTGTGCAACGCCTTCGCCAACCAGGTCGGCGCCGAGGTGTGCGTGATCGACGTGGGCGTCGCCTCCGACCTCCCCGCCACCCCCGGGCTGCTGCCGCGCAAGGTCCGCCCCGGCACCGCCGACATGACCGCCGGTCCCGCGCTCACCCGCGAGGAGGTCAAGCAGGCCATCGAGATCGGCATCGAGACCGCCCGCGACCTGGTCGCGGCCGGCAACAAGGCGCTGCTCACCGGTGAGATGGGCATCGCGAACACGACCGCGTCGGCGGCCCTCATCTCCGTGTTCACCGGCGCCGACCCGGCCGAGGTCACCGGGCGCGGCACCGGCATCAACGACGAGACGCTGGCCCGCAAGACCGAGGTCGTCCGGCGCGCCATCGAACTGCACCAGCCGGACCCGGCCGACCCGATCGGCGTCCTCGCCGCGTTCGGCGGCCTGGAGCACGCGGCCACGGTCGGCCTGCTCCTCGGTGGCGCCTCGCTGCGCACGCCGGTGATCCTCGACGGCGTCAGCGCCGGAGCCGCCGCCCTGGTGGCCCGCGCGATCGCCCCCGAGGTCCTCGCCGCCTGCATCGCGGGGCACCGCAGCGCCGAACCGGGCCACGTCGCCGCCCTCAACAAGCTGGGCCTGCGCCCCCTGGTCGACCTGGACCTCCGCCTCGGCGAGGGCACCGGCGCCCTGCTGGCCCTGCCGCTGGTGCAGAGCGCGGCCCGCGCGATGCACGAGGTCGCGACGTTCGACTCGGCGGGCGTGACCGAGAAGTAGCAGCAGCCGCACGGCCGGGAACCCCACCGGGATCCCGGCCACCGTGCGGGCCGCGGGCCCGGGGACGAACTCCCCGGGCCGGGGCGAAACGGGCCCGCCCGGTCCGGCGGGAGACGAAGCCCACCACGCCCCGGCCCGCACCCCCGCGGCCCGCCGCATAACATCGCAAGTCAGCCCGCTCCGACGCCGCAGCGGCCGCCCGGCGCGCGTACCCGTGCGCCCCGCCTCCCCCTCCCCGCCGTACGAGGAGCCGCACCGTCATGGCCGAACACCCCGCCTACCCCGTGGGCCTGCGCCTCGCCGGCCGCCGCGTCGTCGTCCTCGGCGGCGGCCAGGTCGCCCAGCGCCGCCTGCCCGCGCTGATCGCGGCCGGCGCCGACGTCCACCTGATCTCCCCGGCCGCCACCCCCTCCGTCGAGGCGATGGCCGACACCGGCGAGATCACCTGGAGCCGCCGCCCGTACCGGGACGGCGACCTCGACGAGGCCTGGTACGCGCTGATCGCCACGAGCGACCACGAGGCCAACACCGCCGCCTCCGCCGAGGCCGAACGCCGGCGCGTATGGTGCGTGCGGTCCGACGACGCCGACGCCGCCACCGCCTGGACCCCGGCCACCGGGCACAGCGAGGGCGTCACCGTGGCCGTGCTGACCACCAGCGCCCGCGGCCGCGACCCCCGGCACACCGCCGCCGTCCGCGACGCGGTCGTCGAAGGGCTGCGCGACGGCACCCTCGTCGCCCCGCACCACCGCACCCGCACCCCCGGCGTCGCCCTGGTCGGCGGCGGCCCCGGCGACCCCGACCTGATCACCGTGCGCGGCCGCCGGCTGCTCGCCGAGGCCGACGTCGTCATCGCCGACCGCCTCGGCCCCCGCGACCTGCTCGCCGAACTCCCGCCGCACGTCGAGGTGATCGACGCGGCCAAGATCCCCTACGGCCGCTACATGGCCCAGGAGGCCATCAACAACGCGTTGATCGAGCACGCCAGGCAGGGCAAGTCGGTGGTGCGGCTCAAGGGCGGCGACCCCTACGTCTTCGGGCGGGGCATGGAGGAGGTGCGGGCGCTCGCCGAGGCGGGCATCGCCTGCACCGTCGTCCCCGGCATCTCCAGCTCCATCTCGGTGCCGGGCGCGGCCGGCGTCCCCGTCACCCACCGCGGTGTGGCCCACGAGTTCACCGTGGTCAGCGGCCATGTCGCCCCCGGGGACGCGCGCTCCCTGGTCGACTGGCCGGCCCTCGCCCGGCTCACCGGCACCCTCGTGATCCTCATGGGCGTCGACAAGATCGGCCGGATCGCCGACACCCTGGTCGCCCACGGCAAGGACCCCGGCACCCCGGTGGCCCTGATCCAGGAGGGCACCACGGCCGCCCAGCGCCGGGTGGACGCCACGCTGGCCACGGTCGAGGAGACGGTACGGACCGCGGACGTGAAGCCGCCCGCGGTCATCGTGATCGGCCCCGTCGTGCACGTGGGCCCGGAGAAGGGCGAGTAGCGCCGTGGCAGAGATCGTCACCGTCGAGGACCCGGAGGACCCGCGTCTGCACGACTACACGGACCTCACCGACGTGGAGCTGCGCCGTCGGCGCGAACCCGCCGAGGGCCTGTTCATCGCCGAGGGCGAGAAGGTCATCCGGCGGGCGGGCGAGGCCGGTTACGCGATGCGCTCGATGCTGCTGTCCGCGAAGTGGGTCGAGCCGATGCGCGACGTCATCGACGCGCTCACGGTGCCCGTGTACGTGGTCGGCCCCGAGCTCGCCGAACGCGTCACCGGCTACCACGTGCACCGCGGCGCCCTCGCCTCCATGCGGCGCAAGCCCCTGCCCGCCGCCGCCGACCTGCTGCGAGGGGCGCGCCGGGTCGTGGTGATGGAGGCGGTCAACGACCACACCAACATCGGCGCCATCTTCCGCTCGGCCGCCGCCCTCGGCATGGACGCCGTCCTGCTCTCCCCGGACTGCGCCGACCCCCTCTACCGCCGCAGCGTCAAGGTCTCCATGGGCGCGGTCTTCTCGGTGCCCTACGCCCGCCTCGAGCGGTGGCCGGGCAGCCTGGCGGCGGTCACCGAGGCCGGGTTCGACCTGCTCGCGCTCACCCCGGACGCCGGGGCCCGCAGCCTCGACGAGGCCGCCCCGCACCGCCGCGACCGGGTCGCGCTGATGCTCGGCGCGGAGGGCGACGGCCTGTCACGACGGGCGCTGGCCGCCGCCGACGAACCCGTCCGCATCCCCATGTCGCACGGAGTGGACTCCCTCAACGTGGGCGCCGCCGCCGCGGTCGCCTTCTACGCCGTCACGGCGGGCCGCCCGCGGGACTGACCGCCGGGTCAGGCCCGCCCGGCCACGGCGGACCGTCCGGCACCGGTCTCGTGCGCGGGCGCGTACGGCTGCCGGTCCGGCTGCCCGTGGACCCGCGCGTGACGAACGTCCGTGCGGCCGCCCTCGCGCAGGCCGTTGGCCGGTCCCTGGCAGCCCTGCGCCGCGGCGATGCCGAGCGCGACCAGCAGTGTGACCACCACGAACACGAACAGCCGCTGACGCAGCAGCCGGGGGTTGGCGGGCCGCCGCCCGGTGCCGGTCGTGCGCCGGCCGTCGCGGGGCCCGGGCCGGCGCCCCGAGCCCGGGGCGGGACGGGCGCCCTTCCGCTGCGCGGGCGGCTGCTGCCGCGCGCCGGAGCGCGCGCCACCGGTCGGGCGGGAGCCCCCGGTGGGCCGGGAACCGCCCGTGGGCCGGGCCTCACCGCCGGTCCGCGCGCCGCCGGTCGGCCGCGTGTCGCCACCCGTACGGGCGGAGCCACCGGTACGGGAGGGGCCGCCGGAGCGGGGCGGGGGAGTGGCGGAGGGGTCCTGCGGACGCCGCTGGGTGCGCTGCTCCGCGTACATCTCCGCGAGCCGCCCCGAGGGACGGTCGGGCAGATCGGGGGAGCCGCGCTGGGCCGGCGGCCGGGCGTCCGTCAGCCCCTGCGCCTCACGGGCGGCGATCTCCTTCAGACGCAGCGACAGCTGCAGCGTGCTCGGCCGCTCCTCGGGATCCTTGGCCAGACAGGCCCGCACCAGTGGCGCCAGCGCGTCCGGCACCCCGCGCAAGTGCGCCTCCTCGTGCACCACGCGGTACAGCATCACCTCGGAGCTGCCGTGCCCGAAGGGCGAGTCGCCCGTCGCCGCGTAGGCGAGCGTGGCCCCGAGCGAGAACACGTCCGTGGCCGGCGTGACGGCGGCGCCGCGCACCTGCTCGGGCGCGAGGAAGCCGGGCGAACCGACCGCCGTGCCGACGTGCGTGAGCGTGGAGGCGCCGGTGGCCCAGGCGATGCCGAAGTCGATGATCCGGGGCCCCTTGGGGGACAGCAGGATGTTCGAGGGCTTCAGATCGCGGTGGACGACGCCGGCCTCGTGCACCGCCACCAGTCCCTCGGAGAGGGCGGCGCCCACGGCGGCCACGTCGGCGGCCGGCAGCGCGCCCTCGTCGGCCACCTTGTCGTGCAGGGAAGGCCCGGGCACGTACTGCGTGGCGAACCACGGCCGGTCCGCCTCCAGGTCCGCCGCCACCAGCCGTGCCGTACAGCCGCCCCGGATCCGCCGTGCCGCCGAGACCTCGCGCGCGAAACGCGAGCGGAACTCCTGGTCCTCGGCGAGGTCCGGCCGGATCACCTTCAGCGCGACCCGCTGGCCGCGCCGGTCGGAACCCAGGTAGACCACACCCATGCCGCCCGCGCCGAGCCGCCGGTGAAGCCTGAACGAGCCGACGACACGCGGGTCCTCACGCCTCAGGCGCATCATCGCCATGTCCATCCCCGCTGCCCGCTCCGTCTGACGAGCACAGCTTACGTACCGGGGGCCGGGTGCGCGCAGAGGCCGCGCCCTCTCGTTCCTGTCGATTGTCAGTACCGGGTACGACACTTGAAGGAGGGTCAGCGCGCCCGCCCGGGGGCGGGCCGCCCGCCGTGCAAGATCCCAACCACCGGCACGGCACGGCGCATTGGGCACGCGCCGGTCCGCCCCGCGAGCGCCCCGAAGGCGCCGGATCCCGCGGCGGGGGAGGGGACGAGGACCCGCCCCGGAGCCGCCCGTGACCGGACGGTCGCGGACGGCGAGCCCACCGGGCCCGTCCGGGAGTGAGCGAAGTCACCCGGCGGCGCCCCGCCGTCCGCCCCGGGAGGGACATACCGACCCGCTCCCGGGCCCGGCACCGGACAGATCGGACGCCCCCTCGGGGAACACCCTTAAGACCCATGTCCCCGTCTCCACCCAGGGGAGTAGTCCCCGGGGTGCCGCTCATCCTCCGGGAGGCCCGGCAATCGGTACGAGGGCATGACGTCCAGGAGGCGCCGCCCGCCTAGATTTGTCGTCAAGCGGCGGGTGCAGCACTCGTCCCCCGAGGTCAGACACCCGCCGCTGTCACCACATTCGGTCAGGAGAGGACCATGGCCCACACGGCACCGCGGACAGTGCTCCGCACGCGAGGACGCAGGGTGTACGGCACCACGTTCCGCACCCGCCGTACGGGCCGCCGTCACCCACTGGTGGCGACGGCGATGGCCCTTCCCCTGGCGGTCCTGCTCCTGCTCGTCTTCGACGGCTGGGAGACAGTGGCCACACAGGCGTCGTCCGTGGGCGTGATGCTGGGGCGCTGAGCGGCGCCCCAGGCCCGGAAGAGCGGTCCGGGCGGGGACATCCGGCCAGAGAAACCCCGTGGGGACGGGGGTGCGGCGGACGGCAAAAGACGCCCGCGCAGCTGGGGAGCTGCGCGGGCGTTGTTTTTTGCGTTTCTCCCCGCCGTGGCCGGTGCCGTCGCGGGACCCCGTACCCTCGCAGCCGCACCCTCGCCCCGTCCCGCCCGAGGAACCCGTGACCGTACTCCCCGCCCTCCACACCGCCGCCCGCGCGGCCGCGCACCCACGCCCGCACCACCCCTGCGGCTGCGCCCCGCACACCCTCGCCGACCGCCCGGACGCCACCGTCGTCCGCCACGCCGGGACCGTCGCCAAGGCCCACGCCCCCGGCACCGACCCCGCCGCCCTCACCCTGCGCCTCGCGACCGCCCGCGCCCTGCCCGGCGTCCTCCTCGCACCCCTGCGCCCCGACCCCCTCCCCGTCCACGACCGTCTCGTCACCTTCTGGCCGTACGGCACCCCCGTGGACCCCGACACCCCGGACGACGCCCCCTGGGAGGCCGCCGCCACCCTCCTCGCCCGGCTGCACACGAGCCCCGCCCCGGCCCCGCTGCCGCCCATGCGCGGCCCCGCCAAGGCCGCCCGGGCCCTCGCCCGGCTGCGGGCCGCCGGTCCGCACCCGGCCCGCGCCCCCGTCGAACGCGCCTGGTCCACGCTTCCGCCCTGGGCGCGCGCCGAGGCCCCGATGCCGCCGTCCACCACCGTGTGCCACGGCGACCTGCACCTCGGCCAGCTCGTCCGCGCCCCCGCCGCCGCGGACACCCCGCCCGCTCCCGGACCCTGGCGCCTGATCGACGTCGACGACCTCGGCACCGGGGTCCCCGCCTGGGACCTCGCCCGCCCCGCCGCCTGGTACGCCTGCGGCCTGCTGCCCCCGGAGGAGTGGTCCCGGTTCCTCACCGCCTACCGGACGGCCGGCGGCCCCGCCGTACCCCCGGCGGGCGACCCCTGGCCCGCCCTGGAGACCGCCGCCCGCGCCCTGACCGTGCAGACCGCCGCGCTCACCCTCGTCAAGGCGCTCGCCGCGGGCCGCGACCTGGACGAGGTCGAACAGGCGGTCGTGGACGCCTGTGACCGTATGGCTTAGCCAGGCCGCCGGGGGCGGAAGGGCGCGCACCGGCCGGTCACGGACCGGCCCCGGGGACATAGGCTGCAACCGAAGACCCGCCGGGCAGTGTCTCTACCTGGCGAAGTACCACCGACCGGCGAGGAGTTGAGCCGAGCATGCAGTGTCCGAAGTGCCATGCGCCGATGCACACCTACAACCGCAACGGCGTCCAGATCGAGCAGTGCAGCGGCTGCCGGGGGATCTTCCTGGACTACGGCGAGCTGGAGGCGCTGACCCGCGTGGAGTCCCAGTGGACGCAGCCCGCGCCGCCGCCCCCCGCCGGACCGCAGGCCTATCCCGCCGCGCCCGCCTGGGGCGCCCCGCAGGGCGGCCACTACGGTGGCCACCACCGCCGCCACAAGAGCTTCGGCCACATGCTGTTCTCCAGCTGAGCGGACGCGGAGAAGCGGACACGAAGAAGCCCCCGGTCCAGGACCGGGGGCTTCGAGGTGTGGACGATACTGGGATTGAACCAGTGACCTCTTCCGTGTCAGGGAAGCGCTCTCCCGCTGAGCTAATCGTCCTCGGGACCGCGACCGTACGGACTGCTGCGAGCCGTGGTCACGGGTACTGCGGATGCCGCGTGCGCGATACTGGGATTGAACCAGTGACCTCTTCCGTGTCAGGGAAGCGCTCTCCCGCTGAGCTAATCGCGCGGGTCCGGATCCCGCCGAAGGTTCCGGCGGATCCAGTGGACGATACTGGGATTGAACCAGTGACCTCTTCCGTGTCAGGGAAGCGCTCTCCCGCTGAGCTAATCGTCCTTGGAGGTGGAGACGGGATTTGAACCCGTGTAGACGGCTTTGCAGGCCGTTGCCTCGCCTCTCGGCCACTCCACCAGGAGCGGGCGAACCCCGAGGGGTTCCCCGCTGCCTTCGAGCGGACGACGAGGCTCGAACTCGCGACCTCAACCTTGGCAAGGTTGCGCTCTACCAACTGAGCTACGTCCGCCTGTCCTTCCGGCCCGCTCGCGCGGCCCGGCGACGTGTTGAACTCTAGCGGATTCCGGGGCCAGCACAAAAACGCGTTTGCGCAGCGTGCTGCCCCGCACCTGCTCAGGGGGCACGGCCGGACCGCGCACGGCGCGCCCGCCTAGACTCGTCCACGTGCTGGACCTGCCCCCTCTCGCCCGCTTCGGCGGTCTCCTCGCCACCGGGCTCCTCGACGTCACCGGCGATCCGGCCGCGCTGGACTCCACCGGTTTCTGGGCCGTGTGCGCCGACTTCGAGGGCCGCACGGTCTGCGCCCGCTTCCGCGACGTACGCCCCGCTCCGGTGCCCGCACCCGTGCCGGGCGCCTGGCGGGGCCCCGCCCCCGGCACCTGGACGTCCTCCCTGGACCGGGCCGCCTACACCGCGGGCGTACGGCGGATCCGTGCGCACATCGCGGCCGGCGAGGTCTACCAGGCCAACCTCTGCCGCGTGCTCTCCGCCCCGCTGGCGCCGGACGCCGACCTCGACGCGCTGACCGCCCTGCTGGCCGCGGGCAACCCGGCGCCGTACGCGGGAACGATCCGGCTGCCCGGGCACGGCGTCGAGATCGCCACCGCCTCGCCCGAGCTCTTCCTGCGCCGCACAGGGACGGCCGTCGAGTCCGGCCCCATCAAGGGCACCGGGCGGACCGAGGCCGACCTCCTGGACAAGGACCACGCCGAGAACGTGATGATCGTGGACCTCGTCCGCAACGATCTCGGACGCGTGTGCGTCCCCGGCAGCGTGAGCGTCCCCGACCTCTGCGCCGTCGAGAAGCACCCGGGCCTCGTGCACCTGGTCTCCACGGTCCGCGGCGAACTGCGCGCGGACACCGGCTGGCCCGGCCTGCTGGCCGCCACGTTCCCGCCCGGCTCGGTCACCGGCGCGCCCAAGGCCGCCGCCCTGCGGATCATCGAGGCCCTGGAGACGGCGCCCCGCGGCCCCTACTGCGGCGGCATCGGCTGGGTCGACGCCGACCGGGGCACGGGCGAACTGGCCGTCGGCATCCGCACCTTCTGGGCCGACCGCGGGGCCGGTCTGCTCCGCTTCGGCACCGGCGCCGGGATCACCTGGGGCTCGGACCCGGAACGGGAGTGGCGGGAGACCGAGCTCAAGGCCTCCCGGCTGCTGGCGATAGCGTCGGGCACGTACGACGACGAGTGTGGAGGAACCGCGTGAAGATCTGGCTGGACGGCGGGCTGCAGGACATCGACTCCGCCCGCGTCTCCGTCCTCGACCACGGACTGACCGTCGGCGACGGCATCTTCGAGACGATGAAGGCGGCCGACGGCAGGCCGTTCGCGCTGACCCGGCACCTGGACCGGCTGACCCGCTCGGCCCGCGGGCTCGGCCTGCCCGACCCCGACCACGAGGAGATCCGCCGCGCCTGCGCCGCCGTCCTCGAGGCCAACCCCATGCCCCTGGGCCGGCTGCGGCTCACCTACACGGGCGGCCACGGCCCGCTCGGCTCCGACCGCGGCGGCCGGGGCACCACGCTGGTCGTCGCCCTGGGCGAGACCGCCCCGCGGCCCGACTCCACCGCCGTGATCACCGTCCCCTGGACCCGCAACGAACGGGGCGCGCTCGCCGGGCTGAAGACCACGTCGTACGCCGAGAACGTCGTCGCCCTGGCCCGCGCCCGGGAGCACGGCGCCTCCGAGGCGCTCTTCGCCAACACGGTCGGACAGCTCTGCGAGGGCACGGGGTCCAATGTCTTCGTCGTCCTGGACGGCGAGATCCACACCCCGCCCCTCGCCTCCGGCTGCCTCGCGGGCATCACGCGCGCGCTGACCGTGGAGTGGACGGGCGCGAAGGAGACGGAACTGCCGCTGGACGTGCTGGAGCGCGCGGAGGAGGTCTTCCTCACCTCGACCCTGCGCGACGTCCAGGCCGTGCACCGGATCGACGACCGGGAACTCCCCGGTGCCCCGGGCCCGGTGACGGCCAAGGCGATGCGGATCTTCGCGGAGCGGGCGGCGGACGACCTCGACCCGTGAGCCGGCGGCAGGGCCGCGCGCCCGGCGGCCCGAGGGGAGGCGGCCCGGCGGGCGGCGGGCGGCGTCAGCGGGGGAAAACCCCGCTGACGCCGGGCCGGTCACCCGGTAGAAAAGACCTGATGACCACCACCCTGCGGCCGACCGAGCCGCTCCAGCAGTCCCCGGACGGCGCCCTGCGACGCCACTACCAGGTGTGCGACAACAGCCGTCCGATCGGCGAGATAACCCTCTCGACCGACCCGCGCTACGGCGTGGCCGCCGGTCTCGTGGAGGGGCTGCGCATCGAGGAGCCGGACCGGCGGCGCGGCCGCGCCACGGTCGCCGTGCTCGCCGCCGAGGAGGTCGCCCGCGGCTGGGGCTGCGAGCGGATCGAGGCGGATGTCCCGGGTGAGGCCGGGCCCGCCCTGCGGCTGGCCACCGTGCTCGGCTACGTGACGCGCAGCCGGATCATGTCGAAACCCCTCGACGGCACCCCGCCCGCGCTGCCCGCCGGCAGCCGGGCGCGGACGATGACCTCGGCGGAGTACGAGGTCTGGCGCGGACAGGCGGTCCAGCGCTACGTGGACGCCGGCGCGTCCCGGGGCCTGCCCGCGCAGCAGGCAAGGGAGCTGGCCGAACGGGACCAGGCGCGGATGCTCCCGCAAGGGCCCGCGACCCCGGGGGTGGCGCTGAGCGTCCTGGAGCACGAGGGGGACCCGGTGGGTCACCTGTGGCTGAGCCCGCGGGAGGGCATGGCCTACGTCTGGGACGTCGAGGTCGACGCCGCCCACCGGGGCCGAGGGCACGGTCGCTCCCTGATGCTGGCGGCGGAGGGGTACGCCCTCGGCCTGGGCAGCTCCGAGATCGGGCTGAACGTCTTCGCGGGCAACACCCCCGCCGAGCGCCTGTACGAGTCGCTCGGCTATCGGACGGTCACGTACCGGGTGCAGAAGAGCCTGAGGTAGGCGAGGCGAGGCGAGGCGGGGCGGGGCGGGGTGGCGCGCGGCTCCGGGGGAGTCGTTCCGGCGGGGAGTCGTTGCCCGGCGCGGGGCGAGCGGCGGGCGCGGGTTCCGCTCGGCCCCGTCGGCCGCCGCTCAGCTTCCGGACGCGGCCAGCAGCCGGTCGGCGATCTCCTCGATGCGGGCGCGCAGCCCCTCCTGGCTCCGACCGCCGTCGAGGCGCTCGTCCCCGATGACATAGGTCGGCGTGCCGGTCACGCCGATCGCCTTGCCCTCGGCCTGGTCGGCGTCGACGATCAGGATGTGGCGGCCGTCGATCAGCGCGGTGTCGAACTCCTCGGCGTCCAGACCCAGTTCCCGTGCCACCTCGACGAGCAGCGGCTCGCCCGCCCGCTCCAGCTCCTCGACCCGTGCGAGGACGGCCTCGACGTACGGCCAGCCCTGGCCCTGTGCCACGGCCTCCTCGGCGGCCTGCGCGGCGGCGAAGGCGTGCTTGTGCTTCTCCAGCGGGAAGTGCCGCAGCCGCGGTTCCAACCGGTCGCCGTAGCGGGCACGCAGCGCACGCAGGTCCTCGAGGGCCCGACGGCAGTCGGGGCACTGGAGTTCGCACCAGATGTCCAGCACGACGGGTGCGGCGGGGGAGTCGGGGGAGTCGGGGGAGGAGTCGTTCATGCGCTCAGTCTCCCAGGGCCGGTGGACCGGCCCAAAACGAAGGCCCCGCCCCGGCCGAGGGAGGAACCGACCCGGAGACGACCCTGAGGTTGTCCCTGAGGTTCGGGCCGGACCGTGGCACTTCGGGCCGCGGACGGTGCAGGATGGAAGGGACGAACCGACCGACCCGCCGACCCCGACCGCCGAGCCGCGTTCCCGACGACGTCGCCTCGCGCCCCACTGCCAGCCCTGTCGAGCTTCGCCTGGAGGACCGGATGCTTGCCGAGACCGTCTGTTCCGCCGTCTCCGCGGCCGGCCTGGGCGTCGCCGCGGTCACCGCCTACCGCAAGCGCTTCCTTTCCGCGTTCCGCATCGCCGCCTACTCGCTCGTCCCGATCGGGCTGGTGATGACCGGCGTGGTCGGCTGGCTGGCCGACACGGCCTTCAGCCCCACGGCCTGGGCGGGCTTCGGCGTGCTCGGACTGGCCTGGGTGCTGTTCGCGACGACCCGGGCGGTGGAGCGGCGCGGCGGCGGAACACGCAAGGAACGCAGGGCGGCCCGGGCGGCGGCCGGGCGGGACGCCGTGGCTCCCGCGGTCTCCGAGCCCTCCCTGGGCCGCGGCCCCACGTCGGCCGCCCGGCCGCAGTCCGCTCCGCCGCGCTCCAAGGGCGCGGGGGACGACTTCAGCGACATCGAGGCCATCCTCAAGAAGCACGGGATATGACCGCCCCCGTGGCGACCTGCTGAAACGACACCGGGGATCACCGCTGCGCACCCAAACGATCACGTTCGTTCCGCCGCGCACGGATAATGGCGAACTCACGGTCATTACGGGCGTGTTGATCGCGTAGAGGGGTGGTGCTGCGTCATCATCGCCGCGAGATGCTGGACACACCCCAGAGCGACCCCGTCACTCCACCCGAGGAGCGGCGAGGCTGTCTCTTCGCACTCTCCCAGCCACCGCTGATGATCTTCCTTGCGGTGATCGGCTGCCTGCTGCTCATGGCATCACTGCACGATCTGCTGCTGCTCTGAGCCGTACGCGGAGCCCCTGGCGCCACCCGCCGAGGGCTCCGTCGCCCCGACCCGCCCGCTCCCCGGCCGTCCGCGCGGACGCGTCAGCCGGCCGCCTCCTTGCGGCGCGCCCGGTACGCGGCCACATGCAGACGGTTGCCGCAGGTGCGGCTGTCGCAGTAGCGGCGCGAACGATTGCGGGACAGGTCGACGAAGGCGCGCCGGCAGTCGGGCGCCTCGCACCGGCGCAGCCGCTCCTGCTCCCCGGCGACCACGAAGAAGGCCAGCGCCATTCCGCAGTCGGCCGCCAGGTGGTCCGCGACGGAGGCCCCGGGCGCGAAGTAGTGCACATGCCAGTCGTGGCCGTCGTGGTCGGTCAGCCGGGGCGTCGTCCCGGCGGCGGCGACCAGTTCGTTGATCAGCCCGGCCGCGGCGCGGGCGTCGGGCGCGGCGAAGATCTGCGCGAACCTGCCGCGCACCTTCCGCACGGCGGACAGGTCGAACTCCGAGAGCGACTGGACGTCGCTCATCCGGTGGCGCCGTACGAACGCGTCGAGGGAGGCGAGATCCGCCATCCCGTCGGCCGCGCCCTCGTCCTCCGGCACGGTGTTCACCAGTTCCACCGCGGCGTCCAGTGACCGCCGGGTGTCGTGGGTGATCAGCACGTATCGCTCCCTGGCCCTGGAAGACGGGCGGGCGCCCGCCTTGATGCTGGCCGAGCCTAGCGGCTCACGCCCCGGGCGGGGCCCGGCCGTCGCCGCGGGAGGCCCGCGGCCGGCCTGCCCGCGCCGGGGAGGCCCCGGCGTCCTCACGCTCCGTGGACACACCTCGGTGCGCCGCGTACACACACCTCGGCGCCGTCACCGCCGAGCTGAGCTGGGCGGTGACGGCGCCGGTGTGCCGGACAGGGCTCGTCGAGGCCCGAGCCGTCTCCCCGAGTGGACGGCATCGGGCGGATCAGTGGGGGGCTTCGGTCGTCTAGCTCTCCGCCAGGATGTGGGACAGCTCCTGATCGAGGTCGAAGTGCCGGTGTTCCGTGCCCGGGGGCACGGCGGCGTCCGTCCGCTTCAGGAAGGACTCCAGGGCCCGCGCCGGGGCCTCGAGCAGGGCCTCGCCCTCCGGGGAGCTCAGCGCGATGCAGACGACCCCCTGACCGTGACTCCGGGACGGCCAGACGCGGACGTCGCCGGTGCCGGTGGGCCGGTGCAGGCCTTCGGCGAGGAGGTCGCGGGCGAACACCCACTCGACGGTCTCCTCGGCTCCGGTGTGGAAGGTGGCGTGCACGGCGTAGGGATCGGCCGTGTCATACCGCAGTCCCGCGGGAACAGGCAGTGAGGACTCGCTCGACACAACGAGGCGCAGGTGCAGCTCGCAGCTGACCGTGGTGTTCATAAGCGCCAGGGCCTTTCGCTCAGTGTGCGCTCGGGGATTCGCACGTCGGCGAAATCGACATGCCACCTACGGTGCCGTTGTAAACCCCTCTGCGTGTTTTGCCTGCCTTTACGTAACTCTTCCGGCGGAGGGGGTCTTGGCCCGGTACGGCCATTCCGGTGACCGGATTCCCTCCGGTAAGGTTTGGGCGTATGAATACGGGGAGTGACGAGTCGGGCGAGAGTGCCGTGGCCACCGACGAAGCCGACGGCGGACAGGGTCTGGGATCCCGGGCGCCGGAGTTCATCAAGCGGCGCCGCGTACTGCACCTGAGCTGGCAGGTGGGCGTTTTCGTGGTGGGCCTGGCCGTGGTCGCGGCCGGCGTGGTGATGCTGCCGCTGCCCGGCCCGGGCTGGCTGGTGATCTTCGCGGGCATGGCGATCTGGGCGACCGAGTTCGTCTGGGCCCAGCTCGTGCTGCGCTGGACCAAGCGGAAGGTGACCGAGGCGACACAGGCCGCGCTCGACCCCCGGGTGCGCCGCCGGAACATCATCCTGACCTCGGTCGGCCTGGTGCTGATCGCCGCGTTCGTGGCCGTGTACGTGTGGAAGTTCGGCTTCGAGATGCCCTGGAACATCGAGCAGTAGGTCTCCGGCGCCCTCGGTGCGTCCCCGGCGGGCGCCCGCCGGGCGGGCGTCGGGGGCACCCCCTGACATGGGGTAATGTTCTCCGTGCGCCCGGGCGATTAGCTCAGCGGGAGAGCGCTTCGTTCACACCGAAGAGGTCACTGGTTCGAACCCAGTATCGCCCACAGCCCACAGGCGGCCCCGGCACGGACACCGTGCCGGGGCCGCTCTCGTGTGCCCGGGGTCCGTGGGTGACGGTCCGTCACCCACGGGGAGCGGGGAAGAACGGCCGGAAAGGGCGGCCGGCGCCGTCACGTCGTCGAGTTCCTCGCGAGAAGGACTATCCGCGACCCGAGACACGACCGACTTCCAGCGCTGCGCGCCTTTTCCGGGGAAGTGCCGCGGGAAGTGCCGGACGCGGGTGCCCGGTGGAAATCCGTCCGGCCCTTTTCCGAAAGGCCGTCACATTTCTTCGGAAGTACGACAAGCGGAGCCTTCCGCTCTGTCGGCGGAGCCGCCCGTTCCCGGAAAAGAGAATCTCCGCTTCCGTGCGAGGCGCGCGTACGGCCACGGCAGGTGACGTGCCGGTACCCCTTCGCGGGCACACTCCCCCCATGGACTGGACCCGGTACCGCTTCCGCAGCCTGTGGACCCTGCCCGTGCCTCCGGACACCGTGTACGAGGCTTTGGAACGGGTCGAGGACTACCCCCGCTGGTGGCCCCAGGTCCGCGAGGTCGCCCGCCGCGACGACACCACCGGCGTCCTGCGCGTCCGCTCCCTGCTGCCCTACGACCTCACCTTCACCGCGCACGCCCTGCGGCGCGACCGGGCGGCCGGTGTGCTGCGAAGCTCCCTCACCGGCGACATCGAGGGCTGGGCCGGGTGGACGGTGACCGCCGTCGGCCCCGGCAGCCTGGTCCGCTACGACCAGGTCGTCGAGGTGCGCAAGGCGTTGCTCCGGCGGTTCGCCGTGCCCGGACGCCCGCTGTTCCTCGCCAACCACCGGCTGATGATGCGGGCCGGACGGCGTGGCCTCCTGGCGCACCTCGGTGGCGACCGGCCCGGCGAGCGCCGAGCGGTTTGATGGAAACGCGCGGCGCCCTGTATTGTTCAGTGCGTTCCCGGGCGATTAGCTCAGTGGGAGAGCGCTTCGTTCACACCGAAGAGGTCACTGGTTCGAACCCAGTATCGCCCACCGGGGAGAGGCCGGTCCGCCAGCGCGGACCGGCCTTTCGCATGTCCAGCGCCTCTTCAGCCGCGCCGGCCGCTCGACGACGGAGCCGGTGTGTTCCGCGCCCCACGCCACGCTGACGGCGTGGGCTTCGATCACTTCGCGGCCGGCGACCGCCTGCTGGACCAGAGGTCGATCAAGTTCCGTGAATGGCCGGGTTGTTGGTGACGGCCGGGTCCAGGAGCTGTGGGGTGCTCACCACGGCGGCGCAGCGCTCGGCGAAGCCGAGGACCTGGAGGCAGTACTCGCGGCCGACGACGCTGTCGGCGACGCCGTGTGCGGAACCGGGGAACAGGGCTGCGTCGACAAAGGGCGACCGGGTGCGCAGTGCGTCGGCGAACTCGGCGACGAGGTCAGGACGGGCGGTCCACAGTGTGTCGAACTCCCCCAGCCGGTAGTGGACGGGCACGGTGATCCGCGAGGCGACGTGCCGCCACTCCCGCGGCCAGCCGCCGACGATCTCCAGCCCCTCGGCCCGTACGACGGGTTCCAGGATGCCCGGCAGGCTGTGCAGGCCGAACTGATGGGGGGCCAGTGTCCACAGGGGAGGCGCGGTGATCCTGCCCCGGAGTTCCGACATGTCGATGCGTTCCTCGGCCGGAGTGGACCGCCAGGCGTCGACCACGTTCTCCGGCGGCAGTTGGCCGATGTCCACGAGGGCCAGACCGAGCAGCGGCCAGCCCGGCCGTTCCTGGTCGCTCCACAGGGCGGCCAGGTGGGTGGCGACCGCGCCGCCGATGGAGCAACCGATCACGACGACCCCGGGCGCGGTCGTGGCATGGCGCTGCCACAGCTCGGTGACGGCCTGGTCGAGCCGTTCCGCGGCGGCCCGCAGCACCCCCGTGTCGGAGTCGGCCGGCAGGCCCAGAGGCTCGCTGCCGCCGTAGCCGGGGCGGTCGAGGGCGTAGGCGGGGAATCCGTTCCGCGCGGCCCGCAGGATCTGCGAGTGGCCCGGGATGTCGAACGACCGCGAGGTGGCGCCACCGCCGTGCACGAACACGAGCAGGGGCTGGTCGGTGGCCTCGTCCGGCAGAGCGGCGATGCCGGTCGTCCTGCCGTGGAGCAGCGTGATGTCACTGGAGAGGATTTTCATGGATCGCTCCTGGGTGGGGGACGCGGTACCGGCGGGACGTCGCCCCGCGGGTACCGGCCACCGTAGGAGTGTGTGCCGTAGAGTGGCAGCACAGATGCCAATGAATGGAACAGGAAGCTGGGGAATGGCTCAGGCGGTCCCACCCGGTGAACCGGCGCCGCGGCGCGGGCGCAGGCCCGCGCAGGGTGACGCGGTCGTCGACCGCGCTTTCACGATCCTGGGCGCCTTCGACCCGACGCATCGGGTCCTGTCCCTGGCCGAACTGACGCGGCGCACGGGTATGCCGCGCAGTACCACCCTGCGCCTGGCGAGGAAACTGGTCGGAACGGGAGCACTGGAACGACGCGACGACGGCCGGTACGCCATCGGCCTGCGGCTCCTGGAGATCGCCTCGCTGGCACTTCGCGGTCATGGCCTGCGGGCCGTCGCCATGCCGTTCATGGAGGACCTCTTCCACATCACCCGCCAGCACGTCCTGCTGGCCGTCCGCGACGGCGACGAGGCACTGCTGGTCGAACGGCTGTCCGCCCACGACGCCGATCCGGTGCTCTACCGCGTCGGCGGCCGCATGCCGCTGCACTCCACCGGGGCCGGACTGGTCCTGCTCGCCGGCGCACCCCCCGCCGAGCAGGAGCGGATCCTGCAGGGCATCTCCGCCCGGCCCGCCGGAGCGCAGGCGCCGGACCTCACGGAACTGCGCCGGACCCTGGCCGACGTACGCCGAGGCGGGTTCGCCACCGTGACACTCGGCACTCCGTGGCCGCGGACCTCCGTGGCCGCGCCGCTCCTGGGCCCCGACGACACCCTCTGCGGCGCCCTGTCGGTGGTCCTGCCGAGCGGGACCGTCGACCACAGGGCGATGACACCCGCCGTCCGCACCTGCGCACGAGCGATCTCCCGCGAACTGAGCAGCGGACCCCGCGAGGACGCCCCCGGCCACGAGCGCCGGTGACCCACCGCACCATGTGAGCGGCACGGCGAAGACGCGCACGAGCCGCACATGCCGCACATGCCGCACGTGCCGCACATGATGCTCGGCCTGTTGCACGCGTCCACGCGCAGCGCCGGGCGCGGAGCTGTTGTGGAGCACGGGCGGACAACCGTCCGCGCGGCCGGCACGGCATCCGCCCGGCTTCTTTCCGACAGACCAGGACGGCGGGGAATGGACCCGGCGGACTCGTGGTTGCCATAACCGAATCTGATTCGGATAGTGGAAGGACAGTCATGACTGACTCCTCGCGGCGGCGCGCACTCCTGGAGGCCCGCTACGGGCAGCAGGCGACGCCGGAGAACATCATCTGGAACGAGCAGATCGAAACGCTGCTCGCGCACCGCTCAGTGCGCGCGTTCACCGACGAACCGCTGCCCGACGGTGCTCTGGAGACGGTGGTGGCGGCCGCCCAGTCGGCCTCCACGTCGTCGAACCTTCACCAGTGGAGTCTCGTGGCCGTATCGGACCCCGGGACGAAGGCCGAGCTCGCGAGGCTGACACACGGCGCGAAGTTCGCCGGGTTCGATTTCGTCGCCCAGGCCCCCAGCGTGCTGCTGTGGGTGGCGGACATGTCGCGCAGCCACGAGATCAGCGTGGAGCAGGGCGGTGACCCCGTCGTCACCGACTACGTCGACTCCTTCCTGATGTCGTCGGTCGACGCGGCCCTGGCCGCCCAGAACGGTCTCGTCGCGGCAGAGGCGATCGGCCTGGGAGGCGTGTACCTGGGCTCGCTGCGCAACCACGCCAAGGAGCTCGCCGACCTGATCGGGCTTCCCGCGTACGCCTACGTCGTATTCGGCATGGCCATCGGCACCCCGGACCCGCACCGCCCGAGCGCGGTGCATCCCCGCCCGGCGCAGGACGTCGTGCTGCACCGCGAGCGCTACCGGACACGGCCGACCAAGGAGTGGATCGAGGACTACGAGATCGCGTTCAAGGATTTCCGCACCGAGTACGGACTGCGTGACAAGACGTGGAGCCATTCCGTCGTGATGGGCACGGGCCTGGAGTACATGGACGGGCGTGAGAACCTGCGTCGTACGCTGGAGGAGCGCGGCTACCTGCTGCGCTGAACACCATTCGACGGGGGTGGCGGGCGTGGCCAGGCCGAAGACGCCGCTGTTGTCCGCCGAACGGATCGCGGACGGTGCGATCGAACTCGCCGACCGCACCGGTGACGTCCAGATGACTCAGTTGGCCCGGCACCTCGGTGTCGCCCCGTCATCCCTCTACTCCCACGTCTCGGGCCGGGCGGAGGTCATCGACCTCGCCCGGCTGCGGATGCTGGAACGGATGGAACCCCTCGGCCCCGCGCACGACTGGCGCGAAGCCGTGGCCGACCTCCTGCGCCGGCTCACCACCCTGTACGCCACGCACCGGCGCATCCTGCCGCTCCTCGCCGCCACCGCGATGACCTGCGACCGTTCCCTCGCGGTGTACGAGCCGATGTTCGCCGCGCTGATCGACGGAGGCTTCCGGCGAGACCAGCTCCGCCTGGTCGTCGCCATGGTCGAGTTCCAGGCGTTCGGTCTTGCCCAGGGTCTGCCGGCGCCGGCCATGTCCGATCACATCCGCGAAACCCTCCCCGCCTACACCGCGTCGGTGGACCACTCGCGCTACGACCTGGCCACCGCGACCGAGTTCTCCGTGGCCATGGTCATCGGCGGGCTGGAAGCGATCCGGACCCACCCCGGCGGGCCGTGACGCCCTCCGGCACACGACGGACGAACTCCTTGGACGGCCCTCTCCGCGGGTGCTGAACGCGGCCCGCCGGGCTGTCCGGCGTCGCCGAGGACGGCGATGTCCGAGTCGAGGACGAGTCGCGCGTCCGGCCGGGAAGCGGGCGCGTGGACGGTGCGCGCGTCCATGCCCTGCACCGAGGAGTTCTGACGCCGCCCCGACGATCTGCTCCCGGGTGCTGCCCTCGATCACGGTTGACACCTTAACAGCGTTCAGGCAAGCTGGTCACAGTCCTGAACTTAGTTAAGGAGAGCCTTGAGGCTCGGAGAAGAGAGAACCGTGCAGAAGAGGGCATTAGTGGTCGGGCTCGGGATCGCGGGGATGTCCGCGGCCATCGGGCTGCGCCAGGCCGGCTGGACGCCGGTGATCGTCGAACGGGCACCCGAGCGCCGTACCGGGGGCTACTTCATCTTCATGTTCCCGGAGGGTGTGCAGGCCGCGGCCGACCTCGGGATCGCCGACCACCTGCACACCCGCAATCCGGAGTGGCGCCCGGGCGGGAACTCGTGGTCGGTGGATCGCAAGGGCAGGCGGAAGCCGGCTCTGGGACTGCTGGACGCGCCCAGCGGGCTGGCAGCGGTGCTGCGCAGCGACATCGAGGCCGCGTTGTGGCAGGGCATCACCGGTGACGGGACCGAGGACGCGGTCGAGGTGCGGTTCGCGACCACTCCGGTCGAGATCGCCGAGGGCGCCGACGGGGTGCGGGTCCTGCTCGAGGACGCCGGCACCGGGAAGCGGTACAGCGAGGACTTCGATCTCGTGGTCGGTGCGGACGGGATGCGCTCGAGCGTGCGCCGGATGGTGTTCGGTCCGGACGAGGAGTACCTGGCGAACTGGAAGGCGATGATCTGCGCGTTCCAGCTGAAGGAGCAGGTGCCTGGCTACGAGGCGAGCGACAGCATCATCGTCTCGCGCCCCAAGCGTGCGATGTGGGTGTTCGGACTCGCCGACCACGCACCCTGCGCCTGGCTGACCTACCGCACCGAGGACATCCCGGACCGGTTCGCCGGGCCGTCGGTCGAACAGGTGCGCGCGGCCTTCTCCGGGATGGACGACGACCCCGTCGTGCGCCACGTCCTGGACTCCCTGGACCAGGCCCCTGACCACGTGTTCGACTCGATCCACCAGGTGCTGATGCCCAAGTGGAGCACGAGGCGGGTCGTGCTGGTGGGGGACGCGGCCTGGTGCATGAACACCTACTCGGCCATGGGCTCCTCCTCCTCGCTGCGCGGCGGCGCCGCACTGGGCACGGCCCTGCGGGAGCACCCCGACGATCTCGCCGCCGCTCTGGAGGCGTGGGAGGCCGGCCTGCGTCCCTACATCACCAGGCAGCGGCGCTCCGCACGGGTCAAGCAACAGCGGTTCGTACCGTCCAGCCGTCCGGTCCAAGTAGTGGTTTCGGGTGCTCTCGAGCTGCTCCGCAGGGTCGTCCACCGCCGGATGGCAGCGGAGTTCACCGCGGCGGCGGTCGCCGCCCCGTCCGGTACGGCCCGGTGACCGCCATGGCGAAGAGGGCGTTGGTGGTCGGGCTCGGGATCGCGGGGATGTCCGCGGCGATCGGGCTGCGCCGGGCCGGCTGGACGCCGGTGATCGTCGAACGGGCGCCCGAACGGCGCACCGGGGGCTACTTCGTCGGGCTGTTCCCGGAGGGCCGGCAGGCCGCGGTCGACCTGGGGATCGCCGACCATCTGCACACCCGCAACCCGGAACAGGCGGCCGGCACGAATGCGTGGTCGGTGGATCGCCGGGGCAGGCGCAGGCCGGCTCTGGGATTCCTGGATCAGCCCGGGGAGCCGGCAGCGGTGCTGCGCGGGGACATCGAGGCCGCGCTGTGGCAGAGCATCACGGGCGTCGAGGTGCGGTTCGGGACCACTCCGGTCGAGATCGCCGAGGGCGCCGACGGGGTGCGGGTCCTGCTCGAGGACGCCGGCACCGGGAAGCGGTACAGCGAGGACTTCGATCTCGTGGTCGGCGCGGACGGAATGCGCTCGAGCGTGCGCCGGATGGTGTTCGGTCCGCACGAGGACCACCTGACCACGTGGAACGCGATGATCTGCGCCTTCCAGCTGAAGGAGCAGGTGCCCACCTACGAGGCGAGCGACAGCGTCATCATCGCGCGCGCCAAGCGGGCGGTGTGGGTGTTCGGGCTCGCCGACCACGCGCCCACCGCGCTGCTGACCTACCGGACGAAGGACGTCCAGAAGCAGTTCGGCGGATCGCGGGTCGAGCGGCTGCGTGCGGTCTTCTCCGGGATGGACGACGACCCCGTGGTGCGCCACGTCCTGGACTCCCTGGAGGAGGCCCCCGACCACCTGTTCGACTCGGTGCACCAGGTGCGGATGCCGCGGTGGAGCGCGGGGCGGGTCGTGCTGGTGGGGGACGCGGCCTGGTGCATGAACCTCTACTCGGGCATGGGCGCCACGTCCTCGCTGCGCGGCGGCGCCGCACTGGGCGCGGCCCTGCGGGAGCACCCCGACGACCTCGCCGCCGCCCTGGAGGCCTGGGAGACCGGGTTGCGTCCGTTCATCACCAAGCACCAGCGCACCGCGCGCCTCAAGCAGCAGATGTTCGTCCCGTCCAGCCGTCGGGCCGAGGCGCTGCGCTCGGTCCTTCTCGGTCTGGCCCGCAGGATCCGCGGCCGCCGGTCGGCGACGGAGGCGGGCGGGTCGCGGGCCTCGGCGCTGTCCGGCACGTCGCGGTGACGACGGCGTCCGCGTCGAGGAGGGACGATGCGTGACGCCGGAGCCCGGTGCGCCCGCGCTGCGGGCACCGTGATGGGCGGGGACCTCGAAGGGCTCCCTCAAGGCACCCCTGTAGGCCGGGGGTGCCTTCGCCCGTATGAACGCCGACCCCGCCCCCGCGCCCAGGACGACGAGCGAAGAGGCGGACAGGAACGGCTCATGCCCTGCTCGCGCAGGAGGAGGGCATGGACAACATGGACTCCCGTGGGAGCATCGGCAACCGTGGGGCCGGTGCTCCCACGCCCGTCACGGCGCCGAACGTTTGCGCTGCAGCAACCAGGTACCGCCTGTCACTGTCCCCGTCACCAGTAAGCCCACCATCAGTGACATCTTGAGTTCCTCCATCCTGCTGCCGTCGTCCGCCATGATCACCGACAGCGTCGTGATGACGGTCGTGATGACCAGCCCGATGGCCAGGTTCTTCCGCACCAGCGATTTCCGCATCTTCTCCTCGTTTCTCGATGAGGGGGGGCGCTGCGCGCCCCCCTACCGACGTTGCCGGCCGCCCCCTCTGACAGGGCGTCGTGCTTCTCATCGCCGGACGGCCGTCAGTCAGCCAGTCAGTGAGCCAGTCAGAGCGGTCAATAGTTCGGCGGTTCGTGTCTGTTCCTCGCGTGATCCCAGAAGCGCCGCCACGACGTCAGTGGCGCCCGCGTCGAACAGACGCCGGATCTGTTGTTCGACGCGTACCTCGTCGCCGAGGACGATCGCGTCCTGGGGGCCCGCGGCGCCGCCGCGGTCGAGGATGGCGCGGTAACTGGGGAGGTCGGCGACCGCGGCGAGGTTCTCGGCGGCCCAAGCCCGCAGTCGGTCCTCGCGGGCGGTGAGACAGACCGGCACCGAGGCGACCACGCGAGGCGTACGTCGCCCCGCCGCCTTGGTGATCGTGGGCACGATGTGATCGGCGACGGCCGTCGGGGTGGCCCATGTGGTGATGGTTCCGTCAGCCAGTTCGCCGGCCACCCGGAGCATCGCCGGGCCGAGCGCACCGACGAGTACGGTGGGTGCGCCGCGCGTCGGCACCTGAACCTCACCGATCGCCGTCAGTGTCTCGTCCCGGTAGGAGACGCGTTCGCCGCGCAGCGCGGGCATCAGCGCGGACAGGTATCCGCGGAGGTGGCGTGCGGGACGGTCGAAGGAATAGCCGTACCGGCCTTCGACGACGGCCCGGTGGCTGACGCCGACGCCCAGCACCAGGCGGCCGCCTACGGCCTCCTGCACGGTCAGCGCCTGTGCGGCGAGTGCCAGCGGGTGTCTGGGGTACGTGGGGACCACCGCCGTGCCGAGCTCGATGCCCGGCACTTCCCGTCCCGCGACCGCCAGTGTGGTCAGTGCGTCCCGGCTCGTACGCTGGCTCAGCCAGACCCCGTCGAAACCGGCTGCGGCAGCAGCCCGGGTCTGGTCGAGGACCGCCCCCAAGGACGGTCCTGCCTCATCCACGACAATTCCGATGCGCATCCAGTCTCCTCGGTGGTGCCGGCGGCGTGCGGGTCGCGCATTGCGGGGAGGGACACGCGAGTTCGGCGCGGCAAGGGGTGAGCCGTCCGGGGCGAGCCGTCCGCGTGACGCTCCGTCCGGTCGGCATGTCGAACGTCCTTCGGTGATCCAACCAGTGCCTCGGTCCGGCCGGTAATGCCGATGCGAACACCCCCGCCCATGCCGACCGGGCATGGACCGGAGGACGTTCCCCGCCCTCGCCGATGGGCAAGGGCTTCAGCGTCCGGCGACTCCTTAACGTCGTTCAGGCGCTGTGTTCTTTATAGCATGAACTTAGTTCAGGTCGCAGGGTGCTCAGGCCGACGAGTTCTCGAACGGGTGTGTGGCGCACCAGGGGAGGCCGTGGAGCCGGAGGCGCTGGGCCTGCCCTCCGGCCGGCGCGGTCAGGACCGTCCTGGACCGGACCTCACGCAACCCCCGGCGGGTCCGGGCGTGGAAGGGCGACGATCAGCCGCTCCGCCGTGGAGCGGACACTCCGGACGACATGACGGTCCGCCGGCAGGCGGCCTGGCCCGGTGTCAGACCTTCAGCCGGGCGGCGAGCCCGTCGAGGACGATGTCGAGGTGCCGCTCGAAGCGCTGGTCGCCGTGGTCGTGAAGGTGGCCCGCTCGCTTGACCAGGGGCGCGTCCCCGCCCAGCCATGCGTCGCGCTCGGCGAGGGAATAGCGAGCGGGGTCGGTCTCGGCGGACTGGCGGTGTTCCTGTTCCTCGATCACGAAGCCGACGACGAAGGCGGTCACCAGGTCGACGGCGTCGTCCGCGTCGGAGAGGCCGACCCCGCACGCGGTCCAGCGGACGAACCAGAACTCCTTCACCCGTACCACTTCCGGGTCGGCGATGCGCGTGCCGCTGAAGATGCGAGCGCCGTCGCGGTGACGCAGGAACTCCGCTCGCAGCACACTCGCGAACGCCGCCAGATCATCGCGCCAGTCGTCACCCGGGGGGAGTTCCGACAGGGCGGAGCCGACCCGGCGCATGACGGCGGTGCCCATCTCGTCGAGCAGTTCCCGCTTGTTGCGCACGTGCCAGTACAAGGCGGAGGGGCGTACGTCGAGCCTGGTCGCCAGGGCACGCACGGTCACGCCGTCCATGCCCTTCTCGTCGAGAAGGTCCAGCGCCGCTGTCACGATCCGGTCCCGGGTGACGCCCTTGTTCATACCGGATACCTTAACGTTGTTCAGGCTCGCTGGACGGGCCGCCTCACCCACAGTTATCGATCAGCAACTCACGGGGCCCGCGCGCGTCGCAGCGGGCGTGTGCGAGGTCCATCAGGCCCCCGCTTCGCCAGGGCGTGCTTCGGAACACGCCCTAGGCCGCCGTCGGCAGCTCCCGTCGCACCGGCCACTGCGGGTCCACGCACTCCTCGGATCCCGTCCGGGTGAACCACGCCTGCAGCCCCCGCGTCTGCGCCGCGTGCCAGCCGCCCTGCAGGGTGTGCAGCTCCGCGGGGGTGAGCCGCTCCAGCCGTGTGGAGAAACGGCGGCCCAGCGCCCGGACCACCTCCAGTGCGGCGAGGGCGTCGGCCGCCGCGTCGTGCGCCCCCTCCAGCGTGACCCCGTAGTGGGCGCACAGGTCGGTCAGCGTGCGGCGGCCCTTGCGGTAGCGGTCCAGGTGCCTGTCCAGGACCCGGGGATCGAGGACGCGCAGCGGCGCCGAGGCGGCGAGCCACCGGTCCAGCGAGGAGGCGCGGTGCCGCCGCAGCTCCCGGTCCAGGAGCGTCAGGTCGAAGGGCGCGTTCATCACCACCAGCGGCCGTCCCGCCGCGGCCAGGTACTGCAGCTCGTCTGCCATCTCCCGCATCACGGGCGCGGGCCACCGCCCGTTGCGCCGCAGGTGCTCCTCGGTCAGGCCGTGCACCGCCGTGGCCTCCGCGGGCACCGGCACTCCCGGGTCGACCAGCCAGCGCCGCACCCGGGGCCGGGCGCCCGCCGCCTCCTGCACCACGACGGCGGCCGACACGATGCGGTCGCCCTCGACGTCCACGCCCGTCGTCTCCGTGTCGAAGGCCGCCAGGGGCCCCTCGTACCAGCTCGCCACCCGCACCAACTCCCTGTTCACCCACGGCAGCTGATGTCCCCTTCGCTGCCGGTTCGGTGATACCCGGGTCGTTTGCGGCGTACGCCCGAAGAGACCAACACGGGCAGGAGCCTTTGCGGTTCTGCGATGTGGCGATCGAACTCGCCCGCATCACGGGGGCGTTGGCGGCAACCGTCGGCGGGGGCTCAGGGCTCCGGGGGCTCCTCGCGGGTGAAGACCTCCACGAGCCACGAGGAGAACGAGCCGGTCACCGCCCCCAGCAGGGCGAGCCCGCACGCCATGAGCCCCACGGCGACCAGCCGCCCCACCACCGTCACCGGGGCGACGTCGCCGTACCCCACCGTGGAGAGCGTCGAGCAGGCCCACCACACCGAGTCGCCGAAGGTGTGGATCGTGGCGTGCGGGGCCGTCCGCTCGTGCTGGTAGACGGTCAGCGAGGCCGCGAACCCCAGCAGCACCGCCGACAGCCCGGCGTAGAGCATCACGCGCACGTGCAGCGAGAGCCGGGGGCGCCCGTTGCGGCGCTGCACCGCCTCGTAGAACCGCACCACCCGCAGGGGCCGCAGCAGGGGCAGCACCACCACGACGACGTCCAGCCAGTGCTGTCGGACGAAGGCGAGGCGCCGGCCGGCCGCCCCCCACCGCACCAGGAAGTCGGCCACGAACAACGCCCAGGCCGCGCAGATCACCGTCAGGCACACCACGTGCACCCACGTGGGCAGCCCGGGCCCGAGCACGTGCACGGCGTACGCGCCGAGGAACAGCAGGGACGCCACACCGAGCGGCAGCTCACTGCGCCGCTCCCACGCCTTCGTACGACTGTCGTCCCGCACCGCCCCAGCTTCGCCCGGGACCGGCCTCCCGGCGCCCCGGGGACA
The DNA here is from genome assembly GCF_036189845.1 of Streptomyces griseoaurantiacus. Lineage (NCBI taxonomy): Bacteria > Bacillati > Actinomycetota > Actinomycetes > Kitasatosporales > Streptomycetaceae > Streptomyces > Streptomyces griseoaurantiacus. Next base: position 1,280,489 of record NZ_CP108326.1, on the reverse strand, counting down.
CGCCGCCCAAGGGTGACGCCATATGCTGCACAGCATGACGAGTGAGCCGGAGCAGCAGATCGGAGTGGGTACCCCGGACGCCTTCCAGCGGCTGTGGACACCCCACCGGATGGCCTACATCCAGGGCGAGAACAAGCCGACCGGTCCAGGGTCCGGCGACGGTTGTCCCTTCTGCTCGATCCCGGCCGAGTCCGACGAGGACGGCCTCGTCGTCCGCCGCGGCGAGCAGGTCTACGCGGTGCTGAACCTGTACCCGTACAACGGCGGCCATCTGATGACGGTCCCGTACCGCCACGTGGCCGACTACACCGACCTCAGCCCCGCCGAGACGGCCGAGCTGGGCGAGCTCACCAAGCAGGCGATGACGGCCCTGCGCACGGCCTCGGGCGCCCAGGGCTTCAACATCGGCATGAACCAGGGGAGTGTGGCGGGCGCGGGCATCGCCGCCCATCTGCACCAGCACATCGTCCCCCGCTGGGGCGGCGACACCAACTTCATGCCGGTGGTGGGTCACACCAGGGTGCTGCCCCAGCTCCTGGCGGACACCCGCAAGATGCTCGCGGACGCCTGGCCGACGGCATAAGGCGATCGTCGCGGGGTCCGGGCGCCGGAACACCGGCGCCCGGAGCGCCACAGGGCACGGGGGTGGGGAGTCGAGGACTTCCCACCCCCGTCCCCTATGCGTCGTACACGTCGGCCTTGCGGGGCGAGACCTCCTGCACCTGCCCGCTGAGGGCCGAGGACCGGGCCCCGAACCGTTCCGTGTCCACGCCGTTCTCCGCGAGCACCTTCAGCGCGGCCGAGTGCACCACTCGCAGCACCGGCGTCGCCGCACGCAGCGCGTCGTCGGCCATGAAGCGGTGGCGCCACGGCTGGTCCGCCCACGCGTGCCGCAGGCCGAAGGGCTCCGGCAGCGACAGCGTGCCGCCCAGCCAGTTCAGCAGCGGCGGGTACCAGGTCAGCGGCGCCCGCGCCGCCAGCCGCACCACCTCGTCCGCGTCGACCAGCGGCAGCTTCACCGAGCGCGTCTCCCAGAACTTGACGGACTTCTGCACCGTCTTCGTCTTGGCCGCCGGCTTGCTGGTGAACAGCGAGTGCACCGGCCCGAGCGCGTGCCCGGTCACCTCGATCCGCAGCGTCTCGTGCAGCACGGTCACCGTGATCATCATGGTGAGCACGAGCTGCCCGTCCCACAGCGTCCACTGCACGCCGAGGTAGTGCCGGTCACCCGCGCCGAACTGCTGCTTGTTGCAGATCTCCTGTATCGCGTGCGACTTGACCTGGTAGGCGTCCACGTCCGTACCGCTGGGCCGGGACACCGCCCCCGCGTTCTCCCCGACCGGCGTGACGATCCAGTGCTTCACCGAGGGCGCCGGGAAACCGCCCGTGTTCAGCGGGCCCCGCTCCAGCAGCTTGAGCTGGTCGTGGATCGCGCGGACCACGTCCCAGCTGCGGAAGGGGTTGATCTCCTTGCCGGGTTCGCGCGGGACGAGGTCCTCCGCGAGCTGCCAGCTTCCCCACCGCGTCCCCATGCCGAGGATGCCCTTGGGACCGGCGTAGAAGACCGAGTTGGACCGCTGCTCGGCGCTGAGCCGGACCAGTTCCTTGCGCAGCTGCTCCGCCGCCGACTCCCCGGGACTACCGGGCACCGCCTCGGGGATCTTCGCCCCGAGGCCGCCGCCGGCGAGCAGGCTGTCCCACCGCTCCCGCAGGTCCCGCGCCGTCCGCTCGCAGATGCGCTTGGCCCACACCCAGCCCAGGACCGGCACCACGACCGCGGCCCGGGCGTACCAGCCCCAGAAGCCGCCGAAGGGCATCTTGATCAGGAACAGCACGGCGAGGGCCCCGAAGGCGACCAGCACTCCCGTGCCCAGCGCGGAGGCCCGCTTGTCCGTGGCCTTGGCGACATTGGCCCGCAGGATGAAGATCAGCAGCCAGACCAGGAACCCCGGCAGGAACAGCAGCCCGCACAGCACCGTCACCGCGGTGAGCCAGTTGTCCCGCTCACGGCGTATGCGGTGGGCGGCCAGACAGTGCTCCACGACGACCTGCGGCTCGGTGCCGAAGGACTGGATGAGCGGAGCCCGGCCGGCGCCCAGCATGCGGTCGATCACGGCACGGGAGTACGCCTCCCCGAGCCGGGGCCGCAGCATCTTGACGCGCGGCTCGGAGACCTTGGACTTGTGCCACTCGTTGTCGGCCTCGAGGATCTTGGTGACCTCGTCGTCGCGGTACGCCGCGGACGCCAGCGCGTAGGTCGCCGCCGTCTGGCCCGCGGCACCCGCGAGGGGGACCTGCGCCCCCGGGGTGAAATCGAATCCGTCGTCCGCCACTGCCGCCCCCACTCGCCGCTGTACCCCGCTGCTTGCGGCTTTTCCCGACTTCCTTGCTCCGCACACCTGTTGAACGGGCCGTGCGTCCCGATCACGCCATCAAGCGATCACGTGATCAGCGTAACGGCCCGTACCGACATCGTGCGGGGAAAAGTCCGACCGTGACCCCCTCAGGAGGCCTGCTTCTCCTCCTCCCGCAGGCGCTCCGCGACCTGGGCCGGCATCGGCTCGTGCCGGGCGTACACGCGGTCGAAGCGCGCGGTGCCGTGCGAGAGGGACCGCAGGTCCACGGCGTAGCGCCCGATCTCGATCTCGGGCACCTCCGCCCGTACCACGGTCCGCCCGCCCACCGTCTGCTCGGTGCCCAGCACCCGGCCCCGGCGTCCGGACAGGTCGCTCATCACGGCGCCCACGAAGTCGTCGCCGACCAGTACCGAGACCTCCGCCACCGGCTCCAGCAGGTGGATCCGCGCCCCGGCGGCCGCCTCGCGCAGCGCGAGCCCGCCCGCGGTCTGGAACGCCGCGTCGGAGGAGTCCACCGAGTGCGCCTTGCCGTCGACCAGCGTCACCCGCACGTCGACCAGCGGATATCCCGCGACGACGCCCCTGGCGGCCTGCGCGCGCACCCCCTTCTCGACCGAGGGGATGAACTGCCGGGGCACCGCGCCGCCGACGACCTTGTCGACGAACTCGATGCCGGAACCGGCGGGCAGCGGCTCCACCTCGATCTCGCAGATCGCGAACTGGCCGTGCCCGCCGGACTGCTTGACGTGCCGGCCGCGCCCGGTGGCCCGGGCCGCGAACGTCTCCCGCAGGGAGACCCGGTGCGGCTCGGTGTCGACCTGCACGCCGTACCGGCTGCGCAGCCGTTCCAGCGCCACGTCCGCGTGCGCCTCTCCGAGGCACCACAGGACCACCTGGTGGGTGTGCGGGTTCTGCTCCAGGCGCATCGTGGGGTCCTCGGCGACCAGCCGGGCCAGCCCCTGGGAGAGCTTGTCCTCGTCGGCCTTGCTGTGCGCCCGGATGGCCAGCGGCAGCAACGGGTCGGGCATCCGCCAGGCCTCCATGAGCAGCGGATCGTCCTTCGCGGACAGGGTGTCGCCGGTCTCCGCCCGGCCGAGCCTCGCCACACAGGCGAGGTCCCCGGCGACACAGTGCGCGACCGGACGCTGCTGCTTGCCGAAGGGCGTGGACAGCGCGCCGATCCGCTCGTCGACCTCGTGCCGGGCGCGGCCCTCGCCCCCGCGGTCGGTCAGGCCGTGTCCGTACACATGGACGGTCTCGTCGGGCCGCAGTGTCCCGGAGAACACCCGTACGAGCGAGACGCGGCCCACGTACGGGTCGGAGGCGGTCTTGACGACCTCCGCGACCAGCGGGCCCTCCGGATCGCACGTCTTCAGCGCGCGTTCCCGCCCGTCCGGAGTGGTGACCGCGGGGGCCACGCGCTCGGGCGGGGTCGGGAAGCCACCGGTGATCAGCTCCAGGAGCTCCACCGTGCCCAGGCCCTGCCGTGCCCCGTCGGCCGCCGGGGCGGCGGCCAGCACCGGGAAGAAGGAGCCGCGCGCCACGGCCCGTTCCAGGTCCCCGATGAGCGTCTTCACGTCGAGGGACTCGCCGCCGAGGTAGCGGTCCATGAGGGTCTCGTCCTCGCTCTCGGCGATGATCCCCTCGATCAGCCGATTGCGGGCCTCCTCGATCAGCGGGAGCTGCTCGGGGCCCGGCTCGGCCTCCTCGCGCTCCCCGGAGGCGTAGTCGAACAGGCGCTGGGTGAGGAGCCCGATCAGCCCGGTGACGGGCGCGTGTCCGTCGGGGCCCGCGGGGCCGCGCAACGGCAGGTAGAGGGGGAGCACGGCGTCCGGGTCGTCGGCGCCGAAGGCCTCCGCGCACGCCCGGGTCGTCTCCTCGAAGTCGGCGCGCGCCGCCTCCAGGTGCGTGATCACCAGCGCGCGCGGCATGCCGACCGCGGCGCACTCCTCCCAGACCATCCGGGTCGAGCCGTCCACGCCGTCGGCGGCGGAGACGACGAAGAGGGCCGCGTCCGCGGCGCGCAGACCGGCCCTGAGCTCCCCGACGAAGTCGGCGTATCCGGGGGTGTCCAGCAGGTTGACCTTGATGCCGTCCCATTCGACGGGAACGAGGGAGAGCTGCACCGAGCGCTGCCGGCGGTGCTCGATGTCGTCGTAGTCGGAGACGGTGCCGCCGTCCTCCACACGGCCCGCCCTGTTCACCGCCCCCGCCGTCAGCGCGAGCGCCTCCACCAGCGTCGTCTTGCCCGATCCGCTGTGGCCGACCAGCACCACGTTCCGCACGGACGTGGGACGGTCGACCGCCGGCGCCCTGCCGGCGGCCCCGGGGTGGGTGTGCGTCTTGTCGCCCATGGTCCTGCCTCCCGTACACGGTGAGGTCACTGTGGGCGCGGACACGCGGGACCGCGTGCACTGACGGCTCCGGCGACGCCCGCGGTCCTTCGAGCTTGGCACCGCTGTCACTGTGCGTCCATACGAGCGACACCCTCGGCCCCGGAACCGTGCCCGCGACCGCTCCCCGACCGGCACCCCGCCGCCCGCGACCGCACCGTGACCGGGGCGCCGCCAGGCCGTGACCCGGGGCCGCGGGTGCCCACCCGCCGCCGCCGCGCCCGCGTGACTACGATGGGCCAGCCGGCGGTCAGCAGGGGCCGCGGCCACACCGACCGTCGGGAAGGCCATGCTGAACAAGTACGCGCGTGCATTCTTCACGCGTGTTCTCACACCGTTCGCCTCGTTCCTCATCCGCCGCGGGGTCAGCCCCGACACGGTCACGCTCCTGGGCACCGCCGGTGTCGTCGCCGGAGCGCTGGTGTTCTATCCGCGGGGCGAGTTCTTCTGGGGCACGGTCGTCATCACCCTGTTCGTCTTCTCGGACCTCGTCGACGGCAACATGGCCCGCCAGCTCGGCCGCACGAGCCGCTGGGGCGCCTTCCTGGACTCCACCCTCGACCGGGTGGCCGACGGCGCGATCTTCGGCGGCCTCGCCCTGTGGTACGCGGGCCGGGGAGACGACAACCTGCTCTGCGCGGTGGCCATCTTCTGCCTGGCCAGCGGCCAGGTGGTCTCGTACACCAAGGCGCGCGGCGAGTCGATCGGCCTGCCGGTCGCCGTCAACGGGCTGGTGGAGCGTGCCGAGCGGCTGGTGATCTCGCTCGTCGCGGCGGGCTTCGCCGGACTCCACAAGTTCGGGGTGCCGGGCATCCAGTACCTGCTCCCGGTCGCCCTGTGGATCGTCGCCGTGGGCAGCCTCGTCACGCTGATCCAGCGGGTCGTCACGGTCCGGCGCGAATCCGCCGAGGCCGAGGCCGCCGCCGGGGAGAGCGCCGCCGAGCAGGGCAGCGGAGCCCGGCAGTGAGCGGTGCCCGCGAGCGCCTGACGGACGCCCTCTACGGGCTCGGCTGGGGCACCGTCAAGAAACTCCCCGAACCGGCCGCCGTCCGCCTCGGGCGGAGCATCGCCGACCTCGCCTGGCGCCGGCGCGGCAAGGGTGTGCTGCGCCTGGAGGCCAACTACGCCCGCGTGGTGCCCGACGCGAGCCCCGAGCGGCTCGCCGCGCTCTCCCGCGCCGGAATGCGCTCCTACCTGCGCTACTGGATGGAGTCCTTCCGCCTGCCCGCGTGGAGCGCCGACCGGGTGCGCGGCGGATTCGCCCCCAAGGACGTGCACCACCTCACCGACGGCCTCGCCGCGGGCGACGGCGTCATCCTCGCCCTCCCGCACCTGGCCAACTGGGACCTCGCGGGCGCCTGGGTCACCACGGAGCTGAACACCCCCTTCACCACCGTCGCCGAACGCCTCAGGCCCGAGACGCTGTACGACCGTTTCGTCGCCTACCGCGAGGGCCTCGGCATGGAGGTCCTCCCGCACAGCGGCGGCGCCGCCTTCGGCACCCTCGCCCGGCGGCTGCGGGCCGGCGGCCTGGTCTGCCTGGTCGCCGACCGCGACCTGTCCTCCTCCGGCGTGGCCGTCGACTTCTTCGGCGAGACCGCGCGAATGCCCGCCGGCCCCGCGCTGCTCGCCCAGCAGACCGGCGCCCTGCTGCTCCCGGTCACCCTCTGGTACGACGACTCGCCCGTCATGCGGGGGCGGGTGCATCCCCCGATCGAGGTACCCGAGTCAGGTACGCGCACGGAGAAGACGTCTGTCATGACACAGGCGCTGGCCGATGCCTTCGCCTCGGGGATCGCCGACCATCCGGAGGACTGGCACATGCTGCAGCGACTGTGGCTCGCCGACCTGGAACCGCGCCGCTCGCCGGCCGACGGGGAGGGGACCGGCACCGGCCGGTCCGCGCCCGCGGCCACCGACGGGGCCGACGGGGCCGTCCCGGCCGCCGGGGAGCCCTCGTGAGGATCGGCATCGTCTGCCCGTACTCCTGGGACGTGCCGGGCGGCGTCCAGTTCCACATCCGCGACCTCGCCGAGTACTTCCTCCGGCAGGGCCACGAGGTCTCCGTGCTCGCCCCCGCCGACGAGGACACCCCGCTGCCGCCCTACGTCGTCTCCGCCGGCCGCGCGGTGCCCGTCCCGTACAACGGCTCGGTGGCCCGCCTGAACTTCGGTTTCCTGTCCGCGGCCCGGGTGCGGCGCTGGCTGCACGAGGGCTCCTTCGACGTCATCCACATCCACGAGCCGACCTCGCCCTCACTGGGCCTGCTCGCCTGCTGGGCGGCCCAGGGCCCGATCGTGGCCACCTTCCACACCTCCAACCCGCGCTCCCGGGCGATGATCGCGGCGTACGCCATCCTCCAGGCGGCCCTGGAGAAGATCAGCGCGCGGATCGCGGTGAGCGAGTACGCCCGCCGCACCCTCGTCGAACACCTGGGCGGGGACGCGGTGGTCATCCCCAACGGCGTCGACGTCGACTTCTTCGCGCGGGCCGAACCCGAGCCCGCGTGGCAGGGCGGCACGATCGGCTTCATGGGCCGCATCGACGAGCCCCGCAAGGGCCTGCCCGTGCTCATGCGGGCGCTGCCGAGAATCCTCGCCGCCCACCCGGAGGCCCGGCTCCTGGTCGCCGGTCGCGGCGACGAGAAGGAGGCCGTCGCGGACCTGCCGAAGGAACTGCGCGCCCGCGTGGAGTTCCTCGGCATGATCAGCGACGAGGACAAGGCGCGCTTCCTGCGCAGCGTCGACCTCTACGTGGCGCCCAACACCGGCGGCGAGAGCTTCGGCATCATCCTCGTGGAGGCGATGTCGGCGGGCGCCCCGGTGCTCGCCTCCGACCTCGACGCCTTCGCCCAGGTGCTCGACCACGGCACCGCGGGCGAACTCTTCGCCAACGAGGACGCCGACGCCCTCGCCGACTCCGCGATCCGCCTCCTGGGCGACCCCGGCCGCCGCGAGGAACTGCGGCAGCGGGGGAGCGCCCACGTGCGGCGCTTCGACTGGTCCACGGTCGGGGCGGACATCCTCTCGGTCTACGAGACGGTGACGGCCGGCGCGGCGGCCGTGGCCGCCGCCGAGGACGACGACCGGACCCCGGGGCTGCGGGCCCGGCTGCGGCTGGCCCGGGACTGACGGGCGGGCGGGCCAGGGGGCCCGGACGGGCCGGGAGGGTCTGAGCGCGGGGACCGGTAGCCTTGCCGCCCGTGACCGCAACGCTGATCTGGATCCTCGCCGCCCTCGGCGCCCTCGTCGTCGTGGGCCTCTACCTGAGCTGGACGGCGGGGCGGCTGGACCGGCTGCACGCCCGGATCGACGCGGCCCGCGCCGCACTGGACGCGACCCTGCTGCGCCGCGCCTCCGTCGCCCAGGAACTGGCCACCTCCGGCGTGCTGGACCCGGCCGCCTCCATCGTCCTGTACGAGGCAGCCCACGCGGCCCGGCAGGCCGAGGAGGAGCAGCGGGAGGTCGCCGAGAGCGAGCTGAGCCAGGCGCTGCGCGCGGTCTTCGCCGAGGCCCAGCAGGTCGAGGAGGTCCGCCGGGCGCCCGGCGGGCAGGACGCGGCACGGGAGCTCACCGAGGCCGTCCGCAGGGTGCCGATGGCCCGCCGCTTCCACAACGACGCGGTGCGCGCGGCCAGGGCGCTGCGCCTGCACCGCAAGGTCCGCTGGTTCCGGCTGGCCGGCCACGCCCCCTTCCCGATGGCCTTCGAGATGGACGACGAGCCGCCGACGGCCCTGACGGACCGGTAGGGAGCGCCGGACGGTCACCGGCGCGCCCGCCGAGGGGCGGCGCGGCCGGCGCGGCACGGCCGCCGTTCGCGCGCCTCGTTCCGGCGGAGCGGCGGATCTGCGGACCGGCGGAGCCGCGGATCTGCGGAGCGGCGGAGCGAAAACGATCCACCGCCCCCTCATTGGCCCTTGCCGTGGACCGGCCGCCTGCCGTTTCCTCGAACCGGCAGAAAGCCGAGCGAACCCCTTCCCCCGAGCGAGGTCACCTCATGTCCGTCACGTCCCCCGCCCCCACCCCCGAAACCGGCACCGCCCGCGTCAAGCGCGGCATGGCGGAGCAGCTCAAGGGCGGCGTGATCATGGACGTCGTCACGCCGGAGCAGGCGAAGATCGCCGAGGACGCCGGCGCGGTCGCCGTCATGGCACTGGAGCGGGTGCCCGCCGACATCCGCAAGGACGGCGGCGTGGCCCGGATGTCCGACCCGGACATGATCGAGGGCATCATCGGCGCGGTCTCCATCCCGGTGATGGCCAAGTCCCGCATCGGCCACTTCGTCGAGGCCCAGGTCCTGCAGTCGCTCGGCGTCGACTACATCGACGAGTCCGAGGTCCTCACCCCGGCCGACGAGGTCAACCACTCCGACAAGTGGGCGTTCACCACCCCCTTCGTGTGCGGCGCCACCAACCTGGGCGAGGCCCTGCGCCGCATCGCCGAGGGCGCGGCCATGATCCGCTCCAAGGGCGAGGCCGGCACCGGCAACGTCGTCGAGGCCGTGCGCCACCTGCGCCAGATCAAGGGTGAGATCGCCAAGCTCCGCGGCTGCGACAACAACGAGCTGTACGCCGCCGCCAAGGAACTGCGCGCCCCCTACGAGCTGGTCAAGGAGGTCGCCGAGCTGGGCAAGCTCCCGGTGGTGCTGTTCTCCGCCGGCGGGGTCGCGACCCCGGCCGACGCCGCGCTGATGCGCCAGCTCGGGGCCGAGGGCGTCTTCGTCGGCTCCGGCATCTTCAAGTCGGGCGACCCGGCCAAGCGCGCCGCCGCCATCGTCAAGGCGACCACCTTCTACGACGACCCGAAGATCATCGCGGAAGCGTCCCGGAACCTCGGCGAGGCCATGGTCGGCATCAACTGCGACACCCTTCCCGAGACCGAGCGCTACGCCAACCGCGGCTGGTGAGGCGCCCCTCCATGAGCGACACCCCCGTGATCGGCGTCCTGGCCCTCCAGGGCGACGTACGGGAGCACCTCACCGCCCTGGCCGTGGCCGACGCCGTGGCCAGGCCGGTACGGCGCCCCGAGGAGCTCACCGAGGTGGACGGCCTGGTCATCCCCGGCGGCGAGTCCACCACCATCTCCAAGCTCGCCGTCCTCTTCGGCGTGATGGAACCCCTGCGCGCCCGTGTGCGGGACGGCCTGCCCGTCTACGGCACCTGCGCGGGCATGATCATGCTCGCCGACAAGATCCTCGACCCGCGCTCGGGCCAGGAGACCGTCGGCGGCATCGACATGATCGTGCGCCGCAACGCCTTCGGCCGGCAGAACGAGTCCTTCGAGGCCGCAGTCGAGGTGGAGGGCGTGGCCGGCGCTCCCGTGGAGGGCGTCTTCATCCGCGCCCCCTGGGTGGAGTCCGTCGGCGCCGGTGTCGAGGTGCTCGCCGAACACGGCGGTCACATCGTCGCCGTGCGCCAGGGGAACGCGCTCGCGACCTCGTTCCACCCCGAACTGACCGGAGACCACCGCGTGCACGCCCTTTTCGTGGACATGGTGCGCGCCGAGCGGGCGGCCGAGTCCTTGTAGGATTCCTGCGTTCGTTGCAGTGATGGGGTTACGCGAAGGAGACAGGCAGATGTCCGGCCACTCTAAATGGGCTACGACGAAGCACAAGAAGGCCGTGATCGATGCCAAGCGCGGCAAGCTCTTCGCGAAGCTGATCAAGAACATCGAGGTCGCGGCGCGCATGGGCGGCGTCGACCTGGAGGGCAACCCGACGCTCTACGACGCCGTCCAGAAGGCCAAGAAGCAGTCGGTGCCGAACAAGAACATCGACTCCGCCATCAAGCGCGGTGGCGGTCTCGAGGCCGGTGGCGCCGACTACGAGACGATCATGTACGAGGGCTACGGTCCGAACGGTGTCGCGGTGCTCATCGAGTGCCTCACCGACAACCGCAACCGCGCCGCCTCCGACGTCCGCGTCGCCATGACCCGCAACGGCGGCTCCATGGCCGACCCGGGCTCGGTGTCGTACCTGTTCAACCGCAAGGGCGTCGTCATCGTCCCCAAGGGCGACCTCGGTGAGGACGACGTCCTGACCGCCGTCCTGGACGCCGGCGCGGAAGAGGTCAACGACCTCGGCGAGAGCTTCGAGGTCCTCAGCGAGGCCACCGACCTGGTCGCGGTCCGCACCGCGCTCCAGGAGGCGGGCATCGACTACGACTCCGCCGACACCAACTTCGTCCCGACCATGCAGGTCGAGCTGGACGAGGAGGGCGCCAAGAAGATCTTCAAGCTGATCGACGCGCTGGAGGACAGCGACGACGTGCAGAACGTCTTCGCCAACTTCGACGTCAGCGACGAGGTCATGGAGAAGGTCGACGCCTGACGCGTCCACCACCGACGGGCCGGCGGGACACACCCCGTCGGCCCGTCGCTCTGTCAGTGGCACCCGATAGCCTGCACAAACAGGTGAGCGAGAGCCTGTACGGACGGGTGAGCGGGGAAAGGGGCGGCAGGTGCGCGTACTGGGGGTGGACCCGGGGCTGACCCGCTGCGGTGTCGGCGTCGTCGAGGGGGTCCCGGGGCGGCCGCTGACCATGCTCGGCGTCGGCGTCGTCCGCACCCCCGCCGACGCGGAGCTGGGCCACCGCCTCGTCGCCGTCGAGCAGGGGATCGAGGAGTGGCTCGACGCGCACCGCCCCGAGTACGTGGCGGTGGAGCGCGTCTTCAGCCAGCACAACGTCCGCACCGTCATGGGCACCGCCCAGGCCAGCGCCGTCGCCATGCTGTGCGCGGCCCGCCGCGGCATCCCGGTCGCCCTGCACACGCCCAGCGAGGTGAAGGCCGCCGTCACCGGCTCGGGCCGGGCCGACAAGGCGCAGGTCGGCGCCATGGTCACCCGGCTGCTCCGGCTGGCCGCGCCGCCCAAGCCGGCCGACGCGGCCGACGCCCTCGCCCTCGCCATCTGCCACATCTGGCGCGCCCCCGCCCAGAACCGGCTCCAGCGGGCCGCCGCCCAGCACGCCGGCCGGGCCCCCCTCGCACCGAACCCCGCATCGAAAGGCCGAACGGCATGATCGCCTTCGTCAGCGGCACGGTCGCCGCCCTCGCCCCGGACACCGCGGTGCTCGAGGTGGGCGGCGTCGGCATGGCCGTCCAGTGCACCCCGAACACCCTGTCGACACTGCGGCTCGGCCGCCCCGCCAAGCTGGCCACCTCCCTCGTCGTCCGCGAGGACTCGCTGACCCTCTACGGCTTCGCCGACGAGGACGAGCGCCAGGTGTTCGAGCTGCTCCAGACCGCCAGCGGCGTCGGCCCCCGGCTGGCTCAGGCCATGCTCGCCGTGCACTCCCCGGACGCGCTGCGCCGCGCCGTCTCCACGGGTGACGAGAAGGCCCTCACCGCCGTCCCCGGCATCGGCAAGAAGGGCGCCCAGAAGCTGCTCCTCGAACTGAAGGACCGGCTCGGCGAGCCCCTCGGCGCCCCCGTCGTCGGCGCCCCGGCAGGTCAGGGCTGGCGGGACCAGCTGCACGCGGCCCTCATCGGCCTCGGCTACGCCACCCGGGAGGCCGACGAGGCGGTCGCCGCCGTCACCCCCCAGGCCGAGGCCGCCGAGGGCACCCCCCAGGTGGGCCCGCTGCTCAGGGCCGCCCTGCAGACCCTCAACAGAGCCCGCTGACCCCCGCGGCAGCGCCCGCCGGCCCGCGCCCCCGCCCACCGCCGCAGCCCCGACGAGACCCCGAGGCACACTCCATGAACTGGGACGACACCACCGACGCCGCCTCCGCCGAGGAGCGGCTGGTGGGCTCCGTCGCCGACCGCGAGGACCAGGCCGTCGAGGCCGCCCTGCGCCCCAAGGACCTGGGCGAGTTCATCGGCCAGGAGAAGGTCCGCGAACAGCTCGACCTCGTCCTGCGCGCCGCCCGCGCCCGCGGAGCGACCGCCGACCACGTACTGCTCTCCGGCGCCCCCGGCCTCGGCAAGACCACCCTCTCCATGATCATCGCCGCCGAGATGGGCGCCCCGATCCGCATCACCTCCGGGCCCGCCATCCAGCACGCGGGCGACCTGGCCGCGATCCTCTCCTCCCTCCAGGAGGGCGAGGTCCTCTTCCTCGACGAGATCCACCGGATGTCCCGGCCCGCCGAGGAGATGCTCTACATGGCGATGGAGGACTTCCGCGTCGACGTCGTCGTCGGCAAGGGCCCCGGCGCCACCGCCATCCCGCTCGAACTGCCCCCGTTCACCCTGGTCGGCGCCACCACCCGGGCCGGACTGCTGCCGCCCCCGCTGCGCGACCGGTTCGGGTTCACCGCCCACATGGAGTTCTACGAACCCACCGAGCTGGAGCGCGTCGTGCACCGCTCGGCGAGCCTGCTCGACGTCGAGATCGACACGGACGGCGCCGCCGAGATCGCCGGCCGCTCCCGCGGCACCCCCCGCATCGCCAACCGGCTGCTGCGCCGGGTACGGGACTACGCGCAGGTCAAGGCCGACGGCATCATCGACCGGGACATCGCCGCCGCCGCGCTGAAGGTCTACGAGGTGGACGCGCGGGGCCTGGACCGGCTCGACCGCGCGGTGCTCCAGGCGCTGCTCAAGCTGTTCGGCGGCGGCCCGGTCGGCCTGTCCACGCTCGCCGTGGCGGTGGGGGAGGAGCGCGAGACGGTCGAGGAGGTCGCCGAACCCTTCCTGGTCAGGGAGGGGCTGCTGGCCCGCACCCCGCGCGGCCGCGTCGCCACGCCCGCCGCCTGGGCACACCTCGGCCTCACCCCGCCCCGCTCCACCGCCGCGGGCGGCGGCCAGCAGGACCTGTTCGGCGCCTGAAACCCCCACCGGTGCGTCCGCCGCGGCCCGCCGGAGGGTGTCCGACGCCGGAGTGTGACGCACCGGTACTCGCCCCGGCAGGAACCCGGGTGCCATGCTGGGCGTTGTTCCTGGCGTGCGGACTCCCTTAGACTCCGCCGATGCCGCCCTTGTGGGCGGCGCCGACCACCCCCATCCGACAGGCCGCCCTTCCGGGCGGTCGTGCGAAGGAAACTCCGTCCCGTGAATATCGTGACCCTTCTCCCGTTCATCGTGCTCATCGGGGCCATGCTCCTGATGACCCGATCGGCCAAGCGAAAGCAGCAGCAGGCCGCGCAGATGCGGAACGACATGCAGCCCGGCTCCGGCGTCCGCACGATCGGGGGCATGTACGCGACGGTCAAGGAGGTCAACGACGACACCGTCCTTGTCGACGCGGGCCCGGGCGTGGACCTCCTCTTCGCGAAGAACGCGATCGGCGCCGTCCTCACCGACGACGAGTACAACCGCATCGTGCACGGCGTCGAGCACGACCTGAAGGCCGACGGCAGCATCGTGCCGGACGACGCCTCCTCCCTCACCGAGACCGACGAGCCCGCCGCCGACGCCGTGACCGACGCCTCCGACGAGCAGCCCGTGGACCTCGGCAAGAAGGACGCCGAGCCCGCCGCCGACAGCGAGGACGTCCCGGCGGACGCCGGCGCCACCAAGGCCGACGATGCGGAGCCGAAGAAGACCGACGGCGAGGCCGACGCGAAGTAGCCGCCCCGGAGCGCGGCGCGACCGGCTCGGGCCGCGCGGCGACCGGGGTGTGCGGCGACGCACGGAATCCCGACACCATGGCAGGCCGTCCTGCGCCGACCCCGCGCGCGAACGGCCCGAGAGGGAGTAACAGAAGGTGGCAGCACCGAAAAAGGGCCGGAGCGCGAGTGCCCAGAGCAAGCCGTGGCGCGCCCTGGCCCTGATCCTGATCGCCATCGTGGCGCTCACCGGGGGAATGTTCGCCTCGGGACACACGACTCCGCGTCTCGGCATCGACCTCGCCGGCGGCACCAGCATCACGCTGAAGGCGAAGGCCGACCAAGGGTCCGCGATCAACAAGGCCAACATGGACACCGCGGTCGAGATCATGAACCGCCGTGTCAACGGTCTCGGCGTCTCCGAGGCGGAGGTGCAGACCCAGGGGAACGACAACATCATCGTCAACATCCCCAAGGGCACCAACTCCAAGGAGGCCCGCGAGCAGGTCGGCACCACCGCGAAGCTGTACTTCCGCCCGGTCCTCGCCACCGAGGCCAGCGGCCCCGCCGCCAACGCCTCGCCGAGCACCTCCTCGAGCGAGTCCCCGGGCGCCTCGCCCAGCGGCTCCTCCTCGGCCAAGGTCGACGCGCCGGACTCCAAGGAGTCCAAGGACTCCAAGGACAAGACGTCCTCGTCCCCGTCGTCCACCGCCACCTCCCAGGGCCGTGCGGTCACCGGCGCGCTGAAGGCGGACGCCAGCCCGTCCTCCTCGGCCAGCGGCAAGAAGTCCTCCAGCACCGGCGCCTCGGACGACGACAACAAGCTGCAGGCCCAGTACGCCGCGCTCGACTGCAGCAAGCCCTCCGACCGCGCCGCCGCCGGTGACAACGCCAAGCCCGGCGACTCCACCGTCGGCTGCGGCAAGAACCAGGGCGTCTGGTTCAAGTACCTGCTCGGCCCGGCGGCCGTGGACGGCACCGAGGTCAAGAAGGCCCAGGCCGTCTTCGACACCCAGGGCGCCTCCGGCTGGCAGGTCCAGATGACCTTCACCGGCAGCGGCTCCAAGAAGTTCGCCGACATCACCGGTCAGCTGGCCCAGAAGCAGCAGCCGCAGAACGAGTTCGGCATCGTGCTGGACGGCGAGGTCGTCTCCAGCCCCTTCGTGCAGCAGTCCATCACCGGCGGCAACGCGGAGATCTCCGGCAGCTTCACCCAGGAGGAGGCCCAGGGCCTCTCCAACATGCTGTCCTACGGTGCCCTGCCCCTCTCCTTCGAGGAGCAGAGCGTCACCACCGTCACCGCCGCGCTCGGCGGTGAGCAGCTGCACGCCGGTCTCATCGCCGGCGCGATCGGCCTGGCGCTGGTCATCATCTACCTGGTCGCGTACTACCGGGGCCTGTCGCTCATCGCCATCGCCTCGCTGCTGGTCTCTGCGACCCTCACCTACGTGATCATGTCGCTGCTGGGCCCGACCATCGGCTTCGCGCTCAACCTGCCGGCGGTCTGCGGTGCCATCGTCGCGATCGGCATCACGGCGGACTCGTTCATCGTGTTCTTCGAACGCATCCGGGACGAGATCCGCGAGGGCCGCACCCTGCGCCCCGCCGTCGAACGAGCCTGGCCCCGCGCCCGGCGCACCATCCTGGTCTCCGACTTCGTGTCGTTCCTCGCCGCTGCGGTGCTGTTCGTCGTCACCGTCGGCAAGGTCCAGGGCTTCGCCTTCACCCTCGGCCTGACCACCCTGCTCGACGTGGTCGTCGTCTTCCTCTTCACCAAGCCGCTGATGACGATCCTCGCCCGCCGCCGCTTCTTCCACGACGGCCACAGCTGGTCCGGTCTCGACCCCAAGCGCCTCGGCGCGAAGCCGCCCCTGCGGCGCACCCGTCGTCCCTCCGGTCCTGCCGCGGGCCCCGTCGACCCGAAGGAGGCGTGAGACATGTCGAAGCTCGGCAATCTCGGTGCCCGGCTCCACCGCGGCGAGGTCGGTTACGACTTCGTCGGCCACCGCAAGATCTGGTACGGCGTCTCGATCCTGATCACGATCACCGCGATCGTCGGTCTCGCGGTCCGCGGCCTCAACATGGGCATCGACTTCCAGGGCGGCGCGGTCTTCACCACCCCGAAGACGAGCGTCTCGGTCTCCCAGGCCGAGACGTACGCGGAGGAAGCGGCCGGCCACGAGGCGGTCGTGCAGAAGCTCGGCACGGGCGGCCTGCGCATCCAGGTCGCCGGTCTGGACACGTCGAAGTCCGACGAGATCAAGGCCGCCCTCGCCAAGGACATGAAGATCGACACGGAGAACATCAACGCCGATCTCGTCGGTCCCAGCTGGGGTGAGCAGATCGCCAACAAGGCCTGGGAGGGCCTGGCGATCTTCATGGTGCTGGTCGTGATCTACCTGGCCATCGCCTTCGAGTGGCGGATGGCCGTCGCCGCCCTCGTCGCCCTGATCCACGACATCACCATCACCACCGGCATCTACGCCCTCGTCGGTTTCGAGGTCACGCCCGGTACGGTCATCGGTCTGCTGACGATCCTCGGTTACTCGCTCTACGACACGGTCGTCGTCTTCGACAGCCTCAAGGAGCAGACGAAGGACCTCACCAAACAGACCCGCTGGACCTACAGCGAGGTCGCCAACCGCTCGATCAACGGCACCCTGGTCCGGTCCATCAACACCACGGTGGTCGCCCTGCTCCCGGTGGCCGGACTGCTCTTCATCGGCGGCGGCTTCCTCGGCGCGGGCACGCTCAAC
Organism: Streptomyces griseoaurantiacus; assembly: GCF_036189845.1. Lineage (NCBI taxonomy): Bacteria > Bacillati > Actinomycetota > Actinomycetes > Kitasatosporales > Streptomycetaceae > Streptomyces > Streptomyces griseoaurantiacus. The sequence continues at coordinate 1,263,496 of NZ_CP108326.1, read as the reverse complement.
GACATCTCGCTGTCGCTGTTCGTGGGTCTCGCGGCCGGCGCGTACTCCTCGATCTTCATCGCCACCCCGCTCGTCGCCGACCTCAAGGAGCGCGAGCCGGCGATGAGGGCGCTCGCCAAGCGGGTCCGCGCCAAGCGGGCCCAGGCCGCGGACGACGGGCACACCGGCGCCGGCTCCGAGGGCGGTTACTCCGAGGACTCCGCGGACTCCGAGGACGCCGCCCCGGCCGTCGTCGGCCCCCGTCCGCGCTCCGGCACCGGTGCCACGTCCTCCGGCCCGCGCACCCAGCCGTCCTCCCGCAACCGCGGTCGCGGCCGGCCCTCGGGGAAGCGCCGATGAGCGAGCTGACCGACATCACGGCGCTGCTGCTGAGCCGCATCCGGGACGTCGAGGACTACCCGGAGCCGGGCGTGGTGTTCAAGGACATCACCCCGCTGCTCGCCGACCCGGCCGCGTTCACCGCGCTCACCGACGCCCTCGCGGAACTGACCGTGCGGCACGGCGCCACGAAGATCGTCGGCCTGGAGGCCCGCGGCTTCATCCTGGGCGCCCCCGCCGCGCTCCGGGCCGGCGTCGGCTTCGTCCCGGTGCGCAAGGCGGGCAAGCTCCCCGGGGCCACCCTGCGGCAGGCCTACGACCTGGAGTACGGCTCCGCCGAGATCGAGGTGCACGCCGAGGACCTGAGCGCCGGGGATCGCGTCATGGTCATCGACGACGTGCTCGCCACCGGCGGCACCGCAGAGGCCTCGCTGGCACTGGTCCGGCGCGCGGGCGCCGAGGTCGCCGGGGTCGCGGTGCTGATGGAGCTCGGTTTCCTGGGCGGCCGGGCCCGCCTGGAGCCGGCCCTCGACGGCGCCCCGCTGGAGGCGTTGCTGCAGGTCTGACCCGGCAGGACGCAGGTCGTGACAGAACGGGGCGGGCCCGGAGGAATCCGGCGCCCGCCCCGTGTGTTTCGCTGGTAGCGTCCCGTCTCCGCCGCCTGACCGGGAGCCCACGGCCCGGGATCGCTACCATGGGGTCTCCGGAGCCTGCCGGGGGACCCGGATCGCGCACGAGGAGTCCTCTTGCCAGACGAGGCCCAGCCACTGACCGCCGCCAAGCCCGGGGCGACCCCCAAGCCCGCGGCCACTCCCGCGTCGGACGCCAAGAACGACCCCCGCGGGCCGGTGGAGCACGGCCCGGCGCCGGTCGACAAGCCCGCGTCCCAGACGCGTCCCAAGCCGGCTCCCCCCGAGCACCCCACCGCCCCGGCGGCCCGCGCCAACACCGGCCAGACCGCGCGCTCCGGCTCCTCCAACCGCGTCCGCGCCCGTCTCGCCCGCCTCGGTGTCCAGCGCTCCAACCCGTACAACCCGGTCCTGGAGCCGCTGCTGCGGATAGTGCGCGGCAACGACCCCAAGATCGAGACGTCCACGCTCCGCCAGATCGAGAAGGCCTACCAGGTCGCCGAGCGCTGGCACCGCGGCCAGAAGCGCAAGAGCGGCGACCCGTACATCACGCACCCCCTCGCGGTGACCACCATCCTCGCCGAGCTCGGCATGGACCCGGCCACGCTCATGGCCGGGCTGCTGCACGACACCGTCGAGGACACCGAGTACGGCCTGGAGGACCTGCGCCGCGACTTCGGCGACGTCGTCGCCCTGCTCGTCGACGGCGTCACCAAGCTGGACCGGGTCAAGTTCGGCGAGGCCGCCCAGGCCGAGACCGTGCGCAAGATGGTCGTCGCCATGGCCAAGGACCCCCGCGTCCTGGTCATCAAGCTCGCCGACCGCCTGCACAACATGCGCACCATGCGCTACCTCAAGCGCGAGAAGCAGGAGAAGAAGGCCCGCGAGACCCTCGAGATCTACGCGCCGCTGGCCCACCGGCTGGGCATGAACACCATCAAGTGGGAGCTGGAGGACCTCGCCTTCGCGATCCTCTACCCCAAGATGTACGACGAGATCGTGCGCCTGGTCGCCGAGCGCGCCCCCAAGCGGGACGAGTACCTCGCGATAGTGACCGACGAGGTCCAGCAGGACCTGCGCGCCGCCCGTATCAAGGCCACCGTCACCGGCCGGCCCAAGCACTACTACAGCGTCTACCAGAAGATGATCGTCCGCGGCCGGGACTTCGCGGAGATCTACGACCTGGTGGGCATCCGCGTCCTGGTGGACACGGTCCGCGACTGCTACGCGGCCCTGGGCACCGTCCACGCCCGCTGGAACCCGGTTCCGGGGCGGTTCAAGGACTACATCGCGATGCCCAAGTTCAACATGTACCAGTCGCTGCACACGACGGTCATCGGGCCCAACGGCAAGCCGGTCGAGCTCCAGATCCGCACCTTCGACATGCACCGCCGCGCCGAGTACGGCATCGCCGCGCACTGGAAGTACAAGCAGGAGGCCGTCGCCGGCGCCTCCAAGGTCCGCACCGACGCCCCCAAGGCGGGCGGGAAGTCCGGCAAGGAAGCGGCCGCCATCAACGACATGGCGTGGCTGCGGCAGCTCCTGGACTGGCAGAAGGAGACCGAGGACCCCAGCGAGTTCCTGGAGTCGCTGCGCTTCGACCTCTCCCGCAACGAGGTCTTCGTCTTCACCCCCAAGGGCGACGTCATCGCGCTGCCGGCCGGATCGACCCCGGTCGACTTCTCCTACGCCGTCCACACCGAGGTCGGCCACCGCACCATAGGAGCACGCGTCAACGGCCGCCTGGTGCCGCTGGAGTCCACCCTGGACAACGGCGACCTGGTGGAGGTCTTCACCTCCAAGGCGCCCGGAGCGGGCCCCTCGCGCGACTGGCTCGGCTTCGTCAAGTCGCCCCGCGCCCGCAACAAGATCCGCGCCTGGTTCTCCAAGGAGCGCCGCGACGAGGCGATCGAGCAGGGCAAGGACGCGATCGTCCGCGCGATGCGCAAGCAGAACCTGCCCATCCAGCGCATCCTCACCGGCGACTCCCTCGTCACCCTGGCGCACGAGATGCGCTACTCGGACATCTCCGCGCTGTACGCGGCGATCGGCGAGGGCCACGTCTCCGCGCAGAACATCGTGCAGAAGCTCGTGCAGTCCCTCGGCGGCGAGGAGGCCGCGACCGAGGAGATCGACGAGAGCGTCCCGCCCTCCCGCGGCCGCCGCAAGCGGCGCTCCAGCGCCGATCCGGGCGTCGTCGTCAAGGGCGTCGAGGACGTCTGGGTCAAGCTGGCCCGCTGCTGCACCCCGGTGCCGGGCGACCCGATCATCGGCTTCGTCACCCGCGGCAGCGGCGTCTCGGTGCACCGCAGCGACTGCGTCAACGTCGACTCGCTCTCGCGCGAGCCCGAACGGATCCTCGAGGTCGAGTGGGCGCCGACGCAGTCCTCGGTCTTCCTGGTCGCCATCCAGGTCGAGGCCCTGGACCGCTCCCGCCTGCTGTCGGACGTGACCCGGGTCCTCTCGGACCAGCACGTCAACATCCTCTCGGCCGCCGTCCAGACCTCCCGCGACCGGGTCGCCACCTCCCGCTTCACCTTCGAGATGGGCGACCCCAAGCACCTGGGCCACGTCCTGAAGGCGGTACGGGGCGTGGAGGGCGTCTACGACGTCTACCGCGTGACCTCCGCACGCCGGCCCTGAGCATCCCCGACGCGGGCCCCGCACACGCAACCGCCCCCGGTGCACCAGGCACCGGGGGCGGACACGGTCATCGCCGCGGGCGGCTCAGCCGCCGAACTCCTGCAGCCCCTTCAGGGCCTGGTCCAGCAGCGCCTGGCGTCCCTCGAGCTCACGCTCCAGCTTGTCTGCCTTCGCGTTGTTGCCCTGCGCCCTGGCCTGCTCGATCTGCCCCTTCAGCTTGTCCACGGCGGCCTGGAGCTGACCCGTCAGCCCCTCCGCCCGCGCCCGCGCCTCGGGGTTGGTGCGGCGCCACTCGGCCTCCTCGGCCTCCTGCAGCGCCCGGTCGACCGTGTGCATCCGTCCTTCGACCCGGGGCCGGGCGTCCCTCGGCACATGGCCGATGGCCTCCCAGCGCTCGTTGATGGACCGGAACGCCGCCCGCGCCGCCTTGAGGTCGCCGATCGGCAGCAGCCTCTCCGCCTCCTCGGCCAGCTCCTCCTTGAGCTTGAGGTTCTCGGCCTGCTCGGCGTCCCGCTCGGCGAAGACCGAGCCGCGGGCGGCGAAGAAGACGTCCTGCGCCCCGCGGAAACGGTTCCACAGGTCGTCCTCGTGCTCGCGCTGGGCGCGGCCCGCTGCCTTCCACTCCGTCATGAGCTCGCGGTAGCGCGCGGCCGTCGGACCCCAGTCGGTCGAACCCGACAGCGCCTCGGCCTCCGAGACCAGCCGCTCCTTGATCCTGCGGGCGTCCTCGCGCTGCGCGTCCAGGTGCGCGAAGTGCGCCTTGCGGCGCTTGGAGAACGCCGAACGGGCGTGCGAGAAGCGGTGCCACAGCTCGTCGTCCGACTTGCGGTCCAGCCGCGGCAGCCCCTTCCAGGTGTCCACCAGCGCCCGCAGCCGCTCACCGGCCGAGCGCCACTGCTCGGACCCGGCCAGCTCCTCGGCCTCGGCGACCAGCGCCTCCTTGGCGTGCCGCGCCTCGTCGGACTGCTTCGCCCGCTGCGCCTTGCGCTCCTCGCGGCGCGACTCGACGGTCGCGACCAGCTTGTCCAGCCGGTCGCGGAGGGCCTGCAGATCGCCGACCGCGTGGTGCGCGTCCACCTGCTCCCGCAGGTGGCCGATCGCGGCCTGGGCGTCCTTCGCGGACAGGTCGGTCGTCCGCACCCGCCGTTCGAGGAGGCCGATCTCGACAACCAGGCCCTCGTACTTGCGCTCGAAATAGGCCAGCGCCTCCTCGGGGGAGCCGGCCTGCCAGGAACCGACGACCTGCTCGCCCTCGGCCGTACGCACGTACACGGTCCCCGTCTCGTCGACGCGGCCCCACGGGTCGCTGCTCACAGCGCCTCCTCCACATGATGCGCGCGGGGGAGCGGTACACCCCCGGGCATCGTCCACAGTTTCGTCACGGCCAATCTAGGCGACCGGCGGGGCGGCTGTCCGCATCCCGCACGACCGAAATTACGCAGTTGACGGTCAGGATTTCGTCACGGTGGCCTTGTCGATCACCACGGTCGCGTTCGGGGCGCCGTCGCCCGCGCCCGTGTTCTCACCCGCATCGGCGATCTTCTTCAGCACCTTCATGCCGGAGGCGGAAACCGTGCCGAACGGGGTGTAACTGGGCGGCAGCGGGCTGTCCTTGTAGACCAGGAAGAACTGGCTGCCGCCGGTGTGCTTCTGGCCGGTGTTCGCCATCGCGACCGTGCCCGCCGGGTAGGTCTTCTTCTTGAGGACCTTGTCCTTCAGGTTCTCGTCCGGAATCGTGTAGCCCGGACCGCCGCTGCCGCTGCCCGTCGGGTCGCCGCACTGCAGCACGTAGATGCTGTTGGTGGTGAGCCGGTGGCACTTGGTGTGGTCGAAGTACCCCTTGCCCGCCAGGAAGTCGAAGGAGTTCACCGTGTGCGGGGCGGCCGCCGCCTTCAGCGCGATGTCTATGTCACCGCACGTTGTGTCCAGCTTCATGGTGTAGTCCGCCGACTTGTCGATGGTGACCGCCGGCTCCTTCTTCCAGTTCAGCGGCTTGACCTTGCCCTTGGCGGGCTTCTCGCAGGGGTCCGGCGCCTTGGTGGTGGGGGAGGCGCTCGGCGTCACCTCCGCGCCCGCGTTCTCCTTCTTGTCGTCGTCCTTCATGACACCGGTCGTGTACAGCGCCACACTGCCGATGATCACGACGCCCAGCACCGAGGCGATCACGGAGTTGCGCACCTTCGCGCGGCGGCGCGCCTCGGTGCGCCGCTGCTGCTGCCGCAAGAACTTCTCCCGGGCGAGCTGGCGCCGCCGCTGTTCCTGGCTGACCACGGTGTTGTCTCCTCAAGCGTCTGGGACGAAGCGTCTCGTGCGTCGACCGGTCCGGCTGCGTGATGTGGCCGACCGTCTGCGTGTAGCCCCGTACCGTATATGGGTTCGCTGAGGAAACGGCAGCGCCGGTAGGCTCTGACCGGTGCCCGCCCGTCCGAGTACGACGTCCATGTCCGGCCGTACGACGACAAGAGCGGGCAGAAGACGACACGAAGGACGAACGTGCTCATTGCCGGATTTCCCGCCGGTGCCTGGGGGACGAACTGCTACCTCGTGGCCCCCGCCGCCGGTGAGGAGTGCGTGATCATCGACCCGGGCCACGAGGCCGCCCAGGGAGTCGAGGACGCGCTGCGCAAGCATCGGCTCAAGCCCGTCGCCGTCGTCCTCACCCACGGCCACATCGACCACGTGGCCTCGGTCGTGCCCGTCTGCGGCGCCCACGACGTACCGGCGTGGATCCACCCGGAGGACCGCTACATGATGGGCGACCCCGAGAAGGCGCTCGGCCGTTCCATCGGCGCGCAGCTCATGGGCGAGCTGACCGTGGGCGAACCCGAGGACGTGAGGGAACTGGCCGACGGGGCCGCGCTGCCCCTGGCGGGCCTGGAGTTCTCCGTCGCCCACGCGCCCGGCCATACCAAGGGGTCGGTGACCTTCGGGCTGCCCGAGGCGGCGGACGTCCCGCCGATCCTCTTCTCGGGCGACCTGCTGTTCGCCGGCTCCGTGGGACGCACCGACCTGCCCGGCGGTGACACGGAAGAGCTGCTCGCGTCGCTGGCCCGCGTGTGCCTGCCGCTCGAGGACCCGACCGTGGTGCTGTCCGGGCACGGTCCCCAGACGACCATCGGCCAGGAGCGCACCACCAACCCGTATCTGCGGCAGGTGGCCGCGGGCGGCCGCGAGAGCGGCACGTCCGGCGCTCCCCGACGAGGAATGTGACGAGAAACCCTCCGTGAGCACTTTCAAGGCCCCCAAGGGCACGTACGACCTGCTGCCGCCCGACTCCGCCACCTTCCTGGCGGTGCGCGAGGCGATCGCCCGGCCGCTGCGCAATTCCGGCTACGGCTACATCGAGACGCCCGGCTTCGAGAGCGTCGACCTCTTCGCCCGCGGCGTCGGCGAGTCCACCGACATCGTGACCAAGGAGATGTACGCCTTCGAGACCAAGGGCGGCGACCGGCTCGCCCTGCGCCCCGAGGGCACCGCCTCCGTGCTGCGCGCCGCCCTGGAGGCCAACCTCCACAAGGCGGGCAACCTCCCGGTCAAGCTCTGGTACTCGGGCTCCTACTACCGCTACGAGCGCCCCCAGAAGGGCCGCTACCGCCACTTCTCCCAGGTCGGCGCCGAGGCGATCGGCGCGGAGGACCCGGCGCTCGACGCCGAGTTGATCATCCTCGCCGACCAGGCGTACCGCTCGCTGGGTCTGCGCGGCTTCCGCATCCTGCTCAACAGCCTCGGGGACAAGGAGTGCCGGCCGGTCTACCGCGCCGCCCTCCAGGACTTCCTGCGCGGCCTCGACCTCGACGAGGAGACCCTGCGCCGCGCGGAGATCAACCCGCTGCGCGTCCTCGACGACAAGCGCCCCGACGTCCAGAAGCAGCTCACCGACGCCCCGATCCTGCGCGACTACCTGTGCGACGCGTGCAAGGCGTACCACGAGGAGGTCCGCGAGCTGCTCCGCGCGGCCGGCGTCGCCTTCGAGGACGACCCGCGGCTCGTGCGCGGCCTGGACTACTACACCCGGACGACCTTCGAGTTCGTCCACGACGGCCTGGGCTCCCAGTCCGCGGTGGGCGGCGGCGGCCGCTACGACGGGCTCTCCGAGATGATCGGCGGCCCCGCGCTGCCCTCGGTCGGCTGGGCGCTGGGCGTGGACCGCACGGTCCTCGCACTGGAGGCGGAGGGCATCGAACTGCCGCTGCCGTCGGTCACCAGCGTCTACGCGGTGCCGCTCGGCGAGGAGGCACGGCGGGTGCTGTTCGCGAAGGTGACCGAGCTGCGCAGGCTCGGCATCGCGACGGACTTCGCCTACGGCGGCAAGGGGCTCAAGGGCGCGATGAAGAACGCGAACCGCAGCGGTGCGCGGTACGCGATCGTCGCCGGCGAGCGGGATCTCGCCGAGGGCGTCGTCCAGCTCAAGGACATGGAGTCCGGCGAGCAGGCCCCGGTGGGCCTCAACGAGATCGTCGCCGAGCTGGAGACCCGCCTGGGCTGAGGCGCCAGGGGCGCCCCGCCTCCCGCACGGGGGAGCGGGGCGTCGGCGCCGTCGGGGAAACGAACGCCCGCCCCCGCGTTCGCTCACCCGTGCCCCCGCGCCGTCCTTCGATGGCGTGAACCCGGCACCTCGTACCCCCCGGCCGCCCCTCCTTATTCGCAGCCAACGGTGAACAGGCCCTTCCGTGCGGCACAATGACCCTGCCCGCCCAGCCACCTCAACGACGGAATCGGCGTGATGAGCAAGACGACAGTCAGGGACGTCTCCACAGAAGCGACCGACCCGGAGCCCCAGCGCGGCGACGCGCCCCGCCCCGTCGGCGCCGGCCGCGCCTTCTCCGTGATGCTGGTGATCACCGGCGCCCTCGGCCTGCTCGCCTCCTGGGTCATCACCCTGGACAAGATCAAGATTGCCGAGGCCAAGGCCGAGGGCAGGACGTTCACCCCGAACTGCAGCATCAACCCGATCGTCTCCTGCGGCAGCGTGATGGAGAGCAAGCAGGCCGCCGTCTTCGGGTTCCCCAACCCGTTCCTCGGCCTCGTCTGCTACGGCATCGTCATCTGCGTCGGCGTCACCCTGCTCACCCGCGTCCGCTTCCCCCGCTGGTACTGGCTCACCTTCAACTTCGGCACGCTGTTCGGCGTGGGCTTCTGCACCTGGCTGCAGTTCCAGACGCTCTACGAGATCAACGCCCTGTGCCTGTGGTGCTCCCTGGCCTGGGTGATCACGATCACCATGTTCTGGTACGTGACCTCGCACAACGTGCGCAACGACTTCCTTCCCGCCCCCCGCCCGGTGAAGAACTTCCTGAGCGAGTTCACCTGGGTCCTGCCGGTCACCCACGTGGGCATCATCGCCATGCTGGTGTTCACCCGCTGGGGCAGCCAGCTCTGGGCCTCCTGAGCCCGTGGCCCTTCCCGGGCCGGCCCCGGTGTGGGCGCTCCCGACGGCCGGCCGCGGTTTGTCAGTGGCGTGACTTAGGGTTTTCTCCGTGGAACCCGACCTGTTCACCGCCGCCGCCGAGGCCCGTCAGGAGAAGGACCCGGCCGCCAGCCCCCTGGCCGTCCGGATGCGCCCGCGCAGCCTCGACGAGGTCATGGGCCAGCAGCACCTGCTCAAGCCCGGCTCCCCGTTGCGCCGGCTGGTCGGCGAGGGCACCTCCGCGGGCAGCCCGGCCGGCCCCTCCTCGGTGATCCTCTGGGGCCCGCCCGGCACCGGCAAGACCACCCTGGCGTACGTCGTCTCCAAGGCCACCAACAAGCGGTTCGTGGAGCTCTCCGCGATCACCGCCGGCGTCAAGGAGGTCCGCGCGGTCATCGACGGCGCCCGCCGCGCCACCGGCGGCTACGGCACGGAGACCGTGCTCTTCCTCGACGAGATCCACCGCTTCAGCAAGGCCCAGCAGGACTCCCTGCTGCCCGCCGTCGAGAACCGCTGGGTCACCCTGATCGCCGCGACCACCGAGAACCCCTATTTCTCGGTCATCTCCCCGCTGCTCTCCCGCTCCCTCCTGCTCACCCTCGAACCCCTCACCGACGAGGATCTGCGCGGGCTGCTCCACCGGGCACTGGCCGACGAGCGCGGCCTGAAGGGCGCCGTCACCCTGCCCGAGGAGACCGAGGCGCACCTGCTGCGGATCGCGGGCGGCGACGCCCGGCGGGCGCTGACGGCCCTGGAGGCGGCCGCCGGCGCCGCGCTGGACAAGGGCGAGCCCGAGATCGGCCTGACCACCCTGGAGGAGACGGTCGACCGGGCCGCGGTGAAGTACGACCGTTCCGGCGACCAGCACTACGACGTGGCCAGCGCCCTCATCAAGTCCATCCGCGGCTCCGACGTGGACGCCGCGCTGCACTACCTGGCCCGCATGATCGAGGCCGGGGAGGACCCCCGGTTCATCGCCCGCCGGCTGATGATCTCCGCCAGCGAGGACATCGGCCTCGCCGACCCGACGGCCCTGCCCACCGCCGTCGCCGCAGCCCAGGCCGTCGCGATGATCGGCTTCCCGGAGGCCGCGCTCACCCTCAGCCACGCCACCATCGCCCTCGCGCTCGCCCCCAAGTCCAACGCCGCGACGACCGCGATAGGCGCCGCCCTGGAGGACGTCCGCAAGGGCCTCGCCGGCCCCGTCCCCGCCCATCTGCGCGACGGGCACTACAAGGGCGCCGCCAAGCTCGGCCACGCCCAGGGCTACGTCTACCCGCACGACCTGCCCGAGGGCATCGCCGCCCAGCAGTACGCCCCGGACGCACTGAAGGACCGCGCCTACTACCAACCGACCCGGCACGGCGGGGAGGCCCGGTACGCGGACGCCGTGGAGTGGACCCGCAAGCACCTCGGCCGCAAGCAGCCGTAGCGACGGCGAGCAGCCGTGGCCCCGCGGCGACACGGACGCCGGGGCGCCGGGGCGGCGGTACCGGCGCCGGGCCCCGGGCGGCTCCGTGCCGCGGCCGCCCCGGTCGAGAGCAGTGCCCGCCGCCCTGTAGACTCGCCCGAAGTGCTGCGTCCCGTGTCGGCCCCGGTCGACGCCACCAGAGCGGGACACCCAGCCGGAACCTCCTCGCCCCGCGGCGGGAGGATCCAGGAGCGTCGCGCACCGTCGAAGGTGTCGCGGGCAGCCCACCACCACCCCCGAGGTCCCCACGGACCCCGGGGCCCCGGTCGGTGGGCCACTCGCGTGCTGCACGTATGTGCCCAGATCAGGGGAGCGGCTGCCCGGCAGGCCCGGTTCACCGGACCCGGCGGGTTTCCCCGGCTGCGGATGCGACCTCCCGTAACCCTGGTGAAGCCGTAAGCGAAGAGAAGAGAAGAAGAAGTGGCGAACCAGTCCCGCCCCAAGGTCAAGAAGTCGCGTGCCCTCGGCATCGCGCTGACCCCGAAGGCCGTCAAGTACTTCGAGGCCCGCCCCTACCCGCCGGGTGAGCACGGCCGCGGCCGCAAGCAGAACTCGGACTACAAGGTCCGTCTGCTCGAGAAGCAGCGTCTGCGCGCGCAGTACGACGTGTCCGAGCGCCAGCTCGTCCGCGCCTACGAGCGTGCCGCCAAGACGCAGGGCAAGACCGGTGAGGCCCTGGTCATCGAGCTCGAGCGCCGTCTCGACGCGCTGGTCCTGCGTTCGGGCATCGCCCGCACGATCTACCAGGCCCGGCAGATGGTCGTCCACGGCCACATCGAGGTCAACGGCCACAAGGTCGACAAGCCGTCCTTCCGCGTGAAGCCGGACGACGTCGTCATGGTCCGTGAGCGCAGCCGTGAGAAGACCCTCTTCTCCATCGCCCGCGAGGGCGGCTTCGCCCCCGAGGGCGAGACCCCGCGCTACCTCCAGGTGAACCTCAAGGCCCTGGCGTTCCGCCTGGACCGCGAGCCGAACCGCAAGGAGATCCCGGTGATCTGCGACGAGCAGCTCGTCGTCGAGTACTACGCCCGCTGATCACCCCTCAGCGGACGCGGCGCACACCGTGTGCCCGGGCCCGTCGCCCCGCCCTCGTGGCCGGGGCGGCGGGCTCCGGCGTTTGCGGGCGCCGGCGCCGGTAATGCGGTACGGACCGGCACCCCGGGCGCGATAGGCTCGGGGGTACTGCTCGTCGCCGGGTCCGGCGCGTTTCGACACGACCGACGGGTTCAGTGGACTCGACGGTCAGACACGTTTCAGGGAGCGGGTGCGCACAGGTGTCCGGTGGAGAGGTGGCCGGGATCCTGGTGGCCGTGTTCTGGGCGATCCTGGTCTCCTTCCTCGCCGTGGCACTGGCGAGGCTGGCCCAGACGCTCCGGGCGACCACCAAACTCGTCGCGGACGTGACCGAACAGGCCGTCCCGCTGCTCAACGACGCCTCCGCGGCGGTCCGCTCGGCCCAGACCCAGATCGACCGGGTCGACGCCATCGCGAGCGACGTCCAGGAAGTCACGTCCAACGCCTCGGCGCTGTCCACGACCGTCGCCTCCACCTTCGGCGGCCCCCTGGTCAAGGTCGCCGCGTTCGGCTACGGCGTGCGCCGCGCCCTCACCGGCCGCCGCGAGGACCGGCCGTCCGCCGAGCCCCGGCGCGAGGTGATCGTCGGGCGCACCGTCCCGTCGGCCCGCCGGGTCAGGCGCGCCCAGCGGGCCGCCGACCGCGCCCACCGCGAAAAGGGGAACTGACCCAGCCATGTTCCGCCGTACGTTCTGGTTCGGCACCGGCGTCGCCGCAGGCGTCTGGGCCACCACCAAGGTCAACCGCAAGCTGAGGCGGCTCACCCCGGAGAGCCTCGCCGCCACCGCGGCCGACAAGGCCCTGGAGGCCGGCCACCGGATCAAGCACCGGGCCGTCGGCTTCGCGCTCGACGTCCGCGACAACATGGCCCGCCGGGAGGCGGAGCTGGGCGACGCGCTGGGCATCAACGCCCCCGTCCCCGAGCACGAACTCCCCGCGCCCCGGCGGTACGCCGCCATCGAGAACCACGACACACCGCGGTACGTCGAGAGGCCGACGTACCACTCGTACAACCGGAATGAGGACCACTGATGGAGTCGGCCGAGATCCGCCGCCGCTGGCTGAGCTTCTTCGAGGAGCGCGGGCACACCGTCGTCCCTTCGGCGTCGCTCATCGCGGACGACCCGACTCTGCTCCTCGTTCCCGCCGGCATGGTGCCCTTCAAGCCCTACTTCCTGGGCGAGGTCAAGCCGCCGTTCGACCGTGCCACCAGCGTCCAGAAGTGCGTGCGCACGCCGGACATCGAGGAGGTCGGCAAGACCACCCGGCACGGCACGTTCTTCCAGATGTGCGGCAACTTCTCCTTCGGCGACTACTTCAAGGAGGGCGCCGCCAAGCTCGCCTGGGAGCTGCTCACCACGCCCCAGGACAAGGGCGGTTACGGCCTGGAGGCCGAGAAGCTCTGGATCACCGTCTACGAGGAGGACGACGAGGCCGAGCGCATCTGGCGCGACATCGTCGGCGTCCCCGCCGAGCGGATCCAGCGCCTGGGCAAGAAGGACAACTTCTGGTCCATGGGCGTCCCCGGCCCCTGCGGCCCCTGCTCCGAGATCAACTACGACCGCGGCCCCGAGTTCGGCGTCGAGGGCGGCCCCGCCGTCAACGACGAGCGGTACGTGGAGATCTGGAACCTCGTCTTCATGCAGTACGAGCGGGGCGAGGGCATCGGCAAGGAGGACTTCGAGATCCTCGGCGACCTGCCGAGCAAGAACATCGACACCGGTCTCGGTCTCGAACGGCTCGCCATGATCCTCCAGGGCGTGCAGAACCTGTACGAGATCGACACCTCCATGGCCGTCATCGGCAAGGCCACCGAGCTGACCGGTGTCGCCTACGGCGACGCCCACGACTCGGACGTCTCCCTGCGCGTGGTCACCGACCACATGCGCACCTCCGTGATGCTCATCGGCGACGGCGTCACCCCGGGCAACGAGGGCCGCGGCTACGTGCTGCGCCGCATCATGCGCCGCGCCATCCGCAACATGCGCCTCCTCGGCGCCACCGGTCCGGTCGTCAAGGACCTCGTCGAGACCGTGATCGCCACGATGGGACAGCAGTACCCGGAGCTGGTCACCGACCGCGAGCGCATCGAGAAGGTCGCCCTCGCCGAGGAGGCCCGCTTCCTCAAGACCCTCAACGCCGGCACCAACGTGCTCGACACCGCCGTCACCGAGACCAAGGCCGCCGGTTCCACCGTGCTCGCCGGCGACAAGGCGTTCCTGCTCCACGACACCTGGGGCTTCCCCATCGACCTCACCCTGGAGATGGCCGCCGAGCAGGGGCTGTCCGTGGACGAGGACGGCTTCCGCCGCCTGATGAAGGAACAGCGGGAGCGCGCCAAGGCCGACGCCCTGGCCAAGAAGACCGGTCACGCCGACCTCGGCGCCTACCGCGAGATCGCCGACAGTGCCGGCGCCACCGACTTCATCGGCTACACGGAGACCGAGGGCGAGTCCACCGTCGTCGGCATCCTCGTCGACGGCCTCTCCTCGCCGGCCGCCACCGAGGGCGACGAGGTCGAGATCGTCCTCGACCGCACCCCGTTCTACGCCGAGGGCGGCGGCCAGATCGGTGACACCGGCCGCATCCGGACCGACTCCGGTGCCGTCATCGAGATCCGCGACTGCCAGAAGCCGGTGCCGGGCGTCTACGTCCACAAGGGCGTCGTCCAGGTCGGCGAGGTGACCGTCGGCGCCAGGGCCCAGGCCTCGATCGACGACCGCCGCCGCAAGGCCATCGCCCGCGCCCACTCGGCCACCCACCTCACCCACCAGGCCCTGCGCGACGCCCTCGGCCCGACGGCCGCCCAGGCCGGTTCCGAGAACCAGCCCGGCCGCTTCCGCTTCGACTTCGGCTCCCCGGCCGCCGTTCCGACGGCCGTGATGACCGACGTCGAGCAGAAGATCAACGAGGTGCTCGCCCGCGACCTGGACGTCCGCGCCGACGTCATGGGCATCGACGAGGCCAAGAAGCAGGGCGCCATCGCCGAGTTCGGGGAGAAGTACGGCGAGCGCGTGCGCGTCGTGACCATCGGCGACTTCTCCAAGGAGCTGTGCGGCGGTACGCACGTCCACAACACCGCCCAGCTCGGCCTGGTCAAGCTGCTGGGCGAGTCGTCCATCGGTTCCGGCGTGCGCCGCATCGAGGCCCTGGTCGGCGTCGACGCCTACAGCTTCCTGGCCCGCGAGCACACGGTCGTCCACCAGCTCACCGAGCTGGTCAAGGGCCGCCCGGAGGAACTGCCGGAGAAGGTCGCCGGCATGCTCGCCCGGCTCAAGGACGCCGAGAAGGAGATCGAGAAGTTCCGCGCCGAGAAGGTGCTCCAGGCCGCCGGCGGCCTCGCCGAGTCCGCCAAGGACGTGCGCGGCCTCGCCCTGGTCACCGGGCAGGTCCCGGACGGCACCTCCGCCGACGACCTGCGCAAGCTGGTCCTCGACGTGCGCGGCCGCATCCAGGGCGGCCGGGCCGCCGTGGTCGCCCTGTTCGCCGTGAACAACGGCAGGCCGCTCACGGTCATCGCCACCAACGAGGCCGCCCGCGAGCGCGGTCTCAAGGCCGGTGACCTGGTGCGCACCGCCGCCAAGACGCTCGGTGGCGGCGGTGGCGGCAAGCCGGACGTCGCCCAGGGCGGTGGGCAGAACCCGGCCGCCGTCGGCGAGGCCGTGGACGCCGTCGAACGCCTCGTCGCCGAGACGGTCAAGTAGTGCGCCGGGGACGCCGCCTCGCGATCGACGTCGGGGACGCCCGGATCGGGGTCGCCTCCTGCGACCCCGACGGGATCCTCGCCACCCCGGTGGAGACGGTCCCGGGGCGGGACGTGCCCGCCGCCCACCGCAGGCTCAAACAGCTCGTCGAGGAGTACGAGCCGATCGAGGTCGTCGTCGGGCTGCCGCGTTCCCTCAAGGGGGGCGAGGGCCCGGCGGCCGTCAAGGTGCGCGGTTTCGCCCAGGAACTGGCGGGGCTGA
Organism: Streptomyces griseoaurantiacus; assembly: GCF_036189845.1. Classification (NCBI taxonomy): domain Bacteria; kingdom Bacillati; phylum Actinomycetota; class Actinomycetes; order Kitasatosporales; family Streptomycetaceae; genus Streptomyces; species Streptomyces griseoaurantiacus. Next base: position 1,247,989 of record NZ_CP108326.1, on the reverse strand, counting down.
TCGCGCCCGTGCCGGTGCGCCTGCTCGACGAGCGGATGACGACCGTCACGGCGAGCCAGGGGCTGCGCGCCTCCGGCGTGAAGTCCAAGAAGGGGCGTTCCGTGATCGACCAGGCCGCCGCTGTGATCATCCTCCAGCAGGCCCTGGAATCCGAACGGGTGTCAGGTTCGTCTCCCGGCGAGGGCGTCGAAGTGGTCATCTGATCGCGATACGGTAACGTTCCGCGCCATGCGGATGGGGTTCGAACAGCCACCGCACAGCAAGAGGCGGAACCAAAGCCGGGCACGGGCGCGGCACGATGGAGGCCTCGCGGCTCTAGGGGATCGATGACTGAGTATGGCCGGGGCCCGGGCTCCGAACCGTGGCATCCCGAGGACCCGTTGTACGGGGACGGCGGATGGGGAGGACAGCAGGCGCCCGCCGGCCAGTCCCCCTACGGCGGCCATCAGCAGCCGCAGGCGCAGGGTTACGGCGACTGGAGCCAGGCGCAGCAGCAGCCCGGCTACGACCAGGGACAGCAGCCCTACCAGCAGCAGTACCCGGAGCAGCAGGGGCAGCACTACCAGGGCCACGACCAGTACGGCCGGCCGTACCAGAACGTGCAGGGCGGCTACCCCCAGCAGGACGGGCAGGGCTACGCCGGCCATGTCCAGCAGTACGGGCAGGGGCAGGGCAACGCCGGCTGGGACGGCATGGCACAGCAGCCGCAGGCGCCCGGTCCCGGACAGCAGCCGCAGGTCCCGGCGGGGGCGCAGCAGCCGCAGGTTCCGTACGCCGCCGAGCAGGGCGAGGCCTACGCCGCCCAGCCCGCCACCGGCACCGAGCCGCGCCCGGACTGGGATCCGGGGCCGCCCGAGGAGGAGGAACACCCCTTCTTCGCGGGCGATCCGGACGGGCCGGGCGCCGGCGACCCGGCGGAGGACTCCGACGACCCCGAGGAACGGGACGCCCCCGAAGGCCGCCGCGGCAAGGGGCGTGCCCCCGTCAAGGGCGCCAAGGGCGGCAAGGACAAGGGCCGCAAGCGCCGCAACGGCTGCGCCTGCCTGGTGGTCGTCCTCGTCTTCGGCGGCGGCCTCGGCGGTGTCGGATATGTCGGCTACCACTTCTACCAGAACCGTTACGGCACCGCCCCGGACTACGCGGGCGAGGGCACCGGCGAGAACGTCACGGTCACCGTCGAGAAGGGCACCAACGGCGCCGCCATCGGGCAGCTGCTGAAGAAGGCCGGCGTGGTCAAGAGCGTCGACGCGTTCGTCGCCGCCCAGGCCAACAACCCGCAGGGCAACACCATCCAGGCGGGCGCCTACACGCTGCGCAAGCAGATGTCCGCCGCCAGCGCCGTCGCCCTGATGCTCGATCCCAAGAGCCGCAACAGCCTGATCGTCTTCGAGGGCGAGCGGAACGCCGCGGTCTACGCGGACCTCGACAAGAAGCTCGGCCTGGAGAAGGGCACCACCAAGGGTGTCGCCGCGAAGAAGTGGTCCAAGCTCGGCCTGCCGAGCTGGGCCAACAGCGACGAGGCCATAAAGGACCCGCTGGAAGGATTCCTCTTCCCCTCCAGCTACGCCGCGTCCAAGGGCATGAAGCCCGAGGACGTGCTCGCCGACATGGTCAACCAGGCGAAGAAGCGGTACGCCGAGCTGGGCCTGGACGCGAAGGCCAAGAGCCTCGGCCTCGACAGCCCGCTGCAGGTCCTCACCGTGGCGAGCCTGGTCCAGGCGGAGGGCAAGAACAAGTCCGACTTCGAGAAGGTCGCCCGGGTCGTCTACAACCGGCTGAAGAAGGACAACACCGAGACCTACGGGCTGCTCGACTTCGACTCCACGGTCAACTACCTGCGCGGCGAGTCCAAGCTGGCCACCGGTTCCGTGAACCAGCTCCGCCAGCTCGACGACCCGTACAACACGTACAAGATCAAGGGTCTGCCGCCCGGGCCGATCGGCAACCCCGGCGACGTCGCGATCAAGGCCGCCCTCAACCCGGCCGAGGGGAACTGGTACTACTTCGTCTCGGTCAGCGAGGACAAGACGCTCTTCGCCGAGACCAACGAGGAGCAGAACCGGAACCGCCAGAAGTACCTGGAAAACCAGAACAAGGGATGACGACGCGCAGATGACCGGCTCCGACAGCGACCGCCGGGCGGCCGTGCTCGGCTCCCCGATCGCCCACTCCCTCTCCCCGGTGCTGCACCGCGCCGCCTACGCGGAGCTGGGGCTCACCGGCTGGTCCTACGACCGGTTCGAGGTGGACGAGGCGGGGCTGCCGGGGTTCCTGGAGGAGCTCGGGGGCGAGTGGGCGGGGCTCTCGCTCACGATGCCGCTCAAGCGGGCCGTCATCCCCCTGCTCGACGGGATCAGTGAGACGGCGGCCTCCGTCGAGGCCGTCAACACCGTGGTGTTCACCGAGGACGGCCGCCGGCACGGCGACAACACCGACATCCCCGGGATGGTCGCCGCGCTGCGCGAGCGGGGCATCGAACAGGTGGAGTCCGCCGCGATCCTCGGCGCGGGCGCCACCGCCTCCTCCGCCCTCGCCGCCCTCGCCCGGGTGTGCACCGGCGAGGTCCTCGCCCATGTGCGCAGCGAGGCCCGCGCCGCCGAGATGCGGGAGTGGGGCGCGCGACTTGGCGTGCCGGTCACCGTCCGGGACTGGGAGCGGGCCGGGGAGGCGCTCGGCGCCCCCCTGGTGATCGCCACCACCCCCGCCGGAGCGACCGACGCGCTCGCCGGTGCCGTGCCCGAGCGGCCCGGGACCCTCTTCGACGTCCTCTACGAGCCCTGGCCGACCGCCCTGGCGGCGCGCTGGTCGGCCGGCGGCGGTGCCGTCCTCGGCGGGCTCGACCTCCTCGTGCACCAGGCCGTCCTCCAGGTCGAACGGATGACGGGCGTGCCCGCCGCGCCCCTGGAGGCCATGCGCAAGGCGGGGGAGCAGGCCCTCGGGGCCCGCTGAGCACGTCCCGCGCCGGGGCCGGTGCAGGGCGGCCGCGTCCGCTGTGTGGACCGACGGCCGGTTCCTCCCCGGGGACGTGGGAGGATTCAGGCGGCGGGCCGGCACCGCGCACCCCGGTCACGCCGTCTCCGTACGCGAGGACACGTGTACGGAGGGCAGTGTCGGGGCGCGAGCACTGAGGAGCTTCGTTGAGCAGGCTGCGTTGGCTGACCGCCGGTGAGTCCCACGGTCCCGCACTTGTCGCGACGCTGGAGGGTCTTCCCGCCGGCGTACCGATCACCACCGACATGGTGGCCGACCACCTGGCGAGGCGACGGCTCGGCTACGGGCGCGGCGCCCGGATGAAATTCGAACGCGACGAGGTCACCTTCCTCGGCGGCGTGCGGCACGGACTCACGCTGGGCTCCCCGGTCGCGGTCATGGTGGGCAACACCGAGTGGCCGAAGTGGGAGCAGGTCATGGCGGCCGACCCCGTCGACCCCGAGATCCTCGCGGACCTGGCCCGCAACGCCCCGCTGACCCGGCCCCGCCCCGGCCACGCGGACCTGGCCGGCATGCAGAAGTACGGCTTCGACGAGGCGCGGCCCGTCCTGGAGCGGGCCTCCGCCCGCGAGACGGCCGCGCGGGTGGCGCTGGGCGCGGTGGCCCGCTCCTACCTCAAGGAGACCGCAGGCATCGAGATCGTCTCCCACGTGGTGGAGCTGGCGGAGGCCCGGGCGCCCTACGGCGTGTACCCGACGCCCGCGGACGTCGAGCGGCTCGACGCGGACCCGGTGCGCTGCCTGGACGCGGACGCCTCCGCGGCGATGGTCGACCGGATCGACCAGGCCCACAAGGACGGCGACACCCTCGGCGGCGTGGTCGAGGTGCTCGCCTACGGCGTGCCGGTGGGCCTCGGCTCCCACGTGCACTGGGACCGGCGGCTGGACGCCCGGCTCGCCGCCGCGCTGATGGGCATCCAGGCCATCAAGGGCGTCGAGGTCGGCGACGGCTTCGAACTCGCGCGGGTGCCGGGCTCGCAGGCGCACGACGAGATCCTCGCCACCGACGAGGGCATCAGGCGGTCCTCGGGGCGCTCCGGCGGCACCGAGGGCGGCCTCACCACGGGTGAGCTGCTGCGGGTGCGGGCGGCGATGAAGCCCATCGCGACGGTGCCGCGGGCGCTGCGGACGGTGGACGTCGCCACGGGCGAACAGGCGCAGGCCCATCACCAGCGCTCCGACGTGTGCGCGGTGCCGGCCGCCGGGATCGTCGCGGAGGCGATGGTCGCGCTGGTCCTGGCCGACGCGGTCGCGGAGAAGTTCGGCGGCGACAGCGTCGCCGAGACCCGCCGCAACGTGACCTCCTTCCTCGAGAACCTGGCGATCCGGTGAGCGCCGCCCCGGTCGTCGTCCTGGTCGGCCCGATGGGCGTGGGCAAGTCCACCGTGGGCGAGCTGCTCGCCGAGCGGCTCGGGCTCGGGTACCGGGACACCGACGCCGACATCGTCGCCGCGCGGGGCCTGACCGTCTCGGAGATCTTCCTCGACGAGGGCGAGCCGGTCTTCCGCGCCCTGGAGAAGGACGCCGTGCGGCGGGCGCTGGAGGAGCACGAGGGCGTCCTGGCGCTCGGCGGCGGCGCCGTCCTGGACCCGGACACCCGCGCCCTGCTCGCCGGGCACAAGGTCGTCTACCTCACGATGGACGTCGAGGAGGCCGTCCGGCGCACGGGCCTGAACGCCGCCCGGCCGCTGCTGACCCTCAACCCGCGCAAGCAGTGGCGCGAGCTGATGGAGGCACGGCGGCACCTGTACGAAGAGGTCGCCACCGCGGTGGTGGCCACCGACGGACGCGACCCGGAAGAGGTCGCGCAAGCCGTCCTGGACGCTATGGGGTGGAAGCAGACATGAGCGAGTCGGCCACACGCATCGAGATCGGCGGCACGGCGGGCAGCGAGCCCTACGAGGTCCTGGTGGGCCGGCAGCTCCTCGGCGAGCTGGGCACCCTCGTCGGGCCGAAGGCCAAGCGGATCGCGGTCGTGCACCCCGAGGCGCTCGCCGAGACCGGTGAGGCGCTGCGCGCCGACCTCGCCGACCAGGGCTACGAGGCGATCGCCATCCAGGTGCCGAACGCCGAGGAGGCGAAGACCGCCGAGGTCGCCGCCTACTGCTGGAAGGCGCTCGGGCAGTCCGGCTTCACCCGCACCGACGTGATCGTCGGCGTCGGCGGCGGCGCCACCACCGACCTGGCCGGCTTCGTCGCGGCGACCTGGCTGCGCGGGGTGCGCTGGATCGCCGTGCCGACCACCGTGCTCGCCATGGTGGACGCGGCGGTCGGCGGCAAGACCGGCATCAACACCGCCGAGGGCAAGAACCTGGTGGGCGCCTTCCACCCGCCCGCGGGCGTGCTGTGCGACCTCGCGGCGCTGGAGTCGCTCTCCGTCAACGACTACGTCTCCGGGCTCGCCGAGGTCATCAAGGCGGGCTTCATCGCCGACCCGGTGATCCTCGACCTCATCGAGGAGGACCCGCAGGCCGCCCGCACCCCGGCCGGACCGCACACCGCCGAGCTCATCGAGCGCTCCATCCGGGTCAAGGCCGAGGTCGTCTCCGCCGACCTCAAGGAGTCCGGGCTGCGCGAGATCCTCAACTACGGGCACACCCTCGGTCACGCCATCGAGAAGAACGAGCGCTACAAGTGGCGGCACGGCGCGGCCGTCGCCGTCGGCATGCACTTCGCCGCGGAACTCGGCCGGGTGGCGGGCCGCCTGGACGACGCCACCGCCGACCGGCACCGCAGCATCCTGGAGTCCGTCGGGCTGCCCCTGCACTACCGGCACGACCAGTGGCCCCGTCTCGTGGAGAACATGAGGGTCGACAAGAAGTCCCGCGGCGACCTTCTCCGCTTCATCGTCCTGGACGGTCTCGCCAAGCCGACCGTCCTGGAGGGCCCCGACCCGGCGGTCCTGCTGGCCGCGTACGGCGAAGTCGCCGAGTAACCACCGGGAGCGCGCGCGGGTCCCGCACCCGCCCCGGTCCGGTCCGCGGAGGCACCGGGCACTCCCCGCCGTCCCCGGCCGTTCACACAACGACGGCCGGGGACGGTACCGTTCGGTAGGCGGCGGGCGGTCGGGCCCCGCGGCCGGGACCGACAGCCTGTACGAGACGGAGTGGCACCGGATGCAGCACGCAGGGGGAGCTCCGCTGCCGCCGCCCCCTCGGCCGGGGCAGCCGCCGGCGACCGTGTGGTCCCCGGCCGCACACCATCCCCAGGGTCACCCGGGCCCCGCCCCGGCGACACCGCCGGGCTTCGGCACCGGCCCGGTGCCGCCCCCCGGGGTGCCCTCCACGCACATGCCGGCGCAGCCCGCGCCGCCGCCCCACGCACCCGCGCCGGCCGGTCCGCCCGTGCCACCGGCGCCGCAGGCACCCCCCGCGCCCGCGGGCCCGCCCGCGCATTCCGCCCCGCCGCCCGCGCACTCCGCCCCGCCCGGGCAGGTCCGGCCGGAGACCACCGGCCATGTGACCCTTCCGCCGGGAGGCCCCGTCGGCATCCCGCACGTCCCGCCCGCCGCGGGCGCGCCCGACGTCACGGCCACCACGCTCGCCGTCCTGCTGATCGGCCCCGCGGGTGCCGGCAAGACCAGCGTCGCCAAGTACTGGGCGGACCGCCGCCGCGTCCCCACCGCGCACATCAGCCTCGACGACGTGCGCGAATGGGTGCGTTCCGGTTTCGCCGACCCCCAGTCCGGCTGGAACGACAACTCCGAGGCGCAGTACCGTCTGGCCCGCCGCACCTGCGGCTTCGCCGCCCGCAACTTCCTGGCCAACGGCATCTCCTGCATTCTGGACGACGCCGTCTTCCCGGACCGTCCCGTCGTCGGCCTCGGCGGCTGGAAGCGGCACGTGGGCCCCGGCCTGCTGCCGGTCGTCCTGCTGCCCGGACTGGAGATCGTCCTGGAGCGCAACGCCGAGCGCTCGGGCAACCGCCGCCTCAGCGACGAGGAGGTCGCCCGCATCCACGGGCGCATGGCCGGCTGGTACGGCTCGGGTCTGCCGATCATCGACAATTCCCACCTCGACGTTCCTTCCACCGCACGGCTCCTGGACGACGTCCTGGCCCGGGCGATCGCGAGCCCGCCCACCTGGTGACCGGCCCGTCCGGCGCGTCCGGCCGGGGGTGGCGCACGCCCCCGGGCGTCCGCGCCCCGCTCGGCGGTCCCCAACCGGCACAAATCGCCCATAGCTCATAGGCTCGGGGCATGTCCGAGGTGTACGCGAACCGCCGCAACCGCCTGAGGGACCGCTGCAGCGCGAGCGGCAGCGCGACGGCGCTGATCTCCCGCCCCGTCAACGTCCGCTATCTGGCCGGCGCCGCGCCCCGCGGCGCGGTCCTTCTCCTCGGCCGCGAGGAGGACCTGCTGCTCAGTCCCGGCCCGCCCGATCCGCAGCCCGGCGCCGACCGCCTCGACGAGGCGCTGCGCGTCCAGACCCTGCCGGGCCGCACCGGAGGCCCGAACGCCACCGGCGGCGACGCCGCGGTCGCCGCCGCGGACCTGGCCGCCGACCAGGGTGTCGATTCCCTCGCGGTGGAGGAGCACCACCTCACCGTCTCCCGCCACCGCGCCCTGCGCTCCGTCGCCCCCCGGCTGCGGCTCGACGACGTCGGCGGCATCGTCGAACAACTGCGCCTCGTCAAGGACGAGGAGGAGATCTCCCTGCTGCGCGTCGGCGCGGAGATCGCCGACCAGGCCCTCGGCGAACTCCTGGAGTCGATCCTCGTCGGCCGCACCGAGCGGCACCTCGCCCTCGAACTGGAGCGCCGCCTCGTCGACCACGGCGCCGACGGGCCCGCCTTCACCACCTCCGTGGCCACCGGCCCCCACTCCGGACGCCGCGGCCACCGCCCCACCGACCGGCGCGTGGAGGAAGGGGACTTCCTCACCGTCTGCCTCGGCGCCGCCTACCACGGCTACCGCTGCGAGATCGGCCGTACCTTCGTCATCGGGACCTCGCCCGCCGACTGGCAGATCGAGCTGTACGACCTGGTCTTCGCCGCTCAGCGGGCCGGACGCGAGGCCCTGGCACCCGGTGTGGCGTGCCGGGACGTGGACCGGGTGGCGCGGCAGGTGATCGACTCCGGGGGGCACGGGGACGCGCTGCCGCAGATGACGGGACACGGGGTCGGACTGGAAATCGAGGAGGACCCTCAATTGGCCCCCACGGCCATGGGTAAACTGGACGCTTGCGTGCCGGTCACCGTCGAACCGGGGGTCCACCTCCCGGGCCGGGGCGGTGTCCGGATCGATGACACGCTCGTCGTGCGCCCCGAGGCGGACGGCGGACCCGAGCTACTCACCATCACGACCAAGGAGCTGCTCGCGCTGTAGGCGCGTGTCTTCTTGTCGTCCACTCGTCAGTCCAGGAGATTCCGCAACCGTGGCTTCCACGAACGACCTCAAGAACGGCATGGTGCTCAAGCTCGAAGGCGGCCAGCTCTGGTCCGTCGTCGAGTTCCAGCACGTCAAGCCCGGCAAGGGCCCGGCCTTCGTGCGCACCAAGCTCAAGAACGTGCTCTCCGGCAAGGTCGTCGACAAGACGTTCAACGCCGGCGTCAAGGTCGAGACGGCCACTGTCGACAAGCGCGACATGCAGTTCTCCTACATGGACGGCGACTACTTCGTCTTCATGGACATGGAGACCTACGACCAGCTCCACGTCGACCGCAAGGCCGTCGGTGACGCCGCGAACTTCCTCATCGAGGGCTTCGAGGCCACCGTCGCCCAGCACGAGGGCGAGGTGCTCTTCGTGGAGCTGCCCGCCGCCGTCGAGCTGACCATCCAGGAGACCGAGCCGGGCGTCCAGGGCGACCGCTCCACCGGTGGCACCAAGCCCGCCACCCTGGAGACCGGCCACCAGATCCAGGTCCCGCTCTTCATCACCACCGGTGAGAAGATCAAGGTCGACACCCGTTCGAGTGACTACCTCGGCCGGGTGAACAGCTAACCGTGGCTGCCCGTAACACGGCCCGCAAGCGCGCCTTCCAGATTCTCTTCGAGGGCGACCAGCGGGGTGCCGACGTCCTGACCGTGCTCGCGGACTGGGTCTCCCTCTCCCGGAGCGACACCCGGCAGCCGCCGGTCAGCGAGTACACGATGCAGCTCGTCGAGGGCTACGCGGAGCACGTGACGCGGATCGACGAGCTCCTCGCGCAGTACGCGGTGGGCTGGACGCTGGACCGGATGCCGGTCGTCGACCGCAACATCCTGCGGCTCGGCGCCTACGAGCTGATCTGGGTCGACGAGACGCCCGACGCGGTGGTGCTGGACGAGATGGTGCAGCTCGCCAAGGAGTTCTCCACGGACGAGTCGCCGGGGTTCGTCAACGGCCTCCTCGGCCGTCTGAAGGAGCTGAAGCCCTCGCTGCGGCGCGCCTAGCGCGTATCGCACCGCCGAGGCACCGCAAAGCCGCCGGGGCGGCGGGAACCGGATGGGTTCCCGCCGCCCCGGCGGCACGTTTCTGCGCGAGAGCGGCTCTCAGGCGTCCTCGTGGGCGACGGCGCGGCGCGCGTCCGCGTCGAGAACGCCCCAGGTGATCAGCTGCTCGGTGAGGACCGAGGGCGACTGGTCGTAGATGACGGCGAGTGTCCGCAGGTCGTCCTGGCGGATGGAGAGAACCTTGCCGTTGTAGTCGCCGCGCTGCGACTGGATCGTCGCCGCGTAGCGCTGCAGGGGCCCGGCCTTCTCCACCGGGACCGTGGCCAGCCGCTCCAGGTCGAGGACGAGCTTCGGCGGCGGCTCGGCGGCCCCGCCCGGCGTGGTGCCCGGCAGCAGCTCCTGCACCGGCACCCCGTAGAAGTCCGCGAGCTCGGCGAGGCGCTGCACGGTCACGGCGCGGTCGCCGCGCTCGTAGGAGCCGACGACGACGGCCTTCCAGCGTCCCTGGGACTTCTCCTCGACACCGTGGAGCGAGAGCCCCTGCTGGGTGCGGATGGCCCGGAGCTTGGCCCCGAGCTGCTTGGCGTATTCGCTGGACATATGGCTCCCGGACACTGTGTCGACGTGCGGCGCGGCCGCGCGGCTTGGTGACTCACTGTGAGGTTACGCAGCGTGACTCTGCCCCGTCAAGCGGAATCGGTCGGCCCGCCCCGTCCACCTGCCGGCGACGGGTGGTGACGCCGATCGGGTGAGAGGCGACGGCCGAAGGGGTGACCGGGCGGCGCGGCGGGGCGCGGAGGGGGTGCGGGGAAGGGCGGAGATCCGGGGCATTCCGGGGCGACCGGGGATGTGCGGGGGTGGCCGGCGGGGGCCCGTCCCGGGGCTGGTAGCGTGGACGGCGTACATCCGACGTCCTTTAAGGTCCGTCCCGTGAGGCGGAGAAGGAGGTCCGTTTTTCATGGACACCCCTGTCGACGCGTACGCGTCCGATGCCCGGCCCGTACTCGAGGGCCCCGACATCGCGCGGGTACTGACCCGCATCGCCCACGAGATCGTCGAACGCGCCAAGGGCGCCGACGACGTGGTGCTCCTCGGCATTCCGACCCGCGGCGTCTTCCTCGCCCGCCGGCTCGCCGCCAAGCTCGAGCAGATCACCGGCCGCGCCGTCCCGGTCGGCTCCCTCGACATCACCATGTACCGCGACGACCTGCGCATGCAGCCCCCGCGTGCGCTCGCCCGCACCGAGATCCCCGGGGACGGCGTCGACGGCCGCCTCGTCGTCCTCGTCGACGACGTGCTCTTCTCCGGGCGCACCATCCGCGCCGCCCTGGACGCGCTGGGCGACATCGGCCGGCCGCGCGCCGTGCAGCTCGCCGTCCTCGTCGACCGCGGTCACCGCGAACTCCCGATCCGCGCCGACTACGTCGGCAAGAACCTCCCCACGTCGTTGCGGGAGACGGTCAAGGTCCAGCTCTCCGAGGAGGACGGCCGCGACACCGTGCTGCTCGGTGTGAAGCCGGCCGCCCAGGGCGCCCAGCCCTAGCTTCCGGCGTACGGCACCGCCGTACGCCTGCCGCGAGCGAGCCCGGCCGGGCCCGCGTGCGCCCCCGCACGTGCCGCCCCGCCCGGCGAAGCCCCGCCGGACACCCGCCGGAGGACCCGGTCGCCGGAAGGCGCCCGCCTCCCGGAGCCCGGCCTCCTGCCCAGAACCGCCCTACGGAGCCTGAAAAAGATGCAGCGTCATCTCATCTCGGCCGCCGACCTCACCCGCGACGACGCCGTCCTGATCCTCGACACCGCCGAGGAGATGGCCCGGGTCGCCGACCGGCCGATCAAGAAACTGCCCACCCTGCGCGGCCGTACCGTCGTCAACCTCTTCTTCGAGGACTCGACCCGTACCCGGATCTCCTTCGAGGCCGCCGAGAAGCGCCTGTCCGCGGACGTCATCAACTTCACCGCCAAGGGCTCCAGCGTGTCCAAGGGGGAGTCCCTCAAGGACACCGCGCAGACCCTGGAGGCGATGGGCGTCGACGCCGTCGTCATCCGGCACGGCTCCTCCGGCGCCCCCTACCGGCTGGCCAACTCCGGCTGGATCGACGCCGCCGTGATCAACGCGGGCGACGGCACCCACCAGCACCCCACCCAGGCCCTGCTGGACGCCTTCACCCTGCGCCGCCGCCTGGTCGGCCGGGACGCGGGACTCGGCCAGGACCTCACAGGCCGGCGTGTCACGCTCGTCGGCGACATCCTGCACAGCCGGGTCGCCCGCTCCAACGTCGACCTGCTGCACACCCTGGGCGCCGAGGTCACCCTCGTCGCCCCGCCCACCCTGCTGCCGGTGGGCGTCGAGACCTGGCCCTGCGAGGTCTCCTACGACCTCGACTCCACGCTTCCCAAGTCCGACGCGGTGATGCTGCTCCGCGTGCAGCGCGAACGCATGAACGCCGCGTTCTTCCCGACCGAGCGCGAGTACACCCGCCGCTACGGCCTCGACGCCGACCGCATGGCGCGGATGCCCGAGCAGGCCATCGTGATGCACCCCGGGCCGATGGTCCGCGGCATGGAGATCACCGCCGAGGTCGCCGACTCGCCGCGCTGCACGGCCGTCGAGCAGGTCGCCAACGGCGTCTCGATCCGGATGGCCGTCCTGTACCTGCTGCTCGGCGGCAACGAGCCCGCCCTCACCCACGCCCGCACCACGGAGGAGAAGTAACCGGCATGAGCAAGACCCTGATCCGCGGTGCGAAGGTCCTCGGCGGCGCGCCCCAGGACGTCCTGATCGACGGCGAAACGATCATGCACGTCGGTACCGGGCTCCCCGACGCCGACACCGAGGGCGCCGAGATCGTCGAGGCCGAGGGCAAGGTGCTGCTGCCGGGCCTGGTCGACCTGCACACCCATCTGCGCGAGCCCGGCCGCGAGGACTCCGAGACGGTCCTCACCGGCACCCGGGCCGCCGCCTCCGGCGGCTACACGGCCGTGTTCGCCATGGCCAACACCTTCCCCGTCGCCGACACCGCCGGCGTGGTCGAGCAGGTGTACCGGCTCGGCCGGGAGCACGGCTACTGCGACGTGCAGCCCATCGGCGCCGTCACCGTCGGACTGGAAGGGAAGAAGCTCGCCGAGCTGGGCGCCATGCACGACTCGGCGGCCGGTGTCACCGTCTTCTCCGACGACGGCAAGTGCGTCCACGACGCCGTGATCATGCGCCGCGCCCTGGAGTACGTGAAGGCCTTCGGCGGCGTCGTCGCCCAGCACGCGCAGGAACCCCGGCTCACCGATGGCGCCCAGATGAACGAGGGCGTCGTCTCCGCCGAGCTCGGTCTGGGCGGCTGGCCGGCCGTCGCCGAGGAGTCGATCATCGCCCGGGACGTGCTGCTCGCCGACCACGTCGGCTCCCGCGTCCACATCTGCCACCTGTCCACCGCCGGCAGCGTCGAGATCGTCCGCTGGGCCAAGGCCCGCGGCATCCGGGTGACGGCCGAGGTCACCCCGCACCACCTGCTCCTCACCGACGAGCTGGTGCGCACCTACAACCCGGTCTACAAGGTCAACCCGCCGCTGCGCACCGAGGCCGACGTGCATGCCCTGCGCGAGGCGCTCGCCGACGGCACGATCGACATCGTGGCCACCGACCACGCCCCGCACCCGCACGAGGACAAGGACTGCGAGTGGGCCGCCGCCGCCATGGGCATGGTCGGCCTGGAGACCGCCCTGTCGGTGGTCCAGGAGACGATGGTGGAAACCGGGCTGCTGGACTGGGCCGGGGTCGCCGCGCGCATGTCCGCCACGCCCGCCGAGATCGGACGGGCGCACGGCCACGGCCGGCCCGTCTCGGCAGGTGAGCCCGCCAACCTCACCCTGGTCGACACGGCATACCGTGGGCAGGTGGACCCCGCGGGCTTCGCCTCGCGCAGCCGCAACACCCCCTACGAGGGCCGCGCGCTGCCGGGCCGTGTCACGCACACCTGGCTCCGGGGCAGGGCCACGCTCGTCGACGGGAAGCTCACGTGACATCTCTGCAGCTGCTGGCCGCCGAACAGAAATCGGCGGAAGTGACCGACTGGGCCGCGCGCATCGGCTGGCTGGTGGGTCTCGCCCTCTTCGTCGCGCTCCTCTACTGGCTCATGCGCGAGGGCTGGAAGTGGCGCGGCACCCTCCAGAACGACCTTCCGGAGCTTCCCCTGGCGCCGGACGAGCGGGGGCCCGCCACCCTGACGATGAGCGGCCGCTACCACGGCTCCACCACCGCCGGACAGTGGCTGGACCGCATCGTCGCGCGCGGACTGGGCACCCGCAGCCGCGTCGAGCTCACCCTCACCGGCGCCGGCCTGGACGTCGTACGCCCCGGAGCCGCCGACTTCTTCGTCCCGGCCGCCGCACTGCGCGAGGCCCGGCTCGACAAGGGCATCGCCGGCAAGGTCCTCACCGAGGGCGGACTGCTGGTCGTCACCTGGCAGCACGGCGACAGGCTGATCGACTCCGGCTTCCGCTCCGACCACGCGGCCGAGCACCCGGAATGGGTCAGGACCCTGAACCACATGATCAACAAGACGGAAACGGAAGGCGCACGATGACCACCTCCACAAGGGGAGCCAAGGTTCCCGCCGTACTCGTCCTGGAGGACGGCCGTATCTTCCGCGGCCGTGCCTACGGGGCCGTGGGGGAGACCTTCGGCGAAGCGGTGTTCTCCACCGGCATGACCGGCTACCAGGAGACCCTCACCGACCCGTCCTACCGCCGCCAGGTCGTCGTCATGACCGCCCCGCACGTCGGCAACACCGGCGTCAACGACGAGGACGCCGAGTCCCGGCAGATCTGGGTCGCCGGCTACGTCGTGCGCGACCCCGCACGCGTGCCCTCCAGCTGGCGCAACCGGCGCACCCTCGACGAGGAGCTGGCCGGGCAGGGCGTCGTCGGCATCTCCGGCATCGACACCCGCGCCCTCACCCGCCACCTGCGCGAACGCGGCGCCATGCGCGTCGGCATCTTCAGCGGCGAGGCCCTCGCGGACGATGCCACCCTGCTGGCACGGGTCCAGGAGGCCCCCCAGATGAAGGGCGCCAGCCTCTTCGAGGAGGTCACCACCCCCGAGGCGTACGTCGTCCCGGCGGTCGGCGAGAAGAAGTTCACCGTCGCCGCGATCGACCTCGGCATCAAGGGCATGACCCCGCAGCGCATGGCCGAGCGCGGCATCGAGGTGCACGTGCTGCCCGCGACCGCCACCCTCGACGAGGTGTACGCGGTCGAGCCCGACGGCGTGTTCTTCTCCAACGGCCCCGGCGACCCGGCCACCGCCGACCACCCCGTCGCCCTCATGCGGGGTGTCCTGGAGCGCGGCACCCCGCTGTTCGGGATCTGCTTCGGCAACCAGCTCCTCGGCCGTGCCCTCGGCTTCGGGACCTACAAGCTCAAGTACGGCCACCGCGGCATCAACCAGCCGGTGCAGGACCGCACGACCGGCAAGGTCGAGGTCACCGCGCACAACCACGGCTTCGCCGTCGACGCCCCCACCGACAAGGTCTCCGAGACCCCCTTCGGCCGCGCCGAGGTCTCCCACGTCTGCCTCAACGACAACGTGGTGGAGGGCCTCCAGCTCCTGGACCGGCCGGCCTTCAGCGTCCAGTACCACCCCGAGGCGGCGGCCGGCCCGCACGACGCCGCCTACCTGTTCGACCGTTTCACGTCTTTGATGAGCACAGTCCCGATGGAGGGCCAGCGTGCCTAAGCGCACCGATATCCAGTCCGTCCTGGTCATCGGCTCCGGCCCGATCGTCATCGGCCAGGCCGCCGAATTCGACTACTCCGGCACCCAGGCGTGCCGCGTCCTCAAGGCCGAGGGTCTGCGGGTCGTCCTGGTCAACTCCAACCCGGCGACGATCATGACCGACCCGGAGATCGCCGACGCCACCTACGTCGAGCCGATCACCCCCGAGTTCGTCGAGAAGATCATCGCCAAGGAGCGCCCGGACGCCCTGCTGCCCACCCTGGGCGGCCAGACCGCCCTGAACACCGCGATCTCGCTGCACGAGAACGGCGTCCTGGAGAAGTACGGCGTCGAGCTCATCGGCGCCAACGTGGAGGCCATCCACAAGGGCGAGGACCGGGACCAGTTCAAGCTGGTCGTCGAGGAGGTCCGCAAGAAGATCGGGCACGGCGAGTCCGCCCGCTCGGTCATCTGCCACACCATGGACGACGTCCTCGCGGGCGTCGAGACGCTCGGCGGCTACCCGGTCGTCGTACGGCCCTCCTTCACGATGGGCGGCGCCGGCTCCGGCTTCGCCCACGACGAGGAGGAGCTGCGCCGCATCGCCGGCACCGGCCTCACCCTCTCGCCGACCACCGAGGTGCTCCTGGAGGAGTCCATCCTCGGCTGGAAGGAGTACGAGCTGGAGCTGATGCGCGACAAGAACGACAACGTCGTGGTCGTCTGCTCCATCGAGAACTTCGACCCGATGGGCGTGCACACCGGCGACTCCATCACCGTCGCCCCCGCGATGACGCTCACCGACCGCGAGTACCAGATCCTGCGCGACATGGGCATCGCGATCATCCGCGAGGTCGGCGTCGACACCGGCGGCTGCAACATCCAGTTCGCCGTCAACCCCGTGGACGGCCGGGTCATCGTCATCGAGATGAACCCCCGCGTCTCGCGCTCCTCGGCGCTCGCCTCCAAGGCGACCGGCTTCCCCATCGCCAAGATCGCCGCGAAGCTCGCCGTCGGCTACACCCTCGACGAGATCCCCAACGACATCACCGAGCAGACCCCGGCCTCCTTCGAGCCCACGCTCGACTACGTCGTCGTCAAGGCCCCCCGCTTCGCCTTCGAGAAGTTCCCCTCCGCCGACTCCACGCTGACCACCACCATGAAGTCGGTCGGCGAGGCCATGGCGATCGGCCGGAACTTCACCGAGGCCTTCCAGAAGGCGCTGCGCTCCCTGGAGAAGAAGGGCAGCCAGTTCACGTTCGTCGGCGACCCCGGCGACAAGGCCGCGCTGCTCGAGGAGGCGGTCCGCCCCACCGACGGCCGGATCAACGCCGTCATGGGCGCCATCCGCGCGGGCGCCACCCCCGAGGAGGTCTTCGAGGCCACCAAGATCGACCCCTGGTTCGTCGACCAGCTCTACCTCCTCAAGGAGATCGCCGACGAGGTCGCCTCCGTCGAGCGGCTCGACGCCGGACTGCTCGCCGAGGCCAAGCGGCACGGCTTCTCCGACCATCAGATCGGCGAGATCCGCGGCCTGCGCGAGGACGTCGTGCGCGAGGTGCGGCACGCGCTCGGCGTGCGCCCGGTCTACAAGACGGTCGACACCTGCGCCGCCGAGTTCGCCGCCCGGACGCCGTACTTCTACTCCTCCTACGACGAGGAGAGCGAGGTCGCGCCGCGCGAGAAGCCCGCGGTGATCATCCTGGGCTCCGGCCCGAACCGCATCGGCCAGGGCATCGAGTTCGACTACTCCTGCGTCCACGCCTCCTTCGCCCTCAGCGACGCCGGCTACGAGACCGTGATGGTCAACTGCAACCCGGAGACCGTCTCCACCGACTACGACACCTCCGACCGGCTCTACTTCGAGCCGCTCACCCTGGAGGACGTCCTGGAGATCGTCCACGCCGAGCAGCAGGCCGGACCCGTCGCGGGCGTCCTCGTCCAGCTCGGCGGGCAGACCCCGCTCGGCCTCGCGCAGGCGCTCAAGGACAACGGCGTGCCCGTCGTCGGCACCTCCCCGGAGGCCATCCACGCCGCCGAGGACCGCGGCGCCTTCGGCCGCGTGCTCGCCGAGGCCGGCCTGCCCGCCCCCAAGCACGGCACCGCCACCACCTTCGCCGAGGCCAAGGCCATCGCCGACGAGATCGGCTACCCGGTCCTGGTGCGGCCCTCCTACGTGCTCGGCGGCCGCGGCATGGAGATCGTCTACGACGAGACCCGGCTCTCGGCGTACATCGAGGAGTCCACCGAGATCAGCCCCTCCCGGCCGGTCCTGGTCGACCGCTTCCTCGACGACGCCATAGAGATCGACGTCGACGCCCTCTACGACGGCGAGGAGCTCTACCTCGGCGGCGTCATGGAGCACATCGAGGAGGCCGGCATCCACTCCGGCGACTCGGCCTGCGCCCTGCCCCCGATCACCCTCGGCGGCCACGACGTCAAGCGGCTGCGCGCCTCCACCGAGGCCATCGCGCGCGGCGTCGGCGTCCGCGGACTGATCAACATCCAGTTCGCGCTGTCCGGCGACATCCTCTACGTCCTGGAGGCCAACCCGCGCGCCTCCCGCACGGTCCCCTTCACCTCCAAGGCGACCGCGGTGCCGCTGGCCAAGGCCGCCGCCCGCATCTCCCTCGGGGCGACCGTCGCCGAACTGCGCGCCGAGGGCCTGCTGCCGAGGAACGGCGACGGCGGTACCCTCCCGCTGGACGCGCCGATCTCCGTCAAGGAGGCCGTGCTGCCCTGGAGCCGCTTCCGGGACACCTCCGGACGCGGCGTCGACACCGTGCTCGGCCCGGAGATGCGCTCCACCGGCGAGGTCATGGGCATCGACTCCGTCTTCGGCACGGCCTACGCCAAGTCGCAGGCCGCCGCCTACGGCCCGTTGCCCACCAAGGGCCGCGCGTTCATCTCGGTGGCCAACCGCGACAAGCGGTCCATGATCTTCCCCGCCCGGGAACTGGTCGCCCACGGCTTCGAGCTGTTGGCCACCTCCGGAACCGCCGAGGTGCTGCGGCGCAACGGCATCGACGCCACCGTCGTGCGCAAGCAGTCCGAGGGCCCCGGCCCGAACGGCGAGAAGACCATCGTCCAGCACATCCACGACGGCGAGGTCGACCTCATCGTCAACACCCCCTACGGCACCGGCGGCCGCCTCGACGGCTACGAGATCCGTACGGCGGCCGTCTCCCGCTCCGTGCCCTGCCTGACGACGGTCCAGGCGCTGGCCGCCGCCGTCCAGGGCATCGACGCCCTCCACGCAGGCGGCGTGGGCGTGCGCTCCTTGCAGGAACACGCCGAATTCCTGACCGCGGCCCGCGACTGACGGACGAGGGGGACACCGGGAACGGTGTCCCCCTCCTCATGAGGACACCAGGACACCCAGGACACACATGTACCCGCTCTTCTTCCGGCTCGTCTTCTCCCGTCTGGACCCGGAACGGGCGCACCACCTCGCGGTGCGCTGGATCCGCCTCGTCGCCCGCGTCCCCGTGCTGCGCACCTTCGTCGCGGCGGCCCTCGCCCCCCGCCACAAGGAACTGCGCACCGAGGCCCTCGGACTGCGCCTGCACAGCCCCTTCGGGCTCGCGGCCGGCTTCGACAAGAACGCCCTCGCGATCGACGGCCTGGCCATGCTCGGCTTCGACCACGTCGAGATCGGCACCGTCACCGGCGAGCCCCAGCCCGGCAACCCGAGGAAGCGGCTGTTCCGCCTGGTCCAGGACCGGGCCCTGATCAACCGCATGGGCTTCAACAACGAGGGCTCGGCCGCCGTCGCCGCCCGCCTGGCCGCCCGCACCCCCGTCTTCCGCACGGTGCTCGGCGTCAACATCGGCAAGACCAAGGTCGTCCCGGAGGAGGAGGCCGCCGCCGACTACGTGAAGTCCGCCGAGCGGCTCGCCCCGCACGCCGACTACCTCGTCGTCAACGTCTCCTCGCCCAACACCCCCGGCCTGCGCAACCTCCAGGCCACACAGGCCCTGCGCCCGCTGCTCACCGCCGTCCGCGAGGCCGCCGACCGCGCGGTGACCGGACGCCGGGTCCCCCTGCTCGTCAAGATCGCGCCCGATCTGGCCGACGAGGACGTGGACGCCGTCGCCGACCTGGCCGTGGAACTCGGCCTGGACGGGATCATCGCCACCAACACCACCGTCGCCCGGGAGGGCCTCGGCCTGCGCGCCGCCCCGTCCGTGACCGCGGAGACCGGCGGACTGTCCGGCGCGCCGCTCAAGGAACGTTCCCTGGAGGTGCTGCGCCGCCTCCACGCCCGCGTGGGCGACCGCGTCACCCTGGTCGGCGTCGGCGGCATCGAGGACGCCGAGGACGCCTGGCGGCGCATCCTGGCCGGCGCCACCCTCGTCCAGGGCTACAGCGCCTTCATCTACCAGGGCCCCTTCTGGGCCCGCGGGATCCACAAGGGTCTCGCCGCGCGCCTGCGCAGCAGCCCGTACGCCACCCTCGCCGACGCGGTCGGCGCCGACGTGAGGAAGCACGCATGACGGTGATGGAACCCTTCGGAGCCCGGCTGCGCCGTGCCATGGACGCGCGCGGACCGCTGTGCGTCGGCATCGACCCGCACGCCTCCCTGCTCACCGAGTGGGGACTGAACGACGACGTGGCCGGTCTGGAGCGGTTCAGCCGCACGGTCGTCGAGGCCGTCGCCGACCGGGTCGCCGTCCTGAAGCCGCAGAGCGCGTTCTTCGAGCGCTTCGGCTCCCGCGGCCTCGCCGTCCTGGAGAGGACGGTCCAGGAGGCCAGGGCCGCCGGCGCCCTCGTCGTCATGGACGCCAAGCGCGGCGACATCGGCTCCACCATGGCGGCCTACGCCGAGGCCTTCCTGCACAAGGACGCGCCCCTGTTCTCGGACGCGCTCACCGTCTCGCCCTACCTGGGGTACGGATCGCTGCGGCCCGCCGTGGAGCAGGCCCGGGAGAGCGGCGCCGGTCTCTTCGTGCTCGCCCTCACCTCCAACCCGGAGGGCGGCGAGGTGCAGCACGCGGTCCGCGCCGGGGACGGCGAGGGCCCGGGACGGAACGTGGGCGCCACGATCCTCGCCCACCTGGCCGCGGAGAACGCGGGGGAGGAGCCGCTCGGTTCCTTCGGCGCGGTCGTCGGCGCGACGCTCGGCGACCTGTCCTCCTACGACCTGGCGATCAACGGGCCGCTCCTCGCGCCCGGCGTCGGCGCCCAGGGCGCCACCCCCGCCGATCTCCCGCGGGTCTTCGGCGCGGCCTCGGGCGAGGTCGTCCCCAACGTCAGCCGGGGGGTGCTCCGGCACGGGCCCGACACGGGCGCGCTGCGGGCCGCCTCGGACCGCTTCGCGGAGGAGGTCAGGGCCGCTCTGGCCGTCTCCTGAGCCCACTTGAGCGTGAATACAGGCTCAAATCCGCGCCGGTATGCCGTAAATGCCCGGCTCGACAGAGGCTGACCAGGACTTTTCCGCTGTTCTCGCTGACTCTCGCGGCCTTGACCGCTAGTCTCCGACGAGAGTCGACGGGCAAGCGTGTTGCTCGCGGCTCACCTGGTGTGGGACGACTAGGTTCCTCACCGGTCCGTATCCGACAGTTCGACATCCGAGGTGACGTAGGCGTGGCTCTTCCGCCCCTTACCCCCGAACAGCGCGCAGCCGCGCTCCAAAAGGCCGCCGCGGCTCGCCGGGAGCGGGCCGAGGTGAAGAATCGACTCAAGCACTCCGGCGCCTCCCTTCACGAGGTCATCAAGCAGGGCCAGGAGAACGACGTCATCGGCAAGATGAAGGTCTCCGCACTCCTCGAGTCCCTCCCGGGCGTGGGCAAGGTCCGCGCCAAGCAGATCATGGAGCGGCTCGGCATCTCCGAGAGCCGCCGGGTCCGCGGCCTCGGCTCCAACCAGATCGCCTCCCTGGAGCGTGAGTTCGGCAGCCAGGCCAGCTGAGTCCGGGGCACTCCGGGATTGCTGGAATAATCGCCGCATGGCTGTAACACCCCGGGGGACGTCCCCCGTACCCCCGGACGCACGTCCGCGGCTGACCGTGCTCTCCGGCCCCTCCGGGGTCGGCAAGAGCACGGTCGTCGCTCATATGCGCAAGGAACACCCCGAGGTATGGCTCTCGGTGTCGGCGACGACCCGGACGCCCCGCCCCGGTGAGAAGCACGGCGTCCAGTACTTCTTCGTCACTGACGAGGAGATGGACAAGCTGATCGCCAACGGCGAGCTGCTGGAATGGGCCGAGTTCGCCGGCAACCGCTACGGCACGCCGCGCGCCGCCGTGCTGGAGCGCCTGGAGGCCGGCGAGCCGGTCCTGCTGGAGATCGACCTCCAGGGGGCCCGGCTGGTCCGCGAGTCCATGCCGGACGCCCGGCTCGTGTTCCTGGCACCTCCCTCCTGGGAGGAACTGGTGCGCAGGCTCACCGGTCGCGGCACCGAGCCGCCCGAGGTGATCGAGCGCCGCCTCGCCGTGGCCAAGATCGAGCTCGCGGCCGAGTCGGAGTTCGACGAGACCCTCGTCAACACCTCCGTCGAGGACGTGGCGCGCGAGCTGCTAGCCTTGATGGACGTAGTGTGATCGTTTTCTTCGATCTCATCCCACCTTTCGGAAGGTAGAGCGTGTCCTCTTCCATCACCGCGCCCGAGGGCATCATCAACCCGCCGATCGACGAGCTCCTCGAGGCCACCGACTCGAAGTACAGCCTCGTGATCTACGCGGCCAAGCGGGCCCGCCAGATCAACGCGTACTATTCGCAGCTCGGCGAGGGCCTCCTCGAGTACGTCGGTCCCCTCGTCGACACGCACGTCCACGAGAAGCCGCTCTCGATCGCCCTGCGCGAGATCAACGCCGGTCTGCTGACCTCCGAGGCCGTCGAGGGCCCGGCGCAGTAACGGCGGTAGCATTTTCGGACCGCAACTGGTTTTTCCACAGGCCCGGCAGCGCGACTGCCGGGCCTGTGGTGTGTCATGGAACCCGTACGCCGATCTGCCGGGGCGTACGAGCGTCGAGAGCGGGGAGGCCCGGTGCGTCCGGACAGCAAGCCCAAGGTCGTTCTGGGGGTCAGCGGCGGTATCGCCGCCTACAAGGCGTGCGAGCTGCTGCGCCGGCTGACCGAGTCGGGCCATGACGTCCGCGTCGTCCCCACCGCCTCCGCGCTGCACTTCGTCGGCGCCGCCACCTGGTCCGCGCTCTCCGGCCACCCGGTCTCCACCGAGGTCTGGGACGACGTCCACGAGGTGCCGCACGTGCGCATCGGCCAGGCCGCCGACCTCGTCGTGGTCGCCCCCGCCACCGCCGACACCCTGGCCAGGGCCGCCCACGGCCTCGCCGACGACCTGCTGACCAACACCCTGCTCACCGCCCGCTGCCCGGTCGTCTTCGCCCCCGCGATGCACACCGAGATGTGGGAGCACCCCGCCACCCGGGAGAACGTGGCGACGCTGCGCCGCCGCGGCGCCGTCGTGATCGAGCCCGCCGTCGGCCGCCTCACCGGCGTCGACACCGGCAAGGGCCGGCTGCCCGACCCGGCCGAGATCTTCGAGGTCTGCCGCCGTGTCCTGGCCCGGGGCGTTGCGGAACCCGACCTCGCCGGGCGGCACGTCGTGGTCAGCGCCGGCGGCACCCGGGAGCCGCTCGACCCCGTCCGCTTCCTCGGCAACCGCTCCTCCGGCAAGCAGGGCTACGCCCTCGCGCGGACCGCCGCCGCGCGGGGCGCCCGGGTCACGCTGATCGCCGCCAACGCCGCGCTGCCCGACCCGGCCGGCGTGGACGTGGTCCCGGTGGGCACGGCGGTGCAGCTGCGCGAGGCCGTGCTGAAGGCGGCCGCCGAGGCCGACGCGGTCGTCATGGCCGCCGCCGTCGCCGACTTCCGCCCCGCCGCCTACGCCACCGGAAAGATCAAGAAGAAGGACGGACAGGAGCCCGAACCGGTCGCGCTGGTGCGCAATCCGGACGTTCTCGCGGAGATATCGGCCGACCGGGCGAGGTCCGGCCAGGTGATCGTGGGATTCGCCGCCGAGACCGACGACGTCCTCGCCAACGGCCGCGCCAAGCTCGCGCGCAAGGGCTGCGACCTGCTCGTCGTCAATGAGGTGGGGGAGCACCGCACCTTCGGCGCCGAGGAGAACGAGGCGGTGGTCCTGGGGGCCGACGGCAGCGAAACCCCCGTGCCGCACGGCCCGAAGGAGGCCCTGGCGGACACCGTCTGGGACCTCGTGGCCGCCCGTCTGGCCTGACCGCGCGGCCGGGCCCGGCGGACCCGCGCCCTCCGCTCGTGCACGCTGTCCGGGGCCTCTGGCACGCGGGCCCGGCATTGGGCAGAATGCCCGTGCCGCAGGTCACAGTGCGCCCGAGAGGCGAGACGGGTGGGCCCGTGGCCGGGCATGACCGATAAACTGTCCCCGGACGTCGCCGGGCGCAGCCCCCGCCCGTCCACCAATGATCAGCCAGCAGCCGCTGCAACCCCAGGGAGCGTTGTGTCCCGTCGCCTGTTCACCTCGGAATCAGTGACCGAGGGTCACCCGGACAAGATCGCTGACCAGATCAGTGACACCATTCTCGATGCGCTCCTGCGGGAGGACCCGACCTCCCGGGTCGCCGTGGAGACGCTGATCACCACCGGCCTCGTGCACGTGGCCGGCGAGGTCACGACCAAGGCGTACGCGGACATCGCGACGCTGGTGCGCAACACGATCCTCGGGATCGGCTACGACTCGTCCAAGAAGGGCTTCGACGGCGCCTCCTGCGGTGTCTCCGTCTCCATCGGCGCCCAGTCCCCGGACATCGCCCAGGGAGTGGACGCGGCCTACGAGAACCGGGTCGAGGGCGATGAGGACGAGCTGGACCGGCAGGGCGCCGGCGACCAGGGCCTGATGTTCGGGTACGCCTCCGACGAGACGCCCACGCTGATGCCGCTGCCGATCTTCCTGGCCCACCGGCTGTCCAAGCGCCTCTCCGACGTGCGCAAGAACGGCACCATCCCCTACCTGCGCCCGGACGGCAAGACGCAGGTCACCATCGAGTACGACGGCGACAAGGCGGTCCGCCTCGACACCGTCGTCGTCTCCTCCCAGCACGCCAGTGACATCGACCTGGAGTCGCTGCTGGCCCCCGACATCCGCGAGTTCGTCGTCGAGCCCGAGCTGAAGGCCCTGCTGGACGACGGCATCAAGCTGGAGACCGAGGGCTACCGCCTGCTGGTCAACCCCACCGGCCGCTTCGAGATCGGCGGCCCGATGGGTGACGCCGGCCTCACCGGCCGCAAGATCATCATCGACACCTACGGCGGCATGGCCCGCCACGGCGGCGGTGCCTTCTCCGGCAAGGACCCGTCCAAGGTCGACCGCTCGGCCGCCTACGCGATGCGCTGGGTCGCCAAGAACGTGGTCGCCGCGGGCCTCGCCTCGCGCTGCGAGGTCCAGGTCGCCTACGCGATCGGCAAGGCCGAGCCCGTCGGCCTCTTCGTGGAGACCTTCGGCACCGCCAAGGTCGACGCCGAGAAGATCGAGGCCGCCATCTCCGAGGTCTTCGACCTGCGCCCCGCCGCGATCATCCGCGACCTCGACCTGCTCCGCCCGATCTACGCCCAGACGGCCGCCTACGGCCACTTCGGCCGCGAACTGGCCGACTTCACCTGGGAGCGCACGGACCGGATGGACGCGCTGCGCAAGGCGGCGGGTCTCTGACACCGGGCACATCCCGTCGTTCCGCCGGGCCCGGCCCCTCCACGGGGGCCGGGCCCACGCGGTTCGTGCCCGCCGCCCGTCGCTGCTCCACTGTCAGTGCCCTTTGGTAAAAATGCTGGTGTGAGCGGCGAGAACGGGCAGGCGGGGGGCGGGGGCGCCGGGGGTGACGGGGCGCCGCCGGAGCAGCTTGCGTTGATTCGCGAGAGTGTGCGCAGGGCGAAGGTGCCCCGGGCCAAGCCGCGCACCTGGCGGGGGGCGGCGCTGGCCAAGGAGCTGCCCGTGGCCCGGGTGCTGGTCGACAAGGGTGTCCTGCACCTCGACCGGTACTTCGACTACGCCGTGCCCGAGGAACTCGACGAGGCCGCGCAGCCGGGGGTACGGGTGCGGGTGAGGTTCGGCGCCGGGGGGCGCACCGTCCGGGAGGGGCGGCGCGAGGGTGGGAGCCTCATCGACGGCTACCTCGTCGAACGGGTCGCCGAGTCCGACTACGCCGGGCCGCTGGCCGCCCTCGCCCAGGTCGTCTCGCCGGAGCCGGTGCTCGACCCCGAGCTGCTGGGCCTCGCCCGGGCCGTCGCCGACCGGTATGCGGGCAGCCTCGCCGATGTGCTGCAACTGGCGGTGCCGCCGCGGCACGCCCGCGCCGAGGCCCGCGAGTTGGGTGCGCCGCCCGCCCCGCCCGCCCCGCCGGAGCCCGGGAGCTGGGCGCGTTACGGCAGGGGCGAGGGATTCCTGCGCGCCCTGGCCGGCGGTGGCGCGCCCCGAGCGGTGTGGACGGCGCTGCCCGGCCCCGAGTGGGCCGAGGAGATCGCCCGGGCCGTGGCGGCCACGCTCGCCTCGGGCCGGGGCGCGCTCGTCGTCGTCCCCTCCGGGCGCCCCGCCGGCCGGGTCGACGCCGCGCTCACCGCCCTGCTCGGAGAGGGGCAGCACGCGGTGCTGACCGCCGACGCGGGGCAGGAGCGGCGTTACCGGGAGTGGCTCGCCGTGCGCCGGGGTGCGGTGCGGGCCGTCGTCGGCACCCGCGCCGCGATGTTCGCGCCGGTGCGGAACCTGGGCCTGGTCGTCGTGTGGGACGACGGCGACTCCGGGCACAGCGACGACCACGCACCCTTCCCGCATGTGCGCGAGGTGCTGGAACTGCGCGCCACCCGGGACCGGTGCGCCTTCCTGCTGGGCGGCTGGAGCTGCACGGTGGAGGCCGCGCAACTGGTGGAGAGCGGCTGGGCCGCGCCCCTGGTCGCCGAGCGGGAAACGGTGCGGGCCACCGCCCCACTGGTGCGGACCGTGGGGGACCAGGACCTGGCACGTGACGAGGCCGCCAGGGCCGCCAGGCTGCCCACGCTCGCCTGGCAGGCGCTGCGGGAGGGGCTGCGGCAGGGACCGGTGCTGATCCAGGTGCCGCGGCGGGGGTACGTACCCCGGCTGGCCTGTGCCCAGTGCCGGGCGCCGGCCCGTTGCCGGCGCTGCGCCGGGCCGCTGGAGGCACGGGACGACGGAGAACTGCGCTGTGTGTGGTGCGGTACCGGGGAGACCTCCTGGCACTGCCCGGAGTGCGGCGGGTTCCGGCTGCGGGCGCAGGTCGTGGGGGCGCGACGGACGGCGGAGGAGCTGGGGCGGGCGTTCCCGGCGGTGCCGGTGCGCACCTCGGGTCGCGAGCACGTGCTGGACACGGTGCCGGGGACACCGGCGCTGGTGGTGAGCACACCCGGGGCCGAGCCCGTCGCCGAGGGCGGCTACGCGGCCGCGCTGCTGCTCGACGGATGGGCGATGCTCGGCAGGCCGGACCTGCGGGCGGGGGAGGAGGCGCTGCGCCGCTGGATCGGGGCGGCCGCGCTCGTCCGGCCCCAGAGTGCGGGGGGCACGGTGGTGATCGTCGCCGAGCCGACGCTGCGGCCCGTGCAGGCGCTGGTCCGCTGGGACCCGGCCGGGCACGCGGTGCGGGAACTGGGGGAGCGGCGCGAGCTGGCCTTCCCGCCGGTGTTCCGGATGGCGGCGGTGGCGGGTCCGGTGGGCACGGTGGCGGAGTTCCTGGCGGGAGTGGAGCTGCCGGGGGACGCGGAGGTGCTCGGACCGGTGCCGGTCGCCGCGCCGGGGGGTGCCGCCCCGTCGGCGGAGAGCGAACGGGCGCTGGTCCGGGTGCCGCCGGGGAGCGGTGCGGGGCTCGCGGCGGCGCTCAAGATGGCGCAGGCGGCACGGATGGCACGCGGAGCGGGCCCCGAGGTGCGGATACGCATCGACCCGCCGGACATCGGCTGAGGGGCTCCCCGCGGCCCCTGGAGAGGGAAAGCGCGTGAGAGGGGCGCACCCGGAGCCCCGGCCGTGCACGGGGCTCCGTGAGGTGGCCGGGGGTCAGCCGTTGCGGGGGGTCGGGAACGCGGGGGGCCTGGGCTCCTCGCGCAAGGACGGACTCCCCGCCTTCGGCTGCGTCGGCATCGCCCGCGCCGCCGGTACCGTCGGCAGACCGGAACCGACGTTGACGGGGCGCGAGCCCGCCGACTCCGCCGTGCGCTCCGCCTCGGCGGCGGCCTGGGCGGCCGCCCTGCGCGCCCCGTAGCGCCGGTGCACCGCCTGCTTGGTGACACCGAGCGCGGAGCCGACCGCGTCCCACGAGAACCCCAGGGAGCGGTCGAAGTCGACGGCCGCGGTGACCAGGGTCTCGACGCTGTCCCGCAGTTCCTGGGCGAGACGGACGGTCGGAGCGGGAGCCCGCCCGTAGACGACGAAGCCCGCGGAGGGCCCGGAGCGGCGGGGACGGTAGACGTTGCCCAACTGGGCGGTGAGCGTGCGCAGCGCGTCCACCTGCCGGCGGACCCGCTCGATGTCCCGCACCAGCAAGTGCAGGCTGGCCCGGGCCTGGGCGTCGTGGGTTGCGTGGTCGGCCATGAACAAGCCTCTCGAACCGGCGATGAAGAGATGAAGAGGGTGAAGAAGGTGAAGAAGGTGCTGAGGGTGAAGAAGGTGGTGAGGGTGAGCAGAGGGCACTGGAGGTGTGCGGCGGGCTGTGGACCGGGGGTTCCGGTCCGTCGGGGTCAACTCCTTCTTGACCAACGCGTTCGCGCGTGACTGGTCACGGTGTGGGGGCGCGGAAGCATTCGCGTACGCCCACCGGGCCCGCCCGCACCCCCGAGGGCGGCGCCGCGGGCCGGGGCCTCCCGGCACCGCCGGGCCACGGCCGTCCCGGAGGCGCCGGGCCATAGACTGGGCGGACTTCGCCGCAGGTACGCATCGGTACGCAACACTGCCCGAGAGGCCGACACACCCGTATGAAGCTCGTCTTCGCAGGCACCCCCGAGGTCGCCGTCCCCGCCCTGGACGCCCTGATCGCCTCCGGGCGGCACGAGGTCGCCGCCGTCGTCACGCGCCCCGACGCCCCGGCC
This sequence comes from Streptomyces griseoaurantiacus, assembly GCF_036189845.1. Classification (NCBI taxonomy): domain Bacteria; kingdom Bacillati; phylum Actinomycetota; class Actinomycetes; order Kitasatosporales; family Streptomycetaceae; genus Streptomyces; species Streptomyces griseoaurantiacus. Next base: position 1,219,897 of record NZ_CP108326.1, on the reverse strand, counting down.
GGACGCGGCCGGCGGCTGGTCGCCAGCCCGGTCGCCGAGCGGGCCGAGGAGGCCGGCATCGAGGTGCTCAAGCCGCGCCGCCCCCGCGACGAGGACTTCCTGGCACGGCTGCGCGAGATCGCCCCGGACTGCTGCCCCGTCGTCGCATACGGCGCCCTGCTGCCCCGCGTCGCTCTCGACGTGCCGGCCCACGGCTGGGTCAACCTGCACTTCTCGCTGCTGCCCGCGTGGCGCGGTGCCGCCCCCGTGCAGCACTCCCTGATGGCGGGCGACGAGATCACCGGCGCCTCCACCTTCCTGATCGAGGAGGGGCTCGACTCCGGACCGGTCTACGGCACCGTCACCGAGGAGATCCGGCCCACCGACACCAGCGGCGACCTGCTCACCCGGCTCGCCTTCGCCGGTTCCGGGCTGCTGGCCGCCACCATGGACGGGATCGAGGACGGCACCCTGGAGGCGGTGCCGCAGCCCGCCGAGGGCGTCACGCTCGCCCCGAAGATCACGGTCGAGGACGCGCGCGTCGACTGGGCCGCCCCGGCCCTCCGCGTCGACCGGGTCGTGCGCGGTTGCACCCCGGCACCCGGTGCCTGGACCACCTTCCGCGGGGAGCGGCTGAAGCTGATCCAGCTGGCCCTCGCCCCCGAACGCGCCGAACTCGCCCCGGGCGCGGTCGCCGTCGGCAAGAACAGCGTCCACGTGGGCACCGGTTCGCACGCCGTCGAGCTGCTGTGGGTGCAGGCCCAGGGCAAGAAGCCGATGCGCGCGGCCGACTGGGCGCGGGGCGTGCGCATCACGGAGGACGAGCGGGTGGGCGACTGACGGGCTCCACGGGCGGCGAACGAGCCCTCACGGAGGACGAGCGGGTGGGCGACCGACCGGCGCCACGGGCGGCGAACGGGCCCCACGGGCGACAACCGGCCTCACGGAGGACGAAGGGGCCCTCACGGGCTCCCGGCCGAGGGCCTGTCAGACCCCCGCGGGCGGTCCCTCCGCTCCCCGCCGGGCGTCCCCGTGGTCACCGCGTAGGCTGGGCGGACAGCCCGTTCTGCGACCCGGAGCACCTTTTTCGTGAGCGATCAGCCCCGCCGTCCCCGTAAACCCGGCAAGCCCTACCGCAGGCCCCAGAAGGACCCCGTCCGCTTCCTCGCCTTCGAGGCGCTGCGCGCGGTGGACGAACGGGACGCGTACGCCAACCTCGTCCTGCCCCCGCTGCTGCGCAAGGCCCGCGAGCAGGACGGCTTCGACGGCCGGGACGCCGCGCTTGCCACCGAGCTCGTCTACGGCACGCTGCGCCGGCAGGGCACCTACGACGCGATCCTCGCCGCCTGCGTCGACCGTCCGCTGCGCGAGGTGGACCCGCCGGTCCTCGACGTGCTCAGCCTCGGCGCGCACCAGCTGCTCGGCACGCGCATCCCCACGCACGCCGCGGTCTCCGCCTCCGTAGAGCTGGCCCGCGTGGTGCTCGGCGACGGACGGGCCAAGTTCGTCAACGCCGTGCTGCGCAAGGTCGCCCGGCACGACCTCGACGGCTGGCTGGAGCAGGTCGCGCCGCCGTACGACGACGACCCCGAGGAGCACCTCGCGGTCGTGCACTCGCATCCCCGCTGGATCGTCTCCGCCCTGTGGGACTCCCTCGGCGGCGGCCGGGCCGGCATCGAGGACCTGCTGGAGGCCGACAACGAGCGCCCCGAGGTCACCCTCGTCGCCCGCCCCGGCCGGGCCACCGCCGAGGAACTCCTGCGCGAGCCGGCCGCCGAGCCGGGCCGCTGGTCGCCCTACGCCGTCCGGCTCACCGAGGGCGGCGAGCCCGGAGCCGTGGAGGCCGTGCGGGAGGGCCGCGCCGGGGTGCAGGACGAGGGCAGCCAGCTCGTCGCGCTGGCCCTCGCCAACGCCCCGGTGGAGGGCCGCGACGAACGGTGGCTGGACGGCTGCGCCGGACCCGGCGGCAAGGCCGCGCTGCTGGCCGCGCTCGCCGCCGAGCGGGGAGCCGCTCTGGTGGCGGCGGAGAAGCAGCCGCACCGGGCGGGCCTGGTGGCCAGGGCGCTGCACGGCAATCCCGGCCCCTACCAGGTGGTCACCGTCGACGGCACCCGCCCGGCGTGGCGCCCGGGGACGTTCGACCGGGTACTGGTGGACGTGCCCTGCACCGGTCTGGGCGCGCTGCGCAGGCGGCCCGAGGCGCGGTGGCGGCGCCGGCCGGAGGACCTGGACGGGTTCGCCCCGCTGCAGCGCGGTCTGCTGGAGATGGCCCTGCGGTCGGTGCGGGTGGGCGGAGTCGTCGGGTACGCGACGTGTTCGCCGCACCTCGCCGAGACGCGGGCGGTGGTGACGGACGTACTCAAGCGGCAGCCGGGCTTCGAACAGCTCGACGCGCGACCGCTGCTGCCGGGGGTGTCCCTGCTGGGGGAGGGCCCCGACGTGCAGTTGTGGCCGCATCTGCACGGCACGGACGCGATGTACCTGGCGCTGCTGCGCCGCGTCTCCTGAGCGGTCCCCGGCATCCCGAGGCCGCGTGAGCGGGGACGCCGTTCCCCGCGTATCTCAATAGGTCGGTAGGTCGGTAGGTCGGTACCTCGGTGGGCGGGCAGTACCTCGGTACGTGCGCGCCTGACGTGCGTGCGCGCCTGACGTGCGTGCGTACCCGAGGACCGCGCCGACCCGAAGACACCGTTCGACACCGTTCCCCGCGCACCCGGAGGGCCGCGGGGCGAAGCCCGCCGCCGCGGCATGGGAGGCTTGAGGCATGGCCGTGCAGATCAACCCCAGCATCCTGTCCGCCGACTTCGCGCGTCTCGCCGAGGAGGCGCGGGCGGTCGAGGGGGCCGACTGGCTCCACGTCGACGTCATGGACAACCACTTCGTACCCAACCTGACGCTCGGCGTGCCGGTCGTGGAGTCGCTGGCCCGGGCGACGGACACCCCGCTGGACTGCCACCTGATGATCGAGGCCCCCGACCGCTGGGCGCCCCAGTACGTCGAGGCGGGCGCCTCCTCCGTCACCTTCCACGTGGAGGCGGCCGCCGCGCCGGTGCGCCTCGCCCGGGAGATCCGCGCCAAGGGGGCCCGCGCCTCCATGGCCCTCAAGCCCGCGACCCCGATCGAGCCGTACGAGGACCTGCTGCCCGAACTCGACATGCTGCTGATCATGACCGTCGAGCCCGGCTTCGGCGGCCAGGCCTTCCTCGACATCATGCTGCCCAAGATCCGCCGCACCCGGCAGCTCATCGGCAAGCACGGCCTCGACCTGTGGCTGCAGGTCGACGGCGGTGTCTCGGCCTCGACCATCGAGCGCTGCGCGGAGGCCGGCGCGGACGTCTTCGTCGCCGGCAGCGCGGTCTACGGCGCCGAGGATCCGGCCGCGGCGGTGCGTGCCCTGCGCGCCCAGGCCGAGAACGTGACGGCGGGTGTCTCCTGGGCAGGCGACCACTGAACGAACGCGAGCCGAACGCCGATCGTCCGGGCTGATCGCGATCCGTGGATCTGCGAGGATGAACGGCACATCGAAATGTGAACAGCAGCACACAAGTGAGGAGATGGCCGTGTCGGGTATGTCGGCGGGCCGGTCGGCGATGCGGATGGGACCCGCTGAGCTGGTGCAGGCGGCGGCCATGGCACGCCGCTTCTACCTCGAGGGCAAATCGAAGATCCAGATCGCCGAGGAGTTCGGCGTCAGCCGCTTCAAGGTGGCCCGGGTCCTGGAGACCGCCCTCGAACGGGATCTCGTGCGCATCGAGATCCGCGTCCCCGCGGAGCTGGACGCCGAGCGCTCCGACGCGCTGCGGGCCCGTTACGGTCTCCGGCACGCCGTCGTGGTGGAGTCCCCCGCCGACGTCGACGAGTCGCCCGACCCGGAGAACCTCGGCGAGGTCGCCGCGGACCTGCTGGGCGAACTGGTGACCGAGGGCGATGTGCTGGGGCTGGCCTGGGGCCGCTCCACCATCCACATGGCGGCCGCCCTCGACCGGCTGCCGCCGTGCACGGTCGTGCAGCTCACGGGGGTCTACGACGCCGGGACCGCGGAACGCGGCTCGGTGGAGGCCGTGCGGCGGGCCGCGCAGGTCTCCGGCGGGGACGCGCACCCCATCTACGCCCCGATGCTGCTGCCGGACGCGGCCACCGCGGCGGCGCTGCGGCACCAGACCGGGATCGCGCGGGCCTTCGAGTACTTCGACAAGGTCACCGTCGCCTGCGTCTCCATCGGTTCCTGGGAGGCGGGCATCTCCACGGTGCACGACATGCTCAGCGAGGAGGAGCGCTCGCACTACGCGACGCTCGGTGTGGCCGCGGAGATGTCCGCGCACCTCTTCGACGCCGAGGGGCGCCGGGTGGGGCGCGACCTGGGGGAGCGCTGCATCACGGTCAAGGCCGACCAGCTCCGGCGCGTCCCCGAGGTCGTCGCGATCGCGGGCGGACAGCGCAAGGCGGCGGCGATCGACGCGGTGCTGCGCTCGGGACTGGTGACGAGCCTCGTCACCGACACCTCCGCCGCGGACGCGCTGATGACCGCGGGACCGGCCCCCAAACCGGCGCTGAGCCGCGCGGACCCCGACGGGGTGTGAGCGCGGCCGCGCGCCCCGGGTTCCCCGCGCCCCCTGAGGGTAGCGCCCGGTTCTCCGCGCCTCCTGAGGGGAGGGCGGGGGACCGTGCGGGCCGGGGCGGTGCCTCCGGCGCGGGGTCCGCCCCGTGAGGACATCGGCGGGGACACCCCCATGGGCACCCGGACGGAGTTCCTAGCGGCACCGTCTGGACGTTCGTACGAGCCCCGGACCCCGTGCCCTGGACGATCCTCCCCGTCCCACCGGGCCGCTCCCCGTGTGAGAATCAAGTACGTGCGTTTCCTCCATGACATCAAGCCGCCCCACGACCTGACGTACGACGACGTCTTCATGGTCCCCCGCCACAGCACCGTCGGCTCCCGCCAGTCCGTGGACCTCAGCTCCCCCGACGGCAGCGGCACGACCATCCCGCTCGTCGTCGCCAACATGACCGCGATCGCCGGCCGCCGCATGGCCGAGACCGTGGCCCGCCGCGGCGGCCTGGTCGTCATCCCGCAGGACATCCCGATCGAGGTCGTCACCGACGTCCTGGCCTGGGTCAAGAGCCGTCACCACGTGCTCGACACCCCGATCGTCCTCGCCCCGCACCAGACCGTCGCCGACGCGCTCGCCCTGCTGCCCAAGCGGGCCCACAACGCCGGCGTGGTCGTCGACGAGAACCGGCGCCCCGTCGGCGTCGTCACCGACCGGGACCTGACCGGCGTCGACCGCTTCACCCAGCTCGAAGTGGTCATGTCCAAGGACCTGCTGCTCCTCGACGCGGACATAGACCCCCGCGAGGCCTTCAACCGCCTGGACGGGGCCAACCGCCGCTACGCCCCGGCCGTCGACGCCGAGGGCCGGCTCGCCGGCATCCTCACCCGCACCGGCGCCCTGCGCGCCACCCTCTACACCCCCGCCACCGACGCCCGGGGCAGGCTGCGTGTCGCCGCCGCCGTCGGCATCAACGGGGACGTGGCGGGCAAGGCCAAGCAACTCCTCGACGCGGGCGTCGACACCCTCGTGATCGACACCGCGCACGGCCACCAGGAGTCGATGATCAGCGCGCTGAAGCTGGTCCGCGCCCTCGACCCCGAGGTGCCCGTCGTGGCCGGCAACATCGTCTCCGCCGAGGGCGTCAAGGACCTGATCGACGCGGGTGCGGACATCATCAAGGTCGGCGTCGGCCCCGGCGCCATGTGCACCACCCGCATGATGACCGGCGTCGGCCGGCCGCAGTTCTCCGCCGTCCTGGAGTGCGCGGCCGAGGCGCGCAAGTACGGCAAGCACGTGTGGGCCGATGGCGGCGTCCGTCACCCGCGCGACGTGGCGATGGCCCTCGCGGCCGGCGCCTCGAACGTGATGATCGGCTCCTGGTTCGCCGGCACCTACGAGTCGCCCGGCGACCTCCAGCACGACGCCGACGGACGGCCGTACAAGGAGTCCTACGGCATGGCCTCCGCCCGCGCCGTGCGCAACCGCACCTCGGAGGAGTCGGCGTACGACCGCGCCCGCAAGGCGCTGTTCGAGGAGGGCATCTCCACCTCCCGGATGTTCCTCGATCCGGCCCGTCCGGGCGTCGAGGACCTCATCGACATGATCATCGCGGGCGTCCGCTCCTCCTGCACCTACGCCGGCGCGGGCTCCCTGGAGGAGTTCGCCGAGAAGGCCGTCGTGGGCATCCAGAGCGCGGCGGGCTACGCCGAGGGCAAGCCCCTGCACGCGAGCTGGAGCTGAGACCGCGAGGACGTCCCCGGCTCCGGCCGGGGGCGCCCCCTTCCCCGAGCAGAAGTGAACCGCCACCCGTGCTGAACGAACTCGACGAACGCATCGTGCACGCCCTCGCCGAGGACGCCCGGCGCTCCTACGCGGACATCGGGCACCTGGTCGGCCTGTCGGCCCCCGCCGTGAAGCGGCGCGTCGACCGGCTGCGCAGCACCGGTGCCATCACCGGGTTCACCGTCCGCGTGGACCCGGCGGCGCTCGGCTGGGAGACCGAGGGGTTCATCGAACTGCACTGCCGGCGCAACACCTCGCCGGAGACCATCCGGCGGGGCCTCGAGCGGTACCAGGAGGTCGTGGCCGCGTCCACCGTCACCGGGGACGCGGACGCGGTCGTCCAGGTCTTCGCCTCCGACATGCGCCACTTCGAACGTGTGCTGGAACGGATCGCGGGGGAGCCCTTCGTGGAACGGACCAAGTCCGTCCTCGTGCTCTCCCCGCTGCTGCGCCGCTTCTCCTCGGGGGCACCGGCGTAGGGGTCCTCCCCACGCAGGGCCGGGCGTGAAATCCCGGCGACACCGCCCGCCCCGCCGGTCTACGCTCCCCGTATGACCTGGCGACATTGATACCCCGCCCACGCCTCCCGAGGGCGACGGCCCGCCCACGCTTCCCGAGGGCCGCCCCGGACACCGCACGTCCACACGTCCGGTGTCCGACATTCGACCTCGGGAAGGCCGATGCCCTCTTCACCCGCGCCCGCCGGCGGTCCGCGGCGGCTCACGCGCACCCTCTACCGCTACGCGTTCCTCGACGAGTTCGTCCTCCTGTACCCGGTGTACGCGCTGCTGTTCAGCGACACCGGACTCTCGGTCTGGCAGATCTCCTCCCTGTTCGCCCTCTGGTCCCTCACCGGCGTCGTCCTCGAGGTGCCCTCCGGCGCGCTGGCCGACGGAACCTCCCGGCGCCGGCTGCTCGTCCTCGCCCCGCTGCTCACCGCCACCGGCTTCGCCCTGTGGGTGCTGCTGCCCTCGTACGCCTCCTTCGCCGTCGGCTTCGTGCTGTGGGGCGCAGGGGGAGCGCTCGGCTCCGGCACCCTAGAAGCACTCGTCTACGAGGAACTGCAGCGGCTCGGCGCCGCCGACCGCTACGCCGGGATCATGGGCCGGGCCCGCGCCTGCGGACTGGTGGCCGTCATGGCCGCGATGGCCCTCGCCGGGCCCGTGTTCGCCGGGGGCGGCTACCTCGCCGTCGGCGCGGCGAGCGTACTGACCTGCCTGCTCGCCGCGGCCACGGCGAACCGCCTCCCCGAGCACCGGGGGCCGGCCGCCGGCGTCAGGGGCTGGACCGCGACGCTGCGCGCCGGGCTCGCCGAGGCCCGCGACGACCGCTCCGTCCGCGGGGCGCTGCTGCTCGTCCCGGCCGTGACCTCCGTCTTCGAGGCGCTCGACGAGTACACCCCGCTGCTGGTGCGCGACACCGGCGTGGCCGACCGGACGGTGCCGTGGCTTCTGTTGCTGGTCTGGGCCGGGGCCACCGCCGGGGGGCTGCTGGCCGGACCCGGGTCCCGGCTCGGCAGCCGCGGCCTCGCCGCACTGCTGGCGGGCGCCGCCTGCGCCCTGGCCCTGGGCGCCGCCTCGGGCAGCCCGGCCGGACTGGTCGGGATCGCCGCGGCCTTCGGCGGCTTCCAGCTCGCGGTCGTGCTCGCCGACGCGCGGCTCCAACGGCGCCTCACGGACAGCCGCCGGGCCACCCTCACCTCGGTGGCGGGACTGGGCAGCTCCCTCACGACGGTCGCCGTGTACGCGGGGTACGGGGCGCTCGCCACGGCCGCCGGCCACGCCGCCGCCTTCACCTGGGGCGCGACGCCGTACCTGCTGACGGCGGCCCTGCTGGCGCGGGCGGGCCGCCGCCCCCGCCCCTCCCGGCACACGCGCAACGAATCGCCGGAAACGGCCCGGGAGACGCAACGGAAGGCGCACCGGCGCGCAACGGCTCCGCCTTGTCCGCCCAAGTCGCCCGACCGTACGGTCTAAGCGATCCCCGACCCCCCTCCGTACCCGGTGAGGACCCCGCATGCGCACCGCCCTGCTCCAGAGCTCCGGCCGCCCCGGCTCCGTCGTCGAGAACCTGAAGGTCCTCGACGAGGCCGCGGGCCGTGCCGCCGCCGCGGGCGCCGGGCTGCTCGTCACGCCGGAGCTGTTCCTCACCGGGTACGCGATTGGCGAGGACCTCGCCCGGCTCGCCGAGCCCGCCGACGGCGAGGCCGCCGACGAGGTCGCCGAGACCGCCGCCCGCCACGGACTCGCCCTCGCCTACGGCTATCCCGAACGGGCGCCGGAGGGCACGGTCTTCAACTCCGTCCAGCTCGTCACCGCCGAGGGCGCCCGGCTCGCCAACTACCGCAAGACCCACCTCTACGGCGGCTTCGAGCGCGCGCACTTCACCCCCGGCGAGCGACACATCGTCCAGGCCGAGCTGGGCGGCCTCACCGTCGGCCTGATGATCTGCTACGACGTGGAGTTCCCGGAGAACGTGCGCGCCCACGCCCTGGCCGGCACCGACCTGCTGCTCGTGCCGACGGCGCAACTGCACCCCTTCGAGTTCGTCGCCGAGTCCCTCGTGCCGGTGCGCGCCTTCGAGAACCAGATGTACGTGGCCTACGTCAACCGGGTCGGCCAGGAGGGCGAGTTCGAGTTCGTCGGCCTCTCCACGCTCGCCGGACCCGACGGCACCGCCCGCGCCCGGGCCGGCCGGACGGAGGAACTGCTCCTCGCCGACGTGGACCCCGGCCTCCTCGCCGCCTCCCGCGAGGCCAACCCCTATCTGCGGGACCGCCGCCCGGGTCTCTACGGCACGCCCGCCTGACCCGCGTCCCCTTCCCTCCGTTTCCCTCCGTTTCCCTCCGTTTCCCTCCGTGACCCCCGCTCTCCCGTACCACCCGTGCAAGGAGCCGTACCCCATGACGTCCACCGTGCCCAACGCGATCGAGCAGCCCGAGGGGCAGCAGCCGCCGATCACCATGTTCGGCCCGGACTTCCCGTACGCCTACGACGACTTCCTCGCCCACCCCGCCGGTCTCGGCCAGGTCCCCGCGACCGAGCACGGCACCGAGATCGCCGTCATCGGCGGTGGACTGTCCGGCATCGTCGCCGCCTACGAGCTGATGAAGATGGGCCTCAAGCCCGTGGTGTACGAGGCGGACCGGATCGGCGGCCGGCTGCGCACGGTGGGCTTCGAGGGCTGTGACCCCTCGCTGACCGCCGAGATGGGCGCGATGCGCTTCCCCCCGTCCTCCACGGCGCTGCAGCACTACATCGACCTGGTCGGCCTCGAGACCCGGCCGTTCCCGAACCCCCTCGCGGAGGCCACCCCGTCGACCGTCGTCGACCTCAAGGGCGAGTCCCACTACGCCGAGACCATGGACGATCTGCCACAGGTCTACCGGGACGTGGCCGAGGCCTGGGCCCGCTGCCTGGAGGAGGGCGCCGACTTCTCCGTCATGAACCGCGCCCTGCGCGAGCGGGACGTGCCGCGCATCCGCGAGATCTGGTCGCGGCTCGTCGAGAAGCTCGACAACCAGACCTTCTACGGCTTCCTCTGCGACTCCGACGCCTTCTCCTCCTTCCGCCACCGCGAGATCTTCGGCCAGGTCGGCTTCGGCACCGGCGGCTGGGACACCGACTTCCCCAACTCCATCCTGGAGATCCTCCGCGTCGTCTACACCGAGGCCGACGACCACCACCGCGGCATCGTCGGCGGTTCCCAGCAGCTGCCGCTGCGGCTGTGGGAGCGCGAGCCGGGCAAGATCGTCCACTGGCCGTACGGCACCTCGCTGAAGTCCCTGCACGTCGACGGTGCCCCGCGCCCCGCCGTGACCCGCCTGCACCGCACGGCCGGCAACCGCATCACCGTCACCGACGCGCACGGAGACATCCGCACCTACCGGGCGGCGGTCTTCACCGCCCAGTCCTGGATGCTGCTCTCGAAGATCGACTGCGACGACTCGCTCTTCCCGATCGACCACTGGACGGCGATCGAGCGCACCCACTACATGGAGTCCTCCAAGCTGTTCGTCCCCGTCGACCGGCCGTTCTGGCTCGACAAGGACGCGCGCACGGGCCGAGACGTCATGTCGATGACGCTCACCGACCGCATGACGCGCGGCACCTACCTCCTCGACGACGGCCCCGACAGGCCGGCCGTCATCTGCCTCTCCTACACCTGGTGCGACGACAGCCTGAAGTGGCTGCCGCTGTCGGCGAACGAGCGGATGGAGGTCATGCTGAAGTCGCTCGGCGAGATCTATCCCGGCGTCGACATCCGCAAGCACGTCATCGGCAGCCCGGTCACCGTCTCCTGGGAGAACGAGCCCTACTTCATGGGCGCGTTCAAGGCCAACCTGCCCGGCCACTACCGCTACCAGCGCCGCCTGTTCACCCACTTCGTGCAGGACCGGCTGCCCGCGGACAAGCGCGGCATCTTCCTCGCCGGCGACGACATCTCCTGGACGGCGGGCTGGGCCGAGGGCGCGGTGCAGACCGCGCTCAACGCGGTCTGGGGCGTCATGCACCACCTGGGCGGCACGACCGACCCGACCAACCCCGGGCCGGGGGACGTGTACGAGGAGATCGCGCCGGTGGAACTGCCGGAGGACTGAGGGGCTCCGCCTCGGCGTCCCCCGGAGGCCTCAGCGGGCGCCGGGGGCCCACCGTCCCAGCGGGGTGAGCAGCATGCGGCTCGCCAGGCCCACCACCGCGTCCAGCCGGGCGGCGAACTCCCCGGCCAGTTCCGGCAGTCCGCGCAGCGCCCACAGCGCACGGGCCGAGGACCAGCCGGCCTCCCGGGCCCGCTCCAGGCTCCACGAGCCCAGCAGATGCGTCAGCGGGTCGGCGACCTGGAGCAGGTCGGGGCCGGGCATCAGCTCCTCGCGGATACGTTCCTCCATCGCGAGGAGCACGTCGCCGACGCGTTCGAAGTCGTCCTCCAGATCCTCGGGCTCGCAGCCGAGCACCTGGCAGGCGTCCACCACGGCCAGGGCGAGGTCGTGCCCGATGTGCGCGTTGATCCCCGCGAGGGCGAACTGCAGCGGACGTACGCCCGGGTGCCGGCGGAACTGGAACAGCGGACGCCAGCACGCGGGCACCGGTCCGCGCTCGGCCACCGTCAGGTACCGCTCGGCGAACCGGACGTCCAGCGTGCTCGCGCCCCTGCGGTCCGTGAACTCCCCGGCCTCGAGGCGCCGGTCCATTTCCTCGGTGACCGCCAGATAGACGCGGTTGAACACCCCCACCCCGTCCCACTCCGGCCAGGCCGCGCCCAGCGCCCGCATACGGGCGACCACCGCGTCGACGTCGCCGGCGCCGCCGCCGCTGCCACCACCGCTGACAACGCCACCACCGCCGACACCGGCCAAGGACTCCCGCGACCACACCATCCCCGCAGCGTCCCAGCCCACCCGCCTCCGGCACCGCATGGGCCGAGGGCATTCCCCACAACGGGGGACGCGAGGGTGGAGCGGTGCGGTGACGCCTGGAGGGTGCGGCGCCGGGTCTTCCGGCAGGTGGTCGGTGCCTCGGTGGTCCGGTCGGGCGAACGTGCGACCTATATTTTCTTGCGGTACCGAACGAACGGAGTGTGCTTGATGTCGGGTTTTGGTTGGAAGCTGCACGGCGACGGACGCCGCCTGGAAGCGGGTGAGGTCGTCCGGCCGGGGGAGCGGCTCACCTGGACCCGCACCATCGGGCTGGGCGCTCAGCATGTCGTGTCGATGATCGGCGCGTGTTTCGTCGCCCCCGTGCTCATGGGGCTCAACCCGAGCCTCGGCCTGATGGCCTCGGGTGTGGCGACGCTGATGTTCCTCGTGATCACGCGCGGAAGGGTGCCCAGCTACCTGGGGTCCTCGCTCTCCTTCGTCGGCGTGGCGGCGGTCATCGGCAGCCAGGGCGGAGGGCCGGCCGAGCTGACCGGTGCCCTCTTCGTCGTGGGTCTCGCGCTCGCCGTGGTCGGCGTGGTGATCCGCTTCCTCGGCTCCCGGGTGATCCACGCCGTACTGCCCCCGGCCGTGACGGGGGCCGTGGTCATGCTGATCGGCTTCAACCTGGCTCCGGTGGCCGCCTCGACCTACTGGCCGCAGGACCAGTGGTCGGCGCTGGCCACGATGGGGTTCACCGGCCTGGCCCTGGTGGTGCTGCGCGGCTTCTGGTCGCGCATCGCGATCTTCCTCGGGCTCGTGTTCGGGTACCTGCTCTCCTGGCTGCTGGACCTGACCGCGGGGAAGATCCACTCGGTGGACGGCAGCGGCAAGGTGACGGACCACCTGCGCCTGGACCTGACGTCGGTCGAGCAGGCCGCCTGGGTCGGCTTCCCCGATCTGCACGCGCCCGCGTTCAGCTCCTCGGCGATCATCGTGGCCCTGCCGGTCCTGATCGCCCTGGTCGCGGAGAACACCGGCCACATCAAGGCCGTGGGCGAGATGACGGGTGACTCGCTGGACGACGAGCTGGGCACGGCCATCATGGCGGACGGCGCCGCCTCCATGGTCTCGACGGTCGCCGGCGGTCCGGCCACCACCACGTACGCGGAGAACATCGGCGTCATGGCCGCGACCCGCGTGTACTCGACCGCCGCCTACATGTGCGCGGCGCTCTTCGCCCTGCTCTTCGGGCTCTGCCCGAAGTTCGGCGCCTTCGTCGCGGCGATCCCCGGAGGCGTCCTCGGCGGCATCACCGTGATCCTCTACGGCATGATCGGGCTGCTCGGGGCCCAGATCTGGATCCGCAACAAGGTCGACTTCGGTCAGCCGCTGAACCTCATCCCGGCGGCCGCGGGGCTCATCGTGGGCATCGGCGGCGTGAGCCTGAAGATCTCCGACAACTTCGAGCTCAGCGGCATCGCGCTCGGCACCCTGCTGGTGCTGGCCGGCTACCACTGCCTGCGCTGGCTCTCCAAGGCGGCGGGCACGTACCAGCCCGCGCTGCTGGACGGCGGTCTGACCGAGTACGACGAGGAGGAGCGGCCGCGGGAATAGGCCGCACGGCGGGTCTGTCTGAGCGGACGCTTAGTATGGGAAGGTCCGCGCACCCCGCCCTTCTCCAGGAGCCCCCCCGTGACCGCCGAAGCCCCAGCCGCGCCCGCACTGTCGTACGGGCGGCTGGTTCCCGTCACCGTCCACTTCGACGACCTCGACGCCCTCGGGCTGCTGCACAACGCCCGCTACCCCCTCATGGTCGAGCGCGCCTGGGGCGAGCTGTGGCGGGAGTACGGCTTCGGCGGGTACGAGGGGGACTGGGAGGCCGCCGGTGACGCCTGCAACGCCGTGCGGGAGCTGCGGATCGGCTACGAGGCGCCGGTGAGCCGCCCCGGCGTCTACGCCGTGCACCTGTGGCTGGAGCGGCTCGGCACCACCGGGCTGACCTACGGGTTCCGCTTCTGCTCGGCGGACGGGACCGTGACGTACGCCCGCGGCAGCCGGGTCCTGGTGCGGCTGGACCCGGTGACGCTGCGGCCCGCGCCGTGGAGCGAGCCGTTCAGGGCCGTGGGTCGGGAACTGCTGCACCCGGACCGCCGCTGACCCTCTGTCGGTCACGGTCGCCGACCCGCAGTACTCCGGCGAACAGCGCGAGCCCCGAGGCCAGCACCGTCACCAGGGCGAAGGACGCCATCAGGCTGGTCGCCTCGGCGAGCGTGCCGATCGCGCCGGGGGCGACGAGCCCCGAGGTGTAGGTGATGGCCGCGACGCCCGCGATGGCCTGACTCGGGTTCGGCCCGCTGCGGCCGGCCGCGGCGAAGCACAGCGGGACCACCACCGCGATGCCGAGTCCCATCAGGGCGAAGCCGCTCATGGCGACGGCCGGGTGCCCGGCCAGGACGACCATCAGCCCGCCGAGCGTCGCCAGCACACCGCCGACGCGTACGGTCCGGGCGGCGCCGAACCGGTCCACCACCGCGTCGCCCACGAGGCGGGCGACCGCCATGGTCAGCGTGAAGCCGGTGGTGCAGGCCGCGGCGAGGCCGGCCGAGGTCTCGAGCCGGTCGCGCAGGTACACCGCCGACCAGTCCAGGCTCGCGCCCTCCGCGAACACCGCGCAGAAGCCGACCGCGCCGATCAGCAGCGCGGACCGGGGCGGCAGCGAGAACCGCGGCGGCGGTTCCTCCTCCTCGGTGGGCCGCAGGTCCAGCACCCAGTGACAGGCCGCCAGGCCGAGCACGGTCAGGACACCCGCGGCCAGGGCGTGGTGGACGCGCGCGTCGCTGCCCAGGTGGGCGGCGAGCGTGCCGCCGGCCGAGCCGACCAGGGCACCGGCGCTCCACATGCCGTGCAGCCCCGACATGATCGATTTGTCGAGGCGGTTCTCCACCTCCACGCCCAGCGCGTTCATGGCCACGTCGGACATGCCCGCCGCGGCGCCGTAGGCGAAGAGGGCCGGGCACAGCGCGTACACGTTCGGCGAGAGGGACGGCAGGATCAGGGAGAGCGTCCACAGCGCGAGCAGGCCGCGCAGCGCGGCGCGGGAACCGAAGCGGTGGGTGATCCGGCTTGCGAGCGGCATCGCCACGGCCGCGCCGAACGCCGGGAAGGCGAGCGCCAGGCCGAGCTGTCCCGCGCTCACCGAGGCGTGGTCCTGGATCCACGGCACGCGGGTCGCGAACGAGCCGGTCACCGCCCCGTGCACGGCGAAGACGGCCGCCACGGCGTACCGCGCCCGCCTCAGTCCTCGCCTGTCGTGGACCTCGTGGCCCGTTCCGTACACGTCCGCCATGGTGCCTCTTCCCTCCCTGGACCCGTGGGCCGCGATGCTCGCGTAAACTATCAGGGAGCCTACCTGTTAGATAGTCGCTTTACGGCCGGTCGGCCCGGGCCCGGCGTGACGGGAGCCCGGGGCCCTTCGCGCCGTCCCGTCTGGGAGGATCCCGGCATGCCCGCATCCCCGCGCACCGCCCGGGCCATCAACGACCGGCTCGCCCTGCGGCTGCTGCACGAGCACGGGCCGCTGACGGCCGGGCGGTTGAAGCAGCTCACCGGACTGTCCCGGCCCACGGTCGCCGACCTCGTCGAACGGCTGGCCGCCGCCGGGCTGATCGAGGTGGTGGGGGAGTCCGGGGAGCAGCGCCGGGGCCCCAACGCCCGGCTCTACGGGCTCGTCGCCGGGCTCGCGCATCTGGCCGCCCTCGACGTGCGCACCGAGGGCGTCACGGTCCTCGTCGCCGACCTGCTGGGCGAGGTGCTCGCCGAGGCGTCCGTGCCGATCGTCGGCGGCACCGGGACCGGGCCTGCCGTCGAACAGGCGGTGACGCTGGTGGAGCGCACCGCGAAGGAGGCCGGCGTCGACCGCCTGCACACCCTCGCGATCGGCGCGCCCGGGCTGATCGACCCCGCGACGGGAGAACTGCGCGACTCCTCCGGACTGCCCGAGTGGCACCGGCGGCTGGTGGCCGCCCTGCAGGAGCGGCTCCCCGCGCGGGTGATCGTCGAGAACGAGACCAACCTGGCGGCGCTGGCCGAGCGGCGCGACGGGGCCGCGCGCGAGCACGACACGTTCGTGCTGCTGTGGCTGGGACACGGCACCGGGGCGGCGGTCGTGCTCGACGGCGCGCTGCGGCGCGGCGCCTCCGGCGGGACCGGGGAGATCGGCTTCCTGCCGGTGCCGGGAACGGGGGGCCTGCCCTCGGCGAGGGACTGCGAGGGCGGATTCCACGCGCTGGCGGGGGCCGCGGGGGTGATCCGGCTCGCGGAGCGGTACGGGGTGACGGCGCCCTCGGCCGAGCCGGGAGAGCACGCGGCCCTGCTGGTGCGGGCGGGCATCGCGGGCGGGGCCGAGGACTTCCTCGACGCGCTCGCCGAGCGGGTGGCGATCGGAGTGTCGTCCGTCGTCGCCGTCCTGGACCCCGGGTGCGTGGTGCTCGGGGGCGAGGTCGGCCGGGCCGGCGGGGAGGAACTGGCCGGGCGCGTGGCGGAGCGGCTGGCCGGGATGTCGCCGCTGCCGACACGGGTGCGGGTGGGGGAGCTGGGGGGCGGGGCGGTGCTGCGGGGCGCGCTGCTGACGGCCCGCGACGCGGTGCAGGAGTCCGTCTTCGCCGCCCGGCTCGGCTGACCAGCGCGAACGCGGCGGTCCCGTTCCGCCCTGCGGGCTCCCGGGCTTCCGCGCCGGAAATTCCCGGTCCTCGCTGTGAGAGACCGCACAGTCACTCACCCGCACGGCCGTGGCACACTGTGCCTGTACAAGAAGCAGCGCACTCCGGGGTCGGTGAAAGTCCGAACCGGCGGTTACAGTCCGCGACCCGGTCGCTTCCAGCGACCGGTTGACCAGGTGAAATTCCTGGACCGACGGTTAAAGTCCGGATGGGAGGCAGTGCGCGGCGGGCGGGCATTCGTGCGCGCCGCCGTAACGGTTCGTCCATGAGGACGCGTGACCGTGCGGACCCGCGGGACATCCCGCGCGGATCCGCACTCCGTGCCCGGGGCGGATCCGCTCTCGGCGTCGCCCCCGGTGTTCCTCCCGTACGAGTCTGTCGTTCCGACAGCCCCCGGAGTCCGTGCCCGAAGAGGCAGGAGGACCCGGGAAGTGTTCACCGGAATCGTCGAAGAGCTGGGCGAAGTGACCGCCGTCGAGAACCTCGGCGACGCCGCCCGCTTCCGGCTCCGTGGCCCCGTCGTCACCGAGGGGGCGCAGCACGGCGACTCCATCGCCGTCAACGGCGTCTGTCTCACCGTGGTCGACCACGAGGGCGAGGAGTTCACCGCCGACGTCATGGCGGAGACCCTGACCCGCTCCAGCCTCGGTGCCCTCACCGTCGGCTCCCGCGTCAACCTCGAACGCCCCACCGCCGTTGGCGCGCGCCTCGGCGGGCACATCGTGCAGGGCCACGTCGACGGCACGGGCGAGATCCTCGCGCGCACGCCCTCCGAGCACTGGGAGATCGTCAAGATCTCCCTCCCGCCGGACCTCGCGCGCTACGTCGTCGAGAAGGGCTCCATCACCGTCGACGGCATCAGCCTCACCGTCGTCGAGGCCGGCGAGGCCCACTTCACCGTCAGCCTGATCCCCACGACCCTCGCCCTGACCACCCTGGGCCGCAAGCAGCCCGGCGACCCGGTCAACCTCGAGGTCGACATCGTCGCCAAGTACGTCGAGCGGCTGCTCGGCGCGGACCGGGAGGCGGCCGAGTGAACTGGCTGAACTCGCAGGCGTTCACCCTCTTCGACCAGCAGATCAAGTGGTCGGACATGATCGGCAACGTCATCGGCCTGATCGGTCTGGCCTTCGGCTGGCGCCGGTCCATCTGGAGCTGGCCCACCCAGTTCCTCTCCGGTCTCATCCTCTTCGCCGCCTTCGCCACCGCCCACCTGTCCGGCAGCGCCGGCAAGCAGGTCGTCGTCATGGTCGTCGCCGGTTACGGCTGGTGGCAGTGGAACCGGGGCCGGGGCGGCGCGGAGGACGGCCACATCGCCGTCCGCTTCGCCACCTGGCGCGAGCGCGCGGCACTGGCCGCGTTCGCGGCCGTCGGCACGGTTGCCGTGGCCGCCCTGTTCAAGGCGTACCCCTCGCTGTCCTGGGATCCCTGGCCGGACGCGTACATCTTCGTCGGCACCGTCGTCGCGATGTACGCCCAGGCGCGCGGCATGGTCGAGTTCTGGTTCGCCTGGCTGCTCGTCGACGCCGTCGGCGTCCCGCTGAACTTCGCCAACGGCTTCGCCTTCTCCGGTTTCGTCTACGTCCTGTACGGCGCGCTCGTCCTGTGGGGCCTGCGCGACTGGTGGCTGCGCTCCCGCCGGAGCACGCGGCCCGTCCTGGAAGGAGCCACGGCATGACCACGGCGCCCGTCCTGCACAGCACCGACCTCCTCGACGAGCTCGCGCTTGACCCCGTCGAGCAGGCGATCGCCGACATCGCGGCAGGCCGCCCGGTCGTGGTCGTCGACGACGAGGACCGCGAGAACGAGGGCGACCTCGTCATGGCGGCCGAGAAGGTCACCCCCGCGCACGTCGCCTTCATGATGAGCGAGTGCCGCGGCCTGATCTGCGCCCCCATGGAGGGCGCGGAACTGGACCGGCTGCGACTGCCGCAGATGGTCGAGGACAACACCGAGTCCATGAAGACCGCGTTCACCGTGTCCGTGGACGCCGGCGCCGCGCACGGCGTCACCACCGGCATCTCCGCCGCCGACCGCGCCACCACGCTGCGGCTGCTGGCGAGCGGCTCCGCCGAGCCCGCCGACCTCGTCCGTCCCGGCCACATCTTCCCGCTGCGCGCACGGCCCGGCGGCGTCCTCACCCGCGACGGGCACACCGAGGCCGCCGTCGACCTGGCCCGGCTCGCCGGGCTGCGTCCCGCCGGGGCGATCGTGGAGATCGCCGGGGAGGACGGCCGCATGCTGCGACTGCCCGAACTCGTGCCCTTCGCCCGCAAGCACGGCCTGACGATCATCTCCATCGAGGACCTGGTCGCCTACCGCCGAACCGCCGAGGCCGAGGAGCCCACCGCAGCCGCCGAGCCGGCCGTCCGGCACGAGGCCGAGGTCCGGCTGCCCACCGCGCACGGCGAGTTCACCGCGCACGGCTACCGCGCCACCGCCGACGGCGTCGAGCACATCGCCCTCGTCCACGGCGACCTCGGCGACGGCGAGGACATCCTCGTGCGCGTCCACTCCGAATGCCTCACCGGGGACGTCTTCCACTCCCTGCGCTGCGACTGCGGCCCCCAGCTCGACACCTCCCTGGAGCTCGTCCAGCGCGAGGGCAGGGGAGTGGTGGTCTACCTGCGCGGCCACGAGGGGCGCGGCATCGGCCTGATGTCCAAACTGCGCGCCTACGAACTCCAGGAGCGCGGCCGCGACACCCTGGACGCCAACCTCGAACTGGGCCTGCCCGCCGACGCCCGCGACTACGGCGCAGGGGCGCGGATCCTCGCCGACCTCGGGGTGCGCAGCGTACGGCTGCTGACCAACAACCCCGACAAGACCGACGCGCTGGAACGCCACGGTGTGCGGGTCGCCGCGCGGGTACCCATGCCCGTGCAGGCCGGCGAGCACAACCTGCGCTACCTGCGCACCAAGCGGGACCGGATGGGGCACGACCTGCCCTGGCTGGACACGGCCACCGCCTCCCCCTGCGGCAACCAGTAGAGACACCGTCAGCGACACGGCCCGGCCGGACACATCAGGCCGGCCCCCACCGGAACCAGTCCACAACCAGACCTCCCAGGAGACACGAGAACGTGAGCGGCAAGGGCGCACCGGAACTGTCCGTACGGAACGTGAGCGACCTCAGGGTCGCCGTCGTCGCGGCACAGTGGCACGACAAGGTGATGGACGGACTGGTGGACGGCGCCCTGCGCGCCCTGCGGGAGCTGGGCATCGACGAACCCACACTGCTCCGGGTCCCCGGCAGCTTCGAGCTCCCCGTCGCCGCCAAGGTCCTCGCGGGCCGCGGCTACGACGCCGTCGTCGCCCTGGGCGTCGTCATCCGCGGCGGCACCCCCCACTTCGACTACGTGTGCCAGGGCGTCACCCAGGGACTCACCCAGGTGTCCGTCGAGACCGGCGTCCCGATCGGCTTCGGCGTCCTCACCTGCGACACCGAGGAGCAGGCCCTGGACCGGGCCGGCCTCGAGGGCTCGAACGAGGACAAGGGGCACGAGGCGGTGACGGCGGCGGTCGCCACCGCGGCCACGCTCCGCTCGGTATCCGAACCCTGGCACTGAGGCACCGGCCGGACCGCGTAGGGTAAGGAACACCATGTCCAAGAAGACGTTCGAGGAGCTCTTCACCGAGCTCCAGCACAAGGCCGCCCACGGCGATCCCGCCACCTCCCGCACCGCCGAGCTGGTCGGCAAGGGTGTGCACGCCATCGGCAAGAAGGTCGTCGAGGAAGCCGCCGAGGTCTGGATGGCCGCCGAGCACGAGGGCAAGGCGGCGGCAGCCGAGGAGATCTCGCAGCTGCTGTACCACGTCCAGGTGATGATGGTCGCCCGCGGCATCTCCCTGGACGACGTCTACGCCCATCTGTAGCCGTCCCGCCCCTCCTGCCCCGCCCCACTCACCTCTCCCACGCGAAGGAAGCCGACCTCATGCTGCGCATCGCCGTCCCCAACAAGGGTTCCCTGTCAGGCCCTGCGGCGGCGATGCTGCATGAGGCCGGCTACCAGCAGCGCCGGGAGTCCAAGGAACTGCGGATCGTCGACCCGGTCAACGAGGTCGAGTTCTTCTACCTCCGCCCCCGCGACATCGCGATCTACGTCTCCTCCGGCCGCCTCGACATCGGCATCACCGGACGCGATCTGCTCGTCGACTCCGGAGCCCAGGTCGAGGAGATCCTTCCGCTCGGCTTCGCCCGCTCCACCTTCCGCTTCGCCGGCAAGCCCGGCACCGTCGACGGCGTCAAGGACCTGGCCGGCCTGACGGTCGCCACCTCCTACGAGGGCATCGTCGCCGGGCACCTCGCCGAGCACGGCGTCGACGCCTCCGTCGTCCACCTCGACGGCGCCGTCGAGACCGCGATCGAGCTCGGCGTGGCCGAGGTCATCGCGGACGTCGTCGAGACCGGGACCTCGCTGCGCAACGCGGGCCTGGAGGTCTTCGGGGAGCCCATCATGACCTCCGAGGCCGTCGTCGTCCGCCGCACCGGGGCGGACGTCGAGGAGCCCAAGGTGCAGCAGTTCCTGCGCCGGCTCCAGGGCGTCCTGGTGGCCCGGACCTACGTGATGATGGACTACGACTGCCGCGTCGAGCAGCTCGAGAAGGCCGTCGCGCTCACCCCCGGTCTGGAGTCCCCGACCGTCTCCCCGCTGCACAACGAGGGCTGGGTCGCCGTGCGTGCCATGGTCCCCTCCAAGGAGGCGCAGCGGATCATGGACGACCTCTACGACCTGGGCGCGCGCGCCATCCTGACCACGGCGATCCACGCCTGCCGCCTCTGACCGGCCGGAGCGACACCATGCCGACACCGCCCGCACCCGGGGGCCCCACCGGCCCCACCGGCCCCGCCGATCCGTCCGGTGCCCGGGACACCCCGGGCACCCCCGAGGTCCCCGCCCTGCCGGTCACCTTCCGGCCGGGGCGCACCCGGGCCGTGCTGCTCACGGCGGCCCTCGCGACCGTCCTCGTGATCACCGTGGTCGCCCTGCTGCTCGAACAGCTCGGGCCCGGGGAGCGTCTCAGCTTCGTGCTCACCGCGTTCCTGCTCGCCGGCGTGCTGGTCCTGCTCGCGCGGCCCCGGATCACCGCCGACGACTCCGGGGTGACCGTGGTGAACATCATCAGCCGGCGCCGGCTGGCGTGGGCGCAGATCGTTCAGGTCAATCTCCGCCCGGGCGACGCCTGGGTCTTCCTCGACCTCAGCGACGGCACCAGCCTCCCCGCGCTGGGCATCCAGCCGGGCATCGCACGGGACCGTGCCATCGCCGACGCGCGGGCGCTGCGCGCGCTCGTCCGGGCCCGCTCCGCCGACGACCCCGAGACGCCCTCGGGGGAGCCTCAGGGCTGAGTCGGGGAAGCCGGCCCTGCCGCATTCGGCCGTGTCTTGATTAATCTTGGGGGCGGAGGCGTTGACACAACACCTCCGCCCCTGCCGCACCGCCCGGTGCCCGGGGGCTCCTGCTATCCGAGGAGTGACTCCCTCCGGCGATGGACGGACCGTCCTGCAGTACCTGCGCCGCCCCCTGCCGACATAGCGCGGACCCGTTCCGCGCGCGTGCTCGGGCGGCGGCATCATGACCATCCCCCTGCTGCTCCTCGCAGCGGCCTTCGTACTGATCCTTGCCAACGGCTTCTTCGTGGCCGCCGAATTCGGTCTGGTCACCGTGGAGCGGGCCGAGGCCGAGAAGGCCGCCGCCGAGGGCGACCGGCGCGCACGCACGGTCGTCGAGGCGCTCAAGCAACTCTCGTTCCAGCTCTCCGGCACCCAGCTCGGCATCACCATCACCTCCCTCGTCGTCGGCATGCTCGCCGAACCGGCGCTGGCCGAACTGCTGCGCGGCCCGTTGGCCGCCCTCGGCCTGCCCGAGGGAGTGCTCTCCCCCCTCGCGGTCGTGGTCGGCATGCTGCTGGCCTCCGCGATACAGATGGTGATCGGCGAGCTCGTCCCGAAGAACTGGGCGGTGTCCCGGCCGCTGCAGGTCGCCCGCTTCGTCGCGGGCCCGCAGCACGTCTTCGCCCGCCTGTTCCGCCCGGTGATCTCGGCGCTCAACACCGTCGCCAACCGGCTCGTTCGGGCCCTGGGCGTGGAACCGGCCGAGGAACTGGCCTCCGCCCGCACCCCCGGCGAGCTGGTCTCGCTGGCCCGCCACTCCGCGCAGGCCGGCACGCTGGAGCAGGACACGGCCGACCTGTTCGTGCGCACGCTGTCGCTGGGCGACCTCACCGCCCAGCACGTGATGACCCCGCGCGTGAAGGTCAGTGCCCTGCAGTCCTCCGCGACCGCCGAGGACGTGGTCAACCTGACCCGCGCCACCGGACTGTCCCGCTTCCCCGTCTACCGGGAGAAGATCGACGAGATCGTCGGCATGGTGCACCTCAAGGACGCGCTCGCCGTGCCCGTGCACGACCGGCTGCGCACCACCGTCGGCCGGATCGCCCAGCCGCCGGTCCTGGTCCCCGAGACCCTGCCGGTGCGGCCGCTGCTGACGCGGCTGCGCAGCGAGCAGCCCATCGCCGTCGTCGTCGACGAGTACGGCGGCACGGCGGGCGTGGTCACCCTGGAGGACATCGTCGAGGAACTCGTCGGCGAGGTGCGCGACGAGCACGACGGCCTCGACCTGCCCGAGCTCGCCGTCGCCCCGCCCGAGGACGGACGCCCCTCCTGGGACGTCGACGGCGGGCTGCGGGTCGACGTGCTGCGGCGCATCGGCCTCGACGCGCCGGAGGGGCCGTACGAGACGGTGGCCGGCCTCGTCGCCGACCTCCTGGGACGCATCCCCGCCCCCGGCGACCGCACGGACCTCCCCGGCTGGCGGCTGACCGTCCGGCAGGTCGACCACTACCACGCCGAGCGGGTCCGCCTGACCCGCACGGATCCGGCAGTCGAGACCCACGCGGCCTCCTCCCCGCCGGCCCCGCGCACCGCGCCCGCCGCGTCCGCCCCGGCCCGCCCGGCGGCGGCACAGGCGTCCGCGCCCGGCGGCTCCTCGGCTCCGGCCCCGGCGGCCGCGCCCTGGAGCATGACCGCGGCGCCCGGCCCGGGCACCGGGACCGTGCTGCCGCACGCCGTCCCCGGCGGCGCGGCGCAGACGGCGGAGCGCCGCGGCGGCACCGCCGCGACCGGCCGCGAAGCCGTACCGGACGGCGACGCGGACACGTCCGGGCGCGCAGGACGGCCCGCCCGCAGCGGTTCCCAGGCGGAGGCCGTGCGATGAGCGTCGTCCAACTCCTGTTCGCCGCGCTCCTGGTGCTCACGAACGGGTTCTTCGTCGGGGCCGAGTTCGCCCTGGTCTCCGTGCGGCGCAGCCAGATCGAGCCGCTCGGCACCGCCCGGGCGCGTCAGGTGCTCCAGGGGCTGGAGCGGCTGCCGCAGATGATGGCGGCCGCCCAGTTCGGCATCACGGTCTGCTCGCTCACCCTCGGCGCCGTCGCGGAACCCACCGTGGCGCACCTGCTGGAGCCCCTCTTCGCCGCGGTCCGGATCCCCGAGGGCATGGTCCATCCCCTCGGCTACGTGATCGCGCTCGCCGCCGTGGTCTTCTTCCACCTCGTCATCGGCGAGATGGTGCCGAAGAACCTCGCGATGGCGGCACCCGAGAAGGCCGCGCTGTGGCTCGGTCCCGGCCTGGTCGCCTTCGCCCGCCTGTGCAGGCCGGTCACGGTCTTCCTCAGCGCCTGCGCCCGGCTCGTCCTCAGGATGTTCCGGGTGGAGCCCAAGGACGAGGTCGAGGCGGTCTTCACCAGCGAGCAGCTCAACCAGCTCGTCGAGGACTCCGGCCAGGCCGGACTGCTCGACCCGGAGGAGCAGGAGCGCCTGGAGGACGCGCTGGAACTGGGCTCCCGCCCGGTCACAGACGTCCTCCTGGACCGCGCCTCGCTGGTGACGGTGCGCCCCGCGGTCACCCCGGGGGAGATCGTGGCGCTGACGGCCCGGACCGGGTACTCCCGGTTCCCCGTCGCCGCCGAGACCGGTGCCTTCATGGGCTATCTGCACGTGAAGGATGTCCTCGACCTCGAGGAGTCCGAGCGGGCGGTACCCCAGCACGTGTGGCGGCCGATGACCACCCTGGCCGCCGAACTGCCGCTGGACGACGCCCTGACGGTGATGCGGCGGGCCGCGACCCACCTGGCGCAGGTGGCGGACGCCTCCGGCCGGGTGCTGGGCCTCGTCGCCCTGGAGGACGTCCTGGAACTGCTGGTCGGCGAGGTGCGGGACCCGGCGCACCGGCTCGCCCCGGAAGGGGCGAAGGCACCCGCGGTGTGAGGGACGGCGGGGGCGGCGGACACTCCGCCGTCCCCGCGCACGCCCTCCCGGTGAGGGCCGTGACGTCCTACAGCGCGGACGGATCCTGCGGGCTCCGCCCGGACAGGACCTCCCCGTACGCCTGCATCAGGTCCGGCAGCCGCAGCGTGGCGAGGTCGTCCCGGGACAGGGCCCCGGGATACGTGCTCAGCCGCAGGTCCCGGTAGGCACAGCTCTTCTCGTACAGCGTGCGCAGGAACCGCCCGTTGCCCAGTTCGTCGATCCATCCCTGGTCGACGACGTGCCCGGCGATCGAGCGCAGCTCGTCCAGCGCCTCCTCGTCCCAGACGTCGCCGTTCTCCGCCGCCAGCACCTCCCCGATGGACGTCAGCTCCAGCGGCCGGTACGAGGGGAAGTCCACCCGTGTGGTGAACCGCGAGGACAGCCCGGGATTGGCGGCCAGCAGCCGGTCCATGCCCTCCGGGTACCCGGCGAGGATGACCACCAGGTGGTCCCGGTTGTCCTCCGCCCGCTTCAGCAGCACCTGCAGCGCCTCGTCGCCGTACGCGTCGCCCTTGCCGTAGCCGGAATTGGACAGGGCGTACGCCTCGTCGACGAAGAGGACACCGCCGATCGCCGAGTCGATCAGCTCGTTGGCCTTCACGGCCGTCTGCCCGAGGTACTCGCCTACGAGGTCCGCCCGCTGCGCCTCCACCAGGTGGTCGCCGCCGAGCAGCCCGAGCGCGTAGAACACCCGGCCGAGGATGCGCGCCACCGTCGTCTTCCCGGTGCCGGAGGGACCCGAGAAGACGAAGTGCCGCTTCGGCGGCTGCACGGGCAGCCCCTGACCGGCCCGCAGCCGCGCCATGTTGAGTTGCGCCGACAACGCCTTGACCTGGCGTTTCACCGGCTCCAGGCCGACCATCCGCTCCAGCTCGGCGAGTGCCTGCGCCAGCAGCGCGGAATCGGTGGGCCCGGCCGGCAGCGAGGACGTGCCCGTTCCGGTCCGTTCCCGGGCCGCGTCGGCGGCCGGCGCCGCGACGACCGGGGCGGCCGGAACGGTGGGCGGCTCGGGCTCGGGGGCGGTCCGCAGGTCCCAGCCCTCCGCGCCGGCGCCGTACAGCGGGTCGGCGGCGTCGAGTCCGTCCGGGCCGTCCAGCAGGTCCTGGCCGAGGCCGGCGAGCGTGATCGCCGCGAGACCGGTCGCGTCCTCGTACCCGTCCCCCTCGGAGATCGCCGCGAGCCGGGCCGAGGTGTCCATGAACGCCGGGTCCACCCGGTGCACCGCCCGGTACAGGGGCAGCGCGGCCGCCGAACGGCCCGTGCCCTCATGTGCCCGCGCGAGCCAGTACCGCAGTTCCTTGCGCTGCGGCTGCTCGCTGCGGCACCGCATCAGCGCGGCCGACAGCAGCGGCTCGGCCTGCCCGAACATCTCCAGCCGCACCCGCGCCATGCCGCCGAACAACCCCGCCTCGATGCCGAGGAGGGTGTCGTCGATCAGCGGGTCGGTGTGCCGGACCAGCTGCTCCCAGTCCTTGACCAGATAGGCCCGGCAGGCGTGCAGGAAGCGGACCTGGGGGTCGGTGTCGATGGGCGGCAGCCCCGCGAGGGCCCGGTCGAGTTCGGGCACGTGCCGCCCGTCCAGCCAGTGCGAGGCGTGGGCGAGCAGCAGATCGCGGGGGCTCTCCAGCACCGGCTGCACCCACCAGCCCAGCCAGTACCAGGAGTTGAAGGTGCGCCGGTGCCGGGCCCGCTGCTCCCCGAAGCGCTCCCGGTGGTGGAACATCCGCAGCAGGGCGGTCGTCGTGTCGACGCGCAGCGCGTGCAGGCCGAGCCAGCCGTCCGCCATCCCGGGGTCCATCCGTACCGCGGCCCGGAACTCCTCCTCCGCCTGTGGGTAGGCGCCCATGGTGTAGGCGTCCACGCCGCGCAGCCAGGCGAGGTCGGCCGGAGCCTCGGGGCCCTGCGTGCCGAAGTCCATCACGTCCCCCACAAACCGTGCCCCCGATGGTTCACCGCCGGGCAGGTGCCCGTCGGCAGTCCTCGAACCGCTGTACCGCGGACCGGAGTTGCAGTGGTGCGACCAGGCGGGCCCGGTCACGCCGAGGGCATCGTACCTGCGGGGCAGCCGCCCGCCGAAGGGTGCCGTCGGGGCCTTCGGACGAGGTGGGAGCACGGGGGCGCACACGCGCCGGTGACGGTGAGTGAGCGCGGGGCGTCGCTCGGCACACGGCAAGGCGCCCGCGGACAGGACGAAGCCCCCGATCACGGGGGAACAACCGGGGGCTTCGCGCGCGAGGGCGGCTCCGCGGAACCGCACATGGGCAACGTAGGACGTGTGCGGCGCCCCGGTCAAGCGGTGCGGAGGGCCGGGCGCACACGTCGATGAGCTGGCCCTTCACTGAATCAGCACACCGCTGACGATCCGTCACCCTCCGTGAGGGAATCCCCTGTCACCAGGTCCCCGCGGGCCCCGGCAGCACCAGATATTTTTCGCCGGACGCGGATTCGGACCCGGACACGGACGCGGCTTCGGACCCGGCTCCGGTGCCGGCCGCGGACCCGGACCCGGACCGGATCCCCTCGCGCGTCCGCCGCACCAGCAGATCGGCGTGCGGTCGTGAGGGGTCCTCGGCGAAGTGCCGGCGCTCCGCCGGGATCCAACCGTCCCAGAACTCCCGCTGCTCCTCGCCGTCCCGCTCCCGGCCGGCCCGCCAGGCCTCCTCGGCCGGCAGCTCCATCCACAGCAGCAGCGCCAGATGCGGGCGCAGGGCCCGGCGTCCGGCGCCGACCCCCTCGAGCAGCACCACGGGAGCGGGCGGCAGCGCGCGCGCCGGTCCGAAGCGGCGCGCACGCCAGTCGTACGGGCGGTAGTGCGCCGTGCGGCCCTCGCGCAGCGGTGCGAGGACCTCGCGCAGCAGCCGCCCCGTCCAGTCGAAGAGTTCCGCGTGGGTGGCGATGTCGTCGAGGTGCAGCACCGGTGCCCCGCCCAGTGCCTCGGCCAGTCGCCCCGCGAACGTGCTCTTCCCGGACCCCGCGTGCCCGTCCACGCCGAGGAGCCGCACGTCCCCGCACGAGGGCGGTGTGCGGCGCACCGAGGAAACGAGCTGCTGAATGACGAGCCCCGAACGCCGAGTACCGGCAGAGATTGACGGGACCATCCTCTCCTGCCGGAGGTCGAGACCAATAGTGGTGGCGCGCCGAAGCGCCGGAATGCTGGCAGGCGTCCCGCCGCGGCGGCCATAGTTGGCCCACTCGCGTCCCACCACCGTCCAAGGACCCAAGGACACTCGGGGGTAGACACACATGACCGGATCTTCCCAGCCCTCCCGCCGTACCCTCCTCACCGCCGCGGTGGCCGTCGCCGCCGCGGCCGGCGCGACGGCCCCCGTGGCCGCCGCCCCCTTCCACCGTCCGACGAGAACGAAGCCCGCACCCACCGTGGACCATCACGCCTGGACCTCCGTCACCGACTGGCGTTCCGGCACGGCCAAGGGCACCCGCGTCCTCGCCGGTGTCCGCCCCGGCCTGGTGCTCGACGCCCCCGCGGGCCGCACCGACTACACCGACCCGCACACCGGCCGGACCTCCGCCTGGGAGTACGCCACCTGGACCTCCCGGGCCCACACCCTGGCCGTGCCCGCCACCGAGCTCATCGCCTCCTGGAACGCGCGGACCCCGGCCGGCACCTGGATCCAGACCGAGGTCTCGGCCCGCTACTCCGACGGCACCGACACCCCCTGGTACGTGATGGGGCGCTGGGCGGCCGGCGACGAGGACATCCGCCGCACCTCCGTGGACGACCAGAGCGACGGCAGGAGCAGCGTCTGGACCGACACCCTCGCCGTCGACGACGCCGCGAGCGGGCTGCGCCTCGCCTCCTACCGGTTGCGCCTCACCCTGTACCGTGCGCCCGGCACCGAGAAGACGCCCACCGTGTGGCGGCTCGGCGCCATGGGCTCGGACGTCCCCGACCGTTTCACGGTGCCGGCCTCCACGCCGGGGTACGCCGGGGAACTCCGGGTCCCGCGCTACTCCCAGGAGATCCACAAGGGCCAGTACCCGCAGTACGACAACGGCGGCGAGGCCTGGTGCAGCCCCACCTCCTCGCAGATGATCATCGAGTACTGGGGCCGAAGGCCGACGGCCGGGCAACTCGCCTGGGTGGACCCGTCGTACGCCGATCCCCAGGTCTGCCACGCGGCCCGCTACACCTTCGACCACCAGTACGAGGGCTGTGGCAACTGGCCCTTCAACGCGGCCTATGCGGCGACCTACCCGGACATGCAGGGGGTGGTGACCCGGCTGACCTCGCTCAACGACGTCGAGACGCTGGTCGCCGCGGGCATCCCGGTCATCACCTCGCAGTCCTTCCTCAAGGAGGAGCTGACGGGCGCCGGTTACGGCACCGCGGGACACCTGATGACCGTGATCGGCTTCACCGCCGAGGGTGACGTCATCGCCAACGACCCCGCCGCGCCCGGCGACGCCGAGGTGCGCCGCGTCTACCGGCGCCGCGAATTCGAGAACATCTGGCTGCGCACCAAGCGCTACGACGCCAACGGCCAGGTCAAGGGTGGTTCCGGCGGGGTCTGCTATCTGTACTTCCCGGCCCGTCCGACGCCGGAGGCACAGCGCGCTCTCGCGAGCGTGGGGGTGTGAGGACCAGGTGCGCCGCCGAGGCACGCCGGCCTGAGTGAGATTCCCGTCCCGATCGGGTCCGCCGTCCCGATCGGGTCCGCCGTCGACCGATCGACCGGTGTGCCCTCCACGAGATCTCTCGCGGGAGGGGACACCGGTCGATCGGCGTGCCGGAGGGTACGGGCGTGGCGGACGTCCCGATATGACCGCCTCAGATGGTCGGGGTGTCGTCGACGACCGGCTTGTGCACCTCGACGACCGGCTTCCACCCCGCCGAGAACTCGATGAAGTCCGCGCGGGTGGGGTAGGTGTCGATCGCGCGACGGTCACGCTTGGGGTTGTCGCCTCCCTTGCGTCCCCGGGGAACCTGCTCCTCGAAGATGTCGACCTTCACGTCGGGGACCTCCTTGAGGCCCTGCCGCCAGATCTGCACGATGTCGGCGCCGAACGCCTGCCGGGCCGCGGCGTAGAGGGCACTGAGCGACCCCTTGTCCCCGCCAGGGACGAAAAGCGCCAAGTCCAGTACGACACCGGCGGACTGGAGGACCTCGACGGTCTCCGAGCCGTTCTCGTCGGCCACGTGGATTCCGGCTTCGTTCTCGTCGTCCGGAAGGCAGGTGACTTCTTCCTGGAATATGGTGCGCGCCGTGATCGCGCCGCCCTCGAAATCCTCACCGGGCTTGGTCAGAAAGGCAGGGACATAGCAGTCGGGAAGTTTGAGCTCGGCCGTGTCGGCGGAAACGAAGATTCTGTCCTTCACGCCGAGCTTCGTCACCTCTTCGAGCGAGAGACGGCGAGTGGCGATTTTCTCCGTGTTCACGATTTCCCTTTCAGGTGGCACTGTCCTTTCGAATGAGGACGTTACCATGATCACCCAAGGCCAACTGCACCGTGAAATCAGGGGAGATGGCCCCCGAGGGCCGGTGCGGAGGATATCGGGGCGAGCGCCACTCGGGCGGGCGCGTATCCGCCAGATGGTACCCCTCGTCAGGGTGTGCGGGATCGACCGGCGATTGCTTCTCGACGCTGTGCGCTACGTGCAGCGATTGACGCGGGGTTCACGCCGGATGTCGCCAATATCCCCTTCGGGGCAACCCGCCAAAGGATTCCGGCGGTATCACTCCGGCCCGCTAGGGCGTCGGCCCGGCGGACTCCGCGTCGGCGGACCCGGCTTCGGCGGCCCGCGGGGTGCGCGTGGCCGACAGGGAGGCGAGGAGCCGCAGCTTCTCGTCGCTGTCGCTGTCCTTGTCCGGGTAGTAGAGGACAAGGAGAACCCCGCCGACGGGCAGTTTGTCGCGGTGCAGGCGCAGTTCACCGACCGTGGGGTGGTCGACCGTGGCCGTGCCGCCCTCCAGGGTGCGCACGTCGTGCCGGGCCCACAGGGTGCGGAACCGCGGACTGGACAGGGCCAGTTCGCCCACGAGTTCGACGAACCGCGGGTTGTCGGTGTCGTCCCCGACGGTGGTGCGCAGGGCGGCCACGATGCCGGCGGTCGCCTTCTCCCAGTCCCGTTGGAAGGCCCGCTCCTCGGGGTCGAGGAGCAGGGAGCGCAGCCGGTTCTCACCGGGCCGCAGCCGGGGCGAGAGCGCCACGGCCATCGGGTTGGACGCCAGGACGTCGAAGGCGCGCCCCTCGACGAACGCGGGAATCGTCAGGTGCGCGAGCAGCTCGTGCACCCGGGCCGGCACCCGCTCGGGCCGCCGGGGCCGCGCGGCGCGCGGGCGTGCGGCCGTGAGGCCGAGCAGATACGTCCGCTCCACCTCGTCGAGCCGCAGGACGCGGGCGAGGGACTCGAGGACCTGGGAGGAGGGGTTGCGGTCCCGGCCCCGTTCCAGGCGCAGGTAGTAGTCCGGGCTGATCCCGGCGAGCAGGGCGACCTCCTCGCGGCGCAGCCCGGGCACCCGCCGGGTGCCACCGGGCGGCAGTCCCGCCTGCTCGGGGGTGACCAGCTCGCGCCGGGCGCGCAGATACGCGCCGAGCCGATTGCCGGATTCCTCGTCCTTCGTGCCACCCATACCGACACGGTAACGCCGGGTGCGGGCCACGAGGGGGGCCCTGTCGGGACCAGGGAGAACGAGGGCTCTGCCACCTCCGGGGCGGCCCGCCCAGACTCGTTCCGTGCCGTCCGTCCCGGATGGACGGCCCCCGTACCGAACCCCTCGCGCCACCGCCCCCGGCGGGTGGCGCCCCGCACGAAAGGGAGGATCCCGTGGATCTCTCCGACCGCACCGTTCTCGTCGTCGGCGGCACCTCCGGCATCGGACGCGGGCTCGCCCGCCGCTTCGCCGCGGCCGGCGGCACCGTGGCCGTCGCCGGCCGCAACCCGAGCGCTCTTGAGGAACTCGCCGCGGAGGGCTTCGGCACGGTCGTCCTCGACGTCACCGACGACACGTCCGTCGCCGGGGCCCGGGACACCGTGCTCGCCCGGTACCCGGAACTGGACACCGTCGTGACGATGTCCGGCGTCATGGTCATGGAGGACCTGCGCGACCCCGCGCACTTCGAGACGACCCGGACGACCGTCGAGACCAACCTCCTCGGCACCGTCCGGGTCCTCGACGCCTTCACCCCGCACCTGGTCGGACGGGGCGCCGGCACCTTCGTCACCGTGACCTCCGGCATCGCGTTCCTGCCCTTCCCGCCCATGCCCGGCTACGCCGCCTCGAAGGCCGCCGTGCACGCCTACTCCGAGGCACTGCGCGCCCAGCTCGAGGGCACCGGTGTCGACGTCGTCGAACTCGTCCCGCCCGCCGTCGCCTCGGCGGGCCAGGAGAAGGTGAACCCGAACGCACTGCCGCTCGACGACTACCTCGGCGAGGTCATGGACCTGTTGGCGCAGGAGCCCACCCCGCGCGAGATCCTCGTCGAGGGGGTCCTCGGGCACCGCTTCGCCGAGCGCGACGGAACGTACGAGGCGCTCGTCGCCCAGCGCTCCCGGGCGCTGTCGATGCTGCCCTCCTGGCAGGGCTGACCGCGGGGGCGGGCCGGCGCCACGCGGCCGGCGGGCGCGGCCTGTGAGCAAGCTCTCGGCAGCGCCCGCCGCATCCGGTGGCATGGTGGACTGCACGGTGGGGGGAAAGTCCGTGTCCGCCGCACGAAGAAATCACCTGCGAGAAGCCATGACCGCACTGTCTGCCGCCGCCGCCGCCGCCCGCCCGCACGCCCGCACCGGCGGGCCGAAGGACGAGCGCCCCGCCCACCTCGAGCACGTCCTCGGCTGGACGCTCGTCGTCGTCCTCGCGATGCTCGTCACGCAACTCGGCCTGCTCTGAACGCGGCGCGGCCCGCTGTCCACGTGACTCGGCCCGCTGTCCACGCGACTGGGCCCGCTCCGAGCGCAGCTCGGCCCGCTCCGGTCCAAGGGAGCGCCGCGCGGCGAACCGGCCCCCGATCGTGGTCCGGTGATCGGAGTCGAACATGCGGGCGGGGTGGCTCTGCCATACTGCCGCTGTCCCGCCCGACCGCTTCAGACATGGGCCGAAATTGACGCACAGTCAGCAGCGCGACACCGCACGCCCCCGGGCGCGCGGGACCGACCGTTCCGTGGCGCGTCGCGCCGAACTCATCGCCATCGGCCGCACGTTGTTCTCCGACACGTCCTACGACGCGCTCTCGATGGACGACATCGCCCGTCACGCGCAGGTGGCCAAGGGGCTGATCTACTACTACTTCGAGTCCAAACGCGGCTACTACCTGGCGATCATCGAGGACTCGGTCGCCGGCCTGGTCACGCGCGCCGCCGAGGGGCAGGACCTGCCGCCCACGCAACGGCTGCACCGTACCCTCGACGGCTATCTCCGCTACGCCGAGCACAACCAGGCCGCGTACCGCGCGATCGTCAGCGGCGGCGTCGGCTTCGACGCCCAGGTCCAGGAGATCCGGGACGGTGTCCGCGAGGCCATGATCCAGGCGATCGCCGAGGGCGCCTACGGCCCCGGGCGGATCGCCCCGCTCGCGCGCATGGGACTGCTCGCCTGGCTGTGCAGCGTCGAGGGCGCGACCCTCGACTGGATCGACCGCCCCGGACTGCCCCGGGAGAGGCTGCGGGAGCTGCTGGCGAAGATGCTCGGGGGCACACTGCGGGCCATCGAGGAACTGGAGCCCGCGCATCCGGCGCCCGCCGCGGCGCGGCGGGGCGCGGGCGCGCGCGACTGAGACGGCACCGGGCGGGGCCGCTCGTGCCCGGGGCGAACGGAGCCGTCAGGAACGCGGCGGAACGGCGGCCGGTTCGGGCTGCCGTACCCGCCCCGAGCCGTGCACCGTGCCCCCGGGCTCGCGCGGGACGGCCGGGGGAACCCACGTTGCCTCGTAGGCGCCCGGGGCCGTGCTGCGCGGGGGCGCCGTCAGACGGGTCCACTCCGGGTCGTGGCGGCCGGGGAGGGTGCGGCCGCGGTCGGCCCAGGCGCGGATCAGGGCGCGGTAGATGGGAGGGTCCTGCGGCTGAGGAGGGGCAGGCGGAACCGATGCGGCCGGGACCGGCAGAAACACCCGTCGGCGATGGCCGGTCACTGAGGACGTGGGGGTCATACCGGGCAAACGCGCGAGCGGACGGCCGGGTCACCGCCCCGGACATTCGCCCGTGTGTCCACCACCGGGCCCGTACGGGTCACCTCACCTGTACGGGCGGTACCTGGTTCCGTCCCCGCCGCGGTACGGCGGTCAGGCGGCCTCTCGGCGCATCGACGGGACGCTGATCGGGCGGGAGCCCGGGCCTCCGACGTGGGAGAAGGGCTGCGTGCGCCAGTCGAGGCCCTGGGGCAGGGTCAGCAGGAGAGCCGTCTCCTGCTGCTGCGGCCGCAGGGACTCGTCCGCGGGGCGGGCCTCGTCCGCCGGGCGGCCCGTGCCGGCGCACACGGTGAGTCCGAAGGGGTTCCACGGCGAGGCGCACAGCGCGTGCTCGGGCAGGACCTCCTCGTCGGCGAGCAGCGCGATGGGCTGCGCGCAGTCCGGGCAGACGACCCGGTACATCTCGAACGTGTCGTACGCGTCGAACTCGTCGTCCGGTTCGACGCCCTCCGGCTCGGGCTCGCTCACGGACTTGAGCCGCTTGGGCACGGAACGGCCAGGGCGCTTCACACTCTGCATGGGATTCTCCCCCTAGGGCTGGGCCGATCAGGCGCTACGGCCTCGACCACAGCAAGCACTTCCCGCCCCGCCCGCCGGGTAATCACGAGGACATCACGAAGCCTGTCCGGGAATTGTGGCGTTCGTCACATGCCGCCCGCAGATGCCGTGACGAGGTTCCGTCCGGGACACGCCCGCCCGCGCGTACCGGACCCGGCGCAGGTCACGAACCGGCATGACCTGCGCCGCCGAGCTGTCCCGGGTGATCGGCGGCACTGTAGGTTCTTGCGCCATGGAGGAGCTGGACCGACAGATCGTGCAGCTGCTCGTCAAGGACGGGCGGATGAGCTACACCGACCTGGGCAAGGCCACGGGCCTGTCCACGTCGGCCGTGCACCAGCGCGTGCGCCGGCTGGAGCAGCGCGGGGTCATCCGCGGCTACGCCGCCGTCGTCGACCCGGAGGCGGTGGGACTGCCGATGACCGCGTTCATCTCCGTGAAGCCCTTCGACCCCAGCGCTCCCGACGACATCGCGGACCGGCTGGCCGACGTCCCCGAGATCGAGGCCTGCCACAGCGTCGCGGGCGAGGAGAACTACATCCTCAAGGTGCGCGTCGCCACCCCGCACGAACTGGAGGAGCTGCTGGCCCGCGTGCGGACCCTGGCCGGTGTCTCCACCCGCACCACGGTCGTCCTGTCCACTCCGTACGAGGCGCGCCCGCCCCGCATCTGACCCGCCGCTGCCCGCGTGCGCCGACGGCCACCCGAGGTCCGCCCCGTCCGGGGGCCGCGCGACACTGTTACGCATGAGTGAGCGCACCCCCGACCCGCAGACCGTCCTCCTCCGCCGCGGCGAGGTCCACAGCCCCGCCGACCCGTTCGCGACCGCGATGGTCGTCGAACGCGGCAAGGTCGCCTGGGTCGGCTCCGAGGGTGCCGCCGACGCCTTCGCGGACGGCGTCGACGAGACCGTCGACCTCGACGGCGCACTCGTCACCCCCGCGTTCACCGACGCACATGTCCACACCACCGCCACCGGCCTCGCCCTCACCGGGCTCGACCTGTCCGCCGCCCCGACCCTGGACGCGGCCCTCGCCCTGGTCCGCGCGTTCGCCGCCGCCCACCCCGCCGACCGCGTCCTGCTCGGGCACGGCTGGGACGCGGCCCGCTGGCCCCAGGGCCGGCCCCCGGCCCGTGCCGAACTCGACGAGGCCGCCGGCGGCCGCCCGCTCTACCTCTCCCGCATCGACGTCCACTCCGCCGTCGTCACCACCGCCCTGCTCGACCTGACCCCCGGTGTCACCGGCCTCGACGGGTACGCCGACGGCCCGCTCACCGGCGAGGCCCACCACGCCGTACGCGCTCTCGCCCTGGGCGCGCTCACGTCCGCCCAGCGCACCGAGGCCCAGCGCGCCGCACTCGCCCACGCGGCCTCGCTGGGCATCGGCTCGGTCCACGAGTGCGGCGGCCCGGAGATCTCCTCCGAGGAGGACTTCACCGGACTGCTCCGGCTCGCCGCCGAGGAAGCCGGCCCCCGCGTGGTGGGCTACTGGGCCGAACAGGGCGAGGAAGGCGTGGCCAGGGCGCGCGAACTGGGCGCCAGGGGAGCCGCCGGCGACCTCTTCGTCGACGGCGCCCTCGGCTCGCACACCGCCTGCCTGCACGAGCCGTACGCCGACGCCGCCCACCGCGGCACCGCCCACCTGGACGCCGCCTCCGTCGCCGCGCACGTCGTGGCCTGCACCGAGGCGGGCCTCCAGGCGGGGTTCCACGCCATCGGCGACGCCGCCGTCACCACGGTGGTCGAGGGCGTCCGCGCCGCCGCCGAGAAGGTCGGCCTCGCCCGCGTGCGGGCCGCCCGGCACCGCGTCGAACACGCCGAGATGCTCACCCCCGAGACGGTCGCCGCCTTCGCCGAACTCGGCCTCACCGCCTCCGTGCAGCCCGCGTTCGACGCCCTGTGGGGCGGCGAGGACGGCATGTACGCGCACCGACTGGGAGCCGAACGGGCCCGCACCCTCAACCCCTTCGCCGCCCTGCTGCGCGCCGGAGTGCCCCTGGCGCTCGGCTCCGACAGCCCCGTCACCCCGCTCGACCCCTGGGGCACGGTCCGCGCGGCCGCCTTCCACCGCACCCCGGAACACCGCGTCTCGGTGCGTGCCGCGTTCACGGCGCACACCCGGGGCGGCTGGCGGGCCGTCGGCCGCGACGACGCGGGCGTCCTGGTGCCCGGCGCCCCCGCGGACTACGCCGTCTGGCGCACCGGGGAACTGATCGTCCAGGCCCCCGACGACAGGGTCGCCCGCTGGTCCACCGACCCCCGCTCCGGGACCCCCGGCCTGCCCGCCCTCACCCCCGGCCGCGACCTGCCGCTCTGCCTGCGGACCGTGGTCGGCGGGCGGACGGTGTTCGTACGGCCGGGCGAGTGATCTCCCCGGGCGCCCGGGTGCCGCGGCCCGCCCCGCACGCTGCGGCGCGACCTGCGTTTCCTCCCCGCTGACCTGCGGCGGGACCGCGAAGCCGCAGGTGGGACGGGTGTTGACAGTGAGCCGCCGGGGGCCGGTAGGTTCTGCCGGGTCCACCACCGTCACGTCCGGCCGGAGAACGTCCGAGAGGTCGCCGGAGCCCGCTGGGTCAGGGATGGCGCGCCCCCGGCGCGCCGCCACCGGGAGCCAGGCCCAGCGTCCGCGCCACGGCGAGGGAATGTTTCGTGCCCGGCCGGCAGGTGCGACCCGGGTGGGGTCCGGCCGCTCAGTAGACAACGGCTTTCGGTCGATCCGCAGCCAGCGGTTCCCAGGTCGGCCCGAAGGGCCGCCGGGCCCCCAACCCGTTGCCCGCGACGGTCGCGGAAGCGGCCCGGAACGGGTGGACGACACCTGAGGACGCGCACCCCTACCCACTTTCTGTCCGGCCGACACCCCCGTGGGCCTGTGCTGTCGCGTCCTTCCAGGCAGTGGCCACTATGGTGGTGCCCTGCGTACGGACATGAAGGGGATGCAGTGAACGACGGCGAGGGGACCCCCGAGGCGGGAGCCCAGGGAAGACGGTTCGGCCCGCTCGGCACGGCCTTGGTGATCATCCCCACCTTCAACGAGGCGGAGAACATCCGGGCCATCGTCGGCCGGGTGCGCAAGGCCGTTCCCGAGGCGCACGTCCTTGTGGCCGACGACAACAGCCCCGACGGCACCGGCAAGCTGGCCGACGAACTGGCCGCCGAGGACGACCACGTCCAGGTGCTGCACCGCAAGGGCAAGGAGGGCCTCGGCGCCGCCTACCTCGCGGGCTTCCGCTGGGGCATGGAGCACGACTACGGCGTACTGATCGAGATGGACGCCGACGGCTCGCACCAGCCCGAGGAACTGCCCCGGCTGCTCACCGCGCTCAAGAACGCGGACCTGGTGCTCGGCTCCCGCTGGGTGCCCGGCGGCCGTGTCGTCAACTGGCCCCGCTCCCGCGAGATCATCTCCCGCGGCGGCAGCCTCTACTCCCGGCTCGCCCTCGACCTGCCGCTGCGCGACATCACCGGCGGCTACCGCGCGTTCCGCCGCGAGACCCTGGAGGGCCTCGGCCTCGACGAGGTGGCCTCCCAGGGCTACTGCTTCCAGGTCGACCTCGCCCGCCGCGCGGTCAAGGCCGGCTACCACGTGGTCGAGGTGCCCATCACCTTCGTCGAGCGGGAGTTCGGCGACTCCAAGATGAGCCGCGACATCCTGGTGGAGGCCCTGTGGCGGGTCACCTCCTGGGGCGTGGGGGAGCGGGTCGGCCGGCTCACCAAGCGCACGGAGCCCAAGTCCTCCGGCTGATCACCCCCTTACGCCGTTCTGAGCAGGCCCCAGGCACACTGGAACCATGACGTCTGGTGCCTCGACTCCCGCCGCCCCCGCCCGGCCCCGCCGCTCGCGCCTGCGCACCTTCCTGCCGCTCGGCCTCGCCGCGTGGCTGGTGCTGGAGATCTGGCTGCTCCTGCTGGTCGCGGACGCGGCAGGGGGCATCGCCGTGCTCCTGCTGCTGCTCGCCGGGTTCCTGGGCGGCGCGGCGGTGGTCAAACGGGCCGGGCGCCGGGCCTTCCGCAATCTCAGCGAGTCCCTGCAGCGCGGCGCGCCCCCGCAGAGCGGGGGCGCCAACGGCCTGACGATGCTCGCCGGTCTGCTGCTCATGCTGCCGGGCCTGCTCTCCGACGCGGTGGGCCTGCTGTTGCTGGTCCCGCCGGTCCAGAAGGCCGTGAGCGCCTACACGGAGCGCACGATCGACCGCAAACTGCGCGCCACCGTCCCCGGCTCCTTCGGCGACGCCTTCGAGCAGGCCCGGATGCACCGGCCCGACGGCAAGGTGGTCCAGGGCGAGGTCATCAGGGAGGACCGCCCCGGCCCCCGGGACGGCGGCGAGGACCGCCCGCCGCTCACGGGCTGAGCGCGATCACCCCTGCCGCGAGCCCCGGCCGGCCACCGCCGAGTGGCTGGCCTGAGCCCGGGGAACGCCGCACGCACGAGAGCGCGGGTGCCGTACGTTCTCACGTACGGCACCCGCGCTCTCGTGTGGTGTCCGCTGTGCTACCGCCCGATCCCCGTGGGGATCATGCGGACTTGCGGCTGTCGCGCGGATGGACCGCGATGTTCATCGCACCGGACCGCAGGACGGCCAGCCGCTCCTCGAGGACCTCTTCGAGCTCCTCGCGAGTGCGCCGTTCCATCAGCATGTCCCAGTGCGTACGGGCGGGCTTGGCCTTCTTCTCCTCCGGGCCGTCACCGTCCACCAGGAGTGCCTGGGCCCCGCAGACCTTGCACTCCCACTCCGGCGGGATCTCCGCCTCGACCGAGAAGGGCATCTCGAATCGATGCCCCTTCTCGCATGCGTACTCCACGGCCTGGCGCGGAGCCAGGTCGATGCCGCGGTCCGTCTCGTAGCTGGTCACCACGAGGCGCGTGCCGCGAAGAGCTCGCTCACTCATGAATCGTGCCTCCCGGGCTTGTCGCCCACAGGACAGGTGTCGCTGTCGTCGTCATCCGGTCAACGTCCGGTCGGCGGTAAAGATTCCCGTCCCGTGTCCCGTTTCGGGTCATGCGTCGCCGTCGTAGCCGCAGCCTTGTCTCCCCATGCAGTACCCAACGGCGCCCGGTTTGTCACATCTGCTCGCAGATGTCACCCAGCGTTGCGTCTTCTCTGACGCGCAGTAACGGTACGCCTGGCAGGCCAAACGCGTACACTACCGCCCTTTGCCCCGGAGCGCTAAATCCGGTCGCCGACGAGTTCCCCCGGCGCGCGGAAACACGCCGCGCCGCGGGGGCTCAGGTCCAGGCGCCCCGTTCCTCGAGGACCGTGCGCAGTACCTCGAGACGGTCGGTCATCAGGCCGTCGACGCCGAGGTCCAGCAGGCGGTGCATGCGCTCCGCCTCGTTCACCGTCCACACGTGCACCTGCAGTCCCCGCGCGTGCGCGCTCCGCACGAACCGGGCGTCGACCACGGGGACGCGCCCGTGCCGCTCGGGCACCTGGACGGCGACCGCCGAACGGCGCACGGCGGCGGGCAGCCCCCACGAGCGCAGCCGCAGCCCGAGCACCCCACGGGTGCCGTACGAGGTCGCGAGCCGGGGTCCGGCCAGCCGCTGGGCCCTGGCCACCCGGGCCTCGGAGAAGGAGCCGAGGCACACCCGGTCCCAGGCCCCGGCCCGCCCGACCAGGTCGAGCAGCGGGAGCAAGGCGGACTCCGCCTTGCAGTCGACGTTCCAGCGGACCTCGGGGAACTCCTCCAGCAGGTCCGCGAACAGGGGGACCGGCTCGCCGCCCGCCACGCGTGCCCGGCGCACCTGCGACCAGGGCAACTCCGCGATCCGGCCCACGCCGTCCGTGACCCGGTCCAGGGTCGCGTCGTGCAGGGCGACGAGGCGGCCGTCGGCCGTGACGTGCACGTCCGTCTCGAGATAGCGGTAGCCGGCCGCCACCGCCCGCCGGAACTGGGCGGCGGTGTTCTCCAGGCCGTCGGCGGCCCCGCCCCGGTGGGCGAAGGCGAGCGGGCCGCGGTGGTCGAGATAGGGGTGGCGTGTCGCGGGGGTCACCGCCGCAGTATGGCGCGCCGGGGGGTACCGGCGGCGACGACGGTGCCTCCCCGGGGCGAGGCCGGGACGGCGCACAGCCGCAGGAAGAGCTGCGCCAGCGGGCCGATGGCCAGCGCGTACAGCACGGTGCCCACGCCGACCGTGCCGCCGAGGAGGAATCCGGCCACCACGACCGCGACCTCGATGCAGGTCCGCAGCAGCCGGATCGACCGGCCCGTCCGCGCGTGCAGCCCCGTCATCAGACCGTCCCGCGGACCCGGCCCGAACCGGGCGGCGATGTACAGGCCGGTGGCCAGCCCGTTGAGGACGACCCCGCCGGCCATCAGCGCGATCCGCGCCCACAGCGCGTGCGTGGCGGGCAGCACGGCCAGCGTGGCGTCCATGGCCAGGCCGACCGCGAAGACGTTCGAGACGGTGCCGAGGCCCGGACGCTGCCGCAGCGGTATCCACAGCAGCAGCACCACGACGCCCACGGCGATCGTCACCTCGCCGATGGTGAGACCGGACCGCCTCGCCAGCCCCTGGTGGAGCACACCCCACGGCTCCATGCCGAGGCCCGCCGAGACCAGCAGGGCGGAGCTCACGCCGTACAGCGCGAGGCCGCCGTAGAGCTGGGTCAGCCGCCGCACGAGACGCCGACGGGGCGGCTCGGAGGGGACGGAACCCACGGGAGGATCGGAAGGAGCGGGCAAAGAGGCGGACAAGGGAAGCCCCCGGGTGGTTGCAGTGGACCGGCGCGTGCCACTCTGTGGCTCGGGGAATCGAACCATCCAGGGCCAATTCCAGGAAGGTGGACCGCTTGTCATGGTGAAGTGGACGTCCGCGGTCGGCGCGGCTCAGCTCGCCCGGCAGCTCGGCTCCCAGCAGGACCGGCCCGCCGGTCCCGGCACCCGCCGCCCGCCCGCCTACCGTGCCCTCGCCGACGGCATCCGGCTGCTGGTCCTGGAGGGCCGGGTTCCGGTCGCCGCCCGGCTGCCCGCCGAACGGGAACTCGCGCTGGCCCTCTCGGTGAGCCGCACCACCGTCGCCGCCGCCTACGAGGCACTGCGCAACGAGGGCTTCCTGGAGTCCCGCAGGGGAGCGGGGAGCTGGACCGCCGTGCCCGCGGGGAACCCGCTGCCCGCGCGGGGCCTCGAACCGCTGCCGCCCGAGGCGCTCGGCTCGCTCATCGACCTCGGCACCGCCGCGCTGCCCGCCCCCGAGCCCTGGCTCACCCGCGCCGTCCGGGGCGCCCTGGAGGAACTGCCGCCCTACGCCCACACGCACGGCGACTACCCGGCCGGGCTGCCCGCGCTGCGCGCGATGCTCGCCGAGCGCTACACCGCGCGCGGCATCCCCACCATGCCCGAGCAGATCATGGTCACCACCGGCGCGATGGGCGCGATCGACGCCATCTGCCACCTCTTCGCGGGACGCGGCGAGCGGATCGCGGTGGAGTCCCCCTCCTACGCCAACATCCTGCAGTTGATGCGCGCGGCGGGGGCCCGGCTGGTGCCCGTCGCCATGGCCGAGGGGCTCACCGGCTGGGACCTGGAGCGCTGGCGGCAGGTGCTGCGCGAGGCGGCGCCGCGACTGGCCTACGTGGTCGCCGACTTCCACAACCCCACCGGCGCGCTCGCCGACGAGGACCAGCGGCGCCGCCTGGTGGAACTGGCGCGTTCGGCGGGCACCGTGGTCGTCGTCGACGAGACGATGAGCGAGCTCGTCCTCGACGAGGGGACCGCGCTGCCGCGCCCGGTGTGCGGCTTCGACCCGGCGGGCTCGACCGTCATCACGGTCGGCTCCGCCAGCAAGGCGTTCTGGGCGGGCATGCGCATCGGCTGGGTGCGGGCCGCGCCCGACGTCATCCGCAGCCTGATCGCGGCCCGTGCCTACGCCGACCTCGGCACCCCCGTCCTCGAACAGCTCGCCGTCAACTGGCTGCTCAGCACGGGAGGCTGGGAACGGGCCGTCGCTCAGCGGTGCGTCCAGGCCCGCGAGAACCGCGACGCCCTGGTCGCGGCGGTGCGCCGAGAGCTGCCCGACTGGGAGTTCGAGGTGCCGCACGGGGGCCTCACCCTGTGGGTCCGCACCGGCGGACTGTCCGGTTCGCGACTGGCGGAGGCGGGGGAGCGGGCCGGGGTCCGGGTCCCCTCGGGACCCCGCTTCGGGGTGGACGGCGCCTTCGAGGGCTATGTCCGGCTGCCGTTCACCGTGGGCGGCGCGGTGGCCCAGGAGGCGGCGAGCCGGCTGGCCGCCGCCGCGCACCTGGTCCGCACCGGGGCGCCGGGGACGACGGAGCCGCCGCGGACCTTCGTGGCGTGAGGACGACGGGCGCGCTCACCCCTCCGCGGCCACCGGTTCCGAGGCCGCGCGGGACCGGGAGTCCTTGGTGAGGCGTCCGGCCTCCTCCGCCCCCGGGGCCTCCGTGCGCGCCGGCAGCAGGGCCAGCACCGCCTCGCGCTCCCGCTCGCCGGTGGCCTCGTCGTACGGGTCCGGCGTGGCCGGCACCTGCAGCCGGTGGA
This sequence comes from Streptomyces griseoaurantiacus, assembly GCF_036189845.1. NCBI lineage: Bacteria > Bacillati > Actinomycetota > Actinomycetes > Kitasatosporales > Streptomycetaceae > Streptomyces > Streptomyces griseoaurantiacus. The sequence goes on along the minus strand of NZ_CP108326.1, from coordinate 1,177,002 downwards.
CCGGACCGGCGCCGAGCCGGGCGTACCCCCGCCCGGGCGGGACGTCCTTGGTGGGGGTCGTGTGCGGCGGCGCGCCGAGGACCGCCGTGAGCAGGTCGGCGGCGGCCGGTCCCAGCACCACGCGGGCGCGGGTGTGTCGCAGGACCGCTTCCGGGAGCGCGTCGAGGCCGTCCGTGTATTCGGCGTGCTCGGCGTGCTCGGCGCGTCTGGCGTGTTCGGCGTGTTCGGCCACCACCACGGTGACGTTCGCCGCGCGGCCGTGCCGCAGCGGCACCTGCAGCAGCGCCAGCGGGTCCTCGTGCCCGCCGGCCGCGGCCAGGTGACCGAGGGCGACGGGCCGGTCGAGGAAGATCCACAGGGGGCGTCTGACGTCGTCCGGCGCGGGCTGCCCGGCCTGCCGGGCGCGGTTCGCGGCGATCAGCCGGCGCTCCGTCTCGTGGGTCGCCCACCGCAGGCTCGCCACCGCGCCCGCCAGCGCGCACTCGACCGCCAGCACGCCGTCGCGCCCCGTCAGACAGGCGTACTCGCCGGTGCCGCCGCCCTCGACGATCAGCACGTCGCCGTGCTGGAGCGCCTGGAGGGCGAGGGACCGCAGCAGGGTCGTGGTGCCGCTGCCGGGCTCGCCGACGGCCAGCAGGTGCGGCTCCGTGGAGCGCGGGCCGGTGCGCCACACCACCGGGGGTTCGTCGCGCCGCTCCTCGCCGTAGTCGAGGGGAACGGTGCGCTGGACGCCGGTGGGATCGGTGAAACCGAGCACGAGTTCGCCCGGCGCGGTCACGAAGCGCTGGGCGGTGATGTCGGTGGGGAGCGGGGGCAGCACGCACAGCGTCAACTCGTTGCCCTCCTCGTCCCACGTGAAGTGGTATTCGCGCCCCCGGCCGGCCTTGGCCTGCAGCACCTGCTCGATGCGGGCGCGCGACTCGGGCTCGCCGTCGGTGAAGTACGCCGGGTAGCGGACGGTCAGCCGGGAGACCCGGCCCGCCTCGTCGAACTCGTATCCGGACAGGGCCGCCGTCCAGTCGCCCCCGTGCCCGAAGAGGGGGGAGGGGTCGCCGGCCGCCGTGAAGTAGGGGACGAGCGCGTCGTACAGCGCACGCAGCCGCTCGGCCTGCGCCTCGTCGGGGCCCTCCGCCACCGGCACCGCCTGCTCGCGGCCGTGCCAGGCCGCCGCCGCCATCAGTGCCACGAGGGCGAGCAGCGGCCCGTACGGAGCGAGGCCCACCACCAGGAGCACCGCGAGGACGAGGAAGACCAGCGGTCCTCGCCGGTCCTTCGGTGTCTCCGCCCACCTGCGCCGTCCGGCCGCGGCCAGCCGGCGCAGTCCACGGGTGACCGTGATCAGCGGGTGGAGGACGTCGGTGGCGCCGTCCGCCGCCGTCCTGGCCAGCTCCCGGCCGCGGGCGAGCGGTACGGCACCGGTGCCGGTGAGCCGTGCGCTGCCTCGCTTGAGGATGCGGGGGAGGGGGCGGCGGGCCACGTCGTCTCCTGGAGGTACGGGGCGGTCAGGGGAGGGTCAGAAATTGATTCCGCCGAGGAGGCTCGCCAGGCTCTCGCCGCCCGCTTTGATGCTGGGGGCGATCGCGGTGCTCGCCAGGTAGAAGCCGAACAGGGCCGAGACCGTTGCGTGGGAAGCCTTGAGGCCGTCCTTCCTGAAGAACAGGAAGACGATGATGCCGAACAGGACCACGCCTGAGATGGACAGAATCATTTGAGCTCTCCTGGTTGATGGGGACGGTCACCATGAGTTCTTCCAGGATCACAGAATGTATCCATATGACAAAAGGTGCAACTGGGTGATCTCCGGGCGTTTCACCGCTTGTGTGTGTCCGGCGCCTCCGCCCCTCTGCTCGGCATCGTGCCGGGCGGGAGGCCCGGCCCCGTGGCGGACGGCTCCTGGTGATCCTCGCCACGGCGGGCGCAGGTCATGTGCCGTGCCGAGCCAGTACGCTGGCGATTCACCCGTACGGCCGCGCCACGGCCGCCGCACGGGCACCCCCCACGGAGGCAGTGAAAGGTGATGCGGCGATGAGTGAAGCCCCCGACCCGGAGGTCGTGGAGCTCGCGACCAGGATCTTCGACCTCGCCCGGCGGGGCCGCACCGAGGAGCTCGTCGCGTACGTCGACGCGGGCGTCCCCGCCGACCTCACCAACGACCGCGGCGACTCCCTCGTGATGCTCGCCGCCTATCACGGCCACGCCGGCGCGGTCCGCGCGCTGCTGGAGCGCGGCGCCGAGGCCGACCGCGTCAACGACCGCGGCCAGACCCCCCTCGCGGGGGCGGTCTTCAAGAACGAGCGCCAGGTGATCGAGGTCCTGCTGGCCGCCGGCGCCGACCCGAGCCAGGGCACGCCGTCCGCCGCCGACACCGCCCGGATGTTCGGCCGGACCGAACTTCTCGTGCTCTTCGGCGCCAACTGACGGTAATCTCCTGGCCATTCGGGACGAGGGCCGCACCGGCCCGCGCCGTCCCGGACGCGACAGGACGCCGAACGACGGGGGAGGCGGCACCGGGCCGCCGGAAATACGGTCGCGGCAGCAGGACCAGCGAGCCATCATGACGTCGTGATTCACGGACGCGACGGCTGGGCAGGTGTTGCCGCACCGCGCGGACCGTGACCGGTCCGCATGGGCCACCGACGAGAGGCAGAGGAAGATGGTTCACAGCAAGCAAGAGACGGCGGGCGCTCCGACGTGTTGTCACGCGGCCAGGTAACCCAGGCACCACGGTTGCACCCCGGTTGCGTCGACGCTTGATGTGAGGCTGTTTCCCATGTTCGATCCGGTCATAGCGCCCAGCGGTACGCTGCTCGGCCTGCTCCAGCGGGGCCGCGGCGACGGCACACTGCACGCGCTCACCGCCCCGCGCGCCGAGGCGCTCGAGGCACTGAACCACTGCGTGCTGCGCGACCCACGCCACGACTGGCAGGTGGAGAACCGCTCCCTCTACTACGCCCGCCTCTACCTCGACCTCAACGGCGAGCTCGACGCCGTCGAGGCCCACCTCTTCGAACCCGAGGACGTCCTGGACACCGAGGAGTCCCGTACCGGGCTCGCCCTCGCCGTCCTCGGCCACCTCGCCTCCTACGGCAGGCGGGACGCCCTCGCTCTGCTGCGCCGTTACGCGGCCATCGGCAGCAACTGGGCCTGGGCCCTGGACGAGCTGGCGCTGCGCGACGAGGACGAGGCGCTGCGCGCCCTCGCCGCCCCCGTGCTCGCCCGCTTCCCGGCCGGTCCCGAGGGCGAGGCCGAACTCGCCGCCGCCGTGCGCGACGCCTTCGAACCCCGGCCCTGGCGGCTGTGGGCCGAGGACCCCCGCCCTTCCGTCGCCACCCGGGTGCGCGCCGCCCAGGAGGCCGGCAGCTTCGACCGCTGGCAGCGGCAGCTCCGCCCCTCCGGGCCCCGCCCCGGCTGGAGCGTGCGGGCCGTGTTCGACTGGGCCCAGGAGGGCCTCGACCGCGGCGCCGCCCTCCATGTGCCCGCCGCGCGCTGCCTGAGCGCCGTCGCCGGGCCCGAGGACCGGCCCGAGATCGTGCACGCCGCCCGCCACGGCGGCGACGGCGCCCGCTGCACCGCCCTGCGTTATCTGGCCGACGCGGGCGATCCCGCCCTCCTCGACCTGGTCGAGGCCGCCGTCGCCGACGGCGGCACCCTCGTCGCCGAGGCCGCCGTCGCCGCCTTCGAACGGATGCGCGGCGCCGTCGCCGTCACGCGGGCGCGCGGCTGGGTCCACCGGCCCGACCTGCTCGGCGCCGCCGCCGGCCGGATGCTCGCCTGCCACGGCGGGGCACAGGACAAGGACCTGGTGCTCGCCGCCCTGCGTGAGGCCGTGCGCGGCGAGGGACCCGACGCGCCGACCCTGTGGACCCTGGTGGACGGCGCCGGACGCCTCGGCATCGACTGCGCGGCCCCCGTTCTGCGGCACGTCTACCGCGAGACCGCCTCCTCCCACCTGCGCGGCCGGGCCGCCCGCGCCCTGGCCGCCACCGACCCCTCCTTCGCCACCGGCTTCGCCGTCGAGTGCCTGTGGGACTGCGAGGAGACCACCCGCGAACTCGCCGCCCGGCACGCCGAGACCGGTGACGTGCGGGTCGTCGAACGCCTGCGCCGCCTCGCCGCCGATCCGGCGGAGGAGGCCGAGGTACAGACCGCCGTCCGCAGCCGCATCGGACCGGAGGGCCCCCGCCGGGTGTGAGAGGACCCCGCGGAGTCCCGGCTCCGGAGCCAGGGCGGCCCCCGCCTCAGCGGTGCCGCACCGCCACGAAGCGGACCGGGGTGCCCGGGGCGGCCTGGGCCGCGGCCGGCAGGTCGGCGGGGCGGACGACCGCGAGCACCGGGTAGCCGCCGGTGGTCGGATGGTCGGCCAGGAACACCACCGGGTGGCCGTCCGGCGGCACCTGCACCGCGCCGAGCACCATGCCCTCGCTGGGCAGCTCCCCGGACAGCGCCCGCTCCAGGGCGGGCCCCTCCGTACGCAGCCCGATGCGGTTGCTCGCGGAGGACACGCGATAGACGCGCGTGGTGAAGGTGCGCACCGCACGCGCGGTGAACCAGTCCTCGCGCGGTCCGAGCGTGACCCGCAGCACGAGCTCGGCGGGCGGCGCGGGCTGCGGCACGAGGTCCACGCGGGCCGGCGCACCGACCGGCCGGCCCAGGGGGAGCACCGCGCCGGCCGTGAGCGGCGGCGGGCCGAGCCCGGACAGCAGGTCGGTGGAGCGGCTGCCGAGCACCGACTCGACGGCCACCCCGCCGGAGACGGCGACATAGGCGCGCACCCCGGACCGAGCGGCCCCGATGTCCAGCAGGGCGCCCCCCGGCACCCGGAACGGGGCACCCCAGGGCGCCGGACGGCCGTCCACCGAGACCGGGCAGGGGGCGCCGCCCACCGCCACGGTGACCGTCGCCCGTGGTCGCACGGCACAGCCGTCGAGCGTCGTCTCCAGGACCGCCGCGGCCGGCTGATTGCCGACCAGGCGGTTGACGAGGGCCGCCGCGGGCGCGTCCAGGGCGCCCGAGCGCGGCACCCCGAGATGGGCGTGGCCGGGCCGCCCGAGGTCCTGCACGGTGGTCAGCGCCCCGGGGCGGACGACGGCGAGGGCGCGGTCGCTCATGACGGCCCCACCGCGCCGTCCCCCCGGCCGGTCACCGGGACGAGGCGCACCCGGGCCCCCGGACTCAGCAGCGAGGCCGGGACCCGCGTGTGGTCCCACAGGACGACGTCCGTCGTGCCGATGAGCTGCCAGCCGCCCGGCGAGGCCCTCGGGTACACCCCCGTGTAGGGCCCGGCCAGCGCGACCGAACCCGCCGGGACCGCCGTGCGCGGGGTCGGCCGGCGCGGCACGTCGTACGCGGGCGGCAGCCCCGTCAGATAGCCGAAGCCGGGGGCGAAGCCGCAGAAGGCGACCCGGAAGTCGGCCGCGGAGTGGATCCGCGCCACCTCGGTCTCCGGCACACCCCACAGCGCGGCGACGTCCGGCAGATCGGGCCCGTCGTACCGCACGGGGATCTCGATCGCCTCCTGCGTGCGGGTGGCGACCGGCGGCACCTCCCAGCCGGGCAGTTCGGCCGCGAGCCGGCCGGGCTCGTCCAGGCCGTCGAGGAGGACCGTGCGCGCGGCGGGCACGATCTCCCGCACCGTCAGCGCGCCCGCGGCCCGGCGGCGCAGCAGCTCCGCGTGGAGGGCCTGGGCCGCCTCGCCGGAGTCCAGTTCCACCAGCAGGGCCCGGTCGCCGACGGGCAGCGCCCGGACCGTCATGCGAACGCCTCCACCCGTACGCCGGCCTCCTCCAGCCGTGCCCGCACCCGGCGGGCCAGCTCCACCGCGCCCGGGGTGTCGCCGTGCAGGCACAGCGAGCGCGCCCGCACCGGGATGCGGCGCCCCGACAGCGTGGTCACCTCGCCCTCGCGGGCCAGCCCCAGGGACCGTTCGACCACCGTGTCCGGCTCCGTGAGGACCGCGCCCTCGTGTCCGCGCGGCGCCAGCGTGCCCTCCTCGGTGTAGGCGCGGTCCCCGAACGCCTCGGTGACGGTGGGCAGACCGGCCTTCGCGGCGGCCGCCAGGAACCGTGAGCCGGGCAGCCCGAGCACCGGGAGCGCGGCGTCGGCGAGGAGCACGCCCTCGACCACCGCCGCGGCCTGCTCGCCGTCGTGCACCACCCGGTTGTAGAGCGCGCCGTGCGGCTTCACGTAGGCCACGCGCGCGCCCGCCGCCCGGGCGAACACCTCCAGGGCGCCGATCTGGTAGGCGACCTCGGCGGCCAGCTCCTCGGCCGGCACCTCCATCGCGCGCCGCCCGAAGCCGGCGAGGTCGCGGTAGGACACCTGGGCGCCGATGCGGACGCCCCGCTCCGCCGCCAGCGCGCACACCCGGCGCATGGTGGACGGGTCCCCGGCGTGGAAGCCGCAGGCCACGTTGGCGCTCGTGACGACCGACAGCAGGGCCGCGTCGTCGGTGAGCCGCCAGCGGCCGAAGCCCTCGCCGAGATCGGCGTTCAGGTCGATCATTTTCTCTCCTGCCCGGGGGCCGGTGCCGGCCCCCGGCTCTCCGGGTTTCAGGCTACGCGGTACTGCTCGTCGCGGGCGTCCGTGAGGAACATCTGCCCCGGGGCGTGGGTGAGCGCGAACGGCGGCCGGGAGGCCATGACGGCCGCCTGCGGGGTCACCCCGCACGCCCAGAACACCGGGATGTCGCGCGGCCGCAGCCCCACCGGCTCCCCGAAGTCGGGCCGGGCGAGGTCCTCGATGCCGAGCACCGCGGGGTCCCCGCAGTGCACCGGGCTGCCGTGCACCGCCGGGAGCAGGCTGGTCTCCCGGATCGCCGCCGAGAGGTGCTCGGGTTGGACGGGGCGCATGGAGACCACCATCGGGCCGTGCAGCCGTCCGGCCGGACGGCACTGCCGGTCCGTCACGTACATGGGCACGTTGCGGTCCTGTTCGATGTGGCGGAGCGGGACCCCGGCCTTCGTCAGCGCCGACTCGAAGGTGAAGCTGCAGCCGATCAGGAACGACACCAGGTCCGCGCGCCAGTACGCGGTGACGTCCGTGGGCTCGTCCACCAACTCGCCGTCCCGCCACACCCGGTAGCGCGGCAGATCGGTCCGCAGGTCCGCGCCCTCCGCGAGCACGGTGGCCGGGGAGCCGGCGTCCGTGACGTCGAGGACCGGGCAGGGCTTCGGGTTGCGCTGGCAGAACAGCAGGACGTCGTAGGCCCAGTCGGTGGGGACGGAGATCAGATTGGCCTGGGTGTGCCCGAAGGCGACGCCCGCGGTGGGGCCGGCGAGCCCCGCGCGGAAGCGGGCGCGCGCGGTGGCCGGGCTCCACGCGTGCGCGTGCGGTGCGAGAGCGGTCACGGGGCGGTCCTGGGTGCGGTTCACCGCAGTTCCTTTCCACGCGTCTCCGGGAGCCCCAGCAGCGCGAGCGCCGCGAGGCCGTAGCCGAGGGCGCCGAAGACCAGCGCGCCGCCCACACCCCAGCTGTCGGCGAGATAGCCGACCAGGGTGGGGAAGACGGCGCCGACGGCGCGACCGGTGTTGTAGGTGAAGCCCTGGCCGGTGCCGCGCACCGCCGTCGGGTACAGCTCGCTGAGGTAGGAGCCGAAGCCGCTGAAGATGGCCGACATGCAGAAGCCGAGCGGGAAGCCGAGGATCAGCAGCAGCGTGTTGGCGCCGTCGGGGATGTGGGTGTAGGCGAGGACGCAGACCGCCGACAGCACGGCGAACAGCCAGATGTTGCGCCGGCGCCCGAGCCGGTCGGTGAGGTAGCCGCCGGTCAGATAGCCGGCGAAGGCGCCCGAGATGAGGAACGTCAGATACGAGCCGGTGCCGACCACCGACAGGCCGCGCTCCGACTTCAGATAGGTCGGCACCCAGGTGGCCAGTGTGTAGTAGCCGCCCTGGACGCCGGTGGAGAGCAGTCCCGCGAAGACGGTCGTGCGCAGCAGCCCGGGCTCGCCCGCGGTACCCGGCCGGAAGATCGCCGCGAACGAGCCCTTCTCCGTGCTCTCCCGGCGGACGGCGGCCGCCTCGGGCGCGTCCTGCACCCGGCGCCGCACCCACAGCACGAGCAGCGCGGGCAGCGCGCCGGTCCAGAACATCACGCGCCAGGCGAGGTCGTCGCCCGCGAAGGAGAAGACCAGCGTGTAGACGAGGACGGACAGTCCCCAGCCGACGGCCCAGGAGCTCTGGATCGCGCCCAGGGTGCGGCCCCGGTGCCGGGCGCTCGCGTACTCGGCGACCAGGATCGCGCCGACCGCCCACTCGCCGCCGAAACCGAGCCCCTGGAGCCCGCGGAAGAGCAGCAGGGTCTCGTAGTTGGGCGCGAAACCGCAGGCCACGGTGAAGACCGCGTACGTGAGCACGGTGATCATCAGCGCCTTGACGCGGCCGATCCGGTCGGCGACGACACCCGCGACGGCGCCGCCGACCGCGGAGACCACCAGGGTCACGGTGGTGATCAGTCCGGTCTGGCCGCTGTCCAGGCCGAAGTAGGCGGCCAGGGCCACCATGCTCAGCGGGAGGGTGAAGTAGTCGTAGGAGTCGAGGGCGTAGCCGCCGAACGCGCCCCCGAAGGCGCGCCGGCCGCGCGGTCCGAGGGCACGCCAGAAGGCGAGCGGACCCTCGTCGGCCACCGGGGTGCCGGTGGCGTGTCCTTCGCCGGGGCGGGGGTCCGTGGTGGAGGGGGCGCGGGAGGGAGGAGTCGTGCTCATGGGCACCTCGCGGTAAGGGGACGGAGGGTGCGGTGGAGCGGGTGGAGCGGGTGGAACGGCCGAGCGGCTGGAGCGGTCGAGCGGGCCGGGCGAGGGAGTCGAACAGCGGGCCGGGCGGTGCGTGCCCTCGGGGGCCGCTACTCAGGAAGGTAGAGGATCGTTCAACGATCCTTCAATACCCATGTCGCCTTGTTCTTGCACGTGATTGAATTCCGCCCATGGCAGACCAGTTGACGCCGCTGGCCGAGGACCGCGCCCTCCTGGGCCGGACCAGCACCGCCGAGCGGGTGGCGGACATCCTCAGGAGCCGCATCGCCGAGGGCTACTTCCCGCCCGGCACCCGGCTGTCCGAGGACAACATCGGCGGCGCGCTCGGCGTCTCCCGCAACACCCTGCGCGAGGCGTTCCGGCTGCTCACGCACGAGCGGCTGCTGGTCCACGAGCTGAACCGGGGCGTGTTCGTACGGGTGCTGACCGTCGAGGACGTGGAGGACATCTACCGGGTGCGGCGGCTCGTCGAGTGCGCCGTCGTACGCGGCCTGGGCGCCCCGCCCTACGCCGTGGACGGACTCGCCGCGGCGGTGGAGGAAGGCACGGCGGCCGCCCGCGAGGGCGACTGGAAGGGCGTCTCCACCGCGAACATCCACTTCCACCGCGCCCTGGTCGCCCTCGCCGGCAGCGACCGCACGGACGAGGTGATGCGCAGCGTCTTCGCCGAACTCCGCCTCGCCTTCCACGTGGTGGACGACCCCCGCCGCCTCCACGAGCCCTACCTCGCCCGCAACCGCCACCTCCTGGGCGCCCTCCGGGCGGGCGAACGGGACCAGGCGGAACAGCTCCTCGCCACCTACCTCGACGACTCCCGCGAGGGCCTGGTCGACGTCTACGCCCGCCGGGTGGCGGACGCGGTCTGAGGCCTGTCCCGCCAGGGATCGCGGGACGGCTTTCAGGCATGCCGTCCCTCCCGGGACGGCCTCAGACATGCCGTCCCGGGAGCGGTCCCTTCCGGCCCCGCGCGCCGCGGGGGTGTCGTGAACGCGTTCCCGCGCACCGTTTGGCCCGTTGTCGGACCCAGGACCTAGTCTGTGCACCGTGACTTCCCCCGTACCGACGGATCGCGTTCCGCCCCAGCTCAGCGCGGGCCCGCGCCCCGCGCCGGGACCGGCCGCCGACGAGGGCCTGGCCCGCCGCCTGCGCGCGCTCGCCTGCACCGCGCCCCTGCACGACCTGGACGCCCGCAAGGCCAACCTCGCCGGTGAGTACTCCGTGTACGGGATGGCCGAGGTTGCCCTCGCCGCCATCGACCTGGTCACCCTCCACATGGACTTCGACGCGGGCGCCGACCAGGAGCAGATCGTCTCCCGCCTCCTCCCGCGCATCGCCGCCCAGGCCCCGCACCGCCCGGCCGCCGAGCACGAACGGGTGGCCCGCTGGGTCCTGGAGAACCTCATCAACGTCGGCAGCGTGGACCGCGGCTTCCGCGCCGTGTACGGCACCTTCGCCCAGGACGGCACCTACGTGCGCCGGGACTACGACTTCAAGCTCGTCGAGGAGGTCCCCGGCTACGGCGGGGGCGTCTACCTGCGCACGACCGACGAGGCGGTCAACGTCCTGGTGGGCGCCCTGGACACCGACGTGACCAGCGCCCAGATCGCCGCCGAGGTCAAACTGGAGGTCCTCGTCAGCCGGGGCCGGCTCGCCGACGCCCAGCTCGCCGCCGAGCAGGCCCGCTACCGCACCGTGCAGTACGCCGAGACGCTGCGCCGGGCCCTGGAGGCGACGCGGCGCAACGTACGGGCGGTGGACTGGCTCAACGCGGTTCCCGACATGATCGCCGAGGCCCTCGACCACGTCGCCGACCGCTACCGCCACGAGAACGCGATCCTGACCAACATCCGCCGCGCGCGCGACGAGTCCGGGGACCCGGAGAACAAGCGGCGCGCCGCCGAGCTCGTCGACATCGTCAAGGACTGCATCCGCCGCCACACCCAGCTCCAGTCCCGGCTGCTGGAGGCCGGCCCGCTGTTCCGCGCCGAGCAGGACCGCCAGGCCTTCGCCCCGGCGACCGCGGCCTCCGGCACGGACCTGTACGGACAGCTGCTCGCCCCGCTGCTGCCGCTGCCGCTGGAGCAGTCCGTCCGCGTCACCGACGCCTTCTTCGCCCGCGGCACGGGACTGCGCACCCCCGCCTCGGTGCGCGTCGGGGACCTCGTCGACCTGCTGCTGACACCCCCCGTGGAACGTGAGCACCTCGGCGCCGAGATGCCCGAGCCCGACCTCATCGCCACCCCCGACGACAGCCGCTTCAGCCAGGAGCAGCTCGCCGCCGCCACGGAACTGCTCGACCTGCCCGCCGACGCGCCCCGCCGGCTCTCCGGCCTGCTCGCGGAGGCCCGCCGCCGCGACCCCGAACTGCCCTACCTCGTCGCCCTGCTGGCGGTGCACGCGGCCAGCCCCCCGGTCGGCACCGCCTACCGGCAGGGCGAGGAGAGACTGCTCTTCGCGGTCGACGACGGCACCCAGCTCGACGACCGGGAGTTCGGCGGCGCCGACCTCATCGTCGGCACGGCCCTGCTGGACGCGGCGGCGATGGCGACGGCCCGCTCGGAGCCCGCGTGAACCCGCGAGGGGAGACCCCCGCCGTGCGCACCGCCCGCCCGGCCGCCGCGCTCCGCCGCCCCGGCACCGCAAGCGCCCGCCCCCGCCCCTCCCGCCTCCCCGCAGCACCCACCCCCCGCACCAAGGAGCCCCGACCGTGAGTGAGCCCGTCGAGTGGAGCGAGCCGGAGGCCGTCGCCGCGCCACCGGCGAGCGCCGGCGTCACGCCCGCCGACGCCGCCGACGCCGCGCGACTCGTCGCCTTCGGACTGCAGCCCAAACTGCAGCCCGCCCGCGACCAGGAGTACGCCGAACTGCTGCGCCGCCACCGCGAGGACCCGCGGTTCGCCCGGCTCGCCGAGGCCGTGGCCGCCGGGCTCGGCCTCGTGGTGCTGGAGGTCTCCCCGCGCGCCGGCATGGCCGTGACCGCCGCCGAGGACTCCGTCTTCGCCGTCCGCATGGGCGACTACGCCCGCCGCACCTCCGCCGACGCGGGCGACCGCTTCCTGCACGGCCTCGCCCACCTCGCCGTCGCCGCCCTCGCCTTCCCCCGCCCCGAGGACCTCGCCGACGAGGGCTACATCGGCCGCGTCACGGTCAACGGCGTCGACTCCTTCGTCCGCCAGGCATGCCGCCGCCTGGAGGAACGGGCCGCCGAGCGGGGCGAGAACACCGACCCGGCCACCGACGCCCCCGGCCTCGAGGCCGCCTGGCGCATCTGGGTGCGCCGCAGCGCCACCGGCGCCACCAAGGACGCCCGCAGACTCGCCGGTTCCACCACCGGCATCATCGGCAAGGCCGTCGCCTTCCTCACCGACTCCGGCTTCCTGCAGCGCACCGGCGACGACGGCGGCGGCACCTACCGCACCACCGCCCGCTACCAGCTCCAGGTCCGCGACATGGCCGGCAGCGCCGCCATGGCCGAACTCCTCGAACTCGGCGTCGTCCCGGTCACCGACGGCACACCGACCCTGCTGCCCGCAGAGGAGAGCGACGACCTGGAACTGGTGGCCGACGCCGGACTGCCCTTCCACTCCCCGCGGGCCTGACCCGCGTCCACGCCCGCCGGTCCGCCGAGGACCGCGGCACTCCGATCCGCCGAAGACCGACGAGAGCCAGCCGATGTACGAACTGTCCCGGGTCCGCCTCTACTCCATCGGGCCGGCCGGCGCGCGCTACGCCGACACCGTGCTGGACCTGCGCGGCGTCGGGGAGCCCGTGCCCGACCCCGCGCCCCAGCAGGCGGAGTTCTTCGAGGAGGAACCGGTCGGCCCGCCCCGCCGGCCGGCGCCCGCCGGCGTCCTCTTCCTGGAGAACGGCGGCGGCAAGTCCGTCCTGCTGAAGCTGATCTTCTCCGTGATGCTGCCGGGCCACCGCAACACCCTGGGCGGCGCCAGCTCCGGCGTGCTGCGCAAGTTCCTGCTCGCCGACGACTGCGGACACGTGGCCCTGGAGTGGCAGCACACGCTCACCGGCGAGTGCGTCGTGGTGGGCAAGGCCAGCGAGTGGCGCGGCCGCCAGGTCTCCAGCGACCCGCGCAAGTTCGCCGAGGCCTGGTACTCCTTCCGGCCCGGCCCCGGCCTCACCCTGGACAACCTGCCGGTCGCCGAGTCCACCGCCGTCCGGCCTCCCGTCGAGGGCGTCTCCGGCGCCCGCGGCCGGCGGCGCACGATGAAGGGCTTCCGGGACGCGCTCATGGACGCGGGCAAGGCCTACCCGCATCTGGAGGTCCACTGGGAGGAGATCCACGACCGCTGGAACGAACACCTCACCGACCTCGGCCTCGACCCGGAACTCTTCCGCTACCAGCGGGAGATGAACGCCGACGAGGGCGAGGCCGCCGGCCTCTTCGCGGTCAAGAAGGACTCCGACTTCACCGACCTGCTGCTGCGCGCCGTCACCGACACCCGGGACACCGACGGACTCGCCGACCTGGTCAGCGGCTTCGGCAACAAACTGGGCCGGCGCGCCGAACTGATCGCCGAACGCGACTTCACCGCCGGGTCGGTGGACCTGCTCGGCCGGATCGTCGAGGCCGCCGAGACCCGCGCCCGCGCCCGGGACATCCACGCGGCCGCCGAGCGGCGCACCCGCACCCTCGCCCGGCGGTTGTCCGCGCGGGGCGTACGGGAACGGGCGCGCGCCGCCGACCTCGCCCAGCGCGTCACCGCCGCCGCCCACGCCGTCACCCACGCCGAGGGCGCCCGCGAACGGGCCGCCCTGGTCGCCGCCGAACTCGCCTACCGGCACGCCTCGCTGGCCCTGGCCGGCGCCGAGAAGGGGGCGGCCGCCCAGAAACGGGAACTCGCCGACGCCCGCACCCTGCACTCCGCGTGGCAGGCCGCCGAGGTCGTGCTGCGCCACCGTGCCGCCGCCGACCGCTCCGCCCGCGTGGCCGCCGCCATCCGTGAGGCCGAACGGGACGCGGCACCCGCCCTCGCCGCCCGCGCCAAGGCGGCCGTCGACCTCGTACGGGCCCTGCGCTCGGCCGCCGGGGAGGCCGAGGCTCTCGCCAACGAGGAGGAGGAGCGCTCGGCCGCCCTTCAGGAGACGGGCGAGGCCGCCCACCGGGACGCCACCGCGGCGGCCACCGAGGCACAGCGCGCCCGCAGTGAGGCCGGGCACCTGCGCCAGCGGCTCACCGAGGTCGAGCAGGAGACGGCCGAGGCAGTGCGGGCCGGCTGGCTCGACGACAGCGCGCCCGACGCCGACCCGGCCCGCGCGGCGCTCGCCGCCAGTGACGCCGAGAAGAACGCGGTCGCGGCCTGGGACACCGCCCGCGAGGCCGCCCGCAGGGCCACGGACCTGGCCCGCGAGGCCGCCTCGGCCGAGTCCCGCGCCGAACTGACCGCCGCCCGCTCGGCCGACGCGGCCACGGCCGCCACCCGCGCCCACGAGGCCGAGCTGAGGCTCGCCGAGTCCCTGGCCACCGAGGAGCGCCTCGCGGAGCTGCTCGGCCTGCCCGGCACCCCGACGGCGGCCGCGACCGGCCCGTCCGGGGCGGCACGGGCGGGCGTCCCGGGCCCCAGGACGGGAACCGAGGCCCCGCCCGGCGGCCGGCACGAAAGCGAGGGCGCCCAGGGCCCCGGGGGCCCCGAGCGCGCCCCCACGGCACTGGGCGACGCCCCCGGCCGCCCCCTCACCCCCGAACAGCTCGACCACTTCGCCGAGGAACTGCGGGAACTGCTCGACGAGGCCGTCTCCTCCGCCGAACGGCAGCTCTTCGACCTGCGCACCGCCGCCGCCGACGACGCCCGCATCCTCGGCGCCCTCGGCGACGGCGGACTGCTGCCGCCCGGCCCCGACGTCCTGGCCACCGTCGAGTTCCTCGGCGAGCACGGCATCCCCGCGCTGCCGGGCTGGCGCTACCTGGCCCAGGCGGTCGACCCCGCCGACCACGCGCGCGTGCTCGCCGCCCGCCCCGAACTCGTCGACGGCGTCATCATCACCGACCCCGCCTCCCACGCCCGCGCCCGCGAGACGCTCGGCGAGGCCGCGCTGCTGCCCCGCTCCGCCGTCGCCGTCGGCACCGCCGCCGCCCTGCTCGCCCCGACCCCGGCGCCGGAGGCGGGGGAGGGCGAGGTGTTCCTCGTCCCGCCGAACCCCGCCATGCACGACGAGCACGCCGCCGACGAGGAACGCCAGGCCCTGCGCGCCCGCGCCACCGGACGCGACGAGCAGATCCGGGCGCTCGCCGCCCGGCTCGCCAAGGACCGCGAACTGGCGGCCCGGCTCGCCTCCTGGCGCACCGGCTGCCCCGCCGGCCGCCTCACCGAACTCGCCGGCGCGGCCGCCGAGGCCCGCGCGTTCGCCGAGGAGGCCGAGGCCGAACTCGCCGAGGCCCGCACCGCCCGCGCCGAGGCCGAGGAGGCCGCCGCTGAGGCCACCGCCGTGCGCGAGGAACGCCAGGAGAGCGCGCAGCGCGCCCGGCGCGCCGCCGACGCGCTCGCCGGACTCGCCTTCCGGCTGCGCGAACGCGCCGGCTGGCAGGCGGGCCTGCGCGAACTCGCCGACGTGGCCGTCGAGTCCGAGGCCCGCGCCCAGGCCTGCCTGGACCGCGCCCGTGCCGCCGACGAGGACCGGCGCGCCGCCCAGCGCGCCGCCGACGACGCCCGCCGCACCGCCCGCACCCTGCGCACCGAACGCGCCGAGATCGCCGGCGCCCCCGAGGACGTACCGGAGGACGCACAGAAGGACGGGGCCGAGGCCCCGGCCTCCTCGCTCCCCGCGCTGCGCGAGGCCTACCGGGCCGCCTCCCAGCTGTACGAGAAGGTCGGCGTCGGCGCCGACCTGCGGGCCGAGCAGGCACGCGCCGAGAGCGAGGAGTCCGCCGCCCGCAGGGAACTGGACCGGCTCACCAACAAGGTCCGCACCCGCGCCGAGCAGCTCCTGGCCGCCCCGGACGGCGCCGACGGGCCCTCCCGCCAGGCCGCCGCCGCCCGCGCCGAGGAACTCGTGCAGCTGCTGGAGACGCGGATGTCCACCGCCAGCGAGCAGCTCGGCCGGCTGCGCGGCGAGGCCGAACGGCTCGCCCCCGAGGACGGTGAGGCACACACCGCACTGCCCGAGGACCTCGTTCCCCGCGACGCCGAGCACGCCCAGGCACTCCTGCGCACCGCCACCACCGAACTCGCCGCCCGTACCGGGGAACTGAGCGGCGCGCGGGACACCCACGCCGAACTCCTCGAGGCCCACCGGGCCGCCGAGGACGCGGCCGGCGGCTTCGACGAGACCGCCGCGATGCTCCGCGACCTGCTGCGCGAGCACACCACCGAGGAGGAGCAGGCCGCCCCCGAGCCCTTTCCCGGCACCCTGGAGGAGGCCCGGCAGTCGGCCGTCGAGGCCCGCCGCTCACTGCGCGGCTGCGCCGCCGACCTGTCCGCAGCCGAGGGCGCCGTCCGCGAGGCGAGCGACGTCCTCGTCCGGCACGCCAACTCCACCCGGTACGAACAGGTCCGCACCCCGGCCCGGCAGCAGATCCGCGAACTGCCCGCCGCCGCGCTGCCGGAGCACGCCCGGCGCTGGCAGGAGGCCTTCGCGCCGCGGCTGCGCGTCCTCACCGACGAACTCGCGCAGCTCGAGCGCAACCGCGACTCCATCGTGGACCGGCTGCGCGGTCTGGTGGAGTCCGCGCTCGCCACCCTGCGCTCCGCGCAGCGCCTGTCCCGGCTGCCCGAGGGACTCGGCGAATGGTCCGGACAGGAATTCCTCCGCATCCGCTTCGAGGAACCCGACCAGGCCACCCTCACCGAACGGCTGGGCGAGGTCGTCGACGAGGCGACCCGCTCCGCCGTCAGGAAGAACGCGGACCTGCGCCGGGACGGCATGTCGCTGCTGCTGCGCGGGGTCGGCGCGGCCCTGCACCCCAAGGGCGTCGCCGTGGAGATCCTCAAGCCGGACGCGGTGCTGCGCGCCGAGCGCGTGCCCGTCGGGCAGATGGGGGACGTCTTCTCCGGCGGGCAGCTCCTCACCGCGGCCATCGCCCTCTACTGCACGATGGCCGCCCTGCGCTCCAACGACCGGGGCCGGGACAGGCACCGGCACGCCGGGACGCTGTTCCTCGACAACCCCATCGGCCGCGCCAACGCCACCTATCTGCTGGAGCTCCAGCGGGCCGTCTCCGACGCGCTCGGCGTGCAACTGCTGTACACCACAGGGCTGTTCGACACGACCGCGCTTGCCGAGTTCCCCCTGGTGATCCGGCTGCGCAATGACGCCGACCTCAGGGCGGGGCTGAAGTACATCAGCGTCGAGGAGCACCTGCGCCCGGGGCTGCCCCGGCCCACCGACCCGGACGAGGCGGTCCACAGCGAGATCACGGCCACCCGGATGTTCAGGCGGCCGCAGGAGACCCCTCAGACGTGAGAACGCCTCCCCTCTCCCGCGCGGGGCGCGGGAGAGGGGAGGCGTAGTTCCTCCGTCAGGGGTGCGACAACTGCCCCGCACCCCGCCGGCGTATGCGCTCCTGCGCCCGCGCGGCGGACCGCTCCTGGCGCCGGACCCGGCGCCGCTCGCGCCGCAGCGCCCGGGCCGCCGCGCTCGGCGTGGACACCACGCCGTGGCGCTGGTTCCACACCTGCCGGGTCACCCACACGTCGAGTACGCCCCAGGTCGCCACGATGGTGCTGACCACGCTGCTCAGCACCATCGGGAAGGCCAGCCAGGAGCCGGCCAGGGTGCACAGGAACGCCGTGACCGCCTGGACCAGCGTCACCGCGATGAGCAGCACCGCCCGCACGGCCGCCGTCCGCACCGGATCCGGCAGCCTGCGCCGCTTGGCCGGCTCCTCGACCCACAGCGGGGCACGGCGCGCGTACGCCTCCCGCTCGCTCTCGTCCTCGTCGTACCCGGACTCCTCGTACGCGAGCTCCTCGTCTCCGGACTCCGCGTACGCCGACTCCCGTCCGCCCCCGTCGAGACCCGGATGACCGACGGCCCCGCTCGCGGGCGCCTCGCTCCGCTCCGCCGTCCCCATCAACTTGTCCTCCCCGCTGCCGCCCGGCCGCCCACGGGCGCCGTCCGACGCCCGTTTCCCAGCTGCTGCCCGGCTTGCACAGATATACGCCGCCTGAGTGCGGCATACGGCGGCTGTCGCCGGTTCCGCCCCCGATTCCCCTGTAGGAACCCGTAGGTATCTGTAGGGGAAGACGATCCGGGTTCCGTGAAGATTCCCCCGGGCAGGGAAAATCTCGGCCAACTCGCCGGTCGCCGCGCTCCGATGCCCAGGACCCCCGGCCGCCGCGGGTGCGTACGCGCATATCCGCGCATGCCCCCTATCGATGGACAACTCCCCCCGCCGCATTCCCCTTTCGCACCTCGCCCACACCTGTGGAGCGTCGAGTTCCCCCCTCGGCAGTAGTAGGCTCACGCCGTTTGTTGACGCACATGTGTGCCCCTGATCCGAGAGGGGCCGGCTGGGGGAGGCCATGCGCTTTCGCGGGAAGTCCATCCGCCGGAAGATCGTGGCGCTGCTCCTGGTGCCACTGCTGGCCCTGACCGCGGTCTGGGGCTACGCCTCGCTCCTCATGGGCCGCGAGGTGGTCCAGCTCTTCCACGTCTCCTCCGTCATGGAGAAGGTCGCCTATCCCACCGAGGACGCCGTCCGCGCCCTGGAGCAGGAGCGACGGCAGACCCTCCTCTACCTCGCCGACCCGCGCGCCTCCGACGCGCTGGGCGCGCTGCGCCGCACCCGGATCGCCACCGACGACGCCTTCTCCACCCTGCGCGGCAACGTCGCCTCCTCCAAGGTGCGCGACGCGCTCGACGCGGACGACTCCGCCCGCCTCGCCACCGTGCTCGACGGCTTCAAGAGCATCGGTTCGCTGCGCGAGAGCATCGACGGCACCAGCCTCACCCGGGCGCAGGCCCTCGACCTCTACAACCGCGTGGTCGACCCCTGCTACGCCATGCTCGCCACCCTCGACGTCGTCGACACCACGGAACTCGACAAGCAGTACCGCGCCCTCGTCAACGCCGCCCGCGCCCGGGAGCTGTTCTCCCGCGAGGACGCCCTGCTCGGCTCCGCCCTCGTCGCCGGCTGCGTCACCCGCACCGAACTGCGGGACATCTCCCAGCTGATCGCCCGGCGCGGGGCCGTCTACGAGGTCAGCATGGACCAGTTGCCGGCCGAGGAACGCGACCGCTACGACAGCTTCTGGCAGGGCGCCCCGACCGCCCCGCTGCGCGAGGCCGAGAAGTTCGTCCTCAACACCGACCCCGAGGAGATGCCCCCCGGCGTCACCGCCAAGAGCTGGGACACCCTCGGCGGCCGTGTGCTCGACCGGCTCGCCGCGCTCGACGACGCGGCGACCGACCGCTACCAGGACCGGGTCCACCCGGCCGCGGTGAGCACCATCACCGAGGCCGCCGTCGTGGGCGTCCTCGGGCTGGTCGCCCTGCTCTTCTCCCTCGTGCTCTCCGTCCGCGTGGGCCGCGGCCTCGTCCGCGACCTGCGCCGGCTGCGCCAGGAGGCCCACGAGGCCTCGGGCGTGCGGCTGCCCGGCGTCCTGCGCCGGCTCTCGGCGGGCGAACAGGTCGACGTCGAGACCGAGGCGCCGCGCCTGGAGTACGAGAAGAACGAGATCGGCGAGGTCGGACAGGCCCTCAACACCCTTCAGCGCGCCGCCGTCGAGGGCGCCGTCAAGCAGGCCGAACTGCGCGCCGGGATCTCCGAGGTGTTCGTCAACCTCGCCCGCCGCAGCCAGGTCCTGCTGCACAAGCAGCTCACCCTGCTCGACACGATGGAGCGCCGGACCGAGGACACCGACGAACTCGCCGACCTGTTCCGCCTCGACCACCTCACCACGCGCATGCGCCGCCACGCCGAGGGCCTGGTCATCCTCTCCGGGGCCGCGCCCTCCCGGCAGTGGCGCAAGCCCATCCAGCTCATGGACGTCGTACGGGCCGCCGTCGCCGAGGTCGAGGACTACGAGCGCATCGAGGTCCGCCGACTGCCCCGGGTCGCCGTGACCGGCCCCGCCGTGGCCGACCTGACCCACCTCGTGGCCGAACTCCTCGAGAACGCCACCGTGTTCTCGCCCCCGCACACCGCGGTCCAGGTGATCGGCGAACGCGTCCCCAACGGCTTCGCCCTGGAGATCCACGACCGCGGCCTGGGCATGGCCGCCGAGGCCCTCCTGGACGCCAACCTGCGGCTCGCCGAGACGCCGGAGTTCGAACTCTCCGACACCGACCGGCTCGGCCTGTTCGTCGTCAGCCGGCTCGCCCAGCGGCAGAACATCCGCGTCTCCCTGCAGCCCTCCCCGTACGGCGGCATCACCGCGGTCGTCCTCATCCCGGACACGCTGCTCACCGACGACATCCCGGACACCAACGGCACCGGCTTCCGTCTGGACCGGCTGTCCGGCAAGAAGGCCAGGGGCGGGGCGGGCCGCGACGCGGCGCTCGGCCGGGTGCCCGGCGACCCGCCCGGACTGCCCGCCCCGGTCCTGGACGGCCCCGTCGAACTCGAGGCGCCCGTCGACCTGGACGCGCTCGCCGGGTTCCCCGAGGCCCTGAGCGGGGACGAGGGGCACCGCGGACTGTTCGGACCCCGCAGGCCGCTCGCGGGGGTGCCCGAGGAGCAGCACACCCGCGGCACCGGCGAGGAGCCCGGCGCCCACGAGGACGCCGGGCGGTCCGAGGGCCCCGCACCGCTGCCGCGCCGCCACGCCCCCAAGCTGGTCAGCTCGCACGGCCGCCCCGTGCCGGACGGCCGGGCGCGACGCGGCGGCTGGGACGAGGAGCCCTCCGAGGCGGCCCGCGCCCACGGCGAGGGCGCGGAGGCGGAGCACACCCCCGACGACCGCCCGCGCGACGGTCGTCCCGACGGCGGCCGGCCCGTCAGCGGCCGGCGCCGCACCGACCGGCCGGACACCGGGGCCGTACGCGGCGGCGATCGCACCGGAACCGGCCGCCTCCGCGAGGACCGGTGGGCGCCCGGATCCGGCGCCGCCGGCCCGCAGCAGGGCACCACGGACCCCACCCCCCGCACCGGCCCCGCGACCGGAGAGGCAGAATCGGGTGCGGGCCCGTTGCCCAGGCGCGTACGTCAGGCCAGCCTCGCCCCGCAGTTGAGGCAGGGCCCCGACACCCGGCCCGGCGGCACGGACGCGGCGGACCCCGCCGACCGTGACGCGGACGAGGTCCGCAGCCGGATGGCCTCGCTCCAGCGGGGCTGGCAGCGCGGCCGCCACGAGAACGCCGCCGGGGACGAGGGACCGGACGGCTCGGCACGAGGAACGACAAAGGGGGACGGTCGATGACCGCACCGAAGGACGCAGCCGCCAACCGGACCGGCGCGAAGGGCGAACTGAACTGGCTGCTCGACGACCTGGTCGACCGCGTCGCCAGCATCCGCAAGGCGATCGTGCTGTCCGGCGACGGCCTGCCCACCGGAACGTCCACGGACCTGAGCCGGGAGGACGGCGAGCACCTGGCCGCCGTCGCCTCCGGCTTCCACAGCCTGGCCAAGGGCGTCGGCAGACACTTCGAGGCGGGCAGCGTCCGCCAGACCGTGGTGGAACTCGACGAGGCCTTCCTGTTCGTCACCGCCGCCGGCGACGGCAGTTGCCTGGCCGTCCTCGCGGACGCCGATGCGGACATGGGGCAGGTCGCCTACGAGATGACGCTGCTGGTCAAGCGGGTCGGCACGCACCTGGGCACGGCCCCGCGCACCGATCTGCCGACCGGTGGGTAGTGACAGGGCATGAACCCCGAGGGACAGGGACCCGCACAGGGACGGGACAGCGGCCACTGGTTCGACGACGAGGCCGGACCGGTGGTCCGCCCGTACGCCATGACCCGCGGGCGCACGAGCCACGCGGGCCAGCACCGGCTCGACCTGATCGCGCTGGTGCTGGCGGAACCCGGGGCCGACGCCGCCGGGGCGGACTCCCTGTCCCCGGAGCACATGGACATCGTCGAACTGTGCCGTGAGGCTCCCCAGTCGGTCGCGGAACTCGCCTCCGGGCTCGACCTGCCGATCGGGGTGGTACGGGTCCTGATCGGCGACCTCGTGGACGAGGAACTGGTCCATGTGTCACGGCCCGTGCCGGCGGCGGAACTCGTTGACGAAAGCATTCTGCGCGACGTGATCAACGGCCTCAGGGCGCTGTGACGCGCGTACGGGGCGCCGTCCCCGGGCTCCCGCCGGGCCCGGTGACCGGCGTCGCCGACACCGAACGAGCAGGAGAGACAAGCGATGATCTTCGGGCGTTCTGAGCGCGGTGCGCCGCCGGTCGAGCCCGTCACGCTCAAGATCCTCGTGGCCGGCGGCTTCGGGGCGGGCAAGACCACCCTGGTCGGCGCGGTCAGCGAGATCCGGCCGCTGCGCACCGAGGAGTTCCTCACCGAGGCGGGCCGCCCCGTCGACGACCTGCGCGGTGTCGAGGGCAAGCACACCACCACCGTCGCCATGGACTTCGGCCGCATCACGCTGCGCGAGGACCTGGTGCTGTACCTGTTCGGCACCCCGGGGCAGGACCGCTTCTGGTTCCTCTGGGACGAACTCGCCACCGGTGCGCTGGGCGCGGTCGTCCTCGCCGACACCCGCCGGCTGGAGGACTGCTTCGCCGCGGTCGACTACTTCGAGCGGCGCTCCATCCCCTTCGTCGTGGGCGTCAACTGCTTCGACGGGGCCGCCCGGTACCCGGCGGAGAGCGTGCGGCAGGCACTGGACCTCGACCCGGCGGTCCCCGTCGTGCTGTGCGACGCCCGCGAGCGGGAGTCGGTCAAGGAGGTCCTGGTGGACGTCGTCGGGCACGCGATGGCGCGGGCCGCGGACCGCCGCCGGGCGGCCACCGTCTGAGAGCCCGCCGACGGGGGAGGGCGGGCACCCGCGCGTACCCACTCCCGTGCCGGCCGCCCGCGCGTACCCACTCCCGTGCCGGCCGCCCGCGCGTACCCACTCCCGTGCCGGCCGCCCGCGCGTACCCACTCCCGCGCCGTCCGCCCGCGCGCACCCACCCGCGTACCCGTCCGCCCGCGTATGGGTCGCCCGCGTGCCGGTCGTCCTCGGTCAGTCCCCGCCGCCCCGCTCCTCCCAGCCGAAGCTCTTCTCCACCGCCCGGCGCCAGTTGCGGTACTCGCGGTCCCGCACGGAGTCCTCCATACGGGGCGTCCACTCGGCGTCCTTCGCCCAGTGCGCCTTGAGCTCGTCCAGGCTGTTCCACACCCCGGTCGCGAGACCGGCGGCGTAGGCGGCGCCCAGACACGTCGTCTCGGAGATCTTCGGCCGGATCACCGGCACGCCGAGCACGTCCGCCTGGTGCTGCATGAGCAGGTTGTTGGCGGTCATGCCGCCGTCCACCTTGAGGGTGTTGATCCGCACTCCGGAGTCCTGGTACATCGCGTCCACGACCTCGCGGGTCTGCCAGCTCGTCGCCTCCAGGACCGCCCGCGCGAGGTGCGCCTTGGTCACGTACCGGGTCAGCCCGGTGACCACCCCGCGCGCGTCCGAACGCCAGTACGGGGCGAACAGGCCGGAGAACGCCGGCACGATGTACGCCCCGCCGTTGTCCTCCACGCTCGCCGCGAGCGATTCGATCTCGTCGGCGCTGCGGATGATCCCGAGCTGGTCGCGGAACCACTGCACCAGCGCGCCGGTGATCGCGATCGAGCCCTCCAGGCAGTAGACCGGCGCCTCGTCACCGATCTTGTAGCCCATGGTCGTCAGCAGGCCGTTCTTCGAGGGCACCGGACGTTCTCCGGTGTTGAGCAGCAGGAAGCTGCCGGTGCCGTACGTGTTCTTGGCGCTGCCGACGTCGTAGCAGGCCTGACCGAAGACGGCCGCCTGCTGGTCGCCGAGCGCCGAGGCGACCGGGACGCCGGCGAGCTGGCCCACCGCCGTGCCGTACACCTCCGCCGAGGAGCGGATCTCCGGCAGCATCGCCTCGGGCACGTTCATGGCGGCGCAGATCGCGGAGTCCCACCGCAGGGTCCGCAGGTCCATCAGCATGGTGCGGCAGGCGTTGGTGACGTCGGTGACGTGCCGTCCGCCGTCGGGGCCGCCGGTGAGGTTCCAGATCAGCCAGGAGTCCATCGTCCCGAAGGCGATCTCACCCCGCTCGGCCCGCTCGCGCAGCCCCGGCACGTTGTCGAGCAGCCAGGACGCCTTGGGCCCGGAGAAGTAGCTGGCCAGGGGCAGCCCGGTCTGCTCGCGGAACCGGTCCTGGCCGTCCGCGCCACCCAGGTCCTCGCACAGGTCGGCCGTCCGGGTGTCCTGCCAGACGATCGCGTTGTGCACGGGTTTGCCGGTGGCCCGGTCCCAGAGCAGAGTCGTCTCGCGCTGATTGGTGATGCCGAGGGCGCTGAGCTGGTTGGCGCGCAGCCCCGCCTTGGCCAGCGCGCCCGCCACCACGGCCTGCACCTTGGACCAGATCTCGGTGGCGTCGTGCTCCACCCAGCCCGGCCGGGGGAAGATCTGGCGGTGCTCGCGCTGGTCGACGGCGACGATCGCGCCGTCCCCGTCGAAGACGATGCAGCGGCTCGACGTCGTGCCCTGGTCGATCGCGGCGACGTACGTGTGGGCGGTGTCCGGCATGACTTACCCCTTGGTCGCTCGGTTCGGGAGATGCGCAGGGTGCGGTTCCGAGGTCGCGCGGCGGGCCGACTGCCTTCCGGAAGTGTTCACCGGTGCTCCTGGGGCGTCAAGGCGCGGGGCGAGAACGACGGAACGACCGAACGCATCATGCGAAAAGCGGGTGAAACGCACATCTCCATTCTGGGCCCGGAACCCCTGATCCCGCCCCTCGCGCCGACGAGGCCACCACGAGGCGGCGCCGGCCGCCCCCGCGCCCCGAGGCGTTGACCGCGCTTTTCGGATCCCCGGGGAGCGCGGATTTCCGGCCGCCGCGGAAACCACCGGCGACCGGGAGAACCGTGCGGGCCCCGACGGCGTCCGAGATAGCGCGAGGGATGGCCGGGACCGACGGGGGTGGTTCCGGCCATCCCTCCGCCTTCACCCCGCCCGCGCCCGAAGATCTGATAAACGCAGGGTGCATGACACTTCTCCCACGCACGGTCCGCGCCCTGGTGACCACCCTGACCGCGCTCCTGACCCTCGGCGCCGCCACCGCCCCCGCCCGGGCCACCCCCGCACCCGAGGCCCCGGCCGACTTCGTGGCGCTGCGCGACGTCGACCCGACGATCCTGGAGGAGATCCGCTACGCCACCCCGCACAACTTCGTCGGCGAACCGGTCGAGGGCTACCGGCAGCCCCTGTGCCTCCTCACCCGCCCCGCCGCCGAGGCCCTGCACCGGGCCCAGAAACGCCTGCGTCCGCAGGGCTACACCCTGAAGGTGTACGACTGCTACCGGCCGCAGCGGGCCGTCGACCACTTCGTGCGCTGGGCCGAGGACCTCGACGACCAGCGGATGAAGACGGAGTTCTACCCCCGGGTCGACAAGACGAGACTGTTCGAGGACGGCTACATCGCCGAGAAGTCCGGCCACAGCCGCGGCTCCACGATGGACCTCACCCTCGTCGAGCTCCCGGCGCGGCCGACACGCCCCTACGTGCCCGGCGAGCCCCTGGTGCCCTGCTACGCCCCCAAGGACGAGCGGTTCCCCGACAACTCCGTGGACATGGGCACCGGCTACGACTGCTTCGACACCCTCGCCCACACCGACGACCCCCGCGTCACCGGCGCCCCGCGCGCCCGCCGCCAGTTGCTGAAGAGCACCCTGGAGGGCCTCGGCTTCGTCAACCTCGCCGAGGAGTGGTGGCACTACACGTACCAGCCGGAGCCGTACCCCGGCACCTACTTCGACTTCCCGGTCTCCCGCGCCTCCCTCCCCGGCAAGCGCTGAGCCCCGGCCCCGGGCGCCGCGCCGTGACCGGGGCGCCCGGCCCGGACCGGGGTGCCGGGTCGGACCGGGGTGCCGGGACCGCAGACGTCCGCGCGGTGATCGGCTACAGTCCGCGGCGTGTCCGCATCCCACCGCCCCTCCGCCGCCCCGCGCCCGGACTCCCACTGCGCGAGCTGCGGCACGCCCTACCAGGAGGACGCCACCGGGTGGCCGCGCACCTGCGCCGCCTGCGGCACCACGGCCTACCGCAACCCCCTGCCCGTCGCGGTGGCGCTCCAGCCCGCGTACGACACCCGGGGCACCGGCCTGGTCGTGATCACCCGCGTCATCCCCCCGGCCCGGGGCGGCACCGCACTGCCCGGCGGCTTCGTCGACCACCGGGAGGACTGGCGGCACGCCGTCGTCCGGGAACTCAGGGAGGAGACCGGCATCGACGCGGCGGACCGCGAGGTGCGGCTCGCCGACGCGATGAGCTCACCCGACGGCCACCTGCTGCTCTTCGGGCTCCTGCCCGAACGCCCGGCCGCCGACCTGCCGCCCTTCACCCGCACCGGCGAGACCGAGGAGCGGCGACTCCTGCACCGCCCCGTCGAACTGGCCTTCCCCCTGCACACCCTGGCCGTCCGCGCCTGGTTCGAGGGCCGCTACATCTGAGGAGGGCACGCCCCGGCCGTTTCGCTCACGTGCCGGGCAGCCCGCGCACCCGCACCGGATACGGCGGTTCCCCCTCCGCCCCGTGCCCGCGCACGAGGACCCGCCCGCCGTGCCGCCGGGCCACATACCGCTCGACGACCGGTTCGTCCGAACCCCCACCCCCCTCCGGCACGAAGAACCCGCCCCCGGTCCGCCCGCGCCCCGGCGCCCACACCTCCAGCTCCACACCCCCGTCCGCGCCCCGCACCGGCAGCACCGCGCCCGCCCGCGCCAGCACCGGAATCCGCGACAGCGGGGCCTCCACCACGACCTTCCCCGGCCCCTCGTACGCCCGCCCCGTCGCCGTGTCGTACCAGCGCCCCCGGGGCAGCCGCACCGTACGCCGGTCCCGTCCCGGTTCCAGCACCGGCGCCACCAGGAGACAGTCACCGAGCAGGAACGCGTCCTCGCAGTCCCGCAGCCCCCGGTCCTCCGGCGCCCCCCACCACACCGGGCGCACGTACGGCGCCCCCGTCCGGCGGGCCAGATGCGCCAGCGTCAGGAAGTACGGCAGCAGCCGGCGCCGCTCGAGCAGGGCCGCACGTGCGTGCTCCCGCACCTCCGCCGCCCACTCCCAGGGCTCGCCCCCCGCCCCGGAACGCGTACGGAACAGCGGCAGGTACGCCTGGAGCTGCAGCCGGCGAAGGGACAGCTCGGGCGAGGATCCGCCCTCCCCACCGCCCGGGTCCGCCCCGGCGTACGGCACCCCCGACAACCCGAGCCCCAGCACCAGCGACAACGAGGCCCGCAGCCCCGGCCAGCCGGCCACCGCTCCGCCCGCCCAGAGACCCCCGTGACGCTGCGAGCCCGCCCAGCCCGAGCCCGACACCACGAAGGGCCGCTCCCCGGGCGCCAGGGCCCGCAGGGACTCGTGCGCCGCCCGCGCCATGCACAACGCGTACACGTTGTGGGCCTCCCGGTGATCCCCGCCCCGGCCCTCCAGCGCGTGCCGGGCCGAGCGGGGCAACGTGTTCTCCCCGAAGGCCGCGAACGACACCGGCTCGTCCCCCTCGTGCCAGAACCCCGCGAAGCCCTGCGCGAGGCGCTCCGTGTACTGCGCACCCCACCAGGCGCGCACCCGCGCGTGCGTGAAATCCGGGTACACCGCCGCCCCCGGCCGCGCGAGCCCCTCCACGCGCCGCCCCGAGGCCCCCCGCACGAACACGTCCTCCGCCCCACCGCCCTCGAAGACCGCGTACCCGGGCTCCGCACGCACGGCGGGCTCCACGAAGGACACCAGCCGCACCCCCTCCCGTCGCAACTCCCCGGCCAGTACCGGCAGCTTCGGGAACCGCTCCCGGTCGACGGTGAACACCCGCTGCCGGTCGGCGTGCCCGGCCCCCAGGTGCACGGCGTCCAACGGCAGCCCGCGCGTCCGGTACTCCGCCACGAGCCGCCGCACCTCCCGCTCGTCGCCGCGGTCGCCCGGCGCCAGCTGGTGCCCCAGCGCCCAGGCCGGCGGCAGCGCCGCCCCGCCCGTCAGCGAGGCCCAGACGCGCAGCACGCGGGCGGGGGAGCCCACCACCACCCAGCAGCGCAGGGGACCGCCCTCCATCCGCACCTCGCACGTCGCGGGCCGGTCGTGCCCCGAACCGGCCCCCTCCTCACCCTCCGAGAGCACCACCGTCCCGTCCCAGGACGAGTCGTGGAACACCAGATGCGTGCCCGCGTCGGCCACCACGAGCTGCACCGGCATCGCCGGACCCGGCCTTCCGTCACCGGAGGGCCCCGGCACCCGCCCCGCGTTCCACAGCCGGTACCTCCCGGCCCGCAGCCGCGGCCCCTCCGCCCACGCCCCGAGGCCGAAGACCCGGGCGTCCGGCGCCGTCTCGGCCCGCTGGGTCCAGCGCGCGGGGCCGCCGCCCACCGGCTCCCACCACCGGGGCGGCAGTTCCCGCCGCAGCGTCACCCCGCCCGGCGTACGCACCTCGATCCCGCCGAACCGCGACACCGCGACCGTGACCCGCTCGGCCACCACCCGCCAGCCGCCGTCCTTGTCGGGCTCCAGCGCCGCCCTCGGATCCGGCTCAGGACAGGCCCCCGCCAGCGCGTACGAGGGCAGCGGACCGGCCCCGTCCCACCCCAGGAACACCGCCCCGTCCGGTGCCACCGCCACCCGCAGCTCCGCACGCGCGAACCGGATCACCCCGCCACCGGGCCCCGGCTCCGCCTCCCGCACCGCACCCGGCACCCTGGCCCGCTCCGCGCCCCGCGGCGGCAGCCCGAGGGCGTCCGCGCGCCTCCTGCGCCAGGCCGCCCGCACCCCGCGCAACCCCCGCTCCGCGCCCCCCGCACCCCACACCCTCGCCCAACGCACCAGGTCACGACCGTCCATGCTGCTCACCCTGCCATCGCCGAGGCCGCACACCGAAGCCGTTCAACCGCCGTTCACCAGCGGGGGAAGGACATGTTCACGTGGCCGACGCCCTGCGGCGCACCCTGGTGCGGAAGTCGATCACATGGCATCGTCCGTGTCACCGCGTGCCGCGCACCCCACCCGCGCGCGAGCGCGCACACGACGCGTACAGCCCGGGAGCCGCCCCATGACCTCAGCGCACCCCTCGCCGCTCTGGCGGCCCGATGAGGACCGCATCGCCCAGGCCCGGATCACGGCCTTCCAGTCCTGGGCGGCCGAGCGCCACCAGGCCCCCGCCGAGGGCGGCTACCCGGCCCTGCACCGCTGGTCCGTGGCAGAGCCCGAGGCCTTCTGGACGGCCGTCACCGAGTGGTTCGACGTGCGCTTCTCCACGCCCCCCACGCGGGTCCTCGGCGACCGCGCGATGCCCGGCGCGCAATGGTTCCCCGGCAGCAGGCTCAACTACGCCGAGCACGCCCTGCGCGCGGCCGCCACCCGCCCGGACGAACCGGCCCTCCTGGCCGTCGACGAGACCCAGGTCCCGCGCCCGGTCACCTGGGCCGAACTGCGAAGGCAGGTCGGCTCCCTGGCCGCGGAACTGCGTGCCCTCGGCGTGCGCCCCGGCGACCGCGTCAGCGGCTACCTGCCCAACATCCCGCAGGCCGCCGTCGCCTTCCTCGCCACCGCGGCCGTCGGCGCCGTGTGGACCTCCTGCGCCCCCGACTTCGGCGCCCGCAGCGTCCTGGACCGCTTCCAGCAGGTCGAACCCGTCGTCCTGTTCACCGTCGACGGCTACCGCTACGGCGGCAAGGAGCACGACCGCCGGGAGACGGTCGCCGAACTCCGCCGCGAACTGCCCACCCTGCGCGCCCTCGTACACATCCCGCTGCTCGGCACGGACGCCCCCGAGGGCGCCCTGGACTGGGCGGCCCTGACGGCCGCCGACACGGAACCCGAGTTCGAGCAGGTCCCCTTCGAGCACCCCCTGTGGGTCCTGTACTCCTCGGGCACCACCGGACTGCCCAAGGCGATCGTCCAGTCCCAGGGCGGCATCCTCCTCGAACACCTCAAACAGCTCGGCCTGCACTGCGACCTCGGCCCCGAGGACGTGTTCTTCTGGTACACGTCCACAGGCTGGATGATGTGGAACTTCCTCGTCTCCGGCCTGCTCACCGGCACCACGATCGTCCTCTACGACGGCAGCCCCGGACACCCCGCCGTCGACGCCCAGTGGCAGATCGCCGCACGCACCGGCGCCACCCTGTACGGCACCTCCGCCGCCTACGTCATGGCCTGCCGCAAGGCCGGCGCGCACCCCGCCCGCGACCACGACCTCTCCCGCGTGAAGTGCGTCGCCACCACCGGCTCCCCCCTGCCGCCGGACGGCTTCCGCTGGCTCCACGACGAGTTCGCCGACAGCGGCGCCGACCTGTGGATCGCCTCCGTCAGCGGCGGCACCGACGTCTGTTCCTGCTTCGCCGGAGCCGTCCCCACGCTCCCGGTGTACATCGGCGAACTCCAGGCCCCCTGCCTCGGCACCGACCTGCGGTCCTGGGACCCGAACGGCGACCCCCTGGTGGACGAGGTCGGCGAACTCGTCGTCACCAACCCGATGCCCTCCATGCCCGTCCGCTTCTGGAACGACCCGGACGGCAGCCGCTACCGCGACAGCTACTTCTCGGTCTACCCCGGAGTCTGGCGCCACGGCGACTGGATCACCCTCACCTCCCGCGGCTCGGTGATCATCCACGGGCGCTCCGACTCCACGCTCAACCGCCAGGGCGTCCGCATGGGCTCCGCCGACATCTACGAGGTCGTCGAACGCCTCCCGGAGATCCGGGAATCACTCGTCCTCGGCATCGAACAGCCCGACGGTGGCTACTGGATGCCGCTCTTCGTGCACCTCGCCCCCGGCGCCGAACTCGACGAGGCCCTGCTCGACCGCGTCAAGCGGGCCATCCGCGAACAGCTCTCACCGCGCCACGTCCCCGACGAGATCATCGAGGTCCCCGGCGTCCCGCACACCCTCACCGGCAAACGCATCGAGGTCCCGGTCAAACGCCTTCTCCAGGGCACCCCACTGGAGAAGGCGGTCAACCCCGGCTCGATCGACAACCTCGACCTGCTGCACTTCTACGAGGAACTCGCCCGCAAACGCGCCTGACCCTCCCACACGCCGCCGGACGGCCGCCGCATCACGGCCGTCCAGCGCCGCCACCCCCTGCTCCGAGCCGCACGCGCGAGCCCGGGGGCGATGTCAGTGCCTCCCGTTACTGTGAGTGAGCATGGAGCGACCGTGCTCACGGTGTGCGACTCCGCGCGCCGTCACGCAGCCACAGGGGGACATCATGGGGGACACCCGCAACGAGACCATGCGACGCGTACTGCGCCGCGAGATCGCCGGAACCATCGGCCTGCTCGCCGACGAGCAGGACTTCGGCGCCATGCGCCGCTACCGCACCTTCGCCTTCGACGACCACTCCACCTACCTGCGGCAGGTGGAGATCCTGCTCCGCACCCTCGCCGACCAGGGCAGCCACACCACCGTCGCCCTCTTCGACCCCGAGGACTACGCCGAGTACTGCGCCGAGAACGGCCTCGACCCCGACGCCCCGGCCAGCCGCACCCGCTTCACCGCCCGGCTGGCCCTCACCGGCCCCGCCGTTCCCTACGAGGGCCAGCCCCTGTCCGACCTCGTCCCGTACCTCGTCGACGAGGCCGTACGCCAGGCCACCTGGGAGTACGCCGCCACCGCCCTGGCCGCCCTCGGCCCCTGCGCCGGCTGCGGCGAGGACATCGGCCGTGCCGCCCTGGCACACGCCTCCGCCCTGCTCTCCCGTATCCTCGCCGCCCCGGCCGCCGGAGCACGCCACCTCGTCTGCAGCGTCGCCACCCAGCCCGAACCCCTCCTCGCCGTCCTGCGCACCCACGAAGACCCGGACGGCACCCCGCGACTGGACGACACCGAGGCGCTCGAATTCACCACCGTCCTCGCCCTCGGCCTCGCCACCGACAGCCCCGGCGGCCTCGTCGTACGTGGCAGCGTCCCGGGCGCGCCCGACCGGGTCCACGGCTGGCGCCTGCGCGAGGGCGGCCTGGCGCCGCTCACCGCGGCCGAGGTCTTCGACGCCTACTGCACCGACGCCGTCTCCGGCGACCTCCTCTCCCCGGAGTCCGGCGTCGACTACTGCGCACCGCCCGACCTCGGCGACATCGGCCTGCCCGGCCACCCGCACTGACACCCGCCGCCCGGACACGACGAGGGGCGCTCCACCCGCGGGTGAAGCGCCCCTCGACTCCGGCGCGGCACCGCGTGCCGTGCCCTGCTCGCCCTATTCGCCGGACAACACCGCCCGAGCGGCCTCACGGGCCTCCTCGGCGGTGTCCGCCGCCCGCGCCGCCGAGGCCGCACGCTCGCACTGGGCCAGCGTGTGCTTCGCCAGCGTCGCCCGCACATAGGGAAGCGAGGCCGCACCCATCGACAGGGAGGTGACCCCCAGACCGGTCAGCACACACGCCAGCAGCGGATCCGAGGCGGCCTCACCGCAGACCCCGCAACTCCGGCCCTCGGCCTCGGCCGCCTCGGCCGCCAGCGCCACCAGGTCGAGGAGCGCGGGCTGCCACGGGTCCTGCAGCCGGGACACGGCGCCCACCTGCCGGTCGGCGGCGAACGTGTACTGCGCGAGGTCGTTCGTACCCAGCGACAGGAACTCGACCTCCTGAAGGATCGACCGGGCCCGCAGCGCGGCCGAGGGAATCTCGACCATCGCCCCGAACTTGGCCCGCAGGCCGGCGTCACGGCAGGCATCGGCGAACGCCTTGGCGTCGGCGCGGTCCGCGACCATCGGGGCCATGACCTCGAGATGCACCGGCAGTCCCTCGGCCGCCCTGGCCAGTGCGGTGAGCTGGGTGCGCAGCACCTCGGGGTGGTCCAGCAGGGTGCGCAGACCCCGCACGCCCAGCGCCGGGTTCGGCTCGTCCGCGGGAGTCAGGAAGTCCAGCGGCTTGTCGGCACCGGCGTCGAGCACCCGCACCACGACCCGGCCCTCGGGGAAGGCCTCCAGGACCTGGCGATAGGCCTCGACCTGCTTCTCCTCGGACGGCGCGTTCTCGCTGTCGTCCAGGAAGAGGAACTCGGTGCGGAACAGCCCGACGCCCTCGGCCCCGGCCTCCACCGCCGCCGGCACGTCCGCGGGCCCGCCCACATTGGCGAGCAGAGGCACCTTGTGACCGTCGGAGGTGGCGCCCGGCCCGGTCGACGCGGCCAGCGCCGCCCGCCGCTCGGCCGCCGCGGCCTCCAGCAGCGCCCTCTTCTCCTCGTCCGGCTCGACGAAGATCTCACCGGTGCTGCCGTCCACGGCGATCACCGTGCCCTCGGCGATCTCGCCCGCGCCCGGCAGCGCCACCACGGCGGGCACCCCCAGCGCACGCGCGAGGATGGCACTGTGGCTGGTCGGCCCGCCCTCCTCGGTGACGAAACCGAGAACCAGCGAGGGGTCGAGCAACGCGGTGTCGGCCGGCGCCAGGTCCCGGGCGATCAGCACGTACGGCCGGTCGCTGTCCGGGACACCCGGCATCGGCACCCCGAGGAGGCGCGCGACGATACGGTTGCGCACGTCGTCGAGGTCGGCGACCCGGCCCGCCAGGTACTCACCCGCACCGGCCAGCAGCGCACGGTAGGAGGCGAAGGCGTCGTACACGGCACGCTCGGCCGTGCTGCCGACCGCGATCCTGCGCTCCACGTCGGCCATCAGCTCGGGGTCCCGGGCCATCATGGCCTGCGCCTCCAGCACGGCCTGCGCGTCACCCCCCGCCAGGTTGCCGCGCGCGTTGAGGTCCGCCGCGACGGCCTCCACCGCCTGACGGGCGCGCCCCTGCTCGCGCTCCGCCTCCTCCACCGGTATCTGCTTGGCCGGCGGCTCCAGCACCGCCGTACCCATGTGCCGTACCTCGCCGATCGCCACACCGTGGCTCACACCGACGCCTCGCAGCGTTGCTTCCATGTCAACCGTCTCCGCTCGTACGGCGGGTACCACCGCCGCGCTCGTCCAATTTCCGCGCCGCCAGGGACGGCTTCGAGATCACTGCCAGGAGAACAGCTGCTCGCCGGCCGCCACGTCCCCGCTCTCCCGGACGGCGGACAGGGACTCGGCCGTGGCCTCCAGCGCCACGACCGGGCAGACCGGGGACTTGCCGGCCTCCTCCACGGCCGCCGGATTCCAGCGGACGACGGCCTGGCCGCGCGTCACGGTGTCGCCCTTGTTGACGAGGAGCTCGAAGCCCTCGCCATTGAGCTGAACGGTGTCGATACCCAGGTGCGTCAACACGCCGTGCCCGTCCCCGTCCACCACGACGAAGGCGTGCGGATGCAGCGAGACGACGACACCGTCGACAGGGGCGGTCGCCTCCGAGGGCTCACGCACGGGGTCGATGGCGGTGCCGGGCCCCACCATCGCCTGGGAGAAGACGGGATCGGGTACCGCGAGGAGTCCGATCGCGCGCCCTGCGAGAGGGGACGAGACGGTGGTCATGGGGGGCCTCCCGAGGGGTGGAAACGTACAAGAACCGCAGGTCCGCCGTTGGCCGGATGCCCGGTTCGACGGGTCGGACAGCAGCGTATGTCATGGGAGGTACGGGTTCCGCAGCAGACGAGCGGGTCGGGCGCCCAGGAGGGCAGGGCAATCGATTTGCACCTCCTCGACGGACCGCTGTAGAATTGAACTCCTGCTGGGGGCGATGCGGCGTGGCCAAGCGCCCTCACCCGGCAGTAATCAATTCACCAGATCCTATTTCCGGGGTCGCTTCCTGCGTTCCCGCAGGACAGTGGTCAAAAGCCCCGGAAAACGCTGGTAGAGTTGAGAACACCGAAGGGAAGCGCCCGGAGGAAAGCCTGAGAGAGTCTCTCGGGTGAGTACGAAGGAAGCGTCCGTTCCTTGAGAACTCAACAGCGTGCCAAAAGTCAACGCCAGATATGTTGATACCCCGTCTCCGGCATCTGCTGGGGCGAGGTTCCTTTGAAGAAAACACAGCGAGGACGCTGTGAACGGCTGGGCTTATTCCGCCCGGCTGTTCCGCTCTCGTGTGTGTTACCGGGATTACCCGGAAGCATTCACGGAGAGTTTGATCCTGGCTCAGGACGAACGCTGGCGGCGTGCTTAACACATGCAAGTCGAACGATGAACCACTTCGGTGGGGATTAGTGGCGAACGGGTGAGTAACACGTGGGCAATCTGCCCTGCACTCTGGGACAAGCCCTGGAAACGGGGTCTAATACCGGATACAACCACTGACCGCATGGTCGGGTGGTGGAAAGCTCCGGCGGTGCAGGATGAGCCCGCGGCCTATCAGCTTGTTGGTGAGGTAATGGCTCACCAAGGCGACGACGGGTAGCCGGCCTGAGAGGGCGACCGGCCACACTGGGACTGAGACACGGCCCAGACTCCTACGGGAGGCAGCAGTGGGGAATATTGCACAATGGGCGAAAGCCTGATGCAGCGACGCCGCGTGAGGGATGACGGCCTTCGGGTTGTAAACCTCTTTCAGCAGGGAAGAAGCGAAAGTGACGGTACCTGCAGAAGAAGCGCCGGCTAACTACGTGCCAGCAGCCGCGGTAATACGTAGGGCGCAAGCGTTGTCCGGAATTATTGGGCGTAAAGAGCTCGTAGGCGGCTTGTCACGTCGGTTGTGAAAGCCCGGGGCTTAACCCCGGGTCTGCAGTCGATACGGGCAGGCTAGAGTTCGGTAGGGGAGATCGGAATTCCTGGTGTAGCGGTGAAATGCGCAGATATCAGGAGGAACACCGGTGGCGAAGGCGGATCTCTGGGCCGATACTGACGCTGAGGAGCGAAAGCGTGGGGAGCGAACAGGATTAGATACCCTGGTAGTCCACGCCGTAAACGGTGGGCACTAGGTGTGGGCAACATTCCACGTTGTCCGTGCCGCAGCTAACGCATTAAGTGCCCCGCCTGGGGAGTACGGCCGCAAGGCTAAAACTCAAAGGAATTGACGGGGGCCCGCACAAGCGGCGGAGCATGTGGCTTAATTCGACGCAACGCGAAGAACCTTACCAAGGCTTGACATACACCGGAAAGCATTAGAGATAGTGCCCCCCTTGTGGTCGGTGTACAGGTGGTGCATGGCTGTCGTCAGCTCGTGTCGTGAGATGTTGGGTTAAGTCCCGCAACGAGCGCAACCCTTGTCCCGTGTTGCCAGCAACTCTTCGGAGGTTGGGGACTCACGGGAGACCGCCGGGGTCAACTCGGAGGAAGGTGGGGACGACGTCAAGTCATCATGCCCCTTATGTCTTGGGCTGCACACGTGCTACAATGGCCGGTACAATGAGCTGCGATACCGTGAGGTGGAGCGAATCTCAAAAAGCCGGTCTCAGTTCGGATTGGGGTCTGCAACTCGACCCCATGAAGTCGGAGTCGCTAGTAATCGCAGATCAGCATTGCTGCGGTGAATACGTTCCCGGGCCTTGTACACACCGCCCGTCACGTCACGAAAGTCGGTAACACCCGAAGCCCGTGGCCCAACCCGCAAGGGAGGGAGCGGTCGAAGGTGGGACTGGCGATTGGGACGAAGTCGTAACAAGGTAGCCGTACCGGAAGGTGCGGCTGGATCACCTCCTTTCTAAGGAGCACTTCTAGGCTGTTTCGGCAGTCCAGAGGCCAGTACATCGGCGAATGTCCGGTGCTGGTTGCTCATGGGTGGAACGTTGACTACTCGGCCGGATGTTCGGGTCGGAGGCTGTTAGTACTGCTCTTCGGAGTGTGGAACGCATGATCTTCGGACGGGTTCTGGTCGGGCACGCTGTTGGGTGTCTGAGGGCATGGCCGTGAGGCTGGGTCTTCGGGATGCCGGCCCCAGTGAACTCGCCCTTAGGGGTGGGGTGGTGGGTGGTTGGTCGTTGTTTGAGAACTGCACAGTGGACGCGAGCATCTGTGGCCAAGTTTTTAAGGGCGCACGGTGGATGCCTTGGCACCAGGAACCGATGAAGGACGTGGGAGGCCACGATAGTCCCCGGGGAGTCGTCAACCAGGCTTTGATCCGGGGGTTTCCGAATGGGGAAACCCGGCAGTCGTCATGGGCTGTCACCCGCTGCTGAACACATAGGCAGTGTGGAGGGAACGCGGGGAAGTGAAACATCTCAGTACCCGCAGGAAGAGAAAACAACCGTGATTCCGGGAGTAGTGGCGAGCGAAACCGGATGAGGCCAAACCGTATGCGTGTGAGACCCGGCAGGGGTTGCGTGTGCGGGGTTGTGGGATCTCTCTTTTACGGTCTGCCGGCCGTGAGACGAGTCAGAAACCGTTGATGTAGGCGAAGGACATGCGAAAGGTCCGGCGCAGAGGGTAAGACCCCCGTAGTCGAAACATCAGCGGCTCGTTTGAGAGACACCCAAGTAGCACGGGGCCCGAGAAATCCCGTGTGAATCTGGCGGGACCACCCGCTAAGCCTAAATATTCCCTGGTGACCGATAGCGGATAGTACCGTGAGGGAATGGTGAAAAGTACCGCGGGAGCGGAGTGAAATAGTACCTGAAACCGTGTGCCTACAAGCCGTGGGAGCGTCGGAGCAAGGCTTGCCTTGTTCTCGTGACTGCGTGCCTTTTGAAGAATGAGCCTGCGAGTTTGCGGTGTGTTGCGAGGTTAACCCGGGTGGGGTAGCCGTAGCGAAAGCGAGTCCGAATAGGGCGTTTGAGTAGCACGCTCAAGACCCGAAGCGGAGTGATCTAGCCATGGGCAGGTTGAAGCGGCTGTAAGAGGTCGTGGAGGACCGAACCCACCAGGGTTGAAAACCTGGGGGATGACCTGTGGTTAGGGGTGAAAGGCCAATCAAACTCCGTGATAGCTGGTTCTCCCCGAAATGCATTTAGGTGCAGCGTCGTGTGTTTCTTGCCGGAGGTAGAGCACTGGATAGGCGATGGGCCCTACCGGGTTACTGACCTTAGCCAAACTCCGAATGCCGGTAAGTGAGAGCGCGGCAGTGAGACTGTGGGGGATAAGCTCCATGGTCGAGAGGGAAACAGCCCAGAGCATCGACTAAGGCCCCTAAGCGTACGCTAAGTGGGAAAGGATGTGGAGTCGCAGAGACAACCAGGAGGTTGGCTTAGAAGCAGCCACCCTTGAAAGAGTGCGTAATAGCTCACTGGTCTAGTGATTCCGCGCCGACAATGTAGCGGGGCTCAAGCGTACCGCCGAAGTCGTGTCATTGCAGCATGTACTCCCAACGGAGGCTGTGATGGGTAGGGGAGCGTCGTCTGCCGGGTGAAGCAGCCGCGTAAGCGAGTTGTGGACGGTTGACGAGTGAGAATGCAGGCATGAGTAGCGATTCACACGTGGGAAACGTGTGCGCCGATTGACTAAGGGTTCCTGGGTCAAGCTGATCTGCCCAGGGTAAGTCGGGACCTAAGGCGAGGCCGACAGGCGTAGTCGATGGATAACCGGTTGATATTCCGGTACCCGCTGTGAAGCGTCAAACATCGAGCATCGTGATGCTAAGGCCGTGAAACCGCCCCTGATCTCTTCGGAGTGAGGGGGAGTGGTGGAGCCGCCGGCCCAAGCGGTTAGTAGGTGAGTGATGGGGTGACGCAGGAAGGTAGTCCATCCCGGGCGGTGGTTGTCCCGGGGTAAGGGTGTAGGCCGGACGGTAGGTAAATCCGCCGTTCATTAAGGCTGAGACCTGATGCCGAGCCGATTGTGGTGAAGTGGATGATCCTATGCTGTCGAGAAAAGCCTCTAGCGAGTTTCATGGCGGCCCGTACCCTAAACCGACTCAGGTGGTCTGGTAGAGAATACCGAGGCGTTCGGGTGAACTATGGTTAAGGAACTCGGCAAAATGCCCCCGTAACTTCGGGAGAAGGGGGGCCATGTCTGGTGAGCCGTCTTGCACGGTGAGCTGGGTGTGGCCGCAGAGACCAGCGAGAAGCGACTGTTTACTAAAAACACAGGTCCGTGCGAAGCCGTAAGGCGATGTATACGGACTGACGCCTGCCCGGTGCTGGAACGTTAAGGGGACCGGTTAGTCACTCTTCGGGGTGGCGAAGCTGAGAACTTAAGCGCCAGTAAACGGCGGTGGTAACTATAACCATCCTAAGGTAGCGAAATTCCTTGTCGGGTAAGTTCCGACCTGCACGAATGGCGTAACGACTTCTCGACTGTCTCAACCATAGGCCCGGTGAAATTGCACTACGAGTAAAGATGCTCGTTTCGCGCAGCAGGACGGAAAGACCCCGGGACCTTTACTACAGTTTGATATTGGTGTTCGGTTCGGCTTGTGTAGGATAGCTGGGAGACTGTGAAGCTCGGACGCCAGTTCGGGTGGAGTCGTCGTTGAAATACCAGTCTGGTCGTGCTGGATGTCTAACCTGGGTCCGTGATCCGGATCAGGGACAGTGTCTGATGGGTAGTTTAACTGGGGCGGTTGCCTCCTAAAGGGTAACGGAGGCGCCCAAAGGTTCCCTCAGCCTGGTTGGTAATCAGGTGGTGAGTGTAAGTGCACAAGGGAGCTTGACTGTGAGACCGACGGGTCGAGCAGGGACGAAAGTCGGGACTAGTGATCCGGCGGTGGCTTGTGGAAGCGCCGTCGCTCAACGGATAAAAGGTACCCCGGGGATAACAGGCTGATCTTCCCCAAGAGTCCATATCGACGGGATGGTTTGGCACCTCGATGTCGGCTCGTCGCATCCTGGGGCTGGAGTCGGTCCCAAGGGTTGGGCTGTTCGCCCATTAAAGCGGTACGCGAGCTGGGTTTAGAACGTCGTGAGACAGTTCGGTCCCTATCCGCTGCGCGCGTAGGAGTCTTGAGAAGGGCTGTCCCTAGTACGAGAGGACCGGGACGGACGAACCTCTGGTGTGCCAGTTGTTCTGCCAAGGGCATGGCTGGTTGGCTACGTTCGGGAGGGATAACCGCTGAAAGCATCTAAGCGGGAAGCCTGCTTCGAGATGAGGACTCCCACCCACTTGATGGGGTAAGGCTCCCAGTAGACGACTGGGTTGATAGGCCGGATCTGGAAGCCAGGTAACTGGTGGAGGTGACCGGTACTAATAGGCCGAGGGCTTGTCCTCAGTTGCTCGCGTCCACTGTGTCAGTTCTGAGACAACGAACAGTTGTCGGCAGAGAGCTGAACGCTACTTTCGTTTGAAAAGTGTGCTTGTTCGCTCGAAACCATTAGGGTTTCGGTGGTCATAGCGTAGGGGAAACGCCCGGTTACATTCCGAACCCGGAAGCTAAGCCTTACAGCGCCGATGGTACTGCAGGGGGGACCCTGTGGGAGAGTAGGACACCGCCGAACAAATATTGGAGAAAGCCCCCGTGCCATTGGCACGGGGGCTTTCTTGTTTTCAAGCGCTTGCCGGAAATGCGAGGCCCGCGGGCCGGCCGTACCGACCTCCGCGTCGAGCCACCCCTCCGCTCCGCCGTTCGATCCGGGCGGGTAGGGTCAGGTGGCATCGTCGGCACATTTCCTCAGGAGGCCCCCGGGTGGAGGTCCAGGAGACCCGCGTTCAGACCGACCGGGTCCTCACCATCCCGAACATCCTCAGCATGGCGCGACTCCTCGGGGTACCGCTCTTCCTGTGGCTGATCCTCAGGCCCGAGTTCGGCGGCCCCGAGAGCGACGGCTGGGCGCTGCTCGTGCTGGCGTTCAGCGGCATCAGCGACTACCTCGACGGCAAACTCGCCCGGCGCTGGAACCAGATCAGCAGCCTGGGCCGGCTGCTCGACCCCGCTGCCGACCGTCTGTACATCCTGTCGACGCTCGTCGGGCTCACCTGGCGCGAGATCCTGCCACTGTGGCTCACCCTCGTCCTGCTGGCGCGGGAACTCGTCCTGCTGGTCATGGTCGGCATCCTCAGGCGGCACGGCTACCCGCCGCCGCAGGTGAACTTCCTGGGCAAGGCGGCCACCTTCAACCTGATGTACGCCTTCCCGTTGCTTCTGCTCAGTGACGGAAGCGGATGGCTCCCGTCACTCGCAGCCATTTTCGGATGGGCGTTCGCAGGGTGGGGTACAACCCTGTATTGGTGGGCAGGAGTCCTCTACGTGGTACAAGTCCGCCGCCTTGTCCGTGCGGACGCCATGGCCGATTGAGCTCGCCGGTTGTACGGCCTGAGGTGGCTCGTTGGCCCGCGTCGTAATTGTGCGGGACAATCAGGACGGGTGAAGTCGGCCAACCGTCGTCTCTTGAGGAGGACGCTTCCGACATGAAGGCCGTCGTGATGGCCGGAGGCGAAGGCACGCGCCTTCGCCCCATGACCTCGAGCATGCCCAAGCCGCTCCTGCCCGTGGCGAATCGCCCGATCATGGAGCACGTGCTACGGCTGCTCAAAAGGCATGGGCTGAACGAGACTGTGGTCACCGTGCAGTTCTTGGCCTCTCTGGTCAAGAACTATTTCGGTGACGGCGAAGAGCTCGGCATGGAGCTCACCTATGCCAACGAGGAGAAGCCGCTCGGTACCGCGGGCAGCGTCAAGAACGCGGAAGAGGCCCTGAAGGACGACGCGTTCCTCGTCATCTCGGGTGACGCCCTGACGGATTTCGACCTCACCGATCTGATCAACTTCCATAAGGAAAAGGGCGCCCTTGTCACCGTCTGTCTGACGCGTGTGCCCAATCCGCTGGAATTCGGCATCACGATCGTGGACGAAGAGGGCAAGGTCGAGCGCTTCCTGGAGAAGCCGACCTGGGGGCAGGTGTTCTCCGACACCGTCAATACCGGCATCTACGTGATGGAGCCGGAGGTCTTCGACTACGTCGAGGCCGACGTGTCCGTCGACTGGTCCGGTGACGTCTTCCCGCAGCTCATGAAGGAGGGCAAGCCGATCTATGGCTATGTCGCCGAGGGCTACTGGGAGGACGTCGGCACCCACGAGAGCTACGTCAAGGCGCAGGCCGACGTGCTCGAGGGCAAGGTCGACGTCGAACTCGACGGCTTCGAGATCTCGCCCGGGGTCTGGGTGGCCGAGGGAGCCGAGGTGCACCCCGACGCCGAACTGCGGGGCCCGCTGTACATCGGTGACTACGCCAAGGTCGAGGCCGGCGCCGAGATCAGGGAGCACACCGTCGTCGGGTCGAACGTGGTCGTCAAGAGCGGCGCCTTCTTGCACAAGGCCGTCGTCCACGACAACGTCTACATCGGGCAGCACAGCAACCTGCGCGGGTGTGTGGTCGGCAAAAACACCGACATCATGCGGGCGGCCCGCATCGAGGACGGCGCGGTCATCGGTGACGAGTGCCTGATCGGTGAAGAATCGATCGTTCAGGGCAATGTGCGCGTCTACCCGTTCAAGACGATCGAGGCGGGCGCCTTCGTCAACACCTCGGTGATCTGGGAGTCCCGGGGGCAGGCCCATCTCTTCGGGGCCCGAGGTGTCTCCGGCGTCCTGAACGTGGAGATCACCCCGGAACTCGCCGTGCGGCTGGCCGGTGCCTATGCGACGACCCTCAAGAAGGGCTCGACCGTCACCACCGCCCGTGACCACTCCCGCGGTGCGCGCGCGCTCAAGCGGGCCGTCATCTCGGCACTCCAGGCGAGCGCCATGGACGTCCGCGACCTGGAGAACGTGCCGCTGCCCGTTGC
Organism: Streptomyces griseoaurantiacus; assembly: GCF_036189845.1. Lineage (NCBI taxonomy): Bacteria > Bacillati > Actinomycetota > Actinomycetes > Kitasatosporales > Streptomycetaceae > Streptomyces > Streptomyces griseoaurantiacus. Next base: position 1,134,763 of record NZ_CP108326.1, on the reverse strand, counting down.
CCGGCAGCAGACGGCGAGAGGCAGCGCCGGCGGCATCATGATCCGGACGACGCCCGGGGTGCCCGACTCCGTCGACATCATGTTCTTCGACAGCCAGGGCGCGGACCTCTCCCAGGGGGGCCAGCGCAAGCTCGACCGGGTGTTCGCGCGCCAGGAGTACCGGCGTGCGTTCCCCGGTGAGATCGGTGACCTGCACTTCCCGTCGAGCGTCTTCGACTCGTACACCGGGTCCCTGCTGCGGAACGTGGACACCACCGGGGTCGCCGAGTCGGGACTGAAGGTCGTCGTGGACGCCTCCAACGGCAGCTCCGGCCTGGTGCTGCCCAGCCTGCTCGGCAAGCTGGGCGTCGACTCGCTGACCATCAACCCGGGCCTCGACGAGTCCCGGCCGACGGAGACCGCGGACATGCGGCGCTCCGGGCTGGTGCGCCTCGGGGAGATCGTGGCCTCCTCGCGGGCCGCCTTCGGTGTGCGTTTCGACCCCGTGGGCGAGCGGCTCTCCCTCGTCGACGAGAAGGGCCGCATCATCGAGGACGACCGCGCCCTGCTGGTGATGCTCGACCTCGTCGCCGCCGAGCGGCGCAGCGGACGGGTGGCGCTGCCGGTGACCACCACACGCATCGCCGAGCAGGTGGCCGCTTACCACGGCACCCAGGTGGAATGGACGACGACCTCGCCCGACGACCTCACCCGGGTCGGGCGCGAGGACCAGACCATCTTCGGCGGCGACGGCCGGGGCGCGTTCATCGTGCCGGAGTTCAGCAGCGTCTTCGACGGCACGGCCGCCTTCGTCCGCCTGATCGGACTGGTGGCGCGGACGCAGCTCACGCTCAGCCAGATCGACGCGCGCATCCCGCGGGCGCACGTCCTCAAGCGCGACCTGGCCACCCCGTGGGCCGTCAAGGGCCTGGTGATGCGCCGGGTCGTCGAGGCCGCCGGTGACCGTTCCGTGGACACCACGGACGGTGTGCGGGTGGTGGAGAGCGACGGCCGCTGGGTGATGGTGCTGCCCGACCCGGCCGAGGCCGTCACGCACCTGTGGGCGGAGGGCCCCGACGACGCCTCCGCCCAGGCCCTGCTCGACGAGTGGTCGGCGATCGTCGACAGCGCGGGCCGCTGACCCGCCGCCGGAGGGTGTGAGCGGAACCCGCCGCACCCACCGCACGCGTACACGCGCGTGCCGGACAAGTACCCCCAAGGGTGCCTGTCCGGCACGCGGGTGGGGCCATTCGGAGGTATGGCGGACGACGTGCGACGATGTGCGGCATGCCGCAGCCACCCCCCGTTCGGCGGACGGTGACGCGTCCCTCGCGTCCGGACGCCTCCATGTCGTTGCTCACCAACGTCATGGATCACAGCCTCGACGACGGCTACGCCGAGGCCGCCGCCAGGAGGCGGGCCGAGGGCGCAGGCGGCATGCCGAAAACGGTGCGCGCCCGACTGGGCCTCGCGGCCGGACTGGTGCTCGCGGCGCTGGTGGTGACCGTCGGCGCGGCCCAGGCCCGGGTCGCGGCGCCCACGGTGGCCAAGGAACGCCAGGAACTCATCGACCGGATCGACCGTGAGACCGAGGCCGCGGACAAGCTGGAGACCAAGGTCGACGCCCTGCGGGACGACGTGAGTGCCCGGCAGCGGCAGGCCCTCAAGTCCGGGGGCGGCGAGGGCACCGATCTGGTGGGCATCCTGTCGGGTGCGGTCGAGGTCCACGGTCCGGGCGTCAAACTGGTCGTCGACGACGCCAAGGAGGCCTCCGTCGGCGGCAACGGCGACCCGCGTCAGACCGCGGGCTTCTCCGACACCGGACGGCTGCGGGACCGCGACATGCAGCGCGTGATCAACGGGCTGTGGCAGTCCGGCGCGGAGGCCGTCAGCATCAACGGGCAGCGCCTGACCGCGCTTTCGGCGATCCGGGCGGCCGGGGACGCCATACTTGTCGACAACAGGCCGCTGGTGCCGCCGTACACGGTGCTCGCGGTGGGGGACGGCGAGCGGCTGAGCCGCAGGTTCCAGGACAGTGCCGACGGACTGTATCTGCATGCCCTGCAGGAGAACTACGGGATCCGCACGGCCATCTCCGCGCAAGCGGACCTGAAGCTGCCCGCCGCGCCGAGCGTGATCGTACGAACAGCTGAACCGAGCACCGAGAACACCGGGAAGGGCACATCGTGATCGCCGTACTGGGCCTCGTCGTGGGAGTCGTGGCCGGCCTGTTGGTCCGGCCCGAGGTGCCCGTGGCCGTCGAGCCGTATCTTCCGATCGCGGTCGTCGCCGCGCTGGACGCCGTGTTCGGCGGGCTGCGGGCCATGCTCGACGGCATCTTCGACGACAAGGTCTTCGTGGTGTCGTTCCTGTCCAACGTGGTCGTCGCCGCACTGATCGTCTTCCTGGGCGACAAGCTGGGCGTCGGGGCCCAGCTCTCCACGGGCGTCGTGGTCGTCCTGGGCATCCGCATCTTCTCCAACGCCGCCGCGATCCGCCGGCACGTCTTCCGGGCGTGAGGCCGATGAGCGAGGAGAACGAGAGGCGCGAGGCGGCCCGCGAGGGCGAACCGCCCGCCGGGGGCGCCGACCGCCCGGACACGGGTGAGCGGACGTCGCGCGACGTTCCAGGGGTCGCCCCGCAGCGCCTGCGCGCGGAGTTGCCCCAGGAAGTCCGTACCGCGCCCGCCGGGACCGGGCAGGCGCCGTACACGCCGCCGCCCCGGACGGTGCGCACGCCCTCGGAGCCGGAACCGGAGGCGGAGCCCGGCGGCGACGCCGCCGAGCCGCCGGCGACGGGCCGTCAACGGCTGCTGAACGGACTGTGGCCGCCGCGGCTGACCCGCGCGCAACTCATCGTCGCGCTGCTCCTCTTCGGCCTCGGCTTCGGTCTCGCCGTCCAGGTCGCCTCCAACAGCGACAGCGACAGCGCGTTGCGCGGCGCCCGCCAGGAGGACCTGGTCCGTATCCTCGATGAACTCGACGACCGCACGCAGCGTCTTGAGGACGAGAAGCAAGGGCTCGAGGACCAGCGGGACGAGCTGGAGAACAGCTCGGACCGGGCGGAGGAGGCGCGCAAGCAGACGGCCCGGAAGGAGAAGCAACTCGGCATCCTGGCGGGCACGGTGGCCGCGCAGGGACCCGGCATCACGGTGACCGTCGTGGACACGAAGGGGAAGGTCGAGGCGGACATGCTGCTCGACGCGATCCAGGAGTTGCGTGCGGCGGGTGCGGAGGCCATCCAGCTCGACGACGTGCGGGTGGTCGCCGACACCTATCTCGCGGACTCGGGCAAGGGAATCGCCGTCGACGGGAACAAGATCAACGGTCCCTATCGTTTCAAGGTCATCGGCAAGCCGCAGGACCTCGAGCCGGCGCTCAACATCCCCGGAGGAGTGGTGCAGACTCTGGAGAAGGAGCAGGCCACGGTCACCGTGGAGCGTTCGACGAAGATCGTCGTGGACGCCTTGCGAGCCCCGGAGCGGCCTGACTACGCTCGGTCGTCCTCCCAGTGAGGCCGGGGCGCATGGGGAGCGTGTGGCGAGGGCATGAGCTTGCGGGGGGTCGGCGCACCGAATGGCGGGTGCGTGGTGGAAACTGTCTGGTGGATACGGACGTTGTGAGGATGTCCGGGTCGACCGGTGTGTTCAATCAGGGTTCGTCCTGCCCCACGGGCGGGTCTGTTTCGGTCAAGGGGAATCGCCCGTGAAGTTGTTTGCGAAGTTGTTCGGCAAGAGCGCGCGAGAGGGCAGCGAGAACGCCACCGCCCGTCATCGCGCACAGCCGCAGGAAGCGGAGCGCCCGCTCTTCCGCGATCAGGTCGCGGGCGGTGACGTTTCAGGAGGTCAGGGCGCGTCGTCTGTTGACCCTGCCGGTTCCGGACGCATAGGTTTCGGGGATCCGTCGACCTCGGGTGCGGGTGGAGGATTCGGCTCCGACCCGTACGCGTCCCAAGCCCCTGGTGGGCAGCCGCGTCAGGAGGATCCGTCCATGTCGGCCCTGGTGTGTTCGAGGTGCGGCAACCGCAACGCGGAGAACAGCCGCTTCTGCTCCAACTGCGGCGCGCCGCTGCGGGCGGGCGCGGTGCCCGAGCGTCCCTCGGAGACGACGTCCACGATCTCCATCTCGGGTCTCGAGGCGTACGACTCCGAGACCACCGGTCAGACGCAGATGCCGATGCTGTCGCCCGAGGCGCAGGCCGCGGTGGACGCGCTGCCGCTCGGCTCGGCGCTGCTGGTGGTGCGCCGGGGCCCCAACTCGGGCAGCCGCTTCCTGCTGGACAGCGAGCTGACCACGGCGGGCCGCCATCCGCAGAGCGACATCTTCCTGGACGACGTGACGGTCTCGCGCCGCCACGTGGAGTTCCGCCGCACGCCGGAGGGCACGTTCACGGTCGCCGACGTCGGCAGCCTCAACGGCACCTACGTCAACCGTGAGCGCATCGACCAGGTAGCGCTCGCCAACGGCGACGAGGTGCAGATCGGCAAGTACCGGCTGGTCTTCTACGCGAGCCAGCGGGGCATCTGAGCCTCCCCGGGCCCCGGGCCCGGGGAGAGACCGGGGAAGGCCCATGCCTCACACACCGAGTGGCGGTGCCGGAAGCGGCACCGCCGCCGCGGACCGCGAACTGATGAGCATCGGCACGGTCCTCAACGTGCTGCGCGAGGAGTTCCCCGAGGTCACCGTCTCCAAGATCCGGTTCCTGGAGGCGGAAGGGCTCGTCGAGCCGCGGCGGACCCCGTCCGGGTACCGCAAGTTCACCGCAGCCGACGTGGAGCGCCTCGGGCACGTCCTGCGGATGCAACGGGACCACTACCTGCCGCTCAAGGTGATCCGGGAGCACCTCGACGCCAGGGAGCGCGGCGAGGAGGTCCGCATCCCCTTCCCGGGCCGGCCGCGCGAGACGGCCGGCGGGGAGCGGCTGGAGGACCTGCTCGCCGAGCCGGAGGCGTCCACCGCCCGCATCTGCCGTGAGGACCTGCTCGCCGAGGCCGGGATGGCCGAGGAGCAGCTCGCGGAGTGGGAGGCGTACGGCCTGCTGGCTCCGCTGCCGGACGGCACGTACGAGGCCGAGGCCGCGACCGTGGCCACTCTGGTGGTGGAGCTGGGGCGGTTCGGCATCGAGCCGAGGCATCTTCGGGTGATGAAGGCCGCCGCCGACCGGGAGGCCGGCCTGGTCGACCAGGTGGTGGCTCCGTTGCGCCGCCACCGCAACCCGCAGACGCGGGCGCACGCGGAGGCCCGCACGAAGGAGATCGCCGGTCTCGCGGTGAAGCTCCACGCCGCGCTGGTGCAGACGGCACTCGGCGTACGGCTTCCCTGAGGCAGGCCGTGTGGGGGCCGTGAGCGGGCCGTGAGCAAGGGCCGAGCGGCGTCACGGTGCGTTGTTCGCCGAGGGCGGATACCCGCCCCGATCCCGCCTCGACTACCCAAACGTCCCGCCCTCGGCCTAGGGTTGCTGTGTGAACGAGCTCGATGTCGTAGGTGTCCGGGTCGAGATGCCCTCCAACCAGCCGATCGTGCTCCTGCGTGAAGTGGGGGGCGACCGCTACCTCCCCATCTGGATCGGCCCCGGGGAGGCGACGGCCATCGCCTTCGCGCAGCAGGGCATGGCCCCCGCGCGGCCGCTGACCCACGACCTGTTCAAGGACGTGCTGGAAGCCGTCGGACAGGAGCTCACGGAGGTGCGCATCACGGATCTGCGTGACGGCGTCTTCTACGCGGAGCTGGTGTTCGCCAGCGGCGTCGAGGTGAGCGCGCGTCCGTCCGACGCCATAGCGCTGGCGCTGCGCACCGGTACCCCGATCTACGGGAGCGACGGTGTGCTCGACGACGCGGGCATCGCGATCCCGGACGAGCAGGAGGACGAGGTCGAGAAGTTCCGCGAGTTCCTCGACCAGATCTCGCCCGAGGACTTCGGCACCAGCAGCCAGTGAGCGCGCCGGCCCCGTCGGCGCTTCCTCGGGACCACCTGCTTCCGCGCGGGCCCGGCCGGCCCGCGCACGGGGGGCGCACGACGGCGCACAGAAGGCGCACCAGGCCATTCGGCTAGCCTTTCCCCGCGGAAGGGCACGGGAAACCACTCCCAGGGTGATTATCACTCGGCGTGCCGAGTGTGGCGATCGTTGACGCACCCCTGGTGACTGCCTACCGTCGGGAAGGCAGGTCTAGGACGGAGGTCGGCGTGAGAAGCAGCGGCGACGGTACGGCCGGGGGTGTCCCCGGGCGCATCCCGGGGGACAGCGGCCGGTATGTGCTTCGCGCCGGCGCGCCCGGCCCCGTGCCGTCGCGCCCGGTGCCGATGCCGCACGGGCAGGCCCTCCCCGCCGCTCCGGCCGGCGCCACCGGCCCGGCAGATCCCGAGGAGCGGGTCGGCTACCGGGGGCCCACCGCCTGCGCCGCCGCCGGCATCACCTACCGCCAGCTCGACTACTGGGCCAGGACCGGCCTCGTCGAACCGAGTGTGCGGCCCGCGCACGGGTCGGGCACCCAGCGGCTCTACAGCTTCCGCGACGTCGTCGTCCTGAAGATCGTCAAACGTTTCCTCGACACCGGGGTCTCCCTGCAGAACATCCGGACCGCCGTCCAGCACCTGCGGGAACAGGGCCTGCGGGACCTCGAGCGCGTGACGCTGATGAGCGACGGGGCGACGGTCCACGAGTGCACCTCGCCCGACGAGGTGCACGCGCTGCTCCAGGGCGGGCAGGGCATCTTCGGCATCGCCGTCGGCGTGGTCTGGCGGGACGTCGAGGCCGCTCTCTCCCAACTGCACGGCGAACGCGTCGACACGGGCGAGACCCTCGTCGGGGCGCACCCGGCGGACGAGCTGGCGCGCCGCCGCAACCGGGCGGTCTGAGGCGCCGGGGACGTCGCCGCGCAGCGCGCGCGTTCCGCGGTCCCCGGCACTCCGCACGGGGCGCTTGGCCGCATTGTCAGTGGTGTGGTGCAGCATCGGAGGTGTGCGAAGCGCGCCCACGATCCTGCATCTCGACATGGATGCCTTCTACGCCTCGGCGGAGCAGGCGTCCAAACCCAGCCTGCGCGGGAAGGCCGTCGTCGTGGGGGGCCTGGGTCCGCGCGGGGTGGTGGCCACGGCCTCCTACGAGGCGCGGGTCTTCGGAGTGCACTCGGCGATGCCCATGGGGCAGGCACGGAGGCTCGCCCCGCACGCCGCCTACCTGGTGCCGCGCTTCGGTTTCTACCGCGCCATCAGCGAGCAGGTCATGGGGCTGTTGCGGGCCCTGTCGCCGCTGGTCGAGCCGCTCAGCCTGGACGAGGCCTTCGTCGACCTGGAGGCCGGGGGAGTCGCCCGGGACGAGGAGTCGGCGCGGCTGACCGGGGCCAAGCTGCGCGCGGACATCAAGGCCGTCACCGGGCTGACCGGTTCGGTGGGACTGGCCGCCTCCAAGATGCTCGCCAAGATCGGTTCGGAGCAGGCCAAACCGGACGGCCTGGTGGTCATCCCGCCGGGCACCGAACGGAACCTGCTCGCTCCGATGTCCGTGCGCACCCTGCCGGGGGTCGGTCCGGCCACCGGGGACCATCTGCGCCGGGGCGGGATCACCACCGTCGGGGAGATTGCCGAGGCCGGCGAGGCGGAGCTGGTACGGCTGCTGGGCAAGGCACACGGGCAGGCGCTGTACGCGATGGCGCTCGCGCGCGACGAACGGCCGGTGGTGGCCGAGCGGGACACCAAGTCGGTCTCCGTGGAGGACACCTACGACGTGGACATCCACGACCGGGTACGGGTCCGCACCGAGGTGACGCGGCTCGCCGAGCGCTGTGTCCGGCGGCTGCGGGAGGCGGGGCTGTCGGGGCGCACCATCGTGCTGAAGGTGCGCAGATACGACTTCTCGACGCTGACCCGCTCCGATACCCTGCGCGGCCCCACGGACGACCCGGTGGTGGTGCGCGAGGCGGCCGGGAGGCTGCTCGAGTCGGTGGACACCACCGGCGGGGTCCGGCTGCTCGGCGTCGGCGTCAGCGGCCTCGCCGACTACACCCAGGAGGACCTGTTCGCGCAGGCGCGCCTGGAGGCCGGGCAGGCGGCCGCGGAACCGCCCGAGGAGGCCGGGCAGGGACCGCGGCCGGAGGAGGCCGGTTCGACGGGGCCGCCGGGAGCGTACGGGCGGGGGGCCGGTGGCGCCGCTTCCGGGGAGCAGGCCGCGGCCGACGGGCGGCAATGGCGGGCCGGGCAGGACGTGACGCACACGGAGTTCGGGCCGGGCTGGGTGCAGGGGAGCGGGCTGGGGCGGGTGACCGTGCGGTTCGAGACGCCGCAGTCGGCGCCGGGCCGGGTGCGCACCTTCCGGGCCGAGGACCCCGGTCTCCGGCCCGCCGACCCGCTGCCGCTGATAGCCGGACCGGATCCGGGCGAGGACCCCGGTGGGGATCCGGGCGCGGCCGTCCCCCCGCCCGAGGCGAACGCCGGTGTGCTCCTCGAGGGGCGTGGGGCGGGTCAGGACAGCTCGTCCGTGCCCGCCAGCTCGTCCCTCGCCGAAGGGCCCGGGGCCTCGGCGTCCCGCGTCCCGGTCCCGCCTCCCGCCACTCGTCCGAACGAGTGATCCGGCACGGGGGGAGACACGGCCACGTCGAGTCCGTAGTGGCGGAAGAGCTGCAGTTCCTGCTCGGGAGAGAGGTGACGGCCGACGCCGAAGTCGGGGGCGTCCCTGATCAGGGCGCGCTCGAAGGGGACGCGCAGGGCGCCGTCCTCCAGCTCACTGGGGCCCAGGGGCACGAAGGCGTCCCGGGAGAACAGGCCGGTGCGTATGGCGGCCCACTCCGGGTGTCCGGTGGCGTCGTCGAGGTAGACCTCGTCGATCGTGCCGATCTTGACGCCCTTGCGGTCGAACGCCTTGCGGCCGATCAGATTGCGGGGGTCGATGTCGGTCTGCACGGTCCCGTCCCTCCTGGCTGTGCGTGTCGGGAACACCACGAAACGGCATGTTCCGGGCGGCGGCCACTCGAAAACCGGTCCGAAGGAGCCGCTGGTAGGCTGGTGGACGGCCGTCGACCCCGCGCGGGAGAGTCCTCCGGACACAGTCCGGGGGCGCCGAAGGAGCAAATCCTCCCCGGAATCTCTCAGGCACCCGTACCGCGCGGACGAGGTCACTCTGGAAAGCAGAGCGGGTATCGACGGTGTCCGCTCTCACCGACGGTGAAAGCCGCAGTGCCCGCCGAGGGCCTGTCCGGCGAAGCTCTCAGGTCCGGATGACAGAGGGGGAGGCCGCCGGGGTACCCGCGACGAGGTGCCCCTCGAAGGTCGCGCCAGACCAGGAGGCCTCCGCAATGACCGCCCACCGCACCCCGCTCTCCCGGCTCGAACAGGGCATCCCGTTCGAGCAGCGCCACATCGGCCCCGACGCCGGGGACCGCGCGAAGATGCTCGCCCAGGTCGGCTACGGCTCGCTCGACGAGCTGACCGCGGCCGCCGTGCCCGAGGTGATCAAGAACGCCGGCGCGCTGGACCTGCCCGGCGCCCGTACCGAGGCCGAGGTGCTGGCCGAGCTGCGTGCCCTCGCGGACCGCAACCAGGTGCTCACCTCCATGATCGGCCTGGGTTACTACGGCACGTTCACGCCGCCGGTGATCCTGCGCAACGTCATGGAGAACCCCGCCTGGTACACCGCGTACACCCCGTACCAGCCGGAGATCTCGCAGGGCCGCCTCGAGGCGCTCCTCAACTTCCAGACCGTGGTCGCCGACCTCACCGGGCTGCCGACCTCCGGAGCCTCCCTGCTCGACGAGGGCACCGCGGCGGCCGAGGCGATGGCGCTGTCCCGGCGTATGGGCCGTAACAAGAACGGCCTGTTCCTGGTCGACGCGGACACCCTCCCGCAGACCGTCGCCGTGCTGCGCACCCGCGCCGAGCCGGCCGGCGTCGAGGTCGTCCTCGCCGACCTGAGCGAGGGCATCCCGGCCGGGATCGCCGAGCGCGAGATCAACGGCGTCCTGCTGCAGTACCCGGGGGCCTCCGGCGCCGTCCGCGACCTGCGCCCCGTCGTCGACAAGGCGCACGAGCTCGGCGCGCTCGTCACCGTCGCCGCCGACCTGCTCGCGCTCACCCTCCTCACCTCGCCCGGCGAACTCGGCGCCGACATCGCGATCGGCACCACCCAGCGCTTCGGCGTCCCCATGGGCTTCGGCGGGCCGCACGCCGGCTACATGGCCGTGCGCGAGAAGTTCGCGCGCAGCCTGCCCGGCCGCCTCGTGGGCGTCTCCGTGGACGCCGACGGCGACAAGGCGTACCGCCTCGCCCTGCAGACGCGTGAGCAGCACATCCGCCGCGAGAAGGCGACCAGCAACATCTGCACCGCCCAGGTGCTGCTCGCGGTGATGGCCGGCATGTACGCCGTCTACCACGGCGCCGAGGGGCTGCGCACGATCGCCCGGCGCACCCACCGCTACGCCGCCATCCTCGCCGCCGGGCTCACCGCGGGCGGCGTCGAGGTCGTCCACGGCTTCTACTTCGACACGCTGACCGTCCGCGTGCCGGGCCGGGCCGCCGAGGTGGTCGCCGCCGCCCGGGACAACGGGGTCAACCTGCACCGGGTCGACGCCGACCACGTCTCGCTGTCCTGCGACGAGACCACCGACCGGGCCGCGCTCGGCGCGGTGTGGGGCGCCTTCGGCGTCGAGGCCGACATCGAGGCGCTGGACGAGGCCACCGAGGACGCGCTGCCGGGAGCCCTGCTGCGCACCGACGAGGTCCTCACCCACCCCGTCTTCCACCAGCACCGCTCCGAGACCGCGATGCTGCGCTACCTGCGCCGGCTGGCCGACCGCGACTACGCGCTGGACCGCGGCATGATCCCGCTGGGCTCCTGCACGATGAAGCTCAACGCGACCACCGAGATGGAGCCGGTCACCTGGCCCGAGTTCGGGCAGCTCCACCCCTTCGCCCCGGCCGAGCAGGCCCAGGGCTACCTGACCCTCATCCGTGAGCTGGAGGAGCGGCTGGCCGAGGTCACCGGCTACGACAAGGTCTCCCTGCAGCCCAACGCCGGCTCCCAGGGCGAACTGGCCGGACTGCTCGCGGTGCGCGGCTACCACCGGGCCAACGGCGAGGAGCGGCGCACGGTCTGCCTGATCCCGTCCTCCGCGCACGGCACCAATGCCGCGAGCGCGGTCATGGCCGGGATGAAGGTCGTCGTGGTGAAGACCGCGGAGGACGGCGAGGTCGACGCCGAGGACCTGCGCGCCAAGATCGAGAAGCACCGCGACGAGCTGGCCGTGCTGATGATCACCTACCCGTCGACGCACGGCGTCTTCGAGGAGCACGTCGCCGACATCTGTGCCGCCGTGCACGACGCGGGCGGTCAGGTCTACGTCGACGGCGCCAACCTCAACGCGCTGGTCGGGCTCGCCAAGCCCGGGTACTTCGGCGGCGACGTCTCCCACCTCAACCTGCACAAGACGTTCTGCATCCCGCACGGCGGCGGCGGTCCCGGCGTCGGCCCTGTCGCCGTCCGCGACCACCTGGCGCCGTACCTGCCCAACCACCCGCTGCAGCCCGCGGCCGGCCCGGAGACGGGCGTCGGTCCCGTCTCGGCGGCGCCCTGGGGCTCGGCCGGCATCCTGCCGATCTCCTGGGCGTACGTCCGGCTGATGGGCGGCGAGGGCCTCAAGCGCGCCACGCAGGTGGCCGTGCTCTCCGCCAACTACATCGCCAAGCGTCTGGAGCCGCACTTCCCGGTGCTGTACACGGGCCCCGGCGGGTTGGTCGCGCACGAGTGCATCATCGACCTGCGGCCGCTGACCAAGGCCACCGGTGTGAGCGTGGACGACGTCGCCAAGCGGCTGATCGACTACGGCTTCCACGCGCCGACCATGTCCTTCCCGGTGGCGGGGACGCTGATGATCGAGCCGACCGAGTCGGAGGACGTGAGTGAACTCGACCGGTTCTGCGAAGCGATGATCGCCATTCGCGCGGAGATCGAGAAGGTCGGCGCGGGTGAGTGGCCCGCCGAGGACAACCCGCTGCGGAACGCCCCGCACACCGCCGCCGCGCTCGGCGGCGAGTGGGAGCACGCGTACACGCGTGCGGAGGCGGTGTTCCCGGGCGGAGTGAAGGCCGCGGACAAGTACTGGCCGCCGGTGCGCCGGATCGACCAGGCCTTCGGCGACCGGAACCTGGTCTGCTCCTGCCCGCCGCTGGATGCCTACGCCGAGTAGCCGTTCCGCGGGAACGCGTCGGGGCCGGTGCGGGAGGATTCTCCCGGCCGGCCCCCTTGTGTTTCCGTGTGCGGCTCAGACCGCCATCAGCCGGGCACCGCCGCGGTGCGGGGCGATGATCTGGCCGTCCGGCAGGAGCTCACCGGTGTCCTCGAAGAGCAGAACGCCGTTGCAGAGCAGGCTCCAGCCCTGCTCGGGGTGGTGCGCCACGAGACGGGCGGACTCCCGGTCGGCGGATTCGGCGGTGGGACAGGGTGGCTGGTGCTGGCACATGGTGGAGGGGATCTTTCGCTCTGTCGTGACGTGGGTGGTGCGTGTCGGTTCGGCCCTGCGGCTCGTTGCCTCGTTCATTGCCGCCCCCCGTTGGCGAAGTGTGTTGCTCGGACCCAGTGTTGCCCTGCGGGCGTCGTTCCGCAGGGATTTCGCGGCACCGCTTCTCACAGGGTGTAGACGCATCACTCGCGCGGGCGGTTCAGCCCGACAGTACCGTCACTTCGGATGGTTGGCGATGGTCGGATCAGGCTAGTCAAACCGGGTTGACCAGGGGTTTTCTCTCTAACGAGCGAGGGTGGGCCCGATTGAGCGCAGGTCTGTACCTGAGGGTGCCGTGGCGTGCGCGAGGGGTGGCCGCGTGGCCTCGAACGGTCGTGCGTCCCCTCGTCCCTCAGGGGGGCCGCGGCAGAGGTGTGCCCCGCGGCCGGTGCGGCCGCGGGGCACGGGAGGGGCGGTGGGAAGACCGTGGGCCGCTCAGGCGGCGGGGGAGTCGGCGTGAGCCGGGCCCACGGGGTCGGAGGGGCCGAGCAGTGGCGCCGGGGTCGCCCGGAGGTTGAGCACCGGCAGGAGCTCGGCGGCCCGGTACGGGCGATACGCGGCGATCCCGGGCGGCGCCGGCGCGAGCGGCACCAGCAGGTCGGTGGCGAGCGGGGCGCCGCCCGCCCCGTCGGCCGCGCAGTCGCCGTGCAGCCACAGCGTCAGCATGTACAGCTCCGGTACCGACAGCAGCCGGGGCTGGAACGGCTGCCCCACCGCCTCGGCCTGGCGCAGCGCGATCTCGGTGGAGGCGATGTACGGGCCCTCGAAGAAGTGCGAGAAGGCCCAGCCGTCGGGCGTCAGCATGGTCTCCGCGGCGGCCACCGCCCGGTCGCCGCTGCGGATGAGGAAGCGCCAGCCGGCGAGCCTGGTGGTGGCACCCGCGGTGGTGTTCCGCTCCAGGACGTGCACCGGAAGCGGCAGGTCGGGGGTGACGGGGCCCGGGGCGGCGCGCAGGGAGGGGGTGCGCGCCTCGCGGACCGCGGTCGGGGAACCGAGTGCCGTCAGGACGGAGCGCAGGGCGGGGGCGGGAGCCGGGGGGACGTGCAGCGGCATGGTGGGTCGCCTCTCATTCGACAGGCACGGTGGCGCGCAGGCGTGGGTGGGCGTGCGGACGACGCTGTCTGCTCTCGGGGTCAGAGGTGGGCGGGGCCGGTGCCCGGGCGGCTGACGGCGCCGGGCCGTGGGAAGGACGGCGCTGCGACGACAGGGCGGGGACCATCAACGTCTACTCTCTGCCTCGTTCGCGAATTTTATACGACCCGTGTTCGCCCAATGTTTCGGCTAGACGTACTCGCCATCAACAACAAGAGACCATTCGGTCGTGAAAAAGCGAGGGTTTGTCCGGGTCTTGAGTGGGTACCCGGGGCGTGACCTCGCAATATGCGGTGGAAGGGGACGGCCGAATCTCGTTGGCGTTTATCACGAGATGGTTGAGAACCGGAACTGTTTACTGCGTCATGCCGCCTGAATGTGCCACCGGACCACCGCTCCAGCGTAGCGGCCCGGGTGGTCGTGTGAAGGGGTTATCGAAGGAGTGGGCCATGAGCGGGACGGGACGCACGGTGCGCGTCGGGCCGTCCCGGACCGGGACGTCGACGGGCGACGTTATCGATCGCCGAGCCGGGGCATCATCCCCCGTGACCCATGAAAGCAGCGGCCGTACTCTCGGCCTGCCCATCCGAGGAGGGACACTTCGATGGGGGAGAAGGTCGTGGCAGGGCCGTTCGACCTGTCGGATCGCCACCGGTATCGCGACAAGCTCCGGGACTGTTTGACGGGGCTGGGGCGACTGCTGGAGGAGAAGCGTTTCGACCGCCCCAGGAACCTGATGGGCCTGGAGATCGAACTCAATCTCGTGGACGGCGACGGTCAGCCGCGGATGATGAATGCGCAGGTGCTGGAAAGGATAGCCAGCAAGGATTTCCAGACAGAACTCGCCATGTTCAATCTGGAAGTCAACATCGCGCCACACCGGCTGGGGGAGCGGGTATTCGACCGGCTCGCCGAGGAGTTGCGTACGTCACTCGCCTACGCCGACCGGAAAGCCGGGGAACTCGATGCGGGAATCGTGATGATCGGCATTCTGCCGACGCTCGACCGGGACGACCTGGTGTCGTCGAACCTTTCCGACGTCGACCGCTACACCCTGCTCAACGACCAGATCGTCGCGGCGCGCGGTGAGGACTTCAAACTCGACATCGACGGGGTGGAGCGGCTCGTCTGCACCTCCCGTTCTATCGCCCCGGAGGCAGCCTGCACGTCCGTGCAGCTCCATCTGCAGGTCACGCCCGACCGGTTCGCCGACGTGTGGAACGCGGCCCAGGCGGTCAGCGCCGCGCAGATCGCCGTCGGCGCCAACGCGCCCTTCCTGTTCGGGCACGAGCTGTGGCGTGAATCGCGGCCGCCGCTGTTCGAGCAGTCCACCGACACCCGCCCGCCCGAACTGCAGGCCCAGGGCGTACGGCCGCGGACCTGGTTCGGGGAACGGTGGATCGACTCCGCGTACGACCTGTTCGAGGAGAACCTGCGCTACTACCCGGCGCTGCTGCCGATCTGCGACGACGAGGACCCGCTGCGCGTCCTCGACGAGGGCGGCGCGCCCCGGCTCTCCGAACTCGTCCTGCACAACGGCACCATCTACCGCTGGAACCGCCCGGTGTACGAGGTCGTCGACGAAGTGCCGCACCTGAGGGTGGAGAACCGGGTGCTGCCCGCCGGGCCGACCGTGATCGACGTCGTCGCCAACGCGGCCTTCTACTACGGGCTCGTGCGCGCGCTCGCCGAGGAGGCGCGGCCGGTCTGGACGAAGCTGCCCTTCGAGGACGCGGCGAACAACTTCGAGGCGGCCTGCCGGTACGGCATCGACGCCCGGCTGCGGTGGCCGCGGCGCGGCCGCCTCGGCGGGGTCGCGGAGGTCGACGCGGTCACTCTCGTCCGCGAGGAACTCCTGCCGCTCGCCGCCGCCGGGCTGGACGCCTGGGGCGTGGAGCCCGCCGACCGGGACCTGTACCTCGGCGTCATCGAGGAACGGTGCCGGCGGCGCACCAACGGGGCGCGCTGGCAGGCGGAGACGTTCCACGCCGGGCTGGACAAGGGCCTGAGCCGGGACGCGGCGCTGGCGGCGACGACACGGCGGTACCGCGAGCTGATGCTGACCGGCGAGCCGGTGCACGGCTGGCCCGTGGGGCTGCCGGAGCCGGTGCCGCTGGGAAGCTGAGCGCCGGCCCCGTCCCTCACTTCCTCACCACCTTCCGAGGGGCCCCCTGCCGCAGTGCGGCAGGGGGCCCCTCCGCCGTAACGCCGGGGCGTCGGGCAAGCTGTGGGGAAGGCGGGACGGCGCTACGGAGGCGGGTGTGCGGGTGGATGCGGAGCCGGCGGGGGGTTCCCTGCTCGAGGAACGGACGGCACGGCGGACCCTGCGGGACGAGACGCTGCTCGTGCTGGCGCTCTCCCTGGGGGCGAGCGGTGTCTCCGCGCTGATCAGCTTCGTCGGCTCGGTCACCAAACCCGGTGGGTTGAAGGACCAGGCCGCCACGCTCAACGCCTCGGCCGCGCCGGGCCGGCCGTGGCTCGACCTCGCCTGGCAGCTCTTCGGGATCGCCACCGCGCTGGTGCCCGTCGCCCTCGTGGCCCACCTGCTGCTGCGCGAACGGCAGTCGCTGCGCACCCTCGGCTTCGACCGCACCCGCCCCTGGCCGGACCTCGGCCGGGGCGCGGTGATCGCCGCGGTGATCGGCAGCACGGGCATCGCCTTCTACCTGGCGGCCCGAGGGCTCGGCTTCAACCTCACGGTGGTGCCGGAGGCGCTGCCCGACGTGTGGTGGAAGTACCCCGTGCTCGTCCTGTCCGCCGTGCAGAACGCGGTGCTGGAGGAGGTGATCGTGGTCGGGTACCTGCTGCGCCGCCTCGGGCAGCTCGGCTGGTCACCGGGTGCCGCGCTGATCGGCAGTGCGGTGCTGCGCGGCTCCTACCACCTCTACCAGGGCATCGGCGGCTTCCTCGGCAACATGGCGATGGGCCTCGTCTTCGTCCTGCTCTACCGCCGGTGGGGGCGGGTGGGACCGCTGGTGGTGGCCCACTCGCTGCTCGACATCGGGGCGTTCGTCGGTTACGCGCTGCTCGCGGGGAAGGTCGACTGGCTGCCCACGGCGTGAGCGGGCCGCCGGCCTCTTCCCGCGGAGGCCGTCAGGCGAGCAGTTCCCCGTCGAGGACGGTGACCGCGTGCCCGGTCAGCAGGGTGCGGGCACCGCGCAGTTCGGTCCGCACCAGACCGGAACGGGCGGAGGCCTGCAGCCCGGTGAGGGCGGTCCGGCCCAGGCGTGCGGACCAGTAGGGGGCGAGGGCTGTGTGGGCGGAGCCGGTCACCGGGTCCTCGTCGATCCCGGAGCGGGGGAAGAAGCACCGGGAGACGAAGTCGTGGCCCCGGGCCGGGTCGGAGGCGCGGGCGGTGGCGATGACGCCGCGGGTGAAGCGGCCTGCTAGGGCGCGGAGGTCGGGGACGAGCTCCCGCACCGCCCGCTCGTCGGCCAGCTCGACGAGCAGGTCGCCCAGGTGCGGCCCGGTGTCGACGGCGGTGAGCGGAGCCGCGCCCAGCACCTCGGCGAGTCCGTCGGGAACCGGCTCCTCGGTGAGCGGGGCCGTGGGGAAGTCCAGCGTGATCGCCCCGTCGGCGCCCGGCGCCGCCCGCAGCACACCGCTGCGCGAGGCGAACCGTACGGGGCCCCGGTGGGCGCCCGTGGTGTGCAGGACGTGCGCGGTGGCGAGCGTGGCGTGGCCGCACATCGCGACCTCGGTCGTCGGGGTGAACCAGCGCAGGGCCCAGTCGGCCTCCCCGTCACCGCCGTCCCCGCTCCCGGGCAGCCGGTGGGCGAACGCGGTCTCGGCGTGGTTGACCTCCCGGGCCACCGCACGCAGCCAGGAGTCCTCGGGGAAGCCGTCCCCGTCCAGGAGCAGCACGCCGGCCGGGGCACCGGAGAAGGGGCGAGCGGTGAAGGCGTCGACGATTCGGATACGCATGGGGCGACGGTAGGCGCACCGCCTGGACGCCGGCCAAGGCCAATTCACCGGGGGTGGCCTGCCGTTCCGAGTCCGTCCCCGTGCGGACGGTGCGCCCGGGGGGAGACGAACCGCCTCGATCCCGGAGTCGGTCAGCAACGCGTTGACGAGGGCACGGGGGGCCGGCGAGCTCGGTGGCCCACAGGTCGTGGTCCGGGCACACGGCGTCGAGGTCGAGGCCCGCGACGGTGTGGGGCAGGGCGCTTCCGTCGGCAAGACATGCCTGCTCATGGTCCCAGGCGTGAGCCCGTTCTTCCCTTCGCTGTCACGGCCAGCGATCCACCGTGAGCCCGCAGCTCGAAAGGGGTTGCCGTAGTCGGTTGGACGATATATCGTTGAGGCATCGCGAACGATCGACGATGGAATGGAAGTGAGCGAGATGCACGCGCATGGAAACGACTACGGGTTCGAGCACGGACACGGTCGGCACGGTGGTCATGGTCGGCGGGGGCAGCACGGTGCGGAGGAGTCCCGGGAGGCGTTCGGGCCGTTCGGGCCCGGGGGCGGCGGACCGCACGGTCCCTTCGGCGGGCCGGGCTTCGGCGGGCCCTGGGGCGGCCGCGGGCGCGGCGGACCGCGCGGCAGGGCGCGGCGCGGTGACGTACGCGCCTCGATCCTGGCGCTGCTCAAGGAACGGCCGATGCACGGCTACGAGATGATCCAGGAGATCGCCGAGCGCAGCGGCGGGGCGTGGAAGCCCAGCCCCGGTTCGGTCTACCCGACCCTCCAGCTGCTGGAGGACGAGGGGCTGATCGTGAGTGAGACCGAGGGCGGCAAGAAGCTGTTCTCGCTCACCGAGGCCGGTCGCACGGCGGCCGAGGAGGGCGCGGAGGCGCCCTGGGAGGAGGCCTCGCGCGGGGTCGACTGGGAGGCGCTGAGCGAGATCCGGCAGGCCGGGTTCGGGCTGATGGAGGCCTTCGGCCAGGTCTGGAAGACCGGGAACAAGGAGCAGCGCGAGAAGGCGCTGACGGTCATCAACGAGGCGCGGAAGAAGCTGTACCTGATCCTCGCCGACGAGGACTGACGGCGGTGGCCGCCCGGCCGGGCCGGGCGGCGAACCGAGGGCCCCGCGTGCGCGGGGCCCTCACCGCGTTCACAGCGTCAGGACCAGCTTGCCCCGGAGGTGGCCGCCGTCCAGCAGCCGGTGCGCCTCGGCGACCCGCTCGAACGGGAACGTCTCCTGCACATGCACCCGGAGCGCACCGCGCTCGACGAGGTCCACCAGCCCCCGCAGCCCCACCGGGTCGGGGTCGACCGCGACGCCGCTGAAGCGCATGCCGGCCGCCTCGCAGGCGGTGATGAGCGCCGTTTCCTGCTTGGCGACCGCCGTCACCAGATGGCCGCCCGGGCGGAGCACACGGAGTGAACGCCCGGCGGTGTCGCCGCCGACCGTGTCGAGCACGAGGTCGATGTCGCGGACCGCCTCGGCGAAGTCGGTCTTCGTGTGGTCGATCACCTCGTCGGCGCCGAGATCCTCGACGAACGCGCGCTTGCCACCGCTCGCGGTCGTGACCACGTACGCGCCCCTCGCCTTGGCGATCTGGATCGCCACGTGGCCCACGCCGCCGCCCCCGCCGTGGACCAGGACACGGTCGCCCTCGCCGACGCCGCCCAGGTCGACGAGGGCCTGCCACGCCGTCAGCCCGACGATCGGCAGCGCGGCCGCCTCGACGTGCGGGAGCGAGGCCGGCTTGCGCACCAGGTGCAGCGCGGGCGCCGCCACGAACTCCGCGTATGCGCCCGCCGCACGCGGGAACAGCGGCATCCCGAAGACCTCGTCGCCGGGCCGGAGCCGCCAGGTCCCCGGTGCCCCTTCGACGACACCGCTGATGTCCCATCCGAGGACGAACGGCGGCCGGCCGAGCAGCGGGAACTCGCCGGCGCGCAGCCGCGCCTCCAGCGGGTTCAGGCCGATCGCCGCGACCCGGACGAGGACCTCGGTCGGCTGGACCCGGGGAACCGGCGCCTCCTCGACGGTGAGGACCTCGGGGCCGCCGAGCGTGTGCTGGGTGATGACGCGCATGATTCTCCTGAAGGGAAGGTCCGGTGGAGGAGAACCACGCTAGGCAGCCGACGGGAACCGGCAGGTACCTTTGGCGCCATGAGCCGTTTCGCGACCGGTGACGTCTTCCGCTCCGACTGCCCGGGGCGGCTGCCGTTCGAGATGCTCGCCGACAAGTGGTCGGTGGTCGTCCTCGCCGGACTCGGCAAGGGCCCGGTGCGCCACGGCGAACTGGCCGCGATGATCGGCGGGATCTCCCGCAAGGTGCTCACCCAGACCCTCAGGCGGCTCCAGGCGCACGGGCTCGTCTCCCGCCACTCCCACGCCGAGGTGCCGCCGCGCGTCGAGTACGCGCTCACCCCGCTCGGACAGACCCTGATCGAGCCGATCCACATGCTGACCGAGTGGGCGAGGGAGCACGGAGAGGCGGTGCTCGACGCGCTCGAGGCCGCGCCGGACCCCGCCCCCGCGGATCACTGACGCCCCCACGGGCCGCGGCAGCCGCTCTCGGGGTTCCGTGTCATACCTGAGGAGGAGACGCGTGGGGCGGAACCCACCGTGCGTGGGACGCGGGAATGCTGCGCGCTGCGGATGACGCGGACCACCGGGGTTGATGGGATGGGGACGTGCCACCGACCCAGTGCAGGCAGCCGGCCGCCGTGCCCGCTCCGCACCGCAGCGACCTCGACCCGCAGCTCACCGACGAGCTGGCGTCCATGGTCGTCGCGGCACGCCGCCGCGCGGTCCGCGACGGCGACCGTCAGATCGACACCGCCCACCTCCTGCACGCCCTGCTGGAGTCCGACCCCGAGGTGCGGGCCGCGATCGGGGACCTCCGCAAGGTGGCCCGGCTGCTCGGCTACCTCGTGCAACGCAGCATCGGTTACGGGCTGCGCTGGCAGAGCAGCGTCGAGGACTCCGGCGCCGTACCGGCCCTGCGCGGGCCCGGCGGGCTGTCGCCTGCGGCGGCCGAGGCCATGGCGGCGGCCCGGCGGCGGGCACGGCGTGGCCGGCGCGGTGCGGCACGCGGGATGGACGTCCTCGCGGCGGTGACCGGTGACCCCGGTTCGCGGGCGGTGGAGGTGCTGCGCCGGGCGGGCGTCGAACCGGCGGTTCTGCTGGGGCGGATCGCGCTCTCGGAGTACCTCACCCGGTACTGACGACGGACGGCGGCCGAGAACCCCGTGGCGCGCCCGAGGGCCCTGGGCGACAGGGACGAGGGCGACAGGGGCGATCGAGGGTGACGGTGCTGTCGGCGCCTGTCATCATGTGCCGGTGCGTACCTCTGGAGACGGCTCGAACGGCCGTGGACACGGCACGGCGCTGGGGCTCGCCCTCGGCTCCGCGCTCGCCTTCGGCGGCTCGGGAGTCGCGGCGAAGCCCCTGATCGAAGCGGGCCTCGAGCCCCTGCACGTGGTGTGGCTGCGGGTCGCGGGCGCCGCCGTGGTGATGCTCCCCGTCGCCGTACGGCACCGCGCGCTGGTGCGCGACCGCCCCGCGCTGCTGCTGGGGTACGCGCTGCTCGCCGTCGCCGGCGTCCAGGCCTGCTACTTCGCGGCGATCTCCCGCATCCCCGTCGGGGTGGCGCTGCTCGTGGAGTACCTCGCGCCCGCCCTCGTTCTGGGCTGGGTGCGGTTCGTGCAGCGGCGGCCGGTGTCGCGCTCGGCCGCGGTCGGGGTCGTCCTCGCGGCCGGCGGGCTGGCCTGCGTGGTGGAGGTCTGGTCGGGGCTCGCCTTCGACGCGCTCGGGCTGATGCTCGCGCTCGGCGCGGCCTGCTGCCAGGTCGGCTACTTCATCCTGTCCGACCACGGCGGCGACGCCGCGGAGGGGCGCGCGCCCGACCCGCTCGGGGTGATCGCGTACGGCCTGCTCGGCGGGGCGCTCGTCCTGACGCTCCTGGCGCGGCCGTGGCGGATGGACTGGTCCGTCCTCGGGGGCGACACGGCCATGAACGGCACCCGGGTGCCGGCCGTGCTGCTGCTGGGCTGGATCGTGCTGATCGCGACAGTCCTCGCCTACGCCACCGGGGTCCTGGCGGTACGTCGGCTCTCGCCTCAGGTGGCGGGAGTCGTGGCCTGCCTGGAGGCGGTGATCGCGACGGTCCTGGCCTGGGTGCTGCTCGGCGAACACCTCTCGGCACCGCAGGTGGTGGGCGGCGCGGTGGTGCTGGCCGGGGCGTACGTGGCGCAGCGGGCCGTACCGGCGCCTTCCTCCCCGGCCGGCCAGGGGGCGGCGGCGTCCGGGGCGGGACGGGACCCCGCGAGCCCGGCGCCCCGCGACCCCGCCGACGCCCACCCGGGCGGCCCTCCGCGCGGCTGACCCCGCGTATCCCGCCGCGGCTCTGAGGCGCCCGCCCTCCAGCCCTCGACCGGAGCCCGCCGTCCCGCAGGCCGACCGGAGCCCGGCGTCCCGCAGGCCGACCGGAGCCCGGCGTCCCGCAGGCCGACCGGTGCCCGGCGTCCCGCGGCCCCGACGGTGCCCGCCGTCCCGTCCCGACCGGCGCCCGGAGCCCGGCGCCCGGCGGCTCACCGTCCCGGCAGGTACTCCGGCGCCGCGGTCCCCGGCGCCAGCGCCGGATCGGCGATCGGCGCCCCGTACGCCGGGCGGACCGGCACCACGCCCGCCCAGTGCGGCAGGCCGAGGTCCTCCGGCTCGTCGTTGACCCCGCCGGTGCGTGCCTTCGCCGAGACCTCCCGAAGGTCCAGGCGCAGCACGGCCGTCGCGGCCAGCTCCTTGGCGTTGGCCGGGCGGGAGTCGGCCGAGCGGCCCGCCACCACGTGGTCGACCAGCGCGTCCAGTGCCGCCCGCTTCTCCTCGGGTTCGGTCACCGGTTCGGCGAGGCCGTGCACCACCACCGAGCGGTAGTTGATCGAGTGGTGGAAGGCCGACCGCGCCAGCACCAGGCCGTCGACGTGCGTGACGGTCAGGCACACCGGCAGCCCCGGCGCGGACTGCTCCCCCTCCTCCCGCTCCTCGTCGCGCTCCTTCGCGTGTCCCGGGCCGCGCCCCGCCATCCGCAGGGGCCGCGAGCCCGTCGACCCGTGGACGTACAGCCGCTCGCCGACCCTCGCGAACAGTGTCGGCAGCACCACCGGCGCTCCGTCGCGCACGAAGCCGAGATGGCAGACGTAGGCCTCGTCGAGTATCGAATGCACGAGGTCCCTGTCGTACGAGGCGCGGTTCGCGGAGCGCGTGGGGACCGTGCGGTCGGTCGGGGCGTAGGCGGCGGGCGGGTCCTGCGAGGCGGGCGGCGTGATCCCCCGTGCGGTGGTGTGGGGCATGGCGGCTGGTCTCCTCTTGGGTGTCGTGGGCGTGCGCGGCTCCGCCTGCCAGGCTCCGCCCGGCTCGGCTTCCGACGCGCATGCCCCCTGTACACGGGTATTGCACTAGTGCATAATGTGGTTTGTGCTAGGAGAATATACGTTCACCGGGCGGCGCGCGGCCGAGATTTCCGCGAGCATCGAGGGCGCGGTGGGCAGCGGTGCGCTGGCCCCCGGCCAACTGCTCCCGCCCATGCGCGAGTTGGCGCGCTCCCTCGGGGTGAACCCGAACACCGTCGCGGCCGCGTACCGCACCCTGCGGGAGCGCGGGGTCATCGAGACGGACGGGCGGCGCGGCAGCCGGGTCCGGGCGAAGCCGGCGACGACCGCACGGGAGTACGCCCGGATCCAGGTCCCGGAAGGGGTGCGCAACCTCGCGGACGGCAACCCCGACCCCGCGCTCCTGCCCGCGCTGGCGGAGGCGTTCGCGGTGGCCGCCGTCCGGGCCGACCGCGAGCCCGTGCTGTACGGGGAGGACGCCGTGGAACCCGAACTGGTCCGCCTCGCTCGGGCCGGACTGGACGCGGACGGCGTACCGGACGGGCCGGTGATGGTCGCCTCGGGATCGCTGGACGCGATCGAACGGGTCCTCGTCGCCCGTCTGCGGCCCGGCGACGCGGTCGCCGTCGAGGATCCCGGTTGGGGCGCCCTGCTCGATCTCGTCCCCGCCCTCGGGCTGCGCACGGTCCCGGTGCGGGTCGACGACGAGGGGCCGCTTCCTGCGGACGTCCGCGCCGCCCTCTCCGCCGGCGCGCGGGCCCTCGTCGTCACGGCCCGGGCGCAGAACCCCACCGGCGCCGCCGTGGGCGCCGCCCGCGCGGACGACCTGCGGGCCGTCCTGGACGGCTACCCGGAGACCCTGCTGATCGAGGACGACCACGGCCACGCCATCGTCGACCTCCCCCTGCACCCGCTGGCCGGAACCACCCGCCACTGGGCGCTGGTCCGTTCCGTGGCCAAGGCGTACGGGCCCGACCTGCGGCTCGCCGTGCTCACCGGGGACGAGGTCACCGTCGACCGGGTGCACGGCCGGCAGCGGCTCGGGCCCGGCTGGGTGAGCCGGCTGCTGCAGCGGGCCCTCGTACGGTTGTGGGCCGAGGGAGCGGTGGACGTGCCGGCCGTGGCGGCGGCCTACCGGAGCCGGCGCGAGGCCCTGATCGGCGCGCTCGCGGAGCGCGGGGTGCGCGCCCACGGGCGCAGCGGCCTCAACGTGTGGGTACCGGTCCCCGACGAGACCGGCGCGGTGGCCCGGCTGCTGCACGCCGGCTGGGCGGTCGCGCCCGGCGCCCGCTTCCGCGCGGCGGCACCGCCCGGCATCCGCGTCACCGTCTCCACCCTCGCGCCGGAGGAGACCGGGGCGGTCGCGGAGGCCGTCGCCGCGGCCGTCGCACCGGCGCCCGGACCCCGCTACGTGTGACCGGCCCGACGAAACGGGACCCGATGAAACGGGACCCGATGAACGGGACCCGATGAACGGGACCCGATGAACGGGACCCGATGAACGGGAGCGGAGGAAGGGCCTACGACCGCGCCCGGCTCTGCGTCAGGGCCGCGCCCGCCACCACGATCACCGCGCCGACCGGCGTGGACCACGCGAGCGGCTCGTGCAGGATCGCCACGCCCGCGGCGGTGGCGATCACCGGGATGAAGTAGGTGACCATCTGCGCCGTCGTGGGCCCCACCTCGGCCACCAGCCCGTACTGCAGCAGTACGGCGAGGCCCGTGCCGAGGGCGCCCAGGGCGAGGACGGCGAGCAGCGGGAGCACGGGGAAGGCGTGCGGCAGCTCGGTGAACAGCGGGGTGACCACCGCGAGCTGCACCGTGGCCAGCAGGAGTTGGGCGCCGGTGAGCGAGAGGTGGGAGGCGCCGGTGCCGGCCAGGGTGCGGCGGACGTAGATCCAGCCGACGGGGTAGCTCAGCGAGGCGAGCAGGGCCATCGCGGTGCCCGTGGCGTCCAGGCCGTGGAAGCCCTGCCAGGCGCCCAGCACGGTGAGCACGCCCAGGAAGCCGAGGCCGAGTCCGGCGAAACGGCGCCGGGTCGGGCGGTCCTCGGAGAGCGCCACCAGGGAGAGCGCCATGCCCCACAGCGGCGAGGTCGCGTTGCAGATGCCCGCGAGCGTCGAGGGGACGGTCAGCTCCGCGTAGGCGAACAGTGAGAACGGCAGCGCGTTGAGCAGCAGCGCCGCCACCGCGAGGTGCCCCCAGGTGCGGGCCCCGCGCGGCAGCCGCTCGCGCTTGACCGCCATCGCGGCCACCAGCACCGCCGTGCCGAACAGCAGCCTGCCGAACGTCACCTGGAACGGGGCGTAGGCGTGGGTGCCGACCTTGATGAGCAGGAAGCTGAAGCCCCAGATCAGCGACAGGAGCCCGAAGCGCAGCCGCCAGTCGAGCGCGGGCCGGCCCGCCGGGGTCCGGGCGGAGGCGGGAACCGGGGCGGGCGCCAGGGTCGGCGCGGGGCCGGCCGGGGTCGGTGCGACCGTTTCGGACGCGGGGGTGCGCGAGGAGGCGGGGATGCGCGAGGAGGCGGTGGTGCTCATGACGGCCAGCCTCCCTCGCCCCACCTCGTAGCACAATCGAGATTTCCCGCTCGATATCTCGTAGCATCACTTACATGTTGAACCTGGAACGCCTGCGCACGCTCGACGCCCTCGCGCAGCACGGCTCGGTGAGCGCCGCCGCCGAGGGGCTGCACGTGACGACCTCGGCCGTCTCCCAGCAGCTCGCGAAGCTGGAGCGCGAGGTCGGCCAGCGGCTGCTGGCCAAGAACGGGCGGGGCGTCCGGCTGACCGACGCCGGGCGGCTGCTCGCCGAGCACGCCGCGCGCATCCTGTCCCAGGTCGAACTGGCCCGCTCCGATCTGGAGGCCCAACGGGGGCGCGTGGTGGGCGAACTGCGCCTGGCCGCCTTCCCCACGGCCGCGCGCGGGCTGTTCCCGGCCGCGCTCGCCGGGCTGCGCGCCCGGCACCCCTCGCTGCGGCTGCGCTCCTGCGAGCTGGAGCCGGAGGCGGGCGTCGCCGGGGTCGTCCGCGGGGACCTCGACCTCGCCGTCGTCCTGGACTGGTACAACAAGCCGATGCCGCTGCCGGAGGGGCTGGTGAAGGCCTCGCTCCTCGACGACCCGGCCGATGTGGCCATGCCGGCCGGGCACCGGCTCGCGGACCGCGCGGAGGTCGATCTCGGGGAGTTCGCCCACGACGAGTGGATCACCTGGAACGAGGGCGAGTTCTGCCACGAGTGGCTCCTGTTCACCCTGCGCTCCAAGGGTGTCGAGCCGATCATCGGACACCGCGCCGCCGAGACGCACACCCAGCTCAGGATGGTCGCCGCCGGGCTGGGCGTGTGCGTCGCGCCCGTGCTCGGCCGGGACCCGATGCCGGAGGGCGTGGTCACCGTTCCGGTACGGCAGCGGGTGCGCCGGCACGTCTACGTGGTGTGGCGCGCCGACGCCGACCGCCGCCCGTCGATCCGGGCGGCGGTCGCGGCGCTGCGGGAGGCGGCGGAGACGGTGGGGGCGGAGACGGTGGGGGCGCCCCGCGAGAACGGGTAGGCCTCAGGTCCGACCCAGTTTGCGGAAGTCCCAGGAGACCGTCTTCTCCGGGGTGAGCCGGATCCAGGCGTGCCGGCCGTCGTGCGGCATCTCCTCGATACCGAAGTTCTTCCGCGCGAACAGGGTCTCCGGCACGTCCAGTTCGGCGCGCAGTTCACCGGTGCGCGGGACCTCGCCCACGAACTCCGCGGTCCCCGACAGCTCCACTCCCCGCAGTTCCTCGTACTCCTCGCCGGTGTCGACGACGACGGCGATCCTCGGGTCCCGGCGCAGATGCGCCCAGCGCTTGCTGCGCACCACCGAGTACAGCCACATCGAGGTGCCGTCCCACACGAACCACAGGGTGCTGACGTGCGGGGCACCCTCGGCGGAGACGGTCGCGACCCGGCAGTTGCGCTGGGTGGTGAGGAACTCGTCCAGCTCCGCCGGCGTCATCATGATCCTGCGCCCCCGGCGCTGGGTGGCGGACATGCGTATCCCTTCCCCGTTCCTCCGGCTCTTCCTGTCCCGCTGTCTACCCCGCCCGGACCCTCGGGAGTCCCGGCGCGCACCCGCCCCGGCCGGTCAGGCGAGCTTGATGGACTCGCCCTCCACGGTGATCTTCGCGGCGGGCAGCGGCTGCGTCGCCGGGCCCTTCTTCACGCTGCCGTCCTCGGCGGAGAACTGGCTGTTGTGGCAGGGGCAGACGATCACACCGTCGGCGATCTTGCTCACGGCGCAGCCCTGGTGCGTGCACTTGGACGAAAAAGCCTTGAACTGGCCCGCCGCCGGCTGGGTCACGACCACGCCCTTGTCGCCGAAGACCTTGCCGCCGCCCTCGGGGATGTCGGAGGTCTTCGCCAGTTCGGTGCCGCCGGAGCCCGCACCCGCCCCGGCGTCCTGCGAGGCGCCGTCGCCGCCGGTGCTCGCGCTGGAGGAGGACGAGTCCTCGTCACCGCACGCGGTCAGCGCGACGGCGAGTCCCGCCACGCCGACCGCCGCCATGACCGTACGGCGGGCCGGAGCCGGAGCGGGGTGGAGCGATTCGCTGGTCATGCCGACGTTCCCTTCGATGGTGCTGCCACGGTGACCGGCACGTGTACGGCGGCGGATCGCCGCCGGTGACCGCCGGTGCTTCGACCATGGTTACGGCGTGCGGGCACCGCCTGTTCACACGGCGCGCGATCGACAGGAGATCGACAGCAGCCGTCCGTGTCCGGCCGCCGGGCCGGGCGACGGGCCGGACGGCCGTCCCGCGCGGCCCGGATAACCTGGGGCGATGCTCAAGGAAGTCACCGCGACCCGCTACATCACGCCCCTGCGGGAGGGCGGTTCGCTGCCCGGACTGATCGAGGCCGACGACCTCACGGCGTACGTCGTGAAGTTCAGCGGCGCCGGGCAGGGCCGCAAGACGCTGGTCGCGGAGGTGGTCTGCGGCACGCTCGCCCGGCGGCTCGGGCTGCGGGTGCCCGGGCTGGCCGCCGTCGCCCTCGATCCCGTGCTCGGCCTCGGGGAACCCGACGAGGAGGTGCAGGGGCTGCTGCGGGGGAGCGGCGGGCTCAACCTCGGGATGGACTTCCTCAGCGGCGCGCTCGGCTTCGACGCCCTCGCCTTCCCGGTGGACGCCGCCGAGGCCGGGCGGATCGTCTGGTTCGACGCCCTGGTCAACAACGTCGACCGGTCCTGGCGGAACCCCAACCTGCTGCGATGGCGGGGGGAGCTGTGGCTCATCGACCACGGCGCCACCATGATCTGGCAGCACAACTGGCCCACCGCCGAGCGCTCCGCCGCCCGCCCCTACGACGCCGGTGACCACGCCCTGGCGCCCTTCGCCCCGGACGTCGCCGCGGCCGCCGCCGAACTGGCACCGCTGGTGACGGCGGACCTGCTGGCCGAGGTGACCGCAGAGATCCCCGACGCCTGGCTCACCGACGAACCCGGCTTCGGCTCGCCCGACGAGGTGCGCCGGGCCTACGCCGCCCCGCTGCTCACCCGGGCCCCCGTGATCCACGAGCGGGTCACCGGGCTGACCGCCGCCCGCGCGACCGTCACGCAGGAGAACAAGTGAACGACCGGGACGTCTTCGAGTACGCGCTGCTGCGGGTCGTTCCGCGCGTCGAGCGCGGCGAGTGCATCAACGCGGGGGTGCTCGTCTACTGCCGGGCCCGGTCCTTCGTGACCGCGCGCACCCATCTGGACGAGGACCGGCTGCGGGCTCTGGACCCGGCGGCGGACGTGGCCGGCGTGCGCGCCGCGCTGCGCGCCGTCGAGGGCGTGTGCGCGGGCGGCGCCGCGGCCGGCCCGGCTGCCGGGGACGATGCCGGGCGGCGTTTCCGCTGGCTGGTGGCACCCCGCTCGACGACCGTGAGCCCCGGCCCGGTGCACACGGGTCTGACCGCCGATCCGGCGGCCGAGGCGGAGCGATTGCTCGCGTTGCTGGTGAGGTAATGGATCACACGCACCCGGTGTGCCGTTGACACCGGGTGCCAGGGCTTCTAGCGTCACGTCTGTCGAAGGTACTAAGCGGTCGCTCACCGGGCGTGCCGCAGGAGCCGCCACCTTCCGGAAGCCTCCGGGGACCCCCGGAGGGCCCGGTGACTTCCCCAGGACGAGGAGAAGCAGCAATGTCCACCACTGAAGCGCGGGTAGCCGTCGTCACCGGCGCGGCGCGCGGCATCGGCGCCGCCACCGCCGTACGCCTGGCCGCCGAGGGCCGTGCCGTCGCGGTGCTCGACCTCGACGAGGCCGCCTGCAAGGACACCGTCGAGAAGATCACCGCCGCCGGGGGCACGGCGCTCGCGATCGGCTGCGACGTCTCCGACGAGGCGCAGGTCGAGGCGGCCGTGGAGCGCGTCGTCCAGGAGCTGGGCGCGCCCACGATCCTCGTCAACAACGCGGGTGTGCTCCGCGACAACCTGCTGTTCAAGATGAGCGTCGACGACTGGGACACCGTCATGGGCGTGCATCTGCGCGGCGCCTTCCTGATGGCCCGCGCCTGCCAGAAGCACATGGTCGACGCGCACTTCGGGCGCATCGTCAACCTCTCCTCCTCCTCCGCGCTCGGCAACCGGGGCCAGGTCAACTACTCCGCCGCCAAGGCCGGTATGCAGGGCTTCACCAAGACCCTCGCCAAGGAACTCGGCAAGTTCGGCGTCACCGCCAACGCGGTCGCCCCCGGCTTCATCGCCACCGAGATGACCAAGGCCACCGCCGACCGCGTCGGCATGGGCTTCGAGGACTTCAAGGCCGCCGCCGCCACCCAGATCCCGGTCGCGCGCGTCGGAGAGCCCGAGGACATCGCGAACGCCGTCGCCTTCTTCACGGGCGAGGCCGCCGGATTCGTCTCCGGCCAGGTGCTGTACGTGGCCGGCGGACCGCTCGACTAGCGCGACTGGGGAAACAGGGAACATGACTTCGGTGGAACTCTCCGGCAAGGTCGCCCTCATCACGGGCGCCAGCCGCGGCATCGGCTACGGCGTCGCCGAGGCGCTCGTCGCCCGCGGCGACCGCGTCTGCATCACCGGCCGCAACGAGGACGCCCTCAAGGCGGCCGTCGAGGCGCTCGGCGCCGACCGCGTCATCGGCGTGGCCGGCAAGGCGCACGACGAGGAACACCAGGCCGTCGCCGTCGCGCGCACCATGGAGGCGTTCGGCCGCGTCGACCACCTCGTCAACAACGCGGGCACCAACCCGGTGTTCGGGGCGATCGCGGACCTCGACCTGAACGTCGTGCGCAAGATCTTCGAGACCAACGTGCTCTCCGCGCTCGGCTTCGCCCAGCGCACCTGGCACGCCTGGCAGAAGGAGAACGGCGGGGCGATCGTCAACATCGCCTCGGTGGCCGGTCTTTCGGCCTCGCCGTTCATCGGGGCGTACGGCGTCAGCAAGGCCGCGATGATCAACCTGACCCAGCAGCTCGCCCACGAGTTCGCGCCCACGGTACGGGTCAACGCGATCGCCCCCGCCGTGGTCAAGACGAAGTTCGCGCAGGCCCTGTACGAGGGCCGGGAGGCCGAGGCGGCCGCCTCCTACCCGCTCGGCCGGCTCGGCGTGCCCTCCGACGTGGGCGGTGCGGCCGCGTTCCTCACCTCCGAGCAGTCGGACTGGATCACCGGACAGACGCTCGTCGTGGACGGCGGCATCTTCCTCAACGCCGGCGTCGGCTGACGACGGCGGCACGCGCGCCGCACCGCGAAACGGAGCCGGGGGCACGCCCCCGGCTCCGTCGTCTCCGTCGTCGCGCGCGGGTCCAGGGCGGTGGCCGACGTATGCGGAACGGGTGCCTCCGGTGTACGTCCGGCGGGTTCGTGTCCAGTGGTGAGGACCTCGCGGCGGCATGACAACGTCGTCATGTTCTCCCTGATCAGATGCCCTGTGCGAAGCCCGCTCCCACGGCGTTTCGCTGCGGTATGGTCCCCCGGTCCCTGGTACGGCGGAACGGCGGATCGAGGAGCGCGCACGTGTTCGACCGGAACCGAAGACCGCGCCGGCTCGCGGCGCTCGCGGCCCTGACACTGGTGGCCGGTTGCGGGCTGCTGTCCCCGGGCTCCCCCAACGACGACCCGATCGTCGTGGGCACCACCAGCGCGCCCAGCACGCTGGACCCGGCCGCCTCCTGGGACGGTTCCTGGGAGCTGTTCCGCAACATCTACCAGACGCTGCTGAGTTACCCCTACGGGTCCACCACCCCCCAGCCCGACGCCGCCAGGACGTGCGGGTTCACGGACGCCGCCAACCGCACCTACCGCTGCGTCCTGCGGGCCGGCACGACCTTCTCCGACGGCCACTCGCTCGACGCCGCCGCCGTGAAGTACTCCCTCGACCGCATACGCCGGATCAACGTCTCCGGGGGCCCCGCCGGCCTCCTGGCGAACCTGCGGTCCATCACCACCGAGGGCGACCGCGAGGTCGTCTTCCACCTCGCCCGGCCCGACGCCACCTTCCCGTTCGTGCTCGCCACCCCCGCCATGTCCCTCGTCGACCCTGACCACTACCCGGCGCACTCCCTGCGCGAGGACGGCCGGGTCACCGGCTCCGGCCCCTACCGGCTCACCTCCTACGACGAGGGCGAGAAGGCCGAACTGAGGGCCAACGGCAGGTACCGGGGCCTCGCGGAGCGCAAGAACGACGCCGTCACCATCGAGTACTTCCGGGACTCCGCCGGCATGGTCGGCGCCCTGCAGAGAGGCGACATCGACGCCACCTACCGGGGGATCGCCGCCTCCGACGTCGTGGCGCTCCAGGCCGACCAGGTCAAGGACGGCCTGGAGATCGTCGAGAACCCCGGCATCGAGATCAGCTACCTGGTGTTCAACCCCGAGGACCCCTGGGCCGGGAAGAAGGCCGTGCGCCGGGCCGTCGCCCAGGTCGTGGACCGTGCCGCCATCGCGCACAAGGTGTACAAGGACACCGTCCGGCCCCTCTACTCCATGGTCCCGGCGGGACTCGTCGGCCACACCACGGACTTCTTCGACGACTTCGGGGAGCCCAGCACCTCCAAGGCCCGCAAGATCCTCGCCGAGGCCGGCATCACACGGCGCGTGCCGCTCACCCTCTGGTACACCATCGACCGCTACGGCTCCGAGACGGCGCCCGAGTTCTCCGAGCTCAAGCAGCAGCTCGAGGACTCCGGCCTGTTCACCGTCGCCCTCCGCGGCCGCCCCTGGAAGACCTTCGAGGCCGGTTACCGCAGAGGCGAGTACCCGGTGTTCGGGCGGGGCTGGTTCCCCGACTTCCCCGACGCCGACAACTTCGTCGCCCCCTTCGTGGGGAAGGACAACGCCCTGGGGACGCCGTACCCCGCCAAGGAGATCACCGACGTCCTGCTGCCCCGCTCGCGCGGCCGCGGCGACCGGGGCACCGTCGCCGAGGACTTCGCCGAGGCCCAGCGCATCCTCGCCGACGACGCCCGGCTGCTGCCGCTGTGGCAGGGCAAGCAGTACGTGGCCACCGACGAGGATCTCGCGGGCGCGGAACGCGCCCTGGACCCGTCGACGATCATGCTGATGTGGGAACTGCACCGCCAGACGAGCTGGTAGCCGGGGAGCGGGGCGCGTTGTCAGTGGTCGCCGGTAGGTTCTGAGGACCGCAAGCGACCGTACGACGAAGGACGTTGACGTGACCGACACCGCCATGCTGCCCGAGTCCTGGCAGGGCGTTCTGGGGGACGAACTGCAGCAGCCCTACTTCAAGGAGCTGACCGAGTTCGTCGAGGAGGAGCGGGCCAGGGGGCCCGTGTACCCGCCCCGCGAGGAGGTCTTCGCGGCGCTCGACGCCACGCCGTACGACAAGGTGAAGGTGCTCGTCCTCGGCCAGGACCCCTACCACGGCGAGGGCCAGGGCCACGGACTGTGCTTCTCCGTGCGGCCCGGGGTACGGACGCCGCCCTCGCTGCGGAACATCTACAAGGAGATGCAGGCGGAACTGGGCACGCCCATCCCGGACAACGGCTATCTGATGCCGTGGGCCGAGCAGGGCGTGCTGCTCCTCAACGCGGTGCTCACGGTCCGCGCCGGCGAGGCCAATTCGCACAAGGGGCGCGGCTGGGAGAAGTTCACCGACGCGGTGATCAGGGCGGTGGCCGGCCGGCCCGACCCGGCGGTCTTCGTGCTCTGGGGCAACTACGCCCAGAAGAAGCTGCCGCTGATCGACGAGAGCAGGCACACGGTGGTGAAGGGCGCGCACCCCTCGCCGCTCTCGGCCAAGAAGTTCTTCGGATCCCGCCCGTTCACGCAGATCAACGAGGCCGTGGCCGCCCAGGGCCACACGCCGATCGACTGGACGATCCCGAACCTGGGCTGACCACCGCAGGGGGCAGCGGGGGCACCACCGGGGGAACACGGGGCGGGACGGGCCGGGCGCGTAACCAGGAGCGTCCACAGGGGGGCGCCAGGGCGGAGCCCTGGCGCCCGACGACAACGCCGCAGAGGTGCGTGCCGGACCGCGCGGCGCCGGGATGATCCGGACGAGAGGCCCTAGCGTCGAAGGCGTCGGGTTCGACGGGACCGGAGGGATGCGACGGTGGAGCCAGGAGAACGCGCGGCGGCGGGGGACGCCGAGGGCGCGGTGGACGCCGTGCTGAGCCGGATCGGCCAGGCCGTGATGCTGCACCACGGAGGGGACCGGGAGGAGGCACGCGGCCGGTTCCTCGCACTGTGGGCGGAGATCGGGGAGGACGGGAACCCGCTGCACCGCTGCACGCTGGCGCACTACCTGGCGGACACCCAGGAGGAACCCGCCGACGAACTCGCCTGGGACCTGCGGGCCCTGTCGGCGGCCGAGGAAATGACCGACGGCCCGTCCGCCGTGCCGGACGGCCCGCCCGAGGTGCGCGGCTTCTTCCCCTCCCTGCACCTCAACCTCGCCGCGGACTACGTGAAACTGGGCCGCCGGGAGGCCGCCCGGGGACACCTCCGCCGGGCCCGCGGCACGGCGGACGCGCTCGGCGACGATCCGTACGCGGAGGGGGTCCGCGCGGCGATGGACCGCCTCGAAAGGGAACTGTCCACGGGCGGCGAACCCCCCGTGGGCCCGCCGAGACGCCCCCGCGCGTCCTGAACGGCCGGGCCGGGCAGCCGGTCACACGCGCACGGATGCGGGCACGGGCCCGCGTGGTAGGTTCTGCGTCGCCGTACGCCCGAGCGCGACCGAGGAGGTGAGACCGATCAACGCAGCGACAGGTCGGGGCTCCCTCACCCGCACGGTCCGGGGAGTGCCCGCTGATGGCATTCCGAAAGGCTGGGCACCTCATGCGCACGCACTCCGAGACGTCGTCGTCCGACGGCGTCACCGAACGGCTCTTCACCCTCGGTGAGATCCCCGGCGTCCTGTGGACGCCCGTGGGCGCCGTCGGCACCCGGCGGCCCCTCGTCCTGCTGGGACACGGCGGCGGCCGCCACAAGAAGGACCCCGACCTCGTGGCCCGCGCCCGCCGCCTCGTGACCGGGCACGGGTTCGCCGTCGTGGCACCGGACGTGCCCGGCCACGGAGAGCGGCCGGTGGACGAGGAGTACGACCGGATCGCGCGCGCCAACCAGGCGCGCATCGCCGCCGGTGCGGAACCGGCCCCGCTGATCGCCGCCTTCCAGGCACTCGTGGCGCGCCGGACCGTCCCGGAATGGCGGGCCGTCCTGGACGCGGTCCAGGCGCTCGGCCATGTCGGGACCGGCCCGGTGGGCTACTGGGGCGTCTCGCTGGGATGCGGACTCGGCGTCCCCTTCGTCGCCCGGGAACCGCGGGTGCGCGCGGCGGTTCTGGGCCTCGGCGGAGCGTCGGCCTCGGCGGAGGCGGCCGCGCGGATCACGGTCCCCGTTCAGTTCTGGCTGCAATGGGACGACGAACGGGTGCCGCGAGAGCAGAGCCTGGCACTGTTCGACGCCCTCGGCTCGCCCGACAAGTCCCTGCACGCCCACCCCGGTGGGCACGGGGAGATGCCGGTGCGCGAACCGGACTGCACCGCACGGTTCTTCGCCCGGCACCTCGGCTGACGGCCGCACCCGTGTCCGCGCCGCGCGGAAACGGCCGCACCCGTGTCCGCGCCGCGCGGAACTCAACGCCGCCCGGCGCGGATCACGCCTCAGTGGCCGTACGTGCGTGCGCAGATCTTCGCCTGGGGGCTGTCCGCCGGCCAGCCCCCGTAGGTGCGCCCCAGGGCGCAGACGCCGGAGTGGTCCGGTGGGGGCTTCGGGGCGGCGGCCGGAGGAGGCGCGGCCCGGTGCCCGGCCGGTGGCGCCTCGCCGTGACGGGGCGGGGCGGCCGGGGGAGCGGGAGCGCGACCGGGTGCCGGTGCGGCGGGGACGTGCGACCCGGGTGCGGGGCGGGGCGGGCCCCCGGCCGACGGGGCCCGCGGGCCGGTGCGTTCCAGGGCCTCGTCGGCCGGGGCCTGCACGAGCCGGGGCTCGGCGGTGCCGTCCGGTCGTGCCGCGGTCGTACGGGAGGGCGGAGAGGAGGACGGCGGCCCGGGGGCGAGGGGGCGCTGGACCGTGGTGCAGCCGGCGAGGGCGGACGCGGTCACCGTGACCAGGAGCGCTGCGGTGGTGGTTCGATGCACCCGGGCAACTCTGGCGGCTCCGACCCGGCACGGGGGAGTGGACGGACGGAAAATGCCCCACATGGGTGAGCGCCGTATGCTTCCCCGGAACCCGCGTCGAACACAGGAGGAGACAACCGGTGAAGGTCGGCTGCATCGGACTCGGCGACATCGCGCGGAAGGCCTACCTCCCGGTGCTCGGCACGCTCCCCGGCGTCGAGCTGCACCTGCACACCCGCACGGCCGCCACGCTCACCCGCGTCGCGGACACGCTGCACCTTCCCGCCGGGCAGCGCCACACCGAGCTGCGGACGCTGCTGGACCAGGGGCTGGACGCGGCCTTCGTGCACGCCTCCACCGCCGCCCACCCCGAGCTCGTCGCACGGCTTCTCGAGGCGGGCGTGCCCACCTACGTCGACAAGCCCCTCGCCTACGAACTGGCCGACTCCGAGCGGCTGGTGGCGCTGGCCGAGGAGCGCGGCACCAGCCTGGCGGTCGGTTTCAACCGGAGGTACGCGCCCGGCTACGTCCAGTGCGCCGACCACCCCCGGGACCTGATCCTGATGCAGAAGAACCGCGTCGGGCTGCCCGAGGAACCCCGCACGATGATCCTCGACGACTTCATCCACGTCGTGGACACCCTGCGGTTCCTGGTGCCCGGCCCGGTCGACGACGTCACCGTGCGGGCGCGCACCGAGGGCGGGCTGCTGCACCACGTCGTGCTGCAGCTCGCGGGCGAGGGTTTCACCGCCCTCGGTGTGATGAACAGGCTGAGCGGTTCCGCCGAGGAGATCCTCGAGGTCTCGGGGCAGGACAGCAAGCGGCAGGTGGTCAACCTCGCCGAGACGGTCGACCACCGCGGCCAGCCCACCGTGCGCCGGCGCGGCGACTGGGTGCCCGTGGCCCGGCAGCGCGGCATCGAGCAGGCGGTGCTGGCCTTCCTGGACGCCGTGCGCGCCGGGAAGGTGCTCAGCGCCCGGGACGCGCTGGCCACTCACGAACTGTGCGAGCGGGTCGTCATAGCGGTCCGGGAGCGGTCCGCCGCCTCCTGAACCCTCCCGTGCGCGCGGAGGGCCCGGGCGCCCTCGGTGACGCACAGCGCGGCCAGGACCAGCAGCGCCGCGTGCACCGGCCAGTCGCCGTGCCGCACGTACGGGGTCGTGCCGTGCGCGAGCGGCACCTCGAACACGGCCGAGGTGCCCGCGTCGCCCGTGCCGAGCCAGGAGCCGAGGCGCGCGCCGTCGGGACCGTGGACGGCGGAGACACCGGTCAGTGTGGCGTGCACCACCGGGCGTCCGGTCTCGGCGGCGCGCAGCGCGGCCAGCGAGGCGTGCTGCTCGGGCGCCCAACTGTGCTGGAAACTCGACGTGGAGGACTGGGCGAGCAGCAGTTCGGCGCCGTCCGCGGCGAGATGGCGGCTCATGTCCGGGAACGCCGTCTCGAAGCAGACCAGCGGGCCGAGGCGCAGTCCGTGGCCGGCGTCCATCACCACCTGCTCCTCGCCGCGCCGGCGGTCCTCGCCGGCCGCCTTGCCGACGGAGGTGGCCCAGCCCAGCAGGGAACGCGCCGGTATGTACTCCCCGAACGGCACCAGCCGCATCTTGTCGTACCGGTCGCCGGTGGGGCCCTCGGTGCCGACGAGGATCGCGCTCTTGTAGATGCCGGGACGGTCGGCGCGGCGGGCGTCGACGTTCACCAGCACGTCGGCGTCGAGCAGCCGGGACAGGGCGGCGATCCGGCGGGCGAGATCGGGCCGGTCGTCGAGGTCGAAGCCGACGCTGCTCTCGCCCCAGACCACCAGGTCCACGTCCTGGCCGGCCAGTCGGCGGGTGAGTGACTCCTCGCGCGCGAAGCGGCGTTCGGGGCTGTCCTCGCCGGACACGACCCCGGCCTGGACGAGGGCGATGCGCACCCGGCCGTCGACCTGCGGGCGGGGAGCCCAGACCCAGGCGGCGGAGACCGCGAGCGTCACGAGGACCAGACCGGCGAGGGCGACCACGGCGCCCCCGGCGACAGTGCCCGCGGAGGTGCCGCTCGGCGCGATCCCGGTCCGCGCGGGGACCGGTGGGTGCCACGGCTGGCGCGCCGGCGCCAGGGTCAGGAGCAGCACCGCCACCGCCACGTTCACGGCCGCCACCAGGAGGCTGAGCAGCCACACCCCGCCGACGGAGGCGAGCCGCAGGGCGGGCTCGACCTGCCACTGGGTGGCGCCGAGCAGCCCCCAGGGGCCGCCCAGGCCCTGCCAGGACCGCACGAGTTCGGGCAGCAGCCAGCCGCAGGGAACGACCAGCAGGGCGGCGGCGAGACGGCGCGCCGAGGGCGGCGCGCCCGGCGCCCCCGCGCCGCCGGGGCCGGTACGGGGGCCGAGGAAGCGGTGCACGAGCAGACCCCAGGGCGCCCACAGCGCGCCGAGCAGGGCGGCGAGGACGAACAGGAAGACGTTCAGACTCGGCAGCAGCCAGTGGTGCACGGCGACCATGAAGCCGAAGCCGCCGGCCCAGCCGTCCCGGGCCGCCTGCCGCGCGGTCGGCGCGGAGCGGACCAGCAGCATCCAGGGGACCAGGGCGACATAGGCGAACCACCACAGGGAGGGGGCGGGGAAGGCGAGCATCGGCAGGGCCCCGGCGAGCGCGAGCCCGGCGGCGCGCCGCCACCCCCGAAAACGTCCGGTTCGCCCCTCGGGCAGCCTCACGTGATCCCCTCCCCGGCCGACGTGCGTGCTGTCAGTGTGCGCGGTGGGGGAGATCTCAAACGGGGCGGGGGCGGAGGAGGGGGAGAGGAGAGGGGTGGAGGAGGGGGAGAGGAGAGGGGGGCGGAAAGGGAAAGCGGACGGGGCGGGGCGGAGAACCGCCGGCGGCGCCTACGCCGCCTCGATGACGTCCTTGCGTATCGCCGAGGCCCACTGGACCACCAAGGCCTCGTACTCGGCCCGCTCCTGGGGCGTCAGAGATCCGCCCGCGCGCATCCACAGCGCACGGATCCGCTCGTTTAAGTCGGCGGCGGACCGCGCGGAACCAGAGGACACGGATTCGGGGGACATGCGGACAAGCGTAGGGGCAAGGTCTGACAGTCCGCTACCGCTCGGCTACGCACCCGCTATGGAATGGGTCACGGCGCCCCGCGGACGGGCCCGTCGGCCCGTCGGCCCGCCGACTCGGCCGCGTGCGGACTCAGCGCACCCGCCGCCACCAGGGCGATGATCGCGAGGCCCAGCGCGATGCGGTACCGGACGAAGGGCATGAAGGACGCCGAGCTGATGAACCTCATGAACCGGTTCGAGCATCGAGGCCCTGCTCCCCGGGCCGTGGCCAGGCAGACGAGCCGGCGCCGCGCCCCGCGGCGCGGCTTGCAGGTGTCGTACGCCCGGACCGCGAGGCGGCGGGCGGAAGGGCAGGACCGGTAGCGACGGCAGGTGTACCACAGTGGAGGTCGAAAGCCGGTATATGTCCTGAGACGCCTCATCGGCCCACCCCACATCATCCAGCACACCATCGTGGTCGGACGGCTGGGCTGAATCGGGAGAGAGCGCCGTCGGCGCCGATGACCGGATCGGTCTCGACGGTGGGCGCGGGCTGGTCGACCGGCTCACAGCTCGCAACGGCCGGCTGCCATGGCCGTGATCGCGCACTCGGCCGCGTGGCGGGCCGCGAACGGGGTGGGGAAGGTCCCACAGCCGTGTGTGATGGGCTCGGACGCCCCCGGCCGCAGCTGCCACCTCCAGGCGAACTGGACGGGGGCGACGTCGGGACGGCTCCAGACCGGCATCTCACGAGGCGGCAGAGCCGCCGCCCGGTCCACCAGGACGTGGCGCCTCACTCCGCTGACGCAAGCCTCCGCCGACTCCTGCCCCTGTTCTGTGCCGCTCCTCCACCGCAGTGGGGTGGGTGTGGACTCGGAGGCGTCGAGCAGGGCGTCGGCCAGGTCCGCCAGGCAGAGGTACAGGGCGGCACGGACCGCCTGCGTGTGGAGGCGGCCCCAATGCTGTGGGGGGCGTTCGGCGATGTCGTCGACGAGGGAGTGGGCGCCGAGTTCGCACAGCGGTTCCTCGAGGTCCGGACCGGCGAAGCCGAGCACGGTGGCGGCGCCCTCGGCCGCCTCCTCCCAGGTGAGCGCCGCGTGGTGGGCGAGCTGGGCGAGATCACCGATGCCGAGGTCGTCCACCAGTTGCTCTATGTATTGAGCCGCGACCTCCGACGGGCCCGGCACCTGGACGTCGAGGACGCCGGAGCGCACGTTGGCGGCAGCGCTGATGTCGCCCGGTTGGAGTGCCCCCGGCGCTGTCGTGGCGACCGCCTCGAGAACTCGCAGGTAGAGAGCCCGTACAGGGTGCGCTCCCCGGGGCGGCGTCGGCCGGCCCGAGAGCTCGCACACCGCGTCCACGAGGTCGGCTCTGGTGACGCGGAGCGCGCGGCACGCCTGCGGCAACCGATCAGTCATGCCTTTCCGTTCTCCGAAGACGTCCGTTGGGTGCCGCCAGGTCAGCGACGGCGCTCACGGGTGCCGTATGTCATGACGCGGCCGATCGGCTGCTGCGATCCGGGACGGGTTGTCGCAACCGATCGGCCGCGCTGCGACGGGCCCTGGTCAGCCGTCGACGACGGCGAGGGCGTCCACCTCCACCAGCATGCCGGGCGGAAGAGCCATGTAGACGGTGGTACGGGCCGGGAACGGCTCGCCCACCGCCTCGGCGTATGCCTGGTTCATCTCGGCCAGATGAGCGGGGTCGGTGAGGTAGACGCGCAGGATGAGCACGTCCTCCAGGCTCGCGCCGGCCGCTTCGAGGACCGCGGTGACGTTGCGAAGGACCTGCGCGGTCTGTTCGGCGACCGTGCTGCCCACGATGTTCCCGGTCGTCGGGTCCAGGGGCAGCTGGCCGGCGACCTGGACGAGTCCGCCCTTGCGCACGCCCTGGGACAGGGGAGCGGGAAGCACGGGGGCGTCCTCGGTGCTGATGATGGTCCTGCTCATGGGAGTTTCCTCGGTTCTCTTCGAAGGCACATGTCTGCGAGACGGCCGGATCCGTGGTGAGGAGGATCGCGGGGCCTCTCGGTGGGTGACCTCGGGGGGAGGCGCCCGGCCACGGGGCGGGAGGCCCGGGCTGTCGAGGTCCGGTGCGGGCGGGGCGGACGGACCGATTCGGTCCGTGCCCGGCCCGGAGGGCGGACGCGGACGCCCGCCCCGTTCCGGAGTCGGCCTGCGCCCTCCTGCGAGGACGCTGCCGGAGCCCGGGGAGCCGTCGTGTGCCGCGGCCCCCGGGGTGGGCGGCGCTCAGCTCCAGAACTGTCGCTCCGCGCTGCGGGGGTCCTCCGTGAGAGTCCACTCGCTGTCGATGCGCATGGTGGCCCGACGGGTGGTCTCGTAGCGGTCCCAGCCGGGGGAGCCGCTCCTGGCGAATTCGATCCAGGTGGCGTGGACGCGACGCGACAGTTCGGCGGGAGGTTCCACCGGACCGAGGAGGGCCTTCGCGCCGTGCAACTGAGGCAGGGCGGTGACGTCGAAGACGAAGGGGAGCTCCATGGTGTGGGTGGCGCCCAGTTCACCGTTCAGCGCCTGGGAGCGCCAGGCGAACTCGTAGG
This sequence comes from Streptomyces griseoaurantiacus, assembly GCF_036189845.1. Lineage (NCBI taxonomy): Bacteria > Bacillati > Actinomycetota > Actinomycetes > Kitasatosporales > Streptomycetaceae > Streptomyces > Streptomyces griseoaurantiacus. Next base: position 1,093,792 of record NZ_CP108326.1, on the reverse strand, counting down.
CGTACGTGTCCGACCTCGGGTGGTGGGAGGAGTGGGCCTCGGCCATACGACGGCTGCCCTTGCCGAAGAGCGCATCGGCCATGATGGCCGACCGGAGTTCCCCGGAGGACGCCTGCGGACGCTCCCGACGGAGGATCTCGAGAAGTCCGGCAGGATCGCGGTGCGAGCGTGCCGCGGCGGCGTCGACGTCGGCGTCGGTCGACGTGGAGTAGTTGCCCATCGGGGCGAGGTAGAGGTTGCCCTCCTCGGAGTTGGTTCCGACGAGCAGGTCGACGCCTTCGGCGGCGCCCGCGGCCACGGCGTCGGCCGGCTGCACATCGAGGACAAGGCTGAACGGGCTCAGACCGATCAGCGGATCGGAGTGGGTCTCGGTCCTCAGGTCGATACCCGCCAGCTTGGGCATGATCTCGACGAATCGCTCGTCGGGGACGGCGGCGAAGGCGTCCGCACGGGGCTCGACGCCAAGGGCCTCCGCCGCCGCTCGGGTCACGCGGGCGGCCTGCTCGGGGCTGAAGGCGCCCAGCCCGCTGCCGCTCTGGACGATGGCGTGCCGGAAGAGACCTTCGGCCTCACGATGAGCCAGGACACCGCCGACGATGGTGGCTCCCGCGGACTGACCGAGCAGGGTGACGTTGCTCGGGTCGCCGCCGAAGGCCGCGATGTTGGAACGCACCCACCGCAGGGCGGCGACGACGTCGAGCAGACCCCGGTTGGCGGGGGCGCCGGGGAGGTCGAGGAAGCCGGAGACGCCCAGTCGGTAGTTGAGGGTCACGAAGACGACGCCGTCGCGAGCGAACGCGCCGCCGTCGTAGAGCGCGGACCGGGTCGAGCCGGCCACGAACCCGCCGCCGTGCACGAAGACCATCACGGGGAGGTCGCCGGACGCTCCCTCGGGCGCCCACACGTTGACGGTGAGGTAGTCCTCCCCGGGGATCCAGCCGGGGCCGAAGTACGGGGACATGTCCAGGTCGCCGAACGCGTCCCGCTTGGCCTGCGGTGCCGTGGGCCCGGCCTCGGTGGCGTCGCGCACCCCGTCCCACGGAGCGTGGGGCTCCGGGGGCGCGAAGCGGCCGGCGCCCACGGGCGGTGCGGCGTAGGGGATGTTGAGGAAGACGGCGGTGCCGTCCTGGTGCAGACCGCGGACGGCACCCTGCTCGGTTCTTGCGAGGGGATTCGTGTGCTTGGTCACCGGTTGGACCTCTCTCGACTGATCAGCTCTGGGCGTACGGGGAGAACGCGGCCCAGGACTTGATGGCGAACTTGTCTCCGTCGCGCCGCACCTCGGCGGCGCCGGAGCCGCCCAGGTGCGCGGGGACGACGAGGATGTTGTTGTCGGCTGCCCAGCTCAGGACCTTCCGCCGTGAGGCGCGGGCCTCGGCGGGGTCCTCGCAGAAGCAGCTGTTCGCGTCGGGCTCGACGATCTGAACCGGGTTGTGCATCATGTCGCCGACGAAGACCGCCCGGTCCGATCCGGAATCCAGCGTCAGGACCGAGGAGCCCGGGGTGTGGCCGGGGGCGAGGTCGAGGCGCAGGTTGCGGTCGATCTGGTAGCTGCCCTCCCAGAGGTGGGTCAGGCCGGCCTCGTGCACGGGGGTGACGCTGTCCTCGAAGACGTTCTGGTTGCCGCGGCCGAACATCGTCTTGATCTCGTTGGCGGGGTTCCAGTAGTCGAAGTCCACCTTGGCCATCAGGTAGGTGGCGTTGGGGAACGTCGGCACCCAGGTCCGGCCGTCGAGGTAGGTGTTCCACCCCACGTGGTCGATGTGCAGATGCGTGTTGATCACGATGTCGACGTCCTCGGGACGGACACCGGCGCGGGCGAGGTTGTCCAGGTAGTTCGTGTTCAGGTGGCTCCACACCGGCGCGTAGGGGCGTTCCTTGTGGTTGCCGACACCGGTGTCGACCAGGATGGTCTTGCCCTCGCTGCGCAGCACCCACGTCTGGATCGCGGAGTTGACGATCCGGGTCTCGGCGTCCAGGAAGTCCGGAACCAGCCAGGAACGGTGGGTCTCCCACGCCTCCGCCGGGCTCTCCGGGAAGAACGCCTCAGGGCTCATGTCGACGGGGCCGAAGTATTCCCAGACACGAGTCATCGTGACATCACCCAGGGTGATGGAATCCATGATTGATCTCCAGTTCGATCGGATCTGCATGCTCGGGACCGTGGTGCGGCACGGATGCGGACGAGCGGCTGTTCGTCACGGGACGCGGGTGCCTCGCAGATGCGGGGCGGTGCGCCTTCGACGTGCCGGCACGCAACCGCAGGATGGGCTCGACATCCGCTTCTGGCCGACGCCCACCCGGTGGGCGTCGACCGGGGCCGCGGTGTCTTCAAGCGAGTCCCCGCCGGGTGGCGACGGGGCCGGCTCCCGGTGAGTACGACCGCTCCGTGAGCGACCCCGCACCACAATGCTGCGGCGCCGGGCACGTGCCGCGGTATACGTCACGTGACTGCACCTGGCCACGACGGACCGCCGACCGCTGTGCGGGACCGCACCTCATCGACAACCCGTGCCCACCGGCCCACGCCCCGGCCTGTGCCGTTGGGGGAAAGAGGTGGAGGCCGACAAGGCTTCGGGGCTGCTCGATCCGGCGGGCGACACGGTCGGTCGCCGTCTACCCGCGGTGGGCACAGGGGACGGCCGCAGCCGCGGACGTGCACGTCCCGCGAAATGGCGTGGCCGGTCGTGGCCCGATGCCGTGCGGACGACGGCCCGGGGCGCGGCCGGGCTCCGGGGCGAGCGGATCCAAGGCTCGCGCGAGCGCGATCAGGGTCGCGTCGAGGTGATCGATGTGCAGCAGCAGGCGCTGATCCGGGCGACGCATACGTCGCTCGTCCGAGAGCAGGGACAGCGCCCTGGTGACCCTGGGGCGTGCTGCACGCGAGGCGATTCCCGGTCGATGGTGCGCGATGCGGATCAGCTGTGTCACCGTCGCCTGTGCGCGGTCGGCCGCGGCGGCGAGCCGGGTGGCGCACTCTGCGCCCTGCCCCGCCGGGGAGCGCCCGGCCGTGGCGGCCAGGCTCCGTGCGTGGTAAGCAGCGGCCTCCAGCAGTTCCACCAGGTGGCGGGCGCGATCACGTCGGCCACGCTGCGGGTTGAGCGGGTGGGTGAGCGGCGAAGACGCCTTGCCGAAGGACTGCAGCGCTTGGTCGAGGTCATGTGCCGCGCGCACCCAGCTCGTCGACGTTCCTGCGCCCGGGCTTCCCGTGGTGGCCCGTAGGAGGTGGTGGAGGACCAGCAGGAAGTTGATCAACTCCTCGTCACTGGCCCGGCGGACCGTGGTGGGCAGAACCAGGACGGCGGCGAGGATCCCGCAGGCCACTCCCAGTGCGGTCTCCTCGACACGCAGGAGCAGCACGTGCGTCGAGAACGTGCCCAGGAGCGCGAGCAGCAGGCTGAGCATGCAGGTGAGGAAGAACGTCACCGCCCAGTAGGCGACGGACGGCGTGTAGAACATCCCGAACATGCAGACCAGCAGCAGGACCAGGAGAAGCGGGCCGTCTCCGCCGACCAGGGCGGCGAGACCGTAGCCGACCACCACACCGATGACGGTGCCCGTCAGCCGCCGGAGACCTTGCAACAGGACTTCGCCGGTGCTCTCGTTCTTGATGAATACGACCCAGGACGCCGCGACGGCCCAGTACCACAGGTGCGGGGACAGGAGATGGCCGCCCACGATGGCGAGTGCCGAGGCGACGGTCACCTGGGAGGCCTGCCGGGTGGCTGCGCGCTGCAGGCTTCCGGTGTCCCTTTCCCCGCGCCGCTCCACCGCGAAGGCTTGCCTCCGCAGTGTGGCGGGCTCGCGAGGAGGCGTCCCGCACTCCGGCCGGAGGCCGACGCGCGGGCCGAGAGCCTCAAGGGCCGCGGTGAGTTCGTCGACTGCCCGGAAGCAGTCCCGCAAGTGTGCGGATCCGGCCGGCCGGCGTGCCGGACCGTCCTCACGCTGCTCCTCGTAGTGCTCGGAGGAAGGGGCCGTTCCCATGGTCGGCCGGTGCAGGAGAACCTGGATCCGTCCCGCGAGCCGCTGGCGTGCTGTCCGTTCGCCCGGGTCGTTGAGGCCCGGTCGTGTTCGGGCCGCACGGACGGTGAGCACGGCCAGCCGCTGCGCGGCCACCTCGGCACGAGAGACGTGCCGCAGCAGCAGGTCGTCGGTGGCCCGGTCGACCGCGCGTTCATCGAGGAAGCCCTCGATCAGAAGCACGGATGCGTGCAGCCTGTCCAGGCGGCGCTCCAACGCTCGACTCCGAGTGTGGACGTCCTGACCAGTGGCGATCATCGAGGCTGTGTCCCGTAGGACATCGTGCAGACGCCCGTCGAAGGCGCGCCGCAGCCGCGTCAGGACGCCGTACGCCGTCCTGGGGCCCGCGCAGTACCACACGGTCGCGACGGCCCCGAAGGCGACGAGTACCGCTGCCCCGAGCTGCGGAAGCTGGACCACTCGGGCCTGGGCGAACTGAGACAGGAAGAAGGCCATGAAGCCGAAGATCCCCAACCCCAGCCCCCGCGCGCCGAATCGGCGGGCCCGGACGGCCAGATGGATCAGCAGCAGGAACAGCGTCTTGGCTGCCGTCGGGTACGGAGTCAGCACGGCTCCGACGGTCAGGGCCGCGAGGGAGAGCGGAGCCCCGATCCCGAGCGTGATGAACTGGTTGCGCGGGTGCAGGTCACTGATCGCCAGTGACGTCACCATCGCGGTGAAACCGCCGGCCAGCAGGGCCGTGTCGGACCCTTGCAACGCTGTCAGCACGACGAGGGTCGCGGCGGCGCCGAGCACGGCGCGCATCGCGGAGGTGAGACGTATCAGCCCCGGGTCGATGGCGGCGAAGCGGTCCCACAGCGATTCTGTCCTTGCCACCATGGGGTGCTCCGTCATCCTTCCGCCTGTGGACGGTCGTGCCTGCGGCCGACGGCGCGGAGCCACCGCGTGGCGGTCGTCCGCGCGGGCCCTACGTCACCGCGACAAACCGGACGGCGAAGAGAGGGGTCTGGAGGTTCCGGCCGACTCGTTGCCGCGTCCTCAGTCTCACCGAGTGGGGGTTCCGTCCGGTATGCGTCAGGTGACTGCTTTCGGAGGGTCGTGAGGGAACGAGAACGGGAGCCCGTCACGAGACGGGAGACGTGCCGCACTCTCCGATGCGCCGAGCCGCGTCCCGCGTGCTCCGGCTTCGACGGCGGTGCTGTGCGGCGCGGCGGGAGGCCCCCGTCTCCCGGGAGGCCGGACGTCGCAGGTGACGGCCGGGTTCTGCGGCGCGACACGGATTGTGCTCCCGCGCAGGTCCTTGCCGTCGGTCCGGTGTGCTGAAGGACGTGAACCCCGAGGCGTCCGCGGCGGGTCGCCACGGTCGACTGCCGGCGCCGGTCAGCGACAGGGCCCGGACCGCCCCACGGCCACGACGAGTTGAAAGCGCCCGTGTGCTCGCGGGCGGTCGCGGGGCGCCGGACCGGTGTGGGTGTCGGCGCCCCGCTCGGCCTCCAGCGGTCGCGGGCCCCGGGCGCTCATCGCCGGAGTGTCGGTGGGCAGGGGCTCGCGACGCGGATCGCTTCTTCCGGCCGGTTCAGCTGCGGCTGAAGCCCGCCCACGACGTGATCCTGAAGGAACTGCCGTTGCGCTCCACCTCGGCGGCGCCGTGGCCGGGAAGGTGGGCGGGCAGGACGAGGGCCTTGTTGTCGGCGGCCCACTCCAGTTCGCGGCGCCGGGTCGCGAGTGCCTTCTTCTCGTCCTCCTCGAAGCAGCTGTTGAACTCGGGGTGCTCGAGCTGGAGCGGGGTGTGCAGCAGGTCGCCGGTGAACAGCGCCTTCTCCTTGCCCGATTCCAGCCGGAGGACGGAGGAGCCCGGAGTGTGCCCGGGGGCGAGATGCAGCTTCAGGCTGCCGTCCAGGGTGTGCGAGTCCTCCCACAGCTTCACCAGGCCGGCGTTCTGAACCGGGAGCACGCTGTCCTCCCAGACGTTCTGGTTGCCCTGCCAGTACTTCGGCCGCACCGGGCCCAGGGGGTTCCAGAAGTCGAATTCGACCTTGGGGATCACGTACGTGGCATTGGGGAAGGTCGGCACCCAGTCGCGGTCCTCGCGCTGGGTGTTCCAGCCGACGTGGTCGTTGTGGAGGTGGGTGTTGACGACGATGTCGACGTCCTGCGGTCCCACTCCGGCGCGGGCGAGGCGGCGCAGGTAGTCGGTGTCCATGTACTGCCACTGCTTGGCGTAGGGGCGGTATTTGTCGTTTCCGGCGCCCGTGTCGATGAGGATCGTCTTGCCCTCACTCCGCAGGACCCAGGTCTGCAGGGCGGAGCTGACCATGTCGGTGCTGGGGTTCCAGAAGTCCGGGCTCAGCCAGTTCTCGTTCCCCCGCCACAGCTCCGGCGCGCTGTCCGGGAAGAACTGGCGCGACGTCAGGCCCACCGGACCGCTGAACTCGACGACACGGGTGATGGTGACCTTGCCCAGTTCGATCGTCTGGACCCGCGTCCGGCGTTCGGCGGCGGACGCGGGGAGCCGGCTGCCGAACAGGCCGGCGGTACCGACTGCCGCGCCGATGCCCGCGGTCATTCCGACGAAGCCGCGCCGGCTCAGGGAACGTGAATGAATTTCGCTGTCCATTTTTTGCACTCCGATGAAGTCCACACATGACGTCCTGTTGCGCCGGCCATGAGAGGCGGCCAGGACTGTGAGAAGGCCGGGTTCATGTCATCACGGCCGCTACAGCCATGGTGCTTCAAGGGAAAGTCAACGGGTATCAGTCACGTGACTGAGAGGGGAAACGCCCGTATCGGTCACGTGACTGATACGGGAAAAGCCGCCGGAATTGCAAGTGAAAGAACATACGGGTGGTCACGCATCAAGGGGGTGAGCGGTGCATGTACGTGGGGCGGACAGCCGCCGGGTACCCCACGGATCGCGCAGCACCCGGCGTATCTCGACACACCCGTCCTCGAGCCGCAGATCGGCGCGGGCTGCGCGTTCGCGCGGCTGGTCGGCTCTTTCGAGAGCTGCCTTGCGGGCGTGCTCCGCATCGGCTGCGCCATCGACCACATAGAAGTGGCGTACCAGTCGACCGCAAGGCGTGCGGAACCCGAGTCCCACCAGCCACGAGCCATCGGTGACCATGAGAGCGACCTTTCCTGTCAGGATGTGCGGCTTCGGTGGTCCTCCGCGCAGAAGCGCGCCACCGCCGAGGCCGGTCCTGTCTGCCCCGCCGACCCGCGGAGGCACGACCGTGTGCGCATCACGATTCTGTGTCCGGTCACACAGTCGAGGTATGCGTCACATGACTGCATCGGTGCCGTTCACCCACAGGCGGAGAGCGCGTGCGCCCGCCGGTTCTCCCCCGCGGCGACCTCGACGCCCCGGCCATGAGCCCCTGCGGCATGGGGTCGGGGGCCGTTCTGCGACGAGCCGACGGGCGACCGGCGGAATATCTCGGGGCATGCGTGTGCTCCGGTCGGCTCAAGGCGGCCCAAGCCCGGTGACGCCGCACCTGCGGGCACTGTCGCGGTTCGGGCGCGCTATCATCTGGGAAATTCTCAATTCCCTGGAGCATCCGTGCGGAACAATGGAAGGGCTCGTGGGGACCAGCACTCGACGCGGGAATCCGCTTCGGCGGTCGTGGGCCGAGAAAGCGAGACCGCAGAAATCATCCGGCGTATCGACGTCGACCGGTCCCACAGCGACGTGTTGATCATCACGGGCGAGCCCGGTGCCGGAAAGAGCGTCCTGCTCGACCTCGCGGTCGGCCGCGCGCGAAGTTCGGGCCGCCGAGTGCTGCGGACGGTGGGCAGCGAATCCGAGACGCACCTCGGGTTCGCCGGTCTCTATCAGATGCTGCGTCCGGTGCTCGGCGAAATGGAGAGCCTGCCGTCGCGGCAGCGCTCCGCGCTCCGAGCCGTTCTGGGGCTCGACGACGGTGCCGAGACGCCCGACGCCATGCTCGTCGGTCTGGCGGTCCTGACCTTGCTGTCGGAGGTGGCGGAGACCCGTCCGCTGCTGGTGGTGGTCGACGACGCCCAGTGGATCGACCGCGGAACACTGGACGTTCTCTCCTTCGTGGCGCGACGCATGGACAGCGAACCCGTCACGCTGCTGGTGGGAGTCCGCACCACGGCTGCGCTGCCGGGATTCGACAAGGGGTACGAGCGCCTCGAAGTCGGCCCACTGGGCATCGAGGCGGCGAACCGGCTGCTCGACCAGCAGCCGACACCGCCCACCGGCCGCGTCCGTGTGCGGATCCTTGAGGAAGCAGGCGGCAATCCGCTGGCCCTGGAGGAACTCGCCCGCGTCGCCGCGATCCGGCAGCTCGGGGGCAGCAGTATCGAGGGCCCGCTGCCGCTCACCGACCGGCTGAAGCGGATCTTCGCGGAGCACGCGGCTGACCTGCCGGAACCGACCCGCCGCACCCTGCTGCTGCTCGCTGCCGCCGGTGCGACGGATGCGCCGGCGGCCTCCATGGGGCTCCCCGAGGCCGACGACAAGGTGTTGGTGCCCGCGGAGCAGGCCGGTCTCGTACGCCAGGAGGGACCCAGGGTCGCCTTCCGCAACCCGCTCATCCGCTCGGCCGTCTACCATGCCGCGTCCTTCGAGGAACGCCGCCAGGCCCATCTCGATCTCGCGGAGCTGCTGCGCGAGGAGCCCGACCGTCGAGCCTGGCATCTCGCCGCCGCAACCTTGCGCCCCGATCAGGAGGTGTCGGCGGCCCTGCAGCAGACGGCCGACCGAGCCCGGCGCCGGGGTGGTTATGCGGCCGCGGCCGCGGCTCTGGAGCGCGCCGCGGAACTGAGCCCACGCGGTGAGGACCGGGCCCGACTTCTGACGGAAGCCGCCGCCGCAGCCGTCTTCACCGGTCAGCTCGGCTGGGTGGAACGCCTGGCCGCCGAGGTCCGCGAGTCCACCGACGACCCGGCACTGACAGGCGCGGCCTCGCTGGCCTCCGGGCAGCTCATGGCCATGGGCGAGCACCACACGGCGGCCTTCACCACGCTCCTGCGCGTCGCCGGCGAGGCGGCGGCCGCCCGGTCGCCTCGCGTACTGGACGCGCTCGCCGCGGCGGCCGTGGTCCGCTACTACTCGGGTGAGGAGTTCCAGCAGCGGGAGATCCAGGACCTGCTCTCCCACGTGCCCGACGAGGACGCCAGGGCGGCGATGCACGCCTGGGTGCTGGCCGTCTCCGACCCCAGCGGCGCAGGAGCATCCCTGGTGCCGCTGCTGCCCGGGCTCATCGCCGAGGCCAAGGACGACGCCAAGCGTCTGACCATGCTCGCCATCGTTTCCTGGCTCCTCGACCAGACCCCCCTGGCCGCCAGGACCTTCGACGAGGCATTCGACCGGTGGCAGGCCCATGGACCGCTCCCGGACGGACTGGGGTGCGCGGCCGGCTGGACCTATCTGGAGCAGGCTCGATGGGCCGAGGCCCGATCGGTGGCCGCCGACATCGCCGCCATGGCATCGTCGGCCGGACTTCACCACGCCGAGGCGTGTGCCCGCGCACTCGACTCCACGGTGCTCAGCCTGCTCGGTGACACGGCCGCCGCACGCCGACTCGCCGGGCAGGCGCTGGCCCTGGTCGATCCGCTGGAGAGCCGCTCCGTCGCGGTCTTCGCACGTCGGGCTCTGGGGATGGCGGCCGTGGCCGAGGGCGACTACGACACCGCGTACACGCAGTTCCGCTCCGCTTTCACCGACGACGGCGATCCGGTCCACTACCACGTCTCCTACACCGTCCTGGCCGAACTCGCCGCGGCGGCCGTCCGCCGAGGGCGGCGGGGGGACGCCGCGGAGTTGCTGGAGCGGTCCGCGCGACGCCTGGGTACGGGCATGTCGGCGCGGGTGGCCGTGCTGATCGCCCGGGGCCGCGCCCTGTTGGCGGATCCCGAGCTCGCCGAGCCGTACTTCCAGGCGGCGCTCGCGGACGCCACGGGTGAGCAGTGGCCGTTCGAACGGGCGCAGACACGGCTCGACTACGGGGAGTGGCTCCGGCGGCAGCGCCGTATCGCCGAGGCCCGCCCGCTGCTGAGCGCCGCCCTGGCCACCTTCCAGCGGCTGGGAGCGCGACCGTGGATCGAGCGGGCACAGACAGAGCTGCGCGCCGCCGGCATCGAAGCCAGCAGCGTCGTGCCCGATGCGTTCGCCGAACTCAGCCCCCAGCAGCAGCAGATCGTGCGGCTGGCGGCCCGAGGACTGACGAATCGTGAGATCGGCGAGAAGCTGTTCCTCTCTCCGCGCACGGTCGGCTCTCACCTCTACCGGGTGTTTCCCAAGCTGGGCATCACCGCCCGGTCACAACTGCGCGACGTGCTCGAAGGCACCCTGTCGGGGGCGGGTGTCCAAGGCCGAGAGGGGACCGTCGGCGGGCCGCCCGCGTCGGAGGCACACGCGGCTGATACCGCCTGGTGACTCCATGACTGACCACCTGGAGGAGGTCTCCGAGGAAGCCGGCGCGGTCGCTCGCGCAGGCCGGAGTGAGTACGGAAGAACCCGGGGTGAGTCCTGGGGCGGGCCGGGTTCCAGGAGGAGAAGGGCGTCGATGTCGTGGCCGTCGTCGGACGACATGGGTGCGACTGCGTGGCGCCTGAATCGCTCAGGCGCCACGGGTTTCAGTCGATCACACGGGTTTCAGTCGATCATCCGGGGCCCGTTCCGCGTACCACCGAGGCACCACCATGTCGGTCCCGTCTCCTGCCCGCGGCGGGACGTCGCGGGCAGGAGACGAGGTCACCGGTTGGTGTTCTCGACCGGCGCACGGACTTCGGGAACCGCCCCCTGATGTTCCTCATCTGCGGGAGTCTCGCCGGACACCGGCGTTTCGATGTCCCGGTTGACGGTTTCGGGCCCGACCGCGAGGGCTGCCAGCGTGATGGCCGTCATCAACGCCATGTACGCGGCCACGGGCCACCAGTGTCCGGCCCATGCGAACAACGCCGTGGCCACGAAGGGGGCGAGGCCGCCGGCGAGGACGGAGCCGATCTCACGGGCGAACGCGAATCCGGACAACCGGGTGCGCGTTCCGAAGAGTTCGGCGAAATACGCGGCCTGCGGGGCCAGCATCGCGGGGTATGCCACGCCGAGCCCCACGATGAAGGCGAGCATGACCGCCCAGGTCGAGCCGGTTCCGACGAGCAGGAAGAAGGGGACGACCCACACGACAGAGGCGATCGCTCCGGCCAGGTACACGGGCCGTCGTCCGATCCGGTCGGACAACCGCGCATAGACCGGGATAGTGATCATCTCCAGTGCGGCCGCCGCGACGACAGCCCCCAGAGCCACGTTGCCGCTCACTCCGAGCTCTGTGGTGACGAAGGCGACGCCGAAGACCGGGAAGAGGTAGGCGAACCCGTTCTCGGCGAAGCGGGCGCCGATGACCACCAGGAAGCTCTTGGGCTCCTGGCGCAGTGCCGCGAAGAGATCCAGCCGCTGAGGTGTCCGTGGTTCCTGTGCCTTCTCGAAGGCCGGTGTCTCGACGATCCGCCGTCGGATCAGATAGCCGACGGCGACGACGACGAAACTGAGCAGGAAGGGTATGCGCCAGCCCCATGCACGGAACTGGTCGTCGGGCATCAGCAGGAACAACTGGAACACCCCCGCAGCCAGCAGCGTGGCCGTGGCATACCCGACGGGTGCCCATGCCCCGGCGGCTCCGCGACGTTGCTGGTCGGCGTGTTCGACGGAGAGCACGACGGCCCCGGCGTACTCTCCTCCCGCTCCGAAGCCCTGCAGGAGCCGGAGCAGGATGAGCAGAACGGGTGCGGCCATCCCGATCCGGTCGTACGTGGGCAGCACACCGATCAGAGCGGTGGCGGAGCCCATGATGAGAAGGGTGAGGACGAGGACGGCCTTGCGTCCCAGCCGGTCGCCGAGCGCGCCCAGGAACAGGCCTCCGAGGGGCCGGGCGAGGAAGCCCACCGCGTAGGTGGCGAAGGCTGCCAGGGTGCTGACGAGGGGACTCTCGGCCGGGAAGAACAGCTTGTTGAGGACGAGGGCGGCCGCGGTCCCGTAGATGAGGAAGTCGTACCACTCGAGGGCGGTGCCGACGAGGGCCGCCACGCCTGCTCGCCGTGACTGGGATGTCATGGTCATCGTCTGTCTCCTCGGGTGCGCGGACCTGTCTGCTCGTTCGGGCGGGGGCGTCGCAGTACGGCCCCTTGCTGGATGGGGCCGACGAGTGCGGCGTACTGGCCGAGCCATCCCCGCTCGGCCTGCGGGTCGCCGGCGGTGACCGGGGCACCCTGCCTCGGTGGGTCGGTGTCGAGGAGCCGTGCGTCGAGGTCGACGGAGATCCGGTCGCCGTCCCGGACACCGGCGAGGGGCCCGCCGTCCGCCGCCTCCGGCATGACCTGGCCGACGACGAGTCCGTGGTTGAGGCCGGAGAGTTCGCCGTCGGTGACAACGGCGACCTGCCCACCCAGCCCGGCGCCGTTGAGAGCCGCGACGAAACTGGCCGCGAAGACGGTGCCCGGGCCGCCGCGCGGACCCATGCCGCGCAGCACGATCACGTCGCCGGGACGGATGGCGGACTCGCCCAGAGCCGTGATCGCCTCGTCCTCCCCGGCGAAGACGCGGGCGGGTCCCGAGAACTGCCTGCGCGTGGCGGAACCGACTCCGGCCACCTTCACGATCGCACCGTCGGGTGCGAGGGAGCCCCGCAGGATCAGCAGGCCGGGCTCCGGATTCACCGGGTCCGTCGGGGGGTGCAGCACTTCTCCGTCCGGGGCGGGGGCCTGGTCGGCGAGTTCGGCGACCGTGCGGGCCGAGACGGTCAGAGCGTCGCCGTGGAGGCGGGGGAGGAGAGCCCGCAGGGCGGCCTGTGCGCCACCGACCCGTTCCAGGTCCCAGACCTGGTGCGTGCCATTGGGCCTGATGGCTGCCAGCTGGACCGCGTCCTTCCCCTTCTCCTCGAACGTCGCCACGACGTCCATGTCGAGGTCCGCTTCCTGCGCCACCGCCGACAGGTGGCGGATGCAGTTGACGGAGCCGCCCAGGGCGAGGGCGACCTCGATCGCGTTCTCCACCGCCTCGCGGGTCAGGATGCTGCGCGCCGTCACGCCCTCACGGACGAGATCCACGATGCGGCGGCCGGCCTCGGCGGCTCGGGCGAGCATGGGCTCGGAGTTGGCCCGTACGGGGGCGGAACCAGGCATGGTCATGCCGAGGGCTTCGGCGAGTACGTGCATGGTGTTGGCGGTGGCCAGTCCCGCGCAGACGCCGGGGCCCTTGATGGCACAGTCGGCCATGCGTCCCAGTTCGTCGACGCTCATCTTCCCGGAGGCGAGGGCTCCCACGGACTCGTAGACGGTGTCGATGTCCACGGAGCACCCCGCGAAGGTGCCGCCCTGCTGGTAGCCGCCGATCACCAGGATGGCAGGCAGGTCCAGCCGGGCCGCTGCCATCAGGTGGGCCGGGGTGGTCTTGTCGCAGGAGGAAAGGAGGATCATGGCATCGAGCTGGGCGCCTTCGACGGCGGCTTCGATGTCGTTGACGATCAGGTCCCGGGTGGGCATGAGGTACCGCGCCTTGCGGCCGGCGCTGGTCACGAAGTCGCTCGGTGCGGTGGTGCGGATCTCCAACGGCAGACCTCCCGCCTCGCGGACCGCTTCGGCGACGACATCGACGACGTCGTCGAGGTGGGCGAAGCAGACCGACAGGCGTGAGGAGGTGTTGACGATCGCGATCTTCGGACGCTGCTGTTCCTCGTGCGTCATGCCCATGGCGGACCACTGGGCACGCCGGACGGCCCATCGAGTCGTACCCGGCTCGAAGTTGCTGCGCAATGACGTGGGATCGGACATGTGGTTCTCCAAGGATCGGTGTGTCACAGGGCGCTTCCGTTCGCGGCCATGACGGCGCGGACGGATTCACCTTCGATGTCGCGGAATCGGGAGTCCTCATCGAGGGAGAGGACTGCGGCGACGGCGGCGGCGTGGCCGTATTCGAAGCACTGGGCGGTGACCCGTGCGGAGGCGAGTGCCTCGTGCTCGGCGCTCAGGGACCGGCCGGCGACGATGATGTTCTCGCCCGTCTCGGGTACGAGCGTGCCGTAGGGCACCTCGTAGTAGTCGTCGAGAAGCCAGTGAAGCTTGGGCCGGTCACCGCTGTGCAGTTCGATGGGCCAGGGCACCCGGCAGATGCCGTCCGGACGTTTGCGCCCGGTGACCACGTCGTCGTTACGGAGGGTCTCGAGGCCGGCGATGGTGCGCGTCTGCCGGATGCCGGCTTCGACGCCGGTGTCGACGACGTAGCTGTCCTCGCAGCCCGGGACGTGCCGCGCGAGGAAATCGGCGTAGGCGCGCACCTGTTTGCGTCCCAGGACCTCGGCCTCGGTGAAGTCCTCCGGGTCGATGACATTGAGCATCCTGCCGTCACGGGCGGTGAGGCGGGTGGCGTTGACCATGAGTTCGCCGGGGCGGGTGGTCCGGAAGACCCATATCTTCTGCCGCGGCAGGTTCTCGCCGGCCGACCGGGCCGCCACGATCGCGTCCGTGAGTTTGGGCGGACAGATCGTGTCGGTGCCGTAATAGTCCAGGTAGCGCTCCATGTCCACGTTTCCGAGGCGGAAGAACATGGTGGGGTTCTGGATCGCTCCACCGTCACCGAAGGAGTAGCGGTGCCCGGCGCGGGCCACGACCGCGGCGTCTCCGGAGGCGTCGATCGTGCGGGCCGCCTTGACGACCGCGCGGCCCGCGTTGGATTCGACGACGACGCCCCTGTGCGCATTCCCGTCCATGAGGACTCCGGTGACGGAGGTGTGCAGCAGCACACGGACGCCTGCCTGTTCCAGCAGTGAGTCCGCGGTCTCCCGCCACACCAGCGGGTCGTGGGCGCTGGTCCACGTCTTGCCGTACTTCTGCGGTTCGGTGAGCCCACCACGGGCGGCCATCTGGGCCCGGAAGCGCTCGGTGAAGCCGAAGACCACCTGCTCGGGCCCTCGGCCGCGGTCGCTGGCCAGATACAGGCCGCAGACCGTGCCGGAAAGCCCTGCCACGGCGGCGCCGCCGCAGAATCCGTACTTCTCGATCAGGACGACGCTGCGGCCGCTCTCGGCCGCGACGGTGGCCGCGGCGACCCCGGCGGCTCCGCCGCCCACGACGAGCACATCGACCTCGGCCAGCACCGGCAGTTCCACGTTCGGCGGGTGCACCGCATGCAGTTTCCACTCGTGCCGCAGGTAGCCCCCGAGGGCCGATATATCAGTCATGTATTAGTCGTACAGCGGTAGACTGCGCCCTGTCCAGAGTGGGAGGCGGAGAATCTGAGTTCCGGCTCGAGGACAAGGTGAGTGACGGGAGGGGTCGCGTGCAGAAGAAGACCAACAAGGCCGATCAGGCCTATGACGTGCTGCAGAGCATGATCACGTTCCAGGAGCTGCCTCCCGGATCGATGCTGTCCGAGGCGGCCCTCATGGAACTGGCCGGCTTCGGGCGCACGCCGGTCCGTGAGGCCCTGCAGCGGCTGGCGCGCGAGCGGATGGTCGAGATCCACCCGAACCGGGGTGTCCTCGTCGTCGGCACCTCGGTGGAGGCGCAGCTGAAGCTCCTCGAACTGCGGCGCACTGTGGAAGAACTCGCCGTTCGCCTGGCGACGCACCGGGCGAACGCGGAGCGGAAGGAGGCCATGGTGCGTCTGGCCAACCGCCTGGACAACCTTCCCGACGCCGACCTCAGGGCGTTCGACCGGACCCTGAAGGAGATCCACGAACTGATCGCCACGGCAGCGGACAACGACTACCTGCTGGTGGCCATGACCCCGCTGCAGGGCCTGTCGCGGCGCTTCTGGTTCGCCCACATACAGAACCCGGACGAAGAGCTGGCCACGGCGGCGAGCCTGCACAGCGCCATCCTGCACGCCATCTGCCACGGGGACGAAGAAGAGGCGGCCGCCGCCTCGCTGCGCCTCAACGACTACCTGGTGGAGTTCTCCTACCGGACCATCCGCAGCAGATGAGGATGCCGGCGGCCGTCCGCCGACGCATACCGGTGCGGCACTCCGGGGCGGAGAGCGGTGGCCGCGGGACTGCCGCGGACCACCGCACGTAAGGCAGTACCTCCGACGGGGGTACGACCGGTCCTGCAGGCCCGAGAGGCTTCACGCGCAGACCGGCGGGGGTGGTCCGATGGCTCACGCCGGGGTGAGACGCCTTCCCGCTCGCTCCCCGCTGAATTCACCGTCCTCCACCACGATCCGCCCGTTGACCATGACGGCGCGTATGCCGCCTGCCTGCCGATCCGGTGCTTCATAGGTCGCGTGGTCCTCGACCGTCCCGGCGTCGAAGAGGACGAGATCGGCCGCACAGCCCTCGGCGACGCGTCCTCGGTCGGGGATGCCGAACGCGGTGGCGGGCAGGTGCGTCATCTTCCGGATCGCTTCGGGCAGCGACAGCAGACCGCTGTCACGGACGTACTTGGCCAGGATCTTCGGGAACGTGCCGAACATCCGGGGATGGGGCTTGCCGCCGTTTCCCGGCGGCATGCCGTCGGATCCGATCATCGAGCTGGGGTGGGCGATCGCCGCGGCGATGTCCTTCTCGTCCATGGCGAACACCGTCATGGAGACCTGGAGCTCCTCCTGCAGCAGTACGCCGACCAAGGTGTCGAACGCGGGAATCCCCTTCTGCGCGGCGATGTGCGCGAGGCTCATGCCGTCGTACTGATGGGTCGCGGAGGAGGCCACGACGATGCGGTCCCACCCCGCCGCGGCCACCCAGTTCTCCCAACTGCCGTCATGCCGCTCCAGCTCGGCCCCGGCGCGAGCCAACGCGTCCTCGGACCGGAGCCGGGCGAGGAAGGCCTGGTTGCCGCCGTCCTGGAACCATGGGGGGAGGCAGGCGGTGAGCATCGTGCCGGCGGCCTCGTAGGGATACACGTCCTGATGCGCGACGAGACCGCGTGCCCGGGCCGCGTCGAGAGCCTCGAGCGCGTCGCTCACGGTTCCCCAGGCCTGCTTCCCCGTCGCCTTGAGATGAGAGACCTGCAGGCGGCACCCGGCGCGTTCGGCGATGTGCACCGCCTCGGCGACACTCTGCAACAACTGCGGACCCTCGCCCCGCATGTGCGTCGCGTAGACACGGTCGGGCGGCAGTACCTCGGCGAGTGCGACGAGTTCCTCGGCCTCGGAGAACACTCCGGGCGGGTAGATGAGCCCCGTGGAGAGCCCGAACACTCCGGCCTCCAGGGCCCGGCGCAGCTGGGACCGCATCGCCTCCAGCTCCTGGGGGCGGGGTGCGCGGGCCTCCAGTCCCATGGCCGCGATGCGCAGGGCGTTGTGGCCGATGAGAGGGGCGACATTGACGACATGGCCGGCCTCGTCCGCCCGGGAGAAGAACTCCTCGACGGACGACCAGTCGAACGGCAGAGGGGGAAAGATGCGGCGGGTGAAGGAGCGAAAGGCGTCCCGATGGGCGTCGTGCACCGGAGCCAGGCTGAATCCGCAGTTGCCCACGACCTCTGTGGTGACCCCCTGGGTCACCTTGGACACATCGGCAGTGTTCAGGAACGGGGCGTTGTCGGCGTGTGAGTGGACGTCGATGAACCCGGGGCTCAGGACGAGTCCCTCGGCGTCGATGACACGGTCCGCCGTCCCCGCCCCGGGACGCGGATCGCTCACGCGGGTGATCCGGGAGTCGGCGACATGGACGTCGGCGGTGTAGGCCGGGGCACCGGAACCGTCGACGACGGTGGCCCTGCGGAAGAGGGTGGAAGCAGGCATGGAGATCACTCCGATACGGCTGGTGGGGGAGGCGGACGTCATCACGTGCCGGCAGGCACCGCGTGTTCGGTATCCGTCTCCACGCGCGTGGGGGTCGGCTTGGTCGCGAGCAGCAGTACCGTGCCGGCGGCGACAAGCGCGCTCATCGTCAGCAGCCCCCACTCGGTGCTCCCGGTGCGTTCCTTCACGAACCCCATGATCATGGGGCTGAAGAAGCCGCCGAGGAGCCCGATCGAGTTGATGAAGGCGATTCCCCCGGCTGCGGCCGTCCCCTTGAGGAACGAGGGCGGGATCGACCAGAAGACGGTGTACGCCACCCAGAGGCAGACGATTGCCACGTTGATCGACAGGAAGGACACCACGAAGTGGCTCGCGGTCACAGCGGCGCATGCCAGAGCGAAGACGGCGATCCCGGCCGGGATCGCGCTGTGCAGCCGGCGCTCGCCGGTGCGGTCGGAACGGCGGCCGACGATCAGCATGAACACGATGGCGAACAGGTACGGCACCGCGGAGAGGGCACCGACACGGGAAAGGCCGTGGACACCGTTCTCCGTCAGGATGGTCGGAAGCCAGAAGCTCACCGCATAGATGCCGCTGATGAGGCAGAAGTAGCTGAGGGCCAGGCTGTAGGTCCGCGGAGTCGTGAGTGCCGCGCCGAGCCGGTGCTTGCCGCCCGGCCGGCGCTTCCCGATGTCGACCGTGATGATGTCCTTCTCCTCGGCCGTGAGCCACCCGGCGTCGGACGGACGGTCGACGAGCGTCCTCCAGACCACCACTCCGAGCAGGACACAGGGCAGGCCCTCGATCATGAACACCCACTGCCATCCGGCGAGTCCGGCGGCGCCGTCGAGGGTCGACATGATCCAGGAGGACAGCGGTCCACCGACCATCGATCCGATGGGCCCGGGAAGCATGACGTACGACATCACCGCCGCCATCCGGGCCGGCGGGAACCACAGGGTGAGGTAGTAGATGATCCCCGGTGCGAAACCGGCCTCGAAGACACCGAGCAGGAAGCGGAGGGCGTAGAAGCTGGTGGCGTCATGGACGAACACCATGGCCGCCGAGGTCACCCCCCACAGGATCATGATGCGCACGATCGTCTTGCGCGTCCCCACCCTGGCCAGCCACAGATTGCTCGGCACCTCGAAGATGACGTATCCGAGGAAGAAGATGCCGGCTGCCACTCCGTAGACATGCTCGCTGATGCCGATGTCCTGCTGCATCTGCAGCTTGGCGAAGCCGATGTTGACCCGGTCCAGATAGGCGAAGGTGTAGCACACGACCAGCAGCGGGATGATCCGCCGTGCCGCTTTCGCATACAGAGCATCGCGCCGGGCGTCGTGCTCCACCGCGAGCGGGGACAGGGCTCTCATGGAAGCCTCCGGGATGTGTGAGTGAGCTTGCGCACGCATGAACACCGCGTTGAAGATGGGGGCGGCGTGGGCGGCGATGCCGTTCAGGGTGGTCCCGAATCCCGTTCGTCCCGCCAACATGAAGGAAAATTGCGTCGAGCACGCGGGTGGGACGGATTATGACGAGTTCTGTCAGCCTGGGCGGAGTCCCGATCCTGAACGAGACCGACCTCGCCCTCACCGATGCGCTGCAGCTGAACCCACGCGTGAGCTGGACCGCCCTGTCCGAGGTGCTGGAGCTGTCCCCGGTCACCCTGGCCCGCAGATGGCAGGCGCTCGTCCGGGCACGCACCGCATGGACGTGCATCACCCTGGAAGGCCCCAGTTTCCGGGGAGCGATCATCGAGGTGGCCTGCAAACCCGGCACGGCAGTGGACGTGGCCGCCGCCTTCAGCGCGCTGCCGCACGTCGCCACCGTGGGCATCACGGTCGGCGAGTACGACCTGTTCGCCCTGGTGGTCTCCCCGACCGTCGATGCCATCTCCGCGGTGCTGCTGGACGGGCTGCCGATCACCCCCGACGTCACCCGGGTGAGCAGCCACGTCTACACGGGCATGCTGGGCGGAGGGCGTTGGAGGCACGGAGTGCTCAACCGCGCGCAATGCGAGCAGGTCCGCAGCGATCTGGGGCCGCCGCCCAAGGAACTGCGCCCGCTCAGCGTCGACGACAGAGCCCTGTACGTCGCCCTGGGAAGGGACGGGCGCCGCAGCTACACCGAGGTCGCACAGGACCTGGGGACCTCGCCGCAGGTGGTCAAGCGCCGCCTCGATCGGTTGCAGCGACGGGGCGAAGTCGCCTTCCGCTGCGATGTGGCGCGTCCCCTGGCCGGATGGCACGCCATGGCGATGCTGTGGCTGACGGCACCCGACGCCGAAGTCGGCGGCATCGGACGGGCGATCGGGGAGTGGCGGGAGACGCGCTTCTGCGCGCCCGTGGTCGGTCGCACCAATCTGTGTGTGATCGTCAGCCTGCGTTCGGTGGAACAGTTGGAAGAGATCGTGCTCAGACTGGCCGCAGAATATCCGCAGGTCACCATCGCCGAACGTCGTCTGGTGCTTCGGCAGGTGAAGGTGCACGGACGCCTGGTCGACGAGCACGGCAGGTCCACCGAGGTGATCCCGGTGGACCCGTGGGGCATGCTGGCCGGCAGAGCCTGAGCGGCGAGGGGCACGCCCATCGGCCCCGGGCCGCCGTCCCGCGTCAGCGCAACGGATCGAAGGGGCCCAGTTCCGCCGGTCGACGGCCGGTGACCACCTGCTCCGCGAGCAGGCGACCGGTCGCCGGTCCGAGAGTGATGCCCCACATGCCGTGCCCGCCGGCGGCGAACACACGTGGCGAGCGAGTGGCGCCGATGAGCGGCAGGCCGTCGGGGGTGCAGGGCCGCGACCCCACCCATTCGTCCTTGCGCATGTCGAGGTCCGCTCCCTCCAGCAGCGGCCGGGCGGCGTCCACGAGGGCGTTGATCCGGCGGGCGTCCAAAGGCGCCTCGGGAGACCGGAACTCCATCATGCCCGCCACCCGCAGGAGCCGGCCCTCCAGCGGCGTGCAGGCCACACGCTGAGCGGGGAAGTACACCGGCGCCGAGGGCACCCGCTCCATGGGGACGCTGAAGCTGTAACCCCGTCCGGCCTGGATGAGGGAGCGCACGCCGAACCGATGGCCGAGGCGACGCAACCAGACACCGTTGGCGAGGACGACGGAGGCGACGTGATCCACTCTGCCGTCCGCCGTGCGGACCTGAACTCCTCGGCCGTCGTCCGACACCTCGGTGACCTCCGCACCGATCCGGACATCGCCGCCACGGGCACGGACCGCGGCGGCGAGGGCGTGCACGTAGGCCCCCGGGTCGACATAGCGCTGCCCGTGCAGCCGCAGCGCCGCGCCGACCTTCGCGGACAGCGCCGGTTCGACCTCCCGAGCCTCGTCACCACCGAGCACGTCGAACTCGATGCTCTGTCCCGAAGACCGTATGTGCTCCAGTTCGTCCAGCAGCACCTTGCGCTCCTGCGTACTGCCGTACGCGGCGAGGAACGAGCCCGCGGGGACGGTCTCGGCAGCGACACCGCCCTCCGACAGGGCGTCGAAGCTCGACAGCGCCAGCCGGTTGATCGGCACCAGCGACCGCATCGCGCGTTTCCACCTGGCGGTGGTGCTGTGGCGTGCGAAGCCCGCAAGGAAGCGCAGCAGCTGGAGATCGCCGCTCAACGGGACGTAGACGGGCGAGGAAGGGCTCAGTACGGCCCGCAGGCCATAGCGCACGACGGCGGGTTCGGGCAGGGGCGTGGCGAGTCCGGGGGTGATCCATCCTGCGTTGCCCCATGAGGATCCGGCGGCCACGTCAGCGCGTTCGAGCACGGTGACGGTGGCGCCGAGTTCCTGCAGGAACCAGGCGGTGGAGAGGCCGACCATGCCTGCGCCCACGACGGCGACACGGTCGGGACCAGGGGAGGAGAACCGCATTGTGCTTCCTTCCGTTTCGACGGCAACGGTGTCGATCCTGGGTGGGCGGGCCGCCGCTGTCTTCGTCGTGATCCGCTCATGACCGCCGTGGTGCTTGTGCCACGGGCACAAAGGGGTGATGCAGAATGCGCATCATGCGCAGTGAAGTCGTCGTCCGCTGGACCAGGGGCCGGCCGTGATCACTCTCACCGACCTTGTCACCTCTCTCGGTGCCGGACTGCTGCGCCTGGTCGTCGCGGGGCCGGGCGCCGAGATCCGCGATGTCGTGCTGGCGGAGCCCGGTGAGGGCGCGGGACAGCCGGGCGATCTCGTCCTGGGCGTGGGCGTCACGCACCCGCATGCGGCCGCGGAGCTCGCGGAACGAGCTGCGGCGGCGGGAGCGGAAGGACTCGTGTTGAAGGCCGCCGTGATCAGGACTTCGGGGATCGGCGACATCGCCGAGCGCCTCGGCCTGGCCCTCGTGGAGCTGCAACCGCACGTGTCATGGACGGGCGCTGTCTGGCTCCTGCGCAGTGTCATCGACCGCGGGGCGGGAACGGACGCGGACGCCGCGGGTGTGCGCGGCACCCTCTTCGCCCTCGCGGATGCGGCAGCGGACATCGTCGAGGCCCCCGTGACCGTGGAGGACGCCCACTCGCGCGTTCTCGCCTACTCCGCACGCCAGGAGATCACGGACTCCGCGCGGGTCTCGACGATCGTGGGCCGACGGGTGCCTGCCGAGGTGACCGCGCACTTCAGAGCCCGCGGCGTCTACCGCCGGCTCGCCGGTTCCAGCGAGCCGGTGCTGACTCCTCCAGGGCCGGACGGCCTGCTGCCGCGGCTGATCATTCCCGTTCGGGCAGGAGGCGAATGGCTCGGTTCGATCTGGGCCGTGGCCGAGAAGCCGGTGCCTCCGGAACGTATGCGCGAACTCGAAGGAGTGGGGTCCGCTCTCGCCCTGCACCTGCTGCACCTGCGCGCGGACGCCGGTCTGGGGCGCCGGATGCTGGAAGGCCGCCTGTCCGCCGTGCTGCGCCATGGGGAGCGGGAGGCGGCGTCCGCGCTGCCGCCGGGCCCGTGGCGCGTCATCGTCCTGGGCGCCCCGGACGGGGTGCGGGACGTGGGCGCGCACGCCCTCGTCTGGGAATCCGTCGCCCGTCGAGCCGGCTGGGAACAGCCGCTCACGGTGGAGCTCGACGGCCTTCTGTACTGCCTGGTGAGCGATGTCGGGAACGACTCTGCCACGACGCCTCGCCCGGGTTCCGTGCGCTGGCTGCGGAACATCCTTGGCGAGTCGTCCCCGCACGACCGCAGTTCGTACGCCGTCATGGGCGGCCTGGCGCACGCGCCCGAGGAGATTCCCCGTTCGCGTGGCGAGGCCGCCGAGCTGAGCCGGCTGGTCACGGCGGGCCGACTGCCGGCCGCCGCGTCCGGTGGACTCCTCCGGGTGGAGGACGTCTGGGACGCCCTCGTGGTGGAACGGGCCCAGGCGGCAACGCGGATCGAAGCGGGCCTGCTCGGCGGCCCGCTCGCAGCCCTCTCGGCCCATGACAGGGAGCACGGGACCGCGCACCTGGCGACGCTCACCGCGTGGCTGGACTTCCACGGCGACCCCAGAGGCGCCGCTCACGCCCTGCGCATACATCCCAACACGCTGCGTTACCGCATGCGGCGCCTTGGGGAAGTGGCTCCGGTGGATCTTTCCTCGCCGCGCGTACGACTGGCTCTCCGGCTCCAACTCGGGGCCATGGAGGCCGCGCGCTGAGGCACCCTGTGCCGGCGGCCTCGGGCGGCTCGACGCGCACAGTCGGACTCGGCTTCGTGGAGCCGTGGGGAAGGACTCCGGCCACGCCGGATGTCCGCGGCGGCGGCACCACTGAGCAATCGATTGCGCAGGTGGGTGCGGCTTGTCGGCCTCGAGAGTGGAAAGCGGGGCGCAGCGCGGCGAAATGCCTGGAGACAATCGATTGCGCATGCTCTTGCGGAGGCCAATGTGCGCCGTCTAGTGTGAAACGAAGTCGCCACGGCTCGTCCCTGGCTTCGACTTGGTTCCGCGTCGACTGTCATGGCGCCTTGGGAAGACAAGTCCTGGGGGCCACACCCCGCACCCCGCACTCCCGGATGCCCGCGCCCGAAGAGCCGTCGGGTCGGCATCCCCGCGCCGGTCAGAGCCGGACGCCGCATCACCTCAGATGGGACAACACATGCTTTCGGGTCTCCGCGTCGTGAGCTTCACCCATTTCCTCCAGGGCCCCTCGACGAGCCAGATACTGGCCGACCTCGGGGCCGAGGTCATCAAGGTCGAACCACCGAGCGGTGCCTTCGAGCGGACTTGGTCGGGCCCCGACGCGTACCTGGGTGACACCAGCGTCTTCTTCCTTCTCGGGAACCGGAACACCAAGAGCATTGCGGTCGACCTCAAGGCGCCGGAGTCGCGCGAGGCGCTCGACAGACTGCTGGCCACCGCCGACGTGGTGGTCGAGAACTTCCGGCCCGGCGCGATGGACCGCCTGGGGTTCGGATACGAGCGGCTGAAGTCCCTGAACCCACGGCTGGTCTACTGCTCCCTCTCGGGCTATGGTCCCGACGGGCCCTACCGTGACCGGCCTGGCCAGGACGTCCTCATTCAGGCACTCTCAGGGCTGGCCGCAGCCACGGGGACCGCCGACGGGCCTCCCACGCCGGTGGGCGCGTCGCTCGTCGATCAGCACGGCGCCGTCCTCGGAGCCATGGGCATCCTGGCCGCCCTGCAGGGGCGCGAACGTACGGGCGAGGGCTGCAAGGTCGAGAGCAACCTGCTGAACGCGGCACTCGACCTGCAGATCGAACCGCTCGCCTACCATCTGAACGGTTTCAAGGGAGAACGCAGCGCCTCCGGCGTCTCGTCCATGTACTACAAGGCTCCCTACGGCGTCTTCGCGACGGCGGACAGCCACCTCTGCATCTCCCTCACCAGCCTCCCCGCCCTGCACACGCTCTTCGACGACCCGGGGTTCGACGACATCGCAGAAGACGAGTCCTACGCCCGCCGGGAGCAGGTCAACGCGCGAGTCGCCAAGCACATGCGCCGGCGGACGACCGCGGACTGGACCGCCCGGCTGACCGCCCACAAGATCTGGTTCTCACAGGTCAACACCTACGACGACGTCGTCACGGATCCGCAGGTGGTCCACAACCGTTCGATCGTCAGCTTCGAACACCCCGACGCGGGCACGGTCCGCGTGCTGGGCCACCCGGTCACCTATGACGGAGAGCGCCCCGGTGTCCATGCCGTACCGCCCGCACTCGGAGCCGATACCGCGACGGTCCTGGAGTCGCTGGGCTACACCGCGCAGGAAATCGATGTCCTCGCGCAGAAGGGGGCGCTGCACCGTGCCGGCTGAGCAGACGAGCAAGCCCAGGACCGAGGATCTTCCCGTCCTGACCGAGATCCGCGACCAGACGCTGGCCATCCGGTTGAACCGGCCCCGCAAGTACAACGCGTTCAACTCCGAGATGCTCCAGCTGGTCACCTCGGCGCTGCTCGACGCCGACGCCGACCCGGCCGTACGCGCCGTGATCATCACCGGCAACGGCCCGGCCTTCGCCGCGGGCGCCGACATCGGCGAGTACGCGAGCGCCGACAGCGAGGAGTTCCAGGCGTTCACCACCCGTGCCAATGTCATGTGCGACACGATCGCCGGCCTCCGGCTCCCCGTCATCGCCGCCGTTCACGGCCTGGCCCTGGGAGGGGGCTTCGAGGTCGTACTGAGCTGCGACCTGGTGGTGGCCGACACCACAGCCTCGTTCGGCCTGCCGGAAATCTCGCTGGGCCTGATGCCCGGTTGGGGAGGCACCCAGCGGCTGACCCGGCACGTGGGAATCAACCGCGCCAAGGAAATGATCATGACGGGTGCGCGTATCTCCGGCGAACGGGCCCACGCACTCGGCATTGTCACCCATGTCAGTGATGACGGCACCGCTCTCCTGCGCGCGCAGCACATCGCCGACGAGCTCGCGCGGGGACCGGGCCACGCGATCGCGGCGATCAAGGCCGCCGTGGGGTGCACCACCACCGCCGGGTTCACGACCGAACAACAGCACCTGCACGCCCTGTTCAACACGGCTGACGCGCGGGAAGGCATCCGGGCCTTCGTGGAGAAGCGTCCCGCGGAGTTCGGCGCACGCTGATGCTCTCTCGGCTCTGTCCCGACCACCGGTCCCGGGTCCGGCCGACTTGTAGAATGCCCTGACCATGGCAGGACTCAAAGACGTCGCGGCGGCCGCGGGCGTATCCGTATCGGTGGCCTCCCGCGTGCTGACCGCGGATGCCAAGGCCCGAATCCATCCCGACACGCGTCAGCGGGTCCTGGCTGTCGCGGGGGAGATCGGGTACGTCCCGAGCCACCGTGCCCGCGCCCTGCGCATGTCCAGGGCCGGGGCCCTGGCGTTGATCGTTCCCGATGTCAACAACGCCGTCTTCGCGCCTTTGCTGGCCGGCGTGGACGAGGTCGCGACCTCACGATCCGTCAGCGTGCTGCTGGGACAGCTCGATGGCCCGCGGGCGGGAAAGCGCGAGTTGGACGCGCTCGTAGGGAAGGGCCGGGTCGATGGGGTGGTCCTCCAGCGGCGGGAGGACTTCACGGACCGCATGCTGGCATCGACCCTGGACATCGACGTACCCGTCGTACTGTTCAACTCCCGTCTGAAGGGCCGCACCGGTTCGGTGCTTCTCGACGACGTCGAAACCGCGCGGATCGCCACCCGGCATCTGCTCGACCTCGGGCACGAGCACCTCGGATTCGTCGGCGGAACCGTTCGGCATGACGCGGCGGCCCGCAGGTTCACGGGTTTTCGGGCCGCGATGCGCGCTGCCGGGCGCTCCGTCGCCAAGTCCGCCGTCGTCGCCGCGGGATGGGAGGCCGATGCGGGCATGGCCGCTGCGGAGCGACTGCTGGGTACGCCCTCACCTCCCACCGGCCTGGTGGTGGCCAGTGTGAACGCCGCTTTCGGCGTTGTCTCCTGGGCGAGCCGCGCCGGAATACGCGTTCCGGAGGAGCTCTCGGTGGTGGCCATCCAAGACACCTGGATGGCCGAGGTGTACTGCCCGCCGGTGACAGTCGTACGCATGCCGATGCAAGAGGCGGGTGCCGCCGCCACGTCCATGCTGCTCGACCACATCGATGGAGCCCCCCTGGCTGACCTGGTGCTCCGCGCACCGGTTCCGGAACTCGTGGTCCGTGGTACGACAGGGCCGCCGTCGACGACGTGAGGCGGCGCCTCGGCGGGGGTGGGCATCTGCCGTGGGACGTGCCGCCCGCCACCACGGCAAGAGGGCCGTCGGCGGGGACGGCGCTGTACGAAATGCCTTCGGAGTGGTTGAGGTTCGCTGCGGACTGCTAGGTCGGAAAGGGGGGCGGCGGGGTCGGGGGCAAGGCCTGTTCTGCCCAGATGGTCTTGCCGTGCCGGCCGTACCGGCTGCCCCAGCGTGTGCTGAGCTGGGCTACGAGAAACAGACCGCGACCGCCCTCGTCACTGGTGCGTGCTCTGCGCAGGCGCGGCTGAGTGTTGCTGGAGTCGGACACCTCGCAGATCAGAGCAGTCTCCCGCATGAGCCGCAGGCCCACGGGGCCGCTTGCGTATCGGATGGCGTTGGTGACCAGTTCGCTGACGATGAGTTCCGTGGTGAAGATGGTCGCGTCATCCAGTCCCCAGACGGCCGACTGGCGCGTCGCGGCCTCGCGCGCGTCGGCGACAACGGCGGGGTCTGCGGGGAACTCCCATGTCGCGGTGGCTTCCTCGGGCAGCAGCCGGGTGCGGGCCAGCAGCAACGCGATGTCGTCGCGCGACGGGCCGGCGTCATCCGCCAGCAGCGCACGGCCGAGGGCATCGAGTGACGAACCACGACGGGCCTGCTCCGTGAGGCGGTCGGCCAGCCGCCGCATGCCGACATCGGGGTCCAGGCCGCCACGGTGGATCAGGCCGTCGGTGTAAAGGGCCAGGACACTGCCCGCGGCCAGGTCGACGACCGTGGTCTCGAAGGGCAGGCCGCCGACGCCCAAGGGAGGCCCGGGCGTGGCGTCGAGCAGACGGCCGATGCCGTCCGGACCGATCAGAACGGGGGGCGGATGGCCGGCGCTGGCCAGGGTGCAGCGGCCGTCGACGGGATCGTAGACGGCGTACAGGCACGTTGAGCCCACGGTGTCCTGTTGGGCGGGGTCGGCCTCGGCAGCGAGCCGACTCACGAGGTCGTCGAGATGGGTGAGGACTTCATCGGGTGACAGTTCGAGGTCGGCGAGAGTCTGCACAGCGGTGCGCAGCCGCCCCATGGTGGCGGTGGCCGCCAGGCCGTGGCCGATGACGTCACCGACGACGAAGGCGGTGCGCAGCGAAGGCAGCGGGATCGCGTCGAACCAGTCGCCGCTGATCTCGGCGCCGCCACCCGCGGGCAGGTAGAGCCCGGCCGTCTCTGCCGCCGGGGTGTCCGTGGTGGCGCGGGGAAGCAGGCGCTGCTGAAGGCTGACGGCCGCATTGTGCTCCCGCGTGTAGCGCCGTGCATTGTCCACGCTCAGCGCGGCCCTGGAAGCGATCTCGGCCAGCAGCTCGGCGTCCTCCTGATCGAAGGCATCCGACTGCTCGGTGCGCCAGATGGTGACGGAGCCGAGCATGAGGCCACGAGCGAACAGCGGGGCGGACACTGCGGAGTGCCCGTGCTCGGGGACCAGCACCCGGGCCAGATCCGGGTCCGCGGGCAGAGCGAGAAAACTCTCCCTGTCGTAGATGACAGCTCCACCATGCTGAAGATTCCACAGGTTCGCCGTGCCCCTGTAAGGCGGGACTGCCGTGCCCGGCTGCAGCAGAGCACCGGGCCAGGGTCCGTCGGCCGAGGCGACAGCGGTCCGGCGCAGCTGAAGATCTCCTCCGCCGACCACCTTCGGCGGCTCGTCGCCGCGCAGCACGGCTTCCGCCAGATTCACCCACCCCAGTTCACCGAGGGCCGGAACGAGCACATCAACCAGGTCCTGGGCGGTGCGAGTGACGTCGAGAGAAGCGCTGATGCGGACCGAGGCTCGATGGGCCAGCTCCAGGTACCGGCGAGAGCGACGCTGCGCGGTGGCGTCACTGACCAGCGTGGCGACTCCGGTCGCATTCCCCTGGGCGTCCTGCAGACGCACACTTGTGAGGGCCAAGTACCACTGCCGCCCTGACATCTGTGGTGAGCGCAAGCGCTGTTCATGTCCGACCAGTGGCACGCCCGTCTCCAGCAGCCCACGCAGCACCGCCCGCACCGCCTCGGCATCCAGAGCGGACATCACGTCGGTCAGTCGGCTTCCGGGCGGGAAGGCGGGCCCGTCGAACAGCTCGGGTGTCATGTTCGACCGCACGGCAGTCAGATCCCTGTCGCGGATGCTGATCCCGATCCGGTCCTGGACGAGCAGCGCGTGCAGGAAAGCCCCTCCCTGCTCCCAGTCGGTCGCCCAGCGGGCGGGTGCGGCGATCACGAAAAACCCGGTCCCGCCGTCGAACGGAAGCATCCGGAAGGCGACCTCGACCGCGCCTCCGCCACGGGGACGCAGCGCTGCCCGACCTCCTGCCGGGCCTCTCGTGAGTCGCCACTCGTGCTTCGAGGCATCGGTGAGCAGCCGGAACACGGTGTGGCCGCGAACCTCCGAGGCTGTCCGGCCCACTAGCGCCGCGGCCGTGTCGGAGCAGTGGAGCACGGAGCCGTGCGCATCGAGCACGGCTGTCGCGATGCCGTCCAAGGGGGGCGGGGGCGCAGCGGTGTCCTGGGAGGAGTCCTTCATACTGCGCCGCCTTTCCTCCCCTCGCGGACAGGACTTATGTCCAGTATGAGCAACTGAAGCGGTAGTGACAATCTATGTCGGGATCGTGAACCCGCCAGGCGGTCGGATGCTGCAGTGGACCCTCGGGAGCAAGCCAGTGAGGTGCCCGCGCCCTGCGGCGATGCCGGCCGAGATGTCACCGAGACGGCAGGGGGCGCCGGTTTCCGTACCGACGGGTCCGCCGCCCGGGGGCACGGCCCGTGTCCTCGGCCCCACCGTGGGGCCATGTCCAGATCGGCCACAACCAGGGCCGGCCCTGGTTCAGCTGCCGGATTCGCCCGCGTGTGGGCCCAGCACGCCGGCTCCGACCAGCATGAACAGCAGGATGCCGAGGGCGATGCGGTACCAGACGAAGGGCATGAAGGACTTCGAGCTGATGAACTTCATGAACCACGAGATGACCACGTACCCGGACACGAACGCGATCACCGTCGCGAACAGCGTCGGCCCCCAGGTCACGTGCCCGCCCTCCGCCGCGTCCTTGAGTTCGAACACCCCGGAGGCCAGCACGGCGGGAACCGCCAGCAGGAAGGAGTACCTGGCCGCGGCCTCCCGCCGGTAGCCGAGGAACAGGCCGCCGCTGATCGTCGCCCCGGAGCGCGAGACACCGGGGATCAGCGCCATCGCCTGGCAGACGCCGTAGATCAGGCCGTCCTTGATGTTCAGGTTCTCCAGTGTCTTGCGCTGCTTGGGCGCCCGGTGCCGTCCGCCCTTCTCGTCGCGCGCCGCGAGCCGGTCGGCGACGCCGAGGACCACGCCCATGGCGATGAGCATCGTCGCGGTGACCCGCAGATCCCGGAACGGTCCCTCGATCTGGTCCTTGAGCGTCACGCCGAGCACGCCGATCGGGATCGAGCCGACGATGACCAGCCAGCCCATCCGGGCGTCCGGATCGTGCCGTCGCTCCTTGTCCACGAGCGAACGCGTCCACGCGGACAGGATGGCGGCGATGTCCTTGCGGAAGTAGATCAGCACCGCCGCCTCCGTGCCGATCTGGGTGATGGCGGTGAACGCCGCTCCCGGGTCGGTCCAGCCGGCGAACGCCGCGGTCAGCCGCAGATGGGCGCTGGAGGAGACGGGAAGGAACTCGGTCAGTCCCTGGACGAGTCCGAGGACGAGGGATTCAAACCAGGACATGGCGGCAGGAAGTCCAAGCGCTGATCGTGCGGAGGCGTGAAGAGGGGAGGTGTGACGAGGTGAGATGCGAAGAGAGGAGGCGTGAAGGAGCCCGCGGGGCGCGAACATGCAGGACCGCGCGCACACGACCGGCGTGCACACGGTGCTCGGGTGTGTCGGGTGGCAGCGTAGCGCCCCTGAATGAACGCCCGGTCACAGGGGTTTCCCGACGTGACGGGCCGGTACGTGACGGCCCCAGCGCCCCGCGGACCTGCGGCCGGGAGGCGCGGGGAGTCGCGGAAGGGGTCAGCCCGCGCGCAGGTGGTGGCGTTTGCGCCAGGCGAGGGCCGTGGCCGCCAGCGCGGGGACGGCGATGATGGCCAGGGCGATCAGGAAGGCGGGGGAGGTGGGGCTGGAGGCACGGTCACCGGCGACGACGTACGCGGCGGTGTTGGGGATCGAGCCGAGTGCCGTGGCGGTCAGGAACGAGGTCGAGCGCATCCGGGAGACGGCGGCGCAGTAGTTGGCCGCCCAGAACGGCACCCCGGGGAAGAGCCGGGCCGCCATCATCGAACGGAAACCGTGCCGGCTGAGCTGCCCGTCCGCCGCCTTCAGCCAGCGGCCGCGCACCAGCGGACGCAGCGCGTCCTGCCCGAGCAGCCGGCCGAGGCCGAAGGCGAGCCCGGCCCCCAGCACGGTCCCCGTCAGGGCGCTGCCCGTGCCGAACTGGGAGCCGAACAGGGCACCCGCGGCGAGGTTGAGCAGCGGGCGCGGCACGAAGGCGACCGTGCAGAGCCCGTATGCCACCGCGAAGACCGTGGCGGCCGCGGCACCGCCGAGCTGCGGTGGCCAGCCGTGCGTCAGCAGTCTCTGCGGTTCGAACAGCAGCACGCAGGTGGCGGCCGTCGCGAGCAGCGCCACCAGCAGGGCCAGTCGCGCCCAGGGCGAGAGCAGCGCCCTGCCGCAGCGGGCGGCGAGGGAGGGGGAGACGGCGGCGACCGGGGCGCCCACCGAGGACGCGGCGACGGCCGGGGCCGTGGCGTCGGTGAGCTCCGTGGCGGTGGCCCGGGGAGAGGCCGTGGCGGTGCCCCCAGAGCGGGTGGCGGCATCGAGCATTCAGCGACACTAACCGACGCGTACATGTGATCGCCGTATGGTCCATCTCACGGGTCCCGCGCTGAACACCCGTCAGCCCCCGGCCGGCCGCGCCCGATCGGGTCCCCGAGGGCCCGCCCGCCCCGTCGGTGTCACCGGTGCCGCCCGCCCTCGGACCCGTCGGCGCGCGGCACGAAAACCATTCGACCCGGGGCCGGACACCGGGGGATGATCGGGACATGTTCCGGCACGCCTTCCCCTACACGGCATCCGCGCTCGCGGATGCGCCGAAGGCTGCCGTTCACGCCTCCACGGTCGCCCCCGGCGGCGCCCGAAGCTGACCCTCCCCGGAACGTCCGGCGGACCCCCCAGGGGGAGGGTCGGCCACTTCCTCGGGGTCCCCGTCCCGGCCGCGTGCCCACCGCGCCA
Organism: Streptomyces griseoaurantiacus; assembly: GCF_036189845.1. Taxonomy (NCBI): domain Bacteria; kingdom Bacillati; phylum Actinomycetota; class Actinomycetes; order Kitasatosporales; family Streptomycetaceae; genus Streptomyces; species Streptomyces griseoaurantiacus. The sequence continues at coordinate 1,061,789 of NZ_CP108326.1, read as the reverse complement.
CGCCCGGGCCGTTCACGCGTCACCATCGAAGAGACCTCGAGGTACCCCCATGTCCAGGACGTCCAAGACGGCGTACGTCCGCACCAAGCCGCATCTCAACATCGGCACGATGGGCCACGTCGACCACGGCAAGACGACCCTCACCGCGGCCCTCACCAAGGTCCTCGCCGACCGCGGCACCGGCGGCGGAACCACCGCCTATGTGCCGTTCGACCGCATCGACCGGGCCCCGGAGGAGGCCGCGCGCGGCATCACCATCAACCTGGCGCACGTCGAGTACGAGACCGACACCCGGCACTACGCCCACGTCGACATGCCGGGCCACGCCGACTACGTCAAGAACATGGTCACCGGCGCCGCGCAGCTCGACGGGGCCGTCCTCGTCGTCTCCGCGCTCGACGGGGTCATGCCGCAGACCGCCGAACACGTGCTGCTCGCCCGGCAGGTGGGCGTCGACCACATCGTCGTCGCGCTCAACAAGGCCGACGCCGTCGACGGCGAGGACGCGGTCCTCGCCGACCTCGTGGAACTGGAGGTGCGCGAGCTGCTCACCGCGCACGGCTACCCGGGCGACTCCGTGCCCGTCGTACGGGTCTCCGGGCTGCGCGCCCTGGAGGGCGAGCCGCGCTGGACGGCGGCCGTACAGGCGCTGCTCGACGCGGTCGACACCTACGTGCCGGTGCCCGAGCGGTACCTGGACGCCCCGTTCCTGCTGCCGGTGGAGAACGTGCTCACCATCACCGGCCGCGGCACGGTCGTCACCGGCGCCGTCGAGCGCGGCACGGTGCGGGTCGGTGACCGGGTCGAGGTGCCCGGGGCCGGCGTCGAGACCGTCGTCACCGGCGTCGAGACCTTCGGCCGGCCCATGTCCGAGGCGCAGGCCGGGGACAACGTGGCCCTGCTGCTGCGCGGGGTGGCGCGGGACGCGGTGCGGCGCGGAGACGTGGTCGCCGCGCCGGGCAGCCTGCGGCCGCGCCGCCGCTTCACCGCGCGGGTCCACCTGCTCGCGGCCCGCGAGGGCGGGCGCGCGACGGCCGTGTCGAGCGGCTACCGGCCGCAGTTCCACCTCCGCACCGCGGACGTGGTCGGGGACATCGACCTCGGCGCGGCCGGCGTCGCCCGGCCCGGTGAGACGGTCACCATGACCGTCGAGCTGGGCCGGGACGTCCCGCTGGAGGCCGGCCTCGGCTTCGCGATCCGCGAGGGCGGCCGCACCGTCGGAGCGGGGACGGTCACCTCGGTGGAGTGAGCCGGACGGGGGTGCCCGAGGGGGCGTCCCCGTACCGCACCGTCGTCCCGCGTGGCGCCCCCGAATCGCACAGGCGTCCCGCGGGGCTCCCCCCGTGCCGCACAATGGTCCCGTGAGCGATGCGACACCCGTGGTGCGGGAGGTGGATCACGGGACCGCCCGGCTGATGCCCGACATCGACCGGGAGCGCGCCTGGCTGCTGACCGTCGACGGGGCGCCCCAGTCCTATGTCGACCTCGACGTCCCCGAGCACCTGGAGTTCGAGTACACCAGGCGGCTCGGGCACGCCCTGGACACGCTCGCGCGGCCGGGGCTGCCACTGGACGTGCTGCACCTCGGCGGGGGCGCGCTCACCCTGCCCCGGTACGTCGCGGCCACCCGGCCGGGCTCCCGGCAGCACGTCGTCGAGGCCGACCGGGGGCTGCTCGACCTCGTCCTCGGCCACCTGCCGCTGCCCGCCGGCGCGGACATCACCCCGCACCACGCGGACGCCCGCGCCTGGCTGGAGGCCGCGCCGCCCGGTTCGGCCGACGTGCTGGTCGCCGACGTCTTCGGCGGCTCCCGCGTCCCCGCGCACCTCACCTCCGTCGAGTACGCCCGGGCCGCCGCGCGGGTGCTGCGGGCCGACGGGGTGTACCTGGCCAACCTCGCCGACGCCACCCCCTTCGCCTTCCTGCGCTCCCAGCTCGCCACCCTCGGCACGGTGTTCGGGGAACTGGCACTGATCGCGGAGCCCGGGGTGCTGCGGGGCCGCCGCTTCGGCAACGCGGTCCTGTACGCCGCGCACCGGCCCCCGGACACGGCCGCCCTGATCCGCCGCACGGCCGCCGACGCGTTCCCCGCCCGCGTCGAACACGGCGACTCGCTGCGGGTGTTCATGGGCTCCGCCCGCCCGGTCCACGACACGGAGGCGGTCCCGTCCCCCGAGCCCCCCGACGGCGCGTTCGGCATCGGCTGACCGTGCCGTCCGTGCCACCGGGGACCGGGGCGCGCGCCCCGGAGCCTCAGGCGCCCTCGGCCGTGCCGGTCCGCGCGCCCTGCGTCCCGGCGGCCGTCGTCCCGCCGCCGGGGGCTTCCACGGGAGCCTCCGCGCCGGGGGCGGCCACCGTGCCCGGCACCGGACCCGGCGCCGCCGCCGGCCGCGGGAGAGGGGCCTTCGGTGTGCGGCGCCGCAGGGTGCGGACCTCGGGCACGCACAGCACCGCCGCCGTGACGAGGACGATGACGGCGGCGCAGCCCCACAGGGCGTTCGGGCGGCCGAGGGCGGACTCCGCCGGGCCGGCGAGCGCCGTGGCGAGGGGGAGCATCGCGATCGAGCCGAACCAGTCGTAGGCCGAGACCCGCGAGAGCTTGTCCTCCGGTATCTCCTGGTGCAGCGCGGTCATCCACGAGACACCGAAGACCTCCACGGACAGCCCGGTGAGGAACATCACCGCGTACAGCGCGCCGACCGGTACCGGCACCGCCAGGGCGGCGGAGGGCAGGGCGAGCGGGAAGACGCACAGGGTGCCGACGAGCAGCAGCCGGCGCGGCCGGTAACGGGTCATCACGAGCGCCCCGGCGACCGTGCCCGCGCCGAACGCGCCGAGGGCGAGCCCCCAGGGCCCCGCCCCGCCGAGATGCTCCTCGGCCACGAGCGGACCGTAGACCGCGTCGGCCGCGCCGACCACCGCGTTGGCGATCGAGAACTGCGCGACGATCCCCCACAGCCACGGCCGCCCGCTGAACTCCCGCCAGCCCTCCCGCAGATCGGCCAGCAGGCCGCCGCCCGGCTCGCGCGGCGGGATGTGCCCGACGTCGAGGAAGGAACGCAGTCCCCCCGCCACCGCGAAGGCCGCCGCGTCGACGGCGAGCACCCAGCCGGGCCCGATCACGGCGACCAGCGCCCCGCCCAGGGCCGCGCCGCCGACCGCCGCCGACTGCATCGCCATCCGGAACACCGCGAAGGCGCGCCCCGCCTGCTCCCCGCGCACCGAGGACATCAGCATGCCCTCGGCGGCCGGGTTGAAGAATGCCTGGCCGGTGCCGCCGAGCGCGGTGAGCAGCATCATCTGCCACAGCCGGGGCTCCCCGGCCAGGACCAGGACGGCGAAAGCGGCCTGCGACAGGCAGTTGAGCGCGTTCGCGGCGACCATCACCCGGTGCCGGGGCAGCCGGTCGGCGACCGCGCCTCCGATCAGCAGGAACAGCACCAGCGGCAGGGTGCGTGCCGCCGCCACGAGCCCCACGTCCCCGGCATCGCCGCCCGTGTCGAGCACGGCGAAGGCGGCGGCGATGAGCGCCCCGTTGCCTCCGAGATTGGTGACGACCGCGGCGGCGGCCAGCAGGCTGTAGTTGCGCCCCGCCCAGGCGGGACGGCGGGAGCGTCCCGGGGAGTCCGGGTGCTGCTCGGGAGCGGTGGCTGAGGTCACCGGCCGACTATCGCCGCCGCGGGGGCCGGATGCCAAACCGGGGCCCCGCCTCGGCGGAGGCGGGGACCGCGGAGGCGGGCCGCGGGCCCCCGGCGTGCGCCGGGGGCCGGGTGATCAGGACTTCGTCGGTTCGCCGTGCAGGCGCACGGTGCTGAGGATCTTCATGATCGTGTCCTCGGACACCTCCTCGTCCACGCCGGTGGCACCGTAGAGGGTCCAGGAGACGAAGTCGCCGTTGGAGTTCTTGAAACCGAAGCTGAGAGCCTTGCCGTCGGTCGCGCACTTGCCCTTGGTGGGCGTGTTCTTCGAGCGCGCCCAGGTATAGCTGCCCTCGATGCCGGAGGCGGTCGTGTACGCCTTCGGCTTGTCGTGGGACAGGCTCTTCTCGTCGGGCTGCGTGTACCCGGCGTAGACCCAGTTGGTGGAGGCGTTCAGCGCGACCTCGTCGGTGTCCTTGGCGCCGTTGGCGCCCTTGACGCCCGCCGCGGCCAGGGAGGTGCTCTCCTCGCGGCCGTCCTTGTCCTCGTCGACCGTGCACCACTCCTCCTTGAGGACGGAGGGCGCGGACATCACCATGTACGGCTGGCCCTTCTCGTCCTCGAACCCCTGGATGTAGCTCGGCGACTTGACCTCCCAGTCCGCCGGCACGTCGAAGGCGACGCCCCACTTGGGGTTGACGTCCACCTTCCAGCCCTTGACCGTGGCCTTCTCCTCGCCGCCGGCACGCGGGTTGTTCTCCGCGTCGGCCGACTTCCCCGGCTCGGGCGAGGCGCTGGTGGACGCCTTCTTCCCGTCCTTGCCGTCCGCGGAGTCGTCCTTGTCGCCGCCCAGGACCACGATCCCGGTCACGGCGGCGGCCACGACGACGGCACAGGCCGCGACGATCGCCACGATCTTCGTGCGGTTCCCGCCGCCGCCTCCCGTGCCGCCGCCGTCCGGCGGGGAGAAGCCGCCGGGAGGGGTGGGAGCCCCCCACTGCGGCTGCCCCGGCTGGGTCGGCTGCGTATAGGGGTTGGGTGTCGCTTGCGGATACCCGGGCTGCGCGTACGGGTTCGGCTGCTGGTACCCCGGCTGCTGGTACCCCGGCTGGGTGTACGGGTTCGGGTTCTGGTCCTGCGGGTTCTGCTCGCCCCCGGGCGGCTGCTGTCCTGGCCACATGGCGAGCCACCTTAGTGCTGCCCATGACACGTTTCGGTCACTGCCCTTCGTCGGGCCCGTACCGGATCGGTGTGTCCGGGGGTCTGGCCCGGCGTGGCTACTCGTGGGTAACGTGGCGGCATGAGCACAGACCGGATGTCCGTCGGCGAGATGCTCGCCGTGGCCGTGCCGATGGCCAGGACCCTCCGGCTGGAGTTCCTGGAGACCACCCCGGAGCGGGCCGTGGTGGCCCTTCCGGACCGGAGCGACTTCCACAACCACGTCGGCGGGCCGCATGCCGGAGCGATGTTCACGCTGGGCGAGTCGGCGAGCGGGGCCGTCGTGCTGGCCGCCTTCGGGGAGCAGCTCACGCGGGCCGTACCGCTCGCCCTCGGCGCCGAGATCGCCTACCGCGGGCTGGCGATGGGCCGGGTCACCGCCACCGCGACCCTCGGCCGGCCCGCGGCCGAGGTCCTCGCGGAGCTGGACGCGGGCCGCCGCCCCGAGTTCCCGGTGTCCGTCGCGCTGCGGCGGGCGGACGGCGCCGTCACCGGCGAGATGACGGTGGCGTGGACCCTGCGCCCCAGCGGCTGAGACCGCCGGGGCCGGCTCCTCAGAACCGCAGGTAACGGCTGGGATTCCCGGCCGGGACGGTGCGGACGTTCAGCGCAAGCGGGCGGTGGCCGTTCGCGGGACTGCGGAAGTTGTACTCGTACAGCGTGACCCGCCCGCCCTCGGACGCGGCGACATAGGCGACGTGCCCCCGGCGGCCCGCGCCGCCCGCGCCGGGGTCCCACTGGGCGATGTCCCCGGCCCGCGGGGTCCGGACCGTGGTGGCGCCCCGCCAGGCACGGGCGTCGCCGAGGAAGTCGGGGGAGTGGTGCCGGGGGCGGCCGTCGGCACGCAGCGCCCAGGCCGCGAAGGACGCGCAGGAGCGCACGTAGTAGCCGTGCCCGTCGGCCTCCCAGGTCCGCCCGTCGCCCCGCCACGGGTAGGCGCCCGGATCGAGCCCGCGCGCGGTGGTCGGGGCTCCCGCCACCGGCCGCGCGCCGGGCGGACCGGACGTCCCGGCCCCCCTCGTCGAGGCGGACGCGAGACCCCCGGCGGGGCCGGGAACGCAGAGCGTCAACGCGACGGCCACCCCTGCCACCAGCAGACGCGAGCACTCCCTCGACGTGCGCCACTGCATGCGCCACTGCATGAAGACGGTTCCCTCCGATGTCGTACGACCGACCGTGTGCGGCACCGGGCACGGCGCGCCGGGCCCGGCCCCGGGATCCCTTCCCCGCCCACCAGCACCCAACGGGCCTACGTACGGGGGGACTTGACGCCACGCTCTTGACGGGCGGGCCGGCACGGGGGTGTCATCGGCGCCCCCGAGGGCGCGCGGGGGACGGCCGGGCGCCGGACCCCGCCCGGCGGACCGGCCGGGACCGGCGATTCGAACGCCGAACCGGTAGGCTTCCCGGGTGCGCTCGCGCAGCGGCAGGGGGGAGCGCACACGGGTCCGGCCGGTGCGCCGGGCGCGGCTTCAGGGGACAGGAAACGGGAGGATCCGGCGTGCACGTCCAGGACTGGCTAGAGACGGTGCCGGCGGCCAGTATCTACGCGCTGGTGGCCCTGGTCATCGGCCTGGAGAGCCTCGGCATCCCGCTGCCCGGCGAGATCGTCCTCGTCTCGGCGGCGCTGCTCTCCTCCCAGAACGGCGACATCAACCCCGTGATCCTCGGCGCCTGCGCGACCGTCGGCGCCGTCGTGGGCGACTCCATCGGCTACGCCATCGGCCGCAAGGGCGGACGGCCCCTGCTCGCGTGGCTCGGGAAGAAGTTCCCCCGGCACTTCGGCGAGGGACATGTCGCCACCGCGGAGCGGTCCTTCGAGAAATGGGGCATGTGGGCGGTCTTCTTCGGCCGGTTCATCGCCCTGCTGCGCATCTTCGCCGGCCCCCTGGCCGGCGTGCTGCACATGCCCTACTGGAAGTTCCTGATCGCCAACCTGCTGGGCGGGGTCGCCTGGGCGGGCGGCACGACCGCGGTCATCTACTACGTCGGCGTGGTCGCCGAGGACTGGCTCAAGCGGTTCTCCTACCTGGGCCTGGCCGCCGCCGCGCTGGTGGGCCTCGCGTCCATGCTGCTGGTCAAGCGGCGCGCGGCGAAGGCGACGGCCCAGCGGGCGGAGGCGGCGGAGGAGCCGGAACCGGTCCCGGCCACCGACTGACCCCCCGCCCCGCCGGGGCGAGGACCACCCGCGCGGCGAGGACCGCCTCCGAGCCGAGGACCGTCCCAGGGACGGGAACCGCCTCCGAGCCGAGGACCCCCCTCAGGGCGAGGGGAGCGTCCTCAGCCCGCCTCGCCGTGGGTCTTCGCGAGGTCCGCGTACATCGTGGCGTTCAGTGTCACGACCTCCCGCTCCTCGTCCGTCAACGGCCGCCTCACCTTGGCCGGCACCCCCGCCACCAGCGAACCCGGCGGTACCCGCATCCCCTGCGGGACCAGCGCCTGCGCGGCGACCAGCGAACCCGTCCCGATCACCGCGCCGTTGAGCACGGTGGCGCCCATGCCGATCAGGCAGTCGTCCTCCACGGTCGCCCCGTGCACCACCGCGTTGTGCCCCAGGGAGACCCGCTCGCCGATGGACACCGGGAAACCGGGGTCGGCGTGCAACGTGCAGTTGTCCTGCACATTGCTCAGCGCGCCGACCGCGATGGCCTCGACATCGGCCCGCAGCACCGCCCCGTACCAGACGCTCGCGCCCGCCCCCAGCGTCACGTCACCGAGCACCGCGGCCGTCGGGGCGAGGAACACCCCCTCGCCCAGCCTCGGTTCCTTGCCGCCGATGCCCCTGATCAGCGCGCCGTCCGTCATCACCGTCTCCTCGCTCCCGGCCGTGGGTCACCCGGCACCGTACGCCATGCCCCGGCCCGCCTCCTGGGGTGAAGATCACAGCTCCGCGGGGCCGTGAGCGAGGCCCGTGCTGAGTACCGTGAGCGGATGCCCAGCAGAAGGAACACGCAGGCGTCCCGGTGGAGCCGCCTCGCGCAGCGCGCCGTCCACGCGGGCTGGGCCTGGGCGCAGCGCACCGGGTCCGTCACCGCGGAGCGCCCCGGCCGCTTCCGCTTCGGCGCGCTGGGCACCGGCACCCGGCTCGCCTTCCCGCTGGGCACGGTCTTCGGCGAGCCCTGGATCCACCTCGGCGCCTACTGCATCGTCGGCGAACAGGTCACCCTCACCGCCGGACTGATGCCCGACCTCGATCTCGGCCCCGAGCCCATCCTGCGGATCGGGGACGGCGTCGTCCTCGGCCGCGGCAGCCATGTCATCGCCGACACCACGGTGACCATCGGCAGCGACTGCTATGTCGGTCCCTACGTGTACGTGACGTCCACCAACCACTCCTACGACGACCCGCACGAGCCCATCGGCAAGCAGTGGCCGCGCATGGAACCCGTGTCGATCGGGCCCGGATGCTGGATCGGCACCGGTGCGGTGATCCTCCCGGGTGCCCGGATCGGCCGGAACGTGGTGGTGGCCGCCGGGGCGATCGTGCGGGGCACGGTGCCCGACCACGCGGTGGTGGCGGGTGCCCCCGCGAAGGTGGTGCGGCGCTGGACGGCCGAGGAGGGCTGGCAGCCGCCGCTGCGCACACCCCCGCCGGTGCCGATCCCCGACGGGATCACCCCGGAGCAGTTGCTGGCCCTGTCCGAGCTGGAGGCGGAGGCCGAGGCCTGACCGGGGCCGCCGGGCGCCGCGGGCTCCCGGGGCGCGGTGGGCCTCCGCGCACGGCGGGCTCTTCGGATGCGGTGGGGCGGACGATAGGGTGCGGTCGACGGTGATCCGCCGTGGCGAGCCGCGTCGCACGCGGCCGCGCACCCGGACAGCACGGCGGTGTGGCGGTACGGCGGACGGCGGTACGGCGGAGCGAACGGAGTACGGGGCGGAGTGTCGGACCTCGATCTGCTGACCCAGTCCCTCGCGCGCAACGTGAGGCGCTGGCGCGCCGAGCGGGGATTCACCCTCGAGGCGCTCGCCGCCCGCGCGGGGGTCAGCCGGGGCATGCTCATCCAGATCGAGCAGGCCCGTACCAACCCCAGCCTCGGCACGGTCGTCAAGATCGGTGACGCGCTCGGCGTCAGCCTCCCCACCCTCCTCGACTACGAGCAGGGCCCCCGGGTCCGCGTCGTCCCCGCCGACCAGGCCGTGCGGATGTGGCACAGCGAGGCGGGCGGCCACGGCAGGCTGCTGGCCGGCACCGAGGCGCCCGGGCCGCTGGAGATGTGGGACTGGCGGCTGATGCCGGGGGAGCACAGCCCCTCCGACCCCCACCCCGTGGGCACCGTCGAGATCCTGCACGTCACGGCCGGCCTGCTGACGCTCACCGTGGACGGGGAGGAGCACCGCGTACCGGCGGGCGCGAGCGCCTCCTTCGAGGCGCATCTCCCGCACACGTACGGCAACGACGGCGAGGTGCCGATGGAGATGGTCATGACGGTCTCGGTGCCACCGGTCCGCTGATCCGGCCGCCGCGCGGCGGCTGTTACCGTGCCGCCATGCGCGCCCCTCTCGGAGACTTCGACTCCGCCCGCCCCGCCCCCGAGTGCCTCGACACGCTCGTCCCCCCGGTCGCCGAGGCCGTACGCCACTGGCCGGGCGCCGTGCCGGCCGACCAGCTCGTGTACGTGGACACCGAGCCGGAATGGGCCGACACCGCGACCTTCGTCGAGCACTACGGCCGGGAGCTGCTGGAGCGGTCGGCGAACTGCGTCGTCGTCGCGGGCCGGCGCGGCGGGGAGACCACGCTCGCCGCGTGCGTCGTCCTCTCCACCACCCGTGTCGACGTCAACGGCGTGGTGCGCAGGCAGCTCGGTGTGCGCAAGGCCTCGTTCGCGCCGATGGAGACGGCGACGGGGGAGACCGGCATGGAGTACGGCGGCATCACGCCCGTCGGCCTGCCCGGCGACTGGCCGCTCCTCGTGGACGCGGCCGTCGTCGACCTGCCCTACGTCCTGGTCGGCAGCGGCCGCCGGCGCGGCAAGCTGCTGGTGCCGGGCAAGGCCTTCGCCGAGCTGCCGAACGCCGTGGTGCTGGAGGGGCTGGGGGTCGCGGCCGGCTGAACTCCGGTGGGCCGCGCGTACGGACACGGCTGTGGGCCGGGACCTCGAAGGGTCCCGGCCCACAGCCGATTCACGGTTCCAGCCGCGTATGCGCCCCGCGCGCACGCGGGCGCCGTGGTGCGGAGGTTCAGGCGGCCGCGGCGCCGGACTGCGCGACGAGCTGGTCGACGACCTTGCCCAGGCCCTCGACGACCTCGGTGTCGTCGGCCGGGTGCAGCTCGGCGAAGCGGATCACGGAGGACGGGATGGAGAGCTTGGCCTCCTCCACGACGGTGCCGCCCGCGATGCCGACCGCCTTGCGGGTCTCGTCCTGCGCCCACACGCCGCCGTACTGGCCGTACGCGGTGCCGACCACGGCGACCGGCTTGCCCACGATGGCACCGGCGCCCATCGGGCGGGACGCCCAGTCGATCGCGTTCTTCAGCACGGCCGGGATGGTGCCGTTGTACTCGGGGGAGAACAGCAGCAGGCCGTCCGCCTGGGCGATCGCCGTGCGCAGGGCGCCGGCGGCCTCGGGCGCCGAACCCTCGACGTCGATGTCCTCGTTGTAGAAGGGGATGTCGGCCAGGCCCTCGAAGATGTTCACCTCGACGCCCTCGGGCGCGTGCTTCGCGGCGGCCTCGGCGAGCTGACGGTTGTGCGAACCGGCGCGGAGGCTGCCGACCAAGGCGAGGATGCGAACGGTCATGGTGAGGAACTCCCAGGTAGAACGGGCGGGGGGGGTAAGCGGACCGGGGTCCGTTGAATGTTGTACAACTTAGATCACCGGTCCCCGTGTGTCAAACGGACCGTGGTCCATCGGTGGTAACGGACTCCGGTCCGGATGTCTTCCCGGAGCGCTACTCTTTTTTCATGACCGAGCCGCTCCCCTCCCCGCGCCCCGCGCGGGACGACTCCGCCGGACGTGCGGACCTGGTACTCGAACCCGTGGGTGAGGCGCCCCGGTTGCGGGCCGACGCCGTGCGCAACAGTGCCCGGCTGCTCGAGGTCGCCGCCGACCTGGTCGCCCTGCGCGGTGCCGAGAACCTCACGATGGAGGCCGTCGCCCAGGGGGCGGGAGTCGGCAAGGGCACGGTGTTCCGGCGCTTCGGCGACCGGGCGGGGCTGATGATCGCCCTCCTCGACTCGCACGAACAGGAACTGCAGGCAGGGTTCCTCACGGGGCCTCCGCCGCTCGGCCCCGGCGCCCCCGCCGTCGAGCGGCTGCGGGCCTTCGGCTCGGCGGTGCTGCGCCACGAACAGGCGCACCGCGACCTCTATCTCGCCGCCCACATCGACATCCGCCGCCGGCGCACCGTGCCGGCCTACAGCCTCCGGCTCAGCCACCTCCGCCTGCTGCTGCGCGAGGCGGGGGCCGGCGGCGACCTGGACCTGGCCGCGCACTCCCTGCTCGCCTACCTGGACATCACCCTCGTCGACCACCTGGTCCTGCGGGAGGCCATGTCCCTGGAGCGCATCGAGTCCGGCTGGTACGACCTCGTCGCGCGCGGCACGGGAGCCGCCGCGCCGGACGACCGCTGACGTCCGCCCCCAGCCCTTCGCCAGGTGGAGGCATCGTCGCAGGTGGGAGCGGTGGGCGGCGGAGATGACAACGGTCACCGATGCAGCCTTTGCCGTTCCGTGCGCCGATGCGTTTGACTTCCCTGCGGGGCACCCACTGCGGTGTCCGGGCGAGGCGGCGACCGCCGGGCCCGGGCGCGGCAGTCGGAGCACCGCACCCTGGCCGGGTGCGACGCGTCCGCGGCAATGGGGGAAGGCATCCGACATGAGCGACCACGACCACCGGCACGAGGACGACACGCGCGAGCACCGCACGGGGCGGCGCCCCGCGCCCGGCACGGAGGGTACGCCCGCCGGTCACACGAGTAACTCGGGCCACTCGAGTCACCTCAGCCGCTCCGGACACAGCGGCCACGACAGCGACGGCACTCACGGTGACCACGGCAGCCACGGTGACCACGCCGGTCACAGCGGTCACGCCGGTCACTCGCACGGCGTGTCGGCCGATGCCGACCGCCGCTGGCTGGGGGCCGCGCTCGCCCTGATCACCGTGTTCATGGCCGCGGAGGTCGTCGTCGGCCTCTACGCCGGTTCGCTGGCCCTGCTCTCGGACGCGGCACACATGCTCACCGACGCCGCCTCCATCGTGCTCGCCCTCGTCGCCATGCGGCTGGCCGCACGGCCGGCTCAGGGCGGCTTCACCTACGGGCTCAAGCGCGCGGAGATCCTCTCCGCCCAGGTCAACGGACTCACGCTGCTGCTCCTCGGAGCGTGGCTGGCCTACGAGGCGGTGCGCAGGCTCATCTCCCCACCCGCGGTCGAGGGCGGGCTGATGCTGGTCACCGCGCTCGTCGGAATCGCCGTGAACGTGGCCGCCACCTGGTGCCTGTCCCGGGCCAACCGCACCTCGCTCAACGTCGAGGGCGCCTACCAGCACGTCCTCAACGACCTGTTCGCCTTCATCGGCACCGCCGTCGCCGCGCTCGTCGTCGTGCTCACGGGTTTCGCCCGCGCCGACGCGCTGGCCACGCTCGTCGTCGTCGCCCTCATGGTCAGGGCGGCGTACGGGCTGCTGCGCGACTCCGGCCGTATCTTCCTGGAGGCCGCGCCCGCCGACGTCGACCCGGACGTGCTGGGCGACCGGCTGGCCGGCCGCTCCGGCGTCGTCGAGGTGCACGACCTGCACGTCTGGCAGATCACCTCGGGGCAGGCCGCGCTGTCCGCGCACGTCCTGGTGGAGCCGGGCGGCGAGTGCCACGAGGTGCGGCGCGATCTGGAGGAGGTGCTGCGCGGGGAGTACGCCATCACGCACACCACGCTCCAGGTCGACCACGCCCCCGAGCGGCTGCTGCAGGTGGCCCTGCCCGGGGACGCCGCCCCCGCGCGCGGCCCGCACTGCGAGCGGGCGCACGGGCCGGTGCACCGGGACGAACCGCACCCTCACTGAGCGACGAGGACGTGCCGGCGGCGGGGCCGCGGAGCGCGGTGGCGCTCAGACCAGGCGCGGGATCTCGATCGCCGGGCAGCGGTCCATCACCATCTCCAGGCCCGCCGCACGGGTGCGGTCGTAGGCCTCCTCGTCGAGGACGCCGAGCTGGAACCAGACCCCCTTGGCGCCGATCGCGACCGCCTGGTCGGCCACCGGACCCGCGAGCGCGCTGTTGACGAACACGTCCACCACGTCCACCGGGAACGGGATCGCCTCGAGGGAGGGGTAGCCCTGCTCGCCGTGGACCGTCTCGGCCTTGGGGTGCACCGGCACGATCCGCTTGCCGAACCGCTGCAGCACCCCGGCCACGCCGTACGCGGCCCTGTTGGTGTTGTTCGACAGGCCGACGACCGCCCAGGTGTCGCCCAGCTCCATGAGGATCTTGCGGATGGTCGCGCTGTCGCCGTACACGTGGGGCTCCTTCGCCGTCGGGCAGGTGGCGGGCGAAACACGCCCTGGGGGCGGGAACACGCCCGTCACGCGCAACGACGAGGGGCGCGGCGGGATTCCCGGGCCTACGCTTCCCTGCGTGCTGCGTATCACCGACGCCCGGAGCGGCGAGAGAACCGACCTGCCCCGCGGGCTGACCCGCGTCCACGTGCACCCGGCGGGCGAGGACACCTCCGCCCTGCGGCTGCTGCTCGTGGCGGACGTGCTGGCGCGGGCCCTGGACCTCGACGGCAGTCCGTCCCTCACCGTCGCCCGTGTCGGCCCGGAGCTGCGGGCCCGGGCCGACGCGCTCGGCATCCGACGCGCCGAGCCCGAGGCCCCGCCCGGGGGCCGCGTCCTGCACGTGCGCGGCCCCGGCCGGCCCGCCCCCAAGGACGGACCGCACCTGGAGGTGGCCCCGTCCGGCGAGCCCTCCGGCAGCCCGGACCCCACCGCCCTCCGCCTCGCCCTGCTGTCCCGTCCCCGCCACCTCCCGGCCGAACCGGACACCGGAGCCCTGAGCGGGGCGGAGCGGACGCTCGCCCGGTGGCGCCGGTCGGTCGCGGGCTGGGCGGAGCATCCCTCCCGCCCCGTCCCCGCGGACGTGCGCGCACGGCTGCGGGCCGCCTGGGAGAACGACCTCGACCTCCCCGCCGCCCTCGGTGTCCTGCGGGAGCTGGACGAGGAGGGGGACGGGGCCGTGCCGCCCGGCGCCCGCTTCGAGTCCTACGCCTACGCCGACAGGCTGCTCGGCCTGGAGCTGACCCGGGAGATCGGCACCGTGTACTGACACCGAGGGGACCGCAGGCCCCGGTGTCGGCACGGCCCCGGCGTCGGCACGACCGGGCCCGGAGCGGCCGCGCGCCCCAGGCGTCCACGGCCGGGGCAGGACACCGCGCGGACGGCGCATAGGCTGCTCGTCATGCAGGACGAGTACCGCACGATCGCCCGCGCCGGCGTGCACGAGACCGAGATCAACCGCTCGCGCTTCCTGTGCGCCCTCGCCCCGGCGGCCACCGAGCGGGAGGCGCAGGACTTCGTCGCCGCCGTCCGGCGGGAGCACGCCGACGCCACGCACAACTGCTTCGCCTACGTCATCGGCGCCGACGCCTCGGTGCAGCGGGCGAGCGACGACGGCGAACCGGGCGGCACCGCGGGCGTCCCCATGCTGCAGATGCTGCTGCGCCGCGACATGCGGTACACCGTCGCCGTCGTCACCCGGTACTTCGGCGGCGTCAAGCTCGGCGCGGGCGGCCTCGTCCGGGCGTACGGCGGTGCCGTGGGCGAGGCCCTGGACGCGCTCGGCACGGTCGTCCGCCGCCGCTTCCGGCTCGCCACCGTCACCGTCGACCACCAGCGCGCCGGGAAGGTGCAGAACGAACTCCGGGCCGCCGGGCACGAGGTGCGTGACGTCCGCTACGGGGAGGCCGTGGTGCTGGAGATCGGGCTGCCGGACGCCGAGGTGGAGGCCTTCCGCTCCTGGCTCGCCGACGTCACCGCCGGAACCGCCCGGGTCGAGCTGGGCGGGGAGATCTACGGTGCCGCATAAGAGGGCAAATGGTGCGAAGGTGCGGCGTATCGGAGGCCGGTGGGACGTAAGGCGCCCTGGAGGCGGGCATATCGGGCCGATACGGGAGTAGCCGCCCGCGTTGTCGGACCCTGCCGTTAGTCTCGGGGATCATGAGGCTGCTGCACACGTCCGACTGGCATCTGGGCCGGTCGTTCCACCGGGTGAACATGCTCGACGCCCAGGCCGGGTTCCTCGCGCACCTGGTCGAGACCGTGCGTGCGCGCGAGGTCGACGCGGTGCTCGTCTCCGGGGACGTGTACGACAGGGCGGTGCCGCCCCTCGCCGCCGTGGAACTGTTCGACGAGGCCCTGCACCGCCTCGCCGAGGCCGGCGTGCCCACGGTGATGATCTCCGGCAACCACGACTCCGCCCGCCGCCTCGGCGTCGGCGCCGGACTCATCGGCCGCGCCGGCATACACCTGCGCACCGACCCCGCCGCCTGCGGCACCCCGGTCGTCCTCGCCGACGCCCACGGGGACGTCGCCCTCTACGGCCTGCCCTACCTCGAACCCGCCCTCGTCCGCGAGAGGTTCGGCGTGGAGAAGGCCGGACACGAACCGGTGCTGGCCGCCGCGATGGACCGGGTCCGCGCCGACCTCGCCGCCCGCCCGGAGGGGACCCGCTCCGTCGTCCTCGCCCACGCCTTCGTCACCGGCGGCGAGGCCAGCGACAGCGAACGGGACATCACCGTCGGCGGCGTCGCCTCCGTACCCGCCGGCGTCTTCGACGGCGTCGACTACGTCGCCCTCGGCCATCTGCACGGCAGCCAGACGCTCACCGACCGCGTGCGCTACTCGGGCTCCCCGCTGCCGTACTCCTTCTCGGAGGCGAACCACCGCAAGAGCATGTGGCTGGTCGACCTCGGCGCGGACGGAAAGGTCACCGCCGAGCGCGTCGACTGCCCCGTCCCGCGCCCGCTCGCCCGCATCCGCGGCCGCCTGGAGGACCTGCTCACCGACCCCGGCCTGGCCCGCCACCAGGAGGCCTGGGTGGAGGCCACCCTCACCGACCCGGTCCGGCCCGCCGAACCCATGGCCCGGCTCACCGCCCGCTTCCCCCACGCCCTCGCCCTGGTCTTCGACCCGGAGCGCGCCCCCGAGGAACACGGAGTCAGCTACGCCCGCCGGCTGGCCGGCCGCTCCGACCGGCAGGTCGCGGAGGACTTCGTGGCCCATGTGCGCGGCGCCGCCCCCGACGCGCACGAGCGCCGCGTCCTCCAGGAGGCCTTCGACGCCGTACGCGCGGACGCCACCGTCCGGGAGGCCACCCCGTGAGCGGCACGGCAGCGGCACACCTCGGCACCGGCCCCGACCTGGACACCGACACCACGGCACCCGCACGGGGGAGGGGGAGCCGATGAGGCTGCACCGGCTGGACATCACGGCCTTCGGGCCCTTCGGCGACACCCAGAGCGTCGACTTCGACGCACTGTCGGCCGCCGGGCTCTTCCTGCTGCACGGGCCGACCGGCGCCGGAAAGACCTCCGTCCTGGACGCCGTCTGCTACGCGCTCTACGGGGCCGTGCCCGGAGCCCGGCAGAGCGGGCAGGGCCTCACCCTGCGCAGCGACCACGCCCCGCCCGGCACCCGCACCGAGGTCCGGCTCGAACTGACCGTCGCCGGCCGCCGACTGGAGGTCACCCGGCAGCCGCCCTGGGCCCGACCCAAGAAACGCGGCACCGGCACGACCACCGACAAGGCGCAGTCCTGGCTGCGCGAGTACGACACCCAGGCCGCCGCCTGGAAGGACCTCAGCCGCTCCCACCAGGAGATCGGCGAGGAGATCACCCAGCTCCTCGGCATGAGCCGGGAGCAGTTCTGCCAGGTCGTACTGCTGCCTCAGGGCGACTTCGCCCGCTTCCTGCGCGCCGACGCCGAGGCCCGCGGCAAGCTGCTCGGACGGCTCTTCGACACCCGGCGGTTCGCCGACGTCGAGAAGCGGCTCGCCGAACTGAGGCGCGCCGCCGAGGCCGACGTGCGGCAGGGGGACGCCGCGCTGCTCGCCGACGCCCACCGCATGCAGCAGGCGGCGGGCGAGGGCGTACCGCTGCCGGAACTGGCCCCGGGCGACCCCGGGCTCGCCGAGGCCGTGCTCACCTGGGCCGCCCTCGCCCGCACCACCGCCCGCGAACGCCTCACGATCGCCACCTGCGCGCGGACCGCCGCCGAGGCCGCCTCCGCCGCCGCCCGCCACGCCCTGGACGAGGCCCGCGAACTGGCCGGGCTGCAGCGCAGGTACGCCGAGGCCCGGGAGCACGCCGACCGCCTCCGCGAGCACGCCGGCACCCACGAGCAGGACCGCGCCCGGATGGAGCGCGCCCGCAAGGCCGAGTCCGTCGCCCCCGCCCTCGACCTGAGGGACACCGCCGAGCGCGAACACGCGCGCGCGGCGCGGGCCGAGGCCGAGGCCCGCGCCGCGCTCCCCGAGCCCCTCGCCGCGCTCGACGCCACCGGACTCGCCGCCGCCGCCCGGCGGGCCGCCGAGGAACGCGGCGGCCTGGACTCGGCCCGACGTGCCGAGGACCGGCTCACCGCACTCCTCACCGAGCAACGGACGCTGGACCGCGAGGAGTCCGCCGACGACGCGGAACTCCGGGACGCCGAGAGCTGGCTCGCCGACTGGGACACCGTCCGGGCGGACCTCCAGGGCCGGATCGACGCCGCGCAGGAGGCCGCCGGCCGCGTCGAACACCTCGCCGGCCTCAGGGAATCGGCCGGCTCCCGGCTCGACGCCGCCCGCCGGCGCGACCGCCTGACCCGCGACGCCGAGGAGGCGGCCGACCGCGCCCTCGCCTCCCGGGAACGCGCCGCCGAGGCCCATGAGACCTGGCTCGACCTGAAGGAGCGCCGGCTGCGCGGCATCGCCGCCGAACTCGCCGCCGGCCTCGCCCCCGGCGAACCCTGCGCGGTCTGCGGCGCCACCGAGCACCCCGCCCCCGCCCGCAAGGACG
This sequence comes from Streptomyces griseoaurantiacus, assembly GCF_036189845.1. NCBI lineage: Bacteria > Bacillati > Actinomycetota > Actinomycetes > Kitasatosporales > Streptomycetaceae > Streptomyces > Streptomyces griseoaurantiacus. The sequence continues at coordinate 1,043,944 of NZ_CP108326.1, read as the reverse complement.
CGGGCCACGTCGACCGCGAGGCCGAGGAAAGGGCACTCGCCGACCACCGGCGCGCCGAGGAGCGACGGGCCGAGGACGAGCGGCGGCACGGCACCGCACGCGAAACGCTCGCCGCCGCCCGCGCCGAGGCGGGCGAGGCCTCCGTCGCCGAACTGGCCGCACTCGCCGAGGAGGCCGAGCGCGCGTACGCGCGGGCCCGCGACACCGCCTCCGGGCTGCACCCCGCGCAGGAGGAACTGCGCCGGGCCGGGCAGGAACACGAGCGCCGCGAGACCGCCCGCCAGCGGGCCGCCCTGCGCGCCGCCGCCCGGGTCTCCCGCCGTGACGCGCTGGAAGGCGAACGGGCCGTGCTGCGGCAGGAGGTGGACCGCGCCGCCGGGACCGCCGGCAGCGTCGCCGCCCGCGCCGCCCAACTGGACGGCGAGGTCGAGCGGCTCACCCGGGCCGCCGAGGCCGCCCGCCTCGCGGACGACACCGCGCAGCGGCTCAAGACCGCCGACGCCCGCCTCGCCGACGCCGCCTTCCGGGCCGGATTCGACACCCCGGCCGGGGCCGCCGCCGCGCTCCTCGACGAGGAGGCCCACCGCGCCCTGCAACGCCGCCTCGACGCCCGGCAGCAGGAGGAGGCCGCCGTCCGCGCCGTGCTCGCCGAACCGGAGACCGCGGCCGCCGCCCGGCGCCCCGCCGCCGACGTCGAGTCCGCCGAACGGGCGGCCGAAGAGGCCGGCCGGCGCCTTCAGCGGGCCGCCTCCGCACGGGACGCCGCGGCCCGGCGCTGCGCCGAACTCGACCGGCTCTCCGCGCACGCCACCACCGCGGTGCGCCGGCTCGCCCCGCTGCGCGAGACCCACGACCGGGTGGCCCGACTCGCCACCCTCACCGCGGGCACCTCCGCGGACAACGAACGCAGAATGCGGCTCGAGTCGTACGTGCTCGCCGCCCGCCTCGAACAGGTCGCGGCCGCCGCGACCGTCCGGCTGGCACGGATGTCCTCCGGCCGCTACACCCTGGTCCACTCCGACGACCGGTCCGGACGGGGCCGCAGCGGGCTCGGACTGCACGTCGTCGACGCCTGGACAGGGCGCGAACGCGACACCGCGACCCTCTCGGGCGGCGAGACCTTCTTCGCCTCCCTCGCCCTGGCCCTCGGCCTCGCCGACGTCGTCACCGACGAGGCCGGGGGAGTGCGGCTGGACACCCTCTTCATCGACGAGGGCTTCGGAAGCCTCGACGACCAGACGCTGGACGAGGTCCTCGACGTCCTGGACTCCCTGCGCGAACGCGACCGCAGCGTCGGCATCGTCAGCCACGTCCCCGACCTCCGCCGCCGGGTGCACGCGCAACTGGAGGTGCTCAAGGACCGCACGGGCTCACGGGTCCGGCACCGGGGAGTGGGCTGAGCGCGCGGTGCTGAAGGGGGCGGCGCCGAGGTGACCCTCACCGCCGCCCCGCGCCTCACAGCCGCGACAGCTCGTCCACCAGATCGTCGAGGCCCAGCGCCCCCTGGGACAGCGCCGCCATGTGCCACGCCTTCGCGTCGAACGCGTCACCGTGCCGCTTCCGCGCGTTCTCCCGCCCCAGCAGCCACGCCCGCTCGCCCAGCTTGTAGCCGATCGCCTGCCCCGGCATCGACAGGTACCGGGTCAGCTCGCTCTCCACGAAGTCCGCCGGACGGCTGCTGTGCGCGCCGAAGAACTCCTGCGCCAGCTCCGGCGTCCACCGCTCCCCCGGGTGGAAGGGCGAGTCCGCAGGGATGTCCAGCTCCAGGTGCATGCCGATGTCGACGATGACGCGCGCCGCCCGCATCATCTGCGCGTCCAGGTACCCCAGCCGCCGCTCGGGGTCGGTGAGGAAGCCCAGCTCGTCCATCAGCCGCTCCGCGTACAGCGCCCACCCCTCCATGTTGGCGCTGACCCCGCCGATGGTCGCCTGGTAGCGGGAGAGGTCCTCGGCGACGTGCGCCCACTGGGCGAGCTGGAGGTGATGGCCGGGCACGCCCTCGTGGTACCAGGTGGAGACGAGGTCGTAGACGGGGAACCGGGTCTGCCCCATCGTCGGCAGCCAGGTCTGGCCGGGCCGGGAGAAGTCGGCGGACGGGGCGCTGTAGTACGGGGCCGCCGCGCTCCCGGCCGGGGCGATGCGGGACTCCACCCGGCGCACCCGCTCGGCGAGTTCGAAATGGGTGCCGTCCAGCGCCTCGATCGCCTCGTCCATCAGGCCCTGCAGCCAGAGGCGCACCTCCTCCACGCCCTCGATGTGCGTGCCGTGCTCGTCCAGGTGCGCCAGCGCCACCCACGGCGTCCCGGCGCCCGGCAGGACCTTCTCGGCCTCCTGCCGCATCTCGCCGAGCAACCGGTGGAACTCCGACCAGCCGTAGGCGTACGCCTCGTCCAGGTCCAGGTCGGTGCCGTTGAAATAACGCACCCAGCGCGCGTACCGCTCCCGGCCCACCGTGTTCGGGGCTCCCTCGACCGTGGGCGCGTAGACGTCCCGCATCCAGTCGCGCAGCCCGAGGACGGCCGCGGTCGCCCCGCGCGCCGCCGCGTCCAGTTCCTCGCCCAGGGAGGCGGGCAGCGACTCGGGCCGCTCGGCGGCGAAGTCCTCGAACCAGCCGCGCCCGGCACCGGTGTCCGCCCACTCCGTGAGCTGCCCGATGAAGGTCGCGGCCGGGCGCGGCCCGCCGTACAACTTGCGTTCCAGGCCGAGCGCGAGGGACTCGCGGTAGCCGGCGAGGGCGTCCGGGACCGCGCGGAGGCGCTCGGCGACCGCCGCCCAGTCCTCCTCGGTCGCGGTCGGCGTCAGGGTGAAGATCTCGCGCACGGAGTGGACGGGGGAGTGGATGTTGCTGACCGCGCGCAGGCCCTCGTCGGCCTCGTGCACGGCGAGTTCGGCGGTGAGCCGCTCGCGCAGCAGACGCGCGCACCGGCGTTCGATGTCACTGTCCGCGCCCGGCAGGCGTTCCGCCTCGTCGAGCTTCGTGAGGGTCTCCCGCGCCAGCCGTGCGACGGCCTCCTGCCCCGCGGGGGAGGTGTCCGGGAGTTTGCCGGAACTCTCCTTCACGCCGAGGTAGGTGCCGGTGAGGGGGTCGAGTGCGACGAGGGCGTCGACGTAGGCGTCGGCGACCTGACGGGGCAGCTGGCTGTTGGTGTCAGACATGCCGCCCATCCTCGTACGGAAGGGCCGCCCACGTCAGCAGGGCCCTTCGGGTCCCCGCCCGCACCGGCGCGTCCCACCGCCGTGCGGAAGACCTCATTCCCGTGCGGCAGGAGGCAGCGGCCCCTCCGGCGGGCCGGGCGGCAGGAGCGGTCCGCACTCCCACTGCTGGAAGATCAGCCGGGTCTCCACCCGGGCCACCTCGCGGCGGGCCGTGAACTCGTCAAGGACCAGCCGCTGCAGATCGGCCATGTCCGCGACGGCGACATGCACCAGATAGTCCTCGGGGCCGGTGAGGTGAAAGACGGTCAGCGCCTCCGGAAGTGCCCGGATCCGCTCCACGAACGGCCCCACCAACTCCCGCCGGTGCGGCCTGACCTGCACGGACAGCAGTGCCTGGAGTCCACGCCCCAGCTTGGCGGCGTCCAGCCGCAACCGGTGGCCGACGATCACCCCCGAGCGGCGCAGCCGGTTCACCCGGTCCAGACAGGTCGAGGGCGCCACCCCCACCCGGGCGGCGAGGTCCCGGTAGGTGGCCCGGGCGTCGTTCTGCAGCAGCCGCAGCAGATGCAGGTCCACCGGATCCAGTACGACGGATGCGGACATGCGGCGAACGTAGCACGGGGTTCGGCGCCCTGACCCCGGTCTGTGTTCAGTCTGCGGTGCATGGACTTCGGCACCCGTGACACGCACGACGGCCCGCGGCGGCCCGGGGACACCCCCCGCCCCGTCTCCTTCCCCGTCCGGTCCCCGGACACCGAGGCGGTGCACGCCGGGCGCGAGGATCTCGCCGCCCTCGGGCTGCACGCCCCGCCGATCGACCTGTCCACCACCTACCCCAGCGCCGACAGCCGGGGCGAGGCCGCCCGCATCGACGCCTTCGCCGCCGAGGGCGCGGAGCCGGAGGGGCCGCCGGTGTACGGGCGGCTCGGCAACCCCACCGTCGCCCGGTTCGAACAGGCGCTCGCCCGGCTGGAGGGGACCGAGAGCGCGGTCGCCTTCGCCACCGGGATGGCCGCGCTCAGCGCCGTGCTGCTGGCCCGGGGCGCGACAGGGCTGCGGCACGTCGTCGCCGTGCGGCCGCTGTACGGCTGCAGCGACCACCTGCTCACCGCCGGGCTGCTCGGCTCCGAGGTCACCTGGACCGACCCGGCCGGCATCGAGGACGCGCTGCGCCCCGACACCGGGCTGGTGATGATCGAGACCCCGGCCAACCCGACGCTCGCCGAGGCCGATCTGCGGGCCGTCGCCCACGCCTGCGGTTCGGTGCCGCTGCTCGTCGACAACACCTTCGCCACGCCCGTCCTGCAGCGGCCCGCCGCGCACGGGGCGCGGCTCGTGCTGCACAGCGCGACCAAGTACCTCGGCGGGCACGGTGACGTGATGGGCGGGGTCGTCGCCTGCGACGAGGAGTCCGCGCGGCGGCTGCGGCAGATCCGGTTCGCCACCGGGGGCGTCCTGCATCCGCTGGCCGGCTACCTGCTGCTGCGGGGTCTGTCCACGCTCCCGGTGCGGGTGCGGGCGGCCTCCGCCACCGCCGCGGAACTGGCCCGGCGGCTCGCCGCCGACTCGCGCGTGGCCCGGGTCCGCTATCCGCGGATCGGTGGCGCCATGATCGCCTTCGAGACCCACGGCGACCCGCACGAGGTGATCGCCGGGGTCCGGCTGATCACTCCCGCGGTGAGCCTGGGCAGCGTGGACACCCTCATCCAGCATCCGGCCTCGATCAGCCACCGCATCGTCGACGCGGGGGACCGCCGGGACGCCGGCGTCACCGACCGGCTGCTGCGGCTTTCGGTCGGCCTGGAGGACGTCGAGGACCTGTGGGCCGACCTGGACGGGGCGCTGGGCTCCGCGCGGGCCGAGCGCGTGGGAGTGACGCGCGACGCCGTGGGGTGAGGGGCGCCGGTGGCGTGCGGGGCCGGAGGTGTGCGGCGCCGGGTGGTGTGCCGGGACGGTGGTGTGCGGCGCCGCGCGCGTCGTGGGGCGTCGTTCCGACGATTCCCCCGACGCGCCCGTCCTGCCCGGTCAGCGTCCGTCCTACCGGTCAGCGTCCGTCCCACCCGTCAGTGCCCGTCCCACCCGGTCAGCGCCCCGCCCTGGTCGGTCAGTGCCGTCCGGCCCCGTCGGCGTGGGCGGCCCCGGTGCTGTCGGGGGCGGGTGCCGGTGCCGGCGCGAGGCGGGCGGTGACGACGAGGGTGCCCTCCTCGATCTGGTAGTCGAGGGGCAGGCCCAGCCCGCGCATCGCCGCGACCATCCCGGTGTTGGACGCCTGGGTCACCGCGTACACGCTCTCGCAGCCCGCCTCCACCGCCATCGCCACGAGCCGGCCCAGGAGTTGGGCGCCGACGCCCCGCCGCTGCCAGGCGTCCTCCACGAGCAGCGCGACCTCCGTCTCGTCGCCGTCCCACAGCAGATGACCGATGCCCACTATCCGGCCCGACGCGGTCCGCGCCGCGAGCGTGCGCCCGAACCGGGGGCTGAGCAGGTGGTCGAGGTAGCGGTCGACGTCGCCCACCGGACCGTGGTAGCGCATCCGGAGCGTGTGCGCCGAGCAGCGTTCGTGCATCGCCCGGGCCGCCTCCAGATCGGACCCGTCGGCCCGGCGCACGGTGATCGCGTCGCCCCCGGGCAGGGTGAGCACGTCCTGTCCGCCCGGCATCCGCGGGCCGAGCCGCGCGTCCAGTTCGACCAGGGCGCGGGCCCGCGCGAACTCCGTCGGGGTGAACGGGGGGAACGGCCGCTCCACCGTGATCACACCGCCCTCCGGAGCCCGCAGCCGCATGACGGTGTCCTCCAGGGCGCCCTCGACCGGTGTCATGTCCCCGGTGCGTCCCGCGGCTCCGGCGGGCAGCGAGCGGATGGTGCAACGGCCCAGCAACTGCCGCAGCGCCAGCGGAAGTTCCGCCGCGTCCAGGGCCGTGCGGGTGGCGAGGGAGAGGACGCGGGTGGGCGCGTCCACCAGATCGTGGGCGTCGGCCCGCTCGATCCAGGTGCCGGTGCCGCCGGCGCCCGCCACGGAGCGGGTGATCCCGGCGCCGGTCAGCCCGGCGGGGCCCCGCAGCAGGAACTCGTCGACGACGCCCTCGGCCAGCGGGTGCGTCTGCAGGCTCAGGATGTCGACGCGGTGCGCGGCGAGCGCGGCGCACAGCGCGGCGAGCGCGCCCGGCTCGTCCCGCACCGTCGTCCGCATCCGCCACAGCGTGGCCGCGCCGACGGCCTCGGCGACCGCGTCGGACTCGGACGGCCCGGCGTTCTCCGCGGCGGCGGAGGGCCGGGCGCCGGTATCCGCCCCGGGCGGGGCGTGACCGTGCCGGCGTGCCCACCACACGTGGAAGACGGCGGTGGCGACCAGGCCCACGGCGGAGCAGACGAGCAGCATCGGCCCGTCGGGCCCGTGTCCGACGGTGTTCGCGACGGCGTCGGCCACGGCGACCGCCGTGAACAGCGCCGCCAGTTCGACGAGATCCCGCCGCCAGTGGTGGACGGGGCGCCCGTTGCGGGCACGGGTGGTCTTCGGCAGGTGCGACGGGTCCGGTGTCATGGCACCACTGTGGAGGAAGTGTGTTGCCTGATCACGAACGCTTTGTGACTGTGCGGTAAAGCGGTCGATCCGCCCCCTTTTCCGCACCCGCGACGACCGCAACCGACCGCCGCGCGCCGGGGGATGACTCCGACGCGCGACGTGAGCCCCGAGATTACGCGAGCCGCCACCAAGCCGGGCGGGGAGGCGTCACTGACCCACCCGCCCCGGCTGCAGCACCCGGGTGAAAAGCACCGTGCCGTCCTGTTCGCGCAGCCGCACCGTCAACTCCCCGCTGCCGCCGTCGATGTCGACCTCGCCGAAGAACTGGTAGCCCTGCGCGGGCGACACGTTGGAGGCGGTGGGCGCCTTCACGAACACCCGCTCGGGACCGAACGTGCCGTCCAGCGCGCTCGCCGGGAAGGCGCCCGCGTTGAGAGGGCCCGAGACGAACTCCCAGAACGGCTCGAAGTCGGTGAACGCCGCTCGCGAGGGCTGGTAGTGCTGTGCCGAGGTGTGGTGCACGTCCGCCGTAAGCCACACCGTGCCGGTGATCCGCCGGTGCTTGACGAACCGCAGCAGCTCCGCGATCTGCAGTTCCCGGCCGAGGGGCCGGCCGGGATCGCCCTGCGCCACCGCCTCGAAGTTCGGCCGGCCCTCGGTCGTGTCCGGGACGACGAGGCCGAGCGGCATGTCCGCGGCGATCACCTTCCACACCGCCCGTGACCGTGCCAGCTCCCTCTTGAGCCAGGCCAGTTGCTCGGCGCCGAGGATGCCGACCGGGTCGGAGGCCTGGGTGCCGGGGGAGTTGGCGTCGCGGTAGGTGCGCATGTCGAGGACGAAGACGTCGAGCAGCGGGCCGTGCCGCATCACCCGGTACACCCGGCCGTTCCGGTCGCCCGGCGGGAGCGTGGAGATCGGGAAGTACTCGCTGAACGCGCGGCGGGCGCGGGCGGCGAGCACGTCGAGGCGCTTCTCCCGGTAGGCGGTCACCGAGTCGGCGATCACCTCGCCCGGATACCAGTTGTTGCGCACCTCGTGGTCGTCCCACTGGACGATCGAGGGCACCTGGGCGTTGAACCGGCGCAGGTTGTCGTCCAGCAGGTTGTAGCGGAAGTTGCCCCGGTACTCGGCCAGGGTCTCCGCGACCTTCGACTTCTCCTCCGTGGTGACGTTCCGCCAGGTGGAGCCGTCCGGGAGGGCGGCGGTGGCGGAGATCGGGCCGTCGGCGTAGATGCTGTCGCCGCTGCACAGGAAGAAGTCCGGGTCCAGCCTCGCCATCGCGTCGTAGATGCGGTAGCCGCCCAGGTCGGGGTTGATGCCCCAGCCCTGGCCCGCGAGGTCGCCCGACCACAGGAACCGCACGCCACGGCGGCGGCCCGCCGGGGTGGTGCGGAAGGTGCCGGTCACCGGCTCGCCGGTGCGGCGCGGATCGTCCGGGTCGGCGAGCAGCACCCGGTAGTGGATCTGCTCGCCGGCGGGAAGCCCGTGCAGCCGGGTGGTGCCGGTGAGGTCGGTGCCGGGACCAAGAAGCGGGCCGTGCCATCTGCGCGCCTGGCGGAAGGACTCGGTGGCGGCGGTCTCGACGATCATGCGTGCCGGACGGTCCGAACGGACCCAGACCAGCCCGGAGTGGGCGGTGACGTCCCCGGCCTGGACGCCCCAGGGGGCCGCCGGGCGCCCGGACCGGGCGAAGGCCGGCGCCGCGCCGAGCGTGGTGGGCAGGGTGACGGCGGCGGACGCGGCGAGCGCGCCGCGCAGCACGCTGCGGCGGGCCGGTGACGGCGGATGTGACATGACGGGTCCCTCCCGGGGCGGCGCTCGGCCGAGGGTGACGGCCGACGGGTGATCGGTGACGGGCGACGGGCCCCACACCTACCGGCCGCCCACGGCGCCCGCGCGAACACCGGATGAACAACGGGGCGAGCCCACCCCTTCGGAGGCGCGGCGCCCCATCCCGTTCACCAGGCTTCTGCCTCGCCCCCGCTCACCTGCCTGTCCGTGGGCGTGCGGAGACCCGGCGCCGCACTCCCCGGCGACAGCCCCGGGCGCCCGTGCCTCAGCGGCTGCCGTCGAGCAGGACGCGGGCGACCAGCGCCGGGTCGTCGTTCATGGGGACGTGGCCGCAGCCCGGCAGCCGCACCAGCCGGGCGCCGGGAATGATCTGCTTGGCCCGCACGCCCTGCCGGCGGACCAGCAGCCGGTCCTTGGTGCCCCAGGCCACGGTCACGGGCAGGTCGGGGATGTCCTCTGTGAACTGCACGGTGGTGCCGGCCCGCAGGGTCTCGGCGAAGCCCTCGGCGCGGGCCAGGGCGAGCGTCTCGGCGACGACGGCCTCGGGTGAACGGCGGGCGGGGCGGGCGTAGATGCTGCTGGTGAGCACCGTGCGCCCGGCCGCCGAACGGGACAGCCGCTCCACCACGGGCAGCGGCAGGCCCCGCGCCGCCTGGCGCATCGCCGTCAGGATCCCGAAGGCGTACCGCCGTTCGACCGGCGTCCAGAACCCGGCGGGGGACAGCGCGGTGACGGACCGCACCCGCTTCTCCCGGCCCAGTTCCAGGGCGAGCAGACCGCCCAGGGAGTTCCCGGCGACGTGCGGACGGTCGATCCCGAGGGTGTCGCAGAGCGCGCCGAGCGCGGTGTTCATGGTCGGCAGGTCGTGGCGCAGCCCGTCCGGGAGCGGCGCGGACGCACCGAAGCCGGGCAGGTCGACGGCGATCACGTCCCGTTCGGTGGCCAGGATGTCGACGACCGGGTCCCAGGCCTGCCGGTGGTGCCCGATGCCGTGCAGCAGCAGGAGCGGCTCGCCGGTGCCCACGCGTGCGTAGGAGAGGGTGAGAGTGCGCGGACCGTGCGGGGAGGGGACGTCGAAGGACACCGTGGCCATGCTGCTGCTCCTCGTCTGTGGCGATGGTGGCGGACCTCTCCTAGACAGCTTGTCAGCAACGGCTACCGGCGGGTAGTCCCCGGTTGGCGAGAACCGGGCGCAACCACCGGCGATGTCCGGTCACTCGTACGAGACCGCCTGGACACGTTGGGTGGCGACACGGTGGGATGGGCGCGTGCCGCCGGGGTTCGGGACCGGAATCCGCGGGGCGGTTCTCGAGGGGGTGGGGGACCGGGAGGGCGTCGATCACGTCTTCCCGGATGACACGGACGTCCGGCGTGGAGGTCCGGTACGGGGTGCCGGCGCGGAGTTCCGGCATGGGCGTCCGGCGTGCCGTACTGGGCGTATGCCTCCGGGATTTTCCCGCGTTGCCCGATTGGTCTTGACCAAGGGTGGGGACCGTTTTATGGTCCAGAGAAGTGCAACAACCTTTAATAAACAAGGGCGCCAAAACGCCGCCGGGTCACGGCGAATGCGGAGGACAGGGTGGGGACCACGCAGCTGGAGACGGTGCCGGAACCGAAGTACTGGCATCTCAAGAACGTGCTCACGGAGGCGCTCGACTCGGAGTTCTCGGTGGGCGAGATCCTGCCGAACGAGCGTGATCTGGCAGCCCGTTACGGCGTCGCCCGGGCGACCCTGCGGCAGGCACTGGAACAGCTCGAACTGGAGGGCAGACTGCAGCGCCGCCGCGGTGTCGGCACGACGGTCGCGCCGCCGCGCATGGGGGTGGCCGTCGGCTCCGAGGAACAGACCTGGCCCGGCGAGGGCGACGACGCCTGGCAGGCCGCGGACTGCCAGGCGGCACCCGCGCCGCCCGCCGTGACGGAACTGCTGGAGACCGGCCGTGAGGAGGACGTGCACACGGTGCGGCGCACCCGCGTCTCCCACGGCCAGCCCGTCGCCGCCGAACTGCTCTACGTACCCGACGCCTCCGTACCCGACCTGTCGGGCATCGACGCCCCCTCCGGTGCGGCCCGCGCCCGTGCGGTGCTGCGCGAGTTGCACCGGCTGGAACTGGAGGGCGAGTACCGCGCGGTGGAGCTCGGCTCGGCGAGCGCGGAGGACGCGAAGGAACTCGACCGGCTGCCGGGCTCACCGGTCCTCGTCGTCACCACCCGCTTCTACGCCGGGGGCCGCACGGCGGCGGTGTCCGTGGCGACGTACCGGGCGGACACCTGCCGGCTGACCTTCGGCGACGCGGGGGGCGTCGAGATCGACCCCACGCCGGAACGCCGCGCCTCCTGACGCCTGCGGGCGATCCCGGGACCCTCGCGGGGTCCTGCGCGGTGCGCCGCGCAGGGCTCCCCCGAGGGTCCTGCCGCGTCTCAGGCGTCCCACGGGACGGCGTCCCGCAGGGAGGCTTTGGGGGGGCATCCTCAAGGGGGCGTTTCCGGGCGGCGGTGGCCGCGCGTGGCCGGAGGGAGGCAGGGGCCGGGGCCGGGGACGGCGGCGGGTCCCCGGGAGCGGTGTGACACCCCCACCCGAGTTCCGGACCGCGCTCAGTGGCGGGACGTCACCGTCCCCTCCACCGCGAACAACTGCTCCTCCACGTGGTCCAGGGCCAGGCGCAACGCCCCCGTCGCCACCACCGCCTCCCCCACCTCCGACAACGCGACCTTCGGCGGCCGCAGGCAGTACCGCGCCAACTCCCGGCGCAGGGGCTCCAGCACCCCGTCCAGTCCGGCCGCCCAGCCCCCGATCACGACCAGCTCCGGGTCGAGCGCCAGCGCCAGCGCCGCGACATCGTGCACCAACCGCTGCAGGAAGCGCTCCACCGCCTCCCGCGCCCGCGCGTCGCCCTCCCGCGCCAGCGCGAACACCTCGGCCACCGCCTGCTCGTCCAGCGGGTGCAAGGGCCGGCCCGTCGTCGACAGCAGTGTCTCCGGCGTCGCCTCACGGCCCAGCAGATGCAGCGCCCCGATCTCCCCGGCCGCACCCCCGAACCCCCGGTGCAGGCGCCCCCCGATCAGCGCACCCGCCCCGGGGCTCAGTCCCGCCAGTACGAAGACCACGTCGTCGGACTCGGCGGCCGCGCCCTTCCAGTGCTCGCCCACCGCCGCCGCGTTCGCGTCGTTCTCCACCAGCACCGGGCACTTGAAGGAGCGGCTGAGCCGGTCGCCCAGCCTCAGGCCCGTCCACCCCGGCAGGGCCGTGCCCAGCCGCACCGTCCCGTCCGCCTCGACGATCCCGGGGCTGGCCACACCGACCGCGCGCAGCGAGTCGCGCGCCACGCCCGCCCGGCGCAGCAGCTCGGCCACGGTGGTGCGCAGCCGCTCCAGCCGCTCGTCGGCCGGTGCCGTCTCCGAGACGTCCTTGGACAGTGTGCCCAGCTCCCGGCCGTCGAGGTCGGCGAGGACCGCCGTCACCCGGTGCGCTCCGACGTCCAGCCCCAGGAGGTGCCCTGCCTCCGCGCGGAACCGGTAGCGCCGCGCCGGCCGGCCCTGCCGCCGCGCGGCACCCTCCTCGGCCGCCGTCTCCACCACCAGCCCGGCCGCGATGAGCCCCTCGACGACACCCTCGACGGTCGGCCGGGACAGCCCCGTCACCCGGGTGACCTCGGTGAGCGTCGCGCAGTCGGTGGCACGCAAGGCGTGCAGCACCACCGCGGAATTGATCCTTCGCAGCAGCGAGGGGTCCCCGCCGGTGAGCCGCCCCAACGTCCGTCCTCCCAGCTCGTGCGCGTGTGGGGCGGATCGTACTCGGCGCGGCCCGCCCCGGCGAGTGCGAACACCCCACCACCTCCGCTTCCGTTCATCCTCGTCGTGTCCTTCGTCATGGGCGGGGCTGCGGGCACCGCTCTCGTGGACTTCCTGCCCGACCACGCCGGACAGGTGGCACTCCACCGGCGATCCGAGGGAAGTCCCGGTCCGTGGTCGGGACTTGCGGTGACGGCGCTGTGGACGGCCGCCGCGCTCGGGGCCGGCCGGTGGAGCCTGGAGCGCCGGGACGCCTGAGAGGGCCGGCTGACGGCACGCCAACTGTCAGTGGCGGCGGGTTTACTGGAGGCATGAACATCGCCCGCCATGTCGCCCTCATCGAGGAGCTGTGCTTCCGCCCCTTCCCGGCGGAGTACGGCCCGTCGGACGTCGGCTTCGAGGGGCCGGGTCACCACGTGGCGGTCCTGGAGAGCGAGGACGGCGCGGCGGGGGATCCCGCGGCCTGGGCGGTGGCGGTGGAACGGCTGGAGAAGAACCGCGACGCCCTGTACGAGGCACTGGCCGAGCGCTGGGAGGAGGTCGATCCGTGGAACCTGCGGACGGTCCTGCTGCGCACGGCGCGCGAGGAGATACCCGAGCCGTGGGCCTGGCTCGCCGCCCGAGCCGGTGTGGCCTGGCTGTGGGAGGCGCGGGGCACCGGCCGCTGGGTCGCGGTCGCGGTCATCGGCCGGGACCCGGAGGACGAGCCCCGGCTGGTCGTGGTGGTCACGGAGACCGTCCCTCCGTGACCACCGGGGCGACGACCGGGACGACCACCGAGGTCACTCCTGCGTCGCGGCCTCGCGCAGTCGGCCGAACTCCTCCGCCAGCGTGGCCGGCGTCCAGTGCGCGTTCAGTCCGCTCGGATTGGGCAGCACCCACACCCGGGTGTCACCGATGGTCCGCGTCTGGGGCCCCACCCGTGCCTTGCGGTCGTCGAAGGCGGTCCGGTAGGCGGTCACCCCGAGCACGGCCAGCCAGCGCGGCCGCAGCCGGGCGACCTTCGCGCCCAGCAGCCGACCGCCCTCGCGGTACTCCTCGGCGGACAGCTCGTCGGCCCGGGCGGAGGCGCGCGCCACCACATTGGTGATGCCCAGCCCGTACGACAGCAATTCCCGCTGCTCGCAGGGGTGGAGCCGGCGGGGAGTGAACCCGGACAGGTGCAGTGCCGGCCAGAAGCGGTTGCCGGGGCGGGCGAAGTGGTGACCGGTCGCGGCGGTCATGAGCCCGGGGTTGATGCCGCAGAAGAGGACGGCGAGGCCGTCCGCGACCACGTCCGGGACGAGACGGTCGCGAGCGGCCTCCAGTTCCGCCGGGGTGAAGCGGGTCAGAGGATCGCCCCCGGGGTGTAGCCGGCGGCCTCCGGGTGCTGCTTGACGATCTCGCCGATCCGGGCGACGACGGTGGTGACCTGGTCGGCGGCCGCCCCGGTGAAGGACAGCTTGTCGGCCATCAGAGCGGCCAGCGCCTCACGGTCGAGCGGGATGCGCTCGTCGGCGGCGAGCCGGTCGAGGAGCTCGTTGCGCTCGGCGCCCTGCTCGCGCATGGCGAGCGCGGTCGCCACCGCGTTCTCCTTGATCGCCTCGTGGGCCACCTCGCGGCCCACACCGGCCCGCACCGCGCCCATCAGCACCTTGGTGGTGGCCAGGAACGGGAGGTACCGGTCCAGTTCCCGGGCGACGACCGCCGGGAACGCGCCGAACTCGTCGAGCACGGTCAGGAAGGTCTCCAGCAGGCCGTCGAGCGCGAAGAACGCGTCCGGGAGCGCCACCCGGCGCACCACGGAGCAGGACACGTCGCCCTCGTTCCACTGGTCGCCCGCCAGCTCGCCGGTCATCGAGGCGTAGCCGCGCAGGATGACCATGAGGCCGTTGACGCGCTCGCAGGAGCGGGTGTTCATCTTGTGCGGCATCGCGGAGGAGCCGACCTGGCCGGGCTTGAAGCCCTCGGTGACCAGCTCGTGGCCCGCCATCAGCCGGATCGTCTTCGCCAGCGAGGACGGGGCGGCGGCGAGCTGCACGAGAGAGGTGACGACCTCGTAGTCGAGGGAGCGGGGGTAGACCTGGCCGACGGAGGTGAACGCGTGCGCGAAGCCGAGGTGCTCGGCGATGCGGCGCTCCAGCTCCGCGAGGCGGGAGGCGTCGCCGCCGAGGAGGTCCAGCATGTCCTGGGCGGTGCCGACGGGGCCCTTGATGCCGCGCAGCGGGTACCGGCCGAGGAGTTCCTCGACGCGACCGTGGGCCACCAGCAGCTCGTCGGCGGCGGTCGCGAAGCGCTTGCCGAGGGTGGTGGCCTGGGCGGCCACGTTGTGCGAGCGGCCGGCCATGACGAGCTCGCCGTACTCGCCGGACAGTTTGCCGAGCCGGGCCAGGACGGCGACCGTGCGGTCGCGCATCAGCTCCAGCGAACGGCGGATCTGCAACTGCTCGACGTTCTCGGTGAGGTCCCGGGAGGTCATGCCCTTGTGGACCTGCTCGTGCCCGGCGAGGGCGTTGAACTCCTCGATGCGGGCCTTCACGTCGTGCCGGGTGACCTTCTCACGCGCGGCGATGGAGGCGAGGTCGACCTCGTCGAGGACGCGTTCGTAGTCGGCGAGCGCGGCCTCCGGGACCTCGATGCCGAGGTCCTTCTGGGCGCGCAGTACGGCGAGCCAGAGCCTGCGCTCGAGCCTCACCTTCTCCTCGGGCGACCAGAGCGTGGCGAGCTCGGGGGAGGCGTAGCGTCCGGCGAGGACGTTGGGGATGCGGGGCTTGGCGGGCGCAGATGTCACGTGTACGGAGTGTACTGGCGGTTCGTGCAGGTGGGCGGGGCGGGTGCGCTCGGAGGAACCTACGAGTGGCCGGGGTCGGGGCGCGCCTCCGCCCCGGCCGTCCCCGGTCCGCCTGTGCCCCGCCCCCGTTTTCTCAGTTCGCCGGCGGCTCGTAGGGCAGCAGGTCCGGGCGCTTCGGGGGGCGGCCGTCGCCCGAGGAGCGGCCGGTCAGACGGCGCGCTATCCAGGGGAGCAGATGCTGCCGGGCGAACCGGACGTCGGCGGTCCGGCGCGACAGCCACGCCGCCGGGGCGCTCGCCGCCATCGGCGTGCGCCAGTCCACGTCCTCCGCCTCGTAGCCGAGCGCCTGCCACACGCCCTCGGCCACCCGGCGGTGTCCCTCCGCCGTCAGATGGAGCCGGTCGACATCCCACAGCCGGGGGTCGGCGAGCGAGGGTGCCCCGTACAGGTCGACCACGACCGCCCCGTGCCGCTCGGCGAGCGCGTCGACCGTCTCGAACAGGGACTCCATACGGGGCCGGAACCGCTCCAGCACCGGCCCCTGCCGGCCCGGGCTGCGCATCAGCACGAGCTGTTTGCAGGACGGGGCCAGGCGTTCCACCGCCTCCGTCAGCAGGTCCCGTACCCGGACCATGTCGCACTTGGGCCGCAGCGTGTCGTTGAGGCCGCCGACCAGCGTGATCACTTCGGCGCCCATCGCGGCGGCCACGTCGACCTGCTCGTCGACGATCTGGCCGATCAGCTTGCCCCGCACGGCGAGGTTGGCGTACCGGAAACCGGGCGACGCCGCGGCCATCCGCCCGGCGAGGAGGTCGGCCCAGCCGCGGTAGGTGCCGTCGGGCAACAGGTCCGACATGCCCTCCGTGAAGGAGTCGCCGACCGCGACCAGGCTGGAGTAAGGGGGGCTGAGGTGAGGAGGGTTCGTCTGCATGGCGTCCCGATGCTAACGCGCCCGGCATACCGGCCGGTCGGTGGCCGGGGCGTCACCATGGCCCCGGACACCCCGGACACCCCGCGCCCCCGTCACACGGGCCGGCCGAACAGCTCCCTCAGGACGTCCTCCATCGTCACCAGGCCCGACAGCCGCCCGTCCGGGCCGATCACCGCGGCGAGGTGGGCGCGGCCGCCCCGCATCGCGGTGAGCACGTCGTCCAGGGGCGTGGTCTCCCGGACCCGGGCGATCGCCCGCATCTCCTGGACCGGGAACGGCACCCCGCGCGGCCCCGCGTCCAGCGCGTCCTTCACATGCAGGTACCCGACGATCCGCCGGGTCGCGTCGACCACCGGGAAGCGCGAGAAACCGGACTGCGCGGAGAGCTGCTCCAGCTGTTCCGGAGTGACGCCCACGCGCGCGGTGACGATCTTCTCCAGGGGCAGCACCACGTCGCGCACCGGGCGGCGCCCCAGCTCCAGCGCGTCGTGCAGACGTTCCTGCGCGCGTTCGTCGATCAGTCCCGCCTCGCTGGAGTCCTGCACGAGACGAGCCAGCTCGTCGTCCGAGAACGTGGCCGCGACCTCGTCCTTCACCTCCACCCGCAGCAGCTTGAGCAGCCCGTTGGCGAAGGCGTTGACCGTGAAGATCACCGGCCGCAGCGCGCGGGCCAGCCCGACCAGCGGCGGACCGAGGAGCAGCGCCGTCCGCACCGGCTCGGCCAGCGCCAGGTTCTTCGGCACCATCTCGCCCAGCAGCATGTGCAGATAGGTGGCGAGCGACAGCGCGATCACGAACGACACCGCGTGCCCCGCGCCCGCCGGCACGCCCACCGCGTGGAAGACCGGTTCCAGCAGGTGCGCGATCGCCGGTTCGGCGACCACGCCGAGGACCAGCGTGCACAGGGTGATCCCCAGCTGTGCCGCGGCCAGCAGCGCCGACACGTGCTGCAGACCCCACAGCACGGCCCGCGCCCGGCGGTCGCCCTCCTCGGCGCGCGGCTCGATCTGACTGCGGCGCACCGAGATCAGCCCGAACTCGGCTCCCACGAAGAAGGCGTTCGCGACCAGGGTGAGCAGGCCGATCAACAGCTGTACGGCGGTCATCGACCCTCCTCCTCGTGTTCCCCGCGCTCTGCGCGCTTCGCGCGTTCTCCGCGTTTCCCGTGCTCTCCGTGCTCTCCGTGCTCTCCGCGTTTCCCACGTGCTGACTGCGCTGCCGCGTCGGTGTCGCCGGAGAGCTCGCCGCCCCCGGCCCGCCCGGCCCTCCCCGCCTGTCCGGTCTTCTCCGCCTGCACGGCGGTCCCGGCGTCCTCCGCCGCGGGCGCGTGCAGCAGTACCCGGGCCGCCCGGCGGCCCGTCGCGTCCACCACGTCCATCCGCCAGCCCGCGACCTCGACCCGGTCGCCCGCGGCCGGTATCCGGCCGAGTGCGGCCGCCACCAGTCCGGCGAGTGTCTCGTAGGGTCCGTCCGGCGCCCGCAGCCCCACCCGCGCGAGCTGGTCGAGGCGGGCCGAGCCGTCCGCGTCGTACCGCGCGCGGCCGTCCTCGTCCGTGCCGGCCGGGGCCAGGTCGGGCGTCTCGTGCGGGTCGTGCTCGTCCCGCACCTCGCCGACGACCTCCTCGACGATGTCCTCCAGCGTGGCCACCCCGGCCGTGCCGCCGTACTCGTCGATGACGACGGCCATGGTCTGCCGCCCCGACAGCCGGTCGAGGAGCCGGTCCACGGTGAGGGACTCGGGCACGAACAGGGGCTCCCGCATCACCTGGCCGAGCGTGCGCAGGGGCCGTTCGGCGGCGGGCACCGCGAGGACGTCCCGGATGTGGGCGACGCCCACGACCGAGTCCAGGCTCTCGCGGTAGACCGGGAAGCGGGACAGTCCCGTCGCGCGGGTCGCGTTGGCCACGTCCTCGCAGGTCGCCTGGAGGTCGAGGGCGACGACCTGCACCCGCGGCGTCATCACGTTCTCCGCGGTGAGATCGGCGAGGTTGAGGGTGCGCACGAACAGTTCGGCGGTGTCCGCCTCCAGCGCCCCCTCCTTCGCGGAGTGCCGGGCGAGCGCCACCAGCTCCTGGGGCCCGCGCGCGTGCGCCAGCTCCTCGGCGGGCTCGAAGCCGAAGCGCCGTACGACATGGTTGGCGGTGTTGTTGAGATGGGTGATGAAGGGCCGGAAGGCCGCGCTGAACCAGCTCTGCGGCGTCCCCACCCGCTTGGCCATCGCCAGTGGCGTGGAGATCGCCCAGTTCTTCGGCACCAGCTCGCCGACGACCATCAGGAACACCGTCGACACCGCCGTGCCGAGCACGAGGGCCACCGACGTGGACGCCGAGGACGGGACCCCGATGTCCTCCAGCGGCCCCGAGATCAGCTTGGAGATCGACGGCTCGGCGAGCATGCCGACCACCAGGTTGGTGACCGTGATGCCGAGCTGGGCGCCGGAGAGCTGGAACGTGAGCTGCCGTACGGCCTTCAGGGCGCCCGCCGCTCCGCGCTCACCGCGCTCGACGGCCCGTTCCAGGTCGCCGCGCTCGACGGTGGTCAGCGAGAACTCGGCGGCCACGAACGCGCCGCACGCCAGCGACAGTGCCACCGCCACCAGCAGCAGGAACACCTCGGTCATCGGGTCATCTCCGTCCCGTGCCCGGCCCGGGACGGGAGGCCCGGACGGCGCCGGTCACCCCGGGGTGCGTGGTGGGTACTACTGGGAGGCTCGCCCATGCGGGGACGCTCACACCTTTCATGGAGGGACGGGTGATCCCCAGGGGGGACCATGCGATGCCACAAGGGTAAAGGATGGGCAAAGGTGTGCGGCGCGTCCGTCACCGTGAGGTGATCACACCGGCTTGACCCAGCGCCGCCAGTGGTCCTCACGGTGGTAGCCGGATGCCTCCCATGCGCGGCGCGCCCGTTCGTTGGCCTCCAGGACCATGGCGTCGGACCGTCGCCCACCGAGGGCGACGAACCGCTGCTCCGCGGAGTCCAGCAGGGCGCGTGCGATGCCCTGCCGGCGGTGGTCCGGACGCACGGCCAGCCGGTAGGCGTGGCACCGCCAGCCGTCGAAGCCGGCGATCACCGTCCCGAGGAGGACCCCCTCCCGCTCCGCGAGGAGCAGGGCCTCGGGATCCCGGTCGAGCAACCGCGCCACCCCGTCCCGGTCGTCGCTGATGCTCGTCCCCTCGGCCGCCGTGCGCCAGAACAGCAGCACGGCGTCGATGTCGGAGGGAGTGGCGTGGCGGACGGAAAGATCACTCATGGGGGAGAGCGAAGCAGAGGGCGGGCGCGGGCGTCGACCGTTTTCCCACCCCTCCACCACCGTCTCCCCCCACCCCTCCACCGCCGTCTTTCCTACCCCTCCACCGCCGTCGACGCCTCCACCCGCCACGTCCCGCCCAGCTCCGCCGCCAGCCACTCTCCCGCCTTCGCCCGGAAGGCCGGCGGGGGCCAGCCGCCCGCTCCCGCCGGAACCGCCCCCACCAGGGGGACGCCGGTGACCTCCGGAAGGTCGGTGAGGTTGCAGCGGGTCGCCAGGTCGGGGTGCGCGGGCCACGAGCCGAGGAGGACGCCCGCCGGGGTGAGGCCCCGCCGGGCCAGTTCCCGGGTCGTCAGCTCCGTCGCGTTGAGGGTGCCGAGTCCCGCCGTGGCGACGACCAGCACGGGCGCCGAGAGCAGCCCCGCCACGTCCGCCAGGGTGCCGCCGTCCTCGTCGAGGCGGACCAGCAGCCCGCCCGCCCCCTCGACCAGCACCAGGTCGTGCTCGGCGGCCAGTTTCTCCGCCGCCTCGGCCACCTCGGCCGGCCGCACCGGCGGCAGCCCGGCCCGTCGCGCAGCCGTGGCGGGCGCCAACGGCTCGGGGTAGCGGGCGAGTTCCCGCCACGTGGCGGCGCCCGAGAGGCGCACCGCCTCCTCCGCGTCGCCGCGCCGGCCGGGCGCCAGCCCTGTCTGTGCCGGTTTCAGCACGGCCACCGAGCGGCCGTCCGCGACCGCCACCGCGGCGAGGGCGGCGGTGGCCACCGTCTTGCCGATCTCGGTCCCCGTTCCCGAGACCACCAGAATCGTCATCTCACGCCTCCCGCGCCGCCGCGCACACCGCGCGGCCGATCCGTGCCAGGTCCTCGTCCCCGGTGACGTAGGGCGGCATCGTGTAGACGAGGTCGCGGAACGGCCGCAGCCACACGCCCTCGCGCACCGCCGCCCGCGTCGCCGCCGCCATGTCGACCTCGTGGTCGAGCTGGACCACTCCGATCGCGCCGCGCACCCGCACGTCCCGTACGCCCGGCAGCGCGCGGGCCGGGGCGAGCCCCTCGCGCAGGCCCGCCTCGATCCGGGCGACCTCCGCCCGCCAGTCCTGACCGAGCAGGAGCCCGATCGAGGCGCAGGCCACGGCGGCGGCCAGCGGGTTTCCCATGAAGGTGGGCCCGTGGGCGAGCACCGGCACCTCGCCGCGCGAGATGCCCTCGGCGACCCGGGCCGTGCAGAGCGTCGCCGCCAGCGTCATGTACCCGCCGGTCAGCGCCTTGCCCACGCACATCACGTCCGGCGTCACGGCCGCGTGGTCGGCGGCGAACAGCGCGCCCGTGCGCCCGAAGCCGGTGGCGATCTCGTCGAACACCAGCAGCACGTCGTGCGCCTCGCAGGCCTCCCGCAGCACCCGCAGGTACGCGGGGGAGTGGAAGCGCATGCCGCCCGCGCCCTGCACCACCGGTTCGACGATCACCGCGGCCAGTTCGTGCGCGTGGCGTTCCACGAGCGCGCGGAGGTGCTCGGCGTACGCCTCCTCGTACTCCGTCGGAGGCGCGTCGGCGAACACCTGACGCGGCAGCGCCCCCTGCCACAGCTCGTGCATCCCTCCCTCGGGGTCGCACACGGACATCGGGTGCCAGGTGTCGCCGTGGTAGCCGCCGCGCCAGGTCAGCAGCCGCCGCTTCGCCGGGCGCCCCAGCGAACGCCAGTACTGCAGGCACATCTTGACCGCGACCTCGACCGAGACCGACCCGGAGTCGGCGAGGAAGACGTGCTCGAGACCGTCAGGAGACATGTCGACAAGGAGCTTCGCCAGCCGTACGGCGGGCTCGTGGGTGAGCCCGCCGAACATCACATGGCTCATCCGCCCGAGCTGCTCGCGCGCGGCCTCGTTGAGCACCGGGTGGTTGTAGCCGTGGATCGCCGACCACCAGGACGACATGCCGTCGACCAGTTCCCCGGAACCGTCCGCGAGCCGCAGCCGGACCCCGCTCGCCGCCTCCACGACGAGCGGTTCGACGCGGCCGGGCATCGGGCCGTAGGGGTGCCACACGTGCCGCCGGTCTAGCGCGAGCAGTTCGGTCACCCCCCACGGGCCTGAGGGCTCAGGCATTGGGCGCGAGATCCGTTCCCGCACCCCGGCGGCGCACGGCGACGAGATCGGTACGCGCCGCGTCCGTACGTGCCGCGTCCGTACGAGCCGCATCTGTACGAGCCGCATCTGTACGAGCCGCGTCCGTACGCGCCGCGTCCGTACGAGCGGCGTCGGCTCCCGCCGCCGCGGACTCCGCCACGGACTCCGCCGCGGTGGACCCGGCCGCACCGGCGTGCCCCCCGCACCCGGCGCCCCCCGCCTCCGCCCCGCACCCGGCGCCCTCGCCGCGGTGGGACCCGCGGGCGCCGCCGTCTCCGTGGGACCCGCAGGCGCCCGCGCCCTCGTGCGCCCCGCAGCCGCAACCCGCGGCCGCCCGGTGCGCGGGCAGGGTCACCTCGTCCGCGCCCTCCACCTCGAAGCCGGCGTCGGCGATCATCTCCAGGTCGGCCCGGCCGGCCTGGCCCTCCGTGGTGAGGTAGTCCCCGAGGAAGATCGAGTTGGCCAGGTGCAGTGCGAGCGGCTGCAGGGTGCGCAGGTGCACCTCGCGGCCGCCCGCGATCCGCACCTCGACGTCCGGGCACACGAACCGCACCATCGCCAGGATGCGCAGGCAGCGCTGCGGGGTGAGGTTCCACTCCGCGGCCAGCGGGGTGCCCTCGACCGGGATGAGGAAGTTGACCGGCACCGAGTCCGGGTCCAGTGCGCGCAGCGCGAACACGACGTCGACCAGGTCCTCGTCGCTCTCGCCCATTCCGGCGATCAGCCCCGAGCAGGCCGACAGCCCTGCGGCGTGCGCCTTGCGCACGGTGTCGACCCGGTCGGCGTAGGTGTGCGTGGTGGTGATGTCCCCGTACGTGGCCTCGGAGGTGTTGAGGTTGTGGTTGTACGCGTCGGCGCCGGCCGCGCGCAGCCGCTCCGCCTGGCCCTCGGAGAGCAGTCCGAGGCAGGCGCACACCTCGACGTCCTCGTGCCGTTCCTTGATGGCCGCGATGGTGCCGGCCACGCGCTCCACGTCACGGTCGGTCGGGCCTCGCCCGGACGCCACCAGGCAGACCCTCTTGGCGCCGCCCGCCAGCCCCGCCGCCGCGGCCTTCGAGGCCTCCTCCGGCTTCAGCCAGCTGTACTTGAGGATGCCGGTGTCGGAGCCCAGTCGCTGCGAGCAGTAGGAGCAGTCCTCCGGGCACAGGCCCGACTTGAGGTTGACGAGGTAGTTGAGTTTCACCCGCCGCCCGAACCAGTGCCGGCGCACCCGCCCGGCCGCGGCCACCACGTCGAGCACGTCGTCGTCGGAAGTGGCGAGGACGGCCAGCGCTTCCTCGCGGGTCGGCGTCTCGCGCCGAAGCCCCTTGTCCACCAGCGTGTTCAGCAGGTTCATGGAAGCCGATCCTGGCGTACGACGGGTGCCCGGGCCAAGGAGGGATCGCACAACTCCGGGCGTGCGACGTGTGGGTATTGCCACACCCTGGGCGGCCCGTGCCCGCACTAGTGTCTGTGCACTGCCTACAAACGCGCGTGCGCACCGCCCGCGACGGCGAGGGCGTGAGCGCGAAAGCACCGGAGGGACCATGGCGTTCGGGTGGATCGAGGAGCAGACGCGGGCGCGCCGCCGGGCGGGTCTCGTACGGACCCTGCGGCCGCGGCCCGCCGACTCGCCGCTCCTGGACCTGGCGAGCAACGACTACCTGGGCCTGGCCCGCCACCCCGAGATCACCCGGTCGGCCGCCGAGGCGGCCCGCGTCTGGGGGGCGGGCGCCACCGGCTCCCGCCTGGTCACCGGCACCACCGAGCTGCACACGACGCTCGAGGGCGAACTCGCCGCGTTCTGCGGCTTCGAGGCGGCCCTGGTCTTCGCCACCGGGTACGCGGCCAACCTCGCCGCCGTCACGGCACTCGCGCCGCACGGCTCCCTGCTCGTCTCCGACGCGGGCAACCACGCCTCGCTGATCGACGGCTGCCGGCTCGCCCGCGGCACCACCCAGGTCGTGGCGCACGCCGACCCGGACGCGGTGCGCAAGGCGCTGGGCGCCCACCGGGGTCCGGCCGTCCTCGTCTCCGACACGGTGTTCTCGGTGGACGGCGACGCGGCACCGCTGGGCCGGCTGGCCGAGGCGGCACGGGAGTCCGGAGCGGGGCTCGTCCTCGACGACGCCCACGGGCTCGGCGTGCTCGGGGAGGGCGGCCGGGGCGCCCCGCAGGGGGCGGGAATCGCGGGCGCGCCGGACGTGGTCGTCACGGCGACGCTGTCGAAGTCGCTCGGCAGCCAGGGCGGGGTGGTCCTCGGGCCGGAGGCGGTGATCGCGCACCTGGTCAACGCGGCCCGGACGTTCATCTTCGACACCGGGCTCGCCCCGGCCGCCGCCGGGGCGGCGCTCGCCGCGCTGCGGCTGCTGCGCCGCGAACCCGAGCGGGCGGCACGGGCCCGCGAGGTGGCCGCCACGCTGTACGAGCGGCTGACGGCGGAGGGGTTCGAGGCGGTACGGCCCGACGCGGCCGTGGTCTCGGTACGGGCGCCGTCCCCCGAGCGGGCGGTGCGGTGGGCGGAGGAGTGCCGGGCGGCGGGACTCGCCGTCGGCTGCTTCCGTCCACCGTCCGTGCCGGACGGCGTCTCGCGGCTGCGGCTGACCGCGCGCGCGGACCTCACGGACGCCGAACTGCGGCGTGCGGTCGAGGTGATCCGCGCGACGCGGCCCTGACCCCCGAGGGACCGCCGGGCCCCGCCGGGTGCGGTTCAGCCCAGCGAGTCGAGGAAGTCCCGCCAGGCGCCGGGGGTGAAGAGCACGGCGGGTCCGGGAACCCGCTTGGAGTCGCGCACGGCGACCAGTCCGACGCAGGGTCCCGACCCCGGACAGGCCGTCTCCACGCAGTTGTTCATGCCGGTGCTGTGGCTGCTGCGCAGCCACAGCACCCCGGGCAGGGAGGCGCCGGCGGGCAGGGCCCGGGGGACGCCGGATCGGGCGGCGCGAGCGGCACCGGGAGCGGATGCGGAATGGGAAGCGGAAGCAGAAGCGGAAGCGGGCATGGGTTCCTCCTTACGCGCGTTCGGCGAGCGCGGTGAGGTGAGCCAATGAGTCCTCGGGCGAGAGAGCGTTGCTCTGCAAGGTGCTGAAGGCCTCGGCGTAGGCCTGGAGTTCTTCTTTCCGTTCCAGATAGAGGCTACTCGTCAAGTGGTCGAGAACCACCACGTCCAGATCAGAAGTGCTCGGAAACGAGAAGATTACGAAAGGGCCGGTGACGCCGATGTGCGCACCGGCGGCGAACGGCAGGATCTGGAGTCGGACATGGGGCAGTCGGGCGGCCGTCACCAGCCGTCTGAGCTGCTCCTCCATCACCGCCGGGCCGCCCACCTCGCGGCGCAGCACCGCCTCGTCGAGCACCGCGCTCATCCGCAGCGGTGGGTCACCGCGCAGTACGTCCTGCCGTGCGAGCCGTACCTCCACCAGAGTGTCGAGATGGGCGTCGTCCGGCGGGCCGACCGCCGCCCGGGTCACCGCACGGGCGTACTCGGGCGTCTGCAGGAGCCCCGGTACGACCAGCGTCTCCAGCGTGCGCATCGCACAGGCCTGCGCTTCCAGGCTGATGAAGTCGCGGTAGGCGGGCGGCAGCACCCCCCGGTAGGCGTGCCACCAGTTCTGCCGGCCGCCGCCGTCCTCCGAGCCCGCGAGCACCAGCAGCAACTCGCGCAACTGCGGGTCGACGACCTCATAGGCGTCGAGCAGCAGCCGCACATCGGCCGGTTTCACCCCACTGGAGCCCGTCTCGATCCGGCTCACCTTCGACTGGTGCCAGCCGACCCGGGCCGCCGCCTGTCCGCTGGTGAGACCCGCCCGCGCGCGCTGGGCGCGTAATTCCGCGCCGAGTTTGCGGCGGCGCACCGCTGGTCCGTACTGCATGGCCGACTCCTTCCGCCCGGCGTGCGCACACGCGTCGCGGCGACGGCGAGCGCCGGCGGGCCCGGTTGGCGACGGTAGAGGATGGACCGAGCATGCGCCCATATACGGTCGGTCGTCGGATAGTTCACCGCTTCGGGCGACAGATATATGCATATCTTGGGGGATCGGCAGCAGGGAGCCCGCGGGTGGTGGCAGTCTGACGCGCAGCACCAAGTCCGGGACCGCAAGCGCGAAGTTCGCTCCGTGCCGGGCTCCGGTCCCGTGGGAAAGGGGCGACGACGCCATGGCAGATCACCAGGAAGCATCCGTCACTCTGCCGAGCGATCCCGCCTCGGTCTCCGCGGCCCGAAGATACGTCGCGGGCGTCCTCGCCGACTGGGGACTGCCACCCGACGCCGAGGCCGCGGACACCGTGCGCCTGATCGTCTCCGAGCTCGCCACCAACGCCGTGCAGCACACCCTGGGAATGTCGCCCACCTTCACCGTCGACCTGGTCCTCGACCGGGACGAGCGGCTCCGCGTCGGGGTGACCGACGGTCACCCGCGCTTCCCCAAGAGGCTGCCTGCCGCCGTGCAGCAGGACAACGGGCGCGGTCTGGTCATCGTCCGCTGGCTGACGGCCGAGTGCGGCGGACGGCTCAGCGTGCGGCCCACCCGGGAGGGCGGGAAGACGATCGAGGCCGAGCTGCCGTGGAAGGTGCCCGCGGTCCAGCCGGACCCGTGAAGGGAGCGCCCCTCAGCCCCTCAGCCCTCAGCCCTCGGCCCCTCAGTCCTCGGAGGACTTGCGTCCCCGGCCGCCGGGCGTCTCGGTGGGGCCCTCCGTGACCGGCTGGTCCGTACGGACGCTGGTGCGGCGGACCAGCCGCGGCAGGACCCCCCACAGCAGCACGCACGCCGCCATGGTTCCCGCGCCCGCGGCGATACCCGCCGCCCGGCCCAGCGTCACGTCCACGACGAGCAGCACCGAGCCGGTGAACGCCAGCATCAGCACCGCCAGGCCGGCCGAGGCCAGCCGTGAGGAGACCTGCACGATCACCGGCTTCGCGTTCTGCTGGAACAGCGAGCGGTGCAGCGCCGCCGGCGCGGTGAACAGGACGGCCGCCAGCATCGACAGCAGCAGTGTGACGACGTACGTCGTGCGCTGGAAGGCGTCGATGTCCGGGAAGCGCTGGGTGAAGGCGAGCGTCAGCAGGAAGGCGAACAGGATCTGCACGCCCGCCTGGGTGACGCGCACCTCCTGCAGCAGCTCGGCGAAGTTGCGGTCGGCGCGTTCCAGCGGGGTCTCGTTGCGAAGCTCGTGGTGAGGACGGTCGGCCATGTCACACACATAACCGTTCCTCGGCGGCTCACGCCCCCGCGCACGTCACACGGCGACCGGCCACGCGCCGAGACCCCCGCCGGACGGTCAGCGCACCCTGCCGTACCAGACGCTCTTGGTCCACAGCTTCTGCAGCCGTACGACGTCACCGGTCTTCGGCGCGTGCCAGATCTTGCCCTTCCCGGCGTAGATGCCCACGTGGTAGACGTAGCTGCCCGAGTGGAAGAACACCAGGTCGCCCGCCTTGCGGTGGGAGGACGAGATGTGGCGCGTCTTGTTGTACTGGGCCGCCGCCGTCCGGGGGAGCTTCTTGCCCGCCTTCTTGAACGAGTACAGCGTCAGCCCGGAGCAGTCGAACCGCTTCGGCCCGGTGGCGCCCCACTGGTAGGGGGAGCCCTTCTTCGACGCCGCGACGTGCAGCGCCTTCGTCGCCGTGGTCGCGGCGGACGCCTGGGAGGCGACGCCGGGGACCGCGATGCTGCCGCCCACGGCGGCGAGGGTGAGGGCCGAGGCGGTGCCGGCCCGGGTCAACAGCGACGGGACACGATCGAGCGCAGTCATGCGCAACCCTTCGTCAGCCGCCTGTGAAGGATGACCTGTCGGATTCGGGCTGGCGAAGTTGCCCGGCCGCTGACGCGGCTTCACCCCAAGGGCTGCTCGGCACGGACTGTCCGTACCGGCGACCCGTCTTGCTCGGGTCCTCCACTCCTGCCGATCCACTCCTGTCGACCGGTCATCCGGGCGGCGGCAGGATTCGGCGTCCGCCCGGACCGCCCCGCCTCTTGTGGCGGGGGCTGTCGCAAGGGATCTTCACCCACCGATGTCTGAAAATCCCAACGGAAACGGAGCTTTGTGTTGTTACTCACCACTCTGCTGTTCGAGTGAACACCCCCCGTTCCAGGGCGCGTCCAGCATCGGGAGGAGCCCCGGACCAGCACCGGAATACCTCGTTCCGCCTGGTGTCCACCCGTGCCGCGCAACCGGGGCGGTCACAAAAGTCGAGGTATGCGTACACCGAAAGGGGGTAACCCGTCCGGCCCCCCGCGCCGGAGTGTCGCGCACGCCCGGGCCTCGGCCGCGCGGTCCCCGAGTCGCTCGCCGGAGCGGCTCGCCACCGTTCGCCGGAGCGGCTCCCGCACCGTTCGCCGGAGCGGCGCGCGAGCCGAACGTCGGAGCGGTGCGCGAGCCGAACGTCGGCGTGGCTCGCGCGCCGCGCAAGAACGTTGCGGGACCCCGCGCCCGCACGCAGCGAAACTGCGCGTACACGCAGTTTTCGTCACTTGTCCGCCTCCGTGCGCCCTCCCTACCGTGGTCTCACCCCCTTGGCACCGCATCAGCGGAGGTACCCCTTCGTGCCCGACTCCCGTGTGCCGCGCCCCCGGCGCTATCTCGTCTGCGAACCCACCTACTTCGCCGTCCGGTACGCGATCAACCCCTGGATGCACCCCGACGTGCCCGTCGACACCGGCCTCGCCCTCCTCCAGTGGCGCGACCTGGTCCGGACGTACCGCGAGTACGGCCACACCGTCGAGAACGTGCCCCCCGTCCCCGGCCTCCCCGACATGGTCTTCGCCGCCAACTCCGCCCTCGTGCTCGGCGGCCGCGTCTTCGGCTCCCTCTTCCACGCCCCCGAACGCCGCCCCGAGTCCGCCGCCTACACGGCCTGGTTCAAGGCCGCCGGCCACGACGTGTACCGGCCCGAATCGGTGTGCGAGGGCGAGGGCGACCTGATCCCGGCCGGCCGGTACGTCCTGGCCGGCACCGGCTTCCGCACCACCCCGGAGGCCCACCGCGAGGCCCAGGAGTTCTTCGGCGTCCCGGTCGTCGGACTGCGGCTGGTGGACCCGTACTTCTACCACCTCGACACCGCCCTGTTCGTCCTCGACCCGGGGGAGCCCGGACCCGGACAGGAGGCGAACATCGCCTACTACCCGCAGGCGTTCTCGCCCGGCAGCCGCGAGGTACTGGCCCGGCTGTTCCCCGACGCGGTCCTCGCCACCCGGGAGGACGCGCGTGTCCTCGGCCTCAACGCGGTCTCGGACGGCCGTCACGTGTTCATGCCCCCGCAGGCCACGGCCCTCGCCGGCCGGCTCGCCGCCCGCGGATACGTCCCCGTCCCCGTCGACCTGTCGGAGTTCCTCAAGGCAGGCGGGGGCATCAAGTGCTGCACCCAGGAGATCCGTTCATGACCGCTCCCGCCCGCACCCACACCACCACCGCAGGGATCATCCGCGCCGAGGAGCCGGTCCTGGCGCACAACTACCACCCGCTGCCCGTGGTCCTCGCCCACGGCGAGGGCACCTGGGTGGAGGACGTCGAGGGCCGCCGCTACCTCGACATGCTCGCCGGCTACTCCGCCCTCAACTTCGGGCACCGTCACCCCGCGCTGATCGAGGCGGCCCACCGCCAGCTCGACCGGCTCACCCTCACCTCGCGCGCCTTCCACCACGACCGGCTCGCCGCCTTCGCCGCCTCACTCGCCGAACTGA
Organism: Streptomyces griseoaurantiacus; assembly: GCF_036189845.1. Classification (NCBI taxonomy): domain Bacteria; kingdom Bacillati; phylum Actinomycetota; class Actinomycetes; order Kitasatosporales; family Streptomycetaceae; genus Streptomyces; species Streptomyces griseoaurantiacus. The sequence goes on along the minus strand of NZ_CP108326.1, from coordinate 1,014,949 downwards.
CCGGCCTGGACACGGTGTTGCCGATGAACACCGGCGCGGAGGCCGTGGAGAGCGCGGTGAAGGTGGCCCGCAAATGGGCGTACGACGTGAAGGGCGTGCCCGAGGACCGGGCGACGATCGTCGTCGCCGCCGACAACTTCCACGGGCGTACGACGACGATCGTCGGCTTCTCCACCGACCCGGTGGCCCGTACCGGCTTCGGCCCCTTCGCGCCCGGCTTCCGCGTCGTCCCCTACAACGACCTGGCGGCCATGGAGGCGGCGGTCGACGAGACGACGGCGGCGGTGCTGATCGAGCCGATCCAGGGCGAGGCCGGGGTGATCATCCCGGACGAGGGCTATCTGGCCGGGGTACGGGAGCTGACCCGGCGCGCGGGCGCGCTGTTCCTCGCGGACGAGATCCAGTCGGGGCTGGGCCGCACCGGGCGCACCCTCGCGGTGGAGCACGAGGGGGTGCTGCCGGACGTGCTGCTGCTCGGCAAGGCGCTCGGCGGCGGCATCGTGCCGGTCTCCGCGGTGGTCGCCCGCCGGGAGGTGCTCGGCGTGCTCCACCCGGGTGAGCACGGCTCGACCTTCGGCGGCAATCCGCTGGCGGCGGCGGTCGGCTCCGCCGTGGTCGACCTGCTGGCTACCGGAGAGTTCCAGCGCCGGGCGGCGGAACTGGGAGTGGTGCTGCGCGACGGGCTCACGGAACTCGTCGGCCGGGGCGTGACCGGCTTCCGCGCCCGCGGACTGTGGGCGGGCGTGGACGTCGACCCGGCGCTCGGCACGGGCCGCGAGATCGGCGAACGGCTGCTGGCGGAGGGCGTCCTGGTCAAGGACACCCACGGCTCCACCATCCGGCTCGCCCCGCCCCTGACGATCACGGCGGACGAACTGCGGTGGGCGCTGGCGGCACTGGAACGGGTGCTGACCTGAGAGGCCCCGCGGGATGACTGCCGTCCCCCGGTCCCGGCAGCGTGTCCGTGGCCGTCGGCGCCTGCCGGGACTGCCGTACCCCGGTCCCGGCAGCGTGTCCTTGGCCGTCGGCGCCTGCCGGGACTGCCGTACCCCGGTCCCGGCAGCGTGTCCTTGGCCGTCGGCGCCTGCCGAGGAGGGGCCCTTTCGCGTCGTCGGTCTTTCGGCCGAACCCCGGCCTCACCCCCGTCCGGCGGTCAGTACGGCCTGGTCAGCGGAGGGTGCGTCGGTGCGTCGGTGCGGTCGGCGGCGGCCGGAAGTCGACCGATGCTTTCCATCAGCATCGAAAGCATCGCGGCGGGCGCTCCCGCGCGCGAAACATGTCGTGCGGAGCGGGTCGAGCGACCGGAGCGCCGTGTGTCCGACGCACGACTCATGCGGAACCAGTCAACCCTGGAGGAACCATGACTCACGCACCTGCCCACGACACCCAGGCTCGCCCGGAGAGCCGGCCGTCCGCCGAGGAGGACCTCGACCTGGTGATCGGCGAACTGGAGCAGCGGATCCCCGACCGCACCGGTGCCGCGGCCAACACGTGCATCGGCTGGTACTGCGTCTGATCCGCCCCGGCCGGTAAGCCCGACTGGACAGGACGCGGTGCCGCTCGGCGACGTGCGGGGCGGCACCGCGCAGGGGAGGTCCGACACCATGACCGAGCCTTTGTGGGAGGCGGCACGGCCGACCGGTCCGAGGAAACCGGGGCCGAACGGCTCCGTCGCCACGGAGAAAGTGGTGGAAGCCGTGCGGGCGGGCACCACCCGCCGGTTGTTCCCCGCGGTGATGAGCCTCACCGACGACGGTCTGCTCGTGCACGAACGGTATCTGGAGGGGGACGGCGACGCGGCTCTCCTGGCGGCGACCCTCGCCAGGCCCGGGTTCTCCGCGCTCACCGAACTGCTCGACGCCCTCGACACCTGGTGCGGCCGGGCCACGAGACGCCACGGCGACCTCCTCGCGCCCGGTCTGCTCGACGTGACCGATGGCGACCTCTTCGGTCCGCTCGTGACCGAGGCCTTCACCGCCTGCGCAGCGGGCGTCCCCTACGCGGCAGCCGAGCAGCACGCCCGCTGGACGGACTTCCTGGACCACTTCCTGCAACGTCTCGCCCGGGACGTCACCGGGCCCTGGTTCGACCGACCCTCGCTGCGACCACCCGTGACAGGCATCGAGGCCCAGACGGGGGAGACGCACAACGGGCGTCGCAGGGTCCTGCGCGTGCGTATGAGCGGTGGCGGCACGCTCGCCTACAAGCCTCGTCCGCCCGGTGGGGAACTGCTCCTGCTCGCCTCCGACAACTCGGTGTTCGCCTTCCTCAATTCCCTGCCGCCCGTCACGGGGCCGGTCGACCTCCCTGTCCTGCGCTGCACGGCGGGCACCGGTCGCGACCGGTCCGAGTACACCTGGCAGGAGTGGGTCGAGCAGCCCTCGCAGTGGGGGGTGATCCGCTCCATCCCCGGACGGCGGCTCTCCGGGACCAGACTCGGTCGCCGGCAGGCGGAACGCTACTGGCGGCGAGCCGGGGCCCTCGCCGCGGCCGCCCACCGGTTCGGCATCGCCGACCTGGGGGAGGGGAACGTTCTGTCCGGAACTCGGCCCGGACAACGGGAACCGATGCTCTACCCGGTCGATCTGGAGATCTTCCTCGCGCCGTTGCCGGGCCTCTACGACACCGGCCTGATCGCCGACACCGAGGCCGGTGACCACCACCACCCGGGACTCGAGGACCAGGCCCGCTGGTGCGGCATCGACGGTCCCGTCACCCACTTCACCGCGACCGCCGGTGGTGGACTGCGGCTGGAGAGGCGCAGCCGGCCCTGCGCGCGGACCCGGACCCGCACGGTCGTCGCCGACTCCCGGGGCCGCACCGGATACGCACCGTACCTGTCCTCCTTCCTCCGGGGGATGTTCGACGCCTGGGCCCTCATGTGCCGTCACCACGAGGCGATCCGTGCCTTCTTGACGTCTGGGGAGCAGGACGGCCACGTCCGTGTCCTGCTGAAACCGACAGCGGCGTACACCGAGGCGCTCGCCGACCGGCTCACCGGCACGGCACCCCCCTCCGGCACGCGTACCGGCGCCCCGCACGACGAGGCCGCCCCGGACACCGTCTTCGGCCCGGACGAGGTCGCTCAGCTGGACGGCCTGGACGTCCCCTACTTCTTTCGCCGCGTGTCCGGCGGCCCGCTGCTGCGCACCGGCCCGCCCCACACGGCCGTGACGATCGGGGCACCTCCGCAGTGGCCACCCTCGAGTGCCGTGCGCGACGGTCGCGGCGGTGACCTGGCCGGACTCGGTGTGGCGCTGCGTGACGCCGTGGAGTACGTGTACGGCCACGTGGATCCGCACGACACCTACGACACGGACGGTGTGCGGGTCCGGCTCTCCGGCCGGCGCACCGGGGAGGTCGGGTTCGACTGGCCGGAGGCGGCGCGACGGGTCGTCTACCTCTGGGACCACGGCACCGTGAGAATCCGCGTGGAGCCGCTTCCCCGCCCGGCCCCTGACGCCGACGTGCGGCGCCGACTGCTGCGGATCGACCGGACGGACGCGGTACTGCGTGCCCGCTGGGCCGCATCCCGTTTCACCGACCGGGAGACCGAGGACAGGCTTCGTGTCCTGACCACCGCGGCCATCCGCTGGCTGGAGGACGTCGTGAAGTGCCACGGCTGGCCCGGTCGGGCTCTGGTCGGCCCGGCCGGGGCGGCTGCGGCCTGTCGGCTCGTCCAGCACGCCGAGGGACCGACCGCCTTCCAGCACGAGTGTCTTCGGCTCATCGAACAGGCCGCCCGGGAGGGCGATCTGCCCCGGCGGCAGGTGGCCTACGTGACGGACGCACTGCGCATCCGGGACGGCCGGCCGCAACTGTACGGAACCAAGTTCCGCCTGAGGGAAGGAAATCTGGAACCGTGCCCCATGGAGCACTCCGACCGGGTGGACGCGCTGCGGCGCGGTCTGAGGATGGAACCGCTCGCCCGATACGCGGCCCGCGTGCGCGACCGGTACCAGCCGCGAACCGGCCGAGCGGATCCGCGTGGGATCTCTTCACCGCCCGGTACTGGGAACGAACGCCCGGGGTGATGCCCGCACCGGGCGGCCCGGACGCCGTCGACGCCCACCGTGCCTACACGACGATGATCGAGGCGGCCCGGCCGTTCCGCGCCGGAACCCGGTTCCGGGCCCTCCCGGACGTCCGCTTCCTGGTCGACGGCGGCCGTATCCGGGCCCCGGGAGACCTGCTGCCCGGCCCGGACGACACGAGCGCCGAACAGTACGGCGCCCGGCTCGACGAGGAGTTGGAGGGCCGAGGCCACCTGCTCCTCGTGGAACAGCCCCTCGTCCTCGACCCCGTCCTGTGGGCACAGGTACGGTCCCTGGTCACGCCCCTGTGGGAGCGGGCCGGGTACCCCGTCCTGCCGGTCGTCACGGAACTCGCCCTCGGGGAGGGGATCACGGAGGACGACGCCCCCGCACACGAACCGCTCCACTCCACCCTGCTCTGGGTGCTGCACGGCACGGTGACCGCCGTACCCCGGGACGCCCGGGCGGGGGGTGCCCTCACCGCCGGGCCGGGCGACCTGCTCCACCGGCCCGCGGGCCGACCGCACCGCCTGAGCTTCGGGTCGCGGACCCTGGCGCTGCGCCTGCGCGTCGCCCGTGATCCCCGTCTGCTGACCGCGGCGGTCAAGGACGCCGTGGCCGGACTGGTGCAGGAGCGCCGGGGCAGAGATGACGTTCCCTACCTGACGCTCCCGCCCGATGAGATCCCGGGGGCACCCGTGGTGCCCGAACTCGCGCGCACGGCCGAGGAGATGCGGGAGACGACCGAGGCGCCTGGGCTCGACCGTGTGCTCGGCACCGCATGGGCACGACGGGTCAGTGCCGCCGGACTGGAGCCGGCGCCGGACGCGCGGCCTTCCGTCCGCCTCTCGCCGGACGACCGCCTGCGGCCGGCCTCCGCCGTCGTCCGCATGCCTCTGGACGAGGGGGACACGTGGCTCTGGGCGGTCGGCGGTCATGCCTTCTCGGTACGCGGCGCCCTGGGCGAGCGCGTAGTGGCTCGGCTGCGCCGGGGCGACACTCCCACCGTTCGGCAACTGTGCACCGTCGCCGGACCGGGCCGGGAGGCGGCGGTCACGGCACTGCTGGAGAAGCTGTACACGCTGCGCGGCGTGCAGCTGGACGGACGGGAGGACACGGCGTGATCGAATGCGTGGCGGTGGAGACGGAGTTCTCCTGGGACACCTTCGTCGAGCGGTACTGGGACCGTTCCCCGGTGCTGTTCCGCTCCCTGTCCGCCTCCCCCGCTCCGTTCGCGGCGGAGGAGGTGTTCCGTGCGGCGGCGCACGGCAGCCGGTCCGCGCGCACGGAGGGGCGCATGCCGCCCCACGTGCAGTTCACCGTGGAGCGTGTCCAGCGGGACGAGGCGGGCGACCTGCTTCCCACCGGCGAGGACGGTGCTTTCGACGCGTACGACGCCCGCCTCGCCGCTCGCCTCGACGGCCGCAGGCACGCCCTGGTGATCAACAGTTTCCACACGTTCGACACCGCCCTCTGGTCGTGCGAGCGGGACTTCTTCGCCGGCCTCTGGGACAGGGTCGGTCTGCCGTTGACGGGCGCCATCACCACCTTGTTCCACGGTACGTACGAACACAGTCCGGTCGGTGTGCACAAGGACCGCTTCGCCACGTTCATGTTCGGCCTGCGCGGGCGCAAGCGGATGCGGTTCTGGCCACGCAGGCCGTGGGACGAACCCGTCTCGACCAAGGTCGACTACGCCGACCACCGCGCCGAGTCGTTCACCGCCGATGTCGGCCCCGGGGACCTGCTGTACTGGCCGGCCGACTACTACCACGTCGGCGAGAGCGCCACGGCGGCGCCCGCGACTAGTGTCAACGTGGGAGTGCCCCGCCAGGACCACCACGCCGGCTACGAGTTGGAGTCCCTGATCGCCGACCTCGACCCGGACCGGCTCACCGGCCGCGGCAGCCTGGACACCCTGCTGCGGCACCACGACGCCCCCGCCACCGCGCCGGGCCCCGACGCCGACGGCCTCCTTCCCCCCACTCTCCCCGAAGGGCTCGCCACCCCCGTGGAAACCCTGCGCGCCTTCTCACGGCCGGACCGCCTCACCCGCCGTGTCACCCTCGTCTCCCTGCGCCGCTGGACCGCCGAGGGCTTCGAACCCGTGCCCCCCGCGGCCCCACCGCGTCCGCTCGCCGACACCGACATCCTCCGTACCGACCGCCGGGCGCGTGTCGTCCGGGCCGCGGACGGCGACGGCGGCAGCCTGTGCGCGGCGAACGGTCACCACACCCGCACCCCGCTCGAGCAACACGAGCTGGCGCGGCTGCTCCGGGCACTGAGCCCGGCGGGCGCGGTGCCAGTGGCTGTTCTCCTCGACGCCGTCACACCGGGCGCCCACCGTGAAGCGGCGCGCACCCTGTTGGAGGAGTTGGAGAGCTTCGGGGCACTCCACCGCGGGCCTCGAGTCGCCCGGACGCCGGTCGCACCTCGCGTACCACTTCCTCCCGGCGGCCGATAACTGTCGGTACTCGTCAGTAGCAACGCAGAGTGACCGCATGGCGGTTACGTCCGCCGCCCGCGCCACCTACACTGATCGCTCCCCGGGGAACGCGAGGAGTGCCGCGGTGTTCTACTACCTGCTCAAATACGTGGTTCTGGGCCCGCTGCTGCGGCTGACGTTCCGGCCCCGAATAGAGGGGCTCGAACATGTGCCGGACTCCGGTGCCGCGATCATCGCGGGCAACCATCTGTCGTTCTCCGACCACTTCCTGATGCCCGCGGTCCTCAAACGGCGCATCACCTTTCTCGCCAAGGCCGAGTACTTCACCGGCCCCGGCATCAAGGGGCGGCTGACGGCCGCCTTCTTCCGCAGCGCCGGGCAGATCCCCGTCGACCGCTCCGGCAAGGACGCCGGGCAGGCCGCGATCCGGGAGGGGCTCGGCGTGCTGAACAAGGGCGAGCTGCTCGGCATCTACCCGGAGGGCACCCGCTCCCACGACGGACGGCTCTACAAGGGCAAGGTCGGGGTCGCCGTGATGGCGCTCAGGGCGGGGGCCCCGGTCGTCCCGTGCGCGATGATCGGCACCTTCGAGGCGCAGCCGCCCGGCCGGAAGATCCCCCGCATCCACCCCGTGGTCATCCGCTTCGGCAAGCCCCTGGACTTCTCCCGCTACGCCGGCATGGAGCACGAGAAGGCGGTCCTGCGCGCGATCACCGACGAGATCATGTACTCCATCCTGTCGCTCTCCGAGCAGGAGTACGTCGACAAGTACGCGGCCGTGGTGAAGGCGGAGGAGGCGGAGCAGGCGGAGCAGGCGGCCAAGGAGCGCAGGTTCCCGCGCATGCCCTTGAGCTGACATCGTTTCCCGGACGCGACGTGACACGACGCGGACGTGAAGCGACGCGGACGTGACGGAAGGAGGGGGCGGCCGGTGGTCCGGCCGCCCCCTCCCGTCTCACCGCGTCACCGGGACGCGGCTACCGCACCGTCACGGAGTCGGTGTGGCGTGCGGGGCGCACGTCACGTCCGAGCGGTCCGTCCTCCCCGTCAGCAGGTACGTGTCGACCCTGTCGTTGATGCAGGGGTTCACCAGTCCGGTGACACCGTGCGAGCCGGCGCCCTTCTCGGTGATCAGTCGCGAGCCCTTGAACCGCTTGTGCAGCTCGACCGCGCCGGGGTACGGCGTGGCGGCGTCCTCGGTGGACTGCACGATGAGCACCGGCGGCAGGTCCTTGGCCGAGCGGACCTCGACCGGGGTGCGCTGCTTGACCGGCCAGGTCGCGCACGGCAGGTTCATCCACGCGTTGGCCCAGGTCATGAACGGGTAGTCCTTGTGCAGCCGGGTGTTGTCCCGGTCCCAGGTCCGCCAGTCGGTGGGCCACTTGGCGTCGGTGCACTCGACGGCCGTGTAGACGGCGTTGCCGTTCTCCGAGGAGATGTTGCCCGCGGTGTCCGTGAGGTCGGGCGCGGCGGCGTCGATCATCGCCTGGGTGTCGCCGGCGACGTACTGGCTGAACACCTTGGCGACCGGCGCCCAGGAGGAGTCGTAGTACGGGGCGCTCTGGAAGAAGGAGATCAGCTCCGCCGGGCCGACGATCCCGCCGAGCGGGTTCTTCTTGGCCGTGGCGCGCAGCTTCAGCCACTGCTGCTCGACCTTGGCCCGGGTGTTGCCGAGGTGGTAGGTGGCGTCGTTCTCGGCGACCCAGTCCTCCCAGTCCTTCCAGCGGCCCTCGAAGGCGATGTCCTGGTTCAGGTTGGCCTGGTACCAGATGTTGCTCCGCTCGGGGTTGACCACGCTGTCGACGACCATGCGGCGCAGGTGGCCCGGGAAGAGCGTGCCGTAGACGGCGCCGAGGTAGGTGCCGTAGGAGACGCCCAGGTAGTTGAGCTTGCGCTCGCCGAGCGCGGCCCGGACGACGTCCAGGTCACGGGCGGTGTTGGGGGTCGTCATCTGCTGCAGCACGGCGCGGTCGGTGCGCTCGGCGCAGCCCTCGGCGTACTCGCGCGCCAGCTTGCGCTGGGCCCGCTTGTCGGCCTCGGAGCCGGGCACCGGGTCCGCCTTGGGCGCCTTGACGAACTCCTGCGGGTCCTGGCAGGAGATGGGCGCGGAGTGGCCGACGCCGCGCGGGTCGAAGCCCACGAAGTCGTAGGCCTTGGCGACCTTGGCCCAGACGGGGTTCTTCGCGGTGACGCGGGCCGGGAAGCGCAGTCCGGAGCCGCCGGGTCCGCCCGGGTTGTAGACGAGGGCGCCCTGGCGCTCGCTCGCGGTGCCGGTGTTGCCGATGCGGTCGACGGCGAGCTCGATCTGCTTGCCGTTCGGCTTGGCGTAGTCGACGGGGACGCTGACCCAGCCGCACTGGATCGGCTTGGCGAGCCCCCAGTCGGCCGGGCAGTCCCGCCAGTCGATCCCGGCCTTGGCGGCCCGGGCGGCGGCGATCGAGGCGCCGCGGGCCTCGCTGCCGTTGCCGTGACCGTCGCCGTGGCGCGTGCCGGCGGTCGCCGACGGTGCCGCCACGGCCCCGGCTATCAGTGCCGCCGCAGTGACGAGCGCTCCGGCGGAGCCGAGCACGGTGGCTCGCTTCGTCGGTCTCATACCCCTCAAGAGGGACCTCCCCGAACATCGTGACGAATCTTCCGATGACTACGGGGATACTTGTCGCTGAGAGGTCCCTGACAACAGGGGCGGCGGACCTCCTTTGCCAATCCGATATCCGGTACGCGTGCGTCCGCCCAGCGGTACGCGCGGTCCGCTCAGCCCTCCTCGTGGCCGGGCGACCCCGCCCCGGCCCCCTGTGGAGCGGCCTGGCTCGCGCCCGCCTCCGGACTCTCCGGCAGCAGGTGGGACAGGACCATGCAGCTGACCGTCTTGCGGATGAACGGCTCCACCCGGATCCGCTCCAGCACCTCCTCGAAGTGCTCCACGTCCCGCGCCCGCACGTGCAGCAGCGCGTCCGCGCCCCCCGTCACCGTCATCGCCGCCGCGATCTCGGGATGGTTGCGCACCACCTCCGCGAGCCGCCGCGGCGGCGCGGCCCCCTCGCAGTACACCTCCACGTACGCCTCCGTGCGCCAGCCCAGCGCCGAGGGCTTCACCGTGGCCGTGAACCCGGTGATCACCCCCGTCTCCCGCAGACGGTCCACCCGGCGCTTGACCGCCGTCGCCGACAGTCCGACCGCCGCGCCGATCTCCGCGAAGCTGGACCGCGCGTTCGCCGTGAGCGCGGTGACGATCTGGCGGTCGAGTGCGTCGAAACCGCCCGGCCTGCTGTTCATGGCCGCACTGTATCCAGCGACAACCTCCGCGTTCGGCACATGTCCGAACGAACCAAACGCCCCTACACTCCACGTTCATGCTGCGCGCTCTCGCCGTCGACGACGAACGTCCCTCGCTCGAGGAGCTCCTCTACCTGCTCAACGCCGACCCCAGGATCGCCGGCGCCGAGGGGGCGAGCGACGCCACCGAGGCGCTGCGCCGGATCAACCGCGCCCTGGAGTCCGGCCCCGACGGGCCCGACGCGATCGACGTCGTCTTCCTCGACATCCACATGCCGGGCCTCGACGGGCTCGACCTGGCCCGGCTGCTCACCGGGTTCGCCCGCCCCCCGCTCGTCGTGTTCGTCACCGCCCACGAGGGCTTCGCCGTCCAGGCCTTCGACCTCAAGGCCGTCGACTACGTGCTCAAACCGGTGCGCCGGGAACGGCTCGCGGAGGCGGTCCGCCGGGCCGCGCAGCTCAAGGACGTGCCCGCCAAGGGCACCCCGCCGCGCATACCCGTGCACGAACCCGACCCCGACCACATACCGGTCGAACTCGGCGGCGTCACCCGCTTCGTGCCCGTCGAGGACATCACCCACGTCGAGGCCCAGGGCGACTACGCCCGGCTGCACACCCCCCAGGGCAGCCACCTCGTCCGCATCCCCCTCTCCACGCTGGAGGAGCGCTGGCGGGCCCGCGGCTTCGTCCGCATCCACCGCCGCCACCTCGTCGCCCTGCGCCACGTCGTCGAACTGCGGCTGGACGCGGGGACCGTGAGCGTCCTGGTCGGCAGCGAGGAACTCCAGGTCAGCCGGCGGCACACCCGCGAACTGCGGGACCTGCTGATGCGCCGGACCACGACCTGAGGAGTACGACGTGCCCCAGGATCCCACCGAGCGCCGCGTCGTCGTCACCGGCCCGCCCCGCCGCACCCGCCGCCCCTCCGCGCACTACCGGCCCCGCACCGAGATCGACGAACAGACCACCCTCGGCCACACCTACGTCCGCTCCCTGATGCGCTCCCAGCTCCGCGCCGCCCTTGTGGTGCTCGCCGTGCTCGTGCTCCTCGTGGGGCCGCTGCCGCTGCTGTTCGCCACCCTGCGGCACGACGGCGCGGTGCAGTGGGCCGTGCTCGGCTTCGGCCTCTACGCCCCCCTCGTGCTGCTCGCCCGCTGGTACGTGCGCCGTGCCGAACGCAACGAGCGGGACTTCGTGCGGCTGGTGGAGGACCGCTGAGCCGTGGACCGCACCTACTCCGTCACCGCCGTCGCCCTGGTGGTGCTCGCGACCGTCCTCGTCGGCGCGTTCGGCCTGCGCATCTCCCGCACCACCTCCGACTTCTACGTCGCCTCCCGCACCGTCGGCCCCCGCCTCAACGCCGCCGCGATCAGCGGCGAGTACCTCTCCGCCGCCTCCTTCCTCGGCATCGCGGGACTCGTCCTCACCCAAGGCCCCGACATGCTCTGGTACCCGGTCGGCTACACCGCCGGATACCTCCTGCTGCTGCTCTTCGTCGCGGCCCCGCTGCGCCGCTCCGGCGCCTACACGCTGCCCGACTTCGCGGAGGCCCGCCTCGCCTCCCAGCCGGTGCGGCGGCTCGCCGGAGCCTTCGTGGTCGGCGTCGGCTGGCTCTATCTGCTGCCCCAACTGCAGGGCGCGGGGCTGACACTGGCCGTGTTCACCGGGGCGCCCGCCCCGCTCGGCGGGATCGTCGTGGCGCTCGTGGTCGTCGTCATCGTCGCCGCCGGCGGCATGCGCAGCATCACCTTCGTACAGGCCTTCCAGTACTGGCTCAAGCTCACCGCCCTGCTCGTCCCCGCCCTCTTCCTGATGCTCGCCTGGCAGGGCGACGGCGCACCCCGCAGCGCCTTCGACGAACCCCCCGCCCTGCGCGCGCAGCGCACCGTACGCGTCGACGCCACCCTCGACCTGCGCCTCACCGAACCCCTCACGGTGACCGCCACCGGCACGGTCGACGGCCACCGCCGCACGGGGGAGCGGATCGCGCTCCCGGCCGGTGTCCACCGCGTCGCCGGCGGCACCCGGCTCACCCTCCCCGAGGGCGCCGCCGTCCCCGTCGCCGAACGCGGCGGCGACGGCGGCATGTCCGGCTCGCTGGCCTCCGCCCGCGAGGACCGCCCCCTGTACGCCACCTACGGACTGATCCTCGCCACCTTCCTCGGCACCATGGGCCTGCCGCACGTCGTCGTCCGCTTCTACACCAGCCCGCACGGCGTCGCCGCCCGCCGCACCACCGTCGCCGTCCTCGGCCTCATCGGCGCCTTCTACCTGCTGCCGCCCCTGTACGGCGCGCTCGGCCGCCTCTACGCGCCCGAACTCACCCTGACCGGCGACGCCGACGCCGCCGTCCTGCTGCTGCCCGAACGGCTCATCGGCGGCCTCGGCGCGGACCTCCTCGGCGCGCTGGTCGCGGGCGGCGCCTTCGCCGCGTTCCTCTCCACCGCCTCCGGACTGACCATGGCCGTGGCCGGGGTGCTCACCCAGGACGTGCTGCCCAGCCGCGGCGTACGCCACTTCCGGCTCGGCACCCTGCTCGCGATGGCCGTGCCGCTGGGGGCCAGCGTGCTGGTGGGCGGGCTGCCGGTGGCCGACGCGGTCGGGCTCGCCTTCGCGGTGTCCGCCTCCTCCTTCTGCCCGCTGCTGGTGCTCGGCATCTGGTGGCGCCGGCTCACCCCGCCCGGCGCGGCGGCCGGGATGGTCGTCGGCGGCGGTTCGGCCTTCGCCGCGGTCACCGCCACCATGGCCGGCTACCCGGGCACCGGCACCGGCACCCTGCACGCCCTGCTCGCCTGGCCCGCGCTGTGGTCCGTGCCGCTCGGCTTCCTCACCATGGTGCTGGTCTCCCTGGCCACCCCGGGCCGCGTCCCGGCCGGGACGGCCGCCATCCTCGCCCGCTTCCACCTGCCCGAGCAGCTCACCGGGGGCCGGCCGCGCACGGAGGCACGGACATGAGCGGATTCCTCGCCGGACTGTGCGTGGCCGTGCTGCCGCTGCTCGCCGCCGGGTTCTGGCTCGGCCGGCGCACCGCCCGCCCGCAGAACCTCGGCGGCCTCGGCACCCCCGTCGAGCACGCCACCTTCGAGACCCTGCACAACGCCACCCTCGCCGCGCCCCCGCTGCGCGCCGGCCTCACCGGGGAGACCGCCCGCAAGTCCGCGCGGCGGCTGCGCACCCTGCTCGGCACGGACGCGCTCTGCCTGACCGACCGTGAGACGGTACTGACCTGGGAGGGAGTGGGGGAGCACCATCGCGAGGAGATCCTCCAGCGGCTCGGCGGCCCGCTGGACACCGGCCGCGGCGAGGCGTTCCGGCTGCGCTGCGACGTCCCCGACTGCCCGGTGCGCTGGGCGGTGATCGCCCCGCTCACCGTCGACGACCGGGTGCACGGCGCTCTGGTGGCCTGTGCGCCCCGCGAGTCCGCCGTCCTGGTCCGTGCCGCCGGCGAGGTCGCCCGCTGGGTCTCCGTCCAGCTCGAACTGGCCGACCTCGACCGCTCCCGCACCCGGCTCATCGAGGCCGAGATCAAGGCCCTGCGCGCCCAGATCTCCCCGCACTTCATCTTCAACTCGCTCGCGGTGATCGCGTCCTTCGTCCGCACCGACCCCGAACGCGCCCGCGAACTGCTGCTGGAATTCGCCGACTTCACCCGCTACTCGTTCCGCCGGCACGGCGACTTCACCACGCTCGCCGAGGAACTCCACGCCATCGACCACTACCTCGCCCTGGTCCGGGCCCGCTTCGGCGACCGGCTCTCCGTCACCCTGCAGATCGCCCCCGAGGTGCTGCCCGTCGCGCTGCCGTTCCTGTGCCTGCAGCCGCTGGTGGAGAACGCCGTCAAGCACGGCCTGGAGGGCACCGCCGACAAACGGCACATCAGCATCACCGCGCAGGACGCGGGCGCCGAGGCCCTCGTCGTGATCGAGGACGACGGCCCGGGCATGGATCCCGCGCTGCTGCGCCGCATCCTCGCCGGGGAGACCAGCCCCTCCGGCGGCATCGGGCTGTCCAACGTCGACGACCGGCTGCGCCAGGTGTACGGCGACGACCACGGCCTCGTGATCGAGACCGCGGCCGGCGCCGGTATGAAGATCACCGCACGGCTCCCGAAGTATCAGCCGGGCGTCCACTCGGGAGCCCGGCTGCCCCGGGAGCCGTAGGGCGTGTTTCGAAAGTCCCGCCTGTTCGGCGACGCCTGGCACGCACTCCCCCAGAGGGGGGACCCCCAGCCGCGTTGTCGGGATCACCCCGATACATCCAGTATCGGGGCGACCCTCCGCCTTGCGATCGCACGCACCAGACGCCGCCGAACCCGCCCTCCAGGGCGGACGGCGCTACTTTCGAAACACGCCCCAGGGGCCGGCGGCCTCAGGTGCCGTGGGAGGCGACCATGCCGAGTGTGATCAGGACGAGGAGCACCCAGCCGAACCACAGCCAGCCGTTGCTGCCGAGCGTCACCGTGTAGGCGGTGACGACCACCAGCCCGCCGACGGTGATCACCCCCATCGCCTTCGTGGAACCGGGCATCACACCCTCCTCACGGGTTCGTTCCCCTCATCATGCGCCCCTTCCCGGGCGGGGGGAACCGGGCGACCGCGGCCCCGTCCCGTCACCGCTTCACGCGGACGGCTTGTAGAAGACGTAGGTGGCGGAGTACGGGACGCTCTTCTGGTCGCCGCCGCTGCAGGCGGCACTGGGGGCGAGCCCGCCCCTGGTGCCCAGACGCTGGATGTAGGAGACGTCGGCGAACACCCCGGAACCGCGGGTGGCGGTGGCGCGGAGGAGGAGTTCGTCGACGGCGCCGTCCCTCGGCGAGGAGGCGACCGAGGCGGCGTTGACGGCGCTGCCGTCCACCGTGGAGACCCAGACGGGGCCGCGGGAGTGCAGGGCCACGGGGCGGTGGGACCTGTCGTGCGCGGCACTGAGGGTGGCGGCGGGCTCCAGGAGCTTCCAGGCGCCGTCGGTGCACGTGTACGTCTGCACACCCTCGGCGGCGAAGACACCGGTGAGCCTGTTGCCGTCCGGGACCTTCACCGCGCTGGGCACGGGCGGAACGGTACCGGTGCCGGTGGCCGCGGCCGTGCCGGTCGTCACTCCTAAAAAGGTGCCGGCGGCCACGGCGGCGACGGCCGTGGTGGTGAGCGCGAGACGGGTGGCGAGTTTCATCGGTCTCTCTCCAGAGCGACAGGCGAAGACGGAACGGGATCACGTACGGCGAAGGGGCGGACGCGGGCGTGAGAACGCCGCGTCCGCCCCCCGTCGAACGTATGACCGCAGAGCGTAGAGCGTGCCGCCGAGGCGCACGGGGTGAACGAGGCTCTTGGCAGGAACCCGGCGCACCACCCCGGAAAAGACAGGGGCGGCGCATTCCCACCGAGGAATCCGCCGCCCGTCCGGAGCACCGCCGGTGCCGTCATGCGAAGGGGCGCGCTCAGTTCCCGCGCGCGTTCAGCGAGGCCAGGTACGCGTTGTACGCCGCCAGCTCCGCGTCGCCGTCCCGCTCCGCCGCCCGGTCCGTGCGCCGGGCCTGCCGCTGCTCCGAGCGGTACCACTGGAACAGCAGCGCCAGCAGCACCAGCACCGAGGGCACCTCGCTGAACGCCCAGGCGATGCCGCCCGCCGAGGTCTGGTCCGCCAGCGCGTCGATGCCGAGCGAGGCCGGCGGGTTCTCGTACGTGCCGACCATCGGCGTCGAGCCCATCATCAGCGCGATGCCGAAGAAGGCGTGGAAGGGCATGCCCGCGAACAGCTCCAGCATCCGCATCAGATAACCGGGCCGGTGCGGGCCCGGGTCCACGCCCATGATCGGCCAGAAGAACACCAGGCCCACCGCGAGGAAGTGCACCATCATCGCCGCGTGCCCGGTCCTGGACTCCATCAGGAAGTCGAAGAGCGGCGTGAAGTACAGCCCGTACAGGCTCGCGATGAACAGCGGGATCGTGAACGCCGGGTGCGTGACGATCCGCATGTAGTGGCTGTGCAGCAGCATCAGGAGCAGCTCGCGCGGACCCTTGCGACCGTGCCCCGCCGTCGGCAGCGCGCGCAGCGCCAGCGTGATCGGCGCCCCGAGCAGGATCAGGATGGGGGAGAGCATGCTGATCACCATGTGCTGCACCATGTGCACGCTGAACATGACCATGCCGTAGTCGTTCAGCCGCGTGCACATCATCAGCGCGACGGTCAGCACACCGACGGCGAAGGAGACCGTGCGGCCCACCGGCCACGCGTCGCCGCGCCGCAGCAGCCGGGCGACGCCCCAGCCGTAGAGGGCGAGTCCCAACAGGCAGGCGACGAGGAAGAACGGGTCCGCCGACCAGTGAAGGCCCCGGCCCAGCGTGAACGGCGGCAGATCCATGACCATGCCGTGGCCGCTGTGCTCCATCCGCCGGCTCCTGATTCGTGGGGGTTGGGCGCTGTCTGTCCGAACCAAGAGTAGAACCGCCCCCGGTCGCGTCCGCGACCGGGGGCGAGGTCATGCCGGGGAGTCCGCTACAGGACGCACTCCGCTTCCGCGTACCGCTCGTCGGGCACCGTCTTGAGCGTCTCCACGGCCTCCGCGAGCGGCACCATGTGGATGTCGGTGCCGCGCAGCGCGGTCATCATCCCGAACTCGCCGCGGTGCACCGCCTCCACCGCGTGCCAGCCGAAGCGGGTGGCCAGCACCCTGTCGTAGGCCGTCGGCGTCCCGCCGCGCTGGACGTGGCCGAGGATGACGGGGCGGGCCTCCTTGCCGAGGCGCTCCTCCAGTTCGAGGGCGAGCTGACGGGCGATGCCGGCGAACCGCTCGTGCCCGTAGACGTCCTTGCCGCCCTCGTCGAAGTCCATGCCGCCCGCCTTCGGCTTGGCGCCCTCGGCGGCCACGACGATCGCGAAGCGCTTGCCCGCGGAGAACCGCTCGCCGACCTTCGCGGTCAACTCGTCGATGTCGAAGGGGCGCTCGGGGACGACGATGGCGTGCGCGCCGGCCGCCATCCCGGAGTGCAGCGCGATCCAGCCGGTGTGGCGGCCCATGACCTCCACGATGAGCACTCGCTGGTGGGACTCGGCGGTGGTCTTCAGCCGGTCCAGCGCCTCCGTGGCGACGCCCACCGCGGTGTCGAATCCGAAGGTGACGTCCGTGACCGCGATGTCGTTGTCGATGGTCTTCGGCACGCCGACGATCGGCAGGCCGGCGTCGGACAGCAGCCGGGCCGCCTTCAGGGTGCCCTCGCCGCCGATCGGGATGACCGCGTCGAGACCGAGTTCCTCGAGGTGGCCCCGGGCCCGCTCCACGCCGTCCCGCAGGTGCTCGGGCCGGACCCGGGAGGAACCGAGGATGGTGCCGCCACGGGCGAGGATGCCGCCCACCGCGTCGAGGTCGAGCTTGAGGTAGTCGCACTCCAGGAGGCCCCGCCAGCCGTCGCGGAAGCCGATGACCTCGTCGCCGTGGTCGACGACGGCTCGGTGCACGACGGACCGGATGACGGCGTTCAGGCCGGGGCAGTCGCCGCCGGACGTGAGGACACCAATGCGCATCGCCCGAATTACCTTCTCCACGTGGGCCCGGGGGCCGGGGACCCGGACCACGCCGTCCGGTTCGATCCCCGCCACCCTAGCGGCACAGGGGGGCGGGACCGAACCGTGCGTCCGCGTGCTGGACGCCCCCGCTCACCTGTGCGCGGAGCCCGACAGAAGGGCCCCGCGCGGGGTGTGGGGAGAACCGTTCACGCGGGCTGCTGCGCCGCCGCGATGCGCTCGCCGCGCAGGGCCTCGTACCAGCGGTCGTCCACCGGGGGCAGCGCGTTCACGTCGAGGGCCAGCTTCAGCAGCAGGTCCGCGATGAGCGGATTGCGGGCGAGCACCGGCCCGTGCATGTACGTGCCGAACACGGTGTCGTTGTACGCGCCCTCCGTGCCGTCCCCCGTGCCGTTGCCCTTGCCGAGCTTGACCTGGGCGAAGGGACGCGCGCCGGGGCCGAGGTGGGTGACGCCCTGGTGGTTCTCGAAGCCGGTCAGCGGGGGCAGCCCGAGCCGGGGGTCGATGTCGCCGAGCACGTCGCCCACGCACCGCTCGCCCTCGCCGCGCACCGAGACCACGTCGAGCAGGCCGAGGCCCGACTCGCGCTGCCCGAGGTCGTTGACGAACTCGTGGCCGAGGATCTGGTAGCCGGCGCAGACGGAGAAGACGATCGCGCCGTTGCCCACCGCCCGGTGCAGTCCGCCGTCGCGGCGCAGCCGCTCGGCGGCCAGCCGCTGCGGCCGGTCCTCGCCGCCGCCGATGAGGTAGATGTCGCCGGAGGTGGGGATCGGCTGGTCGCTGCGCACGTCGAGCCGGGCCACGTCGAGCCCGCGCTGGCGCGCCCGGCGCTCCACGACCAGCGCGTTGCCCTGGTCGCCGTAGGTGCTCAGCAGGTCGGGGTAGATCCACACCAGCCGCAGTTGGTTGTCGCTCATGCTCATCCTTGGAAGATCGCTCGAGGTCAGTTGCCGACGCGGCGGCGCAGGTCCTGGAAGGCGGTGTAGTTCGCGATGACCTCGATCCGGCCGGGCGGGGCGGCCTGCACCGCCTGGTCGAGGCTGTCGCACACCTGGAAGGACTGGTTCGCGACCTCGAGGCGTACGGCGAGGTCCAGCTTGCGGTCGCCGAGCACGAAGATCGGGTGGCCGGTGAGCCGGGTGTAGTCCACGTCCCACAGCCAGGAGGTGTCGGTGCCGTCGGCGCCGCGCGCGTTGACCGAGAGGATCACGGGGGTGGGCGGCGGGTCGATCAGCGAGAACGTCTCCAGCCAGCCGGCCGGGTTCTTCGCCAGCAGCAGCCGCAGGTCGCGGCCCTGGAACTGCACCACGTCGTAGCGGCCGGCCACCGCCTGCACCTGGTACATCCGCTCCAGCGCCACCTGCGGCGGCACACCGAAGACGGCGGCGACGGCCGCGGAGGAGGCGGCGTTGGCCTTGTTGGCGCGGCCCGGGAGCTGGAGGTGGATGGGCCAGGCGGAGCCGTGCGGGTCCAGGACGTGGTCGCCGGAGAGCGCCCAGCTCGGCACCGGGCGGCGGAAGCCGCACTCGCCGCAGAACCAGTCGTCGCCCGGCCGCTGCATCACACCGCCGCAGGAGGGGCAGGACCAGGCGTCGTCCTTCCACATCTGTCCCGCCGCGACCCAGATCACGTTGGGGGAGGAGGAGGCGGCCCACACCACCAGCGGGTCGTCCGCGTTGGCGACGATCACCGCCTTGGAACCGGCCAGTCCCTCGCGCCAGTTCTCCGCCAGCATGCGGGTCTCGGCGGCCCGGTCGAGCTGGTCGCGGGAGAGGTTGAGCAGCGCGATGCACTTGGGGTCGGTGTCCCGGGCCACGCCGGCGAGGTACTTCTCGTCGACCTCGATGACGCCGTACTTCGACTCCGAGCCGCCCGCCAGCGCGGAGGTGATGCCGGCCGGCATGTTGGCGCCGAGCGCGTTGGACACCACCGGGCCGGCGGCGCGCAGCGCCTCCGCGATCAGCCGGGTGGTGGTGGTCTTGCCGTTGGTCGCCGACACGAGGACGACGTCCAGGTTCTGGGCGAGCCGGGCCAGCAGGTCGGGGTCGAGTCTGAGCGCCACCTTGCCGCCGATCACCGAACCGCTGCCGCGCCCCGCGGCGCGCGAGGCCGCTGCGACCGCCTTGCCGGCGGTCACGGCCAGCTTGGCCCGCGGCGAGAGCGGGTCCGAGTTGCCTGCCATCAGTTCTCGATCCTCTCTGGTACGCGCCGCCCGGAAGCCTGTCGGCAACGTGATGGACGTCAGCCTATCGAGATCCATTCGCACACCCGAATCCCGGACCGGTACGGCGCGGGCGGAACGGTCCTCGGCGCTTCCGGCGGGGTGCAGGGGAAACCGTACGCTGACCGCCATGCGACATCGTTCCCTGCCGGGCGTCCGCGGACGCGTCCGGCCCCTGACCCTGCTCGGAGACCCGGTGCTGCGCGCGCCCGGCGCGGAGGTGACCGCGTTCGGGCCCGAACTGGCCGCGCTCGTCGAGGACATGTTCGCCACCATGTACGCGGCACGGGGTGTGGGCCTGGCCGCCCACCAGGTCGGCGAGCCGCTGCGGGTGTTCGTCTTCGACTGCGAGGACGACGAGGGGGTGCGCCACCTGGGGCACCTGGTGAACCCCCGGCTGGTGGCGAGGGACGGGGTGAGCGTGCGCGGCCCCGAGGGGTGCCTCTCGCTGCCCGGCCTGGAGGCGGCGACCCCGCGGTACGACCGTACGGTGCTGGAGGGCCGTACGGTCACCGGGGAGCCGCTGCGGGTGGAGGGCACCGGCTGGTTCGCGCGGTGCCTCCAGCACGAGCACGACCACCTCGGGGGCGAGCTGTACGTGGACCGGGTGCGGGGGTGGCGCCACCGGCGGGTGATGCGGCAGGCGGCGCGGGCCGGCTGGGCGGACCGGTGACCGGCCGGGGCGGCCGCCGGAACGGGAGTTCAGAATCCGGGACCGCCGACCCGGTCGCCCGCCGCGGCCAGCCTGCCCCACAGCAGGTCGGCCAGGGCGCGCACCAACTCGGCGCGGGGGCAGGGGCGTTCGCCCAGCCACCAGTCTCCGGCGGCATGCATCATGCCGACGATGCCGTGGCCCCACATGCGGGCGAGCTGCTGGGTGCCGGGGCCGAGGTCGAGCCGTTCCTCGATGACCTGGCCCAGCTCCTCGCCCATGCGGCGCAGCACGGGGATGGAGTTGCGGCCGGTGTCGAAGCCGGCCTCGGCGGGCTGCTGGGGGCCGCCCTCCGCGGGGTGCATGAGGAACCGGTAGACCTGCGGCCGGGCCTCGATCGCGGCGAGGTAGGTGTCGAGCGTGGCCTCCACCCGCTCCCGGCGCTCGGCGGGGGCGTCCAGCGCGGCCCGCAGCGAGGCGAGCAGCGCGTCGGTGTGCCGCTTGGCCAGGGCGGCGTACAGCCCGCCCTTGTCGCCGAAGTGGCGGTAGAGGATGGGCTTGGTGATGCCTGCCTCGGCGGCGATGGCGTTCATCGAGGCGCCGGGACCGTCGCGGAGGACCACCCGGTCGGCGGCCTCCAGCAGCTCGCGCCGGCGGCGGTCGGCGGATGTCTGGTGATCGCTCCGCTGCGTGGTCTCCATGGTCTCTCCCCACCCGTCGTGTTTCGGTGACGCCTGCGCAAAGTAGCACTGCCCGGCGGTCCGACCTCGAACGGCCGTCGGCGCGAGTGCAGGTCGCGGCCCGTCCGGGCCTGGGAGTTGACTTTTCCTACTCGTCGGTAACAGACTCCGAGTTACCGCTAGTAACATAGCTAGTGAGAGGCTACCGCAGCACTGGAGGGGACATGGCCGAGTTCACCATGGAGCTGAGCGAGGAACAGCGCGAGGTCCGGGACTGGCTCCACGGCTTCGCCGCCGACGTGATCCGGCCCGCGGCCGCCGAGTGGGACGAGCGCGAGGAGACCCCCTGGCCTGTCATCCAGGAGGCCGCCAAGGTCGGCATCTACTCCCTCGACTTCTACGCCCAGCAGTACTTCGACCCCACCGGTCTCGGCATCCCCATGGCCATGGAGGAGCTGTTCTGGGGCGACGCGGGCATCGCCCTGTCCATCGTCGGCACCGGCCTCGCCGCCGTCGGCGTCCTCGCCAACGGCACCGAGGAGCAGATCGGCACCTGGATCCCCCAGATGTACGGCGACGCGAACGACGTCAAGGTCGCCGCGTTCTGCTCCTCCGAGCCCGACGCCGGCTCCGACGTCGCCTCCCTGCGCACCCGCGCCGTCTACGACGAGGCCAAGGACGAGTGGGTGATCAACGGAACCAAGACCTGGGCGACCAACGGCGGCATCGCAGGCGTCCACGTCGTCGTCGCCTCCGTCGACCCGGAGCTGGGCTCCAAGGGCCACGCCTCCTTCATCATCCCGCCGGGCACACCCGGCTGCTCCCAGGGGCAGAAGTTCAAGAAACACGGCATCCGTGCCTCGCACACCGCCGAGGTCGTCCTCGACGACGTGCGCGTCCCCGGCTCCTGCCTGCTCGGCGGCAAGGAGAAGCTCGACGAGCGCCTCGCCCGGGCCCGCGAGAAGGCGAAGCAGGGCGGCGAGCGCGTGAAGAACGCGGCGATGGCCACCTTCGAGGCCTCCCGCCCCGCGGTCGGCGCGATGGCCGTCGGCACCGCCCGGGCCGCCTACGAGGTCGCCCTGGACTACGCCAAGACCCGTCAGCAGTTCGGCCGGCCCATCATCGACAACCAGGGCGTCGCCTTCCAGCTCGCCGACATGCGGACCTCCATCGACGCGGCCCGGCTGCTGGTGTGGCGGGCCTCCTGGATGGCGGTCAACGGCAGGCCGTTCACGGCGGCCGAGGGCTCGATGTCCAAGCTGTTCGCGAGTGAGACGGCGAAGAAGGTCACCGCGCAGGCCGTGCAGATCCTCGGCGGCAACGGCTACACCCGGGAGTACCCGGTGGAGCGGATGCACCGCGACGCGGCGATCTACACGATCTTCGAGGGCACCAGCGAGATCCAGCGCCTGGTGATCGCCCGCACGCTGTCGGGGATGCCGATCCGCTAGCGAGCGGCCGCCCATGGAAGCGGGCCGCCGTGGCCCCGCCCACGGCGGCGACCGCCCGGCCCGGAAGGTCAGGTCGGGGTTCCGCTGCTGTGGGCGATGCAGGCCACGTCGATCCGGTCGGCCAGCTTGGCCAGTTCGATGGTCAGTGCCGCCACGGTGTCCTCGTCGAGTCCGCCCTGCCCGGACTCCACGAGGTGGAGCCACCGGCCGCCGACCGTGCGCAGCAGCTTGCTGACGTCGGCGGCCGCCACCTGCAACGTGCCGCGGTCGTCGACGATGAGAGGCAGGGTCACTTCGCGGTTCACGACAGCGATCGTAGCCGCGGAACGCTCACGCCCCCTGCCAGACCGCGGTGATGTTGCAGAACTCCCGGATTCCGTGCCCGGACAGCTCACGGCCGTACCCGGACCGCTTGATCCCGCCGAACGGGAAGGCCGGATGCGAGGCCGTCATGCCGTTGACGTACACGGCACCCGCCTCCAGGTCCCGCACGAAGCGGTCCACGTCCGCCTCCTCGCGCGTCCACACGTTCGAACTCAGGCCGAAGGGGGAGTCGTTGGCGATCGCCACCGCCTCGTCGAGGTCCGCCGCCCGGTACAGCGTGGCGACCGGCCCGAACGTCTCCTCGTGGTGCACGCGCATCCCGGGCGTGATGTCGGCCAGCACGGTCGGCGGGTAGTACCAGCCGGGCCCGTCCGGACGTTCGCCACCGCACAGCACCGTGGCGCCGTGCTCGACGGCGTCCTCCACCAGCTCCTCCAGGTCCGCCCGGCCCCGCTCCGAGGCGACCGGCCCGACCTGGGTCTCCTCGTCCATCGGATCGCCCACCTTCAGCGCCTTCATCGCGGCCGTGAACCGCTGCGCGAAGGCGTCGTAGACATCGGTGTGCACGATGAACCGCTTCGCGGCGATGCACGACTGCCCGTTGTTCTGCACCCGCGCGGTCACCGCCACCTCGGCCGCCCGGTCGAGATCGGCGGACGGCATCACGACGAAGGGGTCGCTGCCGCCCAGCTCCAGCACCGTCTTCTTGATCTCGTCCCCGGCCACCGCTGCCACCGAACGGCCCGCCGGCTCGCTGCCGGTCAGCGTCGCCGCGACCACGCGCGGGTCGCGCAGGACGCCCTCGACCTCCTTGGAGCCGATCAGCAGCGTCTGGAAGCAGCCCTCCGGGTATCCCGCCCGGCGGAACAGCTCCTCCAGGTACAGCGCGGTCTGCGGCACGTTCGAGGCGTGCTTGAGCAGGCCGACGTTCCCCGCCATCAGCGCGGGCGCGGCGAACCGGATCACCTGCCACAGCGGGAAGTTCCACGGCATCACCGCGAGCACCGGGCCGAGCGGCCGGTAGCGCACGAACGCCCGCGAGGCGCCCGAGTCCTTCACATCGGCCTCGGCAGGCTCCTCGTCGGCGAGGAGCCCCTCGGCGTGGTCGGCGTACCAGCGCATCGCCTTGACGCACTTGGCGGCCTCGGCGCGGGCCTGGGTGACCGGCTTGCCCATCTCGGTGGTCATCACCTCCGCGATCTCCCGCTCGTCCGCCTCCAGCAGATCGGCGGCGGCACGCAGCAGCCGGGCCCGCTCGGCGAAGGACGTGGTGCGGTGGGTGCGGAACGCGGCCTCGGCGGCGGCGAGCCTGCGCTCGACCTCCTCCGCGTCCAGGGCGTCGAACGTCCTGAGCGTCTCACCGGTCGCCGGGTTCACGGTCGCGAGGGGCATGGCTGTGACCTCCTGGGCAGGCTGTGTCTCGACCCTCCCGCGCCCCGGTGGGCGCCGCAACGCGGGCACGGCTCGTTTCTCGTCGGGCGGCTCCCGGGACATGACCCGGACGGCTCACCCTCCGTCCGAGTGCTCCGCGAGCCGGTCGAGAAACGCGGCCTGCGCCTTCACGATCACCACGCGTGCCTCGGCCAGGGGGAACCAGCGCACCCGGTCCAGCTCGGGGAACTCCTGCCGGCGCCCCGAGCGCGGCGGCCACTCCATCCCGAACGTTCCCGGCACCACCGTCGCCGGGTCCAGGTCGGCGCGCACCGCCCACGCCGTGACGACCTTGCCGCCGGCCTGCCGCACCTCGCCCAGGGGCACCGCCGTGCCGTCCGGGGGCGGCAGCCCCAGCTCCTCCTCGAACTCCCTGCGGGCCGCCTCCCAAGGGGGCTCCTCGGGCGGGTACTCGCCCTTCGGCACGGTCCACGCCCCGGCCTCCTTGCGGGCGTAGTACGGACCGCCCATGTGGCCGAGCAGCACCTCGGTGCCGCCGTCCGCGGCACGGCGGAACAGCAGCAGCCCGGCACTGCGCCGGTGGCGCGCCGCACCGGCCCCCTCGGTGTCCCCCGGCCGGGTCACGGTGCCACCCCGGGGTGCGCCGCGAGCAGCGTCTCCACCGTGTCCGCCTCCTCCGGGCGCTTGTCCTCCCGGTAGCGCAGCACCCGCGCGAACCGCAGCGTGACGCCGGCCGGATAGCGGGTGGAGCGCTGCAGCCCGTCGTACGCGATCTCCACGACGAGTTCGGGCCGGACCGTGAACCCCCAGCGGTGCTCCTCGACGGCCAGTTCGCTCAGCCGCTCGGTCTGCCAGGCGAGCATCGTGTCCGTCATGCCCTTGAACGTCTTGCCGAGCATCACCAGCGAACCGTCCTCGCCCCGGGCGCCCAGATGGAGGTTGGAGAGCCTTCCGGTGCGCCGGCCGTGCCCCCACTCGGCGGCCAGCACCACCAGGTCCAGGGTGTGCACCGGCTTCACCTTCAGCCAGGAGGCGCCGCGCCGGCCCGCGCTGTAGGGGGCGTCCAGCGACTTGACGACCACTCCCTCGTGCCCGCGCTCCAGCGTGGCGGCGAGGAACGCCTCGGCCCGCGCGCTCTCCTCAGGCCCCGTCACCACCACCCGCCGCACCCGCAGCGGCTCCGGGACCAGACGCGCCAGCTCCGTGTGCCGCTCGGCCAAGGGCAGATCCAGCAGGTCGCGTCCGTCCACCGACAGCACGTCGAAGAAGACGGGGGAGACCGGCACGGCGGCGGCCGCCCGGTCCACGTCCACCCGCGAGCCCACCCGGCCCGCGGTCTCCTGGAAGGAACGGGGCCGCCCCTCCTCGTCCAGCGCGATCACCTCGCCGTCCAGGACGAACCGGCCCTGGGTCAACTCCCTTGCCGCCGCGCTGACTTCGGGCAGCCGGTCGGTGATGTCGTCGAGGGTGCGGGTGTACACGCGCACCACCTCGCCGTCCCGGTGGACCTGGACCCGGATGCCGTCCAGCTTCTCCTCCACCGCGCAGGCGCCCAGCTTCTCCACCGCCGAGGTGACCGAGGAGGCGGTGTGCGCGAGCATCGGCAGCACCGGGCGGCCCACGGTGAGCCGGAACGCCCCCAGCGCCGAGGGGCCCTCCGCCAGCAGCGCCCGCGCGACCGTCTGCAGCGACCCGGCCAGCATCACCGCCCGCCGCACGTCCGCGGGGGCCGCGCCGGTCGCCGCGGCCAGCCCCTCCGCGGCGAGCGCGTCCAGCGCGCCCTGCCGCACCTCCCCGGTGAGCAGACCCACCAGGAAACGCTGCTCCTCCTCGGTGGCCGCCGCCATCAGCGCCCCCAGCAGCCGGCCGCGCGCGGTCTGCGAGCCGGTGCCGGTGACGGCGCCGATCGCGGTCAGCCGCGCGTCGACCTCACGCACGGTCAGCGAGGGCTCGTCGGCCGGCGGGACCGGGGTGCCGAGCAGCTTCCAGCCGATGCCCAGCCGGCCCTGCGGCAGCCGGCCCGCGAGATAGGGGATGACGACGGGCACGTCCTCCGGCTCGGCGGCCCGGAACAACTCGGCGAGCAGGGCCGTCTTGCGGGAGCGCGCCGAGGTGGCCGCGACCTCCCGGGACACACGGGCGAGCCGGTGCAGCAGCATGCAGTCATGGTGCACCGGGACGCGGGGGCCTACACCTCGGCGGCGGCCTCGGCGGCCTCGGCGGCCTCGGCGGTCCTGCCGGTCCCGCCGGTCCGCGTCACGCCGACCCGGGCGTCGATGTCCTCGAAGACCAGCTCGGCGTTGACCGCGGCCGCCGCCGTGTACCCGGTGCTCGCCGCGTTGACCACCTGCTGGGCGACGAGGGTCGCGTTGCCCGCGGCCCACACCCCCGGCACCGTCGTGCGCCCCGTCTCGTCCACCACCGGGCAGGCGCCCACCGGGGTCTCGCGCAGCTCGGCGCCCAGCTTCTCCAGAAGGCCGGTGCGCGGCACCATGCGGGGCGCCACGAAGACCACGGACCGTGCGTGCACCGAGCCGTCGGCCAGCCGCACGCCGGTGATCCGGTCGTCCTCGACCACCAGGCCGGCGACCCCGCCCGGGACGACGTCCACGCCCGCCGCGGCGAGCCGGCGCAGCTCCTCGTCGGACAGGTCCGCCTCGGCCACGCCGTTCAGGAACAGCGTGGTGTCCTTCGACCAGTGACTGACGAGCAGTGCCTGGTGGACGCTCATCGGCGAGGTGGCGAGCACGCCGAAGGCCTCGTCACGCACCTCCCAGCCGTGGCAGTACGGGCAGTGCAGCACGTCACGGCCCCAGCGCTCGGCCACGCCGGGCACGGGCGGCAGTTCGTCCTTCAGCCCGGTCGCCACGAGGACCCGCCGGGCGCGGACGGTCCGTCCTCCGGCGAGGTGGGCGGTGAAGCCGAGGGGCGCCCCGCCCTCCGCCCCGTCCCGGGCCAGGTCGACGACCCGGTCCGTGACCAGCTCGACCGTCCCGTACCGGGCGATCTCCGCACGGCCCGCGGCCAGGAGCTCGGCCGGCGGCATGCCGTCCCGGGACAGATAGCCCTGCATGTGCGCGGCGGGCGCGTTGCGCGGCTCGCCCGCGTCCACGACGAGCGTCCGGCGCCGGGCCCGGCCGAGGACCAGCCCGGCGGAGAGCCCGGCCGCGCCGCCACCGACGACGAGGACCTCGTAGCGGTCGGGGTGTGTGTCGTGTGTTCCGTGCGTCTCGGTCATGGTGACCACCTCCACGGGCAGCGTCGCCGAGCCCCACCGTATTGACAAACGCACTTGCCGAATCTGCAATGAAGGCATGAGTGACGATGCGCGGGACGACGTACCCGGGAGTGACGACACGGACGAGGTGCTCGCCGAGGTGGGCCCCCGGCTGCGACGGATCCGCAAGGAACGCGGCGCCACGCTCGCCGCGCTGTCGGAGGCGACCGGCATCTCGGTGAGCACCCTGTCCCGGCTGGAGTCGGGGCTGCGCAAGCCTTCCCTGGAGCTGCTGCTGCCGATCGCGCGGGCGCACCAGGTGCCGCTGGACGAGCTGGTGGGCGCGCCGCGGGTGGGGGACCCCCGGGTGCGTGCGGAGCCGATCGCGCGGTTCGGCCGCACGTACTGGCCGCTCACCCGCCAGCCCGGCGGGCTGCAGGCGTTCAAGGTGCTGGAGCCGCAGCGGGCCTCCGAGCCGCATCCGCGCACCCACGAGGGCTACGAGTGGCTGTACGTCATGTCCGGGAAGCTGCGTCTGGTCCTCGGCGAGCACGACGTCGTGCTCGGGCCCGGGGAGGCGGCGGAGTTCGACACGCGGGTGCCGCACTGGTTCGGTTCGACGGGGGAGGGCCCGGCGGAGTTCCTGAGCCTGTTCGGCCCCCAGGGCGAACGCATGCACGTCCGCGCCCGCCCGTCCCGGCGACCTTGACAGGGGCGCGGGGAACCGCGCGACCTTTTCGGGGGTCCCGGGGGGCGGGGCCCCCGAGGACGGGGCGGGTAGGGGCGGCGGGGCGAAAAAAACTCTCCCGGGGGCACCCCACAGGGGCAAGCGACCGCTTAGTATGCAGAAAACGCCCGCACCCCCGGAGGCCCCCGCATGCAGGTATGGCAGGTGCACGAGAACGGCGAACCCGGCGAGGCCATGCGCCTCACGGACGCCGAGCCGCCCACCCCCGCCGACGGCCAGGTACTGCTCAAGGTGCTGGCCGCCAACGTCAACTTCCCCGACGCCCTCCTCTGCCGCGGCCAGTACCAGGTCCGCCCGCCCCTGCCCTTCACCCCCGGCGTCGAGATCTGCGGCGAGACCGAGGACGGCCGCCGCGTCCTCGCCACCCCCGCCCTCCCACACGGCGGCTTCGCCGAGTACGCCCTCGCGGACGCGGCCGCCCTCCTGCCCGCCCCCGGCACCCTCGACAACGCCGAGGCCGCCGCGCTGCACATCGGCTACCAGACCGGCTGGTTCGGCCTGCACCGCCGGGCCCGCCTCCAGGCCGGGGAGACCCTGCTCGTGCACGCCGCCGCCGGCGGGGTCGGCAGCGCCGCCGTCCAGCTCGGCAAGGCGGCCGGGGCCACGGTCATCGGCGTCGTCGGCGGCGCCGAGAAGGCCGCCGTCGCCCGCGGGCTCGGCTGCGACCTGGTCGTCGACCGCCGCGCCGAGGACGTCGTGGCCGCCGTCAAGGAGGCCACCGGCGGACGGGGCGCCGACGTGATCTACGACCCGGTCGGCGGCACGGCCTACGCCCAGTCCGCCAAGCTCGTCGCCTTCGAGGGCCGCATCGTCGTCCTCGGCTTCGCGAGCGGCACGATCCCCAGCCCGGCGCTCAACCACGCCCTCGTCAAGAACTACGCGATCCTCGGCCTGCACTGGGGCCTGTACAACACCAAGAACCCCGACCTGGTCCGGCACTGCCACGAGCAGCTCACCGAACTGGCCGCCAAGGGCGCGATCGCCCCCCTGGTGAGCGAGCGGGTGCCGCTCGAGGGCGCGGCGGCCGCGGTACAACGGGTCGCCGACGGCGTCACCACCGGCCGCGTCGTCGTCCTGCCCACCGAGGCGAACGGAGCCTGAACCATGCCGGACACCCCCGCCGCCCCCGCCGTCCTCGACGCGGCCCGACTGCGCGCCCTCACCCGCGAGTTCCTGGCCGCCCACCCGCCCGCCGGAACCGACCGGCTCGACTTCCTGCGCGCCCGGTTCGACGCGGGCCTGGCCTGGGTGCACTACCCCGAGGGCCTCGGCGGCCTCGGCGCCCCCCGCTCCCTGCAGGCCGTCGTCGACGCCGAGCTGGAGGCCGCCGGCGCCCCCGACAACGACTCCCGGCGCATCGGCATCGGCCTCGGCATGGCCGCGCCCACCATTCTCCAGTACGGCACGCCCGAGCAGCGGCGGCGCTTCCTGCGCCCGCTGTGGACCGGCGAGGAGGTGTGGTGCCAGCTCTTCAGCGAACCCGGCGCCGGCTCCGACCTGGCCGCGCTCGGCACCCGCGCCGTGCCCGGGGACGGGGGAGACTGGGTCGTCGACGGACAGAAGGTGTGGACGTCCAGCGCCCACCTCGCCCGCTGGGCCATCCTCATCGCCCGCACCGACCCCGCGGTGCCCAAGCACCGCGGCATCACCTACTTCGTGTGCGACATGACCGACCCCGGTGTCGAGGTCCGCCCGCTGCGGCAGATCACCGGCGAGGCCGAGTTCAACGAGGTCTTCCTCACCGGCGTCCGCATCCCCGACTCCCGTCGGCTCGGCGCGGTCGGCGAGGGCTGGCGGGTCGCCCAGACCACCCTGAACAACGAGCGCGTCGCCATCGGCGGCATGCGGCTGCCCCGCGAGGGCGGCATGATCGGCCCCGTCGCCAGGACCTGGCGCGAACGCCCCGAACTGCGCACCCACGACCTGCACCAGCGGCTGCTGAAACTGTGGGTGGACGCCGAGGTCTCCCGCCTCACCGCCGAACGGCTGCGCCAGCAGCTCGTCGCCGGGCAGCCCGGCCCCGAGGGCGCCGGCATGAAGCTCGCCTTCGCCCGCCTCAACCAGGAGATCAGCGGCCTGGAGGTCGAACTCCTCGGAGAGGAGGGCCTGTTGTACGACGACTGGACCATGCGGCGGCCCGAACTCGTCGACTTCACCGGCCGCGAGGCCGGCTACCGCTACCTCCGCTCCAAGGGCAACAGCATCGAGGGCGGCACCAGCGAGGTGCTGCTCAACATCGTCGCCGAGCGCGTCCTCGGCCTGCCCGCCGAACCGCGCACCGACAAGGACGTCGCCTGGAAGGACCTGGCCCGATGAGCACACAGCCCGACCTGCTCCACTCCGAGGAGGAGGAGGCGCTGCGCGCCGCCGTCCGCGACCTGCTCACCGACCACTGCGACCCGGCGGGCGTCCTCGCCCGCACCGAGTCGGAGGCCCCGCACGACGCCAAGCTGTGGAAGGCGCTCACCGAGGGCATGGGCCTGGCCGGACTCCTGGTGCCCGAGGCACTCGGCGGCCAGGGTGCCACCCACCGCGAGGCCGCCGTCGTCCTGGAGGAACTGGGGCGTGCGGTCGCCCCCGTGCCCTACCTGACCAGCGCCGTCGTCGCCACGGAGGCACTGCTGGCCTGCGCGGCCGGCGAGCCCGGCAGCCCCGCGGGCGACCTGCTCGGCGACCTCGCCTCGGGTGCCACGGTCGGGACGCTGGCCGTCGGGCTGCACACCGCCCCGCACGCCCCCTTCCCCGCGGTGCGCCGGGAGAACGGCACGCTGCACGGCGAACTGACCGCCGTCGCCGACGCCACCGCCGCCGACGTCCTCCTCGTCCCCGCCGAGGACGGCGGCCTGTACGCGGTGGCCGCGGCCGAGGCGGACGTCACCGCACAGCTCTCCCTCGACCTCACCCGGCCCGTGGCCCGGATCGTCCTCGACGCCGCGCCCGCCCGCCGCCTCGGCGAGGCGGAGCCCGCCGTGCGCCGCGCCCTGCGGGCCGGGGCGGGACTGCTCGCCTCCGAGCAGCTCGGCCTCGCCGACTGGTGCCTGACGGAGACGGTCCGGTACCTGAAGGACCGCAAGCAGTTCAACCGCCCGGTCGGCGGCTTCCAGGCGCTCAAGCACCGGCTGGCCGCGCTGTGGCTGGAGGTCGTCAACCTGCGCGCCGCCGCGCGCAACGCCGCCGACGCCCTCGCCACCGGAAGCGCGGAGGGCGACCTCGCGGTGGTCCTCGCCCAGGCGTACGCCGCGGGCGTCGCCGTGCACGCGGCCGAGGAGGCCGTCCAGCTCCACGGC
Organism: Streptomyces griseoaurantiacus; assembly: GCF_036189845.1. NCBI lineage: Bacteria > Bacillati > Actinomycetota > Actinomycetes > Kitasatosporales > Streptomycetaceae > Streptomyces > Streptomyces griseoaurantiacus. Next base: position 983,709 of record NZ_CP108326.1, on the reverse strand, counting down.
GGGATCGGCATGACCTGGGAGCACCCGGCCCACCTCTACCTCAAGCGGGCCAAGGCCGACTCGCTCGCCTACGGCACGGCGGGCGCCCACCGCGAGCGGCTGGCCACGCTCGCCGACCTGCGTCCGCCCGCGTAGGCGGGCGCCACCCCGGGGCGTGTCCGCGAACCGATGCGAACCCGCCACCGGCCGGGACACCACTCGTTCGGCGGACACGTCAGCCGCCCGGACGAACCCTCCGCTACGCCACACTTGCGGCCGAACGCCGCGAAGCGGACGTTGCGGAGGAGGGTGACCATGGCCATTTCCATCTCGATGGTGCTGCTGCTGACGATCCTTGCGGTGATCTTCCTCCGCAACGGGGGCCTGAAGGTCTCGCACGCGCTGGTCTGCGCCCTGCTGGGCTTCCTCCTGGCGAGCTCCAGCATGGCGCCCACGATCCACAACGGCCTGCTGGCCACGGCGGACATCGTCAGCAGCCTGCGCCCGTGAGCGGCTCCGGGGACCCACCCCGGAGCCCTGCGCCCAAAGGTCACCCGCCGACGGCGAACACACCCACCCCGTTGGCGACCGCCCGCTCCGACCCGTCCGAGGGGTGGTTCCGCACGACGGGCGCCCCGCCCCCGGCACCGCGCGCCACCAGGGCCGAGGACCCGCCGCCGTCCGTCCCGAGCGCGTCCGAGGCCCCCAGCCGTCCCAGCTCCGCGGCCACCTCGGCGACCGTCAGCCCGGACCGGTACGCCGCCGAGCCGTCCAGGGCGAGCAGCAGCAGCCGCTTCCCGCCGTCCGCGATGCCCAGCGCCGTGCGGACCGTCGACGCCGAGTCGTCCAGCCCCGGCAGATTCCGGCCGTCCCGGCGCAGTACCGCGCCGCCGACGGCGAACCGGTAGGGCGCGCCCGCCTTCGCCGCCACGAGCCGCTGTTCCACGGTGACCTGCTCGCCCACCGACAGCTTGCGCAGCCACTGGGCTCCCGCCTCGCGCCCCACCAGCACCGTCGTGCTCTCGGCGACCGCCCCGGAACCGGGGGAGTCCGCCGTCGAGACGACCCGTCCGTCGCGCACGGTGACCTCGTAGGTGTCCGATGCGCAGGGCGCCGCACGCGAGCTGTCCGTGCCGCACACCGCCCGCCGCCGCGAGGCACTGCCCCAGTCGGCGGTGTACGCCCCGACCGAGCCCTCGGGCAGCGCGTACTGGTTGAGCCCGCGCAGCGGCAGCGATCCGTCGGCCGCCGAGCGCACCGTCCCGGACAGGGACAGCCGGTCCAGCCGCGCGAGTTCGTCGGTGCCGACGCCGAGCACGTCCTCGGTGCTGCCCCCCGAGGGCAGCGCCGGACCGAAGCGCTGGGCGCGCGGCACCGCCGCCTTCAGGGGCCGGCCGTCCGCCACCGCCGGGCCGACCGGGGCGCCGGTCACCGGCACCCCCGGGTGCTGGGCCTCGCTGATGTGGAAGAAATCGCCGTTGACACCGGCGACGGCCCCCGCGGAGGCGGCCATCCGCGACACGGAGGCACGGGCGGCGACGGACCCCGGGTAGAGCAGGTCGACACGGACGTGCGGATCGGCCAGGTCGACGGTGAGCAGATGGACGTGGGCCGTCCCGTGGGCGGCGGCGAGGTCGAAGTCCCGGTAGGTGACACCGGGCGAGACCTCGCTCGCGCGCTGTACGGCGCCGGCGGGCGCCGCGCCCGCGAGGGTGGCGCCGGCCAGCGTGCCGAGGACGGAGAGCTGGGCGAGAACGGTGGTGAGCCGGGCCCCGGGGCGGATCCCGAACCGCCCACTGGGTCTGATCCGGAGCCGGGCTCCGGTCCGGAAATGCCGGTAACGCGTCACGAGTACCCCCTGGGAACTGGTGGCTGCCTGGCCGTCCGCACACATGTGCTGACGTATCGTCAACTCACCGGCTCATCACAGGAATAAGCCGGGAGGGCGAGGGGCAGTCCACCAGACGGGGGCGACGCGCACGGCGGCTACGCGTCGACGACGCGGGAACGGATCAGAAAACGCACTCCTTCGGGTGCCTCCAGGGAGAACCCGCTGCCGCGTCCCGGAACGACGTCCACGATCAGCCGGGTGTGCGCCCACACCTCGTACTGGCTGCGGGACATCCAGAACCCGACCGGCTCGCCGACTCCGTCCACCTCCAGCTCGGCGAGCAGCACGTCCGAGCCGCCGGTGCGGAACTCGCCCTCCGGATAGCACATGGGGGCGCTGCCGTCGCAGCAGCCGCCCGACTGGTGGAACATGAGCGGCCCGTGCTCCGCCCGGAGCCGCCGCAGCAGCTCCCCGGCGGCGGGCGTCAGCGCCACCCGCGGCACGCTCTCCACGTCCCGGTCGGCGTCCTCCATGAGGTCACTCCCGTCCTTCGTCCCCGGCATCCCGGCACCCCGGTGGGCACGGTGGTGCCACGGCTCCCGCACGCGATTGAACGCCGCGGCAGGTTGCACGGAGGTTGCGACCGGGGCGGGCGGCCGGGGCGTGCCCCCGGGCCGGGGCGTGCCCCCGGCCCGGACGAGAGCTGCGGCCCGGACGCGTACCCCGGGCCGCACGGCCGTGGCGTAAACCCGCCGCCGCCATCCGAGTGGGGCCGACCGGCCCTCGCGGGTACCCGGGGAACCCACGCAAGGTGGAACCGTCCGCCCCGACCCGGAAGGCCCCCCATGCCCCCCGACGACACCACCCCGCCGCCCACCGCCCTCACCGAGGAGGACCTCGCCGCCCTCGACGCCCACTGGCGCGCGGCCAACTACCTCGCCGTCGGCCAGATCTACCTCATGGCCAACCCGCTGCTCACCGAGCCGCTGCGCCCCGAACACGTCAAGCCTCGGCTGCTGGGCCACTGGGGCACCTCGCCCGGCCTCAACCTCGTCCACACCCACCTCAACCGCGTCATCCGCGACCGCGACCTCGACGCCCTCTGCATCTGGGGCCCCGGCCACGGCGGCCCCGCCGTCGTCGCCAACAGCTGGCTGGAGGGCTCGTACACCGAGACCTATCCCGACGTCACCCGTGACGCCGCCGGCATGGCCCGCCTCTTCAAGCAGTTCTCCTTCCCCGGCGGCATCCCCAGCCACGTCGCCCCCGAGACCCCCGGCTCGATCCACGAGGGCGGCGAACTCGGCTACGCCCTCTCCCACGCCTACGGCGCCGCCCTCGACAACCCCGGCCTCCTCGTCACCTGCGTGATCGGCGACGGCGAGGCGGAGACCGGGCCGCTCGCCGCCTCGTGGCACTCCAACAAGTTCCTCGACCCCGTCCACGACGGCGCCGTCCTGCCCGTTCTCCACCTCAACGGCTACAAGATCGCCAACCCCACGGTCCTGGCCCGCCTCCCCGAGGAGGAACTCGACGAACTGCTGCGCGGCTACGGCCACGACCCCCTCCACGTCACCGGCGAGGACCCCGCCGCCGTCCACCGCGCGATGGCCGGCGCGATGGACACCGCCCTGGACCGCATCACCGCCCTCCAGCGCGCCGCCCGTGAGGACGGCGTCACCGAGCGCCCCCGCTGGCCGATGATCGTGCTGCGCACCCCCAAGGGCTGGACCGGGCCCGCCGAGGTCGACGGCCTCCCCGTCGAGGGCACCTGGCGCGCCCACCAGGTCCCGCTCGCCGCAGTCCGCGACAACCCCGAGCACCTGCGCCAACTGGAGAGCTGGCTGCGCTCCTACCGCCCCGAGGAACTGTTCGACGCCCAGGGCGCGCCCCGGCCCGAGGTCCTGGCCTGCGTCCCGGAGGGGGAGCGCCGCCTCGGCGCGACCCCGCGCGCCAACGGCGGTCTGCTGCTGCGCACACTGCCGCTGCCGCCTCTGGAGAAGCACGCCGTCCCCGTCGACAAGCCCGGCGCCACCCTGCACGAACCCACCCGCGTCCTCGGCGACCTCCTCGAGGACGTCATGGCCGCCACCGCCGAACGCCGCGACTTCCGCCTCGTCGGCCCCGACGAGACCGCCTCCAACCGCCTCCAGGCCGTCTACGAGGCCAGCGGCAAGGCGTGGCAGGCGGAGACCCGCCCCGTGGACGAGAACCTCGACCGGCACGGCCGGGTGATGGAGATCCTCTCCGAACACACCTGCCAGGGCTGGCTGGAGGGCTACCTCCTCACCGGCCGGCACGGGCTGTTCTCCTGCTACGAGGCCTTCGTCCACATCGTCGACTCGATGGTCAACCAGCACGTCAAATGGCTGCGCACCACCCGCCGCCTGGACTGGCGCGCCCCCATCGCGAGCCTCAACTACCTGCTCACCTCACACGTCTGGCGACAGGACCACAACGGCTTCTCCCACCAGGACCCCGGCTTCGTCGACCACATCCTCAACAAGAGCCCCGAAGCCGTACGGGTCTACTTCCCGCCGGACGCCAACACCCTGCTCTCGGTCGCCGACCACGCCCTGCGCAGCAGGAACTACGTCAACGTGATCGTCGCCGGCAAGCAGCCCTGCTTCGACTGGCTGAGCATGGAGGAGGCCCGCGTCCACTGCGCCCGCGGCCTCGGCGTCTGGGACTGGGCGGGCACCGAGGACGGCACCCGGGAACCCGACGTGGTGCTCGCCTGCGCGGGGGACGTCCCCACCCAGGAGACCCTCGCCGCCGCCCAGTTGCTCCGCGGCCACCTGCCCGACCTCGCCGTCCGCGTGGTCAACGTCGTCGACATCGCCCGGCTGCTCCCCGCCGAGGAACACCCGCACGGCATGAGCGACTTCGAGTACGACGGCGTCTTCACCTCCGACAAGCCGGTGATCTTCGCCTACCACGGCTACCCGTGGCTCATCCACCGCCTCGCCTACCGCCGCGACGGCCACGAGCACCTGCACGTGCGCGGCTACAAGGAGCGCGGCACCACGACCACCCCGTTCGACATGGTCGTCCAGAACGACCTCGACCGGTACCGCCTGGTCATGGACGTCATCGACCGCGTCCCCGGCCTCGCCGTCCGTGCCGCCGCCGTCCGCCAGGAGATGCAGGACGCCCGGCTGCGGCACCACGAGTGGATCCGCGAGCACGGGGTGGACCTGCCGGAGGTGGCGGACTGGACCTGGGACGGCTGAGCCGGCGGCCTCCGCCCGCCGGGGTGCGTCAGGCGCGGAAGTAGTGCCCCGCGTCCAGGTCCTCGACGAGGCTCGGCCCGCTCGGCGTCCAGCCCAGCAGTTCCTGGGTGCGCGTGCTCGAGGCGAGGATGTCCAGGGCGAAGATCGGGCCGATCCAGCCGAAGTGGTCCTGGACGTCCTCGGGCGCGATCGAGGCGACGGGGACGCCCAGCCCCCGCCCGATGGCCTCCGCGATCTCCCGCGTGGGGACGCCCTCCTCGCCCACCGCGTGCAGGAGCGTCCCCGCCGGGGCCTTCTCCAGTCCCAGGCGGGTGATCCGCGCCGCGTCCGAGCGGTGCACCGCGGGCCAGCGGTTCGTGCCCTCGCCGACGTAGCCCGCGACTCCCTTCTCCCGGGCGACGGCGGTCAGGACCGCGAGGAAGCCGTGGTCGCCCTCGCCGTGCACGGTGGTGGAGTAGCGCACGCTCACCGTGTGCACGCCGCGGCCGACGTACTCCAGCGCGAGGTTCTCGCTGCCGCCCCGGGGGGAGTCCGGGCCGTGGAACGGCGACGGGTCCTCCTCGGTCACCTTGCGGCCCTGCGACATGCCGGCGACGCCGGAGGCCAGCAGGAAGGGGCGGCCCGAACCGGTGAGGGCGTCGCCGATCGTCCGTACGGCCTCCCGTTCGGCGCGGGCGGTGTCGGCGGGGCGGGTGAAGTCGTGCTTGTTGGCGAGGTGGATGACGGCCTCGGCGGCCTCGGCGCCCGCCCGGATGCCGTCGAGGTCGTCGAGGTCACCGCGGCGGACCCGGACGCCCTTCGCGGCGAGCGAGGCGGCCGAGGCCTCGGAGCGGGCGAGCCCCTCCACCTCGTGGCCCGCGGCCAGCAGCTCGTCGACCACGGCAGAACCGATCCAGCCGGAAGCTCCGGTGACGAAAACGCGCATGGGAATGGTCTCCTTCGAGGCTCACCAGGGAGCCGTGGAACAAGTGACGTCAGTGACTGACGTCGGTCGCTGACATCACTGTAGCTCTTATGTCAGTACCTGTCATCACTAGACTGAGCCGCATGGTGCGCTGGGAACCCGGGACACGGGAACGACTGCAGGCGGCGGCGATGGACCTCTACACGAGCCGCGGCTACGAGAGGACCACCGCCGCGGACATCGCGCAGGCCGTCGGCCTCACCGAGCGGACCTTCTTCCGCCACTTCGCCGACAAGCGCGAGGTGCTGTTCGGCGGCCAGGAACTGCTGGAGAAGGCGCTCCTCGACGGCGTGGCCGCGGCGGCACCGGACGCCTCACCGTTCGAGACGGTCCGGTCAGCCCTGACCGCCCTGGCCCCGCACTTCTCGGACGAACGCCGCCCCTTCTCCCGGCAGCGGCAGGCGATCGTCGAGGAGAACCCCGCCCTGCGCGAACGCGAACTGCTGAAGGCGGCGGGCCTGGCCACGTCCATGACCGCCGCCCTCCGCGCCCGCGGCGTCCCCGAGGTGACCGCCCGCCTCGCCGCGCAGTCCGGGGTGACGGTCTTCGGCGTGGCCTTCGGCGTCTGGGTCGCCGAGGGCGAGGAGCGGCTGTTCCAGGACATCCAGCGAGAGGTGTGGAACGAACTCGTCGCGCTGGCCGCCGACGAGGCGTGACGGGCGGCACCCGGACTGCCGCGGCTTGCCACCGGGCTCCGGTCGCCACCGCGCCACGGTTCCTTGGAGCCCCTGGTCGAAGCTATCCCGCCGCGCGCGCCACGAACACCGCCCATTGGCCCCGGCCGACGCGCAGCATCGGTCCGTCACCCGTAATCTTCGAGTCCCGTACGTACACGGCGTCCAGGGCGGCAGCCACCTCCACGCAGTTCCCGCCGTCCGATCCGCTGTAGCTGCTCCTGAACCAGTGCAGCCCGTCCACGTGCTCGGCCATCTGCTCCACGCTCATGTCTCTCCCGCCATCCGCTCGATGAGTCGTGCAGATTCCTCGACGTTCAAGGCCTGCGATCGCAGCTTGCCATATCGCAAGGCGAAGGTACTGACCTCGGCGGGCTCTGTGAGGACGCATCCGACACCTTGGGATTCGAAGTAGCCGAGGTGCTTGTGCTCGCGCGTCTCCACCACCACGAATGGACCGTTCTTGCCGGGGTGGAAGCCGCGCATGGCGGGCATGACCTGTACCTCCACGTTCCGCAGCGCAGCCAGCTCCAGCAGTTGAAGCCACTGTGCACGCATCACCTCCGGGCAGCCCACCGGATCGCGCAGTGCCTCCTCGTTGATGATGAACGACAACTCCGCGAGTGGTAGCCGCGTCGGCAGCTTCTGCCGACTCAGGCGTGCCTCGGTGCGCTGGTCGATGACATCTTCGCCGAGCGGCGGGCAGTGACCAGCAAACAGGGCCCGTGCATACTCCTCCGTCTGCAACAACCCCGGCACCAGTTGTGGTTCGTAGTCGAACCGGCTCACCGCCTCCGCCTCCATGAGCGCGAAGTTACGGAAAAAGCGCGGCAGTTTCGCCCGGTCCACCTCGTCCTGGAGCACCTCCAGCACTCCGCCCGCCTCCAGCACCCGGTCCGCGGCGCGCGTGAACGCCGCCTTGGCCGGGCGCCGGCCCTGCTCCACCGAGCCGACCTGCGGGGCCGGGGACGGGAGCTGAGTGATTGTGGCCTGCTCCAGGGAGTAGCCGATGGCCTCACCGAACTGCTGCTGGTTCAACCCGGCCCGCTTCCGCAGATGCTGGAGCAATCTCCCGTACGCAGCCCACGCCCCCGGAAGGTCACCCCCGCCCTCGTCCTTCCTGTTCGCCACCCGACCGCCGCCGCCCCGCGTCTCCCGCACCGTACTCACGGCCCTCACGCCCTTTCCGCCCGCATTCACACCCGCTCCCGGGCCATGTCCAACGCGAGCCGCGCGCACGGGGACACGTGAGCGAAGCCGTACAACGCCCGTACAAAAACGGGTGGGACACCGCCGCCCCGGCCCGTACCGTGGGGACCTTCGGACGGCGTCGGCCTCCGGAGTCCCTGAGGTGACCCATCTAGATGACGAGTCATTCGACGAGCGATCCCACCGAACCCCCCGTGCACGAGGTGTGGAGCGTGTCCGCCGCCGACATCCGGCAAGGACGCAAAGCACTGTGCTGGAGCGTCGGACCGGACTGCGAACTCTCGGTCCTGCTGGTCCATCGGCGGTACCTGGAACAAACCCCCTACATCAAGGGTTGGGTCGGATGGCGGCCGGCAGGCGCCTGCCCCGGTGAGCTGGTCACCGTCACGGGACAGGGGGAGCGGCGCATCACGGTGGAAAACATTGGCGTCTGGTCCAGTCACCTGGCCCTACTCCCGAACTCACGGTTCCTACTGGTGAGCGGACGTACGGCACGGAACAGGACCAGCGGTGTCTGGGCGCCCAACGCCGTGGTCTACTCCGCGTCGGGCGCACCCGAGGGGCAGTTCTGCATCGGCGACGACGTCCGCACTCTCGTGAGCGACCGCCACGGACGGGTCTGGACGACCCATGGGGACGAAGGCATCTTCGGGGGACACCCCGAGTCCGCGGCCGGACTCGCCGGTTGGGACACCGACGGCCGTGCGCTGTGGAGTCCACGGGGCCGGCTGCCCCAGCCTGCGCTGGAAGGCTGCACGGCCGCGACCGACGGCGAGGAGGTATGGCTGGCCTGGTACACGGGCAGCGGCAGTCGAGGCACCTACCTCACCCGCGTCTCCCCGGCCACCGGCGAAACGGTGACGTACCCCTGTCCCGTCAGCGACCCTGACGGGTTCGCGGTCCACGGCAACCGGGCGGTATTGACCCGTCGCGACCACAATCAGCGCACCGTCACGCTCGACCGCGCCGAACTCGGCGACACCACCTGGACGGTGACCGACAGGCGCGTACTCGACGTTCCCGGCCGGGTCGTCCTCCGCTGCGGTCAGGGCCGCGACGGCACGCTTTGGCTCCGCGCGGGTGATACCTGGCTGCGCATCACGGTGTGACGGGCTGAGCCCGACGTGCTCAGTGGGCTGTGATTGCGCCGTGCGGCGTCCCGTCGTACTCGGTGACGACCGCACGGCGTCCGGGCCGTGCTTCCGTACCCGTACGACGCCCGTACCGCGCTGTCCGGCACGCGCCTCCGACCCCGCCGGTGCGCCAGTGCGACCGGATGGATACGGCTTGACGCCAGCAGGATGACCGTCAGGGCCGGCCCGGGTACTCGGGCCGGTGGTCCGCCGACTCGGTCGGCGGACCACCGGGGAAGGTCGAAGTCAGTCGCCCGCTATGAACAGGTAATAGCTCCTGTCCCTGGCGAATCGTGCGGCTTCGAGAATGTCGTCGATCACTCGGGACGGCGCTTCCAACGCTTCCAACTCTTCGACCAGTCCTGCGAGTTGGAGTCTGTTGAACGTTGTGTCCCCGTGAACCATGACACCGCGGCGCATGCTGTCCGGGGGCGCGGAAGTGCACGCGTTCCTGGCAGTGCACTCCGTGTCATCAGGCAGGTAACTGATTTGCCTGCCTCGGCGATCCAGTACGTAGATCCCGAGTCCCATGTCGCCTTTCCTACCCCGTCGCCCCGCGCCTCCCTCCGGTCCGAGAGGCCGGTGGTCGTCGGCCTCAGCCCTCCACCCTCCGCCGGTACACCACCGCCTGCCACGGGGCCAGGGTGAGGTCGGGGGGTGGGGGAGCGAGGTTGGTGAGGAGGAGGTCGGCGGAGGACCAGGCGGGGGCGTCCGGGAGGTCGGGTTTCACCGGGGTACCGGTGAAGTTGCCGAGGACCAGGAGTTCGGTCGCCCCGAGGCGGCGGGTGAAGGCGTAGACGCGTTCGTCGTGCGGCAGGAGCATGCGGAAGTCACCGTCGGCCACGGCCGGTTCGGTGTGCCGCAGTTCGATCAGCCTGCGGTAGTAGTGGTAGACGGAGTCGGGGTCCTCGTACTGGGCGGCGGCGTTGATCCGGTCGTGGTTGGGGTTGACGGCGAGCCAGGGCCGGCCGGTGGTGAAACCGGCGTGCGGCGAGGTGTCCCACTGCATCGGTGTGCGCGCGTTGTCGCGCCCCCGGGCGCGCAGCACGGTCAGCACCTCCTCCGGCGTACGGCCCTCCTTCCGCGTCGCCTCGGCGTACTGTCCGAGCGCCTCGATGTCGCGGAAGTCGGCGATGGTCTCGAACGGGTGGTTCGTCATGCCGAGTTCCTCGCCCTGGTACACGTAGGGCGTGCCGCGGTGCAGGTGCAGTACGGTGCCGAGCATCTTCGCGGAGGCGACGCGGTGGGCGGGGCCGTCGTCGCCGTAGCGAGAGACGGCGCGGGGCTGGTCGTGGTTGTTCCAGTAGAGGCTGTTCCAGCCGCGTTCGGCGAGGCCCGCCTGCCAGCGTCCGAGGATGGCCTTGAGACGGGTGAGTTTCAGCGGGACGAGCTGCCACGGGTCCTCGCCCCGGTCGGCCCAGACATGGTCGAACTGGAAGACCATGTCGAGTTCGCGCCGCCGCGGATCGGTGAAGAGGACGGCCTCCTCGATGGTCACGCCGGGCATCTCGCCGACGGTGAGCACCGCGTCCCGGCCGGCGAAGACCCGCTCGTGCATCTCCTGCAGGAACTCGTGGACGCGCGGGCCGTTGACGTAGCCGGCCGCGCCGTCGGGGAAGACCCCGCGGTCCGACACCCGGCCGTCGGGGAGCGCGGGGTCCTTGGAGATCATGTTGATGACGTCCATCCGGAAGCCGTCCACTCCGCGGTCCAGCCACCACCGCATCATCGTGTACACCGCCTCGCGGACCTGCTCGTTCTCCCAGTTCAGGTCGGGCTGCTTGCGGGAGAACAGATGCAGGTAGTACTCGCCGGTGCGCGCGTCGAACTCCCAGGCCGACCCGCCGAAGGCGGCGGCCCAGTTGGTCGGTTCGGCACCGGGCGCCCCGGGCTCCATGCCCTCGCGGGGCGGCCGCCACCAGTACCAGTCGCGCTTGGGGGAGGCCTTGCCGCTGCGGCTCTCCAGGAACCACGGGTGCTCGTCGGAGCTGTGGTTGACCACCAGGTCCATGATCAGCCGCATGCCGCGCGCGTGGACGCCGGCGAGCAGCTCGTCGAAGACGTCGAGATCGCCGAAGAGGGGGTCGATGTCCTGGTAGTCGCTGATGTCGTAGCCGTTGTCGTCCTGCGGGGAGGGGTAGACGGGCGAGAGCCAGAGGACGTCCACGCCGAGGCCGGCGAGGTGGTCCAGGTGGCCGATGATGCCGCGCAGGTCCCCGACGCCGTCACCGTCGGCGTCAGCGAAACTGCGGGGGTAGATCTGGTAGACGACAGCGCTCTTCCACCAGGGATCCATCGTGCTGCATCCTTCCCTCGGGTCGCCGCCGCGGAGTCCTCCGGGGCGGCCGGTCCGTTCTCGCTCGGGCACGGCACGCACCGCCGACGCGCCCGTCGGCGGTGCGTGCCGCGGCTCTCCGGCCTAACTCACGGTCATGTGGTCGATGTTGGCCGCGCTGTCCCCGGTGTCGTACTGGAGCCTCACCGTCGCCCCGTCGGGGACGGACACGCGGACGGTGGTGTCGGCGAAGGTGGAGTTCCAGTTCCCGGTGTACGGGAAGTGCACCTTCCGGGCGAAGCGGCCGTCGATGTACAGGCTGAGCTTGGCTCCCTTGTTGGCACTGGCCGTCCTGAAGGTCAGTGACGTGGCCGCCGCCACGTTGTGGAACTCCAGGCCCGCCCCGGCCTTGTCGATGCTTCCGACGAGCTGCCCGTCGGAGGCGGCGGCGGCCGACTCGTTCCGGGCCGTGCCGTACTTCTGGCCGGTCTCCGCCTCGATCCTCCCCGACAGCCTCTGCGCGGCCAGGGTGTACGTCATCGCCGCGAGGCCGGAGGCCACCCCGGTGGAGCGCCCGTCGGTGAGGGTCCTGTCGAACTGGGCCGAGGGGAGGTCATCGGTGCGGTGGTCGTAGGCCGACTGGGCGTTGTCGCCGAGCCAGCCGAGGTAGGCGTCCTGGCCGCCGAGGGTGATGAACTTGTACAGCCCGCGCAGGAAGATGCCCTTGAAGACGACCTCGTAGTCGTTGACCGCGCCGGGCCGGTACAGGCCCCTCCCGCCGACGTCGTCCTCGTGGACGATGATCTGCTTGCTCCCGGTGGTGAAGTGGGACCGGGCGAAGTCGGCGACCTTCCGGCCGTCGGCGAGGTAGGTGTCGTCCTTCGTGAGGTCGTAGAGGTTGGCGCCCAGCTCCAGGAAGACACCGGCGTTGTAGGTGTACAGGTTGTCGTCCCACTCACGCCCGGAGAAGGAGTTCTCGAAGCCGCCGTCCGGCCGCAGGAAGCTCTTCTTCAGCCAGGCGTAGGTGTCCTGCGCGATCTGCAGGTACGTCCTGTCGGTGTTCAGCGGGTTGTTGTGCACCGTGGCGTCCGGGTAGTAGCGGGCCAGTTCGGCGGCCGCTATGGCGAAGCCGTTGGAGGGCACGTCCTTCTGGTCCTTGGTGCCGCGTTCCCGCCAGAAGCCGCCGCCGTGGGCGTCGTCGTAGTAGTCGCGGTAGAAGAAGTCGACGTGCCACTTCGCCTGGTCGCGCATGTGCCGGTCGCCCGTGGCCTCGTAGGCGTCGAGGGCGAACTGGATCGCCCAGGAGTAGTCGTCGTTCCAGTCCGTGTCGTTGCCGATCCAGCACTTCGGGTTCCCGAAGCGGTCGGTCGAGTGCGTGTTCTCGTAGCGGTAGTAGGCCTCGCTGATCTTGTCCTTCCACCGGCCGGTCAGCCGTGAGGCGTCGGTGAGGGTCTGGCGGTCGAAGGAGGACTCCCAGAAGTGGATGGCGGCGGGGTTGGACAGGGAGGTCTTGAAGTCGCCCCCGTCGTAGTAGTGGGAGAGGAAGGAGTCCGTGGTCCTGACGAGGTCGGCGCGGGTGAACGTGGCGGCCGCGTGCTTGGTCGTGGCGTGCGCGGTCGCGGCGTCCGGGGCCGTGGCGTTCGCCGTTCCCGCGTGCGCCGTCCTCGCGCTCGCGGTCGTGGCGCTCGCGAGGAGACCGCCGGTGAGCATCGCGGACGTGAGCACGATGCCGGTCGCTCTCAACGCATGGGTTCGGTACCTCATGGGGTGCGCTCCCTGTCTGTCGCCGAACGGGCCGCCGCACGGCGGACCGTTCCCTGGGGGGTGGTGGGGGTGGTGCGTACGGGGGAGGTGGAGAAGGGGAAGGGAATGCGGAGGAGGGGTGCGGAGGGGGGCGGAGGGTGGTCAGCCCTTGATGCCGCCGGCGGTCAGGCCGCTCACGATGCGGCGCTGCAGCAGCAGGACGACGGCGATCAGGGGCACGGTGACGACGAGACCGGCGGCCATCGTCTGGGTGTAGGGGACGATGTGCGGCCCCGCGGTGAAACCGGCGATGGCCACGGTGGACGGCGCCACGTCCGTGGAGCCGTTGGACAGCACGCTGGACAGCAGGTACTCGTTCCACGAGGCGAGGAAGACCAGGATCGCCGTGGTGAACAGGGCGGGGGCGGCCAGCGGCAGGATGACCAGGCGGAAGGCCTGCCGGGAGGTGGCGCCGTCCACTCGGGCCGCCTCCTCGAGGTTCCAGGGCATGTCGGCGAAGAAGCTGGTCAGCGTGTAGACGGCGAGCGGAAGGGAGAAGGAGATCTGCGGCAGGGCCAGCGCCTGGTAGGTCCCCAGCCAGTGCCAGTCGCTGAACAGCTGGAACAGCGGGGTCAGGATCGCGACGCCGGGGAACATGGAGGCCCCGAGGATCACCGTCAGGACGAGCCCCTTGCCGCGGAACGTCAGCCGGGCCAGCGCGTAGGCGGCGAAGACACCGATCACCATGGACACGGCGGTGACCACCGTGCCGATGAGGAGGCTGTTCACCAACGAGCGCGTGAAGGCGTTGTAGCGGTCGTCGAACGCGTACCGGAAGTTGTCCAGGGTGACGTGACTGAACCACAGGTCCGTGGAGAAGGTGTGGTCGTTGTCGCGGAACGCCAGCACGAGCATCCAGTAGAACGGCGCCAGGCACCACACGAGGATGACGGCCGTGGTCAGGGCGGTGCCGATCGTGCTCCAGCGGATGTTGCGGTGCCCTCGCGCGTGAGGCGCCTTCGCAGCGGGGGCCGCGGATGCGGTGCTCGTGGTCATCTCAGCTCACCGCCTTCGCCCGTGCGCCGAACAGGTTGGCGTTGAGCAGGCGGACCAGCCCGAACGCGATGACGAAGATCAGCACGAAGGTGATCGTGGACAGGGCGGAGGCCGAATTGGCGCCCCTGGTGAGCTGGTTGACGACGAGGACGGAGCTGGTCGTCGTCCCGTTGGAGCCGCCGGTCAGGATCTTCGGCAGGTCGTACATGCGCAGGGTGTCCAGAGCGCGGAAGACGACGGCGACCGCCAGGGCCGGTCTCACCAGCGGCAGCGTCACGTTGGTGAAGCGCCGCCAGGCACCCGCGCCGTCGATCCTCGCCGCCTCGTACGTCTCCGCGGGGATGTTCTGCAGTCCCGCGAGGATCAGCAGTGCGATGAAGGGCGTGGTTTTCCAGGTGTCCGCGACGACGATCGCGGACCGGGCCGGCCACAGCGAGGACGTCCACGCGTAGTGGGTGCCGAGGAGCTTGTTGACCACGCCCTGCGGGTCGAACATGACCTGCCACAGCTTGGACGTGACGGCCGTGGGGATCGCCCACGGCACGAGGATCGCCACCCGCACCATGGCACGGCCGCGGAAGGCGCGGTGCATCGTCAGCGCGAACACCATGCCGATGACGGTCTCCAGCGTGCAGGCGACCACGGTGAACCCCACCGTGACCCCGACCGAACCCCAGAACTGCGAACCCAGGGCCCCGCTCGGGCAGGAGGTCCAGCCGCCCTCGGGCGTGGCGCATCGCTGCAGCAGCCAGTGCGTGTAGTTGTGCAGCCCGAACCAGTTGCCGCCCGAGTCGAACATGCCGGTCGCGCGGTCGAGCCCCGGGTCGGTCAGGAAGGACTGGTAGACGGCCTTGAGGACGGGATAGCCGACGACGAGCGCCAGCAGCAGGACGGCGGGCGCGATCAGCAGGTACGCCGTGCGCGCCTCCCCGGGACGGCGGGCGCCCCGGCGGGGAGCGCGTCCTTTCCGGGACGGACGGCGCCGGTCGTTCCCGGGTTCCTCGGCGGTTCTTCGTTCCGTGTGACCGGCTACGGCCATGGCTGCTCCTTGCGGTGGGGGGCACCGTCCGACGTCGTGACCTGGGGAAGGGGCGGGGTGGGGCGGGCAGGGGCCGAGGGGGCCCGCCCCGCGGTCAGCCGCCGGCGGTGGCGGACTTGATGGCCGCCTGCATGTCCTTCAGCGCCTGCGCGGTGGTGGTCCGCCCCTGCAGCGCCGCGTAGGTGTTGGTCTCGATCGCCTCGGTGACCCCCGGGTAGAACGGGGTGATGGGGCGCGGCACCGCCGTCTCGATGCTCTTGAGCAGGTCGGGCAGGTAGGTGAACTTCTTCACGAGCTTCGGGTCGCTGTACATCGAGGTGAGGACCGGCGCCAGCGTGCCGACGGTCAGGTTGTTGCGCTGGACGGTGTCGGACTCGATGAACCTCAGGAAGTCCAGGGCGGTCGCCTGGTGCTCGGAGTAGGCGCTGATGCCCAGGTTGTGGCCGCCCAGTGTGGAGGCGCCGTGACCGTCGGGGCCCGGCAGCGGCGCGACACCGTACTTGCCGGCGACCTTGGAGTCCTTGCCGTCCAGGATGGCCACCGCGTAGGGCCAGTTGCGCATGAACATGAGCTGTCCGGAGCGGAAGGCGTTCACGGTCTGCGTCTCCTGGAAGCCGAGCGCCTCCTTGGGGATGTAGCCGTCCTTGAAGCCCTTGACCAGGAAGTCGAGCCCGGCGGCGGACTTGGGTGAGTCGACCGTCGCGGTGCGCCCGTCCGATCCGACGATCTTGCCGCCGGTGGCGTTGATCGCCTCGGCGGCGTTCACCGTCAGCCCTTCGTACTTGGCGAACTGGCCCGCGTAGCAGGCGGGCCGGTCACCGGTGATGGTCCCCTCGGCGGTTCTGCCCTCGCAGTTCCCGAGCAGTTCCTTCCACGTGGTGGGCGCGGAGTCGACCATGTCGGTGCGGTAGTAGAGCAGCCCGCCGTCGGAGCCGTACGGTGCCGCGTAGAGCGTGCCGTTGTAGGTGGCCGACTTCACGGTCGCGGGGAGCAGCCTGCGGGTGTCCAGGGTGTGCCGTCCGGTGAGCGGCACGATCCAGCCCCGGGCCGCGAACTCCGCCGTCCACACCACGTCCACGGTGACGACGTCGTAGCCGGGGTCCTTCGCCTGGAAGTGCTGCTCCAGATCGGCCAGTTGCTGGTCGGCCTGGTCGGACTGCTGCTTGATCGTCACCTTCTCGTCGGGGTGCGCCCTGTTCCACTCGTCGGCGATGAACGGCAGGACGCCGCTGTTGTCCTTGCCCGTGACGAAGGTGATCGGCCCCCGGCCGTCCGCTCCCCGCGTCGAACCGCCGCTGTCTCCGTCCGCGCCGCAGCCGGCCAGGACCAGTGTCGCGCCGAGCGCGCCCGCCACGGCCGCGACCTTCCTTGCACGCATGAGCCGCTCTCCTTCGCCCAAGGAATCGATACGATTCGACGATGTTCCGAGCACGCTAAAGTCACGCCTCGGGGGTGTCAACGGTGCGGGAGAAGGCTCGCGTTACGGAAGGGCAACGAATCAGCGAGGTTCGGGGGCCGGTCCGGAACTCGCCCGGACCACCAGTTCCCCGTCGAACAGCATCTGCGAGGGAGCGCCGAGCTGCTGCCCCTCGATACGCCGGATCAGCATCTCGGCGGCCGCCTTGCCCATGTCGGCGGCGACCGGCCCCACCGTGGTCATGGTCGGCGTCGTCATCAGCGCGGCCTGGGCCGGCATGTCGACGCACACCACCGAGAAGTCCTCGGGGATGCGCCGGCCGCCGGCCACCGCCGCGGCCATGAGTCCGGGTGTGGCCTGCTCGTTGAACGCGATCACCGCGGTCGTCCGCGGATCCGCGGCGAGCAGTTCGGCGAACGCCTTCCGCCCGCCGTCGGTGTGGCTCTGGCAGGTCAGCGCGGTCAGCGCGACACCGGCCTCGCGCGCCGCCCGCAGCATGCCGTCCCGCAGCCGGATCGCGTTGCCGCGCCCGGAGGCGATCGTCGCGGCGTCCTGGTGAACGAAGCCCAGGTGGCGGTGACCGAGCCCCGCGAGGTGCTCGACGGCCAGCCGCGCGCACTGGTCGAAGTCGGTGTCCACGTAGTCCAGTTCGCCGGGATCGGCGTTCTGCCCCAGCATGGTGAAGATCAGCTCCGAGTTCCGCAGCACCTCGATCCGCGGGTCCTTCAGCCGGACCTCCATGAGCAGGACACCGTCCACCAGCCCCTGCTGGGCCAGCCCGGCGAGATCGTCGAGCGCGTCCGCCCCGGAGGTCCACAGCAGCAGGTGGTACCCGCGGTCCTGGGCGTGGTCGGAGGCGCCGAAGATGTACTCCATCGAGCCGAGGTTCATGCCCCGCTCGTTCTTGGGGAACAGCACCGCGATGATGTGACTGCGCTTGCTCTTGAGCCCCCGCGCGAAGACGTTCGGCCGGTAGCCCAGGTCGACCATCGCCTGCTGGATCCGCTGACGCGTGGCCTCGGAGATGGGCCGGCTGCCGGTCATGGCGTAGGAGACCGTGCTGGGCGAGACGCCCGCGCGCCGGGCCACGTCCACCATGGTCGGTACCTTGTCGCCCGCACTACGGGACATGGTCCCCTCTCATCCCGGGCCCCGGCGGCCACCCGGCGTGACCGCGCTCGGGGCGTCCACGCCACACCGCCGGTCGTTCCACGGCGTCGGTGCTGCGCAGTCTATCCAGCGCGGATGCCGGGCATTCGCCCCTCGCCCGTGTAGCCCCGGGCACCTCGTCGCCCGGCCGCCCCGCGCCCCGCGGCACCGCTCACGCCGGAGGGCGCAGCGCCTCCATCCGGCGCACGGCATCGCGCAGGAGCGCGCGGGCCACCGGCTTCCCGACCGGGCGGGAGGGCTGCAGCAGCGAGGGCGGCACATCCACGTACGTCCGGTCGGCACGGCTGACCCGGACGGTCTCCGCACCGCGCACACCGGGGACGACGCCGATGTGCGCGACCGAGGACCACGGCAGCCACTGCTCGCGGTGCAGGAACCGGACGGCGATCCCCTCGCCGTCCACCACGAGGTACATCCGCGCGGCCACCACCGCCGCCCCCAGCGCGGCCGCGCCCGCCACGAGCGTGAGCAGACGCAACGCCCCGGACGGGTGTCCGTAGAGGTTCAGCGCCGCGCACGGGCAGGCCAGCAGGATCAGCAGGGCGATCTGCACGGGCGGGATCCGCCACACCGCCGGAGAACCCCCGGCCCGGGAACCTTCCGCCCGGGCACCCCCCACCTCGCCCATGCCGCCTCCCGCCCCGCCCCGCCCCGCGTTCCGTCCCGGACACCTTAGGGCCTGCCCCGCGGACCCGGCCGGGGGAGAGGGCCGCCGGGTGTCTCAGAGCGCCGCCGCGTAGTCGGGCAGCGTGAGGGCGGAGTGCGTCGCCCGTCGCGTCTCCGCCCCCGGCGTCGACAGCTCCCTCGTCATCGCCTCCGAGTCGCGGAGCAGGGCGTTGCGGGCGTCCACCTCGGCGCGCGTCCTCGGCGTGACGATCGGGCTGCCGCCGGAGGCCAGCGCCTGGTTGTCCTCGGCGAAGGGGCGCATCCGGCGCTCGTAGGCCGCGAAGGCCGCGCTGTGGTCCGTGTGCGAGGCCAGCTCCCCGGCCAGGATGTAGGCGCCGACGAGCGCGATGCTCGACCCCTGTCCCGAGAGGAAGGAGGTGGCGTGCGCCGCGTCGCCCGCCAGGGCGACCCGCCCGTGGGACCAGGAGGGCATGTGGATCTGGCTCACGATGTCGAAGAAGAGGTCCTCCGCCGTCCGCATCGCCGCGACCAGCCGCGGCACCTCCCACACCTGCTCCGGGAAGTGCGAGGCGACCAGATCGCGCTGGGCACGCGGATCGCGGAACGCCTCCAGGGGCGGGGTCTCGCGGACGAAGGTGAGGAATCCGTGCACCGGCTCGTGGGGCTCGTAGGCGTACACGGCGGCGGTGCGCCCCGGCTCGCTCCAGAGGAACGCCTCGTGCGAGAAGCCGAAGTCGTTGGGCAGGGTGAAGCCCGCGAAGACGTGCCCGAGGTAGCGGTGGAAGGGCTCCTCGGGGCCGAAGACGAGGCGCCGGGTGTTCGAGTGCAGCCCGTCCGCGCCGATCACGAGGTCGAAGGTGCGGCGGATGCCGCTGTCCAGGACGACGTGCACGGCGTCCCCGTCGTCGTCCAGTGTGGCGATCGAGTCGCCGAAGAGGAACTCGACGCGGTCCCGCAGCGGCTCGTAGAGCGCGTCGGCCAGGTCGCCGCGCCGGATCTCGAGGTCCAGTCCGCTCTCGCCGCCGGTGAACTGCTCGGGCCGCACCGCGCCGACCGTGTCCCCGGCGGCGTCGAGGAAGGAGATGCGGCGGGTGTCGATGTGGGCCTTGCGCAGGCGCGGCAGCAGGCCCATGCGGTCCACGACCTCCCGGGCCGTGCCGCGGACGTCGATCGCGTAGCCGCCACCGCGCACGGCGGCGGCCTTCTCGAGGACGGTCACCTCGAAGCCGTACCGGTCGAGCCAGTACGCGAGTGCGGGACCGGCGATGCTCGCCCCGGAGACCAGTACGCGACGAGGGGTGGATGTGGAGGTCGGGTGCGTCATGGCGAGGGCACCTTTCCGCCGGGCTCGGCCCGGCATGGTGGCGGTACGCGGCACGCCCGGAGGACGGCAAAGATACGTACCTTAGGTATTCTTTATGAGGCCGTGTGGCGCCCCTGGGTGCCGCGGCCTCGTCCCCGAGAATATAGATACCTAACTCAGGTATGCAAATGGAGGTGTCATGACCCCCGAGTCCCCAGGGGAGTCCTCGCCCGCGCCGGGCGCCGAGCCCGCGCCCGGCCTCTCGCCCGAGGACCTGCTCGCCGTCCTGCCCCGGCTCACCCGGCTCAGCTCCGCGTTCAACAAGGGCCGGCTCGTCGAACGCGCCGCCGAGGCGGCCGGTCCGCACCTGGACCGCCCCGCCGTGGGGGTGCTGGTGACCCTGCTCGCGGCCGGGGAGCCCCTGCGCATCGGGGAGATCGCCGACCGCATGCAGGTCGTCGGCCCGCACGTCACCCGCCAGGTCCAGAACCTGGAGAAGCACCGTCTCGTGCGGCGGGTCACCGATCCCCTCGACCGCCGCGCCAGCCTCGTCGAGCCGACGGAGGCGGGCGACGAGGCCGCCCACCGCTACGTCGCCACCCTGCTCGGCTGGTTCGCCGAGGTCCTCGCCGACTGGCCCCGCCAGGACCGCGAGGACCTGCTGCGCCTCCTCGCCCGCTTCGCCGACGACGTGGCGGCCCGGCTGGCAGCGCCGGAGGAGGAGGCGGGCAACATGCCCTAGAGGCACCCACTGCCGCTCAGACCACCGTGGGTGCGGGCGGTGTCCACCGGTGGTTGCGGGGCACCTCGCCGGAGACCCCGAAGTCCTTCTTGAGCTGCTCGGGAATGGCATAGTGCATGACCCGGCCACGGGTCAGGGAGGACAACTCGAGGAGGGTGGTGAGATGACCGAGGCGGTCCAGGGCCCAGGCGCCCAGCGGCGAACGGTCCTCGACGGTCTCCAGTACGCCGAGCAGCGCGGGAGCCGCCTTGACCACCCGGTCCCAGGAGGTGCGTGGCACCTGGAGCCAGTCGCCGCAGGTGTCACCGATCAGATGGCGGATCAGGGCGGAGACCACCGGGTCGAAGAAGGTCCCGGGTACGACCTCCTCGTACAGGTCGATCAGCTGCCGGGTCAGGTGGGCGCCCTCCGGCGACGGGCCCATGTGCCGGATCATGTACAGGTCGAGGAACTCCCGGCCCTCCTCGATGTTCTTGGGCACCGCGTCCTGGTCGACCCCCAGGAGGGCACCGACCACGCGCCAGGCGTAGAAGTACGCCTCCGCGCCCTCGGGGGACATGTGGATGCCGAGCCGGTGCAGGCAGTCCAGGACGAGCATGGAGAAGAACATCTGCCCGCCGATCATGTCCTCCTGACAGATCGGCACGCCGTCCGCCCCGGTGTCCCAGCGGTCCTCGCGCTTGAGGTGATGGCGGATGGCGGCATGCAGCAGGCGCACCTTCTGCGCGGCGGGAAGGAAGCGGCTGCCCGCCTCGAAGGCGTCGGGCTGCATCAGGTAGACGGTGAACTGCCCGGTCTCCGCCATCCGCTTCGACGGGTAGTTCAGCCCGTGCGTGGCCGACAGCAGTCTCGCCACATGCGGGACGACGTAGCAGGCGGGCATGGAGGCGAAGGACAGCGCGGTGGAGATGTGCACGTTGTTGTCGACGAAGAACAGCCGCGCCTTCTCCATCTCCGTCCAGTCCACCCAGGCCGGTGGCGCGGAGGTGGCGCGCAGGTACTCGCGGGCCACCTCGGGCAGCCCGTCCGGCAGCGGGGCGCCGGCGACGGAGACGTGTCGCATCAGGGTGTTGAACTTCCCCACCTCCCCGCGCTCGAACAGGGTGGCCACGACGGTGTCGGCGAGTTTGTCGCCGGACTCGCGCAGGGCGTCCATCGACGACTGGTTGTAGCGCATGACAGCGGTCCTTCCTCGTCTGCGGGTCCCGCCACCACCCGGGGCGGGGGCTGTTCGGCCGGGAAGCGCGGTCAGGGCCCACGGCCGGCCGCCGCCCCGACCGGCGGGACGGCGGTTCAGTGCCGGCGGTCGGTCGCCGAGTGTGCGAGGGCGCTCAGGGCCCGTCGGGCGGGGGCCGGCACGGCGAGTCCGTCCAGGACGCCGGTGGCCTTCCTGACCCGCGTGTCGATCATTTCCTCCACCCGCTTCGGCGCCTCGAGGCCCACCAGTAGTGCCCTCACCCGGACCAGGTCCTCCTCGTCCAGGTCCGGGCGTCCCAGCATCCCGGCCAGTTCCTCCCGCGAGTCGGGCGGCGCGGCCTGCCAGGCGCGGGCCAGGAGGGCGGTGGGACGTCGGCCCCGCAGGTCGTCCAGTGGGGCCTTGCCCGTGTGCACGGGATCGCCGAACAGGCCCAGGAGATCGTCCCGGAGCTGGAAGGCCTCACCCAGTGGCAGCCCGTAGGCGGAAAAGCCCGCCCGCAGGTCCGGCGCGGCCCCGGCGAGCAGGGCGCCGAGGAGCAGTGGCTGCTCGACGGTGTACTTGGCGGTCTTGTAACGGATCACCTTCAACGAGGTGTCCGTGTCCGGTCGGCCGCCGGTGTGCAGGATCTCCAGACACTCGCCCGCGATCAGCTCCCGGGCGAGGTCACCCCACAGCGTCCGGGCCCGCGCCAGATAGGCGGCCGGCAGACCGCAGTCGGCGAACAGCCGGCCCGCCAGCGCCATCAGATGGTCCCCGACCAGCATGGCCAGGTCGCGCGCGACGGCACCGGCGCGCGGCCGTCCGGTCAGCGCGGAGCGCAGGGCCACGTGGACGGTCGGCAGGCCGTGCCGCAGTGGGCTGTCGTCGATGAGATCGTCGTGGACGGTCGCCGCGGCATGAACCAGCTCGAGCGAGGCGGCCGCCCGCAGCAGTGCCTCACTGTCGGGCTGCCCCGCCGCGCGCCAGCCCCAGTAGCAGAACGCCGCCCGCAGCCGTTTGCCGTGCGCGGCGGCCCGCCGCAACTGCTCGGCCACCGGACGCAGGGCCTGGTCGATCCGCAGCAGTTGCCGGCTCTCCTCGTCCAGGAACGTGTGCACGATGCCGTCCACACGTGCCTGGAAAGCCGCCGGCTCCCAGCGGTCAGACATCGTCGCCGGAGCCCGGCCGCCGAACCAGTACGTGCTGGGCCAGCACTTCGAGGTGGGCGGGGGGCGCGGTCGCGAACCGGTCCAGCAGGAGCCGGCCGCGGGCCATCAGGTCCCGTTCCGCGTCCCGCGCGAGGTCGGCCCCGTCCGAACGACGCAGCAACCCCCGCATCTTTCCGGCGACCGAGCCCACGGTGCTCACAGCCAGTTCGGCCAGGCCCGCCGCCAGAAGGACGACGCGTTCGTCGCGGGGCTGGTGCGGTCGCGCAGTGGGCGTCATGCCGCTGACCTCCTGCAGTCACGGATCGGTCCGGGCGCGGTTCTCCGGCGCCACGTGCCGATCATGCGGCGCGTGTGGTGCGCCCGACCCCCGGTTACCTCAACGAGTGACAAGGGGGAACGC
This sequence comes from Streptomyces griseoaurantiacus, assembly GCF_036189845.1. Lineage (NCBI taxonomy): Bacteria > Bacillati > Actinomycetota > Actinomycetes > Kitasatosporales > Streptomycetaceae > Streptomyces > Streptomyces griseoaurantiacus. Next base: position 960,568 of record NZ_CP108326.1, on the reverse strand, counting down.
ATGTCGGGAGGCCCTACGGCTCCGGCGAGCTCCCGGGCCGGTACCCGGCAGGCGCGGTGACGGGGGAGCGGCGGGGGCGGTGACGGGGGAGCGGCGGGGGCGTGGGGTGCCGTGTGCGGAGGTCCGGCATCGACCGCCTGCGTACGTCGCAGCGGCTGCCCCGGCCGGCGCTCCGCACCGGTCGCCCCGGCATGACAAGCTGTGCTTCCCACCCCCGAGCCGCAGGAGGTCACCATGACCGCAGAGAACGTGTCCCCGGAAGGTTCGGAGCAGGCCGCCACCCCCGAGGCCGCCGCCGAGGCCGCCGCCCCCGAGGCCGCCCCGCTCGCGCCGGACAGCGACGGCAACTACGACCTCAAGCGCAAGTTCCGCGAGGCGCTGGAGCGCAAGCGCGGTACCCAGGCGAACGCCGCCGAGACCGGCGGCAATCCCGACGCGGCGAAGGTGCGCGCGGCACACGGCCCCGCCGCGAGTCAGCGTTCCTTCCGCCGCAAGAGCGGCGGCTGAGCAGTGGAGGGCGCCTGAACGGGCGCCGCGACCAGGCGCCCGACGGCGGAGGACCGGGGTCGGGCGCCTCTTCGCGGGGCGGCGGCCCGGGCGGGCCGGGGGGAGCGGCCCGGTGAAGCCCGCCCGGCCTCTTCCGCTCCTGACGGCGTCCGTCCCCCCGGGGTCTCGTGGGCGGTGCCCCGACCGTTCAGACCGAGTCCCCCGGCATGCCGGGGGACTGGGCGATCTCCTGGTCGGCGGCCTCGATGATGGCCAGGACGGCGGCCGCCGCGGCCGCGGGATCGCGCGTCTCGACCGCCCGCACGACGGCCCGGTGGCCCGGCAGCGAGGCGTCCACCGCGCCGGGTGCCTGCGTGCTGACGAGGAAGCTGTGCTCCAGCGCGATGTCGACGGCCCGGCCCAGCGAACCGAGCAGACGGTTCCCGCTGGCGTCCAGCAGCGCCCGGTGGAAGGCGATGTCCGCCTCGACGTAACCGCCCAGGCCCGGGTCCGCCGCAGCGGCCTCCATGGCCGCGAGGGCCTCGTGCAGTACGCGCACCTCCTCGGCGCCGGCCCGCTCGGCGGCCAGTCGCGCCGCCTCCGGCTCGACGATCCGGCGCAGCTCACCGGTGTCGCGCAGCAGGGCGGCCGCGTCCCCGGCCTGCTGCCAGCGCAGCACGTCACGGTCCAGGTGGTTCCAGTGCTCCGGGGGCAGGACACGGGTCCCGGTGCGCGGACGCACGTGCAGCATGCCCTTGGCGACCAGCGCCTTGACCGCCTCCCGCACCACCCCCCGGCTGACCCCGATCTCGGCCGCGAGCGCGTCCTCGACCGGCAGCGCGTCCCCCGGCCCCCACACACCCGCCGCGACGCGCCGCCCGATCTCGTCGACCACACGCTGGTGCATGGTCAGGAATCGCACCACGATCTTCGCTCGCCCCCTGGACGCCATTCATCGAATCATTTAATGATTGGCCCACAGGGTACGGCCTCCGGGCCCGCCCCCGAGAATGCCCCACCGCGAAGCGGACGGGGCCGGGTCCACGTCGCCAGAGCCACGGGAGTGTTCACATGACCGACGGTCCACGGACGAATCGCCGCAGCCAGGCCTGGTTCGGGGCCCAGGGCCGCGCCGGAATGCTGTACCGCTCCTGGATGCGCAACCAGGGCTTCGGCCACGAGGTGTTCGACGGGCGCCCCGTCATCGGCATCGCCACCAGCGCCTCCGAACTCGCCCCGTGCAACGCCCACCTGACGGACGTCGCCGAAGCGGTCAAGCGCGGCGTGTGGCAGGCGGGCGGCTTCCCGCTCCAGTTCCCCACCATGGCCACCGGCGAGACCCTCATGCGGCCCACCGCCATGCTGTACCGCAACCTCATGGCCATGGAGGTCGAGGAGCTGATCCGGGCCAACCCGCTCGACGGCGTCGTACTCCTGTCCGGCTGCGACAAGACCACCCCCGCCATGCTCATGGGCGCCGCCAGCGTCGACCTGCCCGCCGTCATGGTCACCGGCGGACCCATGCTCAACGGTAAGTACCGCGGCCAGGACGTCGGCTCCGGCACCCACGTGTGGAAGTTCGAGGAGGACCTCAAGACCGGCCGGATGACCGAGGAGGAGTGCTTCTTCGCGGAAGGGTGCATGGCCCGCTCCCGAGGCCACTGCATGACCATGGGGACCGCCTCCACGATGGCCTGCATGGCCGAGGCGCTCGGCATGCAACTGCCCGGCTCGGCCGCCTGGCCCGCCGTCGACTCCCGGCGCATGGAGACCGCGCAGGCCGCGGGGCAGCGCATCGTGACGATGGTGGAGGAGGAACTGCGCCCCTCGCACATCCTCACCAGGGAGGCGTTCGAGAACGCCATCCGCGTCAACGCGGCCATCGGCGGCTCCACCAACGCACTCATCCACCTGACCGCCCTCGCCGGACGCGTCGGCGTCGAACTGGACCTCGGCGACTTCGACGAACTCGTCCGCGCGGTGCCGACCCTGGTCAACCTCATGCCCAGCGGCAAGTACCTCATGGAGGACTTCTGCTACGCGGGCGGCCTGCCCGCCGTCCTCGCCGAACTGCTCACCGGCGGGCTGCTGCACGGCGAACAGATCACCGTCACCGGCCGCACCGTCGCCGAGAACACCGCGAGCGCCGAACGCGTCGACGACGACGTCATCACCCCCCTCGACACCCCCTTCCAGCCGGCCGGCACCGGCATCGCCGTCCTGCGCGGCAACCTGTGCCCCGACGGCGCCGTCCTCAAGCAGTCCGCCGCCTCGCCCCACCTGCTCACCCACCGCGGCCCCGCCCGCGTCTTCGACTCCCCGGAGGCATACCACGCGGTGGCCGACGACCCCGACCTCGACGTCGACGAGAACACCGTCCTCGTCATCCGCAACGCCGGCCCCAAGGGCTACCCCGGCATGCCCGAGGTCTCCAACGTCCCCCTGCCCGCCAAGCTGCTGAAGGCCGGCGTCACCGACATGGTGCGCGTCTGCGACGGCCGGATGAGCGGCACCGGCTACGGCACCGTGGTCCTGCACGTGGCCCCCGAGGCCGCCGTCGGCGGCCCCCTCGCCCTCGTGCGCGACGGCGACGCCGTCGTCCTCGACGTGCCCAACCGCAGCCTGCACCTCGACGTCGACGACGCCGAACTCGCCCGGCGCCGCGAGGAATGGCGGGCGCCCGCCGAGCGGTACGAGAGCGGCTACACCTGGCTCTACACCCAGCACGTCGAACAGGCCGACAAGGGCGCCGACTTCGGCTTCCTGCGCGGAAGCCGCGGACACGAGGTCCCCCGCGACTCGCACTGACCGGGGGGACGACCGCACGCCACCGAGACCCAGGAGAGCACCGATCGTGGAACCGGAAGCCGCACGCCCCCGCCCGCGCCTCAGCCCCGCCTCCGTCCTGCCCGAGGACGCCGACCGGGCCGCCCTCGTCGCCCGCGTGCACGACCCGGACAGCGGCGGACCGTGCGTGGCCGCGGTCCGCGGCGAGCACGTCGTCGACCTCACCGCCCTCGCCCCGACCGTCGCCGACCTCATGGAACGCGAGGACGCCGCGGCACTCGTCCGCGAGGCCGAGGGCACCCGCACCTGGCGCCTGGACGCCCTGCTCGACGCCCCGGCCGACCGCCCCGACCTCCCCCACCTGCTCGCCCCCGTCGACCTCCAGGTGATCAAGGCAGCCGGCGTCACCTTCGCCCGCAGCCTGCTGGAACGCGTGATCGAGGAACGCACCGGCGGCGACCCCGCACAGGCCGCACGCGTACGCGAACGCGTCGCCCGCGTGGTGGGCGGCGCCCTCGACGGCATCCGCCCCGGGTCACCGGAGGCCGAACGGGCCAAGCAGGCGCTCCTCGCCGAAGGGCTGTGGTCGCAGTACCTGGAAGTCGGCATCGGCCCCGACCCGGAGGTCTTCACCAAGGCCCCCGTCCTGTCCGCCGTGGGCACCGGCGCCGAGGTCGGGGTGCTCGGCGCCTCGGTGTGGAACAACCCCGAACCCGAGGTCGTCCTCGTCGTGGACTCCCGCGGCCGGGTGCGCGGCGCCACCCTCGGCAACGACGTCAACCTCCGCGACATCGAGGGACGCAGCGCCCTGCTGCTCTCCCGCGCCAAGGACAACAACGCCTCCTGCGCCCTCGGCCCCTTCGTCCGCCTCCTCGACGAGGACTTCGGCCTCGACGCCGTCCGCGCCCTCGACGTCGACCTGTGCGTCGAGGGCACGGACGGCTACGTCCTGCACGGCAGCAGCTCCCTGCGCGAGATCAGCCGCGACGTGAGCGACCTGGTGGCCGCCACCCGCGGCCCGCACCACCAGTACCCGGACGGCTTCGTCCTGTTCACCGGCACCCTGTTCGCGCCCACCGAGGACCGGCACGCCCCCGGCGCCGGCTTCACCCACGAGTACGGCGACGTCGTACGGATCTCCAGCCCGCGGCTGGGCGCCCTGGTCAACACCGTCGTCCGCAGCGAGCAGGCCGCGCCGTGGACGTTCGGCGTGGGCGCGCTGATGCGCAACCTCGCCCGGCGCGGCCTGCTCTGACGGAACGGGCCCCCAGGAGGCGTCCCGGGAGGACGGGGGCCCGCCCGGGTCACACCCGGGCGGCCGCCTCCTGCACGACCGTGGCGTGCAGCCGCCGCGTGTGGTCCACGTGCCGCTCCGCCCCGGTCAGCGTCACCTCGGCCGTCAGCCGCGGATCCGCGCTGGACGCGGCCAGGCGCAGCTCCAGAACGCCCGGTTCGACCACGCGCCGCCCGTCGCGCCCCGTGAAGGACGCCAGGTCGGCGGGCACCGTGATCCGCACCCGCCGGACCTCGCCCGGCTCCAGGTCCACGCGCGTGTAGGCGATCAGACGCTGCACCGGCTGCACCACGGAGGCCACCGGGTCGTGCAGATACAGCTGGACGACCTCGACGCCCTGCCGGTCCCCGGCGTTGCGCACGGTGAAGGACAGGGCGAACTCGCCGTCGGTGTCCGCCTGACCGGCCTCCACCACCAGGTCCGCCCAGTCGAACCGTGTGTACGACAGCCCGTGCCCGAACGCGAACGCCGGCGTCGGGTCGATGCTGGACACCCCGCTGACGTGGGCGAGCCGCGCCCCCAGATACGTGGACGGCTGCGAACCCGGATCACGCGGCACGCTCACCGGAAGCCGCCCCGAGGGGTTGACGCGGCCGCTGAGCACCCCGGCGATCGCGTGCGTGCCCTCCTCGCCCGGGAAGAAGGACTGCACGATCGCCGCGGACTCACCGACGGCCCGGCCGAGGGCGTACGGGCGCCCCGCGAGGAGGACCGTGACCACGGGTGTCCCCCCGTCGAGCAGGGCGTCGAGCAACTGCTGCTGGGCGCCGGGCAGCGCGAGCGTCCCCACGTCGCAGCCCTCGCCGCTGGTGCCCCGGCCGAACAGCCCGGCGCGGTCGCCGAGCACCACCACGGCGACGTCGGCCTCCCGGGCCGCGCGCACGGCCTCGGGCAGGCCGGAGAGGTCCCCGTCGTCCACGCCCGTGCCGCGGACGACCGTGAGCTCGGCCTCGGGGAACTCCGCGGCCAGCGTGTCCCGCAGCGTGGGCAGTTCGATGCCCAGCGGGGTCCCGGGGTGGCGGACACCGATGTGCTGCGGGAAGGAGTAGCAGCCCAGCACCGCGACCGGCTCGTCGGCGTTGGGGCCGATCAGGGCGATCCGGCGCGGCCGCTCCAGCGGCAGGGTGCCGTCGTTGCTCAGCAGTACGACCGCCTTCTCGGCGAGCGTCCGGGCCAGCGCGCGGTTCTCCGGACCGTCCAGGTCGATCCGGCCGCGCAGGGTGGCGGGATCGTCCGGGTCCGTCCCGTCCAGCGCGGCCGGAACCGGGTTCCAGTCCGCGTCGAGCAGGCCGAGCGCCGCCTTCTGGGAGAGGACCCGGCGCACCGCACGGTCGACCAGTGCCTCCGGTACGCGGCCGTCGGCGACGGCGTCCAGCAGGGGCGCGCCGTACGTCTTGACGTTGGGCAGTTCGACGTCGACGCCCGCTCGCAGGGCCGCGCCGGCCGCCTCCGCCCAGTCGCCCGCGAGCCCGTGGAGGGTCTTCAGGAAGGCGATGGCGAAGTAGTCGGCGACGACGGTCCCCTCGAAGCCCCAGGTGTCCCGCAGCAGCCCGGTGAGCAGTTCCTCGTCGGCCGCGGAGGGCACGCCGTCGATGTCGGTGTAGGCGTTCATCACCGAGCGGACGCCGCCCTCGCGGATCGCCATCTCGAACGGGGGCAGCAGCACGTCGGCGCGTTCGCGCGGGCCCACGGAGGAGGGGGCGAGGTTGCGACCGGCGCGGGAGGCCGAGTAGCCGACGAAGTGCTTGAGGGTGGCGACGATCCCGGCGGACTCCAGCCCTTGCACATAGGCGGTGGCGACGGTCCCGACGAGGTAGGGGTCCTCGCCGATGGTCTCCTCCACCCGTCCCCAGCGGGCGTCGCGCACCACGTCCAGCACGGGCGCGAGGCCCTGGTGGACGCCCACACCGCGCATGTCACGTCCGATGGCGGCGGCCATCCGCCGGACCGTGTCCGGATCGAAGGCGGCCCCCCACGACAGGGGCACCGGATAGGCCGTCGCCCCCCAGGCGGCGAAACCGGCCAGGCACTCGTCGTGCGCGAGGGCGGGGATGCCGAAGCGGTTCGTCGCGGCGATGCGCCGCTGGGTGCGGGCGAGGGACAGCGCGCCCAGGGCGGGATCGACCGGGACCGTGCCGAACGGCCGGGTCAACTGGCCCAGTCCGTTCGGCAGCAGCGCGTCGAGGTCGACGGCCTCCTCCATGTCGTGCTGATGGGGGGCCACCTCGCCGCCCTGGTCGGAGGCACCCACCCACACTCCGAAGAGCTGGGCGATCTTCTCCTCGAGGGTCATCGCCCCGATCAGGGCGTCGACCCTCTCGGCCACGGGGACGGCGGGATCGTTCCACAGGGAGAGGTCGGGGGTGTTCTGCACAGCCATGTCGGCGTTCACTTTCCTCCCACGCCCGTCAGCCCCTCGGCGGGCACGGGCACGACGGGGCACGACGGGTCAACGACTGAATCCGGCGGTCAGACCGCTCAGCAACTGGCGGCGGCCGAACGCGTACAGGATCAGGACGGGCAGGGTGGTGAGGACGACGGCCGCGAGAACGGCGGGAACGTTGACCCCGTACTGGCCCTGGAAGTTCCACAGCGCGAGCGGCAGCGTCCGCTGCTCGGGACTCTGGGTGAGGACCAGCGGCAGCAGGAACCCGTTCCAGATCGTCAGTGCGTTGAAGATGGACACGGTGACGATCGCCGGCCGGGTGAGCGGCGCCGCCAGCCGCCACAGGGTCGTCCACTCGGTGGCACCGTCGACCCGCATCGAGTCGAACAGCTCCTTGGGCACGTCACGGATGAAGTTGGCGAGCACCAGCACGGACAGCGGGATGGCGAAGGCGATCGACGGAAGGATCAGCGCCAGCAGGTTGTCGTACAGATGCAGCTTGATGATGATCAGATAGATCGGGATGATCGTCGCCTGCAGCGGAATGGCCAGGCCCATCAGGAACAGGCCGTTGACCGCGCGGAGGAAGCGCATGCGCCATCCGCGCACGATCGCGTAGGCGGCCATGAAGGACACCAGCACCGCCGGAATCACGGCGCCGGCGGTGACCACGACACTGTTCAGGAAGTAGCGGAGGAAGTCCGACTCGACGACCATCCGGTAGTTGTCCAGGGTCGGATCCCCGGAGGGCACCAGCGGATTGCTGTCGTAGTAGTTGCTCTGCTGCTTGAAACTGGTGATGAAGGACCAGTACAGGGGTACGGCGACGACGATCAGCCACAGCCAGCCCGCGCCACCGCCGAGCCAGTTGAGCCGGCGGCGGGGCCGGGAGGAGACGGGCTGCCGCTCGCGAGGGGCGGACTTCTGCGGGCGTCGCTGCTCGGGCAGCGTGGTGGTCACGTCAGACTCCCTCGAGTTGGCTCGCCCCGGCGTCCCGGCCGCCGAGCCGGCGCAGCAGCAGGGCCAGGAGCAGACCCACCAGGACCAGGATGACCGCGATGACGCTGGCCGGTCCCATCAGGCTCGCCTGGAACCCGCGCTTGTACATGTCCAGTGCCAGGACCCGGGTGGCGTCGCCGGGTCCGCCCTCGGTCAGCACGAAGATCAGGTCGAAGAAGGTCAGCGACCCGACCACCATCAGAGTCGACGAGGTGATGATCGTGTACTTCAGCTGCGGCAGCGTGATGCTGAAGAACTGCCGGACCCGCCCCGCCCCGTCCAACTGCGCGGCTTCGTACAGCGACTTCGGGATCTGCTGCACACCGCCCTGGTAGATCAGGGAGTGGAACGGGACGAACTGCCAGGACACGACGAAGATGATCACTCCGAACGCCAGCCCGGGCCGACCCAGCCAGTCCTGGCTGAGCAGATCGATGTCGAGCCCGGCTCCGAGACCGAAGTTCGGGTTCAGCAGTGCCTTGTACGCGATGGCGATCGCGGCGGAGCTGAGCATGAGCGGGATGAAGTACACCACGCCCAGCACCGCCCGGTAACGCTGGCGGCCCGCCAGGAACACGCCGATCAGGATGCTCGCCGGTGTCTGGACCGCCCAGGACACGGCCATCACCAGGAAGGTCACCCACAGGGCGTGCGGCAGGCCGGGATCGCTCAGCACCTTGCGCCAACTGGTCAGTCCCGTGGCGTGGATGGCGCCGATGCCGTCCCACGTGGTGAAGCTCAGCGCGAACACCCCGACGAGCGGGAGCACGGCGAAGCCGAGGAACATCAGCAGGGCCGGCATCACCAGCCACGGCAGGACGTTGCGCTGTTCGTGACGCGGTGGACGGCTGGTGACCGCGCTCATTTGCTGGTGACCGCGTTGAGGTTGTCGGCGAACTGCTTCGGTGAGACCGACAGCTGGAACAGCTTCACGATGTTGTCCAGCAGCGTCTCGGCCGCCGTCGGGCTGAGCGCCTGGTCCCAGGACTGCGCGAACACCTTCGCCTTGCTGGCGATGTCATAGGTGAACTTCAGGAAGTCGGCACTCTCGGAGGAGGCCAGCAGCTTCTCCGTGCCCAGCCGGATCGGCACCGACCCGTTGTCGATCCACTTCTTCACCTCCTCGTCCTGGAGGACGCCCGTGGCGAAGTAGTCCTTGGCCACCTTCTTCTGCTCGGCGCTCGCCTTCGAGGAGATCGACAGGTACTGGGCGGGGTTGCCGACCGTGTCGCTCGGATCGCCCTTGCCGCCCTCCACCGGCGGGAAGGTCATGTACCCCAGCGCCCCGCTGGGCACGAACTTCTTGCCGTCGTTCTTCTGGATGCCGTACGACCAGGCGCCGTGCAGCATCATCGCGGCCTTGTCCGTGTACAGCAGCGCCTGGTCGGCATTGGAGTCCGCGGTGATCGACGAGAAGCCCTTGACGAACCCGTGTGCCCTGACCAGATCCTGCACCTTGGTCAGCGCCTTGATGGCATCCGGCTGGGACCAGGCGTTCTTCTCGCCCTCGATGATCGACTGGAACAGCTCCGCACCGCCGATGCGGTCGAACAGGAATTCCAGCCACATCATGTTCGTCCAGCGTGACTGACCGCCCAGGGAGAACGGCGCTATGTCCTTCGCGAGGAACTTGGGGACCAGCGACATGATGTCGTCCCACGACTTCGGCGGTTCCGCGCCGATCTTCTCGAAGACCCTCCTGTTGTAGAAGAGGATGATCGGCTGCACCGTCTCGCACGGCATCGCGTAGATCTTGCCGTCGACGGTCGCCGCGCCGAAGGAGGAGGGGAACAGCCGCTTCTTGACGTCGGAGTGCTGGTCGAACCACGAGGTGAGGTCCTCGACCTGCCCCGCCTCCACGTAGGTGCGCAGCGTGCCGCCGCCCCAGCCCCAGATGATGGTGGGTGCCTTGCCGGCGCCGATGGCGGTCTTGATCTTCGTCTTGTAGGCGTCGTTCTGGAAGGTCGTGTCCTTGATCTGCGTCTTGGAGTTGGCCTTGTTGAACGCGTCCACCGCCCCGGCTCGCACGCCTTCCTGCGGCTGACCGTTGAGGTACCAGTACGTGGCCCCCGTGCCCGATCCGGGACCGGAGGAGCCGCAGCCCGCCAGTGCCGCGGAGACCGGTACGCCGGCGGCCAGACCAAGGAGGGTACGTCGGGAGATCGCCATGTCTTTTTCTCCGCACTCGAGAGCCAGCGGCTTCTCGTGAGTCATGGTGAAAGGTTTTCGAAACAGCCTTGCCCGAGCTCTGTGCGTGCAAATTAGGTTTCGGGCCGAAGCCCTGTCAAGACGTGTGCAGTGGCGTTATCTCCTTGTGTCAACCGGTTTTTATCCTCACAAATCACCCCGCGAGAGCTTCCATTCAAGTCCGAAACTTTTCGAAACATGCTGGTAGAGGGTGGGTTACGATGCCGGGGCGCCGACAGGCCGCACCTCCGGTTCCGACGGGCCGCACCCGCGGTTGCGGAGGCCCTGGACGCCCGGCCGGGGCGACCGGAGCGGCCGGGGAGGCCCGGGTGGCGCACACCGGAGCCGGCCTGGGCCTCCCCGGCGGGCCCGGGGCGGGCTTGCCGTACGGTTGGTCGGTTGCACCCCCGCCGCCGGCTCGGCCGGCGGATCGCCACAGGGGTGGACGCACAGGAGCGGATCACCGGCACGGGTGGACGTACAGCGGAGAGGAACCGATGCGACCGAACGCCAGGCGCACCACTTTGGCGGACATCGCCCGAGCGGCCGGAGTATCCGTCGCGACCGTGTCCAAGGTGGTCAACGGCCGCGGGGACGTGGCCCCGCACACCCGCACGCGCGTGCAGGAACTCCTGCACCAGCACCAGTACCTCGCGCCCGTGTTCCGCCACTCCGAGGCCGAACCCGTCGACATCCCCACCATTGAGGTCCAGTTCCAGGGCGGCCTCAGGTCGTACGTCGCCGAGACCCTCGAAGGCATCATCGACTCCGCCGCCGAACTCGGCGCCACCGTGGTGGTCAGCAAGGCCACCCACGCCCCGCACTGGGCCCGGGACCTGGTCGCCGCCGGACGCCGCGCCGTCATCGCGGTCACCAGTGTGTACACCGCCGCACACCTGAACGAACTCGCCCGGTCCGGACTGCCCCTGGTCGTCCTCGACCCCCTGCACCTTCCGGACAGCCGCGTCCACAGCGTCGGGGCGACCAACTTCGCCGGCGGCCTGACCGCAACCCGGCACCTGCTCTCCTTGGGCCACCGCCGGATCGCCTACCTCGGCGGGCCCAGCATGGCCGTCTGCAACCAGGCCCGCATGCACGGCTACCGCGCGGCCATGGAGGCGGAGGGGGCGAAGGTGCCCGAGAGTTACGTCCGCCCCGGCGAATTCACCTACGCGACGGGGCTGCACGGCGCCGCCGGGCTCCTGGACCTCCCGGAACCACCCACGGCGGTCTTCGCGGGCAACGACGACATCGCCGTCGGCGTCATCGAGGCCGCCCGCGCCCGGGGCATGCGCGTGCCCGAGGACCTCAGCGTGGTCGGCTTCGACGACACCAGCCTGGCCGAGATGGCCTCACCACCTCTGACCACCGTGCGCCAGCCGCTGCGGGAGATGGGCGGCGCGGCCCTGCGCACCGCCCTCCGGCTGGCCAACGGCGAGACGATCGAGTCCCATCACATCGAACTCGCCACCGCCCTCGTCGTCCGCACCTCCACGGCACCGCCCCGCGAGGAGCCGTAGCCGCGAGGAGCCGTGGCCGCGAGGACGTCCGCCGGTCGGCCGGCCGCGGTGCGGCGGGCCGACCGGCGGGAGGCCGGGCGTCGTCACGACCGGGCGGAGGCCCGTGCCTCGGTGGCCGTGGACCATGCCTCAGTAGCCGTAGACCATCTTGTAGGCCACCTCGGGCAGGAACTGCCCGGCGGAGGAGCCGGATCCGACGCCGCAGTTGCCGTCCGACTCACCCGGGGTCTTGATCCACAGCAGCATCTCGGCGCCCCCTCCCTTCTGAGTGGGCGTGCCGATGCGGCGGCCCGAGGGATTGCACCACTGCCCGTTCGCTCCGTTGCCATTGCGACTGGTGTCCACGACGAACGGCTTGGTGTAGCCGTAGCGGGCGCTCAGTTCGCGGTTCACGGCATTGCCGTAGGCGGTGTTCTCGGCGGTGGTGAAGTAGTTCGAGACGTTGAGCGAGAAGCCGTGCGCCTGACGGAGGCCCGCCTCGTGGAGGCGCCGGGCCATCGTTGCCGCGTCGGTCCACCCCGGGTTGCCGGCGTCCATGTAGACCCAGGTGTTGGGGGCCTGCCGGGCGAACTGGCCGAGGGCGCCGCTGAGCATGGCCTCGCGCTCGTCGATCTGCCCCTGGTTCATGCAGCCGTAGTCCCCGAGGGAGTCCGGCTCCAGGACGACGACGGCCGGGCGGCTCGCGATCCCGCCGGCGAACTGGGCGATCCAGTCGGCGTACGCGGACGGCGAAGAGGCCCCTCCGGCGGAGTGCCCGCCGCAGTAGTCGCGGTTGTAGATGTTGTAGGCGACCAGGATCGGCAGCTTGTCCTGGTTGTCCGCCGCCCCGACGTAGGCGCCCGTCGCGGTGCCGATCGTCCCGCTCCAGGAACCGAACCAGCGGGCCATGGGGGTGTTGGCGATCGAGGAGTTGATCGCACCGGCCCGGCCGTCACCCGGATTGGCGGCCACCCAGTTCTTCGCGCTGGAGCCGGGATCCACATAGAACCCATTGGTCATGGTGGTCGGATCGGCGGCGTGGGCGGAGGGTGCGGCGGCGAACGCGAGCGGCAGGGCGAGCAGTGCTGCGGCCAGGGCGCGGAGTCTGCGGCGCATGACAGGACCTCGTTCTCATCGCGGGGTGCGTCGCACGCTCGTCCCGAACGTGTGACGCGCTGGGGGGAAGTGCGGTGGTACGACGAGCCTTGGGAGCGCTCCCATGATGTGGCACCTTGGATGATAGAAAGCCCTCGCGCCTCGTCAACCCTCCGCGCAGCACTCTTCCGGATCACCGAAACATTCGACGGGCTCCGGCTTCACACCATTGCGCGCCGACGTCGGGAGGCGGTAATGGACCGCATTACGCGCGATTTCCGGCCCCGCCGAATGGGAGCCGAAACAGGTACCGAACGCGTGACCATGACGGCCCCGTCACCGCCGCTGACCTGCCCCCTTTCACGCACCTGACGGAGAGGCGTGAGGGAAAGGCGTGAAAGTGAAGCTTGAAGGTGGGGGTGGAGGTCAAGGCGAAGCGTGAAAAGCGTGACGGGAAAGCGCCGAGCCGCGGGCTGGGCGAGCAGGGGACGGGAATGCGGGAACGCGGGCCTTCCTCCTTTTCCGTCCGGGGCCGGAGGAACACGGCCAGGGAAACGCGGACGGCGAGTCCGTGCTAACGTCGTCCGTTTGCAGTCGCTGTCCCGGTGCCCCGAGGGGGTGCCCCGACCGGTGACGCGTCCCCGCCGCGCCTCCTTCGGTACGGCCCCCGGTCCCTTCGGAGAAGAACCCCCCTTGAGCGATTCAGCCAACGATCCGGCACGTGCCGGCGCCGGACCCCAGGACCTCGGGTCCGCGACGACACCGCAGGCCGTTTCGGTGACGAGCACCACGCCGTCCTTCGCGGAGCTGGGACTGCCGCCCGCGCTGCTGCGGGTGCTCGACGACCACGGCGTGACCGTGCCCTTCCCCATCCAGGCCGCGGCACTGCCGGACGCACTCGCCGGGCGGGACGTCCTCGGCCGCGGCCGCACCGGATCCGGCAAGACCCTCGCCTTCGGCCTGGGCATGCTCGCCCGGACCGCCGGACGGCGCGCACAGCCCAAGGAGCCGCTGGCCCTCGTGCTCGTGCCGACCAGGGAACTCGCACAGCAGGTCGGCGAGGCCCTCACCCCCTACGCCGAGGCGCTGGGGCTGCGCCTGGCGACCGTCGTCGGGGGAGTGTCCCTCGGACGGCAGGCCGCCGCGCTCCGGGACGGCGCCGAGATCGTCGTCGCCACCCCGGGCCGGCTCCACGACCTCGTCGAGCGCAACGGCTGCCGCCTGGGACGCGTGCGCATCGCCGTCGTGGACGAGGCCGACCGGATGAGCGACCTGGGCTTCCTGCCGCAGGTCACCGGAGTCCTGGACCAGGTGCGCGGTGACGGGCAGCGGATGCTGTTCTCCGCCACCCTCGACCGCGACGTGGACCACCTGGTGCGGGTCTACCTGCGCGAGCCCGCCGTCCACTCCGTGGACCCCTCGTCCGGCGCCGTCGCCGCGATCGACCACCACGTCTTCCTCGTCCACGGCCCCGACCGGTACGCCGTCACCACGGAGATCGCCGCCCGGGACGGCCGCGTCCTGCTGTTCCTGGACACCAAGCACGGCGTCGACCAGCTCACACGGCACCTGCGGGCCAACGGCGTGGCCGCCGCCGCCCTGCACAGCGGCAAGTCCCAGCCTCAGCGCACCGGGACCCTGGCCCGGTTCAAGGACGGGGGGATCACCGCCCTGGTGGCCACGAACGTCGCCGCGCGCGGCCTGCACATCGACGACCTCGACCTCGTGATCAACGTCGACCCGGCCACCGACCCGAAGGACTACCTGCACCGCGCGGGCCGCACGGCACGCGCCGGCCGCTCCGGCACCGTCGTGACCCTCGTCCTGTCCGGACAGCGCCGCGAGACCAGCCAGGTCATGACGGACGCCGGCGTCACCCCCGAGGTCACCAAGGTGCGGTCCGGTGAGGCGGTACTGAGCCGGATCACCGGCGCCAGGACCCCCTCCGGCAAGCCCCTCGACCGCACAGCGGCCGCGACGGGCCCCAAGAACCACAACAAGCCCTTCCGAGGCCTGGGCAGCGCCAAGGACGACACCAGGACCGCCGGCACCGGCGGCAGAAAGTCCCGCAAGACCAACGAGGCTCGCACACTCGCGGAGGCCCGCAAGGCGGCCCGGATACGACGCGGCGGCTGAGCCCGGCGCACCTCGGGCAACACCTCAGCCGGACAAGGGGGAGTGGCGCATCGTGGCTCACCAGTGAACCGAGCCGTCCCCTTCGGCTCCACTGCCGCGAGCGCACGAGCATCCGGGGAGTAACGCAGTTGCCACTTCCCCTACCTGCGTCTCGTCCTGACACTGAGCGAGGGAGACGACGTGGGACTGACGCTCTTCCCGGGCGACGGCGATGTGACGAGCCCCGACGTCTCCTGGTCCTACACGGGCTTCGGCATGTTCAGGGAGTGGCCGGCCCGCGCTGAGGGGTTCGCACTCGACGAGATGGACGGCTTCGGCGGAGATCGCCGGTGGCACAGCGTCTCGACCACGTTGGCACCACTGCTCCACCACCCCGACGACGACGGCCCCGACCTCGCGCCCACCCAATGCGCGGGCATGTTGCCCCGGCTCGAAGCACTTCTCAACGACGATCTCACCGACGACAACGACCCCGCCCACCGACGGCACATCGAAGACGTCAGCCAATTGGTCACTGTCCTGCGGTTCTGTGTGAACGAGGACGTCGAACTCATCTTCGGCTAGCCACGGGAGCGCATGACGCTGACGCCCTGTCACGTCACTCGGAGCGACCGGACGGACGTCGGACCGTCTTGCGCAGGCGCAGGCGCAGGCGCAGGCGCAGGTGTTGGACGGAGGCGGAGGCGTTGGGCGGAGGCCGTGGCAGTGGCCGACGTGTCAAAGGGCCGCGGTCGTGGAGGGGAAGCGCGAGTCAGCGCCCGAGCCAGGCTGGGCCGAGGGGCTGAGCGAAGGCGCCCGACGGGTGGCCCCGGGCCGGGTGGGTCAGGCGCCTTCTCATGTATGTCTAGAAGAAGCCCAGCTTCTTCGGCGCGTACGAGACCAGCAGGTTCTTCGTCTGCTGGTAGTACAGCAGCTGTACCCACGCTGACCAGGGGAAACGGGGGTTGGTGCGGCCCCGAGGCGGGGGCTGGTCCGGAATTGGTCCGGATCTTGGTCCTGTCTGGTCCCTGACGGAGAAGCTGGCGTGGGATGGGAAGTTCTGGGAGTGATCCATGTGCTGCACGTCTGCTGCGCTCGCCGGCTGGGCCCGAGGCTGTAGTCGTCTTACCACCAAGGTGCCTGGGCGCGCTGTGCCTGTTGTTGTGCGGAGGCGGCGTCTGCGCGTGCGATGGACAGGAGGTGGGGGAGCCGGCCGGCTGCTCTGGTGTTCCACCAGCAGTGGGCGTCGGGCGAAAACGCGGCCTTGGGAGCGTTGTCGATGGCTTCTTGGTACACGGCCGGCGAGTCGTGCCATTCGGTGTCGCCGATCACTCGCAGGGAGCGGCGCGAGAGACCGTCGAGGAGGGTGAAGAGCCGGGGACTGTCGTCAGGCGGTGTCGGCTGGGGCCGGCTTGGCGGGCACCGCCTGGATATTGGGTCCAGAGGAGGTACTGTGCCGGCCACGGCAGATCGATCCCCTCGCGTCCGTCGTAGGTCACGACCACCGGCTCGGCCATGGAAGCAGCGATGCCGGTCACCAGCCCGCGCCCCGTGTAGTGCAGTTGATCGGCCAGCCTGACCACTCACGGTTCATCCTGTAGGTCGCGCTTGATCGCCCGCTCCAGAGCGTCGTGTGCACGCGCCCATCGTGCCGCTACCGGAGAGGCGTGGTTGTTCTGCTCGGCAGGAGTGAGGGAGCGTATTGGGTCGTGATCAATCTGCGCGGCGGGGCCTGAACGGGTAGACCTTCTTGGGTGATGCGAGTGCAACTGACGGATGTGGAGTGGGAGTTCATCGGGCCGTACCTTCCGATCGGCGACTACGGCCCCATACCCCGAGCGGCTGCGGCAGCAGTTCGAGGGCGTGATCTGGCGGTTCAAGACGGGCGGGCAGTGGCGGGAGATGCCGGCGGAGTTCGGCGCCTGGTCGACGGTCCACAACCGGTTCCGACAGTGGCGTGACGCCGGAGTCTTCGAGGCCTTGATGGAGGGCCTGGTCGTGGAGGCCGCGAAGCGGGGCGAGGTGGACCTGTCCCTGGTCAGCATCGACTCCACCACCGTCCGGGCCCATCATGACGCGGCCGGGATGCACCTGGACGAGGAGGTCCTCACCGCTTCGGAGAAGGCTGCCGCCGAGGCGGAGAAGGCCAGGTCAAAGGGGGTGGCTGCGGCGAACAAACCGGGCAGGAGGACGAAGATGTGCCGATTACCAGCGCATCCTCGACACGCTCATCCCGTCTGCAGGATCCACACGGCATGCGGGGCGGCTCGGTGCCAGGCAGAACGGCTGAGGACGCCGCCGCCTTGGCCACTACGCGTCACCGCCAGGGCCTCCTCCCCGTCGGCGACGCAGCACCCCCGGGCTGGGTTCGCCATACGGGCCGCCTCGGCCAGAACGCTAGCCTCTTCCTGGCCCACCGCTCCCTGGATGTGAGTCTTCGTCGGTGGCTGCCTGTTCTTCGACCTTGGCTTCCTCCACCATCCGCTCGATTTCCGTGTCGACTCGACGCAGCTCGTCGACAACCAGGCCCCATGCCCGGCCGTGCAGTTCTTCTGGCACCTCGTCTTGGATGAACTGCGACAGCCGGTCTATCTGCATTTCAGCGTCGTACTCGCTCGCGGTCGTCGGCGAGGTCGCCACGGCCCACGCCAACCGGCCGACCGCCGCGACCCCGCGGGCGATACCGCCGAGCACCGTCCCGAAATCCGGCACTGTCCCCTCCTCCACCCTCAGCAGTCTGTCGATTCTGGCTGTGGGGCGCAGTGCAGCCCCAACCATCTCAAGCGGATGGTGACGGACACCTGGCCTGAAAGTCACTCAGCAGCCTGCAGAGTCCTGCTTTGTGGCCTCCTTCAGACCTTGGCAGGTGGGAGCGCTACCAGAGATGGGGCTGGCGAGCCTAGTACGGGGGGTGGGCCTGACTGGACACACCTGGGCCGTATGGCGCTACAGATTCTTCCCTGCTCCGAACTGTGCCTTCCCAGTACATTCCAGACCGACGTTCCGTACCATGGCGAAGCAGCCTCGGTGGTGTGGTCTGGGATTTCGCGGTTCCCATGCGCAGGCGGGGTCTCGTCAGGAAAGCTGCGCTTCAGGCCGGTCGAGCACACCGTCCGCAGGGCCGTTGGAGGGGGAATCGTGGCAAAGGTAACGCTGTCCGAGGCGCTGGCAGAACTCCGCGAAGAGCTGTACAAAGCCGCTGATACCGGTGGCAACGAGCAGTTCAGGTTCGAGGTCGAGCAGGCCGAACTCTGTCTTGAGGTCGAGTTCCGCAAGGACGGCAACGGCAAGGTCAACGTCGAAGTCGGCGCCTTCGGCACCAAGGGTGCAGTGGAGGCCGGAGGTGGGGGTGGGAGCACGCAGCGGCAGACGTTGACGTTGACGCTGAACGTCCGCGACGAGGCCCTGGGCGGACAGCCCGCTCGCATCCGCCGGCACGAGACGCCTGGCGGGGAGCCGAGGGCTGATGTCCCGCCTGGCGGCGACGCCTGAGTAGTTACAAACGTGGAGGCGCGGGCGTAGCGGGAGAACGACAGTGGACGCGCAGAGAACGACGTACATCAAGCCTGACCAGCCGGTGGGCGGGTCGGGTTCGGGGTATCTCATCGGGCCCCGGCTGGTGCTGACCGCGCTCCACGTCGTCCACGACGACGGTGTCCGCGCGTCCGGTGCGACCGTCTGGGTCGGGCATCCTCGCGCGGACTCCGGGCTTCGCAAACGCACCGCGACGGTCATCTGGCCAGCCCCGGACCTCGACCCGGATAGCGCCGGGGTGCCGGACGTCGCGCTGCTGCTTCTGGACCAGGACGCAGACGAAGGCCACACGACGGCCGTGCCCTGGGGCCGACCCCAGGGCGATGCTCCGCTGGCCTATGCCGGGATCGGGGTTCCGGCGTTCTCCACCCTCTCGGGCGGCGGCGTCCAGTACGAGAGCCTCCGCGGCGAACTCGCCCCCCTGACCACCGCTGGCAGACGCTGGGTCCTCGACTGCCGCGTCTGGCCCGCCGCCACACAGCAGAAGGAACGTCCTTGGGCCGGCGCCTCCGGCACCGCCATCTTCACCAACGGACACCTCGTCGGCGTCGCCGTCGAATACGGCACCGGCATGGGCGAACGACGCCTCACCGCCGAACCCATCTACCTGCTCCTCACCGACCCAGGATTCACCACCCTGCTGACCGAGCATGGCTTCCCCAGCACCCGGAACACAGCCGACGACGTCACCGCCGACGAGGCGACCGCGACACGAAGCCGACACGCGTGGTCGGTGCTCGCTGAACAACGCAAGCTCGCTACGTCCGGCGTTCGGACCGCCATCGGTGATGAGTCATCCGGTGGTCCGGTCGTGATCTCATTCGCCGACCGCCGCGAGCAACTCGCTGAGGCCCTGCGCGAGGCCGGTACTCGTGCTTCGGCTCTGTTGGTATCCGGCGAGTCGGGCATCGGCAAGAGTGCGCTGACGCTGTCGGCCGTCGCCGAGCTGGAAGCCGTAGACCCTGCCGGGTTCCAAGGGGTGGTGGTGAACTTCCGGAGTTTGCCGCAGTCCAGCTTGGAGCTGCGAGCTGCCCTTGGGATGTCGCTGGAGGACGTGCTCGCAGAGGCATCGGCACCGTCTCGGGTCTTGGTCATCGACGCGGCTGATGCTGCTCTGGAGCGGTCCGCTGGCCTCTTGAGCGATCTGGTGCTGGCAGCGGCTGCGGCCGGTGTTGGGCTCGTCGCGGTCACGTCTGACGTGGCACTGGGTTACGTACGGGAGCAGGTCGAGCTGGGGTTCGCGAAGTCCGTTTCGTCTTTCGAGATGTCGCCGCTGGGAGATGAGGATATCTCGGTCGTCTCGGGACATTTTCAGCTTCTGCGTGCAGTCCTGCGAGACCTGCCTGCGAACTCGCTGCTGCGCAGACCTGTCGTGCTGGACCTTCTGGCTCGGACCGGGACGGAGCCGGACAGCGCGCTGGGTGAGTGGGAATGCCTTGATCTCGTGTGGAGCAGGGTTGTTCGCGGCGACGGACGGCCCGGTGTCGGATCGGCGGAGGCACGCGAACAGACACTGCTTGCGGTAGCCGCAGCGACCATGAAGCTGCCCGAGGGGCATCGGCCCCTCGCAGGCGTCGATGCCGCAGCAGTCGACGCGCTGCGCCGTGATCATCTGCTCGCGCCGGCGAGCCGGTACCGGAACCAGCCGGACTTCGCGCACGACGAAGTCCGGCGGTACGCGACCGCCATCCTTCTCGTCCGTAGTCAGAGCCCGACCGAGTTGCTGCAGGCAGCGGGGGCGCCCCGGTGGGCACTGTCGGCCGCCACACTTGCCTGCAAGGGGCTACTGAAAGCACCAGACACTCGACCCGTTCGGATGTTCATCGAACTGCACTCACGCTTGCAGGTATTCGCGGTAGCGCACGGCCCCCGGTGGTCTGACGTTCCGGTAGAGGCGGTTTTGGAGACGCCATTCGCGTACGAATGCCTAAAGTCCGCGTGCGAGGATCAGTCGGTCGACCTGGTGCTCGGCGACGTGGTTCGAGTTGTTCAGCAGAGGCATAAGGTCAACGGGCTGGTCGACCATCTCATCACTAACCCTGTTGTCCAGATTCTTCTCGATGAAAAAAAGCCCTGGGATGTGTCGGAAGAGTCGTTCGAACTGCTCGCGGACTGGCTGCAAGCTCTGTCCCTGGCAAACATTCCGGCCGGCGACGAGCTGCGAATCCGCCTTCGAGGCCGTCTCCTTGCCTACTGGAACTCGTTTTCTCTACGCAAAACCGGAGCGGACGTGCCGTCCGGACGAATCTTGCAACGCCGTCGACGCCGACGTGAGCTGGACTACCACCTGACGAGGGAGAATTTCGTCGAAACGTTGGCCTTGCTCGGTCCGGACATTGATGATGCCATCGAAGCGTGCCTTCGGGCCATCGCGGACGATGCACCAGCGTTCCTGGCTCCGGCCGCGGACGCGCCATTGAGTGCCCGAGCCTTGGCGCAGAAGGACCCGGAGCTATTGGCGGCGTTGATGATGGCCTACTACATCGACGACGAAACAAGCTGGCACCGAGATGAGGGTGTCCGAGGGCATCAGGGGCGCTGGAGAGGTTTCGGAGTACCTTTCTTCCAGTACTACTTCGGTGGGTTCTGGCAGCTATTCCAGACAGCATCAGTGCCGACCTCGGTGCGGGTGTTGAATGGCATCCTGAATAGCGGTGCGCGGGCGCGCGTAGCAATGTTGTCGCGGCCTAGCCCGCCCTATGTATTTACTGATCCTTTTGATGGTGGCGGCGAGGGTGCCGATGGTGAGGCGGAGAATGGAGAGGGAGAAGACCGCGGTGCGATTCTGAACATACATGGCACTTCCCGCTTGTATGTCGGCGACAGTCATGTTTGGAGCTGGTACCGGGGTACGTCGGTCGGCCCATATTCGGCGATGAGCGCGCTCCAGGCGATGGAGCGCCTTGCCGATATGTGGTTGAGTCAGGGCGTGTCAACAAAAAGGGTCGTTGAGGTACTCCTGCATGGCTGCGAGAACCTCGCGGTTCCGGGGATGCTATTTGGTCTGCTCGCGCGCCACATCGAGAAAGTCGGCACCGAACTCGACCTGTTCCTCGCCGAACCGGTTGTGTGGGACTTGGAGTTCGGTCGCACGACGAGTGAGTATTCAGGGCTGCGTGCAACAACCGAAGGGCTCGCGAACCTCGAACGTCGCCGTTGGACACCGCGCGAGGTAGCCATGTGGCTTATGGTGCATGGTGGGCAGGGGCGTGTCCAGGATTTGAAGAAAGTCGCCAAACAGCTTGTCGAGAATGGCGACCGTTTGGGATACAGCCAAGAGCTTACGAAGAACTGGGCTGCCAGTCTGGATTCGGATCAATACCGGGTTAAACAGCACGGCGATGCAGTCCACATCGAGGTCGAGCCGCCGCCTGAGCTGCGAGCCGCACAAGAAGCGCACACGGCTTACCAGGAAGCCCTGCAGACCAGCACGCGGCTGAAGAACCGGTATTGGGGATCGGTCAAGCACGACACCGAGTACGTGCCGCCCCCATCGGCAGAGATCGCCGCGGATCTGGCGGCAGGCCGTGCCCTGCTGGAGTCCGACGGAGATCAAATGCCGCCCCGGGATTTGGACGCCGTTGCCCACGTCACTCGAGCAGCGATCGAACGAGCCGCTGCTGGTGATATGGAGGCGCTTGGCGACGAAGCACAATTCGCAACCGATCTTGTCATCGGCATCGCATTGTCGTTCCAGGAGACCGAGGGCCAACACCACGAGGGCCAGTTCTTCGATCTTGGCGCCGACCGAGCGGTGGCTCAAGCCGTGCCGGCGTTCCTCACACCCGCCCTGGCCGCACCGCTGGAAGCGGCTGGTGGCTCGATCGAAGATGTTGCCGAAGCCGGTCTTGCGATGGCAGGCAAGGCGCCTATGGAGACCCGGCTGTACCTGGCACGTGGATGCGATGTCGTCTGGAGGGGCCCATGCCACTTCAACCCTTGCATCCACCCGACCGCATTGAACTGGTTGCTTGAGACCGCCCGTGGCGCAGAAATCGGTCCGTGGGACCAAAGCGGCCAAAGACGGCCGAATATCCAGATTGCTGGCGACGTTGCCGAACGCCTCCAGGAACTACCGGGTGACTCCGTCAGGATCGCGGTTCTCGATGCAGCCATTCGCGGCCTCGGCGCAGCCGCGTCGACAGACCACTGTTGCACTGACGAGGCAGCCGCGCTCCTCGCCGCGCTCCTCGACGTCGAGCGACGCGCCATGGTCGTGCAAGAGAGCGAGGGCTGGTCCGCGGACGACCGCGGGACGCACACCCTTATCGCCGCACGGGCCCTGCTCGAAGGGTTCGCGAAGAACGGCGACATCAGACCGTTGCTCGAGCACCTCGATGCCCTTCGCGCAGGTGCACAGTTGATGTCGAATTTTCTCCACGGTCTTGCCGCGGCAGGTGCAGAGAACGACCGCTTGGCCGAGGCTGCCCGAGGTGTCTGGCCGTCGTTGCTGCGCCATGCCATTGGCTACCTGAGTGATGACCCGAGCCCCTATCGCGACCACCACTGGGGGGACTGGGCCGCCGCTGCCCTACTGCCGGATCCTCTTCCTTGGACGCAGGGGCTGTACAACGAGGTCGTCGGTGAACCCATTGACTGGGTCCGCGCTGACGACCTTGTTGAGGTGATTGACGATTGGCTGCCTGCCGCTCGAGGCGAGGTCAAGCCCGTCGACGCGCTTATCAGCATCCTGCGAAAGCTCCCGGAGGAAGTGCAAGTCACCCGCGGTGTGCCCTGGGTCTCTGACCTGTGCATTCAAGATGGGCGTGTCACGGTCAAGCAGTCGTGGTTTTCGGATAGTTGGCTCAAGGAAATTCGCACAACGGCCGAGGAGCTCGGTAAGTTGGATGAATGGCAGATGCTCGTCGACTCCTTGGTCGTCGCCGGCAACGAGGGACTGGCGCCGTACAGCAGGTGATGCCTCAGATTCCTGCCCGTCCTCTCTTGAGTCTTCGTCCGGTCCCCACCCAGTCGGCGCTGCGGACCCTGGAATGAGTCGACCGACGCGAGAACCTCTGCGTCGTCGGTCCTTCCGGGACCGGGAAGTCGCACTTCAGCGAGGCTCTCGGCCAGTCCGCCGTCGACGCCGGGATGACGGTCGCCTGGTTCACCATCGAGGACCTCGGGGCTCTGATCCGCCGTCACCGCGTCGACGACTCCGTATCGAAGGCCATCAGTCGGATCACCCGGACCGATTTGATCATCGTTGACGACATCGGACTCCTGCCCGTCTCGCCGGACGCCGCCGAGGGCTTCTACCGTCTGGTCGATGCGGCCTACGAACGTCGAAGTCTGGCCGTCAGCAGCAACCTTCATCCGTCTGGATTCGACGAGATCATGCCGAAGACCCTCGCCACCGCGACCGTCGACCGGCTCTTGCATCACGCCCACGTCGTCGTCACGCAGGGCGACAGCCACCGCCTCGCCGAGGCGACCACCGGACGAGGCGTCGTCCCGCTCGGCTGACCCGCAAGCGGGGAGATCAACTGTTTACCGGGGACTTTCAACGTCCACCAGTGGGGAGATCAACTGTCCGCGAGCGGGGAATTCCGACTGTCCCTTGACAGACGTAGCAAGGAAAAAACGGGACTGCCAATCCCATCGGGGACATCTATGTGATCACGGATAACCTGTCCTCGCACAACAGCGTGTTCACCCGCACCTGGCTCGAGGACCACCGCCGAATCCGGCACGTCTTCATCCCCGCCGGCACCTGCTGGCTCAACCCTCAGGAGAGCCGGTGGTGCATCTTCCCTAACCTCGGCATTTCATGACGGCTCGTCAGTCCAACTGGCGGGCCGTTTCGGCGTGTTGGGGCGGTGGTGAGCATGCCGGTGGCCCGGCTGTCGCGTCGGGTGGGCGCCGGGTTCCACGGCTCCGGCAGGGGGTGCTGTTCGCAGGGACGGGAAGGTGCTGGTCAGCCGGGGTTCGGGAGGGTGTCGAGCCGGGCCAGGGCGTCGGTGATCAGGTGGGTCCAGGGCCAGTGGCGGGCGAGGCGGAGGATGCGGCGGCGTCCGGTGGTGACGAGCTGGGCGGCGGTGGAGAACAGTCGCAGGCGGAGCCGTCGGGGTTCCCACAGCCGGGCGGGGCCGGTCAGGGCGAGCATCGGCATCCAGGCGAGCAAGTCGAGGGCGATCTGGACGATCTCCAGCCAGATCTGGTTCTGTGCGGCGTCGTGCAGGGGGAGGTTGCGCAGGCCGGTGGCACGGGCGGCGCGGATGCGGTCCTCGGCTCTGGCGCGCTGGCGGTGGCGCAGTTCGAGGGCGCCGATCGGCATGTCCTTGGTGTTGGTGGCGAAGCAGGTCAGCCGCATTCCGTCGGCGTCGGTGAAGCGCAACTGGGCGCCCGGATGAGGGCGTTCCTTGCGCACGATCAGCCGCATCCCCGCCGGCCAGCCCTTGAGGCAGTCGCCGTCGAGTTCGGCCACCCAGGCGCCGTCGCGGATCTCGCCGCCCGGCTCGACGGCGACCGTCCATGCGGTGGCCGGGATACGGAGCACCGCGGCGTGGATGGCGTCGGTGATGGTCATGCCGACCGAGTACGACAGCCACCGGCCCGGCTTCGCGAGCCAGGCCACGAACTCGTGGGTGCCGCCACCGGAGTCGGTCCGGATCAGTGTCTGTCGTCCACGCCGGTACTTCTTGGGCAGCTGGGCCAGGGCGAGTTGGGCGGTGGTGATGTGGTCGGCGGCGGTGTTGCTTCCCGCGTTGCCGGGCCGCAGCAGAGCGGCGGCCGGCTCTCCGCTGCCGCCCCGGCCGTGGTCGACGAAGGCCATCAGCGGGTGGTGTCCGAAGGTCTTCTTCCAGGTCGCGGCGGCGTCCTGCTTCTCGGAGTGGGCCAGCACGAGCACCCCGTCGATGTCCACGATCACCTGTCCGCCGGCGTCCGGTGCCGCCTGCCCGGCCAGATTCCAGACGTGTTCGCGGACATGGGCCCGTGCGGTGCGGATCGCCGCCAGGGCCTTCGGCCCGCCCGAGGCGAGGGCATCGATGAGGCGGGAGACGGTGGGATCGGAGGCCACCGGACCGAACACAGCCGGCTCGGACCGCAGCATGCCCACATCGGCCAGGCAGTCCCCGCCGAACGCGACCGCCAGGGCCACATCCAGCAGGATCTTCCCCGGATCGTGCACCGCCCGCGCTTTGCGCCACGGTGCCAGAGCCGCCGATATCGCCTGGTCCAGCCCTGTCTTCCGGGCCGTCTCCACCAGCAGGACGCCACCCGCCTGCGAGACCACCGCCCGGCCACCGCCCTCGATGCGGACACGCGGATAGGAACCGATACGCTTCTTCACCTGGGAAGTGCCTCCGGCGGCGGCAGGAACAAGGACCTCGACAATCCTCATTCTTGCTGGTCAGAGGCACTTTTCGTTTGTCTGACCACCCGTCGGACACCACGCTTCATGAAAGCGCGAGGCTAAGGCCGCCCTCGCCGGCAATCCTTCGCCGAGCCACCCGAGCCTGGCCCTGGGTATGGGAACGAAAGGGCGGCGCCGGCGCACTATGGCTGTGAGTGCGCTTCCGCTGCTTTTCGCCATTCGTCGGCAGAGCTCCGCTTGGCGTGACCGGGGCTGTTTCCGCAGGTGAGAGACGGACGGTCACGCGCCGCGTGAGGGCTGGCGGAAAGGGCCATGGTGAACCGCTTGGGAGCTGAGAAGGGCATTCGCCCAGCTGAGCTGCCTCAGGCTCGCTGCCCCGTGAATTGGCCTGACGGTGTCGGCCCTCCTGGCCTGATGGCGACTCGACCGGGGCGTAGCGCCGTGATGACCCATCAGCTGCTGTCAGTGCCCACTGCTACACCCTTTTGTTGGGAAGAGCCGCGCTCCGCGGCCCACCGACAGGAGGGGGAAACATGTCGAAGGTGCCGGACGGGTTCCACCGGGTACGCGGACACATCCGCCGCAATCCGAAGCCCAGGAGCGCCAAGCGCATGAACGGTTGGATGATTGCCGGCTTACTGGCCGGCGTGTGGCTGTGGGGACAGGTGTTCGGGTTCAGTGAGTCCACCGCCACCACACCGCCGACGGATCCGAAGCCGGCGGCCAGCGCGACGGCCGACCGCTGATGGGACGGATACGTCTGCGGCGTCCTCGCGGTGCCGCGGAACTGGTCGCAGCGGCTGTAGTCGCCCTGGCTGTGCTCGTCCTGGTGGCGCGGACGGCGGCCACGGCGGTCGGCACACTGAAGGCGGCCTGGCCTGCCCTGCTGGCTCTCGCCCTGCTCACGGGAGCCGTCGCGACGTGGCGGATCAGGCAGGCGACCACGATGCGGCGTCGGGAGAAGGAGCGGCTGGCCACTCTGCGGATCACGCTCGCGGAGTTCGACACCATGGGCGACCGTCACTTCGAGTACGCCCTGCGGGATCTGCTGGTCCGCGACGGCTGGCCGGCCCGCAGAGTGGGTGGCGGCGGCGACCAGGCCGCCGACGTTATCGGTGACCATCCGCAGCGCGGCCGGATCGTGGTGCAGGCCAAGCACACCCGCGTCGGCGGGAAGGTGGGCTCAGCTGTGATGTACGCGGTGAAGGGGACGGCCGGGCCGGTCCACAAAGCCGATCACGCTGTCGTCGTCACCAACGGGGCCTTCACCCGGGATGCCATGGCGTGGGGCGACCGGCACGGCGTCCACTGGATCGACCGGGAAAAGCTACGGCGCTGGGCCGAGGACGGTGCCGCTCTGCACGAGCTCCTCGGATTGTCCGCGCGCTCCCGCCCGAGCCGATTCAGGCGTGCGGCATGACTGGCAAAGATCGTGATCGCTGCGCAAGATGTCTGGGGGTGTGGTGTTCGACGAGGACGGGTCGCTCGACCCGCTGCTGAAGTTCCTGCTGTATGCGGTCATCGCGCTGGCTGTCGGCAAGATGCTCTGGGAGTGGCTCACCGAAGACGTCGGACAGTGGATCACCGTAGACTTGTGGGGGCTGATAGCCGATCACCCGTGGTGGACCGGGCTCTTCGTGGTCGGCGGACTGCCCATGCTGCTCCTGCTCGGCAGAATCCTGTCATTCCTGTTCGGCGCCAACGCGGACGACACGTTCGCCGCTCCCTCTGACGATGCGCTCGAAGCGGACGCGCTGACCTTCAAGATGAAGCAGCTTTCGTCGATGAGCGCGACGGGTTTCGAGCAGGCTTGCACTGATCTCCTGGCCCGTGACGGATTCCAGCGTCCCAAGCGGGTCGGAGGCGCCGGTGACCTCGGCGTGGACATCACTGCCCGCGATGACGAAGACCGCCTCCTGATCGTGCAGTGCAAGCAATATCAGAGCCCAGTCGGGTCAGACCACGTGCAGAAATTCAACGGGACAGCCCGCCCGCACCACGGAGCCGACCTCCCGATCATGATCGCGCTCAACGGCTTCACGCAGCCGGCGATCGACTTCGCCCAGCATCACCAGCTCATCCTCATGGGCCGCCCGGAATTGAAACGATGGGCCCACGGCGAGCACCTCTACGACGTCCTCGGCATCCAAAGCACGACACACTGACGCCAGCGCACACCGAGCTGAGTCCGTCCCGGGAGATCGCGCCTAGGGGCCGGTGGCCCCTTTTCGGGCTCAGTCCGGTGCGGCGCGTTGTCATGGAGATCGGCCCGGGTCCCTCCCGGCGAAGAGCTCCCCACGGCGAGGCGGCCTTGGGTCGAGAGATCGTGAGGCGACACTCCTGTGATGACGCCGCGGTCTACGGCATGCCGGTCCTCCCCAATGGGCTCCCTAAGGGCTGTCCCGCAATCCCCGGCGGGCGTGCGACGACAGCTACGGCACCTCGCCGCGTTGTCGGAACGTCCGCATACATCCAGTATGCGGACGCCCCTCCGCCTTGCGATGCACCGCATCTGACGCCGCACGCTGATCCACCAGGCATTACGGGACAGCCCTTACCCCAGCCGCTCACCGTCTGAAGAGCGCTTCCTGACGATCCGTGACCTTGCTGCTCGGCGGGGTAGGTACTGAGGCTGCCCCGCAAGGCCGCAGTCGCAGACCCACATTTCAGCAGTCGACTGCTTTGTGTCTGTTGATGATCTCGCGTGATCGAGATTGACAGGTATGAGGGAAGTGCGAAACGGGAGGCGTTCCCGGTGGCAGGATGCAGTCCCAGGGCATGAGGAGGCGTGAGCGCGGTACGGGGCTCGTCCGTTCGTCGAGTGCTCGAGTTCAAGCACTCATAGGCATAAGTGCGCGGCAGGGAGTTGGGGTGTCTCAAACCGGTACGAGTGGTGTCATTCCGGGCCAACGGGCTGGCTTAAGCGAGTTGCCCAGCCACAAGACTCAGACGCCACCCCGCCTGACCAAGGCCGTAATCCAGAATTTCAGGTTGCTGCGTGAGACCGAGCTGTCCTTCACTGACGACGTGACATTGTGCGTCGGCCGCAACAACACGGGAAAGACCTCGCTGGCCAAATTATTCAAGCTCTTCCTGACGAAGAAAGACAGCGTGCTGCGCATCGAGGACTTCTCTGCGGAATGCTACGCGGAGTTCCTTGACGCGCACCGCCTCTACGTTGCGGGTGAGAAGGAACAGGCACGCGGTCGGATCCCGAAGGTCACCCTGACCCTCCATATCGCATACGACGCGAACTGTGGACAGTACGGCCCTCTGGCCTCCTTCGTAGTGGACCTCGATCCCGACTGCTCCGAGGTCGTGATCAGGCTCACCTATGCATTGAAGGACGGCGCCCTGGACGTGTTCCTCGGCGACCTGGTCGGCAGCGGGGACGCTGCGCCTCTTGAGCGGCTCGCCAGACGCATTCCGGCCCACTTCGGGCTGTCTGTGACGGCGGTAGACCCCACTGACGACGCGAACGTCCGCACAGTCGACGTGGCGGACGTCAAGAAGCTCCTAAAGGTGGACTTCCTCGATGCACAGCGGGGACTGGACGACGAGGACCGGGAGGCCGCCCAGCCCATCGGAGCAATCTTCGAGAAGCTCTTTACCTCAGCGAAGGGCAGCAAGCGTGTTGAGTGGCTGGAGGATCTCGCCACGCGTATCGACGTGATGCTCACGAACACCTCCAGCGATCTCGACATCAGTCTGCAGGAGATCCGCACCCAGGTAGCGCCGGCATTGACGGCCTTCGGATATCCGGGGCTGGGGAATCAGGAGTTCGTCACTGCTGCCCGCCTGGATTCTCGGCGGCTTCTCAGGAACTTCGCACGTATCCACTATCCGGGAGCGGCTGGCGTGCGGTTTCCGGAGTCGTACAGCGGCCTCGGAACGCGCAACCTGGTGATGATGCTCCTCAAGCTCTTCGCCTACTACCGCGAACACACTGCCCAGTCCAATGAACTGGGGATTCATCTCGTCTTTCTGGAGGAGCCGGAGGCTCACCTGCATCCGCAGATGCAGGAGGTGTTCATCCAGCAACTCCTTCAATTTCCCTCTCTCTTCCCACGGCTCGATGCCCAGATGCGCGCGAACAGTCCCCAACCGGTCGGCATGGCGGAGGCGACCGGTTCCGGCAGCGAGAATGGATCGCCCTGGAGCGCCCAGTTCGTGGTGACTACCCACTCGGCGCATGTAGCCAATCGGGCGCGCTTCTCGAACATCCGGTACTTCCGCAAAGAGGAAGAGGCTGCCGAGCCCGGAGACGAGCCGAGGCCGGCTCGTACGGCCATCAAGGACCTCTCCCAGGTTTCGCGCGACGAGAAATTCCTGCTGAAGTACCTGACCCTCACCCGGGCCGACCTCTATTTCGCGGACAAGGCGATTCTCGTTGAGGGCGCCAGCGAGCGTGTCTTCGTCCCAGCCGCAGAGGAAAAACTCGCAGCGCGAAAGCCAGACACAGCTCGCTCGCATCAGTATGTGACGTTGATGGAGGTAGGCGGCGCGTACGCCCACAAGTTCTACCCCCTGCTGAGGATCCTGGGCATCCCAACCCTGATCATCACTGATCTCGATCCCATCGACGCAAGCGGTCCCAAGACCCGCAAATGCACCGTGTCCGAAGGAGGACACACATCCAACCAGTCCATCCGGGCATGGTTCGACGAGACGGGCGAGACCAAAGTGGCCGAACTACTCAGACGCGCCGAGGCAGATGCACCCGTAGCCGCCAACCTTTGCCTCGCCTATCAGGTGCCCGAGCAGCCCGGAGATCCATGCGGCCGTACCTTCGAGGACGCCTTCGTACTGGCCAACCCGACTCTCTTCGGTTTCTCCCGGCGTAGAGCCACGTCCACGAACGAGAGCCTGGAAAAGAGAGCCCGCGACAAGGTGGACGGCAAGGGCAGCAAGGTCGACTTCGCCCTCGAGCACGTCCTTGGCGAACACGACTGGGAGGTGCCGAAGTACATCAGGCGCGGTCTCGAATGGCTCATGGCACAGGACGGGACGGCGACGAAGACGGATGGCGAGTGATGACGGCACGTCCCGAAGAGATGGTGCACGGCAAGCGCGTCGTCACCGTGGCCGAGTCGGAAGCGCAGACGGTACGGGAGACGATCCTGACCGCATTGCGGGAGGGCAGCCACTTCAAGTTGGAGGCCGGCGCCGGTGCGGGCAAGACGAGCTCGCTGATCGAGGCACTTCAGAGCATCCTCGCCGACCGAGACCGGTACCTCCCGCGACGGGACCAGCGCGTCGCCTGCGTCACCTACACCAATGTGGCCCGCGACGAGATCATCAGTCGCACCGACGGCAGCCCGTCCGTCTTCGCCGACACCATCCACGGCTTCCTGTGGCAACTGCTCGCTCCCTTCCCCAAGTACATGCTGCGCTACGTCGTCGAGCTCGATGCCATGCAGTCCAGGCTGGAAGGGCGAACATCACTGGACGGCTACACGGTCGATTACAGCACCGGCTACCGGAAGGTGGACCACGACACACTCCACGTTCAACTGGCGCACGACGACCTCCCTGCCCTGGCTTGCAAGTTCTTCGCCCTCCCCAAGTTCCGGGCCCTGGCCGCAGACCGGTTCCCCATCGTGTTCGTCGACGAGTATCAAGACACCCCTGCCGGTCTGGTGGAGGCCATGTTGGGCACGCCGGGTGAGGAGACTCGCCTCCGTGGTCCCCTCTGTGGATTCTTCGGTGACCACTGGCAGCAGATCTACGACAAGGTGTGCGGGACCATCGACGACCCGCGCGTGAAACCGATCGTCAGGAGGCGCAACCGCCGGTCGCAGCGCGCTGTGGTGGATCTCCTGAACGCGATGCGCCCTGAACTGGAGCAGACCACGAGCCCGGGAGCAGGTGAGGGGAGCATCGCCATCTACCACACCAACGACTGGGCCGGTACGAGGCTCACCCACCACCGGAAGGGACAGATAGGCTGGGATGCCGCGCACGCGGCCCGCAGCTGGGCCCTGGAAGACGCCCGCCGACGCCTGTGGAACACCGAGGTATCCGATGGCTTGGACGGAGGGCGGGCGGCAGCGCCCAGCACGAAGATCCTCATGCTCACGCACGAGACGATCGCCGGCGAACTGGGCTACCAGCGACTTCACCAAGCCTTCCGGCGCAACGAGTCCTATGTGAAGAAGGAGGACCACGTCATGGCCTTCTTCCTGGACGTCCTGGAACCCGCACTACTTCATCACCGGAACAAGCGCTACGGCGCGATGTTCGACGCGTTCGGCCAACGCTCGCTTCTGACCTCCCCCGCCGACAAGCACGCCTGGGCGGCCCTCCTGAAAGAGCTCGAGAGGACCCGTGAGGATGGCACTGTTGGCGACGTCCTCGACCTCTGCCTGAACCAGCAGCTGTTTGATGGACTAGGAAAGGTCCGTGAACGCCACCGTAAGTCGGTGCCACTGGCCAACAGCGAATCGCAGGCCGAAAGCGACGACAAGGCCAAGGCGCGAGCGGAAGAGTACGAAGCCCTGCGTGCTGTTCCGTACGCGCAGCTACTGGCGTTGCATGACCACCTGGGCGGTGGCACACCCTTCGCGACGCAGCACGGAGTCAAAGGCCAGGAGTTCGACAGGGTGCTCGCCGTCGTCAGCAAGGGGCACACTCGCTTCCAGATCCCCGAGATGTTGGCGAATTTCTCCCGGCGTCACGGATTGCAGGGGAAGGAGCGGGAAGCCTTCGTCAGGGCGCGGAACCTCTTCTACGTGGCGTGTTCGCGGGCAAAAGAGCACTTGGCCCTTCTCTTCACCACGAAGCTCGACCCCGCTGCGCTCGACACCCTCCGGAAATGGGTGGGCGACTCACGGATCATCTCTCTGCGGTTCGATGGAGACTCTGTGATATGCGGCGAGCGCGAAATGAACAACGCTGTCTCGCCAGTGCGCGGGTAGGCTGTCGGCCCTGGAGCGGCGGAGCATTGCCGCACAGCACCTCCGCCGTGCCTAAGGGCTGTCCCGTAATGCCTGCTGGATCAGCGTGCGGCGTCAGATGCGGTGCATCGCAAGGCGGAGGGGCGTCCGCATACTGGATGTATGCGGACGTTCCGACAACGCGGCGAGTTGCCGTAGCTGTCGTCGCACGCCCGCCGGGGATTGCGGGACAGCCCTTAGCGTATGGACCAGGGCGGGCGTGAGAAGAACCATCTACGACCGTGACTTGCGTAATGAGGCGAACGAGGCACCAGGTCCGCTTCCTGCACGTTCGTGAAGATCTCACCCGTGGTTTCTGGGGCTCCTGATTACCTGGTGCCGCCATCTACCTTGCCCGCGCGCACCTAACTCTCGCCCAGCCCTGCCCACGCTGCATACTCGCCTCGGGCCTGGTTCAGTGGCCCGTCAACAGGAATGTGACGTATTTCCGGACACCGAGGTTGCGTCGGGTCTCCGTCCGTGCGGTGCTGAGTTCGCCCTTCACTCTCGCTCGTTCCGCCTCGGCGCCGCTCAGCTGCTTCTGGCGTTGCAACAGCTCGGCCCGCTTGCGCTGGGTCTCCATAGCGCGCTGCTGTCGGTCGGCCGTGAGCCGCTGCCGTTCGTCGGTGATCTGCTTCTGGAGGGCGTCCCGGTCCTGCTGGGCCTGGCCCTCCGCCTGCTTCACCTCCCAGTCGTACTGCGCCCGCAACGTGGCGATCTCCGCGCGGATCCTCGTCAGGGCGGGCCCGGGCAGCTTGGCGGGTGCGGAGGTCCTGGCCCGTTGCTCCAGGGACCGCCGCCATGCGTCGAGGGCGCTCGCCCGCGCTTCGCCCACGCCGGACACGCGGACGTGGTGGCCGCCTGGGCGGACGAAGTAGGCGACACGGCTCCCGGAACCCTGGCTTTGGGAGTAGGACACCCCCGTGAAGTCGGCCGCGGTGCGGATACCGGCCTGCACCAGAGCCCCGACCGTTTTGGCGCCCATGTTCGGCAGTGACCGCGCTTCCTGGATCGAGGTGGCGCGCAGCTTCGCCTCGACGTGCTGGCGCACCGCGGGTTCCAGCGCGGCGGCGATCATGCTCTGCTCTCTGGCGGGCAGCTCCGCCTTGCGCTTGCGGGACTGGTCGGTGCGGCGGTTCAGCTCCATGGTGATGCGGGCCAGTCCGTCGCGCAGGTCGGTCTGGAGGGTCTGGATGCGCTTGTCAGTGGCCGCGCCGTCCTTGGCCGTGGCGGCGTCCAGCTTCCGGATCTCCTGCTCCAGCCGCCGGTGGGCGCCCGCCGGATCCTTGAGTTCGCGGGCCCGGCGGCGTAGTCCCCGGACCCGTTGGCGGGCGGTGTGGTACTCCGGCCTGAGCCGCCGGCCCACGCCGATCAGGGCGGCCGAGACGAGTAGGGCGGACCCCTGTGCGGCAGGCAGGTAGCCCTCCGGCTGTCCGACAGTGACCGCGAGCACGCCGGGGGCGGCGGTGCTCAGTACGGCGGTGGCGGCGGCCGCCAGGTCGCGAGCGCGGCGCCCGGTGAAGCCCGTGGCGGGGGCCGGAGCGCCGGTCGGCACCGCTCTGGCGGCGGCCGGCGCCACGCGGTCCACCAGCCAGGCTGGGATGGCCCCCGAAGGTGCGGTGGCCGGGGCGGCCACGCTCGTCGTACCACCGGTCGTCGTCGGAGCCGCGGCGCCGCCATTCCCCTTGCGGCGCGGGGCGGGCAGCGTGAGCGCGTCGGCGGTCAGGCGGGGCAGCGCAGAGCAGGGTCGCCCGAGGAAGCCCCTGACGCGGTCCGCCTCCGCGCGGAGCCGTTGGTCGGAGTGGCCGAGGAGCAGGGGCCAGGCCAGTGACGTTGCCGGGTCCTTGAAGTCGGGCTCGGAGAGGATCAGGTACTCGCCCTGGCTGTCGTGAAGCTGAGTCCACAGGCTTGAGTCGGTAGCGACGGCGAGCAGGGAGAGGTGGATGAGCCAGGCCGAGAAGCGGTCCATGGCGGGCCCGAAGTCGGCGGCGCCGCGTTGCGGCGACTGGTAGTTGCGGTGGCCGTTCTCCGTCGCAGCCTCGCCCTTGAGAGCGGGGACGTACATGCCGTCGTAGTCGACAAGCCTCAGGGTGCTGTCGTCCGCCACGAGGATGTTGCCGTGCTGCAGGTCGCCGTGGGCGATGCCATGGTCCTCCAGGTCGCCCACCATCGCGAGGAAGCGGTCGGCGAGGGAGTGGACGGCAGCCGAGTCGTGGCGGTGACGATCGATCCACGACATGAGGTCGGTGCCCTGCACCCACGCCATCCGGACCACCGGGAACCAGTCGCCGAGGGCCAGCACGCCCTGCTCCAAGAACTCGAAGCGCACAGGCCACGGTTGAGAGAGGCTGCCCGTGTCGAGCGCGCGCAGAGCAGTGCTGATCGCTGTGTAACGGGCACCGATGGCGGAGGTGTCCCGGGTGAAGCACTTGAGCGCGTAGCGCTCCCCGTCCGGCGCGGTGACGGAGAAGACGCTGGCAAAGTTGCCGGAGATCGCCTTGGGCCCAAGGACAGGACTCTGCTGGACGGTTCCGTGCTGGAGATCAGGATCGCGGAAGCAGAGTTCGGGGTGTTGCAGAGCCTCAGCGTAGTTTGCGCCCGTAGGGAATTTCCGGACCCCACCGGTTCCGGTGGTGGGGCGACCGCCGGAGGACACAGCCATCACGCCTCCGTTCTCACCCGTATCCGGATAAGGGTCACGTCGTCGTTGCGCATGAGCCCGCGCACCCGCTGGTCCTCCACCCACTCCGTGAGGGGCTCATTGCCCAACTCGGCAAGCGTGGCCAGCACGGTGCCTGGGGCGCGGTGCCCGTGGTGAGGGGACAGCAGCCAGGCGGCCAGCGCGTCGCTGGCCAGCAGCACTTCGTCACCTGGCGCCAGGGTGCCGTGGGCGAGCTGCAGCCGCTGGGCCACCAGGGCCGTGTCGTGGTTACGGCTCCCGAGGAGCTGGGGGGTGATGCCGAAGCCCTCGACGTCCTCGAGGGGGAAGGCCCGCCGGACGACACCGTCCCGCACATGGAACAGGCAGCTGTCGCCCAGGGCGAAGGCGTGCCAAGACCAATCGGCCCTACCGTTACCGGGCACGGTGGCTCGAACCTCCGCCCCCAACACGGTCGCGAACGCACCCTTCTCCAGACCGGGTTGCTCGTACCAGGTGATGGGCCGGCCACGGGCGTCACGCTCCGCCCGGTACCACTCGAGGTACGCCTCCCAGCGAGGCGCGGACCGCTCCATGAGGTCGATGACGAACGTGTCCACGTCGTCCCACCAGTCACGGCCAAGGGACATCGACTCGACGGCGTCCGCGACGAGGCGCTCCGCCCAGGCGCCCGCGAGTAGGCTTTCCGAGGCGCCGTCGGACACTGCCGCGTACAGCGGGAGGATGGTACGGCCCTCGTCGTCGGCCCGCGCGTCGCCGAACCAGGACAGTCCCGCGTCTTCGCACTCCTTGAGCGTGTTGCCCGCCTTGGGTACCCGCAGTAGCTGGCATTCCGGCAGAGCCGAAACGTCCTCCATGGTCAGCGCAGCTCCGTCTCGGTGGTCAGCGCAGCTCGGTGGCGCGGGTGCCGATGTCGAGGAACTCCACGATGGAGGTGATGTCCGCGTTGTAGACGAAGCCCCGGGTGGTCTCGCTGACACGGTGCCCCTGTGAGGCTGCGTAGGAGCGCATGTGGCTGGGCAGCACGCTGGACATCTGGAACAGCAGCCGTGCGTACGTGTCTGGCAGCCCCTCATCGCTGTCCGGGAAGGTGACCGGTGTGCCGCCGGTGCCGGACACGTGGAGGTTGAACAGGAGGACCGCGCCATCGGCGGTGGCGTGCGAGGCCAGCGCGATGGCGGCGCTGGTGGGGTCGCCGTCGGTGGACTCGCCGTCGGTTAGGTTGAGCACGATTGGCGGGAAGCCGCTCGGGTGCGCCTCGACCCAGTTCGCCACGAGGCTGTCAGCGTAGCCGAGGGCGCGTGTCATGGGCGTGCCGCCGTTGGTCACCGGGTCCATCCAGACCGGGAACTGCACCGAGGTCTCGACCAATCCGCCGGCGCCATCGGGCACCTTCTTGGTACGGCTCTCCACCCGCGCGGGGTTGTTGGCGACCTCGCTCAGCGGAACGAGGTCGCGCCCGGCCAGCGTCCCCTGGAATGCGGAGCCCACGTGATTGTGTCCGTACCCGATCACGGCCACGTGGAAGTAGTCCCGTACGCCTTCCTCTTTGGCACACTTGACGGACAGTTCGGTCAGCAGCCGGTTGATCGCGTCGGAGACGACCTCGGCCCTCTGCTGCGTGACCTCACCGGCGCCCATGGGATCGCTCATGGAGGCGGACTGGTCCACGAGGAAGATGAAGCAACCCGGATTGGTTCGGCTGATCTCTGCGGTGTACGGCACTGCGCCCCCCTTGCTGTGAAGGGGATCACCATATCGAATGACCAGTGCTTTCACACTGCCTTCACAGTCTCGGTGTCGGGGAAGTGATCGACACTCACATGCCGTTCCACCGGCCGCCGGCATGAGCCCCCGACGGTCTGCTCGACGACGTTTGGATCCAAGTGCTGCTCGGCGTCGTGGAGGACGTTTTCGGTGTCTCCGGAATCGAGGCTAGTGCCTTCACCCAGGGCAGATTCCCATCAGGGCAGATTCCCATGATCAATGACATGCGAGGCAGTCTGCTGGTTACGCCTCGTGTGGCC
The DNA here is from genome assembly GCF_036189845.1 of Streptomyces griseoaurantiacus. NCBI lineage: Bacteria > Bacillati > Actinomycetota > Actinomycetes > Kitasatosporales > Streptomycetaceae > Streptomyces > Streptomyces griseoaurantiacus. The sequence goes on along the minus strand of NZ_CP108326.1, from coordinate 923,247 downwards.
ACTGGGGCTGCGCGGCGCTCGGAGTGATGAACACCGCAAGGCAGCGGAACTCGCCACTTGAACCCTCCAGTTGGGTGTATTGACGCCAGGCGAGCGTGTAGGCGCCGCGCAGCACTCGGGTGTTGTCCGGGAAGGAACCGCCGGCCCACAGCAAGGTGCCGCTCAGTTCGCGCCCGTGGTGGATGCGGAACTCCTCGTCCCTGGTGGGCATTCTGCGTTGCCGGGGGCGCCACAGGGCCGCCTCGTTTGTGATGAGCAGGGCCAGCCCGTTCTGGTCCTCGCGGTCGCAGAAGCGTTCCAGCCTTGCTACGTCCCGCAGGAAGTCCCTACGTGCGACGTCCGGGGCGTTGTGTCCGCGCAAGGCGTACTCCTCGGGAGGCGTCCCTGCTGTACCCGACCACTGTCGGGTCACGTACTTGAACTCGATTGCCGTACGGCTCGCCGGCCCCAGGCACAGTAGGTCCAGGTACTCCGAGGCGTTGCTTCCGCGCACCGGGATCTCGAGACGGCACCTGACCTCCGGTGCGACCTCGCCTACAGCGAGGGCGAAACTGTGCTGGAGATCGGCCTCGGAGTGGAACACCGGCCGCCGCGCGCGTAGACACTCCAGGACTTCCTCCAGCGTGGCGCTACCCGCGATCGTCTCCAGGGTGGCGGGCGGGGGCGGGGGCGGGGGTGGTGGCGTCGGCGTGGCCATGACGCCATTGAAGACTGTGCGGCCTGCCCATGTCAGCTGACAGTCGACTACCGTCGACAGGACGTCGGCCACATCGCTGGACGCCGAAGCGCTCATGATCCGCCGAACGCATCTTCAAAGGGGGCCGATACCGAGGATGCCGTCGGGCGGCAGCGTCTCCTAAAGAAGGTTCGTACGACGGAACCCGGGCTTGCTCAACTACTGGGTGCAGCGGCGGCGTGCATCGTGACCCACGGTTATCGAGTCGCGCCTCGGGAGCACGTTCCGCACGCGGTACGGCCTCCTCTGATGCTGGTCAGGGTGAGGGTGATGGCCGTGCTGCACCTGCAGCGGCAGCGCCACCGGTCGGTGGTCTTCCCCGGATAGGGCTCCAACGGCTCGAACCCGGCGGCGCGTGCCTCCGCGGCGGCTGTCGCGGGATCGGTTCGGCCACCGGATCGGGGGCACTTCTTGCAGCCGGTGGTTCCCGACCGGACGGATGACAGGCGCGTCATGACCTCGTTTCCGCAGGAACAGCGGCAGCGCCAACGGTCCGTGGTACGGCCGGGGTACGGCTCCAGCGGCTCCAACCCGGCCGCCCGCACTTCGGCGGACGCACGCTCGTCGGTTGCCGAGTTGAGGGCACAGAACCGGCAGCCCTTCGAACCGCTGTTGACGTTGGAGTAGGTGGGGCTGGTTTCGCGACCGCATGTGGTGCAGCGGCACCGCCACGGCGTTTGGCTGCCCGGGTAGGGTTCCAGCGGTTCGAGTCCGGCCGCGCGCATGGTTTCTTGGGCCTTCGGCGCGTTCGTGGCGGCGCGTTTCGCCTGGGTCTCCTTTGCCCGGCAGATTCGACAGCGCTGGCCCGCGTTACGGACGGCGTTGAACGTAGGACGCCCCTCGTGCCCGCAGGTCGTGCAGCGCGAGGGCCAAGTCGCGTTGGTGCGGCCGGGATATGGCACGAGTGGCTCGTATCCGCAAGCCCGCATCTCAGCGGCTGCGGCCTCCGCGTCGATGAGGACTGCAGCACGTGGTCGGCCGCCAACTCGGGGCGCATAGGGTTTTTCTGCGCTCCGTGTTTCCTCATCGACCATGGTCCAGACCTCGGCCGCCGTGATGCGGGTTGCGGAGCAGGTCTCGGTCCAGCCGTTCGGCATGACGTCGCTCGTGAGGAAAGGAACGAGTCCGGCCTGACGCAGGCGGCCCAGCACGGCCTGTTCGACGTCGTAGGCGGCTGCGCCGGTGGTGTATTCACGGGCCTGATGCAGTTGCCAACCCTGGCGTTCGTGTTGGATGAGGCGAGAGGTGTAGCCGGTGCAGGCACCGATTCCGATCTTGACGGCTTTCCACTCTTGGTGGGTGATCACGTAGACCTTCGACTGTCCTGACAGGTCGATGCCGTGGGTGGCACAGAACTTGCATCCTCCACCAGCACGGATCTTCATGAGCGTCGGGGAGACCTCGTTGCCGCAGGCTGTGCAACGGCACCGCCACGCAGTCACCGAGGTCGCATACGGCTCCAGCGGCTCCAGCCCAGCCGCGCGCATGGCAGCCACCGCGATGTCCGGGTCGGTCTTTCTACCCGCTGCCGCCCTGACGTCGGCACAGTGCCGACAGCCGCCCTGGCCCGTCAGAATGCCGCCCAGACTCGGTGACGTCTCACGCCCACAGCCGTTGCAGCGACACCGCCACGCCTTGTCACGACGCCCGGTGTACGGTTCGAGCGGTTCCAGGTCAGCGGCACGCATGAGGGCCTCGGCTTCGTCCGCGGGCCAGCGGCGTCGGCCACCCGGGGAGGGAGGGCAGTACGGGCATGCCCGAAGGCCGCGCCTGAGGTTGCTCAACCTGATCTCGACGTCTCGGCCGCACGGGAGGTGGCGGCAGTGCCACAGCCCGCTCGGTCCCGGGTAGGACTCCAGCGGCTCGAGGTCGAAGTCCTTCGCCTCAATTGTGGCCCGGTCGCCGTCCGTGCGGGGCAGTTCGCGGCGACGCGACCATGCCCGGCTGATGCCCTGCCCGGCGTTCTTGCGCCCGCACGGGCCGCAGCCCCCTTGTCCGCCCTTGACCGACCCATGAGTGGGTGTCCCGATCGTGCCGCAGGTTGTGCAGCGGCACCGCCAGGGGATGTCGGTCCCGGGATAGGGCTCCAACGGTTCCAGACCCGCCGACCTCATGAGCGCGGCGGCCTGGTCCGGATCGACCGGCGCGTTCGGCGCGCACCATCGGCACGGTCCCCCTCCGCGTTTGATGTACGAGTAGCGCGGCTTGACCTCCCGACCGCACGGCACGTGACGGCAGCGCCAAGGGGGTGTCGCCCCGGGATACGGCTCCAGCGGTTCCAGGCCGGCCGAGCGCATCAACGCCACCGCCGCCTCCGGTGGAATCGATGCCGTGCCTGCGCAGTACCGGCAGCCGCCCTGCCGGCCCGCGGCAATGTTGCCCAGTCGCGGTGACACTTCTCTCCCGCACGCTTGATGGCGGCAGCGCCAGGGCTTATCACTTCCTGGATAGGGCTCCAGTGGTTCGAGCCCGGCATCCCGCATAATCAGCACCGGATCGCGTGGATCCTTCCGCGGACGTCCCGTCGCCACCCGGCCTCCTTCTGAAGTGCCCACTTCCGGGGTGAGGATCGCATGCGGCACTGACAACAGCCCTGTTCGCGTCGCGAGCTTGGGGCGGGCTTCCTCGCGGCGGCCTTCTTGCTTGGCCCTTCCGGGCTGTCCTGTTCGTGGCCTTCGGCAGCTTGTGGACGTTGGCAGGCCCGTTTTCGCCGCGAGGAGACTTCGCTCGGGTGGGGACTCGTTCAGGGCGGTCATGAGGTCCGATGAGCTGTTCATGGAACTGTGGCCCGAGCGCCGACGCGAGGCACTCGCACTGCTCAGCAGAGCACGCCGTCAGCGCCGGCACGGGGCCGTGCGGATCGTCGTCCGGCATCTACACAAGATTGCCAGTGCACGCCACACCGCTGAAGACATCGCCCACATTCTGGCCATGAGAGACCGGCAACCCTGGGCACAGTACGAACTGGCCTTGTGGATGTACGAGCGACTCGAAACAACTGAGGAGGGACTGCCCCCGCTGGAGAGCATTCCCGACGAGGTGTTCGCGCTCATGGAAGCTGCAGCGGCTCATCACCAAGACGCACGCCGCTTGTGGGGACAGCTCCTGAGTCGCATGGGGAGGGAGTACGAAGCCCGCGAGGCCCTGTTCGCCGCTGTCGACAGCGGCGACTACACCATCGTCATCCACGGCGAACTCGGTGAGCACCTGTTCCCGGACCAGCCGACCAAGGCCGAGCAGTTGAAGATGTACGGCCTCACCGCTGAGGGAGAGCCACACGACGTCTGGTAGTCCAACGACCAGGAGCTACGGCCATCCACTGCTCGACCAGTTGCCCGCGATCGAGTCCGCTCATCCATCTCAGAGCCCGACTAAAGGGTGTTGCAGAAGCCTATGATCAGGCAGGTCGGAGCGGTGTTCGGGCCTGCTTCTCGGGATCAGTCCGGAAGGCCCTACCCAATGGGCCCGCGTCGGGATCCGCTTGCCCGCTACCCGGCTTGCAGCGTACGAGCGCTTTGATTAAACGGGCATGCTACGGAGCCACAGGCCGCCGGTGTCAAACCAGGGCCCTTGAGAAGTCTTGAGGTGGGCGGTTCGCCTGTCGGGCACCGGATGTGACGTCTTGTCAGGTTCTGTCGGCAGCGACCCTGGACGCAGAACAGGCATGGATGCTGGTGATCATGTGGGTGTCGAGTCTGTATGACCACCGAGCGAGTCCATGCCTGCGCACCCATCTTCCCGCATGCCGTCATGTCTCCAGCAACTGGGGGACGCCTCCGGGCCTGCCCCGCTGAGAACGGTCGCTGACCTGCGGAATTATTTGGCCACGGTGCCTGACCCACGGGCCCGTCGAGGTATCCGTCACCCATGGACGGCCCTGCTCACCGCTGCGGCCGCCGCCGTTCTGGCCGGCGCCGCCTCGATCACAGCGATCGGCGAGTGGGTCACCGACGCCCCGCAGCACGTCCTGGCCCTGCTCGGATTCCGGCCCGATCCGCTGACCGGCCTGATCCGCCCGCCCCATGCCACGACCATCCGCCTCGTCCTGGCCGCCGCGGACGGTGACGCACTGGACCGCGCCATCGGACACTTCCTCCAGGAACGCAAGGCACCAGCCTCGGGACGGAAGATCGTCGCCGTCGACGGCAAGACTCTCCGCGGTTCCCGCACCGTGAAACGGCCGGCCGTCGCCCTGATCGCAGCGATGACGCACAGCGGCCAGGTCCTCGCCCAACGACAGATCGACGGGAAGAGCAACGAGATCCCGGCCTTCGCTCCACTCCTGGACAGCATCGATCTGACCGGCGCCGTCATCACCGCCGACGCCCTGCACACTCAGCACGACCACGCCACCTACCTGCACAAACGCGGAGCCCACTACCTCGCCGTGGTGAAAAGGAACCACCCCGCTCTCCACGAGAGCGTCCGGTGCCTGCCCTGGCGCGACGTCCGCCTGGACCACTACGAACGCGGACGGGCCCACCACCGCGACGAGATCCGCCGTCTGAAGACCGCCACGTTCGCCCACCTCGACTACCCCCATGCCCGCCAAGCCCTCCAAGTCGTGCGCTGGAGACGCGATCTGGGCACGGGCAAGCTGACGATCGAACGGATCTACCTGGTCACGAGCCTGCCACCCGGCGCGGCCACGGGCAGCGAACTCGCCACCTGGATCCGTGGCCACTGGCGCATCGAGAACCAGCTCCACCACGTCCGCGACCGCACCTTCCACGAGGACGCCTCCAAGACCCGCACCCGCCGCCTGCCCCGCGTCATGGCCGGCCTGCGCAACCTCGCCATCGGTATCCACCGCCAGGACGGACACACCAACATCGCAGCCGCCCTCCGCCACACCGCCCGTGACCACCTACGGCCCCTCACCGCCCTCGGGCTGGCATGACGAACCCGGACACAAGATCACTTCTCAAAGACCCTGGTCACGCCGGGATCTCGTTCTGGCTCTACTCCGGAGTGGACCCGGCCGAGTGCGCCCGCCGCGCCGGCCAGAGCATCGAGGTTCTCTTTCGCCACTACGCCAAGTTCCTTGACGGCCTTCGAGAGCAGGCGAACCGTCTCATCGAGCAGTCCATGAACGAGTGGCAGCGCGTCAGTCAGGGTGACGTACCCGAGGGCTGAACCGGGGGTTTGGTCCGTGACTGGTCCGGAAGCACTGGTCAGGAGGGGTGCAGTCGTGGGAGGAACTGGGAGTTAGCACGCAAGCCGGGCCCGGTCGAGAACGGGTTGCACGAAGGGCGCCTGACGGGTGAAAACCCAGGTCAGGCGCCTTTTCGCATGTGTCTAGAAGAAGCCCAGCCTCTTCGGCGAGTACGACACCAGAAGATTCTTCGTCTGCTGGTAGTGCTCCAGCATCATCTTGTGCGTCTCGCGGCCGATGCCGGAGCCTTTGTAGCCGCCGAACGCCGCGTGCGCCGGATACGCGTGATAGCAGTTGGTCCACACGCGCCCCGCCTGGATGGCGCGCCCCGCCCGGTACGCCGTGTTGATGTCCCGGGTCCACACCCCCGCGCCCAGCCCGTACAGCGTGTCGTTGGCGATCTTGATGGCCTCGTCGATGCCGTCGAACGACGTCACCGACACCACCGGTCCGAAGATCTCCTCCTGGAAGACCCGCATCCGGTTGTCGCCCTCGAAGATCGTCGGCTGGACGTAGTACCCGCCCTTCAACTCACCGTCGTGTTCGATGCGTTCACCGCCGGTCAGGACCCGGGCCCCCTCCTGACGGCCGATGTCCAGATAGGAGAGGATCTTCTCCAACTGGTCGTTCGACGCCTGCGCGCCGATCATGGTGTCGGTGTCCAGCGGATGCCCCGTGGTGATCCGCTCGGTACGCGCCACCGCCGCCTCCATGAACTCGGCGTAGTGCCCGCGCTGCACCAGCGCGCGTGACGGGCACGTGCACACCTCGCCCTGGTTGAGCGCGAACATCGTGAAGCCCTCGAGCGCCTTGTCGAGGAAGTCGTCGCGCGCGGAAGAGACGTCGTCGAAGAAGACGTTCGGCGACTTGCCGCCCAGCTCGAGCGTCACCGGAGTGATGTTCTCCGAGGCGTACTGCATGATCAGTCGGCCGGTCGTCGTCTCGCCCGTGAACGCCACCTTCGCCACCCGGGGACTGGACGCCAGCGGCTTGCCCGCCTCGACCCCGAAACCGTTCACGATGTTCAGCACACCCGGCGGCAGCAGGTCGGAGACCAGGCTCAGCCAGTAGTGGATCGACGCCGGGGTCTGCTCCGCGGGCTTCAGCACCACCGCGTTGCCGGCGGCCAGCGCCGGGGCGAGCTTCCAGGTCGCCATCAGGATCGGGAAGTTCCACGGGATGATCTGGGCGACGACGCCCAGCGGCTCGTGGAAGTGGTACGCCACCGTGTCGTCGTCGACCTCCCCGAGCGAACCCTCCTGCGCCCGGATCGCCCCCGCGAAGTAGCGGAAGTGGTCGATGGCCAGCGGAATGTCCGCGGCCAGCGTCTCCCGCACCGGCTTGCCGTTCTCCCAGCTCTCCGCGACCGCCAGCCGCTCCAGGTTCGCCTCCATCCGGTCGGCGATGCGCAGCAGGATGCCGGACCGTTCGGTCACGGACGTGCGGCCCCAGGCGGGAGCCGCGGCGTGGGCCGCGTCCAGCGCCCGCTCGACGTCCTCGGCGGTGCCCCGTGCGATCTCCGTGAACGGCTGCCCGTTCACCGGGCTCGGGTTCTCGAAGTACCGCCCCCTGGCCGGCGGCACGTATTCACCGCCGATGAAGTGGTCGTAACGCCCCTCGTAGGAGACGATCGCGCCCTCGGTCCCCGGCGCCGAATAACGGGTCATACCGCTCAACCTCCCGAACGAAGCACCACCCACCACCGGGCGGCTCCCGAAGGGAGGCTAGGGAGGAAGAGGTTGCAGGGAGGTTGCGGCGGGGGTGGGGCCGTCCCCCGTAATGCCCTTCGCGTGGTGTTCGCAATGGCCCGTGACGGAAACTTTTACGAGTCACGGCCGGCCGCTGCGGTCAGATGAGTCGAATGACTTGCGGGTCCATCATCAACACAACGCGGTCCACAGTGGGATCGAACCCGAGCACCGGGTTTCCGTAGTCGCCTTCGGGCGTCATGACCACCGGTTTGCCCAGCCGGCGGCCCACCACGGCCAGGAACCGACACAGGACATCCACTCCTTCCTGGCCCTGCAACTCGCGCAGGTTGACATCGAAGTCGATCTCCTCCGCGACCGTCGGACAGAAGATCGCCAGCACGCCCGGGGCCGGCCAGACCCGCAGATCGACCGTCTCTGCATCGGCGGGTCGCGTCAGCAACTCCACCGCGGAGGGCAGCGGCCCGGTGACGCCGCCCTCCGTGTACTCCCACGCCCAACCGCTCGACCGGACCAGATCGAACACCGCTTGCCAGTCCTCCACCGAGGTGCCCGTAACGGACACATCCGGCAGAGCGCCCATCAAGTCAGGGTCGAAGAAGTTCCTGACGTCGTCCCACAACGGATCCGGCATCCCGTCATGCTGCCTGCCCCGCCACCCAAACGCAGCCCGATGTCCGTGACGAACCACGTGGAAGCACCCCCCGCCCCCCTCACCCCACCCCTCCCCATTCCCCCGGCGCCCGCAGTTCCGTCTCCAGTTGACGGAGGTGGGCGTGGACCGTCGGCGTGGGGCGCAGCGTCGCCAGTGCGCGCCAGACCTCCAGGTCGTCCTCGCCCCACGTGGCGTGGGCCCAGCCGGCGAGCAGGTCCGGATCGTGTCGGGCCAGCAACGCCGTGCGCAGCCCGTCGGCGAGCAGCCGCCGCAGCCGGACGACCGCCGGTGCCTGCGAGGCGGGCAGCAGCGGTCCGACGTAGGCGAGGGCCGCGTCGGCTACCGCTCCCGTCTCCAGCCGGCGTTCCACGACGGTGACGTCGGACTCGACCACCGCCGTCAGCCGGTACGGTCGCGAAGCCAGCAGTCCCGGCCCCAGGACCCGGCGCAGCCTGGCCAGTTCGGCGCGCAGCGTCACCGGCGTCACCGACTCGTCCTCGTACAGTGCGCACAGCAACTCGTCCCCGGTGAGCCCTTCCGGATGGCGGGCCAGGAGGACGACGATCTCACTGTGCCGCCGACTGAGCCGCAGCGTCTGCCCCCTCACCCGCAGCCGCGCCTCGTCCCGGCCCAGCACCGACAACTCGAGCGTGTCCGCGGCCGGTTGTCCCGGCGGCCGGAGCAGCGACAGTTGTGATTCCGCCGCCCGGGCCACGGCCTGTACGAAGCCCAGGCTGTGCGGGTGCGCCAGCCCGTTGCCGCCGGTGATGTCGACCGCGCCGAGCACCCGCCCCGTCCGTGGATCGTGCACCGGCGCCGCCGCGCACGTCCACGGCTGCACCCGGCGGCTGAAGTGCTCGGCGGCGAAGACCTGCACGGGCCGGTCGAGGGCAACCGCCGTCCCCGGGGCATTCGTGCCGACGGCGCTCTCCGCCCAGCGGGCGCCCGGGACGAAGTTCATCCCGTCCGCGCGCCGCCGGGTCGCCGGATGTCCCTCGACCCACAGCAGTCTTCCCTGCGCGTCGCACACCGCCAGGAGGTGTTCGCCGTCCGCCGCGAACGATCCCAGCAGCTCCCGGAACAGGGGCATCACCGCCGCCAGCGGATGCTCCGCCCGGTAGGCGCCGAGATCCGTCCCGGACAGCTCCACGTCCGCCGTGCCGTCCGGCCCGACCCCGGCCCGTGCCGATCGGCGCCATGAGTCGGCGACCACCGCCCGCACGGGTCGCGGCACCGTGCCGGCCCGGGTGAACGTCTCATGGGCCCGCCGCAGTGCCCGGACCCGCTCGGCGGGGTCGGCGCCCGGTTCGAGGGCCACCCAGGGATCGGTCACGTCGGCCTCCCGGAAGGCGGTGCGGTGCGCTGCGGCGCGATGTGCGGCGTGGGGCTGGGCACATCGTCACTCCGGGACCGGAAGCCGACAACCGTTCCGGCGGGTATCCGTGCGTACGGGCGTGAACCGGCACCGCCGGGCGGACGGCGGCGGGTCAGGCGTTGTTGACGAGCCTTATGTAGCGCGTCCAGTCCCAGTGGGCTCCGGGGTCGGTGTGGTCCGCGCCCGGCACCTCGGTGTGCCCGAGGATGTGCGAGCGGTCCTTGGGAATGCCGTAGGTGTCGCACAGTGCGGCCGTGAGCCTGGCCGACCGCTCGTACAGCGCATCGGTGAAGTATGCGGGCTGGTCCACCCACCCCTCGTGCTCGATGCCGATGCTGCGGGTGTTGTAGTCCCAGTTCCCCGCGTGCCAGGCGATGTCGTGCTCCCGTACGCACTGCGCCACGTGCCCGTCGGCCGAGCGCACGAGGTAGTGCGCGGACACCTGCTTCTTCGGGTCCTGAAAGATCTTCAGGGTGTCGGCGTAGGTCTCCTGGGTGACATGGACGACCACATAGTCGACCGGGTAGCTCGTCGGGCGGCTGGACGCGGTGTAGTTGGAGCTGCTCGCGGCCACCCATTCGGCGCCCGGATAGTCGACGGCGCGGACTCGCGCGCCCGCCGGCGTGGCGGGGAGCAGTGGGTAGGCGACGGCGGCGAGTGCGGCGCTTTTCAGTAACAGCCGCCGGCCGACGGGGGAGACGCCTCGTTCCATGATCGGGTCCCTTTCCGTGAGGGGTGAAGGGTGCGGTGCGCGGGGCGTGAGGCTCAGCTGGTGGGCCCCGTCGAGCCTGTGCGCCTCGCGGGAATCACGGTACGGCGGTTGTGGGGAGGACAGCGGAACGGCACGAGAATCCGTGGACAACCCACGAATTGTGGATATCTCCCTCACTCACACGAGTGAGGGAGTGCGCCTTCGGCCAGGGAACTTGCCTCCGGGCCCTGGGCTATCCGCGTTCCGCGACGGCAGCCGGATCGTCGAGGACCGCCCGCGCCACCGAGTGCGCCGCGCCGAGGAGGGGGCCCTGCGGACCGAGCCGGGACACGGTCACCGGGCACGCCGACCCGGCCGTACGACGTTCCAGCTCCTGCTCCAGCGAGGGCAGCAGCCAGGGCGCGAGGCCGGACAGCGCCCCGCCGAGCACGACCGCCTCGGGGTCGAGGAGATTGACCGCGCCGGTCAGCGCGATGCCGAGCGCCGTGCCCGCCCCGCGCAGTGCCCGCCGCACCTCGGCGTCGCCCGCGGCGGCACGCTCGCCGAGCAGCCCGACCCGGTCCTCCCGCGGCTCCAGCCCCGCCGCACGCAGTACCGCCTCCTCACCCGCGTACTGCTCCAGGCAACCGCGTCCGCCGCAGACACAGGCGGGGCCCTCGGGGCGCACCGGGACGTGCCCCAGTTCCCCGGCGAACCCCCGCGTCCCCCGCAGCAGGCGTCCGTCCACGACGAGGGCGCCACCGATACCGATCTCGGCGGAGACGTGCAGGAAGTTGCGGGGTGCGTCGTCGCCGAGCCAGAGCTCCGCGAGAGAGCCGAAGTTGGCCTCGTTGTCGACGGTCAGCGGCAGCCCGGTGGGAAGCAGCGGGGCGAGGTCGAGCTCCCGCCAGCCGAGGTTGGGGGCGCGGACGACCGTCCGGGCGTCGGGAGCGACCAGGCCCGGTACGGCGACCGCCAGACCGGCCGCCCACAGCCCCTCCCGTTCGGCCTCGGCGACGACCTGCCCCACCAGCGCGGTCAGTTCCTCGAGCACCGGCTCGGCGGGGCGACCGCGATTGGTGCCGTGCCGTACGGCCCGGGCCCGCACCTCGCCACGCAGGTCGACCGCGCACACGGCGAGGTGGTCGACGCCGATCTCCGCTCCGATGCCGGCCGGCCCGCGCCCGCTGACCGTCAGGGCGGAACCGGGGCGGCCCACCCTGCCGGGCCGTTCCGGGCCCAGCTCCTCGAGGAGCCCGGTCCGGATGAGCTCGTCGACCAGTGTGGACACGGCGGCACGGGTCAGACCGATGCGCGAGGCGATGGCAGCGCGCGACAGCGGCCCGTCCGCGCCGACGGCGTGCATCACGCGCGCCAGGTTGCGCCGGCGCATGCCCGCCTGCGTGTCCGGCAGCCGGCGGCCGGGACTGGTCGGATGGGCCTCGTGCAGCGGTGCGGTCATGCCTCCCCCGTCATTTTCGTCGGCTCGCAGGTCACGCCCGGCCCACACACGCGGACCGGGCGGAACCGCAGCCCCCGGTCGCTCAGCGCGACTCCCTCTCCAGCAGCGCGGCCGCGTCGGAGAGTACCCCGGTGATCCGTTCCATCGTCGCCTCGTCCCGCTCCACGGACTCCAGCACGGGCCCCCGCGCGGTGTCCCAGCGCCGGGCGACCGCCGCCGGGTCCTCGCCCGTCAGCAGCCCGGCCGCCTGCGCGGCAGCGCCGAGCGCCACGAGTTCCTTGGCCTCCGGCACCTGCACCGGGCGGCCCGACAGCCGACGCACCGTCTGCTGCCACGCCGTGCCCCGGGCACCGCCGCCGATGAGGAGCAGCGGGGTGTCCCGGTCCGCGTCCTCGTCCAGGACCAGGTCCAGAGCCCCCAGCAGCGCGTGGACGGCACCGTCGTACGCCGCTTGGAGCAGCTGTCCGGGTGTCGTGTCGTGCCGCAGGCCGTGCAGCAGTCCGGAGGCGTGGGGGAGTGCCGGGGTGCGCTCGCCGTCCAGGTAGGGCAGCAGGGTGACGCCGGTGCCCGGCTCGACGGCCTCGCGGTCCAGGCCGAGCAGGGCCGCGACGCGGTCCACGGCGAGCGTGCAGTTGAGTGTGCACGCCAGTGGCAGCCAGTCGCCGCGGGCGTCGGCGAAGCCCGCCACCGTGCCGGTCGGGTCGGCGGGGCGGCGCGTGGAGACGGCGTACACCGTTCCGGAGGTGCCCAGGCTCAGCACGGGGGTGCCGGGGCGCAGGCCGAGGCCCAGCGCGGCCGCCGCGTTGTCGCCGGTACCGCAGGCCACCAGGGTGCCCTTGGCGAAGGGCAGGTCGTGTCCGTCGCGCACGGTGCCGGCCACCTCTCCGGGCCGGACCACGCGGGGCAGCAGCGCCGGGTCGAGGCCCATGCGGGAGAGGATCTCCTCGTCGTAGTCCTCCGTGGCCGAGGCCCACCAGCCCGTGCCCGAGGCGTCGCCGCGATCGGTGGTGCCCTCGCCCGTGAGGCGCTCGGTGAGGTAGTCGTGCGGCAGGCGTACCGCCGCGGTGGCCGCGGCGGCCTCCGGCTCGTGCTCCATGAGCCAGGCCCACTTGGTGACCGTGAAAGAGGCGCCGGGGACGCTTCCGGTCCGTTCCGCCCACGCCTTCGGGCCGCCGAGCTCGTCCACCAGGCGGCGCGCCTGGGCGGCCGAACGGACGTCGTTCCACAGCATCGCCGGACGCACCGGCTCGCCCTGGGCGTCCAGTGTCACGAGGCCGTGCTGCTGGCCTCCGATCGACACCGCGGCCGCCTCGCGCGCCGCGTCCCCGCACTGGCGCAGCGCCTCGCCCAGCGCGTCCCACCACTGCCGCGGGTCGCTCTCTCGGCCCGCCCCGGACGAGACGGTGTGCGGCGCCTGACCGCTCGCGACCACCCGCCCGGTCGATGCGTCGACGACCAGCGCCTTGGTGGACTGGGTGGATGTGTCCACACCGACGACGAGCGGACCCTCGGCTGCTGACATCGGGTTCTCCCTCTTCCCGCGGCTCGCGGGAGCCGACCTGACCTGGCTTTTCGCGTGTCCCGGACCGCTGCCGGTCCGGGTGCGTCGTACGTCTTCGGACCCCTTCGCCGGAGACGGCACCCCCGGGTGTCTTCCCAGAGCTGCGATCGCATACTAATTTGTAAAGCGCCATGACGAATAGTCCCCAGCAAGCAAGGAGCCGTGGCATGAACTACCAGCCCACCCCCGAGGACAGGTTCACCTTCGGCCTGTGGACCGTCGGCTGGCAGGGACGGGACCCCTTCGGGGACGCGACCCGCCGCGCCCTCGACCCGGTCGAGTCCGTGCAGCGCCTCGCCGAGCTCGGGGCCCACGGAGTCACCTTCCACGACGACGACCTGATCCCCTTCGGGTCCAGCGACACCGAGCGCGAGTCCCACATCAAGCGCTTCCGGCAGGCGCTGGACGCCACCGGCATGAAGGTGCCGATGGCCACCACCAACCTCTTCACGCACCCGGTCTTCAAGGACGGCGCCTTCACCGCCAACGACCGGGACGTGCGCCGCTACGCCCTGCGCAAGACGATCCGCAACATCGACCTGGCGGCCGAGCTGGGCGCGAAGACCTACGTGGCCTGGGGCGGCCGTGAGGGCGCCGAGTCCGGCGCCGCCAAGGACGTGCGTGTCGCCCTCGACCGCATGAAGGAGGCCTTCGACCTCCTCGGCGAGTACGTCGTCTCCCAGGGCTACGACCTCCGTTTCGCCATCGAGCCCAAGCCGAACGAGCCCCGCGGCGACATCCTGCTGCCCACCGTGGGCCACGCCCTCGCCTTCATCGAGCGCCTGGAGCGCCCGGAGATGTACGGCGTCAACCCCGAGGTCGGCCACGAGCAGATGGCGGGCCTGAACTTCCCGCACGGCATCGCGCAGGCCCTGTGGTCGGGCAAGCTCTTCCACATCGACCTCAACGGTCAGTCCGGCATCAAGTACGACCAGGACCTGCGCTTCGGCGCCGGCGACCTGCGTTCCGCCTTCTGGCTGGTCGACCTCCTGGAGAGCGCCGGTTACGAGGGCCCGCGGCACTTCGACTTCAAGCCGCCGCGGACCGAGGACCTCGACGGCGTGTGGGCGTCCGCCGCCGGATGCATGCGCAACTACCTGATCCTCAAGGAGCGCGCGGCCGCCTTCCGTGCGGACCCGGAGGTCCAGGAGGCCCTGCGTGCCTCGCGGCTGGACGAGCTGGCGCAGCAGACCGCGGCCGACGGCCTCCAGGCACTGCTCGCCGACCGGAGCGCCTTCGAGGAGTTCGACGTGGACGGCGCCGCCGCCCGCGGCATGGCCTTCGAGCGGCTGGACCAGCTGGCCATGGACCACCTGCTGGGCGCGCGCGGCTGACCGCCGACGCGCCGAGTGCGGGGGAACGGGGGAACGGGGCGGTCCGACGTGTGGGTGCGTCGGGCCGCCCCGACCCGTGTCCGAAGGCCGCTGGGCCCAAGCGGCCGACGACGGGACGGCGGGGCGCTCCGCCGGTGCCGAGGGCACCGCGGGCCCTGAGCGGGGGCGTCCCGCACTTCCCCGAAGGCCACGGCTGGGGGAGCTGCGCGTCGGAGACTGGGAGTACGGGCTCAAGGGTTGCCCTCAGGGGCGTCCTCAGGGTGCGATCAGGGATGCGTCAGGGTCGCGGAAGGAACCGTGCGAGGCCCGCACCCGTTCTTTGCACAGAGAACCGGAGCAGACTTCTTACCAGGAGCCGGCACACACGGCCGAAGGCAGTTCCGGAGGGGGTCCCGGCGGTCGCCGGGGCGGAGTCCGGACACGGAGCGGCAGCTGCCGCGCAGGAGGCGACACATGTCGAGGAACGCGAAGATCGCCGTGGGCGGAGTGCTCGTCGGCCTCATTCTGTGGATCTGGCTGCCCTGGTGGGCCGCCCTGCTGATCGTCCTGGGGATACCGACGGCCGCCTACCTGGCCCTGGACCCCTCGCAGCGTCGCCGGCTGCGGCGGGTGTCCCGCAAGGAACTCGGACGCTGACCGGCACCCCGAAAGCGTTCGTGGTTCCCCGGCCGGCACGCCACTGGCCCGAGCCGCCCCGGCCGGGACGCCACGGACTGCCCCACGGTGCGGATCTGGCCGGGCAGCCCGCGGAGGCGTGGGGCGGCTCGGGGTTGCCGCGCGGCTCGGCGGCGGGTGCGGGTGCGGCTGGAGGCTGTCGTGCGACGTGCTTGGCGCGTCGATCCGGAGCCCTCACCGTCCACCGGCCCGCCCTCAGGCCGGACGAACCGCCATCCTGTCCAGAGCCTCCAGGAGCCCCGGCAATTCCGGGCCGCGCCCCACCGGGACGATCTCGCCCGGCTCGTCGTCCAGCAGCAGGAACGCCATGTCGTCGGTGCGGGCGACCAGGGACCAGCCCGGACCGTCGGCTCGCAGCGTACGTGCGCTGTCGGAAGCGAAGGCGGAGCGCACCCGGCCCAGCGGCGGGGGATTGTCCACATAGCCACGCGCCTCGGCGAGGACGCGGCGGATCTCCCGGGACCTGCTTCCCGGCGCCCCCTGCCCCTCGCTCCCGGCGGATGTGTCCGTACCGGCGTCACCCCGGCCGGCTCCAGCAGCCTCGGCCCCGGCGTCCTCTCCGGCACCCGGAGCTCCTCCGGCCGTACCGGAGCCGTCGGCCGCCGCGCTCCCGTCCGCGCCCGGCTGCGCCGAGAAGTCGTCGTCGATCTGTGCCCGCCAGGCCGCCCACTGCAGAGCGATCTCATCGGCACCCAACCGGCGCTGCGCGGGCCCCCAGACAGTGGTGTCGGGCGGGGTCAGCGGCGGCCGGTCCGTCAGCTCGGGCGCCGGATCGTGCGGCGCGGGCACCCCGGGCGCGGACACGGCGACCGCGAGGGGCCAGCCGGGCAGCGCGGTGACGACCGACCGCTCGTCCGGCGACAGGTCGTACTCCATCCCGCAGTCCCAGGAGGAGATGGCCACGGCCACCAGTGACACGTCGTCGACGACGACCGTCCATCGCGCGCCCTCACTGTCCTGACCGAGCACGAGACCGTACCCGTCGGCGAGAGGCGCCAGCCCCAGAGCCGAACAGGCCGCCGGATAGTCGTCGCCCAGCACACTGGGGAAGTTCGCAGGCGTCAACAGGATCGCCGTCAGCACATACAGCGCATCGTCATCGACAGTCACGACGTCCTCATCCGTCCCGGCCATTGCCATCCTCCTCTCCGCTCGCCCCTCGGCGCACCGCGCACCCTAGTGCGCTCGCGGCCCGATTGTCACGAGTGCGAAGCACACCCGGACCTGCGAGTGTGCCGTCGTTCCGCTCCTGCTCAGGGTTGACGCACGGCCAGCGCGAGGAACCGGGCGTCCTCGTCCACGTACGCCGTCATCCGCCACCCGGAACGCACGAGCAGCGGTCCCAGATTCGCCTCGGCGCGCAGATCCCCGGGGGTGAGAGTGCGGCCCTGCCGCGCGGCGAGCGCCGCCCGGCCGATCGGATGGAACAGCGCGAGGAGACCACCGGAGCGCACCACACGCGCCAACTCCCGTAGATTTCCGGCCGGATCGGGCAGGTGCGAGACGAGGCCCGCGGCGAACACGGCGTCGAACGAGGCGTCGCGCAACGGCAGCCTCGCCACATCGGCGAGCAGCAGCCGACCGGCCCGGTCCCGTCCGGCACGTACGGCGGCCTCGAGCATGGCGGGGGTCAGATCGGCGCCCACCACCGTCCCCGCGTCACCCACCGCGGCCCTCAGCGGCGGCAGAGCCCGTCCCGTGCCACATCCCGCGTCCAGGACCCGGTCACCGGCCCGCAGCCCGAGATCGGCGACGGCGGCGGCGTACGCGGGACCGTCGTCCGGGAACCGCTGGTCCCAGTCGCCGGCCCGGGCGGTGAAGAACTCCCGTACACGTGTGTGATCGTCACTCATGCACGGCATGATCCCGCACCGCGGGGCGGACACACGGACCCTCCCGCCCCCGGCCCCCGCGTCCCACCGTGCCCGTCCCGCCACTCGGAAGCCGTCGGTCCTCGGTCATCTTCCGCGCCGTACCCGGATCCTGCTTGCCCGTGCGCCGCCCGTGGGGAAGGCTGGCCGGGCGGCCCTCGGAGCGGGGTAGCCGGACGGGGGGAGACGCATCATGGCGCACAACAAAGGGCTCGGCTGGCTGCTCGACGACCTGACCCAACGTGTCGAGCACGTGAGGCACGCACTGGTCCTCTCCAACGACGGGCTGGTGACCAGCACGAGCACGGGCTTACGCAGAGAGGACGCCGAGCACCTGGCGGCCGTCTCCTCGGGACTGCACAGTCTGGCCAAGGGATCGGGCCGGTACTTCGGCGCGGGTGGCGTCCGGCAGACCGTGATCGAGTTCGACGACGCCGTCCTCTTCGTGACCGCGGCCGGCGAGAGCAGCTGCCTCTGCGTCCTGAGTGCCGCCGAGGCCGACGTGGGCCGACTCGCCTACGAGATGGCACTGCTGGTCAACCGGGTCGGAGAACACCTCGACGTCGACGCACGAGGACCGGAGCGCCCGCCCACCACGGGCTTCTGAGCGCCTGTCGGCCGTCGGCCGTCGCACCTCGGGCGGGGGCCGCATGAGTCCTCAATCATCAGCCTCAGCCTTCGACCGGTGGTCGTCAGCACCGCTTTCCGGGAGTCCGTGCCCGTTCCCGACTCTCGCCCCTTGACCCCTCCCACCTGCGTGAATGTCGTGTGCCGGGGACTTATCCACAGGCCGCCCGATGATGCGCGAATGCGGCTACGGTTTTTCCCGAGGCGAGCGCACACCGGCGCGAGCACCGCTCCACGGGGGAGAACCACCATGTCCGGCAAGACCACGACCCTGTACACCCTGTCCGCCCAGGCCCCGTCGGCGCCCCCGGAAGGGAGGCACGTCGCACCGCCGGGCACGACCCTCACGTTCGCCCGGGCCGCACGCGAACTGCGGCTGCGAAGGACCGAGTTCGATCTCGCGGTGGACCTCGGACGCATCCGCACGGTGCCCGGCGAGAAAGACGGGAACGGGGGCCGCCGGGTGGCCCAGGAGGAGATCGAGCGGCTGCGCGCCGACGAGGGATTCCCCGAGAACGTGCGGGAGCGGGTGCGCACCCTCGGCACCCAGGAGGGCGCCGAACTGATGGGAGTGACGACCGCCCGCTTCACCCGCTTCGCCCGCCTGGGGCTGGTCGTTCCCGTGACCTTCCACCTCAACCGCTACCGGGCCGTGGTCTGGCTCTACCTGGCGGAGGAGGTTCAGCGCTTCGCGACCGACGCGAGCAACGCCCCGCTGCTGACCGGCTGCACCCCGCAGGGACTGCGCGACCAGCTGGAGGCCGGCCTCGACCTGCGGCCCCGCAACTGGCGCGGGAGGCATCTGCGGTTCCTGCTGCGCCGGACCGAGGACCCATGGGCGAGGGCGGGCGCGATGGCCTCCCTGCTCGATCCCCACCTCGTCGCGGAGCTGGTGCCCGACCCCTACGAGCGGGCGCACCTCGACCGCCACCGGCCCGACCGGCCCGCTGCCCTTCTGCCGGACTCACCGGCCGCGCGGATCACCGCGGACGTGATGACGGCCGAGGATCCGGACGAGATCGACTGGCTCCGGGCCTGCCTCGAGCAGGAAGTCGCCGCGGCGCGACGACACCGGCCCGCCCCGCGTCCCACCCCGTCGCTGTCTCCCGTACAGCCACCCGGGGCGGCCCCGAGGACCCGGCGCGGGCTGCACCCGGCCGCCCCGGCGCCGGATCCGGCTCGACGGCGACGGCTGCTGCGATGGCTCGGCCGCGGCCGAACCCGCCCCTGCGGGCCGGCACCCCGAGGAAGGCACAGGGCCGCGGGGGTCTCCTCTACAGCGCCCTGAACAACCCCTCCTGGACCACAGACACCAGCATCCGCCCCTGGCGGTCGTAGATGCGCCCGCGGGCCAGCCCCCGGCCCCCCACCGCGATCGGCGATTCCTGGTCGTAGAGGAACCACTCGTCCGCACGGAAGGGACGGTGGAACCACATCGCGTGGTCCAAGGAGGCCATGTCGAAGCCGCGCGGTCCCCACAGTGGCTCGACGGGCAGGCGCACGGCGTCCAGCAGCGTCATGTCGCTCGCGTAGGTCAGCGCACAGGTGTGCACGAGGGGGTCTTCACCCAGCGGTCCGACGGCCCGCATCCACACTGCGCTGCGCGGTTCGGCCTTCTCGACCTCCTCGGGCGTCCAGCGCAGCCGCTCCACGTAGCGGATGTCGAACGGCTGCCGTCTGGCCATCCGTTCCAGCGTCTCCGGAACCGAGCCGAGGTGCTCCCGTACCTCCTGCGACACCGTCGGCAGCGACTCGGGGTCCGGCACCTCGCGCGCCGGAGGCAGCTGGTGCTCGAACCCACCCTGTTCCAACTTGTGGAAGGAGGCGGTCAAGGTGAAGATCGTGCGGCCCTGCTGCACGGCCGTGACCCGCCGGGTCGTGAAGGACCTGCCGTCACGCACCCGTTCGACCTGGTACACGATGGGCACGCCCGGGATGCCCGGGCGCAGGAAGTACGCGTGCAGCGAGTGCACCGGGCGCTCGCCGTCGGTGGTCCGGCCCGCGGCGACGAGCGCCTGGCCGGCCACCTGGCCGCCGAAGACCCGCTGCAAGGACTCGTGCGGGCTGCGGCCACGGAAGATGTTGACCTCGATCCGCTCGAGATCGAGCAGGTCGACGAGCCTCTCGGCCGGACTCGTACTCACGGACAGCGCCTTTCCCGGTTCACAGCTGGCCGACGCCGGTGACCCGGATGACGGCGCGGCCCTCGGCGTCCGAGGCCGTCAGATCGACCTCGGCGCTGATGCCCCAGTCGTGGTCGCCGTTGGGATCCGCGAAGGTCTGGCGGACCCGCCACAGCCCGGCGCCCGGGTCCTCCTCGATCATCAGCAGCCGGGGACCGCGGGCGTCGGGGCCGGTACCGAGCTCCTCGTACTCGTCCCAGTACTTGTCCATCGCCTCGCCCCAGGCGTCCGCGTCCCAGCCGGCCGCCCCGTCCAGCTCGCCGAGTTCCTCGACATGGTCCAGCGCGGCCAGCTCGACCCGGCGGAACATGGCGTTGCGCACCAGCACCCGGAAGGCGCGGGCGTTGGCGGTGACCGGCTTGACCTGGTCGGCCTTCTCCTGGGCCTGCTCGGCGGTCATCTCCCCGGGGTTGGCGAGCTGTTCCCACTCGTCCAGCAGACTGGAGTCGACCTGGCGGACCATCTCGCCCAGCCAGGCGATCAGATCCTCGAGGTCCTCGGACTTCAGGTCGTCGGGGACGGTGTGGTCGAGGGCCTTGTAGGCGCTGGCCAGGTAACGCAGCACGATGCCCTCGGTGCGGGCGAGCTCGTACAGGGACACGAACTCGGTGAAGGACAGCGCGCGTTCGTACATGTCACGGATGACGGACTTCGGCGACAGCGGGTGGTCGCCGACCCACGGGTGGCTCTTGCGGTAGGTGTGGTACGCGTGGAAGAGCAGTTCCTCCAGCGGCTTGGGGTACGTCACGTCCTGGAGCCGTTCCATCCGCTCCTCGTACTCGACGCCGTCCGCCTTCATCGCCGCCACGGCCTCTCCGCGCGCCTTGTTCTGCTGGGCGGCGAGGATCTGACGGGGGTCGTCCAGGGTGGACTCCACGACGGAGACCATGTCGAGTGCGTAGGACGGCGACTCGGGGTCGAGCAGTTCGAACGCGGCCAGCGCGAAGGTCGACAGCGGCTGGTTGAGCGCGAAGTCCTGCTGCAGGTCGACGGTGAGGCGCACGACGCGGCCGGTGGAATCCGGCTCGTCGAGTTTCTCCACGATCCCGCCGTCCAGCAGGGACCGGTAGATGGCGATGGCCCGCCGGATGTGCCGAAGCTGCTGCCTGCGCGGCTCGTGGTTGTCCTCCAGCAGGTGCCGCATGGCCTCGAAGGCGTTGCCGGGGCGGGCGATCACCGAGAGGAGCATCGTGTGCGTCACCCGGAAACGGGAGGTGAGCGGCTCCGGCTGCGAGTCGATCAGCTTCTCGAAGGTGTTCTCGGTCCAGCTGACGAAGCCCTCGGGTGCCTTCTTGCGTACGACCTTGCGGCGCTTCTTCGGGTCGTCACCGGCCTTGGCGAGCGCCTTCTCGTTCTCGATCACGTGCTCGGGAGCCTGGGCGACGACGAAGCCGGCCGTGTCGTAGCCCGCCCGCCCCGCGCGGCCCGCGATCTGGTGGAACTCCCGCGCGCGCAGGGTGCGCACCCGGTTCCCGTCGTACTTCGTCAGCGCGGTGAACAACACGGTGCGGATGGGCACGTTGACGCCCACGCCGAGCGTGTCGGTGCCGCAGATGACCTTGAGCAGACCGGCCTGCGCGAGCTTCTCCACGAGTCGCCGGTACTTGGGCAGCATGCCGGCGTGATGCACCCCGATGCCGTGGCGCACGTAACGGGAGAGATTCCGGCCGAACTTGGTGGTGAAGCGGAAGCTGCCGATCAGCTCCGCGATCTGCTCCTTCTCCTCCCGGGTGCACATGTTGATGCTCATCAGCGCCTGCGCCCGCTCCACGGCCTGTGCCTGGGTGAAGTGCACGATGTACACCGGCGCCTGCCGCTCGGCGAGCAGTTCGGTGAGGGTCTCCGTGAGCGGGGTGTAGCGGTACTCGTACGAGAGCGGCACCGGGCGGGTCGCCGAGCGGACCACCGCGGTGGGGCGGCCGGTGCGGCGGGTGAGGTCGCTCTCGAAGAAGGAGACGTCACCGAGTGTCGCCGACATGAGGACGAACTGGGCCTGGGGCAGTTCCAGGATCGGGATCTGCCAGGCCCAGCCGCGGTCCCCCTCAGCGTAGAAGTGGAACTCGTCCATCACGACCTGGCCGACATCGGCCTGCCGCCCGTCGCGCAGGGCGATGGACGCCAGCACCTCGGCCGTACAGCAGATGACGGGGGCGTCGGCGTTGACGGAGGCGTCACCGGTGAGCATGCCGACGTTCTCGGTGCCGAAGACCTTGCACAACTCGAAGAACTTCTCCGAGACCAGCGCCTTGATCGGCGCGGTGTAGAACGTGACCTCGTCCCGGGCGAGCGCCGCGAAGTGCGCGGCGGCGGCGATCATGCTCTTGCCCGAACCCGTGGGGGTGGAGACGATCACGTTCGCCCCGGAGACCACCTCGATCAGCGCCTCCTCCTGGTGCGGGTAGAGGGTCAGACCTCGCTCCCCGACCCACGACTCGAAGGCTTCGTACAGGGCGTCGGGGTCGGGGGTCCGCGGGAGCTGATCGATAAGGGTCACCCTCCCATCTTGCCTGCCCTGGGCACCGGAGGGGGAATCGACTGCGGGCCCGAAGATCGCGAACGCTACGCTGTGGCGCCGGGACGGGATCGGCACACGCGCACAACTGGGCGACGACGCACGAGGAATGGGACGGGACACGGTCATGATGGGACCAGCGCACTCACTGTCGGGAGCGGCGGCCTGGCTCGGCGTCGGAGCGGCGACGGCCGCGGCCGGACACCCGATGCCCTGGCCGGTGCTGCTGGTCGGAGCCCTGATCTGCGCGGGTGCCGCGCTGGCCCCCGATCTCGACCACAAGGCGGCCACCATCTCCAGGGCCTTCGGCCCGGTGTCCCGCTGGCTGTGCGAGATCGTGGACAAGCTGTCGTACACCGTCTACAAGAACACGCGGAAGCCGGGCGACCCCCGGCGCTCGGGCGGTCACCGGACGCTGACGCACACCTGGCTGTGGGCCGTGCTGATCGGCGGCGGCACCTCCCTCCTCGCCATCACCGGCGGCCGCTGGGCGGTGCTGGCCATCCTCTTCGTGCACATGGTGCTGGCCATCGAGGGCCTGCTGTGGCGGGCGGCGCGCGGGTCCAGCAGCGACGTCCTGGTGTGGCTGCTGGCCGCGACGAGCGCCTGGATCCTCGCCGGCATCCTGGACAAGCCGGGCAACGGCTCGGAGTGGCTGTTCACCGCGCCGGGGCAGGAATACCTGTGGCTCGGTCTGCCGATCGTGCTCGGCGCTCTGGTGCACGACATCGGGGACGCGCTGACGGTCTCGGGCTGCCCGGTCCTGTGGCCGATACCGGTGGGCCGCAAGCGCTGGTACCCGATCGGCCCGCCGAAGGCGATGCGCTTCAGGGCGGGAAGCTGGGTGGAGCTGAAGGTGCTCATGCCGGCGTTCATGGTGCTCGGCGGGGTCGGCGGCGCGGCGGCACTCAACTACATCTGAACCCCCGCCCGTCCGAGCTCTCGGCCCCGGCCGGCCCCTGCCCGCCCTCACGCCTACAGCAGGGTGTCCTCGTCCACGACGTGCACCGCCGCCTCCTCGGCCGAGGCCGCGGCACCGTCGATGCCGACGTCCCGCGCGATCAGCCCGCTCTCCTCGTCCTCGTGCACGCCCTCGTCCGGGGCCACCAGACGGCCGGAACGGGACGTGCCCACCTCACCGTCGACCGGCTCGCCGTCCGTGTCCGAAGCGTCCCCGATGCCGTCGCCGTCCACCGGCGCCGGGTCGGGCAGCTCCTCCGCCAGCCGCTGGTCCAGCGACTCACCCCGGGCTCGCTCCGCCGCGGTCACCCCCGGATGCTCCACCGCCCAGGGCCGTTCCGGAGGCGACCAGCCCCGGTCCAGCGGATCGTCCACTCCGTCGGTCTCCAGAGTGTCCTCGACATCGAGGAGCCCCGAGTCCTCCTGGATCTCGGATCCGTCGGGCTGGTAGACGTCGTCCCCCCATCCGTCGGCGCTGGCCACGAGTACCTCCAAGGCGAGGGGACGCACACCCGGGCCGCCCGGTGCGGCCGAGGGAGCGCACGTACCCGGCACGGGCCGGGACGCCGTGAGCCCCATGGGCTGCGACCGCGCCCCCGGCCGGTGACACCTCCAGCGTTCCACCCCCTCTCGACCCGACGCAAACGGCCGGTCCGGCGGGAGGCGGACGGAGCCGCATGCGGGCCCGCCGACGCACGCCCGCGCGCAGACGGCATTTCCGCCCGTACGCGGGGGGCCCGCCCGTACGCGCTGCGGGCCGCCCTGGACACGGGCATGACACGGCCTCCCCGGTCAGCCGTGCCAGGAACGCCACAGGGCCGCGTACGCGCCGTTCGCGGCCACCAGGTCGTCGTGGCTGCCGAGTTCGCTGATGCGGCCGTTCTCGACCACGGCGATGACGTCCGCGTCGTGCGCCGTGTGCAGCCGGTGGGCGATGGCGACGACGGTGCGGCCCTCCAGCACCCGGGCGAGCGAACGCTCCAGGTGGCGGGCGGCACGCGGGTCGAGCAGCGAGGTCGCCTCGTCCAGGACCAGGGTGTGCGGATCGGCGAGGACCAGCCGGGCCAGGGCGATCTGCTGGGCCTGGGCGGGAGTGAGGGCGAATCCACCGGAACCCACCTCGGTGTCCAGTCCCTCGGCCAGTGCCCGCGCCCAGGCGTCCGCGTCGACCGCGCCCAGGGCCGCCCACAGTTCCGCGTCCCGCGCGTCGGTGCGCGCGAGCAGCAGGTTGTCGCGCAGGGAGCCCACGAAGACGTGATGCTCCTGGTTGACGAGCGCGACATGCGAGCGGACCCGCTCGGCGGGCATCCGGGACAGCTCGGCGCCGCCGAGGGTGATCGCCCCCTCCCGCGGGGCGTAGATCCCGGCGAGCAGTCGGCCCAGGGTCGACTTCCCCGCACCGGAGGGCCCGACCAGCGCGACCCGGGTCCCCGGCGCCACCGACAGCGAGACCTGGTGCAGGACGTCTACGCCCTCCCGGTAGCCGAATCGCACCTGGTCGGCACGGATGTCGCGGCCCGCGGGCGTCAGCGCACCGTCGCCCGCGTCCGGCTCGATGTCGCGGACACCGACCAGGCGGGCCAGGGAAACCTGGGCCACCTGCAGTTCGTCGTACCAGCGCAGGATCAGCCCCACCGGCTCGACCAGCATCTGGGCGATGAGGGCGCCCGTGGTGAGCTGCCCGACGTCGATCCAGCCGTTGAGCGCGAGGACGCCGCCGACCATCAGCACCGAGCAGAGGACGGTGGTGTGCGTGAGGTTGACGACCGGGAACAGCACCGAGCGCAGCCAGAGCGTGTACCGCTCCCACGCGGTCCACTGCCGCACGCGCAGTTCCGACAGCTCGACACGGCGCCCGCCGAGGCGGTGCGCCTCGACGGTGCGGCCCGCGTCCACCGTCTCGGCGAGCGCCGCGGCGACGGCGGCGTAGCCCGCGGCCTCGGAGCGATAGGCGGACGGTGCCCGCCGGAAGTACCAGCGGCAGCCGACCACCAGCAGGGGCACGGCGAGCAGCACGGCCGGCGCGAGCGGCGGCGCGGTCACGACGAGGCCGCCGATCAGCAGAGCTGCCCACACCACGCCGATGGCGAGCTGGGGCACCGCCTCGCGCATCGCGTTGGCCAGCCGGTCGATGTCGGTGGTGATCCGGGAGAGCAGATCACCGGTACCGGCCCGTTCCAGGACCCCGGGCGGCAGTCCGACCGACCGCACCAGGAAGTCCTCGCGCAGATCCGCGAGCATCCGCTCGCCGAGCACGGCCCCCCGCAGACGGAGCTGCCGCACGAAGACGGCCTGGACGAGCAGCGCCACCACGAACAGTGCGAGGGTGCGCCGCAGGTGAAGTTCGTCCCCGTGCTCGGACACCCGCTCGACCAGCCCGCCCAGCAGATACGGGCCCACCATGGACGCGACCACCGCGACCGTGTTCACCATGATCAGGAGGAGGAAGGCCCGGCGGTGCCGCCGGAACAGTTCCCCGACGTACGCGCGGACGGTGGCCGGGGCCCCGACGGGCAGGGTGTGCGCCGTCGTGGGGGCTGCCGGGTCGTACGCCGGGGGCGCCACGCCGATCATGCGTTCTCCTCGATCTCTTCCCGTACGCCGTCCGCCCCTGGAGGCACGACACCCGCGTCCGCCGCGGCGGACGCGGCCTCCTCGTCGGTCTCACGGGTCACGACCCCCCGGTACCGGGCATCGGTGTGCACCAGCTCGCGGTGCACACCGACCGCCGCGACCTCGCCCCGGTGCACCAGGACCACCCGGTCCGCGTGGTCCAGCAGCAGTGGGGAGGAGGTGAACACGACGGTGGTACGGCCCGCCCGCAGCGCGCGCAGCCCCTTGGCGACCCGGGCCTCGGTGTGCGCGTCGACGGCCGAGGTCGGCTCGTCCAGCACCAGCACCTCCGGGTCGGTGAGCAGCGACCGGGCCAGGGCCAGTCGCTGGCGCTGGCCGCCCGAGAGGGAACGCCCGCGCTCGGTGATACGTGTCTCCAGGGGCTCCCGCGCGGTGGCCGAGGCCTGCGCCAGTGCGTCCAGCACGTCACCGCACTGGGCGGCGTCGAGCGCCTCCTCGCCGCCCACCCGCCCGGAGGCGGGCACGTCGAGCAGTTCGCGCAGGGTGCCCGAGAGCAGCACCGGGTCCTTGTCCTGCACCAGGACGGCGGTGCGGGCGACGTCGAGCGGCAACTCGTCCAGTGCCACGCCGCCCAGGAGCACCGAGGCGCCCTTCTCCGCGGGGTGTCCGCCCAGCCGCTCCGCCAGCAGACCCGCCGCGTCCGGGTCGCCGCAGACCACGGCGGTCAGCCGGCCGGCCGGTGCGAGCAGCCCGGTCACGGGGTCGTACAGGTCGCCGGAGGGCACCGCGGCCCCGCCCGCCCCCTCGGCGTCGGTGGCACGCTCCAGCGACAGCACCCGCGCCGCCCGCTGCGCGGAGGGCCGTGAGAAGGAGTACGCCATCGCGAACTCCTCGAAGTGCTGCAGCGGGTACGTCAGCAGCAGCACCGAGCTGTACACCGTCACCAGCTCGCCGACGTCGATCCGCCCCTCCCGTGCCAGGACCACGCCCCGCCAGACCACCCCGATGAGCAGCAGACCGGGCAGCAGCACCTGAATGGCGGAGATCAGGGACCACATGCGGGCGTTGTGCACCGCAGCCCTGCGCACCTCCTGGGAGGCCTTGCGGTAGCGGTCCAGGAAGAGCGCCTCACCGCCGATGCCGCGCAGCACCCGCAACCCGGCGACCGTGTCGGAGGCCAGCTCGGTGGCGCGACCCGCCTTCTCGCGCTGGACATCGGCGCGCCGGGTGGCGCGCGGCAGCAGCGGCAGCACGGCGAGCGCCAGCACGGGCACGCCGAGCGCGACGATCACCCCGAGCGCCGGCTGGTAGACGAGGAGGGCCACGCACACCGCGACGACGGTCGCCGCCGCGGCGGTGAACCGGGACACGGACTCGACCAGCCAGCCGATCTTCTCGACGTCACCGGTGGACACCGAGACGATCTCTCCGGCCGCCACCCGCCTGGTCAGCGCCGCGCCGACCAGGGCGGCCTTGCGGGCCAGCAACTGCTGGACACGGGCGGCCGCGGTGATCCAGTTGGTCACCGCGGTGCGGTGCAGCATCGTGTCGCCCAGGGCGATGCTCGCGCCGCACAGCGCCAGCAGCCCGCCCGTCCAGGCCAGCCGGGTTCCCGAACGGTCGACGACGGCCTGGACGGCCAGGCCGATGCAGAAGGACAGACTGGAGACGGAGAGGAAGTGCAGCAGGCCCCACAGAAGGCTGCGCCACTGTCCGCCGAGCTGATTGCGGAAGAGCCACCAGAGGAAGCGGGGACCCGAACGTGCGTCCGGCACGCCCGGATCGGAATAGGGAAGGTCTTGGATCTGCATGGCGTCCCAGCGGTTCGGGTGTGCTCGGGCGGGCGGGGCGAATGGTGTTCGGGGTGCGGTCGCGGCGCCGGTACGTCCCGGTCCACGGGACGAGGGAGAGCCGGCGGGCGGATGCACAGCAAACCGTGCCAGGTTCGCCGCGCGGAGCACGCGGAGGCAAACGGTTTTCCGCACCCGCGGGGCGTCCGTGCGGTCCCTCGGATCTCCGTCGGATCCCCTGCCGCGCCCCGTCACGTCCTCGAAGGGGGCCCGTTGGGTCCCGCCGCGTCCTCGTGGGGTCCCCGTCGTGTCCCCCTCTTGTCCCAACCCGCCCGTGAACGCGGGGGTGTGCGTGCTCGTCGCGGAAAGGGTGGGACGATGGACCGCATGCGAATAGGCGGTGTGAAGGATGCGGTACGCGCCGGGACCGCGGCTGCGGCCTGCGGTGTCCTGCTGATGTCCCTGGCGGCGTGCGGTGGTTCGGACGGCGGCGGGAACCAGAAGACCGACGGCGTGTCCGCCGTCCGCACCGGTCAGGCCAAGGCGAGAACGACCGGTCTGAAGGCGATCCCGGAGGTCGGTGACCGGTTGCGCGGTC
Source organism: Streptomyces griseoaurantiacus (assembly GCF_036189845.1). Taxonomy (NCBI): domain Bacteria; kingdom Bacillati; phylum Actinomycetota; class Actinomycetes; order Kitasatosporales; family Streptomycetaceae; genus Streptomyces; species Streptomyces griseoaurantiacus. Next base: position 894,779 of record NZ_CP108326.1, on the reverse strand, counting down.
AGATCCCCGCGGCCTCCCGCCAGGTCGTGGCGGTCTACGGCGAGGGCCGGAACGCCACCGGTTCCACGATCGCCCTGTACACCAAGCACGGCTCCACCTGGGACCGCACCCGCGTCTGGCAGGGGCACAACGGCAAGAAGGGCTGGACCACCGACCACCACGAGGGCGACAACCGCAGCCCCGTGGGCGTGTTCACGCTCAGTGACGCGGGCGGCGTCCTCGCGGACCCCGGTGCCAAGCTGCCCTACACCCGGTCCGCGTCCTTCCAGGCGCCGCACTACTGGTCGAAGTCGCACTGGCACGACTTCGACTACGTCATCGCGATCGACTACAACCGGGTCAAGGGCACCTCGCCGAACGAGCCGACCCGGCCCGAGGGGCAGTCCAAGGGCGGCAGCATCTGGCTGCACATGGACCACGGCAGCGGGACCTCCGCGTGCGTCAGCCTCTCCAAGTCCGGGATGGAGTACCTGCTGCGCACGCTCGACCCCGCGCAGCACCCGGTGGTGGTCATGGGGGACAAGGCGGATCTGAAGGCCTAGCGGGCGTGCCCGGCGGTGGCGCGGTGCGCGCGCCGCCGCCGCGCCGTCCGTCCACCAGCGCGTCCAACAGGTCCTCGAGCGCCGTGCGCTGATCGCCCGACAGGGGCGCGAGGATCTCCTCCACCGCCGACCGCCGCGCCGCGTGCAGTTCCCGCAGCGAGGCGAGCCCGTCGTCCGTGAGTTCGATCCGGGTGACCCGGCGATTCGTGGGATCGGGCACCCGGCGCACCTTGCCGCTCGCCTCCAACCCGTCGACCAGCGTCGTCACCGCCCGGGGAACGACCTCGAGCCGGGCGGCGAGGTCCGCCATGCGCGGCGGCTCCCCGTAGTGCGCCAGAGTGCGCAGCAGTCGGGACTGGGCGGGGGTGACGTCCAGGTTGCGCTCCTGCAGATGATGCTTCTGGATGCGGTGCACCCGGCGGGTGAGCCGCATCAGCTGCTCGGCTAGCAGCCCCTCGGCATCGGAACGGTCGGACGGGTCCCCGGGGTGCGGGGACGGGTCGTGGTCGGCGGGGCCGGACGTGGTCATGACGGAACAATATCAGGACACAGTTCATTGTGAGTATAGGTAACAGTGAGCTATGCTCCGTCCGTCATCGACGTCTCACCACCCGTAGGAGCCATGCCCCGCCCCGACATCACCTGGACCCCGCCCCCCGGCACCTCGACCGACCAGCCCCGGCAGGTGCGCCGCATCCTCGGACTCTTCAGGCCTTACCGCGGCCGGCTCGCGGTCGTCGGCCTCCTGGTCGGCGCCTCCTCCCTGGTCGGCGTCGCGACCCCCTTCCTGCTCAGGGAGATCCTCGACGTCGCGATTCCGCAGGGCCGCACCGGACTGCTGAGCCTGCTGGCGCTCGGCATGATCCTCAGCGCCGTCGTCACCAGCGTCTTCGGCGTCCTGCAGACCCTGATCTCCACGACGGTCGGCCAGCGCGTCATGCACGACCTGCGCACCCAGGTCTACGGCCGGCTGCAGCGCATGTCCCTCGCGTTCTTCACCCGCACCCGCACCGGCGAGGTGCAGTCCCGCATCGCCAACGACATCGGCGGCATGCAGGCGACCGTCACCTCCACCGCGACCTCCCTGGTGTCCAACGTCACCAGCGTCGTCGCCACCGTGATCGCCATGATCGCCCTCGACTGGCGGCTCACCGTGGCCTCGCTGCTCCTGCTGCCGGTCTTCGTCTGGATCAGCCGCCGGGTGGGCAGGGAGCGCAAGAAGATCGCGACCCAGCGCCAGAAGCAGATGGCCGTCATGGCCGCGACGGTCACCGAGTCGCTCTCCGTCAGCGGCATCCTGCTCGGCCGCACCATGGGCCGCGCCGACTCCCTCACCCAGTCCTTCGCCAAGGAGTCCGAGAGCCTCGTCGACCTCGAGGTCCGCTCGAACATGGCCGGACGCTGGCGCATGGCCGTCATCAGCGTCGTCATGGCCGCCATGCCCGCCTTCATCTACTGGGTCGCGGGCATCGCCCTCCAGGTCGGCGGCCCGTCGATCTCCCTGGGCACGCTGGTCGCCTTCGTCTCCCTGCAGCAGGGCCTGTTCCGGCCGACCGTCAGCCTGCTGGCCACCGGGGTGCAGATCCAGACCTCGCTGGCGCTGTTCCAGCGCATCTTCGAGTACCTCGACCTCCCCATCGACATCACCGAGCGGGAGAACCCCGTCCACCTCGACAAGGTCGAGGGTGAGATCCGCTTCGAGAAGGTCGCCTTCGCCTACGACGACAAGAGCGGCCCCATCCTGCGGGACATCGACCTCACGATCCCGGCCGGCGGAAGTCTCGCCGTCGTCGGCCCCACCGGCTCCGGCAAGTCCACGCTCAGCCACCTGGTGCCCAGGCTGTACGACGTGACCGGCGGCCGGGTCACCCTCGACGGCACAGACGTGCGCGAGCTGGACTTCGACACGCTCGCCCGCGCGGTCGGGGTCGTCTCCCAGGAGACGTACCTGTTCCACGCCTCGGTCGCCGAGAACCTCAGATTCGCCAAGCCCGACGCCACCGACGAGGAACTGTACGCGGCGGCAGGGGCGGCGCAGATCCACGAGCACATCGTGTCCCTGCCCGACGGCTACGACACGGTGGTGGGCGAGCGCGGCCACCGGTTCTCGGGCGGGGAGAAGCAGCGCCTCGCCATCGCTCGCACCATCCTCCGCGATCCGCCCGTACTCATCCTCGACGAGGCGACCAGCGCCCTCGACAACCGCACCGAGCGTGCCGTGCAGGAGGCCATCGACGCGCTGTCGGCCAACCGCACCACGCTGACCATCGCCCACCGGCTCTCGACCATTCGCGGCGCCGACCAGATCGTCGTCCTGGACTCCGGGCGCACGGTGGAACGCGGGACGCACGAGGAGTTGCTGGCCCTCGGTGGCAGATACGCCGCGCTCGTCAACCGGGACGCCCAACTGGAGCCGACGGGATGAAGATATGCCAGGCTTATGACGGTATGCGGGTTACGGTGCCCGCATGCAGACGCACAGCCCGCGAAGGAACGCGAGGAGCACGGTCCGCCTGACCCCTCGCGGCCGTGCCGCCCTCGTGGCGACCGGAGCCGTTCTCGCGGTGGCCGCCGTGGCGGTACCGCTGCTGACCCTCGGCGCCGGGGACGGGGAACACCGGCCGCGGCGCCTCGTGATCCCCGAGGGGCGGCGGGCCGGCCAGGTCTACGAGGCCGTCGACAAGGCCCTCGCACTGCCCGCTGGCACCACCGCGAAGTCCCTGCCGAAGGCGGAGCTGAAGCTCCCCGCCGAGGCCCACGGCACTCCTGAGGGCTACCTGTTCCCGGCCACGTACCCGATCGACGGGAAGACGACCCCGCAGTCCCTGCTGCGGTCGATGGTCGACACCGCGAGGAAGAGGTTCGACGGCGGAGGGACCACCGCCGGGGCCCGGTCCGGTACGGCGAGCGTCTACCGCACGGTCACCCTCGCGAGCATCGTGCAGGCGGAGGCCGACCGGGAGGCGGACATGGGCAAGGTGGCCCGCGTCGTGGTCAACAGGCTGCGGCGCGGCATGCCGCTGCAGATGGACTCGACCCTCGATTACGCGCTGCACCGCTTCTCGCCGGTGCTCTCCACGGCCGACACGAAGCTCGACAGCCCCTACAACACCTACCGGCGGATGGGCCTGCCACCGACCCCGATCTCCAACCCCGGCGAGGACGCGCTGCGCGCGGCGCTGCATCCGACGCCCGGAAACTGGCTGTACTTCGTCACCGTCGGGCCGGGGGACACCCGCTTCAGCGCCACCTACGAGGAACACCGGCGCAACGTGGCCGCACTCGACCTCCGCCGCGAGAGCCGCACGCCCTCCTCCGCCGCACCGCGATGAGGCCGCCGCCGCGTACCGTCGCGTGGCGGGCGGCGGCTCAGGCGGCCGCCGCCGGTTCCGCGGCCAGCAGGCGGCGGATGTCCCGTACCGCGGCCCGGCCGGCCCGGTTGGCCCCGATGGTGCTGGCCGAGGGACCGTAGCCGACGAGGTGCACACGGGGGTCGGCCGCCGCGCGGGTGCCCTCGACGCGGATGCCGCCGCCCGGCTCGCGCAGCCGCAGCGGGGCGAGATGCCCGATCGCGGCCCGGAAACCGGTGGCCCACAGGATGACGTCGGCGTCCACCCGCTGCCCGTCCTCCCACTCCACGCCGGTCTCCGTGATCCGGTCGAACATCGTCCGGCGGTCCAGGACGCCCTCGGCGAGCGCCTGCCGGATCGCGTCGTTCAGCGGCAGCCCGGTCACCGAGACGACACTCCGCGGCGGCAGCCCCCGGCGCACCCGCTCGTCGACGAGGGCCACGGCGGCGCGCCCCAGCTCCTCGGTGAACGGAACGTCGCGGAAGACCGGCGGACGCCGGGTGACCCAGGTGGTCGCGGCGGCGTACGGGGCGATCTCCATCAGGTGCTGGGTCCCGGAGGCGCCCCCGCCCACCACGATCACCCGCTGCCCGGCGAACTCCTCGGGGCCGGGGTACTGGGCGGTGTGCAACTGCCGCCCGCGGAAGGTCTCCTGGCCCGGGTAGCGCGGCCAGAACGGCCGGTCCCAGGTGCCCGTCGCGTTGATCAGCGCCCGCGCCGACCAGACACCGGCGGAGGACTCCACCCGCAGCCGGCCGCCCGCGTCCTCCCGCACGGCGAGGACGTCCACCGGACGCCGCACCCGCAGGTCGAAGGCGCTCTCGTAGGCGGCGAAATAGGCGGCGATCACCTCGGAGGAGGGGCGCTCGGGGTCCGCGTCCCTCAGCTCCATGCCCGGCAGCGCGTGCATTCCGTGCACCTTGCCGTACGTCAGCGAGGGCCAGCGGAACTGCCAGGCGCCACCCGGGCGCGGGGCGTGGTCCAGGACCACGAAGCCGCTCCCCGGCGCGAAGCCGGTGCGCCGCAGATGGTACGCGGCGGACAGCCCCGCCTGCCCGGCACCGATGACGACGACGTCGACCTCACGCACCCCACTGTCGTTCATGTTCCTCCCAACCCCGGCGCACGCGCGGGTCTTCCCGGCCCCGCGCGGCGGGCGAGCCGGGGGGTGTGGAAACGCGCACCCGGGTGAGGATGGGGGCATGTCCGAAGCCTTCACCACCCGTGTCCTGAACGTGTCCTCCGGCAGCTCGGAGAGGGTCGTCGACCTCACCCGCGACTGCGAGGCCTTCCTGCGCGAGGCCGCGGCGGGCCGCGACGGCCTGCTGAACGTCTTCGTCCCGCACGCCACCGCGGGCGTCGCGATCATCGAGACCGGCGCCGGCAGCGACGAGGACCTGCTCGCGGCCCTGCACACCCTGCTGCCCGCCGACGACCGCTGGCAGCACCGTCACGGCAGCCCCGGCCACGGCCGCGACCACGTCCTCCCGGCCCTCGTCCCGCCGCACGCCACCCTCCCGGTCGTGAACGGCGCCCTCCAGCTCGGCACGTGGCAATCGGTGTGCCTGGTGGACACGAACCGCGACAACGCCGAACGTCAGGTGCGGCTCAGCTTCCTGGGCTGAGCGGGGCCGTGCCGTTGCCGCGTCGTCGTCGCCGTCGCCGCCCGCGGGGGACGCGCCGTCCGCTACCGGTCCAGGAGGAAGGCCTCGACGTCCTTCACCAGCCGGTCGGTCTCCTCCGAGGCCAGCTGGTGCCCGGAGTGCTCGTAGACCTCGAAACGGGCGCCGGGGATACCGCGGGCGACCTCCAGGCCGGCCTCCGGCGGATTCAGGCCGTCGGCGCGGCCCGAGACGACGAGGGTCGGCGCGGTGATCGCCGCGAGTGCGGGCCGGAGGTCGAAGCCGTGGAGCGAGCGGTCGATCGCAGCCCGTTCCCCGGGGGTCAGGACGATCCGTTGGGCCGCGAGCTGGGCGGTCAGGATCTCCTCGCGTCGCGCCTGCGAGGTGTGCGGGGACCACAGCACCTCCTCCAGGAGGGCGGTCGTCTCCTCCGGCGTGGCCGTCGCCAGGTCGAAGCCCTTCCGGGCCGCGTAGGCGGCCACGGAAGAGGTCCGGCCGTGCGCCTTCGGGACGACGAGCACCAGCGCGGAGACCCGCGCCGGCTCCAGGATCGCCGCCTGGGCGGCGAGGTAGGAGCCCATCGAGATGCCGAGGATCGCTGCCTTCGGACGGCCGAGGGCAGCGATGAGCCCGGTCAGGACCCGCCCCTGGTCCTCGATGCCGAACTCCGCCGGATGCGAGGAGAGGCCGTGTCCGAGGGCGTCGGGCGCGATCACCCAGAAGCGCCCCGCGAGGCGCTGTGCGAGCGGCGCCAGTCCCGCGGCCTCGCCGTAGAGTCCGTGCGCCAGTACGAGCAGCGGCGCTCCCGCCTCGCCGTGCTCCTCGTAGTGGATCGTGTGTCCTTCGATGTGCAGCTCGGGCATTGCCGGTCCTTTCCGTCGGTGCGCGGGCGTCGCGCGAGGGGAGTGCGTGCGCCGTCCGCAGGCGCGGCCGCCGCCTCCGGACGGCGCCGGTACCGGACTGTCACCTGGCCGCCACGGCAGCCAGGTCGAAGGCGCGCGGGGGGCCGGCGAGGGTGGCCTTGGCCTCGGCGCTGAGACCGTCGAGGATCTCGGTCTCTCCTGCCTCGACGCCGTCGAGCGCGAGACGGGCGAGACCGGCCGGATCGTTCATCACCTCGGCGGAGAACGTCAGCCCGGTCTCCTCCATGGCCTCGCGCAGTGTCGCGGTGCCGATGAGCCCGGCGACGAGCGCGGTGACCAGGGTCCCCTGGCCCGCCAGCTCCAGTCGCACACCGTTGGTCAGGCCCCATTGCGCGGACTTGGCGGCGGACAGTGCCGTATTCGCCTCGACGGCCGTCCACGCGGTCAGCGACAGGACATTGAGGACGGCACCGCCGCCGTTCCTGGCCAGGACGGGGGCGAAGGTTCGGATCATGTCGAGGGTGCCGAAGAAGTGGGTGCCGATCATTCGCTCGACGGCGGCGCGGTCACCGGTCGTCAGGCTCGCCACCTCGGTGGAGGCGGCGTTGTTGACCAGGAGGTCGACGTCGCCGGCGGTTCGGCGCGCGGCCTCCATGGAGTCTTCGTCGGTGATGTCGAGCGACAGCACCTCGGCGCCCGGGATGTCGACGATTTCCGGGCGGCGGGCGGTCGCGTAGACCTTGGCGCCGCGCCGCAACAGCTCTTCGGTCAGGTGGCGGCCGAACCCTCGGTTCGCGCCGGTGACGAGAGCGGTCGCTCCGTCTATTCGCATGGCAGATCCACTCGATCCTGTCGGGTGACGAGGCGGGACGAAAGATGACCGCGAGGTCAGGATATGACCCTAAGTAGAAAATGACCGGGCGGTCAACTTGCTAGGATTCCGGCATGCCTACCGCAGCACGTCCGGCCCGTGTCGACGCCGTCCGCAATCGCGCCCTGCTGCTGGCGGCGGCCGAGGCGGAGTTCGCGGAGCGGGGCCTCGACGTCTCGATCGCCGACATAGCCCACCGGGCGGGCGTGGCGAAGGGCACGGTCTTCCGCCACTTCGCCACCAAGGACGCGCTGGTCGCCGCCGTGGCCGGCGACCGCCTCGCCCGGCTCGTCGCCGTCGCCCGGAGCCTCGCGGACGCGCCCGACTCCGGTGCGGCACTACGGGAATTCCTGTCCGCGACCGCCGAGATCCTGCAGCATCAGGGCCTCACGTTCCTGCGGGCGGTCAGCGAGTGCGACCCCGTCGTCGCCGAGATCCACGATCGACTGCTCGCGAGCGCCGGGGTCCTGGTGGACCGGGCGCGCCGGGACGGTCTGGTACGGCCCGATGTCACCGGGGCCGACGTCCTGCTGCTGACCTGCGCCACCGTGCACACCGTCGGGGCGCTGTCGGAGCCCGGCTCGGACCTGTGGAGGCGCTACCTGGCCATCGTCGTCGACGGGCTGCGCCCCGAGGGCGCCAGTCCGCTGCCGAGGCCGGCCCCCGAGCGGCTCCGGCCCTCACCGCTCCCGCAGGGCGCCTCCTGACGGGAGGGATCTGACCGCTTTGTGGTGCCGATTCCGGCCGTTCCTTCTGGATCCGGGCCGAGTGCCTTGCTGCCGCCGGGAAGGACGGTTCATGATCAACGCAACGGCGCCGCATGAAGCCGGGAACAGCACACGACGGATGGGAAGTCGACCGTGAAGAAGCTCGTTCTGGCCGCCCTGCTCGGGTTCGGCCTCCTCACCGCGACCGCCGGCCCCGCCTCGGCCTCGGGGTACGTCTACACCGGCCACTGGTACAACTCCAAGGCCGCGTGCGAGCAGGCGTGGACGGACTCGCACGGCGGGTCGGGCGGCACCGCGCTGCCGCACGAGTGCCGCTACAACGCGGTCGGTGTCTACGAACTGTGGGCGTACCAGCTCTGAGCGGTCGGCGACAGCCGCCCCCGGAACCTCAGGTCTTCGTGCTGAAGGGGGTGCGCAGGGCGAGCATGGCGACGTCGTCGTCGTTGTCGTCGGGGCGCACCCGCTCCAGCAGGGCGTCGCAGAGCGAGTCCAGGTTGCGGTGGGCCAGCGAGGCCGCGTGACGGCAGAGGCGGCTGAGCCCGTGGTCGATGGGGCGATGCGGTGATTCGACCAGGCCGTCGGTGTAGAAGAGCAGCGTGGACCGGGGCGGCAGGACGGTGACGGCGTGGGGGCGGGGTCTGTCGACCTCGGTTCCCAGCAGCATGCCGTGGGCGTCGTTGAGGTACTGGACCTGACCGTCGTGGGTGACGAGCAGGGGCGGCGGATGGCCGGCGTTCGTCCAGTGCAGATGCCACAGCCCGTCGTCACCGAGGGTCAGCCTGCCGAGGATCATGGTCACCATGGGCACCTCGGCTATGTGCATCACGGCCTCGTCGAGCTGTGTGACGACGGCGCTGGGCGCGGCCGTCGGCCGGGACCAGACGAAGGCGCGCAGCATGTTGCGGACCTGGGCCATGCCGGCCGCGGCGTCGAGGTCGTGGCCCACGACGTCGCCGATGACCAGTGCGTGGGAATCGTCGCTGAGCGTGAAGGCGTCGTACCAGTCACCGCCCACGGACGAGGCGTCCGGGGAGGGCAGATACCGCGCGGTCATCTCCAGCCCGCGTACGGTGGGGAGCTGGGGGAGCAGGTGGCGCTGCATGGTCTCGGCGACCTTGCGCTGGCGCTGGTACAGGCGCGCGTTGTCCAGGGCGAGCCCGGTGCGGCGGGTGAGGTCCTCCAGCAGCGGCAGGTCGGCGAGGGTGAACGGATCACGGTGCGGCGCGCGGCCCAGGGTGAGGGCGCCGAGGACGTCGCGCAGACCCCTGATGGGCGCGATGGCGGCGGAGTGCATGCCCGTCGCGGTGAACAACCGCTGCTGTTCGACCGCGAGGCCCGAGTCGGGCGGGCCCTGGTAGGTCGAGGGACCGGCGAGGGAGGAGGCGGTGCCGCGCAGCGCACGCGAGAGCGGCATGGGGGAGTCCGCCGTCACGGGAGGCATGGGGCCCTGCAGGTCGTCCCGTTCGACCAGGATTCCTCCCTTGTGCTCCACGACCAGGGCCCGGCGCACCTCGTCGCGCTCCATGAGCAGGTCGACGACCGCCCAGTCCGCCAGACGGGGGATGGTCAGGGCCGCCAGCCGGTGCAAAGCCTCGTCCACGTCCAGGGTCGAGGTGAGCTGCGTGGTGGTCTCGGCGAGCAGGGCGAGGCGGTCCAGCTCCGTCAGTCCCCCGGAGCGCTCGTCCTCGCCGGGCTGCGGCTCGTCCGGCTGCGGCGACTCGTAGAGCAGGACGAGGGCGCCCGCCGTGTTCTCGTCCGAGGCGTAGGGCGTGACCAGCCAGCACGACTGGAACAGGGTCCCGTCCCCGCGGGCGAACCATTCGGCGTCGCCGTGCCGGGTGTCCTTCCTGAGGACCGCGTTCCGCATCGGGCAGCGCAGACGGGGCACCGGATTGCCGTTCTCGTCCCGGTGCAGCATGTCGTGGAAGTCCTGCCCGAGGAGATCCTCCAGGCCCCGGTCCAGCAGGCCGCGGGCCTCCTCGTTGGCCGCGACGACGAGTCCGCCCTGGTCCAGGACGAGGGCGGCGGTCCCCAGCCTCTCCAGCGCTCCGTCGAGAGGCACACCGTGCCGTGCCCGGTCCCCGGGCATGTCCCCCGAGTCGGCATCGGTGGTGTCGTTCATGTCTCTCCTCGCTCCGAAACGCAGGTCAGCTACCCCGGCAGGAGCATTTCATGGCCGACGGGCCACAGTAGCGAACACCTGCTCGAACCGCGCGGTGCCGGAGCGGCCGCCGTTCCCGTCCTCGTTCCGGCCGCCGCCGGCCCGTGCACGACGCGATCGCCGCGAGGCCGTTCCCACCGACACCCGACGCGGTGACGGGGCCCGTACCGCCGGCCGCGTCCCCAACGCACGCTCTCCCGCGCGCGGCGCGCGGCGGGGCGGCCGAGTCCGCGGCCTCCTACGGCGAAGGCTTCCAGACGCCGAGGAGCCCGCGCAACCGGAGGGAGGCCCGGGGCAGGGGCCCCGGCAGGGGCCTGGGGGAGGGGAGGACGACGGCGGAGGTTCCCCGGTGCGTCCTCGAATCTCAAAGGGCTCTGAGTTCGCCTCGTTAGCGTCCGGCCCATGGTGCGCGACTATCTCATCGTCGGGGCCGGACCGGCCGGACTTCAACTCGCCTCACTGCTGGAACGCGACGGGCGCGACTACCTCGTCCTGGAGAGGGGGAGCGGGCCGGGGACGTTCTTCACCCGGTATCCCCGCCATCGGCAACTGATATCGACCAACAAGGTGAACACGGGATTCACCGACCCCGAGCTCAAGCTGCGCATGGACTGGAACTCGCTGCTCAGCGACGACCCGGACCTGCTGTTCACCCGGTACACCGAGCGCTACTTCCCGCCCGCGGACGACCTCGTGCGCTATCTGGCCGACTTCGCGGAGCGCACCGGAGTACGCGTCGAGTACGGGACGGAGGTGGTCCGCGTCTCCCGCGCCGACGGCGTCTTCACCGTGCACGACGGCGAGGGCCGGACCTGGCAGGGCCGGCGGCTCGTCATGGCCACCGGCATCTCCCGCCTCTACGAGCCGGACATCCCCGGCTTCGACCTCGCCGAACGGTACGACACCTTCGACACCGACCCCGCGTCCTTCACCAACCAGCGGGTGCTCGTCATCGGCAAGGGGAACTCCGCGTTCGAGACCGCCGACGGCCTCATCGAGAAGGCCGCGGTCATCCACGTCGCCGGACCGCACTCCGTCAAGCTCGCCTGGAAGACCCACTACCTCGGGCATCTGCGCGCGGTGAACAACAACTTCCTCGACACCTACCAGCTCAAGTCCCAGAACGCGGTCCTCGACGGCACCGTGGAGAGCATCGAGAAGGCCGACGGCGGCGGCTTCCGCGTCATGCTCCGCTACGCCCGGACCACGGAACCGCTGCGCGAGCTGCACTACGACCGGATCATCGCGTGCACCGGCTTCCGCTTCGACGCCTCCGTCTTCGACGAGGACTGCCGTCCCTCCCTCGTCATCAAGGACCGCTTCCCGGAGCAGACCTCGGCCTTCGAGTCGGTCGACGTGCCGGACCTGTACTTCGCCGGAACGCTGATGCAGCAGCGGGACTTCAAGAAGTCCACCAACGGCTTCATCCACGGCTTCCGCTACGCGACCCGCGCCCTGCACCGCATCCTGAGCGCCCGCCACCTGGACACCCCCTGGCCGGCCCGGGAACTGGAGGCGACACCGGAGGCGATCGCCGACGCCCTCATCGCCCGGGTCAACCGCTCCTCGGGGCTGTGGCAGCAGTTCGCCTTCCTCGGTGACGTGGTCGGCGTGGACGGGGACCGGGTCGTGTACCAGGAGGAGGTGCCGCTCGACCACGTCGCCGACGGCTCCCTCGGGCCCGCCCCGCACCGCTTCGTCGTCGACCTGGAGTACGGGCTCGACCACGACCAGGCCGACCCCTTCGACGTGGGCGTCCCACGCGTCCTCGAGAACGACGTCGAGCACGCCATGGACTCCACGTATCTCCATCCCGTCGTCCGCCACTACCGGGACGGCGAGCTCGCCGGGACCCATCACCTGGCGGAGAACCTGGAGAACGAGTGGAACCTGCCGGCGATCCACCGGCAGCCACTGATCGCCTTCGTGAGGGAGAGCCTTGGCTGAGCAGTTCCCCGGCCCCGTACTGGACCTCCTCGACGCGGCGGGCGACCGCACAGTGTTCGAGCACGCCGGCGAGGAGGTCTCGGGCGCCCGGCTCCTCGGCATGGTGCGGCGCGCGGTGGGCGGCCTCGGCAAGCACGGGGTCGGGCCCGGAGACGGCGTCGCCATGCTCCTGGGGGTCGGCCCCGGCGCCTTCGCCGCGATCCTCGCCACCCATGTCCTCGGAGCCCGTGTCGTCGGGGTGCGGCCGGGCCTGACGGAGGCGCAGCGGGAGCATCTGCTGCGCGACGTCGCGGTCCGGGTCACCGACCGGCCCGAGGGCCCCGGGACCCCCGGGAACCACGGGACCCCCGGGAACCACGGGGCCGGGCTCGTCCTCGCGCTCGACGAGCTGCTGTCGGCGCCCGACGACGGCGTCCGGCCGCGGGTGCGGGCCCGGCCCGGGGACGTCGCCCGGCTGCTGCACACCAGCGGCAGCACCGGCGTCCCCAAGGCGTGCGCCCAGACCTACGCGGCGATGACCGCGGGCTGGGCGCACCGCCCGGAGGCCTGGCCTCCGGCCGTCCGCGCACTCGCCGGGCGCATGGACCGCTTCCTGGTGTTCGGCACCCTGGCCAGCCAGGTGATGATGGAGTACGGGCTGCTGGCGCTCGCCGCCGGCGGCACCCTCGTCACCGCCGACCCGCCGGTCCTGCCCGACGCCCTGGTGCGGTACCGGGCGACGGCGAGTGTCATCACCGTCGCCCGGCTGACGAAACTCGTGGCGGCGCAGCGGGCCTCGCCGGTGGACCTCGGCAGCCTGCGGGCCCTGATGGTGTCCGGCTCGCCGCTGGAGCCCGGGCGGCTGCGGGAGGCCGCCGAGGTGCTCGGTCCGGTCGTCTTCCACGGCTACGGGCAGACCGAGACCGGCATGATCTCCATGGCCACGCCCGAGGAGCCCGCGGGCTCGCTCGGCGTGCCGCCCGTCGACCTGGAGATCCGCGACCCCTCGGGCCTCCCGGTCCCGCCCGGCACGGACGGCGAACTGTTCGTCCGCACCCCGGCCCAGGGCTGCGGCTACTGGCGGGAACCCGCCCTCAGCGCCGAGGTGTTCACCGGCGGGTGGGTGCGCACCCGTGACCTCGGCCGGCTCGACGCCTCGGGGCGGCTGTGGCTCACGGGGCGCGTCCGTGACGTGATCATCGTGAACGCCAACGTGTACTACGCCGGGCCCGTCGAACGGCTCCTCGCGGGCCATCCCTCGGTGGCCGAGGCGTACGTCGTGGCCGTGCCCGACGACAGCACCGGTGAGGCGGTCCACGCCTTCGTGGTGCCCGCCGCCGGGCGCGCCCCGGACCTCGGGGAACTGCGTGCGCTGGTCACGGCCGAGCTGGGCGGGGCCTGCGCGCCGACCCGGCTGACGCTCATCGACGAGGTGCCGCTCACCGCCGCCGGGAAACCCGACAAGCGGCGGCTCGCGGCGGGAGGTTAGCGTCTCGCGTTCGGATCATCCCGGCGTCGCGGGGTCCGGCGGGCGCACCGCCCGCCGGTCGGCCTGATCCGGACGAAAGACCCTAGCGGGCCGGATCCGGGTCGCCTCCCGGAGCGCCCTCCGCCTCGGGGGTGCGCGGTGCGGCCGTCTCCTTCGCGGGGGCGGCCGCGTCGTGCATCAGGGCGTCGAGTTCGGCGTCCAGTTCGGAGGTGGGGTCGCCGGCCCCCGCGGCGTGGGCCCGGGGGTCGCTGCCGCGCAGGGCGACGGCCGTTCCGGCCAGGGCCATCGGGAGCGCGATGAGGACCGCGGCGGTGCGCATGCCGCCCGGCAGGGAGAGGATCAGCGCGACGAGCGGGGGACCGAAGGCGCCACCGGACTTCCCGACCGCCGCCGCCCAGCCGCCCGCGGTCCCCCGGATGGCCAGGGGGTAGATCTCGGCCGTGTAGGGGCCGATGAGCGCGATGACCCCGGCGGTCCCGGCGAACAGCAGCATCACGGCCGTCAGCAGCACGGGCCGGCCGCCGTCCACCCCTACGAGGGACAGGACGAGCAGGGCGGCGACCGTCAGGGCCGCGTAGGCGACCATGGTGCCCTTCGCCGACCAGCGCATGTACAGCCACGCGGCCACCACGCAGGTGGGGATCGACAGCAGCGAGGAGAGGAACAGCAGCGTGGCCGCGGACATGCCGTGGTGGTGCGAGGACTCCAACTGGCTGGGCAGGAAGGTGATGAAGCCCCAGTAGACGAGGCCCCAGGCGAGCGCGTAGCCGCTGACCACCAGTGTCTTCACCCGGTGGGAGTGCTTGAAGAGGGTCGAGGCGGGCACGCGCCGGGTCCGCGCCCGCTGGGCGGTGAAGGCGGCCGACTCCGGTATCCACCGGTTCAGGCCGATCAGGATCAGCACCAGCGGGAGCTGGGCGAACCAGGCGATCCGCCACCCGGTGAGCGGGATGAGCACCGCGGCCAGCCCGGCGGCCGCCATGTAGCCGCCGGTGGTGGTGAGCCCCGCCTGGAGCACCATGACGGCGGCGCGCCGGCCGGGCGGCAGACTCTCCGTCATCAGCGCGTAGACGACGGGCAGCATGCCGCCGGCCGCCATCCCCATCAGCGCGCACATCACGAGGACGCCGCCGAAGGTCGGCATGGCACCGCACACCGTGGTGCCGAGGAACAGCAGGGAGGCGATGAGGATCGTGGCCCGGCGCCCGATGCGGTCCGCGGCGCGACCGCCGAGCAGCGAGCCCACCACCGTGCCGCTGAGCGCCACCGTGGGCAGCCACGCGATCCCGGAGGCACTGAGGTGGAACTCGGTGCGCATGCCGGGCTGGATGAAGGCCAGCGTGGCGGGCTTCATCTGGTCCACCATCAGCGCGAAGCTCAGCACCCCGATGAGGCGGCGCCGGTCCGCCTCGGAGGTCACGGCCGGCGAGGGAGCGGCCGCCGGGCCGGTGCCGGGGGGCTGCACCACGGAGAACCCGGAGATCAGCACGCCCACGACGATGGCGACCATCGCGGCCCACATCGTCCAGGAGGTGCCCATCATGGCCATGTGGTAGTCCATGGACGCCGAGTCCACGAACATCCACACGTGCTGGCCCACTCCGGCGCAGGTCAGGGCGACACCGGTCCAGAACATCAGGGGCCGGGGGATCAGGGCGGTCGGCTCCGCGGGTGTCATCCCTCTCCTCCTCGTGCGTGGGCGACGGGGCAGCCGCCGGCGGGCCGCTCCTCGAAGTACCGTGCGGCCAGGCGCAGTCGGCGGGCGTGCAGCACCATGACCGTGCCGAGCACCAGCTGGCGCACGCCCCGGGTGACGTCCTCCACCGCGTCCCGGGCCCGGACGAAGCGCCGCAGCGCGTGCAGCCGGCGGGGCTCGGGGGCGAGGTCGCGGGGGATCAGCAGACAGGGCGCCCGGTGCGGGATGGAGCGGGTGTGCGAGGCCGTGGAGTCGAGGCGGAACCGGGCGAGCACCTCGGTGACCGCCGCGCGCAGCACGAGCGGGGAGAGCCGCCAGGCCGGGCAGGGCCGGTTCCTCGCCACGCCGTAGGGGATGTGGTGGGCGTCCTTGGCGGCCAGACCGTTCCAGCGGTCGGGGTCGAACTCCTCGGGCCGCTCGTATCCGGTGGCGTGGTAGTCGGGGTAGCTGAAGCAGACCACGCTGCCGGCCGGGAGCACCGTCTTCTCGTCGAGGGGTATCTCGTCGGTGGTGATGCGGTGGGCGATGCCGAACAGCGGGTGGCGCCGCATCGTCTCGTCGAGGACCTGCGTCAGGTACCGGTCGTCGCCGGGGTCCGCCGCCACGCGCTCCTGCACCCGGGGGTGGTGGGCGAGGGCGAGCAGGACGTGCGCGGTCGCCTCGGAGAGCTGCACGACGGCCGTGTTGAAGAAGGTGCCCTGCAGGTAGTGGACCTGCTCCGGCAGGGACAGGGAGGCGGGGAGGCGGTGCGGCACGTCGCCGGCCGCGACCCGCTGGCGAAGGTATTCCGTCAACCGGGCCCGGCGCCTCGGGTGGCGCAGGCCGGTGCACTTCAGGGCGGTGATGACGTCCTCGGCGTGCGCGGTGATCAGCTCCCTGGCGCGGGGCGGGCACGGCTCCTTGAACACCAGTTCGTAGGCGAATCCGGCCCATGCGGGCATCACCAGGTCCCGGAGCCGGACCAGGCTCACACGTCCCTTCGGCAGGTCGTCCAGCACGCCGGCGAGCGCGCGGGAGGCCGCCGCCGACAGCTCCTCGGAGCTTCCGGCGACGATGCGCCGGGTCGTCGCGGCCACGTCCTCGTAGCGTTCGCCGGGCTCCAGGTGCTCCTGGTGCACCTCCGGGCCCGGCGCCAGCCAGTACCAGAACAGGTCGGAGAGTCCCGCCCCCGCGCTCCGCCCGTTCGCGGCCGGGTGGGCGTACACCCGCTCGAACACCTCGGGGCCGTGGGTGGCGTTGGGCAGGGTGACCACCCGGTCGCCGTTGACCTTCTCGAAGATGCGTACGCGCAGCGCCACCACGGCCCGGGGCAGCCACCAGGCCTCTGTCCCGGCGCTCACCGGGCCCCGCCCTTCGCCACGACCATGTCGGCCGTCAGATCGGCGTTCCGGCGCCCGCCGCACAGCGCGAGCGTGTGGTCGTACTCGTCCCGCAGCGTGGCCAGCACCCGGCGCACCCCCGCCTCTCCCTCGGCGGCCAGACCCCACACCACGGGGCGCCCGAGGCCGACGGCGCGTGCGCCGAGGGCCAGCGCGACCGCCACGTCGCTGCCCCGGCGCACCCCGCCGTCGAGCAGCACCGGCACCCGGCCCGCGACCGCGTCGACGAGCGCGGGCAGGCAGTCCACGGCCGCCGGGACCGCGTCGCTCTGGCGGCCGCCGTGGTTCGACACGATGATCCCGGCCGCGCCGTGCTCGACGGCCTGCCGCGCGTCGTCCGGGTGCAGCACCCCCTTGACCAGTACGGGCAGCGCGGTGCCGCGCACCAGCTCCGCGAGGTGCGCCCAGCCGGCCTCCGGCGACATGGGGATGTCGAGCAGGCCGCCCGGCGGGGCGCCGGGCAGGTCGCGCATGTTCTCCGCGGCGTATCCGGGCGGCAGGTCGGTGAACCCGTTGCGCAGGTCCCGGGCGTGCCGTCCGAACACCGGGGAGTCGACGGTGAGGACCAGGGCCGTGCAGCCGGCGTCCTCGGCGCGCCGGACGAGGGCCGCGGTCACCTCGCCGCGGGGGTGCGGGTAGAGCTGGAACCACACGGCGGGGTCCGGTGCCGCCTCCCGGGCCGCGGCGACGACCTCGCGCACCGCGGTCGTCGCCGCCGTCCCCGTCACCAGGACGGCACCCTCGGCCGCGGCGGCCCGGGCCGTGGCCAGCTCCCCGTCCGGGTGGACCAGCCGGTGGAAGGCGGTGGGCGCGACGAACACCGGCGCCGTGCGCGGGGCGCCCGGCAGGTCGACGGCGGTGTCCCGCACCGCGCTGCCGCGCAGCACCCTGGGCAGCAGCGCGTAGTCGTCGAAGGCCCGCTCGTTGGCGGCCAGGACGCGTTCCTCGCCCGCGCCGCCCGCCACGTAGTCGTAGACGACCGGGTCCAGCGTCTTGCGGGCCCGCTCGTGCAGTTCGCGCAGCGTCACGGCGCCACCGGGGCGGGGGCGTTCCGGTGCGCGGTGAGGAAGGCCGCCAGCGGGGCGCGGTGGTACTCCTCGCTGTCCCACTCGTTCTCCAGGTTCTCGGTGAGGTGGTGGTCGGCGACGAACTCGCCGTCCCGGTACCAGCGGACGACCGGATGCAGATAGCGGCCGTCCAGACCCGACGCGTCCTGCTGGGACTTGCGGCCCGCGGAGACGTCGAAGGGGTCCACCCGGTCGTGGTCCTCCCCGTACTCCAGGGTGATCACCGCGTAGGCGTCGACCTCGCCGAAGTCCCCGGCGCCCACGGCACCCGGCACATGGGCGACGGGCACCTCCTCGGCGTAGCGCAGCGTGCCCCCGGGGCCGAGGAGCAGCAGGTCGCCGAGGACGGCGAACTGCTGCCACAGCGCGGAGGACCGGTTGACGCGGGTGATCACCGCGTCGACGGCCCGCTCGGTGGCCTCCCCGAGGACCGTCGTCGGCCAGGGCACGCCGTCGTGGCGCTGCCGCAGCCCACGGTGCAGCGCGCGCACCGTGTAGCGGAAGCCGTGGATGAAGCCGGTCGTGGCCTTCCCGAAGTCGCGGCCCTGCATCAGCGTCCCCGCGAAGTAGAGGCCGGGCACGTTGACCGACTCGCCGAGCGGCGTCAGCGCCGGGAAGCGGCCGTCGACCATCGTGTCCGGCGCGCACGTGTCGTCGAAGACGGAGCGGTCGAAGCGGAAGCCGGTGGCGACGATCACCCGGTCGTAGCGGAGTTCCTTGACCACCTCGTCGACCCGCTCGAAGGCGACCCGCACGCGGTAGCCGTCCGGCCCCTTCTCGATGGAGAGGACCCGGCCGTCCAGGAGGGCGTTCTGCGACTTGAGCTGGTAGCTGTCCAGGAAGTTGTTGTAGACCGCCCGCAGATGCCCCACGTAGTGCGTCCGCCAGGCCATCTTCAGCGAGCCCGAGCCGACCATGTGGATGACGGCCGCGTTCTCCATCAGGTTCTCGGCCGTCTCGAAGGCGGAATTGCCCCGGCCGATGATCAGGACCCGCTGGTCGGTGAAGGTCTCCGGATCGGTGTCGATGGTGTCGTACCGCTCGGCGAGCTCGACGCCCGGGATCGACGGCAGGTTCGGCACCGGCATCCCGGTGGCGACCACCAGGTGCCGGGCCCGCCACACCGTGCCGGAACCGTCGGTGACCGTGAAGCCGCCGTCCTCGCGGGTGACCTTCTCGACGGGGGTGTCGTACCGCACGCGCACCCCGGTGCGGGAGGCGAAGTCCCGCAGATAGCGCACCAGGTCGTCGGCCGGCGGGAAGTAGCGGGGGCTGTAGCGGGTGAACACCAGCTCCGGATCGTCGCTCAGCAGGGAGTTCCAGTCCATCCGCAGCCGAAGCTCCGGGTCCTCGTACCCCGTGTGCACCTTGTTGTTCGAGATCAGGTAGCGGTGCCGGGGGAACCGCGTGAAGAACGTACCCGGACCACTGCCGCGCTCCAGGACGACGTAGTCGGCTCCGTCCCGCTCCAGCAGGGCGGCGAGCTGCAGCCCGGCGGGGCCCGCGCCGATGATCAGGTAGTCATGGGTCATGCCCCGGAAGCTAGCCAGTGGATCTCAGAACGCTTTGAGATTCACCGCCTACGTTTCGTCACGTGCTCACCACCACGGACACACTCTCCCTCACCGGCCCCCCGGACTCCGCCGACCTGCGCCGCGCGGCCGCCCCGCTCACCGTCCTCGTGGACGAGGAGGCCCGGGCGCGCCTCGACCGCGGCCGCCGCTTCCTGCACGGACTGCGGCACGGCGAGGGCGAGGGCCCCGCGATCTACGGAGCCACCACGGGATTCGGCGCCCTCGTCGGCTACGCCGGGCGCGCCGACGAGGCCGACCAGTGCGACAACACCCTGGCCCACCTCGGGGCCGGCCAGGGGCCGGACCTGCCGCACGAGATCTGCCGCGCCGCCCTCCTGCTGCGCACCTGGTCCCTCGCCCAGGGCGTCTCCGGGGTCTCCACCGAGGTCGTCGAGCGGCTCGCCGCGATGTTCGCCACGACCTTCTCGCCCGCCGTCCCCCGCTACGGCTCCGTCGGGGCGAGCGGCGACCTCATCCCGCTCGCCTACGCCACCCAGGCACTGCGCGGCCGGGGACACGCCTACCTGGACGGGCGCCGCATGCCGGCCCAGGAGGCGCTGGACGCCGCCGGGCTGCGCCCGCTCGCCCTCAACGGGCGCGACGCGCTCGCCCTGGTCAACGGCACCTCCGTCACCACCGCCGCCACCGCCCTGGCCCGCGACGCCGTCCGTGCCTCCCACCGCTCCCTGCAGGCCCTCACCTGTCTGCTGGCCGACCTCCTCGGCTGCGACCCCGGCTTCCTCGACGCCGACCTGCTGCGCGCCTACGGCCACCCCGGGGCCGTCCACGTCGGCGCGCGGATGCGGGCCGCCCTCGACGGCGTCGTCCCCTCCGGCACCCGCCCCCTGCAGGAGCCGTACAGCATCCGCTGCGCCCCCCAACTGCTCGGCGCCGCCGAGGACGCGCTGGGGTACGTCGACGGCGTGGTCACCGCCGACCTCGGCGGCATCAGCGACAACCCGCTGCTGTTCCCCGGCTCCGCCGACGACGGGACGGCGGAGGGCAAGGTGGTGCACGGCGGGAACTTCTTCGGGCAGCCCGCCGCGTTCGCGGCCGACCTGCTCGCCTCCGTCACCGCCCAGCTCGGCAACCTCGCCGAACGCCAGCTCGACCTGCTGACCGACCCGGCGCGCAACGAGGGACTGCCGCCGATGCTCGCCACGGTGCCCGGTCAGCAGCACGGACTCCAGGGCGTGCAGCTCGCCAGTACCGCGTTCCTCGCGGAGATCCGCCGCAACGCGACACCGGCGAGCATGCAGAGCCTGCCGACGAACCTGCACAACCAGGACGTCGTCCCCTTCGGCACCCAGGCCGCCCTGCGCTCCTACGACATGGCGGAACTGCTCGGGCTGCTGTGCGGCTCCCTCGCCCTCGGTCTGCGCCAGGCGGCCCACGTCGGCGCCCGCCGCCCCACCGCGCCCGCGAGCGCGGACCTCCTCGACGCCCTCATCGCGGAGATCCCCCCGGTCGCACCGGACCGCCCGCTGGACGCGGACGTCCGCGCCGCGGCCCGACTGCTCGCCACGTGGGGACCGTGAGGAGCGGACGCGCAGGCCGCAGGGCGGTGGACGCGTACTCCGGCAGCCGGATGGTGAACCGGGCGCCGTGCCCGGGACGGCCGGAGGCGGCGACCGTACCCCGGTGACGGGTGACCACCTCGCGCAGCAGCGCGAGCCCGAGACCGTAGCGCGCGCCGTCGGAGCTGCCGCGGTGGAACCGCTGGAACAACTGGTCCACCGCGGTGGGGTCGAGGCCGGGCCCGGTGTCCGAGACGGCCAGCCCCACCGTGCCCTCGGCGCGGGACAGGGCCACCTCGATCCGCCCCCCGGCGGGGGTGTGGCTGATCGCGTTGGACAGCAACTCCCCGACGGCACGCCGCAGCGCGGACTCCACTCCCTCGACGACCAGCGGGTGCGGGGGACCGTCCACGACGACGGTGAGGTGGCGGGCCCCCGCCCGCTCCGCCTCCTCGGCGACCACCGACCGGGCCAGCGCCACCAGGTCGACCGGGCGGCGCTCCGAGGGCCGCTCGGGATCGGCCGAGAGCCGCGCGGACCGCAGCAGGTCGTCGAGCACCTCCCCGAGCCGGCCGGCCGAGTCGGCCAGCCGGGCCAGCCCGGCGCGGTGCGGGTCCGGCATCTCCTGGGCGGCGGCCTGCCGCGCAAGTACTTGGGCCCGCGTGTACACCTGGGTGATCGGGGTGCGCAGTTCGTGACTGGCGTCCGTGACGAACCGTTCCTGCCGGGTCAGGGCCTCCACCAGCGGGGCCACCGCCCGCCGTCCGAGGACCGCGCCGGTCACGACCGCGGCGAGCAGCCCCACCAGCTCCGCGACGCCGAGCGCGAACCACAGGTGGTCGCGGTCCGCCAGCTGGAAGCGCATGTCGAAGACCGCCTGTACGACCCTGCCGTCCGTCCGGTACCGGGTGCTGACCAGATAGACCGTGTCGTCCCGCCGTACGGTGCGGTCCAGGTTCTCGTGGTCCCCGCGCACCCGGTCCACGTCGGCACGCAGCGGGAACCCCTTCGGGGCGTTGGCCAGCGGGGTGACGCCGGGCGCGTACAGCCAGGTGCACACCGGCGGGCTGGTCAGGTCGCCGTACTCGGCGCTGTAACGCACCTCCCGCCACACCTGGTCGTTCTGCGCACGCACCATCACCGTGTGCGCGACCCCGCCGACGACCGTGACCAGCAGGGTGATGATCGCCCCCGTGATCACGGCGATCCGTAACCGCGCCCGCCGCACCGCCGCCCACTCGGCGGGCGAGGACGACTTCACAGCGCCCCCAGCCGGTAACCGGCGCCGCGGACCGTGCGCACAACCTTGCGGCCCAGTTTGCGGCGCAGGTAGTAGACGTACGTGTCGACGATGGACGAGGCCGGCGCCTCCTGGAACACCAGCCGGCGAAGCTGCGCCCGCGAGAGCACGGCATCGGGGTGCGAGGCGAGCACCCAGAGCAGGGCGAACTCCCGGGCGGCGAGGGGGACCTGCTCGCCGTCGGCGAGCTCCACCTCCCGGCGGCCGACGAACAGCCGGCCCGAGCCGATGCTGAGGACGTCGGCGGTGTCGTGCGCCCGCCGGCACAGGGCCCGCAGCCGGGCGCTCAGTTCGTCGAGGTCGAACGGTTTGACGAGGTAGTCGTCGGCTCCGGCGTCCAGCCCGTCGATGCGGTCGTTGACCGCTCCCATCCCGGTCAGCATCAGCACCGGCGTGCGGACCGCGCGGGATCTGAGCCGGCCCAGCAGGTCGAGGCCGTCGAGCGCCGGGAGGCGCCGGTCGACGACGAGCACGTCGTACTCCCGGGAGAGGCCCAGATGCAGACCCCGTTGACCGTCGGTCGCGACATCGACCGCGTACCCCTCGTCGCGCAGTGTGCCGGAGAGCATGTCGGCCAGCTCCCGGTCGTCCTCGACCAGCAGCAGCCGTCGAGGATCCCGCGTCTTCACTTGAGTCACAGTGCCACTCCCCTCGCCCCAGCCCGCAACCCCTGTCAACGCCCGTGCGCGGAGCGTGGTTCCCGTCCGGCTCCCGTCATGAGCACGCCGACGACATCCGGCCGATCGTGCGGAGCGGGGAAGTCCGTTTCCGGCTGGATTGCGGTGGGTTCCGGGGCGGCGGGACGTGCGCGGGGCGCCCCGAAGGGAGCCGTCTCCCGCGCGGGACGCGGGGCGGACGCGTCCTCGGCGCCGTCCGCGTCCGCGCTCCTGGGGCGGCTCCCGGGCGCCGTACCGGAGTCCGGGCCGGAGGCGGACGGCGGCTTGCGCCGGGAGGCGGACCCCGTGGCGGAGCATCCGCCGGTGCCTCAGCGGAGCTTGGCCGAATCACCCGGCCTCGCGCGGCCCGGTCCGGGGCCCGCCCGATGCCGCTTCCCGGCGACGCGCCCGCCGGGTCAGCGCAGGATGCCCGCGGTACCGGCCGCGGACAGCCAGTCGGGGAACTCCTGGAGGAGCAGATCGTAGAGGCGGTGGTCGGGGAGGTCCCGCGGGGTGCGTCCGGCGTGGAAGAAGCCCGCGTTGTCGACGACCCGCCGCTCGGGGACGGCCAGGGTGTCCAGCCTGCGCAGGAAGGAGAACTCGTTGTCCTCGGGATCGCCGAAGCCGATGAACTGCCAGAACAGGGGGAGCCGGGCGGCCTTGCAGAGATAGCGTTCGGCGGCCTGCCTGCTGGTGGGGCCGCCGTCGGTCTGGAAGACCACCAGCGCGGGAGCGTCGCTGCCGCTCTCCAGGTAGTGGTCGATGACCGCGTCCATGGCGCAGTGGTAGTTGGTGCGCCCCATGTGCCCGAGGTTCTCGTGCAGTTTGTCGATGTGGCCGCGGTGCCGGCCCAGTGTCAGGTCCGTGCACCCGTCGACGTCGGTGGAGAAGAACACCACCGGCACGGTGCCGTCGTCGTCGAGGTGGGCGGACAGCGAGAGGACCCGTTCGGCCAGGTGCTGCATGGTGCCGTCCCGGTAGTAGGGCCGCATGGAACCGGAACGGTCCAGCACCAGGTACACCGCGGCACGCACGTCCTCCAGACCGTGCCCGCGCACGCTGGACTCGGCGGTCTCGTACAGGCTGACCAGGTCGGGGGCCCGGTCCCGCATCTTGTCCAGGCTGATGCGCGGGGCGGGTCCCTCGTGGTACGTCGACGTCATCGCCCCATGATCGGGGATGGACGAGGGGGCGGAAGCGGCGGCCCTCGGCCCTGGCGGCAGGCCGGTTCGCGGTCTTGGCCGGGGATACGGCGCCCGCTAAGGTCCGGACCATTCAGGTCCGGTCAGGCGCGGTCCCGTGCCCGTGCCCGTGTCACGCCGGCTCCTAACTCACTGTGAGGAAGTCGGTGGCGGGTTTGTACACGAGGAGACACAGGAGCGC
Organism: Streptomyces griseoaurantiacus; assembly: GCF_036189845.1. Lineage (NCBI taxonomy): Bacteria > Bacillati > Actinomycetota > Actinomycetes > Kitasatosporales > Streptomycetaceae > Streptomyces > Streptomyces griseoaurantiacus. Next base: position 870,655 of record NZ_CP108326.1, on the reverse strand, counting down.
ACCGAAGCCGGTGCGCGCTCTCGTCGGCATGGTGGCGGCGTGCGCGGCACTCGTCGCCGTCACGGCACCGACGGCATCGGCCCAAGGGGGCGTGCGGGCGTCGTCGGCATCGGGAACCGCCCAGGCGCGGGGGGAGTCGGCGCTCGCGGCCCTCGCCCCGGGTCTCGACTACGTCGCCATCGGCAGCTCCTTCGCGGCCGGGCCCGGAATTCCGCCGGTACAGGACGGTGCCGGTGCCGCGGCATGCTCCCGGTCGGCCCTCGACTACCCGAGCCTCGTGGCCCGCGACATCGGCGCGAACCTCACGGACGTCTCGTGCAGCGGCGCGACCACCGCGAACGTCCTCACGGCCGGCCAGTCAGGGCAGCCGCCGCAGGTGCGGGCCGTGACCTCGGCGGCCCGAGCGGTCACCGTCACGATCGGCGGCAACGATGTCGACTACCTGGGCAGCATCAACGCGTACTCCTGCCGGACCGGCGGTGGCACCGACTGCGGCACGGTGGACCGCGAGGCGATCGACCGGACCTTCCCGGCGCTGGCCGGGCGGATCGGCGACGTCGTCGAGGCCGTCCGCGCCGCGGCACCCCAGGCACACGTCTACCTGGTCACCTACTTCACCCTCCTGCCGGCTTCGGGAGTGTGCGCGAACGTGCCGCTGACCGAGGACCAGGCGGCGTTCGAGCGAGGCATCGCCTCGCGGCTGGCCGAGGCCACCGCGGCCGCGGCGACCGCGACGGGCGCGACCCTGGTCGATCTGGCCGCCGCGAGCCGCGGGCACGACGCGTGCTCGGCGAGCCCCTGGGTGGAGTCGTACCGCCCGGCCCCGGGCCGTGTCACCTACCACCCCGACGAGGCGGGAATGAGGGGGGCGGCGAACCTCGTCCAGTCCGCTCTGCGGGTCGGCGGCCAGACCGCCACGGTGACGTTCCGCTCGGGCATCGCGGGCAAGTGCGCCGACGTGCGCCGGTCCGGCACCGCCGACGGCACCCCCGTGCAGCTCTACACCTGCAACGGCACGGGCGCCCAGCGGTGGACGTACGCCCCCGGCGCGGGCGGCACGCTGAAGGCACTGGACCGCTGCCTCGACGTGAGCGGCGGCGGCACCGCCGACAGGACCAAGGTCCAGCTCTGGACGTGCAACGGCACCGGAGCGCAGCGCTGGGTCACGGGCCCCGACTCCTCGCTGGTCAACCCGCAGTCCGGACGGTGCCTGGACGATCCGGGGAGCACCACCGAGGACGGGACCCAGCTGCAGATCTACGAGTGCAACGGTTCGGCGGCGCAGCGCTGGACCCCGACCCCCTGACACCGGGGTCCCGGGACGGGGGAGCGCCGGTTCGGGCGGGGCGGTGGCCGGGGCGGTCGCCGGGGTGGGTGCAGCGCACCCACGCGCCGGAGGCCGGCCCGCGTTACCGTCGGGTTCGTGGACAGTGAGAACAAGCTGGGTGACTATCTGCGAGCCCGAAGGGCACTGGTCCGGCCGCAGGACGCGGGCCTGCCCGAGGACGGCCCGCGTCGGGTCCCGGGGCTCCGGCGCGACGAGGTGGCGCTGCTGGCTGGGGTGAGCACGGACTACTACATCCGCTTGGAGCAGGGCAGGGAACGGCGCCCGTCCGACCAGGTGCTGCGGTCGATCGCCTCCGCGCTGCGGCTGGACGACGCCGCCGCCGAGCACCTGTTCCGGCTCGGCCTGCCGGTGCTCGGCGAGCGGGCGGCGCCCACGCGGACCGTCGCCCCCGAACTGCTGCGGCTGATGGACGGCATGCCGGACGTACCGGCGTTCCTGGTCGGCGCGGCGCAGGATGTCCTGGGCGCGAACGCGATGGCGCGGGAGCTCTACCGCGGGTTCGCCCGGTTCGACAACCTGCTCCGCATGATCTTCCTGGACCCGTACGCGCGGTCCTTCTACAGCGACTGGGACACCGTGGCGCGGTGCGCGGTGGACAACCTGCGGGCGTCCTCCTCCCAGTTCCCCGCGGACGGGCGCATCGAGCGGATCGCGGGCGAACTGGCCCTGCACAGCCCGGCGTTCGCGAACCTCTGGGCCCGCTACGGGGTGCGTCCACGGACCCGCGAGAAGAAGCACTTCGTGCACCCCGGGGTCGGGGAACTGCGGCTGCACTTCGAGACGTTCGCGGTCGCCGCCGCCCCCGGCCAGCATCTGTCCGTCTACAGCGCGGAACCCGGCAGCACCAGCCACGACGGCCTGGTCCTGCTGCGCCGGCTGGCCGATCAGGCGGCCGCCGCGTCCGGGGGCGCCCGCCAGGACATGGCTTCGGAGACGGGCGACGCCCGCTCGTGAACGCCTCCCGGGGCGGCGGGGGCACGGGCATGCCCGGTGGAGGCCGCAGGGGGAGTGGGCCGCGCCCAGGTGGCCCCTTCGGAGCCTTGATTGTCATGGGCATGTAAATAACACCGATCGTCACCCCATGCCCTGCCACCCCTCCGACCCGCGGTTTTCCCGACCGCCGGCCGGCGACGGGTGGGTGCAGCGCACCCACGCCCCGGCGCCCCGCGGCGCCTAGCGTGAAGTGCGGGAGGCGGGCACGAGGTGCCTGCGCCCCCCCATCGATCACCGGACCGCTCCGGTACCACCCACCGTTCCCGAAAGGGCCGAACGACCGTGATACTTCCGTTCGACGAAGCCGGCCGGGGCAGGCCGCTCGTCCTCCTGCACGCCCGGCCCGTCGACCGCAGGATGTGGCGGGCACACCTCCCCCCGCTCGCCGGGGCCGGCGTCCGGGCCATCGCCGTGGATCTCCCCGGTCACGGCGAGGCGGCCGGTGGTCGCCACGACGGGGTGACCCCCTGGACCGACGTCCTGGACACCCTCGACCACCTCGGTGTCGACCGGTTCACCCTGGCCGGCAACTCGCTCGGCGCCCTGGTGGCGCTCCAGATCGCCGTCACGCGACCCCGGCGGGTCGAGGGCCTGGTGGCCGTCGGCTACCGCCCGCACGACCTGCCGCCGTCCGCGCGCCTGCGGGCCGCGTGGGACAGGGAACGGGCCGCACTGGAAGCCGGCGACATCGAGGGCGCCGTGCGGGCCGGTCTCGACGCCTGGACGTCGCCGAAGGCCTCGGACGACGTACGCGCACACGCCACCGTCATGATGCGCGAGCAACTGGTCGCCCGCCTCACGTACGGCGAGCCGGACGTCGCGGCGGACCCGCTCGGCGAGGACGCGGGCGCCCTGCGCGCCCTCACCGTCCCCGCGCTGGTCGGCGTCGGGGAACTCGACATGCCCGACTTCTTCGAGGGCGGAGCGGCCCTGAGCGAGGAGTTGGGGGCCGGCGGGGTCGCCGTCCTCCCGGGCGCCGGACACCTCGCCCCGCTGGAACGGCCCGAAGCCTTCCAGGCCCTCCTGCTCGACTTCGTGGGCGGCCTGCCCGCCCGGCCCTGACTCCCTCCGCGGCCCCGTACGGACGCGCGGCCGCACCGAAGAGAACCGAGAAAGGCACACCCATGGAAACCGTCTTCGTGCTCTACCGGTCGAACTCCGGGGACTTCCGCTTCGACCGCGACTACTTCGAGTCCGTGCACCTCCCGCTGGTGCGCGGGGCCTGGGCGCGCCACGGCCTGGTGTCCAGCACCGCCGTGTACCCGGCGGGAGAGGGGGACCTCGTGGCCGTCGCGGTGAACGAGTTCCGCGACCGGCAGGCCGCCAGGGACGCGTTCAACTCGCCGGAGAGCGAGGAAGTGATGAACGACATCGTCCGCTACACCGACCTCACCCCGAGCAGGCTCCGCGGTGTCTCCTTCACCTACTGAACAGGGTCTCGCGATGACCTCGGACACCACCACGACCTCACGTACGCCGGCCCGGACCTGGCTGGGCGTCGGCACGCTCCTGCTCGGCACACTGCTGCCGCCGCTGGACTTCTTCATCGTCAACCTCGCCATTCCGTCGATCCAGGACGACCTCGGCGGCGGGGACACACTGGGCCGGCTGATCGTGGCGAGTTACGCCGCCACCTACGCCGTGACGCTCACTCTGGGCGGCCGCCTCGGCGACCTGTTCGGGCGGCGGCGGGTCTTCCTCGCCGGTCTCGTCGGGTTCAGCCTCGCCTCACTGCTGTGCGGCTGGGCCGGCGAGCCCTCGTTGCTCGTCCTCGGGCGCGTCCTGCAGGGGCTCGCCGCCGCCCTGATGGCCCCGCAGTCGCTGGCCCTCATCCGTGCGAGTCTCGACGGCCGGGACCAGACGGCCGCCCTCGGCCTCCACGGCGCGACCGTCGGACTGGCCGCGGTCATCGGCCAGTCCCTGGGCGGACTCCTCGTCACCGCCGACGTCTGGGGTCTGGGCTGGCGGGCGATCTTCCTCATCAACCTGCCCGTGGCGGCCCTGGCCCTGGTGGGCAGCCTCTTCCTGCGCGATCCGCACACCCGGGGCGCGGAGAGACTCGACTGGGGCGGCGCCCTGCTGCTGTTCGCCGGTCTCGCCGGGCTCGTCGTTCCGCTCCTCGTGGGGCAGGACCTGGGCCGGCCCTGGTGGTGCGTCGCGCCGTTCGCGGTCGCGGCCGGCCTGCTCCACCGGTTCTGGCGGCGCCAGTCCGCCCTCGAGGACGACCGGCCGCGCGGTCGAGGCGTCACGCCCTTGATGCCCCCCACGGCAGTCACCGCCCCGGGGATGCGGACGGCCCTGGTGGCGGTCGCCCTGTTCTACTCGATCGCCGCGTTCTTCCTCGTCTTCTCCGCACACGAGCAGGCCCTCGGCCGGACCCCGCTCCAGGCGAGCTGGGACATCCTGCCACTGGGCATCGGCTTCCTGGTCGGACCACTGACGGTGCCGCACCTCATGCGGTTCGTGCCGCGCCGGATCGCCGCCCTCGGCCTGGGTCTGGAGACCCTCGGTTTCCTCGTCCTCGCCGGGCTCCTCCTCGTGTCCGCGCGGACGGCGTGGGAGGCCGCACCCCTGGCGGTGATCGGCTTCGGCCAGGGGCTCGCCCTGCCCTCGCTGATCCGCCTCACGGTCACCCGCGTCCCGCGCGCCTTCGCCGGCCTGGCCAGCGGTCTGGTCAACGCGACACTGCAGATCAGTGCCGCCCTGTCGGTCGCGGTCGTCGGCGGCGTCTTCGCCACCCTCGCCGAGGCGTACGGGTCGACCCGTGCGCTCACCGCGGTGTCGGTCCTGCTCGCCGTGCTCCTGTTCGTCTCGTGCGTACTGGCGCTCCGGGCCGAACGCGTGCCCGCCGCGGACACGGCCCCGCAGGTCGTCCTCGCCCACGGCCCGGGGACGAAGGAGGGAAGGACGCTCGCGCCGGCGCGACGGCGGTAGCCGCCCCGGGCCCCGGTGCCGTTCACCCGGCCGCGGCCGTGATCCGCAGCCGTGCCTCCCGGGTGCGGTCGGAGGCCGGGCCCGTTTCAAGAGCGATCTCGCCGGGTTCGACGGTGAGGCGGAGTGCGCGGTCGACCGAGGCCAGCGTCTCGTGTCCGACCGTGAACACCGCCTCCGCCTCCGTGCCCGGGGCGAGGTCCAGCCGGGCGAAACCGCGCAGTTCCCGCACGCGGGGCCAGGACGTGCCGCCGGTCAGCCGGCGGACGTAGAGCTGGACCGTCTCGTGGGCCGGGCGGGAGCCCGTGTTGCGCACGGTGACCCGGCACGTCAGCCGGGGTGCGGCGGCGTCGACCGTGGCGGCCGACAGGCGCGGCGGGCCGTACTCGACGCTCGTGTACGACAGACCGTGGCCGAAGGCATGACGGGGCAGGGCGCTCTGGTCGACGTAGCCCCGGTAGCGGTGGTCCTTGCCGTTGTAGAACACGGGCAGCTGGGCGGCGGAGCGCGGCACGGAGACCGGGAGGCGCCCGCGGGGCTCGGCGATGCCGAACAGGACGTCCGCCACGGCACGTCCGCCCCGCGGCCCCGGGTACCAGGCGCTCAGCACCGCCGAGGCCGCGGCCGCCGGCACCTCGGGCAGGGCGTGCGGGCGGCCCTGCACCAGGACCACGACGACCGGGGTGCCGCTCGCCGACACCGCCTCCCACAGGGCCCGTTGCCCGGCCGGCAGCGCGAGGTCCGCCAGGTCGACGCCCTCCCCGCAGGTCATGCCGGTGGGCGTGCCCGTGCCGGTCACGGCGGCCCCGTTGGCCTCGAAGGCGGTGTCCCCGGAGCGGGCGCTGGAGCCGCCCAGCACCAGCACGGCCACGTCGCAGGAGGCCGCCGCCGCGAGCGCCGCGGGCAGACCGGAGAGGTCGTCCCCGACCAGCGCGCAGCCGCGCGCGTGCACCACCTCGGTGCCGGGCGGGGCCGCCGCGCGGATGCCGTCCAGGACGGTGATGCCGGTGCCGGGCCGCTGCGGTGCCGTGTAGTCGCCGATCTGCCGCTCCAGGGAGTCGGCGTTCGGGCCGAGGACCGCGATCCGCCGCGCCGCTCCGGGAGTCCGGGACAGCGGGAGGACACCGCCCTCGTGGGAGAGCAGCGTCACCGAGGCGGCCGCGAGACGTTCGCCCAGCTCGGCCGGGTCCGGAAGACGGCCGGCCGCGGGTACGGGCGGGGGCACGGGCGTCTCGAACAGACCCAGGCGGAACTTGAGCGTGAGGACGCGGGCCACCGCCGCGTCCAGCGCCTCCTCGGACACCAGGCCGCGCTCCGACGCCTCGTCCAGCCGTGTGAACCCCACGTCCCACAGGCTCAGATCGCAGCCGGCTTCCAGGGCCAGCGCCCCGGCCGCCACCGGATCGCCGGTCATCCGCACCAGCCGGTCCACCGCCGTGCCGTCCGCCATGACGACACCCTCGAAGCCCCACTCCCCGCGGAGCAGGTCGGTCAGCAGATACCGGTTGGCGACACAGGGCAGGCCCTCGAACTCGTTGTAGGCGGCCATGACCCCGGCCGCCCCCGCGGCCACCCCGGCCCGGGCCGCCGCGAGGTGCACCTCGTGCAGCTCGCGGAGCCCCAGCTCCGTCGCCGCGCTGTTGCGCCCGCCGACCGAGGCACCCTGCCCGGCGAAGTGCTTGAGGACCACGGCCACGCCCGCCCGTCCCGCTCCTTCGACCAGCGCCTCGGTCATCCGCGCGGCGAGGTACGGGTCCTCGCCGAAGCACTCCTCGCTGCGGCCCCAGCGCGGATCGCGCACCAGGTCGAGGGCCGACACCAGGGCGAGGTGCGCGCCGCGCGCCCGCAGTTCGGCGGCCGCCCCGGCCACCGCGTCCGCGTACAGGCCCGGGTCCCAGGTGGCGCCGGCCGCGAGGTTCACCGGGAGCACCGTGCCGTCCAGGGCCTGGTGACCGTGCGGCATCTCCTCCACCAGGAGGGCGGGGATGCCGAGCCGGGTGTGCTCCACGAGGTACCGCTGGACCGCCTCCGCCGTCCGTGCCCCGTCCCGGGCGTCGAGGCCGTCCGCGAAGCCGACGCCCGACCAGGCGTCCGCCCGCTGCAGCCCGTACAGCGCGCCCATGCCGTCGAAGGCGGCGACCTCGGCGCGGAAGGCGTCGGTGAGGCGAGGGCCCCCGCCGGCCCGCGTGTAGGCGTCCCAGCCGTACATGCGCTGGTTGAGCTGGCCGACCTTCTCCCGCAGGGTCATGCGGCCCAGCAGGTCACGGACGCGCTCCGGCACCGGGGCGGCCGGGTCGCGGTAGCGGGGGAGGCTCATCGCGATTCCCGTCCCGACTCCGACTCCCGCTCCGGCTCCAACTCCGACTCCGGCTCCGACTCCTGCACCGGTCCCCGCTCCGGCCGCAGCTCCAGCACCGCGACGCCGTACGCCTCGAGCGGCACGTCCTCGACCGGGGCGCCGCCGTCCAGGGCGTGCAGCGTGCCCTCGGCGTCCGGGCGCACCACCAGCGGCTCCGGGCTCTGGCTGACCAGCCACACGAAGCGCCGCCCGTCGGCGTGGACCAGGACGTCCGCCGAGACGTGCGGGTCGGGGACCGTGACGGGCCGCCGCACACCCGCGACCCGTGCCAGCGCCGCGTAGAGGCGGTGGGTGGCGTCCGGGTTCACGTGCGGGGTGCGGGCCGCCATGTGCTCCAGCGGGTACGTGGCCAGGACGGTGCGCCCCGCGCCGGTCTCGCGCACGAGCAGCGCGGGCCGGCCGTGCGCGTCCACGGCCACCACGCGGCCCTCGCGCGGCTCCACGGGCAGGTAGGCGCGGCTGTCCTCGTTCCCGGCGACCGGGAAGCGCAGCACCTCGCCCGCCCGCAGCCCTCCGAAGTCCTCGGTGAACGTCATCTCCAGGACGTCGTCCCCGATCGGCTCGGCCACGCCGTAGGACAGGCGCAGTTCCACGCCGAACAGTCCGTCGAGGTCGTCGAACCAGGGGCCCCGCGTGGCCGGGTGCTCGCCGGAGCAGAACGACAGGTACACGGTGGCGCCCGCCTCGGCCCGGCGGGCCAGTTCGCGGCGGGTGCGGGTGGTGAGCTGCCGGGTGGCCGGCAGCAGGTAGAGCGAGGCCTCGCCGGGCATCCCGTCGGCCTCGCGGGTGAGGGCCACGGGCAGGTCGGCGGCGCGCGCGGTGACGTACCCCTGGTGCAGAGAGGTGAAGATGAGCGGCCGGTCGGCGGGCCGGCTGTAGGGGTAGCCGCGTTCGAGGAAGGCGGGCACCACCAGGGCGGCGCCGGCGTCGGCGCGGGCGCAGCGGGCGAAGTCGACATCCTTCAGCACCCGCGCGAACGCGGCCAGTTCGCGCAGCGGCTCCTTCGGGGCGCCGGTGGAGTCGGTGATGCCGAAGTGCATCTCGAAGGGGTGGTGGTCGTAGGGGGACTGGTCCCACAGCTCGTCGTAGTCGGTGTTGTTCCAGGCGATCCAGCCGGTCGCCCCGCCGAGCAGCGAATTGTGGAGGGTCTGGCGGTAGAAGACGCCCGCGTTGGCCGCCGAGACGGTGTCCGTGGACAGGCCGAACTCCTCCAGGACGACCGGCTGTCCGGTGACCGCGGCCAGTTCGCACTCGAAGGCGGCGCGGTAGTGCTGGCGCGGCCGGTCGGTGTCCGAGCGGTAGACGTGCGGGCCCACGAAGTCGACGTACTCGGCGGTCTCCCGCAGTGAGAACCCGTTGTCGCGGCCGGTCACCTCGATGCCCCAGGCCCCGTCGCCCAGCGACACCGGCTGCGTGGCGCCGCTCGCCCGCACCGCGTTGCACATGGCCTGCGCCCAGGCGGTGACCATGTCCGAGGACGGGGGGTCCACCTGGTATATCCGCCCGTAGCCCGGCATCTCGTTGGTGATCAGCCAGCCCGTGACCGCCGGATGGTCCTTGAAGCGGCGGGCCATGCGGCCGACGAACCAGGCCTGCCGGCCCACCATCCACACGTCCTCGTACAGGTCCCGCCCGCCCCGCCAGGCGGGGTCCCAGTTCTCTCCGGACATGTGCCCGACGATGAACGTGGGCACGGTGCCCATGCCCGTCTCCCGGTGGGCGTCGAGGAAGTCCTCGAAGCGGGCGCACAGTTCCTCGTCGATCCGGTGCGGCTCGGGGTGGAAGTCGGGCCAGTAGAAGAAGGACCGGGTCATCGTCAGCCCGTGCTCACGCAGGACCCGCAGTTCCTCGCGGACGGTCTCCGGGTCGTAGTTGCGCCACATCAGCGGACCGCCGGTGCGTGACCAGAAGTTGGCGCCGAGCCAGGGCAGGACGTCGGGCTGATGGGTGAGCTGGGCGCTGTGGCGTCGCATGGTCCTTCTCGGGTGATCGGGAACGGGTGGTGCGGTGGTGGTGGCGGGATCAGCCGGGGGCCGGCCCGGTGGACTCGCGGACGACGAGGCGGGGCCGCCCGGTGAGGGTGGGCTCCTCGACGTCCTCGCCGCACAGCGCGAGCAGCATGCGCGCGGCGGCCGCGCCGACCCGCTGCACCTGCTGGTCGACGGTGGTGAGGCGGGGGTGGAGCCAGCTCCCCAGCGGCAGGTTGTCGTAGCCGAGGACGGACACGTCGCGGGGGACGCGCAGCCCGGCGCGCTGGGCGGTGCCGATGCCGCAGACGGCCATGGAGTCGTTGGCGTACACGAGCGCGGTGGGCCGTTCGGCGGCGTCGAGGAGGGCCTCAGTGGCACCGACCGCCCGCCGCTCGCTGAAGTCGGTGTGCAGCACCGCGAACGGGCGCAGCCCGGCCTCGCGCAGGGCGTTCTCGAAGGCGGCCCGGCGCACCCGGGTGTGCTGCAGCTCCGGCGGCCCGGCGACGTAGGCGATGCGCCGGTGGCCCAGCTCCAGCAGGTGCCGCACGGCCTCGGTGACCCCGGCGCCCTGGTCGCCGAGGCCGATCCGGGGCACGACGGCCGTGCCGTCCGGCGAGCCGAGGAGCACCGCGGGCAGGCCGAGGCGGGCCAGCAGGGCGGGCCGGGTGTCGTCCTCGCGGGCGTCGGTGAGGACGGCGCCGTCCACCCGGCCCTCGGCGGCGAGCCGTTCGTACAGCGCGTGTTCCTCGGGCGGGCCGGTGACCAGGTGCAGCAGCAGGCCGTAGCCGCGCGGTGCGAGCTCGCCCTCTATGCCGGTGATCAGCTCGCTGAAGTGGGGGTCGGAGCCGAGCACGTCGGTGGGGCGGCGCACCACCAGGGCGAGGCTGCGGGTCCGGGCGTTGCGCAGGGCGGCGGCCGGGGCGCTGGGGGACCAGCCGAGCTGCAGCGCCGCGTCGAGGATGCGGCGGCGGGTCGCCTCGGAGAGCCGGCCCTTGTGGTTGAAGGCCTGGGAGACGGCGGCGGTGGAGACCCCGGCGGCCGCCGCGACCGCCTTGATCGTGGGGCGGCGGCCCGCCCGTCCGGTGGGCGCGCTCACATCTTCACCGCGCCGCTGACCAGGGCCTGCTGCATGCGCTTCTGCAGGACCGTGTAGACCACCCACACGGGCACGAGGGTCAGGACGGTTCCCGCCGTGAGCACCCCGTAGTCGGTGCCGGTGATCGACTTCAGCGTGGGCAGCGCCACCTGCACGGTGCGCTGCGCCGGGTCCGGCCCGATGATCACGAGGGAGTACAGGTACTCGTTCCAGAAGGTGAGGAAGTTCAGCAGCAGGACAGTGGCGATGCCCGGGAGGCACATCGGCGTGTACACATGCCGCAGCACCGCGAACGTCGAGGCCCCGTCGAGCCGGGCGGCCTCCTCCATCTCGGCGGGGATGGTCCGCATGAACTGCACCAGGATCACCACCGACAGCGGCAGCGCGGTGGCCGGAAGGAACAGCACCATGAAGGTCCGGGTGTGGAACAGCCCGGTGGCCGCCGCGAGGAGGAAGGTGGGGAACAGGGCGGCGAAGGTGGGGATCAGGAAGCCCAGGGAGAAGACCTTCTCGATGAGCCCCGCCAGCCGTCCCCTCGTCCGGGCGAGCGCGAAGGAGGCGGGGATCGCGAGGAGCAGGGTGAGCACCAGCGAGAACACCGTCACCAGCGCCGAGTTGACGACCGCGAGCCCCAGGTCGCCGTTGTCGAAGGCGGTGCGGAAGTTGCCGAGGCCCAGGGAGGAGGGCGGGGCGAAGGGGTGCGCGAAGATGTCGTCGTTCGACTTGAACGCCGAGGCGAGGAAGTAGTAGAGCGGGACCAGGAGCAGCACCGCGTACGCCCACACCAGGATGTGGGCCGGCAGCCAGCGTTTGCCGAGCTTCATCGTTCTCGCTCCTATCAGTAGGTCTGGCGGAAGACGCGGCGGATCGTCAGCAGCCCGGCGAGCCCGACGAGGAAGAGGAAGACGCCGACGGCCTGGCTGTAGCCGAGGTCCGCGGCGATGAAGGCCTTCTGGTAGACGAGGAACGACAGTGTCGTGGACGAGGTGCCGGGGCCGCCCTGGGTGAGCAGCAGGACATGCTGCGCGGAGCCGAACAGGGTCCACAGGAACTGCAGCATGGTCACCACGCCGACGTACTCGCGGATCACGGGGAAGTGGACCGTCCACATGGTCCGCCAGTGCCCCGCCCCGTCGAGCTGGGCGGCCTCGCCCAGCTCCTCCGGCACGCTGCCGAGCCGGGCCGCGAACAGGACGGCGGTGAAGCCGATGCCGCCCCACACGTCGAGGGCGATCAGGCAGGCCAGCGCGGTGGAGGGCGAGGCCAGCCAGGCGTCGGTGAGCGAGCCCAGACCGACGCTCTCCAGCGCCCCGTTGACCAGGCCGTCCGGGGACAGCGCCGCGTAGAACACCATGGCCTTCGCCGGTGTGGAGATCAGGCCCGGGATGAACAGCAGATAGCGCAGCACCCGGTGGCCGGGAGGCCGCTGGGCCACGTAGTAGCCCAGCATGTAGGCGCACACGATCATCAGCGGCAGCGCGACGGCCAGTTGGATCGCGGTGTTCTCCACCGCGTCCCAGAAGACCGGGTCGTCCAGGACCGTGCGCGCGTTGTCCAGGCCCGCGAAGGACACCGGCTGCAGCATCCCCGGCCAGTGCAGTGCCGCGATCACGAAGATGGCGAGCAGCGGCCCGACCATGAAGAGCAGGTACCAGGCCAGTGCCGGAACGGCGAGGACGGTGCCGCCCTGCCCTCGCGCGCGCGAGGCGGAGGAGCGGGAGGAGGGAGGGGCGGGGCGGCGGGAGGCCGTGCCGTCCGGTGTCGTCGTCAGCGTCGTCATGCGGTGGCTCCCGGAGGGCGGGTCGGCGAGGAGGGGCGTGGCCGGCGGGTCATGCGGACCGGTACGCGGACTCGAGGGCGGCGCGGACCTTCGCCGCACCGGTGCCCCGGGTGAAGGAGGTGCTGGTCGCCGTGATGAGCGGCTGGGTGGCGGCGGGCGGCACGTACACATCGGGCAGCAGGACCTCGCTCACCTCGGAGCCGAGCCGCTGGGCGGCCGCCACGAGCGGGAAGTCCGTGCTGACGGTGTCCGTGCGCAGGGCCATGTCGCGGCCGCTCTCGGTGATGAACCGGGAGACGGTGTCGGGCCGGTACATGAAGCGCAGGAACTTCTCGACGTGGCCGATCTTGCGGACGCCGTTGGGGCTGATCCAGAACCCGATGAGGGTGAAGGCGCGGATGACGGTGGGGCGCGCGTGGGCCGCTCCCTCGGCCAGCGGCCAACCGCCCACCTCGGTGTGCCGGGCCACCTCCGGCGGCACCTTCGCCAGCGCGGAGGACATCGCCGACTCGATCGCCGCAGACCGGGTGTTGTACTGCGTGGTCATGCTGTCGGAGGTCAGCCCCTGGGCCTTGTCGGCGAAGACGCCGGCGTCGCGCAGGGTGGTGAAGTACTCGATGCCCTCGCGGGCGCCCCGGCTGCCGAAGTCGCCGGTGGAGTAGGCGTGCCGGGCCTCCTCCGGGGACAGGAAGGTCTGGATGATCTGCGCCAGGAGCTTCTGGCCGGTCCAGTCGTTGCCGCCGACGGTGACGGGCGCGATGCCCTTGGCGCGGAGCTTGCGGGCCGCGGCGATGAGGGCGTCACCGGTGGTGGGGATCTCGTCGACGCCCGCGCGGTCGAGCAGGGCGCGGTTGTAGGCGACGGGCCAGTTCGTGGCGAAGTACGGGAAGGCCCGCAGCCTGCCCCTGTCGTCCGTCCACGCGGAGAGCGCGGCGGGCAGGACGCGCTCGCGGAGCCCCCAGTCCTCCAGGTGGGGCAGGACGTCGACGGTGGCGTCGACGTCCGTCCAGGCCAGGGTCTTGTCGTAGAGGTTGACCATCACCACGTCGGCTTCCTTGCGGGCCAGCCGGGAGGTCTCGTAGACCTGGCCGAGGTCGTCGCCGTTGACGAGGTTCTTGACCTTCAGCCCGGGGTTCTCCTTCTGGAAGCGGTCGACGGCCGCCAGATAGGTGGGCGAGCCCGGAGCGGTGGTGCCGAGCTGGGTGTGGACGACGAGGGTGTCGGGATCGGAGTCCGCCGCGGCCAGCGCCGAACAGCCGGACAGGGCGGGCAGGGCGGCGGCCGCAGCCAGCCCGGTACCGGCGGCGAGCAGGTCGCGCCGGGTCAGCGAGGAGCGCACAGCGGGGTCTCCAACCAAGCGGTTAACGATTGGTTAATCGATGTACCTCGGGAGGTGGGAGGACCCTAGGGAGTGCGGGGGCCGGGGTCAAGGGGTGAGGCGGAGCCGACGGGGCGGGATGCCGCCCCCCGGTCGTCACCCGGCCAGTCCCACCGCCGTCCGTACGCCCGCCGCGTACTCCGACGGGCACTCCCACGCCGCGAAGTGGCCACCGGTGGAGTGCTCGACCCAGGAACGGACGTCGAAGAAGCGGGCCGCGAACGCGCGCGGGGCGTTGACGAGGTCCTTCGGGAAGACGGTGAAGGCGGTCGGCACCTCGATCCGCCCGGCCGGCTTGGCGCCGCTCTCCGCGTACGGCGTGAAAGAGGTGCCGATGGCGCCACTGACCCAGTAGGCGGTGATCCAGGTGAGCACCTCGTCCCGGGTGAACACGTTCTCGACGGCGCCCTCGCAGTCCGTCCACGCGCGCAGCTTCTCGAGGATCCACGCGGCCAGACCCGCCGGGGAGTCGCCCAGGCCGACCGCCAGCGTGTGCGGCTTCGTCGACTGCTCGTGCATGTAACCGCCCTCGGCCGCCTGCCACTCGTGGCCGTGCCGCACGTAGGCCCGCTCCGTGGCGGACAGGTCCCGCGGGGTGTCCACCAGGAACCGGTACTGGGACACGTCCGTCAGATGCAGGGCCGCGACGCGGTCGGGGTGCGCGGCGGCGAGCGCCTCGGCGACGTCGCACCCCACGTCGCCGGCCGAGACGACGTACCGGTCGTGGCCCAACTCCGCCATCGCCCCGGCGACCGCCTCCGCCATGGCGGCCGAGGACAGACCGCGCCGGTCGACCGGCGCCGCGAACGGGAAGCCGGGCAGCGCCGGGACGACCAGGTGCAGGTCGGACAGGAGGGGCAGCACCTTCTCGAACCGCAGGATCGAGTCGGGCCAGCCGTGCAGCAGGAGCACGGCGGTGGCGCCCGGCTCCGCCGCACGCCGGTGCACCGTCCGGACGGGTGTGCCACCGGCGCCCGTGAGCGCCCACGGCAGGCTCCGGATCCGGTTCTCGTGCTCCCGCCAGTCGTAGGCGCCGGCCCAGTGGTCGATCAACTCGGCCAGGTAGCCGCCGTCGACCCCGCGCTCCCAGCCGAGACCGGGCGGGAGCGGGACCCGCCGGTAGGCGTGGAGCCGGGCCCGCAGATCGTCGAGGACCGCCTGGGCGACCGGGGCCGGAGCGGGACTGGTGACGCTGGTCATCGAGGTGCCTTCCTGGCGTGGGGCCGGCGCCGGCGCGCGGCCGCGGGGGATCAACCGTCCGGTTCGCCCCCCGCTTCTGTCAACGCACCGGCGCGCCCGTCACCCGCGGCCCAGGGACCGTGCAGCGGTACGCCCGCGGCCTCGGCGATGCGGGCGCGGGACGCCAGCACCCGGGCGCGCAGCGCCGGCAGGTCCACGCCGAGCAGCCGACCGTGCCGCTTGACCGGCCGTCCGGCGACGAACACGCTGTCCACCAGGCCGGGATGCCCGGCGGAGACGAGCGTGCCGACGGGGTCGGTGACCGGGAACACCGTGAGGTCCTCGGCGTCCAGGAGGAGGAAGTCGGCGTCCATGCCGGGGGCGAGGACGCCCGTCCGGGAGCCGCGACCCAGGGTGCGGGCGCCGTCCATCGTGGCGAACTCCAGGACGTCCTGTGCCGTGAGACCGCCGCCCGTACCGCGCTCGACGGAGAACGCCGTGCGCATGGTGGCGAACATGTCGCCGCCGGCGGTCAGACAGGTGTCGACGGACAGGGAGGGGCGGATCCCGGCGGCCAGCATGCGGCCGGTCTCGGGGCGTCCGAGGCCCATCCGCAGTTCGACGTCGGGACTGACGGACACCGAGCAGCCCGTGCCGGCCAGCATCGCGATCTCCTCGTCGGAGAGGCCGTTGCCGTGCACGAGGGTCGTGCGGTCGTCGAGCAGCCCCCGCGCCCGCATCTCCGCGACGGGCCGGTCGCCGCCGGGCGGGCTCGCGGCCGCGTGCACATGGACGCTCACCCGCAGCCCGAGTTCCCGTGCCAGGGCGACGTCGGCGGCGACGGTGTCCATCGGGGTCCGCTGCGGGGCACGCAGTCCCAACACCATCCCGTCGTCCGGGAGTCGTGCCCGCATGCGCCGGACCTCGTCGGCGATCGGCTCGTCGGCGACGCCCGCGCCGTAACAGAACACCGAGTGGCCGGGCGCGTCGCGCAGGGCCTGGACCGCGGCGTCGGCGTTCTCCGGGCGGTCGGCACAGTGGAACCAGTCGAGCAGGGTCGTGACGCCCGAGTTCAGGGCTTCGAGCCGGCCCAGCAGGTTGCCGAGGTACACGTCGTCCGGACGGTAGTGCGGCCGGATCCGGCCGTGCACGGTGGCGCCGTACGCGCGGAACGTCCAGTCGGTGCCGACGCCGCGGAAGGCGGTCTGCCAGGTGTGGCGGTGGGTGTCGACGAAGCCGGGTGCCACGATCCTGCCGCGCGCGTCCACGACCTCCGCGCCGGGCGCGTCCAGGCGCGCGGCGACCGCCACGATGCGGCCCTCCTCGACGAGCAGGTCGCCCCGGAAGAGGGCGCCGAGGGCCGGATCCGTGCCGACCAGCATGCCGCCACGCACCAATGTCCTGGTCCTGCTCATCGGACGGCCCCTCTCTGAGAGTTGATGCGTCAACTGTAAGGGCGCGTGAGTTGACACGTCAACTTCTGCTGCCGTCCCGGGTAGGATCCCCGTATGACGCAGACCGGCGACCTGGGCCCCGAGGAGTGGGAACTCTGGGGCGCCTGGACGCATGCGCAGCGCCTCCTCGCCCAGGAGATCGACACGGCGCTCCAGCGCGACTCCGGCATCTCCAAGGCCGAGTTCAGCGTGCTGATGACCCTGTGGCGTGCGGACGCCGGCGAGCTGCGCGTCGGTGAGATCGCGGCGTCGCTGCGCTGGGACAAGAGCCGCGTCTCGCACCAGCTCACCCGCATGGAGAAGCGCGGGTTCGTCACACGGAGCGAGAGCGGGGCCCACGGGCGCCGTACCGGGATCACGCTGACCGAGGAAGGGCGCGGGGCCGTGCGCGAAGCGCTCACCGGGCACGCCGGAACCCTCCGCCGACACTTCTTCGCCCCGCTCACCCCGGAGCAGGCGGCCGCCATCCGGGCCTGGAGCGAAGGGACGATAGCGCGCCTGGAGGGACCCGGCGACACCTCCGCCTGACGTGGCGGACCGGGCCCGGCCCGCCACGTCGTCGCGCCCGCAAGGGCCGGTCGGCCCTGGCCCCGGGGTCCGGTGCCGGGCAAGGATGGACCGTGCAGCCGTACCCCGCGCGAGAAGGAGCGACCGATGGCGGACCGTGAGCAGGCCGGGACCGAGCACCCGATCCGGGTCTTCCTCCTCGACGACCACGAGGTGGTGCGCCGCGGAGTGCACGACCTGCTGAACGACGAGGACGACATCGAGGTGGTCGGCGAGGCCGCGAACGCCGAACAGGCCCTCGTGCGGGTGCCCGCGCTGCGCCCGGACGTGGCGGTCCTCGACGTCCGGCTGCCCGACGGCGACGGGGTGAGCGTCTGCCGCGAACTGCGCTCACGCCTGCCCGACCTCGCCTGCCTGATGCTCACCTCCTTCGACGACGAGGAGGCCCTGCTGGACTCGATCATGGCGGGTGCCTCCGGCTACGTGCTCAAACAGATCAAGGGCTCCGACCTGGTCTCGGCCGTGCGCACCGTGGCCCGCGGCCAGTCGCTGCTCGACCCCAGCGCCACCACCCGGCTGATGGCGCGGCTGCGCGGGGGACAGGCCAAGGAGGAGGAGCCCGAGGCGCTGCCCGGCCTGACCGACCGCGAGCGCGAGATCCTCGCCCTGATCGGCGAGGGGCTGACCAACCGGCAGATCGGACAGCGCCTCTACCTCGCCGAGAAGACCGTGAAGAACCACATCTCCCGGCTGCTCGCCAAGCTCGGGGTGGAGCGCCGCATCCAGGCCGCCGTCATCGCCACCCAGGCCCAGGACCGCGCACGCGGCGACGGCCGCTGACGCCATTGCCCCCGTTCCCGCCCCCGCTCCCGCGAAGCGGGGCGGCCCGCGCCCGTGCCGTCCGGGGCCGCTAGTGTGGCGTGTGGCGGACGGGGGAAATGGCGTGGGGCTTGGAGGATCGTCGTGAAAGGCTCCAGGGCGTCGGGGAAGCCGGGGGAACCGGCCGGGGCGGCCGTACGGCTGCCGCAACTGCGGCTGGACGAACTGCTGGAGGAGCTCCAGGCCCGCCTGGACGCGGCCCGCGGCACCCGGGACCGGGTGCACAGCCTGCTGGAGGCCGTCCTGGCCGTCGGCCGGGAACTCGACCTGGAACACGTGCTGCACGGCATCGTCGACGCCGCGGCGACCCTCGTCGACGCCGAGTACGCGGCCCTGGGTGTCATCGGCCCCGACGGCACGCGGCTCTCGGCCTTCCACACCGTGGGCGTGGACGAGGAGCAGATCGCCCGCATCGGCCACTACCCGGAGGGGCACGGCATCCTCGGCGAGCTGATCCGGCACCCGGAGCCGCTGCGCCTGGCCAAGCTCTCCGCACACCCCGCCTCGTACGGCTTCCCCGCCCACCATCCGCCGATGAACAGCTTCCTCGGCGTCCCGATCCGCGTCCGGGACCAGGTCTTCGGCAACCTCTACCTCACCGAGAAGCGCGGCGGGCTGGAGTTCGACGAGGAGGACGAGTCGGTCCTGTCCACGCTGGCCGTGGCGGCGGGCGTGGCGATCGACAACGCCCGGCTGTACGAGGAGTCGCGGCTGCGGGAGCGGTGGCTGCGGGCGAGCGCGGAGATCACCCATGGGCTGATGTCCGGATCCGATCAGGCGGAGGTCCTCGGCCTGATCGCGGAACGCGCGCGGGAGATCACCGATTCGGCGCTCGCCGTGATGTCCACCCCGGTCAGGAACACCGACACCCTCACCGTCGAGCTGGCCATCGGCCGGCAGGCGGAGGCGCACCGCGGGCTGGTGCTGCCGGTGGACGGCACCCTCACGGGCCGCGCCTTCGCCGGCGGCATGCCGGTGACCAGCGAAGACGTGGGCCATGACGACCGGGTCACGGCCGGGCCGCCGCGGTTCGCGGGCCTCGGGCCGGCCCTCGCGGTGCCCATCGGCGCGGGCGAACGCGTGCGCGGGGTGGTGCTGCTGGCCCGGGAGGCGGGGGCCGCCGGGTTCACCGGCAAGGAGGTCGAGCCCCTGAAGAGCTTCGCCGCGCAGGCCGCCCTCGCCATGGAGCTCGCCGAGCGGCGCGCGGACGCGGAACAGATCGCCGTCCTGGAGGACCGCGACCGGATCGCCCGTGACCTGCACGACCTCGCCATCCAGCGGTTGTTCGCCACCGGCATGACCCTGCAGAGCGCGGGGCGTCTCGTCGACCACGAGGGCGCCAAGGAGCGCGTCCTGCGGGCCGTGGACGACCTCGACGAGACCATCAAGATCATCCGGTCCACGATCTTCGGCCTGCGCGCGCGTGACGACGAGGCGGCGCCCGGGCTGCGGGCCCGCGCGGTGCGGGCGGTCGGGGAGGCCACCCGGGTCATGGGGTTCGCGCCGAGCGTGCGCATGGAGGGGCTGCTCGACACGCATGTGCCCCGCGAGACCGCCGACCACGTGGTCGCGGTGCTCTCCGAGTCGCTGACCAACATCGCGCGGCACGCGCACGCCGACCGTGCCGAGGTCACGCTGGAGACCGACGGCAGGACCGTCCGCCTCACCGTGACCGACAACGGCGTGGGCATCCCGGAGGGCGGGCGCCGCAGCGGCCTCGCCAACATGGCGGCCAGGGCCCGGGAACTCGGCGGCGGCCTGGAGCGGAGCACCCCGGAGGACGGCGGGACACGGCTGGAGTGGCAGGCGCCGGTGAGCGGGGCGGGACGCTGACGACGGTGCCGCGCGGGCACTGACGACGGCGGCGCGGGCGCCCACGGCGCAGGCGGCGCCCCCTCGACCCCAGGAAGGTCTGCCGGGGGTCCTCGGCATGTGCCTTCGTCCGCGGCTTGGCCGTACGAGGGACGACGGTGCCGGTTCAGACGTCCGTACGGGGCCGGTTCAGGCGTCCGCGCCCGCCTCCCGGCCGATGCGGATCTGCCACCGCTCGGGGCCGGACTCCACGTACTCCCAGGTGAAGGCGTCGGGATGGGCGGCCTGGAACTCCCGCCGCAGCGGCTTGGGGTCGTGGTTGTTGACCAGGGTGAAGGACTCCCCGGGGGCCAGCCGCGCGAACCGGGCGAAGATCCGCGGGTGGCGTCGGCCGTGCGGGATCTCCCGGACGTCGACGACCGCCGGGTCCTCCAGGGTGCCGCCGGCCAGGAGGGTGTCCAGATCCCCGACCAGCGCGGGCAGATCGGCACCGGGCAGACCGGCGAGGGCGGGCAGCAGCACGTTCCGCTCCACCGCCAGGTGCGCCCGCAGCACCGCCTCGATCGCCCGGGCGAGCGTGGTGGCCGAGGCGGCGTCCCCGGCCGTCGACAACCGGTCGACGTCACGGTCGAGCATGCCGCCGGTGGTGCGCAGCCCGCGGACGAGCAGCCGGGTCTCGGCGGCGCCGGACGCCGTCGCGTACAGGGTCCGGTCGGCGGCGCTCAGATAACGCCGCAGCTCGCCCGCGCAGAACTCGGTCAGAGCGGCCCGGACCGACTCACCGGCCTCCGCGGCCTCGGGCTCGACCTCGGTCAGCGTGGCGAGCCGGCCCTGGAGCCTCTGTTGCGTGTGGTGGAGGGCGCTCTGCGCCCGGACGGCCGGATCGGTCTCGGTCGACTCGATGTAGATCTCGGAGGACGGCGCCATGGTGCCTGCCTTTCTCGCTGCGACCGCTGCGGCCTGCCTCAGCGGTTCGACGGCAATTATTACATGCACCTCTTGGAGAAAATACGTGCACCGGTGCGAGGACCGCCCGGCGGAGCGGTGCCTACCGGGTTCCGCTGCCGTACGGGGCGTAGAGGTCCAGGAGCCGGACGCGGGTCGCGTGCAACCGGTGGGCGACCACCTGGCCGACCCAGCAGGCGACCGCCCGGCCGAATTCCGGGTCGTCGGCGCACAGCGCCCGTACCGCCTCGGCGTCGAACTCCTGCGCCCGCACCGGGCTCGTCGCCTCGGCGCCGAGCTGCCAGACGTGCGGCCCGAAGTGCCAGGAGCAGCCGACCAGTTCGCCGTGGCCGAGGGACTCGATGACGGCGGCGCGACGGCCGGGCACGTGCATGTCGAGGGCGACGGTTCCGGTCCGGATGATCCAGAACCGGTCGGCGCGCAGCCCTTCCTCGAACAGCCGGGCGCCGACGTCGAAGGAGACGTCACGGGCGAGGGCCGACAGCCGTTCGCGGTATTCGGCCGGCAGGGCCGCGGCCAGAGTGGTGGTGGAGGTCATCGCACCGGCTCCTTTCGATCACGGAAAGCATGCGGGACGTGGGGAAAAGGGGCGAGGGGCGGGGCCGGTGGGGCCCCGTTCCGGCGGTGGCTTCCCTTCCTCAAGGGTCCGCCCGCAGAGGCCGCGGCGCCAGGTCCGACCGGCCCCTCCCTCAGGGCCGGTCGGGGTGGTTCGTCAGAGCAGGCTGCTCCAGTAGGACCAGAACCGGGTGAGGGCGAGGACGGCGATCAGGCCGTACCAGGCGGCCGGCAGCATCCAGTGCGTGTCGAGCAGCAGGTCCAGCAGCCCCCGCCCGGCGGCCGGGACGGGGAGCACCCCGGACCGCAGGTTGCGCAGCGTGACGTACCAGAACAGCGCGATGGTCACCACCCAGACGACGGCGCAGTACGGGCAGATCCTGCCGAGTACGTAGAACGACTGGTAGATCAGCCAGTGCACGAACACCACACCCGCCAGCGCCCCCGCGTTCAGCCCGAGCCAGACCCGGCGGTGCAGCCGGGCACCGCCCAGCACGGCCACGCCCAGCGCGGCGACGGCGGCGAAGGCGCCCAGGCCCAGCAGCATGTTGGGGAAGCCGAACACATTGCCCTGCGCGCCGGTCGTGACGCTGCCGCAGCCCACCACCGGACTGATGTCGCACGACGCCTGATGGCTCGGGTCCTTGAGCACCCGCCCGTGCTCGACCGCGAGCTGGAAGGCCGCGAGCCAGCCGATGACGCCGGTGAGGACCATCAGCGTCCCCGTCCGCCGTCCCCGGGGCCGCTGTCGTGCCGCCGTGCTCATGCCGCGCGCCGTGTGTCCGGCCGGCGCGAGCCGGGGCGCCTGGTGCCCGGCGCCGTCGTCGTGGCCCGGCGCCGGTAGACCAGGTACGGGCGGACGAGGTAACCCACCGGGGCGCTCCACACGTGCACGAGCCGGGTGAAGGGCCAGACGGCGAAGAGCAGGCAGGCGGTCACCGCGTGCAGCTGGAAGAGCAGCGGTGCCCCGGACATCGCCTCCGGCCGCGGCTGGAGGACGAAGACGCCGCGGAACCACACCGAGACGGTCTCCCGGTAGTCGTAGCCGCCGCCGAACACGTTGTGCGTGGCCGTGGCGGAGATGCCGAGCAGCACGGCGGCGGACAGCAGGGGGAAGAGGATCTTGTCACTGCGGTCGGTGCCGAGCCGGATCCGCCGGGTGAGCAGCCGGCGGGCGCACAGCATGCCCAGCCCGGCGACCATGGCGATGCCCGCGACCGAACCCGCCCACACGGCGCCGGTGTGGTACATGTGCTCGCTGATCCCGGCGGCCTCCGTCCAGGAGGCGGGCACCGCGAGCCCGACCACGTGCCCGCCGATCACCATGAACGCGCCGAGGTGGAACAGCGGACTGCCCCAGCGCAGCCAGCGGTGCTCCAGGAGCTGACTGGTGCGTGAGGTCCAGCCGAACTGGTCCTGCCGGTAGCGCCAGACGTGGCCGACGACGAACACGGCCAGGCAGATGTAGGGAAGGGCGACCCACAGCAGCAGGTCGGTTCCTGAGGCGTTCATCGAGGACCGTCCACGGGCGAGGAGAGGGAGGCATCGGAGGCCGGGGTCGGCGACACGAGGGTGGGGCGGGCCGGCTCGGGGGGAACGAAGGTCCCGGGAGGGGCGAAGGCTCCCGGTGGCGCGAAGGTCCCCGGCGGGGCGAACGCGCCGCCCGCGTACGGGTCCATCCCGACGTCCTCGTTCGGCGGCCCCTGCGCGGCCAGTTCCGCCACCGCCGCGAGGTCCGCCTCGGTGGCCGGCGGCAGCAGGGCGAGCAGCGCGGCGAGGACGTGCCGGTAGGGCGAGTCCGCGTCGGCCAGCGCCCGGTGGATCAGTTCGAGGCCGCGCCGGTGCTGGCGCAGCGGTGCCTCGCCCGCGCCCGGCCCGGAGAGCGCGGCGAACTCCAGCACCACGGGCAGGTGGTCGGGCAGTTCGCCGCCGTCGACCTGCCAGCCGGCGGCCCGGTAGCGCTGCGCCAGGGTGAGCAGGGCCATGCCCCGGCGGCGGGTGTCGCCGTGCAGGTAGTAGGTGAGGTAGAGACTGCTCCTGCGGCGCAGGTCGAAGGTCTCGACGTAGGTCCGCTCCAGCGTCTCGGGCTCGGCGTGTGCGAACCAGCCGGTGAATGCGGCCAGTTCGGCGGCGGCCTCCGACGGCGGCAGGCCGGCGACGCAGGTGGCCACGTCCTCCCGGGCGGCGGCGAGCTCCGCGTCCGGGTACTGCAGCAGCAGCGACACCAGCCGCAGCACCAGCGACCGCTCCCGCGCCTGCGCGGGCGTGAGCCGGGCGGGCCGCCGTACGGCCGCCCGCAGCCGGGTACGGACGAGGGCGGGGACCGAGGGGGATTCCTCCCGGTGGCCGGCACCGGGGGAGAGCAGAGGGCTCATGCGTGTCCTTCGGGTGAGGTGCGGCGCAGGGTGGGGATACCGAGCATGACCTTGCGTGCGGAGGCGGGTTCGCCGGAGGACTCCACCGGGCAGCGGTTCTCCATCGCGGTCAGCGCGGCCGCGTCCTCCTTGTGCGCGGCCGGGACGACGTACCGGTCCTGGTACTTGGCCACCGCCAGCAGCCGGTGCAGGTCCTCCGCCTCCCCGGCGGTCAGCCCCACCGCGTCCAGCGCGGCCTCCTCCTCGGCCACGTCGTCCCCGCCGAGCGTCCGCTCCCGCATGTACGAGCGGAGCGCGGTCAGCTTCATCAGCACCCCGCCCACCACGTCCACGTCCCCGGCGCTGAACAGCTCCGCCAGGTACTCCAGCGGGATGCGCAGCCGGGTGACGGCGGCGAACACGTGGTCGGGGTCGTCCTGGTTGCCGCCCGCCGAGGTGACCGCGTCCAGGACGGGGGAGAGCGGCGGCACGTACCAGACCATCGGCAGGGTGCGGTACTCCGGGTGCAGCGGCAGCGCCACCTTGTACTTCGACACCAGCGCGTACACCGGGGAGCGGCGGGCCGCGTCCAGCCAGTCCTCGGGGATGCCGGCGGCGCGGGCCGCGGCGATCACCTCCGGGTCGGACGGGTCAAGGAACACGTTCCGCTGGGCGTCCAACAGGTCCTTCTCGTCCGGGGTCGCCGCGGCCTCGCCCACCTTGTCGGCGTCGTACAGCAGCAGCCCCAGGTAGCGCAGCCGGCCCACGCACGTCTCCGAGCAGACCGTGGGCTGGCCCGCCTCGATGCGCGGGAAGCAGAACGTGCACTTCTCCGCCTTGCCGGTGGCGTGGTTGACGTACACCTTCTTGTACGGGCACGCCGTCACGCACATCCGCCAGCCCCGGCAGCGGTCCTGGTCGACCAGGACGATGCCGTCCTCCACCCGCTTGTACATCGCGCCGGACGGACAGGCCGAGACACAGGCCGGGTTGAGGCAGTGCTCGCACAGCCGGGGCAGGTGGAACAGGAAGGTCTGCTCGAACTCGAACTTCACCTTCTCGGCCCACTCCCCGCTCAGGTTCGGGTCGCCGCCCGCGTGCTCGGGGGCCCCGCCGAGACCGTCCTCCCAGTTGGCGCCCCAGGTGATCGAGGTGGGCCGGCCGGTGAGGACCGAGCGGGGGCGGGCGACCGGCATGTCCGGTCCGGCGGGGGCGCTGATCAGGTTGTCGTAGTCGTACGTCACCGGCTCGTAGTAGTCCTCCAGGGCCGGCAGGTCCGGGTTGGAGAACAGCGACAGCAGCCGCTTGACCCGGCCGCCCGAGCGCAGCACCAGCCGCCCCTTGCGGTCCAGCCTCCAGCCGCCCTTCCACTGATCCTGGTCCTCGTAGCGGCGCGGGTAGCCGACGCCCGGCTTGGTCTCCACGTTGTTGAACCAGGCGTACTCCACACCGGTCCGGTTGGTCCACGTCTGCTTGCAGGTGACCGAACAGGTGTGACACCCGATGCACTTGTCGAGGTTCATCACCATGGCGATCTGAGCCATCACGCGCACGTCAGTACTCCACTTGCTGGCTGCGGCGGCGGATGACGGTGACCTCGTCCCGCTGGTTGCCGGTGGGCCCGTAGTAGTTGAAGGCGTAGGTGAACTGGGCGTAGCCGCCCGCCAGATGGGTCGGCTTGACCAGCAGCCGGGTCAGCGAGTTGTGCATGCCGCCGCGCCTGCCGCTGACCTCGGTCTTCGGTACGTTCACGTTGCGGTCCTGGGCGTGGTACATGTACACCGTGCCCTCGGGCATCCGGTGGGTGACCACCGCGCGGGCGGCCACGACGCCGTTGCGGTTGTACGCCTCTATCCACTCGTTGTCCTTGACGCCGATCCGCTCGGCGTCCTCGCGCGACATCCAGATCACCGGTCCGCCGCGGGACAGGTCGAGCATGTACTTGTTGTCCTGGTAGTTGGAGTGGATGGACCACTTGGAGTGCGGGGTCAGATAGCGGACCGTGACCTCCGCCCGGCCGTCCTCGCCCAGGTGCTCGTTCCCGTAATGCCGGATCGCGTTCAACGGAGGCCGGTAGACCGGTAGTTGCTCGCCGACCTCGGCCATCCAGTCGTGCTGGACGAAGAAGTGCTGCCGGCCGGTGAGGGTGTGCCAGGGCTTTCGGTGCTCGACGTTGATGACGAACGGCGAGTAGCGGCGCCCGCCGGTCTCCGAGCCGGACCACTCGTAGGACGTCATCACCGCGCGCGGCTGGGTGCGGGTGTCGCCGAACGTGATCCGCTCCGCCTCGCGCTCGGCCGCCAGCTCCACCAGGCCCTCGCTGCCGGTCTGCCGCTCCAGCTCCCGGAAACCCTCGGTCGCCAGGCGCCCGTTGGTGGTGCCGGACAGGGCGAGGATCGCCTCGCACATGTCGCTCGCGGTGGCCAGCGAGGGCCGGCCGGCCCCGACCCCCTCGCGCACCGTGCCGCAGCGGTGCCGCAACTCCTCGATCTCGCGGTCCGGATGGACGGTGACGCCCTTGGTGGTGGTGCCGAGCGTGTCCAGCAGCGGGCCGACGGCGCGCATCTTCTGTCCGACGGCCGGGTAGTCCCGCTCGACCACGACCAGCTTCGGCATGGTCCGCCCGGGCACGGGCTCGCACTCGCCCTTGCGCCAGTCGCGCACCACCCCGCCCGGCTGGGCGAGTTCGTCCGGGGTGTCATGGGTGAGGGGCACGGCGAGGACGTCGGTACGGGTACCCAGGTGCTTCGCGGCCAGCTCGCTGAACCGGTCGGCGAGGGTGAGGAACGTGTCGTAGTCGGTGCGGGACTGCCAGGGCGGGGCGATGGCCGGGGTGAAGGCGTGCACGAAGGGGTGCATGTCCGTGCTGGACAGGTCGTCCTTCTCGTACCAGGTCGCGGCCGGCAGCACCACGTCGGAGAGCAGACCGGTGGAGGTCATCCGGAAGTCCATGGTGACCAGCAGGTCCAGCTTGCCCTCGGGCGCCTCCTCGTGCCACACCACCTCCTCGGGGCGCTCTCCGGGCGGGGTCTCGGCCGAACGGACCGCCGCGTCGGCGCCCAGCAGATGGCGCAGGAAGTACTCGTTGCCCTTGCCGGACGAGCCCAGCAGATTGGCCCGCCACACCGTCAGCACCCGGGGGAAGTTGGCCGGGTCGTCCGGATCCTCCGCGGCGAACTTCAGTCGGCCCGCCTTGAGTTCGTCCACGACATGCTCGGCGACCGGCCGGCCCGCTGCCGCCGCCTCGTCGGCCAGGTCGAGCGGGTTGCGGCCGAAACCGGGGTGGCCCGGGGTCCAGCCGAGCCGCACGGCCTGCGCGAGACAGTCCGCGAACGCCTTGCCCTTGAACCGGCCCTCACCCAGCGGCGAGGCCAGCTCCTCGGGCCCGAACGCCTCGTAGCGCCACTGGTCGGTGTTGAGGTACCAGTACGAGGTGCCCGCCATGTGCCGGGTGGGCCGCTGCCAGTCGAAGGCGAACGCCAGGTGCTGGAAGCCGGTCAGCGGGCGGACCTTCTCCTGGCCCACGTAGTGCGCCCAGCCGCCGCCGTTGACGCCCTGGCAGCCGGTCATCGTGGTCAGCGCCAAGAAGGCGCGGTAGATGGTGTCGGAGTGGAACCAGTGGTTGGTGCCCGCGCCCATCGCGATCATCGAACGGCCCTGGGTGCGCTCGGCGTTGCGGGCGAACTCCCGGCCGATCCGGGCCGCCTGCTCGGCCGGCACCGAGGTGATCGTCTCCTGCCAGGCCGGCGTGTACGGCCGGCTCGCGTCCTCGTACGAGGTCGGCCAGTCGCCCGGCAGACCGGGCCGGGACACCCCGTACTGGGCGAGCATCAGGTCGAACACGGTGGTGACCAGGCGCCCGCCCAGCCGCCGGGCGGGTACCCCGCGCACCATCACCGAGCCGCCCTCGGTGGCGCCCTCGTCGAACCGGGGGAGCGCCACCTCGACGTGCTCCTCGGCCCGCTCCAGCAGGCTCAGCTCCGGGACGACGTCGCCCAGATCGAGGTTCCAGCGGCCCTGCTCCTCCTTGGCCCAGCGGTGGCCGAGCGAGCCGTTCGGCACGACGGGCTCCCCGGTGGCCGAGTCCAGCAGGACCGTCCTGGAGTGCGCGTTCTCCTGCGTCGCGGCCTCGCCGCCCAGGGCGGCGGCGGTCAGGAACCCGTCGGGCACGAGCCCGTGGGCGCTCTCGCGCAGGGTGATGAGGAACGGGGCATCGGTGAACGAGCGCAGATAGTCCCGGAAGTACGGCACCTCGCGGTCGACCAGGAACTCGCGCAGGATCACATGCCCCATGGCCATCGCCAGCGCCCCGTCGGTTCCCGGGTGCGGGGACAGCCACTCGTCGGCGAACTTCACGTTGTCCGCGTAGTCGGGGGAGACGGCGACGACCTTGGTGCCGTTGTAGCGGGTCTCGGTGAGGAAGTGCGCGTCGGGCGTGCGGGTGACGGGGATGTTCGATCCCCACATCACCAGGTATCCCGCGTTCCACCAGTCCGCCGACTCCGGCACGTCCGTCTGGTCGCCGAACACCTGCGGCGAGGCCACGGGGAGGTCGGCGTACCAGTCGTAGAACGACAGCAGCGTGCCGCCGATCAGCGACATGAAGCGGGAACCGGCCGCGAACGACGCCATCGACATCGCCGGGATCGGCGAGAACCCGGCGACGCGGTCCGGGCCGTACGACTTGATGGTGTGCACATGCGCGGCGGCCACCAGCTCGGACACCTCGTCCCAGTCGGCGCGCACCAGGCCGCCCTTGCCGCGGGCCCGCTTGTACGCCCGCGCCTTCGCCGGGTCGCCGGTGATCTCCGCCCAGGCCGCCACCGGATCGCCGAGGCGCCGGCGCGCCTCGCGCCACAGCTTCAGCAGCGTGCCGCGCACATACGGGTAGCGGACCCGGCTGGGGGAGTACGTGTACCAGGAGAACGACGCCCCGCGCGGGCAGCCGCGCGGCTCGTACTCGGGGCAGTCCGCGCCGATCGACGGGTAGTCCGTGGCCTGGTGCTCCCAGGTGATGATGCCGTCCTTGACGTACACCATCCAGGAACAGGAGCCGGTGCAGTTCACGCCGTGCGTGGACCGCACCACCTTGTCGTGGGCCCAGCGGTCCCGGTAGAACCCCTCCCACTTGCCGTCGTTCTCGCCGAACACGGCGCGCCCGTCGGCGGAGACCTCGTCGCGGGTGAGCAGCCGGCGGCCGGCCAGCGGCCAGTCCCGGACGGTGTGCGGTGGCCGCCGCCGTGCCTTCTCGTCGTTCTCCATGGCCGGAAACCTATGCGGGCGCACAGGGCCGTGACCTTGGGCCGAACGCCCCCGGCCGGATGTCCAAAGGCCCTGTTCGGCCCACCACTCCCGGGACCAACGGCCCTGCAAGCAGGGCCCCTCGGCGGACCCGACGCGGGCCCCGCGCGGTGCAGGCTGACACCGACCGAACCGGAGGCAGCGCATGTACGACCGCACGCAGAGGTGGCCCGGCTCCATCCCCCGTCCCTGGCCGGGGTCCGTCCGACGGCCGTCGCGCCCGTGTCTCCGCCTCGGTCACCGTCCGGCCGCCGGCCACGTCTGCCCTGACACCCGGGCGGCCGGACACATACGTGGGCACGGTCCCGGACGCACCCCGAGGGGACGACGGTGAGCGCGGTGGTACCGACGGCCGGCGGCGGACCGGCCGTGCGCCGGCAGCGGCAGGACGTGGGGGAGCGGCCCTTCCTCGTGATCTGGGAGTCCACCCGGGCCTGTCCGCTGGCCTGCGCGCACTGCCGCGCCGAGGCCGTCCCGGACCGCGATCCGCGGGAGCTGAACACCGGGGCCGCCAAGGAACTGATGCGGGGGATCGCCGACTTCGGCCGCCCGGCCCCCCTGTTCGTGATCACCGGCGGTGACCCCTTCCAGCGTTCCGACCTGCTCGAACTGATCGCGTACGGCCAGGAGGTGGGCGTCCGCGTCGCGGTCTCCCCCTCCGGCACACCGACGCTCACCGCCGCACGGCTGCGGGCCGTGCACGAGGCCGGCGCGGTCGGGCTCTCGCTCAGCCTGGACGGCTCCACCCCCGCACTGCACGACGGTTTCCGGGGCGTGCCCGGTGTCTACCGCTGGACCCTCGACGCCTGGGACGCCGCCCGCGCGCTCGGCATGAAGGTGCAGATCAACACCACCGTCACCCGGCACAACCTGCACGACCTGCCCGATGTCGTCCGCCTCGTGCACGACCACGGGGCCATGCTGTGGAGCGCCTTCTTCCTGGTGCCGACCGGACGTGGCGCGGCACTCGGCGCGCTGACGCCCGCCGAGACCGAGGACGTCCTCAACTTCGTGTACGACGTCGGCCTGACCGTGCCCGCCAAGACCACCGAGGCCCACCACTTCCGCCGCGTCGCCCTGCAGCGGCGCATCCTCGCCGCACGCGGCGAGGACCATGAGAAGGCACTCGGACTCGGCACCCTGTACCGGGAACTGCGCGCGCGGACGGCCGAGTTGGGCCTGTCCGGCGGAGGACGCCGGGCCCGCCGCCCGCCGCTCGACGTCAACGCGGGCCGCGGCTTCGTCTTCGTCTCGCACACCGGGACCGTGCACCCCAGCGGCTTCCTGCCGCTCGGCGCCGGCAGCGTGCGGGAACGGCCACTGACCGAGATCTACCGCACCTCCGCGCTGTTCACCGGCCTGCGGGACCCCGACCGGCTCGGCGGCCGGTGCGGCGCCTGCGAGTTCCGCCGGGTCTGCGGCGGCTCCCGCTCCCGCGCCTACGGCGTGACCGGCGACCCGTACGCCGAGGAGCCGTGGTGCGGATACGTCCCCCACTCCTTCCCCCACCAGGAGGAACTGGCCGCGCTGCTGTCCGGACCCGGGCGCCCGCCCGCGCCGGGGCCGGGAGCGGAGGAGGCACCCGGACACGGTGGCCGGCCGCGAGAGGGACGGGAGACGTCGTGAGCGGGGCCGAGCACACCCCCCGGCCGGACGGACGCCGGCGGCTCCCGCTGCTCCAGCAGCCCGCCGGGCCCCCGGGCGACGGCGGGCCCGGCGGGTCCGGCGGGTCCGCCGGCCGTTCCGGCCGGGCCGCGCGGCAGGACATGCGGTCCCGGCAGGTGCGGGCGCACCTTCTCGTCGCGGGCTGGGCGGGCCTGGCACTGCTCGCCGCCGCCGCGCCGGACACCCTCCCGGTGGCCCGCTGGCTGGCGGTCCATCTGCTCCTGCTCGGCGCCGCCACCACGGCGATCGTGGTGTGGAGCGAGCACTTCGCCGTCGCGATGCTGCATGCCCCGGTCCCCGACCGGCGCTGGAGCACCGCACGCCTCGCGGGGGTGAACGTGTCCGTGGCCGGGGTGCTCCTTGCGGTGTGGGCCGGCCCGCCCGCGCTGATCGCGGCGGCCTGCGCGGCACTGGCCGTCGCCGTCACCGCGCACCTCGTGGTGCTGGTGCGCCTCGGTCGGGGCGCGCTGGGCGGCAGGCTGGCGCCGGTCGTCGCCTACTACCGGGCCGCCGCGGTCGCCCTCGCCGCCGGAGTGGTCGCCGGCGGGACGCTGGCCACCGGGAGCGCGGGCGCGGCCGGGCACACCGCACTGCGGCTCGCGCACGTCCACGTCACCCTGCTCGGCTGGATCGGACTGCCCGTCCTCGGCACCCTGTTCATGCTCTGGCCCACCGTGCTCGGCGTCCGGATGCACGCGCGCACCACCCCGACGGCGCGCCGGGTACTGGCCCTCACCGGGGGCGGCCTGACGGTCGCCGTGACCGGCCTCGCGGGCCCGGCGGTCCTCCCGGGCCCGGGCGCGGCGGTCGCATGGCGCGCGGCGACGGTTGCCGGACTCGCCGCCTACGCCGCCGGTGTCGCCGTCGCCGTACGGCTGTGGGCGGCCACGGTTCGGCGGGGACGCAAGGCCGTCTCCGTGGCCGCCGCCTGGTCACTGGCGGCGTCCGCCGGATGGCTGACCGCCGGAGTCGTCCACGACCTCGTGCTGTTCGCCACCCGCTCCCCGGCCGCCGCGCAGGACGGCGTCGAGTCCCTGGTCCCGCTGTTCCTGCTCGGGTTCGTCGCGCAGGTGCTGATCGGCGCGCTGACGTATCTCCTGCCGGTCGTGACGGCCGTCGGCCCGAAGGCGCGGGCCGGATCGCGGGCGGTGCTGGAGCGGGCCTGGCAGGCCCGGTTGGCCGCGCTGAATCTGGCCGTCGCACTGCTCGTACTGCCCCTGCCCGGGCCCGCCGCCACGCTGGGGGTCGTCCTGGCCGCGGGCGCCGCGGTGGCCTTCCTCGGGCTGGTCGTCACGGTGTTGGGCCGGCGGGCGGGGGCCGTGGTGACCCCGCGGGCGCCCGTGCTCATCGGCACCGCGGCGGCAGCCGTCGCCACGGCCCTCGCCGTCCTCGTGGCGGGTGGCGGCGCCGGCGGCGGTACGACGACGGCGTCCGGCGCGGGAACGGGCGGCGCCGCCACCGGCACCCGCACGGTGGCGGTCTCCCTGCACGACATGCGCGTCAGCCCGAGCCGGATCGAGGTCCCGCGGGGCACCGCGCTGCGTCTGAAGGTCACCAACCGCGACGCGCAGCGGCACGATCTGAGGATCGAGGACGGCCCCACCACCTCGCTGCTCTCCGACGGCCAGACCCGCACCCTCGACCTCGGCACGCTCACCGGCGACCGCAAGGGATGGTGCACCGTGCCGGGGCACCGGGCCGCCGGAATGACGCTCGACATCGCGGCCACCGGGACGGCGGACGGCGGGGGGCGGACCGCCGCCCAAGGCGCGGAGGGCCACGACGGCCACTCCGCGACCGCCTCGGAGGGCTCCGGGCCCGACCTGTCCGCGGACTTCTCCGCCGGCTGGCACTCCCGTGACGCCGCCCTCGCCCCGGCGGCCGGTGCGACGGTGCACAGGATCGGCCTGCACGTCCGGCAGCGCACCGTGGAGGTGGCGCCGGGGGTGCGGCAGCGGATGTGGACCTTCGGCGGAACCGCGCCCGGGCCCACCCTGCGCGGAAAGGTCGGCGACGTCTTCGAGGTCACCCTCGTCAACGACGACACCACCATGGGCCACGGTGTCGACTTCCACGCCGGCGCGCTCTCCCCCGACAAGCCCATGCGCACGCTCGAACCGGGGGAGCGGCTCGTCTACCGCTTCCGGGCCGAGCGGGCCGGCGCATGGCTGTACCACTGCAGCACCGCGCCGATGCTCCAGCACATCGGCAACGGCATGTACGGCGCCGTGATCGTCGACCCGCCGGGGCTGGACGAGGTCGACCGGGAGTACGTGATGGTCTCCTCCGAGCTGTACCTGGGCACGCCGGGCAGCGCGGCGCAGGTCGCGAGGATGCGGGCGGACACGCCGGACGCTTGGGTGTTCAACGGAGTGGCGGCGCAGTACGCGAAGGCGCCGTTGCGGGCACGGGCGGGGGAGCGGGTGCGCTTCTGGGTGGTGGCGGCGGGGCCGAGCGACGGGGTCGCCTTCCACGTGGTCGGGACCGTCTTCGACACCCTGTACAAGGAGGGCGCGTACCTGCTGCGTCCAGGGGACGGCGACGGTGGTTCCGGCGGGTCCCAGGTGCTCGATCTGGCCGTCGCGCAGGGCGGTTTCGTGGAGACGGAGTTCGCGGCGGCCGGGCATTACCCCTTCGTCGACCACGACATGCGGCACGCGGAGGCCGGGGCGCGCGGCGTGGTGGAGGTGCGGTGATGGGCGGGGGTGCCGTCGGGCTCTGGCAGGTCGTGCGGTTCCTGCACGTCACCGGGGCGGTGGTGTGGGTGGGCGGCCAGGTGGCGCTGTCGTTGGTGGTGCTGCCGTTGGCCCGGCGGCTGTTGGCCGCCGAGGACCGCGACCGGTTCGCCGCGCGGGCGGGGCGGCGCTTCGGGATGCTGACGGGGGCGGTGTTCCTGCCGGTGCAGTTGGGGACGGGCTGGGCGATCGCCTGGCACAAGGGGGTGACCTGGGCGTCGCTGGGGGAGCCGGGGTACGGGCGGGTGCTCGCGGCGAAACTGGGGCTGTTCGGGGTGGTCGTGCTGGCCGCGGCGATGCACGGCTGGGCCCACGCGAAGGGCCGCCCCGAACTGGCGCGGGCGCTGGCGGTGGCGTCGCTGGTGGGGTCGCTGGGGGTGGTCCTCCTGGCGACGGCCCTCCCGGCGACGTGAGCGACAGCACCTCTCCCCCCGGCCCCCCGGCCCCCCGGCCCCCGGCCCCCGCCGGCCCTCCCGCCCGGCGGGACCTCCGGCCCCGTGAAAGGACCGCTGTGCCCTCCCCCGCGAAGAGCACGGTGGCGCACCGTGAACGTGGTGGTACCGGAACACACGGAGGAACCGACATGCGGATGCCCGAGGTCGACGCGGCCCTCCTGGAGCGGTTGCTGTACTGCGCCGTCGCCGCGCCGTCGATCCACAACACGCAGCCCTGGCGCTTCGGCATGGACGCCGGCACCCGTGTGCTCCACGTCCGCGTGGACCGCGAGCGGTTCCTGCCGCACACCGATCCCCGGCGGCGCGCGCAGCACCTCTCCGTCGGCGCCGCCGTCTTCAACCTCCGCGTCGCCGCCGCGCACTTCGGGTGGGAGCCTCTCGTACGGCTGCTGCCCGACCCCACCGACCCCGACCTGCTCGCCACCGTGGGGCTCGGCGTGGCCGCGCCGGACGCGCGGCCCGAGTACCGGCAGCTCTACGACGCCGTCGCCCGGCGGCACACCAGCAGGCTGCCGTTCACCGGGCGGCCCGTGCCCGAGCACATCGTCGCGGAGATGGCCGCGGCGGCCCGCGCCGAGGGCGCGCATCTGGACATGCCCGACTTCGCCGGCACCCGGCGACTGCTCGGCCTGACCGCCGTCGCCGAGGACCGCAACGCTGCCGACCCCGCCCGTGCCGCCGAGGCCCGCACCTGGATCACTGCCCCGGGCGCGGCCGCCCCGTACGGCATCCCACTCACCTCCCTCGGCCCCCGGGACGTGTCCTCCCGGATGCCGATGCGGGACTTCACCGGCCCGCTGCCCGCCCTGCGCCTGCCCGCCCTCCGCTTCGAACGGCACGCTCAGGTGGCGTTGTTGTGGACCCCGCACGACCGGCGCGAGGACTGGCTGCGCGCGGGGCAGGCCCTGGAGCGCGCGTTGCTGGTGGCGACCCGGCACGGCGTGCGCACCTCGATACTGCACCAGGCGATGGAGTGGCCGGACCTGAGGGCGGCCATGAGGGGAGCCCGGCAGCGTTGCGCCCCGCACCTGCTGATCCGCTTCGGCTACGGACCGGACGGCGGCCGCACCCCGCGCGCCGCCGCCCGCCCGGCCGGCGCCGGAGCCGCCCGCGGGAGGCAGGGGCACGACGCCACCGGCGACGACGGCGCACCGCTCCCGTAGCGCACGACGTCACTCGCGCACGACTCCCGTGGCGCACGACGAGGCCCCGTTCCCGGGGAAGAGTTCCGGGAACGGGGCGTGCGCATGGCGGGGCGGGGCGCGGGTTCGGGTGCGCGCGCGGGGGCGGGCCGGAGCGGCCGGCCGCTCAGACCGCGCCGCGCAGGTCCGTCAGCTCCCGCCCGGTGACCATCGCGGCCTCGATGCGGATGAAGACGTCCTCCTGGATCGGCATCCAGGACTGCGGCCCGGTGCGCAGCAGGCGTTCGTGCTCCGCCGGATCGGTCACCGCCGAGGCCGGCCCGGTGACGACGACGCTCCAGCCGGAGTGGCTCACCGCGTCGAAGCTGTCCGCCTCGAAGGCCACCACGACACCGTCGACCGCACGGAGCAGGTCCGACCCCGCCGAGGTGCGCAGCAGCACCGAGGAGTCCCCGTCGAGGACGAAGTTCACCGGGAGCACCGCGGGGAGGGCGTGCCGGGTGTACACGATCCGGCCGACCGGCACCTCGGCGAGCAGCCGCAGGCACTCCTGCCGGTCCATCGTGCGAAAGACGTCGTTCTGCAACATCCCTCCATGCTTGCCGCGCCCGGTCCCGTGCGTAAGGGCCGGTCGGCCCTCATTCGCCGGCCGGGCCCGCCGGCCCGGCGAGACGGTCCGTCCGGTCCCGCCGAGGGGGCCGGACCGCCCGTGAGCAGGGGCCCTTCGGCCCTCCGCCCGCGGGCCTCCCACCTCCGACAGTGGGATGGGGCACCGGTTGGTGCGTGAGGGCCCCGCGGCCCGGGCACCCCGGGGACGTGACTACCCGCGTGAGTGAAGGGAAACGGGCATGCAGCAGCCGTCGAGGGCGATGAAGGACCGCCCGGCACCGGGTCCCGCGCCCGTGTCCGGGCGTGCGTGGCTGATGCTGGGCCTGGCCACCGTGGGCTTCGCCGTGAACTTCTGGGCCTGGGCGCTGCTCAGCCCGCTCGGCCCGCGCCTGAAGGACAGCCTGGAGCTGTCCTCCTTCCAGCAGTCGCTGCTGGTGGCCGTGCCGGTCGTCGTCGGCTCGCTGGGCCGGATCCCGGTCGGTGCCCTCACCGACCGCTTCGGCGGCCGAGTGATGTTCCCGCTCGTCTCGGCGGCGACCATCGTGCCGGTGCTCTACCTGGGCCTGGCCGGCCACTCCTCGCTCCCCGCCCTGCTGGCCGGAGGATTTTTCCTCGGCATCGGCGGCACCGCGTTCGCCGTCGGGGTGCCCTTCGTCAACGCCTGGTTCCCGCCCGAGCGGCGCGGTCTGGCCATCGGAGTCTTCGGCATGGGCATGGGCGGCACCGCGATCAGCGCGCTCACCACGGTCAAGCTGGTCGACGCGCACGGCATGGCCAATCCCTTCCTGCTCACCGCCGTCGTCCTCGCCGCGTACGCGGTACTGGCCGCCCTGCTGCTGCGGGACGCCCCCGGGCGGACCGTTCCGAGCGAGCCGCTCGGCCGCCGGCTCGCCGCGGTCTGCGCCCTGCCCCTGACCTGGCAGGCCTCGGCCCTGTACGCGGTGGCCTTCGGCGGATACGTCGCCTTCTCGGTCTACCTGCCCACCTATCTGAAGACCGGCTACGGCCTCGGCCAGGCCGACGCGGCGAACCGGATGGCCGGCTTCGTGCTGCTGGCGGTGGCGATGCGTCCGGTGGGCGGCTGGCTGTCCGACCGCATCGGCCCGGTGCGGGTGCTCACCGTGTCGCTCGGCGTGGTCTTCGCCGGAGCGCTCGTCCAGTCGTTCACCCCCTCGCTGGCCCCGACCGGCACGTTGGCCTTCCTCGCCATGGCCGCCGCGCTCGGCGCGGGCAGCGGCGCGGTCTTCGCCCTGGTCGCCCTGCTGGCACCGGGCGACCAGGTCGGCTCGGTCACCGGGATCGTCGGCGCCGCGGGCGGCCTGGGCGGCTTCCTGCCGCCGCTGGTGATGGGCTCGCTCTACGGCGCCTACGGGTCGTACGCGCTCGGACTGCTCCTGCTGGGCCTGGTCGCCGCGGCGGCCCTGCTCTTCACCGGCACCGGGGTGCGCACCGCCGTCACCCGCCGCACCACGCGGGTCCCGAAACCGCACTGAACCGGCCGCGGCCGGCGGACGAGAACAAGGCACGGAACGCACGAGCACCGACAAGACGGACGAGGAGGGCGCGAGCCATGTGCGAGTACTGCGGCTGCCAGGAGGTGGAGTCGATCGGCCGGCTCACCCGCGAGCACGACACGGTGGTGGACATGATCGGCCTGGTGCGGGGTGCCCACCGGGACGGTGACCTCACCCGGACGGCCGAGCTGGCCCGCCAGATCGCCGCCGTCCTCGCCCCGCACACCCAGGTGGAGGAACACGGCCTGTTCCCCGCCCTGGCCGACGACTTCCCCGAGAAGATCGCCGCGTTGGAGGAGGAGCACCGCGCGATCGAGGCGGTGCTCGCCGAGGCCGAGTCCGGCGTCCCCGCCGATCCCACCTGGCCCGGACGGCTCCTCGAGGCCCTGACCGTGCTGCGCGCGCACATCCTCAAGGAGCAGGACGGTGTCTTCCCCGCCGCCCTGGCCTTCCTGAGCACCGAACAGTGGGAGGCCGTGGAGGCGGTACGCGCCCGGGTGGGCGCGGCGGTGCCCGAGCCGTCGCCCTGACCGGCCCGCCGGGTCCTTCCCGCCGACCTCACCCCGTGCCGCCCGGTGCGCCCCCGCGCCGGGCGGCACGGACGTGCGTGCGAGGGAATCCTGGCTCCGCATGTGTCGATCGCGCGAGATGCGGTAAGCCAGGGGAAGAACCCCACAGGAGTGCGGCAAGGGACGAGTACGGCGAGCGAGCAACCTCGGGCGAAACCCGGGAGGGAGCGGCGCGGTGGGCACGAAGAGTGATCCGGTGCCGGAACGGGGCGGCGGAGCGGCACCACCCGGACTGGACGGCGAACTGACGGACGCGCTGGTCCGCTCCCGCCGGTACTTCACCCGGGCGGAGGTCTCCAAGGACCTGCGCACCCTGCGGAAGAAGGGTGGCCGGCGGGCGGACGACTTCTACCGGGACCGCTGGTCGCACGACAAGGTGGTGCGCTCCACGCACGGCGTGAACTGCACCGGCTCCTGCTCGTGGAAGGTGTACGTCAAGGACGGCATCATCACCTGGGAGGCCCAGCAGACCGACTACCCCTCGGTCGGCCCCGACAGTCCCGAGTACGAGCCGCGCGGCTGCCCGCGCGGCGCCGCGTTCTCCTGGTACACCTACTCGCCCACCCGGGTGCGCTACCCGTACGTCCGCGGCGTACTGCTGGCCATGTACCGGGAGGCCAAGGCCCGGCTGGGCGACCCGGTCGCGGCCTGGGCCGACATCGTCTCCGATCCCGAACGGTCCCGGACCTACAAGGCGGCCCGCGGCAAGGGCGGTCTGGTGCGGGCGAGTTGGGACGAGGCGGTGGAGATGGTGGCGGCCGCGCACGTGCACACCATCAAGGAGTACGGCCCCGACCGGCTGGCCGGCTTCTCGCCGATCCCCGCGATGTCGATGGTCTCGCACGCGGCCGGCGCCCGTTTCTACTCGCTGCTCGGCGGCGTGATGCTGTCCTTCTACGACTGGTACGCCGATCTGCCGGTGGCCTCCCCGCAGGTCTTCGGCGACCAGACGGACGTGCCCGAATCCGGGGACTGGTGGGACGCCGGCTACCTGATCATGTGGGGCTCCAACCTGCCGGTGACCCGCACCCCCGACGCCCACTGGATGGTCGAGGCCCGTTACCGCGGCCAGAAGGTCGTCGCCGTCTCCCCGGACTACGCGGACAACGTGAAGTTCGCCGACGAGTGGCTGCCCGCCCAGCCGGGCACCGACGGGGCCCTGGCCATGGCCATGGGGCACGTCGTGCTCAAGGAGTTCTTCGTCGACCGTCGCACGCCGTACTTCGAGGAGTACGTCAAGCGCTTCACCGACCTGCCTTTCCTCGTCGCCCTGGACGAGGTGGCGGGCGAGCCGGGCACGTACGCGCCGGGGAAGTTCCTCACCGCCGCCGACCTCGGCGGCGCCCACGCCGAGGCCGAACACCCCGAGTTCCGCACGGTGCTGCTCGACGCCGAGGGCCGTCCCGTCGTGCCCAACGGCACGCTGGGCGACCGGTTCGGCGAGGGCGGCGCCGGGAAGTGGAACCTCGAGCTGGGCGACATCGACCCGCTGCTGTCGGCCGAGGGCGGCGACGAGGCACCGGTCACCGTCCGGCTGCCCCGCTTCGACGCCCCGGACGGCGGCGCCGGACTGCTGCGGCGCGGGGTCCCGGTGCGTCGGATCGCCGGCCGCCCGGTGACGACGGTGTTCGACCTGCTGCTCGCCCAGTACGGGGTGGGCCGCCCGGGACTGCCCGGCCGCTGGCCCACGTCGTACGAGGACGCCGACGAGCCGTACACTCCCGCCTGGCAGTCCGCGATCACCGGGGTGGACGCGGAGCGGGCGGCCCGCATCGCCCGGGAGTTCGCGGCCAACGCCGAGGAGTCCCGCGGCCGTTCGATGATCGTCATGGGTGCCGGGACCAACCACTGGTTCCACTCCGACACCATCTACCGGGCCTTCCTCACCCTGACCACCCTCACCGGCTGCCAGGGTGTCAACGGCGGCGGTTGGGCCCACTACGTCGGGCAGGAGAAGGTCCGCCCGCTCACCGGGTACTCCGCGCTGGCCACCGCCTCCGACTGGAACCGCCCGGCCCGGCAGATGATCCAGACGGCGTACTGGTACCTGCACGGCGACCAGTTCCGCTACGACCCGTTCTCCGCGGACGCGCTGGCCGCGGCCGGGACGGAGGGACGGACCGGGAGGCCGGCCGGGACCGAGGAGCCGGCCGGTCACGACGGACGGGACGGAACCGCGACCGACGGACCGGACGGAGTCGCGGCCGACGGGGATGCGGCGGCCGGAGCCGACGGGCCGTCCGGGGCCGCGCCCGGCGGTCCGTTCGCCGGGCTGAGCACCGCGGACGTCATCGCCGCCTCCGCCCGCATGGGCTGGATGCCCTCCTACCCGACCTTCGACCGCAACCCGCTCGACCTCGCCGACGAGGCGGAGGCCGCCGGACGCCCCGTCGCCGAGCACATCGTGGACGAACTCACCTCCGGACGCCTGGGGTTCGCGGGCGAGGACCCCGACGCCCCGGAGAACTTCCCGCGCGTACTGACCGTCTGGCGGGCCAACCTGCTCGGCTCCTCCGCGAAGGGCAACGAGTACTTCCTCAAGCACCTCCTCGGCACCGACCACTCCGTGCGCGCCGCCGAGGCACCGCCCGAGGCCCGCCCCCGGGACGTGGTGTGGCGGGAGGAGGCGCCGACCGGCAAGCTCGACCTGCTGCTCACCCTCGACTTCCGCATGACCAGCACCACCGTCTTCTCCGACGTGGTGCTGCCCGCCGCCACCTGGTACGAGAAGCACGACCTCTCCAGTACCGACATGCACCCCTTCGTGCACGCCTTCAACCCGGCGATCGCGCCGCCGTGGCAGACCCGCACCGACTGGGACGCCTTCGTGACCCTGGCCCGCGCGTTCAGCACGCTCGCCGCCACCCACCTCGGGGTCCGCAAGGACGTCGTCGCCGCCCCGCTGCTGCACGACACCCCGGACGAGCTGGCCAACCCGCACGGCAGGGTGCGGGACTGGAAAGCCGGCGAGTGCGAGCCCGAGCCCGGCCGGACCATGCCGAAACTCCTCACCGTCGAGCGCGACTACGCGGCCGTCGCCGACAGGATGACCGCCCTCGGCCCGCTGCTCGACACCCTCGGCGCCACCACCAAGGGCATCACCTACAAGCTCGACAGCGAACTGGAGTACCTGCGGCACAAGAACGGCACCGTCCGCGGGGGAGCCGCGGCCGGCAGGCCCGCGCTCGCCCGCGACGTGCACGCCTGCGAGACCATCCTCGCCCTGTCCGGCACCACCAACGGACACCTCGCCACCCAGGGCTTCCACACGCTGGAGGCCCGTACCGGGACCCGGCTCGCCGACCTGGCCGCCGAGCACGAGGGCAAGCGGATCACCTTCGCCGACACCCAGGCGGCGCCCGTACCCGTCATCACCAGCCCCGAGTGGTCCGGTTCGGAGACCGGCGGACGCCGCTACTCCCCGTTCACCGTCAACGTCGAACGCGGCAAGCCCTGGCACACCCTCACCGGCCGCCAGCACTTCTACCTCGACCACGACTGGATGGCCGCCCTCGGCGAGCAACTCCCCGTCTACCGGCCACCGCTGAACATGCACGCACTGTTCGGCGAACCACGGATCGGGGAGACCGGCGAGCTCGGCGTCACCGTGCGCTACCTCACCCCGCACAACAAGTGGTCCATCCACTCCGAGTACCAGGACAACCTGTTCATGCTGTCGCTGTCCCGGGGCGGCCCCACCATCTGGATGAGCACCCAGGACGCGGCCAAGGTCGGGGTGCGCGACAACGACTGGATCGAGGCGGTCAACCGCAACGGCGTCGTGGCCGCCCGCGCCATCGTCTCGCACCGGATGCCCGAGGGCACCGTGTACATGTACCACGCACAGGACCGGCTGATCGACGTGCCCCGCACCGAGACCACCGGCCGCCGCGGCGGCATCCACAACTCCCTCACCCGGCTGCTGATCAAACCGAGCCACCTCATCGGCGGCTACGCCCAGCTCTCCTACGCCTTCAACTACCTCGGCCCGACCGGCAACCAGCGCGACGAGGTCACCGTCATCCGGCGCCGCACCGACCAGGAGGTGGAGTACTGATGTCCGGCGACAAAGCCCCCATCGGGCGCGTGATGGCCCAGATGGCGATGGTCATGAACCTCGACAAGTGCATCGGCTGCCACACCTGCTCGGTCACCTGCAAACAGGCATGGACCAACCGCACCGGCGTCGAGTACGTGTGGTTCAACAACGTCGAGACCCGCCCCGGCCAGGGCTACCCGCGCCGCTACGAGGACCAGGAGCGGTGGCGCGGCGGCTGGGAGCTGAACAAGCGCGGCCGGCTCTCGCTCAAGGCCGGCGGCCGGTTCAAGAAGCTGATCACCATCTTCTCCAACCCCGTCCTGCCCTCCCTGGACGACTACTACCAGCCCTGGACCTACGACTACGAGACGCTCACCAACGCCCCGCTGCAGGAGCACACCCCCGTCGCCCGTCCCAAGTCGCTGATCACCGGCAAGGACATGAGCATCAAGTGGTCGGCCAACTGGGACGACGACCTGGGCGGTTCGGCGGAGCACGGTGAGCAGGACGTCGTCCTCGGCGAGATCTCCGAGAAGATCAAGCTGGAGTTCGAAGAGACGTTCATGTTCTATCTGCCGCGCATCTGCGAGCACTGCCTCAACCCCTCCTGCGCGGCCTCCTGTCCCTCCGGCGCGATCTACAAGCGCGAGGAGGACGGCATCGTCCTCGTCGACCAGGACCGCTGCCGGGGCTGGCGGATGTGCGTCACGGGGTGCCCGTACAAGAAGGTCTACTTCAACCACCGCACCGGCAAGGCCGAGAAGTGCACCTTCTGCTTCCCTCGCGTCGAGGTCGGCCTGCCCACCGTCTGCTCCGAGACGTGTGTCGGCCGGCTGCGCTACATCGGGCTCGTCCTCTACGACGCCGACCGGGTCCTGGAAGCCGCCACCACCCCCGAGGACACCGACCTCTACGAGGCCCAGCGTTCCGTCCTGCTCGACCCGAACGACCCGGACGTGGTCGCCGCCGCCGAACGGGACGGCATTCCGCGCGACTGGATCGAGGCCGCCCGGCGCTCCCCGGTGCACGCCCTGATCAACACGTTCAAGGTGGCCCTGCCGCTGC
Source organism: Streptomyces griseoaurantiacus (assembly GCF_036189845.1). NCBI lineage: Bacteria > Bacillati > Actinomycetota > Actinomycetes > Kitasatosporales > Streptomycetaceae > Streptomyces > Streptomyces griseoaurantiacus. Next base: position 828,000 of record NZ_CP108326.1, on the reverse strand, counting down.
ACCCGGAGTACCGCACCATGCCGATGGTCTGGTACGTGCCCCCGCTCTCCCCGGTCGTCGACGCCGTGCGCGAGACCGGCCAGGACGCCGAGGACCACCGCAACCTCTTCGCCGCCGTCGACGCCCTGCGCATCCCCGTCGAGTACCTCGCCCAGTTGTTCACCGCCGGGGACCCGACCCCGGTCGACGCGGTGCTGCGTCGGCTGGCCGCCATGCGCGCCTACATGCGCGACATCAACCTCGGCCGCGAACCGGATCCCACCATCCCCGAGCGGGTCGGCATGGGCGAGGAGCAGATGTACGACATGTACCGCCTGCTGGCACTCGCCAAGTACGACGAGCGGTACGTCATCCCGCCCGCGCACGCCGAACAGGCCCACTCCCTGGAGGAGCTGGCCACCGAGTGCAGCCTCGACTACGAGGGCGGCCCCGGCATGGGAGGCTCCGGACCCTTCGGCGAGACCTCCGGGGGCGCGGCACCCCTCGCCGTGGAGAACTACCGCGCCCTGCGCGACCGGCAGACCTCCGACACCCCCGCCGCACCCGCCGGCAAGGGCACCCGCGTCAACCTCCTCAACTGGGACGGCAAGGGCTCACCGCCGGGTCTGTTCCCACCGGCGGAGCCGGGCGACGGCACGAGCGGGGACAGCGACGGGGAGGTCGAGCCGAAGCCGTGAAGACCACGAAGAAGAACATGAGGGCGACACTGCGGCCGGCGGGCCGGCCCGAGCCCTGGCACTCCTACGCCTGGCAGGTGCAGTCCCTGCTGCTCGGCTACCCCGACGAGGACTTCGCCGGGCACCTGGCCCTGGCCCGCCGCGCCGCGCCCGCCCTGCCCGCCCCTGTCCGCGACCCCCTGCTCGCCTTCACCGGGCACGCCGAGCGCACCCCGGCCGACGACCTGGCCGTCGCCTACGTCGCCACCTTCGACCACCGCAAGCGCTGCTGCCCCTACCTCACCTACTACGCCCACGGAGACACCCGCAAGCGCGGGATCGCCCTGCTCCGGCTCAAGCAGGCCTACGGCGCCGCCGGACTGCGTCCGGTCGAGGACGAACTCCCCGACCACCTCGCCGTCGTCCTGGAGTTCGCGGGCCTCGACCCGTCCGCCGGACACCGGCTGCTCACCGAGCACCGCGCCGGACTCGAACTCCTGCGCCTCGCCCTGCGCGCGGAGGACTCACCCTGGGCGCACCTGCTGCAGTCCGTCTCCGCCACGCTGCCACCGCTCAAGGGCGACGAGGAGGAAGCCGTCGCGCGGCTCGCCGCCGAGGGACCTCCGGGGGAACAGGTCGGACTCGCTCCGTACACGCCCCCGCAGTTCATGCCCGACCCCGCAGGAGGCCCGCGATGATCGCACACCCGCACGCCCTCGCCGCGGCACACCCGGCCACCGCCGCCGAGGCAGGTCCGGGCGGCGTCTTCCTGTGGGTGATCCTGCCCTACATCAGCCTGGCCTTCTTCGTCCTGGGCCACATCTGGCGCTACCGCTACGACAAGTTCGGCTGGACCACCCGCTCCTCGCAGCTGTACGAGAACCGGCTGCTGCGCATCGGCAGCCCGCTGTTCCACTTCGGCATCCTCGTGGTGCTGCTCGGCCACATCGGCGGGCTGCTGATCCCGGAGAGCTGGACCGACGCGGCCGGCATCAGCGAGCACACGTACCACGTGGGGGCCGTCGTCCTCGGCACGATCGCCGGGGTGTGCACGCTGGGCGGCCTCGCCCTGCTGATCTACCGGCGGCGCACGGTCGGCCCGGTGTTCTCCGCCACCACCCGCAACGACAAGGCGATGTACGTCTCGCTCACCGTGACCATCGCGCTCGGCCTGTCCGCGACGGTCGTCGCCAACATCGTGGGCGGGGGCTACAACTACCGGACCACCATTTCCCCCTGGTTCCGGGCGCTCTCCTACGGCGAGCCCGACGCGAACCTGATGACCGGAGTGCCGCTGCTGTTCCAGCTGCACGCGATCAGCGCGCTGATCCTGTTCGCCTTCTGGCCCTTCACCCGCCTCGTCCACATGCTCACCGCCCCCCTCGGCTACCTCACCCGCCCCTACATCGTCTACCGCAGCCGTGACGACCGGCTCGGCAACCGCCCGCCGCGGCGGGGCTGGGAACGCGTCGGCTGAACACCCGGGCCCGAGTGTGCGACGGGCCGGCCGGCGACGTGCACCGGCCGGCCCGCACACCGGGATCAGGCCAGGTCGAACCGGTCGAGGTTCATGACCTTGGTCCAGGCCGCGGCGAAGTCGCGCACGAACTTCTCCTTGGCGTCGTCGCTCGCGTAGACCTCCGCGAGGGCGCGCAGCTCGGAGTTGGACCCGAAGACCAGGTCCGCGCGGCTGCCGGTCCACTTGAGCTCGCCGGTGGCCGCGTCACGGCCCTCGAAGGTGGTCTGGTCCGCGGAGGTCGACTTCCACGCCGTGCCCATGTCGAGCAGGTTGACGAAGAAGTCGTTGGTCAGCGCGCCGGGGGTGGTGGTGAGCGCGCCGAGCTGCGACTGCTGGTGGCCCGCGCCCAGCACGCGCAGGCCGCCGACCAGGACGGTCATCTCCGGGGCGCTCAGGGTGAGCAGGTTGGCTTGGTCGATGAGGAGGTATTCGGCCGGGAGCCGGTTGCCCTTGCCGTAGTAGTTGCGGAAGCCGTCGGCGGTCGGCTCGAGGGCCGCGAAGGACTCGGTGTCCGTCTGCTCCTGCGAGGCGTCCACCCGGCCCGGGGCGAACGGCAGCTCGATCTCGAAGCCGCCCTCCTTGGCCGCGCGCTCCACGGCCGCGGTGCCGCCGAGCACGATCAGGTCGGCCAGCGAGACCCGCTTGCCGCCGGTCTGCGCGGAGTTGAAGGACTCCTGGATGCCCTCCAGGACGCGCAGCACGGACGCGAGCCGGTCCGGGTCGTTGACCTCCCAGCCGCGCTGCGGCTCCAGGCGGATGCGGGCGCCGTCGGCGCCGCCGCGCTTGTCGCTGCCGCGGAAGGTGGACGCCGAGGCCCAGGCGGTGGAGACCAGCTCGGCCACCGACAGCTCCGAGCCGAGGACGCGCTCCTTGAGGGCGGCGATGTCGGCGGCGTCGATCAGCTCGTGGGTGCGCTCGGGCAGCGGGTCCTGCCACAGCAGCGTCTCGGCGGGCACCTCCGGGCCGAGGTACAGCGACTTCGGGCCCATGTCACGGTGCGTCAGCTTGTACCAGGCCCGCGCGAAGGCGTCGGCGAACTCGTCCGGGTTCTCCAGGAAGCGGCGCGAGATCGGGCCGTAGACCGGGTCGAAGCGCAGCGCCAGGTCGGTGGTCAGCATCGTCGGCTGGTGGGTCTTGGAGGGGTCGTGGGCGTCGGGGACGGTGCCGGCCCCGGCGTTGTCCTTCGGCCGCCACTGGTTGGCCCCGGCGGGGCTCTTGAACAGCTCCCACTCGTAGCCGAAGAGGATCTCGAAGAAACTGTTGTCCCAGGTCGTCGGGGTGTTGGTCCAGGTCACCTCGAGACCGCTGGTGATCGCGTCGCCGCCCTTGCCCGAACCGTGGGCGTTGCGCCAGCCGAGACCCATCTCCTCCAGGCCGGCCGCCTCCGGGTCCGGGCCCACGTTGTCGGCGGGGCCGGCGCCGTGGGTCTTGCCGAAGGTGTGGCCACCCGCGATCAGGGCGACGGTCTCCTCGTCGTTCATCGCCATCCGGCGGAAGGTCTCGCGGATGTCGCGGGCCGAGGCGATCGGGTCCGGGTTGCCGTTGGGACCCTCGGGGTTGACGTAGATGAGGCCCATCTGGACGGCGCCGAGCGGGCTCTCCAGGTCGCGGTCACCGGTGTAGCGCTCGTCGCCGAGCCAGGTGGTCTCGGGACCCCAGTACACGTCCTCCTCGGGCTCCCACACGTCCTCGCGGCCGCCGGCGAAGCCGAAGGGGGTGAAGCCCATCGACTCCAGGGCCACGTTGCCGGAGAGGACCAGCAGGTCCGCCCACGACAGGGCCTTGCCGTACTTCTTCTTCACCGGCCACAGCAGACGGCGGGCCTTGTCGAGGTTGGCGTTGTCCGGCCAGCTGTTGAGCGGGGCGAAGCGCTGCTGGCCGGAGCCGGCGCCGCCGCGGCCGTCACTGATCCGGTAGGTGCCGGCGCTGTGCCAGGCCATGCGGACGATGAGCGGGCCGTAGTGGCCGAAGTCGGCGGGCCACCAGTCCTGCGAGGTGGTCAGCACCTCGGCGATGTCCCGCTTCACGGCGGGCAGGTCGAGGCCCTGGAACGCCTCGGCGTAGTCGAACTCCTCGCCCATCGGGTTCGCCACGGCGGGGTTCTTGGCGAGCACCTTCAGGTTCAGGCGCTCGGGCCACCACTGGCGGTTGCCACCTCCCTGGGTCGGATGCGGGGCGCGCGTGTGCGCGACCGGGCAACCGCCGCTCTCGCCCTCCGTCTTCGGGTCCGTGACGATCGCGTCGTGGTTCTCAGACATGTAAATCCTTCCGAACTGGGGGAATCACTGTGCAGAACTGTGGGCGGTGCGAGCGGTGGAACAGCGGGGGCACAGGCCCCAGTAGAGGACCTCGGCCTCGTCGACCGCGAAGCCGTGGTCGTCGGAGGCGGTCAGGCAGGGCGCGTGGCCGACGGCGCAGTCCACGTCGGCCACGACCCCGCAGGACCGGCACACGAGATGGTGGTGGTTGTCACCGACCCGCCCCTCGAACAGCGCGGGGCTGCCCGGTGGTTCGAGCCGGCGGACGAGTCCCGCCGCGGTGAGCGCGTGCAGGGCCTCGTAGACCGCCTGGAGCGAGATGTGGCCCACGCGTGCGCGCACTCCGGTCGCCAGGGCCTCGACGCCGAGGTGGTCGCCCTCGCGCACGGCGTCCAGCAGCGCGACCCGGGCGGCCGTCACGCGAAGGCCCACGCCGCGCAGTTCCTCCGCGGTCGTCTCTGGCCGGGATGCGGTCATGGCGGCGAACCTACAGCCGTAAAGACGACGGATTCAAGAAAACGAGGAGTGAAAGTTTGACGGTTCCCCCGGTCGGCCGGATTCGTACCGTCCCGCGGCCCCACCGCCGCCCGGGGGCCGGAGGGGGGCGTCCGCCCTGGGTCCGGCCCGGGGCCGTCAGGGCGCTTTCGGCCCTGGTGCCCGTGCGCGCAGTCCGTCCATCACCAGGTCCAGCAGCCGGGTCGTGCGCGTCTCCCAGGCGTCGTCGGGCGGGGAGGTCCACAGCCCGGAGACGGCGAGCATGAAGTCGTCGCTGTCGACGTCGGTGCGGACGGTTCCCGCCTTCTGGCAGGCGCGGAGCAGCAGGTCGGCGGCGGCCATCATCGGGGTGGGGGCCGGCCGCGCGGGGCTGCCGGGACCGCTGGTGGCCAGGCGTATCGCCTCGGCCAGACCGGCCTTGGTCCTCGCGAACCGGGCGACCCCGTCCATCCACTCGCGCAGCGCCCGGTCCGGTTCCCGTTCCGCCAGCAGGCGGGGCGCGTCGTCCGCGACCTGCTGCATCTCGTGGCGGTAGATCTCCAGGACGAGGGACTCGCGGTTGGGGAAGTTGCGGTAGAAGGTGCCCTGTCCGACACCCGCCTCGCGGGCGATGAGACTGAGCGGCACATCCGCGCGGCGGGTCAATTCGACGATCGCCACCTCCAGGATGCGCTCGCGGTTGCGCTGCGCGTCCGAGCGCAGGGGAGCGTCCTTCCGCTGTCCCATTCGTCCTCCCCCTCGGGTGCGTTGTGGGGGGCAGCCCTTGCTAAGCGGACAGCTGTCCGGTAGCTTCCCCGTTACCGGACAGCTGTCCGGTTGGCCCATGCTACCGGTGGGCGGCGATTTCGCGCCATGTCGGGCCCCATGTCCGGCACACCGCGCCCGCCCCGACGCGTCCCGACCCGATGTCGTCCTGCGACAAGTATTCCTCCCTCCCTGCGCCTTCCTCACCCCCTGTGCCCCTTGCCGACGTGTTTCGCGTACACGAAAGAAGCTGACCATGGCACCCACGACGTCCAGCGCCATCACCCTGAAGATCAATGGCCAGAATTACCCGCTGACCGTCGACCACCGCACCACCCTGCTCGACGCCCTGCGTGAGCGGCTCGACCTCACCGGCAGCAAGAAAGGCTGCGACCACGGACAGTGCGGTGCCTGCACCGTCCTGATCGACGGACGCCGCGAGGTGTCCTGTCTCAATCTCGCCGTGGCGGCGGAGGGACGTGAGATCACCACCGTCGAAGGGCTCGCCCGCGGCGATGAGCTGCACCCCGTGCAGCAGGCCTTCCTCGACCTCGACGGCTACCAGTGCGGCTACTGCACCCCCGGGCAGATCTGCTCGGCGGTCGCGGTGATCGAGGAGCACGCGGCCGGCTGGCCGAGCGCCGTCACCGGCGACGTACGCCCCGAGGCCGGGCCACCACCGCTCAGCGCCGAGGAGATCCGGGAGCGGATGAGCGGCAACCTGTGCCGCTGCTCCGCCTACGTCTCCATCGTCCAGGCCGTCTCCCGCGCGGCCGACACCACCGCCGGGCAGCGGCGGACCGAACCGGCCGGCACCGAGCCCCTCGGCTCCGGCGACACCGGCCGCACGGCGGACGCGGAGGCGGCGGCATGAAGGAGTTCGCCTACCAGCGCGCCGAGGACGTCTCCGGCGCCGTCGCCCTCCTCGGGGCCGACCCCGACGCCCGCTTCCTCGGCGGCGGCACCAACCTCGTCGACCTGATGAAGTCCGGTGTGGAACGCCCCGGACGCCTCGTCGACGTGCGTCAACTCCCCCTGGGCGCCATCGAGTCGACGCCGGAGGGCGGTCTGCGCATCGGCGCCACCGTCACCAACAGCGACCTCGCCGCCCACCCCGAGGTCCGCCGCCGCTACCCGCTGCTCACCCAGGCCGTGCTGGCCGGTGCCTCCGGGCAGCTCCGCAACATGGCCACCGTCGGCGGCAACCTGCTCCAGCGCACCCGCTGCGGCTACTTCGCCGACGTGACCAAGCCCTGCAACAAGCGGGAGCCCGGCACCGGCTGCCCCGCCCTCGAGGGCGAGCACCACAACCACGCCATCCTGGGCGCCTCCGAGCACTGCGTCGCCACGCACCCCTCGGACATGGGCGTGGCGCTGACCGCGCTCGACGCCGTCGTCACCTACGAGACCGCCGACGGTCCCGGTGAGCTGCCGCTCGCCGACTTCTACCTGCCCGTCGACGACACCCCGCACCGCGAGACCGCCCTGCCACCGGGCGCCCTCATCACCGGCGTCACCGTGCCGCCCGCACCGGTCGCCGCCCGCTCCCGCTACCGCAAGGTGCGCGAACGCGCCTCGTACGCCTTCGCCATCGGCTCCGTCGCCGCCGCGCTCGACGTCTCCGACGGGGTCGTGCGCGAGGTGCGGCTCGCCTTCGGCGCCGTCGCCTCCCGCCCCTGGCGGGCCCGCGCCGCCGAACGCGCGCTCACCGGGGCACCGGCCGAGGCGGAGAACTTCGCCGCCGCCGCGGACGCCGAACTGGCCGCCGCCCGGCCGCTGCGCGACAACGCCTACAAGGTGACGCTGATGCGCAACCTCGTGGTGGCCGTACTCACCGAACTCGCCGAGGAGGCCGCCCGATGACCACCGCCACGACCGGCCGCACGACACCGAAGGGTGTCGTCGGCACCGCGCACACCCGGGTGGAGGGCGTCGAGAAGGTCACCGGCGCCGCCCGCTACGCAGGCGAGATCCCCTTCGCCGACCTCGCCCACGGCTGGCTGGTGCTCTCCACCGTCGCCCGCGGCCGGATCATCTCCGTCGAGGACGGGCCCGTTCTCGCCATGCCCGGCGTGCGCGCCGTGCTCCACCACGGCAACGCGCCGCGGCTGGAGACCCACTTCCAGGGGGTGATCGGCCCGCCGGACCCGACCACGACCCTCTTCCAGAACGACCGGGTGGCCCACCTCGGCTGGCCGGTCGCCCTCGTCGTCGCCGAGACCTCCGAACAGGCCCGCGAGGCCGCCGAGTCGCTCCTCGTGCACTACGAGGAGGAGCCGCACGACGTCGACTTCCGTGGTGACCGCCCCGAGGCGTACCCGGTGGACGGCTTCGCGCCGGGCGTGGTCGAGAAGGGCGACCTCGAGGCCGAACTCGCCGCCTCCGCACACGTCGTGGACGCCCACTACACCACGCCCGAAGAGCACCACAGCATGATGGAGCCGCATGCCGCGGCCGCCCGCTGGGACGGCGGCCGGCTCGAGATCGTCGACTCCAACCAGAGCACCACCTGGGTGCAGAGCGACCTCGCCCAGATGTTCTCCCTCGAACCGAGCGCGGTCCGGGTGCGCTCGGAGCACATCGGCGGCGGCTTCGGCAGCAAGGGCGTGCGCGTCCACCAGGTCGCCGCGGTCATGGCCGCCACCGTCCTGCAGCGTCCGGTGCGCGTGGTCCTGACCCGCCGCCAGATGTTCCCGCTCACCGGCTACCGCAGCCCCACCTCGCAGCGGGTGCGGCTGGGCGCCGACGCCGAGGGGCGGCTGCGCGCGCTGGAGCACCGCTCCGTCAGCCAGACCTCCACCGTGCACACCTTCGTCGAGCCGAGTGCCGGCGTGCCTCGCGTCATGGTCGACGCCCCCGCCCACCACACGGCCAACCTCGTCGTCCCCCTCGACGTGCCGACCCCCACGTTCATGCGGGCGCCCGGCGAGGCCCCCGGGTCCTTCGCGCTGGAGTCGGCACTCGACGAACTGGCCGAGAAGTGCGGCCTCGACCCGATCGAACTGCGGGTGCGCAACGAACCCGAGCGCTCCCCGGTCTCCGGGCAGCCGTTCGGCGCCCGCAACCTGCTCGCCTGCTTCCACGAGGGCGCCCGCCGCTTCGGCTGGGCCGACCGCGACCCGCGCCCCGGCGTGCGCCGCGAGGGCCGCTGGCTGCTCGGCACCGGAGTGGCCGGCGCCTCCTTCCACGCGGGAGCCGGTCCCTCCACGGCGCTGGCGACGGCGGAAGCGGACGGCAGCTTCACCGTGCGGATCTCCGCGGCCGACATCGGCACCGGCGCCCGCACCGCGCTCACCCTGGTCGCCGCCGACGCCCTCCGCGTGCCGGTGGACCGGGTGCGGGTGCACATCGGCGACAGCGACTTCGGTCCCGCGATGTTCGCCGGCGGCTCGATGGGCACCCGCTCCTGGGCCTGGGCGGTCGACGCGGCCGCCGAGGAACTGCGCGAGCGGCTCGCGCTCGGCGCCACCATCCCGCCCGAGGGGATCACCGTGCGCTCGGACACCACCGATGCGGTCCGCCGGCTCGCCCAGACGGAACGCCACTCCTACGGCGCGCAGTTCGCCGAGGTCGCCGTTGACACCGCCACCGGCGAGGTCCGGGTGCGCCGCATGCTCGGCATCTTCGCGGCCGGCCGGATCGTCAACCCGCTCACCGCCCGCAACCAGCTCGTCGGCGGCATGATCTGGGGCATCTCCATGGCCCTGCACGAGGAGGCGGTACGGGACCGGGCCAGCGGCGGCCTGTACGGGGGCGATCTCGCCGGCTACCACGTCGCCACGCACGCCGACGTGCCGCTCGTCGAGGCCGACTGGGTCGAGGACCACGACCCCGACGACCCGGTCGGCATCAAGGGGGTCGGCGAGGTCGGCGTCGTGGGCGCCGCGGCGGCCATCGCCAACGCCGTCCGGCACGCCACCGGCGTCCGCCACCGGCACCTGCCCATCCGCCCGGACCGGGTCCTGATGGCGCGGGAAACGGGAGCGACGCATGCTTGACCTCGCCGAGGAACTGCACGAGTGGCTCGCGGAGGGCCGGGAGTTCGCGGTGGCCACCGTGGTCTCCGTCGGCGGCAGCGCGCCGCGCGGCCCCGGAGCCGCCCTCGCCGTCGACCGCGAGGGCACGGTCATCGGCTCCGTCTCCGGCGGCTGCGTCGAGGGCGCCGTCTACGCACTCTGCCAGGAGGCGCTGGCCGAGGGCGGCACCGTCGTCCAGCGGTTCGGCTACAGCGACGAGGACGCCTTCGCCGTGGGCCTGACCTGCGGCGGGGTGCTCGACATCATGGTCACCCCGGTCGGCGCCGACGCCCCCGCGCGGGACGCCCTGCGCACAGCGCTGGCCGCGGCCGCCTCCGGGACCCCGGCCGCTCTGGCCCGGGTCGTACGGGGGCCGGCCGAACTCCTCGGCCAGGTCCTGCACGTGGACTCCGAGGGGGCGTACCGGGGCGGACTGGGCGGCCACCCGGACCTCGACCGCACGGCGGCGGACCAGGCCCGGGCCCTGCTGGACGCGGGCCGCACCGGCACGGTCGAGGTCGCCGAGGACGGCAGTCACTGCCCGGGCGGACTCACCCTGCTGGTCGAGTCGAGCGTGCCGCCGCCCCGGATGATCGTCTTCGGGGCGATCGACTTCGCGGCGGCCCTGGTCCGGGCCGGCAAGTTCCTCGGCCACCACGTCACCGTGTGCGACGCCCGCCCCGTATTCGCCACCCGGGCCCGCTTCCCGGAGGCCGACGAGGTCGTCGTGGACTGGCCGCACCGCTATCTGCGGAGCACCGGGACGGACGCCCGCACCGTGCTGTGCGTGCTCACCCACGACGCCAAGTTCGACGTGCCGCTGCTCGTGGAGGCACTGAGCCGGCCGGCCGCGTTCATCGGCGCCATGGGCTCGCGCCGCACGCACGCCGACCGCGAGCGCCGGCTGCGCGAGGCCGGCGTCACCGAGGCGCGGTTGGCACGGCTGCGGTCCCCGATCGGCCTGGACCTGGGCGCCCGCACCCCGGAGGAGACGGCGCTGTCCATCGCCGCCGAGATCGTCGCGGCGCGGCGGGGCGGCAGCGGTCTGCCGCTCACCGGCTCGGGAGTACCGATCCACCGGGACAGGGACCGGGAGGGGGACCCGGTGCACGAAGGGAGGACCGCCGAGGCGGCGTGAGGGGAGGGCGCGGGGAACTGTGCGGCCCTGTGGGACGTCCATGCAAATGATCACAGAAGTGATCACGGAACTGATCACCTGAGTCATCACGGACGTCGACTGCCGCTCAGGGCGGCAGGAACAGGAGAGCACCGTTTTGCCACGCCCGACCCACCTCACCCCCCGCCCCGGCCGCCGCACCGCGCTGGCCCTCGGCGCGGGGGCGGCCCTCGCCGCCGCCCTGCCCACCGCGTCGGCCCGAGCCGCCTCCTCCACCGGAACCGCCGGGCTCGCCCGGCGGTTCCGGGCGCTGGAGAAGGAGTACGCCGCCCGCCTCGGTGTCTACGCCCACGACACGGCGACCGGCCGGACCGTGCGGTACCGCGCGGACGAGACCTTCCCGCTCTGCTCGGTCTTCAAGGCCCTCGCCGCCGGCGCGGTCCTGCGCGACCTGGACCGCGACGGCGAGTTCCTCGCCAAGCGGGTGCACTACACGCAGAAGCAGGCGGACGACTCCGGGTACGCCCCCGTCACCGGACTGCCGGAGAACGTCGCGGGCGGCCTGACCGTCGGCGAACTGTGCGCCGCCGCGGTCTCCGAGAGCGACAACTGCGCCGGCAACCTGCTGCTGAGCGAACTGGGCGGACCGAGCGGCATCACCCGCTTCTGCCGTTCGCTCGGCGACGACACGACCCGCCTCGACCGCTGGGAGCCGGACCTCAACTCGGCGGAACCGTGGCGGAAGACCGACCTCACCACCCCGCAGGCCATCGGCCGGACCTACGGGCGCCTTCTCCTCGGCCGGGCGCTGCCCGAGGCCGACCGGGAGCGGCTGACCGGCTGGCTGGTCGCCAACACCACCAACACCGAGCGTTTCCGCGCGGGCCTGCCGAAGGACTGGATCCTGGCCGACAAGACCGGCGGCGGTTCCAGCTACGGCGTCGCCAACGACGTCGGCGTCGTCTGGCCCCCCGCGCGCCCGCCGTTGGTCCTGGCGATCCTGTCGACCAAGCTCGACCCGGCGGGCCCGACGGAGAACCCCCTGGTCGCCAAGGCGGCCGCGGCGGTCGCCGAAGCGCTGAGCTGACGGGTCCGCCGTGCGGCGCGCCTCCGGCCGACGGCCGAGGACGGCGCGCCGCGTGGCGGAAGCCGATGGCCGGGTCCCGAGCCGGTGGCCGGGTCCCGAGCCGGTGGCCGGGTCCCGAGCCGATGGCCGGGTCCCGAGCCGGTGGGCCGGACGGCGCCGGCATCCGCGGGGCCGCCGCCACTCGGCCGCGCCCGCGACACGCGGCCCCGCGCCCTTCGGCCCGTGCCCGGAGCGGCGGCCGGGCCGCTCGGCCCAGTGCCGGGACGGGCGGCGAGGCTTCTCGGTCCAGCGCCGGGGGTGCGGCGATGCTTCTCGGCCCGTGGGCGGCTGACGGCGGCGGCAGGACCGCCGCTGTTCGGCACCCCGCGCGCCTCGGCCGGGCCCGAGCGGCGTACGGTCGTCGCCGGCCCGGCCCGCCGCCGTCAGCCCCGGCCGCCGCCCGGCCCCGCACCACCCACATCCGGACCCGTCGGCCCCCCGCCACCCGCACCCGCACCCGGACCCGTCGGCCCCCCGCCACCCGCACCTTGGCCGGGCGTGGGGCCCGCCGCCCGACCCACCGCGGCCACCAGGGGCAGCAACCGGTACCGCACCCGTTCCCGCAGGGCCACCTCCGTCCGGGTGCGGACCACCCCGGGGATGCTGATCAACGTCTGCACGAGGTCCTCCAGGTGCGCGTTGTCCCGGGCGACCACGCGGGTCAGCAGATCGCCGCCGCCCGTCGTCGAGAACGCCTCGACGATCTCCGGGACCTCCGCCAGCGCGTCGCCCACCTCGTCCAGCCGCCCCTGGGTCACCTCCACGTGCACGAACGCCAGCACGGGATGGCCCAGCGCGGCGGGGGAGAGGGACGGTGCCGTGCCCGTGATCACCCCGTCCCGCTCCAGCCGGTCCAGGCGCGCCTGCAGGGTGCCGCGCGCGATCCCGAGGACCCGGGCGTACTCCCGCACGCTGGTGCGCGGCTGTTCGAGGAGCAGGCGCAGGATGCGGGTGTCGAGCTGGTCCACGGGCATGGTCCGTTGGCCCTCCGGTCGGTGGCGTCGAGCGTCGCCGACTGTACCAACGGCCCAGTCGAAGCGGCGCCTGTTGAGCCACGGCCACCCCCTTGTTTACCTTGAGCTCATCAATGGCGCCGCGCAGCGCAGGACGGCAACGAGGCCGGATCCGCGCCCGCGGCGCCTTTCCATGTCTTCCCGGGGCCGCCCGCGCACGTACGCGGGCGGCCCCGGACCTCCGGGGGTGACACGACGATGAAGACGCTCACGCGCACGCTCACGGCCGCCGACCCGGGCCTGACCCGGCTGCGGATCTCCCTGCGGGCGGTGCTCGGCATCGGCCTCGCCGTGGCCCTCTGCGCGATCGCGGGACTGCCGCTGACCGCCTCGATCACGGGCGGACTGGCCGCGCTGCTCGCACTGTTCACCGTCGCCGACCCGACCGTGCGCGGCCAGGCGGTCACCACCGCGCTGCTCCCGCTCGCCGGCCTGCCGGTGCTCGCGCTCGCCTCGGCCCTGCACGGGGCCCCGCCGCTCCGCGACGCCGCCTGGCTCGCCGTCGTGCTCGCCGGGGGGTACGCCCGCCGCTTCGGGCCGCGCGGCCACGCCCTCGGCGTCTTCGCGTTCATGATGTTCTTCACCGCGCAGTTCCTGCACGCCGTCCCCGGTGCCCTGCCGCAGCTCACCGCCGCCGTGCTGCTGTCGCTCGGCGCCGCCGCCGCGGTGCGGTTCGGAGCGTGGTGCGTGGAGCGGCGCACGGCCCCGCCCGCCGCGCTCGCCCCGCCGGCCGGACGCGGGCTCGCCCGGCACACCACCCGTCAGGCCCTCCAGGTGACCGCCGCCTGCGCCTTCGCGACGGCGGCCGGGGAACTGCTCTCGCCGGAGCGCTGGTACTGGGCGGTCGGCGCCGCCTGGTGGATCTTCGTCAACACCGCCTCCCGCGGCGAGACCCTGGTCCGCGGCTTCCGGCGGGTGTTCGGCACGGTGACCGGGCTGCTCGCCGGACTGCTGGTCGCCGTACCCGTGCACGGGTCTCCGGCGCCCACGGCGGCCCTCGTCGCGGTGTGCGTCTTCGGGATCTTCTACTCGGCACCCCTGTCGTACAGCTGGATGATGTTCTTCGTGACGGTCATGGCGGGCCTGCTCTACGGGCTTCTCGGCGTCCTGCACCCCGGGCTGCTCGGCCTGCGGCTGGCCGAGACGGGCGTGGGCGCGCTCGGCGCGGCGCTCGCCGTCGCACTGGTGCTGCCGGTCACGACGCACGCCGTGACCGACCACTGGGTGCGCCGGGCGCTGCACGCCGTGCACGCCTGCACGGCCGCCGCGTCCCGCCGCCTCGCCGGCGACGCCGGGGCCGACCCCGCGCCGTGCGCGGCGGAGCTCGAGGCGATCCTGGGGCGCGTACGGACGGCGCTCGCGCCCCTGGTCCACCCGCTCAACCCGCTGCGGGCACGCGGCGCGCGGGCGCGGACGATCCTGGCCCTGCTGGACGACTGCCTCCGTGAGACCCGCGGCCTCGCGGCCCTCGCCGCCCACCCCGACGCCTCCCACGACGCCCGGCTGACCGCCGCGTGCGCCCGCGTGGAGACGGCGGTGGAGGCACTCGTCGGTGCCGTCCCCGACCGCCCCGCCGCGACCCCGGTGGCGGCCCCCGGCCACCACCCGGCCGCCGAGGCCGCCCTGGCCCACCTGCACGGCCTGGAACGCGCCCTGACCGCCCTGTCCGCCCCGCTGACGGCCCCCGCCGCGCTGCGCCGGGCCCGCGCCTGAATCCCGTCCGGCGCCGCCGACCCTCTCTGGTCTAGACCCGCTGCTACCGTCGCCCCGAGGACCACACACGGGCGAGAGGGGACGACGTGGGCGCGAGCGGCGAGGGCGGACGGCGGCGGGCGTACATCGGGTCGTACACGGCGGAGGGCGGCCTGGGCGTCCTGTGCGCGGCCGTCGACGAGGACAGCGGCGCCCTCACCCCCCTCGGCGCCTGCGACGAGGTGCCCGACCCCTCCTTCCTCGCGCTGTCGCCGAAGGACGGACTGCTCTACGCCGTCAGCGAGACCTCCGACGGTGCCGTCGCCGCCTTCCGCGTCACCGGCGACACCCCCGAGCGCCTCGGCGCCCCCGTCCCCGTCGGCGGCAAGGGCCCCACCCACCTCAGCGTCCACGCCGGGCACGTCCTGACCGCCAACTACGGCTCCGGGAGCGTCACGGCCGTCCCGCTGCGCGCCGACGGCACCCTCGCGGGCGCCGCCTCCGGCGTACTCCGGCACACCGGTTCGGGGCCCGACCCCAAACGGCAGCAGGGCCCGCACGCCCACCAGGTGCTGCCGGACCCCTCCGGCCGGTGGCTGGTGAGCGTCGACCTCGGAACCGACTCCGTCCGCGTCTGCACCCTGGAGGCCGGGGTGCCGACCCTGCGCGGCGAGTACGCGCTGCGGCCCGGCTCCGGGCCCCGCCACCTCACGTTCCACCCCGGCGGCGAGTACGCCTACGTCGTCAACGAGCTCTCGCCCACGGTGACCGTCTGCCGCTGGGACGCCGGGACCGGCGCGCTCAAGCCGCTCGGCGAGAGCTCCGTGCTGACCGGCGCACCCGAGGGGGACGCCTACCCGTCGGGGATCGTGGTCTCGCCCGACGGCCGGTTCGTGTGGACCGCGACCCGCGGCGAGGACGTGGTGTCCGTCCTCGCCGTCGAGGCCGGGGGCGAGACCCTGCGGCTCCTGGCGACCGTGCCCTGCGGCGGCGCCTGGCCCCGCGACCTCGCCCTGTCGGGCCGCTTCCTCTACGTGGCCAACGAGCACTCCGGCAACGTCGCCGGGTTCGCCGTCGACCCGGCCTCCGGGCTGCCGCGCGCGAGCGGCTCGCTGGAGGCGCCCGCGGCCTCCTGCGTCGTGTTCGGCTGAGCCGGCGGCTCGCTCAGGGCGCCTCCCGGCACACGGCCGCGCGCCGGAAAGCCCCGGATGCGCCGGGACAGGCCGAAGGGCCCGCCTCCCCGAGGGGAGCGGGCCCTTTTCGCGTTGCGTGCCGGACGGAGTCCCGCCGACGTCCCGGGGATCAGCGCACCGGCGTGCCCTGGGGCTGCGGCTGGGCGATGCCGAGCGCCGTCGTGTACTTGGCGAGCACCAGCTTGCCGATCGCCGGGTAGGCGCCCAGCGGCTCGGCCGTGGCGCAGTCGGCCTCCTTCGCGGCGGCTTCCAGCAGGCCCTCGTCGAGTTCGGGGCCGATCAGGTACGGGGCGAGCGCGAGCTGCTGCGAGCCGGCCGCCCGCAGCTCCTCCGCCACGGCCGAGATCGAACCCTCCTCGTCCAGGGCCGCCGCCATCACCGGCACGGCGAGTCGCGCGGCGAGCAGCATGCCGGTGATCCCGGCCGCCTGCACCGCCTCGTCGCCGCCCACGGCGGCCAGGACGATGCCGTCGGCGGCGGTCGCCACGGTGAACAGGCGGGCGCGGTCGGCGCGGGCCAGACCGGCCTCGGACAGCCGGACGTGCAGCGCCTCGGCGAGCAGCGGGTGCGGGCCGAGGACGTCGGTCAGCTCCGCGGCGATCCGGCTCTCCATGACGGCCTGGCGGATCCGGCGCAGCAGCGCGTTGTCCGGACCGGCCAACAGCGGCACGACGACACCCACCGGGCCGTCGGGCTCCTTGACGTCGTTGCCGGCGGCACGGGCCTGCTCGTAGCGGGCGGTGCGCTCCTCGGCCCCACGGGCCAGGACGTGCCCCAGCGCGGGGAACTCGGAGTCGTCCCCGTCCACGTACGCGATGCGGGCATCGAGGCCGGGCAGCTCGGACCGTGCGATGCTCACCACCTCTTCGGCGAGGCTGCGCATCGCGGCGCTGGGCGTGCCCGGCACCGCGAGGACGAGCGCGGGCGAACCCTCGGGAACCGCGAGGGGCTCCGGGCGGCGGTGCCGCCCGGGCTGACGCGGACGCGGCATTCGTACAGGCAGGCCATTCGCGGGCCCAGTGGGGGAGCTCATGGCGCCGCATGCTACTGGCTTCCTGGGCTCCCCTGTTCGGGGAGGGTGCAGGTGAGCGGTATCCGTCCGGATTTGTCTGATGAGGTACGTACGAATTCGAGACGATCGACACGGTTGGACCATGTCGGCGGACGATTGTCGGAGCTGCCGGGGGAGCGGCGGGCCGTCCCTCCGAGGAGGGAACCCGCTCCGGGAGGGGTCATCCCTTCGGGTGGCCGAAAATGCGTGCCGAGGGCGTGGCCGGGGTCTATGGGGGCGCCGATGGCCGGTTTCCGGCCGTGCCGGGCAGGGTCCCGCTCCCGACCGTGACCCGGAGCAGGCGGGGGTCCTGCGGGAGGGGGAGGGGCCCGGCGGCGAGGGCGCCCGCGAGGCGTACCGCGCCGTGCAGCGGATCGCCCTCGGCGGTCGTCCTTCGCGCGTGCGGCAGGCAGCGCGTCAGCTCCTGTGCCAGCGGGGCGGTGAAGGCCTCGCCCAGCTTCAGCAGGCCGCCGGTGACGGCCAGGCGGGGCTGCCCGGAGGGCGGGCAGACGGCCGCCGCCGACTCCGCGAGGTGCCTCGCGGCGGCCCGCAGCACCTCGGCCGCGACCGGGTCGCCCCCGGCGCAGCCGGCCACCTCGGGTGCGAAGGAGGCGAGGACGGCGGCACGGTCCGCCCGCGGGTAGATCCGTCCCGGCAACTCGGCGACCGGCCCGAAGACCTCCTCGGCCCGCCGCAGCAGCGCGGCCGAACCGCCGGGTCGGCCGTCGTGGGCCCGCAGCGCGGCCTCCAGCCCGGCCCGGCCGATCCACGCCCCGCTCCCGCAGTCACCGAGCAGGTGCCCCCAGCCGTCCGCCCGGCGCCAGCCGGACAGATCCGTGCCGAGGGCGATCAGTCCGGTGCCCGCCGCGAGGACCGCGCCGCGCCGGAAGCCCAGCGCACCCGTGTAGGCGGTGACGGCGTCGGCGGCCAGCGCGAGCCGGGAGATCCCCAGCTCCCGTGCGAGGGCGGCCGGCAGCTCGGCCCGCAGGTCGTCGCCGAGCGTCGCCATGCCGGCCGCGCCGAGGGCCAGGGCGGCCGGCGCGCCGGCCCCCGCCTCGGCCAGCAGGCGCCGCACCGCCGGCACGAGCTGCTCCAGCAGATGCCGGGCCTCGATGCCGCGGTCCCCGGTGCGCACCGGCTCCCGCGAGACGAAGGGTTCGGCCACCGTGCCGCCGTCGGCCCGTGCCACCGCCACGCGGATGCCGGACCCGCCCGAGTCCACCCCGACCACCACCGCCCCGCCGCCGGGTACGGTCACGGGAGGCGCCAGTCCACCGGGGTCGCGCCCTGACGGGCCAGCAGGTCGTTCGCGCGGCTGAACGGACGCGAGCCGAAGAAGCCCCGGTCGGCCGACATCGGGGAGGGGTGCGCGGACTCCACGGACGGCAGATCGCCGAGCAGCGGACGCAGGTTGCGGGCGTCGCGGCCCCACAGGATCGACACGAGCGGCCTGCCGCGCGCGACGAGGGCGCGGATGGCCTGCTCGGTGACCTCCTCCCAGCCCTTGCCCCGGTGCGCGCCCGGTTTGCGCGGGGCCGTGGTCAGCGCCCTGTTGAGCAGCAGCACTCCCTGCCGCGTCCACGGCGTCAGATCGCCGTCGGAGGGCTGAGGGAGCCCCAGATCGGTGTGCAGCTCGCGGAAGATGTTGAGCAGGCTGCCCGGCAGCGGCCGCACCTCGGGTGCGACGGAGAACGAGAGCCCCACCGCGTGCCCCGGCGTCGGGTACGGGTCCTGTCCGACGATCAGGACCCTCACCTCGTCGAAGGGCTGCTGGAAGGCCCGCAGGACGTTCGGCCCCGCCGGCAGGTAGGTCCGTCCGGCGGCGATCTCCGCGCGCAGGAAGTCGCCCATCTCGGCGATCCTCCCGGCCACGGGGTCGAGGGCCTTCGCCCAGCCCGGTTCGACGATTTCGTGCAACGGTCGTGGTGCCACGGCCGTCACCCTACTGCCGGAGCCACCGTGACGATCAACCGATGGCCGGCCGGTGACCGGAACCGGCCGTTCTGCCGCCGAACGGGCCGTCGTCCGGGCGGCGTCGACCACCGGCGGCGCGGAGCCGCTCACCCGGTCACCGCCGCCCGGACACACAGCACGTCCGGCAGGTGCGAGGCGAGCAGCCGCCAGCTGTCGCCCTCGTCCGCCGAGGCGTACACCTCGCCGTTGCGGTTGCCGAAGTAGACGCCCGCCGGATCGGCGTCGTCCGTGCACAGCGCGTCGCGCAGCACCGTCCCGTAGTGGTCCTCTTGGGGCAGCCCCGCGCTCAGCGGCTCCCAGGTGGCGCCCGCGTCGGCCGTGCGGAAGACCCGGCACCGGTGGTCCGCCGGAACCCGGTCGGCGTCGGCGTTGATCGGGAAGACGTACGCGGTGTCCCCGCGGTGCGGATGCGCGGCCACCGCGAACCCGAACGTGGACGGAAGACCCTCGCCGATGTCCGTCCAGTGCGCCCCGTTGTCGTCACTGCGGTACACGCCCCAGTGGTTCTGCAGGTAGAGGCGGTCGGGCTCGGCCGCGTCCCGGGCGACCTTGTGCACGCACTGCCCGAACTCGGGGTCGGGGTCGGGCAGGAAGACCGCCGAGACACCGGAGTTGGACGGCTCCCAGTGCGCGCCGCCGTCCCGGGTGCGGAACACGCCCGCGGTGGAGACCGCGACCGTCACCGCGCCGGCGTCGCGCCGGTCGGTGAGCACCGTGTGCAGGCCCTCTCCGCCGCCGCCCGGCACCCATCTGTCCCGCGTCGGGTGCTCCCACAGCGGGCGGACCAGGGAGAAGCTCTCGCCCCTGTCCTCCGAGCGGTACAGGGCGGCCGGTTCCGTGCCCGCGTACACCACGTCGGGCTCCGCGGCGGCCGGGTGCAGTTGCCAGACCCGCTCCAGCGAGGCCCCCGTGTCCTGGGGGAACCGCACGGCGGGCTTCGCCGGTTCCGTCCAGGTGCGCCCGAGGTCGTCGGAGTGGAAGACCGAGGGGCCCCAGTGCGCGCTGTCCCCTCCCACGAGCAGCCGGGGCGCCGGCCCGCGGGTGTCGATCGCGACGGAGTAGACCGCCTGCGCGTTGAAGTACGGCCGCTCG
Organism: Streptomyces griseoaurantiacus; assembly: GCF_036189845.1. Lineage (NCBI taxonomy): Bacteria > Bacillati > Actinomycetota > Actinomycetes > Kitasatosporales > Streptomycetaceae > Streptomyces > Streptomyces griseoaurantiacus. The sequence continues at coordinate 808,054 of NZ_CP108326.1, read as the reverse complement.
TCGAACTCCCAGACGCCACCCCGTCGGCGTCCGATGAACAGGCCCTTGCGGGTGCCCACGGTGAGCAGGACGTCGGACATGCCGACCACCTCCGAAACCTCGTCGTTCCAGACACGGGTCAGTCTGCACCCGACCACTGACAGTGGCCCTCGGGCGCTCACGGCTCGAGCCGCGTGCCCTCTCGGGCGTCCTCCGGCGCGGGCCGCCCGGCCCCCTGCCGTGCCACTCGCTCCGCGTGCGCGTCGTCCCGGCGGTCGGTGGCGAAGAAGCGCGACAGATCGCCGGCGCGCGCCCCCTGCGCCCCCGAGGACTCGTCGCCCTCGGGTGGCGCCCCCTGCTCCCACGCGAGGCCGTAGCGGCCGAACAGTTCCGCGCGCAGCACCGGCAGCGGCATCGGGGCCCCCGGCACGAGGGCGGCGTACACCGCACCCATCAGCAGGGCCCGCAGCATGGGGTAGTCCCGCTCGGGACGGTCCGAACCGCTGCGGACCACCGTCTCGCGCAGCAGTTCCGCCAGCCGCTGCTGTTCGGGACAGCGCACGAAACCCTCGGCCTGCAGTATTCCGGCCATGTGCTCCCGCATGAGGACGGGATGGTCGCGCGTCAGACCGAGGATCGCGTCGATCGCCCGCGCCATGCGCTCGTGCCCGTCCTCGGTCGACGGCGCGCGCTCCAGGCCCTCCTCCAGCGTGCGGTGCATCAGCCGGTGCACCGCCGACTGCAGCAGCTGCCGCTTGCCGGGGAAGTAGTACGACACCAGTCCCCGGGCCGAGCCGGCGCGATCCGCGATGTCGGCCAGCGTCGTCGCCTCGTAACCGCGTTCCCCGACGAGTTCGACGGTGGCCTGCAGTAGCCGCTCCCGGGAACGTCGCCGCAATTCTTCGTTGACCGAGGCGCTGCGCGGCGACATTCTGTAACTCCTGCGTTGACTGGCTGCCAGCCAACTATACTCAGCGCACCCCGGACCCGGTCGGCGCTGGTTCGTCGGGGCTGCCGTCTGTCTCGGGTGACGCGGGGGATCACCCGAGACAGGCGTGCGGGGCTTGCGGCCCAGGTCGGGAGCGCCGCGTCCCCCGCGGGTGTACGCAGGTGTCGCCGTGCGGAGCGAGCCTCCCTAGAGTGGGGCGGGAGCCCCTTGGGAGGCGTACGGACATGGACGAGCAGCAGATCCTCGGCAGGATCACGGCCATGGTGGACGAGGAGCGCGCCCTGCGCGAGGCCCTTACGTCCGGCCGGATCGACAACGACACCGAACACCGGCGGCTCGGCGACATCGAGCGGGAACTGGACCAGTGCTGGGATCTGCTGCGCCGGCGCCGGGCGAAGACCGAGTTCGGCGAGAACCCCGACGAGGCCAGGGTGAGCCCGGTCTCGCAGGTCGAGAACTACCTGGAGTGAGAGGCCGTACCGGTCAGGGCCGCCGCGCCGGCGGCCGGGCGGGCGTGCCGCCGTACCGGCGCTCGTACGTCACCACGGCCAGGGCGACCAGCAGGAGACCGAGCAGCCAGCCGCCGAGGACGTCCGAGGGCCAGTGCACCCCGAGCCAGATCCGGGTCAGCCCCACCCCCGTGACCGACACGAGGGCGGCGGCCACCGCCGAGCGCCACAGCACGCGTCCGGCGCCGTACCGGCGCAGCAGCCACAGCAGCAGCCCGCACACCACCGTCGCCGTCAGCGCGTGACCGGAGGGGTAGGCGGCGTAGTGGGCCGAGTCGACGGGGTCGGGCCACACCGGACGCGGGCGGCCGACCAGGGCCTTGAGCGCCTGCTGCAGCAGGGTGCCCAGCGCGCACGTGACCGCCACCCACAGCGCGAGCGGCCGGTCGCAGCGGCGCCACACCAGCCACACCACGGCGGCCGCGCACAGCAGCCGCATGGTCACCGGGTCCCAGACCCAGTCCGTGAGGATCCGGCACGCGTGGGTGAGCCCGGCGTGCCCGACGGCTCCCCGGTGCGCGGCGCGGGCGAGCCCGGCGTCGGCGGAGAGGAGCGGACCCCAGGAGGAGGCGACCAGCGCGGTCAGCAGCGCGGCGAGGGCGGCGAGGGCGGCGCACAGGGCCGCGCCGCGCCGGGCGCCGGCCCCGGGGGACGTCGGGGCTTTTGGTGGTGCGTCGGCGTGCGGCGGGTGCATGCTCGGCTCCTCTCCGGCCGGCGGGGCCGGAAACCACACCGGGTGCGGTGGCCGGGCGGCCGCCCGTCTATCCCAGTGCCCGCAGTCCCGGGACGAACGCCACCAGGACGGGGACCACGGGTACCAGGGCCGCCACCGCGGTCAGGCGCAGCCGGTGGACCGGCCTGAGCCGGTCGGGGGGCGTGAGCAGCCGGTTGACCCGCTGCGGGACGTGCGCCTGCGGGGTGGGACAGGGGCCGAAGAGACCCCGGTCCTCGTTGAGCCCGACCAGGGCCAGGGCGGTGGTGAGACGGCCGAAGCGGCGGGAGGCCATGTCGTCGGCGGCCAGTTCGACCAGTCGGTGCATCTCGTCCCGGAACGCGGCGAACACCGGCACCTGCGGGAAACCGTTGGCCAGCGCGTCCGAACAGTGCAGCAGCCAGTCGTGCCGGGCCTGCGCGTGCCCCTGCTCGTGGGCCAGCACCGCGTCGAGCTGCTTTCCCCTGAGCCGGCGCAGGGCGGCGGTGGTGAGGGCGAGCTGCGGCGCGGCCCCCGGCAGCCACCAGGCGTCGGGGCGCTCGCCCTCGATGATCACAAGACGGTCCGAACCCGGCTCCTCGCCGGGCAGCAGCGGCGCGCGGACGAGGAGTTCCTTCCGGCTGCGCCGGCGGTGGGCGCGGGCCCGGAGGATCTCCCGCACCAGCATGGCCCCGCTCCACAGCCCGCCGCAGGCCAGCGTCACCGCCGTCGCGGCGGCCCACCCGCCGCCCGGGCCCAGCGCGTAGGCGTTGACGACGGAGTGCGGAGCCGGGGCGAAGACGTGTCCGCGGACGGCTTCCCAGGCGCCGGCCGCGCTCAGGGTCATCGACAGGACGCAGCACACGAGGACGGCCGCCACGACGCACTGCCAGACCCACAGGGCGACCACGGGTTCCCGGTCCGGCCAGTCGGCCCGGGCGAGCAGCCGTGGGGCGACGACGGCGGTCAAGGCGCCGAGCAGCAGCAGTGCCGCGGGAACCATCATGGGTGAAGAGTATGAGCCGGGCGGTGTCCCGGGATACGCGCCGTCAGCGCAAAGTGACGCACGCCACGGCCCGGGAGCGGCCGCCCCGGTGTGAAAGCGCGCGAGGCGGGGCACGCGGCCCGCTCGGCGCCTGCCGGGCGCTCTCACCTCATCAGCAGCATCGCGAGCATGCCCATCGCCATGGACAGCCGGCACGCGTGCGCCAGCTCGACCCGGTCCCGCCACGGCACAGCCCCCCGCGTGTCGCCCCCGAGGGCCGCCGCGGCCGGCACCAGCCGGGCGCCCGACCACAGCACGTACCCGGCGAAGTACAGCGCGAGCAGCCCCGTCACGGCCGGCGGCCCCGCGGCCGCCCCGTGCCCGTGATGACCCGAGGCGGAGGGGGCGAGCGACATGACGGCCGCCATGTAGACCATGGCGCCCGTACCGACGAGGTGGTGCAGATGGTGCCCGCCGGACCGGGCCGCCCATCCCGCACGGACCGTCGCCGCGCCGAACACCGCCGCCCACGCGCCCCAGGCCCAGTGCGGCGGTGCCATGACCGCGGCCGGTACGGCCATGGCCGCCATCCCGAATCCCATCAGCGCCTCGGCGCCCGCCGTCCGGCGCTGCTCCTCGACGGCGCTGCGCGTGCGCAGCAGGCAGTAGGCCCCGGTCACCGCGCACAGCGCGAAGAGCAGCCACCCGGGCGAAGCCGATCCGTGCACCCGTACCCCCCGATCGTCGGTGCCGCGTCCCGCGGGGGGACGGCGGCCGAACAGCCGGTGATTGCGGCCGGTCCTCACAGTCGGTCAGGGCATGCCCCGGCGGGAGGACGCGCAAAAGGGCGCAAAGGGGTAGCCGGGGGAGCGTACGCCTCACGCCGCGCCTCCCAAGGGGCGCGAGCCGGATAATCATTCACGAGTAAAACACATGTTAATCTTTTTGCATGCCCGGTGCCCACGCCAAGTCCTCGAAGTTCTCAAGGTCCTCGCGGCCCGCAAGGCCGTCCCGGCCCTCCGGGGAGTGCGAGCCCTCGCGGCCCGCCAGGTTCGCCGCGATCCGGGTCCGCCGGTTCCCGTTCCTCGCCGTCCTGCGTCTGGGCGGCCCCTCCGAGATCTGGTTCAAACCGGCACTGAGCGTCGTCGCCGCCGTCGCGCCGCCCAATTTCGCGCTGCTCGCCCTCGGCCGCCTCGACCTCGCGATGTACACGATGGCGGGCGGCCTGTGCGCCCTCTACGCGCACAGCCGCCCGTACGCCGCGCGGGCCCGCGTCCTCGCCCTGGTGGCGGCCGGCATGCTCGCCGGGCTCGCCGTCGCCCTGGTGGCGGCCTCGCTCACGAGCGACGCCCTCGTCCTGGTGCTCGTCGGCGCGCTGCTCGCCGCCGTGCAGAAGACGGTGTGCGACGCGACCCGCGTCGGCCCGCCCGGTCACGTCATCCTCACCTTCATCTCCTCGGCAGCCCTGTTCGCGCCCCAGTCCCTCGGGCAGGTCCCCGGACACCTCGGGCTGACCGCCCTCGCCGGTGCCTGGGCGTGGATCGTCGGCATGGCCCCCGGACTCCTCCGGCCGCACGGACCCGAGCGCCGTACGACCGCCCAGGCGCTGCGGGCGGCCGCCGCGTACGCCGCGACGGGCGGCACGGGCGAGGGCGCGGGCCGGGCGCGCGCCGCGGCCGCGGCCGCCGTCCAGGCCGCCTGGCAGTCCCTCCTGCCGCCCACCCGCCCGACCCTCACGCGCCTCGCCCTGCGGCGGCTCCTGGTCCGCGCGGAGGTCGCGCTCGCCGCGCCCGCCGACACCGACCCCGACCGGCTGCGGACCTGGGCCCTCGCCCTGCGCGGCAACGGACCCGTCCCCGAGGCCGAGGGGCTTGGGGAGGCGGCCGAGGAACTCCTCGGCGCCGACATCGAGGCGAAGGCCGCACACGACGCCCCCGCGCGGCCGCTGCGCGAGGGACTGGGCCACCTCGCCCCCCTCGCACTGCGCACGGCACTGGGCTGCGCCCTCGCCGGTGCCGCCGCGCTCGCGCTCGGCGTCGGGCGCCCGTACTGGGCCCTGGTCACCGCCGCCTCCCTGTACCAGGTCAACCTCACGCTCACCTGGAGCCGCGCCGTCCAGCGGGTCGTCGGCAACGTCCTCGGCGTCCTGCTCTTCGCGGCGGTCGCCCCGCTGGCCCACCTCGCCCCGGTGGTCCTCGTGCTGTGCTGCCTGGCCTTCAACTTCACCGCCGAGGCGTTCATCGGCCGCAACTACTGGCTCGGCACCGTCTGCGTGACCCCGATGGCGCTGCTCGTCACCGAGTTCGCGCGGCTGCAGCACCCCGGCGAGCTGATGGCGGACCGGATGCTCGACACGCTGGTGGGCGCGCTGGTCGGCTTCCTCGCGGCGGTCGCCGTCACCAACCGGCGGGCCGGCGACCGGGTCGAGAGGGCGCTCGGCACGGTCGAGCGCGCCCGGGAGCACGCGGCGCGCACGGTGGCCGCCGAGCGCCCCGTGCCGGGCGCGCTGGAGTCCGCACGGCGCGCGCTGGCCGCAGCCGTCGTCGAGCTGCGCGCCGCCGCCGACGCCGCGGCCGGCGAATGGTGGCAGCGCGCGCTGCCCGAGGAGCGGGTGCTCGAGGCCGAGCGCGCGGCACACCGTACGCTCGCCGCGACGGTGCGACGCCAGGTGTCGCACACATCGCGGACCCCGCACACCTCGGAGGACACACGGGCATGACGGCGGCGAGAACGACGGGCGCGGCACACACGGCGGACGGCGGGGAAGTCCCGGGGGACCGGACGGCCGCCGACTCCGGCCCCCCGCGCGGCAGCGCCCGCGCCGCCGCGCACGACACGGTCGCCGCCGTCGTGCGGCAGTGGCGGACGGTACGGCCCGACATCGACACCCGCCCCATGGAGATCATCGGCCGCGTCAACCGCTGCGCCGCCCTCCTCCAGCAGGCGGAGGACGCCCCGCTGCGGCACGCGGGTCTCACCAAGCCCGAGTTCGACGTCCTCGGCACCCTGCGGCGCACCGACCACGAGCTGACCCCCGGCGAGCTGGCCCGGGAGACCTTCTCCTCGGGGGCCGCCGTCACCAAGCGGCTCAAACACCTGGGCGAGCGCGGTCTGGTCGAGCGGCGCGGGGACGACCGGGACCGCCGGGTCGCCCACGTCCGCCTCACCGACGCCGGACGCGAGCTGGTCGACTCCCTCCTGCCCGAACAGCTCGCCTACGAGAGCGCCGCCCTCTCCGGTCTCGACGAGGCACGGCAGGACGAACTCGCGGGCATCCTCGGCGAACTGCTGATCCAGCTCGAGGGCCGCCTCGGCGGCCCGCGCGGCTGACCGCCCGCGGCCCCGCCGGGACCACGGCGCCGGATCGGTTCAGATGCCCGGCCGGTACCGCATCGGATGATCGGCCGGGACCTCCACGAGCACGATCCGGACGCCGTCCGGGTCCTCGATCCACATCTCGACGAGCCCCCAGGGCTCCCTCACCGGCGGCCGCAGGACCGCGACCCCCTTGGCCACCAGCTCCTCGTGGGCGGCCGCGGCGTCCGCGACCTGGAGCCACAGCCGCACGGCGGGCGTGAGGGGGGTCTCGGAGCGGCCGGACACCTCCAGGTGGCCGCCGCCGAGGAAGTAGACGGTGCCGCGTTCGGGACCCGTGCCGAACTCGCGGTACACCGGGAGCCCCAGCAGCTCGCCGTAGAACGTGCGGGAACGCTCGGGGTCCGTGGGCCGCAGCAGGACACGGCTGCTCAGTACATGCACCATGTCCGAGCAGCCTAGGACCTGTCGGACCCGGCGGTTAGTCTCTTCCCTGCCGTGCCGTGCGACAGATCGGAGCCACCTCATGGAGACCGCCGCCACCGCCGCCTCCGCCTCCCCGCTGACCTACCGCGACGCCACCGACGCCGACGTCGAGGCGCTCGTCGTGCTCGTGGAGTCGGCGTACCGCGGCGAGGCCAGCCGGACGGGCTGGACGACGGAGGCGGACATCCTCGACGGGCAGCGGACCGACGCAGAGGGCGTGCTGGAGGTCATCGAGGCGCCCGACAGCCGGCTGCTCCTCGCGGAGCGGGAGGGTGTCCTCGTCGCCTGCTGCCACCTGGAGCACCGCGGGGAGAGCGCCTACTTCGGCATGTTCGCGGTCCGTCCGGGGCTGCAGGGCGGCGGCCTCGGCCGGGCGGTGCTGGCCGAGGCGGAGCGGGCGGCGCGGGAGAGCTGGGGAGTCACCGAGATGCAGATGACGGTGATCTCCGTGCGCGAGGACCTGATCGCCTGGTACGAGCGCCGCGGCTACCGCCGCACGGGCCGGACCAGTGCCTTCCCGTACGGCGACGAGCGCTTCGGCATACCGCTGCGGGACGACCTGCGCTTCGAGCTGCTGGTCAAGCCGCTGGGTGGGGACGCCTCCGAGGGGGCCGCCGAGGGCGTCCCGGCGGCGCGGCCGTAGGACGGCGTCCGCGTGCCGGTCAGGCGGTGAACCGGCCGGTGCGCTTGATCTCGGGGTAGTCGGTCGTCGCGCCGTCCAGCTCCAGGGCGCGCACGAGACGCAGGTGGTCCTGGGTGTTCACCACCCAGCCGATGATCCGCAGGTCGGCCTTGCGCGCGTGCTCCACGACCTCCAGGGTCAGCCTGCGGATGTTGAGCACGAGCGTCGTGGCGCCGACGGCCGTGGCGCGCTCCACCACGTCCAGGCCGTAGCGGCTGGCGACCAGCGCGGTGCGCACACCAGGGACCAGCCGGGCGATCTCGGCGAGCGCCTCGTCGTGGAAGGAGATCACCTCCACACGTGCCACCAGGTCCCGCCGGTGCATCACGTCGGCCAGCGCGCGGGCCGCGGCGACGTCCTTGATCTCGGCCTGGAGCGGAGACCGCACCGCGTCCAGCACCTCCTCGAAGGTCGGCACGCGCTCGCCCCGCCCGGCGTCGAGCGCCCGCAGCTCGGCGAGGGTCTTCTCGGCGATGGGTCCCGCACCGTCCGTCGTCCGGTCCACCTCGGCGTCGTGCATGACGACGAGGGCTCCGTCCTTGCTCAGATGCAGATCCAGTTCGATCAGGTCGAGGCCCGCGCGCTCGGCGGCGACGAAGGACCGGAGGGTGTTCTCGGGCTCGATGCCCATGACTCCGCGGTGACCGATGGTGAGGAAGTTCAAGGTCCATCTCGCTTCCGTCGACGGCGGCTCGGCTGCCGCGCACAGCGTCTTCGTACCCACGCGGCAGGGCGCAGCCTAACGGCCCGCACCCGCGGTGAACCCGGTCGGACACGGCGAAACGGAAGCACCTGGTCGTAGCGGGCCGTGAAGCACGCCCGACCGGCCTCACTCCCGGGTGGCCGCGTCCCCTCGCGGTCGCCGGGAGGCGCCCACGGTACCCGGGAACCCGCGGTGGCCGGATCCCGTCGTCCGGTCGACCTCCTGGGAGGAGGCGGGGCGAGGGGCCGCGCGGTTCCCTCACACGGCGGCCACATGTGCCGAAGTAGTCGTTTGAAAGACCGCAGACGGGAAAAACGACGGTTGAGGCGGGGGTTGCGCCGCACGATTTGCCGCGGGTGCCCTTGCTGGGAGAAACCGCCGGGGCTTACGGTGTCTCCACGGTTCGTGCCAAAGCTTCTCCCGTGAAGGATGGGTCATGACGGAAATTCTTGTGCCAGTGGGTTCGGAGGGGGTAGTTCCTCCGCAGGACAAGGTGGTGGACCACCCTGCCTGGCCCGTGCTCAAGGATGCCGTGGAGCAGATCCGGCCATGGCAGTCCAAGGACGGGTCGATCGACTTCGAGGCCGAGGGCGCCCCCTCCCTCGCCGAGGCCCGCGCCGCCGTCCGTCGCGTCACCGAGGCCGTGCGCGAGCTGTCCCCCCTGCTCCCGCACGACACCGCGTACCACCGGGCGCTGGTGGAGGACCTCGACCGCTGGGCCGAGGGCGGTTTCGAGGTGCCCGACTTCCTCGACTCGCTGCTGGCCTTCCGCCCCGCCGCCGACCGCCGCGACGGCCTGCAGCACCTGGTCGTCTTCCCGATGTACACGCAGAACGGCAACCCGGACCGCAACCTGGAGGCGGTCGTGCTGCGCATGGTCTGGCCCGACTGGCTGGCCGAGCTGGAGCGCACCCGGTACGACAATCCGCTGTTCTGTGGCATCACCTTCGAGGACTTCACGGCCGGCTACGACACCAACTCGGCCGTCCTCTTTCCGGAGACGATCGCCGTGCGCGAGGCGCCGGAACGTTTCTCCTGGGGTGGCATCTTCTGCGACCGCGAGGCCGCCCGCTTCCGCCGCGTCACCGCCGCGGCCGTCGACCTGCTGGGCATGGAGCTGCCCGAGGACATCGCCGCCATGGTCCACGACCAGAAGCGCTGCGAGGAGGCGTTCGTCCTGTGGGACATGGTCCACGACCGCACCCACAGCCACGGCGACCTGCCCTTCGACCCGTTCATGATCAAGCAGCGCCAGCCCTTCTGGATGTACGGCCTGGAGGAGCTGCGCTGCGACCTCACGGCCTTCCGCGAGGCCGTGAAGCTGCAGGCCGACGGCGTCCCGCAGGCGCGCGACGTGCAGTACGCGGTGCTGTTCGACCGCATGTTCCGCTTCCCGGTCACCGGCGCGCGGGTGCGCAACTACGACGGCCTCGGCGGCCAGCTCCTCTTCGCCTACCTGCACAAGCACGACGTCGTCCGCTGGACCGACAACAAGCTGTCCATCGACTGGGAGCGCGCCCCGCAGGTCACCAACGACCTGTGCGCCGAGATCGAGAAGCTCTACCGGGACGGCATAGACCGCCCCAAGCTCGTGCACTGGTTCGCCGGCTACGAGCTGGTCTCCACCTACCTCTCCCCGCACCCGGGTTCGAAGTGGGCGCGGGGCCCCGAGGCGCTGGACCTGAGCCTGCCGCCGCGCAAGCTCGTCGACGACGTGCTGCCGGACGAGTTTCCGCTGAGCATGTTCTATGAGGCGCTGTCCAAGAAGCTGAAGAACGTGATTGCCTCGACCAAGGGCATCACGGCGGACACCGCCGAGCGGATCGCCGCGTGAGCGACCGCACCACCACTGCTCAGGAGGCGAAGATCATGGGGAACGGGGCCAATGGAGCTCTCAGCGGTGCGGTGATCGCGGTGGCGGGCGCGGGCGGCGCCGCCGGCCGGGCGACACTGCTGCGACTGGCGGGCGCGGGCGCGACCGTCGTCGCCTCGGACAACGATCCCGAACGGCTCGCGGAGGCCGTCGACGCGGCGAGCTTCGCCAGCGGCGGCGCCACCGTCACCGGCGACACCGTCGACCTGCTCGACCTGCAGTCCACGCACGAGTGGGCCGCGCACATCGAGAAGGACTTCGGCCGGGTCGACGGACTCGTCCACCTCGTCGGCGGCTGGCGGGGCAGCGAGACCTTCACCAAGACCAGCCTCGACGACTGGGACTTCCTGGAGCTGCTGCTGGTGCGCACCGTCCAGCACACCTCCCTCGCCTTCCACGAGGCACTCCAGCGCAGCGACCGCGGCCGCTACGTCCTGATCAGCGCCGCCGGCGCCACCCGGCCCACCGCCGGCAACGCCGCCTACGCCGCCGCCAAGGCCGCCGCCGAGGCGTGGACGCTGGCCATGGCCGACTACTTCAGCAAGGCGGGGGGCCCGGACGGGCCGACCTCGGCGGCTGGAATCCTGGTGGTCAAGGCGTTGGTGCACGAGGCCATGCGCGCCGACCGGCCCAACGCGAAGTTCGCGGGCTTCACGGACGTCGAGGACCTGGCCGAGGCCATCGCCGGCATCTGGCAGAAGTCCGCCGCCGAAGTGAACGGAAACCGTCTGTGGCTGACCGAGAAGCCGTGATCCCTTCCCGGACCGATGCCGTACCCCCCGCCCGCGCCGATGCCGTGAACCCTCCGAGGACCGACGCGCGCCGCCGTCACGATCCGGAGGTGCGCGGCTTCGCCAGCGACAACTACGCCGGGGTTCACCCGGAGGTGCTCGCCGCGCTGGCCGTGGCCAACGGCGGGCACCAGGTGTCGTACGGCGAGGACGACTACACCGAGCACCTGCAACACGTGATCCGCGGCCATTTCGGTCCCACGGCCGAGGCCTTCCCGGTCTTCAACGGCACCGGCGCCAACGTCGTCGCGCTCCAGGCGGTCACCGACCGCTGGGGCGCGGTGATCTGCGCCGAGAGCGCGCACATCAACGTCGACGAGGGCGGGGCACCCGAGCGGGTCGGCGGGCTGAAGCTGCTCACCGTGCCCACCCCGGACGGCAAGCTCACCCCCGAGCTGATCGACCGGCAGGCCTACGGCTGGGACGACGAGCACCGGGCGATGCCGCAGGTCGTCTCGCTGACCCAGAGCACCGAACTCGGCACGCTCTACACGCCCGAGGAGATCCGGGCGATCTGCGCGCACGCCCACGCCCGCGGCATGGTGGTCCACGTGGACGGCTCCCGCCTGGCGAACGCCGCCGCCTCGCTGGACGTCCCCATGCGGACGTTCACCAACGCCGTCGGCGTCGACCTGCTCTCGCTCGGCGGGACGAAGAACGGCGCGCTGTTCGGCGAGGCGGTCGTCGTCATCAACCGGGACGCCGTGCGACACATGAAGCACCTGCGCAAGCTGTCGATGCAGCTCGCCTCCAAGATGCGCTTCATATCGGTGCAGTTGGAGGCGCTGCTCGCGAAGGACCTGTGGCTGCGCAACGCCCGGCACTCCAACGAGATGGCCCAGCGCCTCGCCGAGGGCGTCCGCGCGGTGCACGGGGTGGAGATCCTTCATCCCGTGCAGGCCAACGCGGTCTTCGCGCGGCTCCCGCACGAGGTGACCGAGCGGCTGCAGCAGCGCTTCCGGTTCTACTTCTGGGACGAGTCGGCCGGTGACGTGCGCTGGATGTGCTCCTTCGACACCACGGCGGACGACGTCGACGCGTTCGTCGCCGCGGTGAAGGAGGAGATGGCACGGTAGCCACCACCTCGAATATTCTGCATAGGTATGCGGTCACTCGTAAAGTCATTGACTCGGGAGTGATCGCTTTCCTATGCTCCCGGGGCATGCAGCTCATCCAGGAAAACCCTGATCTCTCCGCGTATCTCGCCGCCGACGAGGTCATCGACCATGACCACCCGCAGGTGCGGCGGACGGCGGCGCGACTCGCGGGGGAGGTAGCGGACTCGTATGCCTATGCGCAGGCCGCCTACGAGTTCGTGCGCGACACCATTCCCCACTCGGCGGACTCCGGGGACCCGCGCGTCACCTGGCGCGCCTCCGACGTCCTGGAACGGCGCACCGGCATCTGCTACGCCAAGGCACACGCCCTGGCCGCGCTGCTGCGCGCGGAGGACATCCCGACCGCGCTGTGCTACCAGCGTCTCGTCTCCGAGGGGGGCGGACACGCCGTGCACGGGCTGGTCGCGGTCCGCTTCCACGGTGCCTGGCACCGGCAGGACCCGCGCGGCAACAAGCCCGGAGTGGACGCCCGGTTCTCACTGGACGGCGAGCGGCTCGCCTGGGTCCCGGACCCCTCGGCCGGCGAGGAGGACCATCCCCTGCTGTACGCGGCACCGCACCCGGCGGTCCTGGCCGCGCTGCGCGGCGCCCCCGACCGGGCCCGGCTGTGGCGGAGCCTGCCCGACGCCCTCTGAGGGGCGCGGGCGGCGTGGAACCCTCGGCCGCTCAGCGGGCCTCGGCGGCGCGCAGCGCCTCCTGCGTCGGCGCGGTGCCGCCCAGGTGCGCGGGTACCCACCAGGTGTCCTCGGGGCCCTTGGGGCGCACCGGGTAGGCGCGCTGGGCGGCCTCCAGGAGCTCCTGGACGCGCTCGCGCAGCCGTCGGGTGAGCACCCCGGCGTACTGGTCGCGCGCGGCCTCGACGGCCTCGCCGACCCGGATGGTGATGGGGATGTGGCTGCGCTTGAAGTTGCGCGGTTGGCCCTTGGTCCACAGCCGCTGCGTGCCCCACAGCGCCACCGGGACGAGCGGCACCCCCGCGTCCTGTGCCAGCCGGGCCGCGCCGGTCTTGAAGCCCTTCAGCGTGAACGACTGCGAGATCGTGGCCTCGGGGAAGATCCCGACCACCTCGCCGGAGCGCAGGGAGTTCAGGGCGTGCTCGTAGGCGGCCTCGCCCTGCTCGCGGTCGACGGGGATGTGCCGCATTCCCCGCATCAGCGGGCCGGAGATCTTGTGCCGGAACACCGAGTCCTTCGCCATGAACCGGACGAGGCGCTTCTGCGGACGGGCGGCCAGACCGGCGAAGACGAAGTCCAGGTAGCTGATGTGATTGCTCACCAGTACAGCCCCACCCGTCCGCGGGATGTTCTCCGAGCCCTGGCAGTCGATCTTCAGGTCCCACGCCTTGAACAGCGTGCGGGCGAAACCGATGACGGGGCGGTAGACCAACTCTGCCATGGGACGGGGTGGCCCCTTCCTGCTCTGCCGGGGAAGGGACTCCCGGCACTAAGTTACGCAGCCGTAGGTTTGCGGCTCTCGCAGATCGTGCCCCAAGAACGGGCGGGGAACCAGCCCTGGTGCCCGCGCGCGGCGAGATTCTCGTCACGTGACCGGATCGGTGTGTCGACACATCGGCATATCTATGTACGGAAGGGGCGGCGAGACCACGACGGGACGCCGGTGCCCGCGGGGAATCCGGACGGCCCGTCGGTGGTTGCCCACAGGGCGGCGGGGAGCCGTCGGGCGAGGGAACGGCGGAGACGGGAGGACCGGGTGCACGGGCAGAACGGCGGGAGACGGCTGGACGCGGACCGGCTGGGGCGGGAGTTGGGGGAGCGGGCCACGCTCGTGCAGTTCTCCACCGCGTTCTGCGCACCCTGCCGGGCCACCCGGAGGGTCCTCGACGAGGTCGCCGGGATGGTGCCGGGCGTGGTCCACGTCGAGATCGACGCCGAGAAGCACCTCGACCTCGTACGGGACCTGGAGGTGGAGTCGACGCCCACCGTTCTCGTCCTCGACGCCTCCGGACGTGTCGTACGGCGGGCCGCGGGGCAGCCGCGTCGGGTGGACGTGATCGCGGCGCTCGGCGAGGCGGTCGGGTGACGGGATGCCGTTCGGGGCGGTCGCGGGCGGCAGGGGCGTACTTGACTGCGCGCGCCCCCTTTCGTCAGCCTGACAGCATGTCGACGGATCTCCTTCCCGCCGGACGCGGACCCTCCCGCGCCGCCCGGGGCCTGAGCAGCACGCGTTGTCCGGGCTGTTGACCGGTCACGGACCCGTGCGCCCCGCCTCCCAGAAGGACGATTCCTTGACGACCCCCACCCCCTCCTCCGTGACGGCCCGGTCCGCCCTCGGCACCGCCCGGCCCGGCTCCCCCGATCTGCTCCGGTCCGTCTTCCGGCGGCACGCGGCCGGGGTCGCCGTCGTCACCGCGCGGGGCGGCGCGGGGCCGGTCGGCTTCACCGCCACCTCACTCACCTCCGTCTCCGCCGAGCCGCCGCTCGTCTCGTTCGGCATCAGCACCGGATCCTCGAGCTGGCCGACCGTCGCCGAGGCCGGGCATGTGGGCGTGCACATACTCGGCGAGCACCAGCGGGAGCTGGCCGGCACCTTCGCCCGCAGCGGAGCCGACCGCTTCGGCGCGCCCACCGGGTGGCACGAGGGGCCCGAGGGAGTGCCGGTCCTGGACGGCGTCCTGGCCTGGCTGGTGTGCCGGGTGGTGACACTGATCCCGGCGGGGGACCACCGCATCGTCGTGGCCGAGGCCGCCGTGGGGGACTCCTCGGTCGAGGGCCTCCCCCTCGTCCACCACCAGGGCCGTTTCACGGGCCTGCGGGACTGAACCACCCCCGGTCCGGGGCCTCCTGCGCCGCTTGAGCGGCGTTGTTCAGGTCACAGTTCAAAGCGCTTGCTCAGCGGGCACATTCTCGATGTACTGACGAGTAATATTTCGTTCGGGACGCGGTTCGTCCCGACCGGGATCGGCCGCTCCGGGCGCCTATGCTGCCTGGAAGAAGGCAGACCGGAAATGACGATGCAGTAGGAGAGCCGGCGTGAGCTTGAGGATCGTTGTCACTGTGAAGTACGTGCCCGACGCCACCGGCGACCGGCACTTCGCCGATGACCTGACCGTCGACCGGGACGACGTGGACGGTCTGCTCTCCGAGCTCGACGAATACGCCGTCGAGCAGGCGCTGCAGATCGCCGACGACGCCGACGACGCCGAGGTCACCGTTCTCACCGTCGGCCCCGAGGACGCCAAGGACGCCCTGCGCAAGGCGCTGTCCATGGGCGCCGACAAGGGCATCCACGTCGAGGACGACGACCTGCACGGCACCGACGCGATCGGAACCTCCCTGGTGCTCGCCAAGGCCATCGAGAAGGCCGGCTACGACCTCGTGGTCTCCGGCATGGCCTCCACCGACGGCACCATGGGCATCGTGCCCGCGCTCGTCGCCGAGCGGCTCGGCGTGCCGCAGGTGACCCTGCTCTCCGAGGTCTCCGTCGAGGACGGTGTGGTCACCGGACGCCGTGACGGCGACACCGCCTCCGAACAGCTCCAGGCCTCCCTGCCCGCCGTCGTGTCGGTCACCGACCAGTCCGGCGAGGCCCGTTACCCCTCCTTCAAGGGCATCATGGCGGCCAAGAAGAAGCCGGTGGAGTCCTGGGACCTGTCCGACCTCGGCATCGAGGCCGAGGAGGTCGGCCTGGACGGCGCGTACACCGTCGTCGAGTCGGCGGCCGAGCGTCCCGCCCGCACCGCCGGAAAGATCGTCACGGACGAGGGCGAGGGCGGCAAGCAGCTCGCCGAGTACCTCGCGAGCCAGAAGTTCATCTGAGGACGCCTCCTCACCGCCCCGCAGACTTCGCAATTCCGCAAGGAGATCCGTTCCCATGGCTGAAGTTCTCGTCTACGTCGATCACGTGGACGGCGCCGTCCGCAAGCCGACCCTGGAGCTGCTGACCCTGGCCCGCCGCATCGGCGAGCCGGTCGCCGTCGCGCTGGGCAACGGCGCCGGTGACACCGCCTCCGCGCTCGCCGAGCACGGCGCGGTCAAGGTCCTCACCGACGAGGCCGCCGAGTACGCCGATTACCTCGTCGTCCCCAAGGTCGACGCCCTCCAGGCCGCCGTCGCCGCCGTGTCCCCGGCCGCCGTCCTGGTGCCCTCCTCCACCGAGGGCAAGGAGATCGCGGCCCGCCTCGCGCTGCGCCTGGGCTCGGGCGTCATCACCGACGCCGTCGACCTGGAGGCCGGCGGGGAGGGCCCGGTGGCCACCCAGTCGGTGTTCGCCGCCTCCTACACCACCAAGTCCCGCGTCTCCAAGGGCACCCCGGTCATCACCGTCAAGCCGAACTCGGCCGCCGTGGAGGCCGCCCCGGCCGCCGGGACCGTCGAGACCCTCTCGGTGACCTTCTCGGAGCAGGCCACCGGCACGAAGGTCACCTCGCGCACCGCACGTGAGTCGACCGGGCGCCCGGAGCTCACCGAGGCCGCGATCGTCGTCTCCGGCGGCCGTGGCGTGAACGGCGCGGAGAACTTCTCGCTCATCGAGGGGCTCGCCGACTCCCTCGGCGCGGCCGTCGGCGCCTCGCGTGCCGCAGTCGACGCCGGGTGGTACCCGCACTCCAACCAGGTCGGCCAGACCGGCAAGTCCGTCTCGCCGCAGCTGTACATCGCCAACGGCATCTCCGGGGCGATCCAGCACCGGGCCGGCATGCAGACCTCGAAGACGATCGTCGCCGTCAACAAGGACGCCGAGGCCCCGATCTTCGACCTGGTCGACTACGGCGTCGTCGGCGACCTCTTCGCCGTCGTCCCGCAGCTCACGGAGGAGATCAAGGCGCGCAAGGGCTGACCCGCCCGGCGGGCCCCACGCCCTCCGCCGCATGCCCGAGGCCCCCGCCACCGTCCCCAGGACGGCGGCGGGGGCCTCTGCGCGTCGGTGGGTGGTCACCGGTGTCCGGTGTCGGCGATGGCGGCCACCGCAGTCGCGTCGTCACCAGGTGGACGGTGAAGACGCAGGGCACCTGCCCGTCCGGCGTCGTGCCAGTGTCAGGGAGTGCGCGGACAGGTCCACCCCCGCGAGCCGCCCGCCGGGCGAGCAGTTCCAGCAGACGGCCGTCGCCGCAGCCTAGGTCCAGCACCCGCCCGGCGGCCGCCACCCGGTCGCCCAGGATCTCGTAGCTCGACCTGCCGTCGGGAGCACGCCCCGCCCCGAACGCCTCCGCGGTCACCGCCGGGTGCTCGGCATGGGAAGCCTGCAGCAACGCCTCCTGCGGTGCGGTGGCCGTCATCCGGTCGACCTATGACGCCGGCCCGCTGCCGGGCGGCGCCTCCCGCAGGGGGAACGCCATCAGGCTCACGCCCACGGGCACGGTTCCGGGCGTGTGTGGCGGCCGGGCGGCGTCATGGAGGTCGGCCGCGATCTCGGCCAGGCGCCGCGCGGCCGTGTCCCACGCCTCCGGTGCCACCCACAGTTCCGCGTCGACCGTCACCCCCCTGCCGTCCGGGTTCCGGCGCGCGGCGCGTTCCTGGAGGGTGTGGGAGAGGGCCGCCGCCAGCATCCGGGCCCCGTCGTGACGATCGGAGAGCGGGGAGCCGTGGACGGTGCGGTAGCGGCGCTCGCGGCCTCCGCGGCGGGTGCGTTCCTCGGCCAGTTCCACGAGGCCCACGGCGGCGAGAGTACGCAGGTGCCGACTGGCCAGGGCATGTGAGACGTCCAGCTCACGGGCGAGTTCGGCGGCGGACATGGGGCCGGGCCACATGAGCGTGAGCATGCGCAGGCGCAGCGGGTGGGCGAGTGCCCTCAGGGCGGGGTCCGCGTCGGTCACAGCAGTCAGTAAAGCGCATGCCCGCACCCTGCCGGCCTACCACCAACCAGTTCGTTGGGGGTAGGGTCCCCCCTCGGGGACGACCGGGCCAGGGGGTGGGCATGTCCGTGGGGCTGTTCACGGTGCTGAGGGACCGCAATGCTCGTGTCTATCTGACGGGAGTGATCGTCTCCGGCTTCGGGGACTCGGCCATGCTTCTCGCCTCCGGGGTCTGGGTGAAGGAACTCACCGGCTCGGACGGTCTGGCCGCTCTGGTGGGTTTCTGCGCCTGGGCGCCGGTCCTCGCGGGACCCCTCCTCGGCAACCTCGCCGACCGCACGCGCCGCAGGACCCTCCTGATCGCCACGAGTCTCGTGCTGGCCGTCGTCATGACGGCACCGGCCGCGGTCCGCTCCCCGGGAGACGTGTGGCTGCTCTTCACCGTGCTGACCCTGGTCGGCGCCGGAACGGTGCTCACGGACGCCGCCGAGACCGCGCTGATCGCCTCCGCCGTTCCGGGTGAACTGCGCGGCGATTTCAACGGCCTGGTCCGGAGCGCGGTCGAGAGCACCAGTCTGCTCGGCCCGTTGCTCGGCGCCGGTCTCTTCACCCTCCTCGGCGGCCCGGCCGTCGCCCTGCTGAACGCCCTGTCCTTCCTGCTGGCCGCGGCGGCGTTCTGGCTGATCCGCACGCGCGAAACGGCGCCCGTACGCCGGCCACGGGGCAGTTGGGCCGCCGAGACCGTCGAAGGCGTCCGCCACCTGTGGCGGCACCCGACGCTGCGGCCTCTGGTCGTCGCGGGCGGCTGCGCCATGGTGGCCTCGGGGCTCAGCAGCACGGCGACCTACGCCCTGCTCGACACCGGACTGCGGCGACCCGCGGCCTTCGCCGGCGTGCTCACCTCCGTGCAGGGGCTCGGCTCGGTCGTCGGCGGCCTGACCGCCGGGGCGTTCCTGCGCCGCCTCCCGGTCCACCTCCTGTCGGCGCTCGGACTCACGCTGTTCGCCCTGGGGGCGCTGGCCCGCGGCACCGGCCTCCTTCCCGTGGTCGTGCTGGGCAGCCTGCTCATCGGCCTGGGCCTGCCCTGGCCGCTCATCGGCGCGCTGACCACGGTGCAGAAGGAGACACCGGAGGACCTGCTCGGACGGGTGGCTGCGACCGCGAACACGCTGGTCTTCGCGCCGACCGGGCTCGCCCTCCTCGCGGGAACGGCATTGGTCACCACCGTCGACTACAGGGTGCAGCTGCTCGCGGCCGCAGGGCTCGGCGTGACGGTGGCGGCGCTGCTCGCCGTCAGGGGCCGTCCGGCACCGTTCCGCCCGCCGACCTGAGCGCCGATCGCCGGCCGCGTGGCTCAGGCGCCTCGGCGGATCCACCAGAAGACGAGACCGACGGTGCCGGCGCCGGCACCGTAGGCGGCGCCTCGGACGGCGCTGAGGAGGAGGGTGTCGCGGCGTCGGCGGAGCCAGGCGGAGGCCCGGGTGAGGCGGCCGGGGCCGCGTGGCGCGGGAGCATCGGGTCGGGGCTCGTTCATGGCGGCGCTTTCTCGTGTGGACGGGTACTGCCCGGGGCCGGCGGGCGGCCGGAGAGCTTCCCTTCCCTCCGGCTGCCCGCCGACGGGGTCAGTGGGGTGCGGTGAGGTGCTGGATGCGGTCGGGCAGCCGGCTGTCGGGTCGGCAGACCAGGCCGTCCTCACCGTGCCGGTCGGCCATCGCCTCGTACCGTTCCTGCAGGTGGCGAACGGGGAGGGGGCCCGGCGAGCGGTGCCGCGTGCAGTAGGCGGTGAAGGACTCGACGGCGTTGACCAGGTCACGGGTGTAGTCGTTCGGCGGTCCGTCGAACCAGTCCTGGGCATCGCGATCGCGCAGGGCGCTCATCTGCCGCTTCCAGAAGGCCGCTTCGCGGGTCTCGCCCTGGCTGAGGTGATGCAGGTGCAGGCAGTAGGCGGCGCCGGTGTGCTCGGCGCCGGCGGCGAGCTGCCACCAGAACACCGCGCTCTCCGGGTGGCCCGCGAGGTGCAGGACGCAGGCGAAGACGTGGACACCGTGGACGTCGACGGGCAGCCACTCGGTGAAGTCGTCCGGAGCGGGCTCGCCGGTGCCGTCGTCGCCTATCAGCGCGGCGAGTTCCCCGACGTGTCCGGCAGCACCGGCCTCGGTGACGATCCAGCGGGAGATCACGTCGAGCCTGCGGCGGGCACGGGCGAGGGCCGGCCGCGGGGCCGGCGCGAGCGGGACCAACCCGGCGCCGGCGGCCAGCCGGCGCAGTCCCTCACCGGCGTCGAAGGGACGACGTGCCTCACGGACGCCCGGATCCGCCTCGCGGAGCCGCTCGGTCCAGACCGCGTCGGCGTCGGCCGGACGATTGTTCCACGGGGGTGTCACCGGTTTCCCTCCCTCTGTTCCGCCGGCGTCCCCGGCTTCGGCCCGCGCTGGTTGTGGTAGACGGGCGCCAGGCGTTCGCGCGCCTTGCGGCAGTGGTGGTCCACGGTGCTCGCGGTGATGCCGAGGTACCAGCCGGTCTTCCGGCTGCTGTAGTGCAGGACGTACCGCAGGATGATCACGTCGAGCTGACGCTGCGGCAGCTTCAGCAGGGCCGGGTAGAGGCCGATGCTGCTCGGCATCGCGCCGATCCCCTCGCGGGCCGTGCTCAGCGCCTCGTCGCCGACCACCCGCCGCAGGATGCTCCACGTCTGCTGGGGGAGGTTCGCCTCGCTGAGCAGCGCCTCCCAGTTCAGCAGCACCTCCAGGAAGGCGCGGTGCACCGCGCGTTCGGCGGCGTCGTTGATGCCGAGCCGGTACAGCGCGTAGGAGTGCCACGCCTCCTGGTTCATCAGGTAGTGCGCCTCGAAGTCCAGCGGCAGGGGGAGTGGCGCCTGCGTGGCGGAACCGGGGCCCTCGTCGGCCCGGTGGACGTCTTCGTGCATGGGTCCTCTTCGTTGAGGGATGTCGGTGACCCGGCGTGCGCCGGTGACGGTCACTCAATCGGCCCCGCGCCCGGTTCGCGCATGCATGCGACCTGCGATGTGACTGTAGGAATTTCAACAGTCGCTGGCCGTCAACAGGGGGCAGGGTGCGGAGTCCTCCTTGAGCTGCGGCGTCGGCACCCGGGAGGGGGTGCGCGACAGGTGCGCCAACGCTCGCGGAGTGACGCGAGTCACAAACGGAACCCATGCGTTCTCGGCCACAACCGTGCGAACCGGCCACCTCTCCGCGTCCGTCGGCCCCAGGCATCCGCCTGATTCGGCTTGTCGCGCCCCGCGCTCGCCGAGATCCCGTGATCCGACGATGCGAGGTGAGCGGGTGGCCGGGAGCGGGGCGCGGCCCGGACCCGCGGCCCGCACCCGGCCCGGCCCGGTGCCTCAGGGGGCGAGGCGCCCGCGGCCTCGACGCAGGATCTGCCGGGCCGCCGTCACCAGGGGGGCGTTGCCCTCGGCGGGAGCACCGTTCGGCAGGGTGAGTGAGTCCTCGATGCCGATGCGGGCGTCGAGCCCGAGCTCCGCGGCCGTCTCCAGCACGGTCCAGGCGGTGTCCTCCTCGCCGTGCAGCAGCACGGGGGCCGAGGTCGCCGACGTCAGCCGTCCGGCCATGGCGCGGGCCTCCGCCGCGGCCCGCCCGGCGGGTGCGCCGATGACCTCGGCCAGCAGGCGCAGGGCCAGGCCGGCGAACGGGGAGGACAGATAGGCGTCCGGCCCCCGGGTGCCGGAGAACAGCCCGGCCTCGATGCCGACACCGCGCTCCAGCAGGGCGTGGGCGACGAGATCGGCGCCGTCCTCGTGCCAGTTGACCGAGGCGTGGTCGGGCAGGGTCGTCCAGGAGCCGATCAGGCGCGCACGACGGGCGGGGTCGGGCTCGATCCACTCCCCGGTCGTCACCCCGACGGGGACATTCGGGCCGACGGCCTCGCGCGCGGCCTGCAGCACGTCCTGGACGGCCACGGGATCGAGGGTTTCCGCCCCGCGGTGGTCGCGCGGGTGCAGATGGATGTCGGCCGCTCCCGCGTCGACGGCCCGGCGCGCCTCGGCCGCCAACTCCCCGGCGCCCACGGGCACCCAGGGACTCTCCTCGGGGCGGCGCGTTCCGTTCAGACGGGCTTGCAGCATGCGTGGCACTCTCCCACGACGGAGTGACCGGCCCGGCGTGGAGCGACGTGGGGCATGACGCGGCGACCGGCCCCACGGCGGAGCGACTTGGAGCATGACGGGGCGCGTGGCGACGGTGCGAGCCGGAGTGTCCGCGCGTACGCCGGGGTGCGCCCCCGCGCGAGACCTGCGCGGTCCGACGCATCGCGGCCCGGGAGGCTCAGGGTGCCGGGGGCAGTTCGCCGGAACCGCGCTGGATCAGCCGGGTCGGCAGGTCGATCCGTTCCGGGCCGAGAGGGCCGCCGTCGAGTTGCCGGAAGAGGCGTTCGGCGGCCGTGCGGCCCAGCGCGGCGGCGTCCTGGGCGACGACGGTGACGCCCGGCCGGAGCAGGTCGGCGAGCTCGAAGTCGTCGAAGCCGACCAGGGCGACCGGGCGGCCGGTCTCCGCGAGGACCCGGACGACGGTCACGGTGACGCGGTTGTTGCCCGCGAAGATCGCCGTCACCGGGGAGGGCCCGGCCAGCATCTCCTCGGCGGCCCGCCGCACCCGCTCCGGGTCGGTGACGCCGAGCGACATCCACGTGTCCGCGACCGCTATCCCGGCGTCCTCCATGGCCGCCCGGTAACCGCGCAGACGTTCGGCGGCGGTGTGGATGCGGGGCATGTCGCCGATGAAGCCGATCCGGCGATGGCCGTGGGCGATGAGGTGTGCGACGCCGTCGCGGGCCCCTCCGAAGCTGTCGGAGAGGACGACGTCGGCGTCGATGCGGCCGGCCGGGCGGTCCACGAACACCGTGGCCACGCCCGCCTTCAGCTCCGGCTCCAGGTAGCGGTGGTCGTCCCCGGCGGGGATCACGACGAGTCCGTCCACGCGCCGCGCGCACAGCGCGAGCACCAGTTCCTGTTCGCGCTCCGGGTCCTCCGCGCTGGAGCCGTTGATCAGCAGCGCGCCGTGGGCCCGTGCCACCTCCTCCACCGCGCGGCTGAGCGGACCGTAGAACGGGTCGGCCAAGTCCTCCAGGACGAGTCCGATGCTCGCCGTACGGCCCTTGCGCAGCACCCGGGCGCTGTCGTTGCGCCGGAAGCCCAGCGCGTCGATGGCCTCCTGGACGCGCCGTTCGGTGTCCGGGGTCACCCCGGGCTCGCCGTTGACTACGCGTGAAACGGTCTTCAGACCGACTCCGGCACGCGCCGCGACGTCCTTCATGGTCGGGCGGTTGCCGTAGCGGCTGGCCGCGATGCGGTCTCCTCGGCGGGCGGTCTCGGGCACGATGCGCTGTCCTGTCCTGTCGTCCACGGGCTCCGGCACGGTTCCTGTTCGCACCCGGGATGCGTCGGTCCATGGGGTTGTATGAGGATGTGGCGTCGAGCATAGAGCCTGGACAACGTTGTCAGATGCGGGAGAGACTGTCCACCGCAATCTCCGGCCTGCGCTTTCCCGCCGATACGAACACTGGGGAGACCACACACTGATGCACACCGACCTCGTGGCCGCGCTCGACATCGGAGGCACCAAGATCGCAGGTGCGCTGGTGGACGGCCATGGCCGGATACTGCTGCGCGCACAGGTGGCCACGCCCGCGCAGGAGGACGGCGACACCGTGATGGGGGCCGTCGCACAGGTCCTCGGCGAGCTGACCGCCTCGCCGCGGTGGGGCGAGGCGCGGGCCGTGGGCATCGGCAGCGCGGGTCCCGTGGACGCCTCCGCGGGCACGGTCAGCCCCGTCAACGTGCCGGGCTGGCGCGGCTACCCGCTGGTCGAGCGGGTCCGGGCGGCGACCGGAGGGCTGCCGGTCTCCCTGATCGGCGACGGGGTCGCCATCACGGCCGCCGAGCACTGGCAGGGCGCGGCGCGCGGCCACGACAACGCGCTGTGCATGGTGGTCTCCACGGGCGTCGGCGGCGGACTGGTGCTCGGCGGACGCCTGCACCCCGGGCCGACCGGGAACGCCGGGCACATCGGGCACATCAGCGTCGACCTCGACGGTGACGCGTGTCCGTGCGGGGCGCGCGGGTGCGTGGAGCGCATCGCGAGCGGACCGAACATCGCGCGGCGCGCGGTGGAGCGGGGCTGGCGGCCGGGGCCGGACGGCGACGCCTCGGCCGCGGCGGTGGCCGCGGCGGCGGTGGCGGGGGACCCGGTGGCGGCCGCCTCCTTCGAACGGGCGGCGCAGGCGCTGGCCGCGGGGATCGCGGCGACGGCGACCCTCGTCGAGATCGACATCGCGGTGATCGGCGGGGGCGTGGCGAAGGCGGGCGAGGTGTTGTTCGCTCCCCTGCGAAGGGCACTGACGGACTACGCGACGCTGTCGTTCGTACAGGGCCTGGAGGTGGTGCCGGCCCGGATGGGCACCGACGCGGGCCTGGTGGGCGCGGCGGCCGCGGCCCTGACGGGCGTGGAGAGGGAGACGGTGGCGGGCGTGTAGCCGGCCCGCCGTCCGGACCGGGCGCGGGGGCCCGGCCGTCATGGGGCCCCGGCCCCGAACGGAACCCCGGCCCTCTCGGCCGGGCGGAGCGCCGTGTCGCGCGGGGTCCTCCGGTCCCCGTGCGGGTCCCTCCGGCCCAGTGAGGTTGCCCCGGGCCCGTGCGGGCCCCGGCCCTCTCGCCGGCCGGATCGCCGTGTCGTGCGGGTTCCCCTGACCCCGCATGCGGGTCCTCGGGCCTCATGCGGGTCCCCGGGCCTTGTGCGGATCCTCGGCGCTCATACGGATCCCCGGGCCCCGTGCGGGTCCCCCCGCCCCCGTGCGGTCCCTCCGGCCCCCGTGCGGTCCCTCCGGCCCTCGTGCGGTCCCTCCGGCCCTCGTGGGCCCTCGTGCGGAACGGGCTTGCCGGGGGACCGTAGGACGGGGGGACCATGGGGCGGGGGGACCGGAGGACGGGAGCAGGGGGACCCGTGCGCCCACGGCCCCGTAGGGCCCCGTGCGAGGCCCGGACCGGCCCCGGGTCAGCAGTGCAGCCGGGCCTCCGCCCAGTCGGCGTGGTCGGAGTCGACGCCGTCCCCCGCGTCGCCCACGACCAGCCGGACGACCTCCGCCCCGCTCACATCGGCCGAGAGCGACCGCGCCGGCATCGCGTTGGTCATCGTCCCCGTCGAGGCGACCTCCTTGCCGTCCGCCAGGACGGCGAACGTCACCGAGCCCCGGTCCCCCTTCTCGTCGTCCACGCCGACCTCCGCCGTGATCCGCTCGCAGCGCTTCGCGGCGTAGAACTCCACCGCGCTCTCGGCGTGCACGCCGAGCCCGGTCCCGTACACCACCCCGCCGATCGTGAGCGGGTGCCCGTCGCCCGCCGCGTCCTCGCCGTTGCTGGTGTCGCGTTCGACGGGCCCGTACCCGTTCACCGTGGACAGCCACGGCAGGTCCCCCAGGGACGAGGTGCCCGCCGGCGGCGGCACGGCCACGGTCGCCCTCACCGGGACCGCCGTCCGCACCCGCGCCCCCGTCGGCGACCGGTAGGCCGCGCGCACCGTGAGGTCGTACGCCCCCGTCGCCGCCCCCTCGGGCACGCTCACCCGCCAGGAGGTGCGCAGCGGGTGACCGTTCCTCAGTACGGCCGTCCGCGTCGGTGACTGCGCCCGCACCGTCCAGCCCTCGGGTGCGTCGAGCGACACGGAGGCGTCCAGGGCGGGTGTGCGGCCGAGGCCGCCGAGGACCGACGTGAGGTCGGCCGTGCCACCCGCCCGCGTCAGCGTGGAGCCCTCCAGGCCGAGTTCGGCGGCGGGCGGGTACTGCGCCCAGCGCCCGTCGGCCGCGACGCGCAGGAGCACCGTGCCGTGCGCGGGCACCGTCGCCGCGAGCGTGCCCGCGCTGTTCCGGGTCTCGTGCCGCCACAGGTCCCGCACCGTGTAACCGGCGGCCCGGGGCAGCCCGACGGCGGCGGCGGTCGTCGCGACGCGCTGTGCGCCGCCGCTCTCGTTGAACAGTGCCACCGCCCTGCTGCCGTCCTTCATCTCCTTGGCGACGACCCAGCGCCCGCCCTCGGAGGAGACGACCGTGCCCTGCCTGCCGAGCGGGTCCTGGTCGACGGCGAGAACCTCCTTGTTGCCGAGGATGCCGAAGGTGGCGTCGGAGGCGGTGCGCAGGTCCGCACCGATGAGCAGCGGCGCCGCCATGACCGACCACATCGAGAAGTGGGTGCGGTACTCGGTGTCCGTCATGCCCCCGTTGCCGACCTCCAGCATGTCCGGGTCGTTCCAGTGCCCGGGCCCGGCGTACGGGGCGAGGGGCAGGTTCTTCTTGAGGATCGACAGCATCGAGCCCCAGCTGTCGTCGATGTCCCCGGTGGTGCGCCAGAGTTGGCCGAGGTCCGCCGCCCACTCCCAGGGCCTGTTCTCGCCCCACTCGCAGATGCTGTAGACGATCGGGCGGCCGGTGGCCCGCAGCGCGTCGCGCATGGTGGTGTACCGCTGCTTCGCGTCCACCCCCTGGTTATTGCAGTTGTCGTACTTGAGATAGTCCACGCCCCAGTCGGCGAACTGCCGGGCGTCGCTGTACTCGTGCCCCAGGGCGCCCGGGAAACCGGCGCTGTTGCAGGTCTTGGTGCCCGCGCTCGTGTAGATGCCGAGCTTGAGGCCCTTGGCGTGCACGTAGTCGGCGACCGCCTTGATGCCGTGCGGGAAGCGCGCCGGATCGGGCACGAGGTGCCCGTCCGCGTCGCGGGCGGGCAGGGCCCAGCAGTCGTCGAGGTTGACGTACTGGTATCCGGCGTCCCTCAGGCCCTTCTCGACGAAGATGTCGGCGATCCCCTCGACCATCTTCTCGTCGAACTCGGCCCGGCAGTGCGTCGAGTTCCAGTTGTTGAAGCCCATGGGCGGGGTCGCGGCAAGCCCGCCGGCGGCGGGTGCGGCGGGTGAGACGGGTGCGGCAGTGGTGGCCGCGGCGGGTGGTGCGGACGAGACCATGGGGGCGGCGGTGGCCGGTGGTGCCGTCAGGACGGCCGCGCCGAGCAGCATGCCCACGACCGGCAGGCCCACGGCTCCTCTCCTGCGGACTCGGGTCGCACGGGATCGAGCCGTACGGGATCGGGCAGTGGTACCGGACAGGTGACGCATCGTGATGTTCGCTCCGTCCTTGCCGGGTGCGGTGGGGGATGAGGTGGCCCGACGGCGCCTCGAGGCGGCGTCGGGCGCGGGGGACACGGGGATGCGATGGGGTGACGTGGTTTGCATGTTCGCGTCAATGCGAACCTGTGCGATCACGGTAGACCGTGTGCGACTGTGTCGGAAGCGTGCCGACACGGTTCGGTCGATCACCTCTCGGCGTGACCTTCGGCGCCCCGCGCAGTTGAGACGGGCATGAAGAAGCGCAGCATGCTCGCCATCGCCTCCCTGGCCACCGGGTTCGTCGTCGCGGCGATCTCGCCCTCGCACTCCGCCGACCAGGGCCTCCTCGGCGGCCTCACCATGGACGACACCCTCAGCGCCGTCGACCACACCACTCTGAGTCACGACAGCCTGAGCCCGGCCGAAGACGCCCCCGAGGACCGCGGCTGATCCACCGCCCCCGCGGCATGGCGCCGGTGCCCCACCCGGGCACCGGCGCCGTCGTGCGCGCGGGGCGCGGGGCGGGCCATGGAGGAGCATCCCGCCGGGGGCCGGTTTCCGTGGCGGTGCTGGTTTCCGTGGCAGGGTGGAGCGGGCAAGCCTCAGGGGGCCGAACAGAAGAGGGGGAAACGTGATCGTCTGGGTCAACGGCGCGTTCGGTGCGGGCAAGTCCACGACCGCACGCGAACTGATCGACCTGATCCCGAACAGCACGCTCTTCGACCCCGAGGTCATCGGGGGCGCGCTCACGCACCTGCTGCCGCCCAAACACCTCGCCGAGGTCGGTGACTTCCAGGACCTGCCGATCTGGCGCCGGCTCGTGGTGGACACCGCCGCCGCGATGCTCGCCGAACTGGGCGGCGTCCTCGTCGTGCCGATGACCCTGCTGCGCCAGGAGTACCGCGACGAGATCTTCGGCGGCCTCGCCTCCCGGCGCATTCCGGTGCGCCATGTGCTGCTCGCCCCGGCCGAAACGATTTTGCGCGAGCGAATAGCCGGGCGGGAGATCCCGCCGGACCTTCCCGACGGCGAGATGCGCGTCACCCAGTGGGCGCTGGACCACATCGAGCCCTACCGGGCCGCCCTCGCCTCCTGGCTCACCGCCGACGCCCACACCGTCGACACCAGCTCCCTCACGCCCCGCGAGGCCGCCCTGCGGATCGCCGAGGGGGTGCGCACCGGGGACGTACCGGTGCGCGACATCGTGCAGACCCCCGAACCGACCGCCGAGACGCTCGCCGCGGGCGTCCTCCTCTTCGACGAACAGGACAGGGTGCTGCTCGTCGACCCCACCTACAAGCCCGGCTGGGAGTTCCCCGGCGGCGTCGTCGAGCCGGGGGAGGCCCCGGCCCGGGCGGGGGTGCGCGAGGTCGCCGAGGAGACGGGGATACGGCTCACCGGCGTGCCCCGGCTGCTCCTCGCCGACTGGGAGCGGCCCGACCCGCCCGGGTACGGCGGTCTGCGGCTGCTCTTCGACGGCGGCCGTCTCGACCTAGGCGAGCGGGGCCGGCTGCTGCTGCCCGGCCCGGAACTGCGCGCATGGCGTTTCGTCACCGAGGACGAGGCCGCCGACCTTCTGCCGCCGGTGCGTTACGCCCGCCTGCGCTGGGCCCTGCGCGCCCGCGAGCGGGACACGGTTCTCTATCTGGAGGCGGGCACGCCGGTGGGCTGACGGCGGGGCACCCCGGCAGGCTGCGCGCCACACGGGTACGGCATTTCCTCCGGCTCGGGCGCCGAGAGCCCCGCGGACGCGCGTACGGCGGCCGCCACCGCACGCGCCGGGGTCCGACGGCGCGAACGACGTCCTCGGTCAGTTCGCCGCGTACGCGCGCAGGAACAGCGCCTCGGCGACCGACAGCCGCTCCAGTTCCTCGGGCGAGACGCTCTCGTCGACCGCGTGGATCTGCGCCTCCGGCTCGCTCAGGCCGATCAGCAGGATCTCCGCCTCCGGGTACAGCGAGGCGAGCGTGTTGCACAGCGGGATGGAGCCGCCCTGTCCCGCCTGCTGCATCTCCTCGCCCGGGTAGGCCTCGGCCATCGCCTCCGCCATCGCCGCGTACGCCGGGCTGCGGGTGTCGGCGCGGAACGCCTGGCCCTGGCCGATCTGTTCCACCGTCACCCGGGCACCCCACGGCGTGCGG
Source organism: Streptomyces griseoaurantiacus (assembly GCF_036189845.1). NCBI lineage: Bacteria > Bacillati > Actinomycetota > Actinomycetes > Kitasatosporales > Streptomycetaceae > Streptomyces > Streptomyces griseoaurantiacus. Next base: position 778,961 of record NZ_CP108326.1, on the reverse strand, counting down.
TTCTCCAGGTGGGTCTGCAGCAGCTTGGTCGCCTCCACGGCGTCCACACCCGGCGGCACCCGCAGGCTGACCAGCGCGCGGGCGCTCGCCTGGACCGACGGGGTGGCACCCACCACGGGCGGGCAGTCGATGCCGAGGACCGTGACCGCCGGACGCGCCCAGATGCGGTCGGCGACCGTGCCCGAGCCGATCAGCCCGACGCCGTCGAGGACCTTGGCGTCCTTGCGGAACTGGGCCTCCTCGTACTGGAGTCCCTCCCAGGTGGCTCCGCCGTCCAGACCGTCGACCGTCGTGGAGCCGTCCTCGCCGCGCAGCGAGTCCAGCACCCGGATGAGAGCGGCGAGGGCGTCCGGGGCCGCGCCGCCGAACTGGCCGGAGTGCAGATTGCCCTCCAGGGTGTCGACCCCGATGCGCAGCATGGTCATGCCCCGCAGCGTCGTCGTCACGGTGGGCAGGCCGACCCGGAAGTTCCCCGAGTCGCCGATCACGACGGCGTCGGCGGCGAGCAGCTCCGGGTGCTCCTCGGCATACCGCTCCAGACCGCCCGTGCCCTGTTCCTCCGAACCCTCCACGATCACCTTGACGTTGACCGGCACGCCGCCGTTCGCCTTCAGGGCCCGCAGTGCCAGCAGGTGCATGATCACGCCGCCCTTGCAGTCCGCCGCGCCCCGCCCGTACCAGCGGCCCCCGCGCTCGGTCAGCGTGAACGGCGGCGTGCTCCACGCCGCCTCGTCCAGCGGCGGCTGCACGTCGTAGTGCGCGTACAGCAGGACGGTGCGGGCGCCTTCGGGGCCCGGCAGGAAGCCGTACACCGACTGCGTGCCGTCGGGGGTGTCGAGCACGGCCACGTCCTGGAAGCCCTCGGTGCGCAGCGCCTCGCTGATCCAGCGTGCCGCGGCCTCGCTCTCGCTCTTCGGGAACTGCTCGAAGTCCGCCACCGAGCGGAAGGCCACCAGTTCGGTGAGCTCCTCCCTCGCCCTGGGCAGCAGCGAGGCAACGGTCTCGGCGACCGAATTCGACGGCATGGGCACGCTCCTTGTGGGTGCGACGTTCAACTTTCGAGACTGTCTTTTTGCCTGTGATCGTGCGGTGCGTGGACTCTTACGGATGCGCGCCGCGCGCACGCTGTCGATCCTCCCACAACGGCCCGCGCCCGCGGCCACCGTAGGATGCGTGGGACAGGTGCGGCAGGCGGCTTGATCGGGAGCAGTAGACCATCGTGAGCAGCGAGAACTCTTCGGCGGAAGGCACGCAACGGGTGTGGGACGTGGTCGTGGTGGGTGCGGGGCCCGCCGGGGCCTCGGCGGCCTACGCCGCGGCGGTCGCGGGACGCAGCGTGCTGCTGCTGGAGAAGGCGGACCTGCCCCGTTACAAGACGTGCGGCGGCGGCATCATCGGACCCTCGCGGGACACCCTGCCCCCCGGCTTCGACCTGCCGTTCAAGGACAAGGTGCACGCGGTCACCTTCTCGAACAACGGCCGCTTCACCCGCACCCGCCGCTCCCGGCAGATGCTCTTCGGTCTCATCAACCGGCCCGAATTCGATCAGCAGTTGGTCGAACACGCGCAGAAGGCGGGCGCGGAACTGCGCACCGGCGCCACCGTCGTCCGGGTCGAACAGCACGGCGCGGCCGTACCCGACCGGCGCACGGTCGCCGTCGTCCTCCAGGGCGGCGAGACGGTGCTGGCCCGCGCGGTCGTCGGCGCCGACGGCAGCGCCAGCCGCATAGGAGCCCACGTCGGGGTCAAGCTGGACCAGGTCGACCTCGGCCTCGAGTCGGAGATCCCCGTGCCCGAGACGGTCGCCGAGGACTGGAAGGGCCGGGTACTCATCGACTGGGGCCCCATGCCCGGCAGTTACGGCTGGGTCTTCCCCAAGGGGGACACGCTCACCGTCGGCGTGATCTCCGCGCGCGGCGAGGGCGCCGCGACCAAGCGGTACCTGGAGGACTTCGTCGCCCGGCTCGGCCTGTCCGGCTTCGAACCCAGCGTCTCCTCCGGCCACCTGACCCGCTGCCGCGCCGAGGACTCGCCGCTGACCCGCGGACGGGTGCTGGTGTGCGGGGACGCGGCGGGGCTCCTGGAACCGTGGACCCGCGAGGGCATCTCCTTCGCCCTGCGCTCCGGACGGCTCGCGGGGGAGTGGGCGGTGCGGATCTCCGAGGCGCACGACGCGGTGGACGCCCGCCGGCAGGCCCTCAACTACGCCTTCGCCATCAAGGCGGGGCTGGGCGTGGAGATGAGCGTCGGCAGGCGGATGCTGAAGGCCTTCGAGCGCCGTCCGGGACTGTTCCACGCGGCGCTCACCGGCTTCCGCCCGGCGTGGAAGGCGTTCACCGACATCACCCGCGGCGCCACGACGCTGGGCGAACTGATCCGCAGCCACCCGCTGGCCCAGCGGGCGCTGACGGCCTTCGACCGGTAGGCGGCCGCCCGGCGCCCTTCTGTTCGCCGCCCCTGTCATACCCGTACTACCGGGGGAGTACCGATGATCGCCCCGCGAGGGTGACGCGGCGCGTACCCGGTGCCGTCTAGCGTGACGGGCATGAAGGAGCGACGCGTGCGGGCCCCGGCGTGGTGGCCCGCGCCCCGGCCCGGGCCGCCCTGGTGGCACGGCCAGGACGAGGACGTGGGGAGCGGCGGCGGACCCGGCGCCAGGAGCGCTGCCGGGGGGCACGCCGGCGTCGGCGAGCCGTCCGCGCCCGCCGGGCACCGGCTGCCGTGGCCCTCCACCGTGCTCCTGACCGCCCTCGTGCTGGTCGGCACCCATGCCGCCGCCCAGGGACAGCGGGGCGGCGCACGCGCGGCGCTCGACCCCTTCGCGCTGGTGCTGCTCCTGCTCGCCTGCGCGGCGCTGCTGTGGCGCCGGCGCCACCCGGTGGCCGTCGTCTTCACCACGGCCGCGGTGGTCATGGTCTACCTCGGGGCCGGATATCCCTACGGACCGGTGTTCCTCACGGTCGCCCTCGCCTGCTTCGGCGCCGTGGTGAGCGGGCACAGACGGGCGGCCTGGGCCGCGGCGGCGATGCTGTGGGCGGGGCACGTCGTGCTGGCCCACTGGCTGTACCGCCTGCTGCCGCCCTCGGGCGACTCCGCCGCCCCCTGGGGACAGGAGGCCGTGGTGGCCGCCTGGGTGGCGACGGTCGTGGCGGTCAGCGAACTCGCGGGCGTACGGCGGGAGCAGTGGGCCCGCGAACGGGCGGAACGGGCCCAGGCCGCCCGGCGCCGAGCCGACGAGGAGCGGCTGCGGATGGCCCGGGAACTCCACGACGTCCTCGCGCACAGCATCTCCGTGATCAACGTGCAGGCGGGCGTGGGTCTGGCACTGCTCGACTCCGATCCCGAGCAGGCCCGCACCGCGCTCACCACCATCAAGTCGGCCAGCAAGGAAGCCCTCGGGGAGGTGCGGCAGGTGCTCGAGGGACTGCGCACGCCGGGCGAGGCGCCCCGGGCGCCGGCACCGGGCCTGGACCGCCTGCCCGAACTGGTCGCGCAGGCCGCCGACGCCGGGCTGACCGTCGAGGTCGAGGGCACCCCGCCGAAGCTGCCGCCGGGCGCGGACCTGGCCGCCTTCCGCATCGTCCAGGAGGCGCTCACCAACGTCGTACGGCACTCCGGGTCGCGACAGGCGCGGATCCGGATCTCCTCCGGCGGGGGCGTCCTGCGGCTGCGGATCGACGACGACGGCCCCGCGACCGGTGCCGACGCCGGTGGCAGCGGCAACGGCCTGGCCGGCATGCGCGAGCGGGCGGCGGCTCTCGGCGGCACGATCGAGGCGGGCCGGCGGGTGGACGGCGGCTTCCGGGTGCTCGCCGTCCTGCCCCTGCGCGCACCTCCGGCCGAGGGCACCCGTGAACCCCGGGCGTCCCACGGCCCACCCGAGGAGGAACGGTGATCCGCGTACTGCTCGCCGACGACCAGTCGCTGGTCAGGGCGGGGTTCAAGGCCCTGCTCGACGCCCAGCCGGACATCGAGGTGGCGGGCGAGGCAGCCGACGGGGAGGAGGCACTGGGGGCGGTGCGCGCCCTCGGCCCCGACGTCGTCCTGATGGACATCCGGATGCCGGTGCTCGACGGTCTCGCCGCCACCCGCCGCATCACCGGGGACGAACGGCTGGCCGGAGTCAAGGTGATCATGCTGACCACCTTCGAACTCGACGAGTACGTCTTCGAGGCGATCCGCTCCGGCGCCTCCGGCTTCCTCGTCAAGGACACCGAGCCGGCCGAACTGCTGCGCGCGGTGCGGGCGGTGGTCGAGGGGGACGCGCTGCTCTCGCCCGGGGTGACCCGGCGGCTGATCGCGGAGTTCGCCGCGCGCTCCAAGGAACCCGCGGCGGCCGCCTCGCTCGCCCGGCTCACCGAGCGGGAGAGGGAGGTGATGGCCCTGGTCGGACTGGGGCTGTCCAACGAGGAGATCGCGCGCCGCCTCGTCGTCAGCCCGCTGACCGCCAAGACCCACGTCAGCCGCACGATGGTCAAACTGGGCGCCCGCGACCGCGCACAACTCGTCGTGCTGGCCTACGAGTCGGGGTTGGTACGGCCGGGATGGCTGGGGTGAGGGGAACCGTCCGGGCCCGCGCCGGGCCGGGCCGGACCGCGCCGGGCCGGACCGCGCCGGGCCGGACCGCGCCGCGCCGGGCCGGACCGCCTCAGCCGACGGCCGAGGCCGTCCGCCAGAGGCCGGCGAGCGCGGTGTCGCCGGTGACGGAGGGGACCGGGGCGCGGTTCCACAGGGCGAGGTACAGGACGGCGGCGGGCCCGGCCAGCTCGCAGTCGGCCTCGGCGGTGGCACCCCGCTCGGCGGCGGGGGGCTCGGGCGAGAGCCGTACGGTCCACACGGCGTCCGGGACGTCGGTGGCGCGTACGCGCAGGACGCGGGGCTCCGCCGTCCGTACCCGGCTCCGGGGCCGGGCGTGGAAGCCGCGCAGCAACTCGTCGACGCCGTCGGCGGCGAACCCGGGCGCGAACCCGCGGGCGGGGTCCACGGCGAGGGCGGCCGGGTCGGCGCCCCGCGCGGCCTCGGCGTCGATACGGTGCACGGCCGTCTCGTGCGCCTGGCGCCGCGCCCAGAAGGCGACCGGGGCGCCGGCGCCGGGCAGGAACGTCCAGCACCGCAGGTCGGCAGGGGCGGAGGCGAGCGTGTCGAGGAGCCGGCGGTGGCCCTCGCGGTACCAGGCGAGGAGGGCCTCCCCGTCCAGATCCGGGGCCTCCTCCTGGGGCCGGGCCGAGGTGTGGCCCTCGGCGAGGAAGGCGCGGGCCCAGCGGTGGATCGCGCCGGTGTGTCCCAGCAGGTCGCGCATCCGCCAGCCGGGGCAGGTCGGCACCTCGGCCCCGGGGCCGGTCTCCTCGGCGATGCCGCCGAGCAGCCGGCCCTCGTGGTCGAGCGTCTCGAGGAAGGAGGCAGTGTCCAGGGGAGCGGTGTCCATGGGCGCAGTCTGGCCGACGTCCGGGCATCCGCGGCAGGGGTTTCGACGGGGAGGGGGCCCGCGCACGGGCGTCGGGGGCTTCGCGGGAGGTTCGGCCCCGGGGTCAGGACCGGGCCGCGCGGCGGGTGAGGAAGGCGATGAGGGCGGCGACCGCGGCCAGCGCGGCGACGCTGGTGAGCGCGGTGGGCAGGGAGGCCCACTCCGCCATGAAGCCGATCGCGGGCGGCCCGAGCAGCATGCCGCCGTAGCCGAGCGTGGACGCGGTGGCGACGCCGCCGGGCCCCCCGAGCGCACCGGCGCGTTCCACCGCGGTGGGGAAGATGTTGGCGAGCCCGAGCCCGGTGACGGCGAAGCCGAGCAGGGCGGCCCAGACGGAGGGGGCGAGGGAACCGAGCAGCATGCCGCCCGCGGCCGTCGCGCCCCCGGCCACCAGGGTCCGGGTCCGGCCCAGCCGTTCCAGCAGGACCGTTCCGGTCAACCGGCCGGCGGTCATGGCGAGGGCGAAGCAGGAGTACCCCACCGCCGCGACGCCCGGGGCGGCGTCGAGGTCCTGCTCCAGATGGAGCGCGCCCCAGTCGGCCATGGCCCCCTCGCCGTAGGCGGTGCACAGGGCGATCAGCCCGAAGGTGACCACCAGCGCGCGGGTGCGCGGCTGCGAGCGGGGCGGGCCCCCTTGTTCCTCCGGCACCGGCTCCGGGGCCGCGGGCGGGTCCAGACGCAGCAGCACCCGACCCGTCACGGCGGTCACGATCAGACCGATCACGGTGAGACCGGACAGGTGCCACGTCGGCGTCAGCGACCCCGCGACCAGGCCGCCGAGTCCGGCCCCGACCATTCCGCCCAGGCTGAAGGCCGCGTGGAAGGTGGGCATGATCGGCCGCCGCAGCGCGGCCACCAGGTCCACGGCCGCGCTGTTGAAGGCGACGTTGATCCCGCCGTACGCCGCGCCGAAGACGCACAGCACCGCGCCCAGCGCCCAGACCGAGTGGGTGAGGGGCGGCAGGGCGATACTGAGGGAGAGCAGAACCGCGCAGACGACGGTCATCGGGTGGCTGCCGAACCTGCGGCAGAGGCGGCCGGTGAGCGTCATCGTGACGACGGCCCCGGCCGAGACCCCGAGCAGCGCCAGCCCCAGGGCGCTGTTGGAGGCGCCGGTCTGCGCCTTGATGGCGGGGATGCGTACGACCCAGCCGGCGAAGACGAAGCCGTCGAGGGCGAAGAAGGTGGTCAGTGTGATGCGGAGGCGGACGAGGTCGGTGGTGCGGCCCGGCACGACGGTGTGCGAGCGGGCTTTGTTTATTTGCGGCACAAAATCAGACTAGAAGCGCTGTCGACAGCGGGGCAAGGAGCCGTGCGGCATCATCGGGCGGGCGGTCACCGCCGGAGCGGCGCCCGTCCACCGCGCGCGGTCACTTCTTCACGGCCCTCAGGACCACGAACTTCGGGTCGCTCGCGACCAGTTCGCTGTTCCCGAACAGGCGGCGCAGGGTGAGGTGGTGGCCCAGGTGGCGGTTGCCGACCACCCAGAGCTCCCCGCCCGGCCGCAGGGCACGGCGGGCCTGCGTGAACATGCGCCGGGCGGTGGCGTCGGTGGTGGCCTGGTGCGAGTGGAACGGCGGGTTGTTCAGCACGAGGTCGACCCCGCCCGGGGCGAGTTCCGCGAGACCGTCGCCGACCAGGAACTCCGCCCCGCCTGCGCGGTCCGCGCCCGCGGTGTTCTCCCGGTACGTCTCCTCGGCCGAGGCCACCGCCTGGTAGGACTCGTCCACGAACAGCACGTCGGCGCCGGGTTCGGCGAGGGCCACCGCGGTACCCACGATCCCGTTGCCGCAGCCCAGGTCCACCACACGCTGCCCGGCGCGGGCCCGGGGGAGGTGACGCAGGAAGAAGCGGGTGCCGATGTCGAGCCGGTCCGCGCAGAAGACGCCCGCGTGGTTGGTGACCGGCCGCCCCGACAGCACGCCGATGCCGTCCGGGAGCGCGTAGCGGTACGGCCAGGGGCTGCGCCCGCGGGAGGCGTGCGCCTCGGGGGCGCAGTGGATCAGCCGGGCCTTCTGCTCGGCGAGGGAGGTGCGGGTCGGGCCGAGGATCCGTTCGAAGGTCCGCAGCGTCGAGGTGTGGATCTCCTTCACCATGCCCGAGCCGAGGACGAGGGTGTCCGGGCGCACGGCCGGGGCCAGTCGGTGCAGTTGGTCCTCCAGCAGCGCGAGGCTCTTGGGCACGCGGACGAGGAGGACGTCGATCGTGTCCGGGGGCGGGTCCTGGGTGGTGAGCAGGCGCACGGCCGCCGGGTCGACGCCGGCCCGCGCGAGATTGGCGAGGGTGGCCTGCCGGGCGAGGAAGGAGTCGGTGACCTGCGTGGGGCGGTGCGGGGCGAGCGCGGTGGTGAGCGCTCCCCACCGGTCGCCGAGGACGACCACGGCGGGAAACGCGGTGCGCGAGGCGACCCCGGCACCCTCGGAGTCGCCCCCGGCCTCCTCGAGGACGCCGGCCGCCGCGAGATGGCGGAGCAGGTACGCGTCGGCGGCGTCCCAGGCGCGCAGCCGGTCGCGGGGGTCCTCGGGGAAGCGGGTGAGGTGATAGGTGCCCTGGGGGGTGGTCATGGGGTCGTTCATCGCGTGCCCAGGCTATCGGAGCGGCCGGGGAGCGCCCCGGGGCGCCGTCGGCACCCGCGGATCATGGGAGACTCGCCCTCATGAGCGGCAATGCGGCCCCGCGCGCGACGGGGGAAGGGAACACCCGGGCACGCCTGGACCGGGGCCGCGGTGCCCTCGGTCCCGCGCTCGAACTCGTGCACACCGGCCGTGCCCCCACCCGTGCCGTCCTGACCACCGCCCTCGGCGTCACGCGCGCGACCGCCGGCGCGGTCGCCGCCGAGCTGGAGGCGCTGGGCCTGATCCGTGTCGACGCCCACCCCGGTGCCGCCGCCGGCTCCCAGGGCCGCCCCTCGCACCGTCTGGAGGTCGCCGAGGACGGCCCCGTCGTCCTGGCCGCCCAGGTCCACGCCGACGGGTACCGCGCCGCCCTCGTCGGCCTCGGCGGCCGCATCGTGGCCACGGCCCCCGGCTGCGAGACCGTCGAGGCCGATCCGGCGAAGGTGCTCGGCTCCGTCGTCGAGGCGGGCGCCGACCTGCTCCGCGCGACCGGCCTGCGCTGCGTGGGGGCCGGTCTCGCCGTCCCGGCCGCCGTGGCCGAACCGGAGGGGCTCGCGCTCAACCCGATGCACGTGGACTGGCCGGCCGGCTCCCCCGTGCGGGAGATCTTCGCGGAACGCGTGCGCGCGGCCGGCATCGAGGGTCCCGCCTTCGCCGCCAACGACGTCAACCTCGCCGCCCTCGCCGAACACCGGCACGGCGCCGGACGGGGCGCCCGCCACCTGCTCTGCGTGGCCACCGGACACCGCGGCGTGGGCGGCGCCCTGGTGCTCGACGGGCGGCTGCACACCGGGAGTTCGGGCCTCGCCCTGGAGGTGGGGCACCTCACCGTCAACCCCGAGGGACGTCCCTGCCACTGCGGAAGCCGCGGCTGCCTCGATGTCGAGGCCGATCCGCTGGCCCTCCTCACCGCCGCGGGCCGCGACCCCGGACCCGAACTGTCCCTGCTGCAGCAGGCGAACGACCTGATCCGCGCCCACCACGCCGAGGACCCGGCCGTGCGCGCCGCCACCGAGGCGCTGATCGACCGGCTCGGCCTGGGACTCGCCGGGCTGGTCAACATCCTCAACCCGGACCGCATTATCCTCGGCGGTCTGCACCGCACCCTGCTGGACACCGATCCCGACCGGCTGAGCGCCGTCGTCGCCGACCGCAGCCTGTGGGGGCGCAGCGGCGGTGTCCCCATCCTGCCGTGCACCCTGGACCACAACAGCCTGGTCGGGGCGGCCGAGCTGGCCTGGCAGCCGGTCCTGGACGACCCGCTGACGGCACTCGCGGGCGTCTGACACCGGCGGGCGGACGAGCGGACTCGGGCACCGGCGGTAGGAACAGTGACCTCCGGCATCGACCGGCGGACGAGCGAGTGCCGGCGCCGACCGGCGGACGAGAGGCCTCAGGCACCGCGGGCGCGACCCGGCCGCGCGCGATCCCCGCCCGGGCGAGAAGCCCCCGACGACCCGGCCGCCGCCGTGCCGCCGAAGTCCCCGCCCGCGGCGCCGGACCCGATGCCGGGCCCCCTCGGCCTCACCACTGCCGTCCGCGCGGCAGCCGGTCCCGTCCCGGCGCGGACAGCCGCAGCACCTGGTAGACGTCGCCGTCCGTCTCCGGCGTCCCGTGCTCCCACAGCGAGAACCGCACCACCTCCCAGTGCCGGGAGTCGACGGCCACGGCCGCGCAGACCGCGCCGTCCAGCGCCACCAGCAGCCCCGCCTCGTGCATCGCCTCCTGCGCCACCTCGGCGAGCGCCCTTCCCGCGGGCACCGGTGCGCGGTGCCGCACCGCGTACCGCGCCTCGGCGCCGACGACCGCGCTCTCCTCGTACCACAGCCCCGTCCACTGGCGGACCGAAGGACGCCCGAAGTCGTCGACGAGGCCCTGGAACGGGCCCCCGTACAGGAAGGCGTTCATGCCGCGCGCCTCGTGCCACAGGTAGAACGGGGCGTACTGGTTGACCGGGGAGCCGTCCACCCCGCGCTCGCGCACGAGGTACGCCTTGAGGCCGAGCCCCTCCCAGTCGTCGAGCGCGTGCCCGAGGCGGGCGACCCGGGCGCGGACGATCCCCATGTCGTAGTCGGCGGGCAGGGTGACCTCGTACTGCATCGCCTGCATCACGTGTCTCCCCGGTCGGCGGGCCGCAGCAGGGAGAGCAGTCCGCGCACCCCGGTGTCGAAGGCGGCGGGGGAGCCCGAGGCGCGGGCGAGGACGTAGCCGCCCTGGACCGTCGCCACGATCGCCGCCGCCACCTCCTCGGCGTCCAGCGAGGAGGCGAACTCGCCCTGCTCCTTGCCCTCTTCGACGAGGGCGGCGAGCTCCGCGCGCAGCCAGTCCAGCGTCTCGTCGACGGGGGCGCGCAGCTCCTCGCTCGCGATCACCTCCGGGTCCATGGTCAGCCGTCCGACCGGGCAGCCGCGCAGGACGTCGCGCTCGCGCCGCAGATACGCGGTCACGCGCGCGTACGGCGTGCCGGGGCCGTGCAGGACGGCGGCCGCGGCCGCGCGTATCTCCTCGGCGGTACGGGTGATCGCGGCCAGCGCCAGATCGGACTTGCCCGTGAAGTGGTGGTACATGCTGCCCTGGCCGGCGCCCGCGCGCTCCAGGATCGCCTTGGGGCTGGTGCCCACGTAACCGCGCTCCCACAACAGGTCGCGCGCGGACTCGACGAGTCTCTCCCGCGTACTCATGCGGTGACCGTACATACCAGTAGTTACAGAAGTCCAGGAGGGAAAAGGAAGCAGCGAACCCGGCCGTCGCGTACTCCCCGCGCGGTAGGCACGGCGCCGCCGGCCGTACGACGACGCGGACCCCGTGCGGGGGCGACTCTGAGGGCATCGCACAACGGCACACCCACCGAGGAGATGACCCGAGATGCAGACCCTGGCGCACTGGGACGGCGGGCCCGGCCCGTGGATCCTGTTCTTCCCGCTGATCTGGGCGGCGGTCGTGGTCGCCGGCGTGACGCTGCTGCGCCGCACCGGCCGGCGCGGCGGCCCGCCGTGGCGCTCCGCGGACCCCGGGCGGCCGAGGGGCGACTCCCCCCTCGCGGTCCTCGGCCGCCGGTTCGCCTCCGGCGAGATCGACGAGGACGAGTACTGGCGTCGCGCCTCCGTCCTGGAGGAGCACTTCGGCGCCGTCGGCAAACCCCCGGCGGCATGAGGGCGACCGGCACCCGGGCCCCGTCGGGGGCACGGGTGCCGTGCCGGTTCACGGCTCCGCCGCATGAGGGCGAGGCCACCGCCGCCGGTGTTCGGCCGGCGCGCCCGTCACGCTCCCGCCGGGGGCGTGCGCACGCGCACCGCCCCGGCGGCGCGTGCCGCCGTCACCCCGGCACCGCCGCCGAACGGACCACCGTCCGTTCCACCAGGTGCCCGGGGACGCTCCCCCTCGCGGAGAGGTCCTTCGTGTCCGTGGAGGCGAGGTCGGCCATCGAGACCACCGGCACGCACGCCGACAGTTCGAACCAGACCACCTTCCCCTCCTCCCCGTCCGGCCGCACGCCCCAGCTCTCGCTGAGTTCGGCGACCATCGCCAGCCCGCGCCCGCAGGTGGAGCCGGGCTCCGCCTCGCAGACGGCGGGCAGCCGGGGGTCGTGGTCGTGCACCGAGACCGTCAGACGGTCGAGCAGCAGCTCGATCTCCACGGTGCACGTCTTGTCGGGCTCGGCATGCCGGTGCACGTTGGTGAGCAACTCGGTCACGCCGAGCGAGGCCCGGTCGATGAGGGCGTCCAGATGCCAGTAGCGCAATTGCGCCGATACGATTCTGCGGACCTGGCCGATCCGCGACGGCAGGGCTTGGAGCTCCACCGTGCAGTGCCTGCTTCGCTGGCTGATCACGGCTGCGACTCCCCGAATTGAGGTCCGGAAGAAGACGAGAACGGATCCTGCGTGGTGGCCGCGTGTAATACGCCGCCTGGTGCTGCGCGGTCCACGTCCGGCGACCGCTGTGGGGGTGACGGCCGCGTACGACGGCCGTCCGCTGGTCGGGGCGGCAGGTACCCGTGCCGCCTGGCTCGGGGCGGCTGTGTACCTCGGCCGCCCGCTTGTCGTGGCCGGCGGGCTGGTTCTTCAGCGTGATCGCCGGTAAACCCAGAGTGACGTGCGACCAGCGTGACGCACGGGGTTCGGAAGCGCAACTCGCGACCTCGCGATGCCCGCGCCGCTCAGCGGCCGCGGCCGGCGGCCCTGCGGACCGCCTCGACGAACCGCCGCGCCGAGGGCGTCCCCGGCGTCCCCGGGTCGGGATCGCTCTCGCCGAGGGTCAGCGAGTACCGCGTCCCGCCCAGATCCGCGCGGGCCCGGTCCCCGGCACCGAACCGCGGAGTGGACGCGCGCACCGCCTGTACCGGCGCACTGTCGATCTCGCTGCCGTAGCTGGTGAGCAGCCGCACCCGGCCCTCACTGATCCGGATCTGCCCCGCCCTGGTCAGGGACCGCAGACCCTTGCCGATCCGCACGCCTCTGGCCGTGAACTCCGGTTCAGGCATGGTGTTCCGCCCCCTCGTGCGCCTGGGTGGTCCTCCGTGGTGGTCCCGCGCGGGCGCGGTCGCACAGCTGTCCGGGACCCGGCCCGGTCGTACGGCCCGGCCGGCGCGGGCGGCCGAACGGTCCCGCGCCGTGCAGTCTGCCCGCGCACGGCCCCGAGCACCAGTGCGCATCAGGGGTGCACCGCGCGCCGCCGGGCGCACACACGCGCACGCGCCCCCGCTGTGCCCGCCCCGGCCCCCAGGCCGCCCTTTGAGCCTCCCAAAGAGGTGTTTATGCAGGTGAGAAGCGTGCGCAAGCTGTCTATCATCGAGACGTCCGGGCGCACGGAGGCAGCCTCGGCGCACCGCGTAAGGAGTCCCGGCGTGAGCACCACCCCCACCGACCACCCCGGCGCCACCCTCGACGTCGACCGCACCGACGTGCCCTACCGGCGCTGGCTCAAGGAAGCCGTCCGCAAGGTCCAGGCGGACGCCAACCGCTCGGCCGACACCCACCTCCTGCTGTTCCCGCTGCCCGAGCACTGGGGCGTCGACCTGTACCTCAAGGACGAGTCGACGCATCCCACCGGCAGCCTCAAGCACCGCCTGGCCCGCTCGCTCTTCCTCTACGGCCTGTGCAACGGCTGGATCCGGCCCGACCGCCCGGTGATCGAGGCCTCCAGCGGTTCCACGGCCGTCTCGGAGGCGTACTTCGCCAAGCTGATCGGCGTGCCGTTCATCGCGGTCATGCCGCGGACCACGAGCGCCGAGAAGATCCGCCTGATCGAGTTCCACGGCGGACGGTGCCACTACGTCGACGACTCGCGCACGATGTACGAGGAGTCCGCCCGCCTCGCGGCGGAGACCGGCGGCCACTACATGGACCAGTTCACCTACGCGGAACGGGCCACGGACTGGCGCGGCAACAACAACATCGCCGAGTCCGTCTTCCGCCAGCTCGAACGGGAGCGGTTCCCCGAACCCGCGTGGGTCGTCGCCACGGCCGGCACCGGCGGCACCTCCGCGACCATCGCCCGGTACGTCCACTACATGCAGTACGACACCCGCGTCTGCGTCGCCGACCCGGAGAACTCCTGTTTCTTCGAGGGCTGGACGACCGGCGACCCGGACGTCGTCTGCGAACGGGGCTCACGCATCGAGGGGATCGGCCGGCCGCGCATGGAGCCCAGCTTCGTGCCGCACGCCGTCGACCGCATGATGAAGGTGCCGGACGCGGCCGCCGTCGCCGCCGTGCGCGCCCTGGACCGCCTCACGGGCCGCAAGGCGGGCGGCTCCACGGGCACCGGGCTGTGGAGCGCGCTGAGGATCGTCGCGGAGATGGTGGCCGAGGGGCGCCGGGGGAGCGTGGTCACCCTGCTGTGCGACCCGGGGGAGCGCTATCTGGACAAGTACTACTCCGACGCCTGGCTCGCGAAGGAGGGAATGGACATCGCCCCCCACGCGGCCGCGATCGACGTCCTGCTGCGCACGGGGGCGTGGCCTGACTGAGCGGGCCGCGCCCGGACCGAGCGGGGCGCACCAGGAGCGCGGGGGCGCGGGGAATGCCCGCTCCGCCCCGTGCCTCAGCCCGATTCCTCCGCCGTCCCCGGCGCCTCCCCGGGTGTCTCCCGGTCCTCCGGTTCCCCGGCGACCACCAGCCGGTCGAGGTGCTCCGCGATCTCCGCCCGGGCCTCGCCCGGCAATCCCGAGTCGGTCACCAGCGTGTCCACCTGCTCCAGCGTGGCGAAGGAACTCAGGCCCACCGTGCCCCACTTGGTGTGGTCGGCGATCACCACCACACGTCGCGCGGACTGCACCAGCCGCCGGTTGGTCTCCGCCTCGGCCAGGTTGGGCGTGGACAGGCCCGCCTCCGCGGATATCCCGTGGACCCCGAGGAACAGCATGTCGAAGTGCAGCGCCGCGATGGCCTGGTCGGCGACCGGGCCCACCAGGGAGTCCGAGGGGGTGCGCACCCCGCCGGTCAGCACCACCGTGGCCGCTCCCTGCCGACGGCCCAGGGCGCGCTGCGAGGAGTGGAAGACGTCGGCCACGCGCACCGAGTTGGTGACGACGGTGAGGTCAGGGACGTCCAGCAGATGATGCGCCAGCGCGTAGGTCGTCGTGCCGCCCGAGAGGGCGATCGCGGTGCCCGGCGCGACCAGTTCGGCCGCCGCCCGCGCGATGTCCTCCTTGGCGGTCAGCTCCAGGCCCGACTTGGCCTCGAAGCCGGGCTCGTGCGTGCTCGCCTCGACCACCGGCACCGCGCCGCCGTGCACCTTCTCCAGCACACCCTGGCGGGCCAGCGCGTCGAGGTCCCGGCGGACCGTCATGTCGGAGACACCGAGCTTGCGCGTCAGCTCGTTGACCCGGACGCCGCCGCGGCGGCGTACCTCGTCGAGGATCAGGGTGCGGCGCTGCTCCGCGAGCAGGTTCTGATTCTCGCTCACGTCCCCTGCGGATCCTTTCCTCGTCCCGACTCCGACCGGCGCCCCCGCACCCACCCGCCGCACGGCGTCCGCACCGGCTCCGACCGGCGCGTACCGAGGGCGGCGGTGGCGAAGGACGCCCCATCCTCGCACGGCCCCCCGGCATCCGCGCCACCGCCCGCGCACCGGATTCCCACCCCCGCGCGTCACGCGTCCTGAGGACAATCCGGCCCCACAGGTGTGACCGCGCCCCACAACGGCAATCCTGTGCCTGCACATGACATGAAGGCAGAGGCCGGTCACAGGCGCGCACCGCGCGCGGGGGAAGTGCGTAACGGTGAAAGACACAGCGGCACAGAACACCCTGGAACTCCTGGTCCACGGGGTCGGCGGCACCACTCCCGAGGAGATGCTGGACGATCCGCGCACGGTCCGGGTCACCGGCGACGACACGGCCGCCGTGTTCCGCCGCATCGACGACGTCGACGCCGAGGAACGGCCCGCCGCCGAGCACGGCGAGGCACCGGTGCCCGAGGCCTACGTCTGGTGCAACCTCACCTCCGGCAACGGCTCGCGCGCCCTGTGGCTGCTGCTCCTGCCGTTCATGGTGGTCAACCTGGCCCACTGGATGCGGCCCACCAGCGAGGGCCGGCGCCCGCGCACCGTACGCCTGTACGGGCTCCTGGTGCGGCTCGCCGGACTCAGCCTCACCGTCCTGCTGGTCGCCGCCGCCTGCGAGGTCGCCCTCGACCTCGCCGCCTGGCAGTGCGCGGGCACCCCCGCCTGCGCCGAACGGCACACCTGGCTCGGCTTCCTGTCGCCCTCCGGATCCGGGGACGGCTGGTGGAGCGAGCCGGGCCGCCGGCTCGCGCTGGCCGCGCTCGTGCCGAGTGCCCTCACCGGACTGCTCTGGTACCTCTCCCACCGCACCTGGAGCGCCTACGAGTCCCAGCCGCCACCGCCGGGGAGCGACGGCGAGGGCACGGGGACCGACGGCGAGGGCACGGGGACCGACGGAGAAGGCGGGGAGACCTACCACAGCGCGCTCGGCCGCCCCGGCTTCTGGTACGGGCGCCGGCTCGTGGCCCGGCTGCGCGCCGCGCACACCGCCGCCGCCTTCCTCACCGTCGCCGCCGCCGTCGGCACCGCCGCCGCCCGCGAGGACCGCCGCCCCGGCGGACCCGCCCTCCTCGACGCCCTCGCCCCGCTGTTCACGCTCGCGTACGTGGCCGGGGCGCTCGTCGTGGTGTGGGTGGTCTGCCGCCGCGGCCGCACCGAGAACCGCCTCGACCACGAACTCGACCGCGCCCTGGTGCGCCGGCTGCCCGTGGGCTCCCTGGTCCTGCTCGCGCTCTCCCTGGTGTACGCCTGCTCCTCGCGCCCCGAGTGGCGCTCGGCCGGACGACTGCCGGGCGACCGGGTGTTCGGCGCCCTGACCCTCACGCAGTGCCTGCTCGTGGTCGCGCTCGCCGTGGTCGCCCACGTCCTGCACCGCACGCGCCCCCACCCGCGCGCCGCGCTGCGCGGGCTGGCCGGGCCCGCCGTCGCCATGCTCGCCTGCGCGCTCGGCGGGGTGATGTCCGGCGGTGTCGCCCAGCGCGTCTCCGACTGGCTCGACGGCACCCCCCGCACCCTCCCAGGACCGCCCGTCCTGCTGACCTGGCAGGCCTCCGTCATCCCGCCGCTGCTCCTGCTGCTGCTCGTGGTCGTCGCCCTGCTGGCCCGCCGCACGCTCAGGGTGCGCCGCGCGGAGGCGGCCGAGGTCGAGCGCGAGCACCCCGCCGAACCCGCCGACGCCGCCCGCACCCGCCGTATCGCCACGGCCAGGGCGATGGCCGGCCTCACCGACCTGGCGCCCCGCGTCCTCGGCATCGTGGCTGTCGCCACGCTGCTGCTCGGCGCCGCCTCCCTCCTCGGCGCGGAGCTCACCGAGGAGGTGCCCGGCGACGCCGCAGAAGGCGCCCCCGCCGCCCTCCAGGGCGCCGCCGACACCACCCAGGCCTGCGGCTCCTGGCTGATAGGGGTCGGCTTCCTGCTGTTCGTGACCTGGGGCCGGCGCGCCTACAAGGACCCCTCCGCCCGCCGCACCATCGGCATCCTGTGGGACGTGGGCACCTTCTGGCCGCGCGCCGCGCACCCCTTCGCCCCGCCCTGCTACGCGGAGCGCGCCGTCCCCGACCTGACCTGGCGCATGGCGACGTGGACCCGCGCCACCGGCGGCCGGCTGGTGCTCTCGGGGCATTCCCAGGGCAGTGTGCTCGCCGCCGCCGCGGCCTGGCAGCTGGAGCCCTCCGCACGCCGCCGGGTGGCCCTGCTGACCTACGGCTCGCCCCTGGAACGGCTGTACGGGCGCTGGTTCCCGGCGCACTTCGGACCCGCCGCCCTCAGCGCCCTGCACCGCGAGGTCGACTGCTGGCGCAACCTCTACCGGCTCACCGACCCCATCGGCGGACCGGTCCGGCTGCCCGGCGACTGCGGCCCCGAGGTCGACCGCGCCCCGCTCAAGGACCCGCTCGCCTACGGCCGCACCGCGCTGCACCCGCTGCCCGCCCCGATCCTGGGGCACAGCGACTACCAGGCGGACCCGGCGTTCGCCGAGGAACGCCGGTTGCTGCTGGCCCGGCTGCGCCCCGAAGTGCCGGGCCCACGCCCGATCGAGGAGGGCCCCCGCCCCGTCGGGAAGACCCCGAGCGCCCTGAGGAGGGGACCCGTCGAGGAGGGGGACGACCCGCCTCAGGCGCCCGGGAGTTCCGGCAGGTCGTCCGGGTAGAGCAGCGTCAGGTCGTCGGTGCTCGGGGCGGTGAACTGGGCGACGCGGCCCGCGTGGCGCTCCACCATCGCCTCGAACGTCTGCCGCGCCGTGCGCCCGTTGCCGAAGGCGGGACCCTTCGGTATCGCCGCGAAGTACTTCAGCAGCGCCTCGGACGCCCCCTCGGCCAGCCGGTACTCCTGCTCCTCCGCCTGCTGCTCCACGATCCGCAGCAGTTCCTCGGGGCCGTAGTCGCCGAAGGTGATCGTCCGCGAGAAGCGGGAGGCGACCCCCGGGTTCACCGTCAGGAAGCGTTCCATCTCGGCCGTGTAGCCGGCGACGATCACCACCACCGCCTCCCGGTGGTCCTCCATCAGCTTCACCAGCGTGTCGATCGCCTCGCGGCCGAAGTCGCGGCCGGAGTCCTCCGGGGACAGCGCGTACGCCTCGTCGATGAACAGCACACCGCCGCGCGCCCGGTCGAAGGCCTCCTGGGTGCGGATCGCCGTGGACCCGATGTGCTCGCCCACCAGGTCGACCCGGGACACCTCGACCAGATGCCCCTTCTCCAGCACGCCGAGCGAATGAAGGATCTCCCCGTACAGCCGGGCCACCGTCGTCTTGCCGGTGCCGGGGGAGCCGGTGAAGACCAGGTGGCGCCGTACGGAGGCCGCCTTCAGGCCCGCCTCGCGGCGGCGCCGGCCCACCTCGATCATGTCGGTGAGGGCCCGCACCTCGCGCTTGACGCTCTCCAGCCCCACCAGCGCGTCCAGTTCGCCCAGTACCGCCTCCGGACTGCGGGCCGGGGCCGCCGGTTCGGGCACCGCCACCAGGCCCTCCTGCTCCGTGGTCCGCTGACCGGGGATGGACCCGAGCAGCCCGGCCGCGGGTGCCGGCACGGTCTCCACGGCCGTCTCCCGGACGGGAGGGCGCAGGCTCGTGCTCTCGTCGCTGGTGCAGTCCTCGACGAGCGCGCCACCGCCGCCCGCCGCGTCCGGCCCGCCGTCCGCGAACTCGTACCCCCCGCGCGCGCACCGCTCCGTACGGCACTTGCGCAGCGTCGTACGGCAGCCGTCGATGACGTGGAAGCCGTAGCCGCCGCTGTCGGTGACCCGGCAGTTGTGGAAGCTGCCGCGGCCGCCCGCCGAGACGTAGAAGCCGGCCTCCGCCGGGGAGGTGATGGTGCAGCGCTCGACGGTGGGGTCGGCGCCCTTGGTGACGATCACGCCGGTCTGCACGCCGTCGACCGTGCAGCCGCTCAGGGTGCCGCCGCTGCCGTGGTCGCGGAACCAGGCGCCCGTCGCCGCGTCCTTGATCCGGCAGTCGTCCAACTGCGCGGTCGCGCCGTCGCTCACCGAGACCGCGGTGTTGCGCACCTGCGCCAGGTCGCTGTCGACCACGTCGGCGCGCGAGCCCCGGTCCAGCACGAACAGCGCGTCCGGCACGTCGTGCACCCGGCAGGACTCCAGGACGACGGTGGCGCCGTCGCTGATCCACACCGCCGGGTAGTCGCCGGTGGAGTCGAAGATCTCGCACTGGTTGGCGTCCACGCGGGTGCCCGGGTCCCAGACCGACAGTCCGTTGCGCCCGAACTGGCGCACCGTGGTGCGGGTCAGGGTGAGCACCGCGCGCGAACGGAGGTCGACCGCGTTCTCCGGCACGTCGTGGATGCGGCAGTCGGCGAGGGTCAGCACCGCGTCCGTGTCCAGGGTCACGCCGTCCGCGGTGGTGCGGTGCACGTCGCAGTCGGTCAGGTACGCCGTCCCTCGCCCGGTCACCTGCACACCCGAGCCCTTGACCTCGTACACCTCGCAACCGAACCCCTCCAGGGAGGAGTTGTCACCGGTGACCGAGAGCCCGGCGCCCGAGGTGTGATGCACCCGGCAGCGCTCCAGCCGGGGCCGCGCGCCCCCGCGGACGGCGACCCCGGACTGGCCCGCAGCGACCACCTCGCAGTCCTCGAACACCCCGCCCCCGCCGTCGACCACGGCGATCCCGACACCGGCCGGGTTGTCCACCGTGCAGCGCCGGACGGTGGGGCGGGCCTCGGCCCGCACCTCGATCCCGGCCGAGGAACGCGTCATGATCCGCAGATCGGTGAGCTCGGGGGTGCCCTCCTCCACCAGGACGGCCGGCGCGGAGGCGTCCTGGCCCTCCACGTGCAGGTCCTGTACGACCGCGGAGGCACGCACGGTCAACGGCACCCCGTCCACGGGGGCGATGCGCACGGAACCGGGCGATCCCTCCGGCCCGCGCAGCGTCACCGCCCGCTGGACGACGAGGTTCTCCCGATAGGTGCCCGGGGCGACGGTGAGGACGTCGCCGTCACTCGCGGCCTCCAGCGCGGCGGCGAGGGAGGCGTACTCACCCGTGCGGCGCCGCCACCTCGATGTACCGGTGTGCGTCACCTGGACCGTGCCCTGTGCCATGGTGTTGCCGTGCCCCCACCTCGTCGTACGCGGGTCGTTGCCGAAGAGTTCGGCCGGTCCACCGTAGCGTGCGCGGAGCGGGTGGGCGGACCGGAGCCGGGGGCCGTCAGGCGCCGGTGCCGGTGCGGCCCCAGTCAGGACCGGCCTTCTCCCACGCCCGGTCCAGCCGCGCGTACCGCCGGCGGACCAGGCGCCACACCAGCAACCGCCTGCCGCCCTCGACGAGTCCGGCCACCGCGGCGGTCGAACCGAAGCCCGCGAGAACGGCGTGAGTGGTGGCGGTGACCGAGTCCAGCGGACGGGGCACCAGACGCCCGTGGGCGTCGGTCCACACGGTGAAGTGCTTCCCGGGGCGCGGTTGTTCGAGCCCGGTCAGGACGGCGCCGTGCCGGGCCGTGCCGTCCGGGCCCCTCCAGTTCGCCAGCACGTGGCTGCGCGCGTCCCGGGCGGTGGCGGTCTCAGGATCGGGGTCCAGACGGTGGTGGTCGAGTCTTCGGACCACCGTGGCGACCACCTCGTGGCGGGCGTGCCGCTGCTCCCGCACCGTCCGCTGCAGGGCGTCCTGCGCGGTGGCGCCCACCGCCGCGCCGATCAGCGGCGCCGCGACGAGGATCAGCACGAGGGCGGCCAGTGCCGCCCATGCCTCGACCAGATCGGTCGTGCGACGCAGGGGATTGCCCCGCCAGCGCCAGAGTCCGCGCATCGCCCGCACCGCCCCACCCCCTTCCGCCCCGTGACAACTCCGCGCGCGGGCCGGAAGCTCCCGGGCGCGGAGAAGGGAGAGCGACGTCACGCCGCCCCGCTCCACGGATCTTCAGAAATGTCTCACGGGTCCCAACGATCGTGGACCCGGCGGGGGTTCCCCGCGGGGGCGTCTTCCCCTCCCTCTCCTCGCGGGGCCCGGCGGCCCACCCGGTCGGGCGGCCACCGGCACTCCCGTGGTGGGCCTCACGGGCGAGGAACGGCGACGATCCGGAAGGTGGCGTCCGGGTTGCCGACGTTGACCAGGTCCTCGCCGAAGTTGGCGTCGACCACGTACAGGCGGTCGCCGAAGGCCGCGGCCGTGGTCGGCCACGCGGCGCCGGGCACCTCGGTCACCCCCAGGACCCGTCCGGCGGTCAGCGAGGGCGACAGCCTGATGTCGACCACGCCCGTGGGCCCGACCACGTACAGGGTCCGCCCGTCGAGGACCAGCCCGTCGGCACCCGCGGCGAGCGCGGCCTCGTCCCCGCTCAGGGAGATCCGGCGGGCCCGCGCCCTGTCGTGTGCCCCGGCCGGTACGAGGTAGAGGGCCCCGCTCGTGTGCCCGACGATCAGGGACCTGCCGTCGGGCGTCGCGGCGATGCCGTTGCCGTTGAGCCCCTCGCCGGCGGTCCATTCGCCGCCCAGCGCCACCGTCCGCGGCCGGCCGATCGAGCCGTCGTCCCCGATCGGCACCCGGACCAGGACCGAACTGAAGGTGTCCGTGAACCAGGCCGCGTCCCGGGTCACGATCACGTCGTTGAGGTAGACGGCGCCGGCCGGTTCGACGTCCACCAGCTTCGCGCCCGTCCTGGTGTCGTAGACCCGGTACGTGGTTCTCACGCCAGGCCAGAAGCCGGCGCCGCCACCGGCCACCCACAGCCGGCCGAAGCGGTCGGTGTCCATACCCACCGCGATCCGGCCCGGACCCGGCGACGGGGCGAACTGCCTGGCGACGCCCGTCCTCAGGTCGACGCGCTGGATCGAACCGTCGACCAGCGAGCCGGTGTAGGCCGCCCCTCCGGTGAGGGCGATGCCCTCCGGGGAGAAGCCGTTCGGCAGGCCGAGCACCGTGGGATACGGCTTCGGCCGGGGCGTGTGGGCAGCGGGCGAGACCCTGTCCGCCGCTGGGGCGACCGTGTCCCCAATGGCCGGCGCGGCCGCCGCCGGGACGGCCGGCAGGCCCGCCCCCAGTAACGCGGCCAGCGTGACGGCCGCCGCGCGTCCGCGACGCCGCCGCGGCACGGGGCGCGTGAAGTCCCCCTCAGGGGCGGCCCCCTCAGGGGCGGTGGATTCGGTGATCCGCTCGGTGAACATGGTTCTCCCTGCGCAGTGGGTGACGTGACGTGTGAGGCGCCACGGGCTTCGGCGCACGGGGGCGGCGACGACGGCCTAAAGGCCCCGGACCCGCGCCCCCGGACGTGTGGCGGACGTCAGTCCGCGAGGAGGTCCCGCACCATGGGAACGACCTTGGTGCCGTACAACTCGACCGCGCGCAGCCGGGCGCCGGCCGGCAGCGATCCGGCGGTGTACAGGAGGTCGAACCGGCCGACGTCCAGCGCCCGGACCGCTTCGGCGACACGCCGGGCGACGGTTTCGGGCGAGCCGACGTAGAGGGAGCCCTCCCGGCACTCCGTCTCGAACCTCCGACGGGTGGCGGGCGGCCAGCCGCGCAGCGCGCCGATCCGGTCGATCTGCTCGCGGTAGCGGGGCCAGTACACCTCCCGCGCCTCCTCGTCGGTGTCGGCGACGAAGCCCGGCGAGTGCATGCCGACCGGGTGCGCGGTGGTGCCGAGGCGTTCGATGGCCCGTCGGTAGAGGTCGACGAGACCCGTGAAGCGTTCGGCGGGCCCGCCGATGATCGCCAGCATGAGGGGCAGGCCGTGACCGGCGGTGCGGACGACGGACTGCGGTGAGCCGCCGACCCCCACCCATGCCGTCAGCCGGCCCGACTCGGTCCGGGGAAAGACCTCGGCGTCGTTCAGCGGGGCGCGCACGCTGCCGCTCCAGGTCACCGGCCGCTCGTCCAGCAGCTTGACGAACAGGTCCAGCTTCTCCTCGAACAGCACCTCGTAGTCGCTCAGGTCGTAGCCGAAGAGCGGGAACGACTCGGTGAACGAGCCGCGGCCCAGGATGACTTCGGCCCGGCCCGAGGACAACGCGTCCAGCGTGCTGAAGCGCTGGAACACGCGCACCGGGTCGTCGGAACTGAGCACGGTGACGGCGGAGGACAGCCGGATGCGCGAGGTACGGGTCGCGATCCCGGCCAGCACCGTCTCCGGGGACGCGACCGCGTACTCGGGGCGGTGGTGCTCGCCGAGGGCGAAGACGTCGACGCCCGTCGCGTCGGCGAGCACGGCTTCCTCGACGAGTTGCCGTACGGCGGCGGCCTGCGTGACGAGAGCGCCGGTCCCGTCCTCCGGCACGTCGCCGAACGTGTCGAGGCCGAACTGGATGTCGGACATGGGCTGTGCTCCTTCACTGGGCGCCGCGCAGGGGGCCGCGCGCTCCGGACCAGCCATCCGGATAACTATCCGGATGTGCCGCGGCAAGTTAAACGGATTCCTATCCGCTTAGCAAGGGTCTCCGGATAGCCTCGGCATCATGGGAGAAGCGAGCGGCCCCGGCCGCGTCGAACTGACCGTCCTCGGGCAGGCGCCTGTCGAGCGCGCGGATGCGGCGCGCAATCGCCGCAGGATCCTCGACGCGGCCTCGCGCCTGCTGGCCGAGCAGGGGCCCGAGGCCGTCACGATGAACGCGGTGGCGGCGGCCGCCGGCATGGGAGTGGGGACGGTCTACCGGCGCTTCGGAGACGTGGCGACGCTGCTGCTGGCGCTGCTCGACCATCGCGAGCAGCAGTTTCAGGAGGCTTTCCTCGACGGGCCCGCCCCGCTCGGCCCGGGAGCGCCGCCGGCCGACCGGCTGCGCGCCTTCCTGTACGCGCTCACCGACCACATCGCCGCACACCGGACCGTCATGCTCGCCGCCGAGACCGCGTCACCCATGGCCCTCTATCGCAGCGCCGCCTACGTGGCCTGGCACGCGCACGTGTCCATGCTGCTGCACCGGACTCGGCCCGAGGCGGACGAGGCCGTCCTGGCGCACCTGCTGCTCGCCCCCTTCGGTCCCGGTCTGATCCGCCACCTCTCGGACGACCGCGGCACCCCGCTGGACGAGTTCAAGGCAGCCGTCGACCACCTGCTCGGCATGTGCCTGCCGGTGCGGGCGGACGGGGCGAGGGCGGACGGGGCGAGCGCCGACTGAAGGGGCGTCGCGGAAGGCTGTGCTCACACGGGCCGGAGCGAGGCCGGTCGCGCGTGGTCGTACGGACACGTGACACCCTCGGTCCGGACATTCTTCAGTCCAGCACCTCGACGGGATCGCCCACCCGGATCGTCCCCGTGGTCAGCGGGACGAGGTTCTGGCCGAAGACCAGCTTGCCGTCGAGGCGGCGATGGGCCGCGAGGGTGCGCAGGGGTTCCCTGCCGCGGACCCCGGTGGCCTGGTCCGTGGTGGTCACCACGCAGCGTCCGCACCCCTTCGCGACACGCAGGACGACCTCGCCGATCGCGAGCCGGTTCCAGTCGTCCTCGGCCCAGGGCCCGGTGCCCGAGACGACGACCGAGGGACGGAACCTGTTCATCGGCAGCGGGCCCTCCACCGCATCGTCGCCCCGCGCGATCAGCGCGTTGAGGGAGTCCAGCGAGGCGAGCGTGGTGAGCAGCAGGGGGTAGCGGTCGGCGAGGGTGACCGTCTCGCCGGGGGAGGTGTACGGCGGATCGTCGATGGGCCGGCGCACGGCGGGGTCGTCGAGATGGGCCAGGAAGACCTCGCGGCCCAGGAACTCCCCGAGCCAGTCCCGCGCCTCGCCCCCGGCGGACACCAGCTCCACCTTCTGCCCGAAGATCCGCACCGCCGTGGTGACGCCGGGCTCCGGCGGCGCCACCGTGAGCGGTTCCCGGCCGGGCGCGGACAGCACGACGCCGCCGCCGGGCAGGGCCTCGGCGGCGGCAGTCGCCAGACGCGGTTCCTCACGCTGGGTGAGGACCTTGCCGGTGTCGTCGATCACCGCCCAGCGCCGGTCCCCGGCCAGCCCCCAAGGCTCGACCACGGCCGCGGGCAGCGTCTGGGCCCGCAGCGCTTTGACCGGGTGGATGTGGAGTGAGTGCAGCGCTGGTTTCGGCATGGGGTCATCGTGTCAGCAGCCGCCCGACACGGGACCCCGGTGGGAGCGTCACGGCCCGGACAGCCGTGCCGCTCCCGGCATCCGTCGGGACCCGGCGGTGCTCCGGGACCCGGCAGCGTGGCGCCGGTGTGCTCAGTAGCCCCGATACTGCTGCCCGTTCTGGTACGGGTCCTGGTACGGCGTCGGGGCCGGGCGCGGGGCGGCGGGGCGCATCGCCTCGTATCCCGTGCCGCCCATCATCGGTCGGGGCGGCTGCGGCGCCTGGGGACCCGGGTAACCGCGGGGACCCGCCTGCTGCGGAATGTAGGCGGCGGGCGCCGCCTGCTGCAGGGGTGTGGGCTGCGGTGTCTGCGGGTAGCCGTAGGCGGGGCCCTGGTACGACGGACCCGACGGCAGGGCGGGGAGTGCCGAGGGCAGGGCGGGGAGGTTGTTGTTCGGCTCGTAGGCCGAGGGGACCCGGATCGGGGCGATCTGCGGGGTGCCCCGCTCGGCCACGAGCGAGTCGTAGATCGGAGTGTCCGGGAAAGGCGACGCGGAGTAGTAACCGCCGCCATAGGTGGAGCGGGGGGAGGTCATGGCACATAAGTTAAGCCCACGATGTGCTGGTTGGGGAGACCGATAAGAGGGTTGTTTTCCGTGTCGGCTGGTGACGTCGGATCCCCAATCCGAGCGAACTCGTCAAAAAAGGGCGGCAACTGGCACCCTGATGCGCTATAGCCCGAGCTCCGGGGCTGGTGACCGCCGGTCCCGCGCCCTTTTCCCGGGAAAGTGGCGCACGGGGATTCCCGGGAGGCGGCGCCGTAGATTTGGCTGGAAACCTTCCGGTGGATCCGCCGCCGGGCGGGCCGAGGCCGACGAGGGCGAGACGAGGGTGAGGGGGAGCAGGATGTCCATGCTCAAGGGGGCGAACGTTCCGGTGCCGACGGCGGCGCTGCGCGTCGAACTGGGCCGGCACTCCGGTCCAGGGGTTCCGGACGCGGACGCCTCGGCACTCCTGCTGGTGGCGGGCAAGGTGCGCACAGACGCGGACTTCGTCTTCTACAACCAGCCCGCGCACGCCTCCGGAGCCGTGCGCCACGAGGGCAGGCGGACCACCGGCGGCGAGGTGACCGACTCGCTCCTCGTCGACCTGCCGCGGGTGGAGAGCGCGATCGACCGCATCGTCCTGGCGGCCTCGGCGGACGGCGGCACCTTCGGGCAGGTGCCGGGCCTGAACATCCGCGTGCTGGACACGCGCAGCGGCGAGGAGGTGGCGCGCTTCGACGCCGTCGCGAGTGTCGAGACCGCCTTCGTCCTCGGGGAGTTCTACCGCCGTCAGGGGGCCTGGAAGTTCCGCGCCGTCGGACAGGGGTACGACAGCGGACTGGAAGGACTGGCCACCGACTTCGGCATCACCGTGGACGAGCCGCAACGGCCGGCGGCCCCCGCCCCGGCGCCCACCGCGCCCCCGGCCCCCGCCTCCCGCGTCGACTGGCCGGCCGCGCCCGTCACCGCGCCCCCGCCCACCGGCGCCCCGGTGCCGCTGCCGCCGCCCGTGGGTGCCTCCCCGGCGGCACCGCCCCCGCCGCCCGCGCCCCCTGCCCCCGCCCCCGTCCGTCTCAGCAAGGTCACGCTGACCAAGGAGGCCCCCTCCGTCTCCCTCGCCAAGCAGGGCGGCACCTCCGGCAGCATGCGCGTCAACCTCAACTGGGAGGTGCGCAAGCAGTTCTCCGGCTGGGGCAGCAAGCGGGGCCGGGCCGTCGCCCACCACCGCGACCTCGACCTGGACCTGTGCGCGCTGTTCGAACTGTCCGACGGCCGCAAGGGAGTCGTCCAGGCGCTCGGCAACGCCTTCGGCGCGCTGGACAGGCCGCCGTACATCCTCCTCGACGGCGACGACCGCACGGGCGCCGTCGAGAGCGGTGAGAACCTCACCATCAACCTCGACCGCCGGCAGGACTTCCGCCGCATCCTCGTCTTCGTGACCATCTACGAGGGCGCCCGCTCCTTCGCCGACCTGCACGCCACCGTCACCCTGTGGCCGCAGCACGGCGCGCCCGTCGACTTCTCCCTCGACGAGTGCACCGTCCCCTCGACCGTGTGCGCGCTCGCCCTGATCACCAACACCGGCGGCGACCTCGTCGTCCAGCGCGAGGCGCGCTACCTGGTCCCCGACCGCGGGGTCAGCCCGCAGCGCACCGTCGACCGGATCTACGGCTGGGGCATGAACTGGACCCCCGGCCGCAAGTGACGTCCCGCGAGCGGGGGTCCGGCCCTCCTCGGATTCAGCTCTCCTCGAGGGCCGCGTCCGGCCGGGCGTAGGTCCGGCCCTTCCAGGCGGCACCGCGCCCCCGGTAGTGCCGCACCGCGGAGTCCACGGTCATCAGCAGGTACAGGAACGCGGTGAAGGGCAGCAGGGGAGCGAGCCACCCCCGCAGGCGGTAGTAGCGCAGCATCGGCACGAACGTCGCCGCCATCACCAGCCACGCGAGACCCCCGGCCACCGCCGCCGCCCAGGCCCCGGCGGCGAGGCCGGCGAGGAAGGCCACCGGCGGCACCAGGTACACCAGGGCCAGCCCCAGGACGGTGCCGAGCAGCAGCAGCGGGTTGTGCCGGAGCTGCGCGTAGGCGCTGCGGGCGACCATGTGCCACAGGTCGTGCAGCCGCGGATAGGGGCGGACGCTGTCGACCCGGTCGGCCAGCCCCAGCCAGATGTGCCCGCCGCCGCCCTTCACCGCCCGCGCCAGCGCCACGTCGTCGATGACCGCCTGCCGGATCGCGTCCGGGACGCGCGCCCGCTCGGCCGTCTCCGCGCGCAGCAGGACACAGCCGCCGGCCGCCGCGGCCGTGCGCCCGCCCCGCACGGCGATCCACCGGAAGGGATAGAGCTGCGCGAAGAAGTAGACGAAGGCCGGGACGACGAACCGCTCCCAGAGACTCTCCACGCGCAGCCGCGCCATCTGGGACACCATGTCGTAGCCCCCGCCCTCGGCCGCCGCGACCAGGGAACGCAGGCTGTCCGGGGCGTGCGCGATGTCGGCGTCCGTCAGCAGCAGGAACGCGGGCCCCCGCGTGCGGGCCAGAGCGATGCCGTGCCGCACCGCCCACAGCTTGCCCGTCCACCCGGCGGGCGGCTCGCCGGGAGAGGTCACGGTCAGCGGCAGCCCGCCGTGCCGCCGGGACAGCTCCGCGGCCAGCTCCCCGGTGCCGTCGCTGCTCCCGTCGTCGACGAGGAACACCTCGGCCCGCCCCGGATACTCCTGCGCCAGCAGCGAGGGAAGGCTCCGCGGAAGCACCTCCGCCTCGTCCCGGGCCGGCACCACCACGCACACCGGGGGCCACACCCGCGGGTCGCGGCCCGGTGGCAGCCGGACGTCCGTGCGCCAGAAGAAGCCCTGGCCGAGCAGCAGCCAGAGCCAGGCGAGGAGCGATGTCAGGGCGATCCACACGGCGGCACTCACCCGCCGCAGTCTGCCACCACACCGGCGACCCCACGGAAGGGATCGTCTAAGGTGACCGGGTGAAGATCGCGCTCATGGACTCAGGAATCGGACTGCTCCCGGCCGCCGCCGCGGTGCGCCGACTGCGACCCGACGCCGATCTCGTGCTCTCCTCCGACCCCGAGGGCATGCCCTGGGGCCCGCGCACCCCCGAGGACCTCACCGTCCGCGCGCTGGCCGTCGCCGAGGCCGCCGCCGCGCACCGGCCCGACGCCCTGATCGTCGCCTGCAACACCGCTTCCGTGCACACCCTGCCCACGCTGCGGGCCCGCCTCGAACCCGGGCTGCCGGTCATCGGCACCGTGCCCGCGATCAAACCGGCCGCCGCCGGCGGCGGACCCTTCGCCATCTGGGCCACCCCGGCCACCACCGGCAGCCCCTACCAGCGCGGCCTCATCGAGGAGTTCGCCGCCGGCCTGGACGTCGCCGAGGTGGCCTGCCCCGGCCTCGCCGAGGCCGTGCAGCACGCGGACGAGGCCGCGATCGACGCCGCGATCGCCGACGCCGCCGCGCGCACGCCCGGGGACGTGACGACCGTCGTCCTGGGCTGCACCCACTACGAACTGGTCGCCGAACGCATCCGCGCGGCCCTGCGCGGACCCGGCCGCTCCCCGCTCGTCCTGCACGGCTCCGCCACCGCCGTCGCCGCCCAGGCGCTGCGCCGCATCGGCGCCCTCCCGGACCCGGAGGCCACCACGCGGGGCACGCTCACGGTCCTCCTGAGCGGACGCGAGGCCCCGCTGCCCCGGGAGGCCGCCTCCTACGAGGAGGGCCGGCTGCTGGACACGGTGAGCCCCGCACGCTGAGGCCCTCCCGCGCGCCCGTCCCCGGGGCGACCCTGTGCGAGCGACTGCCCCCGGAGCGGAATCGGGCTACCCTCTTGGACATGAGGGACCACCCCCACGGTGACCACAGGCATCCGGACATCTGGACCGGACGCGCCACCAACCGCGTCCAGTGGCTCGCGGCCCTCGCCGGCGCCGCCTGCCTCGCACTCGGCATCGAGCTGGCCGTCGACTCGGCATGGGAATCCGGCGTCGCCGCGCTCGCCATGTCCGTCGTGGGCTGCATCGCCGCCGGGCTGCTCATCCTCTACGGCACCCTCGCCTTCGTGCACGTCGCCGTGAAGGTCGACGGGGAATGCCTCGAGGTGCGGTGCGGCCACATCGGTGTGCCACGCCGCCGCATCCCCCTGTCCCATGTGGCGGGCGCCGAGTTCGCCCCCCGGGTCACCCCGCGCCAGTGGGGCGGCTGGGGCTACCGCTGGCGGCCCGAGAAGGGCACCGCGGTGGTCGTACGGCGGGGCGAGGGGCTCGTGCTGCGGCTGTGGGACGGGCACGTGTTCACCATCACCGTCGACAACGCGGAGGCCGCGGTCCGCATCATCAGCGACCGCCTGCACCCGCCGGTGGCGGACCCGGCGAACTGAGCCGGGCCGCACCGCCCGCGACCGGTCCGGCGGACCGCGCCGCCCGCGACCGGCCCTCACCGGTCCTCGCGCCCCGGAGCGCCCTCGCCCCCCTCGCCTCCCGCGCCGCCCTCACTTCCGTCGCCGCCCAGCGGCCGGGCCGTCGCCATGCCCGCCAGCGCCCCCACCCCCACGGTGACCGCCGTGAAGCTCAGGGCGTTGCCCGCCGAGGCCAGCACACCCACCGCCGCCAGCGCCACACCCGCGCTGAGCACCACCGGGGTCCCACGCGGTGAGCGCCACAGCGCGTACAGCACCCAGACGCACGCCGCCGCCAGCAGCGCCACCCCGACGAGGCCCTGCTCCGCCGCCTGCTGCAGGGCCGCCGAGTGCGGCCGGCCGTCGGAGGCCAGAGAGCCCGCGGCGGTCGGGCTCAGCTCACCGAACCGTCCGGGACCCGTGCCGAGCAGGAGGTCATGGCCGGCCAGCCCCGCCGCGTCCCGCCACAACAGGATCCGGTACGCGCCGAGCTGCCCCTCCGCCGAGGCGGCCAGTCCCTCCGGCAGGGCGTCCTCGGCCACCGCCCAGGCCAGTGCGGCGGCCGCCGCCACCGCGGCCGCGGGACCCGCGAGCGCCAACCCGCGGTGTGGCATCCGCGCGGCGGCCAGCGAGCAGAGCAGCACCCCGGCACACGCGAGGCAGCCGGCCACCGAGCCCTGGACGGCGGCGGCCACGGCCGCACCGGCGGCCAGGAGCCGCAGCGCGAGGCGGGGCAGCGGCGCCGAGGCCGCCCAGGCGGCACAGCAGGCGGCGCCCGCCGACAGCGCCAGCAGCGCGGCCGTGGCACCGGCGTGACCGAGCGGCGCGTCGAGCCGGGGGCCGGCGGTGGCGTCGGGAACACCCAACGCCAGCCAGAGCCCCGCCAGGGCGCCCACGGCGGGCGCGGCCACCGGCAGCACGGCACCGGCGATCCGGCCCGTGGCGTACCCGGCGGCGACCGCGAGGACCGCGAGCAGCACCCCCTCGGGTCGTGCGTCCCGCCCGGCCGCCGTGAGCAGCGCCCACCCGGCGCAGGCGCCGAGGACCGTCACCCCCCACGCGTCCGCGCTGCCGCGCCGCTCGCGGACGGCCGTCCCCCCGGCCGCCCGGCCCGCCGCCCGTGCCCCGTCCTCCGCGGTGCCCACGCCTCGCCCCCGCCCTGTCGTGCCCGGCCCGACGCCCCCGGCCGGTACCCCGCCCCCTGGCGGCGGCCGGACACGGCGGGCGTCCCCCGTCCCGGGCTGGGGCACACCGTAACGGGCGGAGGCCGTTTTGTGTACGAGCTGTGCAGAAACGGTCCAGCCGAGGTGACGGCCGGTGCCGGGGGAGCGGTGGGAGCGGCCGGACCGAACTGTCGGCCCGCTGGTCACGCACCGTAGACTCCCAAGGTGACCGCCACCGCCACCTCCGTGGACCGGCCCGACCGGCTCGGCCCCAGGGCCACGCCGGCCGCGCGCCCCCTCCGCCTGCTGCGCCGGCTCCTGCCTGCCGCCCTCGCGGCGCTCTGCGGAGTGCTCCTCTACGTCAGCTTCCCGCCCCGCACCCTGTCCTGGCTGGCCCTCCCGGCCTTCGCCGGATTCGGGCTGCTGCTGCGCGGTCGCACCTGGAAGTCCGGGCTCGGCCTCGGCTATGTGTTCGGCCTCGGGTTCCTGCTGCCGCTCCTGGTGTGGACCGGGGTCGAGGTCGGCCCCGGCCCGTGGCTCGCGCTCGTCGTGGCCGAGGCGGCCTTCGTCGCCCTGGTCGGCGCGGGCATGACCGCCGTGTCCCGGCTGCCCGCCTGGCCGGTGTGGGCGGCCGCCCTGTGGATCGCCGGCGAGGCGGCCCGCGCGCGCGTCCCCTTCGGCGGCTTCCCCTGGGGCAAGATCGCCTTCGGTCAGGCCGACGGGATCTTCCTGCCCCTCGCCGCGGCCGGCGGCACCCCGGTGCTCGGCTTCGCGGTCGTCCTGTGCGGCTTCGGGCTCGGCGAGGCGGTGCGCCTGGCGGTCGAGGCCCGGCGTACCGGCGCCCTCCGGCGCGGGGCCGCCGTCCTCGCCCTGCTGAGCGTGGCCGTCCCCGTGGCCGGCGCGCCGGCCGCCCGCACGCTGGTCAGCGACAAGGCGGAGGACGGCACCACCACGGTCGCCCTCATCCAGGGCAACGTGCCGCGCGCCGGCCTCGACTTCAACTCCCAGCGCCGGGCCGTCCTCGACTACCACGCCCGCGAGACCCGTCGCCTGGCCGCCGAGGTCGAGGCCGGCCGGAAGCCCCGGCCCGACCTCGTGCTGTGGCCGGAGAACTCCTCCGACATCGACCCCTACACCAACGCCGACGCCTACGCCGTCATCGAGGGCGCGGCCGAGGCGATCAAGGCGCCCCTCTCGGTCGGCGCGGTCGTCGAGCGCGAGGGCAAGCTGTACAACGAGCAGATCCTCTGGGAGCCCGGGAAGGGCCCGCGGGGCATCTACGACAAGCGGCAGATCCAGCCCTTCGGGGAGTTCCTGCCGCTGCGCGGCATGATCGGCGCGCTCAACGAGACGTGGACGTCGATGGTGCGCCAGGACTTCAGCCGGGGCCACGAGCCGGGCGTCTTCACCATGGCGGACGCCCGCGTCGGCCTCGTCACCTGCTACGAGGCGGCGTTCGACTGGACCGTCCGGTCCACCGTCACCGACGGTGCCCAGCTCATATCGGTGCCCAGCAACAACGCCACCTTCGACCGCAGCGAGATGACCTACCAGCAGCTCGCGATGTCCCGGGTCCGCGCCGTGGAGCACAGCCGCACCGTCACCGTGCCGGTGACCAGCGGCGTCAGCGCGGTGATCATGCCCGACGGCCGGATCACCCAGAAGACCGGCATGTTCGTCGCGGACTCCCTGGTGCAGAAGGTGCCGCTGCGTTCCTCGCAGACGCCCGCGACCCGGCTGGGCGTCCTGCCGGAACTGGCGCTGGTGCTCCTCGCGGCCGGCGGTCTCGGGTGGGCGGTGTCCGGCGCGGTCCGCGCCCGCCGCACCGCCGGCACCACGCCCGCCGGCACCACTCACGTCGGCACCACTCACGTCGGCACCACGCGGCAGGCGTCCGACCAGGCGTGACGGGCGAACGGCGGCCGGGCCCCGGCAAGGGACGGTCACCGGACACCCCCTAGGGTCGGGGCATGGCCACCCCTGACTTCATTAGCACCCTCCGGGCCTCTGCGGGCCACCAGTTGCTGTGGATCCCCGGTGTCACCGCCGTCGTGCTGGACGACACCGGCCGGATCCTGCTCGGGCAGCGCGCCGACAACCACGAGTGGGCGCTGATCGGCGGCATCCCGGACCCCGGGGAGCAGCCCGCCGACTGCGCCGTGCGCGAGGTGGAGGAGGAGACGGCGGTGCACTGCGTCGCCGAGCGTGTCGTGTCCGTCGGCGCGAGCCGCGAGGTCACCTACGCCAACGGTGACGTCTGCCAGTTCATGGACATCACCTTCCGCTGCCGGGCCGTGGGCGGCGAGGCCCGGGTGAACGACGAGGAGTCGCTCGCGGTGGGCTGGTTCGCGCTGGACGCTCTGCCCCCGCTGCGGGACGCCCACCACTTCCGCATCAAGCAGGCCCTCTCCGAGGAGCCGACCTGGTTCGGGACCACCGCCGTCTGACCCGGAGTGATGTCCTGGCCCGAAGGCGCATGGTCCGGATGCGCCTGGGTAGGCGCCCCGGCGTCCGATCGGGCCGTGCGTACTCCGGGCTGCCCGACCGCCACGACCTGGGAATCTGCCATGGACACACCCGAAAGCCCCCGCACGACCACCGCCGTCCGGGACGCGCTCACCACCTTGCTGGTGGACGCCGAGGACACCGACGCGCTGGACACGCTGGCCGGGAGCGAGGTCCTGATCCCCGTGCCGGACGACGCCACCGACGAGGACGCCACCGATCCGGGCACCGTCGCCCTGCCCGTGCTGGAACAGTCGGGCGGGCGGCAGACCGTGCCGGTCTTCACCTCGGAAGGGGAGATGGCCGAACTGCTGCCGTCCGTCACCCGCTACCGACTGGTCCCGCTCGGGGCGCTGGCCGCCCAGTGGCCCGCCGACGAGCTGTCCCTCACCATCGACGCCAGTTCACCGCACGGGCTGACCCTCGACTCGCACGGTGTCCGCAGCCGACTGGCCCGGTTCTGACGTCAGCCGTTCAGCATCCGTTCGAGCACCGCTCGTTGCAGGGGCCGCACATCGGCGTGCAGAGTGCGGCCCTTCTCGGTCAGGGCGATCCAGACGCCGCGCCGGTCATGCTCGCAGACGGAACGCTTCACCAGGCCCTCCTTCTCCAGCCGGCCGATGAGCCGGGAGAGAGCGCTCTGGCTGAGATGGACGCGGTCGACCAGACTCTGCACCCGGCACTGCCCGTCCTCCCGCGAGGCCTGCGCGGCGAGCAGGTCGAGCACCTCGAAGTCGCTGGCCCCCAGGCCGTGCGGGTGCAGGGCGCGGTCGATCTCGCACATCGTGCGCGCGTGCACGGACAGGATGTCCCGCCACCGCTCCTCGAGCGGGGAGGCGGCTGTCTTCGCTGACATACCCGAACGGTAACAGCATCCGGCCATTCGTTGAGCGTGCAACTAACTCGCCGTGGTGCTCGCCGGGTCCTCGGTCAGCCCCAGCAGGTTGCCGTCCGCGTCCTTCACGAAGGCGATCAGCTTCCCGCCGCCGACGTCCTGCACGTCCTGGAGCACCTCGGCGCCGGCCTCCCGCAGCGCGGCCAGCCGGGCCCGGATGTCGTCGACGTGCCAGTAGGGCACGGGACCGGTCATCCCCCTGGCGTGCCCGTTGGGGTCGAGCCCGATGTCCTGTCCGGCGTCCTTGAACCCGACGTAGTACGCCTCGTCGGCATAGGGCTCCGTCCCCAGCAGCGCCCGGAACAGCGCCTTCGCGCGGCCGAGATCCTTGACGGGGTAAATGACGGTCCGCACTCCACCGGTCATGGCGGCACTCCTCATCTCTCGATGTCAGTCGGTGTGGCTTCGGTGTTTCTCAGTGTTGGTCGGCGTTTGTCAGTGTTTGTCAGTGTTTCTCGGTGCTTCTCGGGTCTTTCGGTGGTGCTCGACGGTGCTCGGGGTGTCCCCGTGCCCCTCGTGTGCTCCGGGGCCGTACCGCCCCGGTGAGAACCACGCTAGGCGGGCGGGGCGCCCGTCGGCTTCTCGAAAACTGACCGGTCCCCGTCGTGGCGGTGCCCGCGTGCCCGGGCTTTCGGCCCCGTACCGCCGCGGTGCGTACTTCGGCCCATTAGGCCCTCCGCGCGGCCCCCCGCCCCGCGCGACAGTGGGCACCGCGAGGTCGTCGGGAAGGGGCGCCGTGCTGAAGTCACCCATGGGCGGGGGCGGGATCCGCCGCCGCATCCTGGATCTGCTGGCGGACCACGAGGGCGCCACCGCCCCCGCCGTCGCCCGGCTTCTGGGCATCGCCCCCGAGCTCGCCCGCGCCCATCTCGGCGTCCTCACCGCGGCGGGGCTGCTGCGCGCCGAGCGCTCCGGCGGGCGGACGCGCTACCACCGCGACGAGGCACGCATCGCCGAGGCCCGCGACCTGTTCGAATCCGGGTGGTAGCCGTCCGGGGCAGGGGACCCCGCCGCCGGTCGCCCGCCTCCCGCCCCGCGCGATAACCTTTTGACCGGCCGCGATCCCGGAGCGCGGCGCGGCGGTGGGGCCCGCCGTACCCCAACCGCGGCAGGGTCGCCGCCAACGGTCCCTACTTGCACCCGAGCGTGCCCGGCGGACCGGGCCCCGGCGAGTAGGAGCAGCAGCACATGACGGTCCCGCAGCCCGAGCGCGTCGACGATCCGGCGACCGCGTCCGCCCTCACCCCCGCCCGCCGCCCGCCCGTATGGCGCGGTCAGGGCCGCGCCGTCGCGGTGGTCGCCCTCGGCGGCGGCATCGGCGCCACCGCCCGCTACGCCGCCGGCCTGCTGTGGCCCACACCCGTGGGCGGCTTCCCCTGGGCCACCCTGTGGGTCAACGTCCTCGGCTGCGCCGTGATCGGCGTCTTCATGACCCTCCTCGCCGAGGTGTGGGCCCCCCGCCCTCTGGTGCGGCCCTTCTTCGGCACCGGCGTGCTCGGGGGCTTCACCACGTTCTCGACCTACGCCGTCGACATCGAGAGGCTCCTCGACGCCGGCCGTCCCCGCACCGGACTCGCCTACCTCGCGGCCACCCTGCTCGCGGCCCTGGCCGCCGTGTGGCTCGCGGCCGCCACGACCCACCGCCTGCTGCACGCGACCGGGAGGATCCGATGACCGTCCCCACCCGCCGCGCCCTGCGCCTGACCGTGTTCCTCGGCGAGAGCGACACCTGGCACCACAAGCCCCTCTACGCGGAGCTCGTGCACCGCGCCCATGCCGCCGGTCTCGCCGGCGCGAGCGTGTTCCGGGGCATCGAGGGATTCGGCGCCTCCTCGGTGATCCACACCTCACGGCTGCTCTCGCTCGGCGAGGAGCTCCCCGTGGCCGTCGTGATCGTGGACGCCGAGGACCGGGTACGGGCCTTCCTGCCCCGTATCGAGGAACTGCTCACCGGCGGACTCGCGGTCCTCGACGCATGCGAGGTGCTGACCCCGGGGACCCCCGCGCCCCCGGGCGACCCGGAACGGCATCCGGGCGAACCGGGATCCGGAAGGTAAGAACTGCTTGTGAACTGGCTGCTGGTCCTCGCGGGTGCCATGGTCGGCGCCCCGCTGCGCTTTCTCACCGACCGGGCGGTGCAGTCCCGGCACGACTCGGTCTTCCCCTGGGGCACCTTCGTGGTCAACGTCATCGGGTGCCTGATCCTCGGATTCCTCACCGGCGCCGCGACCGCGGGCGCGGCGGGCTCCCGGCTGCAACTGCTGCTGGCCACCGGCCTGTGCGGGGCCCTGACCACCTATTCGACCTTCTCCTACGAGACCCTGCGGCTGGCGCAGGACGGCGCCCGTACCTACGCGGCCCTCAACGCGGTGGCGAGCGTGGCGACCGGGCTCGGCGCCGCCTTCGCCGGGGTCTCGCTCGCCGGAGTCCTGTGGCCCTGAGGACGCCGCGCGGTGGCGGAAGGACCGGCTCCCGCGTGCGGTGGGACCGTACCCGCCGCGGGAGCGACGCAGGCCGGCCGCCGGCACGCCGTGGGCAGTACTCCTCGCCCGGCTTCCCGCCGCGGCCCGTGGCCCGTCCTTACGTCCGCCCTTACGTCCACGTGCGTTCCTCACGTGTCCGCACCACTCCTCTTCCGCGAGCAGAACTGGATCCCATGAGCGTCATCAGCGTCGGTCAGGCCGTCGTCCTCGGAGCCGTCGAGGGGGTGACCGAGTTCCTTCCCGTCTCCTCCACCGGCCATCTGAAGATCACCGAGGGGCTGATGGGCATCCCCGTCGACAACGACGCCGTCGTCGGGTTCTCCGCCGTCATCCAGGTCGGCGCCATCGCCGCGGTGCTCGTCTACTTCTTCAAGGACATCGTGCGGATCGTCTCCGCCTGGTTCCGGGGCCTGGCCCACCGCGAGGAGCGGTACCACCACGACTACAAGTTCGCCTGGTGGGTGATCGCGGCGACCGTGCCGATCGTGATCGTGGGTCTCGCCGCCAAGCCGCTGATCGAGGGGCCGCTGGCCTCCCTGTGGGTGGTGGCGGGCTCGCTGATCGTCGGCAGCGGGGTCATGTGGGCGGCCGACCAGATGGGCCGGCACAAGCGGGGCGAGGACGACACCTCGTTCAAGGACGCGATGCTCGTCGGCAGTTCGCAGATCCTGGCGCTGCTCTTCCCCGGCTTCTCCCGCTCCGGCGCCACGATGTCCACGGCCCTCGTCCTGGACCTGGACCGCGTCGCCGCCACCCGCCTGTCCTTCTTCCTCGGCATCCCCGCCCTCACCGGTGCCGGCCTGTACGAGCTGAAGGACGCCCTCGGAGCCGGTGTGGGGGCCGCTCCGCTCGCCGCCGGGACGCTCGTGTCCTTCGTGGTCGCCTACGCCTCCATCGCCTGGCTGCTGAAGTTCGTCGCCAAGCACTCCTTCAACGCGTTCGTGGTCTACCGGCTCATGGTGGGCGTGGCCCTGCTGGGCCTGCTCGGCGCCGGCGTGCTCGACAGCTGACGGCCCGCGTCCGGTGGGGTCGTGGTGGCGCGGTCCCACCCGGGCGGACGGGGCAGGTCCGAGGGCTTTCGGCGCGCTTGACAGAAACGTTTCGGCGGCCGCAGGATCGTTTCGTGAACCTGTCAGACAGCCAGACAGCCGCCGGGAGCCCGCGGCGCGTCAGCGCCCTGGAAGCGGTGCTCACGCACCTGCGCGGCGCGATAGAGCGCGGCGAGTACGCGATCGGCGACCGGCTGCCCTCCGAGGCCGAACTGTGCCGCACCCTGGAGGTGAGCCGCCCCGTCCTGCGCGAGGCCCTGCGCGCCCTGCAGACCATGGGGCTGACCGTCTCCCGCACCGGCCGGGGCACCTACGTCGTCGCCGACGCCGCCCGCGAGCCCACCTTCGGCGAGTACACCGCCGGTGACCTGCTCGAGGTACGGCGGCACGTCGAGATCCCCGTGGCCGGCTACGCGGCACTGCGCCGCACCCCGGACGACCTGGACAAGCTGACCCACCTCCTTGACCGCATGGAACGGGAGACGGACACCACCGTGTGGGTGGCGATGGACACCCTCTTCCACCTCTGCGTGGCCGAGGCCGCCCAGAACCCCGTCTTCCGCCGGGTGATCGAGGAGATCCGGGACGCGCTGGCCCGCCAGTCCGCCTTCCTCAACGACCTGGGCGGGCGGCGCGAGCACTCCGACCGGGAGCACCGCGCACTCGTCGAGGCCCTGCGCGAGGGCTCCGAGCAGGACGCGGTGCGCGCCATGTCCCACCACCTCGACCGCGTCGAGACCACCCTCACCGACATCGTGCGCCCGGCGCGCACGGACACCCCCACGCAAGGCGGACCGGAGCAGTGACCGAGCAGCACCAGAACCCCGAGCCCGGCGCCGCCTCCACGGCCTCCCGCGCCGACGTGGCCGCCGCCCCCGTGATCCGGGAGCCGCGCCACGCCCCCGTCGCCCACGTGGTGCGCGGCGGGCTCGTCGAGGGCGTCCACTACGGATCGGTCCTCGTCCTCGGAGCCGAGGGCGAGGTGCTGCTGGACGTCGGCGACACCGAGGCCGCCTTCTATCCGCGCTCGGCCCTCAAACCCGTGCAGGCGGTCGCGATGGTGCGGGCGGGACTGCCGCTCGACGGGGAGCTGCTGTCGCTGGCCGCGGCGAGCCACTCGGGGGAGGAGGAGCACCTCGACGGCGTGCGCCGCCTCCTCGGGGAGGCCGGGCTCACCGAGCGGGACCTGCGCAACGTGCCCGACCTGCCCTTCGGCGCGGAGGAGCGCGAGGCGTGGATCCGGGCGGGACGGGCCCCCTCCCGGCTCGCCCAGAACTGCTCGGGCAAGCACGCGGCGATGCTGTACACCTGCCGGGTGAACGGGTGGCCCCTGGAGGACTACCTCGACCCCGGGCACCCGCTGCAGCGGGCGATCGCCGCGACCGCCGAGGAGCTGACCGGGCAGCGGATCGCCCGGGTCAGCGTCGACGGCTGCGGCGCGCCGCTGTTCGCCGTCTCCCTGCGGGGACTGGCGCGGGCGGCGGCCCGGCTCACCACCGCCCCGGCCGGAACGGCGGAGGCACGCGTCGCGGACGCGATGCGGGAGCACCCGGAGACGGCCTCCGGGAGCACGCGCGACGTCGCCGCCCTGATGCGGGCGGTGCCGGGGCTGCTCGCCAAGGACGGCTTCGAGGGAGTGCAGGTGGCCGCGCTCCCGGACGGACGCGCGGTGGCGCTGAAGGTCTCCGACGGGGCCGACCGGGCGAGGGTTCCGGTGGCCGCCGCCGCGCTGGAGTGGGCCGGGGTGGACGGGGACGCCCTCAAGGGGTTCACGGGAACGGTGCTGCTGGGCGGCGGACGGCCGGTGGGCGCCGTCTCGGCGGTGCCGCCGCTGCCGGCTCCCGGCGCCGCCGGATGACCCGGCAGGGATCGCGCCCCGCCACCCTCCGGGTGGTCACCCGTGCCGGCGACGGGAGACGGCACGCAGCGCGAGGGTGAGCAGCGCGGCCCCCGACAGCGCCGCCCCGCACACCAGCGCCACGTCCAGCGGCGAGTCGGACGAGGCGGCCGCGTGCGCCCGGGCGGGCGGTCCGGGGCGCGCCTTCGCCGGTGCGGAGGCCGGTGCCGGGGGTGTCCCGGGCGTGTGAGGGGCGGGTGCCAGGGAGCCCACCGCCGTCACGTGGCCCTCCGCCCCGAACCCCCAGTCCAGCAGTGCCCGCGCCTCCTCGTACACCTGGAGGCCGCCCCCTGACCGGGGGTGCAGCACCGTCACGACCAGGGTGCGGCCGCCCCGCCGTGCCGCGGCGATCAGCGTGTTGCCGGCGCCGCTGGTGTAGCCGTTCTTGACGCCGATCAGCCCCGGGTAGGGGGCCACCCCGTCGGCCCCGGTCAGCAGGCGGTTGGTGTTCTGGATGCCGTACGGCTGCCCGTACCCGGGGAAGTACGCCTCGGGTGTGGCGCAGTACCGCGCGAAGTCCGGGTCGTGGAGTCCGGCGCGGCCGAACACGGCGAGGTCGTAGGCCGAGGACACCTGGCCGGGCCGGTCGTAGCCGTCGGGCGAGAGGACGTGGGTGTCCCGGGCGCCGAGTGCGCGCGCCTTGTCCCGCATCCGGCGGGTGGTC
The DNA here is from genome assembly GCF_036189845.1 of Streptomyces griseoaurantiacus. Classification (NCBI taxonomy): domain Bacteria; kingdom Bacillati; phylum Actinomycetota; class Actinomycetes; order Kitasatosporales; family Streptomycetaceae; genus Streptomyces; species Streptomyces griseoaurantiacus. The sequence goes on along the minus strand of NZ_CP108326.1, from coordinate 738,308 downwards.
GCCTCCAGACCGCCGTTCATCGCGGCCAGCACGTGCACCGCGTCGTTGCCGGAGCTGAGGAACACCCCGCGCCACAGGTCGGCCACGGTGTAGGTGAGTCCCTCGGCGACGCCGACGAGGCTGCTGCCCGGGCCGATGCCGCGCAGTTCGGTCTCGTCGACGGTGTGCCGGGCGTCGGCGGGCAGGGCGGGGAGCACGGTGAGGGCGAACAGTGCCTTGAGGGTGCTCGCGGGCGGCAGCGGGCGGTGCGCGTCGTGTGCGGCGAGCACGTCCCCGCTGTCGGCGTCGGCCACCAGCCAGGAGAGCGCGGAGACCTCCGGGACCGCGGGTGCCCCCGGCCCCGGCCGCACCTGCGTACCGGCCCCCTCGGCCGCCGTGCCCCGACCGGGCGCCTCCGGCGTCGCGGGGGCGGAGGCCGGTGCGGAGGGGTCCGTCCCGGCGGCGGACGGGCTCGGCGCGAGGGCCAGCGCGCCGACCGCGCAGAGAGCGGCGCCACAGGCGGCAATGCGGTGTGAGAAGCCGATGGTCATACCGGCTACGCTCGGGAAGAGAGGCTGCCCGCGCCGGTCGGGCCGGTCCGAACGGGCGGATCAGGCACCCGGTTGACGCAGCCCTCGCGCGTCGCGCCGTCAGCCCTGCCGCAGCGTCGGCCGCACCTGGTGCAGGAACGCGGCGTTGTCCGGGGTGGCGCGCAGCCGCTGCAGCAGCGTCTCGTAGCCACCCGCCCCCTGGCCCTGCCCCTCGCGGGACACGAGGGCCCGCCGCAGGCCCCGTACGGTGCTCAACTCCTCCTGGGGCAGCAGGAGTTCCTCGCGCCGGGTGCCGGAGCCCGCGAGATCCACGGCGGGGAAGACACGCCGGGCGGCCAGGGTGCGGTCGAGCCGTAGTTCCATGTTGCCCGTGCTCTTCAGTTCCTCGAAGAAGTAGTCGTCGGCGCGGGAGCCGGTCTCCACCAGGGCGGTGGCCAGGACGGTGAGCGAGCCGCCCTCCTCGGCGAGCCGCGCGGCCCCGAAGAACCGCTTCGGGCCGATCAGGGCCGAGGCGTCGACGCCGCCGCTGAGCGTGCGGCCGCCGGCGCCCGCCGCGTTGTTGTGGGCGCGGCACAGCCGGGTCAGCGAATCCAGCAGGATCACCACGTCACGGCCCTGTTCGACGAGCCGTTTGGCGCGCTCCACGACGAGTTCGGCGAGTGCGATGTGCTGCTTGGGCGTGCGGTCGAAAGTGGAGGCGTACACGTCGCCCCGCACCGAGCGCCGCATGTCGGTCACCTCCTCGGGTCGCTCGTCGAGCAGCAGCACCATGAGGTGGGCCTCCGGGTGGTTGCCCGCCACGGCCGCGGCGATCTGCTGCAGCAGTACGGTCTTGCCGGTCTTGGGCGGGGCGACGAGCAGCCCGCGCTGCCCCTTGCCGACCGGCGCGAGCAGGTCGATCAGGCGTCCGGAGATCCCGCCGGCCGGGTGTTCCAGGCGCAGCCGCTCCCGCGGGTGCAGCGGGGTGAGGTCGTGGAAGTGCGGCCGGTCACGGGCCTCGGCGGGGGTGCGGCCGCCGACGCGGGTGACGTCGCTCAGGGCGCGACGGTCGCCGAGGACGCCCTCGACGTGGTCGCCGGCGCGCAGTCCGTACCGGCGGACCAGCGCGGCCGGGACCTCGGTGTCGGCGGGCGTGGGCAGGAGCCCGCCGGTGCGCAGCTGCCCCTTCCCGTGCCGGTCGAGGTCGAGGAGGCCGGCGGCGGTGCGCACGGCGGAGTCGCCGGAGGCGCGGCCGGGAGCCGTGCGGTCCGGGGAGCGGCCCGGGGTCCGCCGTGTCGCGGCGGAGCGCTCGAGGGTCGAGGTGGTGGTCGTCATGGAGGCGGTCCTTTCGGAACGGAACGCGGAAGCACGCGAGGAGGAGGGCCGCGAGGGGAGGGCCGGAGGGCACGTCTCCGCGGGGCGGCGAGAAGGACATCCCGGGCGCGGTTCCGCGAGGGGGAACCGCCGTGTCGGCGGAATGCCGGGTGGAAAGCCACCGGCCGGTCGCACGAGGACGGGCGAGCGGTGGAGAAAGAGGGTGAGGACGGCACCGGCGCCCCGGACGGGGCGTGACACGGGTGCTGCTCGCAGAGTAAGCACCCGGCCTGCCCACGTCAAGCCTCGCCCGGTACGGACGGGAATCCTCGCCCCGCCGCGGGGCGGCCGGGGCGCGTGGCCGAAACCCGCCGCGCCAGCCGCCCGCGCACCGCCTCGGGCCGCAACAATGCGGCACAGAAGGGGACTTGACCATCCATCAGGCACTATCGTCAGGTCATGTCGACGCCGCCGAAGCCCTCGCAGCCGCCGGAACCGCCGGAGCAGCAGTCACCGGCACCGCCCGGCGCGTACGCGTATCCGCCCCCGGGCGGCCCCACCTACGCCGGGCCCGGACCCTACGGCCCCTACCCCCCGGCAGCCACGGGGCGGCCCCCCGGTGGCAGCGGCGCGGGGCGGGCGGTGCTGTGGGCCGCCGCCGGCGCCGTGCTCGCCTCCGCCGCCTGGGCCGTCGCCGTCTTCGCCCTGGACGCCGGGAAGGACGGGGCGGACCTGGGCGGTTACACCGCCGCGGCCAACCTCTGCGGCAAGGCCGACCATTCGTCCTTCGACGACACGTACCCGGGCGACGACAACGCCTCGCACCAGTCGCTCCGGGACTCCGCCCTGGAGACCAGCTACTGCAGCCTGAGCCTGCGGAAGTCCACCTCCAGCCTCGCGGACGCCTACCTCACCCTCCAGATGGACCTGCACAAGGAGACCGACCCGGGGCCGGAGTTCCGGGCCCTGTGGAAGAACTACGACGACCTGCACGACGGCTACGACGTGGACACCGTCGACGGCATCGGGGACGAGGCGTACCTGGTCAGCCAGGACACCTCCAGTGACTCCACGACCGGCTCACGCTACGCCACCCTCGCCGTACGGGACGGCTGGATGACGTGGACGATGACCTACAGCAACTACTTCACCTCGTACGGCTCCGACAAGGACGCACCGAAGCTCGACGAGGTCACCGACTGGATGAAGGCGGACACCGAGTCCACACTGGAGGCGCTCCGGGGCTGAGCGCGTCCGGCGTGGACCCGGCCGGGGGCGGGGGATCAGGAACCCGGCTTCGCGGACGGGGCGCCGTCCCGGACGAAGACGGTGACGCGCGCCCCGTCGACGAGGGTGCTCCGCCGCACGTGGAAGTGGAGCCGCAGGGTGCGCGCCTTGGCCCGCTCCCGGGCGGTGGCGGGCGGACGGGCGCCCGCCGGGTCGCGCACCACGACGATCCGGTCGTACCGCAGCATGCGCGCCGCCACGTCCCGGGCGGAGAACTCGACACCGCTCAGGGTGTTCGAGGCGGCGGGGTCCCGCTTCAGCGCCAGATCCGTCACGGCGCGGGTGTCCGCGGGGTCGGCCCCGATCCAGGACCTGCGCTGGGCGGGAAGGTACAGCAGCCCGTCGCCGGGCCGGCCCTCGTGCCGTATGGCGGCGCCGACGGCGGTCACGTCGTTGCTGCGGCTCTCCGGCGTCCGCAGCGCGAGGCTCGCCGGGACGAGGACGGCCAGGACGGCGAGCGCCGCGAGGACGGCGACGGCCGTGGTCCGCGGGGTGCGGGAGGACCACCACCGCCGGTGCAGATGGCTCAGGCAGGCGCCGAGCAGCAGGGCGGTGCCGATGTTGCCGTAGAGCACGTACCGGTCGACGAACAGCGGCTTGACCAGGGAGGCGAGCAGCAGGAGCAGGCAGGGGAGCACGACCAGCGGCACGGCCAGCGCGGCGAGCCGCACGGGCCCCCGCGCCCGCAGGGGCACCACCTTCGCGCCCACCACACCAGCGGCCGCCAGGGGCAGGAAGTCCAGGATCCGCACCGGCCCGTTGATCCACGCCACCTGCTGCGACTGGCCCGCGCTGAGGAGGACCAGCGGGAGCAGCCCGGTCACCACGGCCGCGGCGGACACGGACCACGCCCTCAGCACCGGCCGGGGGACCCGGGCAAGGAGCAGCGTGGCACCGTGCGCGGCCAGGGCGAGCACCGCGAACTCGTGCAGCAGACAGGCCGTCAGCATCGTCGCGCCGTAGACCACCCACCGCCACCGGTCGCGGTGCGCGAGGCCGGCCAGGAGGGCGACGGTCGCCCAGCTCACCAGGGCGCAGACCAGGGCGTAGGAGCGACCCTCCTGGGCGTACTTCTGCACCTGGGGGAGGAGCGTGAACACCAGCCCCGCCGACAGCCCGGCGGGGGGCCCCGCGAGCCGCAGCCCCAGCAGCGCGACCCCGCTCGCGGCCGCGCACATCGCCAGCACCGAGGGCAGCCGCAGCGTCAGCAGGCCCTCGCCGAAGAGGCCGAACAGCCCGTGCATCACGCTGTAGTAGACGGCGTGGACCAGATCCACGTGCTCGGCCGTGCGCCATATCTGCGCGAGGTCGCGCCGCGCGAGCTGGTAGGTGACGGTCTCGTCCCCCCACATGCTGTTCTGCCTGCGGATGCCCCAGAGTCCCAGCACGAGGGCCAGCGCCGGCGGGGCGAGGAGGACGAGGGCCCGGTCCGGGCGGGGCGACCGCCGCGGGACGGGCGCGCGACGCGCGGCCCTCTCGAGCACGACGGGGGCACGTTCATCGAGGGACATGTGCGGCAGCGCCTTTCGACGGTGACGGGCGAGTGCCGACAGCGTGCCGGGACCTCGTTGACCGATCGCTGACCCGACCTGACCGGCAGATCAGGAAGCGCGGACCTGATCGCGTGGTCAGGAAGGCGGGCCGGCGCTGTGCCACGCTGCTCGCCATGCGCATACTCGTGGTCGAAGACGAGGTGGACCTCGCCCACACCCTGCGGACCGGGCTGACCGCCGAGGGGTACAGCGTCGACCTCGCACATGACGGCCGGCAGGGACTGTGGATGGCCCGGACCGGCGAATACGCCCTCGTCGTCCTGGACTTGATGCTCCCCGGCCTCAACGGCTACAAGGTATGCGCCCAGTTGCGCCGCGAGGGCAACGCCACTCCCATCCTGGTGCTCACCGCCAAGGACGGGGAGTGGGACCAGGCGGAGGCCCTCGACACGGGGGCCGACGACTACCTGGCCAAACCCTTCTCCTATCTCGTACTCGTGGCACGGCTGCGGGCACTGGTCCGGCGCGCGGCCACGGTCGCCCCGCCCGTCCTCGCGGTGGGCGACCTGTCCCTGGACGTCGCCGGCCGGGTGTGCCGGCGGGCCGGGACCCGGGTGGACCTCACCCCCCGGGAGTTCGCCGTCCTCGAACTGCTGGCCCGCCGGGCGGGCCAGGCGGTCTCCAAGGGCGACCTGCTCTACCACGCCTGGCCCGACGAGGCGGTGGACCCCAACCTCGTGGAGGCGCGCGTCAGTTCCCTGCGCAAGAAGGTGGACACCGCGTTCCGGCGGCAGTCCCTGCAGACCGTACGAGGCACCGGCTATCGATTGGTGGACGACCGTGAACGTGACTGAACCCCGGCGCCGCCGCTGGTGGCCCCTCTCGGTGCGCGCCCGCACCGCCCTCGCGGTCGCCCTGGTCACCGCCGTCGTCCTCGTCGGCGTCGGCGCGTGGGTGCACCGGGAGATCTACCGCGAGAGCGAGGGGATCGCCGAGAACCAGACGCGCACGGATCTCTTCGCCCTCGTCCACCAGGTGAGGAACGGTTCGGTTCCCGGGCGCGGGAGCACCGCGCCCTACGAGATCGTGGCGACCGGCCGGCGCACCGCCGTCGCCTCCGGCGGAGGCATGGAGGACTTCGACCCCGAGGCCCGCCACGTGCTGCCCACCCCGCCCGCGAGCTTCTCCCCGGAATCGCTCGTCAAGGACAAAGGGAAGGACGAAGAGGAAGACGAAGAGAGTGGCGAATGGGGCCATGCGATGCGGCCCCTGCGTATACCGGAGCGCAGTGACTACCGGCCCTCGTACGGCGAGCATCTGGCCGGCAAGACCTACACGGTCCTGTACGACGACGTCTGGGCCGGCAGCCTGGGCAAGGACAAGGCCGCCGCCCTGGGCGTCGCCCCGGACGCCACGCTGCGGGTCTACACGGTGCTGCTGCCGGACACCGCCGAGGAGATCGCCGACACCACCGACGGCCTGCTGCTGCGGGCCGGGCTCTTCAGCCTCGTACTGATCGGCGCAGCCGCCTACTTCACCGTCCGGCTCGCGCTGCGCCCCATCGAGGCCATCCGCGTCCTCACCGCCTCGGTGACCCCCAACGACCCCCGCGAACGCATCACCCTCCCCGCCACGGGACATGAGATCTCCGCCCTGGCCACCACCCTCAACGGCACCCTCCAGCGCCTCGACGACGCCGCCGCCCAGCAGCGCCGCTTCGTCGCGGACGCCTCCCACGAACTGCGCAGCCCCCTCACCACCCTGCTGGCCAGCCTGGAGGTCGCTCTCGCCTACCCCGAGCGCACCGACTGGCCCGCCACGGCCACCACCGCCGCACGGCAGACCCGCCGCCTGCAGGAGCTCGCCGAGGACCTGCTGCTCCTCGCCCGCCTCGACACGCGGGCCTCCCGAACCGACCCCGCGATCATCGACCTGGCCGCCCTCGCCGCACGACTGACCGAGGAGTACCCGCCCGGCGAGCGCACCTTGGACCTCACCTGCGAGGCCACGGGCCACGCGTACGTGCACGGCAACAGCGAGGAACTCGAGCGGCTGCTGCGCAACCTCCTGGACAACGCCGCCCGCCACGCCGCACACCTCGTCCGGGTCACCGTCCGCAAGGAGGAGGACGACGAGGTCGTCGTCACGGTGCACGACGACGGGCCCGGCGTGCCCCCCGAGGACGCCGAGCGGGTCTTCGAACGCTTCGTGCGGCTCGACGACGCCCGCTCCCGCGACCAGGGCGGCACCGGCCTCGGTCTCGCCATCGCCCGCGACGTGGCCGCCCGCCACGGAGGCACCCTCACCCTGGCCCCCCGGACCCTCGGCGCCTGCTTCCGGCTGAGCCTCCCCGGGCTCCCCGTCCCGGCCGAGGTGTGACGGTCGCCGGGGTTCATCGGGCGAGAACGCATAGGCTGTACGGCGATGTTCTCTCCCGAGGGTCCCGGCCTCCGTGAACTGGCCGTCCAGGCGCTGTCGTCCGTCGAGCACGGATACGACCTCCTCGCGCCCAAGTTCGACCACACGCCGTTCCGCACCTCGGGCGCCGTCCTCGACGCGACGACCCGCGCGCTCACCGGACTGGGCCCTTTCGCACGCGGCCTCGACCTGTGCTGCGGTACCGGGGCGGGCATGGACGTGCTGCGCGCGGTGTGCGCGCGGAGCGTCACCGGCGTCGACCTGAGCGCCGGGATGCTAGCGGAGGGCCGGCGGCGGGAGGCGGCCCGGGAGGCCGGGGCCCCCGGGCCGAGAGCCGACTGGGTGCGCGCGGACGCCAGGGCGCTGCCCTTCGGGCCGGTCTTCGACCTGGCCGTCAGCTTCGGCGCGTTCGGGCACTTCCTGCCCCGGGAACTGCCGGCGCTGTTCGCCCAGGTCCACTCGGTGCTGCGGCCGGGCGGGCGGTTCGCCTTCCCGCTCGGCGCCCCGCCGCCCTTCTCCTCGCCCTGGTACTGGGCGCTGCTCGGCTTCGACACGGCGATGCGGGTGCGCAACGCGCTGTGGCGGCCGCCGTTCGTCATGTACTACCGGACGTTCCGCCTCGGCGACGTGCTGCGCGCCCTGCACGGCGCCGGCTTCGCGACCGAACTGCGCGCCCTGCCCGAGTTCGGGCGGCGGCCGGACGGCAGCCCGCGCGGCCGGCTGGTCCTCGCCACACGGGCCGCCCTCTGAGGGCACCCGCGCGGGGGACTCAGAGGCGGGCGGGGAGCCAGGCGAGCTGGACCGCCTGCTGGTAGGGGCCGCCGCCCTCGTGGTCGTTGAAGTCGTACACCTCCATGGACTTGTCCTCGCCGGCCCACGCGTTGAACGCGGCGAACACCGTGGACGGCGGGCAGGTCTGGTCCTCCAGGGCCGTGGAGAACAGGGCCGGGGCGGTGCCGCGGGCCGCGAAGTGCACGCCGTCGAAGTACGACAGGGTGCGCAGCGCCTGCTCGGTGCGGCCGCGGCGGGTCTTGAGGTAGCTGCCGATCTCCCGGTACGGGTCGCGGTCCGTGAGGGTCGTCGCGCGCGGGAAGTCGCACAGGAACGGCACGTCAGGGGCGACCGCGGCGAGGTCGGGCACCAGGCCGCCCACCGCGAGAGTGACGCCGCCGCCCTGGCTGATGCCGACGGCGGCGGTCCGGGCCGGGTCGGTGAGCGGGTGGGCGCGGGCCGCCTCCACGGCGCGGACCGCGTCGGTGAACAGCCGCCGGTAGTAGTAGTTCTCCGGGTCCTCGATGCCGCGGGTCATGAAGCCGGGAAAGGCGGGACCGAAGCCCACCGGGTCCGGGGTGTCACCGCCGCCGCCCCAACCGCTGCCCTGGCCGCGGGTGTCCATCACGAAGTGGGCGTAGCCGGCCGAGGCCCACAGCAGGTGGGTGTGGGGCAGGCCGCGCCCGCCCCCGTAGCCGATGAACTCCACGACGGTCGGCAGCGGGGCCTCGGCCCCCGCCGGAAGCGTCAGCCAGCCCTTGACCGGGTGGCCTCCGTAACCGGCGAAGGTGACGTCGTGCACGCGGACCGTCCTCAGGTGCGTCTCGACGGGCTCGAAGCGGGCGTCCAGATCGTGCGCGCGGGCCTCCGTGAGGGTCCGGGCCCAGAACGCGTCGAAGTCCTCGGGCGCGACGGACTCACTGCGGTAGTCGCGGAGCTCGTCGAGGGGGAGGTCGAACAGGGCCATCGAGGACCGCCTTCACAGCGCCGGTGCCGGCCCGGGCGGCCGGCTGGTGGACACACCGTACGTGTGGGTCCGGCCGGGCAGAAAGGGTGTTCCCCCAGCTCCGGGGGCGGTGGGGCCCGGGCACGGACGCCGTTCACCGGGTCCGGTTGCGCCACTCCGGCTCCGTGCGCTCCCACTCGCGCTCCCATTCGGCCATGCGGTGCCGCTCGCTCACCCGGCGCATCACGACCTTGCCCAGAAGGACCACGGTGGCGGCGCCGCCGGTGGCCCAGATGCCGGTGGTCAGCGTGTGCTGCCAGACCATCGTGTCGGTCATCGGCGCCTCCACGCCGCGATCCTGCCGGTCCAGCCACACCTGGGCCCGGTCGCCCTGGCGGGTGCCGGCCGGAACCAGGGCGCGCCCGGTGTGCGTCGCGCCCGTGTCGGGGGCGGTCCACTGGATCCGCACCCGGTACAGCGGCTGCTTCCCGCCCTCCGCGGAGGTCACGGCCGCGGGCGCGTTCTCCAGCAGCACGGCGGAGACCTGGTGCCGCTCGGCACGCTGGACGGTGGCCTGCGCCCGTGCCTGCTCGTACGCGCGCACGCTGGTCATCGCGCCGGCCAGGGGCACGCCGACGCACAGCAGGACGGCGACCACCAGGGTCGCCCACGCCTCGAAGACGTCCGAGCGGCGGCGCAGCGGATTGCGACGCCAGCGCCAACCGCGCACCCGGGTTCGCATCTCGACCTCCTCGCCGCTCCGGTTCGCCCCGGTCGGTGTCACCGCACCCGGACGACGGCGTTCGCGAACGGTCCGCACAGCCAATTCTCCGCCCTGGCGGAGGGTCGGCGCACCCGCTGGAACCGGCCGGTCCGTCCGCGCGAGGAGACGGAGAAGAGGGGAACCCGTCAGGGTCGTCAGCGCCCGTCCGGCCGCGCGGGCGGCGTCCCGCCGTTGTAGCGGACCAGGTACTCCGCGAACCGGCCGAGGTCCTCCTCGGGCCAGTCGGCAAGCCGCTCCCGGATCGCCCGGCGCCGCCGCTCGGTGACCTCGGCGAGGATCCGCGTCCCCGCCTCCGTCAGGTCCACCACCTGCACCCGGTGGTCCTCCGGGTCGAGCCGCCGCTCGATCAGCCCGGCCCGCTCCAGGGCCGTCACCTGCCGGCTCACCGTCGACTTGTCGAGCGCGTAGTGCGCGGCGAGATCCGTCGCACGGCACCCTCCGCTGTCCTCGAGATGCCCCAGCAGCGTGTACGAGACCAGGGACAGCTCCGGGTGCATCCGTCCCGCCGAGGCCCTGGCCCGGCGGGCGAAGGCCGTCATCTCGCGGTGGATCGTCTCGACGGAACGGTCGGCCGCACTCACGGCGCTCCCTTCGGTTGCGTGGCACAACCAGCGTACGGCGCGCGGCCGCTCGGGGCTCTGCTGCTAGGGTGACCGTTCCGGTGAGGACGGCCCCGCCGGAACGGGACGAGGAGGTGAGACCCATTACCGCAGTGTCAGGTCGGGTGCTCTCGTCCCCGCGCGGCCCGCTTCGCTAGCCGCCGGTCGGGGGAGCGCCTTCGGCTCGCTTCCCGAAAGGCCCCTCGGCTCATGCCTTCCCCCGTGCCCTCCGTACCCCCTCAGCCCCCCGTACCTTCCGTACCCCCCGTGCGTTCCTCCGTCGTGGCCGCGCTGCGCGCCGCCGGCTGCGTATTCGCCGAGGACGAGGCGGAGTTGATTTTCACCGCCGCCCGTGCCGCGTCCGAGATCACCGCCATGGTCGACCGGCGGGTCGCCGGCGAGCCGCTGGAGATCGTCGTCGGCCGGGCGGAGTTCCACGGCCTGCTGATCACGGTCGAGCCCGGCGTGTTCGTCCCCCGGCGCCGCACCGAGTTCCTCGTCGACCAGGCCCTCGCCCTCACTCCGGACGCGGGTCTCGTCGTCGACCTGTGCTGCGGTTCCGGCGCGGTCGGCGCGGCGCTCGCCGCCTCGCCGGCCGCGCCCCGGCTGCACGCCGCCGACATCGACCCGGTGGCCGTGCGCTGCGCCCGCCGCAACCTCGCCCCCTACGAGGGGCACGTGCACGAGGGCGATCTGTACGCGGCCCTCCCGGACGCCCTGCGCGGACGGATCGACGTCCTCACCGCCAACGTCCCGTACGTGCCCAGCGACGAGGTGCGCCTGCTGCCGGCCGAGGCCCGCGAGCACGAGCCGCCGGCCGCCCTGGACGGCGGCACGGACGGCCTCGACCTGCTGCGCCGGGTCGCCGCCGGGTCGCCCCGCTGGCTGGCCCCCGGCGGCGCCCTGCTCGTCGAGACCAGCGAGCGGCAGGCCCCGGCGGCCCTGGCCGCCTTCACCGGCGCCGGACTCGACGCCCGGCTCGCGCACGAGGAGGAGTACGGGACGACGGTGGTGATCGGCCTCCGGCGATGAGTTCTGCGCCACTCCATTATGCAACTAGTTGCACAATGGAGTGCGCCTCGTCTACAACGGATCCGTCCACACGTGTGTCCGGAGGGTCCCGATGAGCCGTTACCCGCACCTGCTGAGCCCCCTCGACCTGGGCTTCGTCACGCTGCCCAACCGTGTCCTGATGGGCTCCATGCACGTCGGCCTGGAGGAGGCGGAGGGCGGCTTCGCGCGCATGGCGGAGTTCTACGCGGCCCGGGCCCGCGGCGGCGTCGGCCTCATCGTGACCGGCGGCATCGCCCCCAACGAGGCGGGTCGCCCCTACGAGGGCGGCGCCAAGCTGACCACCGGGGCGGAGGCCGAGCAGCACCGGGTGATCACCGAGGCGGTGCACCGCGAGGGCGGACGCATCGCCCTGCAACTCCTGCACTTCGGCCGGTACGCCTACCACCAGGACCTCGTGGCCCCCAGCCCGCTCCAGGCCCCGATCAGCCCCTTCATGCCCCGCGAGCTCACCGACGCGGAGGTGGAGGAGACGATCGAGGACTACGTCCGCGCCGCCCGGCTCGCCCGCCGGGCCGGCTACGACGGCGTGGAGATCATGGGCTCCGAGGGCTACCTCGTCAACGAGTTCCTCGCGGCCCCCACCAACCGGCGCACCGACCGCTGGGGCGGCCCGTACGAGAACCGGATGCGCTTCCCCGTCGAGATCGTCCGGCGGGTGCGCGAGGCGGTCGGTGAGGACTTCATCCTCGTCTACCGGCTCTCCATGCTCGACCTCGTGCCCGGCGGTTCCTCCCCCGAGGAGGTCGTCACCCTCGCCAAGGCGGTCGAGGCCGCGGGGGCCACGCTGCTGAACACCGGCATCGGCTGGCACGAGGCGCGCATCCCCACCATCGCCACCTCCGTGCCGCGCGGCGCCTTCACCCGGGTCACCCGGCGGCTCATGGGCCAGGTGTCGGTGCCGCTCGTCACCACCAACCGCATCAACACCCCCGAACTGGCCGAGCGGGTCCTCGCCGAGGGCCACGCGGACATGGTGTCGATGGCCCGGCCCTTCCTCGCCGACCCCGACTTCGTCGCCAAGGCCGCCGCGGACGCCCCCGACACCATCAACACCTGCATCGGCTGCAACCAGGCCTGCCTCGACCACACCTTCAGCGGGAAGATCACCTCCTGCCTGGTCAACCCGCGCGCCTGCCACGAGACCGCGCTGGTGCTCGCCCCCACCCGGCGACGCAGGCGGATCGCCGTGGTCGGCGCCGGACCCGCCGGCCTCGCCTGTGCGGTCTCGGCCGCCGAACGCGGCCACGAGGTCGTGCTGTACGAGGCCGCGGGGGAGATCGGCGGCCAGCTCAACGTCGCCCGCAAGGTGCCCGGCAAGCAGGAGTTCGACGAGACCTTGCGCTACTTCCGCACCCAGCTCCGGCTGCGGGGCGTGGAGGTCCGGCTGAACACGCGCGCCGGGGCCGGGGACCTCGCGGAGTACGACGAGGTCGTCCTCGCCACCGGTGTCCTCCCGCGTGTGCCCGAACTGCCCGGCGTCGACCACCCGAGCGTCCTCGGTTACCTCGACGTCCTGCGCGAGGGCGCCCCGGTCGGCGAGCGGGTCGCGATCCTCGGTGCCGGCGGCATCGGCTTCGACGTCGCCGAGTTCCTCACCGACGGCGGCGAGGGAGCGAGCAGCGACCCGGACACCTACTTCCGCCACTGGGGCGTCGACACGGAGCACCGCACGCCCGGCGGCCTCACCGCGCCGCGGCGGCCCACGCCGCCGCGCACGGTGCACCTGCTCCAGCGCAGGACCACCAAGGTCGGCGCCGGACTGGGAAAGACCACCGGCTGGATCCACCGCACCGAACTCAGGCAGCGCGGCGTCACCATGGTCCCGGGCGTCACCTACCGGCGCATCGACGACGCCGGACTGCACCTGAGCGTCGACGGCGCCGACCGCGTCCTGGAGGTGGACACGATCGTCCTGTGCACCGGCCAGGAGCCGCGCCGGGACCTGTACGAGGCCCTCCTCGCCGCCGGACGCACGGCACACCTCATCGGCGGGGCCGACGTGGCCGCCGAACTGGACGCCAAGCGCGCCATCCGGCAGGGCACCGAGCTGGCGGCGGCCCTGTAGCCGCAGCGGTCCCCGGCCGCGCCCTTCCTAGGATGACGTCATGTCACTCCCGCACGCGATCCTGACCGCCCTGCTCGAAAGGCCCTCCTCCGGGCTGGAGCTGACCCGCCGCTTCGACATGTCGATCGGCTACTTCTGGTCGGCGACCCACCAGCAGATCTACCGCGAGCTGGGCAGGCTGGAGACCCGGGGACACATCAGGGCGCTCCCGGCCGAGCAGCCGGCCCGCGGGCAGAAGAAGGCGTACGAGGTGCTGCCCGCCGGCCGGGCCGAACTGGCCCGCTGGACCGCCGAGGCCCAGGACCCCAAGCCGCTGCGCGACACGCTGCTGCTGCGGCTGCGCGCCGCGGCCGTCGTCGGCACCGCCGGCATCGAGGACGATCTGCGCCGCCATCTCACCCTGCACGAACGGCAGTTGGCGGAGTACCGGGAGATCGAGGCGCGGGACTTCGGCCCGGACCGGGACGCCGCCCAGGACCGGCTGCGCCATCTGATCCTGCGGGCGGGCATCGACCTGGAGACCTTCTGGACGGGATGGCTCACCCACGCCCTGGAGGAGTTCGGCCGGCTGCCGGACGCGTCCCGCCCGGGGGGCGAGTAGCGCCGGTACGGGCGGGACCCGCCGGCCGGGTCAGAGGTGGCGCGGGCGGCGGGCGCGGCGGCGCAGGTACCACGCGGCGGCGCCCACCCCGGTCGTCACCAGGACCCCGCCGGCCACCAGGGTGAGGGTGCCGTAGTCGTGCACGGAGCCGCCGACCCCGCCCGCGACGCCCAGCGAGGGCGACACGGCGGGGGAGGAGGGCGCCGGGGTGGCCGGGGGTCTGCTGGTGGCCGAGGGCGAGACGAGGATCGGCTGGGTGCCCGCGGTCGAGCCGTTGGCGCACACCACGACCACCGTGAACGTCCCGCGGCCCACGTTCGACCAGGCCGCGGACTGCGTGCCGTTCGCCTGGGACAGCGCCACCTGCCGCCCCTGGGCGAAGCTCGACTGCCCCGGGGAGAGCAGCGAGGCGTTGCCGAAGCTGCCGCCCACCCGCGTGCAGGCGGTGGTGGCCACCGACACCGTGGAGCCCGCCGTGCTCACCGAGATGCCCGCCGCCGCGACGGGCGAGGCCAGAGCTAGTGGCAGAGCGGCGGCCAGTGGCAGAGCGGCGGCCAGCGCGAGAAGGCCGCCGCGAACCGGTATGGGAGATCTACGCATGGGACTGCCCTCCAGCGGCACGGCCGGCGGCACACCCTTGCGCCGCCGGGATCGGGGAACGTTCGCGCCGCCTCACGAAGCGATCGTGGGACCGCCCGCGGACGGGCCGCATCCGGTGGGCCCCCGGCCAGGTGAACCTTTCCGCCGCCCGGCGCACCCCCGGCCCCCGGCCGGACCCCGGCGGTGCGCGCGGTCGCGTGCGGAGGGCGGGGGAGTGTGCGCCGGACGCGCGGGGCTTCGTATGCTGAACGTCCACGGGGTGTGAACTACGCCGCCCGCGGCGGCAGTTCATGCCCACGGCGCGGACCGCTGTCGTCGCTGAGCCCGCGCCGGCGCGGACGGCCGGGGGCCGTCGCCGGGTGCGGCCCGGCCCCCGGCCGTGACCGGCCCCGGCCGGAGCCGCCCCGCCCGCCGCGTCGAGAGGCACCCCCGAGCGCAACGCCGCGCGGTGCGTGATCGGGGCCGCCCGCCGTGAGAGGGTCCGTAGCCGTGCGTTACACCACCTCCTTGTCGCTGGTGGCGGCCAGTGCCGCCCTCCTCGCCCCGGCCGGGCCCGATCCGGCCGGGCCGGTCACGGCCGTCCGTCCCCGGGTGCCCGCGGCACCCGTGGCCTCGGAACACGAGGCCGCCCCGGGCGGCGCCCCCGCACCGCGCGGCGGCGCGCTCCGGCGGCCGTCCGGGCCGGCCTTCCGCGAGCCCGCGCGGAGCCGGGAGAGACCCGCCCTCGGGCGTCGCGGGGAGCGGGTCGCCGCCGCCGAACTGCTCGCCGAGACACGGCACTGCACCCCCCTCTCCCACGGCCGCTACCGCAGCGACGCCGGCGGCCGCGCCGACATCCCCGTCTGCGGCCGGCACGGCGCGGTGTTCTGGAAGGCCGACATGGACATCGACTGCGACGGCCGCCCCGGGCGCCACTGCAACCGGCGGACGGACCCGCACTTCGCCCGGTCCACCGCCTTCCAGGGCGCGGACGGGCACCGTCTGGACGCCGAGAAGGTGCCCTACATCGTGGTGCCCGAGCCGAGCCGCATCTGGAACCACCGGGCGGACGGGATCCGCGGCGGTTCGGTCGCCGCGGTCATCCACGGCGACCGGCTGGAGTACGCGGTCGTCGGCGACACGGGCCCGCGCGACATCATCGGCGAGGCCTCGTACGCCGCCGCCAAGGGCCTCGGTATCCGCCCCGACCCGCGCGACGGCGGCACGGACGGCGACGTGACGTACGTCGTCTTCCCCGACTCCGCGGTGACCTCCCTCGACGACCACGAGGCGGCGGCGGAACGCGGGGAAGAACTGGCCCGCCGGTTCCTGCGGAAGGCGGGCGCGCGGAGGACACCCGCGACCGCCCCCTCGGCGATCGCGCCCCACCGGCGCTGAAGGAGCCCTGAGGAGCCCTGAGGAGAGGGCCGCGGAGCCGCCGACGCGGGCCTGCGGCCCCCGCCGGTCACTCCTTGCGGTAGGAGTACGCCTCCTTCGCCGCCGCCTCGACCGCTCCCAGGTCCGCCCCCGTCGACGCCGTCACCACCGCCGCGATGGCGCCCTCCACGAACGGCGCGTCGACCAGACGGGTGTCCTCCGGCAGTTCGTCGCCCTCCGCCAGCAGGGCCTTGACGGTGAGGACCGCGCTGCCCAGGTCCACCAGCACCGCGACGCCCGCGCCCCGGTCCACCGAGGCCGCCGCCGCGGAGATCAGCTCCGCGTGCGTGCCGAGGCCGCCGTCCGGCCCGCCGCCCGCCGCCGCGACCGGCGGCACCGTCCCGCCCCCCGACAGGCCCCTCGCCAGATCCGCCACCGAGGCGGCGACCTCCGCGCTGTGCGAGACGAGCACGACACCGACCAGACGTTCCGAGGTTCCCTCACTCACCGCGGGCCTCCTTCAACGCACCGATCAGCAGGGCGGAGGAGGTCGCGCCCGGGTCCTGGTGGCCGATGCTGCGCTCGCCCAGATAACTCGCCCTGCCCTTGCGGGCCCGCAGCGGCGTCGTGCCGACGGCGCCCTCCTCCGCGGCGGCCCCGGCCGCGTCGAAGGACTCGCCGAGCGCGTCGACGGCGGGCACCAGCGCGTCGATCATGGTCTTGTCGCCCGGCGCCGCCCCGCCGAGCTGGCGCACCGCGTCCACCCCGGTGCGCAGCGCCTGCGCGAACTCCTCCTCGGAGACCTCGGCGGCGTCACCGAGCGCCTTGCCGGTGCGGCGCAGCAGCGTGCCGTACAGCGGCCCGGACGCGCCGCCGACGGTGGAGATGAGCTGCCGTCCGGCCAGTGTCAGCACGGCCCCGGGGGTGTCCGGCGCCTCCTTGTCGAGGACGGCCGCGACGGCGCGGAACCCGCGCTGCAGATTGCTGCCGTGGTCGGCGTCGCCGATCGGCGAGTCGAGGGCCGTGAGCCGCTCGGCCTCGCGGTCGACGGACGCGGCGGTCACCGCCATCCAGCGGCGGAAGAAGTCGGCGTCGAGCACGTGATCTCCTTGCGTGGTACGGACGTTGGGTCGGCCGGGGGAGTGGCGGGCGGGGGAGCGGCCCTACCTGCCCCAGCGCAGCCCCGGAGTGCTCACCGGCGCGTCCCACAGCCGCAGCAGCTCCTCGTCGATCTGGCACAGGGTGACCGAGGCGCCGGCCATGTCGAGGGAGGTGACGTAGTTGCCCACCAGCGTGCGGGCCACGGCCACACCGCGCTCGGTGAGCACCCGCTGCACCTCCGCGTTGAAGCCGTACAGCTCCAGCAGGGGAGTCGCGCCCATGCCGTTGACCAGGACGAGGACCGGGTTGCGCGGCCGCAGGTCCTCCAGGACGGCGTCGACCGCGACGTCCGCGATCTCCCGCGAGGTCATCATGCCGCGCCGCTCGCGCCCGGGCTCGCCGTGGATGCCGATGCCCAGTTCCAGCTCGCCGGCGGGCAGGTCGAAGGTGGGGGTGCCCTTGGCGGGCGTGGTGCAGGCGGAGAGGGCCACGCCGAAGCTGCGCGCGCTGTCGTTGACCTGCCGGGCGATCGCCTCCACCCGCTCCAGGGGCTGCCCCTCCTCCGCGGCGGCGCCCGCGATCTTCTCCACGAACAGGGTCGCGCCGGTGCCCCGGCGACCCGCGGTGTACAGGCTGTCGGTCACGGCGACGTCGTCGTTGACGAGGACCTTCGCCATCGATATGCCCTCGTCCTCGGCGAGCTCGGCCGCCATGTCGAAGTTGAGGACGTCGCCGGTGTAGTTCTTGACGATGAACAGCACCCCGGCGCCGCTGTTCACGGCGGCCGCGGCCCGCACCATCTGGTCCGGGACGGGCGAGGTGAACACCTCGCCGGGGCAGGCCGCCGACAGCATGCCCGGGCCGACGAAGCCGCCGTGCAGCGGTTCGTGCCCCGAGCCGCCGCCGGACACGAGGGCCACCTTCCCCGCCACCGGGGCGTCCCGGCGCACGATCACCCGGTTCTCCACGTCGACGGCCAGTTCGGGGTGGGCGGCCGCCATGCCCCGCAGCGCGTCCGCGACCACCGTCTCCGGGACATTGATCAGCATCTTCATCGCTACCTCCGGTGAGCCGGGCGGGCGGCCCCGCCGCCCGCGTCCTGGTGACCGGCGCCCCCACCGGTCCGCCGGAAGGGTCCGGCGGGCCGGCGGGGAGGCCGGGGCTGCTCCTACCGGCAGTATCTGCCCCGGAGCGGCGAAGGTCACCTGTGACGGCGGAGGAGACGGGCGGGCCGGAGGCGAGCGGGCCTGCGGGAACCGCGTCACCGCTCCTGCGACAGCCGCAGCAGATCGGCGAACGTGCCGCCCGCGTGGACGAGCGTGTCGTACGTGCCGGACTCGGTGATGCGGCCGTGCTCCATGAGGACGATGTGGTCGGCGATGCGGGTGTTCTCCAGACGGTGGGTGACGACGATGGTGATGCGGTCGGCCGAGATCGCCTTGATCCGCTCGAAGATGCCGTGCTCGCCCCGCGGGTCCATCTGGGAGGTCGGCTCGTCCAGGATCAGCAGGGCCGGGCGCCGGTACAGCGCCCGTGAGCAGGCCAGCCGCTGCCACTGGCCGCCGGACAGCTCCGCCCCGCCGAAGATCTCCCGGGCGAGGAGGGTGTCGAGACCGGCGGGCAGCTCCTCGACGGCCTCCCGCATCCCGACCGCGTCGACGGCCTCCCACACCTCCCCGTCGTCGTGGCCGCGCGGCTGGCCCAGGGTGACGTTCTCCCGCGCCCGCAGCGGCCATTGCGCGAAGATCTGCGGGACGAGGCCGGTGTTGCTCCAGACGGAGGCCGGGTCGGTCTCGGCGAGATCGGTGCCGTTCCAGGTGACCCGCCCCTTGCTCGCGAGATAGACGCCGGTGATCAACCGGGTCAGGGTGCTCTTGCCCGAGCCGTTCACCCCCACCACGGCGAGGATCTCGCCCCGGCGCAGCGTCAGCGAGACGCCGGCGACCGCGTCCCGGTCCTTGCCCGGGTAGCGGTAGGCGACCTCCTCGAGCCGGATCTCCTCCACCGGCGTCCGCACCTCCCGCGCGCCGCGCTTGGGGGCGCGCGCGGCGGCGTCGTCGAAGAAGGCCTGCATGTCGCCGAGGTACAGGCTCGTGTGGAACACCGCCGCACCGTTCACGACGACCTGCGACAGCGCCGCCAGCGTCGTCTGCACCGCGACGACGGCCGTCGCGGCCAGCGCGGGCGCGATCCGCCCGGTCACGGCCAGCCAGGCGAGCACGCCCCAGGTGAGCGTGAGGAAGGCCCCGCCGGCCAGCGAGGACAGCAGCGCGATCCGCAGGGTGCGCGGGGCGGCCGCGAGCGTACGGCGGTCCTCCCGGTCGGACAGGGCGCGGTACCAGTACAGGAGGTAGTCGGTCATGCCGTTGGCGCGGACCTCGTCGCCGTACTTCGGGGTGGTCGCCCACCAGCGGGTCATGCCGCGCACGTTGCGGTCCGCCACGTTCGCGTAGTGGATCTCGTAGTCGACCCGGGCGGCGAGCACCGCCCCGATCCCGGCCGGC
The DNA here is from genome assembly GCF_036189845.1 of Streptomyces griseoaurantiacus. Taxonomy (NCBI): domain Bacteria; kingdom Bacillati; phylum Actinomycetota; class Actinomycetes; order Kitasatosporales; family Streptomycetaceae; genus Streptomyces; species Streptomyces griseoaurantiacus. The sequence continues at coordinate 718,886 of NZ_CP108326.1, read as the reverse complement.
GCCACGGCGAGCAGCAGCAGCGGCAGCATCACCGGATTCAGTACGGACAGCACACCCCCGGCCGTGACCATCCTGATCAGGGCGGACAGGAAGCGCTGGGAGTCCATGACCATGAAGTGGGTGCGCGTCACGCCCATCTCGGCCGCCTCCTGGCGGTCGGAGAACCCGTCCACCGCGTACGCCGCCGCCTCGACCCGGCACACCGCCTCCACCAGCGCGGTGTCGGTCGCGGTGGTCAGCCGCGGGGTGATGCGCCGCTCGGCGTACTCGGCCAGCGCGGCCGAGAGGCGGGTGACGCCACCCGCGGCCGCGACCACGACGAGCGCCGGCAGCGCCTCGCGCAGCCGCTGTCCGACCGGGGCGTCGCCGAGCAGCGGGTGCATGGCCCGGGCCGTCGCCGCCAGCAGCACCGCGGCGGACAGACCGGTGGCCAACTGGCAGGCGAGGAGCAGCAGGACCGCCCGGCGGTCGGTCCGCCACGCCATGCCGGCGATGCGCCGCAGCACGGCGGGAAGCTGGGTGCACAGGGCCCGGAAGCTCACCTCTCCCAGCGGGTTCACGGCGTACTGCCCGGAGTAGGTCATCTCGGCGGGAGGGGGCGGCGGGACGGCGGCGGAAGAGGCGGGGCCGGCGGGGTCTGCGGGGTCGGCGGAGGACGCGGAATCGGATGCGGCGGCGGACGCGTCGGTCGAGGTCACGGGCGGTCTCCTTGCACGGTCGACGGATGAGGGCCGGAAGAAGGTGCGGGCCGGGGCCCGGAGGGCGGCGGCAAGGAGTCAACGACGGGCGCCCCGTGGTCGAAAACAACGGTTTCGGCCGGACCGCGCCCCGCTCACCGTGCGGCGCCCGCCCCTGGGGCCCCGGTGCACGGCGCCCGCCCCGTGCCCCGGCGTGGCCGAAACGCCGGGGCCGATACGGAAGTGACACACGGGTCCGCCGCACGTAGCGGGGCCGGCCGCCGCCTGCTTGGACGCGGACGCCCGGGGTACCCGGGGTCCATGAGCATGGAATGGACGGTAACCACCGCGGCCAACGACTTCGCCGTCGGCATCGGGCCGCTCGTCGCGGGCGTGGTCGTGGTCGCGCTCCTGATCGGCGCGGTCGTGATGGGCTACCGGTCGCGCCGGCGCGCGCCGGCCCCGCCCCGGCCGGAGGAGCAGCCGAAGATGCCGGAGGGCGGCCCCGTCCGGGAGGAGCAGCAGGTGCGCCGAGCGAGCGAGATGCCCCAGGACGAGGAGCACCGCCTGACCCCGCACGAGATGCCCGGCCACGGCAACGCCTCGACCAGCACGAACCCCGAGCAGAAGCGGCCCCGTTGGAACGAGGGCGGCAGTGGCGGCTTCGGCAGCGGCGGCCCCGGCGGCACCTGAGAGGGGCGGCACCCAGGACGGCGGGAGAGGGCGCCCGGCCGCGTCCGACAGGACGGGCCGGGCGCCCTCGCGTGCGCGTCCCCCCCCCCACACGCACGCCCGCGCACCCGCTCCGCCGCCCCGGCGGTGGTTTGGGGCCGGGGGCCCCGGCTACCCGCACAGGGTGACTACGACGACATCTCAGACGACGACTCAGGAGGAGCTCTTCCGGTTCCTGGAGGACCGCTTCGGGTGCGCCCAGACGTGCGCCGAGTGCGCACGCGCCTGCGCCCTGCGCGCGAGTCTCGTGGACCCGGGCGGGCCGGCGGACCAGGAGGCGGTGCGGCGCAAGGGCATCATGTGCGCCGAGGTGTGCGACGCGACCTGCCGCGTCCTGTCCGAACAGGGCAGCCAGGACGAGGCGGCGCTCCGCGTCCAGGTCGAGTGGTGCCGGGCGGTGTGCCTGGAGAGCGCCCACGTCTTCGACGCGCACCCGGGCGCGGAGGACACCGCGAAGGTCTGCCGGGAGTGCGCCCAGGCGTGCACGGACTTCATGACGACGCTGGCGTGACGGCGTGAGCCCCCGGTCCACGCCCGGGGGACCGGGCCCGGCATGACCGCACGGCCACCGGGTACGGCACCGGCGTGAGTGTCCGCGACCCCGGCCTGTTCACCCCGGCCTCCGTGACCTGGCAGGCGCACGGCGACCCCATGATGTGGGTGGCCGGCATCCGCGCCCTCTACCTCCAGGCCCTGCATCCCCGCGCCGTCCGCGCCGTCATCGAGAACTCCGACTTCCGCGAGGACGCCTGGGGGCGGCTGCGGCGCACCGCCGACTTCGTGGGCACCACGACCTACGGCACCACCGAGGCGGCCGAACGCGCGGGCGCCCGCGTCCGCCGCATCCACGACACGCTCCGTGCCACCGACCCGGACACCGGGCGGACCTACCGGATCGACGAGCCCGAACTGCTGCTCTGGGTGCACTGCGCCGAGATCGACTCCTACGTGCACGTGCTGTGCCGCTCCGGCTACCCCCTCAGCGACGCCCTCGCCGACCGCTACGTCGCCGAGCACCGCGAGAGCGCCCGGCTCGTCGGCCTCGACCCCGCCGGGGTGCCCGGCAGCCGGGCCGAACTCGCCGCCTACTTCGCCTCGGTACGCCCCTCGCTCGCCGCCGGCGCCGACGCCCGTGAGATCGACGACTTCCTGCGCCGCCCCGGCGTCCATCCCCTCCTCCTCCCGGCCCGCGCCCTGCTCTGGCCGCACGTGGCACGCCTGGCCTACGCCGCCCTGCCGCCCTGGGCCCACGCCCTCTACGGCCGCCCCGCCCCGCCGCCCGCCACCGTCACCCGGCGGCTCCGGCTGACCGGCGCCGCCTTGCGCACCGTGCCCGCCCGGGTGCGCTGGCAGCTCCCGCCGAAGCACATCCTGCGCGCCACGGCCCGCCTCGGCCCCGGCAGCCGCCCCGACCCGCGCCGCCTCGAGCCGTAGCGCGCTCACGCACCCTGGCCCCCTCCCGCCCCGCGTGTTACCAAGGACCATGCCAGCGCCCCAGGGACACACCGCCGAGCACTACGACGCCGTGATCGTGGGCGGCGGCCACAACGGACTGGTAGCCGCCGCCTACCTCGCCCGGGCCGGCCGGTCCGTGCTCCTCCTCGAACGCCTGGACCACATCGGGGGCGCCGCCGTCTCCACCCGCCCCTTCGCCGGGGTCGACGCCCGGCTCTCCCGCTACTCCTACCTCGTCAGCCTGCTGCCCCCGAAGATCGTCCAGGAGCTGGGGCTGCGCTTTCGGACGCGCCCCCGCACGATCTCCTCGTACACCCCCGTCACGCGCGCCGGCCGGCCCACCGGGCTGCTGGTCGGCGGCGGCGAGCGGCGCACCCGCGAGTCCTTCGCCCGCCTCACCGGCTCCGACCGCGAGTACGAGGCCTGGCAGCGCTTCTACGGCATGACCGGCCATGTCGCCCGCCGGGTCTTCCCCACGCTCACCGAACCGCTGCCCACACGGGCGGAACTGCGCCGCCGCATCGACGACGAGACGGCGTGGCGCGTCCTGTTCGAGGAGCCCCTCGGCACCGCCGTCGAGGAGCGCTTCGCCGACGACACCGTCCGCGGCGTCGTCCTCACCGACGCCCTCATCGGCACCTTCGCCGACGCCCACGACCCCTCGCTCGCCCAGAATCGCTGCTTCCTCTACCACGTGATCGGCGGCGGCACCGGCGCCTGGGACGTGCCCGTGGGCGGCATGGGCGCGCTCACCGACGCCCTCGCGGCCGCGGCCCGGGAGGCGGGCGCCGTCCTGCGCACCGGGCGGGAGGCCGTGCGCATCGAGACCGACGGCCGCTGTGCCGAGGTCACCCACCGGGGCGCCGAGGGCGAGGCCACCGTCAGCGCCCGGCACGTCCTGGTCAACGCCTCGCCCGAGGAACTGGCCCGGCTCACCGGCGACACCCCGCCCGCCCCCGCCGAGGGCGCCCAGCTCAAGGTGAACATGCTGCTCACCCGGCTGCCCCGGCTGCGCGACACCGCCGTCGACCCCCGCGAGGCCTTCGCCGGCACCTTCCACATCGCAGAGGGCTACGAACAGCTCGCCACCGCGCACGCCCAGGCCGCCGCCGGGACGCTGCCCACCGCGCCGCCCTCGGAGATCTACTGCCACTCCCTCACCGACCCGAGCATCCTCGGCCCCGCACTCGCCGAGCGGGGCCACCACACGCTGACCCTGTTCGGCCTGCACGCCCCGGCCCGGCTGTTCACCGCCGACCACGACGCCCGCCGCGAGGCACTGCTCGAGGCCACCCTCGCCCAGCTGGACGCCCACCTCGCCGAACCGCTGGGCGACTGCCTGGCCACCGACGCCGAAGGGCGCCCCTGCATCGAGGCGCGCACCCCGCTCGACCTCGAACGCGACCTGCGGTTGCCCGGCGGCCACATCTTCCACCGCGGGCTGTCCTGGCCCTACGCGGAGGAGGAGGGCCCCGGCCGCTGGGGTGTGGCGACCGCGCACCCGAACGTCCTGCTGTGCGGGGCCGGCGCGGTGCGCGGCGGCGGCGTGAGCGGCGTCCCCGGCCACAACGCGGCCCGCGCCGTCCTGGAGGACCTGCTCTGACCGCCGCCTCGCCGCCTCGCCGCCTCCACGCAAAGCCGCGTCGCCGACCCGCGGAAGAGGGGTGGGCCCGGCCCGCACCCGCGGACCGGACCCGCCCCTCGCCCCCTCAGCCCCTGACCCGCACCACCCTCAGCGCGGGCGAGGAGCGGATGTCCCGCTCGCAGAAGCGGAACGTCACCCACTCGCCCCGGGAGAACAAGCGGGTCTGGTCGGCGTAGTGCGCCGAGTTCGGGTTCGAGGACTGGGAGTACGTCAGCAGCGTCCGGGCGACGGGACAGCGGCCGCCGTCCCAGCCGACCGCCTGCACATGGCTCGACCCGGTGACGACCTCCGTGTAGCCGCCGGCCGGGGCGTCCCACCGGGAATCGACCTTGTTCCACACCCCGAGCGCCTCGGTGCCGCCCGGCACCGGGACGCGCTTGCCGTTGCGCACCACGAACTGGTGGGCGCCCAGCGGCTCGTCGAGGCCGATGCCGGCCCGGCCGAGTTCCCGCACCGCGTCCGCGAGGGCGGTGGCGAAGGCGGGTACGGCGGTGTTCAGCGTGCGCGGCGTGCGCAGGGGGTCGGCCGCCGAGAACGGAACCTTCCACAGCTGGTCCTGCGGTACGGAGCCGCTCAGCTTCCGCCAGAACCGGTCGAACAGCAGCGCGCCCCTGCTGCCGGTGCCGACCGTGCGGTCCCAGGCGGCGAGTACCCGGCACGCCTCGCCCACCTTCACCGCCGTCCCGTCGGAGGCGGTGGCCGTGCCGCCGGGCAGCGCGGCACAGGCCCGGGCGGTGTCGGCGGCGGCCAGGTCGGCGACCGGCACACGGTCGGCGAACTGCTGCCGCTGCAGGTCCCGCACGGTCAGCCCGCCGCGGGCCGCCAGCGCGGACACGTCCTGGACGGCACCCCGGGTGCGCGGGCTGGACGGCATGGCGACCGTGCCGAAGATCCGCTCGTAGCCGGTGAGCGGCCGGTCGGCATTGGTCAGCCACGCGCTGTCGTTGCTGTTCTCGACGTACGGGGCGTCCTCGAGCGTCGGCATCCGGGAGGGCCCGAAGGTCCCCGCCTGAACGGCGTCCTCGTCACGCCCGAGCGCGCACGCGCGCCGGGAGCCGTCGAGGACGGCGAGCCCGGCGGCGGGATAGGTGGCCGCGCCCAGCGGCGTGGAGCAGCGTGCCGCGAGGCCGTCGGTGACCCGGGGCAGCAGCTGGGACTGGGTGAACAGGGAGTGCCCCGAGGAGTCGGCGGCGACGGTGTTGACCCACGGCAGCCCCTGGTGCCGCTCCAGGGAGCGCCGGACGTCCGCGGTGCTCCTCGCCTTCGCGAACCCGAGGGAGGTGTCGGCGAAGCGGAGGTTGGCCGCGTTGGGATCGTTCAGCGCGTACGCCGTCGTGGCCGTCCAGGGCAAGGGGATCTGCGGGCCCAGGGAGGTGAGGACGGGGCCGTAGCGCGTCCACCACTGGGTGCGGGTGACGGGCGGGCCGTCCTTGACGGCGACGGTCACGGTCCGCTTCGTCATCCGCTCGCGCCGGCCGTCCACGAGGTAGACCGTGGGATCGGAGGGATCGAGGTCGAGCCGGTACACGTTCTCCGGGACCCCGGTGGCCACGGTGTGGCTCCAGGCGACGCGGGAGTTGAAGCCGATCGAGGTGATGGGCAGGCCGAGCAGCGAGCCGCCCGCCACGTCGAGTTCGCCCGGCACGGTGAGCTGCGCCTGCCAGAAGCGGCGGCCCCCCTGCCACGGGTAGTGCGGGTTGCCGAGCAGCAGACCCCGGCCGTTCGCCGTGGTGGCCCCGCTGAAGGCGACCGCGTTGGACCCCATGTCCGCCCGGTCCTGGGCGAACAGCTCCCGTGCGGCACGGGCGGCCGCGCGCGGATCGGGCGCCGCCTCGGAACTCCGGTCCGCCGTACCGCCGGTGGGCGGCGTCGCGGTCGTCAGCGCGTCGACCGCGCGGCCCTCGCCGGCCAGCACCGCCACCGCGTAGCCGCGCACGGCCACGTCGAGGGAGGTGACCGGCTTCACCCAGCGCGCGCCCCGGCACGCGGGGTCGGTGATCTCGTGCCGCGCCAGCCAGGTGTTGTACCCGGCGGCCCAGCCGCGCATCAGGTCCCGCACCTGCGTGCTCGGGCCCAGCGGCGCGCGCTCGGCGAGCAGTTTCTCCACCGTGTGCGCTTCGCGCACCCCGCGGAAGTAGAGGTCGCTGGTGAGATTGGTCGAGGCCGAGGACAGCGAGCCGTCGGGCTTCGCGTCCGCGCCGAAGTGGCGGGCGCGCTCCCCGCGCAGCGTCACGAAGCCGTCGGCGAGCGTGCAGACCTGGTCGGCGGCCTGGGCGTAGCCCTCGCCGAAGCCGAGGCTCGCGTAGTCCTTGGCGAGGATGTGCGGGATGCCGTACTCGGTGTAGCGGATCTCGGCCGACAGCCGGCCGGCGGAAGGACGCTCCCGCTGGTGTGCGGCCCCCGTGCCGGCGGTCGCGGGCAGTGATCCCGCGGCGGCGAACAGGACGGCGGCCACGACGGCCACCGCTCTGTGACGAATACGCATGGTGCCCCCCAACTACAGTGGCGGAAGGGAGCGTTGAGCGTAACAAGGGTGGTGCCGGACGAAGCGTCCTCGCCGGGAACCGGTCTTCGGTCGCTCGTCTTCCCGCCACGTCCCGCCACGTCCGCCCCCTCCTGCCGGAACCCGCCGCACGCCCCCGCCGGGCCGGACGCTTGACCCCGTCACCGCCGCACATGAGGATCACGGGCAGAGCGGACCGGGTGGAGGGACAGGGCATGCCGGAAGTGACGAAGGCGGCGGAGCGGGGCGGCGGCGGTGCGGGGCCGGGGAGCACGGCCGGCCGGAGTGCCACCGTCGACGGGGTGCTGCGGCGCAGCGCCCGCCGCACCCCCGAACGCGTCGCCCTCCACTACGGGGACCGGCACTGGACCTACGCCGCCCTCGACGACGCGGTCTGCCGGGGCGCCCGCGCGCTGCTCGACACCGGACTCGGGCACGGCGACCGGGTCGGCGCCTACGGACACAACTCCGACGCCTATCTGATCGCCTTCCTCGCCTGCGCCCGCGCCGGACTCGTCCACGTACCGATGAACCACGCCCTCGCCGGCGAGGACCTCGCCCACCTCGTCACCCAGTCCGGCTGCTCCCTCGTCCTCGCCGATCCGGACCTCGCCGGCAGACTGCCCGAGGGCACGCGCGTCCTGCCGCTGCGCGAGAACGCCGAGAACGCCGAGAACGCCGAGAACGCCGAGGGCGGCGGGGACGGCGGGGACGGCGACGGCGGTGACTCCCTGCTCGCCCGGCTCGCGGCGGCCGAGCCCTACGACGGTCCCGAGCCGCGCGCCGAGGACCTCGTGCAGCTCCTCTACACCTCCGGCACCACCGCGCTGCCCAAGGGCGCGATGATGACCCACCGCGCGCTGGTGCACGAGTACCTCAGCGCGATCACCGCCCTCGACCTCCAGGCCGGCGACCGCCCCGTGCACGCGCTGCCGCTCTACCACTCGGCCCAGACGCACGTCTTCCTGCTGCCCTACCTGGCCGTCGGCGCCGAGAACATCCTGCTCGACGCCCCCGACGGTGACCTGCTCCTCGACCTGATCGAAGCGGGCCGCGCGGACAGCTTCTTCGCCCCGCCCACCGTGTGGATCGGCCTGGCCGGCCGCCCCGACTTCGCCACCCGCGACCTCGGCGGACTGCGCAAGGCCTACTACGGGGCGTCGATCATGCCGGTGCCCGTCCTCGAACGGCTCAGGGAACGGCTGCCGCACCTCGCCTTCCACAACTGCTTCGGGCAGAGCGAGATCGGCCCGCTGGCGATGGTTCTCGGCCCCGAGGAGCACAAGGGCCGCATGGACTCCTGCGGGCGCCCGGTGCTGTTCGTCGAGGCGAAGGTGGTCGACGAGGAGGGCCGGGACGTGCCCGACGGCGAACGCGGCGAGATCGTCTACCGCTCGCCGCAACTGTGCGAGGGCTACTGGGACAAGCCGGAGGAGACCGCCGAGGCCTTCCGCGACGGCTGGTTCCACTCCGGCGACCTCGCCGTACGCGACGCCCACGGCTATTTCACCGTCGTCGACCGGGTGAAGGACGTCATCAACTCCGGGGGCGTCCTGGTCGCCTCCCGCCAGGTCGAGGACGTCCTTTACACCCACGAGTCGGTGGCCGAGGCCGCCGTGATCGGGCTGCCCGACGCACGCTGGATCGAGGCAGTCACCGCGGTCGTCGTGCCCCGCGGCGAGGTCACCGAGGCCGAACTCCTCGCCCACGCACGGGAGCACCTCGCCTCCTTCAAGGCGCCCAAGCGGGTGCTCTTCGTGGACGGCCTGCCGCGCAACGCCAGCGGAAAGATCCTCAAGCGGGAGCTGCGCGAGCGGTTCACGGGGGAGCCCCGCGAATAATGCGGTGACCGCGCCGCCCCCGCCTCACCACAATGGGCCCACCGGCACAGGGATTCCGCACCCGGGGGACTCCCGCGAAGGGAGGGCCCGCCCATGTCCGTCATCCATGTCCTGCTCTCCGGCATCGTCGGCTCCACCGCCTACGGACTCGCCCACGCGGGCTCCGACGTGGACCGTCTCGGCGTCTTCGCGGCCCCCACCGAGGACCTCCACGGCCTGCACCGGCCGAAGGAGTCCCACGTCACCACCGCCCCGGACCGCACCCTGCACGAGGCGGCCAAGTGGTGCAGGCTCGCCCTCGCCGGCAATCCCACCGTCCTCGAACTGGTCTGGCTCCCGGACGACCTGTACGAGGTGCGCAGCGAGCTGGGCGAGGAACTCATCGGCCTGCGCGCCTGCCTGCTGTCCGCCCCGCGCGTCCGCGCGGCCTACCTGGGTTACGCCACCCAGCAATTCCGGCGGCTCCGGGCGCGAGGGGAGCGCGCCTCCTCGGCCGAGGAGCGCAGGCGCACCGCGAAGCACGCCCGCCACCTCAAGCGCCTGTGCCATCAGGGCCACGAGCTGTACGCCACCGGCCGGCTGACCCTCCGCGTGGAGGACCCGGAGGAGTACCACCGCTTCGGGGAACGGGTCGCCGCCGACCCCGCCGTCGCCGAGCCCCTGCTGCGCCACTACGAGGACGCCTTCGCCGCGACCCGCACCGTGCTCCCGGCGCAGCCGGACGAGGCTCCCGTCGAGGCATGGCTGCGCCGGGTCCGCGCCCGGCTCCGGACCGGGGCGGACGACAGGACCGGCTGACGGCCGGCGCGGGTGCGGGTGCGGGCTCGGGTCCGGGGTGTGTGGGGGCCCGGGGCGGGCGTGGCTCCGGGAGGGCGCGGCCGTCCTACTCGTGCTCCCCCTCGGGATCGATGTGCGGCAGGACGCGGTCCAGCCACCGCGGGGTGCGCCACGCGTGCCGCCCCAGGAGTGTCATCACCGCCGGGACCAGCAGCAGCCGTACCACGGTCGCGTCGATGAGCACGCTCACCGCGAGGCCCAGGCCCAGCATCTTCACCACGATGTTGTCGCTGATGACGAACGCGGCGAACACGCTGACCATGATCAGCGCGGCGCAGCTGATCACCCGCGCGGTGATCTCCAGGGCGTGGGCCACCGCCCCCTTCGCGTCGCCGGTGCGCCGCCACGCCTCGTGCACGCGGGAGAGCAGGAAGATCTCGTAGTCCATGCTGAGCCCGAAGATGATGGCGAACATCATCATCGGCACGTAGCTCTCGATCGGCACCGTGCCCGACACCCCCAGCGCGGGCCCGCCCCACCCCCACTGGAAGACGGCGACCACCACCCCGTACGAGGCACCGATCGACAGCACGTTCAGCACCGCCGCCTTGAGCGCGACCAGCGGACCGCGGAAGACGATCAGGATGATCAGGAAGGCCAGCGCCACGACGACGGCGATGATCCAGGGCAGCCGCTGGGCGACGAGGTCCCGGAAGTCGACCTGCGCGGCCGTGGTCCCGGTGACGTACCCCTTGGCGCCGCTTCCGGAGGCGGCGTGCGGGAGCGTGGTGTCCACCAGCGTGTCGGCGAGGTCGGTGGTGGTGGAGCTCTGCGGCGAGGCCTTCGAGTAGACGGTGCCCACCAGCACGTCCCCGTCCGAGGTGGCCGTCAGCGGGGTGACGGAGGCGGCGCCCGGGGCATCGGCCAGCTCCTGCCCGGTGCGGGAGGCGAGCGCGGAGCGCTGGTCGGCCGGCACCTTCGTCTGGTCGACGACCACCGTCAGCGGACCGTTGGAGCCGGGCCCGAACGCGTCCGACATCAGGTCGTAGGCCCGCCGGTCGGTGAACGAGGTCGGATCGGCGCCGTCGCCGATGTGCCCGAGCCGCATCGAGAACACCGGGATCGCCAGCACGGCCACCGTGAGCAGGCCCCCGGCCAGGAACCACCAGGGCCGCCGCTCCACCCGCAGCGCGTACCGGTGCCAGGTGCCGTGCGCGGCCTCGCCCGGCCGCGCGTCGGTCTCCGCCACCGGCCGGCGCACCCGCAGCCGGTCGATCCGCGTGCCGAGCAGCCCGAGCAGCGCCGGGACGAGGGTGAGCGCGCCCGCCACCGCCGTGATCACCGTGACGGCGGCGGCCACGCCCAGCAGGGCGATGAACGCCACCCCGGAGACGGACAGCCCGGCCAGCGCGACGATCACCGTGCAGCCGGAGACGAGGACGGCCCGGCCGCTCGTGGCCGCCGCCCGCCCCGCCGCCCGCACGGGGTCCGCACCGTCCATGAGGTGCTGACGGTGGCGGGTGAGCAGGAACAGCGCGTAGTCGATGCCGACTCCGAGACCGATCATCGTGGCCAGGGTGGGGGAGACCGTGGCGAAGGTGAACGCGGCGGCCAGCAGTCCCAGGCACGCCAGCCCGCCCACCACGCTCACCAGGGCACTCAGCAGCGGCAGGCCCGCGGCGAGGACACTGCCGAAGCCGACCAGCAGCACCACGACGGCCACCGCGAAACCGATCAGCTCACTGATCCGGTCGTCCGGCGCCGGCCGCGCCAGTTCGCCCAGCGGCCCGCCGTACTCGACCTCCGCGCCCGCCTGGCGCAGCGGCCCCACCGCCTCGTCCACGCCGTGCAGATACCCGTCGCCGAGCGTCGAGGGCTGCACGTCGAACCGGACGGTGATGTACCCCGTGCGGCCGTCCTTCGACAGCGGGCCCGCGCCGCCCGACTCGGAAGTCCCCGACGGCGAGGTTCCCGACTGCGAGGAAGAGGGCTGCTTCTTCCCTGGCGGGGGCAGCGGGTTCTGCACCGACAGCACGTGCGGCAGCCTCGCCAGGGAGCCGACGGCGTCCGACATCTGCCCGCTCAGCGAGGTGAGCGGCTTCCGCCCGTCGTGCAGCACGATCTGGCTGCTGTAGCCGCCGGCCGCCGGATCGTGCCGCTTCAGCACGTCCAGGCCCTGCTGGGACTGGGTGCCCGGCAGGGCGAAATCGTCCGAGTACTCCCCGCCGAAGGAGTGCTGCAGTGCCTCGAGGGCCGGCAGGGCGAGCAGCCAGGCCACGATGACGAGGACGAAGTGCCGGGCGCACCACTCGCCCAGGCGGTGCAGCGCCCCCGGAGCGGCCCCCGTGCCACGGGGCGGGGGCGACATGGACGACATGTGGCCCTCCAGGGCGACCAGGGCTCGGACCACTTCTCGGACCACTTCATTGAAAGGCCGTGCCCACCGCCTGTCCCGCCGGACGCGTCCACGCGGGCGCCGCCCTCGCGCCGCGGCCCGCCCGGATTACCGCAAGCGTCCCCCTCACGTGCCCTGTCGGTGTCCGGAGCCGGTCGCTAGGCTGACCGCGGACGACGAAACGGGAGGAGCACGGCCGTGGCCGAGAGCACCATCCAGCAGCAGCCCCTCACGGGCTGGGACAAGCCCGACCTCGATCTCACCAACGCCGAGTGGCATTCGAGCAGCAAGGGGCGCGGGGACGTCCAGATCGCCTTCGTCGAGGGCTTCATCGCGATGCGGAACAGCGGCCGCCCCGAGAGCCCGTCCCTGATCTTCACCCCCGCGGAATGGGGCGCCTTCGTCTCCGGCGCGCGGGAGGGCGAGTTCGACCTGACCTGACCTGACCCGACCCGATCCCCGGCCCCAGGTCGGCCGCGGACGCGGACACGTACCATGGCGGCATGTCCTTCCTCCGCCGCCGCAGCGCCACTCCCGCCGGGCCCGAATTCGACGTACTGGCCATGGATCCGGGCGACTGGCCGGGCAATCTCGGTGCCGGTCTGCTGCCCGCCCCCGACGGGAGCTGCCAGGGCGTGTTCCTGCGCTACGACCTGTTCGGCGGCCGGGGCCCCGCGATGATCATCGGCAACCTCCCGGAGGGTTCCCCGGCGCGCGAGGTCGAGGAGGGGGAGATCCCCTTCGAGGTGGCCCAGCTCCTCCTCGCCCTGGAGAACGACGAGGAGGTCACCGTCGTCGGCACCGAGGACGTGCCGGTGATGCAGGGCGACAACCTGCTGGTGGTGCGTCGCCTCAAGCTGTCCGAAAGCCGCATCTCCTGCGTGCAGTTCGACCGCAGCGACAACGTCCTGGTGACCATCGCCGCCTGGGACCGCCCCATCACCGACGACCTCTACGCCCTGCTCAAGCCGCTCCCCGCGGAGCTGTTCCAGCAGGGCTGACCCGCCGCGGCGGGCACGGGACACGGGCGGGGGCCGGATCCGCGGACGGCGGACCCGGCCCCCGCACTCGCTGAGGGTCCCTCGCTACGAGGCCGAGGGAAGCACCTGGACGTCGGCGGCGCGGACGAAGCCGACCCGGTGGCCGTACTGGATCTCGTAGTACATGTCCTTGCCGGTCACGACCTTGTGCGAGGCCTCGTCGAAGGTCACCGCGTAGTAGTACTGGCCCGGCATCGTGTCACCGGCGACGTACTTCTGGCCCGCCGGGATCCGGTAGGGCAGTGGCGAGACCGTCTGCGCGGGCACGCCCGCCGGGTACGCGGAGGCCTCCGGGTAGGCACGGCCGTAGACGGGGATGTCGGCGGCCCCGGCCTTCGGCGTCACCACCAGCCCCTTCGCGTGCACGGCCGTCGGCTGTCCCGCCGGGTTCCTGAACCATGCCTTCTGGCCCAGGTACCAGATCGCCGTCCAGTCCCCGTCCTGCCCGGCCACCGCGTACTGCTGGCCGGTGGACACCCGGGAGCCGAGGTCGTTCACGTCGATCGTGGAGGCGCCCCCGCCGGGCCGCAGCCCGATGTCCTTGACCAGCGGCGCGTTCTCGTCCGGTGCCGTGTACAGCCGCACCTCGCTGGAACCGTGCGCCGCGCACGGCTGGTCGCCGTCGGCGCAGCCCGTGTACGGGGGCCTGTTGGCCGCGTAGTCGGGGAGGATCGTCACCAGACCGCCGTCCGCGTCGGCCGTGCTCTTCAGCGGCGCGCCCAGCAGGTCGAAGTAGTGCCGCCAGTCCCAGTACGGGCCCGGGTCGGTGTGCATGCCGGGCACCGTGGAGGCGGTGGGCCCGGGCACGTTGTCGTGACCCAGCAGGTGTTGGCGGTCCAGCGGGATGTCGTACGTGTCGGCGAGGTACTTCACCAGCCGTGCCGAGGAGCGGTACATGGCCTCCGTGAACCAGGCGTCCGGATCGGCGAGGAAGCCCTCGTGCTCCAGGCCGATCGACCGTGAGTTCACGTCCCAGTTACCGGCGTGCCAGGCCACGTCCTTCGCCTTCACGTGCTGGGCGACGTGCCCGTCGGTGGAGCGCAGGGTGTAGTTCCACGACACGTAGGTCGGGTCCTGCACGGAGTTGATGACCCCGTTCCAGGCGCCCTCGGTGTCGTGGATGACGAGGTACTCGATCCTCTGCCCGGCGGGACGGTTCCCCAGGTCGTGGTTGCCGTAGTCGTCGCTGCCGAACTTCTCGTAGGGAGCCGGGATCCACTCGCAGGCCACCGAGTCCGGGCATTCGGTGCCGGCGGCGTGCCCCTTGTGCAGGCCCGCGCGGCGCAGGGGCGCGGTGTCGGGTTTCAGGCCGGGGCGCGCGGTCAGGGTGACGCGCTCCCCGGTGTCCGTGGTGCGCCGCTCGCCGGTGCGGATCACGTCGTAGACGTCGTCGGCGTACGCCGCGGCGGTCGCCCTGTCGTCCGCGCCGGAGAACGTGGCGACGGCCCCGTACCAGTCGGCCGGGTCCGCGCTGAGCGGCTCGCCCAGCTTCCGCTGCGCGGCGGCCAGCAGGGCGGCGCCTCCCCGGACGTTCGCGGCGGGGTCCTGGCGCAGGGCGGCGGCGGGGAGCCCGGTGAGCGCGGCGGCCCTGCCGAGCGTCCGCAGCCGGGCCGGCAGCGCGGCGGCGGCCGGGACGCCGGTTGCCTTCACGGCCGGGTGGAGTGCGGGGCGCGCGGTGTCGCCGCGGGCGTCGGCCGTCTGCTCCGGGTGCGCGCTCGCGGTCTGCTCCGGATGCGTGTTCGACCGGGCGAGGGCGGTGCGGGCGTCCGTCAGGTGCATCGGACCGTAGCCGCCCGAGACGCTGGGCGCGCCGGCGTGGGTGTCCCAGCGGGACTGCAGGTAGGAGACGCCCAGCAGGACGCTCCCCGGTACGTGGTACTCGGCCGCCGCGGCGGCGAAGGCGCGCTGCAGCCCGGCCGGCGCGCCGGTGCGGGCATCGCTCTGCCCGGCCGCCTGGCCGGCGCCGAGCAGGGGGAGCAGCAGCGCGGCGGACGCGGCGGCGCCGGCCGCCGTCCTGCGGGTGGTTCTGTGCCTGTGTCCGGTGGTGGGGGATCCTCGCAAGGCAGGCCTCCTGGGCGATCGAGCGCGATGGGGCGTGCGGGGCCGAACGTGCGTCAGTGCTATCGGCTCTCCGACGATCCGTCAATCATGTGCCGGGCACCGGGTTTCAGCCGGTCAACGGCACGTGCTCGGGCCTGCGGGGCGTCAGTGGAGTGGACCAATGACCCGGACGGAGGAATCCGGGCGGCCGTGCGAGGGGGACGCCCGCCGGGGCGGGGAGGCCGAAGGGCCGTCCGGCGCGGGTCCCCCTCGCGTCAACGGGTGCCCACCGCCGCGCGGACCGCGCGGCGGGCGAGCTGACAGTCGTCGTGGAGGCGGCGGAGCAGGAGGCGCTGTTCCTCGCCGGACGGGGTGGTGCCCGGCGCCGCCGGGGCGCCCTCGTGCATCGAGCGCTGGACGGCCGTCTCGTAGGTGCGGATCTCCCGGGTCAGCACCAGCATCAGGTTGACCAGGAACGCGTCGCGCGAGGCCGGGCCGGCCGACTGCGCGATGCCGCTGATCTGCCGCCGCGCCATCGGGGCGTCCCCGAGCACGGTCCACAGCGTGGCCAGGTCGTACCCGGGCAGGTACCAGCCCGCGTGCTCCCAGTCCACCAGGACCGGGCCGGCCGGGGAGAGCAGGACGTTCGACAGCAGCGCGTCGCCGTGGCAGAACTGGCCCATGCCCTGGCGGCCCGCCGCGTGCGCGATGCCGTGCAGCAGCTTCTGCAGGTCGCCCATGTCCCGGTCGGTGAGGAGCCCGAGGTCGTGGAAGCGGGAGATGCGCTCCGCGTAGTCCAGCGGGGCGTCGAAGGTGCCCGCCGGCGGCCGCCAGGCGTTCAGCCGGCAGATCGCGCCGAGCGCCGCCCGCACGTCCGCGCGCGGCGGGGCCTGCACCGGATGCCGGTGCAGCGCGGCGACCCGCCCGGGCATCCGCTCGATCACCAGCGTGCAGTTGTCCGGGTCCGCCGCGATCAGCCGAGGCACCCGCACCGGGGGGCGGTGCCGGACGAACGCGCGGTACGCCGCTATTTCGTGCCGGGTCCGTTCGGACCACATCGGCGAATGGTCCAGTAAACACTTGGCCACGGCCGTGGTGCGGCCCGTCGTCCCCACCAGCAGGACCGAGCGGCCGCTGCGGCGCAGCACCTGCACCGGGGTGAACTCCGGACAGATGCGGTGCACCGAGGCGATCGCCGTGCGCAGCTGCGCACCCTGCGGGCCGGACAGGTCGAGCCTCCCGCTGAGCGGCGCGCCGGCCGCCCCGGGTACGCGCCGGGACCGTCCGGCACCGAGCACCGGGGTCTGGGGACGCGCGGGGTCGAGGTAGGGGCCGCCTGCTCCCGGCCGGCGGGTGCGCAGCGACGGAGACGGGGCGGACACGGAGGACGATGCTGCGTACATGGGTGAACACGGATCCCTTCGTGTGCCGGTGAGTTGCCGCGCCGCTCCGGCCCGGTCGCCCCGGCGCACCCTGGGGAATGCCCCTGGGCGACCGGGTCGGGGTGGCGCTTTCCTACCTGACACCCGATGGCCCCGGGCACACCATCTGGCGCACCCTGGCGAACCCTGGCGAATAGTCCCGCAGCAACTGACAGGCGGTTACTGTCAACTCAGCCGAGTACCTGGGGGCTTGACGTGAGCGGACGACCCAACACCCGTCTGGCGGACCTCTTCGGCCTGACCGGATGGTCCAAGGGAGAACTCGCGAGGCTGGTCAACCGGCAGGCGGCGGCCATGGGCCACCCCCAGCTGGCGACCGACACCTCCCGCGTTCGGCGCTGGATCGACATGGGAGAGATCCCGCGCGATCCCGTGCCACGGGTGATGGCGGCCCTGTTCACCGAGCGTCTCGGCCGTGTCGTGACCATCGAGGATCTCGGTCTGGTCCGGCGCGGGCGTACGGGGAAACGGCAGGGCGGCGGGGACGAGGAACATCCCGACGGAGTGCCGTGGGCGCCCGAGCAGACCGCCGCGGTCCTCACCGAATTCACGGGAATGGACCTCATGCTCAACCGACGCGGCTTGGTGGGCGCGGGCGCCGCGCTCGCCGCGGGCTCCGCACTCAGCAGCGCCATGCACGACTGGCTGCACACCGATCCGGCCCTCTCGGCCGACGCCCCCGATCTCGACCATCCCCTGCACGCCGACCCCGCCGGGTACGACCGCTACGAGGCCGCCCCCGTCGGGACGCAGGAGATCGAGGAACTGGAGCGCTCCGTCGAGGTGTTCCGCGCCTGGGACGCGGCCCGCGGGGGCGGGCTGCAACGCAAGGCGGTGGTGGGCCAGCTCAACGAGGTGGGAGGCATGCTCTCCTACCGGCACCCCGATCCCCTGCAGCGGCGCCTGTGGGGCGTCGCCGCCAATCTGGCCGTCCTGGCCGGCTGGATGTCGCACGACGTCGGGCTGGAACCCACGGCCCAGAAGTACTTCGTCATCGCCGCCCACGCCGCCAGGGAGAGCGGCGACCGGCCCCGCGCCGGGGAGGCGCTGTCCCGCGCCGCCCGCCAGATGGTGCACCTGGGCCGTCCCGACGACGCCCTGGACCTGATGAAGCTCGCCGAGTCCGGCTCCGGGGAGGAGGTGCTGCCGCGCACCCGGGCCATGCTCCACACCATCGAGGCCTGGGCGCAGGCCTCGATGGGCCGGGGACAGGCCATGCGGCGCACCCTCGGGCAGGCCGAGGAACTGTTCGTCTCCGACAAGGGGGACGTGCCGCCGCCGAGCTGGATGCAGCTCTTCGACGAGGCGGACCTGCACGGCATGCAGGCCCTGGCCTACCGCACCCTCGCCGAGCACGAACCGGGCGCGGCGGCCGTCGCCCAGCAGCACGCCAGGAAGGCGCTGCATCTGCGCGAGGGCGGGCGCGAGCGGTCGAAGATCTTCGACCACATCTCGCTCGCCTCGGCCTGCTTCATCGCCGACGACCCGGACCAGGCCGACCGCTACGCCCGGCTGGCCCTGAACTCCATGGGGTCGAACTCCTCGCACCGCACCTGGGACCGGCTGCGCGAGATGTACCGGCTCACCGCCCGGTACTCCGGCTATCCGAAGGTGCGCAGCCTGCGCGAGGAGATCGAGCTGGCCATGCCGCCGGGCTGGAAGCGCAGGGGAGGTGGCAGCACCGCCCGCGCCTGAGGTCCATGCCGTCCCGGGTCTGAGGCGGTCTCCCGCGCACGCGCGGCGGACACGTCAGCCGGTGACCCGGGCCACCAGCACGCAGGCGTCGTCGCGGCGCCCGGCCCCGCCGAACTCCTCGACGACGGCCCGTAGGCAACTCTGCGCGTCCCGGGCCGCGCCGAACCGCTCGGCGAGCCCGAGCAGCCGGCGGGTGCCCTCGGGGCCCGGGTGCCGGGGAACCAGCCCGCCGGTGTGCAGGAGCAGCAGGTCACCCGGGCGCAGTGGTTCCTCGGCCGCTCCGTAGGAGGCACCGGAGGTCGCCCCGAGCAGGACGCCGTCCGGTGCCGCGAGCGCGCGCCCCGTCCCGTCGCGGAACAGCAGCGGGGCGGGGTGTCCCGCGCGCGCCCAGCTCAGGGTGCGCGCGGCGGGCCGGTAGCGGCAGCAGAGGGCGCCGCCCAGCGCGGGCGGCACCAGGGCGGCGTCGAGCAACTGGTTGAGCCGGCCGAGCAGTTCGTCCGGCGGGGCGCCGGTCACTGCCATGCCGCGGACGGCGCCGAGCAGCATCGCCACCCCCGTGGTGGCGGCGACGCCGTGCCCGGTCAGTTCCCCGACGCTCAACAGGGTCTGTCCGTCAGGGAGTTCGAGTGCGTCGTACCAGCCGCCGCCGACCGGCGCCCCGGCGCGGGAGGGCAGACAGCGGGCGGCCAGGTCCAGGGCGCCGGGGCCCTGGCGCGGAAGGCGCAGGGGGCCGCGCCAGGGCGGCAGCACGGCCTCCCGCAGTTCGGCCGCGACCCGGTGCTCGCTCCCCGGGAGCCCTCGGCGCCGGTGCAGCGAGTCATGGGTCTCGCGCAGGGTCCGCCGCCGGCGGCGCAGTTCGCCGACGTCCCGGAGCACCGCCCACATCGAGACGGTGGAGCCTTCGGCGTCGAGCACGGGTTCGCCCATCATGTGCACGAGACGCTCCTCGCCGTCCGGGCGCAGGACGCGGAACTCCCCGTCGAGGGGACGTGCGTCGATGAGGCAGCCCGTGACCATCGCGGTCAGCCGGGCGCGGTCGTCCTCGTGCACGAGGGAGGGGAGTTCGTCGAGGGTGAGGGCGGAGGCGGCGGGGTCGCGGCCCAGGATCCGGTACAGCTCGCCGGACCACGCCGCCCGGTCGGTCAGCAGATCCCACTCGGCGGAGCCGACCCTGCCGAGCAGGGGCCCGCCGTCGGGCGGCTGCGCGGGAGCCCGCGGTTCGGGCGCCGGGGGCCCCGTCCCGGGGGCGCGTTCGGCCCCCAGGGGCGGAGGTCCGTCCCGGAGCAGCGCCAAGTGGGCGTCCACGTCGGCGAGTTGGTGCAGTGCCAGATCGCACAGGGCGCGCTGCCAGCGGGCCTCGGGGTCCGCGCCGTCGACGGGTGCCTCGCGCCGTACGGCGTCCATGTCGCCGCGCAGCCTCCGGGTCCGCGAGATCAGCGCGTCGACCGCGCCGCGGCGGGGCGGCTGCGCGGGTGAGCGGTCCGCAGGCGGAGGGGACGGCATGGCGTACTCCGGGGGAACAATGCGACCGACTGGTGAAGAAGGACCGTTACGACTGTCGCACAGCGCGTCGCACGCTGTAAGGGATTTGGCAACATGGGCGTGAGGATGCTTCCGGCATATGACGGCGTCCTCCGTGGCGAGCCGCGCCCGCGCCCTGCCACAGCGTTCCGCGCCATGCCGTGCGGGCGCGGCCGGCGCCCCCGACTCGGCCGCCTCAGGCGTACAGCGCCGGGCGCGGGGCCAGGTCCACCGGGGTGCGGGTGCCGGTGCGCTGCGCGCGGACGCCCGCCTCCGCCGTCGCCGAGGAGGCGTAGCCGTCCCAGGCGCTCGGACCGGTGACCCGGCCCGCCCGGCACGCCTCGACCCAGGCCCGCAGCTCGCGGTCGTAGGCGTCCGCGAACCGTACGAGGTAGTCCTGCGGGACCTCCCGCGACTCCCGCCCCGGAGCCGTCACCGTCATCCCGTGCTCCTCGCCGATGCGGGCGCTGCCGCCCTCGCAGACCGCCTCGCACCGCACCTGGTACCCGAAGCCGGTGTTGACGAAGATCTCCACGTCGACCAGGACGCCGCCGTCGGTCTCCAGCAGCACGAACTGCGGATCGAGGAGCCCTTCGGGCGCCCGTCCCGTACTGCCGGGCCGCAGCACGCTCACCGCGACCGGTTCCTGGCCGAGCAGCCAGCGGGCCGCGTCGATCTCGTGCGAGACCGAGCTGTCGACCAGCATCGCCGAGGTGAAACCGGGCGGCGAGGAGACGTTGCGGTGGACGCAGTGCAGCATCAGCGGGCGGCCCAGCGCGCCCTCGTCCAGCAGGGACTTCAGCCGCAGGTACTCCGCGTCGTAGCGGCGCATGAACCCCACCTGGACCAGCCGCCGGCCGAACCGGACCTCCGCCTCGACCACCCGCAGCGCCCCCTCCGCGTCCGGCACCAGCGGCTTCTCGCACAGCACCGGCAGGCCGCGGGCGAACGCCTCGTGCAGCGCGGCCTCGTGGGCGGGGCCCGGCGAGGCGATCAGCACCGCCTCCACGCCCGGCGCGTCCAGTGCCGCGGCCACCTCGGCGTGCGCCGAGGCGCCGTCGATCCCGGCCACGGCCGCCTCCGCCCGCGCGAGATCGGGATCGGCGACGGCCGCCACCCGCGCGCCGCCCGTCACCCGGTCCAGACGGCGGATGTGGTCGGCCCCCATGTGACCCGCCCCCAGTACCGCGACACCCAGCAGTCCGCCCACGTCCGCACGCCCCTTCACGATCACCGGCCTCGGCGTAGCGTAAGCCGCCCGGGCGGCGGAAGGGGAGGTCAGCCGTCCCGCTCCGGTCCGCAGGAACTGCCGTCCGGGGGCAGGGTGCCGTACAGCAGGAAGGTGTCCACCCGGCGGTGGACGCACGGGGAGGAGGCGTAACCGGTGTGCCCCTCGCCCCTGTTGTCCAGCACCACGGCGGAGGGGCCGAGCCGCTCGGCGGTCTCCACCGTCCAGCGGTACGGGGTCGCGGGATCGCCCCGGGTCCCGACCAGCAGCATCCTCGGCGCGGGCACGTCGCGCACCCGCTCCCGCACGAAGTCGGTGCCCCTCGGGTGGCCGTAGCACATCAGCACCTCGGCCAGCCGGTAGCGGCCGAAGACCGGCGAGGCCTCCTCGTACCGGGCGCGCAGCCGGCCGAGGTCGCCGAGGACCTGGGCGGCGGTGCGCCGGTCGGGGTCGTCGGCGCAGTTGACGGCCATGAGGGCGGCCGGGAGGTTGTCGGCGGGCACGTCCTCGGGGTCCACGAGCCCGCCGTCGGCCCGGGCGGACCCGGCGGCGGGGGAGGGCCGGTTGCCGGGGGCGTCCTCCTGCTCCCGGCCGGAGCCGGTCAGGTCCGCGTACCCCGGCACCCGGCCGGGACGGGGCGGTTCCACGGCCGGGGGAGCCGCGGCACGGGGAGCCGCAGCGGGGGTGGCCGGCGTGCCGGGGCGGGCGGTCCGGGGCGGGACGACCGCGCCGCCGCCGGTGAAGCCCGTGAGCCGCCCCGCGTCGCCGCCCTGCGTCAGATCGGCCAGCGCCTGTTCCAGCGCCGGCCAGTACTGCTCGCTGTAGAGCCCCTGCCCGACGGCCGCCACCAGGTCCTGCCCGGTGAACCGGCCGCCGAAGTCGGCCGGCAGCGGGTCCTCGTCCAGCGAGCGCACGAGCCGCACCATCTGCTCCCGGGCCGCGCGGGCGTCCTGCCCGAACGGACAGGCCACGTCCTTCGCGCACCAGGCGAGGAAGTCCTCCAGTGCCCGCTGCTGCCCCGCCGCGCTCACCACCCCCTGCTCGGCCAGCGACTCGGTGAGGGTGTCGACACCGTCGAACACCATCCGACCGACCTTCTTCGGGAACTGGGCCGCGTACACCGCGCCGAGCCGGGTGCCGTAGGAGAAGCCGAGGTAGTTGAGCCGGTCGTCGCCCAGTGCCTGCCGCATGACGTCCAGGTCGCGGGCGGCGTCGACCGTGCCGATGTGGCGCAGCACCGGGCCGGAGCGGGCCACGCACTGGGCCGCCGCCGCCCGCAGTGTCTCCAGCGCGGCCCGGGGGTCCCGTTCGACGGCGCCGTCCTCGGTCGCCGCGAGCATCTGGTCGGTGCCCTCGCCGCAGCTCACGGGGGAGGAGCGGCCGACGCCGCGCGGGTCGAAGGTGACCACGTCGTAGCCGTCGGTCAGTCCCAGGAACTCCTTGCCACCCAGGGCCAGCTGGGGGACCCCCGGCCCTCCGGGGCCGCCGAAGTTCAGCAGCACCGAGCCCCGGGACCGGCCCGAGGCGCGGTAGCGGGCCATCGCCAGCTCCAGCGTGCCCTCGCCGGGCCGGGCGTAGTCGAGGGGCACGGTGACCTTGCCGCACTGCAGATCGGCGGGCATGCCCTCGCCCTCGCCCGCGCAGGCCGACCAGGTGACGCGCTGCCGGTAGAAGCGCGACAGATCGGGGACGGGGGCGGACGCGTGCGACGCGGCGGGTGCCGGGCCGGCGGCCCGCGCGGGGGGAGCACCGCCCGTGCCCAGCAGCGCGAGGGCCGTCGCCGCCACCGCCGTCGCGGCGGCCGTCCGGCGTCCGTACATCGGCAGCATGCGGCCTCCCGGTACGCCCGGCTGCGCGCCGGGGATCCCCCTGTTCGAGCCGTGCCCGCCCCGGGGCTCACCCTAGGGGGGCCGGGCTCGGGCCGCCTCCGGACGGCCGTGCGGAGGCGGCCCGGTGACGCGGTGGGGCGCGCGGACGGTCGGCGCGTTCAGCGCGTCGGCCGGGACGGTTCGGGGACGGTGGACTTCCTCCGCCGCTCCCGGCCGGTGTCCGCCGGACGGGCGACGAAGGCCCAGTCCATCCGGGGCTCGACGACGTACCGGAAGACCGCCCGCACCGGCGCCGAGCACAGCGCGGTGATCATGCCGACGGCGAGCGCGGTGACCGCCAGCTCACCGGCCGGGGTGTGCAGCCAGGGGTGGTCGTACCAGCCCCAGAAGCGCGAGGACTTGATCAGGAAGCCGTGCAGCAGATAGCCGTACATGGTGCCCGCGCCCAGGGTGGTGAACCACATCCGGCGGCCCGGCACCCAGGCGAGGAAACACGCCGTCAGCACCAGCGCGAGCAGGAACAGCGCGGGCGTGCTCAGCAGCCCCGCCCACGCGGGGGCGCCCTGGCCGGTGACCGAGCCACGGTGGTACAGCCAGCCCGAGTCGAAGGTCGGGGCCACCCGGTACGCCACCGCCAGGGCCGCCGCGGCCACGGGGAGCGCGAGGAGCCGCGTCCGGCGGGTGCGCAGCCGGGCGAAGTGCGCCGGGCGCAGGGTGAGGCCGAGGACGAAGTACGGCAGGAAGCCGAGGACGCGCTGTATCGACAGATCGCCCCCGAGGTCGGGGGAGCAGGCGGCGAGGATCGCGAGGCCGAGGGCGACGGGCAGCGGGTGGCGCAGCATCAGCCACAGCGGGGTGGTGAGCCGCCAGATGAACAGCGCGACCAGGAACCACATCACGTACCAGGGGTCCAGCAGGCTCAGCGGGTAACCTGGGTCGTCCCGCGCCCACCGGTAGAAGAGCGTGTACGCCGTCTCGAAGACGAGGTAGGGCACGACCACGCCGGTGACCAGCCGTTTGAGGCGGCCCGGCGCCATGTCGAAGCTCCGCGAGAAGTAGCCGGAGATCAGGGCGAACGCGGGCATGTGGAACGCGTAGACGGCGAGGTACAGGGCGTGGGCGGCCCGGCTGCCGTAGGTGAGGGGCTCCCAGGCGTGACCGCAGGCGACCAGCACGATGGTGAGGTACTTCGCGTTGTCGAAGAAGGGGTCGCGGCCCCGGGGGCCCGCCGGGCTCCGGGAGGAGGAGGCGTCCGGGCCGGCCTTCGCCGGCGCGGGCGAGGGTTGTGGGGCGGTTCGGGTGGGTACGGGTGGGGATGACTCGGGGGCCTTGGGGGTGTCGGGCACCGCATCTCCCGTGCGCGGGGACGTTGGACGGACCACTCGCGCCTGCCCCGCCGCACGCGCCCCACTCCTGACGCCGCGCGAGCCCGCCCCAATGGCGCAGCACGAGCGCCCGCTCGGCGGCGCCTCCCCTGCGGAACGACCCCGGCCCCGCGCGCGCCGGGCCGCCGTGCGGCGGCGGCCCGGCGCACGGGCGCCGTCAGCGTTCTCCCAGCCGGGCGAGCCCGCGCAGCAACGCGCCACGGCCCTGCCGCGGCACCGTCCACAGCGTCGGCCCGCGCACGCCCCAGCGTTCGAGCAGCGCGCCCGCGGCGAGGAAACCGGTGGTCGCGGCGCGTTCCATCAGGGCGACCGGCAGGCGGGTGCGCACCAGGTCACCGGCGAGCACCACCGTCGGGTCGGGGGTGCGCACGGTGGGCCGGCCCGCGTAACCGCCGACGGGGAACAGCGGGCAGTCGGCGCGCCACTCGTGCCGCGCGTCCACGATCCCGGCCTCCCGCGTCTCCGGATACACCTGGTGCAACTGCTCGACCAGCCGCCGCTGTTCACGCTCCCGCCCGGCCCCGGCGGAGGCTTCGGCGGTCGCCCCGTCCAGCGCGTAGGCGTGCAGTTCGACCACCGAGCCGCCGGTGCGCGCCGACCAGCGGGCCGCCTCGCCCTCCCACCGCTCCAGCACGCTGACGTTGTCCAGCGAACCGAAACCGCTCGTGCCGAGGAACCCCGGCCGCTCCGCCGCCACGGGCCGGTCCAGCCAGAGGCGGCTGACCAGGAACGGCGGCGCGGTCCGCAGCCGGGCGACGCCCGCCCGCCACTCCTCGGTGGCCAGCTTCGGCGAGCCCTCGACCACCGCCTTCAGCCCGCCGGTGTCCAGCGCCAGGACCAGCGCGTCGTACCGCGTCCGCGGAGTGCCGGACACGTGCAGCACGCACCCGCCGTCCGGCTCCGGGTCCACGCCCTCCACCGCCGTCCCCGTACGGATGTCCACGTCCAGGTCACCGAGGTGGCGGGCCAGCGGATCCCACAGGGCCGCGGGGAACGGCTCGCGGGGGACGTCGAAGAGGAGGCCCTCGCTGGAGCCGAGGAAGTAGATGTGGAACATCAGCACCATCTCGGCCGCCGACAGCTCGCCCGGGTCCGCGAAGAAGCTGCGCGAGAACACCTCGAACGCCAGGTGATGCGCGGCCGGCGGGAAGCGGACGGAGGCGAGGAAGTCGCGTGCGCTGACCCCGTCCAGCCGCTCGTACACCTCCGGCACCCGCACGTCCAGCAGGGGCAGCGCGGCCCGCGGCCGCATCCGCAGCAGGTCGCGGCCGCGGAAGGAGGGGCTGAGCGCGGCGAAGCCCAGCGCGCTCCACGGCGGGGTGCGCGGCACGTGCCGGAAGCCGTCGCGCAGGCCGTCGGCGTGCACGAGGGGGTAGTCCGGGAGACCGGTGAGCATGTCGAGCCCGGGGTCCGTCCGACGCAACAGGGCACGCAGGTTGTAGTACTGACGGAAGAACGCGTGGAAGCCGCGGCTCATGGTGACCCGGCTGCCGTCCGCCAGCGTCACCGGAGCGCCCGCCAACCGCCCGCCGAGCACCGGCTCGCGCTCGTACAGCGTGACGCGCACGCCCCGCTCGGCCAGCCCGGTCGCCGCCGCGAGGCCCGCGATGCCGCCGCCGACCACCGCGACCGAGGGGGCGTCACCGCTGACGCGGGGGCGGCCCGGCGCCGGGTCGATGCGGACCGCCCGGCGGTCCCGGCCGCGTCCCGGGGAGACGGCGCCCGCCGGGGGCCTCATGCGGGCACCCTGCCGGTGAAGGTGTACGTGATGCCCGTCTGCCAGCCCGGCAGCGGCAGCACCCGCACGTCCCGGAAGCCCGCCCGCGCGAGCCGCTGTCCGAACGCTCCCGCCGTGTCGAAGTCGACGACGCTGCGCCACAGATGGCGGTAGAGGGCCCCGTCGCCGAGGGCGTTGCCGAGCGGGGCGACGAACCCCCGGCACACGGCGTTCCAGACCAGCCGGTCCGCCCGCCGGCCGCTGAGCGCGTACTCGTGCACCACGAGCCGCCCGCCCGGTGCCAGCAGCCCGCGCAGGCCGGCGAGCACGGCGTCCGGGTCGGCCACGTTGCGCAGCAGGTACGCCGCGAACACCGCGTCGAAGGGGCCGCGCACCCCTTCCTCGGCCAGCCGTTCGGCACTGGCGTGCACGAAGGTGACGGGCGCCGCCCACGGCTTGCCGGCCGCGCGGGCCAGCATGCCCGCCGAGGCGTCCGCCGCCGTGACCTCGGCGCGCGGCAGCACGGCCCGCAGCGCCGCCGTCGAGGCGCCGGTGCCGCAGCCGACGTCGAGGACCCGCGCCCCGGCGCCGTCCCCGGGCAGTCCGAGGCGGCGGGCGGAGCGGCGCAGGTGGGCGTGGTAGCCCGGATTGAGGGCGACCAGCGTGTCGTACCGGGGCGCGGCCCGGTCGAAGGCGCCGGCCAGCGCCTCGTCGCGCAACAGTGTCATGGGGCAACTCCTGGACAAGGCAGTCGGGGCAGTCGGGTCAGTCGGGGCAGTCGGGTTTGCGAGGAGAGGTGGCGGCGGGGAACGGGCGGCGGGGCACCCGGGGCAGCTCGGCCGCCGAGCGCAGCATCGGGCGGACGGGGGCGTGAAGGCCGACGGCGAGGTCCTCGTACAGGCCGGTGCCGCCGTCGAGGAAGCGGAGCAGCCGCGCGGCCGGCACCCGCTCGAACAGGCGGCTGAAGAACTCCGCGCCGTCCACCCGCCCGGTGTCCAGCGCCCGCAGCAGCACGGCGTCCATCGCCCGCGACCGGGCCGAGTGCGCGGGCGGCGGCAGCGGGCGGCGGCCCGCGCGCACGGCGGCCGCGATCGCGCGGTTCTGCCGCTGCACGGCCGCGAAGGTGTACCCCGTCGACGGGCGGGTGGCGCCGCCCGCGGCGCCGACGCGGAAGACGGACTGGCCGGTGGCGCGCGCGAAGGGCGCGTCGGTCATCGGGATGACGCCGGACTCCGTCGCCACCACCTCCGACGGCCCCAGCCGCAGGACGTCCTGCGTGTACGCGCGCAACGCCGCCTCGTACTCCTCTCGGGACAGCACCGCGCGGGAGAACTCGGTGTACTCCACCAGGGCCTCGTGCGGCCCGGTCGGCAGCACGTATCCGAAGGCCAGTCCGTGCGCCGGGCGGGGCACGCGGAAGTCCATCAGCTCCACCACCCCCGGGTCGAACGCGGGACGGTCGGTCCGTACGAACCAGCCCCGGAAGTGCTGCAACAGGGTCGTCCGGGCGGCCGGCAGGGCGGCCGGCGGCCGTGAGTCGAACACCCAGCGGGTGCGGACGGAGACGGGGGCGCCCCCGGCGTCCGTGCCGAGGACCTCCGCGCCCCCGGGCACGCTCCGCACCTCCTCCACCGCCACCTCCCGCCGCCGCACCGCGGGCCGTCCGGCGAGCCGCCGGTCCACGAACTCCTCGAACGCGTCCGAGCGCAGCATCTTGTAGCGCAGCGGCGCGATCTCCCCGACCGTCGGCCGCCCCGTGGGGCCGTGCACCCGCAGCCGCTGCCAGGAGGCGGTGACCGCGCTGTCGTACGGGCCCGGGCCGCGCTCCCAGTAGCACCAGGTGCGCGGCGGCGGGCGCAGCGGGCCGGGGGGCGCGTCGAGCAGCAGCACCGAGGGGCGGACCGGCGCGGCGGACGGGGCGGACAGCAGGAGGGCGAGCGAGAGCCCGGCGGCCCCCGCCCCCACGATCACCACGTCCGCCTCGTCCACCGGAGTCCTCCTTCGCCCGCCACTCGCGCCGCCCGCCGTCAGTGATTCCGTCCGGGCACCGGCTCCGGATGCGCTGCGCCCCCCTCCCGAAGCGCGCACCCCCTCGCACGCCCCTCGCGCACGCCCTCGGCGCCGCCCGGTCACCGTCCTCGGACGCGGGACTCCTCCTCCCGCGGACTCTCCCGAGGACCGTCCCGCAGACCGCGCCGCAACTGGTGCAGGCCGCGTCGGGCGTGACTCTTGACCGTGCCGAGCGGCCAGCCGGTGCGCTCCGCGATCTGGGTCTGCGTCAGGTCCTCGAAGAACGCCAGCCGCAGCACCCGCTGCTGCGCGGGCGGCAGCCCCGCGAGCGCGTGCCCCACCAGCACCCGGTCCAGGACGGCCTCCGAGGGTTCATCGGCGTGACGGCCCGCCGCGAGGGGCGCGCCGGCGGAGGCGACGGAGGTCAGCAGATCCAGCCGCCGGGTCCGCGCGGACAGTGCGTCGGCGATCTTCCGCCGGGCGATTCCGACGATCCACCCCGCCATCGCCCCGCGCTCGGGACGGTAGCCGTGCCGCCCGCGCCACACGCCGAGGAACACCTGCTGGGTGACGTCCTCCGCCTCCCGCGCATCGCCCAGCGACCGCACGGCGAGGGCGTGCACCAGCGCCGACCAGCGGTGGTACACCGCCGCGAGGCAGGCCTCGTCGCCCTCGGCGAGGCCGCGGGCCAGCTCCTCCTCGCCCGGGCTGTCCTGGACGGCGGCCGGGGGTGCGGTCATGGGTGTCGGCTCCTCGTACGGCGGCGGTGCGCGGGCTGGGGTACCCGTCCCCGTGCCCGCCATTCTGGGAGCCAGACATGATCGACTCGCGCCGATTGCTCCGTGTGTGCACCGTGAGTGTCGCGGCACGTGTCGCCGCGGCCGGGCCCCGGACGCCCGGGAGCCCGTCCCGAGCCCGGTGAACTGCCCCCGGCCGCCGGGGTTCGCGCGGCGTATCCGTGGCACCCGGAGCCGCGGAGAGTGCGGTGCGCACGGAAGCCGAAGGAGACGCCCATGTCCGCGACCCCCAAGACCACGGACGTCCTGGTGGTGGGAGCCGGTGCGGCCGGGCTGGCCTGCGCCCGGGACCTCGCGGCCGCCGGCCGCTCCGTCCGCGTCCTGGAGGCCTCCGACGACGTCGGCGGCCGGATGCGCACCGACCGCGTCGACGGCTTCCTCGTCGACCGCGGCTTCCACGTCTTCAACACCTCCTACCCGCAGGTCAAGCAACGGCTGCGGCTGCGCGACCTGCGGCTGCGGCCCTTCACCCCCGGCGTGCTCGTGCACACCGACCGGGGCAGGCTGCGCCTGACCGACCCGAGCCGGGACCCCCGCTCCGTGGCCGGTCTGCTGCGCGGACGGCTCGCGGGACCCCGCGACCTGCTCGCGCTCGGCACCCTGTCGGCCCGCGACATGCTCGGCCCGCGGTCCCGCATCGAACGCGCCGAGGACCGCACCACCCGCACCGCGCTGGCCTCGGCCGGGTTCTCCGAGGAGTTCGTGGAGCGGTTCTTCAGGCCCTTCCTCTCCGGAATCTTCCTGGAGGACCGGCTGGAGACCTCCTCCCGGTTCTTCCACCTGGTCTGGCGCAGCATGCTGCGCGGCACGCTGTGCCTGCCCGCCGAGGGCATCGGCGCCGTACCCGAGGCGCTCGTGAAGGCGCTGCCCGCGGACAGCGTCCTGCTGGACACCGCCGTCGCCCTGCTCACCGACGAGGGAGTGCAGACCAACCACGGCGACGTGCTGCCCGCCCGGGCCGTGGTCGTCGCCACCGGCAAGGGACCGGCCTCGGCCCTGCTCCCGGGCCTCGACGTGCCCGCCGGGCGGATCGTGACGACGTACTACCACGTGGCCCCGCGCCCGCCGCTGGCCGAGCCCACCCTGCTCACCGACACCCACATGCGCTTCCTCAACACCTGCGTCGTCAGCGAGGTCGCGCCCACCTACGCGCCCCCCGGCCACGTCCTGATCGCCACCTCCGTGCTCGGCGAGGACACGCCCGAGGCGCGCAGGACGGTCACCGCGGCCCTCGAGGAGGTGTACGAGAGCGACACCGCGGGCTGGGACCTGCTCACCGCCCGCACGGTGCGCGACGCGCTCCCCGCGATGCCGCCGCCCCAGCCGCTGAGCCGCACCTCCCGGGTGGCCCCCGGCCGCTACGTGTGCGGCGACCACCGGGCCACCGGCTCCCTGGAGGGCGCACTGGCCTCCGGCGCCCGCGCCGCCCGCGAGGTGCTGGAGGACCTGCGCGCCCGGCGCGTGTGGCACTGAGGCCCGGCACCGGGGCAGGCCCCCGGGCGGCCACGCGCTCCGGATGCGCGCCCCGGTGCCCGGCTCGGCGGGCGGGCACGCGCCCCCGGGCTCAGGACCGCGCCCGGCGGAACCGCTCCAGCCCCTCCGCGAGGTCCACGACCCGTTCGGCGTAACCGCGGGCCGCCTCCCGGGCAGCGCCCCGCAACTTCCACGGCTCGTGCACCCCGGCCCCCGGCACCTCCGCCAGTTCCGGCACCCAACGGCGCACGTACGCCCCCTCGGGGTCGAACCGCCTGCCCTGCACCACCGGGTTGAGCACCCGGTTGGGGCGGCTGTCCGTGCCCGTCCCCGCCACCCACTGCCAGTTCATCTGGTTGTTGGCCAGGTCGCCGTCGACCAGCAGGTCCAGGAAGTGCCGGGCGCCGACCCGCCAGTCCACGTACAGCGTCTTGGCGAGGAAGCTCGCGGTCAGCAGCCGGCCCCGGTTGTGCATCCAGCCCTCGTGCCGCAGCTGGCGCATCGCCGCGTCGACGACCGGGTAGCCGGTGCGGCCCTCCCGCCACGCCTGAACCTCCTCGCACGCGGCCTTCTCGGTGCGCCACCGGTCGTGCCGGGTGCGGTAGTCCTCGTGCGCGGCGGCGGGCCGGGCCGCGAGCACCTGCCGGTGGAAGTCCCGCCAGGCGAGCTGCCGTACGAAGGCCTCGGCACCGGGACCGCCGAGACCGCCCGCCTCTCGCACCACCTCGACGGGGGAGAGGGTGCCGAAGTGCAGGTGCGGGGAGAGCCGGGAGGTCGCGTCACCGGCGAGGTCGTCGTGCCGGTCCTCGTACTCCCCGACATCCCCGACGACCCCGGCGCCCTTGCCGTCCCCGACGACCCCGGCGCCCTTGCCGTCCCCGACGTCCACGGCGCCCTTGCCGTCCCCGCTGCCGCCGCGCAGCCAGGCCGCGAGCCGCGCCCGCCCCTCCCGCTCGCCCCCGCGCGCGAGCCCCGGCGACAGGCCGGACAGCTCCCGGCGGTCGGGCGGCTCCTCCGAGCCGATGCCCTCCGGCACCGGCACCCTGCGGGGGGCGTCGAGGACGGGCCGGGTGCGCTGCTCCGACCAGCGCCGGAAGTAGGGGGTGAAGACGGCGAAGTGGTCCCGGCCGCCCGGCGTGACGGAGCCCGGTGCCCGCACCGTGGTGACCGTGTCGTGCACCACCAGCCGTCTGCCCACCGCCTCCAGCGCGGTGCGCAGCCGGTCCTCGCGCCGGTGGGCGTGGGCGCTCACGTCGGAGGCCATGTGGACCTCGCCCGCGTCCGCCTCGGCGGCCACCCGGCACACCTCCTCGACCAGGTCGCCCGAGCGCACCACCAGCCGGCCGCCGCGCTCGCGCAGCCCGGCGTCCAGGTCCCGCAGGCAGTCGGCGAGGAAGGCGAGGCGGTTGGGTACGGCGAACCCGGCGGCGTCCACCGCGCGGTCCCGCACGAACAGCGGCACCACGGTGGAGGTGCGGTCCAGGGCCGCGCGCAGCGGCGGATGGTCGTGCAGCCGCAGGTCGGCGGTGAACAGGACGACGGAGGTGTGCATACGGGACTCCGGAAGGAAGCGTGCGCGCGTCCTCGGTGGGGGACGGGTGCGCGGGGCGTCAGCGGGGGCGGGGGCGGCGGGAGCGGCGGGTGAGGGCCGGGAGCCGGTACCGCCGGCCCCGTCCTGCGGCCGGGCCCGGCCCGTGGCGCCCGTCGGGCGTGGCGCGGGCAGCCGCGCGGGCGATGTTGCGGGCCATGCCGCCGAACACCAGTGCGTGGAAGGGGGAGACACTCCACCAGTACAGATGGCCCAGCAGCCCGTGGGGATGGAACAGGGCGCGCTGGCGGTAGCGGGTGCGGCCCCTCTCATCGGCGTCGACGCGCATCTCCAGCCAGGCCAGGCCCGGCAGCCGCATCTCCGCGCGCAGCCGCAGCAGCCGGCCCGGCTCCAGCTCCTCCACCCGCCAGAAGTCCAGCGACTCGCCGACCCGCAGCCGGGCGGCGTCCCGTCGGCCCCGGCGCAGCCCGACCCCGCCGACGAGCCGGTCCAGCAGGCCCCGCACGGTCCAGGCGAGGGGGACGGAGTACCAGCCGTGCACCCCGCCGATGCCCTCCACCACCCGCCACAGCGCCTCGGGGGAGGCGGACACGACGCGTTCCCTGCGGTCGGTGTAGAGGCTGCCGCCCGCCCAGCCGGGGTCCGTGGGCAGCGGATCGCTGGGCGCGCCGGGGACCGAGGCGGAGGACCAGCGGGTGGCGACCTGCGCCTGGTGGATGCGGCGCAGGGCCAGCCGGACCGCCTCGTCGAAGCCGAGGAGCGGGCTCCCCTCCGGCAGATACCGTTCGATGTCGTGCTCCCGGCACACCACCTCGTGCCGCAGCGACTCGGTGAGCGGACGCGCGATGCCCGCGGGCACCGGGGTCACCAGCCCCACCCAGTGGCTGGACAGCCCGGGAGTGAGCACCGGCACCGGCAGGATCAGCCGGCGGGGCAGCCCGGCGATCCGCGCGTACCGCAGCATCATCTCCCGGTACGTCAGCACCTCGGGGCCGCCGAGGTCGAAGGTGCGGCTGACCTCCGCCGGCATCCGCCCGGCGGCGATCAGCGCCCGCAGCACGTCCCGCACCGCCACCGGCTGGACCCGGGTGTGCACCCAGCTCGGCGTGACCATCACCGGGAGCCGCTCGGTCAGATACCGCAGCATCTCGAACGAGGCCGAACCGGAGCCGATGATCACCGCGGCGCGCAGCGCGGCCGTGGGCACCCCGGAGTCGAGCAGGATCCGGCCCACCTCGGCCCGGGACCGCAGATGCGGCGAGAGTTCCCGCTCGGGCACCCCTGCGGGGGCGAGACCACCCAGGTACACCAGCCGCCGTACGTCCGCCGCGCGTGCCCGCTCCCCGAAGACGCGGGCCGCCTCCCGGTCGGTGCGCTCGAAGCCGGGGCCGGTGGTGAGCGCGTGCACGAGGTAGTAGGCGATGTCCACGCCCTCCATCGCCACGCCGAGGGAGGCCGGGTCGGTGACGTCGCCCTTCACCACCTCCACCTCGCCCGCCCAGGGATGGTCGCGGAGCCGGCCGGGTGACCGCGCCAGGGCCCGCACCCTGAAGCCCGCGGCGAGCAGTTCGGGGACCAGGCGGCCGCCGATGTACCCGGTGGCGCCGGTGACCAGGCAGAGGGGGCCGGACCCGCCCGCGTCCGCGCCCCCGCCGTTCGCCGTGCTCATGCCCGTCGGCTCCTTCCGTCGGCGGGTCTCGCAGCCCCCGCCGTACCGGCGGGGGAGCCGTCCCACCCCTCGCATCCTTCCGCCGCGCGGCACCGGGCGGATGCGGGGTTGGGCCGATCGCGTGGTGTCGGCGCGGGACTCCGGGACCGGCCCCTCGGCGCCGTTCACCGGTCGCCCGGGGGGACCGGCCGC
Source organism: Streptomyces griseoaurantiacus (assembly GCF_036189845.1). Classification (NCBI taxonomy): domain Bacteria; kingdom Bacillati; phylum Actinomycetota; class Actinomycetes; order Kitasatosporales; family Streptomycetaceae; genus Streptomyces; species Streptomyces griseoaurantiacus. Next base: position 685,274 of record NZ_CP108326.1, on the reverse strand, counting down.
CGACGGGCGCGGATCATCACCCCGCCGCGCGCGCATCCGGGGGCGGCTAGGGGGCAGAAGAGACAACGTCCGGAACCGCCGGATGTGCGCCGTCCGCTCCAGCCGTTCCCGGCAGGCCGTGACAGGCCACGGCTCGTCCCACCGAAATGCCCGGAGAGCGATGTCACCCGCCGCGCGGCGCGCCCGCCGTCTCGTCCCCGTCCTCCTGATCGTCCTGGTCTGGCTCTGTCTCGGTGGGATCCTCGGCCCCTTCGCCGGCCGGCTCGGCGAGGTCGCCACCAACGACCAGGCCGCCTTCCTGCCGCGCAGCGCCGAGTCCACCGAGGTGATCGAGGAGCAGAAGGCGTTCAAGCAGCGGGAGTCGCTGCCCGTGATCGTCGTGTGGACCGCCGAGGACGGCGGCACGGTCGCCTCCCGGCGTGGCGAGGCCACCCGCGCCCTCGCCACGCTCACCGACGCGCCGGGCCTGGCCGGACGCACCTCGCCCGCCGTCCTCTCCTCCGACAAGGAGGCACTCCAGGGCGTCGTACCGCTGCGGCCCGACCTCGGCGACAGCCTGTCCCCGACGCTGGACCGGGTGCGGGAGGCCGCCGACCGGGTCCCCGGCACCACGGTCCGGCTCGCCGGACCCGCCGCCACCCAGGCCGACCTCTCCGACGCCTTCTCCGGCATCGACGGGCTGCTGCTCGGCGTCGCCCTGATCACCGTCCTCGTCATCCTGCTGCTCGTCTACCGCAGCGTGCTGCTGCCCCTGCTGATCATCCTCGGCGCGGTGTTCGCGCTCGGGGTGGCCTGCGCGATCGTCTACGTGCTCGCCGACCACGGGGTGGTCCGGGTGGACGGCCAGGTGCAGGGCATCCTCTCCATCCTCGTCATCGGCGCCGCCACCGACTACGCGCTGCTGCTCACCGCCCGCTTCCGGGAGGAACTCGGCGCCCGCGAGGACCGGTTCGCCGCCGCGCGGGCCGCCCTGCGGCGCTCCTGGAGCACGATCGCCGCCAGCGCCGCGACCGTCGCCCTCGGACTGCTCGCCCTGCTGCTCAGCGATCTGACGAACAACCGGGCGCTCGGCCCCGTCGGCGCCGTCGGCATCGTCTGCGCCGTGCTCAGCACCCTGACCTTCCTGCCCGCCGTCCTCGCGCTCCTCGGCCGCGCCGCCTTCTGGCCCGCGAAGCCGAAGGCGCACCGCGAGAGGGGAACCGCGAACGGCTCCGGCAAGGACACCGCATCCGACACCGGGCAGGACTCCGGGCAGGACTCCCGGCAGGACTCCGGGCCGGACTCCCGGCAGGAGGAGGGCGGTGTCGGCGGCCAAGGGCTGTGGCCGCGGGTCGCCCGTCTGGTGGACCGGGCCCCGCGCCGGGTCTGGGCCTTCACCCTCGTCGCGCTCCTCGCCTGCGCCGCCTTCGCACCGACCCTCTCCTCCAAGGGAGTTCCGCTCGACGAGACCTTCGTCAACGACGCGCCCTCCGTCGCCGCCCAGCAGACACTCGGACAGCACTTCCCCGGCGGCTCCGGCAACCCCGCCGTGATCATCGCCGAGGCCGACCGGTACGAGGAGGTCCTCGCCGCCGCACGCGACACCCGCGGCGTCGACTCGGCCGCCGGGGTGAGCGACTCGGGCCGGCCCGGCGGGAAACCGCAGGAGGTCGACGGCCGGGTGCGGATCGACGCCACGCTCGCGGGCCCCGCCGACGGCGAGGCCGCCCAGAACACCGTCGCCCGGCTCCGCGAGGCCGTCCACGCCGTGCCGGACGCGGACGCGCTCGTCGGCGGCTACACCGCCCAGCGCTACGACACCCTGCGCACCGCCGAGCACGACCGCACCCTCATCGTGCCGGTGGTCCTCGCCATCATCCTCGTCATCCTCATGGGGCTGCTGCGCTCCCTGGTGATGCCGGTGCTGCTGGTCGCCACCGTCGCGCTCAGCTTCCTCGCCACGCTCGGCGTGTCCTCCCTGGTCTTCACGCACGTCTTCGGCTTCACCGGCACCGACCCGTCCGTACCGCTGTACGGCTTCGTGTTCCTGGTGGCCCTCGGCGTGGACTACAACATCTTCCTGATGTCCCGGGCCCGCGAGGAGACCCTCCGCTTCGGCGTACGGCAGGGCGTGCTGCGCGCCCTCGTCGCGACCGGCGGGGTCATCACCTCCGCCGGTGTGGTGCTGGCCGCGACCTTCGCCGCGCTCGGCGTCATCCCGCTCGCCTTCCTCGTCCAGGTGGCCTTCATCGTGGCCTTCGGCGTACTCCTGGACACGCTCGCCGTGCGCTCCCTGCTGGTCCCCGCGCTCGTCCGCGACGCGGGACCGCGCGCCTGGTGGCCGGCCCGCTTCGGCGGATCGGCGGAACGTGAGGACCGTACGCATCCATGACCGCCCCCCGCACGGAAACCCCTGCAGACCCCAGCCCGCCTCCGCCCCCAGCGGAAGGAACCCAGATGCGCACCCAAGGCCCGGACCGTCCCACGGCACGACCGTGCCCCCCACCCCTGGAGGTCCGCCCGCCCCACCCGTCCTCCGCGGGCCCGGCCGCCGGAGCCCTCCGGTGAGCGCCACCGTGCGCACCGTGCGGGGACGGACCGACCACGTGGTCGTCGTCGGCGCCGGACTCGCCGGGCTGTCCGCCGCGCTCCACCTGCTCGGCGCCGGACGCCGGGTGACGCTCGTGGAGCGGGAGGAGGGACCCGGCGGCCGCGCCGGACGGCTGGAGCGCGGCGGATACCGCTTCGACACCGGGCCCACCGTGCTGACCATGCCCGACCTCGCCGAGGCCGCCTTCGCCGCCGTCGGCGACAGCATGCGCGAGCGGCTCGACCTGATCCCGCTCCACCCCGCGTACCACGCACGCTTCGCCGACGGCAGCGCGCTCGACGTGCACACCGACCCGGAGGCGATGGAGGCCGAGGTCGAACGCTTCGCAGGACCGGGCGAGGCGGCCGGCTACCGGCGGCTGCGCCACTGGCTGGAGCGGCTCTACCACGCCCAGATGGGGCGGTTCATCGACACCAACTTCGACTCCCCGCTGCAACTCGCGCACCCCGACCTCGCCCGGCTCGCCGCCCTCGGCGGCTTCGGCCGGCTCGACGCCCGCATCGGCTCCTTCCTGAGCGACGAACGGCTGCGCCGCGTCTTCTCCTTCCAGGCCCTGTACGCCGGCGTCCCGCCCGCCCGGGCGCTCGCCGCCTACGCCGTCATCGCCTACATGGACACCGTCGCCGGGGTGTACTTCCCGCGCGGCGGCATGCACGCCCTGCCCCGCGCCATGGCGGAGGCCGCCGCCGACGCCGGAGCCGACCTGCGGTACGGACACACCGTCACCGGCCTGGAGCGCAGCGGCGACCGCGTCACCGCCGTCCGCACCGACCGGGACCGCATCGCCTGCGACGCCGTCGTCCTCACCCCCGACCTGCCGGTCACCTACCGGCTCCTCGGCCGTGCTCCCCGGCGGCCCGTACGGCTGCGGCACGCGCCCTCCGCCGTCGTCCTGCACACCGGGACCGACCGCACCTGGCCCCACCTCGGCCACCACACCCTCTCCTTCGGCCACGCCTGGGAGGGCACCTTCCGTCAGATCACCCGCACCGGAGAGCTGATGTCCGACCCCTCCCTGCTGATCACCCGGCCCACCGCCACCGACCCCGCGCTCGCGCCGGCCGGACGGCACGTCCACTACGTGCTCGCCCCCTGCCCCAACACCGACATCGGCCCCTCGGCCGGCGAATGGACCGACCTCGCTCCGCGCTACCGCGACCGGCTCCTGACCACGCTCGAACGCCGGGGTCTGGAGGGGCTCGGCGCCGCCATCGAAGAGGAGTGCCTGGTCACCCCGGCCGACTGGACGGCGGACGGACACGCGGCCGGCACCCCGTTCTCCGCCGCGCACACCTTCGCCCAGACGGGGCCCTTCCGCCCCCGCAACCTGGTCCGCGGCACCGACAACGCGGTCCTCGCCGGCTGCGGGACGACCCCCGGCGTCGGCGTCCCGACGGTCCTCGTCTCCGGACGCCTGGCCGCCGAGCGCATCACGGGCCCCGCCCCCGCGCGCGGCGCGGGCCGTCCCGCCGCCCGCCGGCGTCCGCGCCCCGCCGCTCAGGGGACCACCCCGTGACCCGGCAGGAGCTGGACGCGGCCGGCATCACCGACCCCGCGCTGCGCGCCGCCTACACCGCCTGCCGGCAGCTCAACGCCCGGCACGGACGGACGTACTTCCTCGCCACCCGGCTGCTGCCCGCCGCGCGCAGGCCCGCCGTGCACGCGCTGTACGGCTTCGCCCGCTGGGCCGACGACCTCGTCGACCTGCCCGAGGAGACCGCCGGCCCCGAGGGCAGCGCGGTCGCCCTCGACCGGCTCGAACGGCGCCTGGTGGACGGGCTGCGCCACGGCGACAGCGAGGAGCCGGTGGTCCGGGCCCTCGCCGACACCGCCGAGCGCTACGCCATCGACCACCGGCACTTCATCGACTTCATGGCGTCCATGCGCGCCGACCTGACCGTCACCGACTACCCCACCTACGAGGACCTGCGCGGCTACATGCACGGCTCCGCCGCGGTCATCGGACTGCAGATGGTGCCCGTCCTCGGCACCGTCGCCCCGCGCGAGGAGGCCGAACCGTACGCCGCCGCGCTCGGCCTCGCCTTCCAGCTCACCAACTTCCTGCGCGACGTGGGCGAGGACCTCGACCGGGGCCGGATCTACCTCCCCGCCGACCTCCTGGCCGCCCACGGGGTCGACCGCGAACTGCTGCGCTGGAGCAGGGACACCGGCCGCCACGACCCCCGCATCACCACCGCGCTGCGCGCCGCCGAGAACCTCACCCGGGGCGTCTACCGGCAGGCTGTGCCAGGACTCGCCCTGCTCGACCCCGTGGCCCGGCCCTGCATCAGGACCGCCTGCGTGCTCTACGGCGGCATCCTCGACGCCGTCGCCGAGGACGGCCACTCCGTGCTGCACCGGCGCGCGGTCGTGCCCCGGCGCCGCCGGCTCGCGGTGGCCGTCGACGGCCTGGCCCGCGTGACCGGCGCCCGCCTGCACGCCCGCCGCACCGCCCGGGGCGGCACCCCGGCGCCCCACGGCCCCGCGGTGCCCGGCACCGCACCGCACGCCGCGCGGCTCCAGGAGCCCCACGAATCCCGAGAGCCCCGAGAGCCGAAGGAGAGGGAGACCGTATGACCTCCGCACCGGGCGGCCGGAACCGTCCGCGCCGCAGCGACCTGTCCGCCCGGCTTCCCCTGCGGCTGCGCCGCCACGCCCCGGCCTGGGCGGCCCAGCGGCCGACCTGGCGGGAGGCCAGACCCGCCCTGATCTCCGGCCTGTCGAAGCGGGCGCTGGCCCGTCCGGCCGGCAACTGGTTCGTGGTCGGCGCCTCCCGCGACGTCCCCGCCGACCGCCCCCTCGCCCGTACCGTCGCCGGACAGGAGGTGGTCCTGTGGCGCGATGCCGAGGGCACCCTCGTGGGCGGCCCCGGCATCTGCCCGCACCTCGGCGCACCCCTGCGCGAGGGCCCCGTCCGCTGCGGCACCCTCATGTGCCGCTGGCACGGGCTGGCCCTGGACGGCACCGCCCGGGCGGGCTGGCAGCCGTACCCGGTGCACGACGACGGCATCCTGGTCTGGGTGCGGCTGGACGAGGCCGGCGGCGAGGACCCGCTGCCCGCCCCGCTCGTGCCGCCGCGCCCCGGGACCGCGGGCGCCCTCGATGCCGTGCACGTCGCCTTCGGCACCTGCGAGCCGGAGGACGTCGTCGCCAACCGGCTCGACCCCTGGCACGGCGCCTGGTTCCATCCCTACTCGTTCGTCGACCTCACCGTCGTCTCCGTGCCCGACCCCGGGCGCGAGGACGGCGAGGACACCCTGGTCGTGGACGTGGCGTTCAAGGTGACGGGCCGGCTCGTCGTGCCGGTCCGCGCCGAGTTCACCGCGCCAGGACCCCGCACCGTCGTCATGCGCATCACCGAGGGGGAGGGGCGGGGCTCCGTCGTCGAGACGCACGCCACGCCGCTCGGCACGGACGGCCGGGGCCGCCCGCGCACCGCCGTCGTCGAGGCCGTCGTCGCCGTCTCCGAACGGCGCGGCTTCGCCCTCGCCCGCGGGGCCGCCCCCGTCGTACGGCCCCTGATGCGTGCCGCCTCCGGCCGGCTGTGGCGCGACGACCTCGCCTACGCGGAGCGCCGCTGGGAACTGCGCAGCACCGGCCGCTTCCCCGGCTGAGGCACCCTCACCGCGCCGCGGCCGCCGCCGGCCGAAGACCTCGCGAGCCGCACATGTACAGGCGGAACCGGGGCAAGCGCATGACAACGACGGTGAACGGCACGAAACGGAAGTCGAATCGGAGGTGGCATCCGCGATGAGCGCGAAGGTGCTGGAGTATTTCCCCGCAGGGGCCCCGCGTGGATCGTGGCCGGCGGAGGAGTTCGCCGCGCAGCGCCGCGCCGAGGGCGAGGCGGCGACCGTGGTGATGGACCTCGAACGGGACGCGTTCCTCGTGGTGGTCCCGGCGGCGGAGGACGAGTAGGAACGCCGGCCCCGGGCCGGGCCGGCGAGAACGGGGCAGGGGGAAGGGGCGTCCGTACCACTGACGGACGCCCCTTCCGCGTGCTGTCATGTACCTGATTCAGGTAAGCGACTCGTCCTGTCACGCACCGCCCCGCCGAAGGGCTCTGCCATGCCGACCCCCCGCACCCTCGCACTCGCCGCGAGCACCGGCGCCGCCGCACTGGCCGCGCTGCTCACCGCCCCCGCGCCCGCCGCCTCCCTGCCCGCCGAAGCCGTACCGCCCGCCGGGACCTACTACGTCCAGAGCGCCATCACCGGACTCGCCGCCGCCGACGCCTCCGGCGCCGTCGAACAGCACGATCCCCGGGGCGACGAGGACCACCAGCAGTGGACCCTGCGCGCCCAGGGCTCCTCGTACGTACTGGAGAACACCGACACCGCGGGCAGTTGCCTCGGCCGCGCGGGCGACCTGGCGAGAACCCTCGCCTGCGGGAGCGCCGACGCCGCCTGGGAGATCGCCCCGGCCGGCGAGGACCGCTACACCCTGAAGGCCCCCGGCGCCGAGCGGTACCTCACCGTCACCCCCAAGCCCGCCGGCGCCACCCACCCCGCCGCGCTCGCCGTGGGCGCCCCCGGCGACCTCGCCACCTGGTACCTCACCCCGGTCGCCTCACCGACCCACCCCATGCCGCCCGCCGACCAGCGCACCCTGGACCAGGTCACCTTCCTCACCGCCCACAACGCCTACGCCAACGGGGTCGACGGCGGCTTCGCCCCGCCCTTCGTCAACCTCCTGCCCAACCAGAACCGCGGCATCGACCAGCAACTCGCCGACGGCGTCCGGGGGTTCATGCTTGACCTGCACCAGACGCCCGACGGCGCGATCCTCTGCCACGACAGCTGCACCCTGGTCAGCCGGCCGGTCGCCCTCTGGGTGGACCTGCAGCGCATGGTCGACTACCTCGCCGCCCACCGCGACCAGTTCGTCACCGTCTTCATGGAGGACTACGTCGACCCCGGCGTCCTGCGCGCCGAACTCGCCCGCGTCCGCGGCCTGTCCGACGTGCTCTACCGGCCCGACCGGACGGGCGTCCGGCAGAACGGCTGGCCCCGCATGGCCGACCTGATCGCCGCCGACCAGCGGCTGCTGCTGTTCACCGACCACAGCCGCGCCGCCGACGAGTCCGCCGGACTCACCCGGGACAGCTTCGGGGTGATGTACCAGCGGGAGTGGACCGTGGAGAACTACTGGTCCATGGGCTCGGGCGTCGGCTCCTCCGACTGGTCCTGCTACAGCCGGTGGTACGACGCCACCACCACGCTCCCGCTGCCCCGCACCGAACCCGGCTTCCGCCCCCTGTTCGTCATGAACCACTTCCGCGACGCAACGATCACCTCCACGGCCCGCACCGACAACACCAAACTCGCCGACCGCGCCCGCCGCTTCTGCCAGCCCGCCGCCCGCAAGAAGCCGACGTACCTGGCCGTGGACCGCTACGACCTCGGCGACCCGGCAGCCGCGGTCACCACCCTGAACACGTACGTCTATCCCTGACCTTCAGTGCCCCCGGGACCACGAACTCCCGGGGGGCACTTTGCCGCCCCCGCCCCACCCAGGGGCACAGGGGAACCGCGCGCTCGGCCCCCACCCGCCGACACCCGCCATCGCACCGCATCCCCGAGCCCCGAGGCGCCCGGCGCGGACACCAGGCGGCACCCTGTCACTCCCGCCCGCCCGTCCCACCCAGGGGTGCGGGGAACCGCGCGCCCGGCCCCCACCCGCCGGCACCGCCATCGCGCCGCATCCCCGAGCCCCGAGGCGCCCGGCGCGGACACCAGGCGGCACCCTGTCACTCCCGCCCGCCCGTCCCACCCAGGGGTGCGGGGAACCGCGCGCCCGGCCCCCACTCACCCGCACCCGCCATCGCACCGCTCACCCGCCCACGCCCCCCGGCAGGGGCTCCGCTCGCTACCCCAGCCGCCCTCGCAAGAACGCCACCGTGCTCTCCCACGCCGCCCCGGCCGCCTCCGCGTCGTACGCCTCCGGCCGGCCGTCGTTGAAGAACGCGTGTCCCGCGGGGTACACCCGCAGGTCCGCCTCGACGCCCGCCTGCCGCCGGATCGCCTCCTTCAGTTCCTCCAGGCGCTCGAGCGGGATGCTCTCGTCCCGCTCGCCGTAGTGCCCGAGCACCTGCGCCCGCAGTCCCGAGAAGTCCGGCAGCTCCCCCTGGATCACGCCGTAGAACGGCACCGCCGCGCCGACCCGCGGGTCCGAGGCCGCCTGGTACAGCACGAAGCCGCCGCCCATGCAGAACCCGACGGACCCGACGGTCTCCGAGGTCACCTCCGGCAGCCCCAGCAGGTGGTCCACCGCCCCGGAGAGCAGCTCCACCCCGCGCTCCACCGGCAGCTCCCGCATCATCCGCAGGGCCTCCCCGCTGTCGTGGGCGACATTGCCGCCGTACAGGTCGGGGGCGAGGGCCACGAAGCCCTCCGCGGCGAGCCGGCGGGTGACGTCGGCGATGTGGTCTGTCAGACCCCACCACTCCTGGATGACGACGACCCCGGGGCCCCGTCCGGACGGCGGCAGGGCCAGGTAGCCGTGGGCCGTGGTGCCGGCGCTCGGGAAGGTCACGTTCTGGTGGGCGGGGGCACCGGTGGACTTCGGCACTTCGGACAACGAGCTCAACTCCAATGGGAGGCGGTGCGTACGGGATGCGCGCGCCGGAGCGGCACGGCACACTCCGGCGTGATCTTCAACGATGCCACGCACCCCGTCGGTGTTACGTATAACCTATGAGCCGACCTCCGGCGTGCTACGTATAATGCCGGCCTTCGCAGCTGCCCCGCCCCCACCCGCCCCGCCCCTCGGAAGGCCCATGAACCGCATCGCCCTGGTCACCCTCGTCGTCGCCGACTACGACGAGGCGATCCGCCACTACACCGACGCCCTCGGCTTCCGGCTCGTGGAGGACACGCCCCGCCCCGACGGCTCCCGCTGGGTCGTCCTCGAACCGGCCGGGGCGCCCGGCGGCGGCACCGGACTCCTGCTGGCCCGCGCCAGGACCGACCCGCAGCGCGACCGCGTCGGCGACCAGACCGGCGGCCGCGTCGGCTTCTTCCTGCACACCGACGACTTCGCCGGCGCCCACGCCCGGATGCGCGCGGCCGGAGTGACCTTCCTGGAGGAGCCCCGGCACGAGCCCTACGGCACGGTCGCCGTCTTCCAGGACCTGTACGGCAACCGCTGGGACCTCCTCCAGCCCGCGGCCGAGGCCTGACCACCCCACCCCCCGACGCCCCCAGCGCACCCCCGACACCCCGCACCCCGACACCCCGCACACGAGGAACAGGCAGAGCACACCGGCATGACCACTCTCACCGACACCCCCACCACCCGCGTCCCCGCGCCCGCCCTCGACACCGAGACCCTGCGCCGGCTCCCCAAGGCCGTCCTGCACGACCACCTCGACGGCGCCCTGCGCCCCTCCACCCTCCTCGAGCTGGCCGGGGCCGTCGGCCACCGCCTCCCCGCCGGCGACCCGGCCGCCCTGGCCGACTGGTTCCGCGCGGCCGCGGGCTCCGGCGACCTCGTGCGCTACATAGCCACCTTCGAGCACACCCTCGCCGTGCTGCAGACCCGCGAGGGCCTGCTCCGCGCCGCCGAGGAGTACGTCCTCGACCTCGCCGCCGACGGCGTCGTCCACGCCGAGGTGCGCTACGCGCCGGAGCTGATGGTGAAGGGGGGACTGGGCCTCGCGGAGGTCGTGGAGACCGTGCAGGAGGGCCTCGCGGCCGGCGCGGCGAAGGCGGCGGCCGGGGGCACCCCCGTCCGGGTGGGCACCCTGCTGTGCGGGATGCGCATGTTCGACCGCTGCCGCGAGGTCGCCGAACTGGCGGTGGCGTACCGGGACGCGGGCGTCGTCGGCTTCGACATCGCGGGCGCCGAGGACGGCTTCCCGCCCGCCGACCACCTCGACGCCTTCGCCTATCTGCGCCGCGAGAACATGCCGTTCACCATCCACGCCGGGGAGGCCCACGGCCTGCCCAGCATCCACCAGGCGCTGCAGGTGTGCGGGGCCCAGCGGATCGGCCACGGCGTCCGGATCATGGACGACATCGTGGACGGCCGGCCCGGGAGACTCGCGGCCTGGATCCGCGACCGCCGGGTCGCCCTGGAGATGTGCCCGACCTCCAACCTCCAGACCGGAGCGGCCGGTTCGATCGCCGGGCACCCGATCACGGCTCTGCGCGACCTCGGCTTCCGGGTCACCCTCAACACCGACAACCGGCTGGTCTCGGGCACGACGATGACCCGCGAGATGGAACTCCTCGTGCGGGAGGCCGGCTGGACGGCCGCCGACCTGCGCACGGTCACGGTGAACGCGCTGGAGAGCGCCTTCCTGCCGTACGCCGAGCGCCGCGCCCTCATCGAGGACGTGGTCCTGCCGGGGTACGCGGCCGTGCTCTGATGCCTCCCGCGCCGGGCCGTCAGCCCGCGGTGGCCTCCAGCAGCCCTCGCACGTAGGCGGCCTGGCCGACGTGCTGGAGGTCGTCGGAGACCACGCTCACCAGGCGCGCGCCCAGTGTGACGGGCGGGTCCCAGCGTTCGTCCACGATCCGGTCCAGGTCCTGGGCGGCCAGGCCGCGCAGGAACGCCACGGTCCGCTCGTGGACGGCGTCGTGGTACCCGGTGAGCAGCTCGGCCGAGTCGACGCGGACCGCGGCGACTTTGGCCGGGGTGTGGCCGTAGCCGATGTCCCGCGGGGGGAGGTCGAGGGCGAACCGCTCGTGCCAGTCCTCGGAGAGCCAGGCCTGCTCGCGCTCGGCGACCTCGCAGACGTGGTCGTCCTGGACGCGGGTGAGATGCCAGACGAGCCAGGCGACGGAGTTGGTGCCCTCGGCGGGCCGGGCGTTGAGGAGGTCCGGGGAGAGGCCGTCGACGGCGGCGTGGACCTCTTCCCGGATGCGGCCGTAGGCGTCGATGAGGATGTCCTTCGCATGCATGCGTCCACCATGACCGATCCGGGTGCGCGGGGCGATCACCGACGCCCCCTCAGTCGCTCCCGGCGGTCTCCAGCAGGCCCATCAGCGCCCGCGCGGCCGGACTCGTCGCGGCCTCGGCAGGCAGCAGCGCCACCGTCTCGTACGCGCGCTCGCCCACGCCCTTCAGATCCAGCGAGACCAGCCCGGCCGCCTCCCGCTTCGCGCCGAAGTGGCGCGGCACCACCGCCACCCCCAGCCCTTCCTGGACCAGCTCCAGCAGGCTGTGCACATCGCTCACCTCCAGCGCCACCGTGCGCCGCACGCCCGCCTCGGCGAACACCGCGTCCGTCGTGCGTCGGGGCCCCCAGTCGGGGTGGAAGTCCACGAACTCCTCCCCGCCCAGGTCCTCGGGCGTCACCGGCCCGCCGCGCGCCAGCCGGTGCGCCGGATGGCACAGCACCGTCATCGGCTCGGTTGTCAGCGGCACCGACCGGAGCTGGTCCCCGGCCACCGGCGTGCGTACCGCGAAGGCCAGGTCGACCCCGCCCGCCGCGACCTCCTCCGCGAGGGCCCCCGACCCCGCCTGCCGCAGCCGGATCTCCACCCGCGGATGGAGCCGCCGGAACGCGGCGAGCAGCCGTGCCACCCGCACCCCCGCGATGCACTGCTCGGTGCCCACGCACAGGGTGCCGCGCAGCACACCCTGCACCGCCGCCACGGCCTCCTGGGCCGCCCGCACCCGGTCCAGGATGCGGACGGCCTCGGTGAACAGGGCCCGCCCTGCCTCGGTGAGCGTCACACTGCGGGTGGTGCGCACGAACAGCGGAGCCCGGAGCTCCCGCTCCAGCGCGCGCACGGAGGCGGAAAGACCGGACTGCGACACCATCAGCCGCTCGGCCGCGCGGGTGAAATGCCGGTCCTCGGCGACGGCCACGAAGTGCCGCAGATGGCGAAGTTCCATGATTGAGAAGCTTAACCGCTGAGTTTCATCCGATTCTTCTGTTGGACCGCTGGCCGTCGGCCGACGAGAGTGGAACGCGCGCCGGCGCCCACCCCGCGCCGGACCCTGTTCGCAACAGCCTTCCTGGAGTGCACGTGTACACGGCAGATCCCGCACGCTACGAGGCCATGCCCTACCGCCGCACCGGGCGCAGCGGCCTGAAGCTGCCCGCCCTCTCGCTCGGCCTGTGGCACAACTTCGGCCCCGACCGGCCCGTGGAGACCCAGCGGGAGATCCTGCGCCGCGCGTTCGACCTCGGCGTCACGCACTTCGACCTCGCCAACAACTACGGCCCGCCGCCCGGCGCCGCCGAGTCCGCGCTCGGCGAGGCCCTGAAGGCGGACTTCACGCCCTACCGCGACGAGCTGGTCGTCTCCACCAAGGCCGGATACCTCATGTGGCCGGGCCCGTACGGCGAATGGGGCTCGCGCAAGTACCTGCTGTCCTCGCTCGACCAGAGCCTCACGCGCATGGGCCTGGAGTACGTCGACATCTTCTACTCGCACCGTCCCGACCCGGAGACTCCGCTGGAGGAGACGATGGGCGCCCTGCACTCCGCGGTCCAGCAGGGCAAGGCGCTGTACGTCGGAGTCTCCAACTACTCCCCGGAGCAGACCCGGGAGGCCGCCCGCATCCTCGGCGAGCTGGGCACCCCGCTCCTCATCCACCAGCCGCGCTACTCGATGCTCGACCGGCGCCCCGAGGAGGAGGGGCTGCTGGACACGCTGGACGAGCTGGGCACCGGCTCCATCGCCTACTCCCCGCTGGAGCAGGGGCTGCTCACCAGCCGCTACCTCGACGGCATCCCGGAGGACTCGCGGGCCGCGAGCGACAGCCCGTTCCTGACCGCCGACAAGGTCACCGAGGACCTCGTGGACCGGCTGCGCACGCTGAACGGCCTGGCCCGCGACCGCGGCCAGAGCCTCGCGCAGATGGCGCTGGCCTGGGTGCTGCGCGGCGGCCGGGTCACCTCCGCACTGGTCGGCGCGAGCAGCGCGCGGCAGCTCGAGGACAGTGTGGCGGCCACGCACGCGCTGGACTTCGACGCGGAGGAGCTGGCCCGGATCGACGAGATCGTCAAGGGCTGACCGAACCCCTCGAAACCGAGTGAATTCCGCACGCGGCGGGTGGCACCGAAGCCACCCGCCGCGTTTCGGCCATGCCCGCCGCGGAACAGGTCAAGAGACTGGCCGAAACCGCATGGTGACAGTGAGTCAGGAGTGGCGATACTCGAACATAGGGCAATACGGCGACGATCGGAACGCGCTGCGGCATTTCACCGTCGGCCCGCCCAGGTGCACAGCGAGCGAATGTCGGAACGACGGGCCTGGCCCGGCAGTGAGCGCCGCACTGGGGGAACGAACGTGCACGACGAATTCCTGTGCCATGTGACCGCCTACGGGATCTGCGGCGGCAGACGGGTCGGTGTGCCCCTCGGCACCTACCGCGCCCCGACCCTGGCGCTGGCACTGTGGTGGATGCGCGACCGGGCGTTATGGATCGCCGAACGACTCGATCCCCAGCCCGACAGCGCCCTGTATCCGCCCAACGCCATCGCCCCCGTCGGCGAGACCGTCCCCGACGTCCCCACCCTGCTGCGCGGCTGGTGCGGCGACGACGGCCAGCAGGAACTGGCCGCCGACGAGCTGGCCGCCGGGCGCCTCGTCCGCATCGCCACCAGCGACGACACCACCGAGTACGAGCTGATGGCCGAGTCCGTCGACGCCCTGCGCATCCAGCGCTTCGCCTCCGCCCTGTCCACCCCGGCGGCCTGAGCGCCGGTACACCGGCCCGCACCGACCCGACGGTCAGGAGCCCTTGCCGCCGCCGTGCGGGAGGAACGGGGCCCGGCGCCCGCGCCCGCCGACGGACGGCCGCACCCGACGGGCCGCGAGCCCGCCCAGCAGGCCCCCGGCCAGCCCCCAGGCCAGTGCGAGACCCACCGCGGGCCACACGCGCGGGCGCAGGAAGAGCACGCCGGAGAGCCCGCCGCCGAGGTCGCCCACGCCGATCAGTGACAGTCCGTAGTGCGCGGAGATCCGGCACACGGCACAGACGGCGAGGACCGTCACGGCCAGCGCGAGGCCCGTGCGCACCGCGTGCCGCCACAGGGGGAGCCGGACGGGGGAGCGCAGCGCGGCCGCGTACCCGGCCGACAGCACCAGGACGGCGTCCACCACGACCAGCCACCACACCCGCCCGTCGTGCCGGGCCAGGGCGCCCAGGTCCAGGGTGGAGACCTCGGGGGTGCGCAGGACCTCGTCGAGGAGGCGCGGCATCGGCAGCCCGAACGGCCCGTCCACCCTGCCGTCCCAGCGCGCCCCGAGGCCGAGAGTGAAGACCGGCCACACCACGTTCGGCAGTCCCAGCAGGAGGACGGCGAGTGTCCTGGCCGGATGCCCGCGGGTGGCGGCCACCACCAGCCCGATCACCGCACCGACGGCGAGGCACACGAGCAGCAGCCCCACCATGGCGTACGCCACCGGCCGCGCGGCGACCAGGGGCCGGGGCAGCGGCAGCGCGCGGGAGGCGAGCGCGGTGAGGGCGAGGACGCCGGCGGCCCAGACCAGGCCGAGGAGCACGGTCACCGGCACGTCCGTGGTGAAGCCGATCTCGGGGGAGAGGCCGAGGATCTCGCCCAGGTCGCCGAGGGTGCCCTCGCCGAGGGGGACCGTGAAGGTGTGGTGGGCGGTGAGGGACACCGTGAGCAGGGCGGGGAGCCAGAGCACGAGGATGCGGGCGGCGTACGCCCCGGGGTGCGTCCCCGGAGCGTGGCGCCGGAAGGCGGCGGCCAGGACGAGGGCGCCGGCGAGGGCGACCGACAGGGGCATCACGGTGAGGTCGCCGCGGGAACCGGCGAGGTCCCCGGCGTGGCCGTCGAGCGTGACGGTGCCGCCGAGCGCGGCCACCACGGTGGCGAGGACGACGCGGGGGAAGGCCCCGGCGGGCAGAGCGGTCGCGCCGGCCGCCGCGAGGCCGAGGGCGGCGGTGCAGAGCATGGTCAGGAAGGTGGCGAGAACGGCGGCGAGCGCGTGCAGCCACTCGCGGAGGGTGCGCACGATCTCACGCTATGTGCGCGGAGCGGCCGGCGCGCGCCGACGGCGGAGCGCGGGGGCAGCGGGCCGGCCGCTCCGGCGGGGGAAGCGGGCGCCCCGGCGGAGGAGCGCGGGAGGGAGGGAGCCCGGTGGGGAACGCCGGAGAGCGGTCGCCCGTGGGGGGCGTCGGGAAAAGCGAGCCCCGGGCGGTGGGGCGCGGGAGAGAGGGAGCCCGGTGCGGGGGGAGTGCTGGAGCGAGGCGGCCCGCCCACCGCCCGAGCCGCCGGGATTCAGGTGGAGGCGACCACCCACGCGTAGTCGCCGAAGCCCCGCACCGACCCGGCCGGAATCTCGCCCAGGTCCGTCAGCAGCTTCTCCAGACGGCCGTCCTCCGCGTCGAAGGCGAGGTCGGTCGCCGTCCCGCGCTCCTCCCCGTCCTCCGAGAGCACCCGCAGGCCCATGACCTTCGGTACCGCCTCCTTGCGGGTCTCGCCGCCGGCCGCCGAGCGCACGAGCACCGCGTCGGCCCCCAGTGCGTGCAGGGCCTCCCAGGGCAGCACCGTCGTCCGCCGGCCCCGCCCGGAGACCCGCACACCGGTGATCCGGCCCCGTGCCAGGTCCATCTCGAGCCCCGCGACCGTGCCCAGCTCGGCCGCCTCGCCGAGGGTGACCACCGGCAGTCCCACCGTCCGGGAGTACAGCATCACGGCAGGACCTCCTTCTCGTCGCGCAGCCGGTAGGCCGCCACCTGGTCCGCGAACTCCGCCAGGTCGTCGGCGGTGAAGCGGGTCGCGGCGGCCGGGATCACGAGGGCGCGTCCGGACACCGCGAGGGTCTCCCCGCGAGGCAGGTACACCTTGCGCCGGCGCCGCCGGGAACCCGGCACCACCGCGTCGCGCGCGGAGACCAGGAAGCCGGCGACGCGGCCGCTGATCCCGCTCTCGACCACCACGTCCAGCACCACGCCGACCTCCGCCCCGGTGTCCGTGAGGACCCGGGCGCCCAGCACTCGTCCTCGCGCCGCCTCCTTGCGCGCCACCACCGCGGCCGGCTCGGCGAGCACCTCGCGGCCGCGGATCATCACGGCGTGCGGGCCCAGCGCGTGCACCGCCGTCCACGGCAGACTCTGCCGCAGCGGTCCCGCGAGCAGGCCACGGCCGCTGAGGGTGAAACCCGTGACCCGTCCGGCCGGGCCGTCGAAGACCGTGTCCTTCACCTGCGCGACCGCGTCCCCGTCCAGCGTCACCACCGGACGCCCGGAGAGCCGGGCCGCCTCCATCAGCGCGCTCATCGGGCACCCCACCTGCCGCCCCCGCGCCGCACCGCGATGACCGTCCCGGACCGTCGGCTCGCCTGCAGCCACAGGACGAGTCCCGACAGCGCCGCCACGGCCACGACCACGACGACCAGCCACACCCACCAGCCCATCGCGCACCTTCCCCAACCCCGGTCCGGCCCCGCCGACCGGACGCGTCAGTGTCCGTCTGCCCCGCCCCGGCCCCGGGATGCGCGGCCCGTCCGCCGGGTCGCCCCGGGGCGTGATTGCACCCGTCGATTTCGGTGGGACTGCTCGGACGATCGCGGGGTACGAGCACTCGTGCGGTGCCCGCGGAGGCGGGAGGGCCGCACGCGAACGGCCCGGCGCGAGAGAGAACCGAATGACCCAGTATCCGGACGGAGCGGTGATACCGACTGACTTCGACATGCCCGTCGAGCCGCTGCGACGGGCCGCGCACTATTCGGGAGAGCCGGGCTCCGTCGCCGAGGCCAGGTCCTTCGCGGAGCAGTTCTTGCGACAGCTCCGCTCCGAATGGTGCGCACCGGTCGACACCCGGGCGGTCGGCGATCTGCTCCTGGTGGTGAGCGAACTCGTCACCAACGCGGACCGGCACAGCCATGGTCCGTACATCCTCGAACTGGAGGGCACCGACACCGAGGTGACCGTCGCGGTGTACGACAGCAGCGAGGCCCTGCCCCGCCGCTTCCCCCGGGACCCCGCACGCGTGGGCAGGCACGGGCTGGAGATCGTGCACGCCGTCGCCGAGCGCGTGACCGCGGAACGCGTTCCGGTGGGGAAGTGCGTCAGAGCCGTCCTCGCACTGCACCGTTGAACTGACGATGTGACCAGTATGCTCACGCCATCGACACGAGAGGTCGGCACAGGACGTCGGCCTTCCGAGGGAGTGAGCGTGGCGGAACGTCCGCTGCCGCACGGCGGGTTGCGGGTGGACACCGCGGATCCCGGCTGGGTCCTGGACCCCGCGGCCGCCCTGCTGCTGGTCGAGGACGACGCCGGGGACGCCCTGCTCGTCCGCGAGACACTCACCGACAGCGGACTGTCGATGGACGTCACCTGGCGCAAGACCCTCGCCGAGGCCCGGCTCTTCCTCGCGCGGCCCGGCGCGTCCTCCGTCTGCGTCCTGCTCGACCTGCACCTGCCGGACACACAGGGCCTGGACGCCGTACGGCAGGTGCGTGAGGAACGGCCGGACGCCGCCGTCGTGGTGCTCACCGGACTCGCCGAGAAGGAGGCCGGGCTCGCCGCGGTCGCCGCGGGCGCGCAGGACTTCCTCGCCAAGGACGGCCTCGACCCGGAAGCCCTCGGCCGCGCCGTCCGCTACGCCCTCCAGCGCAAGCAGGTCGAGCGCTCCGCCGCCGAGGTCCAGGCGGCTCGGCTGCTGGCCCGTGAGAACGCCCGGCTGGAACGCGGGCTGCTGCCCGTCCCGCTGCTCCGCTCCCAAGGACTGCGCGTCTTCTCCCGCTACCGCCCGGGCCGCGACCACGCGCTGCTGGGCGGGGACTTCTTCGACGTCGTGGAGACCACCGACGGCACCCTGCACGCCGTCATCGGCGACGTCTCCGGGCACGGCGCCGCCGAGGCCGCCCTCGGGGTGTGCCTGCGCGTGGCCTGGCGGGCCGCCGTCCTCACCGGCTGCGTCGGCCTCGCGCTGGTCCGGCTGCTGGAGGAGATCCTGCGCGCCGAACGCGGCGAGGAGTACCTCTTCGCCACCGTGACTCTGCTGCGGCTCGACCCCGACCGCGGCCGGCTGCACACCATCCGCGCGGGCCACCCCGGACTGCTGGTCCGCACCGGGCTCGGCACGGAACTCTACGAACCCGCCCCGGGCCCCGCGCTCGGAGTGGTCCCCGGGCACGACCACTGGCCCGAGGCGGTGCGCCCCGCCGCGGACATCGAGGCGGTGACCGTGTTCACCGACGGTCTCTTCGAGGGCGTCGTCGCCCCCGGCCGGCGGCTCGGCGAGGACGGGCTGCTGGAGGTGGCACGCGCGCACACGGAACTCCGCGGCCAGGCCCTCGTGGACGCCCTCGTCGAGGAGGTCGCATCCCGTACTGTCGAGTACGGCGGCCTCGCGGACGACGTGGCCGTCCTGCACCTGGCGACACGCACCGAAGGAGCACCTCCGTGACCGCACCCGTCGAGCCCATCCAGGTCCTGCTCGTCGAGGACGACCCCGGGGACGAGCTGATGACCCGCGAGGCCTTCGAGGACAACAAGATCAGCAACACGCTGCACGTGGTCCGGGACGGCCAGGAGGCCCTCGACTTCCTCTACCGGTCCGGCTCCTACGCCGACGCCCCCCGCCCCGACCTCATCCTGCTCGACCTCAACCTGCCCAAGTACGACGGCCGGCAGGTGCTCCAGCGGATCAAGTCCGACGAGGAACTCGCGCACATCCCCGTGGTGGTCCTCACCACCTCCTCCGCCGAGGAGGACATCCTGCGCAGCTACCGGCTGCACGCCAACGCCTACGTCACCAAGCCGGTCGACCTCAATCAGTTCATCGCCGCCGTGCGGCAGATCGACGAGTTCTTCGTGTCGGTGGTCAAGCTGCCGCGCACCTGACGGAGCTCCGCCGATGAGTTTCCGGCGGCGGTGCGGTCCACCCCTCCACACGACGAAGGGAACGCACCATGCGCAGGATCATCGTTTGCACCTTCCTCACCCTGGACGGCGTCATGCAGGCGCCCGGCGGCCCGGACGAGGACCCCGAGAGCGGCTTCGCACACGGGGGCTGGCAGAAGCCGACCGACGACGAGGAGGTCGGCGCGGCCGTCGCCGGCTGGTACGAGGACTTCGAGGCGATGCTGCTCGGCCGCAAGACGTACGACATCTTCGCCTCGTACTGGCCCGGCGCCGACCCCGCCAACCCGTTCACCGCCCGGATGAACGACATGCCCAAGTACGTGGCCTCCCGGACGCTGACGTCCCTCGACTGGCAGAACTCCACGCTGCTCCGGGGCGACACCGTCGAGGCCGTACGCGCGCTCAAGGCGTCCGAGGGCGGCGACATCAGCGTCGTCGGCAGCGGCGACCTCGCCCAGACCCTGATGCGCCACGGCCTCGTCGACGAGTACCGGCTGACCGTCCACCCGGTGATCCTCGGCTCCGGCAAGCGGCTCTTCGCCGACGGGGCGATCCCCACCGCGCTGGAGCCGGTCGCCGTCACGGCGACGAAGGGCGGCACCGTCGTCGGCGTCTACCGGCCCACGGGCGCCCCCACCTACGACAGCTACTGAGACGGCCGGATCGCCCGGTCACCGGCGGACGGGGGTCGACGGTGGCCGCGCTCGGAACGCCGAGCACGGCGGGAACGCGAACGGTGCCGGCCCCTCCTCGAAGCGAGGGGCCGGCACCGTTGAAGTGTTCCGGGGGATGCGGACGCCGTCAGCGGGTGGACTCGACCCGGTCCACGTCGGCCAGCATGCCGGTGCGGAGCTGCTCGATGATCCGCTTGATCAGCCGCGAGACGTGCATCTGCGAGCAGCCGAGCTGCGCGCCGATGTCGGCCTGCGTGGCCTCCTCGACGAAGCGCATGTGGATGATCCGGCGGTCGCGCTCGCTGAGCTCGGCGACCAGCGGGGCCAGCGTGTGGAAGTCCTCGACGAGGCCCATCGCCTCGTCCTCCGCGCCGATGAAGTCCGACAGCACGGCCTCGCCGTCCTGGTCCTCACCGGAGAGGGCGGCGTCCAGCGAGGAGGAGTTGTAGCCGTTGGCCGCGATCTGCGCCTCGACGACGTCCTTCTCGGGCAGGTTCATCAGCGTGGCCAGCTCGGCCACCGTCGGGTCGCGGTCCAGGCGGCTGGACAGCTCCTCGCGCGCCTTGGCCAGCTCCACGCGCAGCTCCTGGAGCCGGCGCGGCACGTGCACCGCCCACGTGGTGTCGCGGAAGAAACGCTTGATCTCGCCCACGATGTAGGGGAGCGCGAAGGAGGTGAACTCCACCTCGCGGGAGATCTCGAACCGGTCGATCGCCTTGATCAGGCCGATCATGCCGACCTGGACGATGTCCTCCATGTCGTCACCGCGATTGCGGAAGCGCCCCGCCGCGAACCGCACGAGCGACATGTTCATCTCGATCAGCGTGTTGCGCGCGTACTGGTACTCGTGCGTGCCCTCCTCCAGCACGCTGAGGCGCTGGAAGAACTGGCGGGACAGCTCCCGTGCGTCACGGGGGGCCACCGTACGCGGGTCCACGACGGTGGGCAGCGGGTCCTCACCAGTAGCGGTGCCGGTCGTGCTCTCGGCGACCGTCGTCCGGCTCATGGTGGTTTCCATTACTACCTCTCCCACGGAACTCAACTCTTCAGCTCTGATCGGGCGTGTCCAAAGCGTCGTGTCCCGCAGTTACCCGGGTTGCCGCCTTGCATGTCACCCACTTCGAAAAAATTTCTCGTGCGTTCCCTCCTGCCCGGCCCACTGTACGCAGCATGGGTCGAAAAGGTCCCATCCGGGTCGATCCGGCTGGATCCGCCCGCCCCGGGCCTCCTCATCGGGGACTTCTCGCAGGGCGGAACGCCGCCGTCTTCCCCCGCGGCGGTGCGTCCCTAGGCTGGGGTGATGCAGCCCAACGCGCCCCGCGCCTCCCGTCAGGTCCGTGTCGTCCCCCTCCGCCGGGTCTCCGGGCCCGTCGCCCCGGCCCGCACCCCGGACCCGGCGGGGGCGCCCGCCGTCCGTGAGCCGCTGTGGCGGGATCTCGTCGGCGAGGTGCTGCGGCGCGAGCGCCTCGCCCAGGACCGCACGCTCAAGGACGTGGCCGAGGCGGCCCGCATCTCGATGCCGTACCTGTCCGAGCTGGAGCGCGGCCGCAAGGAGGCCTCCTCCGAGGTCCTCGCGGCGGCCGCCCGGGCCCTCGGCCTCGGCCTCGGCGACCTCCTCTCCCGGACCCGGGACGAACTGCTGCGGTACTCCCGGCCCCGCCCCACCGGCCGGAACGCGGGCCCGACCGCCTCGCACGACGGCCTCTGCCTGGCCGCCTGAGCAGGCACGGCGCCGCCCCCGTCCGAGGCGGATGCGGACGGGGGCGGCGCCGTGCGTCCTCCCGGGCGTGCGTCAGACGGGCAGGAGCCTGCGGCTGAGCACCTCGTCGGCCAGCCCGTAGGCGACGGCCTCCTCGGCGGTGAAGACCTTGTCCCGGTCCATGTCCGCCCGCAGCGTCGCCACGTCGTGCGGGGTGTGCCGGGAGAGCACCTCCTCCACCTGGGCACGGATCCGCACCATCTCCTTGGCCCGCAGGGCGAGGTCCGAGACCGTGCCCTGCGCCCCACCCGCGGCCGGCTGCCCGAGCAGCACCCGCGCGTGTTCGAGGACGAAGCGCCGCCCCGGGTCGCCGCCCGCCAGCAGCACCGCGGCCGTCGAGGCCGCCTGACCGACGCAGAACGTGGAGATCGGCGCCCGCACGAACGTCATCGTGTCGTAGATCGCCATGAGAGAGGTGAAGGAGCCGCCGGGGGAGTTGAGGTAGATCGAGATCTCCTGCTCCGGGTTGGCGGACTCCAGGTGCAGGAGCTGGGCGATCACCACGTTGGCGACCCCGTCGTCGATCTCCGTGCCCAGGAAGACGATGCGCTCGCTGAGCAGCCGGCTGAAGACGTCGTAGGACCGCTCGCCCTGCGCGGTCCGCTCGACGACATACGGCACCGTGTACGAACCCATGGTCACAGTCCCGTCCGTCGGCGCGAGGCGGCCGGGCGGACGTCGGCGAGCGACTCCACCACCCGGTCCACGATTCCGTAGTCCCTGGCCTGCTCGGCGGTGAACCAGCGGTCCCGGTCACCGTCGCGGGAGATCGTCTCCTCGCTCTGCCCGGTGTGCTCGGCGGTGATCCGCTCGATGGCCTTCTTGGTGAACGCCAGGTTCTCCGCCTGGATCTCGATGTCCGCGGTGGTCCCGCCGATGCCGGCCGAGGGCTGGTGCATCATGATCCGCGCGTTCGGCAGCGCCAGCCGCTTGCCGGGCGCGCCGACGGTCAGCAGGAACTGCCCCATGCTGGCCGCGAAGCCCATCACCAGCGTCGAGACGTCGTTGGGGATCAGCCGCATGGTGTCGTAGATGGCCAGCCCGGCCGTGACGGAGCCGCCCGGGCTGTTGATGTACAGCCCGATGTCGGTGCGCGGGTCCTCCGCGGACAGCAGCAGGAGCTGCGCACAGATCCGGTTGGCGGAGACCTCGTCGACCTGGGTCCCGAGGAAGACGATCCGCTGGTTGAGGAGCTGCGCGGCGAGCTGGTCGTCGAAGCGGCTCGGCGGGGTGTCGCCCTCCGCGGCGCGGGGGGCGAGCGTGAGGGGTGGGGCCATGGTTCCTCCTGGGGACGACCGGTGCGCGTGCCCGGTCCGCGGGTTCTCCGACGTGCGTCCTTCGACGTGCGTCCTTCGCGTGCACTGCCGTTGCCGGCACTGCCTTCACTGTCGGCCGCGCGGGGCCCTCGCAGTCGCTTTCTCGGCCCTCGGCAGATTCGCCACGGGCAGAGCCCGACCTCCGGCCGGATCCGCCCGGCGGGCCACCGATGAGTTTCCGGACCAGGATCGGTCGTAGGGGGTGACGGTCCTCCACGCGACGACGGCGACAGCGACGGCGGGTGGGGGCGAGGCGGAAGACGAGCGCACCCGAGGAGGGTGCCGGAACCGAGGAGAGACCGATGGCCGACAAGGGCTTCATCACATGTCTGTGGTTCGACGGCAAGGCCCAGGAGGCGGCCGAGTACTACGTGTCGGTGTTCAAGGACTCCCGGCTCGGCCGCACGCTCACCTACCCCGAGGACACCCCCGGCGAGGCGGGCGCGGTCATGACCGTGGAGTTCACGGCCAACGGCCAGGAGTTCGTGGCGCTCAACGGCGGACCCGAGTTCACCTTCAACGAGGCGATCTCCTTCCAGATCATGTGCGAGGACCAGGAGGAGGTCGACCACTACTGGAACCGGCTCACGGAGGGCGGCGGACAGCCGGGCCCCTGCGGCTGGCTCAAGGACCGGTTCGGCGTCTCCTGGCAGGTCGTGCCGAAGCGGCTGATGCAGATGTACGGCGGCACCGGCGCCGACCGGGAGAAGGGCGACCGCGCCATGCGGGCGATGCTCTCTATGTCCAAGCTCGACATCGCGGCACTGGAGAAGGCGTACGCGGGGGAGTAGCCGGGGGCCGCACGGACCGGTGCGGGCCGCTCGGGGGGCGGCCCGCACCAACCCTGACTAGCGTGAAGCGGGAAGACGCGAAAGGGGGGACGGGGAGCGGGGGACGAAGCTGTCCGGCACGAACTGGGAAGGTCGATCACGATGACCGCACCTGCAGAGGGCACGCCCATCTGGGCGGACGCGATGTTCGGCGAGCTGGAGGGAGCCAAGAGCTTCTACGGCGACGTGCTCGGCTGGACGTTCGGTGAGACGTCCAGCGAGTACGGCAACTACACACAGGCGTTCTCGGACGGCAAGGCGGTGGCCGCCGTCGTCCCGCCGATGCCGGGCCAGGAGGGGCAGTCCGCCTGGTGCCTCTACCTGGCCTCCTCCGACGCCGCCGCGACGGTGGGCCGGATCCGCGAGAACGGCGGCGAGGTGCTCCTGGAGCCGATGCGGGTCGGCGACTTCGGCACCATGGCGCTGGCCCGCGAGCCCGCGGGAGCCGTCTTCGGCGTCTGGCAGGGCGGCACCCACGAGGGCTTCGAGGCCACCGCCAGGCCCGGCGCCTACTGCTGGGCCGACGTCTTCTCCCGCGAACCGGAGAAGACCGACGCCTTCCTGACCGCCGTCTTCCCCTACCGGGCGCAGCGGATGGCGGACAGCGAGGTCGACTTCGTGGTCTTCCGCAACCGCGAGGGCGGCGACCCGGTGCTCGGCCGGATGCGGATGACCGAGGACTTCCCGCCGGAGGTCCCCTCCTACATCAACGTGAACTTCGGGGTGGACGACTGCGACGCCGCGGTCCGGCGGGCCACCGACCGGGGAGGCGTGCTGCGCTTCGGTCCGATGGACACCCCGTTCGGCCGGTTCGCCGCGCTGAGCGACCCCCAGGGCGCCGCGTTCACCGTGATCGACATGGCGCGGAGCGAGGGGCCCATGCCGAAGCTCGTGGACGTGACGTAGCGGGCGCCCGCCGGACCGGGCCGGCCGTTCGGGACGGCCTGCCGGGCGTGGCATGATCGGGGACATGCTGGAACGTGTGGTGGCCGCCTGTGACGGGGCGTCGAAGGGAAATCCCGGGCCCGCCGGATGGGCCTGGGTCGTCGCCGACGACGCCGAGGTCCCGGCCCGCTGGGAAGCCGGACCGCTGGGGAAGGCGACCAACAACGTCGCCGAACTGACCGCGCTGGAGCGGCTGTTGTCGGCGGTGGACCCGGAGGTCCCGCTGGAGATCAGGATGGACTCCCAGTACGCGATGAACGCGGTCACCAAGTGGCTGCCGGGCTGGAAGCGCAAGGGCTGGAAGACGGCGGCGGGCAAGCCGGTCGCCAACCAGGAACTGGTCCAGCGCATCGACTCGCTGCTGGTCGGCCGCGAGGTCGAGTTCCGCTACGTGCCCGCCCACCAGGTCGACGGCGACCGGCTCAACGACTTCGCAGACCGGGCCGCGAGCCAGGCGGCCGTCGTGCAGGAACCCGCCGGCAGCGAGCTGGGCTCGCCGGAGCCGGCGCCCTCCTCCGCCCCGGCGGCCCGCACGGCGACACGGGCGGCGGGCACGGCGGGCACCCGCAAGCGGACGGCCCCCTCCCGGGGGAGCGCCGCCCGCACGATCAAGGCCAAGTTCCCCGGCCGCTGCGTGTGCGGCCGCTCCTACGACGCGGGCGAGCAGATCGCCAAGAACGACCAGGGCTGGGGCCATCCGGAGTGCCGCACGGCCTCCTGAACCCCTCGGTGCCCCCGAGCGCCCCTCACGGGGACTCGGGGGCACCGTGCGTCCTTCCGGGGGCGGGCGGCGACCGGGAACGTCGGAAGCGCCGTGAACACCGGCGAACATCGCGGACAAAAGGCGGGCGCGCGCTCTCGCGCTGCTACGCTCCGTGGTCGATCGGAACCGTACCGCAACTCCCGAAGGACCCGCGTGAAGATCACGTGCATCGGCGGCGGCCCCGCGAACCTCTACTTCGCGATCCTGATGAAACTCCAGGACCCGTCCCACGAGCTCACCGTCCACGAACGCGACCCCGCCGGTTCCACCTACGGCTGGGGCGTCACCTACTGGTCCCCCCTCCTCGACCGCCTCCGGGCCCACGACCCCGAGTCCGCCGACAGCCTGCGCGCCCACTCCGTCCGCTGGAGCGACGGCACCGCCCATGTGCGCGGCCGCACCACCGTCCACCACGGCGACGAGGGCTTCGGCATCGGCCGCCACCGCCTCCTCGACCTCCTCGCCGACCGTGCCGCCGGTCTCGGCGTCAAGATCTCCTACGAGGACGAGATCCCCGCCGGCGGCCCGTTCCCCGAGGCCGACCTGCTCGTCGCGGGGGACGGCGTCCACAGCGCCGTCCGCACCCTCCACCGCGAGCACTACGGCAGCACCCTCACCCACGGCCGCAACCGCTACATCTGGCTCGGCACCACCAAGGTCTTCGACTCCTTCACCTTCGCCTTCGTCGAGACCGACCACGGCTGGATCTGGTGCTACGGGTACGCCTACGACACCGACCGCAGCACCTGCGTCGTCGA
Organism: Streptomyces griseoaurantiacus; assembly: GCF_036189845.1. Classification (NCBI taxonomy): domain Bacteria; kingdom Bacillati; phylum Actinomycetota; class Actinomycetes; order Kitasatosporales; family Streptomycetaceae; genus Streptomyces; species Streptomyces griseoaurantiacus. Next base: position 658,833 of record NZ_CP108326.1, on the reverse strand, counting down.
ATGCGCCCCGGAGACCTGGGCCGGGCTCGGCCTTGACCGGGCGAACGAGGCCGACGGCCGCGCCGTGCTGGAGAAGCTGTTCGCCGACGTGCTCGACGGCCACCCGCTCATGGGCCGCGCCCAGCCCGACGGCTCCGCCCAGTGGCTGACCTTCCGCACCCTCACCAACCACACCTGGCACCACGGCAACACGGTCCTGCTCGGCGACGCCGCCCACACGACCCACTACTCCATCGGCGCCGGCACCACCCTCGCCCTGGAGGACGCCTGCGCCCTGGCCGAGTCGCTGCGCGCGTACGGCGCCGAGGAGGATTCGGCCGCCCTGGGCGCCGCGCTCTCCGCCTACGAGCGCCGGCGCCAGGGCGAACTGCTGCACGTGCAGAGCGCCGCGCGGCACAGCGCCCAGTGGTACGAGAACCTCACGCGGTACATCGACCTGCCGCCCGAGCGGATGTTCGCCCTGCTGGGCCAACGGCACTCCCCGCTGCTCCCGTACGTGCCGCCGCAGCTCTACTACCACCTCGACCGGGCCGCCGGACAGGTCGAGGCACTGCGCCGACTGAAGCGCTGGCTCGGCCCGCGACTGGCCCGCACCGTGCACACGGCCCGCGCCCAGCGCTGAGCGGGCCGGAGGGCGGGGGAGGTGAATGGCCATTCACCCGGTAAGGTGAATAACCATTCACCTGATCCCGTGCGGCCCGCCGCGTGCCGCACCGGCCCCCTGGAGCACCCGTGGCCCCGATACCCGCCCCGTCCACCGGCCCCGGCATTCCCCCGGAGCCCGGCGGACGGGGGGCCCTGCGGGAACGGATGACGGTGCCGGCGCTGGCCTACGGGGGCATCCTCATGGCGGTCATGCAGACCGTCGTCGTGCCCCTGCTGCCCGACCTGCCCCGGCTGACCGGCGCCTCCCCGGGCGCCGTCTCCTGGACGGTCACCGCCACCCTGCTGTCCGGCGCGGTCCTCACCCCCGTGCTGGGCCGCGCCGGCGACATGTACGGCAAGCGGCGGGTCCTCCTCGGCGCCCTGGCGCTGATGACCGCCGGCTCCGTGATGTGCGCCCTGACCTCCACGATCGGCGTCCTCATCGCGGCCCGGGCACTGCAGGGCGCGGCCGCCGCCGTCGTCCCGCTGTCGATCAGCATCCTGCGCGACGAACTGCCGCCGGAACGCACCGGATCGGCCGTGGCGCTGATGAGCTCCACCGTCGGAATCGGCGCCGCGCTCGGCCTGCCGCTCACCGCGCTGATCGTGCAGTACGCCGACTGGCACGTGATGTTCTGGGTGACCAGCGCCCTGGGCGCGAGCGGCGTCGCCCTGGCCTGGTGGGCGGTGCGGGAGTCGCCGGTGCGCGAACCCGGCCGCTTCGACGTGCTCGGCGCCCTGGGCCTCGCCGCGGGCCTGGCGGCGCTGCTCCTCGGGGTCTCGCAGGGCGGCAGCTGGGGCTGGACGAGCCGGCGCGTCCTCGGCCTGTTCGCCGCCGCCGTGCTGGTGATGAGCCTGTGGTGGGTCCAGCAGCGCCGGGCCGCGCGGCCGCTGGTCGACCTGCGGCTCGCCGTCCGGCCGCGGGTGGCGCTGCCGCACGTCACCGCGCTCCTCGTCGGGTTCGGCTTCTACGCCAACTCGCTCGTCACCGCCCAGCTCGTGCAGGCGCCGAAGAGCACCGGGTACGGGCTCGGCCTCTCCATCGTGGCCAGTGGCCTGTGCCTGCTGCCCAGCGGCGTGATCATGCTGTTGTTCTCGCCGGTCTCGGCCCGCATCTCCACCGCACGCGGCCCCCGGGTGACACTCGCGCTGGGCGCCGGGGTCATCGTCCTCGGCTACGTCCTGCGGATCGCCGACAGCACCGACCTGTGGATGATCATTCTGGGCTCGGCCGTGGTGTCCCTGGGCACCACCCTCGCCTACTCGGCCCTGCCCACGCTGATCCTGCGGGCGGTACCGGCCGGGCAGACGGCGTCCGCGAACGGCGTCAACGTCCTCATGCGCACCATCGGGCAGGCCACGTGCAGCGCGGCCGTCGCCGCCGTCCTGGTCCACCACACCCGCGAGGCCGGCGGTGCCCCGGTGCCCACACTGCACGGATACCTGCTGTCCTTCGCGATGGCGGGTACCGTCGCCCTCGTGGCCTGCGCCGTCGCCCTCACCATCCCCGGCTCACCGGCCGGCCGTCGCGAGGGCGCCGGCGGGGCGGTGGTGGAGACGGTCTCCGAGAAGGGGGCGCTGGAAGGAGCGTGACGCCGGTGACGACACCGCGGACGGCCGAGCCGTCGGCGCCGCCCGGGCGCCGGGACGCCCGGACCACCCGGGCGGAGATCCTGCGGGCGGCCCGGTACCTGCTGGCCCGGCACGCCCACGCCGACATCACCCTCAAGGCGGTCGCCGACCGGGCCGGCGTCAGCCCGCCGCTGATCCTGAAGTACTTCGGCAACAAGGACACCCTCTTCTCGCAGGTCATGTCCTTCGAGGCCGATGTCGGGGCCCTGCTGGACGCGCCGCTCGCCGAACTGGGCCGCCACATGGTGCGCCATCTGCTGCTCGGCCAGACCGAACGCGGGGCCGACCCGCTGCTACGCATCGTCTTCGCCCCGCTCCAGGGTGAACAGGGCGACATCCTGCGCGCCAACTTCCGCTCCCAGGTCGTCGACCGGCTCGCCGCCCGGCTGACCGGCCCCGACGCCGGGCTCCGCGCCGAGCTGAGCGTGGGCACGCTGCTCGGGCTCGGGGTGATCTACGGCATCGCGCGCGGCGCCCATGTGCGGGCCACGGAGGTCGAGGAGATCGTGGACCGCTACGCCCCGGCGGTGCAGGCACAACTGGGTGAGGGCTGAGCCGGAGGGCCCGCGGGCCGCTCAGCGCACGCCGCGCGTGCGGAACTGGACGCTGATGCGGGGACCGGCCGCCCGGTTGGTCTTGGGGACCGCGTGCTCCCAGGTCCGTTGGCAGGAGCCGCCCATCACGATCAGGTCGCCGTGCCCGAGCGGGCGGCGCAGGACCTGCCCTCCGCCGCGCGGCCGCAGCGCGAGGTCGCGGGGCGCGCCGACGGAGAGGATGGCGATCATCGTGTCCTCGTGGGCGCTCCGCCCGATCCGGTCGCCGTGCCAGGCGACGCTGTCCCGGCCGTCCCGGTAGTAGCAGAGCCCCGCCGTGACGAAGGGTTCGCCCAGCTCGTCGGCGTAGTGCACGGAGAGCGCCTGGCGGGCCTCGTCGAGCAGCGGGTGGGGGAGGGGGTCCCCGGGCCCGTAGAAGCGGAGCAGCCGGGGTACGTCGACGGACCGGTCGTACATCCGGCGCCGCTCGGCCCGCCACGGGACGTCGAGGACCAGGCGTTCGAACAGGCTGTCGGCCCCGGTGAGCCAGCCCGGCAGCAGATCGATCCAGGCGCCGGCGTTCAGCCGGGTACGGCGCAGCCCGTCCAGCGGGCCGAGCCGGAGATCGTCGGTCTGGTCGAACAGGGAGCCCTGGAGGTGCGTGGCCATGTCTCCAGCGTACCCGTGATTCGAACGTATGTGCAGAATCGGGGGCGGGTGGCGCGGTACCGCGCCGCCCACCCCCGGAAGGCCCGGCGGAACGGACGGTCCGGACGGCGCGCGGCCCCCGTCCCCGCGGCGGGCCGTCAGTGCTCCTGCTGCGGCTTCTGCTCGCTGGGGCGCACCACCACGAAACCCTCGCCGTCCAGCCGCAGTTGCACGACCTCGCCCGAGCCGCCGCGCAGCATCGACCCCATGGACTGCGAGCGGTGCAGCGAGGTCGTCAGGTGGGCACTCCAGCCGACCACCGCGTCGGTGTCCACGAACACCGGCTGCTGCGAGGAGACCGGGATGACCAGCGGGTCGCCCTGGCACACCAGCCCCAGCCGGCCGTGCCCCGAGAAGACGCTGTTGAACAGCCCGCCCCCGGCGATGCCCGAGCCCTTCACGGTCTTGATGTCGTACCGCAGCGTCGAGTCGAAGCAGAGCACGTTGCGCCCGTTCACCGTGAACAGGTCACCCGGCTCGACCTCGACGACGAAACAGTTCTGCGCCTCGTGCGCGAACCAGGCCTCCCCCTGCCCGCGCACGGTCATCAGCGGCAGCCCCTCTCCGGTGACCGCCCGCTTGAGCATGCCGCCCACCCCCTGGCCCTTGCGCTCGAACTGCAGATTGCCGCGGTAGGCCACCATGGCGCCCTGCCGGGCGAGCATGTCGCCGTTCACCACGTACCGCAGGCACTTGGCGTTCTCCACACTCATGCCGGGCGCGACGGCGGGCTGTACGACGTGGTCACTGGAAAAGAGATCACCCTTCATGTGCGCATCGTGGCCCGGAACCCGCCCCTCCGCCAACCTCCGTGCGCACCGGGCGCCTTGACCCGCCGCATCCGGCCGTCCTGCCCCGCAGGACCTCGGCCGCGCCCGCTCACTCCTCCTCCCGCGGCACCTGGCCGCGCCCGCTCACTCCTCGCCCCGCAGCACCTCCTCCGCTCCCGCGACCACGGCCCGTGCGACGGCCGCCAGCGCGGGGGAGTCGAGCTTCCACTGCTGCCAGTACAGCGGCACGTCCAGCGGCCGCCCCGGTGCCGGCTCCGTCAGCGCCCCGCTCCGCAGCAGTCCGCCGGCCTGCGCCACCGGCACCATGCCCCAGCCGAGGCCCGCGACCACCGAGTCGAGGAACCCCTCCGAGGTGGGTACGTGATGCCGCCAGGCGCCGGCGCCCCGGCCGCCCAGGCGCCGGACGAACAGGTCCTGGAAGTCGTCCCGCCGGTCGAAGACCACCACGGGAGCGCGGGCGAAGTCCTCCGCGCGGGCCCGGTCCCCGCCGGGCCCGGCCGGCAGCGTTCCGCCGAACCACCGCCCGGCGAACTCCGGCGCGGCCGCCGCCACGTACCGCATCCGCCCCAGCGCGCGGACCGAACAGCCCGTCACCGGGTCCGGCGAGGAGGTCACCGCCGCCATCACCCGCCCCTCCCGCAGCAGCGTGGCGGTGTGGCTCTCGTCCTCCCGGCGCAGCTCGTAGCTCAGCCGCAGCTCCGCGGGCACCCGCCCCAGCGCGGGCAGGAACCAGGTGGCGAGCGAGTCCGCGTTGACCGCGATCGACACCCGGGTCGGCTCCGCGTCGGCGGACATTCCCAGCTCCTCGCGCGCGTCCCTCTCCAGCCGGGCGAGCTGCCGGGCGAACCGCACCACCACCTCGCCCGACTCGGTGGCCCGTACCGGCCGGGTGCGCGTGAGCAGCACCCGGCCCGTGCGCTGCTCCAGCGCCTTCACCCGCTGGCTGACCGCCGAGGGCGTCACGTGCAGGACATGGGCGGCCGCGTCGAACGTGCCCTCGTCCACCACCGCGAGGAGCGTCCGCACCTGGTCGAGGGGGAGTTCCGCCAGCCCGCGCCCGTCCGGGACCTCGGCTCCGCTCATCTTCATATCTGCTAAAGCTACCTAAGAATCATTAGCTGTACTGCTGATCAGATCCTCCTTACGGTCTGGTGCATGAACCACGCGCAGGCCCTCGCCGCCGCTGCCGCCGGATTCGGCACCGGCCTCTCCCTCATCGTCGCCATCGGCGCCCAGAACGCCTTCGTCCTGCGCCAGGGCGCCCGCCGGGAGGCGGTCCTCACCGTGGTCGGCATCTGCGCGCTCTCGGACGCGGTGCTCATCGCCGCGGGGGTCGGGGGAATGGGCGCGGTCGTGGTGGCCCGGCCGGGCGCCCTCACCGCCATCGGCGTGGTCGGCGGGCTGTTCCTGCTCGGCTACGGGGCCCTGGCCGCCCGCCGGGTGCTGCGCCCCGGCGCGATGCGGGTGGAGGGCACGCCGGAGCGCTCACGGCGGCGCGCGATCCTCACCTGCCTGGCGATGACCTGGCTCAACCCGCACGTCTACCTCGACACCGTCTTCCTGCTCGGCTCGGTCGCCGCCCACCGCGGCGAACTGCGTTGGAGCTTCGGGCTCGGCGCCGCTCTCGCCAGCCTCTGCTGGTTCGCCGCCCTCGGCTTCGGGGCCCGTCCGCTCGGCCGTCTCCTGACCCGGCCCTCGGCCTGGCGGGTGCTCGACGGCCTGGTCGCCGCCACCATGCTCACGATGGGCACCCTGCTCCTTCTCGGCGCGTGACCTCGGCCCCGATCGCCACCGGCCCTCGGGGCGCTCGCGCGGATGAGCGATAGTGAACCCTGACCAGAAAGATGTAGCGAGCATCCAGGGATCCCGTGGACACCAGCGAGAGCAGTACGGCAGAGCCGGCGAACGACGACACCCCCGTGCGGACCGCCCGCCCCGGCACCACCTCCCCGGACCCCGCGCCGGACCCCGGGCCCCCCGATCCCGCCTCGCCGGACACCGGCGGAGCCCGCCGGGGATGGCGCCGCTTCACCATGGACACCCGGCCGCTGCGCCACCCCGCCTTCCGCCGGCTGTGGTCCTCCACGATCGTCACGGCGGTCGGCAGCCAGCTCACCGCGGTGGCCGTGCCCAAGCAGATCTACGACATCACCGGCTCCTCCGCCTGGGTCGGCTACGCGAGCCTCGCCGGGCTGCTCCCGCTGATCGTCTTCGCCCTGTGGGGCGGCGCGATCGCCGACAGCATGGACCGCCGCAGGCTCCTGCTGCTCACCAACTCCGGGATCGCCGCCACCTCCGTGCTGTTCTGGGCGCAGGCGGTCACCGGGCTCGACTCGGTGGCCGTGCTGATGGTGCTGCTCGCCCTCCAGCAGGCCTTCTTCGGCCTCAACTCCCCGGCCCGCAACGCCTCCATCGCCCGTCTCGTGCCCGAGGACGAGCTCCCCGCGGCCAACGCGCTGGGCTCCACGGTGATGCAGACGGGCCTCGTGGCCGGCCCGCTGCTGGCCGGCGTGCTCATCCCCGTCATCGGCCTCTCGGAGCTCTACCTCATCGACGCGCTCGCCCTGTGCGTCACCGTGTGGGCGGTCGTGCGGCTCCCCGCGCTGCCCCCGCTGACCGCCGCCGCGGCCGCCGCCGGACGGGCCGGACTGGGGGCGATAGCGGAGGGCTTCCGGTACATCTCGCTCCACAAGGTCCTGCTGCTGTCGTTCCTCGCCGACATCATCGCCATGGTGTTCGGCATGCCCCGCGCCCTCTTCCCGCAACTCGCCGCGGAGACGTACGGCGGTCACGGCGAGGGCCTCGCGCTGGGGCTGCTCTTCGCGGCCATCCCCATCGGCGCGGTGCTCGGCGGCCTGGCGTCGGGCACGTTCTCCCGGGCCCGACGGCACGGCCTCATGGTGATCGTCGCGGTCGTCGCCTGGGGCGTGGCCGTCACCGGCTTCGGGCTGAGCGGCAACCTGTGGGTCGCGGTGGCCTTCCTCGCCGCGGCCGGCGTCGCCGACATGGTGTCCATGGTCTTCCGCGGCGCCATCCTGCTCTCGGCGGCCACGGACGAGATGCGCGGGCGCATGCAGGGTGTCTTCACGGTGGTGGTCGCGGGAGGACCCCGCCTCGCCGACGTCCTGCACGGCACGGGCGGCTCCCTCTTCGGCCCCCGGGCGGCCGTCGCGGGCGGCGGTCTGCTCGTCGTCGTGGCGACGCTGGTGCTCGCGGCGGTGACCCCGGCACTGCGCAACCACCGCGTCTGACCGTCCGGGCGCCGGGAGGGGCCGGAGCGAGGAGAGTTCATCCCTCGAATTCCGATTTATACCGGAGTACGGTCAATGTATGAGTACGGACACCATGCTGCTGCTGGCCGCATCGAGCCACACGTTCAACCTCGTCGGCGCCTTCATCGGCGGTCTCGTCATCGCGGGCCTGCTGATCTGGGCCGTCACCTTCGGCATCACGGTGCGCACCCGGGAACCGGGACCCCCGAAGCCGGACGAACAACCGCATCTCCCGGACGGCGGGGCCGTCCGTGAGGAGAGCGAGATGAGGGAGGCCGACGAGGTCCACCACTGCGAGGAGGGCGAGGACCGCCTCCTCCCGCACGACATGCACCGCGCCTCGACGCGGCACGCGGAGGACCAGCACCGCCGCCGCTGGGACCCGGGGTCCAGCGGCTCCTTCGGCAGCGGAGGCCTCGGCCACGTGTGAGGGCGGCCCCCCGCGCCCCGCGAAGGGCACGGGGACGCCCTCACGGCAGCCGTGCCGCCGACTCCTCCGGAGTCAGGTCGGGCCGCAGCCGCAGCCACGCGGGCTGCCGCAGCATCCCCGCCCGCGTCCGCTCCCCGTACCGCACCTCACCCACCACCCCCGGCACCACCCAGCGCGCCCCCGCGACCTTCGGCGCCGGGTCGAAGGGGCACACCTCCGACGCTCCCGCGGCCAGCAGATCCGCCAGCTCCCGCCGTTCCGCCCCGCTCCACCCGGTCCCCACGCTGCCCACGTACCGCAGCCGCCCCGCCGCGTCCCACTGCCCGACCAGCACCGCCCCGGGCAGCCCCGTCAGCCGCCCCCGCCCGGGCAGCCATCCGCCCACGAGCACGTCCACCACGCGCAGATTGCGGATCTTGATCCAGGCCCGTGACCGCACCCCCGGCTCGTACACGGAGTCGAGCCGCTTGCACACGAGCCCCTCCAGGCCCCGCTCCCGGGTCGCGGCCAGCGCCCGCTCCCCGTGGCCCACCAGCGCGGCCGGAGTCGACCAGTGCGCACCGGCGAGCCTGAGTCCCTCCAGCCGGGCGCGCCGCCGCGTGTAGGGCAGTCCCGTCGACGACTCGCCGCCCAGGTGCATGACGTCGAAGAGCACCAGATGCGCGGGAGTGCGTGCCGCCCGCCGGGCGGCGAGCGCCGGAGCGTGCGCCAGCCCCATCCGGGACTGCAGCAACTGGAAGTCCCCGCGCCCCTGTTCGTCCAGGACCACGACCTCCCCGTCGAGCACGGCGGGCGTGTCCCCGAGCGCCGCCCCGAGCGGGGACAGCTCCGGATAGGCGCCGGTGACGAGCTGCCCCGAGCGGGCCCGCAGCTCGATCCGGCCGTCGCCCGGCAGATAGACCACGACACGCTGGCCGTCCTGCTTGGTCTCGTACGCCCACCGCGCGTCCTGCCGGGCGGGCGGCAGGGAGCCGGGGGTGGCGAGCATCGGGGCGATCAGCGGCAGGTCCACGGCACAGTTGTCGACATCTCCGCCCGCCGCCACGCGCCCGGAGCGCCCGAACCCCCCGAACGGCCGAGGCCCCCGGGTACTCCGGGCGAGGCCCGTCGCCACGGTCACCGCCGGAAGATCGTGATCGAGTGCCCGACCTCGTCCACCTCCCGGCTGTCGCGCAGCAGCAGCGCCAGCCGCCCTCGCGCCTTGGCGATCGAGGAGTCCGACACCACCAGCAGCCCCCGCACCTCCCTCGGGTCCGCCTTCCGGGGATCGGCGGCGTGGATGCCGTACCAGGAGGGCACCCCGCTGCCCTTGTAGACCAGCCACACCTTCTCGCCCGGGTACCGCTCCCGCAGCCGGCCGGCCAGCCGGCCGAGGTCCTGCCCCCAGTCCACGTTCGCGTCGTGCAGCCGAAGCCGCGTCTTCGCCGGACCGCCGAACGCCTCGTTCGCGTACGGCAGGTAGTACGGGTACGTCCGCAGCGAGCTGACGGCGACGAGGCCGACCAGTACCGCCACCGCCCCGTACGCCCAGCGCCGCCGCACGGCGAGCACGCAGGCCGCGGCCACGGCCAGGAACACCGGCATGAAGAGCGCGTACCGGGTGCCGAAGTTCCGCGCCCCGTCCATCGCCACCATCAGCAGCACGGCCGGGGGCAGCAGGACGTAGGGCGCCGCGGCCCGCGCCCGGACCGCCGCGAGCAGGGCCACCGCGCCCGCCGCCCAGAGGGCGAGCATGCCGAGCGGGGTCTTCACCAGCAGCGCGGCCGGCAGGTAGTACCAGCGGTTGCCGGTGTAGACGTGCCCGAACAGGAAGCCCTGCCACGGCTTGTTCTCGAAGCCGAACTGCAGCCGCATCCCGTCCCGGTACGGCTCCGGGAACGGCAGCGCCCGCACCAGCAGCCCGCGCGGTCCGTGTACCTCGGGCACCCCGTGGGCCGCCGCCGCCCAGCGCAGCCGGGGATCGACCACCAGATAGGCGGCCCAGACGACGGCCACCGCGACCAGCCCCACCCCCGCGGCCGCACCGGCCGCCCGCAGCAGCGGCCGCAGCCGGGCCCGGAACGCCCGTTCGCCGTCCCCCGTTCCTCTGGCCGTGGCGTACGACCACGCCGCCAGGCCCAGCACCACCGGGATCGCGGGCAGCGTGCTCATCTTCGTCGCCGCCGCCGCGCCCAGGGCCAGCCCGGCGAGCGGCAGATACGGCAGCGGACGCGCCCGCGCCCGCCACACCAGCCACACCGACACCAGGACGAAGCCGACCGCCGGCACATCCAGCGTGGCGAGCGCCCCGTGGGCGATCAGGTCGGGCGAGAAGGCGTACAGCGCCAGCGCCGCCAGCCCGCCGAGGCGGCCGGTGAGATCACGCGCGAAGGCGAACACGACCAGGCCGAACAGCAGCGTCAGCACGATCACCGGCAGCCGCGCCCAGAACATCACCCGCCATGCGTCGTTCCCCGACTCGTACAGCAGCCGCCGCCCGAGGGCCCCCTGGTCCCCCTGGAAACCGGGCGCCAGCCGGGGTCGGGCGAACACCTCACCGCTCGCGACGATCAGTTTGCCCAGAGGAGGGTGCTCGGGATTGAAGCGCAGACTGTGCTCACGGACGTAGACCAGCGCCGTGCCGGCGTACACGGGCTCGTCGATGGTGGGCGTCTGCCGCGCGGCCCCGGTGACCATGCCGACGGCCATCTGCGCCAGCAGGAGCAGCACCGCCACCACCGTGGCCCACCGGCGGCGGAGTGGGGCGGTCGCCGCCCGGGCGGGCCGCGCCGGGGGAGGGGCGGCCTCGGACGGGCGCCGGACGGGCAGGAAGGTCGGCATGCCCTGGGGTACGTCCCGGACGCGCCGGCCGCTCAACGACCGGACGGGTCCGCCGCGGGGGAGACCCGGGTCCCCTCAGGGCCGCGCGTACTCCTGCCGCACCAGCGTCGCCAGCCGCGCCAGGGCGTCCCGGGCGGCCGCGCGGTCCGCCTCGTCGAGCACGGCCAGCGCGTCGGCCGCCGCCTCCCGCACCGGCTGCGGCACCTCCTCCAGCGCCGCCGTCCGGTAGGCGACGGTCCGCCGCGCCACCCGCTCCTCGGACGTCACCCCGCCCGGCCCCGTACAGGGGAAGACCGCGGCCTCGTACGCGGTGACGTGGGCGAGCACCCCGTGCGCGATCCCCTCGGCGTACCCCTGCGCCCCCACCCGCCGCTGCGCCGCCGCGAAGTGCGCGAGCGCCCGGCGCCGCGCGAAGAGGGAGCCGGCCAGCCCCGCGCCGCCCGCGCAGGCGGCCGCGAGGAGGGCGGTGGCCGGTCCGCCGAACAGCGCGCCCACCAGCGCGCCGCTCGCCGTGGTGAGGCACACCAGGCCGCTGACGAGCAGGAGGAGGGCGCGGGCGGGAGTGAGCGGCGGCATGCCGAGCAGTGTGCCAGCGCCGTGCCGGCGGCGGGGAGTTCTTCCCGGCGCCCGGAGCCCCGGCGGCCGTACCCGGCGTGATGTGTGACACGTGGGCGGGAGGCCCCCGGTGCGGCCCGGGAGGGATCGTGGCAGCGCACGGCTTGATCGGTGATCAAGCGGGGCAAACGGGCAGGCCGTGACGGGTTCCGTGCATTTGACACCCTGTTCCGCGCGCGGATAGGAAGCATGCGCGGAAACGGAGAGGTGAAACGTGCGCGAGCCCAATGTCATCGGGGACTGGCAGGAGTACGACCAGGACCGGGCCGGCCTGCGCGTGCGCGTCCACGGCCTGGAGAAGGCGGAGCCCCCGCGGGGCCGCGAGGAGGCCGCCGAGGGGCTCACCTACTTCCGGTTCCGGGTGACCGTCGAGAACCGCGGCCCGGCCCCGGTCGGCGTCCACCTCGAGGACGGCCAGCTCGACGTGCGCACCGGCGCCGACGGCGAGAGCGCCCTCCTGGACTGGCGGAACTCCCAGTTCATCGAGGGGTACGACGTCTACCCGCTGCGCCGGGCCACCGCCGTGCTCTACGCGGCCGCCGCGGACACCTCGCTGCACCGCGTCGACATCCAGGTGCATGTGCGGATGGACGAGGAATGGACCGACCGGCACCTGTGGTCGGCCGACCTGACCCTGCCCGCGGGCGTGACCGAGACGGCCGCCGCGCGCGCCGACGCCGGCGCGGCCGACCTCGCCGGTCAGGTCAGCAACTACCTGCGCCGGGAGGCGGAACGGGGCCAGGGCTGAGGCCCCGCGCGGGGCGGCTCACCAGCGGCCCGGCTCCGTGCCCGTGAGCGCCTGCGAGGGCCGGCCGTCGACGCCCACCGGCACCTCCCCCTCCAGCATCACCCGGTGCATCACCCGTGGATGGCCGAGATGGGCGGTGTCGCCGGGTGCGAGGTGGATGGTCGCCCGGTTGTCCCAGAAGGCCACGCTGCCCGGCTCCCAGCGGAACCGCACGGTGTACTCGGGCCGCACCGCCTGCTCCAGCAGCATGTCGAGGAGCGCCGCGCTCTCGGCCCGCGAGAGGTCGCGGATCTGCTCGACGTAGTAGCCGTTGACGTACAGCAGCCGCTCCCCGCTCTCGGGGTGCACCCGGACCAGCGGGTGCACGCTGGCGACCTGATGGTCCAGCAGATGGCGCAGATAGGCGTCCTCGCCGGGCCGCGGCTGGTAGCCGACGCCGAGCCGGTGCTCGGCCCGCAGTCCGTCGACGAACTCCCGTACCGGCCCGGACAGTCCCGCGTACGCGGCCGCCAGGTTCGACCAGGTGGTGTCCCCGCCGTACGGCGGCACCGTCTCGGCGCGCAGGATGGTCGCGGCGGGCGGGTCGATCCGGGCGCCGTGGTCGCAGTGCCAGCCGCGCAGCAGGGAGTGCCGGCGCCGCCGCAGCCACTCCTCGTGCTCCATGCCGAACCGGCCGCCCAGCTCCAGGCGGTCGGCCGTGGTCTCCACCTCGGGCACGTCCTTCGGCGAGGCGCCGCCGCGCCGGCCGAGCCGCACGGGCGTGCCGAAGCGGCGGGCGAGCGCCACGTGGGCCGCGTGGTCGAGGCGTTGCCCGCGGAAGAAGAGCACCTTCCAGCGCAGCAGCGCCGCCCGGATCCGTGCCACCGTCTCGTCCTCGAGCGGCCCGGCGAGGTCCACGCCCTCGATCTCGGCCCCCGTGTGCCCCGCGGCCGGCCGTACCGCGATGTCTCGCCGCGTCCGCCCCGTCATGTCCTTCGACCTCCCGGTGATCGCCGAACGTCCGGGACCAGCATGGCCGTTGGCGGCGATGCGGGACAGACCGCCCGGTCCGGGGCGGGCGGTCAGTCGCGGTAGACGGTCAGCACGGCGCCGTTGATCTCGATGCGCTGCGGGGTGGGGCCCTCGCCGCGCCGCAGGGTGCGCAAGCAGCGTGCGAAGAGCGTCAGTTCCTCCTCGCCGAGCACGGCGGCCGCGAGGTCGAGGAGTTCGCCGAGTGCGGCGTCGGTGAGGTCGGACGGCAGTTCGCCGGAGAGCAGGACCACGGATTCTCCCGTCGCCCCTTTGACGATGGCGGTGGTGGGGCCGCCGTGTACGAAGAGCAAGGTTCCCCCCAGAAAGCCCGGTCGTACGGCTCTCGGCCACCAGGCAGGGGAAGAGACTAGCCGCGGCTTCCGGGTGTTCGGGCGGGAGTGGCCGGTTTGCCGTGAAGTGACCGGGGAGAGGGCGGTGGTTCCGGTATGCGCGCCGGGCGGACCGGCGTACCCGCCCTCCTCAGGAGCGGCCTTTCCCCTCGTCGGGCGAGCGGTTGAGCAGGGACTCGACGAGGGCCGCCACATGGCGGCGGTCCTCGGAGGACAGCCGCTGCACGCTGGCGATCAGGACGTCGACCTCCGGGTCGGAGGCGGCGGTACCGGCGGCGCCCTCGCCGTCCGAGGCCGCGCCCGGCGCGTACACATGGATGCCGCAGGCCTCGGCGGCGGCCCGGCGGACGGTGTCCAGCGGCAGTCCGAGCCCCTTGGCGAGCCCTTCGAGGGTGGCCGGCTGGGGCACGCGCGCCATGTGTTCGGCGGTCGCCAGGTGATGGACGGTGGAGCGGGGGACACCGCCGCGGCGGGCGACCTCTCCGTACGACCAGCCCTCGCGGTCCAGCCGGTCACGGATGATCTGCTGCAGTGCGTTGGCCACCGATGGTCACTTCCTGCTCGCCGTCGGGCGGAACCGTTCCGCGTCGGATCATTCTAGGGCCGACCTTCGGTGCTTCCGGAAGGTGTTCACCCGAACCGCTTGCGTCACCGTCCCACCCGCCCGTAGTGTCCAATCTCGTTGGACAGCCCGTCCGACCTAGTTGGACGCGCATCCGGGGGGACCTGACCGCGTCCGACGGCACCACGCAACGATCCCTGAGGGGGAATCGACCATGATGGATCCTCGTGAGCTCGACGCCGAGTCCGCGGAGCTGCTGCCCGGCCGCGAGGCGCTGGGCCGGCTGAAGTTCAGCTTCGGCAAGACGGTGAACGTCACCAAGCACGTCGCCAACGTCGGGGCCCACAACTCCTCCGCCGCGCTCAACGACCACAGCGCCTGGTCGGTGGCGGACTCGGGCGCCGCCCAGTCCATCAACATCGCCCAGTGAGCCGGTGCCGTACGGTCCCGGCGCCCCGCTCGCCGTACGGCACCCGGTACCGCCGCGGCGGCGCCTCATCTCCGCCCGCCGCGGCGGTACCACCTTCCGACGTCTCGTCACCCGCGGTACGCCGGGGGCGCCGGCCGCGCACCCGGTCAGTCACACCATCACAACGACCGTATCCACGAAAGGACACGCCATGAGCATGGACGCACACGAGCTGGAAGCCGAGTCCGCGGAGCTGCTGCCCGGCCGCGAGGCGCTGGGCCGGCTCAAGTTCAGCTTCGGCAAGACGGTGAACATCACCAAGCACGTCGCCAACGTCGACGCGCACAACGAGTCGGCCGCCCTCAACGACCACTCGAACTGGTCGGTGGCGCAGTCGGCCGCCTCCCAGTCGATCAACATCGGCCAGTGACCCTCGCGTTACGAGGGTGACACCGGCGGGCCGGACCTGGGGGCAGGTCCGGCCCGCCGCCGGGGGGAGGAAGACGCACATGACGCTGCTGGGGGACCACGCGGCGGCGGCCCGGGACACCGGACCGGTGCCCGGGCCCGGGGGGATACCCGTGACCTACGAGCAGGCGGCCACGGGCACCCTGCCGGTCGTCACCGTGAAGGGCGCGGGAGTGCCGCGGCTCAGCACGGGGCTCGCGCTGCACGGCGAGTACCAGGGCTCGGGGTTCACCGCACCCAAGTACATCGCCCGTCGGGGGGACGGGCAGGTCGTGCAGCTCTCCCGGCTGCTGTACCTCGTGGCCTCCTCGATCGACGGCGTCCGCGACGCGGAGACCATCGCCCACCGGGTCAGCGCCCGGTTCGGGCGGGAGCTCAGCGCGGACAACGTCCGCTATCTGATCGAGGAGAAGCTGGACCCGCTCGGGGTGACGGTTCCCGAGGGACAGGAGGAGGACGAGGTCGTCGCACCCCGTTCGGACCTGCTGCTCGCGCTCAAGGGGCACCGGGTCATCTTCGACGAGCGCCGGGTCGCGGGCATCGCCCGCGCGCTCTCCTGGCTGCACCGTCCGGCGGTGGTGGTCTCCGTGCTGGCCGGCATGGCCGCCCTCGACGTGTGGCTGTTCGCGTTCTTCGGCGCGATCACCCCCGTCCTGGAGGTCCTCGACCAGCCGGTGCTGCTGCTGGTCGTCTTCGTCCTCACCGTGGCCTCGCTCGTCTTCCACGAGTTCGGGCACGCCTCCGCCTGCCGTTACGGCGGCGCCCGGCCCGGCTGCATCGGCTGCGGGCTGTTCCTGATCTGGCCCTCGATGTACACGGACGTCACCGACGTCTACCGGATCGGCCGCGCCGGCCGGCTCCGCACCGACCTCGGCGGCATCTACTTCAACGTGGTGTTCATGCTCGCCATGGCGGCCGCGTACTTCGCCACCGGGCAGGCCTTCTTCCTCGCCGCCGTCTACCTCGGGCACTTCGAGATCCTCGAACAGCTCATGCCGGCCGTGCGGCTCGACGGGTACTACATCCTCGGCGACCTGGCCGGGGTGCCCGATCTGTACGGCAAGATCAAACCGATCCTGCTCGGGCTCGTGCCCGGACGGCGCGGGAGGGCGGCCCGCGCAGAGGTGGCCGAGCTGAAGAGGTCCGCCCGCGCGGTCGTGGCCACGTGGGTGCTCACCATGGTGCCGCTGATCCTCGGCGAACTCGGCTACGCGCTGTGGAACCTGCCGCGGATCGTCGCCACCATGCTCCGCTCGCTGGCCGAGCAGATCACCGGCACCGGCGGCGCCTTCGCGCACGGGGAGCTCGCCGCCGGACTGATGGGCGTCGTCGGCTGCGTCATGCTGCTGTGCCCCATGGCCGGCGTCGTCTACCTGTCGGTCAAGGTGGGCGGACGCCTGTGGCGGGGCGGGAAGCGGATGACGGCCGGGCGGCCCGGCCTGCGGTGGGGGCTGTGCGTGGTGCTGCTGGCCGGACTCGGCGGGCTCTCCTACGCGTGGGTGTCCGGGATGACCCCGGAACCCCTCCCGAAGAAGCCGCCCATCGCGCCGCTCCTGCAGCCCGGGGTGCCGACCTCGAAGCCGCCGGCGCGGCAGGCGGACGTGCCGGGAACGCCGGACGGCGGGGCCGCCGGCGGGGTGTCCCCCGGGGCGGTGCCCGCGGAGCCGGGCGGGGCAGGGGGGTCCGCGGCGGCCGTCCGGCCCTCCGGCTCGCCGCGTCCGAGGGGCTCGCGCAGCCCGCGGGCGAGCGCGTCGAGGCCGCCCCGGGAGAAGCGGCGGCCGGGCGGCCGGGACTCCGCGCCGCCGGCCGTGAGCGAGGCGCCGCCCACCGGGCCGGCGCAGGTGTCGAGCCCGACGCCGCCGGCGTCCTCGGCGACCCCTTCGGCGGTGCCCTCCGGGGCGGAGAGCAGCCCGGGCGCGGAGTCGGTCTCACCGACGCCGGGTGCGTCCTGACCGACACCGCGAAGGGCGCGCCCCCGGGCGGGGTGAAGCGGATCCGGTGCTCCGGAGCGGGCACGTCCGCCCCTCCGCCCCCGTGTTCCACCATCAGTCAGAGCACACCAGGAGAGTCACGTGAATCAGCATCGCAAACCCCGAAGCGGCTCCGTACTCGGTCAACGGGCCGTGCGGATCGGCCTGTTGGCCGCCGGGGCGGCGGGGATCGCCTCGGCCGTGCCCGCGCAGGCCGCCACCGGTGTGCCGCGGCACACCGCGGTCGCCGCCGACCAGACGTTCAGCCGGGCCGACTTCGTGCACCACACCCAGGTCCGCGACTCCTTCACCGTGCGGCAGTTCGGCACGGTGGACGCCGCGACCGTACGCAACCAGGCGAACGCCGTGGGGCTCGGCTGCTCGGTCGACGACCACTGCCGCTCGGTCGCGCTGTCGTTCCAGATCGTCACCATGGCCGGGGAGCACACCCGGCTCAAGGCGGTCAACAAGGGCGACGCCGTCAACAAGCACTGCGACGGCTGCCAGACCCTGGCCGGCGCCTACCAGTTCGTGGTCTCCACCCCGCGCCCCTTCCGGCTGGACGGCGAGGCGCGGCGCAAACTCGCCGACATCCACCGGCGCCTGGACGAACTGACCCGGTCCACCGCGCCCGCCACCGAGGTGAAGTCACAGGCGGACCTGCTCGCCGCCGAGGTGGACACGGTGCTCAAGGACGCCGTGGCGCACGCGCCCAAGGGCAAGGAGCGGCCCAGGGTGACCGTCCACCGGCACCTGGACGGCTGGCCCGGTCACTGACGGGTGCGGCCCGGCGGCCGTCGCTTCCGCGCGCGAGGGGACGCGGGGGCGGCGGCCGCACGCCCGGCTCAGCACGCCCGGCTCAGCGCACCCGGCGGAAGACGTCCTCCTCCGACTCCTCCCAGCCGGCCGCCGCTTCCAGGGCGGGGGCCGCGCCGCGCGGGCGCGCGGGGGACTCACGCGTGGACTGGTACATGGCCTCGATCTCGGCGGCGTAGCGGCGGGTGATCTCGTCCCTGCGCAGTTTCAGGGACGGGGTGAGGAGGCCGTTCGCCTGGTCGAAGGGCTCGGGGAGGACGCGGAAGACCCGGATGGACTCCGAGCGCGAGACCGTGCTGTTGGCCGCGGCGACGGCCCGGGTCACCTCCTGCCGCAGCGCGTTCTCCTCGCGCGCCTCGCGGCCCTGGCCCTCGCTCTGGCCGGCCAGCGCCGCGCGCCAGTGGGGGAGGTACTCCGGGTCCAGCGTGATCAGCGCGCCCACGCAGGGGCGGTCGTCGCCGACCACCACGGCCTGGTGGATCAGCGGATGCATGCGCAACCGCTCCTCCAGGGCGGCCGGGGCCACGCTCTTGCCGCCGCTGGTGACGATGATGTCCTTCTTGCGGCCGGTGAGGGTCAGATAGCCCTCGGAGTCCAGCCGGCCGAGGTCGCCGGTGGCCAGCCAGCCCTCCTGGAGCACCTCCGCGGTGCCGGCCTCGTCACCGATGTACCCCTGGAACAGGGAGGGTCCGCGGACCAGGATCTCGCCGTCCTGGGCCACGTGGAGGTCGACGCCGGGCAGCGGTCTGCCCACCGTGCCGAACTTCTCCCGGCCCAGCGGCTGCATCGTGACGCCGCCGCTGGTCTCCGTCAGCCCGTAGCCGTCGTGCACGACGATGCCGATGCCCGCGAAGAACAGGGCGAGTTCGCGGTTGAGGGAGGAGCCGCCGGAGACCGCGCCGGACAGCCGGCCGCCGAGCGACTCCCGGAGCTTGCGGTAGACGCCCTTCTCGTACAGCGCGTGCTGGAGCCGCAGTTCGAGTCCCGGACCGGAACCGGTGCCGAGGCGCTGCCGCTCCATCGCCTCCGCGTGGTCCCGGGCGGTGCGCGCCGCTCGCTCGAACAGTGCGCCCCGGCCGGCCCGCTCGGCGGAGGTCAGGAAGCTCTTGTAGACCCGCTCGAAGACCGAGGGCACCCCGTGCAGATAGGTGGGGCGGAAGGAGACGAGGGCGGCGGCGAGGGTGTCCGAGCGCAGATCGGGCTCGTGGGCCATCAGGAAACCGCCGCGCAGGCACAGCCCCTGGATCATCAGCCCGTAGACGTGGGAGAAGGGCAGGAACACCAGCACGGCCGGCTGCTCCCCGGGCGGGGCCGCGAGGCCGCTCCAGCCCGTCAGCAGGGTGTCGCAGGGGCTCGCCAGGCTGCGGTGGCTGAGCGCGCAGCCCCGGGGCCGGCCGCTGGTGCCGGAGGTGTAGGCGACGACGGCGGTGGAGTCGGGCAGCACGATCCGGCGCAGCGAGTCGACCGTCGCCGTCGGCACCGGGCGGCCGCGTTCCACCAGCTGCTCGAGGCCGCCCGCGTCGAGCTGCCACACGTGCCGCAGCCGGGGGAGCCGGGCGCAGACCGAGCCGACGGTCATGATGCCCTGCTCGTCCTCGACCACCACGCCCACGCAGTCGGCGTCCCGCAGGATCCACTCGACCTGCTCGTGCGAGGAGGTCGGGTAGAGGGGCACGACCTCGGCGCCCAGGGCCCACAGCGCGCAGCTCAGGACCGTCCACTCGTACCGGGTGCGGGCCATGATGGCGATGCGGTTGCCCGGGGAGATCCCGCAGGCGACCAGTCCGCGCGCCACGTCGACCACCTGCTCGCGCAGCTCGGCCGCGCTGACGTGGACCCACCCGCCGGGGGCGTCCGGCGCGCGACGGGCGAGCTGCGGCCGACCGGGATCGCGCTCGGCCAGCTCGAAGACGGTGTCGGCGAGACCACCGGTCATGACGGGGGCGTCCAATGGAGCGAGCCCGGAATTGTGCATGCGCCGCCCCCCGACGTGCTTGCTTGTGCCAGCGCCGATCACCAGGGGACCGGCGGGGCTCGAATCTAGCCGACGCGGACCACCGTTGGCCACGGATCCGGAGCCAAATCCCTTTCGGTGAGCGACACCGGGGACACGGTGGGTGCACGTGTGGGGGTACCGCCCGATTCGGGCACATGAACGGGAAGTCGGCTCTCATAGTCCTCGGGGCGAAGGGTAGTCGCAAGGAGAACGATCGGGACAGAAGCGAACAAACCCTAACGCGTAAGGCTTATGAGCGTATGGCCATTCCATTGAGGCAGCACTTGTCGACAGGAACCGGTCCGGGCATGCGTACGGCACGACTGCGGCGCGTCACCTGGGAGGCCGGTTCGGTGACCGCCGCCCAAGCCCGGGAGGCCGCCCTCGCCCTCCTGCACGAGGTCGACGACGGACACGCACCCCTGCCGGACCGCACCCGCGAGGACGTCCAGCTCGTCGTGAGCGAGCTGGTCACCAACGCCCTCCGGCACGCGCCGGGCGCCTGCGGACTGCAGGTGGAGATGCCGCCCGGCGGCCACGCCGTGCGTGTCGCCGTCTGGGACACCTCGGCCGAGACCCCGGTGACCCAGCCGCGCAACGGCGGCCGGATCGGCGGGCACGGTCTGGAGATCGTGCAGGCGGTCAGCCGCGCCATGACCGTCGCCGAACGGGCGAGGGGCCGGGGCAAGGAGGTCACCGCGGAGATCGAGATCCCGCGCTCCGCCGGGCACCGGACCGCCTCCTGAGTCGCCGGAACGACCCTGAGGTCACCGGACCGACCCTGAACAGCCCTGAAAAGACCCTGAGTTGTCCCCGGGGCCGCCCGAACGGGGTGTGCGCGGCCCAAAACGGGATAGGAGCAGGACAGCCGTAAAGGAGCCCTGCCGAGATGACGCCCACCCCCACGCGCCTGCGTGAACTCCTCACCCGTTACGCGACCGTGCGCATCGCACTCGCCGAACGGGACACCCAGGAACTACGAAGAACCCTGCGGGAGGTCACCCGCCATCTGTGCGCGGAGACCGGCACCAAGGGGATACGCGAGGCGATCGAGGCCGCCGACGCGGCACTCGCCGAGGCCTGCTGCGCCCGGCGCACCGCGCGCCTCGCCCGCGAGACCCGGCTGGCGGCCTGACCGAGCCGCCCGCGCGGTCACACGCGGAACACACCGCACGAGAACCGGCACGACAAGCAGCACGCAGCACGCGGACGAGAAGGGGGACGCGCGATGACCATCGACAGACCATGGGCGTACGCACCGGACAGCGGCCACGCGGAGGGACAGGTGCTCACGGGATACGCCGTCGCCGCGAGCGACGGGACCATCGGGCACGTGGACCGGCAGGTGGAGCGGGACGGCATGCGGCACCTGATCGTGGACACCGGCGTGTGGGTGTTCGGCAAGAGCATGCTCATACCGGCCGGCCTGGTCACCGCCATCGACACCGAGGCCCGCAAGGTGAGCCTGGCCTGCACCAAGGACGAGGTGAAGGCCGCGCCCGTGTTCCGCACGGACAGCGAGACCCTCGAACCCGCATACCTGAACCGCGTCGACGCGTACTACCGGAGTCTGCCGGTCGCGTCCGCGGAGTAGGGAACGCCGGAAGCGCCGGCACACACACGAACGAGCGGCCGCCGCCACCGTGACCACGGTGGCGGCGGCCGCTTCACGACGTCCGCCCCCTTCACGACGTCCGGCCGCTTCACGACGTCCGCGCCGACGGTCACCACGGCAGGAAGACGTGCACGTCCTTGCCCTTGCCGTCCGCCTGGGGCACCACGCTCACCTGGTGGCACAGGGTGTGCACGAGGTGCCAGCCGATGCCGCCGCCGCCCGTGTTCGGGTGGAAGGGACGGGGGGCCGGCGGGGTCGGGTTGGTGTCGTGGAGCGTGACGTGGACGCCGTCGAAGGTCGGGCGCATCCGCAACTCGAAGGGGCCCGGCGCGTACTGGACGGCGTTGGCCGCCAGTTCGTTGACCACCAGCAGGATGTCGTTCCAGCACTCCGGGCTGGCCGGCGGGGAGACGTCCGCCAGCGCGCGCAGGAAGTCCTCCGCGGCGAAGCGTGCGTCCGTCACGTCGTGCAGCGCGCCCTCGAAAGTGGCGGTGAGGTTGTCGACCATGTCTGTGGAAAGCCTGTCGTTCGAACGCGGTCCGGTTGCCATCCCACCTGTCCTCGCCTGCGGTGTCACCGCTTCCGGTTTCCCTTCATGACAGGCCTCTCACCTCCTCAGCGACGGCTGCCCGTCGGCGTCCGAGGTTACTCATGCCAATCCGGTCCGTCCGGGCTCGCACATCCGGACGTTCCGCCACGCACCGTCACGGACCTCACCGCCGCACCCGGTCCGCACCGGAGGAGCCGGGCACCGGCGGTGATTGGCGCCGATGCCCGGCTCCGTCATGTTCGCGCTCCTCCTCCGCGGCCGCACGACGGCAGAGCGAAGCGGACCTCCTGCCGGCGGAGGCCGAAAGAAACGCGGTAGCGGTCCGGGAGGTCCGTCAGTCGCCGGCGGCGCTCGTACCGCCGGGGGCCGCCTTGTCCAGCGCGTCGAGCGCCTCCTCGGCGGTCTTGGTGGACGGGACGGTCAGGCTCACCCCGGTCAGATCCAGGATGCGCTGGACGGCGGGAGCCGGGTCGATCAGGCGCACACTGCCCTCGACCTGCCGCGTCTCCTTGTACGCCTTGAGAATGATGTTGATGCCGGAGGAGTCCATGAACGGCACGGCGGACAGGTCCAGCAGCAGATGGCGCCGGCCGTGGTGAACCTGGTTGGCCAGGTGATGGTGCAACTCCGTCGCCGTGTCGACGTCGAGGAATCCCTTCACGGTGACCAGCGCGGCATCGTCCCGGGGCAGAGCCACGTCGATGGAAAGGGGGGCTTGTTCAGTCGACACATCGTCCTCCACGAAGCACTTCCTACGACAACCCGCCTGCCCCGGGACGGCGGTCCGATGCGTCGCGGACACGCCCCTTCGCAGTGATCAACGTCTCGCCCCGGCTCGTCCGGCCGCGGCGGGCACCGCCCGTCTACCCGGCGGGAGAGGAGGCATGCCGGGCCGCCTGCCGAGTGCGGCCGACGGTCCCGGGTTTCACCGCCCGGTGGGACGAAACATGTTCTTCCGCCCGAAAACCGGAGGGCGTGCAGGGCGTTTGCGGCCGCCCGGAGCGGTCAGGCGGAAGGCAAGGGTCCGGTACGGCAGTCACCTACCGGACCGGAACGGACGAGGTGAACCCGAGGGATAACCGACGGGAATCCTGGAGAAAGGGGACCGCCGTGGCGGACGACCAGAAGGCGAAGAGCAAGGGCGAGCAGGCCAAGGGCAAGCTCAAGGAGGCCGCGGGCCGCGCCGTCGGCAACGAGCGGATGGAGGCGGAGGGCCGCGCCGAGCAGGCGAAGGGGGACGCACGTCAGGCCAAGGAGAAGGCGAAGGACGTGTTCAAGCACTGAGGGCGCGTGACGCGCGGCGAGGAGGCCGGACGCACCTCACGCGGACGGACCTCGTACGGGCGGGCCTCACGCGGGCGGCCGGGGCGGCAGTCGTGCCCCGGCCGCCCGCGTAAGGCCCGCCCGCTCCGTTCAGTGGGACGGGACGGCGGAACCCGTCAGCGGGAGCCCAGGAGGCCTTCCCTGAGACCCGTGACGATGCGGTTCAGGAGGCGGGAAACATGCATCTGGGAGATGCCGAGCCGTTCACCGATCTGGGCCTGGGTGAGTTCCTCGACGAACCGCAGATGCAGGATCGTGCGGTCGCGCTCCGGGAGACCGGCGACCAGCGGGGCCAGGGAGTGCAGGTCCTCGATCAGCTCCAGGCCGCGCTCCTCCACTCCGATGAAGTCCGCGAGCGCGCTCTCGCCGTCGAGTCCGCCGTCCCCGCTCAGCGAGGCGTCCAGCGAGGAACTGCGGTAGGCGTTCGAGGCCTTGCGGGCCTCGATGACCTCCTCCTCCGGCAGGGACATCAGCGCGGACAGCTCCCGCACCGTCGGCTGTCTGCCGGTACGCCGGCTCAGCTCCTCCGTCGCGCGGGCCAGTTCGACCCGCGCCTCCTGGAGCCGGCGCGGCACGTGCACGGCCCAGCTCGTGTCGCGGAAGAACCGCTTGATCTCGCCCACGATGTACGGCACGGCGAAGGAGGTGAACTCCACCTCGCGGGTCAGCTCGAAGCGGTCGATCGCCTTGATCAGACCGATCGTGCCGACCTGGACGATGTCCTCCATCTCGTCCGCACCCCTGCTGCGGAACCGCGAGGCCGCGTACCGGACGAGCGAGAGGTTCATCTCGATCAGCGTGTTCCGCACGTACTGGTACTCCGGCGTGCCCTCCTCCAGCGTGGCGAGCCGGGCGAAGAAGTGCCGGGAGAGCTCCCGGGCGTCCTTGGGGCTGACGCTCTGCGGGTCGGCGATGGCGTCCGGGACCTCCGGAACCGTCGTCGTGTACGTCCTCGTGGGGGCTGCGGCGTGGGCGGCCACGGCGGTCATCTCATTCACCCTCATTCACTGGGGTTGGCAGGGGCCACGCTTCAGTACCCCGCTTCCCGATCTTCACACCAGCTTTTCCGCGCCCCTGCACGAACCGGCTTCCGTCGCAGGTCAGAGCACACGTATGCCCACGATGCAGGTGTCGTCGTCGGTGTCCGACCTGCTGTACGTGAGGAGCCGGTCCAACTGCTGCGGCAGGGCTGAGGCGGGCGTGCCGGCCGTGGTCAGCAGATGCGCCAGCGACTCCTCCACCGGCAGGTCGCGGCGCTCGATCAGACCGTCGGTGTACATCAGCAGCGTGTCGTCCGGGGCCAGCCGCACCTCGGCCTCCTCGTACGTCGTCTCCGCCACCGCGCCGAGCAGCAGTCCTCGCACGAGCGGCAGCGCGGTGGCCTCCGCGTCGCGCACGAGCACGGGCGGCAGATGTCCTGCCCTGGCCCAGCGCAGGGAGCGGGTGAGGGGGTCGTACAGTGCGCACACGGCGGTGGCGGTGACGGCACCGGTCAGATGGTGGGCGACCATGTTCAGCCAGGACAGTATCTGCGCCGGCCCGGCCCCGGTGACCGCGAGGCCCCGCAGCGCGTTGCGCAGCACGACCATGCTGGTGGCCGCGTCGATGCCGTGCCCCGCCACGTCGCCGACGCACAGCAGTACCTTCCCGGACGGCAGCACCACCGCGTCGTACCAGTCGCCGCCGACCAGCTGCTCGGTCTCGGCCGGCCGGTAGCGCACGGCGAGCTGCAACTGGGGGATCTCCAACGGCGCCTGCGCGGGCGGCATGATCGCGTGCTGCAACTGCAGTGCCAGCCGGTTGCGTTCGGCGGACTCCTGCTCGGTGTGGGCGAGCTGGTCGCGGGTGGCGGCCAGCGCGACCTCCGTCCAGTGCTGGGCGGAGATGTCCTGGTAGGCCCCGCGCACCGCGAGCAGCCCGTCGTGGGTGTCCAGCACCGGCTCGGCCACCACCCGCATGTGCCGGGTCACCCCGTCCGGGCGCTGCAGCCGGAAGGCGACCGAGGCGGGCCGCCGGTGGTGCAGCAGCGTCCGCAGGAAGCGGCCGAGGGCGACGGCGTCGTCGGGGTGGGCGTGCGCGGGCAGGTCCTGCAGCCGGACCGGGAGACTGTGGGAGGGGCGGCCGAACAGGGCGTACAGCTGACTGTTCCAGGTGACGCCGTCGGTGAGGAGGTTCTCCTCGAAGCCGCCGATCCGGCCGAGCCGCTGGGCGTGCTGGAGCAGGCTGGCGAGCCGGGCCGTCTCGTCCTCGATCCGCCAGATGAACAGCAGGCTGCTGCCGTGCCGGCTGACGTGGACGTCGGCCACCGCGGACAGCGGCACCTGCTCCACCAGCGCGGTCAGCGTCATCCGCTGCGCGCGGAAGGGCTCCCCGGTGGCGTACACCCGCTCGATCTGCTGGAACAGCTCGCTCTGTCCCGCGGCCATCGGGTAGGCCTCCAGGAGCAGGGCCCCGTTCACGGCGCCGCGCGGCCGGCCCGCCGGGTCCAGGAAGCGGGAGTTGACGTAGTGGATGCGGAAGTCGAGGAGGTGGCCGTCCTCGTCGGAACAGGGCACCAGCACGAGCGCCGGGTCGTGCAGGCCCTCGGCGAGGTGCACGAGTTCGGAGACGCCGGGCCGGGTGTGCGGCTCGCCGGGGGCGACGGCCGGCGCGGTGTGGGTCTCCAGGGTGTGCGCGCACAGCTCGGCCAGCGCCTCGACCTGGCGCACGATCCGCGGGGGCTGCGGGGCGAGCGGTGAGGCCCAGCCGATCTCCAGGACGCCGTGGATCCGCCCGCCGGTGCCGGCGGGCACGGCGACCCGGCCGCCGTGGGGGAACTCGGTGTGCCCGATCGTGGGCACGCCCGCCTCGTCGAGCGAGGCGTACCAGCGGGTGCCGCGTTCGGTGAGCGCACGCCGGGCGACGGTGGCGACGCCGGGCGGGACGTAGCACCAGCGTTCGGCCTCCGCGGCGGAGAAGCCGGCGCTGCCGGCCAGCGCGAGGGAGCCGTCGGAGCGGGCCGCCCACACGGCCACCGTGCAGGCGCCCAGCGGGGCGAGGGCGTGCTGCAGCAAGGAGTCGGCGACGGCCTGGGCGTCGGCGGCGGCCAGCGCCCCGCTCTCCGCCGTGCGCAGCCGGACCACCGCGGAGGAGGCGGTGCGGGAGCCGCCCCGGATGCCGGGGCCGCCCTCGGTCGCCTCGGCGAGGAACTCCGCGGCGACCTCGGAGAGCCGGTCGCGGGCCGCCTGGTTGATGACGTCGACGGCCAGTTCCAGGGGCTCCACCCCGGCCTGCTCGGCGAGGGCGGTCAGATGCCGGGCGGCCTCGACGGGGCCGAGGCCGAGCCGCTCGATCAGGATGCCGCGGGCCAGGTCGAGCAGGGCCCGCCCGTCGGCGGCGGCCTGCGCGGCCCACACCTCCTGCCGCAGCCGTCGCACGGTCGCCGCGAGCCGCCCCACCGCGGTCCGCGCGGTCTCCCCGCCGGTCTCCCCGGCGAGCTCCGCGTCGGGCGGCGCGGAGCCGCTCGCCGGGTCGGCCGCCCCGACGTCCGAGACGCCGTCCGCAGTGGCGCCGTCGTGCGGGGACGGTGCGGGGGCCGCTGCCGGGACGCGGGACACGGCGCCCGGCACGACGGCCCCAGCCGTGGCGACGTCGGCGGGGGGAGTGCCCCCGGTGCCGAGCGCGGGCGTGCGGTCCGGAGGGAACCGCCCCTCGGGCGGGTCCTCCTGCGGGGACCGGTCGGGCCGGTGGGGTGTGGTCACTGGGTCGTGCTCCTCGGCTGGCTGGTCGGAGGGGTCCGTGCGGCGGGAGGGGGCGGTGCGGGCACCGACCCGGTCCTCAGCCGGTCAGCCAGCGGCGGACGCGGGCGATCAGCTCGCCCGCGTCGACCGGCTTGGTCACGTAGTCGCTCGCGCCGGACAGCAGGCTCTTCTCCCGGTCGCCGGGCATCGCCTTCGCCGTGACCGCGATGATCGGCAGATCGGCGTAGCGCGGCAGCCCGCGGATCTCCGCCGTGGCCGCGTAGCCGTCCATCTCCGGCATCATCACGTCCATCAGGACCAGGCACACCTCCGGGTGGGCGAGCAGGGTGTCCACGCCCTTGCGTCCGTTCTCCGCGTGCAGCACCTGGAAGCCGTGCAGCTCCAGGATGCCGCTGAGGGCGAAGAGGTTGCGGGCGTCGTCGTCCACCACGAGGACCGTGCGGCCGGCGAAGGAGCCGTCCACCACCGGCGCCGCCGGCTGCGGCTTCTCCGTGCGCACCAGGGGCAGCACCTCGCCCGGCTCCTCGGCCGACAGGTGCAGGGCGATGCGCTCGCGCAGCTCGTCGAGGCTGGAGAGGATCTCCAGCGCGCCGCTCTCGGTGCGCCCGCGCAGCACCGGGTCCCGCTCGACGTCGACCCGCCGCCCGTTGTGGACCAGTACCGGGACGGACGCCGGGGCCGGGTCGCCGTCGAGCGCGTCCAGGAAGCGGGCCGCCTGGTCCTCGCCCATGCCGAGGTCCAGCACCACGCAGTGGTAGGGCTCGGCGGCCAGCGCGCCCGCCGCCTCCTGGGCGTCGACGGTGGTGATGATGTCGATGACCTCGCGCGGGTCGGCGCCGCCGTGGCCGCGCGAGAGGTTGGCGACGGTGCTCTCGGCGACCAGCGTCAGCAACCCGCGCGGCCGCTCCTCCAGGATGAGCAGCCGGCGCCTGCGCCGCGCGGCCGGGGACGTGGCGACGACCGGGGCGGGCAGTGCCCCGGAGGACTCCTCGCCGGAGCCGGCCGGCAGCGCCGCCGGCTGCGGCCCCCGGTTCGGCTCCTCGAAGTCCGCCCGGGCGACCGGCAGATACAGGGTGAAGGTGCTGCCCTGCCCCGGGGTGCTCTCCACCGTCACCGCGCCGCCCAGCAGATGGGCGATCTCCCGGGTGATGGACAGACCGAGGCCCGTGCCGCCGTACTTGCGGCTGGTGGTGCCGTCCGCCTGCTGGAACGCCCCGAAGATGGTCTCCAGCTGGTGCGCGGCGATGCCGATGCCGGTGTCCTTGACGTGGAAGGCCACCACGGCGCCCTCGCGGTGCACGGAGGCCGGGACGTCGTGGGCCTGCGCGGGTTCGATGAGGAGCTCCACGCGGCCCCGCTCGGTGAACTTCACCGCGTTGGACAGCAGGTTGCGCAGCACCTGCCGCAGCCGGGAGTCGTCGGTCAGCAGGTCCACCGGCACGCCGGGCGCGGTGGAGACGGCGAACTCCAGGCTCTTCTGGCTCGTCATCGGGCGGAACGTGGCCTCGACGTAGTCGAGCAGCCGGCGCAGCGGCACCCGCTCGGGGCTGATGTCCATCTTGCCCGCCTCGACCTTGGACAGGTCGAGGATGTCGTTGATGAGCTGGAGCAGGTCCGAACCGGCGGAGTGGATGATGCCGGCGTACTCCACCTGCTTCGGCGTCAGGTTGTGCGAGGGGTTCTGCGCCAGCAACTGGGCGAGGATCAGCAGGCTGTTGAGCGGGGTGCGCAGCTCGTGGCTCATGTTGGCCAGGAACTCCGACTTGTACCTCGAGGCGAGGGAGAGCTCCTGCGCGCGGGTCTCCAGCTCCTGCCGGGCCTGCTCGATCTCCAGGTTCTTCGTCTCGATGTCCCGGTTCTGCTCGGCCAGCAGCGTGGCCTTCTCCTCCAGCTCCGCGTTGGAGCGCTGCAGTTCGTCCTGCTGGACCTGCAACTCCTCGGAACGGGCCTGCAGTTCGGCGGTGAGCCGCTGCGACTCCAGGAGCAGTTCGTCGGTGCGGGCGTTGGCGACGATCGTGTTGACGTTGACGCCGATGGTCTCCATCAACTGGTCGAGGAAGTCCTCGTGGATCTGGGTGAACCGGGTCACCGAGGCCAGCTCGATGACGCCCAGCACCTGGTCCTCCACCACGATCGGCAGGACGCGCAGCGCGGTGGGCGCGGTCCGCCCGAGCCCGGAGGAGATCGTCACGTACCCGGCGGGCAGTTCCTCGACGGTGATGGCGCGCCGGTTGCGCGCGGCCTGCCCGACCAGGGAGCGGCCGAGGGGGATGCGCTCGGGGCGCTCGTCCTCGGCCGGGTAGCCGTAGGAGCCGATCAGCCGCAGCTCGGTGCCGCGGACCGTCTCCTCCACGAGGTAGAAGGCGCCGTACTGGGCGGAGACCAGCGGGGTCAGCTCGTCCATGATCAGCTCGGCGACGACGGCGAGGTCGCGGTGGCCCTGCATCAGGCCCGAGATCCGGGCCAGGTTGGTCTTGAGCCAGTCCTGCTCCTGGTTGGCCCTGGTGGTCTCGCGCAGGGAGCCGACCATCGAGTTGATGTTGTCCTTGAGGTCGGCGACCTCGCCGGAGGCGTCCACGGTGATCGACCGGGTCAGGTCGCCCTCGGCGACCGCGCTGGTCACCTCGGCGATGGCCCGCACCTGGCGGGTGAGGTTGCCCGCCAGCTCGTTGACGTTCTCGGTGAGCCGCTTCCAGGTGCCCGAGACGCCCTCCACCTCGGCCTGGCCGCCGAGCCGGCCCTCGCTGCCGACCTCGCGGGCGACGCGGGTGACCTCGGCGGCGAAGGAGGAGAGCTGGTCGACCATCGTGTTGATCGTCGTCTTCAGTTCGAGGATCTCGCCCCGGGCGTCGACGTCGATCTTCTGGGTCAGGTCGCCGCGGGCCACCGCGGTGGTCACCAGGGCGATGTTGCGGACCTGGCCGGTCAGGTTGTTCGCCATGGAGTTGACGTTGTCGGTGAGGTCCTTCCAGGTGCCGGCCACGTTCGGCACCAGCGCCTGCCCGCCGAGGCGCCCCTCGGTGCCGACCTCGCGGGCCACCCGGGTGACCTCGCCGGCGAAGGCGGACAGCGTGTCCACCATCGTGTTGATGGTGTCGGCGAGCGCCGCGACCTCGCCCTTGGCCTCGACGGTGATCTTCTGGGAGAGGTCGCCCTTGGCGACCGCGGTGGCCACCTGGGCGATGGAGCGGACC
Source organism: Streptomyces griseoaurantiacus (assembly GCF_036189845.1). Lineage (NCBI taxonomy): Bacteria > Bacillati > Actinomycetota > Actinomycetes > Kitasatosporales > Streptomycetaceae > Streptomyces > Streptomyces griseoaurantiacus. Next base: position 628,635 of record NZ_CP108326.1, on the reverse strand, counting down.
TGGCCCGTGAGGTTCGAGGCCATCACGTTGACGTTGTCGGTGAGGTCCTTCCAGGTGCCCGACACGCCTCGGACCTGCGCCTGGCCGCCGAGGTTGCCGGCCGTGCCGACCTCGCGGGCGACGCGGGTGACCTCGTCGGCGAAGGCGGAGAGCTGGTCGACCATCGTGTTGATGGTGTCCTTCAGGGCCAGGATCTCGCCCCGGGCGTCGACGGTGATCTTCTGGGAGAGGTCGCCCTTGGCGACGGCCGTGGCGACCTGGGCGATGGAACGCACCTGGTCGGTGAGGTTGCCGGCCATGGAGTTCACCGAGTCGGTGAGGTCCCGCCAGGTGCCCCGGACGTCCTTCACGTCCGCCTGGCCGCCGAGCCGGCCGTCGGTGCCGACCTCGCGGGCGACGCGGGTGACCTCGTCGGCGAAGGCGGAGAGCTGGTCGACCATCGTGTTGATGGTGTTCTTCAGCTCCAGGATCTCGCCCCGGGCGTCGACGGTGATCTTCTGCGAGAGGTCGCCGCGCGCCACCGCCGTCGTCACCTGGGCGATGGAGCGCACCTGGGAGGTGAGGTTGCCGGCCATGTGGTTGACGGAGTCGGTCAGATCCCGCCACACCCCGCCGACGCCGGGCACCTGCGCCTGCCCGCCGAGCCGGCCCTCGCTGCCGACCTCGCGGGCGACGCGGGTGACCTCGTCGGCGAAGGCGGAGAGCTGGTCGACCATCGTGTTGACGGTCTCCTTCAGCTCCAGGATCTCCCCGCGGGCCGGCACGTCGATCTTCTGCGAGAGGTCGCCCTTGGCGACGGCCGTGGCGACCTGGGCGATGTCGCGGACCTGGGTCGTCAGGTTGCCGGCCATCGCGTTCACGGAGTCGGTCAGGTCCGCCCACGTGCCCGAGACGCCCGGCACCTCCGCCTGGCCGCCAAGGGTGCCCTCGGTGCCCACCTCGCGGGCCACCCGGGTCACCTCGGAGGTGAACAGCGAGAGCTGGTCCACCATCCCGTTGAAGACCGTGGCGATCTCTCCGAGGAGCCCTCCGCCGTCGTCCGGCAGCCGGGTGCCGAAGTCGCCGTCCCGGACCGCCGTCAGCCCGGCGAGGAGCCGGCGCAGCTCCTGATCGCCCGAGCCCCGGCTCCCGGCCTCGTCCGTCGCCCTGCTCATGCCCACCCTCGTCCCGCTCCGGGAGTCACCGGTCACGGCGTACGAACGCAGCGGGGTGCGGCCGGGGATCGCCCGCCCGCCTCCCGAGGTCCCCGCCGCACCGGCGATCCGCCTCATGAGAAATCCAGAGAAATCCGCGGAAGGCTAACCCACTCGCCCGGGCGGCAACAAAGCGTCCCCCCGCGGCACGGCGGGGCGGCCCGCGGGGCCGTTCCGGCGCGTGCGGGGGGACCGGTTTCCGGGGTCCGCGACGGGGCACCTGCGTAGCACAGCCGTGCGGTCGGCGCATGCCGTCGTGGGCACCCGAACAGGGAGGGAGAAGCGACGTGCGTACCGTCGGCGTGGAGGAGGAGCTCCTCCTGGTGGATCCGGACAGCGGCGAGCCGAGAGCGCTGGCCGCGGCGGTGCTGGCACGCGCCGCCCAGGACGGCGGCGAGGACGACGTCTTCGAGAAGGAACTCCACTCCCAGATGCTGGAGTTCGCCACTCGTCCGCAGTCCGACATGCACGCGCTCGGCGCCGAGATCCAGCGCTGCCGCAAGGAGGCGGCCCGGCACGCCGGGGACGTCGGCGCGGTGGCCGCCGCGCTCGCCACCTCGCCGCTGCCGGTCACCCCGAAGCTCACCACGAACAGCCGGTACGAGTGGATGGCGCGGGAGTTCGGTCTGCTGCCCCGGGAGCAGCTCGTCTGCGGCTGCCACGTCCATGTGTCGGTCGACTCCGACGAGGAGGCGGTGGCCGTCCTCGACCGCATCCGTCCGTGGCTGCCCGTCCTGACGGCACTCAGCGCCAACTCGCCCTTCTGGCAGGGCAATGACAGCGGTTACGCCAGTTACCGCAGCCGGGTGTGGGCACGTTGGCCGATGGCCGGTCCGACCGCCCTCTTCGGCTCCGCCGAGGCCTACCACCGGCTGGTCGGCGACATGGTCGCCACGGGGGCGCTGCGGGACGAGGGCATGGTCTACTTCGACGCCCGGATCTCCCGGACCTACCCCACGGTCGAACTGAGGGTCACCGACGTGTGCCTGGACGCCTCCACCACCGTGCTGGTGGCCACCCTGGCGCGCGGGCTCGTCGAGACGGCGGCCCGGGAGGCGGCGGCGGGGGTCGGGCCGATGCCGCACGACGTGAGCCTGATGCGGCTGGCGGCCTGGCGGGCCGCGCGCTCGGGTGTGCGGGGCGAGCTGCTGGATCCGGTGACGATGCGGCCCCGGCCCGCCGCGGAGGTGGTCGGCGCGCTGCTGGACCACGTGGACGAGGCCCTCGTGGAGGCGGGCGACGCGGAGCGGGCGCGCGAGACGGCGGAGTCGGTCCTGCGGGAGGGCAACGGGGCGGTCGTGCAGCGGCGGCTGCTGGAGGAGCGGGGAAGCCTCGGCGCGGTGGTCACGGAGTGCGCGCGCCGTACCCAGGGCTGAGCGCCGCGGGCGGGCTCTTCGGGAGCACCCGGCGCCCGCGGGGGACCGCAGAGCACCGGGCGCCCGCGGGAACGGGACGAAAAAGAGCCCCGGCTGGACGGGGGAGACCGGCCGGGGCCGTTCGTGGTGGCCCGGGGGCCACATATTGGTGAACGGTAAACCATTGGGGGACGTTCCGGTATGGCGGAATGTCGTGGTGTGACCCGCACCACGTCGGCGGAGCCCTCGGCGGCGTGCAGTACCGTGGCCGCACCGGCTCGGTCGCAGGGAGGTCATGGCGTGGGTGAGCATTCCCCGCGGGTTGAGGACGACAGCTGGCCGGTGCTCGCCGACCGGCTCGCGGCGATGGCACGCGACCTGTTGGCCCAGGAGTCCGTGCAGGACACCGTCGACCGCATCTCGGCCCACGCGGTCGCGCTCATCGACGGCTGCGACGCGGCCGGCATCCTCACCCTGCGGCGCCGCACCGTGCGGACGATCGCCGCCACGGACGACGTGGTGCGCGCCTCCGACGCCGCGCAGGGCGAGCTGCGGGAAGGGCCCTGTTTCGACGTGGTCACCCTCGAGGGCTCCGTGCAGCACATCCCCGACCTGCGCGAGGCGGGGGACTCCTGGCCCGCCTACGCGCCGCGCGCCGTCGAACTCGGGCTGCGCAGCGCCATGGGGTTCCGGCTGTTCGACCGGCACAACACCCTGGGCGCGCTGAACGTGTACTCCTTCGAGCCGAACGCCTTCAGCCCGCAGGACGAACACGTGGGCTGGCTGCTGGCCTCGCACGCCGCGGTCGCCTTCGCGCACGCCCGCACCGAGGACCAGCTCCAGACGGCGCTGCGGTCCCGGGACGAGATCGGCCAGGCGATCGGCATCGTCAGGGAGCGGTTCGACCTGGGGCAGGACCAGGCGTTCGCCGTGCTGAAGCGGACCTCCCAGGACCTGAACGTCAAGCTGCGGGAGATCGCGGAGAAGATCGTCCGGGGCGAGGAACTGCCGCGCTGAGGGACACGGGGGCCGGGCCCGCCGCGCCGAACGGTGCGGGCGGGGCCGCCTGCCGCGGCCCCGCCGGGCGTCCTACTCCTCGGGTGCCGGGATCCGGCCGGGTTCCTGTTTCTCCGATTCCGTCCGCAGGAACGGTGTGATCAGGTACCGGTAGAGGGCGGCACCCAGGACGCCGCCGATCAGCGGCCCCACGATGGGCACCCAGAAGTAGAGGTTGCCGTACTGATCTCGCCAGGCGGAGCCGTAGCCGGTGAGGTAGCTGGCCAGCCGGGGGCCGAGGTCACGGGCGGGGTTGATGGCGTACCCGGCGTCGGTGCCCCAGGCCATGCCGATCGCCACGACCACGAGACCGATGATGAACGGGGCCATGTTGGCGCCCGGGGGAGTGTTCAGCAGGTCGGTGATCGCGAAGATCAGGAGCAGCAGGATGGCGGTGCCGATGATCTGGTCGCGCAGGGCTCCCCACTCGCTCACCGGGAACTCGCCGTTGCCGGGGAGTGTCGAGAACACGATCTGCGTCTTGAGGGTGTGGCCGGGGTCGGCCTTGGCGAGGACCTCGGTGTAGTTCCACCGCACGAGCAGCGCGGCGATGAACGCACCCACCGTCTGGGCCACGATGTACGGGGCCACCTTGCTCCAGGAGAAGCCCTTGAAGCAGGCGAGGCCCACCGTCACGGCCGGATTGAGATGTGCGCCGCTGAGCCGGGCGGCCACGTAGACGCCCAGCGTGACGCCGAGGCCCCACGCCCAGGCGATGCTGTCGTGATCGCCGACCCCCGCGGCCACGACCTGCGCGACCACGCCGCAGCCGAAGAGAATGAGGATCAGGGTGCCCAGGAACTCCGCGGCCAGTTCACCCGCCAGTCCCCGCCCGGACATTCGCTGTGCCATAGGGGCGCCGCCTTTCTCCGGTAACCATGGTCTTGTTCCGTGTCAGTGTCCGCTCAAGTTCCCGATGTGGCATCCGGGCGTGCGGTGACGATTTCGTCGTGACCGCCTCCCCACTCTCGGCCGATCACCTCCGTCCCGCACGCCCAATCGGGCGGGGGAGTGGTTCCGTTTGGCAAACAAAATTGTTGACAATCTTGTCGGGATAGATTTACGTTCGACAGGCACTCATTCAGGGAGGGCACATGCCGAACGAGGCCCGGCCGGGCACCGGGGAGCAGGCCAAACAGCTCGCGCTGGCGAAGCTGCGGCAGGCGATCCTGCGCGGTGAGATGGCTCCGGCCCAACGGCTGGTGGAGAACGAACTGGCCGAGGAGTTCGGGATCACCCGGGCCAGCATCCGGGCGGCACTGATCGATCTGGCCTCGGAGGGACTCGTCGAACGCATCCGCAACCGAGGGTCCCGGGTACGGGTGGTGTCGGTGGAGGAGGCCGTCGCCATCACCGAGTGCCGGATGGTCCTGGAAGGGCTGTGCGCGGCCAAGGCGGCCGTCATGGCAAGTGAGGAGCAGCTCACCGGGCTGGCCGAACTCGGCGAGGCCATGACCAAGGCCGTCGCCGCCGGCGAGCCGCTGACCTACTCGGAGCTCAACGCCGAACTGCACAGCCGCATCCTGCGGATCTCCGGCCAGCAGGTGGCCGTGGAACTGCTGGACCGGCTCAACGCCCAACTGGTGCGGCACCGCTTCCAGCTCGCGCTGCGCCCCGGACGTCCGCAGCAGTCCCTGAACGAGCACCTGGCCATGGTCGAGGCGATCCGGGCCAGGGACCCCCAGGCGGCCGACGCGGCCGTCCGCGCCCACCTCAGCAGTGTGATCGAGGCCTACCGCCACGAATGACACGCGGGGCGGGCGCACCCACCCGTCCACCAAGGAGACCGAGCATGACCGAGGGCAAGGCGCCCGCCGCACCCCCTTCCACCGCCCCCGCCGGGGCGGCCCGCACCCGGGGCACGGAGGAGGCGGCATGAGCGGAGTGATCGTCACCGGCCCCCCCAGGGCGTCGGCGCAGGACGTCCAGGCCCTCGCCGGGTACGGCGTGGCCACCGTGCACGAGGCGATGGGCCGCACCGGTCTGCTCGGCACCGGGCTGCGCCCCATCCAGCAGGACACCCGGGTCGCGGGCACCGCCGTGACGGTGCTCTCCTGGCCCGGCGACAACCTCATGATCCACGCGGCGGTCGAGCAGTGCGGCGAGGGCGACCTGCTGGTCGTCACCACCACCTCGCCCTCCACCGACGGCATGTTCGGCGAGCTGTTCGCCACCGCGCTGCAGCGGCGCGGGGTGCGCGGTCTGGTCACCAACGCCGGCATCCGCGACACCGCCGAACTGCGGGCCATGGGCTTCCCCGCCTGGGCCGCCGCCGTCAGCCCCCAGGGCACCGTCAAGGCCACCGGCGGCTCGGTCAACGTCCCCGTCGCCATCGGCGGCCAGATGGTGCGCCCCGGCGACGTGATCCTCGCCGACGACGACGGCGTGGTGTGCGTACCGCGCGAACAGGCCCGGCGCACGGCCGAGGCCTCCGAGGCCCGCGAACGCAAGGAGGCCGCCTCGCGCGCCGCCTTCCAGGAGGGGCAGCTCGGCCTGGACCGCTACGGCCTGCGCGAGACGCTGGAGCGGCTCGGGGTGCGCTACACCTCCCACGAGGAGTACCTCCGTTCGGGGGAGCGGGCATGACCGGGTACGAGGCCGTCCGCTGCACCCTGCTGCGCGGCGGCACCTCCAAGGGCGCCTACTTCCTCGCCGGGGACCTCCCCGCCGACCCGGCCGCCCGCGACGACCTGCTGCTGCGGATCATGGGCAGCCCCGACCCCCGGCAGATCGACGGGCTCGGCGGCGCCCACCCGCTGACCAGCAAGGTCGCCCTCGTCTCCACGTCCACGCACCCGGACGCCGACGTCGACTACCTGTTCCTCCAGGTCGGCGTGGACACCCCCGAGGTGTCCGACCGGCAGAACTGCGGCAACCTGCTCGCCGGAGTGGGCCCCTTCGCCGTCGAACGCGGACTCGTCCCCGCGTCGCAGGGGCACACCTCGGTCCGCATCCGGATGCTCAACACCGGCGACCTCGCCACCGCGACCTTCCCGACCCCCGACGGCCGCGTCGACCACACCGGCGACGCCGCGATCTCCGGGGTCCCCGGCACCGCGGCGCCCGTCGTGATCGAGTTCCCGCCGGGCGACAGTCCCCTGCTGCCCACCGGCAGGGTCCGGGACACGATCGCCGGGATCGACGTCACCTGCGTCGACAACGGCATGCCGACGGTGCTGCTCGCCGCCTCCGACCTGGGGATCACCGGCTACGAGACCCCGGAGCAGCTGGAGGCCGACACCGCCCTCGCCGACCGGCTGCGGGAGATCCGCCTGACGGCCGGCCGGCTGATGGGGCTCGGCGACGTCGCCCACACCACCGTGCCCAAGATGTCGCTGCTCGCCCCGCCCCGCGAGGGCGGCACGGTGAGCACCCGCACCTTCATCCCGGTGCGCTGCCACACCGCCATCGGCGTGCTCGGCGCCGCCGGCGTCGGCGCCGGGCTGCGCATCGAGGGCGCCGTCGGCCATGACCTGGCCCGGCTGCCCGAGGGGGACCGCCTGCGCATCGAGCACCCCACGGGCTTCCTCGACATCGAGACGGACGTCGTCACGCCCACGGGGGAGGGCACCGAGGGCGCCCTCCCGGTGGCCCGGCGCACCGCCGTCGTCCGCACCGCCCGGCGGATCTTCGACGGCACGGTCTTCCCCCGGCCCGCCGAGAGGGCCCCCGTCGGTTCCGGCTGACCGGGAAGGGGCGTCCTCCGCCCCCGAAGTGCCCGGAGGAGGGTTCCCGGCCTCCCGGACGGCGCAGGAAGGCAGGGACAACACGTCCCGTACTGTTCCCCCCGCCCCGCGGCGGCCGTCGTCGGCGCCGGTCCGTCCGGCGGGGGGAGCAGCACCGCAGGAAGGAGGACGCCGATGGCCGACGAGACGATCGGCATCGTCGGGGCCGGCATCGTGGGTCTGGCCACCGGACGCCACATCGCCCTCAGCCGTCCCGGCACCAGGGTGGTCGTCCTGGAGAAGGAGTCCGGGGTCGCCGTCCACCAGACCGGCCACAACTCCGGGGTGGTGCACGCCGGCATCTACTACGCGCCCGGCAGTCTCAAGGCCGCCCTGACCGTGCGGGGCGTGGCCCTGCTGCGTGAGTACTGCCAGGACCGCGCGCTGCCGTACAAGGAGATCGGCAAGCTCGTCGTCGCGGTGCGCCCGGACGAACTGGGCCGCATGGCGGACCTCTACGCGCGGGCCAGGAACAACCACGTGCCCGAACTGCGCGAGGTCTCCAGGGAGGAGATCAGGGAGATCGAGCCGCACGCCGGCGGTCTCGCGGCACTGCACTCCCCGCGCACCGCCATCACCGACTACCGCGCGATCGCGGGGGAGTTCGCCAGGGACATCGAGAGCGCCGGAGGGCAGGTGCGGTTCGGCTTCCCCGTCACCTCGCTCACCGGCGTGCCCGGCGGCGTCGAGGCGGGCTCGGGCGCCGAGCGGATCCGCGTCGACCGGCTGGTGCTGTGCGCCGGACTGCAGTCCGACTCCCTCGCCCGGCTCGCGGGGGACACCGGCGCGCCGCGGATCGTCCCCTTCCGGGGCGAGTACATGCTCCTGCGGCCCGAACGGGCCCACCTCGTGCGCGGACTCGTCTACCCGGTGCCCGACCCCCGGTATCCGTTCCTCGGCGTGCACTTCACCCCGCGCGTCGACGGCTCCGTGGAGGTCGGCCCCAACGCGGTGCTGGCGACGGCCAGGGAGGGCTACCGGCGCTCCACGATCTCCCCGCGGGACCTCGCGGGGCTCGCCGGCTACCCCGGCACCTGGCGGATGGCGGCCCGGCACTGGCGGACCGGCGTCCGGGAGTACCGCGGTTCGCTGTCCCGCACCGCCTTCATGCGGGACGCGGGCCACTACGTGCCCGGCGTCGGCGCCCGTGACGTGGTGCGCGGCGGGGCCGGCGTCCGCGCCCAGGCACTGGATCCCGACGGCACTCTCGTGGACGACTTCCGCATCCACCGGGTGGGCCGGGTCACCGCCGTGCGCAACGCGCCCTCACCGGCCGCGACGGCCTCCATGGCGATCGCCGAGCACATCGCCGGGGCCGTCTTCGGCGAGGACTGACGAGGCGCCCCGGGGGCCGGGCGGCGGTCCGCCCCGGACCCCGGGGCGCGGCGGTCAGCCCTCGGCCTTCTCCTGCGTCCACGTCCAGGCGTACTGCAGCCAGTCCGCCAGCGTCATCGCCCCGAATCCCGCGCACACCAGCCGCGCGGCGCGCGGCGCCACCGCGTACGTCGCCATCAGCCCGCCGGCCGTCCAGGCACCCGCGCAGAACGGGCAGGCGAGCAGATCCCCCACCGCGAGCCGCAGCCCGCTGCCGCGGGGCTCGTCCATCACCTCTCCCGCGGTGGTGTCCTCCTCGCGGCGGGTGAACGGCGCCCGCAGAAAGCTCGTGATCTTGTCCTTCGTCAGCAGCCTCGACGTCTTGTACGTGGCCGCGCCGAGCAGCAGCAGGTCCCACGGCGGCACGCGTTCGGGCAGGGTCACCCCGCGCCGTCGGACGACGAGGGTGAACGCCGTGAGGGAGGCGCAGAAGACGCCGGCGACGGTGGCGTACCCGGCGAGGGGAACCCGCTCCCGAGCGTCGTAGTCGGATGCGACGGTGTCGGTCATGGCGCCTCCGTGCGGCACGAGTATCTGCGAGCCGCGTCCGGGTGCCCCGGTCACCGAGGGGCACACGCGCACACCGCGCATGCCGTAGCGCCGTGCGAAGGGAAACACCCCCGGGCCTGGTGCGCCCGGGGGTGCGAGGGGCCCCCGTCCCCCTCCCGTACGTCTCCGGAGGCGCCTCGCGCGACCGAACCCCCGTGCCGGTCGCGCGCGGCCGCCCCGGAGACGAACGTTCCAGCAAACTAGGCGGCTTCCTGCCCTTTCGGCCATCGCAGGCATGCCCGGCCACGCCGACCCGGCACTCAGCCGTGCACAGTCCGATCCGGGATGCCCCGGTTCGTCCCTCCCGGCGGTCCCGTCCGCCGCTCAGCCGAGCTCCGGTTCCTCCAGCTCCCGGGCCGCGAGGTACGCCAGGACGACCTCGTACAGGTCACTGCCGCCGGCCAGCAGCCGGCGTTCCAGCGCCCGCTCGCCCGCCCGGACGTGCTCACGCACCGTCTGCACATGGACCCCCAGCTCCTGGGCCGCCCGCTCGGCGTTCGCCCCCGCCGAGATCCACGCGCGTAGAGTGCCGCGCAGATCCCGGGAGTCCTCCGCGAGCCGGTCGAGCAGTTCCCGCGCCCAGGTGCCCAGATGCGGTGCCCGCAGCAGTTCCCCCAGACCCGGCCCGGTCCCACGCCCCGGACCCTCCCGCGGCCCGCCGTCCGTGTGCCCCGCCCCGTCGGCGAGCGCGGAGAGGGCGAGGTGGACCACGGCACGGGTGCGCAGATCGCCGAGATCGGCGCCCAGGAGCTGTCCGGTGCGCTCCATCCGCGCCCGTACCGTGTTGCGGCTCACGCCGAGCACCTTGGCGGCCTTCACCGCCGTGAACTCCAGGCCCAGCCGGGTCGTCGCCTGCAGTTCCGCGTGCGTGGCCAGCGGGAGCGTGCCGAGCGGCAGGAGCAGCCGGTCCGCCCAGCAGTACAGGGCGTCCGGCGGCATCAGCCGCTGCGGATGCGTGCGCTCGGCGTACATCGCCGCCGCCTCCGGACGGAACCGGGCGACGAGAAGGGCGTTGACGGCCTGCCCGTAGGCGAGCGCGCACTCACCGAGTTCCTGCCGGACACTGCCGCCGAGGAACACCCCGGCCGTGCCGTCGGCCAGCGCGCGCAGATCCTCCTGCAGGTCCTCGGCCGCCTCGGCGCCCCACGCGTGCGGCGCCACCATGATCAGGTGCCGGTCCTCGGCGGGGCAGCGCACGATCAGCGCCCGTCCCCCGGTGACCTCGGCGCAGCGCCGGCGCAGCCGTTCCCGTTCGCCGGCCGGCCCCTCCAGGACGTAGACGCACAGCCCGTCCGCGTCGAGCAGCCCCGGCCACATGCCCGCGGCGACCCGGCGGGCCGCGACCGTGTCGCCGACCATCAGCAGTTGCAGCACCGCGAGACCGAGGTCGGCGGTCGCCCGGGTCAGCCGGCGGCGTTCGGCCTCGCGCTCGCGCTCCTCCAGCAACACGTCGAGGACCCAGGCCGTGGCCGCCACGACCTCCGCCGCCCGCTGGTCGAACGGCCGGTCGCGCCAGACCGTCAGCACGTGCGCCGAGGGCGGCCGCCCGACCGCGACCAGCCGGGCGTACTGCCCCTCGTGGTCCACCGCCGCCGAGGCGAGGCGGCCCGCGGCGAGGTCCGCCACCAGCCGCTCCTCGGGCAGCGCCCGCCGTCCGGCGAGCAGCCCGCCGCGGTGGTCGCCCAGCGCCGCCGTCCCGCCCACCGCCGCACCGAGCCAGTCCACCACCCGGCGGGGGTCCCGCGCCGCGGGGCGCAGGTGTTCGAGCAGGTCACGCGTCCACGGCGCACCGCCGCCCCGGTCGGCGCCCGCGCGGGCCGGCCCTTCCTCCTCGCCCGGTGCACCGGGGGACACATCTGCCATGTTCACTACTTTCCCCCGGTTTCCCCCAGACTTCCGGCCCGTGACCCTATCCCAGGCACACCTCGGGGATCATTCGGGGGATTCCTCGGGGATTCCTCAGGGAACCCCTCAGAGGGCCAGCAACCGCCCGCCCCGGCGGGACGCACGGCGAACAGGAGTGATCGATGCAGTACGCGAAGCTCGGCGCGACGGGTCTCGAGGTGTCCCGCATATGCCTGGGCTGCATGAGTTTCGGCGTGCCCGAGCGCGGCAACCACGAGTGGACCCTCGACGAGGACGCCGCCGGGCCGCTGATCCGCCAGGCACTGGAGGCCGGGATCAACTTCCTCGACACGGCCAACGTCTACTCCGACGGCACCAGCGAGGAGATCGTCGGCCGCGCCCTGAAGGAGTACGCGCGGCGCGAGGAGATCGTCCTCGCCACCAAGGTGCACGGCCGGATGCACGAGGGCCCCAACGGCGGCGGCCTCTCCCGCAAGGCGATCATGGCCGAGATCGACCACAGCCTGCGCCGCCTCGGCACCGACTACGTCGACCTCTATCAGATCCACCGTTTCGACGCGGAAACCCCCGTCGAGGAGACCATGGAAGCCCTCCACGACGTGGTGAAGGCGGGCAAGGCCCGGTACATCGGGGCCAGTTCGATGTACGCCTGGCAGTTCTCCAAGGCCCAGTACACGGCCCGGCTGAACGGCTGGACCCGGTTCGTGTCCATGCAGAACCACTACAACCTCCTCTACCGCGAGGAGGAGCGCGAGATGCTGCCGCTCTGCGCCGACCAGGGCGTCGGTGTCCTGCCGTGGAGCCCGCTGGCCCGCGGCCGGCTCACCCGCGACTGGGACGAGGACACCACCCGCAGCCGCACCGACAACTTCGGCCGGACCCTGTACGGGGAGGGTGACCGCCGCATCGCCGAGGCCGTCGCCGCGATCGCCGCCGAACGCGGCCTGCCCCGGGCCCGGATCGCGCTGGCCTGGCTGCTGCACCGGCCCACCGTGACCGCGCCCATCGTCGGCGCCACCAAGGCCTCGCACATCGAGGACGCGGTCGCCGCCCTCGACGTCGAACTGACGGACAAGGATCTCGAGCGCCTGGAGCAGCCGTACGAGCCCCACGCCATCAGCGGCCACTGACCCCGACCCGACCCATCCCACCCCCGGGCCCGTGACCGGATCGTTCCGGCGCGGGCCCGGATCGGGCCTGCCGCGCGCCCGCGTCCGCAGGTCAGAATCGGTGAATGAAGCGAGCACTCGTCGTCGTCGACGTCCAGGAATCGTTCCGCGCCCGTCCCCTGTGGGAGAGCATCGACAAGCCGGACATCGCCCGCCCGGTCAACCGGCTGGTCGCCCTCGCCCGCGAGGCCGGCGACCTCGTCGTCTGGATCCTGCACACCGCCCCCGGCAGCGGGGACGTCTTCGACCCGGACTCCGGACACGTCCGGCTGCTGGCCGAGCTGGACGGGCCCCGGCCGGGCGAACCCGTTCTGCGCAAGACCTCCCACAACGCCTTCACCACCACCAGCCTCCAGCAACTGCTGACCGAGGCGGGCGTGGGGGAGCTGTGGATCTGCGGCATCCGCGTCGAGCAGTGCGTGGAGACCACCACCCGGCTCGGCAGCGACCTCGGCTACCGCATGGTCCTCGTCCCCGAGGCCAGCGCCACCAACCCGATCGGCGACCTCTCCGCCGAGGAGATCACCGAGCGCACCGTGGCCGTCCTGCGCGACCGGTTCGCCCGTATCGCCACCGTGGCCGAGCTGGCCGCGGACGTGGCAGCATCCTCGGCGTGAGCCGCGTCGTCTTCGTCCTGCTGCCCGAGGTCCACCTCCTCGACCTGGCCGGACCCGTCCAGGTCTTCGACAGCGCGGCGCACCTCGGGCGGCCCTACACGCTCCATTACGTCGCCGAGCGGCCGTCGGTACGCAGCGCCCAGGGGCTGCCGCTGAGCGCCGGGACCGAGTGGCCCGCGCTCGACGCCGAGGACCTGGTGGTGGTGCCGGGCTGGCGGGCGCCCACCCTGCGCGGAGGTCCCGCACCCGGCGAGGACGTGCTCCGCAGGCTGCGCGCCCACCACGCGGCCGGCGGCACCGTCGCGAGCGTGTGCGCCGGCGCGGACGCCCTCGGCCGGGCCGGCCTGCTGGACGGACGGCGCTGCACCACCCACCACGACCTCCAGGACGAACTGGCCGCCTGCCACCCGAGGGCGACCGTGGTCCGCGACGTGCTGTTCACCACCGACGACCGGGTGGTCACCTCCGCCGGCATCGCCAGCGGCATCGACCTCGCCCTGCACCTCGTGGCCCTGCGGCACGGCCCCGCCCTGGCCGCGCGGGTCGCCCGCACGATGGTCGTCCACGCCCGCCGCAACGGCGACCAGCCGCAGGCGAGCGCGATGCTGCGGCACCGCTCCCACCTGGACGACACCGTGCACCGGGTGCAGGACCTGATCGACGCGCGCTTCGCCGAGCCGCTGCCGCTGGCGGCCCTCGCCTCCCGCGCCGGGGTCAGCGAGCGCACCCTGACCCGCCTGTTCACCCGCGCCACCGGCGGCCTCACCCCGCTGCGCTACCAGCAGACCCTGCGCCTGGAACGCGCCGAGCACCTGCTCGGGCAGGGCGTGACGGCCGAGTCGGCGGCCCGCGAGGTGGGCTTCGAGGACGCCCGCATGCTCCGCCGCCTGCGCTCCCGGGCCGCCCGGTAGCGGGAGGCGGTCGCGCGGCCCGGCAGCGCGGGGCGGCCCGTTCCGCGGCGCGGGCTACCCGGCCTCGGACCGCGCGGACTCCGCGATGACCCGGTCCACCAGGGCGATCAGCACGTCCCGGCAGGAGCCCCGCTCCCGCGCGTCGCACAGCAGCACCGGCACGTCCTTCGGCAGCGCCAGCGACTCCCGCACCTCCTCCGCCCCGTACGGGTGCTTCCCGTGGAAGCCGTTCACGCCGACGACGAACGGGATGCGCCGACGCTCGAAGAAGTCGATCGCCGCGAAGCTCGTGTCGGGGCGGCGCACGTCGATGAGCACCACCGCCCCGAGCGCGCCGATGGCCAGGTCGTTCCACATGAACCAGAAGCGCTGCTGTCCCGGCGTGCCGAACAGGTACAGGACCAGCTCCTCGCTGATGGTGATGCGCCCGAAGTCCAGGGCGACGGTGGTGACACGTTTCTCCTCGATCCCCTCCAGGTCGTCGACCCCCAGCCCCGCGGAGGTCAGCAGTTCCTCGGTGCGCAGGGGCACGATCTCGCTCACCGAGCCGACCATCGTGGTCTTTCCGACGCCGAAACCGCCGGCGACGAGGATCTTGACCGTGTCGGGCGGAGCGACGACGGGAGCGGTGCGGTCAGAGCCGGCCAAGGCCGTCCCTCACTTTCTGCAGCAGGTCCAGGTCCGGGGTACGGGTGACGGGACGCGGCGGGTGCACGGTGATCCGGCCCGCCTCCAGCAGATCGCAGAGCAGGATCGCGACCACGCTGACGGGCAGGTCCAGCGCGGTGGCGAGTTCCGCGACCACGACGGGCCGGGCGCACAGCCGCAGTATCCGGGCGTGCTCCGGCTGCGGCCGCGGCGCCCTCGCGGGCTGCGGGTGCACCGCCGTCACCGTGGTGATCAGGGTGAAGTCGGCGCGGCTGGGCCGGGTACGGCCGCCGGTCAGCGTGAACGGCCGTACCAGACGGCCCGCCGCGTCGCCCTGGCTCACCTCACTCGCCGCTGTCGGCCGCGGGGCCGGCGGTGCTGCGCGGGGCCGCGCTGAGGTGCTCGCCGATCTTCTTCACCAGCATGTTCATCTGGTACGCGACCACGCCCACATCGGCGCCCTTGTGCGTGAGCACGGCGAGATGGGCGCCGGGTCCCGCGGCGGTGATGATCAGGTAGCTGTGGGCCATCTCGATCAGCGCCTGGCGCACCGGACCGCCGCGGAAGTCCATGCTGGCGCCCCGGCTCAGGCTCATCAGACCGGAGGCGGTGGCCGCGAGCCGCTCGGCGTCGTCGCGCACGAACGCGGTGGACTTGCTGACCACCAGTCCGTCCTCGGAGAGCACGACGGCGTGGTTGACGTCCGCGACGCGCTCCACCATGGAGGTGAGCAACTGGTCGAGCTTGCTGTGCGTGGCGGGGGCGGGGCGTGTCATGTCTTCGTCCTTCATGAGCGGTTTCGGCGGGAGGAGCAGGGCTGGGCGGGGGGAGGGATACAGAGCCGGGTGGGGCCGGACGGTCGGGTGCCGCGGTGCTGTCGTGCCGCGCCGCCGCGGTGCGATGGATCTACGGTTCTCCGGACGCGGCCTTCCCCTCACCGTTCTCCCCGTCGTCCGGCTCCCGGGCGTCGGGGACGCGGACCGGGAGGGGGCGGTCGTCCACCGCCCCGTCACCGTCGGCCCCGTCACCGTCCGCCTCGTGGAGCGGCTCGCCGGCCGGTGGTCCCTCGGCGAGGGCCGCGCGGGTGCCGCGCTGGAAGCCGGCGAGGGAGGCCGCCGCCTCCTCGGCGCTGAACTCGTCGTCGGCGGGAGTCCCGTCCCCCTCCGGGGGGTCGGCCAGCAGTTCGGCGGCCAGACTGGTCTGCGGTACCCGCCGGGGCAGCGGGGCGGGACGGCCTTTGTCCGGAGGCGTCTGTGCCGACCGCTCTTCCTGACCGGTGAGGGCGGTCGCGAAGCCGCCGTCCTCCGTCTCCCCGGCCGCGGTGTCCGCGCCGCCGGGGGCCGCCGTGTCCGCGTCGGCGGCGGACGCCTCCTTCGGCGGCCCACCCCTGTCACGCACCACGATCTCCTCCGGTACCAGCACGATCGCCGTCGTCCCGCCGTACGGCGAGGACCGCAGCGTGACGCCGACCCCGTGCCGGACGGCGAGCCGGGCGACGACGAACATGCCGAGCCGCAGGTCGTCGGCGAGCGCCACCACGTCGAACTGCGGCGCCTCGGCCAACTGCGCGTTGAACGCCTCGTACTCCTCCTCGGACATGCCGAGCCCGCGGTCCTCGATCTCGATCGCCAGCCCCTTGGCGACCGTCGCCGCCCGCACCCCCACCGGGCTCGGCGCGGGCGAGTACGCGGTCGCGTTGTCGATCAGCTCGGCGAGCAGATGGATCACGTCGGCCACCGCGGGCGGCGCCAGCCACACCTCCTCGTCGGCCAGCACCTCCACCCGCTGGTACTGGGCCACCTCGCCGACGGCGCTGCGCAGGATGTCGATCAGGGCCACCGGCTCGGTCCAGCTCCGGCGCGGCTGCTCGCCGCTGATGATCACGAGGTTCTCCTCGTACCGGCGCAGCTGGCTGGCGTTGGAGTCCAGCGCGTACAGCCCGGCGAGCACCTTGGGGTCCTCGTGCTCGCGCTCCAGCGCGTCGAGCTTGCTGAGCTGGAGGTTGACCAGGTTCTGGCTCTGCCGGGCGATGCCCAGGATGACCTTCTGGAAGCCGCGCCGGGTGTCGGCGAGTTCCACCGCGGTGTGCACGGCCGTGCGCTGCGCGGTGTTGAACGCCTGTGCCACCTGACCGAGTTCGTCGTGCCCGTAGTCCAGCGGCGGGGCGGCCTCGTCGACGTCCACCTTCTCGCCCCGGTCCAGCCGGGCCACCACGTCGGGCAGCCGCCGCTGCGCGAGGCTGAGGGTGGCCTCGCGCAGCCCGCGCAGTCGCCGGGAGAGCGAGCGGGTGATGCGCCAGGACAGGACGACGCAGACCAGCAGGGCGAGCAGCCCGCCGGCGCTCAGCCAGCCCGCCTTGGCGAGCAGCGAGTCGGCCTTGTCCGCGCTGCGGTCGAGCAGTTGGGCGGTCTGCTGCCGGATCAGGTCGGCGTACTGGGCGGACAGCCGGTCCAGCGCCTCGTCCCACCGCTGGTGGGTGTCCGGCAGCAGGACCTCGCGGTGCGCCGTACGGCCGGTGACCCCCGCCTGGAACACCTGGTCCTCGACGTGCCGCAGGGTCGCCCAGTCCGGGCCCTGCATGACCTGTTCGGCGCGGGCCTTGGCGTCCCCGCGCAGCGAGGGCAGGACCTGGTCGCGCACCACCCACCGCTGCGCGCCGACCAGTTGCGTGAAATCCGTCCACGCCGCGTCGTCCAGCCTGCCCGAGGGCCAGGCGAGGGTGAGCTGCGCGTCCTCCTGCGAGACCAGTTCCGCGGCGTGCTCCAGCGCCAGCAGCGGGCCGGCCTGCGAGGTGAGGTCGCCGTCGTCGACCTGGGAGAGCTCCTGGAAGGCCTGGATCTGGTCGTCGATGATCGAGGTGTACTGGTCGAGCACCTGGTCCGCGGTGATGTCGGTGAGGCGGTCCACCTGACCGCGGTAGTACTCCAGGCTCTTGGTCGAGGCGATGACGGAGTACATCCGCTCCGAGATCCGCGTGGGGGCGCTGCGGACCGCCGCCGAGCGCCCCTGCAGCTTGGCCAGAGCCGCGTCCGTCGTACGGCGCTGGGCGTCCAGGGCGGCGCGGGAGCCGTGCGGGGAGGCCAGCCAGGCGGCGGACAGGCCGCGTTCCCGCTGCAGCGCCAGCGTGGCGTCGGTGCCCATCGCCCCGGTCGACCGGCTGAGTTCCGTCTGGTGCCGCAGCCGCAGCCCCTCGGCGAACATCTGCGTCGTCGTCACGCCCCAGATCGCGGCGAGCGTCACGCTGGGCACGAGGGCGAGCAGGATCAGCGAGAGACGTATGGAACCGAGCCGGCGTCGGGCGGCTGTCCGTGCAGACATCGTCGTCCTAGGGGGAGCAGCGGGAAGCAGGGGGCGGACACGGAGCGGAGCGGAACGGGAGCGGACGGGAACGAGGGCGGTGCGGGGTCGCGGCCGCCGGGCAGCGCGGTGCGGGCGGCGGGGGACGGGCGCGCGGGGGTGGGCGCGGGCGTCCCGCGCGCGGGCGGGGTGCGCCGATGCTATCCGTACCGGTGCTCCTACGCACCGTGAGTCGCGGTGCAGGCCGGCCGCGCGCGGGACCGCCGGGTCAACGGGTGCCGTCCGCCGCGTACTTGGCGACCGAGGCGATGTTCTGCTTGGTCACGAAGGCGGGCCCGGTGAGCACCGGGGCCGTGCCGCCGCCGCTGATGTTGCCGTTGGTGCGGTACAGCCACAGCCCGTCCACGGCGAGATAGCCCTGCAGATAGGGCTGCTGGTCGACGGCGAACCGCACCTCTCCCCGCTCCACCGCCTTCACCAGGCTCTTGTTCAGGTCGAACGTGGAGACCTGGGCGTGACTGCCCGCCGCCTTGGCGGCCTTGACGGAGGCGAGGGCGAACTGGGCGCCGTTGGTGACGACTTCGTCGATCGTCGGGTCCTGGCGCAGCCGGGAGGTGAGGACGGCGGTCATCGCCGTGAGGTCGGTGCCGTCCACGTACAGGATGTCCGTGCGTCCCTCGAACGCCTTCTTCACCCCGGCGCAGCGCGCCTCCAGCGCCACGTTGCCCTGCTCGTGGATGACGCACAGGGCGTGCTCGGCCTTGAGGGCGTCCAGCTTGTCGCCGACGGAGCGGCCCGCGACGCTCTCGTCCTGGCCGTAGTACTCCAGCAGACCGTCCGCCCGCCAGGCGTCGATGCCGGAATTGAGGCCGACCACCGGGATCTTGGCCGACCGCGCCTCGGCGACCGCGGCGCGCATGGCCTCGGGCTTGGCCAGGGTGACCGCGATGCCGTCCACCCGGTCCCGTACGGCGTCCCGGACCAGATCCGCCTGCGCGGCGGGGTCCGGATCGCCGGCGTACGTCAGGTCGACGCGGTCCTTCGCGGCGGCGGCGTCGGCGCCCGCGCGCACCAGCTCCCAGAAGGCGTCGTCCTTCGCGCCGTGCGTGATCAGGGCGATCCGGGTCCGCCCGCCGCCGGTCCCGGCCGCCGTGTCGGTCTCCACCCCCGCGTCCGGGCCGGCCGAGCAGGCCGCCAGGAGCAGGGCGGCCGCTCCGGCGGCGAGGGCGGCGAGGGTGGCGCGGCGTACCGGCCCGGGAGAACGACGGGGCGGGGCGGGAGTGTTCATGGTGGTGCGGCACCTCGCTGTGCGGCCGAGCCTGAGGGGGCGGCGACGCCGGTGACCTCACGAGGTGTGAACCGGTCCTCCGGGCGTTCGCTCGCCCGGAGCCAATCGTGTGTGACAGGTGGTAGTCAAGCGGTACCAGTGGACAGGTACCCGTTCGTTGCCGGTTGCTCGCGTCAGTTCCCCGCGCTCCGGCGGGGGAACGCGGGGAACCGCGGGGACGCGGAGGTCGTCAGGGAAGGAGCTTGTCCAGCGCGGCCGGACCCTCCGCGGCGAGCTTGCGCCTGGCCCATTCCAGGTTGTCCGGGGTGAGGTCCTTCCCGGAGGCGAGCACCACGTCCTCGGGGGAGACCTCGGCGTCGGAACGGGCGTGCAGCAGGTCGTCCGGAGTGGCGCGCTCGCCGGTCGGACCGGAGGGCTGGGACGGATCGGGTTGTGACGTCGTCATGATGTCTCCTCTTCCTGCCCGGACGGACTCGGGACCGGCCGCGGGGGCCGCGCCCCGACTGCCCCCCGGGTGCCCGCCTGCCGGGGGCTGTAACGAGAGGGCCCGCCGCCGCTCGCCCCGCGACGGGCCGCTCCTTCGCCGTGACCGGAGTCAGAAACCGACACCCTCGGCGGGCTCCCGCAGGGACCGTGCCGTCTCCCGCCGCACGGCGGGGCGCGCGTGCAGCGGCACGACGGCCGGAACCACCTGCTCGCCGGCGGCGGCGAGGTACTGCCGCGCGTAGTCCAGGGCCTGCTGGACGTCACGCGTGCCGGTCGACACGCACAGGGTGTACGCGAGGTCCTGAGCCCGCTGACCGGACTTGGTGACGCCTTCGGCGGACTCCAGGGCGGCCAGCGCCTGGTACTCCTCGACGAGCTTGCGGAGCGTCGCGGGGTGGGGCATCAGCATGTGCACTCCTTGGTCACGGAGGTGAGTCCGTCGGCGGCCGAGCGGACCGGGAGGGGGGAGGGGAACGGGACACGGGTGAAGCCGCGGAAACAGGAACGGGGTGCGCGGGGCGGGGAGCGTCAGGGGCGGCGGCGCCATGGGGACGCGTGCCGTGCGGTCACCCGGCGTCCGGGCGCCCGGAGCGGTCGCGGCGGTCGCCGGCGCGTCCGATGGCCTCCTCGCGCACCCGCGCGCAAC
Source organism: Streptomyces griseoaurantiacus (assembly GCF_036189845.1). Taxonomy (NCBI): domain Bacteria; kingdom Bacillati; phylum Actinomycetota; class Actinomycetes; order Kitasatosporales; family Streptomycetaceae; genus Streptomyces; species Streptomyces griseoaurantiacus. Next base: position 608,455 of record NZ_CP108326.1, on the reverse strand, counting down.
TGCGGCTGATCAGCCGGGAGACGTGCATCTGCGAGATGCCGAGCCGGTCCGCGATGCGGTTCTGCGTCATGTCCTGGAAGAACCGCATGTACAGGATGGCCCGCTCCCGCTCGGGCAGGCGCCGCAGCCCCTCCTTCGCGGCCTCGCGGTCGACGACGACGTCGTAGCTCGCCTCCGCCACCCCGAGGGTGTCGGCCAGGCTGTAGGCGTCGTCGTCGGCGGACATGGCCGCGTCCAGCGACAGGGTGCTGAAGCTCTCCAGCGCCTCCATCCCGGTGCCGACCTCCTCCTCGGTCAGCCCGGTGTGCCGGGCGACGTCGGCGGCGGACGGCTCGGGGGAGCCGGGACTCTGCATCAGTTCACGGCGGGCGACGCGCACCTTGTTGCGCAGCTCCTGCACCCGCCGGGGCACCCGCAGGGCCCACATGCGGTCACGGAAGTGGCGCTTGATCTCGCCGGTGATGGTGGGCACGGCGTAGCTCTCGAACGCGCCGCGCTCGCAGTCGTACCGGTCGATCGCCTTGACCAGGCCCAGTGCCGCGACCTGGCGCAGGTCCTCGAGCGATTCACCGCGGTCGCGGAAGCGGCCCGCGATCCGGTGGGCCATGGGCAGCCAGGCCGTCACCAGCTCGTCGCGCAGCGCCTCGCGCTCGGGGCCGTCCTCCAGGGCGGCGAGCCGGGCGAAGTCCGAAGCCGTGTCGGGCGCGTCGTCGTGCGCTCGCGGTCCACGGGTGGTGGGACGAGCGGGGGCGCCGGGACGGCTTGTGGGGGTGTCAGTGAGCATGCGGAACAGCTCCTCCACGATGCTGTCAGGGATGACCGCGGGAGGCGGACCGCTCGGTTCACCGGATGTCCGGCAGAGCCGATGTACCGCTCCCGCTGGCGCGCCTCCGGTCCGAAGCACGAAATTCCGCTTGCCCTGCCACTCTGCGGCCAAACACCCCCTTTTCGCATCTCGGGAGCGATCCGGCGCCACCGCTTCGCAACCACCGCCCGCTTCCGGCACGCCGACCCGCCGGACGGCGGCCGCGAGGCACCCGGCGTGCCCCTCGGCCCGGGCCGCCCGGGCACTCGGCCCGGGCGGGGAAGGGGCCGGACGGAGGCCGACCCGCTCCGGCGCGACACGGAAGGCGGCGGATGCGAGACTGACGGTCGTCAGCGTGTGACCCGCACGGCCCGCCCACGGCGGCCCCTTCCGCTTGTGCCTCCGGGCGCGGGCCGTCCGCGGGATCCCGCCGGCGCGCACGACCCGGCAGGCCCGACGCCCCCGGACGGCAGGACCGGCCACCGCCGGGCGCCCCCGATGTTCCTGCTCGCGGCCCCCCGCCTTCCGGCATGTGCCGGGCCCCCGTCCGTGACCTGCGCGAGCGCGCGCCACGGCCCGCGGAAAATGCCGGACGCACAGGCCGGATCGGGTCTGGTGCGCCGGCCCCCGGTGCAGGACGGTGGGTGGGCGGCCGCACGCGCCCGGCGCACCGGCCGCCCGAGGAACCGCCTCCCGTGGGCAGGGAGGCGACGGCCATCGCCCGCGCCGCGGGACCGCGGTGGCCGTCGGCGCCGCGCGGCCGACCGTCACCCGGCCGTCGCGGTCCGCGTTCCGCCACGCCCCGCGTGGACGGTCCCGGGGCACGCGGGCCGGTGGGGCACGCGCCGGTTCACCCGGCGGGCCCCACCGGCCCCCGACCCCGGGCGCCGGCCGCCCTCACTCGAACCGGGAGGGGTCCCCCGCGCCCCGGCGGACGATCTCCGCCTCACTGCTGGAGAAGTCCACGACCGTCGTCGGCTCGGTCCCGCAGTCGCCGGAGTCGATCACGGCGTCCACGACGTGGTCGAGCCGCTCCTTGATCTCCCAGCCGACCGTCATCGGCTCCTCCTCGTCCGGCAGGAGCAGCGTGCTGGACAGCAGCGGCTCGCCCAGCTCGGCGAGGAGCGCCTGGACGACCCGGTGGTCGGGGATGCGCACGCCGACGGTCCGCTTCTTCGGATGCAGAAGCTTGCGCGGCACCTCGGGAGTGGCGGGCAGGATGAACGTGTAGCTGCCGGGGGTGGACGCCTTCACCGCGCGGAACACGTCGTTGTCGACCCGCACGAACTGGCCGAGCTGCGCGAAGTCCCGGCACACCAGGGTGAAGTGGTGCCTGCTGTCGAGCTGTCGGATGGACCTGATCCGCTCCATCCCGTCCCGGCTGCCCAGCCGGCACCCGAGAGCGAAACAGGAGTCCGTCGGATACACCACGAGCGCACCGTCACGAATGCTGTCGGCAACCTGCCCGATGGTGCGCGCCTGGGGGTTGTCGGGATGAACGTCGAAGTACTTCGCCATCCACCGACCTTAGGGCCTGTCGTCCCTCAGGGCTTGTCGTCCCTCAGCGATCTCCGGCGGTTCGGGCGGTTCGGGCGTGAGCACCAGCATCGTCACGTCGTCGTCCAGCCGCGTGGAGAACCGCACCAGGTCCTCCCACACCCGTGCGACCGCCGCCGTGGGGGTCACCCGCGTCCCCGCCAGCCTCGCGAGCCGCTCCCGCAGCGGATAGAAGCGGCCCGCCGCGTCGCGTGCCTCGGTCACCCCGTCGGTGACCACGAACAGCCGGTCGTCCCGGCGCAGCGGCACCCGCACCCGCTCGGGCTGCGGCGCCCCCTCGCCCAGCCCGAGACCGAGCGGCGGCGCCTCCGGCACGTCCAGCTCGGCCGCCCCGCCCTCGCGCAGCAGCAGCGGGGGCGGCTGCCCGCAGCACATCACGGACACCTCGCGCGCCCCGGCCGAGAACTCGAGGAGCACCGCCGTCGCGAACAGTTCGGCGTGCTCGGTCTCCGCCGTGTCGGTCACGAGGCGGCGGTCCAGCCGGGCCACGACGTCCCGCATGTCGGGCTCGTCGAGCACCGCCTCGCGGAACGCGCCCAGCAGCGACACCACCGTGCCGACGGCCGACAGCCCGTGCCCCTGGACGTCGCCGACCACCGCCCGGATCCCGTACGGGCTGTCCCGGACGTCGAAGAAGTCACCCCCGACCAGCGCCTCCCGCTGTGCCGCCCGGTACAGACCCGCACAGCCCAGCGGGCCGACCCGCTCGGGCAGCGGCGGCAGCACGGCGAACTGGGCGGCCTCCGCGACGGTGCGCACGGTGACGAGCTGGGCGTCACGGCGGCTGCGCACCAGCGCGGCGAAGACACTGAGCACGGCGATGAAGCAGATGGCCAGCAGGTCCGTGTTGCCGGGATGGTCCACCCGCACCGCCGGGACGTACAGCAGCAGGACGGCCAGCCCGCCGAGCGCGGCGGTGGCCAGCGGCCCGTACGAGAGCACGGCCAGCGGCGGGACGGCGCCGAGCAGGAAGCCGATGTCCACCGCGTGCCCGCTGAGCGGGCCCGGCAGGGCGATGCCCAGCAGCAGGGCGTACGGGAGCAGCCGCACGTACCGGGGAGGCGGGGCGCCGCGCAGCCAGCCCCGCTCCTCCCGGCCCGCGAGGCCGGGCACCAGACGCCCGTCCATGACGTTCCCCTCTGCCGGCGCGGTTCCTCTTTCCCCCGCCTACGCTCCTACGCGCGCGTCCCCGGCGCACCCCGGGCGCACGCCGGGGCCACGGGCCGGAACCGATCCTCGCGGAACCGTCGAACGACGGCTCGGGAGGCTGTACTGTCTGATCCTGCTGAGGGCTGACGCGGCACGGATCATGGGGGAACGAATGCAGCCTGGTAGGGAGTTGTCCAGGGAGATCGACGCGACGGTGCCCACGGCCGCGCGAATGTACGACTACTACCTCGGCGGCAAGGACAACTACGCGGCCGACCGCGCGGCGGTCGAGGAACTCGACAGGGTCGTGCCGAGCACACGGGTGCTGGCGATCAACAACCGTCGCTTCCTGCAGCGTGTCGTCCGGGTACTGGCCGAGGACTACGGCATCCGGCAGTTCCTGGACCACGGGTCCGGCCTGCCGACCCAGGACAACGTGCACCAGGTCGCCCAGAGCATCGACCCGGAGTCCCGGGTGGTGTACGTCGACAACGACCCGATGGTGCTGGTGCACGGCCGGGCCCTGCTCGACCAGAACGACCGCACGGCCGTGATCCAGGCGGACATGAGGGACACCGAGGGGATCTTCTCCCACCCGGACACCCAGCGGCTGATCGACTTCTCCGAGCCGGTCGGTGTGCTGTTCGTCTCGGTCATGCACTGCATACCGGACAGCGAGACCGACGGCCCGCTCGCCCTCGTCCGGCGGGTGCGGGAGCGGCTCGCGCCGGGCAGCCTGATGGTCATGTGCCAGCTGGTCAGCGAGGACCCCGAGGTGCGGGACTTCGTCACCGACTTCATGGACACCACCACGCAGGGCAACTGGGGCCGGGTGCGCCGGGAGCAGGACGTGGCGGAGCTGTTCGAGGGACTGGAGATCCTCCCGCCCGGTCTGGTGGAGGTCTCCACCTGGCGGCCGGACACCGAGGTGGCGCCCCGGCAGCAGACACAGGAGTGGATCGAGTTCGGCGGCGTGGCCCGGGTCCCCTGATCCGACCGGGTTCCGCCTGCTCATACGGCCTCTGAAACCTTCGTGGCCTTCGTGGCCTTCGTGGTCCTTCGGAGCGAGAGCCGGTCCCGCGCGGGACCGGCCCCCTTACTACGCTGGATACCGGCTCGCGACCGTCTCGCGCAGCAGCCGCAGGGACTCCCGGGGGTCGAGTGCCTCGTCGGCCAGCCGGTCCAGCGCCAGCCGGTACTCCTCCGTCTCGTCCCGGTCCTCGAGGTAGTTGGCGCTCCTGATGTGCTCGAGGTAGACGACGTCCGGCAGGTGTGAGCCGCCGAAGCGGAGGTACGTCACGGGGATGGCCGGCGCGGAGGCCCGGGTCACGTCCAGCGGGATGATCTGCACGGTCACATGGGGCCGCTCGGCCATGTCGATCAGGTGGAGCAACTGCTCCCGCATGATCTCCCTGCTGCCCAGGACGCGGAGCACGACGGACTCGTCGAGAACCGCCCAGAACTGCGGGGCGTCCGGGCGCTCCAGCAGCCGTTTGCGGCGCGTCCGCAGCTCCACCCGGCGCTCCACCTCGGTCGCCGACGCGGTCGGCAGTCCGCGCTCGACGATCGCGCGGGTGTAGGCGGGCGTCTGCAGCAGTCCCGGCACGTACTGGATCTCGAAGGTACGGATGGCGGCGGCCGCCTCCTGGAGCCCGACCAGCCGGTCGAACCACTCGGGCATCAGCCGCTTGTCGTACCGCTGCCACCAGCCCGGTTCGCCCGCGCGCCGGAGCAGCTTCAGCAGGACCGAGGCCTCGTACTCGTCGACCTTGTACAGGTCGAGCAGCGCGCGCACGTCCGCCTCGACGGGAGGACGGCGGCCCTTGCCGGCCTCGATGCGGGAGAGCTTGGCGGGGCTGAACCCCAGGGCGCGCGCCGCCTGCTCCTGGGAGAGTTCGGCGTCCTCGCGGAACCCGGCGAGCTGCACGCCGACCAGCATCTTCAGCAGGGTCGGCGCGGGCTCGGTCCGGTCGAGATACGTCTCCAGGCGGGAGACGCGGTGCTGCGTGGAGGACATCCTGGCTCCCAGTCGACCGGCAGAGAACGAGACTGCATTATCGCATCCCGAGGTGTGCCGGTAGCGGAGGTCGCCGGAAGTGGCAGACCTCCGCTCCGTTTCGGCGCTCTCCCAAGTGAGCCCTCGGGTCCGGGAGTTGCCGTCCGCGTCCTCCCGTGCCTTGTCGCCCCGTGCCTTGTCGCCCCGTTCCGCCGGGAGCCGTCCTGCCGGCCCGGGGCGGTGTCTCACAGCAGGTGGTCGAACTCCCCGTCCTTGGCGCCGGCCAGGAAGGCGGCGATCTCCGCCGACGTGTAGACCAGTGCCGGTCCGTGGGGGTCGCGGGAATTGCGCATCGCGACGCCGCCGCCGGTCAGGGCGGCCACTTCGACGCAGTTGCCCTCCGCGTTGCTGTGCCGGCTCTTGATCCACCGGGCGTCCAATGAGCTTGCCTGCACTCCATTGGCTACGTGGGGCACCGCAGTCTCCTTGCTGATGTTCCGTCGTTCAGTGGATCGCACGCGGGCGCCGGCCCGTGGCGGACGCCGGCCGGGCGGCGGGGTCCGCATCCGGCCAACTTCCATGAAATTTCCCGTGCAATTGCACGGACTCGCTTGTGGCATGGATAATAGCAGCGGCGTCAACCCCCGCCCCGGCGGCGTGAACTGACGTGACATCAGGCAAGTGCCGTGTCGTGGCGGAGTGGGACCGCGGGCACCGCAGACTCACGACCTGCGCGTACAGCCGGCTTCGCCGCACAACCGACGTGAGCGCCGTGGAAGGGCCCGACATCATGAGTGCCGCTACAACCGAGCAGACCGGAACGGAGCACCGGCCGGCGACACCGGCCGCGGCGGACGTCACGGCACCGCTGAGAAACCTCTCGCGGGTGCCCTGGGGCCGGATGCGTGACTCCCGGGGCTCCGCGGCGGCCGTCCCGTCCCTGCTGAACCTGCTGGCCTGGGGCGAGGAGGCGGTCGCCCGCACCGCCCTGGCCGAACTGCGCGAGCGGATCTGCCAGTACGGCTTCGTCGTGGAACAGGCCACCGCGCCCACGGTGCCCTTCCTCTGGGAGATCGCCCGGCTTCCGCACGCCGCCTGCCGCGCCGGGGTCGTCGACCTGCTCAGGAACATCGCCGAGGCCCGCCAGTGGGAGCTGACGGCCCGCTCCTATCCGAAACTGCTCCACCAGGGCGAGGACTGGGTCGGCTGGGAGCGTCAGGCCCGCCGCGCGGTCCGGGCCGACCGGCACCTCCTCGCCCCGCTGCTCACCGAGAACGATCCGGAACTCGCCACCGCGGCCTCGGCGCTCGCCCGCACGCTTCACATGTGACCCGGGCGGCGCCCTCCGGCTCCGGTCAGGCCCCGTGGGGGAAGGCCTCCGGAGCAGTCCGGCGCCGGGTTCCCGCGCGTGGCCCATGGGGGACGGGGCCCCGGGAACCCGGCGCCGGCACGACGCGAACGGGCGGAGGAGCGGAAGGACCCACGGAGGGGCGCGGAGGACGCGGAAACCGGCGCGTCTGTCAAACGGTGGGTTTGCGGCGGCCTTCTCGGTGCAGACGGATGAGGAACGCACATGCGACGGCATGTACATCACATCCCGAGAGTGGAGGACTCCGTGGGCATCATCGCGTGGATTCTGATCGGTCTGCTGGCCGGCGCCATCGCCAAGCTCCTGCTTCCGGGCAAGGACCCGGGCGGCATCATCGTCACGATGCTCATCGGCATCGTCGGTGGTCTGCTGGGCGGCTGGCTCGGCAAGGTCATCTTCGGCGTGGACTCGATCGACGGTTTCTTCGACCTGTCGACGTGGATCGCGGCCATCGTCGGCTCGCTGATCCTGCTCGTGCTCTACCGACTCTTCACCGGCGACCGCCGCTCGCACCGGCACGCCTGACCGTCGGCGCTTGTCCGTCCGGCCACCTCGCGGCCACGCTCCGCGACGCCGCGAGGTGGGGCCGGACCGCCGGGCTGCCGGCACTCACTGCTCCCGCAGCCCCCAGGGCGAGCCGTACTCCGTGAGCAGATCGAGGAAGGGTCGGGCCGGAAAGGCCTCAGGGCCCAGTACACCCGCCCCCGACCAGGCGCCGGTGGCGAGCAGTTCCAGGGCGACGACCGGCTGCACGGCCGTCTGCCACACCACCGCCTGGGACCCGTACTCGGCCATCGACCACTCGTTGTCGACCACGTGGTACAGGTACACCTCCCGCGCCGCGCCGTCCTTGACGCCGCGCACCCAGGTGCCCGCGCAGGTCTTGCCGCGCATCCGCCCGCCCAGCGTCGCCGGGTCCGGCAGGCACGCGGCCACCACGTCCCGGGGCGAGACCGCCACCGGACCCGAGGCACCCGGCACGGTCACCGGATCGGTGCGGTCCAGGCCGAGCGCGTGCAGCGTCTTCAGCGTCCGGACGAAGTCCTCGCCCAGGCCGTACTTGAAGGTCACCCGGCGCGCGTCCACCCAGCGCGGAACGAGCAGCACCTCCTCGTGCTCGACGTTCACGCACTCCACCGGGCCGATCCCCTCCGGGAAGTCGAACACCTCCGGCTCGCTGAACGGGGCCGTGGTGAACCAGCCGCGCTCCGCCTCGTAGACCACCGGCGGGTTGAGGCACTCCTCGATGGTGGTCCAGATGCTGAACGAGGGCGCGAAGTCGTAGCCGTCGACGGTGAGGTTCGCGCCGTCCCGGACCCCGATCTCCTCGATCTCGTCGAAGAGCTCCTCGGCGGCGTACCGGGCGAACACGTCCGAGAGCCCCGGCTCGACGCCCATGCCGACCAGCGCCGTGGCGCCCGCCCGGGCCCACTCCTCGGCCTGCGCGAACTGCTCGTCGCCGAGCTTGACCCCGCACTCCTCGTACGGACGCTCGGGGTGCGGACGGGAGAGGGACATCGCCATGTCGAGGTAGCCGGTTCCGGCGGCACGCGCGGCACGGAAAAGGGGCATCACGAAGCGCGGGTCCGTGGCGTTGACGAGCATGTCGCAGCGGTGCCGGGCCAGCAGTGCCGCCACCGCCGCCTCGTCGCCGGCGTCCACCCGGGCGGGCAGGAAGCGGTCGTCCCCGTCGAGCGCGGCGACGGCCGCCTCGGCCCGGGCGGGGTCGTGATCGGCCACCACCATCGTCTCGAAGAACGCGCGCCGGGCCGCGATCCGGGTCAGCGCGGTGCCCACACCGCCGGCCCCCACGAGAAGTACACGCATGACGGGACTCCCTCTCTCTTCTCCGGCCCGGCCGGTCCGGCCGTCCGCTCCGGCCCGAACCGTTCCCGGGGTGCGGCCGATACAACGCCGCCGGACGGTCTAAGGTCAATGGTGTTGGCATAAGGCCGCGGCGAGGCGGGTTTCCCCGAAGCGGGGCGGGGCGGGGAGGCGGAGGGCGGGTCGGGCATGGCGAAGCCGGTGGTTCCCGAGGAGCGGCGCCGCAGGCGCAGGCCCACCAGGAGCGGCACGGTGCTCTCCGAGCGGCTGATCGTCGAGACCGCGCTGCGTCTGCTGCGCGAGCACGGCAGCGGCGGACTCAGCGCCCGCCGGCTCGGGATCGCCCTCGACTGCGACCCCAGCACCCTCTACCGCTACTTCCGCGGCATGGACGAGCTGACCCTCGCCATCGGCGACGCGCTCATCGGGCACGCCCTGAGCGGCCGGCGGCCGACGGGGGAGTGGCGGGCGGACCTGCGCGACATCGGCCTGCGCATCCACGCCGCCTACGTCGCCCACCCGCATGCGGCGCTGCTGACCGCCAACCGGGTCACCGGCCGGGCCAACGAACTGGCCGCCGACGAGGTGATCCTGGACCTGCTGCGCACCGCGGGCTTCCCGCTGCCGGACACGGTGCGGATCTACCACGCCTTCATCGACCAGACCCTCGCCTTCGCCGCGCTGGACGCGGCCTCCCTGGCGCTGCCCGAGGAGGCGCTGCGCGCGGACGAGGGCAAGTGGCGCTCGACGTACGCGCACGCGCCGGCCGAGACCTACCCGCGCATCGCGGAGGCCGCGCCACTGCTGGCCACGCGCATGGTGACCAGCGCCTACCCGACGGCCCTGGACATGCTGCTGAACAGTGCGGCCGCCCAACTGCCCCGGCGGTGACAGACGTTCCGGCCCTCGCCGCCGGGCACCCGCGGTGGTGCCGAGGAAGGGAACCGGCTTCGCGGGCAAAGCCGAACGGATCTTCTTAAGCGCGTCTTAAAGGCCGGTTAAGCGATCCTCGCTTCCTCACCTCGTTCACCAAAACCGCACGTCAGCGCGTTTTCCTTGCCGTGCAAGGAGGTTGGCCCCCGCAGCCGTCGTGCGTAGCATCTGAAACCCGCCGACGGCTTCCGGTCGAGCTGAGAGCGCTCTCAGTTCCTGGGCGCGTTCCGCGCTCCCCCGGCCGCCTGCCGCCCGGCACCGAGTCACCCCATGTTCCCGACCCCCGCGCAACTCGTCCCACCCCCGACTCTCCCCGACTCCCCACAAGACAAGGTGTGTTCAGCCATGGCTGCTCATCGCGCACGCCGATGGTCGCTCGGAGGACTCCTCGTCCTGACCGCGGCCGCCCTCGTGACCACGCTCGTCATCATGACGACCACCTCCGGCGCCAACAGGGCCGAGGCCGCCCCCGCCGCGGCCTCCTGGTCCGACGACTTCGACGGCGCCGCCGGGACCGCACCCGACTCCTCCAAGTGGACGCTGGAGAACGGCGGTTCGGGCAACGGCAACCACGAGCTGCAGTACTACACGAACAGCACCTCCAACGCGTCCCTGGACGGCGAGGGCCACCTCGTCATCACCGCCCGCAAGAACAGCGACTCCGGTCTGCAGTGCTGGTACGGCACCTGCCAGTACACCTCCGCCCGGCTCAACACGGCCAAGTCCTTCACCCAGGCCTACGGCCACTTCGAGGCCCGCATCAAGATCCCGCGCGGCCAGGGCATCTGGCCCGCCTTCTGGATGCTCGGCGACGACCTGGGCAGCGCCGGATGGCCGGGCAGCGGCGAGATCGACATCATGGAGAACGTCGGCAAGGAGCCGGGCACCGTCCACGGCACCCTCCACGGCCCCGGCTACTCCGGCGCGGGCGGCATCGGCGCCGGCTACACCCTCCCCGACGGCAAGGCCTTCGCCGACGACTTCCACACCTTCGCCGTCGACTGGAAGCCCGACAGCATCGCCTGGTCGGTGGACGGCAAGGTCTACGAGACCCGCACCCCGGCCGACGTGAACGGCAACAAGTGGGTCTACGACCACCCCTTCTTCATGATCCTGAACCTGGCGGTCGGCGGTGACTGGCCGGGCAGCCCGGACGGCAACACCTCCCTGCCGCAGACCATGGTGATCGACTACGTCCACGTCAGCGCCTCCGACAGCGCCACCACCGGCGGCAGCGGCGGCGGGACGACCGGGAGGACCGGCGCGCTCAAGGGCATCGGCGGCATGTGCGTCGACGTGGCCGGCGCCTCCACCGCGAACGAGACGCCCATCCAGCTCCACGACTGCACCGGCGTCGCCGCCCAGAAGTGGACCCTCGCCGGCGACGGCACCGTCCGCGCCCTGGGCAAGTGCCTGGACGTGCGCGGCGGTGGCACCGCCGTCGGCACCCCCGTGCAGCTCTACACCTGCAACGGCACCAAGGCCCAGCAGTGGACGTACACCTCCGCCAAGGACCTCACCAACGTGGGCTCCGACAAGTGCCTGGACGCCACGGGCAATTCCGCCGCCGACGGCACCCGGCTGCAGATCTGGACCTGCTCCGGCACCGCCAACCAGAAGTGGACCCTCGTCTGACCGGCGAGAAGGCCCACCACCGGCCGCAGGCCGAGGCACCGTCCCCACCCCGCAGGCACCCCCACGCACCTCCCCCCACCCCCACCCGCACCGAGGAGCACCGCACATGAGCCCCCGTCACCAGCGCAACCTCACCCGCCGCAAGGTCCTGTTCGGTCTCGGCGGCGCCGCCGTCGGCATCCCGGCCATCGCCGCCGTTGCCCCGTACGCCCTGGCCGGGCCCGCCGACGGCAAGGCGAAGACCACCGCGGGCGGCGCGCTGCCGCTGACGATCGTCAACAACACCGGCGAGTACGCCAACGCCAGCGTGCACGTCTACATCGTCGGCAACCAGGACGGGAAGCAGGTCCGCGTCACCCCGGACGGCACGCTCGCCCCCATCTCGCTCTCCGACAACGGCGCGGACGGCTTCACCGACTACGCCCTCTCGCTGGCGAGCGGCGGCGAGACCAAGCTGTCCCTGCCGTACATGTCCGGCCGCATCTACGTCGCGCTCGGCGAGAAGTTGAAGTTCAAGGCGGTCGCCGACGGCAACGGCAACGCCGCCCTGCAGTACCCGGCCGGGTGGGTCACCTCCGACCCCAACTACAAGGTGCTGCACGACTGCGCCGAGTTCACTTACAACGCCTCCGGCATGTTCTGCAACACCACCATGGTCGACATGTTCAGCGTCCCGATGAGCATCCGGCTCACCGGCGACAAGGACCAGACGACCGGCACCGTGCGCAGCGGCGGGCGGGCCGCCGCGTTCGCCGCCGTCAAGCAGGTCGAGGAGTTCTCCAAGCTGGTCGTGGACGACACCCGGATCATCGCCCCGGGCCACGGCCTGGACGCGGGCCTGTTCGCCAAGGACTACTTCGCGCCCTACATCGACCAGGCCTGGAGCCTGTACACCGGCAAGGACCTGAAGGTCACCACCAACGCGGGCACCTTCACCGGCCGGGTGCGCGGTGAGCAGCTCACCTTCGGCGGGCCCGCCTCCGTCTCCTTCGCCAAGCCCTCCACGCGCGACGTGCTCTTCTGCGACGGAGCCCTGGCCGCCCCCAACGACGGCACCACCGGCCCGGTGGCCGCCGTCCTCGGCGCCGCCTTCAACCGCTCGACGCTGGTCGGCACCGCCGCCCAGCCGACGACGAGCGCGGCCGACTTCTACCGGGGCGACCTGACCAACCACTACGCCAAGGCGGTCCACGCGGCCACCGAGGACGGCAAGGCGTACGGCTTCGCCTTCGACGACGTCGCCGACTTCGCCTCGTACATCCAGGACACCGCGCCCACCGGGATCCGGCTGACCCTGACCGGCCTGTAAAGGCCGCCGTCGGGGATCGGTCGGGGGTGAGGGGTCCGAGTCGTGCCGGGCCCCTCACGCGCGTGTGCGCACCAGCACCAGGGCGACGTCGTCGTCCGGCTCGGGGCGCAGCGTCCTCAGCAGCATGTCCCCCATCCGCTCCAGGGGCAGCCGGGAGCCCCGCAGCAGCCGGGTCAGGTTCGTCAGGCCCGCGTCGATGGGCTCGCCCCGGTTCTCGACCAGCCCGTCGGTGTAGAGCGCGAGCAGGGTGCCCGGCGTCAGGTCGACCTCCACGGTGCCGAAGTCGGCGCCGCCGACGCCGAGCGGCACCCCCGGCGGCACCTCGACCAGCTCCGCCTCCCCGTCGGGGCGCAGCAGCACCGGCGGCAGATGGCCGGCGCTGGACAGCACGCACCGGCCCCGGCGCAGGTCGCAGACCGCGTACAGACAGGTGGCGATGGTGTCGCCGAGTGAGTCCGTGATGTCGTCGAGATGGCGGAGCAGTTCCGCGGGCGGCAGGTCCAGGCGGGCCAGCGCCCGGGTGGCCGTGCTCAACTGCCCCATGATGGCCGCCGCCTGGACCCCCTTGCCCATCACGTCGCCCACCACGAGCGCGGTCCGGCCCGGCCCCAGCGGCAGCACGTCGTACCAGTCGCCGCCGACCTCGCTCAGCGCCGGCAGATAGCGCGCCGCGATGTCGAGGCCCTCGTGCCGGGCGGGCGCGCTCGGCAGCAGGCTGCGCTGCAGGGTGAGCGCGGCGGTCCGCTCCCGCCCGTACAGCCGCGCGTTGTCGATGCACATCGCGGCGCGGGTGGCGAGTTCGCAGGCGAGGACCTGGTCGCTGTCGTCGAAGGGCCGCTCGTTGCGCGTCCGCAGCAGACTGAGCGTGCCCAGCACCTCGCCCCGCGCCCGCAGCGGCACCGCCAGATAGCTGTGCACCCCGGCCTCGCGCAGGACCTTCGCGGCGTGCGTGTCCCGGGCGATGCGCCGCATCGTCGCCGCGTCGACGTGCTCGACCCGGCACGGCTCCGCCTCCCGCACGCACTGGGTGATCAGCCGCGAGGGACTGTAGACGGCGAGCTGCCCGACCGGGTCGGCGGCCCGGATGGCGTCGGTGGGATACCCGGAGGCGACCGCCAGCGCCCGGAACTCGACGTGGGTGTCCGCCATGACGGGCGCGACCATGCCGTGCGCGACCACCGACTCCAGCAGGTCCACGGCGGCCAGGTCCGCGAGGTGCGGCACCGTCACGTCGGCCAGCTCGCGCGCCGTCTGCCACAGGTCCAGCGTGCTGCCGATCCGCGCGCCCGCGTCCGCGATCACCGAGAGCTGCTCCCGCGCCCGCACCACCTCGGCCGCCGCCCTCTCGCGCTCGGTGACGTCGATGATGGCCATGGCCAGCCCCAGCACCCGCCCGCGCGCGTCCTCGATGCGGTGGTACGACTCGGAGAACGCCCGCTGCCCGGAACCGGCCGCCGTCGCCCCGACCGTCTGCTGGTCCAGGAGCGGCCGGCCCGTCTCCAGCACGCGCCGCATCCGCTCCTCGATGACCCGTGAGTCCAGCTCCGGCAGCACCTCGCCGATCCTGCGGCCCACCACCGCCGACTCCGGCAGCCCGTTGATCCGTTCGAGCGCCGGATTGACGCCGACCCAGCGCAGCCGGGTGTCGAACACGCCGATGCCGACGGGCGTCTGGGCGATGAGGATGTGGGACAGCGCCAGGTCCCGCTCCACCCTCCGCACGGTGCGGGCGTCGGTCGCCAGGCCCAGCATGTGGACCTCGCCCCGGCTGTCGTGCAGCCGCATGGTGCGGAACTCCACCGGGCGCTCGCTGCCGTCCTTGTGACGCAGCGGGAACACCCCCGCCCAGTGCTCACCCGCGCGGACCTGCGCGAACAGCTCACGGCCGTGGTCCCGCTGCGTGGAGGACACCAGGAAGTGGTCGGCGCGCTGCCCCAGGGCCTCCTCCGCCGTGTGCCCGAGGAGGCGTTCGGCCTCCGGGCTCCACAGGACGATCCACCCCTCACCGTCCAGGACCACGGCCGCGACCCGCAGCAGGTCGAGCAGCGCGCCCGGCGCCGCGGGCATCTCGTCGCCTGACGAGTCCGGATGTACGCGCATCTCCGCCGCTCCTTCCGGCGCGGCCACGGCACCGCCAAGATCTCCCGTGCGGGTCATCCGATTACGTCACAGTACGACCGCGAGGGCAACACCGGGGAAGGTCCGGATCGCCTCACGAGGACGCGTTGCGGGTGTGAAGCGCGGGGTCCGTGGGACGCGGTGCTCACCCTCCGGGGCGAGGCGGGCGACAGCGCGGCGGGTCGGGAGGCGGGAACGGGCGTCCGGGCGGGTAGGGATATCTGTGCGCCCGCACCGGAGCGCCGCCCTCACACGGCAGCAGCCCCCCATTCACGAAGGAATCCCGCCCGTGGCACTCGCACATCCCGAGGTTCCCGCAGCCCGCCGTCCCGGACGGATCTGGACGGTCCGGGTCACCGGTCACAGCGACCGTTCCGCCTCCGTCGTCTGCAGCGCCGCCTGCCGGATGCCGGCCCGCTCGCGGGACGTCGCCGCGCTGCGCCGGTTCGCCGAGGCCCACGCGGCCGCCCACGCCAAGGCGGCCACGGTGCGCGGCGACGCGTCCTGCCAGTGCCGGGTGCAGCAGTGCTCCGCCCACCAGGGCACGAAGGTCCTGTGCGGCGGCACCGTACTGCTGGTCCTGCGGCACAACCCCGCGGTGGGACGCGTCTGGACGCTGGCGGAGGTGTGCGAACGCTGCGCCCCCCTGATGACCCACGCGCGTGTGGTCGGCCGCGCGGCCCCCAGGGACACGGCGAAGCCGCCGGTGGCGCCGGGGCGGGCGGCACGGCCGCAGGCCTCCCCGCGCCCCGGGACCGAGCCGCTCGTGACGTCCGGACCCGGCACCGACCCGTCCGGAGGGCGCCGGCAGCCGGACGCACCGCGGCCCGCCCCGGCGGGGAACGGGACGCCGGGGGGCACCGGCCGTGCCGCCGCGCCGGTCCCCGGCGGCTTCACCGCGCCGGCGGCCGGGGTGCCGCAGCGGGGCGTACGCCGCACCTGAGACGGGCACCGCCACGCCGGCCCGAAACCGGCCGGGGGAGGCGCCGGAACGGGGGAGAGGCGTGCGTTCCCCACCCCGCCCACCGAGCGCGCCCGCCCCCGCCCCGGTTATCCCGAGCCGTACCCGGACACCCGGAGGGCCGACGACATCGGTTCTCCGGGAGGCATCGTGGCCCTCAGCCCACTCATCGACCGCACGGTCGTGGTGACCGGCGCCGCTCGCGGCATCGGCGCGGAGCTCGCCCGCGAGCTCGCCCGCCGCGGCGCGCGCCTCGCACTCCTCGGACACGAGGGCGCGGCACTGGAGCGGCTGGCCGCCGAACTGCCCACCCCCGCCCTCGCCCGGGAGACGGACGTCACCGACCTCACGTCCCTGGAGGCGGCGGCCGAGGAGATCCGGCGCCGCCTCGGCCCGCCCTCGGCCGTCGTCGCCAACGCCGCCGTCGCCGAGGCCGGAGCCTTCCTCGACAGCGACCCCGCCCAGTGGCGGCGCATCATCGACGTCAACCTCACCGGCAGCGCCCAGACCGCCCACGTGTTCCTCCCGGACCTGGTGCGCACGGCCGGCTACCACCTCCAGATCGGCTCACTGGCCTCGATCGGCGCCGCCCCGATGATGAGCGCCTACTGCTCCTCCAAGGCCGGCGTCGAGGCCCTCACCCACTCCCTGCGCGCCGAACTCGCCCACCACGGCGTCGCGGTGGGCATCGCCTACCTCGGCTGGACCGACACCGACATGATCCGGGACGGTGAGCGGCACGCCGCCCTGCACGAACTGCGCGGCCGGATGCCGCCGCCCGCCCACCGGATCTCGCCGGTGCCCCGGGTCGCCGTCCGCCTGGCCGACGCCGTCGAGCGCAGGCGCACCGCCGTGTACGTACCGAGGTGGCTGCGCGCGGTGCAGGTGGTGCGCGCGGCGGTGCCACCGGTCGTGCTCCGCGCCACGCGACGGCAACTTCCCCGGTCGGCCGCCCGGGAGGACATGAGCCCCACCGGGCCGCTGGGCGCCGGGGGCCGCGCCGACCGCGCCGCCACCGAGTGAGCGCGCGGGCCGCCGCCCGCCGCGCACGGTTCAAGGGCGGCCGCGCGGGAACCCGGTCCCGGACCACCGTGTGCCACCGGCACACCCGAGCCTCGCGGAGGTGTCCGTGGCCGTACGCCACCGGCTGATCAGAACCGCCCCCGAGAACGTCTGGACCGTGCTCGCCGACGGCAGCAGGTACGCCGAATGGGTGGTCGGGACCGCGTCCTCCACCCCCGTGCGCGGAACCTGGCCCGAGCTGGGCGCCGCCCTCGAGTACGAGGTCCGCCTCGGCCCGCTGTCCTTCACCAACGAGACCGTCGTGCGGCGGTGCGTCGAGGGCAGCGTCCTCGAACTCGAGGCGCACGCGGGGCCGCTGGGCACCGCCCGCATCGCCATCGAGCTGCGCTCCTGGGGCGAGCACGCGCTGGTGATCGTGGACGAGCACCCCCTGCAGGGCGCCGGGAGCGCCCTGCACAACGCGGCCGTCGAGCCGATCATCCAGCTCCGCCACCGCGCGATGCTGGCCAGGCTGGCGAAGGTCTGCGAGGAGACCGGCGACGCGATCGACGGGCATCCCGTCGCAAGGCCGGCGATGTCATGAGCCGTACGGGAACGAGCCCGGCGACGGGGACGGGGAGGCGGCCGTGCCGGACGCTGTGGTGATCGGCGCGGGCCCCAACGGCCTGGTCGCCGCCAATCTGCTCGCCGACGCCGGCTGGAGCGTGGAGGTCCTGGAGGAACAGGACGAGCCCGGCGGCGCCGTGCGCCACGACAGGGGCGTGCACCCCGACTTCGTCAACGACCTGTTCAGCTCGTTCTATCCGCTCGCCGCGGCCTCGCCCGCCGTCCGGGCGCTGGAGCTGGAGCGGTACGGGCTGCGCTGGGCCCACGCGCCCCGGGTGCTCGCCCACCCGCGCAGCGACGGCAGGTGCGCCGTCCTTGGCCGGAACCTCGAGGACACCGCCGCCTCCCTGGACACCTTCGCCGAGGGCGACGGGGAGTCCTGGCGCGCGCTGCACTCGGTGTGGGAACACGTCCGCGCCGACCTGCTGGACGCACTGTTCACCCCCTTCCCGCCGGTGCGCGCCGGCGCCAGGCTCGCGCTGCGGCTGCGCGCGGCGGGCGGACTGCGGCTCGCTCGCTCCCTGGTGCTGCCGGTGCGGCGGCTGGGGGAGGAGGAGTTCCGCGGAGAGGGCGGACGGCTGCTGCTCGCGGGCAACGCCCTGCACGCCGACCTCGCCCCCGAGTCCGCGGGCAGCGGCGGCTTCGGCTGGCTGATGACCATGCTCGGGCAGACGTACGGCTTCCCGGTGCCCTCCGGCGGCTCGGGCGCCCTCACCGAGGCGCTGGTGCGCAGACTGCGGGCGCACGGCGGCAGCCTGCGCTGCGGCGAGCGCGTCGAGCGGATCGTCGTCCGCGGCGGCCGGGCGGTCGCGGTGCGGACGGCCGGCGGGGAGACGGTGGCGGCCCACCGCGCCGTGCTCGCCGATGTGCCGGCACCCGCGTTGTACGGCGGGCTGGTGGACCCCGAGCACCTCCCCGCACAGCTCATGGACGACCTGCGCCGCTTCCAGTGGGACTTCGCCACCTTCAAGGTCGACTGGGCGCTGGACGGGCCCGTGCCCTGGGCGCAGGAGGCGGCCTCCCTCGCGGGCACCGTGCATCTCGCGGACGGCGTCGACGAGCTGACCCGGTTCGCCGCCCAGATCGCCCGCAAGCTCGTCCCCGACCGGCCGTTCTGCGTCTTCGGCCAGATGACGACCAGTGACCCGCCGCGCTCGCCCGAGGGCACCGAGTCCGCCTGGGCCTATACCCACGTGCCGCACCTGATCGCGGGCGACGCGGGCGACGAGGGACTGACGGGCTCCTGGGACGCGAAGGAGCAGCAACTCATGGCCGACCGCGTGGAGCGGCAGGTCGAGCGGTTCGCCCCCGGGTTCCGTTCACTGATCCGCGCCCGGCGGATCCTGGCCCCGCCCACCCTGCAGTCGATGAACGCCAACCTCCAGGACGGTGCCATCAACGGCGGCACCACCGCCATGCACCAGCAGCTCTTCTTCCGTCCGATCCCCGGCTCGGGCCGCGCGGAGACCCCGGTCGGCAGGCTGTACCTGGCCTCGGCGAGCGCGCATCCGGGAGGCGGGGTGCACGGCGCCCCGGGCGCCAACGCCGCGCGTGCCGCGCTGCGCCGGCACGCCTCCCCGCCGATGGCCCGCGTCGAACGCGTGCTGACCCGGCGCAACCGCAAGGGGAGCATCGAGAGCGCGGACTGAAGCCCACCCCGGGGCGCGCGAGGCGCACACGGGGTGTGGAAGGAGCGAGGGGAGCGTCACCGCACACCCCTTGCCCCGGACCCGTACCGCGAGGTCACAATGATCCCGGCGAACGGGGCCGGCCCACCATCCGCATCGGGGCCGGCCCTGTCCGTCCTTCCCCGCCGGGATGACGCGCTCTCAGGTCAGGCAGCGCAGCAGGACGGCGGCGACCAGGGCCAGGGCCGTGCACGCGACCGAGGCGGCGAGGCACCGCGCGCGCAGCAGGCGGTAGCGCTCCTCGTACTCCTGGCGCAGGCCGGTGATCCGCCGGGCGATGCGCTCCAGGTCGCCCCGGGCCCGGGCCAGGCAGTCCGCGGTGTACCGCTTCTCGACCTCGGTCCGCTGCGTGGCGGTCAGCCAGTCGAGGGCCGCGACGAAGGCCCGGGCGCGGTCCTCCGCCTCGGCCACCCGCGCCTGCCACAGCAGGTACCCCTCCACCTGGTTGACGAGACCGGGGCCGTCCTCCCGTGTCGGCCCCGGTCTCGTGTCCCCCTCCGTGTTCCGTTCAGACACGGGGGTGGCCGGTCTCGGGCTCGATCTCCTGCACGGCGATGTCCCGGTGGTGCAGGTCGAAGGCGGGGGACTCGGAGCGGATCAGCGGCAGGTACTCGAAGTTGTGCCGCGGCGGCGGGCAGGAGGTCGCCCACTCCAGCGAACGGCCGTAACCCCATGGGTCGTCGACCCCGACCGGCTTGCCGTAGTGGGCGGTCTTCCACACGTTGTAGAGGAAGGGCAGCATCGACAGCCCGAGCAGGAAGGAGCCGATGGTGGAGATCGTGTTGAGCCAGGTGAAGCCGTCGGCCGCGAGGTAGTCGGCGTACCGGCGCGGCATGCCCTCGACGCCCAGCCAGTGCTGGATCAGGAACGTGGTGTGGAAGCCCACGAACAGCGTCCAGAAGGTGATCTTGCCGAGCCGCTCGTCGAGCATCTTGCCGGTGAACTTCGGCCACCAGAAGTGGAATCCGGCGAACATCGCGAAGACGACCGTGCCGAAGACGACGTAGTGGAAGTGGGCGACGACGAAGTAGGAGTCCGACACCTCGAAGTCCAGCGGGGGAGAGGCGAGGAGAACGCCCGTCAGGCCGCCGAAGAGGAAGGTGACCAGGAAGCCGATCACCCACAGCATCGGCGTCTCGAAGGTGAGGGAGCCCTTCCACATCGTGCCGATCCAGTTGAAGAACTTCACCCCGGTCGGCACCGCGATCAGGAAGCTCATGAAGGAGAAGAACGGCAGCAGCACCCCGCCGGTGACGAACATGTGGTGCGCCCACACGCTGACCGAGAGCCCGGTGATCGAGATGGTGGCGCCGACCAGGCCCATGTAACCGAAGATCGGCTTGCGGGCGAAGACCGGGATCACCTCCGTCACGATGCCGAAGAAGGGCAGCGCGATGATGTACACCTCGGGATGCCCGAAGAACCAGAACAGGTGCTGCCACAGCAGTGCCCCGCCGTTGGCCGCCTCGAAGACGTGCGCGCCGAACCGGCGGTCGACCTCCAGGGTGAGCAGCGCGGCGGCCAGCACGGGGAAGGCCAGCAGCACGAGCACGCTCGTGAGCAGCACGTTCCAGGTGAAGATCGGCAGGCGGAACATCGTCATGCCGGGGGCGCGCATGCAGGTGATGGTGGTGATGAAGTTGACCGCGCCGAGGATGGTGCCGAACCCGGAGAGCCCGAGCCCCATGATCCACAGATCGTGTCCGGCCCCGGCCGAGTGGACCATGTCGCTCAGCGGGCTGTAGGCGAACCAGCCGAAGGAGGCGGCACCGTCCGGGGTCAGGAAACCACCGACCGCGATGAGCGAACCGAACAGGTAGAACCAGTAGGCCAGCATGTTCAGCCGGGGGAACGCCACATCGGGCGCGCCGATCTGCAGCGGCATGATCCAGTTGGTGAACCCGGCGAAGAGCGGCGTCGCGAACATCAGCAGCATCACCGTGCCGTGCATCGTGAACGCCTCGTTGTACTGCTCGTTCGACAGGAGCTGCAGTCCGGGACGGGCCAGCTCGACGCGGATGAACAGCGCCATCACGCCGCCCAGCAGGAAGAAGGCGAAGGACGTGATCAGGTAGAGGGAGCCGATGGTCTTGTGGTCGGTCGTCGAGAGCCATTTCACCACCAGCGCGCCCGGACGCGGGCGAGGGGCGGCGGACTCACCCGGGACGGTCGTGACCATCCCGGTCTCTGTGGTGTGTGTCATCGGAGGCTTGCTCTCGTGGGACGCCGGGGAGACCTGCGCGGGCACGCCGGGAAGGGACCCCGGGCACCACATCCGCATCCTCCTGTGCGTTCTGCGGGCGCCGGGCCGTCCATTGCCCCCAATGGACGCCCCGGCGCCGGAAAACCACCCGAAAGGCCCAACGCGAGAGGGCGCGGGTCTCCTACGATTCGTCCGTGGCCCGCGACAGCCGCAGTGCCAGGTCCTGCAGCAACGACGCCGTCGTGACGTCGGTCCGCCCCGCGTCATGGACGTCCGCCAGCTCGGAGAAGAGGAAGGCGAACGCCCCCACCAGGGAGATGGCCGCCGGCAGGTACGCGTCCGCGACCGCCTGCCCCGCCTCCGTCGGTCCCGCGTCCGCCGGAACCTCGACCGTCGGGAAGACCTCCGTCACCAGCGAGCCGAGCTGGCTCTCCGCCGGATCCAGCTCCGCGTCCTGGTCCTGGGCGATGCGGCGTGTCAGCGCGTTCGTCTCGGTCAGCACGCCGATGGCCCGCAGGATGATCTCCGTCTGCTTCATGGGGAGAGCGTAGGCGCCACAAGCCCCGTGGGGGACGGGGCCCTCGTACCCTGGAGACGGCTGAGTCGACATGTCGATCCCGCCCCCCGCACCGCCCCTCCCCACCCGGCACCGGAGCGTGACGATGAGCAAGCCCGCGCCCCGGCCGCCCGCCGGGGATCCCGACGCCCTGTTCGGCCTCGACGAGCTGCCGGCGACCCCGGCGGCCCCGGCGGGCGCCGCCCCGTTCCGGGACTCGCCGGAGGCCCGGCGCATGCTCGAGATCCGGGAGATCCACGCCGAGCCCGCCGCGGCCGCCTCCCCGCGCGGCCGGCAGATCCTGGCCCGCTTTCCCGAGGCCCGGGTGACGGAGGTCGACTCGCACTGGCGCATCCCGCACCTGCACGGCAACGAGGGAAACGTCGAACGGTGGGTGCGGGTCAAGCGCGAGACGCTCGTCCTCGGCGTCCGCCGCAAGCTCGTGACCCGGCCCAACGGCCGCTCGGCCGACTGGATCGCCCCCGGCCCCTCCAACGGCTGCGCCATGTCCTGCGCCTACTGCTACGTGCCGCGCCGCAAGGGCTACGCCAACCCCATCACCGTCTTCACCGACATCGAGCGGACCCTCGCCCACCTCGGCCGGCACGTCGCGGCACAGGGCCGCAAGACGGAGCCGAACCAGTGCGACCCCAAGGCGTGGGTGTACGACATCGGGGAGAACGGCGACTGCGCGGTCGACGCCCTCGTCTGCGACAACGTCGCCGACCTCGTCCACGCCTTCCGCCGCTGGCCCACCGCCAAGGCATCCTTCGCCACCAAGTTCGTCAACCCCGACCTGCTGGCCCTGGACCCGCGCGGGCGGACCCGGATCCGTTTCTCGGTGATGCCGGCGGAGGACTCCCGGGTGCTCGACGTGCGCACCAGCCCGGTCGCCCGGCGGATCGCCGCCGCCGGTGACTTCCTCGACGCCGGGTACGAGGTCCACTTCAACCTCTCGCCCGTGGTGATCCGGCCCGGCTGGCGCGAGGCCTGGGCGGAACTGCTGACGCACCTGGACGACGTCCTGCCCGCCCGGGTCAAGGCGCAGGCCCGCGCCGAGGTCATCATGCTCACCCACAACGCGCCCCTGCACGAGGTCAACCTCGGCTGGCACCCGCGCGCCGAGGACCTGCTGTGGACACCCGGACTCCAGCAGCCCAAGCGCTCCCAGAACGGTGACACCAACGTGCGGTACCGCAACGGCGTGAAACGGGAGGCGGTCGACACCGTCCGCGCGCTCGTCGCCCGGCACGCGCCCTGGCTGGAGATCCGCTACGCGTTCTGAGCCGTGCGCCCCGCACGGGCGCGCCGGTGCCCGGGTGTGTCACACGGGGGCGTCCGGCGGGCCGAGCGGCGCCCCGTCGGCGGAGGCCCGCCCCTTGCCCCGTCCCGGGAGCCGGCCGGTGAGCCGCGCCGCCCGCAGCGGCGCGCTCATCGACCGCAGGGCCAGCAGCAGCACACCGATGTCGTCCAGGTAGACCGGGTCCGGCAGCAGGTCGGTCGGCAGGACCAGATAGGCCACGGCACCCCAGAACACCCAGCGGGGCCCTGTCGGCAGCCCTGCCCGCCGCAGCTCGCGACGGGTCCGCACCAGTCGTAGCAGCAGCACGACGGCGGCACCGAGAACGGCCGCGCAGACGAGCGCGACCACGACGATCAGCGTCCACGTGCTGGAATCCATGCGCCTTCCCTGTGCTGCTGGGTGTCCGCGTGCCCGCGTCTCCGCGTGCCCGCGATGTCCGGTCCCCGTCGGTCCGCGGTCCCTCGGTGCGGACCGCTCCCCCGCAACCTTCCCCGCCGGGCGCCGATTAGCGCCCCGGACGGGCCGGAAGGACCGAAAGAGCGGGAGGGGTCAGCCGGAGTCCACCGGCAGATGGGCGTCCAGCACGCAGACGTCGTCGCGCAGTTCGCCCTCCAGCATCGTGTCCAGCAGGGGTCGCAGCGGGCCCGGGCCCTCCGCGCGCAGGGAGGAGGCCGCCCTCGCGAGCCGGTCGAGGCCCTCGTCCAGCCCTTCCGTGGGCCGCTCGACCAGACCGTCGGTGTAGAACAGCAGATGGTCCCCGGGCTCCAGGTGGAACTCGGCCTCGGTGTAGGACGGATCGTGCCGCGCTCCGAGCAGCACGCCCTTCGGCCGGTCCAGGTACCGGGAGCCGCCCCCGCGCAGCAGCAGCGGCGGCAGATGCCCCGCCTGCGCCCAGGTCAGCCGGCGCGGCCCCGGTTCGTAGCGCGCCAGTACCAGGGTCGCCGTGGTGTTGGAGTCGTGGGTGTGCAGCAGCAGCGCGTTGAGCCGGGCCAGCGCGCCGGTCAGCGTCGAACCGGTGATGATCATGCCCTTCGCGGTGAAGCGGAGCTGGGCCATCGTGGCGACCGCGTCTATGCCGTGCCCGGCGACGTCACCGACCACGAACAGGGCCGAACCGTCGGGCAGTTCGATGGCACTGAACCAGTCGCCGCCCACGTGGATGCCCGACTGGGCCGGCCGGTACGCCACGTCGACCCGCAGCCCGGCGAGGGCCAGCGACTGCCGCGGCAGCGGGAGCAGGGTGTGCTGCAGCCGGTCGGCGAGCGTGCGCTCGGCCAGGAGCGCGCCGTGCTGGGTCAGCATCGCGCGTTCGCTCTCCACCAGGGCCAGTTCGGCGCTGCGCTGGGCGGTGTGGTCCTGAAGGAAACCGTGCACCTCCAGCGGGACGCCGTCGGCGTCCGTCACCGGCTCGGCGACGAGCCGCAGGTGCCGGGTGCCCCGGAGCGTCCCGACGCGGAACGGGATGTCGAGCGGACGGCCCTTCGACAGCAGCTCGTCCACCGCCCGCCGCACCGTGGACGCGTCGTCCGGCGCGATGTGCTCCGGCAGTTCGGTGAGCGAGAGGGGGCCGCGCGCCGGGTCGCGGGCGAGGATGGCGTACACCTGCGGGGACCAGACGGCCCGGCCGCCCACCAGGTCCCAGTCCGCCCAGCCGAGGTTGCCCAGCCGCTGCAGCTCCGCCAGGCGCTGCTCCTCGCGGTCCGAGGCGTCGTGCCGGATCCAGGTGACCACGAGCGCCTTGCCGAAGCGGACGGCCCGCACCGAGTACGCCGAGTTCTGCGGGGCGCCCGCGACGACCTCGTGGTACACGAAGGGCTCGCCCTCGTAGGGCTCCCCGGTGTCGAGCGCCCGGCGGTACCCCTCCCACAGCGGCTCACTCGCGAGGGTGGGGTAGCACGCCAGGACGCGCAGCCCGACCAGGGCACGCCCGCGGCGGCCGGCGATGTCCACCGCGCGCGGGGCGGCCGCCTCGATGCGGAAGTCCTCCAGCTCTCCCGAGGCCGAGTACACGGGGAGCAGGAGGACGGCGGAGCCGGGCAGCGCGTCGAAAACCGACTGGACGGTGTCCCGTAGCCGCTCGTCCGTGTGGTCCGGCACGGTGAGGAAGTCACGGAGCCGTTCGGCGCACAGCCGGGCCGTCGCCCGCAGCAGCGCCTTGGCGGCGGGGGTGAACGCGGCCTGCGTGGTGCGCAGTATCCCCAGGGAGGCGGTGGCCCCGCCCTCGGTGAGGACCGGCAGCCAGGCCCGGGTGGGCCAGTGCTCCGGGGCGCCGATCAGCGACCAGGACTTCTTCTCCTCCCCGGGAACGTCCAGCCAGTAGGGCCGCCGCCTGCGTATCGCCTCCAGGGCCGCGATGCCGCTCAGTGGTGGCACGTGCCGCCACTGGGCGACGACGGTGTCGGCGACGCCCGCGTACCCGGCGAGCCGCAGCCCGCCCGCGGGCAGTCCGGCGTACAGCAGCACGCCGTCCGCCGCCACGGCCTCGGCGAGGTGTGCGCGCAGGCTCCGGGCCATCTCCTGCGGGCCGGACACCCCGGCCAGGGACTCGGCGATGCGCGCGAGGACGGCGGGGTCGGCCGGTGCGGAGCCCTCGGCCGCGTCCGCCAGGCCGGTCCCCTCGGCGGGGGAGGGCAGGGAGCCCGCGTCCGTGTCGGACGCGGCCGGGTCGGCGCACGCGCCGGAGGCGGCCCCGGCGAGAACGGACGCGCCGCCGGCCGTGCCGTCGAGCGTGAGCCGGCACTCCTCGGCGAGGGTGCGTCCGGCGGCCTCGGCACGGCGCAGCAGTTCCTCGTGCGCTGCCTCCGCGGAACGCCCCGTGAGAGCCATCACCGCACCCTTGGCACGCTCGAGTACGGCCGCCGCGGTCGTGGCGGTGCGCAGCCGGTCCAGTTCGGCCCGCTGCACGGCCACTGTCTTCGCCAGGGCGACCACGCTGGGTTCGGCGCTCGGCCTCTCGGGGAGCGCGGAATCGCTCGTCACGCGACGAGCATGTCATATACGGGGTGTCCCGATCACTGCCCTGAGCCCGGGATCTCCCCGGGTGTGCGGCCCTGGCGAGGGGCGCCGGACGCGTCGGCCAGCGCCTCGCTGACCGCGCGGACGCTGCGGGCGATGTGCTGCAACTGCAGCACCTCGGCCGCGTACAGCTTGATCGTGTGTTCGATCACAGATTCCGGCAGGCCCAGCGCGGGCAGTTCCGCCCGGGCCGTCTGCAGCGCGGTGCGCGCCACCCGGATCTCGTGCCGCACCTGGATCTGCGCGTGGCGGGCCAGCAGTACGGGATGCCGCAGGAGCGCGGGGTAGCTGCCGTAGCGGGCCGGGACCAGCTCGCGCAGCCACTTGACCGCCGAGCGCTCCCAGTCGTAGCTGCCCGGGATCTTCACTTGGCACGGCCAGTCGGTGCTGATCGGCGAGTAGGTCGTCAGGGCCATGCAGAGGAGTATTTATATATACCGGGGGTTATGCAAGAACATGAAAAAATTCAGTCCTGGGAGAAGAAACTCAGTCCTGAAGGAAGAAGTGGTGCTCCTCCGCGATCCGCTCGTACTCCTCCAGCCGGGCCTGCGTCCGCTCGGGATCGGCGTCCGTCATGGCCTGCAGCAGCGCCGCCGCCACGATGCCCGGCGCGGCGTACGAGTCGAACACCAGCCGTGAGCCGGTGCCGGTGGCGAAGACCTCCTCGGCCTCCTCCGCCAGCGGCCCGAGCGCCAGATCGGTCACCAGCGCCACCCGCAGCCCCGCCCCGCGCGCCACCCGCAGCGCCGTGAGCGTCTCGCGCGCGTGCCGCGGCAGCGAGAAGGCCAGCAACCAGGTACCGCCCGCCTCCCGCGACTGCAGCAGGGCGTCGTAGGCGACGCTGCCGCCCCGCGTCACCAGTCGCACGTCGGGGTGGATGCGCCGGGCGGCGTAGGCGAAGTACTCCGCGAGCGAGACGGAGATCCGCAGCCCCAGCACGGTCAGCGGCGCCGAGCGCGACAGCGCCCGGCCGACCTCGATCACCCGGCCCGGGTCCGTGAGGTCGCGGCGCAGATTCTCCAGGTTCTCGATCTCGGCGTCGACCGCGGCCTGCAACTCGTTGCCGCGCTGCTCGGCGGGCGCGCTCGGGACGCCGTTGCCGAGGGAGCCGAGCGCGAGGGACTGCAGCCGCTCGCGCAGCGCCGGATATCCGCTGAAACCGACCGCCCCCGCGAACCGGGTCACCGAGGGCTGGCTCACCCCGACCCGCTCGGCGAGATCGGTGATGGAGAGGAAGGCCGCCTCCGTGAGGTGCTCGATCAGGTACTGGGCGATCCGCCGGTGCGCGGGCGAGAGCCCCGGGCCCTCGAACAGCTCCCGCAGCCGCGAGGTCGGAGAGGCGTCCTGGGCCGGTGCCGTGCCGCCCGCAGTGATCGCGGACGCCTGAGCGCGAGCCTGCTGCGGCGATGGCACCTGTGCGCCTCCTCTTGTCCCACGGGGTCCCGTCCCACGGGCCCCTCAACATAGTCCACCGCAGGCTGTGACCAGGGAGCTTGCGCCCACATGCCGGACAGGGCCGGGGAACGGCCGGCGGCGCGCACCAGGCGTCGAACGCCG
Organism: Streptomyces griseoaurantiacus; assembly: GCF_036189845.1. Taxonomy (NCBI): domain Bacteria; kingdom Bacillati; phylum Actinomycetota; class Actinomycetes; order Kitasatosporales; family Streptomycetaceae; genus Streptomyces; species Streptomyces griseoaurantiacus. The sequence goes on along the minus strand of NZ_CP108326.1, from coordinate 580,848 downwards.
TCATCAGGGAACCCGCCGCAGCGAGGCAGGAAAAACGAACGAGAACCGGGCGAGACACGAGGACGAGGAGCTGCAGACCATGACGGTCCCCGAGGAGAACCGGCCGAAGACCGACACCACCGACGAGGTGCTGGAGAAGCACGCGGCCACCCGCCGCCACGAGCGGGAGGCGGCCGAGGGCCGCACCATGCGCGAGGCCCTGGAGGACGCCGAGGTGCGTCCCGAGGACTTCGAGGGCGAGCGGTAGGCGGGGGTGCGAGCGGTGAGCGCACTCCCGCGACGGCGCGGCCGGGAGGAGAGGCCGGACCGGGACCACTCGGCCCCCGCGACCGGGCCGACCGGCTGGGAGAGAGCCCTGGAACGCTTCCAGAACAGGCTGCTGGGGCACCTCTTCCCCAAGGACCCCGTCGAACTGCTCGACGCCCTGCGGCGCGAGTGCGACCGCCACGCGGTCAGATGCGGCAGAAACCGGATCCTGGCCCCCAACGCCTACGCCGTCGAACTGGACCCCGAGGTCCACGAGCGGCTCGCCGGGGCCGGCGACCGGGTGGGCATGCTGCTCACCGACCGGCTGGCGCGCCACGGCGCGCGCAACGGCTACGAGTGGGCGGGGCCGCTCGCCGTCCACATCACACGCGCGGCGGACGTGCCCAACGGCCGCTACCGGGTGGCCGGCCGGGTCATGCCGCACGTGCGGGCCGACGGGTTCGCCCCCACCACCGAGTAGCACCTCGGACCCACCGCCCGGGCCCCGCGCCCGCCCCGACAGCCCCGCAGACAGCCAAGGCATCCAGCACGAGGGAGACGAACGACCGTGAACGCGCCCGCCCAGTCCGCCCCGAACGTCCAGGTGGTCCTCAGCGACTGCTCGGCCACGGACGCCGGACACCTGTTCACCGAGCTGTGCCGGCACTTCGATTCCGACCGCGGCGCCGACGACGCCCCGCCGCACGACACGGAGGGCTCCCGGCCCACCATGTGGACGGGGACCTTCGACACGTCCGCCCCCGCCGGCACCCCCGACGCCCCCCGCCCGCCCCGGCTCTCGGGTCCCGTGAAGGCCGAGGTCCAGGGCGAGCCGCAGGCGGTCTCCCGTCTGCGGGAGGCCCTGGAGGAGACCTTCACGGTCGAGGAACTGGGGCACGTCTCGGGGGACCAGGAGATCGAACTGGAACTCCGTCTGCAGAACCGGGCCGCGTAGGGCGCGAGCGGCCCGGCGGGAGTCCTCCGCCCCTCTTGCCGGCCGGCGGGCGGCGTTCGGGTGTCGCCCGCCGAACCCGGGGCATCCGGACCCCGGGAGGTCGAGATGGATGTCAGCACGTTGACCAGCCGGGGAGGGCCCCGCACCGGCCGCGAGGCGCGGGGTGCGGCGACGGAGGGCGCGGCACGGGCCGGCCTGAGCGCACGCGGAGTGATCTATCTGCTCGTCGGGGCACTGGCCCTGCAGATCGCCTTCGGCGACGGCCACCGCCAGGCCGACCGGGGCGGTGCACTCGCCGAGATATCCGGCAAGCCGTTCGGCGCCGTCGTCCTGTGGGCGCTGGCGGTCGGCCTCGTCGGCATGGCCCTGTGGCGCCTGTCCGAGGCGGTCTTCGGCGCGGGCGGCCCCGAGGGCCGCAAAGCGACCAAGCGGCTGTCCTCGGCGGGCCGCTTCGTGTTCTACGCCTTCGTCGCCTCCTCGGTGCTGCTCTTCGCGGCCGGCTCCCGCGGGGGAGGCGGCGGCGGGAACAGCGACAAGCAGTCCAAGGACATGACGGCCAAGGTGCTGCAGATGCCGGGCGGCCAGTGGATCGTGGGCCTGGCCGGGATCGGCATCGCGGCCGCGGGGGTGTGGATCGGGGTGCGCGCGGTGATGCGCAAGTACCACGACAAGCTGAAGCTCGGGCAGATGTCCCGGCGCGCGCGGCAGGCGGTGGACATCACCGGTGTCGGTGGCGGGGCGGCCCGCGGGCTGGTCTTCGCGGCCGCCGGTGTCTTCGCCGTCCGGGCCGCCGTCGAGTACGAGCCGGACAAGGCCAAGGGGCTCGACGACACCCTGCGCTCCTTCGCCCACACCCCGGCCGGGCCGTGGCTGCTGGTGTGCGTGGCCGCGGGCTTCGTGCTCTTCGGTCTCTTCTCGTTCGCGATGGCCCGCTGGCGCAAGGTGTGAGGGACGGGACGCCGCGCATGCCGTCCGCCGGGTGAACCGGCGGACGGCCTCGTCGTTCCGGCAGGGTGGTGCGAGGGGCCGCCGAGGGCCAGTGCGAGACTGGGCCCATGGATGAGCGCGAATTCCGCAGGTCGGGTCAGCATGCGTCGGTCGTGGGGCTGGGCACATGGCAGCTCGGCGCCGACTGGGGCGACGTCGAGGAGAAGGACGCCCACGAGGTGCTGGAGGCGGCCGCCGAGTCCGGCGTGACCTTCTTCGACACGGCCGACGTGTACGGCGACGGCCGCAGTGAGCAGACGATCGCGGCGTTCCTGCTGGGGCGGCCCGATCTGCACGTGACGGTGGCCACCAAGATGGGCCGCCGGGTGGACCAGATCCCCGAGAACTACGTACTGGACAACTTCCGCGCCTGGAACGACCGTTCCCGCCGCAACCTCGGCGTCGACCGGATCGACCTGGTGCAGCTGCACTGCCCGCCGACTCCCGTCTACTCCTCCGACGAGGTCTTCGACGCCCTGGACACCCTCGTCGAGGAGGGGCGGGTCGCCTCGTACGGCGTGAGCGTGGAGACCTGCGCGGAGGCGCTGACGGCGATCGCCCGCCCGAACGTGGCGAGCGTGCAGATCATCCTCAACCCGTTCCGCATGAAGCCGCTGCACGAGGTGCTGCCGGCGGCCCGGGAGGCCGGCGTCGGCATCATCGCCCGGGTGCCCCTCGCCTCGGGGCTGCTGTCGGGCCGGTACACGAAGGACACCGTCTTCGGCGAGAACGACCACCGCACGTTCAACCGGCACGGCGAGGCCTTCGACCAGGGCGAGACCTTCGCCGGGGTCGACTTCGCCACCGGCGTGGAGGCGGCGGCGGAGTTCGCGGCGCTGGCGCCCGAGGGCTTCACCCCGGCGCAGACGGCGCTGGCGTGGATCATCCAGCAGCCCGGCGTGACGACGGTCATCCCCGGCGCCCGCTCGGCGGACCAGGCACGGGCGAACGCGGCGGCGGGCCACCTGCCGAAGCTGCCCGAGGAGACACTGCGGGCGATCGGCGACCTGTACGAGCGGCGCATCAAGGCGCAGGTCGAGGCCCGCTGGTAGGGGTCCGGCAGGACGCGTGCGGTTTCCCGCGCCCCCGACGGGGGCGCCGGGAGCCACGCGTGCGCGTCGGCCTCCCCGGGCGGGCCGGGTGCCCTCAGGCCGTCAGCGCGGTGCGGCGCGACGTCACGGAGGCGACCGCGGGAATCCTCGGGGCGACCGGCACGGAGGGGGTTACGGGCGCCGCGTACCGCCGGGGGCGCTCCACGGCCCGCACCGGGTAGACCGTCCGGGAACGGTCGGTCACCGGCTCGCCCAGGGCTATCCGCCCCGCCGCGAGCAGCTCCTCGCACTCCTCGGTCGGCAGCGCCACCTGGCAGCCGCCCCGCCCCGCGGCATCGGTGACGGCACGCCAGTACCCGTACCGTCGTCGCCCGTCCGCGTACACGGTGAGCATGACGGGGGCGCGCTGCGTCGCGATCAGACGCAGGACGTCGGTGTCGCGGGGGCTGATCGGCGGGCGTGGGTCACGGACGACTCGGAGCATGATCACCATTCTGGCGGACGGCACTGACAACGGAGCCGTAAAGCTCCCCAAGGAAGGGTGTACCGCTCCGCCTACCCGGCTCTCCACCTTTGACGCACGAATGTTCGTCACACCTTCGTGACAACGCGCGGTGCCCGCGCGGCGATCGACTTCCCCACAGGCTTCCGTGACGGGTGTTCAGGCGTTGCCGATGACCTCGGCGAGGAAGTCGTCCACGCCCACCGTCTCGCTGCCGAGCTCCACCACCTCGTAGGTCTCCTCCAGGAACGAGGCCACGGCCGGCGCCCAGGCGAGGATCACCGCGTGGTGCCGCCCCCCGTCGGGGTGGGCGTCGCCGAAGAGTTCCAGGCGCAGTTCGTGCCAGACCCCCGTGGACTGCGGGCGCAGCCGGACGTCCCCCTCACCCACCGGCCCGAGCAGTCCCTCGGCCAGCATCTGCCGGTCGAGTCTCCATTGGGCGAGGAGCCGGCCCTCGTGGCTGAACGACGCGGTCACGGCGAAGGGGTCCGTGGCGTCGTATTCCAGATGGGTCAGCACCGGGAACCGGCCGGACATGCCCGACATGAGTTCCATGACCAGGGTCTTGTGCACCGACGAGATCATGAAGCGCTCCAGCGACGAAAGGCGGTAGAGACCCCTAGTACCCGCGATGGGCCGGAGATGCTCAACCAGACGGGTGATTCGGTGCACGCGCTGTTTCCTCAGCCGTCGGGGAAGCGGAAGGTGCGCAGCACGCGGTCCAGGGCCCGCCTGTTGACGGCCTCGTCGAACGCGGCCGCCGGTGCCGTCCAGCGCAGCGAGTAGCCGGAGCGGCCGTCGAGGAGGAAGCCGCGGCCGAGGGTGCGGGTGCTGACGCCGCCGTCCCTCGCCAGCCACCGCATGTCGGCCCCCCGCAGGCCCCGGTACGTCACCGGCGTGATCGCGCCGAGCCGCCGGTAGCCGGGGTACGAGCGGCGCAGGGCCGGTTCCAGGGCAGCCCAGTCGGCCACCGGGTCCGCCTCGAGGCGCAGGCTGTGCGTGACCAGCAGGGTGCGCGGGTCCCCCTGGGCGCCGAAGGCCACGCGGTAGGAGCCGTCGGTGCGCCGGTCCTCGAACACCCGGTGCCAGCCGGCCGGCAGGTCGAGGGAGAACCCCTCGGGCGCGTGCTGCCGTGCGAAGCGCTCGGCCGCGCCCGCCGGCGGCCGGGAGGAGGACGGCGCGGCCGTGGTGGCCGGGGACGACGGGGTGGACGAGGCGGGCGGGGAGGAAGGGGCGGTGGAGGACGTGCGCTCTGTTTCCCCGGCCCCGCCCGGCACGACCGCCGCCGGGCGGGAGGCGGTGGGCGCGGAGCGCGAGACGACGGTGCCCTCGCCGCCGGAGCCGCCCCGGGTGGCGTACACGGCGAGCGAGCACGCGGCCACCGCCAGCGCCGTCCCGAGCAGCACCGCGAGCCGCAGAGGGCGCCCGCCGCCGGCCCGCGGTCCCTCTCCGGGCAGCTCCTCGGCGGGCGCCGGCCCCTCGCCGAAGTGCGCGTCCGCCGCGGGGGAGACGCGCAGCAGCCGGGTCAGGCTCTTGCGGACGGCCTCCTCCGGCACCCGCTCCTGCGGATCGCGCCGCAGCAGCCCGGTGACGGCCGGGGCCAGGGGGCCGGCGTGCGAGGGAGGCCGCAACGGCAGCCGTGCCACCCCGCGCAGTGTCGCCGCCGCCTCACCTCGGTCACGGAACGGGGGCCGCCCCTCCGCCATCGCGTAGAGCAGCGCCCCGAGCGACCACAGATCCGACGGAGTCCCCGCGCACTCCCCGTGCGCCTGTTCGGGAGATGCGTACTCGGGTGCCGTGACCCGGCGGCCGGGTGCGGAGCCGAGGAGCCCGAAGCCGGTCAGCACCACCCCGCCGTCCGCGCCCACGAACACCTGACCGGGGCTCAGGTCCCCGTGGACGATGCCCTGCCGGTGCGCCGCCCGCAGCACGTCCAGGAGCGCGAGCCCGATGTGGGCGGCGCGCGCGGGAGACAGCGCGCCCCGGCCGAGCAGCTCCCCGAGGGGAACGCCCTCGACGGGCCGCAGCACCGTCCACAGGGGGCCGCCTCCCTCGGCACCGCCGCCGTACTCGCCGTGCCCGCCGTACTCCTCGACGACGTCCAGCACGTGGGCGATCCGGCCGGGGCAGGCGTCCTCCATCCGGGCCGTCTCGCGCACCACCCGCTCCGCCGTGCGCGGCGGGGTGTCCGCGCGCGGGTGCGCGGACGGCCGGGAGCGGACGAGGAGCACCTCACGTCCGGTCCCGGTGTCCTCGCCCCGCAGCAGGAGGCGTCCCTCCTCGCGGTGGACGGTCTCGCCCGCCCGGTACCGCCCGGCGACCAACTCTCGTACCGAGACCCGCTCGTGGCCCATCGCCATCCCTCACCGCACACCGGAGACCCGCGTCCCAGGGTGGTACGGAGAGTGAGGCGGCAGGCGTTCAAAGTGACCGAAAGTCAACCGGAAGTCGGAAGTGGGGAGAACTCGGGGAGATGACGCTCGGAGGCGGCGCCGACGTACACCTCCGCGAACGAGGCCGCCGCCGCGGGCGAGTCGAACAACCGGGCCAGCCGGGCGGCCGCCATTCCCGCCCGGAACGGGTCGCCCGAGGACGGACCGTGCAGCAGCTCGCAGAACCACTCCGAGAACTCCTGGTACTCCCACACCCGCCGCAGGCTCGTGGCGGCGTAGGCACGCAGCCCTTCGCTCTCGCCCCGGTGGACGTGGGCCACCAGCGCGTCGGCCAGCACCAGCGCGTCGAAAAGCGCGAGGTTCATGCCCTTCGCGGCGATCGGCGCCACCAGGTGCGCGGCGTCCCCCGCCAGGTAGAGCCGGCCGTACGACACCGCCCGCGCGACCTGGTTGTGCAGGTCGAGGACGCGCTTCTCGACCAGCCTGCCCTCGGTCAGCGGTGCGGCGCCGGCCGCCTCGAGCCGCAGGCGCAGCTCCGACCAGACGCGCTCGTGGGACCAGTTCTCCGGGTCGTCGCCCGGCGGGCACTGAAGGTAGTAGCGGGTCGTCCCGGGGCCGCGCGCCATGTGGGCGGCGAACCCCCGCGGATGGACGCCGAAGACGACGCAGTCGGAGGACGGGGGCGCCTCGGCGAGCAGGGCGAGCCAGCCGATGCCGTAGTCGAGCCGGGCGGGCTCCCGGTACTCGGCGGGGAGGGAGGCCCGGCTCACGCCCCGGGCGCCGTCGCATCCGGCGATCACCTCGCACTCCAGCCGGACGCGGGCGCCGCTGCCGGGATCGGTGTACGACACGGCCGGGGTGTCGGTGTCGATGCCGTGGAGTTCCACCTCCCGCACCCCGAACCGGATGTCGCCGCCGAGGACGTCGGCGTAGTGGTGCACCAGATCGGTGACCAGCAGGGGCTGCGGATGGACCACGTGATGGTGGCCGGAGAGCTCCGCGTAGCCGAAGCGGTACCGCTCACCGCCGACGCGGAATTCGCACTCGCTCTGGCGCTGCGCCTCCAGCAGTCCCGGACTGGCCAGCCCGCGCCGCCACAGCGCCCGGACCGCCCACTCCTCCAGGAATCCGGCACGCGGCCGGGTCTCGATGAACCGCCTGCTCTCCGCCTCCAGGACGACGCAGTCCACCGAGGCGCCCCGCAGGACACCGGCCAGGGCGAGCCCGGCCGGACCGGCTCCGACGATGACGACGGGCAACCGGGCGGACCGGCCCGGGGAGTACGGGGCGCAGGACGGCGGCGGGAGGTGCTCGGGCATGACGGCATTATCGCCGGTGCCCGCCAACTTCCTTGCACGGGCCCGGTGTTGACCGACCCGACCCCGCCGGTCAGTCGAAGGCGTCGTGCAGCGCGGGCAGCAGCGTCTTCGCCGACCAGTCCAGGAACGCGGGCTGGGAGTCACCGCCGATCTGCACCAGCGCGATCTCGGTGAAGCCGGCCTCCGCGTACGGGCGGACGGCCTCCACGAAGGCCTCCGGATCGTCGCCGCACGGGATCGACGCGGCCACGTCCTCCTCGGTCACGAACTGGGTCGCCGCCGAGAAGGAGTCCGGGTGCGGCAGTTCGGCGTTGACCTTCCAGCCGCTGCCGAACCAGCGGAACTGCTCGTGCGCCCGCTTCACGGCCGCGTCCCGGTCGGTGTCGTAGCAGACCGGGAGCTGGCCCACCCGGGGCTTGCCGGTGCCGCCGTGCCGCTCGAAGGCCTCGATCAGCTCGCTCTTGGGCTCGGTGGCGATGACGAGATCCGCGAGGTGCCCGGCCAGCCTGCAGGACTGCTCGCCGGAGACGGCGATGCCGATCGGCGGGGGCTCGTCGGGCAGGTCCCACAGCTTCGCGGACTCCACGTCGAAGTGGGTGCCGTGCCGGGTGACGTGCTTGCCGCCGAAGAGGTCGCGGATGATGCCGACGGCCTCCTCCAGGCGCTCGTGCCGGACGTCTGCCGCCGGCCAGCCACCCCCGACCACGTGCTCGTTGAGGTTCTCGCCCGCGCCGAGCCCGAGCCGGAACCGCCCCTCGGACAGGAGCTGCAGCGTGGCCGCCTTCTGCGCCACCACCGCCGGGTGGTAGCGGAAGGTCGGGCAGGTCACGTACGTCATCAGCGGGATGCGCGAGGTGGCCTGGGCGGCGGCGCCGAGGACGGCCCACGCGTAGGGGGAGTGGCCCTGCTCGCGCAGCCAGGGGAAGTAGTGGTCCGACGTCACGGAGAAGTCGAAACCGACGCCCTCGGCCTGCGCGACATGGTCGACGAGGGCGCGGGGACCGGCCTGCTCGGTCATCATCGTGTAGCCGATTTTCACCATGGCGCGGCGGGTTCCCCGCCGGGGCCGGGGAAAACGGCGCAGGTCGTAGCTCCCCCCGCGGGCGCCCGCGCCTCGCGTCGCGGTCAGGCCAGGGTGTCCCGCCAGTCGGCCGGGACGCGGCCGGCCGGGCCCGGGGTCGGCTGCTGCGCGGGATGGCTCCCGGGCGGCGCCAGGGCGGGGCCGGCCGGCCGCAGCTCCTCGGTGGCGTAGTTCCAGAACCACTCCTCGCCAGGCTCGTAACTGGTGATCACCGGGTGGCCGGTGGCGCGGTAGTGCGCGGTGGCGTGCCGGGCGGGGGAGGAGTCGCAGCAGCCGACGTGCCCGCACTGGGCGCAGCGCCGCAGATGGAACCACCACCCGCCGGCCTCCTCGCACTCCACACAGCCCTCGCCGCTCGGCGGCACACCCGGGTCGATTCCGCTCATGTCACTGTCGGACGTGGTCATGACGCCTCCTCCTGCGCTTCCTGGTCCTGGGAGTCCGGTGCGGTCAGGGGCAGCCGGACCTGGAACCGGGTGTCCCCGGGGACCGACTCGACGTCCAGGCTGCCGTGGTGCTTGCGGACCACGATGCGCCAGGAGATGTCCAGGCCGAGCCCGGTGCCCTCGCCGACCGGTTTGGTGGTGAAGAACGGTTCGAAGATGCGCTCGCGGATCTCGGCCGGCACGCCCGGACCGGTGTCCCGGAACTCCACCAGCACCCGGTCGTGGTCCCGCGCCGTCCGCACGGTCAGCGTGCCGCCGGTGGCGGCCATCGCCGCGACCGCGTTGTCGACCAGGTTGGTCCACACCTGGTTCAGCTCGCCCGGGTAGGCGGGGACCTCCGGGACCGTGCGGTCGTACTCCTTGACCAGGGAGATCCCCTCGCCGAACTTGTTCGACAGCATCAGCAGGGTGCTGTCCAGCAGCTCGTGCACGTCGACGGAGCGGAACGGGGCCCGGTCGAGCTGGGAGTACTGCCGGGCCGCGTTGACGAGGGTGGAGACCCGGGTCGTGGAGTCCTCGATCTCGTTCATCAGCAGCTCGGTCTCGACCGTGTAGTTCAGCCAGCGGATCGCGCCCTCGAGGGTCTCCTCGTCGACGAGCGCCGCCACCTGGTCCAGCCAGTCGGTGTCCAGGCCCGCCTGCACGAACACCGGGGCCAGCCGCCAGCCGTCGTCGATGCCGTGTTCGTCCAGCCAGTCGGACAGCGCGTCCTCCCGGTCGGAGGCCTCCAGCGGGGAGAGCGGGGAGGCCTTGGCGACCTGCTCGGCCGTGCGCTCCTGGATGTCGACCAGCGTCACCAGGGTCTCCCGCGAGTACCGCCCCGCGGTGATCGCGCCCAGCTTGTGCCGCATCCCGGCGACCCGCTCGCGCAGCGCGGAGGTGGCCCGCACCGCGGCGGCCGCCGGGTTGTTCAGCTCGTGCGTCAGCCCCGCCGACAGCGAGCCGAGCGCCAGCAGCCGCTCCCGCTGGTTGATGATCTGCCGGCTGTTCTCCTGCCCGAAGAACAGCCCCTCCAGCAGGTGCACCGCCATCGGGAACCAGTCCCGCATCACCTCGGCGAACGTGTCCGCGGGCAGGACGAAGAAGCGCGAGGGCTCGGTGACCCGCAGCGAGCCGTTGTAGCGGGCCGCCCGTGCCCGGTCGCCCAGGTACGCCTGGAAGGCGCCCGCGTACACCCCGCGCTGCGAGGTCCGGTTGGTCTCCACGTCGTCCGCGCCGACCCGGCGGGAGAGCACCACCGTGCCCTCGAGGAGCACGTAGAAGCAGGTCGCCGGGTCGCCCTCGGTGTACACCGGGCCCGGCTCGAACCGCTCCACGCGTCCCTCCCGGCACAGCCGGGTGAGCTGCTCCTCGGTGAGCTTCTCGAACAGGAAGAGCGAGCTCAGCTCCGTCCAGTCGCACGGCTCCGGCTGTCCGCTCACGACCGCTCCCTCCGCCCGGCGTCCCGGGGACTCACGACTGCTCCAGATAGCGGTGGACGAGCATGACCGCCATCGCGCCCTCGCCCACGGCGGAGGCGACCCGCTTGGCCGAGGCGGCGCGCGCGTCACCCGCCACGAACACGCCCGGCACGCTCGTCTCCAGGTGGTACGGCGGCCGGACCGGCTCCCAGCCGGGCGGCGGGGAGCCGTCGCTGGTCATGTCGGGGCCGGCCAGGATGAACCCGTGCGGGTCGCGCAGCACCGTGCCGTCCAGCCAGCCGGTCAGCGGGGCCGCGCCGATGAACACGAACAGCCACTGCGCGTCCACGAGTTCGTCCTCGCCCGAGTCCACGTGGCGCAGCGACAGCTTGTCCAGCTGGTCACTGCCGTGCGCCGCCTCCACGACCGTGCGGGTGCGCACCGAGATGTTCGGCGTCGCCTCGATCTGCTGGATCAGGTAGTGCGACATCGACGCGGTCAGCGACTCGCCCCGCACCAGCAGCGTCACCGAACGGCAGTTGCGGGCCAGGTACATCGCCGCCTGCCCGGCGGAATTGGCCCCGCCGACGACGTAGACGTCCTGGTTCGCGCAGGACGGCGCCTGGGTGAGCGCGGAGCCGTAGAACACCCCGCACCCGGTCAGTTCCGCGAGCCCCGGCGCGTCGAGCTGCCGGTAGGACACACCCGTCGCCAGGATCACGCTGTGCGCGGCGACCGCCGAACCGTCGGAGAACCGCACGGTGCGCGCGGCGCCGTTGACCTCCAGGCCCGCCACCTCGCGGGCGGTGAGGATCTCCGCGCCGAACCTGGCCGCCTGCCGGCGGGCCCGCCCGGTGAGCTGCGCGCCGGACACGCCGTCGGGGAAGCCCAGGTAGTTCTCGATGCGGGAGCTCTGCCCGGCCTGGCCGCCGGTGGCCTGCCGCTCCACCAGCAGCGTGCGCAGCCCCTCCGAGGCCCCGTACACCGCGGCGCCGAGCCCGGCGGGGCCGCCGCCGATGACGACCAGGTCGTAGAACTCCTCCGTCGGCGTCGTCGCCAGGCCCACCTGACCGGCCAGCTCCGCGTCCCCGGGCTCCACCAGCGGGGTGCCCTCCGGGGTGACCACCAGGGGCAGCCGCCGCCCGTCCTGCCCGGCCGCCTCCAGCAGCCGGCCGCCCTCCGGCTCGTCCACCGAGTACCAGCGGTAGGGCACCTGGTTGCGGGCCAGGAACTCCCGGACCTCCGAGGACCGCGCCGACCAGCGGTGGCCCACCACCTTCGTCACCGGCACGGGCCGGTGGTCACTGGCCCGCCAGGCGGCGAGCAGATCGTCCAGGACCGGGTACAGCTTCTCCTCGGGCGGGTCCCACGGCTTGAGCAGGTAGTGGTCCAGGTCGATCACGTTGATCGCGTCGATGGCGGCGTTGGTGTCCGCGTACGCGGTCAGCAGCACCCGCCGCGCCGCCGGGTGGATGTCCATCGCGCGTTCCAGGAACTCGATGCCGTTCATCCGCGGCATCCGGTAGTCGGCGAGGATCACCGCGACCTGGTCGCCGCGCAGCTTCAGCTCGCGCAGCGCGTCCAGGGCCGTCTCGCCGTCCTCCGCGCGCACCACGCGGTGCGATTCGCCGTAGCGGCGCCGCAGGTCCCGGGCGACGGCGCGGGAGACTCCCGGATCGTCGTCCACGGTAAGGATCACGGTCCGCGCCGGCGCTGCGGGCTGTGCCATCGCCTCTCCCACCCCGGGCCGGTCGGGTGCCGGCCCAGGGACCATCGTATGTTCGACGGGGCCGTTTCGCCTCGGGCAGCGGGGGCAGGGCCCCGGTAGCGTGACGTCCGGGGCCGGTGTTTCCCGCCGGGCCGCGCGGGCGCCGGCCGGGATCGGCCGGTGACGCGTCCAGCAGCAGTCGAGCAGCAGTTCAGCAGCAGTCGAGCAACAGCAGATGCCGGCCGAGGCCGGCGGCCCAGGGAGGCAGCCGTATGACCCGCCCGATCACCGTGGGAGTGGACGGATCGCCCGAGAGCACGGCCGCGGCCCGCTGGGCGGCACGCGAGGCCGTCCGGCGCGGACTGCCGCTGCGGATCGTGCACGTATGGCGCTGGGAGACGTACGACTTCGTCGCCGCCGACGACCAGCAGGCCCAGGCCAAGGGCGCCGGCGCGGTGGTCTCCGAGGTCGAGCGGGCCGTGACCGGGGAGCACCCCGGGCTCGACGTCACCGCCGAGGTGGTGGAGGGCGGAGCGGTCGACGCGCTGGTCGCCGAGGCCGCCCGGTCCGAACTGCTGGCGCTGGGCACCCGCGGGCACGGCGCCGTCCTCGGCTTCCTGCTCGGCTCCATCGGCCAGCAGGTGCTCGGCGAGGCCGCGCGCCCCGTGGTGCTGGTCCGCTCAAAGGACCGGCCCGCGCAGGAGGCGGCGGGCCGCGAGGTCGTCGTGGGCCAGCAGGGCGGCCCCGAGGACAGCGCCGCGAGCCTGCGGTTCGCGTTCGAGGCGGCCGCCGCCCGGGGCGCGGGCGTGCGGGTCGTACGCGCCTGGAGCCTGCCGCCGGTCTTCGCCTACAGCCCCGGCTCCATGCAGCTCCTCGACGAGGCCGGCGGGATGGAGCCCTTCGAGCGCAAGGCGCTGGAGGAGGCACTGCGGCCGTGGCGCGAACGGTTCCCCGACGTGCCGGTGACCGAGCACGTGGAGATCGGCAGCGCGGGCCAGGTGCTGCTGTCGGTCGCCGACCGGGCGCAGCTCATGGTGGTCGGCCGGCGCGCCAGCCGGCTGGCCGTCGGGCCGCGCGTCGGCTCGGTCGCCCACGCGCTGATCGCCCACGCGCCCTGCCCGGTGGCGGTCGTCCCGCCCGCCTGAGCGGGGGCGGGCCTCAGGCCGGCCGGGCCGGGGCCGCCGCGCTCCGTCCGGCCGCGGTGTCACCAGCGGCGGGGGTGTCTCCGCCGGCGGGGGTGTCTCGGGCGGCGGGGGTCCCGGCGGCGCCCGCGGCCGGTCCTGCCGCCCCGGCGTCCGGCACCGCGTCCCGGACCCGGGGCAGCACATGGGCGACGTAGTCCTCGACCGCCGTGTCCAGGCCGATGTCGTGCTGCGCCCGCTCCGACAGGAACCAGCGGTGCTCCAGCAGTTGGTGGTACAGCTCGGCCGGGTCCATCGCCCCGCGCAGTTCCACCGGCACCGCCCGCACGGTGGGCCGGAACACGTCCCGCACCCAGCGGTGCGCGAGGACCTCGGGGCGGGTCGTATGGGGGTACCCCCTGCTCGAGCGGAGCCGAGAGCTTGGGGGAGGGTCCCCGGGGGTGTGGTCCTCCTGGGTGGCCATCCAGGACTCCAGGTCGTTCAGGAGCCGGCGGGCCTGGTTCTCCTCGGTGTCCAGACCGGTCAGCCGCAGCAACTGCCGCTGGTGGTGCCCGGCGTCGACGACCTTCGGCACGAACGTCACCGTGTCACCGGTGGGCGAGCTCTCGATCTGCATCTCGGCCACGTCGAAGCCGAGGTCGTTCAGCCGCCGGATGCGCCGGTCGATGTAGTGGTACTTGCCCGCCGGGTACACCGAGGTGCGGGTCAGCTCCCGCCACAGCCCGGCGTACCGGTCGCATATCTCCGTGCCGAACTCGATCGGGTCCACCGAGGGGTGCAGCGCCCCGGAGGCATCCAGGTCGAGCAGTTCCCCGCTGATGTTGACCCGGGCCAGATCGAGGTCGTAGTCGCGCTGCCCCTCGCTCAGCCGCGGTTGCAGCTCACCGGTCTCGGCGTCCACCAGGTACGCCGCGTAGGCCCCCGCGTCCCGCCGGAACAGGGTGTTGGACAGCGAGCAGTCGCCCCACGCGAACCCGGCCAGGTGCAGCCGCACCAGGAGCACGGCGAGCGCGTCCATCAGCCGGTGCATGGTGGCCGGGCGCATCGTCGTCTCGAACATCGAGCGGTACGGCATCGAGCCGCGCAGATGCCGGGTGATCAGCACCGGCTCCAGATACCCGCCGGCCGCGTCCGTACGGCCGGTGACGACGGCGAGCGCGTCCACGGCCGGGATGCCGAGCCGGTCCAGGTCCCGCAGCAGCTCGAACTCCCGCACCGCGGGCCGCTCCGCGAGCTCCTTGACGGCCACGACCTCGTCCCCGGCCCGCGCGTACCGCACCACGTGCCGCGAGATCCCCCGCGGCAACGGCACCAGCACGTCCTCGGGCCACTCCTCCAAGGGCAACTGCCAGGGCAGGGACAGCAACAGACCCGGATGCTCCGGATTGGTGGCACTGATGTGCAAAACCATCGCTCGGTCGTCCTCGTCTCAGGTGCGGTACGGACCCAGTATCGGGCCGATGGGCGGGAACGAGACACCTCCACTGGCGCGGAACCCGCCCGGTCAGCCGCGCGTGAAGCGGCGGGTGTGGCCGATCACGGCGAAGCCCCGGCGCTCGTACCACCCACGGGGCCAGTCCGAGGCGTCGGCGATCAGGAAGCGTGTACCCCGCCCCGCGTCGGTGGCCAGGCGCAGCGCCGTCGTCGGGACGGCGTCCCCGTGAGCGCACCCGAGGTGGGCCTCGGAAGTGACCAGGTCCTCGATCTGCGCGGTACCGGTCGCCGGGTCGAGGTACGGGTCTCCCCACGCGGCGACCTCCCCGTCCGCCGTGGAGGCGGAGAGGAAACGCACGACGTCCGCCCCGCGCCGACGCGCCTCCCGCCGGTCGACGAGCCGGCGCCCGCCCTCCTCGTCGGCCCCGGGAAGGAACCCCCGCCACCGCCGGGCGAGCGGGACACGCAACGCGTCGAGTTCCACCTCGGCGGCGGACCGGCCCGGCGGCACCGGGCCCTCGTGCCGCATGACCGCCCGCACGGAACGGGCGTACCCGGCCCGCACCAGCGGCCCCGCACACGCGGTCCCGATGTCGTCGTCGAGCACGGAGACCAGCCGGTACGGCGGTCGCCCGAGCGCCTCCTCCGCGAGGCCGGGCAGCGCCTCCGGGGCGACGGCCCCGTCGACGACGACCTGGTTGTCGGCCCGGGAATGCCGGAATGCCTCGTCGTACACGGCGAGCCCGCCGGGCGGTTCGAGGACACGCGCGGCCCGGCGTCGGGCGAACGCGGACAGGAAGGCACGGATGACGCGGAGCTCGGAACCCGGCATGCGGGGGAGCCCAGCGGGGCCGCCACGACCGATCCCGAGCCCCCGGGGCCCGAGTAGGGTCGGGCCGTGGAACAGGGACGGGACAACGGCGGCTGGCTGGACGACACCCGGACGTCCTACGACACCGTGGCCGCCGACTACGCGCGCTTGACCAGCCACCTCCTGGCGGAGCACCCGGAGGAGCGCGCTGTTCTGGAGCTGTTCGCCGATCTGGTGCGCGGGCGGGGCGGAGGCCCCGTGGCGGACGTGGGGTGCGGGACCGGCAGAGTCACCGCCCACCTGTGCGGCCTGGGCCTGGACGCGTTCGGGATCGATCTGTCGCCCGGAATGCTGGAGGTCGCACGGCGTGATCACCCGGGTGTCCGGTTCGACCTCGGCTCCATGACCCGACTCGACCTCCCCGATGCCTCGGTGGCCGGCCTCATCGCCTGGTACTCGCTGATCCACGTACCCGACGAGGAGATGGACACGGTCCTCGCGCACTTTCGGCGAGTACTGCGCCCCGGGGCGCCGCTGCTGCTCAGCTTCCATGTCGGTGAGGGATCGACGCTGAAGACGGAGGGCTACGGCGGGCACCCGATGAAGGTTCATGTCCATCGGCGGCGGCCGGACCGGGTGATCGCCCGGCTCGACGCATCCGGTTTCACCGTCGAGCGACACAGAGCGCTGACGTCGGCGGAGAGCACGCTCGGGGGGATCGTCCTCGCGCGCCGGGCGACTGCCGCTCCCGCGCGGTGAGTTGGTCCCGCAGAGGGCGAAGATTCGGCGGTGTCCCCGTGGAGCCGTCGTCTCAGCCCGTGCCGCCCTGGCGGCTCGCGGTCGCTCGGCGGCGGCGTTTGAGGGCGCGGCGTTCGAGTTCGGTGGTGCCGCCCCAGACGCCGATGTCCTGGCCGGTCTCCAGGGCCCATTCCAGGCACTGTTCGCGGACGGGGCAGCCGCGGCAGATCGACTTGGCCTCCTCGATCTGCAGCAGTGCGGGGCCGGTCGTGCCGACGGGGAAGAACAGGTCGGGATCCTCGGTACGGCAGGCGGCGCGGTCTCGCCAGTTGTCCATGACACTCTCCTGTGTGGCGACGGGTGGTCATGTCCGGGTGACCTGTCCGTGTACGGCCGAAACTGGTTGAGGGCGAAAAGACGGTAAGAAGCCGACCGGAGTGTGCACAAGCCGCTTCAGCTGTACGGCCGGAGCCGGGTCAGCAGCAGCGCGATGTCGTCGGGGCGGTCGGCGGCCCGGCGGGCCCGGTCGGTGAGCAAACCCGCCACGCCGGGCAGCGAGGGCGGCTGCGCGGAGGCGCCGCGGCCGCCCGCCAGGGTCAGGGCGGTGCGCAGTGCGCCGATGCCCTCGTCGATGTCGTGCCCCGCCCGTTCGACCAGTCCGTCGGTGTACAGGGCGAGCACCGCCCCCGGTTCCAGGCGGAGTTCGGTCACCGGGTACTCGGCCTCGGGGGCCACGCCGAGGACCACCCCGCCGGGCAGGTCGAGGACGTCGGTGCGGCCGTCGGGGTGGCGCAGCAGCGGCTGGGGGTGGCCGGCGAGGGCGGCGCGGGCGAGGCCGGTGAGCGGATCGAGCCTGATGTAGCAGCAACTGGCGAACTGTCCGGGGTCGAGGTCGATGAGCAGCCGGTTGGTGCTGCTCATCACCTCACCGGGCGGATGGTCACCGAGCGCGAACGCGCGGACCGCGCTGCGCAGTTGTCCCATCGTCGCGGCGGCCTGCACCCCGTGCCCCTGGACGTCGCCGATGACCAGCGCGAGGCCCTCGCCCGCGTCGACCACGTCGTACCAGTCGCCGCCCACGTCCATGCCCTGGGTGCCCGGCAGATAGCAGCCCGCCGTCTCCACCCGCGGATGGGCGGACAACCGGTGCGGCAGCAGGGCCTCCTGGAGTCCGCGGGCCAGGGCCGCCTCGCTCTCGTAGCGCCGGGCCCGCTCCAGGGCCTGCGCGATCAGCCCGGCGAGCGCGGTGAGGACCGTGCGTTCCTCGTCGCTGAAGCCGCGTTCGCGGTCGAAGCCGAGGATGCAGGAGCCGACCGGGCGCCCGGAGGCGATCAGCGGCAGGAACGCGCGGGCGCCCTCGGTGGCGTCCAGCGGAATCCCCGGATAGAGGGCGGCGAGCTTGTGCATCGACTCGAAGAACAGCGGCCGGCCGCTGGTGAGCGTCTCCACCCCCGGCAGCCGCGCGTCCAGCGCCACGCCCTCGAAGGGGCGCAGGAAGCCGGAGGGGAAGCCGTGCTCCCAGGCGAGGTAGAGGTGCCGGTCCTCGTGCAGCAGGTAGATCGCGAGCCGTCCGCTGCCGAAGGCGGGCAGCAATTCCCGCATCACCACCTCCGAGACCTGGCGTGCCGTCAGCGCCTCGGTGAGGGCGATGGCCAGCACGATGGGCCGGTACAGGGGGGCGGTGGAGACCACCGCCGGGGGGAGGCCGGAGGCGGACGGCCCGGCGGTGGGCGCCACCGTGGGGACGGTCCCCGGGGCGGGCGCGTCGGCCGGGGCTCCCTCCGCCGTCTCGGCGACCTGGCCCAGCGGAACGATCCGGCAGGTGACGAGGTCCGGCCCGGGGTACAGCGACAGCGTCAGCCAGTCGCCCTCGGCCCGGCCCCCCTCGGCACGGGCGACGGGGCCGGGCGCGTCCGGCCGGGGGCGGCTGACCTGGAAGTGCACCGGCTCCTCGGACAGCAGCGAGGCCCGGATGTGGTCCTCGTAGACCGGCCGGTCCAGCCAGGGCACGGCCTCCCAGAGCTGCCGCCCGAGCAGCGTCTCCCTCGGCCGGCCGAGGAGGCGGGCGGCCCGGGGGTTGACGTAGGTGAGCAGGCCGAGGCGGTCGAAGGCGAACACCCCGTCGGGCAGCAGATCGGCCGCGCCGTCCGCGGGCGGACCCGGCTCCGGGTCGACGACGAGCCCGTGGATCAGGGAGCCGGCCGGGGCGCCGGGTCCCGCCGGGCCCTCCCACGGAGGCGCGTGGACGTGCGGCTCACCCCGGGACTCCCCGTGGGCCGATCCGTGCGGATTCCCCCGGGACTTCCCGCGGGATTCCCCGTGTGCCGGTTCGTGCGGCTCCCCCCGGTACTCCCCGTGCGGCCGGAGTTCCAGCAGCCGCCGCCCGCCCTCGGCGGAGCGCAGTCGCAGCAGCCCCGGTGGCACCGGGCCGGAGGCCGCCTCCATCAGCGCGGCCAGCACCAGGTGCCCGTCGTCGGGTGCCAGTGCCTCGGCGAGGTCCCGCGCCGACCGCAGGCCGCCCCGGGCGCCCGGTCCGGCCAGCGCCCGCAGGGTGGCGTCCACGGTCAGTTCGTCCGCCGCCGGGTCCCAGGTGAAGCGTCCTGCCCGGCCGCGGGGCGGGCGACCGGCCGCCGGCGGGCGGACGCACAGCGGCTCCCCGTCCCACACCACCCGCGCCCCCTCGCGCTCCAGCGCGCCCAGCGCCGCGCCCAGCGCGTCCGCGATCGGCCCCAGCCGGTCCCGGGCCGGCATGGCCTCGGCGAGAGGGGAGGTTCCCGCCCGCAGCACGGTCAGCACGCCGTAGGTGCGCTCGCCGTCGAGGACGGGCACGTACAGGGAACCGAACCGGAAGGGCAGCCCGGCCGCGAGCTGCGGATAGCGCCGCATCGTCTCGGCGGGGTCGGCCAGCACCACCGGCGCGCGGGTGCGGAAGGCGTCCGCGGCGGGGAAGGGCCGGTCCACGGTGAGCCGCCACCAGGGCCGGAACAGCTGGCCGGGCAGCCCGGCCAGCACCGAGAGCCGCAGTTCCCCGGGTGTGCCGGAGCGCAGATAGACGCCGCCGGCGAGGCCGGTGACCGCGCGCAGGGCGTCTGCCACGGCGCCGGTCAGCACCGTGCCCGGCGGCCCGGGCACCCGGCCCTCGCGCTCGGCGCTCCCATGCATCGGTCTTCCTCGTCGTGGGTGACACAGCAAGAATGCGCCGCTCAGGCCCGTGCGCGCATCCCCTGGCGCGCGTCCGCCGCCCCGGGTCAGGCGGCGGCGCCGGCCCCGGGTTCGCCGGTGCCCGCCTCCCGGGCGTGCAGCCGGTACACGTTGAACGCCCGGCGGATCACCGGCTGCGCCACGTTGCGCACCCGGATCCCGCCCGTCGTCATGCCGTGCTCGGTGCCCAGGTGCGCGTGGCCGTGGACGGCGAGATCGGCACCGGCCGTGTCGATCGCCTCCGCCAGCAGATAGCTGCCGAGGAAGGGGTGGATCTCCGGGGGCTCCCCGGCCAGGGTGTCGGCGACGGGGGAGTAGTGCGTGAGCGCCACCCGTACGTCGCAGCCCAGGCCGTGCAGGTCCTTCAGCGCCGCGCCCAGCGAGTCGGCGCTGCGGCGGGTGGCGCGGACGAACTCCTTCATCAGCGGCTCGCCGAACTCCCCGGCGCTGCGGCCGACGAACCCGCCGCCGAAGCCCTTGGTGCCGGCCACGCCGACCCGGACCCCGGCGCACTCCACGACCGTCGACTCGCCCTCGAGGACCCGCACCCCGGCCTCCCGCAGGATCGCGGTCACCTCCTCGGGCCGTTCGTCGTGGTGGTCGTGGTTGCCGAGCACGGCGACCACCGGCACGGCCAGGTCCCGCACCTCCCTTGCCACCACCCGCATCTCCTCGGGCGTGCCGTGCCGGGTCAGATCCCCGGCGAGAAGCAGCAGGTCGGCGCACTCGGGCAGGGTCTCGAACGCGGGCCGCAGCAGGCCCTGGCTGTCGGAGCCCATGTGGATGTCCCCGACGGCGGCGACGCGGATCACGACAGCTCCTCCGCGTGGTCGGGGGCGGCGTTCTCGGCGACCACGACATCGCAGCGCACCGCGATCCCCTCGATCCCCGCCAGTTCCTCACGGACGGTCGCCAGCAGCGTCTCCCGGCAGTGCGCGGAGGGGACGGTGCCGGTGACCAGCACGGAACCCGGGCGCACCTCCACCCGCGCGCCGAGCTCGCCGAGTTCCTCCCCGGCGAGCCGCTCGCGCAGATGGGCGACGCGGTACTCGACGTTCCCGGCGGGACCCGCGTCCCCGGCGGCGTCCCCGCCGGACGGTACGGGTGCCCGGCCCGCACCGCGCGCGGGCGTCAGCGGGTCCTCGGGCCAGTGGCTCTGGTTCATGACTGCTCCCCGGATCGTTCGGCCTGCGGCGGGGCGACGACCTCCAGGCGCTCCAGGAGGAAGAAGAACGCGGCCGGCATCGGCTCCCGCCCGCACTCCCGGCGCAGCAGCCCCCAGTCGACCCGTTCGCGCAGGATGCGCGCGATCGGCAGCACCGCCCCGAAGTCGCAGTGGTGCTCGGAGAAGGAGGCGAGCAGGCCCCGCAGCAGATCGGTCGGGGAGAGCACCGGCATCCGCACCGAGTCCACGGACAGCTCCTGCGCCCGCCGGAGCAGCTCGTCGTCGACGGGCCGGTGGGCCAGCTCGAAGATCAGGTCGACCTGCTGGCCGAGGCAGCCCGCCTTCAGCAGCCAGTCCTCCGGCGGGGTGAAGACGCTCAGGCCGGCCGCGCGCAGCGTGCCCGCGACCGCGTCGGCGTCCTCGGGGCGGATGCAGAAGTCGACGTCGTGCTGGAGGTTTCCGGTGCCCCCGTGGGCGTAGACCGCGACGCTTCCGGCCAGGGCGAAGGGGTGCCCCTCGCGCTTGAGGATGGCGCCGACCTGTTTGGCCGCCTCCAGGATGGCCTGGTTGCGGTCGCGCGGCAGGGCGCTCTCCGCAGTGTCACCTGCGGCCCCGGCTCCCGTCCCCTCCATGTCCCCACCCAGGGCGGCCGCGCCCGGCGCGGCCAGCCTCAGCCCGGGAACGCCGGCGCGGTCCTCGACGGCGTCGTCGGCGTGCGGCCTCATCTGCTGCCCCCTTTTCCGGCGATCGGTGCTGTTGCAGGTACCCGGCCGCCCGGGATCGACACGGGGGCGGCCGCCGGACGGCGAGGAGTCCCACGGGGCCGTCTCACCCGGCCGGGACGTCCTCGGCCTCCGCGTCCAGGAAGGCGGCCAGCTCACGGCTCTCCGCGTGGACGGCCTCCCGCTCCGCGGGTGACAGCGGGCGCAGCGGGCTCACCCGCAGCCGCTCCCCGCGCACGGTCCAGGTGGCCGAGACCCGCCCGTCGACGAGGACCACGCGGTGGCCCGCGACGGACAGCCCGAGATGGGCCTCGTCGATGATCCGGCCGCGGTCCCGGTAGCCGAGGACCGCGTTGTCGAAGGCGGGCAGGAACCGCACGGGCGCCGGGGTGTCCGGGTCCGGGCGCGGGGCGTCCGGCAGGTCGAGGAGTTCCCGTCCGCGCGTGTCGCGGAAGGACACCAGCTCCCCGCGCACGGCCTTGACGGCGGCGGGCAGACCGGCGAGCCCGCACCAGGCGCGCAGGTCGGCGGTGGCGGCCGGCCCGTACGCGGCGAGATAGCGGCGGACCAGCCGCTGCCCCACGGGATCGGCGGCGTCGGCGGGCAGCGGCTCGACGTCCCGCCCCAGCCAGGCGGCGAGCGGCAGATTGCGGACGCCCGCCGTGCTCCGCCACAGGCCGCGCGGCGGCAACTGCGCCATCGGCACCAGGCCCGCGACCAGCAGCTCCCCGAGCGCCCGGCGCGGCCGGCCGGGCCAGCGGTCCTCCACCCGGGCCACGAGTTCGGCCATGGTGCGCGCCCGCCCGTCGGACATGACGGCGCGGCCCGCGGCGGCGAGTTCGTCCAGGTCGATGCCGTCCAGCTCCCGCCGGTAGGCGCCGACCGCCCGCTGCCGCAGCATGGCGTCGTGACGCGCGCGCCAGGCCAGCGCGTCCTCGGCGGTCACCAGGTGCACGGTGCGGCGCATCAGGTGCGTGCGCACCACCTCCCGGCCGGAGAGCGCGGCATTCAGCGCCCCGGGCTCGAAGCGGGCCAGCCGGGACCACAGGCCGAGGAACGGCTCCTGCGGTTCCTGCGCCTGCATCCCGCACAGATGGGCCACCGCCTCGGTCACCGAGAGGTCCGCCCGGACCAGCAGGTGCTGGCGGGCGAGGGTGGCGCGGTTGAGCGCGGTGGCGTCGAGGACGGTGGCGGTGGTCATGGAGGTCTCCGTGTCGTGGGCCCGTGCGACGGGCCGGGGTCGGGGCGGAGCTCGCCGGAACGGCTCCGAGGCACGGGCGGGGTGCTCGCCGGGACAGGTCCGAGGCGGGGACGGGGTGCTCGCCGGAGCGGGCCCGGGGTCCGGGCGGGGCGGGCTCGCCGGAGCGGGCCCCGGGCGCCGCCGTGGGGCCGCCGCCGTGGGGCCGCCGCCCGGACCCGCTCCGACGCGCGGGATCAGCCGGCGTACGGGGCGGTCACGTCCAGGACCCACGTCACGCCGAACCGGTCGGTCAGCATGCCGTACAGCGGCGCCCAGCCGGAGGGCTCCAGCGGGCGGACGATCTCGGAGTCCTCGGCGAGCCGTTCCCACAGGGCGGTGATCTCGGCGCCGTCGTCCCCGCGCACGGACACGAAGAACGGGTTGGCGCCCCGCTCGTGGGGGAGCCGCGAGGGCACGTCGTAGGCCATGACGTGGAAGCCGTTCTCGCCCACCACCTCGCCCCACAGCACCCGGTCGGCCTCGGCCTCGTCCGTGACGGCGCCCGCGTCCTTGTACGTGACGACGACGGTGCGCCCGCCGAAGACGGACCCGTAGTGCTCCAGCGCCTCCCGCGCGGCGCCCCGGAAGTTGAGATGGGTGGTCGTGGTGACGGACATGGTCCGCTCCCTTCCTCGACGGTGCCCGGGACCGTGCGGCCCCGGGCTCGAAGGGAACACTCGCAGCGGTAGCGGACAGGTCGTGTCCTCTACCGCGCGCAGAATCGGATGCATGCAGAAGACGTCCGCACGGCTGCTCGCCCTGCTCTCGCTGCTCCAGACCCGCCGCGACCCGTCCGGCTGGTCCGGCGGCGAACTCGCCGAGCGGCTCGCCGTCACCCCGCGCACGGTCCGCCGCGACATCGGGCGGCTGCGCGAGCTCGGCTATCCGGTCACGACGGTGAAGGGCCCGGCGGGCGGCTACCGCCTCGGCGCGGGCACCCGCGTGCCGCCGCTGCTGTTCGAGGACGACGAGGCCGTCGCACTGGCGGTCGCCCTGCACACCGCCGCCGACGGGACGGCGGTCGCCGAGGACGCCGCCCGCGCCCTGACCGCGCTCGGGCAGGTCCTGCCGTCCCGGCTGCGCCACCGCATCGAGCTGCTGCGCGGCACCGTCGCCGTGCCCGCTCCCGCGCCCGGCGGCGCGGCGCCCGACCCCCGGGTCGTGGTCGAGCTGAGCCGCGCGGTGCACGCGCGCGAGCAGCTCCGCTTCGACCACACCGGCGGGCCGGACACGGCGGCGGGCGGCCCCCGCCGGGTGGAACCGCACCACCTGGCCACCCGGCACGGCCGCTGGTACCTCGTGGCCTGGGACCTCGACCGCGCCGACTGGCGGATCTTCCGCGTCGACCGCATTCGCCCGCGCACACCGACCGGCCCGCGGTTCGCCCCGCGGGCCCTCCCGGCACGCAGTGTCTCCGCGTTCCTCACCGGCAGGCTGCGCGGCACCGACGGCGGCACGCCCGACTGGCCCTGCCGGGGCGAGGCCGTCCTCGGCCGCCCGGCCGCCGAGGTCGCCCCCTTCGCGGGCGACGGGCTGGTGGAGGAGCTCGGACCCGACCGCTGCCGGCTCACCACCGGCTCCTGGTCCTGGACCGCCCTGGCCGCCGCCCTGGGCCGTTTCGACACCACCCTCGCACGCGTGCGCCCGCCGGAACTCCGCGCCGCCTGCGCCCGCCTGGCCGCACGCTACGCCGCCGCCGCGGAGCCGGGCCCCGAATGACACCCCGCCCCCGCCCGGCGCGGAGGTGTCAGCGCCGTGCGGCGCGCTCCGTCGCCGGGGCCGTGACGCCCAGGGGACGGGCCAGACCCATGACGCCCTCGTCGAGCCGCTGCAGATGCCTCAGCACCCGGTGGGTGACGCTGCCCGGGCGCGGACTGCGGGTCTCGCCCGGGTCCAGCAGGGAGGCCAGGCTCGGCCCCGACTCCATCTCCTTGCGGGTGCCGTCCGCGGCCTCCGTCCGCTCCTCACGGACCTGGGCGAGCAGCACCTCGATGTTGTGCGAGATACGGCGTCCCGCCAGCTTCAGCCGGGGATCCGCCGCGATCGTCCGGCTGTACGGCACCAGCTCCGCCGTCGCCGCCAGCGACCGCGCGTGGTAGGCGCACGTCTCCAGGAGCGCCACCAGATAGCGGGCCGTCTGCCGCCGCCCGCGCAGCGGGGTGATCGGATGCGTCAGCGGCTTCGTCGAGGCCCGCAGGTCGTCCAGCGCCTTGTCGAGGTCCCGCGCCTGGTCCAGCAGGTCCACCGCCGGACCGCCGCTGAGCTGCTCGACGGCGGCCTCGCTGACGTCGGCGAGCCGCATCAGCGTGGTGGCGAGCAGCTCGTCGGTGCGCTGGTCGGTGCGCACCGGCAGTACCAGCGCCGCCGCGACGATCCCGCACACCGCGCCGAGCGCCGTCTCCTCGATGCGCAGCACCAGCACCGACAGGCTGTAGGTGTGCAGCAAGGTGTACAGCATGCCCAGCATCGCGGTGACGAAGAAGGACAGCAGCACGTAGGACAGCGGCGCGGTGTAGAACATCGCGAAGATGAGCAGCAGCACCAGCGCGAACGCGGTCCAGGTGTGGTTGCCGGTCAGTCCCGCCAGCCCGGCGCCGGCGACCACGCCGCACACCGTGCCCAGCACCCGCCGGTAGCCCTTGACCAGGATCTCGCCCGTGGACGCGGTGTTGAGGAAGACGACCCAGCAGGTCAGCACCGCCCAGTACCAGCGCTGGCTGGAGAGGAACTCGCCGCCCACGATGGCCAGCGCGGAGCCCACCGACACCTGCACGGCCGCCCGGGTGGTGGGCCGCTTCCAGCCCCGGGGCTCCTCCTCCGCCTCCCGCTCGGCACCCGCGATGGCCGCGTCCTCGGCGTCCAGTTCCTCACGGGAGCGGGTGGTGGCGGCGCTGTCGTCGGACTCGTCCTGGGGACCGTCCAGCGCCAGCCGCAGACCGAGCACCGCCTTGGCGGCCTCGCCGATCCCCCGGAAGACGTCCTGCACGGCGGGCGGACCGGCCGGCACGTTGTCCTCGTCGCGGTAGCCGAGCAGCCGGTTGCGCACGTACGCCACGGAACTGTGGCCCGCCGCGGCGGCCGGCCTGTCCACCAGCAACTGCAGCGCCCGCAGGTCCCGGCGCAGGGTCCGGGTGACGTCGTCCCGGGCCGGCAGCCGGTCGCCGGGGGCGGGCGCGGGGGCGTTCGGGAGGTGCAGGGCGAGGGTGTCGGCGCGTTCCGCGCTGCGCGCGCTGAGCACGAGGAAGCCCAGCCGTTCGGCGGCGATCTCCGCCTCGGCGACGCGCCGCTGCACGAGGGTGGCGGCCGCGCTGTCGTCGGTGCCCTGCTCCAGCCGTCCCTGCACGAGCATCGCGCTCTCGTGCAGCCGGGCGGTGTGCCGCCGTACGTCGTCCAGGGCGGAGTCCAGTTCGTCGGGGGCCGCGTCGAGCAGGTCCGTCTGGGCGGAGAGCAACTGGGCGAGGCGCGCCCGGAAGGCGTCGCGCAGCCGCCGCAGCACCTGCTCGGGGGTGTCCCGCACGACGCCGAAGCGCACCACGGCGCTGCACGCGAACCCGGTGATCAGCGCCGCGTAGAGCACGGGCAGCGCGCCCGGTGTGGCGCCGACGAACAGGGAGACGAAGTACATCTGGAAGCCGATGAGCCCGAGGGCCGTCCCGCGGTCCCCGAACCTGCGGCTGTAGACCGCCGCGAAGATCAGCAGCAGGAAGAACAGGTCGCCGCCGACGACGTACTTCTGCAGCAGCGAGGCGAGGGTGACCGCGAGGAGCGCCACGGGCAGGCCGAGCGCGAGGGTGACGGCCTGCGGCCGCCGCTCCTTCTCCCGGATGGCGAAGGTGGACACCATCGCGGTCATCGCGCCGCCCACGAGGTGCGGCACCGAGGCCCCGAACGGGGCGAGGACGGCGAGGGTGAGCCCGATCGAGGCCACCGTCCGCAGTCCGGACATCAGCCGCAGCAGCCCGGGATCGGACGCCGAGAGACGGTCCAGGACCCGGTTCCGGACCGGTCGTGCCGCTTCGCTCACGCCGCCGTACTTCCTCCCGTTGCCGACCAAGATCCGCACGTAAAGCATGTCATGCCGAGCGCGGTGGGCTCCCTCCGGGTGGTGGACGGGATGCGCTCAACGCCCGTGCCCGCCCCGGGGGGCCGTCCCCGCGGCGCCCCGCGGCCCGGGCGCCGTCCCGGCATCTGCGTGACGGCCGTCCTGAACCACGGGCCCGGCGACCACGGGCCCGGCGACCACGGGCCCGGCGACCACGGGCCCGGACCGCGCACCGTCCCGGAAACGGCCGGGGGAGACGCCGTACTCCCGGCGGAAGGCGGTGCCGAACGCGAATTCGGTCGAGTACCCGATCTGGCGTGCGACGGCCGCCAGCGGCGCGTCGGTCTCCCGCAGCAGCTGGGCGCCCCGGGACAGCCGCACCCCGGTCAGATAGGCGCGGGGCGGTTTGCCCAGGAGCCCGGTGAAACGGCGTGTGAACGCGGTGCGTGACATACCGACGGCGGCGCTGAGCTGAGACACGGTCCAGGCCCGGTGCGGCTCACCGTGGATATGCCGCAGGGCCGCGACCACGGACGAATCTCTGACGAGAGGCCAGTCGGGGCCGGGGTGAGTGCGCAGCCATCCGCGCAGTACGTGCACCAGCAACAGATCCAGCAGTGCCGAGCGGGTCGCCTCCATGCCCGGACCCGCCTCGGACAGGTCCGCGACGAGCAGGCCGACCAACGACGCCAGCTCGGGTTCGCCGCCGTCGTGCGTGGTCACGATGACGTCGGGCAGGGAGAGCAGATACTCGTGCACCTGCCCCTGGTCGAGGCGGTAGACCCCGCACAGGAACTCGAAGTCGGCGGGACCGTCCGGCGGCGGTTGCCCGCTCATGTCGCCGGGAGGCAGGTCGTCGAGCGCGCGAGGAGCGTGGCTGAGCCCGTGCCGCACACCGGACGGGACGAGAACGACATCGCCCGGGCCGAGGGCGCGAGGCGGCTCGTCCGCGGTGATGAGCCAGCCGCGGCCGTGCAGTACGACATGGAAGCCGCTGCCGGTGAAGGCGTCGTACCGCATGCCCCAGGCTCCTGACTCCCTGGTGCGGCGGGCGTAGGCACGGCCGATCCGAACACTGCGGATCGTCTCGCTCACCATGTCCACGAAACAAGGCTAACAACGGCCCCGCGCGCACATACTCGTATGCCGCCGCATCACGCGGCCATGGCCGACCGGCGAGACCGCTGGTTGGCTCGGAGAGGTGATGATTCAGTCGAAGGCCGGCTTTGAGTACCACCAGATACTGCTCGAGCAAGCGGAGCAGACCGAACGGCAGGACCGCTTGACGGCGGCGAGTGTCGAAGCGCTGCGGCGCAGTGGGGCACTGGCCCTGCGTACGCCCGTCCAGTACGGCGGCGCCGGCGCCGACGCGACGACCTGCGCTGTCCGGCTGGCGGAGATCGGCCGGGCCTGCCCGTCCGCCGCCTGGGTCGCTGGAACGTGCGCCACCGCCAAGACCCTCTTCGCCCAGAGTTTCGGCGAACCGATACAGAAGGAGCACTTCGAGGATCCCGACGCGCTGGTCTGCGGCAGCGGAGCTCCCACGGCACGGGGAGTCCGCGAGGCGGACGGTGTGCGGGTCACCGGCCGGTGGGAGTCCGTATCCGGCTCCGAGGACGCCGACTGGACACAGCTCGCGCTGATGATCGACGGCGCGTACCACGTCATGGCGGTGCCGGTCGCGGACCTGGCCGTCGAACGGAACTGGCACATGGCCGGTATGCGCGGCACGGGAAGCCAGCGCCTGGTCGCCGATGGCCTTCTGGTGCCGACTTGGCGGACTGCCCCCGCCGCCCTGCCGCAACCGCAGGACCGGCTGTTCTTCGCCCTGTGTGTCCTGGCGCCGGTGGTCGGGGCGACGCGGGGCGCGCTGGACGTGGTCCAGGAGATGTTCGAGTCCCCTCGTAAGCCATACATGACGGGTTACGCGAGTATGGGCGAGTCCCCCGGCGCACGGCACTGGCTCGCCGACGCCGCGCGGCTTGTGGACCGGGCCGAGCAGAGCATGCTGGCCGTCGCCCGCGACAGCGCGCGGGCCGGCCTCGCCGAACTCGACCGCGCACGCCTGCAGATGAGTCTGACGGGCGCCGCGAGGGACTGCAGGGGCGCCGTCGAGCGGCTGCTCGACCTGCACGGTGCCAGTGGCTTCCGCACCACCAACGCGCTGCAGCTCTACTGGCGGGACGTCGCGGTGGGCAGCCGCCACCCCTTGCTCAACCCCTACCTCGCGACGGAGGGCCTGGGCACCGCCCTGGTCTCCTGACGACGTCGGACCATCCCCCGTTCGCCTGCGGGACCTGCCCGTTCACCAGTGCCCCTGCTCACCACCGAGCCGCACCTGGCCGTGGAGCAGAGACAGAAGGCCATGTCGGTCGTCGGCACCGCCGGGCAGCGGGGGGACCGGCAGGCGGTATGACGGGTGGCGGTCCGCTACGGGGCGACCGTCCCCGTCGCGGACATCGACGAGTGGCTGTGGCCGGCTCATTCGATCGAGGCCCTAAGGGCTGTCCCGTAATGCCTGGTGGATCAGCGTGCGGCGTCAGATGCGGTGCATCGCAAGGCGGAGGGGCGTCCGCATACTGGATGTATGCGGACGTTCCGACAACGCGGCGAGGTGCCGTAGCTGTCGTCGCACGCCCGCCGGGGATTGCGGGACAGCCCTTAGCCGAGGAGCGACTCGTCGGCGAGCTGGTTGCTGCGGTCGATCTCCGGCATGTGCGTCTCGGCCCAGACCCGCAGGGCGGACAGCGGTCCTTCGAGGGACAGGCCGAGCCCGGTGAGCCGGTAGTGGACGGCGGGCGGCACGGTGGGCTCCACGCGGCGCGCGACCAGGCCATCG
This sequence comes from Streptomyces griseoaurantiacus, assembly GCF_036189845.1. Taxonomy (NCBI): domain Bacteria; kingdom Bacillati; phylum Actinomycetota; class Actinomycetes; order Kitasatosporales; family Streptomycetaceae; genus Streptomyces; species Streptomyces griseoaurantiacus. The sequence continues at coordinate 551,425 of NZ_CP108326.1, read as the reverse complement.
CGGACCAGGCTCTGCAGGGTGACGGACAGCATCTTCTGTGAGATGCCCGGGACACGGCGCCGCAGTTCCGCGAAACGGAGCTCGCCCGGAGCCTCCTCGGCCAGCACCTTGACCGCCATCGACGTCCATTTGGTGCCGATGCGGTCGAGCAACTGGCGGGTCGGGCAGCGCGGATCCAGCAGATCACCCCGCTCACCGGGCCGCCGGCGGGGTTCGCCGGGCCTCGACGTGGTCACCCCGGGCTCACCACCTGAAGGAAAAGTGCCGTCTTGGAGTGACCAGGTTAGTTCCCTACCGTGACGTAGTCACCCTCACACACCACACACCTGGAGCCCCTCCATGCCCGAGCTGCGACGCGTCCCCGTCAACGGTGTCGAACTGAACGTCGCCCTCGCAGGATCGGGCCCGGCCGTCCTGCTGCTGCACGGCTTCCCGCACACCTGGGAGCTGTGGACGGACATCATGGCCGACCTGTCCGGCCGCTACCGCGTCATCGCGCCGGACCTGCGCGGGTTCGGCGCCAGCAGCCAGGCCGCATCCGGGTACGACGCGGGCACCCTGGCCGAGGACGCCGCGGCGCTTCTCACCACGCTCGGCGTGACCTCGGCCGCGGTGGTGGGCATCGACGCGGGTACCCCGCCGGCCGTCCTCCTGGCCCTGCGCCGCCCCGGTCTCGTCCGGCGACTGGTCGTCATGGAGGCCCTTCTGGGCAGGCTGCCCGGCGCCGAGGACTTCCTCGCCGGCGGGCCACCGTGGTGGTTCGGCTTCCATTCCGCCGCGCCCGGCCTCGCCGAGACCGTGCTGGAGGGCCACGAGGCCGCCTACGTCGACTGGTTCCTGAACGCCGGCACGCTCGGCGACGGGGTGCGCCCCGCCCTCCGGGACGCCTTCGTCCGCGCGTACACCGGCCGCCAGGCATTGAGCCGCGCGTTCTCGTACTACCGGGCCCTGCCCGAGAGCGCGGTACAGATCGAGCAGGCGGTCACCACCAGCCGCCTGACGGTGCCCACGATGGCGCTGGGCGCCCGGCCCGTCGGTGCCGCGCTGGAACGCCAGCTCCGCCCGATCACCGACGATCTGACCGGACACGTCATCGAAGACTGCGGCCACATCATCCCCCTGCACCGGCCGCATGCCCTGCTCGCGCTGTTGCGCCCGTTCCTGGCCGGCGGGGACGCGAGAGCGGCGTGACCGCGCTCCAGCGGCGGGGCGGCCCGGTCCCTGAGGCGGGCCCGCGGAGGATCGACGGCAGGTCCGCGGAGGATCGACGGCAGGTCCGCGGAGGATCGACGGCAGGTCCGCGGGGGCGCCCGCCCCGCCTCACTAGGGCTGGGGCCCCGCAGCGGCTCACCGCTCCTGGTCGGTGCTCCCGCCGGGCTCCGGCTCGCCCCCGGCGACGGTGTCCGCGGCGTCGGACGGGTCCAGGCCCTCCTCGGGGTCGGGGGCGGTGCCGCTGCTGCCGCCGGGCACACCGGGGACGCTGTCCGCGTCGGCCTCCTCGCGGCTGATGTGCCGGGTGGCGCGGACGCCCGCGCGCCGCTCCGGGTAGGGGTAGCTGAACGGACGGGACGCGGCGCGCTCCTCATCGGCGGTCTCCGCGGAGCGGGCTGCGGTCCCGGGGTCCTCGCGGTCGGAATCACGTTCGTTCGTCATGCGCGGCGAGTACCCGGCGGCCGCCGCCACATGCGGCGACCGGAGCCCCACGGCTCCCACGGGCTCCGCCTCGCGTGCGCGCCGCCCCGCGTGCGCGTACGGACGCGTTGCGCGTGCCGCGGGGCGCGCGCGGAGTGATGGTGGACGGGGCGTGAGCCCTCGATCACCGTGCCGACCGAAGGAGTTCCCGCGCATGCCGGACCGCAAGGTACTCACCAACCGCCAGGGCCACCCCGTTTACGACAACCAGAACCAGCGCACGGTGGGCGCCCGCGGCCCCGCGACGCTGGAGAACTACCAGTTCCTGGAGAAGGTCAGCCACTTCGACCGGGAACGCATCCCCGAGCGGGTCGTGCACGCCCGCGGCGTCACGGCGTACGGCTACTTCGAGGCGTACGGCGCCTGGGGCGAGGAACCGATCGAACGCCACACCCGCGCCAAGCTCTTCCAGGAGCGCGGCCGGCGGACCGAGGTCGCCGTGCGCTTCTCCACCGTCATCGGCGGCCGGGACTCCTCCGAGGCCGCCCGCGACCCCCGCGGCTTCGCGGTGAAGTTCTACACCGAGGACGGCAACTGGGACCTCGTCGGCAACAACCTGGGCGTCTTCTTCATCCGCGACGCCATCAAGTTCCCCGACGTCATCCACGCCCTCAAGCCGGACCCGGTGACCTTCGAGCAGCAGCCCCGGCGGATCTTCGACTTCATGTCGCAGACCCCGGAGTCCATGCACATGCTGGTCAACCTGTTCAGCCCGCGCGGCATCCCCGCCGACTACCGCCACATGCAGGGCTTCGGCGTCAACACCTACAAGTGGATCGACAGGGAGGGCCGCTCGGTCCTCGTCAAGTACCACTGGATGCCCAAACAGGGCGTGCGCAGCATGACCGCCGAGGACGCGGCCAACGTGCAGGCCGGCTCCCTCGGCCACGCCACGAAGGACCTCTACGAGGCCGTCGAGCGCGGCGAGTACCCGGAATGGGAGCTGCTCGTCCAGATGATGGACGACCACGACCACCCGGAGCTGGACTTCGACCCGCTGGACGACACCAAGACCTGGCCCGAGCAGGACTTCCCGCCCAGGGCGGTGGGCCGGATGGTGCTCGACCGGATGCCGGAGAACTTCTTCGCGGAGAACGAGCAGATCTCCTTCGGCACCGGGGTCCTGGTGGACGGCCTGGACTTCTCCGACGACAAGATGCTCGTCGGGCGGACCTTCTCCTACAGCGACACCCAGCGCCACCGGGTCGGCCCCAACTACCTCCAGCTCCCCGTCAACCAGGCGAAGCACGCGGAGGTGCGCACCAACCAGCGCGACGGCCGGATGACGTACCACGTGGACGGCGGCGGGCAGAACCCGATCGTCAACTACGAGCCCTCCGTCATGGGCGGTCTGCACGAGGCGGACTATCCCACCCATGACGAGCAGGGCCCGGAGATCCGCGGCCGGCTCACCCGCAAGCGGATCCCGCGCACCAACGACTACCTCCAGGCGGGACAGCGGTACCTGCTGCTGGAGGACTGGGAGCGCGAGGACCTGGTGAAGAACCTCGTCGGCCAGCTCTCCCAGTGCGAGCGTCCGGTGCAGGAGCGCATGGTCTGGCACTTCCTCCTGGTCGAGAACGACCTCGGCCTGCGGGTCGGCGAGGGCCTGGGCATCACCCCCGACGACGTCCTGGGCCTGGAGCCCCTGCCGAACCAGAACCTCACGGAGGAGGACCGCGAGCGCCTGGGCAAGCTGGGCAAGAACCCGCCCCGGAACGTGGAGGGCCTCACCATGACCCACTGCGTCCCGGACACCCGCCACGAGGTCACCCGCTGAGCCTTCGGGGGCGACGGCGGTGAGGGCCCCGCACGGCCCTCATCCCCGCGCCCCCAGCACCTCCTCGAGCTCCGCCAGGATCTCCGTGACCCGCAGGCCGAAAGCCGCGTCGCAGGCGACGCCCCGTCCGGCGGGCGGCGCCCCGGCCGCCTCCACCAGGGTGTCGACCGCCCGCCCGAACGCCTCCACGACCGTTCCCGTGGCACCCGGCAGCGAGGTCACCCCCGACTCGCCCCGGAACTCCACGCCGACACCGGCCGCCGCCACCGGCGCCGTCAGGCTCAGGGTCACCGTGCTCGACGCGCCCCCCGCGTGCTCCAGCACGCCGTGCACCGTGTCCCCGGGGCCCCGTCCGGCCGCGCGCACCCGGGTCACGTCCCCGAGCACCGGCAGCAGCACCGACAGGGCGTGCGGGCCCACGTCCCACAGTGCCCCCTTCTCCCGCCGCCACGGTGAGGCCGCGTAGGGGCTGTCCCCGGTGAACACCGCGCCGAGCCATTCCGCGCGGGCCGTGAACCAGCCGCCGCGCGCGGACTGCTCGGCGATCCACGCCTCGGTCGCCGGCTGGAAGCGGGTGGTGAAGAACACCACGGAGGCGACCTCCGCCTCCCGCACCGCCCCGGCGAGCGCCCGCGCCCCGGCGACCGTGGTCGCCACCGGCTTGTCCAGCAGCAGATGACGGCCCGCCCGCGCGGCCCGCGCCGCGAGCTCCGCCTGTACGGACGGGGGCAGCGCCACCGCCACCGCGTCCACGTCCGCGAGGAGCGCGTCGAGGTCCTCGTAGGCCCGCGTGCCGTGCAGGGCGGCCAGCTCCCCGGCGGCCTCGGGGCGCCGCCCCCACACCCCGGTGAACTCCACCTCCGGGTGTGCCGCGAGTGCGGGCGCGTGCGCCGTGCGCGCCCAGGGTCCGGTGCCGAGCAGTCCGATCCGCATGCTGTGCCGCTGCCTTCCCTCGTGCCGATGTCCCACGTCCGTGCCGATGTCCCATGCCGGGCCCGCCCGTACCGACGGCACGCGCCCGCGTGCCGTGAGGGTGCCACGGGAGGCGCCCGCCACACACCCCCACCCCCGGCCGGCCCGGCCGCGGGAGGCTGTGCGCGCGCACAGCCCGGTGGGCCGTCCGCGGGGCACGGGCCCAGCGGACGCGGCGCCGGCACCCGGCGGACGGGGAGGGACGGGCCCCGCCGCCCTTCTCCCGCGCCCGTACCGGAATCGTGTGTGCACACCCCTGGGGACCGACCGGACGGTATGTCATTCTTCGGGGCAGGACTGCCCGACAGCCCGGCCCGGGGGAGGACCGTCATGCAGCACGCACTGCCGCACGCCATGCCCTACGCACGGCCACGCGGGGCGCCGCGCCCGCCCTCGCCGGCCGCCCCGCCCCCGCGCGGCCCCCGCGTGCGCTCCCTCATCGACGCCGACGCCCTCGGCGTCCTGCACCGGGCCGCCCGCACCCTCCTCGACGACCTGCCCGAACTCACCGAGCGGCTGCTCGCCGCCCTGCGCGAGCAGGAGCCGGCCTACCGGACCGCCCTCGCACGCGATCCCGAGGGCATCCGCCAGGAGGCGCACCGCTCGCTGCGTCACAGCGTCGCCTCCCTGCTCGACCCGCGCGGCACCCGCGAGGCCGCCCGGCGCTGCACCTGGCGGATCGGCACCGTCCGGGCGGAGGAGGGGCTGCCCCTCGACGCTCTGCTGCACGCCTTCCGGCTCGGCGGGTCCCTGGTCTGGCAGGCCCTCGTGGAGGAGACCTCCCGGACGGCGCCCGAGGACACCCGGCTGCTCATCCACGTGGCGGCCGACGTCTGGAACTTCGTCGACGAGCACTGCACGCTCGTCGCCGAGGCGTACCGGCAGGCCGAGCGGCACCTGCTGTGGCGGCGCGAGAACCGGCAGCGGGTGCTGGCCGCCGCACTCCTCGACGGCACCAGCCGCATCGCCGACCTGCCCGAGACCGCGCGGGCGCTCGGGCTGCCGGAGGACGGACGGTACGTCGTCCTCGCCGTGGCCGGGCCCGGGCGGCCCCGCACGGGGGAGGACGGCGCCCTGCGGGCCGCCCTCGTGCCCGCCGGGGCCCGGGTGCACTGGCAGACCGGCGCGGAGGCGGACCACGGCATCGTCCTCCTGCCGGAGGGCGATGCCGAGGCACTGCCCCGGCCGGGTGCGGAACCGCTCGCCGGGGCACGGGTCGGGATCGGTGCGGTGGCCGAGGGGCTCGCCGCGGTGGGCGAGGCACGCGCCCAGGCGGACCTCGCACTCGGCATCTGCCCGCCGGGAGGCGGACACGTACGGCTGGACGAGCACCTGCCGGAAGCCCTGCTGCTGGCCAGTCCCGAACTGGGGGCGGCGCTGGTCGCGCGGGTGCTCGGCGGACTGCTGGCGGTGGAGCCGGGGGAGCGGGAGGTCCTGCTGGCCACGCTCGCCGCGTGGTTCGCGTGCGAGGGCTCCGCACGGCGGGTGGGGGAGCGGCTGTTCTGCCACCGCAACACGGTGCTGAACCGGCTGCGCAGGTGCGAGCGGCTGACGGGCCGGGTGCTGGGGCGGCCGGCGGACGCGGCCGAACTCAGCCTGGCGCTCACCGCGCACCGCCTGCGGTCCGACGCCGGATGATCCCGCTCCCCGGGCGGGGCTCCGCGCGTACCGCACCCCTCCCCGCGTGCCCTGGGCCCGCGCACAACCGCGCCCCTCGCCCGCTGGACCCCCGCCCCGACCCCCGCCGCCGCCCTGTGCGCCCCCGCCCGCCCGTGCTGTCGTGAACGCTCCCCGCCCCGAGGAGCCGCGATGCCCGCACCGCCGTCACCCGAGCCGCCGTCCCCCGCCCCGCCGCCACCCGAGCCGAGCCTGCACGTCGAGGACCTGTACGTCACCTACGGCCGCACCGTCTCCGCGCTGCGCGCGGTCTCCCTGACCGTTCCCGCGCACGGCATCGTCGCCCTGCTCGGCGCCAACGGCGCCGGCAAGACCACCCTGCTGCGGGCCCTCTCGGGCACGCTGCGCCACCACCGGGGCGCCGTCACCGGCGGCCGGATCCGCTACGGCGGCACCGTCCTCGACGGCCGCGACCCGGTCGCCGCCGTCCGCGCCGGGGTCGTACACGTACCCGAAGGGCGGCGGGTGTTCGCCGGGCTCACCGTGGAGGAGAACCTGCGCGCCGGCGCCCTCGGCCCCGGCCGCCGCACCCCCGCCGCGCGGCGCGCGGCCCGCGACCGCGTCCTCGGCCTCTTCCCCCGGCTGGCCGAACGCGGCGGACAACCCGCCGGCCTGCTCTCCGGCGGCGAGCAGCAGATGCTCGCCCTCGGCCGCGCCCTGATGGCCGACCCCCGGCTGCTGCTGCTCGACGAACCCTCCCTCGGGCTCGCCCCGCGCATGGCCGAGCACATCGCCGCCCTTGTGCGCACCATCCACCAACAGGGCACCTCGGTGCTGCTGGTGGAGCAGAACGCCGGACTGGCGCTGGCCCTCGCCGACCACGCGTACGTCCTGGAGGTGGGCCGCACCCGGCTCGCCGGACCCGCCGGGGAACTGGCCCGCACCGACGCCGTGCGCCGCCTCTACCTGGGCCAGGACCCGGACGGGACCCCCGAGGACCCGTCCGGCGGACGGGGGGCCGCGTGAACGCCCGCGAGCGCGGCGGACCGGCCGCGTCCCACCACCCGGGGCCACCCCCGCCGCTGCGGATCCGCGAGGTCACCGTGCGCTTCGCCGGGCTGACGGCGCTCGACGGGGTCTCCCTCACCGTCGCGCCGGGCACCGTGCACGCCCTCATCGGGCCCAACGGCGCCGGGAAGTCGACCTGCTTCAACGTCCTGTCGGGACTGTGCCGCCCGGACGCCGGACAGGTCCTGCTCGGCGGCACCGACCTCACCCGGCTCGCCCCGCACCGCATCGCCGCCCTCGGCCTGGCCCGCACCTTCCAGAACCTCGTCACCACCGGAACCACCGTCGCCGACAACCTCATGCTCGGCCGGCACGCCCTGTCCCGCGCCGGATACGCCGCCACCGCGCTGCGCCTGCCCTCGGCCCTGCGCGAGGAGCGCGCCCACCGGGAACGGGCCCGTGAACTCGCCGAACTGGTCGGCCTCGGCCCCCACTTCGACGCCCCCGTCGCCCACCTCTCCTACGGCGACCGCAAACGCGTCGAACTCGCCCGCGCCCTGTGCCTGGAGCCCCGGGTACTGCTCCTGGACGAACCGGTGGCCGGCATGAACACCGCCGAACGGGCCCGCACCGCCGACGTCGTCCGACGCGTCCGGGAGACGCTCGGCCTGTCCGTCCTGCTCGTCGAGCACGACATGGCCCTGGTGATGCGGCTCGCCGACGAGGTCACCGTCCTCGACTTCGGCCGGCCCCTCGCCCACGGGACCCCCGAGGAGGTCCGCCGCCACCCCGAGGTGCTCCGGGCCTACCTCGGCGCCGAGGGCACCGGGGAGGACGCGGCATGACCGACCTGCTCGACCTCGCGCTCGGCGGACTCGCCCTCGGCGCCGTCTACGCCCTGGTCGCCCTCGGCTTCGTCATCGTCTTCAGGGCCTCCGGCGTCCTCAACTTCGCCCACGGCTCGCTGCTCCTGCTCGGCGGCTACCTCACCGCCGTGCTGCACGGCCCCCTCGGTTTCGCGGGCGCCCTCGCCGCCGCCGTCCTCGCGACCGCGCTGACGGCCGGCGCCGTCGACCGGCTGCTGCTGCGCGGGGACGGCACCGAACCGGGCACCGCTCATGTGCGCACCATCGCCACCCTCGGCGTCGACCTCCTGCTCGCCACCGAGCTGACCCGGCGCATCGGCGGCGACCTGCTCACCCTCGGGGACCCCTGGGGCGACGCCGTCACCACCCTCGGCCCGGTCACCGTCGCGGACAGCCGGCTCGCCGCCCTCGCGGTGTCGGCGGTCGCCATCGGCGCGGTGTTCGCCCTCTTCCGGCTCACCCCCTGGGGGCTGTCGCTGCGGGCGGCCGCCGAGGACACCGAGGCGGCCGCCCTCATGGGCATCCGGCTCGCCCGCGTCCGCACCCTCGCCTGGTGCCTGGCCGGGGCGCTCGCCGCGCTCGCCGCCGTCTTCCTCGCCGCCTTCCCGGCACCCGGCCTGGAGCGCACCACCGGGCAGATCGCGCTCAAGGCGTTCCCCGCCGCCGTCCTCGGCGGCATGGCCTCCCCGGGCGGCGCCCTCGCCGGCAGCGCCCTGATCGGGCTCACCGAGGCCCTCGTCGCCGGCTACCAGACGCAACTGCACGTGCTGGGAGAGGGCTTCGCCGACGTGGCGCCGTACGCGGTGATGGTCCTCGTCCTCCTCGTGCGGCCCACCGGGCTGTTCGGCGCGAAGGGGGCCGTCCGTGTCTGAACCCACCGGAACGGCGGGCCTCCGCCGGCCGCCGGCCCGCACCGTCCTCCTCCTGGCCGTACCGGCGCTGCTGTGCGCCCTCCCCTTCTACCTGGACGCCTTCTGGCTGCGCCTCGGACTGTTCTGCACGGCGGCCGCCATCGGCGCCGTCGGGCTCTCGTTGCTCACCGGTACGGCCGGCCAACTCTCCCTGGGACACGCCTTCTTTATCGCCGTCGGCGCCTACGGCTACGTCTGGCTGGCCGGCGAGCCCGGCCCCGGGCTGCCGCCCCCGCTCGCCCTCGTCCTCGCCGTCGCGCTCGCCGGACTCGCCGGGCTGCTGTTCAGCCCCGTGGCGGGCCGGGTACGCGGCATCTACCTCGGCGTCGCCACCCTGGCGCTGGTCTTCCTCGGCCATCACCTGCTGCTCGCCGCCGGCACCGTCACCGGCGGCTTCAACGGCCGTTCGGTGCCGCCGATGGCCTTCGGCGGGTTCGCCTTCACCGCGCAGGAGCCCGAACTCCTCGTCCTCGGTGTGCCGTTCGGGGCGGAGGAGCGGCTGTGGTACCTGGGGCTCGCACTGTTCGCCGGCTCCTGGTACACCGCGCGGAACCTGCTGCGCGGCCGTCCGGGCCGGGCCCTGGTGGCCCTGCGCGACAGCGAGACGGCCGCGTCGGTGCTCGGCGTGGCCGTCGCCCGCCACCGCTCGGCCGCCTTCGTCGTCTCCTCGATGTACGCGGGCCTCGCCGGAGTGCTGCTCGCGCTCGCCTTCCGCCGTGTCGTGCCCGACTACTTCGGGCTCGCGCTGTCCGTCGACTACCTCGCCATGATCGTCATCGGCGGCCTCGGCTCGGTGGCGGGCGCCACCGCGGGCGCCTGCTTCGTGACCGCGCTGCCGCTGCTGATGGCCCGGTACGCCGACCACCTTCCCTTCCTCGCCGCCCCCGGCACCACCGAGGGCGGCCTCGGCCCCACCGAGGCCGCCCGCTACCTCTACGGCGCCGCCGTCGTCCTGGTCCTGCTCCGCGCCCCCGACGGGCTGCACGGAGCGGCGGCCCGCCTGCGCCGCGCCACCACCCGCCTCCGCTCCCGCCGCACCCCCGCCGACACCGGCCCGTCGGCCCCCAGGCCGCCGTCCTCCGCCGCCCGAACCAAGGAGCCCACCTCGTGAACGCCCCGCACACCCCGCGCCTCCCGCGCCGCGTCCTCCGCCCCGCCCTCGTCGCGGCCCTGGCCACCGTCCTGCTGGCCGGTGCCGCGTGCAGTTCCAAGTCGGCCGGGCAGTCCGGCGGCGACGGCGCCGACGGCGTCCGCACCGGACCCGGCGTCAGCGACTCCGTCATCCGGCTCGGCGCCCTGACCGACCTGTCCGGCCCGTACGCCACCCTCGGCAAGAGCATCGTGCAGGCCCAGCAGATGTGGGCCGACGAGACCAACGCCGACGGCGGCATCTGCGGCCGAAAGGTCCGCATCACCGTCAAGGACCACGGCTACGACGTGCAGAAGGCCGTCGGCGCCTACGCCGACCTCTCCGTGAACGTCGTCGCGCTGCCGCAGGTGGTCGGCTCCCCGGTGGTGGCCGCCCTCCTCGACGACCTCGGCCGCGACCACATGCTCACCTTCCCGCAGGCCTGGTCGGCCGACCTGCTCGGCAAGGACTCCGTGCAGGTCGTGGGCACCACCTACGACGTCGACATGCTCGCCGCCGTCGACCATCTCCTCCGTACGCGCAAGGTCGGCAAGGGCGACGCCCTCGGCCACGTCTACTTCGAGGGCGACTACGGGGCCAACGCCCTCCAGGGTTCCACCTGGGCGGCGGAGCGGGCCGGGATGAAGGTGGTCGGACAGAAGATCAAGGCGACCGACACCGACCTGTCCGCCCAGGTCACCGCGCTGCGCAAGGCAGGCGTCAAGGCCGTGCTGATCAGCGCGGGCCCCGCCCAGACCGCCTCGCTCGCGGGGGTGGCCGCCGCACGCGGACTGAAGGTGCCGATCGTCAGCAGCGCCCCGGGCTTCGCGCCCCAACTGCTCAAGACGCCCGCGGCCAAGGCGCTGGAGGGGATGCTGCACGTGGTCAGCGCGGCCCCCGCGGTCAGCGCCGACATCCCGGGAGTGCAGCGCATGGTCGCGGCGTACGGGAAGAGGTACCCGGGCTCCGTCGTCGACTCGGGCGTGCTCTCCGGCTACAACGCCGCCCGGCTCCTGGGCGCGGACCTGAAGAAGGCGTGCGCGAGGGGAAGCCTGGAGCGAGCGGACGTGGTGGCGGCGCACCGGACGCAGAAGCACCTCGACACCGGGCTCGGCACCCCGCAGGACTTCTCCGACGAGGCACGTCCGGCGAGCCTGAAGACGTACGTGCTCAAGCCGGACGCGAACGCGGTGGGCGGTCTGGTGAACGAGGAGGACGCACACGAGGCGCCGGGTGTGCGGGCGTACCTCTCCTCCCGCCGCTGAGCGGTGCGGGGACGGTGCTGCCGCCGTCCCCGGTGTCCGGCTCGGCGCCGTCCTCGCAGGCCAGCCACCGGGCCACCGTGCGGGCGATCGGCTGCTCGGTCTCCGCCTCGACGAAGCCGAACTGGCCCGACTGGTTGCACTCGAGGAACCACCAGATGCCGTCGGCGTCCTCGGCGAAGTCGAAGGCCCCGTAGGCGAGTTCCGCCTCCCGCAGATAGCCGCGCACGGCCTCGGCGACCCTCGGGGGCACCTCCACCGGCTTCCAGGGGGCGTCGGAGCGGGCGAAGCGGACGTCGACCTCGTCGGGGCCGGCGTCGGGGGAGACCGCCTTGCGGGCGGCGAGGATCCGGTCGCCGACGGCGGTCAGCCGGATGTCGGCGCGCTTGGCGACGCGGCGCTGCAGCAGCGTCGGCCCGTGGGCGACCGCCGAGAAGTCCGTGCCCGGGGCGACCCTGCTGGTGGGGACCGCGCGGGGCGGGTGCTGCGGATGGGTGCCCGAGACGGGCTTGACCACCAGGTCCGGGTACCGTCCGGCGAAGTCACGGGCGGCCTGCGGGAACGTGGTGATGAGGGTGGCCGGCACCGGAAGTCCGCTGCGCTGGGCCAGTCGTAGCTGCCAGGGCTTGTAGCGGGCGCGGCGGGCGGCGTCGGGGTGGTTCATCCAGCGGACGTCGGCGCTGCGCAGCATGCCGTACAGGGCCTGCCCGGACTCCTCGCTCAGCCAGTCGGAGGGCCAGCCGGCCCGGGCCGCCGGCGTGCCGGGTCTGCGCACCCAGACGGATCTCAGCCCGTCCATGCTCACCAGCCGCCCCCCGGCGGACAGATGGCCGCGGAAGCGGCCGTGGACGTACTCCCCGGACAGGGACACCGCCCCGGGCAGGTCGGCGGGGTCGAGCCGGACCACCGGGGCTCCCAGGGCGTGGAGCTGGGCCACCACCAGATCCGCCGTCACGTCCTCCTCGCCGGTGAGGATCAGCACCGTCATCGTCGCGCCCCGTGTTCAGTCGTCGAAGTGGGTCTTGGACCCGGCCGTCGAGGTGGTCGCCCCGAGTTCGCGCATCAGCGCCGCGTCGTGGGCGGCGATGCGGCCGTTGGCCAGGAGGTTCAACTGCAGTGCGGAGTCGTAGGTGTACGGAGCGCTGACCTCGAACTCTTCCACAGGGACGGCATAGTTGAGGGCGAACAGCTGCATCGTTTCTCCTCGCTCGAGAACTCCGGAGAAGCGGTCGGTGGTGCTCCGGATGCCCCCTGTGACCGAGGGCCCGCGCCGCTTCCACCCGGATATACGAATCGAACGAGTGAATGGTTGCCTCACCCTCTGTAACCATTGGGGCAGTTGAGGCGGGACTCGTGCCGAGGGGACCCGAGAGGCCTCCGAGGCGTTCCCGGAGCACCCTCGGGACGTGGGCCGGGGCACCATTTTCGGACGGTCCGGGGTGGGCTGTGCGGATTGGGCGGTACGGACCCCACTGTGGCGAGTCTCACGTCGGGAGGAGGGCATCCCTCGGCCGCCCGTCGGCGTCCGGACGGCCCGGCGGGCCCGTGCGCGGAGCGGACCGGAGTGGGGGAGTGGGGGAGTGGGGGGCGGGCGGTGGGTGCGGCGGCCGGGCCGCACCCACTTCCGGGCCCCGGGCCGCCCGCGCCGTTCGGGCCGGTGGGCCTCAGCCGCCCAGACGGTCGATCTGGCGTATCCGGTTGGTCGCGTCCAGCGCGGCCACCTTGTACGACTCGGCGAGCGTCGGATAGTTGAAGACCGCGTCGACGAGGTAGTCCACCGTGCCGCCGCAGCCCATCACCGTCTGCCCGATGTGGATGAGTTCGGTCGCGCCGGTGCCGAAGCAGTGCACCCCGAGCAGCTTGCGGTCCTGCGGGGAGACGAGCAGCTTCAGCATCCCGTGCGAGTCGCCGATGATCTGCCCGCGGGCCAGTTCGCGGTAGCGGGACATCCCCACCTCGAAGGGCACGCACTCCTCGGTGAGTTGGGCCTCGGTGCGGCCGATGAAGCTGATCTCGGGGATCGTGTAGATACCGATGGGCTGGAGGTCGTGCATCGGGTGCACCGGTTCCCCGCAGGCGTGGTACGCCGCCGCCCGGCCCTGCTCCATGGAGGTCGCCGCGAGTGCGGGGAAACCGATCACGTCCCCGACCGCGTAGATGTGCGGGACCGAGGTGCGGTAGTGCTCGTCGACGGCGATCCGGCCGCGCTTGTCGGCGCCGAGCCCCGCCTTCTCCAGGGCCAGCCCGTCGGTCAGGCCCTGCCGGCCGGCGGAGTACATGACCGCGTCGGCCGGGATCTTCTTGCCGCTCGCCAGCACCGTGAGCGTGCCGTTGGTGTGCCGTTCGACCGCGCTGACGGTCTCCCCGAAGCGGAAGGTGACCGCGAGGTCGCGCAGGTGGTACTTGAGCGACTCCACGACCTCCGCGTCGCAGAAGTCGAGCATCCCGGGCCGCTGTTCGACGACGGTGACCTTGCTGCCGAGCGCGGCGAACATGGAGGCGTACTCCATGCCGATCACACCGGCGCCGACGATGACCATGGAGCGCGGCACCCGTTCCAGGTGCAGCACGTTGTCGGAGTCGAGGATCGTCCTGCCGTCGAACTCGACGGTGGAGGGGCGGGCCGGGCGGGTGCCGGTGGCGATGACGATGTGCTCGGCGGTGAGCGTGCGCCCCTCGCCCTCGGGTTCCTCCAGGACGAGGGTGTGCTCGTCCTCGAACCGGGCGGTGCCGGCCAGCAGGGCGACGTGGTTGCGGGACAACTGGCTGCGGATGACGTCGACTTCGCGGCCCACGACGTGCTCGGTGCGGGCGGTGAGGTCGGTGACGGTGATGTTCTCCTTGAGCCGGTAGCTCTGGCCGTACAGATCGCGCTGGGTGAGGCCGGTGAGGTAGAGGACGGCCTCGCGGAGGGTCTTGGAGGGGATGGTGCCGGTGTGCAGGGAGACCCCGCCGAGCCGGTCGGGACGGTCGATCACGGCGACCGTGCGGCCGAGCTTGGCCGCGGCGATCGCGGCCTTCTGCCCGCCGGGGCCGGATCCGATGACGATCATGTCGTAGTCGAACACCTCCGAAGTCTGTCAGTCGGGACCAACTCCCGGAAAGGGGTGGGCGCCAAGCCCCCGTGTCCCGTTCCGCGCGTACGAGGAGGGTGACTTGGGCATGTCAATCCATGCCGTGCACCCCGCACCCTCGTCGTCGCCCCCGCCACCCAGTGGCCCGTGGCTGTCAGGAGGACACGTGAAGACCCGCTCGCGCACCCGGATCCGCAGAGCAAGCCTCACCCTCGGCGCCGCCGTCACGCTCGTCGTGGCGGCCTCCGGCCTCGCCTTCGCCGCCCCGCCACCCGCGCTCCCCGCCAACGCGGACGCCCTGGAGCTGACCTTCCAGCCGGCCTACGACTACGACACCGACGGCTGCTACGCCACCCCCGCCATCGGACCCGACGGCACCCTCAATCCCGGCCTGAAGCCGACCGGCGCCCTGAACGGGAACTGCCGGGACGCCTCCGACCTGGAGAACACCAACGGGTACTCCCGCGAGAAGTGCGACAACGGCTGGTGCGCGATCCTCTACGGCAGCTACTTCGAGAAGGACCAGGCACTCCCCGGCATCGAACTCGGCGGGCACCGGCACGACTGGGAGCACGTGGTGGTGTGGGTGCACGAGGGCGAGGCGAAGTACGTGGCGACCTCCGCGCACGGGAACTTCGACATCCACTCCGCCGACCGGATGCGCTGGGAGGGCACGCATCCGAAGGTCGTCTACCACAAGGACGGCATCGGCACCCACTGCTTCCGCCCGGCCACGGCCAACGACGAACCGCCGGAGAACCACCGCCACACCTGGCAGTACCCGCCGCTCGTCGGGTGGAACGGCTATCCGCCCGGGCTGCGCGAGAAGCTCGTGGCGGCCGACTTCGGCAGTGCGCACTTCGGCCTGCGGGACGACAGCTTCGTCTCCCACCTGCGGAAGGCGCTCCCCGCGGGGGTGCCCTTCGATCCGAACGCCTGACCGCGGGCCCGAGGGGGCCCCGGGGGTGCTGTCCGGGGTGCGGGGACCGGGTGGCGGGAGGTCGCGCCGCCCCCGGAGGGTTACCGTCCTCGATCACGGAAACACGGGTCACAGCGACCCGCGCGAACCGTACGAAACACCCCGGAGAGGAGGGCCCCGATGGCCGCCGACCGCATGGGAGACGACGTCTACCAGCCCACCGGCACCAACGAGGAGCAGGAGGACGCCGCACCCCTGGACATGCAGGACGCCGTCGGCGAACGCACGTACGACGACGCGCTCGACGAGGGCTACTCGCCCCCCGAGAAGCCCCTCGGCGTGACCAAGACCGGCACGACCGCCGCCGAGCAGCACGAGGGGGAGACGCTCGACGAGCGCCTGTCCCAGGAGGTCCCGGACGTCGAGGCCGCCCCCGGTGACGGCATCGGCGATGCCTCCGACACCGACGGCGAGCCCGTCGACCCCGAGGCGGGTGACGCCCGCTCCGGCCGTCTCGTCGCCCCCGATCAGGGCGCCCACACCGACACCACGAAGGAACTGGTCGCCGAGGACGAGGGCATCGACGCCGGCGCGGCGGGGGCCGAGGAGGCGGCGATGCACACCATCGAGGACGACACGGCACTCCCGGAGGACCGGTAGGCCCGAGCGGTAGGCATACGCCCCGACCAGCGCATATAACAGAATGTAGCGAACAGGGCACGCAGGGGTGACACGAACGCGCGTCTATATGGCGAAATGGGTCATAACGACCATAACTTCTTCGTATGACGAAACCTCAACTGCGTGTCCTCGCGCTGTCCGCCGCCACCTCCGCCGTCCTCGGCCTCGCCTGGGTGCCACAGGCCCACGCCGCCGGGACCGTCCTCAAAGTGGACGCGGGGGAGTCCGTCCAGCGGGCCCTCGACGCCGCCCGGCCCGGTGACACCGTGTACCTCGGCCCCGGCACCTACCGGGAGAGCATCCAGGTCAAGAAGTCCGGTGTCACCGTGCGCGGCGCCGGCGACCGCACCGTCCTGGTCCCCGCGACCACCAAGGCGCGCAAGGCCGACGCCTGCGCCGCCGCCGGCAACGGCATCTGCGTCGAGGGCACCGCAGCCCACCCGCTCAAGGGCGTCCGCATCAGCAACCTGACGGTACGCGGCTTCAAGAAGAACGGTGTCTGGGCCAGCCGGACCGACGAACTGGTCGTGCACCACGTGATGGCCGAGAAGAACGGCACCTGGGGCATCGCCCAGGAACGCTCCACCGAGGGCCGCCTCATCAACAACACCGCCCGCGCCAACGGCGACGCCGGGATCTTCCTCGCCAACACCGTGGACACCGAGGCCGGCGCCACCGACACCGACGGCACCCTGGTCCGCGGCAACGACCTCGTCGACAACCGCATCGGAGTCACCGTGCGCCGGCTGCGCGAGGTGAGGGTCGAGGCCAACGACATCACCGCCAACTGCGCCGGCGTGATGGTCGTCGGCGACGAGAACAAGCCCCGCGTCGGCGACATCACCGTCCGCCTCAACCACGTCCACCACAACAACAAGTTCTGCGCCGCCAACTCGCGACTGCCCGCCATCCAGGGCGCCGGCATCGTCCTCACCGGCGCCGAGAAGGTCACCGTCGTCCGCAACACCGTCGAGGACAACAAGGGCACCACCCCGATGTCCGGCGGCATCGTGCTGTTCAAGAGCTTCGTGGGCGCCCTCAACGAGAACAACACGATCCAGGACAACACCCTCCAGGACAACGGCCCCGCCGACCTCGCCGACCGCGACACCGCCAAGACCAACACCTTCCAGGGCAACACCTGCGGCACCTCCGAGCCCGCCGCCCTGTGCGGCAACCGCACCCTGCCCGCCGCCGCCCCGGCGGGAGGCCGCCGATGACCACCGTCGAGACCGGTTCCCCGGCACCCGCCGCGGCCACCGGCGAGGAGACGGCGGCCTCCGGGACCCCCGCCCCCATGCTGCTGCGCGGCCTCGCCTTCGGCGCCGCCCGCTCGGCCGCCCTGCGCGCCGCCGCCCGGCTCGGCGTGGCCGACGCGCTCGGCAGCGCCCCCGCCACCGCCGAGGAACTGGCCCGCTCGGTCGGGGCCGAGCCGGGACCGCTGCGGCGGCTGCTGCGCGCCCTGGCCTGCCAGGGCGTCTTCACCGAACGCGTCGACGGCACCTTCGCCCACACCGACCTCTCGCGGCTGCTGCGCGAGGACGAGGAGCACAGCCTCAAGGACGTCGTCCTGTGGTGCACCGAGCCCTGGACCTGGGAGGTGTGGCCCCTGCTCGACGAGGCCGTCCGCACCGGGGGCAACGTCGTCGAGGGCCTCTACGGAAAGGGCTTCTTCCAGTACCTCAACGAGGACGCGCCCGCCTCCGCCGCCGTCTTCAACCGCGCCATGACCCGCTCCAGCGAGCAGTCCGCGCGCGACGTGGCGGCCGCCCTCGACCTCACCGGCGCCGAGTCGGTCGTCGACATCGGCGGCGGCCAGGGCCACGTCCTGGCCAGCCTGCTGGAGAAGTACCCGGACGTCCGGGGTGTGCTCATGGACCTGCCCAAGGTGGTGGAGCACGCCGACGCCCGGCTGCTTCCCGGCGGCGCGCTCTCCGGCCGGGCACGCACCGTGGGCGGCGACTGCCGCGAGGACATCCCCGTCCACGCCGACGTGTACGTCATCAAGAACGTCCTGGAGTGGGACGACGACAGCACCCGCCGCGCCCTGGCCAACATCCGCGCCGCGGCCCGCCCCGGCGCCCGCGTGGTGGCGATCGAGAACCTCGTCGACGACACCCCGTCCATGCCCTTCACCAGCGCCATGGACCTGCTGCTCCTGCTCAACGTGGGCGGCGCCAAGCACACCGAGCGCAGCCTCAGCGAGCGGCTGGACGCGGCGGGCCTCGTCATCGACACCGTCCGCCGGATCAACCCCTATCTGCACGCCTTCGAGTGCCGCGTCCCGGAGTGATCCGGGAGGCTGAACCCGACATGCCGCCGGCCCCCGCCTCTGCGAAGGCGGGGGCCGGCGGCTTCGTGCGGCGCGGCGCGTCAGCCGCGTCCGGTGGCGGCGGGCGCGCCGTCCCGCTCGGCGTCACGGTCCCAGTGGTAGAACCGCTGGGCCATCGCGTCCTTCGGGCCGCGCCACGTCTGGGGGTCGTACGGCATGACGTACGCCTCCAGGCGCTCGCTGATCCCCCGGAACTCCGGGTGCTCGGCGAGCCGGGCGATGGCCGGGCCCGGGTCCTGCTCGCTCTCGATGAGGTGCAGGTACACGTCACCGAACTGGAACAGGCTGCGGCTCTTCACGCCCACCAGGTGCGGCAGTTCGCCCCGGTCGGACTCGGCGAAGACCTTGGCGATGTCCGGGGCCGCGCCCGGCTTCATCCTCGCGACGATCATCGTGTGATGCACAGGGTTCCTCTCCCGTTCTCCGGGTTCCTCGTCCGGCTCACTCGGCCCGGACCGCGGCGGGCTGCCGCTCGCGCGCGGCCCGCTCGACGCGCTCACGGATCAGGTCGAGCTGGATCCGGGAGTTGGTGTTGATCCGGGCGGTCATCCCCGCGTCGTCCACCGGCGCCTCGGGCTTCATCGCGAAGTCCTGCGTCCAGTGCATGCGGGTGCCGTCCGGCGTCTCCTCGTACTCCCAGCGGATGTCCATGAACCGGAACGGGCCGGGCTCGACCCGGCGGGCCCGCACGGTCCGCGCGGCCCGGTCGACGGTGCGCTCGGAGACCCAGCTCCACACCGTGCCGTTCTCGTCGGGGTGCATGGTGAGCCGGAACTGCGTCCGGTCGCCGTCGCGCTCCATGATCTCCACGGCCGCGTACTCGCTGAACAGGTCGGGCCAGTTCGCCAGGTCGTTGGTCATGTCCCAGACCAGGTCGAACGGCGCCGCGATCGTCACCTCGTTCTCGGTGTGCCCCGCCATGTCACACCCCCGCCGCGAGCGAGCCGTTGACCATCTTCAGGAAGTCCGCCGGGCTCTTGCACTTCTCGGCGTCCTCCGGCAGCGCGAGCCCGTAGCGCTTCTCCAGCTCGCCGACGATGCCCAGCAGGCCCAGGGAGTCCAGGCCGAAGGCGTCGAACCCGGAGTCCACGCCGCGCTCCAGCTCGGCGGGGTCGACGGCGACGCCGGCGGTCTGCTTCATCAGCGCCGCCAGCTCCCGCACGGTCACCTTCAGTGTCGTCTGTTCGGTCATGCTGTCTCGCTCCTTCACTCGTCGGAACCGGTGGCGCCGTGCCGCAGCACGAGCGCCGAGTTGGACCCCATCAGTCCGCGGCTGAGCACCAGCGCGGTGCGCAGCTCGGCCGGCCGGGCACGGCCGGCGACGAGGTCCAGGTCGTGGCAGACGTCGAAGACGTTCGGGGTGGGCGGCACCAGACCGTGCTCCATGGCGAGCACGGCCGCCGCCGCGTCCAGCACCGCCGAGCCGCAGTAGGCCCGTCCGGTGCCCGTCTTGGGCGCGGTCACCGGCACCCGGCGGGCGTGCGGGCCGAGGGCGTCGGCCAGCGCCAGCGCCTCCGCCCGGTCCGCCTCGGGGGTGCCGAGCGCGTCGGCGAAGACCACGTCCACGTCTCCGGGGCGGCAGCCCGCCTGCGCGAGCGCGCCCTCGATGGCGTGCGCGAGCCCCTCGCGGGACTTCTCCCACTGGGAGGCCCCGGTGAACGTGGCCGCGTGCCCGGCGACCGTCGCCCGCAGGTCCGCGCCGCGCGCCCGGGCGGTGCCCGCCTCCTCCAGGAGCAGCACCGCACCGCCCTCGGCGGGCACGAAACCACAGGCGGACGGCGTGAACGGCCGGTAGGCGCGGTCGGGTTCGCTCTCCCGGCTCAGCTCGGCGTACCCGAGCTGGCAGGCCATCGAGTACGGGGCGAGCGGCGCCTCGGCCGCCCCGACCACCAGCGTGTCGGTGCCCCGGCGCACCTCCCGGTCGCCGTGCGCCAGCGCGTCCAGACCGCCCGCCTCGTCGCTCGCGACGACCCCGCAGGGGCCCTTGAAGCCGCCGCGGATGGAGATCTGGCCGGTGCTGGCCGCGTAGAACCAGGCGATCGACTGGTACGGGCCCACGTGCTTGGGCCCGTTGGCCCACAGCTTCTGCAGCTCCCGCTGGCCGAACTCGCCGCCGCCGGAGCCGGCCGCGGTGACCACACCCACGGAGAACGGGTCGGTGAGATCGCCGCGGCCCAGCCGGGCGTCGGCCAGGGCCATCTGGGCTGCCGCCATCGCGAAGTGGCTGAACCGGTCGGTCTGCACCAGGAAGGTGTCCTCGACCATGGCCTGCGGGTCGAAGCCGCGGACCTCGCCGGCCACCCGCATCGGGAAATGCCCGCAGCCCTCCCGGGTGATGGGACCGAGCGCGGTGACGCCCTCGGCCGTCGCCTTCCAGTAGGCCTCGACACCGACGCCCGTGGGCGCGACGACGCCGATGCCGGTGACGACGGCGCGCCGCTTCTCGCCTGCTGTCATGGTGTCCTCCCGGTCGGTCGGGTCAGTACGACCGCGGACTGGAAACCGCCGAAGCCGCTGCCGACGGACAGCACCCCGCGCAGCCGCCGCTCGCGGGCCTCGCGCGGCACGTAGTCCAGGTCGCACTCGGGGTCCGGGGTGGTGTAGTTCGCGGTGGGCGGCACCACCTGATGGGCCATGGCCAGCACGCAGGCGGCGACCTCGATCGAGCCGATCGCGCCCAGGGAGTGGCCCACCATCGACTTGATGGAGCTCATCGGGGTGGCGTACGCGTGCGCGCCCAGGGAGCGCTTGACCGCGGCGGTCTCGTGCCGGTCGTTCTGCTTGGTGCCCGAGCCGTGCGCGTTGACGTAGTCGATGTCCTCCGGGGCCAGCCGGGCCTGGGCCATCGCGGTGTCGATGGCCCGCGACATCTCCAGGCCCTCCTTGGTCAGGCCCGTCATGTGGTAGGCGTTGCCGTAGGTGGCGTATCCGGAGATCTCGCAGTACACCTCCGCCCCGCGCGCCCTGGCCGACTCCAGCTCCTCCAGGACCAGCACCGCGCAGCCCTCGCCCATCACGAAGCCGTCGCGGTCGGCGTCGAAGGGACGGGAGGCGTGCGCCGGGTCCTCGTTGTTCGGGGAGGTGGCCTTGATGGCGTCGAAGCAGGCCATCGTGATGGGGGAGATGGGCGAGTCGGAGGCGCCTGCCAGGCAGGCGTCCATCCTGCCCTCGGCTATCGCCTGGACCGCGTAGCCCACCGCGTCCAGGCCGGAGGTGCAGCCCGTCGACACGGTCTGCACCGGGCCCCGCGCCCCGAACACCTCGGCCACCGCGGAGGCCAGCGTGCTGGGCGCGAAGGCACGGTGCAGATGCGGTTCGGCCCGCTGGTGGTCGACCTCCCAGCGGGCACCCTTCTCGCTGACCAGCACGTAGTCGTGCTCCAGCCGGGTGGTGCCGCCCACCGCGGTGCCCAGGCTCACGCCGAAGCGCCACGGATCGTCCGGCGGCCCGTCCAGGCCCGCGTCCCGCACCGCCTCCGCGCCCGCCGCCAGCGCGAACTGCACGTAGCGGTCGTTGCGTTCGACGGTGCGCGGGTCCAGACCGTGCGCGGCCGGGTCGAAGTCGCACTCGGCGGCGATCCGGGACCGCAGGCCGCTCGGGTCGAAGAAGGTGATGCCCCGAGTGGCCGTGCGCCCGGCCGACAGCAGGTCCCAGAAGGCCGGGACCCCGATCCCGCCGGGGGCGACGACGCCTATGCCGGTGACCGCGACCCGGCGGCTCATGAGGCCGCCCCCACGGGCCGCTCGTGCTCCCCGGCACCTTCGGCTCCCGAGGCCGGGGTCTCCTCGGTGTCCACGTGGCCCAGCTCGGGGCTCGGCGCCAGCGGGCCCAGGTGGAACACCAGACGTGCCTCGGACCGGCCCACGTTGCGGAACCGGTGGCGCATGTACGCCGGGATCATCAGGCCCTGGTCCGGGCGCAGCGGGTGCGGCTCGCCGTCCAGGTCCACCTCCAGCTCCCCGGCGACGACGTACACGAACTCCTCGGAGTACGGGTGGTAGTGCTCGCCGATCCTGTCGCCCGGCGCGACGGTGGCCAGCCCCATGAAACCGCTGGTCGCGCCTACCGCGGTGGGGGTGAGCATGGCACGCAGGTCACCTCCCCGACGGGTGTTGTGCGGGGTCTCGCTCAGGTCGACGATACGGACGTGCTGTTGGCTCATGTGGTGCTCCGTGGTCTCGCGAAAGGGATCGGTGCGGGTCCGTACGCCCTGGTCAGCGGGGCTCGGAGGTGCGGTCGGTCAGGGGCCGCATCCGGGCGCGGGCGAGCAGCCCGGCCAGGGCGCGGTCGTCGCCGAGGTCCCGCGGCGCGTCGAGCGCGGCGGTGTCCAGCAGCCGCAGCACCTCCGCACGGACCGAGGGCTCGGCCAGCCCGAGCACGGCAGCCGGCTCGGCGTCCGGGTCGCCGGCCACGTCCACGACGCGGACGACGATGTCGTCGCGCTGGTAGAGGGCGACGCCGAGCACCGGGCTGCGCGGGTCCTCGGCGGCCCGCTGGTCCTGCTCCGCCAGCACCTCGGCGAGCCGCATGCCGCAGCCCGGCCGGGCCGGCAGGAACAGGCCCTCGCGGTGCGCCGAGTCGGCCTCGGGGCCGGCGGCGACGTGGTGGACGGCCGGCAGCGCGGCACGGGTGAAGAAGATCCGTGCCGACTGGGGATCGCTCATGTCGCGTTCCTGCTCCAGATACGGATTGATGGCCTCCTCCACCGCCCGCACCTCCGGCTGGCGCGACACGTGGCGCAGGGCCGCCATCAGGTCGCCCTCGACCTCCACCGCCCGCACGATCCGGTTGCCGTGCATGAACAGGGAGGTGCGGCGCAGCCGGGTCTTCTCGTCCACCTGCGGGCTCGGGGAGGCGTACTCCGACAGGTGCCGGGCCACCTCCGGCTCGCTGCCCGGCTTCACTGTGAAGGTGAGCGCGTGCCGCACCACGCCGTCGCCGACCCGCGGGGCGGCCTGCAGCGTCTCCACGCGGATGCCGGAGCCGTCGTGCGTGGTCTCGCGCAGCACGCTGTAGCGCATCGAGCGGGTGTCCCGCACGCAGCTGTGCAGCGGCTTCACCGTCTCGATGTGTTCCTCGCTGTTGACCCAGGCCAGGAACGGCGGGGCGCTCTCCCACTCGCTGGTGATCAGCCACTGGGAGGGGTTCTCGATGGACTGGCAGAGCTGGTCGCTGAGGTGCCCCTCGACCGACGCGACCGCGTCGCACATGCGCTCGTAGGCGTCGAGGAACTCCTGCTGGGCGCCGTCGTGGATGTCGAGCATCAGCACGACCCGCAGCCGGGAGCCGTCGAAGGCCGACGTGCTGACCCGGTTCGGAGCCGTGGAGACGGCGGGGGAGGCTGTCATCGGAGGAACACCCTTTCTTCGGGGGCAGCGGTGGTGCCACGCCCCGCGGCCGTGCCCGACCGGTCGGCGGCCGCACGGCAGGGGCGGTTGTGAGGGCTGTGTGCCGATCGTGTTCCGCCTGCCGCCCGCGCGCGATTCCGGACGATCAACCGAGTGAATCCCCCACGAGCAGCGCCCCGCCGGGGCATGGATGCAGAGCCGGGCGCGGGGATCGTCGCGGCCGAGCCGGGCGCGGGGATCCCCGCGGGTCGTGTCGTCACGTACGGCGGCCGCGCACCCGCGCGGCCGCCCGACAGGAAAGGCAGACATGCGCAAAGGCGCTGACACCGAAGTGCCGGTCCTTGTGGTCGGTGGCTCCCTGGTCGGGTTGTCGGCCTCGGTCTTCCTGGGCCGGCTGGGGGTGCCGCACCTCCTCGTCGAGAAGCACAAGCACACCTCCACCCACCCCAAGGGCCGCGGCAACAACGTCCGCACGATGGAACTGTTCCGGACCGCCCGTGTGGAGCCGGCGATCCGCGAGGCGGCCTCCGTCCTCGCGGGCAACCACGGCATCCTCCAGGCGCCCACGCTCGTCGGCGAGGCCGGCGAATGGCTGTTCCGGGAGATCGACCCCGGCGGCGGCCTGGCCCGGTTCAGCCCCAGCGGCTGGTGCCTGTGCAGCCAGAACGACCTGGAGCCGGTCCTGCTGGAGCACGCCCGCGCGCTGCCCGGCGCCGACCTCAGGTTCGCCACCGAGCTGATGTCCTACGAGCAGGACGCGGACGGGGTGACCGCGCTGGTCAAGAGCCGGGACACCGGCGAGCACACCACCGTCCGCGCCGAGTACCTGATCGCCGCCGACGGCCCCCGCAGCCCGATCCGGGACTCCCTCGGCATCACCCAGTCGGGCCCGGGCGACCTCTTCCACAACGTGAGCGTCACCTTCCGCTCCCAGAAGCTCGCCGAGATCGTCGGCGACCGCCGCTTCATCGTCTGCTACCTGACCTCCCCCGAGGCCGACGGGGCGCTGCTGCCCGTCGACAACCGCACCCAGTGGGTCTTCCACGCGCCCTGGCACCCCGAGCGCGGCGAGACCCTGGAGTCCTTCACCGACGAGCGCTGCGCCGCGCACATCCGCCGCGCCATCGGCGACCCGGACCTCGATGTGCAGGTCACCGGCCGTGCTCCCTGGCACGCCGCCCAGCGGGTCGCCCGCGCCTACGCCTCCGGCCGGGTCTTCCTGGCCGGGGACTCCGCCCACGAGATGTCGCCCACCGGCGCCTTCGGCTCCAACACCGGCATCCAGGACGCGCACAACCTGGCCTGGAAACTCGCCGCCGTCCTCAACGGCTGGGCCGGTCCCGGGCTGCTGGACAGCTACGACGCCGAACGCCGCCCCGTCGCCGAGGCCACCGCCGCCCGCGCCGCCGACCGCTCCGGCGAGCACAGCCACCCCGGCTACGACGCGCCGCCCCCGGCGGCCGGCGGCGGCCGCCCCGGCGGCATCCTCAACGTCGTCCTCGGCCACCGCTACCCGCGCGGCGCCGTCCTCGGAGCGGCGCCCGACGGTCCCGCCGTCCCCGAGGGACTGCGGCTGAACGGCGAACCGGGCAGCCGCGCCCCGCACCTGTGGCTGCGCCGCGGGGCCGAGCGGCTGTCCACGCTCGACCTGTACGAGCGCACACCGGTGCTGCTGTGCGACGCCACCACGCCCGTCTGGCACGAGGCCGCGCGGAAGGTCGCCGCCGTCCTGTCGATCCCGCTGCGCGCCTACCGCCTGGGCACCGCACCCGGAGCCGACCTGGAGCCCGAGGACGACTGGGCCGAGGCCCACGGAGTCACTCCCCAGGGCGCCGTCCTGGTCCGCCCCGACGGCTTCGTGGCCTGGCGCTCCCCGTCCCTGCCCGCGGACCACGAGGAGCCCGGGGACCTGCTCCACCGGACCCTGTCGCTCCTGCTCGACCTGGCCTGAGCCGGGGGAGTGGGACGCCGCCCCGTTACACGCGCGGGGCGGCCGGGGCCGCGAGCCGGCCGCCGAGCAGCCGGTCGTCGATCTCGTCGAGGGCGAGCCGCAGGGCGCCCAGTGCCACGCTCTCGTCGCCCAGCGTCGAGGCGCGCAGCTCCGGCAGGCGCAGGCAGTGCTTGGTCAGTTCCTGCCGCAGCATCGGCAGCACGACGTCCGCCGACCGGGAGAAGCCCCCGCCGTAGACGACGACCTGCGGATCGAGGGTGAGGGTGAGCGCGGCCACGCCGACGGCGAGGTCGCGCGCGTAGCGCCGCACGGCAGTCCGCGCGGCCCGGTCGCCCTCGCGGGCCGCGCGGAACACCCAGGCGGCGGCCTCGCCCTGCGCGGCCGTCGCGGGCACCCCGGGGCAGCCGGCGAGGTGGCCCGGCGCGTCCAGCCAGCGCACGGCCTTCAGCGCGCCGATCTCGCCCGCGGCCCCGCCGTGCCCACGGCGCAGCGTCCCGTCGATGATCAGCCCGGCGCCGGTGCGGATGCCGGCCAGGACGTACACGATGTCGTCCGCGTCCTGTGCCACACCCTTCCAGCGCTCGGCGACCGCGGCCAGCTTGCAGTCGTTCTCGACCTGGACGGGGCAGCCGAAGCGTTCGGTGAGATGGGCCACCGGATCGACCGCGTTCCAGCCCGGCAGAGGGGTGAACAGGGACGTGCGGCCGCTCGCGTCGACGGGCCCGGTCACGCCGACGGTGACCGCCCAGATGTCGGCCGCCGTCATCCCCGCCTCGCGCAGCACCTCGTCGACGCACCGGTCGACCGTGGCCAGGCGGTCGTCGGGACCGGCCTCCGGATCGGCCGGCCGGCGCAGGCTCTGGACGAGGTTGCCCTCCAGGTCGCTGAGCATGACCAGGATCTTGTGCACCCCGACGTCGATGCCGAGCACGTGCCCGGCGCCGGCCCGGAAGCGGTACCGCCGGGCGGGCCGCCCGACGGTACTGCTGGCCCCCGGCTCCTCGACCTCGGCCCAGCCCTCCGCCACCAACTGCTGCACCAGCACGTCCACGGCGGGCCGGGACAGCCCCGTCCGGCCGGCGAGTTCGGTGACCGTCGAGGGCGGGTTGCCGCGCAGCGCCCACACGATGGTCAACTGGTTCATCTCGCGCATCCGGGCCGGATCGGTGCCGGTCGTCGCCATGTGCTGCTCCCT
Organism: Streptomyces griseoaurantiacus; assembly: GCF_036189845.1. Classification (NCBI taxonomy): domain Bacteria; kingdom Bacillati; phylum Actinomycetota; class Actinomycetes; order Kitasatosporales; family Streptomycetaceae; genus Streptomyces; species Streptomyces griseoaurantiacus. The sequence goes on along the minus strand of NZ_CP108326.1, from coordinate 524,688 downwards.
GCAGTGGGCCGCGGTACTCACCGCTGGATAATGCTAGGCAGTTTACTAACTCCGCCGGACGGCCGGAGGAGACCTCCGGCCGATGTCAGGCGACGGGATACCGCTGCTCCTCGTCCGGGTGCACCACCGGGGTGAAGTCCACCTCCCGCCCGTCGAGCAGGAAGTGGTAGCGGCCCGTCCTGCGGACCTCGGGGCGGGCCCGCAAGTACCGTGTCATGGCCTGCAGTTCCTCGGGACGCAGCCAGCACGGGGGATCGGACACGGCCCGGAACCCGCAGATGTCCGCGAGGTCGCGCAGCAGTCCCTGCTGCCGCTCGGTGAGGAGGTTCAGCCGGCTGCGGAAGTACACGACGTCCGGGTCGACCTCCAGCAGCGGGGACTGCCACAGCCGGTGCACGGTGTTGACGACGGCGTTGCGCGCCAGCGCGTCCGAGGGGTCCCGGGTGGCGTAGTGCTCCCACAGCGGCGCCACGTCGGGACCGCTGCGCAGCCCGTCGGCCAGCCCGAGCGAGGGCAGCAGCGGCGCCCCGCTGGCCAGGAGGTACGTGTCGGGGCCCGCCTCCTCCCGGATGATCCGCAGCCCGGTGCGGTAGACCTCCTCGCGGCCCGCGGGGTGCGCGTGCCGGCCGGGCGTGGTGCCGGCCTGGAGGAAGTCCAGCTTGAGGTAGGTGTACCCCCACTCCCCGACGAGCCGGCGGACGAGGCCCCGCAGGTGCTCCTGGGCCGCGGGCAGGGTCAGGTCGAGGACCCAGTAGGGGCTGCCCCAGTTGTGGCCGGCCACCGCGGGCCGGCCGTCCTCCTCGCGCAGCAGCAGTTCGGGGTGTTCGCGGGCGGTGCGGGAGTCGGGGAGCACGATGAAGGGCGCGATCCACAGCCCGGGACGCAGTCCCGCGCCCCGGATGCGTTCCGCGAGGTCACGCATCCCGGAGGGGAACTTGTCGTTGGCCTCCCAGTCGCCCACCCTCGTCTCCCAGCCGTCGTCGACCTGGACGACGTCGAAGGGGAGGCCGCGCAGGGCGTCGATGTCCTTGGTGAGCTGTTCCTCGGTGATGTTCTCGTAGTAGGCGTACCAGCTGCACCACACGTTGCCCGCGCGCCGGGTGCCGCGCCCCAGACGGTCGCCGAGGTGGCGGGCGTAGGCGGCGAAGACCTCCTCCTCGGTGCCGTAGGCCAGGAACCAGGGTGCCGCGGCGTCCTCGTACCAGCCCGCGAGGGTGTCGCGGTCGGCGGTGAGCCGGGGCACGTCCAGGCCGAGGGCGCCCAGCAGCAGCACCTGCCCGTCGGCGCCCTGGAGGGCCGCGACGGCGGAGGAGTGGTGCCGGGAGGGGTCGTCCCACGTGGTGTCGTCGGCCGTCAGCCGCCGCTGGGCGCTCTCGATGCGCAGCGGTGCCTCGGAGAGCCGGCGCCAGCCGCAGGGGCTCCAGGAATTGTGTCCGTGCCGGTAGAAGAGGGCGTCGCCGAGCCCGTGCAGGACGGCGGCGCGTCCGGGAGGCAGCAGCAGGCCGCCGTCTACGGCCTGCGGCGGGGCGTCGTCCTCCAGTTCGACGGCGAAGGTGCGCGCGCCGAGGGTGAGGAGCTGGGCCATGGATCTCCTTGCGTGAACCGGTGGGGAAGTGCGGTGCCGGGTGGACCGGACGGCTACTTGAAGAGGGCGTTGACCTTGTCGTTGGCGTCCTTGAGCGCCTTCTGCGGCGTGGCCTGTCCGAGGACGACGGACTGGACGGCGTCCTGCACCAGCGGGTTGATCTCGGTGCCGTGCTCGGTGACGGGCAGCGGGAAGGTCTCCTTGGCGGCCGTGACGTCGGTGAACACGCCGACGTCATGCCCCTTGGCCTCGTGCGCGGCCAGTGCCTTCCGGGTCGCGCTCTTCAGCGCGGGGAAGACCACGGCGTGCGCGGCCACCCGGTTCTGGCAGTCGGCGGAGCCCAGGTACTTGACCCATTTCCAGGACTGCTCCTGGTGCTTGGTGCCGGCCCAGACGGAGTCGGCCAGCCCGTTGATGGCGCTCTTGCGTCCCGCGGGCCCGACCGGCAGCGGCGCGAAGGCCAGCTTCTCCTTGACCTTGGGGTCGGTGAAGGTGGAGATGGTCCACGAGCCGGTGACCATGATCGCGCCCTTGCCCGCGGAGAGCAGCTCGGAGTTGGCGACCGTGGACTGCTTGTCGAAGCGGGGCGCGTACCCCTTGTCGATGAGGTGCTTGAACCAGGCGATGGTCTCGGCGAGCTTCGGGTCGTCGTACTTGTAGTGGGTGCCCCAGGGGTTCTTGTCGAGGTAGCGGAACCCGTTGGCGGCGGCCAGGTCGCCCCAGCCGTTCTGCCCCTGCGAGCCGTCGGCCCACTCGGGCAGGAACCCGTAGACCTTGATGTGCTTCCTGTCGAAGTCCGGGTCGAGTCCGTTGCGGCCCTTGGTGTCGAGGGTGGACCTGGCTATCGCCCGCTCCAGCGTGCCGCCGTCCGAGGGGTTCCACGTCAGCTTGTCCAGTTCGGCCTTCTTCAGGCCCTGCTTCTCGAGCATCGTGGTGTTGTAGACGAGCGCCATGGTGTCCCAGTCCTTGGGCAGCCCGTAGCGCTTGCCGTCCTTCGCCCACACGTCGGCGAGGCCGTCCTGGTAGGCGGACAGGTCCACCTTGTCCCGCTCGATCAGCGGCTGGAGGTCCAGCAGTTGGTTGCTGGTGGCGAACTGCGGATAGTACGAGCTCTGGTTGGTCCACACGTCCGGGGCGTCGCCGGAGGTGAGCTGGGTGGTGAGGTTCTGCCAGTACTGGGCCCACGCCGTCTGGGTGATCTTGACGGTGATGTCCGGGTTGGCCTTGTGGAACGCGTCCGCGCACTCCTGGTAGGCGGGGAGCTGCTTGTCGTCCCAGAGCCAGTAGTCGAGCGTGGTGCCGCCGGAGCCCTCGTCGGAGCTGCCGCAGGAGACGAAGGTCGAGGTGGCGGCCAGGCACAGCAGTGCCGCGGCGGCGCGCCGGTGAAGGATTCTCATGTCGGGGTGCCTCTCTCAGGAGCGTGCGGTGACGAAGGAGCGTGCGGTGACGAACGGGCGTGCGGTGACGAAGGGGCGGGAGGAACGGCTCACTTGATGCCGGTGAAGTTCAGGGACTCGACCAGACGGCGGCCGAGAAGGATCAGGATCACGAGGACGGGGAGCACGGAGAGGGTGGAGCCGGCCATCAGACCGGTCCAGTCCGGCTGGGTGTTGGGCGACTGCTGCTGGAAGATGCCGAGCGCGACGGTCAGCACGCGGGTCTCCTCCTCACGGCCGGTCAGCAGCGGCCACAGGTAGTCCTTCCAGGCCCACACCGCGGTCGTCAGCCCGATGGTGAGCAGGGGACCCCGGCTCATCGGCATCACCACCCGCCAGAACACGCCCCAGGCCCCGACCCCGTCGAGGACGGCGGCCTCCTCCACCTCGCGCGGGATGGACAGGAAGAACTGGCGCAGGAAGAACACCGCGAACGGCGTCATGAGCACACTCGGGGCGACCATCCCGGCGAAGGTGTTCAGCCAGCCGAGGTTCTTCACGAGCACGAAGTTGGGCAGCACGGTGAAGATCGGCGGCACCATCAGCGCGGCGATCAGCACACCGAAGACCGCGTCCCTGCCGGGGAAGCGCAGCCGGGCGAAGGCGTACCCGGCCATCGCGCAGAACAGCGTCTGGAGGAAGGCGATCAGACCGCTGTAGACGACCGAGTTCAGCAGGTAGCGCAGGAAGTCGACCTGTGCCCCGGACCCGCCGGCCGCCCTGGCCTCCTCCTGGCTGGTCAGCCCGAGCACCCGCCAGAAGTTGATCATCGTGGGGTGCTGGGGGAGCGGGCCGGTGGAGTCGGAGTAGAGATCGGCCGCGGGGGTCAGTGCGGTGCGGACCATCCAGTAGAACGGGAAGAGCGTCGCCACGAGCGCGACGGTCATCAGCGCCCAGGCCAGGATCCGGCCCGGCGTCGGCCGGGTGCGGGTGCGGGTGCCGGTGCCGGTGCCGGTGCGCGTGCGCGTGGAAGTCATGGTCGCTCCTCAGGCCAGGTCCGAGCGGGACGCGCGCAGCAGCCGCATCTGCACGGCGGTCAGCACACCGAGGAGCAGCGCGAGGATCACGGCGACGGCGGAGGCGTACCCCATGTGGAAGTACGTGAAGGCCTGTTCGTAGATGTAGAAGTAGATGACCCGGGTGGCGCCGACCGGGCCGCCCTTGGTGGTCACGGCGATCGTGTCGAAGATCTGGAACGAGCCGATCAGGGAGACCACCAGGACCAGTGCCAGGACCGGGCGCAGCAGCGGCAGGGTGATGCGGGTGAACATGCGCCACTCGCCCGCGCCGTCCAGGGAGGCGCTCTCGTAGAGATGTCGGGGGATCTGGAGCATGCCCGCGTAGAGCAGCAGCGCCGTGTAGCCGGTGTACGCCCAGGCGTTGATGCCGGCGACGGTGGGCATCGCCCAGGTCGGTGAGGTGAGGAAGCCGGTGGGGCCCACGCCGAAGGCGCCCAGGAGGTGGTTGACGAGGCCGAGGTTGGCGTCGAGCATCCACATCCACAGCAGGCCCACGGTGACGTTGGGCACCAGCCAGGGCACGAGCAGCATCGCGCGCAGCGCCACCGAGCGGGTCAGCCGGTGCATCAGGGTCGCGAGCCCCAGGGCGAGGATCATCTGCGAGCCGATGTTCAGCACGACGTAGTACCCGGTGACCTTGAGCGCGTTCCAGAACTGGTCGTCGCCGATCAGCTGCCGGTAGTTCTCGGTGCCGGTGAAGTGCGGGTCGTTGAGCAGGCTGTAGTCGGTGAGCGAGTAGTACACGCCCCGTGCGGTCGGGTACGCGTAGAACAGCGCGAATCCCGCCAGTGCCGGAGCGAGGAACAGCCAGGCCGCCCTCCTGTCGTCCCGGGCCCTGCGGGGCCGCCCCGGGCTCGCGCCCTTGCCCGTGCGGCTGCCGCCGCGCTGCCGGGGCGACGCGATGGCCGTGCTGGCGCCCATGGTCAGGCCTCCGAAGAAGATCTGCGCCGCACCTCTTGCCAGTGGAGCGCTGTGCCCACATATTGATGAGCAACAGCGAAACTTTGTCAATGGTGGCGCATAACTGAGCGAAAATCAGTCACACCCGCCGGACCCCGCGCCGGCCCCGTACCGGACTCCGCCCCGTACCCGGACCGACGGCCGGGGCACACCGGCCACCCCCCACCTCGCGACCGAACCCCCGGAGGTCGACCATGCGTACGTTCAGGCCCGGACGCCGCGGAGAGCCGTGGGCCGCTCTCTGCGCCGCGGCCCTCGCCCTCGCCCTCGCCCTCGCCCTGGCCCTCACCGCGCTGCCCGGCCCCCGCGCCCACGCGGCCCCCGGCGCCGGCGCCCACGCCACCCCCGGCGCCGCCGCCTCCACGGGCGGAGTCCCCGACCGCCCGGCTCCGGGCCCGGACCCCGACCCCACGCTCCCGGTCCACGCGCTGGCCGCCGCCGACGCGCCGCTGGACAACCCGCTCAAGGGGTTCGCCCGCTTCTACCAGCCGGGGAGCGACCAGAACACGGGCTTCCCGCACTCGCTGACCTGGTCCTACTTCGGCCTGTCCGAGGTGATGAAGGACGCCTCCGACTGCGGCCGCCTCGACTGGAGCGCCCTGGACGCGTCACTGGACGCCATCGCGGCGGCCGGCAACCAGGCCGCGGTCCGGTTCTACCTCGAGTATCCGGGGGACGCCGGAGCCCATCCGTCCAACGCGATCCCCGCCTGCTTCGCCGGGCACGTGGACAACCGCGACAACGCCTACTGGCACACCACCAGCCCCGACTACGACAGCCCCTACCTGCGGGACGCGCTCAAGGACTTCATCGCCGCCTTCGGCGCCCGCTACGACGGCGATCCGCGCCTGGGCTTCGTGCACATGGGGCTGATCGGACTGTGGGGCGAATGGCACACCTGGCCCTACGACACCGACACCTCCGGCGACACGTATCCCGACTACATGCCCACCGACGCCCACGCCGCCGAGATCGTCGACGCCTACGACAGGGCCTTCACCCGTACGAAGATCGAGCTGCGCTATCCCGACTCCGCGGGCGGCGCCGCCGACGACCGGCCCTCCGTCGGCTACCACGACGACTCCTTCTGCTACCGGGAGGGCTCACCCGCACAGGGCGTCACCCTGCCCGAGTCGATGGGCGGCGCCCCGTGGGCGCAGTTGCAGAAAGCCGTCGAGCACGGGGTGGAGAACCGCTGGACCACCGCGTCGATGGGCGGTGAGGTACGTCCCGAGATCCAGCCCACCGCCTTCGCGCACTGGCCCGGCGGTTCCGGCGACGTGGACGACATGAAGGCGTGCGTCGAACTGGAGCACACCACCTGGAAGATGAACGAGGACAGCGCCGACTACCCGGCCACCGACCCCGGCGCGGCGGCCGCGGTCCGGCTGATGGGCTACGACCTCGGCGTCACCCAGGCCTACTTCCACGACACCGCGCAGGGCACCACCAAGGTCGGCGTGCGGATCGCCAACACCGGTGTCGCACCCTTCTACTACCCGTGGAAGGTCCGCCTCGGCCTGAAGAACGCCTCCGGCGACCTCGTCGAGGACTGGGACACCTCCTGGGACCTGCGCACGGTCATGCCCACCCGGATCAGGGCCTACCCCGACTGGAAAGTGGGCTCCGACCCCACCTACCTCGACTTCGGCAGCCCGCGGTACTTCGACACCTCCGTCGACCTCGGCGGCGTCGCCCGGGGCGGCTACCGGCTCGTGATGAAGGCGGACAACCCCCTGGAGAAGGTGAGCCCCCGCGCCAAGAAGCTGCGCTTCGCCAACGCCGGGCAGAACGGCGACGGCTGGCTCGACCTCGGGGCGATGACGGTCGGCCCCGGCGGGAGCGCCGGTCCGGCGAGTCACGAGGCCGAGGCCCCCGGCAACACCCTGACCGGCGGGGCCGTCGTGACCGGCTGCGGCGGCTGCTCCGGCGGGGCCAAGGTGGGATACGTCGGCAAGGGCGCCACCCTCACCTTCCGCCACGTCGACGGCGGCAGCGGCGGCACCCGTACCGTCACCGTGCACTACGCCACCCGCGAGTCCCGTACCGCCACCGTCCGGGTGGGCGGGGGCACACCCCGTACCCTCACCTTCGCCCCGACCGCCGACTGGGACACCACCGCGACCCTCGCGGTGCGACTGGATCTGCGCGCGGGTGAGGACAACACCGTCACCCTCGCCGGCCCCGACGGCTGGGCGCCCGACATCGACCGGATCACCGTGAGCTGACCGGTCACCCGCACCCGACCACGAGGACCCTCACGTACCTCGCACCACCCACCAGAAAGGCGCAATTGTCATGACCGACGCCCCCCGCGAACTCCGCCTCGGTGTCCTCGGATTCGGACTTCGAGGCTCGCTCGCCCGCCTCGCGCACCGGCCGGGCAACGGCTCGGAGGTCGTCGCGCTCGCCGACCCCGACGGCACCGTCCGCGAGGAGGCGGCGACCGCGTTCCCCGGGGCGCGCCTGACCGAGGACCACCGGGACGTGCTGCACGCCCCCGACGTCGACGCCGTCCTCGTCCTCACCCCCGACCACACCCACGCCGACCTCGCCGGCGAGGCGCTCAGGGCGGGCAAGCCGGTCTTCGTGGAGAAGCCCCTCGACATCACCGTCGAGCGCTGCGACGCCCTGCTGCGCACGGCCTACGAGACCGGCACCCGCCTGTACGTCGGCCACAACATGCGGCACATGCCGGTGATCCGGCTGATGCGCGACGTCATCGCGCGCGGCGAGATCGGCGAGGTCAAGACCATATGGGTGCGGCACTTCGTGGGGTACGGCGGCGACTGGTACTTCAAGGACTGGCACGCGGAACGGCGCCACACCACCGGGCTGCTGCTGCAGAAGGCCGCCCACGACATCGACGTGCTGCACTGGCTCGCGGGCGGCTACGCGCGACGCGTCCAGGCCCTCGGCGACCTGATGGTCTACGGGGACAACCCGCACCGCAGGGCCCCCGGCGAGCCCAAGCACGCCGACTGGCACACCGTCGACGGGCACTGGCCGCCGCACACCCAGCGCGGGCTCAACCCGGTCATCGACGTGGAGGACGTGTCGCTGCTCAACATGCGTCTGGACAACGGGGTACTGGCCGCCTACCAGCAGTGCCACTTCACCCCCGACTACTGGCGCAACTACACCGTCATCGGCGACGCGGGCCGGCTGGAGAACTTCGGCGACGAGGAGGGCGCGGTGGTCAGGGTGTGGAACTCCCGCCGCTCCACCTACCGGGCCGAGGCGGACGCCGAGTACGCCGTGCCGCTCGCCGAGGAGGGCGCCGACGGGACCGAGGAGGAACACGGCGGCGCCGACCCGCTGCTGATCGAGGAGTTCCTCAGGTTCGTGCGCGAGGGCGGCGCCACCGACACCTCGCCGGTGGCCGCCCGGATGGCCGTCGCCGCCGGGGTGCGGGCCACCGAGTCCCTGCGGGACGGCGGCACACCCCGCGAGGTCCCGGACCTGGACCCGGAACTGATCGCGTACTTCGAACGCGGCCAGACGCGCTGACGGAACGCGACCGAGCGAACCGGGAAGGGCGGCGGGGAGGGCGGGCGGCGGGTCACCCGCCCCCGCCGCTCCTCAGGCGGCCGGGGCCTCGCGTTCCGGTGCCTTCGGCGCCTCGTGACGCAGATCCGTTCCCCGGCGGGCGAGCACCAGGACACCCCCGACGATCAGCCCCACACCCAGGAGCTGCGGCAGCAGCCACCAGCCCGTGCGGACGTGCTCCTGGTACAGCACCACCCCCAGCAGCAGGCTCACCGTCGCGTCGCCGAGGGTGAGCGCCGGCTGGGAGGCGACCAGGGGGCCGCCCTGCATCGCGTGCTCCAGCAGCAGCACCGCGCACACCCCGGTGGCCGCGAACGCGTACGTCTGCCACTCGGTGAGGAAGGCGAGGAGCCCGTCGGAGGCCAGGACCGCCACCGCGGACTTCATCAGACCGGCGGTCAGCGCGTAGCAGACCGCGGTGGCCGCGCCCAGGCAGCCGGCCCTCGCCTTGCCGTTCGGCCGCCTGAACCCGACCGCGACCAGCAGCAGCGCGAGCCCCGCGCAGGCCACCAGGGCCGGGATCCACCGGTCGGGGGACACGTGCTCCCGCTGCCCCGAGGGCGCGGCGGCGGCGAGGGCCACCCCCAGCCCGGCGACCACCGCCGCCACGGCCAGCCACAGGGCACCCGGCAGCCGGGTGCGCGCCGCGAGCGAGGCGAGCAGCAGGGCCAGCGGCAGTTCCAGCACGAACAGCGGCTGGACGAGGGAGAGCGGCCCGGTGGCCAGCGCCGCCGCCTGCCCCACCCCCGCCACCACCACCGCGAGCATCCCGGCGACCCACACCGGCCGGTGCAGCAGGTCGACGACCAGCCCGAGGCGGAACCCCCGCGACTGCGGCACGCTCAGCGCGGCCCGCCGCTGCAGCACGGTGGCCAGCGCGTTGCTGAACGCCGCGCACAGCGCGAAGACCACCGACAGCACGAGTCCCAGTCCCACACCCATCCACCGATCCTCGCGCGCCCGCGCCACGACCGCGCGCCGTCGTTGGCCCACGGGGCGGACACGCCCTGCCGGCGACCGCTCAGGACACCGGTGCCTTCGGCCGGGCGGACTGCGCCGCCGGCGCCGTCACGCGGTCGCCCGGATGGCGCAGGGCGCACAGATGAGCCAGGCCGAGGCAGATGGCCATGCCGTAGAACACCCACTGGTTGGCCTGGGCGAAGTCCATCCGCACGGCGGCCATCGCGTCCCGCGCGGCCGAGGCCGCCTGCCCGCTGCCCTGCGGGACCCGCTCGTCCCCGTTGCCCGTGACGGCCTCGGCGACCTGCCGGGCCACCCCGTCCGCCCTGCCCGCCGGCACCCCGCGCGAGCGCAGCGTGCCGGCCACGTTCTCGGCCGTGACCCGGGTGAGGAGTGCGCCGAACACGGCCAGCCCCACGCTGGCCGCGTAGTTGCGCACGGTCTGGGTGACACCGGTGACCTCGCCGTACGAGGCACCGATCGCCCGGTTCACGGCGTCCGTCGAGGCCGGGGCGAGCAGGAGCCCGATCCCGGCGCCCGCCATCGCGGCGTACGGCCACTGGTCGTGCATCGACAGGTCCGTCAGCCGGTTGGCCCACAGCGCGAAGCCCACGGCACCCAGCGCCGTCCCGAGTCTGAGCGCCGGCCGGGCACCCCGCTTGTCCAGGATGTGCCCGCCCCACTGGGAGGCGAGCGCGAAGCCCGCGAAGAAGTACAGCAGGAACAGCGCCGCCTGGGTGGGGGAGGCGCTCAGGCACACCTGCGCGTACACCGAGGCGAAGAAGAAGAGCGGGACGAACGCGAGCATCGCGAAGAACAGCACCAGCGCGTCCGCCCGGAACGCCGGGTCCCGGAACACCCGCAGCCTGATCAGCGGATGGCGCACCCCGCGCTCGTACCGCCAGAACAGCACCAGCAGCGCCGCGCCGCCCGCGATGCACCCCCAGGTCGCCGCGCTGCCCCAGCCCCAGGTCGCGGCCTGCTGGAAGCCGAGCACGCTCAGACCCATCCCGGCCACGATCAGCAGGGCCCCGCGCACGTCGAGGGACTCGGCACGGGGACGGTCCTCCAGCCGGGCCAGGAACGTCAGCACCAGCGCCACGACCGCCACCGGCACGTTGACCCAGAAGATGGCACGCCAGGTCCACGAGGTGAGCCAGCCGCCCAGCACCGGCCCGAGCACGGTCAGCGCCCCGGACAGCCCGAAGAACAGCGCCAGCGCCCGGCCCCGGCGGTCCACCGGGAACACCGCGACCACCACCGCCAGCGCCGCCGGGAACAGCAGGGCCGCGCCCACCCCCTGGGTCACCCGGAAGGCGATCAGCCAGCTCTGCGCGACGCCCCCCGTGGGAACGCACCCGCACAGCACCGACGACACCACGAACAGCAGGGTGCCGACGACGAGCACGCGCCGCGCCCCGAGCAGGTCCGCGAGCCGGCCGCCGATCGCGAAGAACGCGGCGAGCGCCAGCAGGTAGGCGTTCACCACCCACTGCATCCCGGAGGCGGACAGGCCCAGCTCCCGGTCGATCTCGGGGGCCGCGACGGCGACGATGGTCTGGTCGATGAACGTCATCGCGACGGCGAACAGCATCGCCGCCAGCGCGAGGGTCCGACGATCGGTCCGGCGGGTCGTGGGGGCACCGGTACCCCGGAAGGCGTAGGTACGGTTCACCGGTCCAGGATGCGTCCGTACGGGTGGCCCCGCATCCGCACCCGGCAGGCACCGAGCGGCCGATGCGGGGTAGACGGGAGGGGCCGGTGCGAGGCGGCGGAGCGCGCCCGAACCGCCGGTGCAGCGCCCGGCCCCGAAAGGGGACGGCGAGGACCGCGGAGGTGCACGCTGATGGAGGAACGCGGCCGGGACGGACACAGGATGCTGACGGAACTCCTCGCCGCCAGCCACCTGATGCCCGTCGAACTGCTGCCCGCCAAGACCGCAGAGTGCGCGGCGGCCGCCGGTTTCGACGAGATCCTGATCTACCTCGCCGACCTGCAGCACAACGTCCTGCGCCTCCTCCCGGGCGAAGGGCCCCCGCCCCCGGGGGTGCCGGACACGCTGCCGGTCGGGGGGACCGTCGCCGGGCGGGCCTTCCAGTACCTCGACCTCCTGCCCGCAGCACCGGCCGCCGAGGGCACGCCGGCGTGGTGGGTCCCGCTGCTCGACGGCACCGAACGCATCGGCGTGCTGCACCTCGCCTCCGCGCGCGAGGACACGGAGGCCCGGGCCGACATGGAGGCCCTGGCCGGGCTCGTCTCGCTCGTCGTCGTCAGCAAACGGGACACCAGCGACACCCTGGCCGGACTGGTGCGTACCGGGCCGATGAGCGTGGCCGCGGAGATGCAGTGGACCCTGATGGCCCCGCGCACCTACGCCGACGGCCGGGTGGCCGTCTCCGCCGCCATGGAGCCCGCCTACGACATCAGCGGCGACGCCTTCGAGTACGCCGTCGACGGGCCGCTGGTCCACCTCACGGTCCTCGACGCGATGGGCCACGACACCGCCGCCGGACTGTGCGCCACCCTCGCCCTGGGCGCCTGCCGCAACGCCCGCCGCCAGGGGGCCGGCCTCGTCGCGACGGGGGAGGCCGTCGAGGCGGCGCTCGTCGAGCAGTACGACCGGCAGCGCTACGTCACCGGGATCCTGGCCGTCCTCGACACCCGCACCGGCGTCCTGGAGTGGGTCAACCGCGGCCACCACCCGCCGATCGTGATCCGCGAGAACCGCTGGGTCACCCCGCTGCCCTGCGCTCCCGCCCATCCCATGGGCACCGACCTGGGCCTGCCGAGCACCGTGTGCCGCGAGCAGTTGCAGCCCGGCGACCGGCTCGTCCTGCACACCGACGGCATCACCGAAGCCCGCCGCCGCGGCGGACCCGAGTTCGGCCTCGAGCGCTTCGTCGACTTCCTCCTGCGCCACCACGCCGACGGCCTGCCCGTCCCCGAGACCCTGCGCCGGCTCGTCAACGCCGTCCTCGACCACCACGAGGGCCACCTCCAGGACGACGCCACCGTCCTGCTCTGCGAGTGGCTCGGCCCCCACCTCGAGCCCGTGGCACGGGCGGCGGCGGCCGTGGGGGTCTCGGCCCCCGGCCCGCGCGGGGGCGAAGGGCGGCCGACGCCGGCGTGACCCCCGGTGCTGCCGCGCTCAGTCGAACAGGATGTGCCGCAGGGCCCGGGTGAGGTGGGCGACGAGCCGCTCGGGCGGCATGGAGGCGAGGGGTTCGGTGCGCGCGATGTACCGGCCGACGGTGATCCCGATCAGCTGCGCGCCCACCAGCGCCACCCGTTCGTCGAGGTCGTCCCGCGCCTCGCCGGGCCCCGGGGAGGCGTCCGCCGTCAGCACCGCGCGGTAGGCGTCGACGCTGCGTTCCTGCATCGCCGAGAGCAGCTCGGCGGCGGTTCCCTGGTCCGAGGCGGCACTGCGCACCAGGGCGACGAGGGGGTCGTTGACCGCGTCGGTCTCCATCCGCTGCACGAAGGCGCGGGCGATCCGGTCCGGCAGTGTGTCCGGAGGCCCCGGAGTGACCTGTTCGAGGTCGCGGTTGCCCGGCACCGCCGCGAGGAACAACCGCTCCTTGGAGGCGAAGTGGCGGGTGATCAGCCCATGGGTGACGCCGGCCCGGCGGGCGATCTCCCGCAAGGTGGTGCGGGCGTACCCGCGTTCGGCGAAGGTCTCCCGGGCCGCCCGCAGGATGTCCGCCCGATGCCCCTCAGGATCCCTGCGCCGCCTGCGCGGGGCGTCCGTGGCCTCCGCGGCTCCCTCGCGTTCACTCACACCGACTCCCGCATGCGTTCACCCTAGGGTCTGTCTGACAATTCGCGCCTGCCGCGCGTGGTCTGGCACGCACGCTCGCGGCGTTGCCGGAGCGCCCACGTGACTCCGCCACGTGGGCGCTCCGGCGCCTTGCGATCGCACGCACCGGACCACGCGCGGCCCGCCCTTCGGCCGGACGACGGGAATTGTCAGACAGGCCCTAGTGACCTGAGTCGGAGATTCGTCGTTGGTTGAGTATGAGTCGTCCGGGTCCGAAGATTCCACCGTTGTCCGTCACTGATGCCCAGCGGGCTGTGCTGGAGGGCTGGCTGCGTCGTCGTTCGACGGCCCAGGCTCTGGCTCAGCGGTCGCGGATCGTGCTGGAGTGCGCCGAGGGGCACTCGATCATGGAGGTGTCGCGCCGGCTGCGGATCACTCCGGACACGGTCCGCACCTGGCGGCGGCGTTTCCTCGAACGGGGCCTGGACGGCTTGTGCGACGACCCGAGGCCCGGCGTCCCGAGGAAGATCACGGACGCGGACGTCGAACGGGTCATCGTCAAGACACTCGAGGAGACGCCGAAGAACGCGACTCACTGGTCGACGAGATCGATGGCCGCGGCTACGGGCATGTCGCAGTCGACCATCTCGCGGATCTGGCGGGCTTTCGCTCTCGCGCCGCACCGGTCGCAGACGTTCAAGCTCTCCACTGATCCGTTGTTCATCGACAAGGTCCGCGACGTCGTCGGCCTCTACCTCGACCCGCCGGAGAAGGCCCTGGTGCTCTGCGTGGACGAGAAGTCGCAGATCCAGGCCCTGGACCGGTCCCAGCCGGTTCTGCCGATGGTGCCAGGCGTTCCCGAACGCCGCAGCCACGACTACGTCCGCGCGGGCACCACCACCCTCTTCGCCGCACTTGAGGTCGCCACCGGCAAGGTCATCGGCTCCCTGCACCGCCGCCACCGGGCATCGGAGTTCAAGAAATTCCTGACCAAGCTCGACAAGGAAGTCCCTGCCGGTCTCCAGGTCCACTTGATTCTCGACAACTACGCGACCCACAAGACACCCGACATCAAGCGGTGGCTGCTGACCCATCCGCGGTTCCACCTGCACTTCACGCCGACCAGCGCGTCCTGGCTGAACCTGGTCGAGCGGTGGTTCGCCGAACTCACGCAGAAGAAGCTCAAGCGCGGCGTCCACCGCTCGGTTCAGGCCCTTGAACGCGACATCCGAGGCTGGCTCGCCGACTGGAACGAGCACCCAAGACCGTTCGTCTGGACGAAGACCGCCGACGAGATCCTCGACAAAGTCGCCGCATACTGCCGACGAATCTCCGACTCAGGTCACTAGTGCTCCTTCCGCCGCCTGCCCGCCGGTCCCTCGGGCGGTGCGCCCACCGCACACTGTACGCTTAATATCCAGTTGGATATTAACTGCCCCGCAAGGCGCACGACCGAAGGGACACCCCTGCCATGACCACCACAGTCGTCGTCGGCGGAAGCGGCGGCCTGGGCGGTGTGCTCGCCCGCCGCTTCGCCGACCGGGGTGACGACGTCGTCGTCACCAGCACGGACCGCGCCCGCGCCGAGAGCGTCGCCGCCGACCTCGGGCCCGGCGCCCGTGGGCTCGCACTCGACCTCGCCCGGCCCGAGACCATCGAGGCCGCACTGGCCGGCGTCCAGGAGGTGGACCACCTCGTCGTCACCGCCGTCGGACAGGCCGCCAACACCCTGCGGCGCTTCGACGTCACCAACGCCGTGGCCGCGGTGACGATGAAGCTGGTCGGCTACGCCGAAACCGTCCGGGTACTGCGCGAACGGTTCACCCCGGGCGCCTCGGTCGTCCTGTTCGGGGGCCTGGCCAAGGAACGGCCCTACCCCGGCTCCACGGTCGTCTCCACCTTCAACGCGGGCATCACCGGCCTGGTCAGGACCCTCGCCGTCGAGATCGCCCCGCACCGCGTCAACGCCCTGCACCCCGGCCTCATCGGCGACAGCCCCCGCTGGAAGGACGTGCCGAACCCGCCGCACTCGGACCGGACGCCGATCGGGCGCCTCGTCACGATGGCCGAGATCGCCGACGCCACGGAGTTCCTGCTGCACAACGGCGGCATCAACGCGCACGACCTGCACATGGACGGCGGCCTGCTGGTGACGTGAGCCCCGCTCCGTCCCGCCGCCGAACCCACCCCGGCAGCGGGGGAGTTCGGCCGGGGGGAGCTCATCGGCGCCGCTGGGCGCCCCCGGCGGGAGTCAGGTCGGCGTACAGCATGTGGTGGTCGGAGTGGGTACTTGCCCGGACCCGGTGGCCGCTCGCCCCGACGCCGCGCAGGAAGACGTAGTCGAACCTGCTGTGCCAGTCGGTGGTGGGCTCGCAGGCGCCGCCGGCCGAGGGACCGCACCGCGGGTCGGCATCCTTCACCAGCGGCCACATCGCGTCGAGTTCGGCGGCGTACGGCACCGCGTTGAAGTCGCCCATGACGACCGCCCGGTCGTAGCGGGCGACCACCTTCGCGAGGACGTCCACCTGCTTCGCCCGCACCGACTCCTGGCGACGCTCGGCGAGATGCGTGTTGAACACCCTGAGCTCCCGCCCGCCCACCGTGGTCGTGACCGCCATGTATCCGCGGTCCTCGGACCCGCCGTCGGGATACTCCACGGCGACGGCGTCGGTCATCGGCGCCGCCGAGAGGATGGCCTCGCCGTAGCCGCCCGGCTTCCACGGCGCCCCTCCGCAGCGGCCCCACCGGTGCAGGACGGTCCCGTACTCGACGTGGTAGTCGAGGCCGTGACGGTTCCTCAGAAGAGTGCGGATCCGCTCCACCTGGCCCGTGCACGACTCCTGGAGACCGACGACCTGGGGTGCCGAGGCGGCGATCTCCGCCGCCAGGTCGGCGTCCCCGCTCTTGCACGGGTTGCACAAATTCCACGTCATGACCCGGTTCGGCACGGCCTCGCGGCCGGTCGCCCCCGGCTTCGGCCCGGCGGAGGCGTCACCGTGCGGGAACCCGGGGCCCGCCACCGCGATCCACACCGCGACGACGGCGCCCACGAACAGCCATGTGCCCTTCGCCCGCACCCTCGCCTCCTCGTCCGGACGGACCCGGCGGGGACGGCCGGGCGGTCCCGCTCGCGGTCCGTGCCCCGGACATCGTAGAGGGCCCCGGGACGCGGGCGGGGGCGAGCGTCCGGAACGTGCGAGGGGGACGGCAGGGCGGCCGCCGCCCCTCCGCACGGTTCCGTCAGGAGGCCGCCTCGGCCCCCGCCAGCCGTTCGGCGCGCAGGGCGGAGCGCCTGATCTTGCCCGCCGGGCTGCGCAGCGGAGTGTCGACGAGCTCGATCGACCGGGGCCGCTTGTGCGGGGAGAGCCGGCCGCTCAGGAACGAGCCGATCTCCTCGGCCGTCGCCGTGGACCCCTCCTCCACCTGGACGATGGCGTGGATCCGGTTGCCGCGGTCCGCGTCCGGCAGTCCGATCACCGCGCTGGAGAGCACCTCGGGGTGCTCGGCGAGGGCGCCCTCGATCTCGGCGGGGTAGACGTTCACCCCGCCCACCAGCAGCATGTCCGAACGCCGGTCGTGCAGATACAGGTAGCCCTCGGCGTCGAACTCGCCGATGTCACCGAGCGTCGACCACCCCTCGACCTCCTTCACCTGTGCGCCCAGGTAGCGGAAGGCGGGCGGATTGCCCGGCGGGACCCGCATGAAGACCTCACCGCTGCGGCCGGACTCGGTGACCGGGGTCCCGTCCAGCGCCACGATCTTGATCTCGCCCCAGGTCGGGCGGCCCACCGAGCCGCGGTGCTCCAGCCACTCGGGGCCGGAGATCGTGCACCCGGCCTGCGCCTCGGTCCCGGCGTAGAGCTCGAAGATCCGCTCCGCGCCGAGCCAGTCGATCCACGCCTGCTTGATCGCCGGCGGGCAGGGTTCGGCGCAGTGCCACACCGACACCAGCGAGGACAGGTCGTAGTGACGACGTGTCGCCCCGGGCAGGGCCAGGATGCGCCGCATCATCGTCGGCACCAGGTACATCCAGGTGATCGCGTGGCGTTCCACCTCCGCCAGCACCCGTTCCGCGTCGAATCTTCCGAGCAGGGTGACCGTGCCGCCGTTGAACAGGACCGTCATGGCCGTGGAGAACGGCGCGTTGTGGTGGACCGGCGCGGTGATGAGCGCCCGCTGCCGGGCGCCGATGCCCCATGCCTCGCTGTCGAAGGCGTGGAAGGTGCCCGAGGAACCCGAGAGGATGATCTTCGGCCGCCCGGTGGAGCCCCCGGACGTCGGCGCCTTCCACGAGGGGCCGACCACCGTCGGCAGCCCGTCCTCCGAGCCGCCGAGCCGGCGCAACGCGGCCACGGTGGTGGTCCGGGACCGGCTGTCGCCCACCGGCGTGCCCTCCTCCCGGCCGAGGACCACCACCGGATCGGACAGTTCCAGGACGGCCTGCTCCTCGGGCGGCGCGAGCCGGGTCGAGAGCGGCTGCGGAACGGCCCCGATCTTCAGGCAGGCGAAGGCCGCCACGATGACGTCCACGCCGTTGGGGAGCATCAGCGGGACGATCCGCCCGGGGCCGACGCCGGAGCGCTTCAGGCCGCGCGCCACCGCGTTGCTCGCCCGGTACAGCCCGTCCCAGGTCAGCTCCTCGTCCTCCGCCCGCACCGCGACCGCCTCCGGGCGCTCCGCCGCGTACTCCCCGGGGATGTCACCGAGCGGGAATCCGGGTTCAGGGGTGAACATATGTGCCGTCTCCTGTCTTTCGGAGTCGTTCGGAACCGGCCGGACACCGAGGACGCCGGTGCCCGGCCGTGTGTCAGCGGTACAGATGCGCCCCGGGGAGCGCCTCGGGATCCCGGCGCACCTCCGCGGTGTTGGTCTCCGGCAGGAACCAGGCGCAGACGAAGGTGATCGCGCCCATCAGCGCGATGAACGCCGCGACCAGCACCGTGCTGTCCGTCTTCGCGATCAGCCAGGTCATCAGGACCGGGGTGCTGCCGCTGACGACGATGGCGGAGAGCTGATAGGACAGGGAGGCCCCGGAGTAGCGGACGTTCGGCGCGAACAGCTCACCGAAGTAGGCCGCCATCGGGCCGTAGGTCAGCCCCTGGAAGACGAAGCCGACCGCGACCGCGATGAAGATCATCGGTGCCGAGGCCGTTCCCACCAGTGCGAAGTAGGGGAACGCCCAGGCCACCACGCCCAGTCCGCCGATCAGGATCAGCGTGCGCCGGCCGTAGCGGTCCGACAGCTTCCCCGTGTACGGCAGGAACGCCGTCATCACGACCGCGCTCAGCAGGGTGGCCGTCAGCAGGGAGTTGCGGTTCATGTCCAGCGTCTTGGTGCCGTAGCTGAGCAGGCCGGTGATGCTGACGTAGAACAGGCTGTTGGTGGCGGACAGCGTGCCGCAGGCGAGCAGGATGGTGCGCCAGTTGCGGCGCACGGCCTCCGCCAGCGGCGCCCGCACCACGGCCTCCCCCTGCTTCCGCGCCGCCTTCTCCCGCAGCCTGCGGAAGTCCGGGGTGTCCTCCACCCTGCGCTGGATGTACAGCACCACCGGGAACATCACCGCGCTGAGCAGGAACGGGATGCGCCAGCCCCAGTCGATCAGGGCGTGCTCCGACATGGAGGCGCTGACCGAGGTGAAGATCAGGGTGGAGATGATGACCGCCACCGGCACGCTGGTCTGGCCGAACGTGCCCGCGAACCCGCGCCGTTTGGGGCCCGCCGACTCCGTCAGGAGCAGCGCGATCCCGCCCCACTGGCCGCCCGCCGCGATGCCCTGCGCGAAACGCAGCAGGACCAGCAGGACCGGGGCGAGGACACCGACGGCTCCGGCGCTCGGCAGGCAGCCGATCAGGAACGTGGCGAGCGCCATGCCGACGAGACAGACCACGACGGTGGGCTTGCGGCCGTACTTGTCTCCGAAGTGACCGGCGAGGAGCCCGCCGAGCGGACGGGCCACGAACCCGGCCCAGAAGGTGCTGAAGGACAGCAGGGTGCCGGTGAGTGCGGAGGAGTGCGGAAAGAAGACGTCCGGGAAGACGAGCGCCGCCGCCGTGCCGTAGAGGAAGAAGTCGTACCACTCGATCGAACTGCCCAGCAGGCCCGCGGCGAGCAGTTTGCGGTGGGCGCGTCGCTCGTCGACGGATGGGGGCGCGGCGCCGGGGACGGCGCCGGCGCCGCCTTCGCGGTCGAGGTCGGGGCCGCTGTCGTTGTCGCTGTCGCTGTCGGGGAGGTGTGCGTGAGCGGAGGAAGTCATGGGTGGGTGCCCCCTGGGGTGAGGAAGGGATGAGCGAGGGACGTTCGCCCGCCGGCCGCCGGGCGCCGCTGCTGTCGACGGGCGGCTGCGACCCGCATCACAACCGTCCGCGTGGGCTGAGAGTAGGGCCGGGCGAGGGCTCCGCAGGATGGAACGTACGTACACTTGTCGCCGACTCGTGGTGTGAGCCTCCTCCACCCCGGGCCGGTCCGCCCACCACGCTTCCTCGCGTGCACACCGACAGGGACACAGATGGCGCAGAGCGAAGCGGGCGCGGACGGCGCCCGGGACCACGGTGAACTCGTCTCCTACCGGCTGCGCCGCGAGCGCGAACTGAGCAGCCTGTACGCCACGGCCCGCTCACTGGCAGCGCTCGGCGAGGTGGGCGAGGTGCTCGCCACGATCGTCCGGCACGCCCACGAGCTGATCGGCAGCGACATCGCCTACCTCTCCCTGCTGGACGCGGAGGGCAACCTCAAGCTGAGCGCCTCGGCCGGCACCATCTCGCACGAGTTCTCCACGGCGTGGATGCCACCGGGCGGCGGACTCGGCGCCCGCGTCATCGAGTCACGGGCCCCGTTCTGGGTGAGCAACTACCGCGAGGCCCAAGTCCTCAGCCACCGCCCCGTGTTCGACTCCCTGGTGCCCGACGAGGGGCTCGTCGCGCTGCTCGGCGTGCCGCTCCTGGTGGGCGAGAGGGTCGTCGGCGTCCTCTTCGCCGCCGACCGCACCGAGCGCCCCTTCGAGAAGGACGAGGTGGCGCTCCTCAGCGCCTTCGCCGACCACGCCGCCATCGCCCTCGACAACGCCCGGCTCTACGAGGAGAGCCGGGTCTCCCTGCGCCGGCTGCGGGAGGCGTACCGCACCATCGAGGAACAGGTCACCTCCGTGGAACGGGCCGCCGCCGTGCACGAGGCACTGACCCACGTCGTGCTGACCGGCGGCGGACCCGGTGACATCGCGCGACTTCTCGTCGAGCATCTGCGGGGCACGGTCACCGTCCTGGACCGGGACGACCGGATCGTCGCCGTGCGGTGCGCCGAGGGACAGCCGGCCGACCCGGACCGGGAACCCGTCCGGGAACTCCTGGAGGAGGCCCGCAGCACCGGACGCTGCGCCTCCGCGCGAGGCGCTGACGGGGTGGTGCGCAGCGTGGCTGCCGTCCACGCGGGCGGCAGCCACCTCGGCTCGCTGTCCCTGGCCCGGAGCGCCGCACCGGACCCGGCGGACATCCGCATGCTGGAACGCGCGGCCCAGATCATGGGCCTGCTGGTCCTCATGCGCGACGCCCGCGTCGAGGCGGAGGAACGCGTGCGCGGCGAACTGCTCACCGAGCTGCTCGCCCGCGCCCCCCTGCACCCGGCCCACCGCGAGCGGGCACTGGCCCGCGGTGTCGACGTGGACCACCTCGACGTCCTCCTCGTCGCCGACTGCCCCGGCAGACCCGCGAGCGACGTGGTGCGCCGCCTCAACGCCGTCTCGCCCGAGTGGTCGGGGCTCGCGGGGGAGTACCTCGGCCGGGCGACGATGCTGCTGCGCGCCGAGGACGTCGAGGAGGCGGCCCGCGCCCTCCACCAGGGGCTGCGCCGCGCCCTCGGGGCGCCCCTGCTGCTGGTCGCCGACCGGGTCACGGGGGAGGAACGCTCCCGCTCCTTCTCGCTGGCCCAGCGGTGCGTGGAGGTGATGCGCGCGCTGGGGGAGGAGGACCGCGGGGCGACGACCCGCCAGTACGCGATGTACGCCCTCGTCTTCGACCCCCAACGCGCCCACGACCTCGACCGGTTCCTCACCGACGAGCTCGGCGTGCTCCTCGACTACGACCGGCGGCGCGCCACCGACCTGGTGGCCACGACCGCCGCCTACTTCGCCCAGTCCGGCAATCTGCGCCGGACGGCCGACGCGCTGCACGTGCACATGAACACGCTGCTGAAGCGGCTGCACCGGATCGGTGTGCTGCTCGGCGAGGACTGGCGCTCCCCGGACTCCGCGCTGCGCCTGCACCTGGCGGTCCGGCTCCACCAACTGCGGGCCTCGCTGGACCGGTCGGCCTCCGGGCCCGCCGGGTGAGCGGGACCGCCGAGCCGCGGCGGTGGGTCACAGGTCCACGACGAGCCGCGGGGACAGCGCGCGGGACACACATGGATACATGCGCCCGGCGGGGGCGCCGAGTTCGTCGCGGTGCTCGGGTTCGCCGTCGAGCACGGTGATCTCGCAGCTTCCGCAGACACCCTCGCGGCAGCTGGAGGGCACCGCGTGCCCCGCGTGCCGGAGCACGTCGAGCAGCGACTCGTCCGCCGGTACCCGCAGCGTGCCGCCTGAGCGGGCGCACTCCACCTCGAACGGGGCGTCGGGAGCGAACCCGCGGGCCTCGGGGCGGAAGCGCTCCACGTGCAGCCGCCCGGCGGGGAACACTGCCTCGGCCGCGCGCAGCATCGGCGCGGGACCGCAGCAGTAGACGAGGGTGTCCGGGCCGAGCGCGGCGGCGTGGCGGGCCAGGTCGGGCCGGCCACGCTCCCCGGTGGCGAGGATGTCCACCCGGTCGCCGGCCAGGGAGCGCACCTCCTCCAGGAAGGGCATGGAGGCGGCCGACCCGCCCGCGTACACCAGGGAGCACGGCGTCCCCGCCCCGACGGCGGCCCGCAGCATCGGCAGCAGCGGGGTGATGCCGATGCCCCCGGCCAGGAACAGGTACTCCGGCGCGGGCAGCAGCGGGAAGTTGTTGCGGGGCAGCGACACCTCAAGGGGCCGGCCCGCGCGCAGGAACCGGTGGACGTACTCCGAACCGCCCCGGCTGAGCCGCTCGTGCCGCACCGCGACGCGGTAGGTGTCCCGGTCCGCCGGGTCCCCGCACAGCGAGTACTGCCGGGTCAGCCAGTTCGGCAGCCGCAGGTCGACGTGGGCCCCCGGCTCCCAGGGCGCGAGCGGGCCCTCGGCCCCGCGCAGGACGAGGGAGACGACGTCCCGGGCGAGCGGCTCCACCCGCTCCAGGAGGGTTCGCTGCATCGGTGTTCCGCCTTGTCCGTCGGTCGGGGAAGGGAGCGGGGGCACGGTCGGTGGCGTGGTCGGCGGCATCTCAGTACAGCTTCCGGTAGGCCTCTTCGAGGCCCTCGTCGATCACCCGGGGGTCGATGTCGAGCGAGAGCTGGGCGGTGAGCATCTCCCCGGGCGTCGGCATCTCCTCCGCCAGGGCCCGGCTCGCCGGATCCCACAGCCGGGAGCGGACGAGCGCGCGCCCGCAGTGCGCGTACGCCTGCTCCACCCGCACGACGATCGCCAGCCGGGGCGTGCGGCCCTCGGCCTGCAGCCGGGCGAGCACCTCGGGCTCGTCGGTGGGATAGGCGCGGCCGTTGACCCGCAGGGTCTCCCGCATGCCGGGGATGAGGAACAGCAGCCCTATGCCGTCGTTCTCGGCGAGGTTCCGGAAGCTGTCGGCGATCCTGTTGCCGGGCCGGTCGGGGATGGCGAGCGTGTGCGCGTCCAGGACCTTCACGAAGCCCGGGTAGTCGCCGCGCGGGGAGCAGTCGGCGTTGCCGGCCGCGTCGGACGTCGCCATCGTCAGGAAGGGCGAGTGCGCGATGAAGCGGTGGTACTGCTCGTCGATGTGGTCGATGATCTTGTTCTTGACCATCGGCTCGGGCTCGCCGACCAGGGCGAGGACCTGCTCGGGCGAGAGCGGCCGGGGGCGGGTGCGGGTGTGCGCCATGAGGCTCCTTCCACAGCGGGCGTCGGCGGGTGGGCGGAGCCGTACCGCCCCGCCCACCCGCCGACGGCGGCGCGGATCCTCGTGGAGGACCGCTGCGCCGCAGGTCATGGCACTATTGTGAGCAATTGTTCAGGTCGTCCGCCACTCGCGTTCCACGCCCCGCCCAGGAGGTACCGTGACCTCGGACCGACGCCGGATCCACCCACGTAAACAGCCCCGCCAGGCCCGGGCCGAGCTCACCCGGCAGCGCATCCTCGACGCCGCTGCTCACGTTTTCGGCGAGATGGGCTACGCCGCCGGGACCACCAACCGGATCGCCGAGCGGGCCCGCGTCTCCATCGGCTCGCTCTACCAGTACTACCCGAACAAGGACGCGATCCTGCTGGAGCTCGTGACCCGCCACCTCGACGAGGGGCGCCAGGCGCTGGAACGCCTGCGGGAGGAGACCCTCCCCGGCACCCTGGAGGGCATCTTCCGCGCCCACGTGCGCATCGTGATCGACAACCACCGGGACGATCCGCACCTGCTGCAGGTGATGGCCGAGCAGGCACCCCGGGCCTCGGAGGTGCTGGAGCGGGTCTCCCGCTACGAGAGGGAGCGCGTCGCCTACGTCGAGGAACTCCTCACCCGGCACCCCGACGCCCGCGTGCGGGACACCCATGTCGCGGCCCGGCTCATCGTCGCCACGGTCGAACTCCTCGTCCACCAGCTCACCGCCGCCCCTGACCCCGTCGAGGCCGGCCGGCTGGAGAACGAACTCGTCGCCATGGTCACCCGCTATGCCACGGGCGGCGGGGCAGTGTGATGTGTCACAGGCGTGTCCACCGGGTTTCGGGGGTATGTGCGAGCGCGTGATGGGGGCAACGAAGGCGGCCTGTATGGAAGCGGTACCCGGCGACGAGGACGGCACGGCGTCGGGCGGTGGTCTCCCACGGACCTCCGCCGCTCTGGACGGTGCGTCGGCCTCCATCGCGGACGCCCGGCGGCTCGCCGCCGACTTCCTCACCTCGGCGCGCACCGACTACGCGCTGCCGATCGCCCAACGGGCGCTGGACATCACCCAGCTCGTCGTCAGCGAACTGGTCACCAACGCCAGGAAGTACGCGCCCGGACCGGTGGTGCTGAGCCTGGGGATCGTCGGCGACATGGTCGAGGTGGCCGTCTGGGACAGCGACCCGGCGCTGCCCACGGCCAGGGCGGCGGACCCCGGACGGGTGGGCCAGCACGGTCTGGAGATCGTGCACGCGCTGGCGGAGGACCTCCGCATTCGCCGCGAGGCCGTCGGCAAGCGGGTCACCGCCCTGATCTCCTACCTCGACGAGCCGACCGGAGCGGAGTCCGACGGTGCGCCGCGGTGAGCGGCGCCGCCGTTCGTGGCCGCCCGGTGCCGCGGGCAGGGGCGCGCAGCGTGCGGAGTGCGGAGCGCGAGCCGGGGTAGGTGCGCCGCAGGTGCTTGGGAAGCAGGCATGCCCGGAGTGTCCGGGCGACCGGTCGCACCGGGCGCGGTGCCCCGTGGTCATGTCCTCGCCTGCCGAGTTTCACCCCAGGAGCACCCCCGTATGAGCCAGGAACCGGAGTATCCACCGTTGCGCGACATGGGCGGCCGGAACGCCGAGACCACCGCTGTTCCCGAGGATTCCCTCCCCGCACGCGAGACCGGCCTGGAGGCCCTCCGGCGGGAGAACGCCGAACTGCTGCGCCGCACGACCGAACTGCGCAACCGGCTGCACGCCCACCCCGGCATCACCCTGGCCCAGGGCATCCTGATGGAGCGCTACCGGCTGCCCGACCCCGCCACGGCGTTCACCCTGCTGCGGGAGGCCTCGCAGCGCAGCAACATCAAGCTGCACACGCTCGCCGACGCGCTCGTGCGCACCCCGGCCCCCGACCACGACGCCACCGCCTGGTTCCCCGGCCGCGCCCGCTACAGCCCGCCCCCGCTGCCGGGCGTCCGAGTGGCCCCCGCCGACCGCTCCAGCCACGGCGCCGTCCTGTCCGGGGTGCTGCGCCGGGTACTGGACGTCACACAGGCCGGGATGGGCAACGTCCAACTGGTGGAGGGCGGTGTGCTGCGCATGGAGAAGCACACCGGGCTGAACCGCCGGTTCACCGACTTCTTCGCCTTCGTCGAGGGGCACACCACCTCCTGCTCCGAGGCCGCGGAGGAGCGCCGCCAGGTGACCGTGCCGGACGTGGCCGTCGCGGACGTCTTCGACGAGGAGTCCCGCGCGACGATCCTCCAGGCCGGCAGCCGCGCCTGCCACAGCGTGCCCCTGGTCAACCGGGCCGGCTCGGTCCTCGGCATCGCCTCCTCCCACCACAGCCGCCCGCTCGCCGGATTCACCCACGCCCAGCTCCGGGCGCTGCAGGAGACCGGCGACGCCGCGGGCCGCTGGCTGTCCTGGCACCGCCGCACCGTCGTCCTCGACGCACTCGAACACCTGCACGCCCTCGGCCGGACCGCCCGCTGACCCGCACCGCCCGCTGACCCGCACCGCCCGGCGGGCCACGGAGACCGTGCGTGCGCCGGGTGTCCCGGGGCCGGAGTGTCGGCCGAGGCGGAGGAGGAACCCGGGATACGAAGGGGACCCGGGGCCACGGGGCGGGGCACGGCGGCGAGGGGGACACCCGGGACGAGCACACGAGCACACGGTCAGCGGGCACAGCGAAGGGCGAGCCGATGGACGGACGCGGGAACGGACGGACGAGCGGGCAAGAGGGGCGCGGTACGGCACTGGTGACGGGCGCCTCCTCCGGCATCGGCGCGGCCTACGCCGAACGCCTCGCCGCCGACGGGTGGGACACCGTCCTGGTGGCCCGGCGCGCCGACCGCCTGGAGGACCTGGCGGCCCGGCTTCGCGCGGAGACCGGCACCGAGGCCGAGCCCCTGGTCGCCGACCTCGCCTCGCCGGACGGCCTGGCCCGGGTGACCGCACGCGTCGCGCGCGGGGACGTCGGCTTCCTGCTGAACAACGCGGGCATCAACGGATACGGCCCCTTCGCCGAGCTGGAACCGGCCCTGATGGCCAAGGTCCTGCACGTCAACGTCCTCGCCGTGACCGCGCTGACCCGCGCGGCGGTCCCGGTCATGCTGGAGCACGGCCGCGGCACGGTGGTGAACGTCGCCTCCCAGCTCGCCTTCGCCGGCGCCCTGCCGCCGCGTCCGCTGCCCGAACGCGCGGTCTACGGCGGCTCCAAGGGATACGTGGTCACCTTCACGCGCACCCTCGCGGCGGAACTCGGCGGCACCCCGCTGCGCGTCCAGGTGCTGTGCCCCGGCCTGACGGCCACCGAGTTCCACCTCTCGCGGGGTGAGGCTCCGGTGCCCGGGCGCGAACAGGCGGTGCACGAGGAGGGCGGCATGCCCGTGGGCGAGGTGATCGACGCCTCCCTGCGCGACCTGGAGAAGGGCACGGTGGTCTGCGTGCCGGGGGTCGAGGGCGCCTCCCCGGTCGTCACCCTGGAGGCCGCCGAACTCGCCATCCGCTCGGCGTCGCGCGGCACCCTGGCCTGACCCCCGGCCCCCGACCGCGCCGGGCCCCGACCTGGCACCGGCCGGCGGGGACGGCGGTCGCCGCGCTGCCGGCCCCGGAGACCGGGCGCCGGCTTCCCTCCCCTCGGGGGGCGAGCAGCGCCCCGTCCGGCTCAGCGGGCCAGGCCGTGCAGCAGCAGTTCCGCCAGGTGGGCATAGGCCTGGGCGTCGGTCAGCCCGGTGGTGGCGGCCACCTGGCGGCGCTGGATGCGCACCATCACCGAGCTGATCACGTCGGCGGCGAACGCCACGTGGACCTCGCGGAAGGCTCCCGAGGCCATGCCCTCGTCGATGAGCTGCTGTATGCGCTGCGCGGCGGCCCGCGTATTGCGGTCGTAGACCTCCGCAGCCGGTTCGAACGCGGCCACGTCGTCGAAGAAGCGCGGCGAGGCCGGGGCCAGCTCCGCCGAGACCGCGCCCAGATAGGCGGCGAGCCGGCGCGCGGGATCGCTCTCGGCCGCGAGCGCGCCCTCCACGTGGGCGGTCGCCCGCCGGAAGAAGTGCACCACGGCGGTCCGTACGAGCTGCTCCTTGCTCCCGGCGAGGCCGTACAGGGTGCGCTTGGAGCAGTGCAGGCGGGCGGCCAGGTCGTCCAGCGTGAAGTGGGCGAACCCCTCGGCCACCAGGAGATCCACCAGCTCGTCGAAGAGCTCGGAGCGGCGCGCGGCGCCCCGCCCGGTCGGTCTGGGGCCGTCCACAGCCGAGGTGTCGATCACCCGGCCAGTATTCCAAGAGAAGTGGCGGGCGACACGTGAAGCGGTACTCTGGTACCACCAGGAGTACCGCTAGGAGTCGCCATGGACGTCGACCGACTGCTTCCCACCCCCGAAGCCGCGGACCTCATCGCCCTCACCAGGGAGATCGCCGACAAGGAACTCGCCCCGCGCGTCGAGGAGCACGAGCGGGCCGAGAGCTATCCCGAGGGCCTGTTCGCCACCCTCGGCCAGGCCGGGCTGCTGGGCCTGGTCTACCCGGAGGAGTACGGCGGCGGAGGCCAGCCCTACGAGGTGTACCTCCAGGTCCTGGAGGAACTCGCCGCCCGCTGGGCGTCCGTCGCGGTGGCCACCAGCGTCCACACCCTCGCCTGCCACCCCCTGCACGCCTACGGCACCGAGGAACAGAAGGAGCGCTGGCTGCCCGCCATGCTGGCGGGCGAGCGGATCGGCGGCTACAGCCTCTCCGAACCCGGCGCCGGCTCCGACGCGGCCGCCCTGACCTGCAAGGCCGAGCCCACCCCCGAGGGCTATCGGATCACCGGCACCAAGGCGTGGATCACCCACGGCGGCAAGGCCGACTTCTACGCCCTCTTCGCCCGCACCGCCCCCGGCCCGCACGGCGTCTCCTGCTTCCTCGCCCCCGGCGCCGTCGAGGGACTGAGCTTCGGTCTGCCCGAGCGGAAGATGGGCCTGCACGCCGTGCCCACCGCCGCCGCCCACTGGGACGGCGCCCTGCTCGAGAAGGACCGGCTGATCGGCGCGGAGGGGCAGGGGCTGGCCATCGCCTTCAGCGCCCTGGACTGCGGCCGGCTCGGCATCGCCGCCTGCGCCACCGGCCTCGCCCAGGCCGCGCTCGCCGTCGCCGTCGACTACGCCAACGAGCGCACCACCTTCGGCCGTCGCCTCGTCGACCACCAGGGCCTCGGCTTCCTGCTCGCCGACATGACCGCCGCCGTCGACTCGGCCCGCGCCACCTACCTCGACGCGGCCCGCCGCCGGGACCGGGGGCACGCCTTCAGCCGACAGGCGAGCGTCGCCAAGCTGGTCGCCACCGACGCCGCCATGAAGGTCACCACCGACGCCGTCCAGGTGCTCGGCGGATACGGCTACACGCGCGACTTCCCCGTCGAGCGGTACATGCGGGAGGCCAAGATCACGCAGATCTTCGAGGGCACCAACCAGATCCAGCGGCTGGTCATCAGCCGCGGCCTGGCCGCCTGACCATCCCGCGACAGCCGCCCCGGCACCCGTACACCTCCGACGCCCCTACGCCCCGGACGCCCGCCTGCCCCCGGGCGTCCGCACACCTCAGGAGTGGGAAGACCTCATGAAGCTCGCAGGAACCGCGGCCCTCGTCACCGGTGCCGCCTCCGGTCTCGGCGCCGCCACCGCCGCCGCGCTCGCGGCCCGCGGTGCCACCGTCTACGGCCTCGACCTCGACAAGGCCGTGGCGGAGGCCGGGGCCCTCCCCGAGGGTGTCACCCTGCTCGCCGCCGACGTCACCCAGGAGGCGCCGGTGCGCGCCGCCCTCGACCGGATCGAGGCCGACGGGGCGATGCTGCGCCTCGCCGTGAACTGCGCCGGCATCGCGCCCTCCGCCCGGCTCGTCGGCCGCAGGGGACCGCACGACCTGGACCTCTTCCGCACGGTCGTCGACGTCAACCTGGTGGGCACCTTCAACGTGCTGCGGCTGGCCGCGGCCGCCCTCGCCGCCCAGGAGCCCGACGAGGACGGGCAGCGGGGGCTCGTCGTCAACACGGCCTCGATCGCCGCCTACGAGGGGCAGATCGGCCAGATCGCCTACGCCGCCTCCAAGGCAGGTGTCGCGGGCATGACGGTCACCGCGGCGCGGGACCTCGCCCAGTACGGCATCCGCGTCGTCACGATCGCGCCCGGCATCGTGGACACCCCGATGATGGCGGGCTTCAGCGAGGAGGTCCGCGCCGGGCTCGGCCGAAGCGTCCCCTTCCCGCAGCGCCTCGCGCGCCCGGAGGAGTACGCCCGCCTGGTCACGATGGTCGCCGAGCACGACTACCTCAACGGCGAGACGATCCGGATGGACGGCGCCCTGCGCATGGCGGCGCGGTGACCCGCGCCCGGGGAGCCCCGAGGCACGGGGGTGTCCGGGCCACCCCGGGTCAGGCGCGCAGCGCCGAGCGGGCCGCCGCCACGGCCTGCCCGGCGTAGCCGCGCCCGAACAGCACCGTGTGCACCAGGAGCGGGAACAACTGGTGCAGGCCGATCCGGTCGCGCCACCCCTCGGCGAGCGGGGCCGCCTGCCGGTAGGCGCCGAGGATCCGGTCCAGTCCGGGGCAGCCGAACAACCGGAGCATGGCCAGGTCGGTCTCCCGGTGGCCGCCGTGCGCGGCCGGGTCGATCAGCCAGGCCCGTCCGTCGGCGCCCCACAGCACGTTGCCGTTCCACAGGTCGCCGTGCAGCCGGGCGGGCGGCTCCGGGGGACCGGCCAGCTCGGGCAGCCGCCCGCACACCTCCTCGACAGGCCTCGCCTCGGCCGGCCCCACGGTGCCCTCGTCGACCGCGCGGCGCAGATACGGCAGCACCCGGTGCTCGGCGTACCAGCGCGGCCACTCCGCGCCGGGCACGTCGCGCATCGGGGCGCGCCCGATGTACGCCTCCCGCGGGCCGCCCGGCGGCGGCGCGCCGAAGGCGGCGGCCCCGGACGCGTGCAGGGCGGCCAGGTCCCGGCCGAAGCGCTCGGCCGCCTCCGCTGTGGGCTCGCCCGGGGACACCCGGTCGGTGACCAGCCAGTACGCCTCCTCGCCGCGCACGGCCGGCACCGGGACCGCGCCCGCCTCGGCCAGCCAGCGCAGCCCGGCCGCCTCGGCCCGCACCGCGCGGGCCTCCTCACCGTGCTTGACGATCACCGACCCGCCCGCGGCGAGCGTGACCTCCGTGACCCCCGCGGACAGCCGCCGCCGGCCGGTCACGGACCGCCCGGTCACCCGCGCGGCGACCGCCTCGGGGGTCTCGTCGGGGCCGCCGGGGGACGGGGGAGCGGCATGTGCGGCCATGGGGCGGCCGGTCACGCGCCGCCGGGACGGGCGCCCGGGCCGCGGCCCGTACCCGTGTCGGTTCCGTCGGCGGCCCCGGCCTCCGCGTCGAGACGCTCGCGCACGTGCGCGAGCAGTCCCGGCACCGTCGCCTCGATCAGGGACAGCACCTCCTCGAACCCCTCGGGCCCGCCGTAGTACGGGTCCGGCACGTCGAGGCCGCCGCTCGCGTCCGGGGCGAAGGAGCGCAGCATCCGCACGCGGGAGGGGTCCGCGACGAGGCGGCGCAGCGCCTTCTCGTGGCCCCGGTCCATCGCCAGGAAGAGGTCGGCGTCCAGGTGCTCGGCACCGAGCTGCGCGGCGACGTGCTCCACCGGGTAGCCGTGCCGGGCCAGCACCTCGCCGGACCGCTCGTCGATGGGCTCACCGGCGTGCCAGGGCTCGATCCCCGCACTGCTGACCTCGACCGCCCCGTCCAGCCCGGCCCGGCGCAGATGTTCGGCGAGGACGAGGGCGGCGGAGGGCGAGCGGCAGATGTTCCCGGTACAGACGAAACAGAGATGCACGGGGCCAGGGTACGGCGGGAATGCCCGGCGGGGGTGCCGTGTTGGACCCCATGTGACTGACATGCCCGAGACAATCCCGGGCGGTGTCGGTGGAAGGAGGCCCCTCATGGCACGCAGCACCCTGCGCCCCGTCGTCAAGCTCAGGTCCACGGCGGGAACGGGCGTCACCTACGTGACCCGCAAGAACCGCCGCAACGACCCCGACCGGCTCGTCCTGCGCAAGTACGACGCCGTGGCCGGGGAGCACGTCCTGTTCCGCGAGGAGCGCTAGCACTCGCGAGCACGCGGGCCGCTCCAGGGCCGAGCGCCCGGCGAACACCGCGTCCCGCACCGCACCACCGGCCGTCCGCCCCGCCGTACGGCCATGAGGAGGCACACACCATGAGGTCCGGTATCCATCCCGAGAGCCGCCCGGTCGTCTTCCGCGACCGTGCCGCCGACACCGCGTTCCTGACCACCTCCACCGCCCGGACGTCGAAGACGATCGAGTGGACGGACGGGAACACCTACCCGCTGGTCGACGTCGAGATCTCCTCGGCGAGCCACCCGTTCTACACCGGCGCCCAGCGCGTGGTGGACACCGCCGGCCGCGTCGAGCGCTTCGAGCGCCGCTACGGCCGCGCAGGCCGCACCACCGGCTGAGCCGGCCAGCCGCCGGGGCACCACCCCGGCGGCCACCCACGGCCCGGTTCCCGCTTCCGCGGGGCCGGGCCCACGTGCGTCCCGGCCCCGCGGAAGCGGGAACCGGCGGACCCGTGCCGACCCGCCCCACCACCCGCGGCAGCCGTGGCAGAGTGGCGGTATGTGCGGCCGCTACGCCTCCACCAGGAGTCCCGAGGACCTGACCCGACTCTTCGAGGTCACCGACGTGCGCCCCGAGGAAACGCTCGCCCCCAGCTGGAACGTCGCCCCGACGGACCGGGTCTGGGCCGTCCTGGAACGCGCCCCGCGTCCCGGGGGCGAGGAGGACCCCGGGCCCGTACGACGCCAACTGCGCCCCCTGCGCTGGGGACTCGTGCCCTCCTGGGCGAAGGACGTCAAGATCGGTGCACGGATGATCAACGCACGCGTGGAGACCGTCCACGAGAAACCGGCCTTCCGCCGCGCCTTCGTGCGGCACCGCTGCCTGCTGCCCGCCGACGGCTTCTACGAGTGGCAGCAGATCACTCCCGAGGGCGGCGGCAAGCCCCGCAAGCAGCCGTACTTCATCCATCCCGAGGACGACCGGGTGATGGCGCTCGCCGGGCTCTACGAGTACTGGCGCGACCCCGCCGTCGCCCACGAGGACGACCCCGACGCCTGGCTGACGACCTGCACGATCCTCACCACCGAGGCGACCGACGCGGCCGGCCGCGTCCACCCCCGGATGCCGCTCGCCCTGACCCCCGAGCACTACGACGCCTGGCTCGACCCCGCCCACCAGGACCCCGAGGCCCTGCGGGCGCTGCTCTCCCAGCCCGCCGGGGGCCACCTCGACGCCCGCGAGGTCTCCACCGCCGTCAACAACGTCCGCAACAACGGACCGCACCTGCTGGAGCCCGTGGGCCGGTAGGGCTCTCACCCGGTGGTCGAGGGGCCGTCAGCGGCTGCGGCGCCGCTGTGCCGCCCCCCGCAGGACGGCGGTCACCGCCAGCAGCGCGCAGGCCACGGCGCAGTAGGACCACGCCGTCGTGCCGCGCACCGCGCCGACCGCGCTCCAGACGGACCACAGCACGAGCAGGGTGAACAGTGCCGTCCAGGCGATGTCGGCGAGACGGTGGCGCAACTGCGTCTCCTGCCGGGTGCCGGGCTCGAGCGTGCCGAGCGGCGTGCCACGGCCCTGCGACCTGGGACGCGAATGCGCCGATGACCTCGAAGACCCCCGGGACGTCACGGGCAACCCCTTTCGTGGCGGGACGTTCGGCGGGCGCCGCGTACGGCGCCCTTCCCGCACGGGTTCCCGCCCGTCGGCCGTGCATGCGGCGGCGGGCGGCCGAGGGTGACTGTCAGTGGCGGATGCGAAGCTGCCCGGTATGGATGAGCTGGAGTTCATGCGCGGCAGGGTCTACGGCGCCGACCCCGAGGACGGAGGGCCGCGACCCGGGCGCGTCTACGCACAACTGGTGGGCGGCCCGCTGGACGGCCTGCTCCTGGACGTCACCGACGCTCCCGCCTCCCCACCGGGCGGCGGCGTCGCGCTGCGCACGGAGATAGGGCGCTTCGGCGCGGGCGGCCGCGCCCAGTACGTCCCGCGCGCCGAGGATCCGCGCCGCTACGACTGGCACGGCGACCTCCCCTGAACGCCGGTCCGGCGGTCCCGGCCCGTCCCGGCCCGGGTCAGCCGGCGCCGAGGAGGCCGGGCGCGCCGGACGTCCCGCGCCGGGCCACCGGCCCCGCGGAATCGGTGTCCTCGGTGGTTCTCGCGACGCGGGCAGCCAGCCGGTGGAAGGAGCGCGCGGTGGACGAGCCGGCGTCCGCCGTGATCAGCACCACCTCCTGGTCCTCCTCCGGCACCAGCAGGACGTCGCAGTTCAGGCGCAGCCGCCCCGCCTCCGGATGGTCGAGGGTCTTCGTTCGGTGCCCGGGCGCGTGGACCGGCCGCTCCTCCCACAACCGCCGGAACTCCTCGCTCCCGGCGTGCAGTTCGGCCAGCAGCTCCGCCAGCGCCGCGTCCCGGGGGTAGCGGTCCGCCGACCGGCGCAGCCGTGCCACCGCGATCCGCCCGAACTCCTCGGCGCCGGTGCTGAAGTGGTTTCGGCCCCGGCCGAGGAAACGGCGCCGGGCCAGATTGCTCTCCCCGTCGAGATCCTCGCCGATCAGCACGCGGGCCAGCGGGTTGCAGGCGACGACGTCGTAGGAGGCGTCGGTGACCACCGCCGCCGTCTCCGGCAGCCGGCGCAGCATCCCCGCCACGTACGGACGCACCCGCCGCCTCGCGCGGGTCCCCGGCGGCGGGCTCGTCCCCGCGAGCCGGAACAGGTGACTGCGCTCGGCCGGGGCCAGCCGCAGCGCCCCCGCCAGTCCGTCCAGGATCCGGGGCGAGGGGCGCGGCCCGCGGGCCTGTTCGAGCCGGACGTAGTAGTCGACGGACATGTGGGCCAGCTCGGCCACCTCCTCCCGGCGCAGCCCGGGGGTGCGGCGGGGCTCGCCCCCGGAGGCCAGCCCGAGGTCCTCGGGACGCAGTCGTTCGCGGCGGTCCCGCAGAAAGCGGGCCAGTTCCTGCCTCGGCATGCTCTCTCCTGCGGCGGCCGGCCGCCTGGTACAGGTTGTCCCTGGCGGGCCGCCCGCGGTCGGGGAATCGTCGATGCCATGAACGATCGCACAGCACTGGTCACCGGTGCCAACAAGGGAATCGGCAAGGAGATCGCCCGCCTCCTGGTCGCCGAGGGCTTCACCGTGTACGTGGGCTCGCGGGACGCCGGCCGGGGCGAGAAGGCGGTCGAGGAGATCGGCGGCGGCGCCCGCCTCCTCGTCCTGGACGTCACCGACGCCGAGGGCATCGCGGCCGCGGCGGCGCGGATCGGCACACTGGACGTCCTCGTGAACAACGCCGGTGTCGTCGTCGACGACAGCAGGCCCACCGAACTCACCGTGGACGGCCTGCGCCGCACCTATGAGACCAACCTGTTCGGCGTACTCGCCGTCACCAACGCCTTCCTGCCCGCGCTGCGCCGCTCTCCGGCGCCCCGCATCGTCAACATCTCCAGCGGCACCGGCTCGTTGACGTGGGGTGCGGACCCGGAGCGTGAGTTCGCCGCCTTCCGGGGCCAGGGCGCGGCCTATCGTTCCGGCAAGGCGGCGCTCAACGCGCTGACCCTGTACTACGGGCAGGCCCTCGCGGAAGAGGGCTTCAAGGTCAACGCGCTGGCCCCCGGACTGCGGGCGACGGATCTGCACCCCCGGGCGGCCCTGGCGAGTGCCGGGGACCCGGCGGAGGCCGCGGAGGGCGCGGTGCGGCTCGCCCTGCTCGCGGACGACGGCCCGACCGGCGGTTTCTTCTCCTGGGACGGCACACCGGTGCCGTGGTGAGCGGCGGGCCGCCCGTTTTTCGACGAGACAGGGCAACGAACCGGGCGTCCCGCTGGTCGTAGCAGGCGTGCACCGTCAGAAGGCGGTGCACGCCTCGCACGACCAGCACCACGACCACCAGGGGGAAACACTCATGAGCACTCGCATCCGCCGGGCCGGGCGGGCCCGCCGCCTCCACACGGCCCTGGCCGCACCCGTGGCCGTCCTCGCCCTCGCCCTGGGCGCCGTCCCGGCGAGCGCCGCCGCCGGCTCCGACTCCGGCACCGGCACTCCGCGCTTCCTGGAGCCGGGCGAGCTGCCCGCACACCCGTCCTCGGACTGGTACGCCGGTGAGGTGACCGCCGGACAGCCGGACCCGCTGCCGTTCTGCGTGGGCGAGGCCCTGCCGTCGACCACCTCCCACCGCCGGTTCTGGACCGAGTACGACACCGGCGCCCTGCAGGCCACCGTCGTGGAGCGCAGCGTCCAGCGGGCGCAGGACTTCGCCGCGCTGCTGCGCAAGGACCTCGCCGGCTGCGCGCGCAAGGCCGAGGCGGAGAACCCCGACGTCACCGCGCGGAGCATGTACTACGGGCGGCTGAACGTGGAAGGGGGCGCCGACGTGTTCGGCGTCCACACGGAGACCTCCTGGGGCGCCTCCGACGTCAACCTCTTCTCCGTCGGCCGCGACGGCAGCACCGTCACGGTCGTGCAGTGGGGGCAGATGGGCACGTTCGACGATGCCCCGGTGACGGCCTTCGAGGCCACGACCGCGACGGCGGTGAAGAAGCTCTACTGAACGGCTCCGCCGTGCGGGGCTACGGAGCCGGAGGCGGATGCCGGGCGGTGCGCCTGACCTCCTCCTCGACGGCGTTGCGCGGCTTCTCCTCGTCCTTGGCGTACCGGGTCACCGCGGCCTGCACGTCCCGGGCGAGGTCCCGCCAGGCCCGCCAGGCGGTCTCGTAGGTGTCCGTCTGCACGTCCGTCCATGTGTGGTGCGCGGGCGGGCCGAAGGAGTCGCGCAGCTCCTCGACACGGTTGCGTGCCTGGTCGGCGGCGCGTTGCATCGCCACCAGTTCGTCGAGAGTGTGTGCCACGTTCGGATCGTAAGCAGCGGGGGGACGGCGCGCGCGCCGAGGCGAACGGGGGCGGGGCGACGGGAGGTGCGCCGCCGGGGAGCGGTGGGGTCGTGTGCGCGGGTACGGCCCCGCGCCCCGGTGTGCGGGCTCACCCCACCCCGCCCAGCGCCTCCCGTGCCGCCCCCACCGCGGCCTCGCGCTCCCCGGCGACGAGGCCGAGCCGGCAGCGCCGGTCCAGCAGGTCCGCCTCGTCCAGCGCCCCCTCGTGCCGTACCCCCCACCACAGCTCGGCCCTGGTCACGGGATAGCCCGCCACGACCGGCTCCCGCAGGCCCGGGTCCGCCGCTCCCAGGGCGTGCACCGCCGCGGCCTCCGTCCCGTAGCGCCGTATCAGCCGCCGCGGCACACCCGCCGGAGCCGGCCCCGCCCCCACCAGCGGGAGCGCCGTCGTCCGCGAGGGGCCGGCCGTGACCCGCCCCCCGGCCACCGCCGCGTCGACCGCGTCCTGGGCCATCCGCCGGTACGTCGTCAGCTTGCCGCCGACCACCGTGACCACCCCTTCCGAGGAGGTGAGCACCGCGTGCCGCCGCGAGAGGTCGGCCGTGCCGCCCCCGGGGCCCGCCCCGCCGTCGAGGAGCGGCCGCAGCCCGGCGAAGGCGCCCGCCACGTCCGCCCGCCGCACCGGCACCCCCAGCGCGGTACCCACCACGTCCAGCAGGAACCCGATGTCGGTCTCCGGCACCTCGGGGACGTCCGGCACGACCGTGCCCTCCAGGGGCTCGTCGGTGAGACCCACGTACACCCGCCCGTCCTCCTGCGGCAGCACGAGCACGAACCGGTTGCCCTCCCCGGGCACCGGGATGTGCAGACCGGCCGGCAGCGGACCGAGGAGGTCCCCGCGCAGGACGAGATGGGTGCCGCGCGAGGGCCGGATGCGCACGCCCTCGACGAGACCACCGGCCCACACCCCCGCCGCGTTGACCACCGCCCGGGCCCTGATCACACCCTCCTCACCGGTCAGTTCGTCCCGCACCCGGGCGCCGGAGCCGTCGAGCTCCAACGCCCGCACCCGGGTGAGTATCCGGGCCCCGCGGCCCGCCGCGGTGCGGGCGAGGGCGGTCACCAGCCGGGCGTCGTCGACGAGCCGGCCGTCCCAGGACAGCAGCCCGCCGCGCAGTCCGGCGGCCCGCAGCGCGGGCGCCAGACGGCGGGTCTCGACGGGGGTCAGCCGGCGCGGGGCCGGCAGGGTGGCGCGGGCGGTGCGCGCCGCGATCCGCAGCGCGTCACCGGCGCGGAAGCCCGCCCACGCCAGCGCGGCCCCACCGCGTGAGACCAGCGGCGTCAGCGGCAGCACGAACGGCTGGGCACGCACCAGGTGGGGCGCGGTCCGCTCCATCAGCACCCCGCGCTCGACCGCGCTCTCGTGGGCCACGTCGAACTGCCCGGCGGCGAGATAGCGCAGCCCGCCGTGGATCAGCTTGGAGCTCCAGCGCGAGGTGCCGAAGGCGAGGTCGTGGGCGTCGATCGCGGCCACCGAGAGCCCACGGGAGGAGGCGTCCAGGGCGACGCCCGCGCCGGTCGCGCCGAGGCCCACGACCAGGACGTCGACGGCCCCGCCGCCCACGGTCGCGGTCAGTTCACGGATGCGGCGGGCGGCGGACAGGGAGGTGGCGGCGGTCGGGGAGGGGGTGGCGGTCACGGCGCGAGGGTCCTCTCCAGCAGGGTGCGCAACTCGTCGGTGAAGGCCGCGGTGCTCAGCCCGGGGTCGTCCTCGTCCGTCATCGTGCGCAGGGACAGCGTGAACGACTGCACGACCAGCAGCAGCGTCCGCGCCTGCCGCTCGGCGTGCCCGGGCCGCACGGAGCCGTCCGCGTGCCCCGCCCGCACGGCCGTGGCGAGCAGGTCGAGCAGGGCGTCCTGACTCGCTCCGCGCCGGTCCAGCACATAGGGCAGCAGCAGTTCCGGATCCACGTCCACGATCTTGCGGAAGAGGGGGTGCGCCCGGAAGGCGCCGACCCCGTTCACCAGCGACTCGACGATCCGGGCGCGCCCCGGGAGGTCGTCCGAGGGGGCCGGCATCGCCGCGGTGGCCGCCGCGATCCATTCCCGGGTCATCAGATCGCCGACCAGGGTCCGCACATCGGGCCAGCGCCGGTACAGCGTCATCCGCGACACCCCCGCACGACGGGCCACATCGGTGAGGGTGGTGCGCCGGACCCCCACGGCCAGCACCCGGTCGCGCACCGCGTCGAGCACCGGATCCAGCATCGGGTCGCCGTCCGAACTGTTGTGACGAATAGGCGTCATGTGTCACAGTGTAACTCCCCGGTACGGGCCGCGCACAAGCCCTCACGGACCGCACCCGGACGGAACGAAAAGCACGCACGGAACGCAGAGCACAACAGGACGAGCGAGCGGTGAGGACACCCACGATGGACATGCTGTGGAGCGGCTGGGGCGATCCGGCCCGGGCGGCGGCGCTGCCCCGAGCCGTCACCGACCTGCTGCGCGAACTGCTCGGCGTCACCCCGCGCACCGACCCGCCGCTCGCCCTCGAGGACCTCGCCGTCCCCGCCTCCCCGCTCACACCGGCCGCCCGCGCGGCCCTGGTCGCCGCCGTCGGCGGAGAGCCCGCCCACGTCCGCACCGACACCGAGACCCGCGTCCGGCACACCCGCGGCAAGTCCACGCCCGACCTGCTGCGCATCCGGCGCGGCGAGACCGACCGGGCCCCGGCCGCCGTCGTCCTCCCGGCCGGCCACGAGGAGGTGCTGGCCGTCCTGCGGGCCTGCGCCGCCCACGGCCTCGCCTGCGTCCCCTTCGGCGGCGGCACCTCCGTCGTCGGCGGCCTCGCCCCCGAGGGCGCCCGCCCCTTCCTCGCCCTGGACCTGCGCCGCATGGACCGGCTGCTCGCCCTCGACCCCGTCTCCCGCACCGCCACCCTGCAGAGCGGTCTGCGCGCCCCGGACGCGGAGGCACTCCTCGCCGCGCACGGCTTCACCCTCGGCCACTTCCCGCAGTCCTACGAGTGGGCCACCCTCGGCGGCTTCGCCGCGGCCCGCTCCAGCGGCCAGGCCTCCGCCGGGTACGGCCGCTTCGACGAGATGGTGCTGGGCCTCACCCTCGCCACCCCCGAGGGCACGCTCGAAGCCGGCCGCGCCCCCCGCTCCGCCGCCGGCCCCGACCTGCGCCAGCTCGTCCTCGGCTCCGAGGGCGCCCTCGGCGTGATCACCTCCGTGACGGTCCGTGTGCGCCCCGCCCCCCGCAGCCGCGTGTACGAGGGCTGGCGGTTCGATTCGTTCGAGGGGGGCGCCACCGCCCTGCGCCGACTCGCGCAGGACGGACCCCGGCCCACCGTGCTGCGGCTCTCCGACGAGACGGAGACCCTCGTCGGCCTCGCCCGGCCCGGCCGGCTCGACTCCCCGGACGCCCTCCGGGGCGAGGGCTGCCTCGCCGTCACCGGATACGAGGGCACCGAGGAGGACACCGCCCACCGCCGCGAGCGCGCCGCCGCCGTCCTGCGCGACTGCGGCGGCATGTACCTGGGCGAGGAACCCGGCACGCACTGGGCCGAGGGCCGCTACTCGGCCCCCTACCTGCGCGACTCCCTGCTCGACGCGGGCGCGTTCGCCGAGACGCTGGAGACCGCCGCGTTCTGGTCCCGGCTGCCCGGTCTGTACGCCGCCGTCCGCGAGGCGCTCACCACCACGCTCACCGAGGCCGGGACCCCGCCCCTGGTCATGTGCCACATCTCCCACGTGTACGAGAACGGCGCCTCGCTCTACTTCACGGTCGTCTCGGCCCAGGGAACGGACCCGGTGGCGCACTGGGCGCCGGCCAAGCGGGCCGCCGGCGAGGCGATCTGGGCCGCGGGCGGCACCATCAGCCACCACCACGGCATCGGTACCGACCACCGGGAGGGATACCTCCGCGAGGCGGGCCCGCTCGGGATCGAGGCGCTGCGCGCGGTCAAACGACGCCTGGACCCGGAGGGCATACTCAACCCCGGCGTCCTGCTCCCCGAGGACCCGCGGCCGGACCCCTCGGCCCCTCGGGCCCCCTCGGCCGCCCGGCCCGCCGCCTCGGCCCCCGCCCGGCCCGGCACCCCGTCCGCCGACTGAGGAGACACCCCGATGTCACACCCGACGCGACGGTTCACGGCCGTCGTCAACCCCACGGCGGGCGGCTCCACCGCGGCCGCGGCACTGCTGAAGGTGGCCCGCCCCCTGCGCGAGGCCGGCGCCGAACTGGAGACCGAGTACAGCGACAGCCTGACCCACGCCCAGGAACTCGCCAGGCGCGCCGGGGAACGCGGCCGGGTGGTCCTCGCCGTCGGCGGCGACGGCATCGCGGGCGGCATCGGCGGTGCCCTCAGCGGCACCGGCACCGTCCTCGGGCTGATACCCGCCGGACGCGGCAACGACTTCGCCCGCGCCCTCGGCCTGCCCACCGACCCGGCCGCCCTCGCCCGGGTCCTCCTCCACCACGCGCCCCGCCCCGTCGACACCGTCGAGATCGAGTCCGCCGTCCACCACCGCACCGTCGTCCTGGGCAGCGTCTACGCCGGCGTCGACGCCCTGGCCAACCGCCACGCCAACCACACGGCACTGCTGCGCGGCGCCGCCTCCTACTACGCCGGGGGCC
Source organism: Streptomyces griseoaurantiacus (assembly GCF_036189845.1). Classification (NCBI taxonomy): domain Bacteria; kingdom Bacillati; phylum Actinomycetota; class Actinomycetes; order Kitasatosporales; family Streptomycetaceae; genus Streptomyces; species Streptomyces griseoaurantiacus. Next base: position 483,931 of record NZ_CP108326.1, on the reverse strand, counting down.
TGCGCGCCGTCGCCACCTGGCGGCCGGCCCGGTACCGCGTCACCGTCGACGGCGAGGAACACGCCCACCACGGTTACACCGTCGTCGCCGCCAACTCCCCGTACTACGGCTCCGGCCGCCTCATCGCACCCGACGCCCGCGTCGACGACGGGCTGCTGGAGGTGGTGATGATCAGTCACGCCCCGCGACGGCTCTTCTTCGCCCTCATGCGGGAGCTGCGGACCGGCGCCCACGTCAACCGCCTCCAGGTACGCGTCCTGCGCGGGCGGGAGATCCGCATCGAGGCCGACCGTCCCGTCCCCTACGGGGCGGACGGCGAGGTCGAGGCCACCCTGCCCGTCACCGCCCGGGTCCTGCCGGGCGCCCTCGACGTGCTGTACTGACCGCCGGCTCCGCCCCGCCCGCGCCACCGGGCCCGCCCGCCGGTTTCGACGGAGGGGGAGGGGAACCCGGGGCGGCATGTTCCAGACCCTCGCGCGGGGCTGCGCAGCCGGAGCTGCCGGTACCACCGCGCTCAACGCCGTCACCTACGCCGACATGGCGCTGCGGGGCAGGCCGACCAGCAGCGTCCCCGAGGACGTGGTGGACAGGATCACCGCGGACACCGGCCACCCGGTCCCCGGCACCGGGGACCTCCGCGAGAACCGGCTCACCGGCCTCGGCGCCCTGTCGGGTATCGCGGTGGGCGTCGCGGCGGGTGCCGCCGTCGCGCTCGTCCACCGCGCGGGCGTCCGCGTCCCCCTGTGGCTCGGCGGCCCGGTCACCGGCGCCCTCGCCATGGCCGCGAGCGACCTGCCGATCGCCCGCACGGGGGTCAGCGATCCCCGCACGTGGTCGGCGAAGGACTGGCTCTCGGACATCGTTCCGCACGTCGTCTACGGGCTCGTCACCTACGGCGTCGTGGCCGCCGCCGACCACCGGGACTGAGCGGGACCGGCCGGCCGGCGGGCCCACGGACGCGTCCCCGTCCCCTGCGGACGGGCACCGCACGCCGTCCCTCACGCCCGGGCGGCGTACCGCCAGAAGTCCGGCATGATCCCCTCCGGGACCGGGCCGCTCATGGCCCGCTGGGTCATCAGGACGGCGATCGTGCCGGTGGCGGGGTCCAGATGGGCCGCGGTGCCCGTGCCGCCGACCCAGCCGTAACGGCCGGGGGAGTTCCACGGGTCGCGCTCCGTGAGGTCCACCGAGCCGCCGAAGCCCCAGCCCTGCCCCTGAAGGAACAGCTCGCTCGCGGCGCGCTGCTCGGCGGTGGTGTGATCGGTGCGCATCAGCCGCGCCGAGGACGCCGTGAGCACCGGCCGCCCGTCGGGCGCCGCACCGTCGGCCAGCAGCATCCGGGCGAACGCCAGCCAGTCGTCCACGGTCGAGACGAGGCCGCCCGCACCGGAGGCGAACCCCGGCTCCCGGCTCCAGTCGCCCTCGGGCCCGTCCGTCTGGGTGAGGCCGCCGTCCGGACCGGGCTCGTAGGCGGTGGCGAACCTGCCGAGGCTGCCGGACGGAACGGAGAACCCCGTGTCCGCCATGCCGAGCGGCGCGAGGACGCGTTCGGCCAGGAACTCCGGCAGCGACTGCCCGGCCACCCGGGCGACGAGCACTCCTTGGATGTCGGAGCACGTGTTGTAGAGCCAGGCGTCACCCGGATGGTGCAGCAGCGGGTACTCCCCGAGCCGGGCCATCCAGGTGTCGGCGGAGGGGAAGCCCGCCGGCTCCCAGCTCCCGCCCTGCAGCCCGAACAGCCCCCGCACCTGCGGCAGCGAGAAGTCGGCGGCCATGCCGTATCCCGCCCGCGAGGCCAGCAGGTGGAACACGGTGATGGGCCGGGCGGCCGGGACCGTGTCGTCCGGTTCGCTGTGCGGAGTCCTCACGACGCGCGGCTTCGCGAGCTCCGGCAGCCAGGTCGCGACCGGGTCGTCCAGGGAGAGCCTGCCGTCGTCGACCAGGACCATCAGCGCCGCGGCCGTGAGGGGCTTCGTGAGGGAGGCGATCCGGAACAACGTGTCCCGGGTCATCGGATCGGAGCCCCCGAGCGCCCGTGTGCCGACGGTCGCGGCCTCCGTCTCCTCGCCGCGGGCCACCAGCGCCACCGCCCCCGGCGCCCAGCCCTTGCCGATGTACTCCGACAGCAGATCCTCCAGCGCGCCCATGAGCCCGCCTCCCCATCCCTCGGTCACCGGGCTTCGCTCCCGGGCCCGCGCGGCCGGTCCGCGCGGGGTGAACGCCACGGTGCCACCGCGGGCGTTCGGTAAGGAGACCGGCCGCGCGCCCGGAACTCATCGGTCACTCGTCCAGCACCAGCTCCGGGGAGTACATGTCCATCCACACCGCCAGGTCCAGCGTCTTCTCCAGCCCGCGCCGGGCCGCCTGTGTGCCGGACGGGGTGTCGCGGTGGGCCAGCCGGCGCAGCCGCTCCCGGTCCACCAGGTCGAAGACCGGGTGCGAAGGACGGGAGAGCAGCTCCTTGGCGTGGTCCTGCAGGGCGAGACCGTACTTGGGGTCCTGGGTGGACGGGTACGGGCTCTTGACCCTGTCGTACACCGACTTCGGCAGGACGTCCGCGGTCGCCTCCCGCAGCAGGGTCTTCTCCCGGCCGTCGAAGGACTTCAGCGCCCAGGGCGCGTTGTAGACGTACTCGACCAGCCGGTGGTCGCAGAACGGCACCCGCACTTCGAGCCCGACCGCCATGCTCATCCGGTCCTTCCGGTCGAGCAGCGCCCGCACGAACCGGGTCAGGTGCAGATGGCTCATCCTCCGCATCCGCCACTCGACGTCGCTCTCCCCGTCGAGCCGGCGGACCCCGGCGACGGCGGTGCGGTAGCTGTCGGCCACGTACCCCTCCAGGTCGAGGGAACGGGTCAGCTCCGGGCGCAGCACGGCCGTGTCGTCGCCGAAGTGGCGGCCGAACCGGACGAGCCAGGGGAAGGCCTCCGCGTTTCGCGCCTCCTCGTCGAAGAACTGCAGATAGCCGCCGAACACCTCGTCCGCCGACTCCCCGGACAGCGCGACCGTGGAGTGCCCGCGGACCGCCTTGAACAGCAGATACAGCGAGGCGTCCATGTCGCCGAAGCCCATCGGCAGGTCCCGGGCACGCACGACCGTCGCCCGCACCTCCGGATCGGCGAGCGCCTGCGCGTCCAGGACGATGTCCTGGTGGTCGGTCCGCGCGAGGCGCGCCACGTCGTGCACGAACGGAGCGTCGGGAGTACCGCGCAGTTCGTCGGCGACGAAGTTGTCGGCCTGACCGGCGAAGTCGACGGCGAAGCTGCGCACCCGCTCGCCCCGTTCACCGAGCTGCAGGGCGGCCAGGGCGGTCAACGCGGAGGAGTCCAGCCCTCCTGAGAGCAGGGTGCAGCGCGGCACGTCGGCGACGAGCTGGCGGCGCACGATGTCGTCGAGCAGCGTGCGGACGGTGGCGACCGTGGTGTCCCGGTCGTCGGTGTGCGGCCGGGTCTCCAGCTCCCAGTAGACGCGGGTGCGGATTCCCTGGCGGTCGACGGTGACCACCGTGCCGGGCTCGACCTCGCGGAGGCCGTCCCACACGGCGTGCCCGGGGGTCTTGACGAAGGTGAACAGCTCGCGCAGGCCGTCGAGGCGGACCCGGCGGGGGGCCAGGGGGTTCGCGAGGATCGCTTTGGGCTCCGAGCCGAACAGGACGCCGTCGGCGGTGGGGGAGTAGTAGAACGGCTTGATGCCCATGCGGTCGCGGACCATGACGAGCCGCTGCCGGCGGCCGTCCCAGAGGGCGAAGGCGTACATGCCGTTCAGCCGCTCGGCGAGCGCGTCGCCCCATTCGAGATATCCGCGCAGGACGACCTCGGTGTCGGAGTCGGTGGTGAACCGGTGCCCCCGGCCGGTGAGTTCGCGACGCAGCTCGGTGAAGTTGTACGTCTCCCCGGAGTAGACCAGCGCCACCGTCCCCTCCGGGGTCGCCGCGGTCATGGGCTGCCGGCCGCCGGGCAGATCGATGATGGCGAGCCTGCGGTGCCCGAGGGCCGCGGGCCCCTCGGCCCAGACGCCCCGGTCGTCGGGGCCGCGGCAGGCCATCGTCTCCGTCATCGCGCGCAGCGACGCGTCCTCGGCGCGCAGCTCGCGGTCGAAGGAGACCCAGCCGGTGATGCCGCACATGTGTTACCTCCACTGGCCGAACCAGTTGTATGAAGCACCTATGTGGTGTGTTTCGAGCGTGTGACACGTGTCGGCCGCGGTCAACGCGACCGCCCCGCTCGGGGCCCGGAGCACCCCGCACTTTCGGCCCCGCTTTGCATACGGAAGAGCCTGCGGGGACACCGGGGAGGGCCCCCGGCGGCGCACCCCGCGCGGCGCCCCCGCAGGGAATCGGCCAACGGCAAAGACTTGCTCAACTCCCGGGGCGCGAGCATGCCCCGCGCCCCGCGGGCACGCACGGGGACACCCGAACGGCCCCGCCGCCGGGCTCGGACGCGTGTGTCCGCCGCCCCGGGGGCACTATGCGAACCATGGCAGCCACGCACACGCACGAGGACGGCCCAGACCGGGCCCACCGGCGCCCCGACGGGGTCACCGACACCACCGTGGAGGCCCTGGGCGCCCTGTCCAAGGCCCTGGAGACCACCGAACGGGCCCGCGGCCACCTGTACTCACTGCACCAGCTCACCGGCACCGCCGACCTCGAACTCGACCGCGCGGTCGAGCTGTTGCGCGAGGCGGGGCACGAGGAGTGGGCCGAGCGGGTGCGGCGGGAGATCCTCGGCCGCAACGTCATCCCAGGCCACTGGACCTTCCAGATCGTCGAGGCCTACAACGCCACCTACTACGAGCCCTTCAAGGCCCTGGAGGCAGCGGCCCGCGAGGAACTCGCCGAGGGCAGGGACCACCTCTACGAGGCGGAGATGAAGGAGTCCCGCCGCACCGACGGCCACCCCGCCCACACGGCCCGCCCGGACACCACGCCCGGCTGAGGCGCCCGCGGGTGGTGGGGGCGATGTCGGCGAACGGCGGGACCCTCACGGTGGCGTCCCGGCAGCCGGGCTCCGCCGCGGCGCCTCCCACGGACCGGGATCAGGAGGATGTCACCCGCACGGCCTCCGTCACATGCTCCAGATCCTCCGGCATGACCGCGATGAGAACCTCGCCCTCGGCGGATTCGCACTCCACGATCCGGGACCTCGGGTTGATGGTGAGACCCTCCCTCACCGAGGGCGCCCGCACCCCCGTCCGCCGCAGGCCGCGCGGCAGCGCGACCTCGCGCCTGCCCGGGAAGGACGTCCGCAGGAGCGGATCGGTGCCTGTGAGGAGCAGCCGGCCCACCTTCCAACGGGAGCCCAGGGCGGCCCACTTGAGCATGCACGGCACCTCGGCGGGCTCCCCGTCGGCCATGGCCTCCGACCGCTGCCGCGCCCTGCGCCGCATCAACCACCCGGCGAGAGCCGCGAGCACCGCGAAGAACCCCAATTCGATCACCGTGGCATTCAAGCAGGTGGACGGCCGCCGCGGGCACGGCATCCCATCTCGCGGGTCCGGGTCCGGGTCCGGGTGCGTGGGTGCGTGGGTGCGTGGAGAGCCTGCACCGCATGTTCGACCCCCACACGAGTGAGGGCGACGCCGCGGTCGCGGCAGCCGGTGCGCGGGCCGGCGCGGACGTGGTCCCCGCGAGGTACGGCCGCAGGCTCCGGCGCATCGGCAAGGGCGGCGGGGGCTTCGCCACCGACGCCGACGTGGCGGCCGAGAGGGCGATCCTCGACGTCATCCGTTTTGTGCGCCCCGAGGACGCGGTGCTCGGCGAGGAGGGCGGTCGGCGAGGCGCCGCGTACGTCACCGACGGCGAGAACCTGTCCGGCAGTGTGTACTTCGCGGCCGGCATCGCCCTGTGCCGGGCGGCCGGCTGCGTCGTCACCGGCGTCGAGGGCGCCCCGCTCGACGAGGGGGGGCCGCGGGCTCATGGTCGCCGCCGACGAGGAGACCCATGCGCTGCTGATGTCGATGACGGGCGGCAGCCGGGGCCGCTGAGCACGAGGATTCGCGCGGCCGCCCGTGTGCGACGCTCCCGGACCGCCGTGCGGCCTCACTCCGTACGCGAACCCGCGGCCCGGCCGGGCACCTCCCGGTAAAGGGCCGTCGTCAGGCGGACGAAGGCGCGGATCAGCGGGGTGTCGTGGCCGGTGTTCCAGGCGAGGACCAGCCGGCTGGGCTCCATGCCGTCCAGCGGAACGGCGACGAGCCCCTCGGGCAGGGAATGGCCGAGCGGCGCCAGCCCCACGGCCCCGTCCCACAGCACGGACTGCACGCACTCGTGGACGGTGCGGACGACCGGGCCTTCCTCGGCGCCGTTCGGGCGCCCGGTGACGGCCGAGAGCCCGGCGTCCGGGGACAGTCCGGCGCCCGCGGGGCCCGTCCAGTAGGCCCGCCACACCGGGTCCGTCCCGTCGGGGAACCGGAACCAGCGGCGCCCGGCCAGCTCGGCCTGGCTCAGACGGTCACGGCCGGCGAGGGGGTCGTCCGTGCGCAGGACGACGCCGACCGGGTCGGAGCGCAGCACATGGGTGGTCACGCCGGTGTCGTCGAACGGCGTCCGGGTCAGCGCCACGTCGACCCGGCCCGCACGCAGGCCCGCCGTCGGGTCGGCCAGGTCCGCCTCGCGGATGCGGACGCGCACCTCGGGACGGCGCCTCCGGTACTCCTCGGCCAGCCGGGGGCCCATCTGCTCGACGCTGTCCGCCAGGATGCCCACCGTCAGCGCGGGGGTGCCCGCGGCCGCCGCGACTCGGGCCCGGATGCCCTCGGCCCTCGCGAGCAGCGCGCACGCCTCCTCGTACAGCACGGCCCCGGCCGGTGTCAGGCTCACCCCGGCGGGGGAGCGGAGCAGCAGAGCACAGCCGAGGTCGCCCTCGAGCTGCCGGATCGCCCGGCTCAGCGGCGGCTGGGTCATACGCAGCCGCGCGGCGGCCCGGCCGAAGTGCAGCTCCTCGGCCACGGCCACGAAGTAACGCAGCGTACGGACGTCCATGACGAGCCACGATACCGGCCGGGTATCGGGCATCCCGGCGCCGTGGCGGACGGCCCGCCCGCACACTGAGTCGGCCCGCCCGCACACTGAGTCGGCCCGCCCGCATGCTGTGCCGGCCCGCCCGCATGCTGTGCCGGCCCGCGCGCTGTGCGCGACGCGCCCAGGGTGCGTGCCCGGCGCGTGGCTCAGGAACAGGCCCAGGCCGACAGGCCCTGCAGCGCCGCCAGTTTCTCGGCCACGGCGATCTGTTCGGCGCGGGTGGCCAGATCGGCGCGGGCGGCGTACTGGAGGCCGCCGGCCGCGACCCAGCTCGACTGCTTGAACTGCAGCCCGCCGTAGTGTCCGTTGCCGGTGTTGGCCTGCCAGTTGCCGCTGGACTCGCAGGCGGCGATGGCGTCCCAGTCGGGACCGCGCGGCCCGGCGGGTGCGCTCGCCGCGAGCGCCGCGGGGGCGGTGAACAGGGCTGCGGCGGTGGTCAGGAGGGTGAGCGCCGTACGGAGTCCGCGACGGCGGGGCTCGTGCCGGAGGACCGCGTCAGAGTTCTGATGACCAATCATGCACAAACAGTTACAGGAGGTGAGCGGGGGACGGCCTGTTGGATGCCGCCATCCGTGGCGGGTGAGGTGGAGCCGACGTGGAGCGGCCGGCACCGCCGGGAACCCTGAACTCAGGGCGTCCCGTCCGGTCCGTCCAGTTCCCGCAGCGGTGTGCCCGCCGCCCAGCGCTTCAACCCGGGCCCGTCGACGAGACGCACTCCGCCCCGCCGACGCGCCCACAGCGCGTCCCGGCTGCTGAAGGTGCCGCGGTGCACCACCATCAGCAGCGGCTGCCGGGCGCGCGAGCCGGCCCCCGCGCACAAGGGGTCCTCACCCGGCAGCGGTTCGGCGACGGGCCGGAACGCCACTTCGAGCAGTCTGCCCCCGGCGTCCCGCGCCACCAGCCGGGGCAGGTCCGGCTCGGTGGGGCGCCGTACCCGCCAGCCCTCCCGGCGCAGCATCCGGGCCACCGCCTTGACGAGCCCGGCCATGTCCAGCTCGGCGAGCTCCTCGGGGGTGTAGTAACCGCGCCGACGGCGGGCGAGCGGGCGCCGGTGGAGGAACAGCATGAGAAGTACCAGGACGAGCACGAGCGCGATCGCCACCGGCGCGGCGGCACCGTTCGCCCGGTACAGCACCGCCAACCCGCCCGCCAGCGCGCAGGCGAGGACCACCAGCGTCGCGAACGCGGGCAGCACGTCACGGAGTTCGGGGCCGTAGCGGCCCTGCGCCCGCAGGGTGTCGACCGCGCGCCGCCGGCGGGCGCGCCACGGGCCGCCCGTCCCCTCCCACTGCCCCCTCTGTGCCTCCACGGCCGGCTCCCCCCACCCGCGCTCGCCCGAGCGGACGTCGTAGGGCTACCCGGGGGAGAGGGGCGAACCGTGGGGCAAGAGGACAATCGGCCATCAATCTGGCCGAACCATTGCGCAGGACGGGAGCGAGCGGGCCTGCCGGGCGCGCGACGCGGCTCTCGGACCCGCATCCGGAGCGGCGTGCCCCCGCCGATCGCCGTGCCGTCAGCTGATGCGGGCCACGCCCGCGTAGATGCCGCTGCCCTCCGGGTCCGCGGGAGGCGTGGCGGAGCCGGTCCACTCGGTGGCGGTGACCAGGCCCGGCGGGACCATCTCGAGTCCGTCGAAGAAGCGGGCCACCTCGTCGCGGGTACGGAAGGCGAGGCGGATGCCCCCCTTCGCGTACTGGTCGACCACCTGCTGGGCCAGCTCCGGATACACGTCGATCCCGGCGTGCGAGAGGACCAGGTAGCTGCCCGGGGGCAGCACGTCCACCAGCCTGCGGACGATGCCGTGGGCGTCCTGCTCGTCGCTGATGAAGTGCATCAGGGCGATCACCGAGAGCGCGATCGGCCGGTCGAAGTCGAGGACGCCGCGCGCGTGCCGCACTATCTGCTCCGGTTCGCGCACATCGGCCTGGATGTAGTCGGTGGCACCCGCGGGGTCACTGATGAGCAGGGCCTCGGCGTGCCGCAGCACGATCGGGTCGTTGTCCGCGTAGACGATGCGGGCGGAGGGCACCGTCCGCTGCACGATCTGGTGCAGGTTGGGCGCGGTGGGGATGCCGGTGCCGATGTCGAGGAACTGGTCGACGCCCTGCCCGGCGAGATAGGCGGCAGCGCGGTGCATGAACTCACGGTTCTGCCGCGCCCCGTCCCGCGCCTCGGGCGGCAGCGTGCTGCCCACGGCCTCGTCGACGGGGTAGTTGTCCTTGCCGCCGAGGAGCCAGTCGTAGACCCGTGCGGGATGAGCCTTGCTGGTGTCGATCCGGGGAGGCTGGGGGGTGGCACTCGTCATGGCAGGCTCCGTCGTCCGCGGGATGATCCTCTACCGCACTTTTTCGATGATCGTACTCTCATCTGCCGTTCCGGCTGGGCGAGTTGGCCGCCCAGTGGGACGGCGCCGCCGTGACGACCGCCCACCGGCCGTGACGGGACAGCCCAAGGACGCGCATGCGGGCGGTCTCGAGGGCGACGACCGTCACGGCCGGTGGATGAGCCTTACGAACCCTCAGGACGTCCAGGACCTGAGCATGTCCTTCATGCTGTCCGTCAGGGCGAGTTGCAGCAGCGGGCCGTAGGTGATCCGGCCGACGCCGAGGCGGCGGAAGCGGTCGAGGTCGTGCTTGACGGGGTGGGCCGTGGAGTTCACGGGGACGCCGACCGCGCCGGTCACGGCGGTGAGCAGCTCGTCGTCGTCCTGGATGCCCACCGGGTAGACGCTGTCGGCGCCGGCCTGTTCCAGGCTCCGGAGCCGCTCGATCGCCTCGTCGAGGACACCGGAGGCGTCCTGGGCGTGCAGGAACAGGTCGGTGCGCCCGTTCACCCAGAGCGGGACCCCCGCGTCGTCGGCCGCCGCGCGCAGGCCGGCGATGTAGGCGGCGTGCTCCTGGGTACCGCGCACCCGGCCGCCCTCGGAGTGCACGGTGTCCTCGACGTTGAGGCCCACCCCGCCGACCTCGAGGAGCCCGGTGACGAGGTCGGCGGGCTTCTGCCCGTACCCGGCCTCCAGGTCGACCGACACCGGGACGTCGACCGCCGCGATGATGGGTGCGACGGCGGCGAGGACCTCCTCGAAGGTCTGCCCCTCGTGGTCCTCCGCGCCGCGGGAGTCGGCGAGCGGGTGGCTGCCGATGGTCAGCGCGGGGAATCCGGCGGCCACTGCCGTGCGCGCGGACCAGACGTCCCAGACGGTCGGCAGCACGAGCGGCTGGTGCTGGGCGTGCAGCTGCTTGAGGCGTTGAGCGCGCTCAACGGTGGTGTGGAGGGTCATGCGGGCAACGCTACCCCGGCACCGCCGACCACCGGGTGGAGGACGGGCGTTCACCGCCGCCGCCCGTCACGTGGGGCGCGGAGTGTGGTGCCGGGACATGCGCTGTCCTGACGCGGCGTCGGCAGCGCCGTGCGCGAGGACGTGGCAACGCCCCCGGCGGCCGCTTCCACGGGCGACGCGTGCCGGATCGCGCGAGGGTGCCCGCGGCGCGCGACAGCACCCGGGGTGCGCACATGTGCGTCCACCCGGTCCGTTCGCCCCCTGCCCGGGCGCGAGCGGCAGGGGCAGGGTGGGCGGTCGTCCGGGGGAAGCCGTCCCGGCGCGCCGTCGCGGAAGGGCTGGGTGGGGCTGGTGGTTCCGGTGGACGAACGGCGGGAGGAGAGGGCTGACGAGGTCCGTTTCGACGGCCGCGTGGTCGTGGTGACCGGCGCGGGCAGGGGACTGGGCCGGGAGTACGCGCTGCTCCTCGCGGCGCGCGGCGCGCAGGTCGTGGTCAATGACGTGGGGAGCGCGACCGACGGGCACGGCACCTCACCCGCGCCCGCGCGGGCCGTGGCGCAGGAGATCAGGGTGGCGGGCGGGCAGGCGCTGGCGGACGGGCACGACGTGGCCACCGCGGCCGGCGCGCACGCCCTCACCGCGGCCGCGCTGGAGCGGTTCGGGCGGCTGGACGCCCTGGTCAACAACGCGGGCATCTCGATCCTGCGCCCACTGACCGAACTCACCGACGACGAGTGCCGGCGGGTGCTGGACACGCACGCGGGCGGGACACTGCACATGCTGCGGGCCGTGTGGCCGCACATGACCGCGGCCGGGTACGGGCGCATCGTCAACACCTGCTCCGACGCCCTGTTCGGCGACACCGGGCTCAGCGCGTACGCCGCGGGCAAGGGCGCCGTGCTCGGCCTGACCACCGCGGCGGCAGCGGAAGGCGCCGCCCACGGCATCAAGGTCAACGCGGTCGTACCCGTCGCCGCGACCCGCATGTCCCTGGAGGCGGTCCGGGACGACCCACGGACGACCGCGCTGCTGACCGACCTGTTCCCCGCTCGGCACGTCGCCCCGGTGGTGGCCCTGCTGGCCCACGACGGCGCCCCCTGCACCGGCCACCTCCTGCACGCGGCCGGCCGCCGCACCGCACGGATCTTCCTGGGCGCCACCGAAGGCGTCCTGTGGACGCACGACCCCACACCGGAGGCGGTTCGCGACGGCTTCGCGCGGATCAGCGACACCGGGACGTTCCGCACACCGGCGAGCGTCAGCGAGTCCATGGGATTCTCCCTCGCCCGGCTGGGCGCCGGAGCGGCCGGGACACCCGTCCTCGACCTCACGACCCCGGCCGCCCGCGCATGACGCCCACCCGCCCGCGCATGACGCGCGCCCGCCTGCGCACGACGCTCACCCGCGCCCACCCGCACATGACGCCCACCCGCCCGCGCGCGACCTGCTCCCGCCCACCTCATACCGCCCGCCGCGGCTCAGGCAGGGTTCCGTGCCCCAGGACATGACCTTCGACCTCCCCGCCGCGCGGATCAGCCCCGACCTCGACGGGGCTCGCCGGCACCACCTGGACTGGGTTCGCCGCACCGGTCTGGCCGCCGGTGAACGGTCACTGGCCTGGTACGAATCCTGGGACATGCCGCGCCTGGCCGCGCTCGGCTTCCCACACGCCCGGGGCCCGGCCCTGGACCTGCTGGCGGACGCGATGGGCTTCTTCTTCGTCTTCGACGACCAGTTCGACGGCCCCCTCGGCCGCGACCCCGCCGAGACCGCCCACGTCTGCCAGGTGCTGATCGACATCGCGCACGGCGCCCCGCCGCCGCCCGGTGCCGACGCCTGCACCACTGCGTTCGCCGACGTCCGGGCCCGCGGCACCGAGGGCGCCCACCCGGCCTGGACCGCCCGCACCGCCCACGAATGGGAGTACTACTTCGCCGCGCAGGCCCACGAGGCGCGGGGCCGCCTGCGCGGCACCCCGGCGGACCTCGACACCTACCTCGAGGTCCGGCGCGGCATCGCCGCCACCGACCTGCCCCTCTCCCTCGGGGAACGCGCGGCCGGCCTCACCGTCCCCGCGTCCGCCTTCCACAGTCCCGAGCTGCGCCTCATGCGCCGGGACGCCATCGACGTCACCCTGATGTGCAACGACGTCTATTCCCTGGAGAAGGAGGAGGCCCGCGGCGACATGGACAACCTCGTCCTCGTCCTGGAACGGGCCCGCCACCTCACCCGCGAGGAAGCCCTCACCGCGGCACGCGGCGAAGTGGACCGGCGCGTGCGGCGCTTCGACCGCCTCGCGGCACAGGTCCCCACCGTCGGCACGCAACTCGCCCTCACCGAAGGGGAACGGGCCGAGGTCGCCGCCTACGTCCGCGTCATGGCGGCCTGGATGAGCGGCTACCACGCCTGGCAGACCGAGACCCACCGCTACCGCGACGCCCCCCGGGTCGTGCCCCCTTCGGGCCCGGGCCACCTCGACCGGCTCCTGCACACGACCTCGCACCGTCCCCCGCCCACCGGACCGGGGGCCTCCCCGGCCCGGTGACCGGCCCACCCCCGAGGGCGGACCGCGAAAGCGGCCACGGACCGCTCCCGGACATCTTGACAACGGCATTGGTCTGGACCAAGTTGTGAGCGCTGCGCCCCTCCAACTCCCCACCCGCCGGAGGCCCTTGTGGACCGCGCCCGACGCCCCAGATCCGTCCTCGCCGCGCTCACGGCCACCCTGCTCGCCGTGCCCGCCCTCACCGCGCTCTCCTCGCCCGCCGGCGCGGCCGACGCGGACCTCGCGGTCAACGGCGGCTTCGAGTCCGGCCTGACCGGATGGACCTGCACGGCCGGCACGACCGTCGACTCACCGGTGCACGGCGGACGTTCCGCGCTGCGGGCCACCCCGGCCGGCAACGACAACGCCCAGTGCGCCCAGACGGTGACCGTCCAGCCCGACGCGCAGTACACCCTGTCCGGGTACGTCCGCGGTTCCTACGTCTACCTCGGCGCGAACGGCGCCGGCACCAGCGACGTCTCCACCTGGACCCAGTCCGCCCCCGACTGGCAGAAACTGAGCACCACCTTCCGCACCGGCCCCACCACCACCAAGGTCACCCTCTACACCCACGGCTGGTACGGCACCGGCGCCTACCAGGCCGACGACCTCACCCTCGTCGGCCCCGGCGGCAGCGGCACCGGGCAACCGCCCGCCGCCCCGGCCGGCCTCAGGACCACTTCCGTCACCTCGTCCTCCGTCGGCCTGTCCTGGTCGGCGGTGACCGGCGCGACGAGCTACGCGCTCTACCGCGACGGGACCCGGGTCCAGAACGTGACCGGCACCTCGGCGACCGTGTCCGGCCTCGCGGCCTCGACCGCGTACAGCTTCCAGGTGACCGCGGCCAACGCCGCCGGCGAGTCACCGAGGTCCACGGCCGTCACCGCCACCACCGGCGCCGGGACCGGCGGCGGCCCGTCCGACCTGCCCGCCCACGCCCTCGTCGGCTATCTGCACGCCGGCTTCGCCAACGGTGCCGGCTACACCCGGCTCGCCGACGTCCCCGACAGCTGGGACGTCATCGACCTGGCCTTCGGCGAGCCCACCTCGGCCACCTCCGGAGACATCCGCTTCAACCGCTGCTCGAGCGGGGGAGAGTGCCCCGGCGCGGAGAGCGACGCCGACTTCAAGGCCGCGATCAAGGCCAAGCAGGCCGCCGGCAAGAAGGTGCTGATCTCGATCGGCGGCCAGAACGGCCAGGTCCAGCTGACCACGACGGCCGCCCGGGACGCCTTCGTCTCTTCCGTCTCGAAGATCATCGACACCTGGGGCCTGGACGGCCTGGACGTCGACTTCGAGGGCCACTCCCTGTCGCTGAACGCCGACGACACCGACTTCAAGCACCCCACCACGCCCGTGGTCGTGAACCTCATCTCGGCCCTGAAGACCCTGAAGGCGAAGTACGGGACGAAGTTCGTCCTCACGATGGCCCCGGAGACGTTCTTCGTGCAGAACGGCTACCAGTTCTACGGCACCGGCAAGTGGGGCGGCCAGGATCCACGCTGCGGCGCCTACCTCCCGGTCATCCACGCCCTGCGCGAGGACCTGACCCTGCTGCACGTCCAGGACTACAACTCGGGCCCGATCATGGGCCTGGACAACCAGTACCACTCCATGGGCGGAGCCGACTTCCACATCGCCATGACCGACATGCTGCTCACCGGCTTCCCGGTGGCCGGCGACCCGGACAACGTCTTCCCGCCGCTGCGCCCCGACCAGGTCGCGATCGGCATGCCGGCCTCCACGAACGCGGGCAACGGCTACGTCTCCCCGGCCGAGGTCACGAAGACCCTGGACTGCCTGACCAAGAAGACCGACTGCGGCTCGTACACCACCCACGGCACCTGGCCGGCGCTGCGGGGCCTGATGACATGGTCGATCAACTGGGACCGGTTCTCCAGCTGGCAGTTCCAGAAGACCTTCGACGGCTACTTCGGCTGACACACCTCCCGCTGCCTCGTCGTCAAGTAGTCGGGTGGGGGAGAGCTGCGGACACAGGCGGCCGGTGAGCGACCAGGCGACCTGCCTCAGGTGGAGAGCGGCCAGGCGGGGCAGGCGGCGAGTCACCTCTCCCCGGTCGTCGAAGTCGAAGTCCCAGGAAGGGTCCAGTTGCGGGTATCGAACGTGAACTCGCCGGCGGGGAACTGCTCACCGGTCGCCATGAGGTGTGCGGTCCAGGCGACACCGAGTACGTCCCCGCCCTCCAGGTCCAGGCCGTCGGCGGCCGGGGCATGCACGAGGGGCAGCCCTGCGAGCGCATCAGGATCGGCGACCATGGTCTCGAAGACCTCACGCCCCTGTGCGATCGGCCAACCACGGAAGTAGTCGAAGCCGTCGTCGGAGCAGCCGTCGCTGACGAGGTGGGCGGCGGCCCGCAACGGGAGCGTGCAGGACTCAGCCATCAGGTCCCACAGCACCTGCTGCGCGGCGACGATCTTCCCGACCGGACGGCAGGCAGGCAGGGAAGCCGCCTCACGAGCGACCGCTTCACTGTGGCCGACCGCCGTCTCCGACCTCGAACGCGGGCTCCGCCGCGACGACGAGCTCGCCAGCGCCTACCGGGACTGGCTCGCCGCGGCCCGACTGCTCTGGGGCATGGCCGCCGACCTCAGCGCTGGGAATCGCTGACGAGTTCAGCAAGCTGGAGGTGGCCCCGGTCAGCGGTGCTGACCGCCCCTCTTGAAGGGCCGGGGCTGGTAGCGACCGTGGGGGTGCAGAAGCCTGCGGCGACTGACGTGGACTGCCAGGTGCGTGACGACGGTGGCCGGGACGAGGAAACCGGCGATCCATGACGTGCGCAGTGTGATGTCGGCCAAGGACATGGCCGTCTTCCAGCCGTGGGGAAGACCGAAGAGAAGAGCCGAGACGAGGAGCGAGAGCACGGCCGATGCCAGCACGGCGACAGCCACCCGGCGAGCAAGCCCTTCCCACCACATGCCAGTGGCATCCCGATCCACGCTGCCTCCCTCACCGTTCGTGCGGGCATTGTCGCTCACGACCTGCGGCGGGCGACAGAACAGCGTCAAGCAAGCAGCAGCGCGGGAAGGGCGATCCGGTGCACACAGCTGCTTGACGATCGACAGGAGCATCAGCACACGGCGTCCGCGCACGGCGCTGGCCCATCTCGCCCACGAGTACCGGGTGATGGCCGCCCTGCCCCTGTCGGTCCACGCCGACGTGCTGCGCGCGCTGCTGTCCGTAACAGTGGTGAGGCTCGCGCAGGCACGCGGACCGGTGACCCGGTCGGCGCCCGCATCGCGGACGTTCGCCCGTTTCCACGCGGCCGTCGAGCGGGACCATGCCGTGACCCGGCGCGTGGAGGACCACGCGGCGGCACTCGGGTTACAGCCCGCGCACCCTGACCCGCGCGAGGCTCGCAGCGACGGGCCGCACCGCCGAGCAGTACGTCGACGACCGGGTGCTTCTCGAGGCGAAGCGGCTGCTGTGGCACAGCGGCCTCACCGCGAAGGAGGTCGCCGACCGGCTCGGGTTCACCGACGCCGGCGACTTCACCAAGTTCTTCCGACTGCGCACGGGCGTGACACCGGGCACCTTCCGCGAGCACCCGTCGCCGGCCGCGTGAGGTGACACCCGGCCGCAGGCCCGTCATGGATCTCGCGGGCATCGACCAGCGGCTCACCGACCGGCAGTCGATGCGCTGCCGGCAGACCGAGGAGGCGCTGCCCGTCCGAACAACCGATATCGAAGGCGCGCTGACTGTCCGAACGAATCACATCGGCGGCGCGCTGTCCGTCCTCACGGCCGGCATCGAAGGCGCCCTGCTCGTCATCACGGCTGAATGCGCCGCATGCGACGAGAAGCACGGATCGTCATCGCCCGTCACACTGGACCCGTACCGTTCCGCGTCCCCGCCCTCGCACGGCGGGGGAGCGGCACCCCACCACGGAGGACTGACGATGGCCCCCGCCCATGCCACCTACGCGATCACCGGGGCCACCGGCCGCCTCGGCGGCCGCATCGCCCGCCGCCTGGCCGACGCGGGCATCGAACAGACCCTCCTGGCCCGCACCCCCGCCCGCGCTCCCCGACTCGCCGGTGCCACGCCGGCACCCGGCGCCTACGACGACCACGAGGCCCTCGTACGCGCCCTGCGCGAGACCGACCGCGTCCTGATGGTCTCCGCCGCCGAGTCCCCCGACCGCCTCCACGCGCACCGCACGTTCGTCGACGCGGCGGCCGAGGCGGGTGTGGCGCATCTGGTGTACATCTCCTTCTACGCCGCCGCGCCCGAGGCCACCTTCACCCTGGCCCGGGACCACTGGCACACCGAGCAGCACATCCGTGCCTCCGGCATCCCGTTCACGTTTCTGCGTGACAACCTCTACGCCGACTTCATGCCCGCTCTCGTCGGTGCGGACGGTGCCATCCGTGGGCCGGCCGCACCTACGAACTGACCGGACCGGAGGCGCTGACCCTCACCGACGTGGCCCGGATCCTCACCGCCGTCGGAGGCCGGCCCGTCTCCTACGTCCCGGAGACGATCGAGGAGGCGTACGCCTCGCGCGCGGCGTTCGGTGCGGCCGACTGGCAACTGGACGCTTGGGTGTCCACCTACACGGCGATCGCCGACGGCTCCCTCGCCACCGTGACCACCGCGATCCCCGACCTCACCGGGCACCCCGCGGCGCCGCTGGAGCAGGTGCTGCGGACCGCGTCCGGCCCGCCCGCGGGCTGACCGGGCCCGGTCACACCTGTATCACGTGCGGGACCGGAGCCGGTCGTCGAGTGCGGTACCGACTTCGGGGCAGTTCCCGCGGATGGTGTCGAGGAAGGCGCGCAGCACCGGGGAGTGGTCGCGGGCCGCGAAGGACAGCACGAGATCGGGCAGGGGCGTGCCCGGGGTCACTTCGCAGAACCGCACCCCGGGACGCGGGACCGCCCTCATGCGGGACGGCCCCAGGCCGACGCCCACGCCGGAGGCGGCGAGGCCGATGATCGTGTGCACGTCCCTCGCGACACTCGCGCCGCCGAGAGCCGAGGAGTCCCTGCCCAGCAGGGCACGAAGTCCGGCGACCACGGCGGGCTCGTCCTCGCCGGCCGACACGATCAGCGGCTGTCGCCGCAACTGGTCGACGCTCACCGAGGGTTGACCCGCGTACGGATGTGCCGTGCTCATCACCGCGATCACGTGGTCGCGTCCGATCGGGACGGACACGAGATGCTCGGCTCCGGCGCCCCGTGGCGGGCCGAGGGTGATGGCCACGTCCAGCTCCCCGGCGATGAGAGCGGGGCTGCTGCGGCTGGTCGCCATCTCGTGCAGTTCCAGTCGCACGTCGGGCCGTTCCCGGCCGAACCGGCTCAGGACGCCAGGCAGCGGGTCGAGCAGTGCCGAGGCGACGAAGCCGAGGCGCAGCCGTCCCGTCTCGCCGCGCGCCGCCCGGCCCGCGTCGACCTCGGCCGCCGCGATCTCCTCGAGCGCCCGGCGCGCCCGCGCGAGGAACGCCTCGCCGGCGGCGGTCGGGAACACCCCCTGACGTGTGCGTTCGAACAGCCGGGCCCCGACCTCACGCTCCAGATCGGCGATCTGTTTGGACAACGGTGGCTGCGCGATGCCCAGTTCGCCGGCAGCCCGGCCGAAGTGCCCGTGCTCGGCGAGAGCGACCGCGTACCGCAGGTGCCGCGCTTCCATGAGCCGCCCCTCCCGCCCCTCGACCATGGCGATACCTCAAAGATATCGCCAAGCCGCTTACCAGATCTGAGAATGGATGACGCCGGTGCTTCCGTCTGCAATGAAGCCATGAAGAACACCTCTCCGACCGGCACCGTCTTCGTTCTCGTGCACGGCGCCTGGCACAGCTCCGGACAGTGGGCGGCGACGCAGCGCGCGCTGGCCGGACTGGGCGCCGCGAGCGTGGCCGTCGACCTGCCGGGCCACGGCTTCGACGCCCCCCTGCCCACCGGATACCTGCTGCCCGGCCAGCCGGACCTGCTGACCGAGAGGTCGCGGCTCGTCCTCGTGACGATGGAGGACTGCGCCGAGGCGGTACTGGGCGTCCTGCGCCAGGTGCGTCACCATCGCACCGTCGTGCTCGTCGCGCACAGCGCGGGCGGCGGTCCGGCGTCTCTGGCCGCGGAGCGGGCGCCCGAGCTGGTGGACCGGATCGTCTACCTGTCCGCCTTCGTACCGGGCGGGCGGCCGCGGTTCTTCGACTATCTGGGCTCACCCGAGAACGCCACCGCGCTGGGCCGGAACCTGCCCCTCGGCGTCCCCGAGTCCCTGGGCGCCGTACGGATCAATCCACTCTCACCGGATCCCGCCTACCTCGAGGAACTGCGGGAAACCCACTACCACGACACCCCTGTGGACCGCTTCGACCGGTGGCGGTCCGCACTGAGCCCCGACCTGCCCCTGACGATCCCGACGACTCCGGTCGCTTTGACCGAGGCGCGGTGGGGCCGCATCCCACGCACTTTCCTGCGCTGTGCCGAGGACCGGGCGCTGGCACCGGCCGCGCAGGACCTGATGATCGCGGAAACCGACCGGGCCTTTCCCGGCAACCCGTTCACCGTGCACACCCTGCCGGGCAGCCACAGCCCGTTCGCGGCCCGGCCGCGCGAACTCGCCGCGGCCCTCGCCTCGTGAGCCTCCTGAGCCTCGTGAGCCGGCATCGGCTCGAGAAGGACGAATCCCCGTCCCTGTCCGCTCACCGTTCGCTCCGGTGGGAAGCGAAACGCCCCTGTGGGCGTTGGTGCTTCTCGGAGTCAACAGTCACGGAGGCGGGCGCGATGCACGGCGAGTACAAGATCCCCGGCGGAAAGCTGGTGGTCGTCGACCTGGACGTGATCGACGGCGTACTGCGCAACGTACGCGTGGCGGGCGACTTCTTTCTCGAACCCGACGAGGCCCTGCCCGCCATCGACGCGGCACTGGAGGGTGCCCCCGCCGAAACCGACGCGGCCGGGCTCGCCGCCCGGGTGAAGGGCGGACTCCCCGAGGGCACGGTGATGTACGGCCTCACGGCGGAGGGCGTGGCGGTCGCCGTCCGCCGGGCCCTGGCGCGGGCCACGGACTGGTCCGACTACGAGTGGCAGCTCATCCGCGAGGAGCCCCAGTCGCCCGCCCTGCACATGGCCCTGGACGAGGTCCTCACCGCCGAGGTCGCCGCCGGACACCGCCCACCCACACTGCGGGTATGGGAGTGGGCCGCGCCGTCGGTCATCATCGGCAGCTTCCAGTCCCTGCGCAACGAGGTCGATCCCGAGGGCGCGGCACACCACGGCGTGACGGTCGTCCGGCGCATCTCCGGCGGTGGCGCCATGTTCGTCGAACCGGGCAACACCGTCACCTACTCCCTCTCGGTCCCGGCCCCGCTGGTGTCGGGCTTGTCGTTCGCGGAGTCCTACGCGTATCTGGACGAGTGGGTGCTGGCGGCGCTGGGTGACATGGGGATCAAGGCGTGGTACCAGCCGCTGAACGACATCGCGACGGAGGTCGGCAAGATCGGCGGGGCGGCGCAGAAGCGCATGGTGGCCACGGACGGCGGGCCGGGTGCGGTGCTGCATCACGTGACGATGAGCTATGACATCGACGCGGACAAGATGCTGGAGGTGCTGCGCATCGGGAAGGAGAAGATGTCGGACAAGGGCACGGCCAGTGCGAAGAAGCGGGTGGACCCGCTGCGCCGCCAGACGGGCCTGCCCCGCGAGACGGTCATCGACCGCATGCTCGCCTCCTTCCGCGCCCGACATGGCCTGACCACCGGACAGGTCACCCCCGAGGAGATGGCTCGCGCCGAGCACCTGGCCGCGACCAAGTTCAGCGACCCGGAGTGGACGGCACGGGTGCCGTGACAGGGTTCTGCACCCCGCTCACCTGAATGGATCCGGCACGGGGTTGAGTGCGCGGATGACGACGGGCCCGGCCGGACAAAGTGCAGTGGTTCGCCGGGGTGGAGGGGGGCGGGAACACCCCCGCGTCGGCGGGGAGGACGCGGTCATCGCGCCGAGCGTCTTGTCAGCGACGGAACACCCCCGCGTCGGCGGGGAGGACCCATGGAGTACGCATCCCTCCCCCCCCAGGGCAGCGGCTTTGAGTGGGCTCCACCGAATTCAACTGTGAGGTCGCGGGGCAAATCCTTACGTGCACGGCAAGCACCAAGGCCGGCACGGCAGCCCTGTTCAGTGGACCGGAGCCAGTACGTTGCACCGAAGCAGTGACCACCAACTGCGTGCATTTGCCCACTGCCATGCGTGAGATTCCACGGCTGAGCGAAAAAGCCCTGGCCGATATATACAATATTCACTACGTAGATGTTCCGGCGGGGATGGAACCTGCACTCGACAAGTCGGCATTCTATGCCGGGACCACTCCGAGTCGTCTACAAAGAATACTTTTGAAGGCGCTTGAGGGTGACAGTGTCGAGTGGCAGCCGGCCAGTTCGGGGTACTATGAAAAAAATTCTACCTATTATCCCAACGGCGGCCTCTCTGAATATGTAGGCGTGAAATCCGCGAACAATGGAGGAACCGATACGGCCGACGTTGCTGTCGTAGCAGACGTGCATACCGGGCAAGTGATAACCATGTACCCCAAGTGAGCCCGGCGAGTCTGGATATACGTGTACCGGAGCGAGGCCTCATGAGTCTTGGAATGTACGTATTGGATCGATCGGGGCGGCAGACGAGATACTTCAGTGATGACGTGAACAACAGCTTCTTGAGAATCTGCGAGTCCGCCCCGCCAGAGAGTGTGCGCTGTGGTGTCATGAAATACGGAGACACCATGTTCAACAGGAATCAGCTCGTGAGGTTGATCGAGGAGCTCGAAGCACTCGAAGGGGAACTTCCAGCGGTTGTCATCGACATCCTCGACGCAGCTCGATACGCCTGGCGCGAAAGTCTGTACCTCTTCATCAGGGGAGACTGATGCCATGCTCCAGCCACCGAACAGCCCGGTGAAAGCCGCCGATTGTCCCGGAGCGCCAGGACGCTGACCTTGGTCCGAGTCATGGCCGGCCTGCGCAAACTCGCCATCACCCCCTCCGCCGCAACGGACACAAGCTCTGTCCGTTGCGGGCACCGAGGTAAGCACCCGATCGGTGGCCAGCGTCGACCGGACGGAGAGTGCTCACGGTGAGCGCCCGGCGCAGCCCAGTCAGCTCCGCCAGCGGAGCCATGTCTCGGGCGGGGCAGGCGATGATGTGCGCCAGGTGGTACCAACTGCTTCCGCCTCCGCCCGGGTAGGCGACACCGGAACTGACATGCCGGCGGCGCGCGGCGGGCCCCCTGGCGGCCGGGCGTTCGTGCGGATGAAGTCGGAGAGGCTGCTGAGCGCTGAGGCGGTACCACTCGATCCGGTTGCCGCACTTGCGGCATCGGTCGCCCTGGCCTCGGCGCGATAGCTGACTGACACCACGGGAAGACACGCGCAGGCGAGGGCGCACGCGATGGATTAGGGAATTGGCCTCCCGGCGCCGGGCCGGAGGAGGAGGTGTGGAGTGCATGCGGGTGAACCTGCCAGTCAACACGCCGGATCCATAGCAGCAGTGCCGCCGGATCGCCCGGTCAGCCTCATACGGTGCGACTGGAGTGCGAACGCTTGATCGCGCGTTCGAGGGGACCTCGCCGTTTGGGTGATCTGCGACAGACGCCCAGGCTGGAAGTCAATTCCGTGCCGGACCGGGCAGGTCGTGCCCGCGGCACAGGGTGCTGAAGAGTTCGTCGAGCGGGGTGTCGAGAGCGTGCCACGTTCTCAGCGTGCCGATGGTGCGGCCTGCTCGATCTCGATGACGGTGCGTCTGGCCAGGCCGCTGCGGGAAGCGAGCTCGTCGTAGCTCCACCCGCGCGCGGCCCGTAGGCGCGCGAGTTCGAACCGCAGTGCAATGAGGTCCGGATCGGGCGGCAAGATCGTCACCCATCCATCTGACGGTGCAGACCCCTTCACCGCCAGTGCATACCGCTGCCCTTTTCCCAGGTGGCGACACCCGCCAGAGGGCAGAGGTCTGCACTACGGTAGACGGCCGCCCCCACCCACAGAACGGCACCGGCGCGGAAGCGACAAGGAGGAACACGCGCCTATGAGGCTGCGCCCAGCAAGTCCGACAACACCACGCGCCTGGACCGTGGAACTGCGCCCGCAGACCGACGGGCTTGCTCTCGTATGTTGGCAATGCCCGAACGACGGCGGGCAGATCACGACAACCTCCGCACGCGCGTCCGCCCTCGCCCACCTCGCACGGCACGCCCGAGGCGATCTGCGGGAGTGTCATGAATTAGGTGGGTTCCTTCCACGAAGGAGTCATCTGATGGGTACGACGACGGGTCACACGATCGGGCTGGTCGACGGTGTGTCGCTTGCCAGGGCTGATGAGGCTGCTGAGGGTTCTGGTGTGAAGTCGATGCCGGTGTCGGAGAACGGTCTGTCGGTCGAACTGCTGGAGGAGTTGGCCGCGCTTGCGGCGGAGAAGACGGCTGCCGGCGGCCTGCGGCTGATGGGCGAGGGCGGGATTCTTCCGGAGCTCGCCCAGCATCTGATGCAGGCCGCGCTCGAGGCGGAGATGGACTTGCACCTGGCCGATGAATCGGCGCGGGCCGGCGGCCGAGGATCGCGTTCGGGCGGCAACATGCGCAATGGTTACCGGGCGAAGAAGGTGATGACCGAGGTCGGTCCGGTGGTGGTGAACGTGCCGCGTGACAGGCTCGGGACCTTCCGTCCCGGGCTGCTGCCGAAATACGCCAGGCGGACCGGCGCTCTGGATGAGATGGTCCTTTCGCTCACCGGGAAAGGACTGACGTCCGGTGAGATCGTGGCCCATCTCGCCGAGGTCTACGGGATGACCACGTCGAAGGAAACAGTCTCCACAATTACGGACAAGGCTCTGGAATCGATGGCGGAATGGCGTACTCGTCCGCTCGATTCGGTTTATCCGGTGGTGTTCATCGACGCGATCCATGTGCGAATCCGGGACGGTCAGGTCGCCAACAGGCCGGTATATGTAGCGATCGCGGTCACCGCGGACGGGTACCGGGAGATCCTCGGCCTGTGGACCGGGCAGGGCGGCGAAGGGGCCAAGTACTGGCAGACCGTGCTGACAGAGATCCGCAACCGCGGTGTGAAAGACGTCCTCATGCTCGTCTGTGACGGTCTGACCGCACTGCCCGAGGCCGTGGGTGCGATCTGGCCCCAAACCGTCGTACAGACATGCGTCGTTCATCTCATCCGCAACAGCATGCGATACGCGTCGAGGCGGGATACGGCCGAGATCACCCGCGATCTCAAACCGGTCTACACCGCGGTCGACGAGGCTCAGGCACGGCGTCGGCTGATCGAGTTCGGAGAAAAGTGGGACAGCCGCTATCCCTCGATCAGCGGGATCTGGGAACGGTCCTGGAACGAGTTCGTACCATTCCTCTCGCTGCCGCCCGCGATTCGGCAGGTCGTCTACACGACGAACGCAATCGAGAGCCTGAACGCGCGCTATCGGCGGGCGGCACAAGCCTGTGGACATTTCCCGAACGAGACCGCGGCCCTCAAGCGGCTCTACCTCGCCACACTTGCCCTCGATCCCACGGGACGCGGACGACAGCGCTGGAACAACCGCTGGAAAGCAGCCCTCAACGAGTTCGACGTTCTATTCGACGGGCGCCTTACCGCCAATCAGGTATAGGCCGAACAGTCTAAAAGAGAACCTGTAGGCCAAACAGACGAACCACACCTAATTCCTGATAGACCCCGATCTGCGTCCCCCCGCGCTCTGTGCCAGTGCCATGGGAGCTGTCCACGCCCACCGTCACTGGTCTGTCCACCGGTCGCGCTCCCTTTTGGCATCAGTGAAACGACGGTCCGCGGAGTCCGCGAGTTGCATGGGCCTCCGGGCCTCGGGATGGCTCCCGGTCAGCTCGGCGGTTCGCCGCGGCGGACGGAACCCGGAGCACGTGCACCGTGGTGGTCGGCCCGCGCGGAGGAGAGGAGCTGCCAGGGCACGCTGATCACCATGACTCCGGCAGTAAAGCGCAGGCGCGCCTTGATCCGGAGCGCGGACTGGTTGTGCAGCAGGTTCTCCCACCAGCGGCCGACGACGTACTCGGGAATGTAGACACCGACCATGTCGCGCGTGCTCTCGCGGCCGAGGGAGCGTACGTAGTCGACGACGGGCCGGGTGACCTCACGGTAGGGAGAGTCCAGAACCTTGAGGGGGACATCGATGCCCAGTCGCTGCCACTGTTCTTCCAGCGCGCGAGTCTCGTCGTGATCGACGGCGACGGTGAGCGCCTCCAGCCGGTCGGGCTTGGAAGCCCGGGCGTAGGCCAGGGCCCGGAGCGTCGGCTTGTGGACGTTGGAGACCAGCACGATCGCCAGGACACGGGAAGGCGGGGTGAGGTCGGTGTGAGGGTCGGTGCTGGTCAGCTCGGCGGCGGTGCGGTCGTAACGCATGCGAATGGCGCGCATCAGCAGCCACAGCACGCCGGCGGCGAGTACGGCCAGCCAGGCGCCGTCGAGGAACTTCGTGAACAGGACGACCACCAGGACCAGGCCGGTGAACACCGCGCCGACCGCGTTGATGGCTCTGGCGACGCGGTGGCGTCGCCGCAGCGCGGGATCGCTCTCTGTGGACAGGGCCTGGTTCCAGTGCCGGACCATGCCGGTCTGGGAGAGCGTGAAGGAGGTGAACACACCCAGGATGTAGAGGTGGATCAGGGCCGTGACGCTGGCCTCGAACCCCCACAGCAGCAGGCCGGCGGTGACGGCCAGCGCCACGATGCCGTTGGAGAAGGCGAGCCTGTCGCCGCGGCTGTGCAGCTGGCGGGGCAGGTAGCGGCGCTGCGCGAGGATCGACGAAAGCAGTGGGAAACCATTGAACGCGGTGTTCGCGGCGAGGATCAGGACCAGCGCGGTGGCGGCCTGAATGTAGTAGAAGCCGAAGCTGCTCTCCCCGCCGAAGACCGCGGCCGCGATCTGGGCAATGACGGTGCGCTGCTGGTAGGCGGAACAGTCCTGGCCCAGTCCGGTCAGCCGGCAGGCGTCATCGGCGATGTGGACCTTGGCCACGATCGCGAGCGTGGTGACACCGACGAACATGGTGACGGCGATGAGGCCCATCGCGGCCAGGGTGATCGCCGCGTTGTGCGACTTCGGCTTCCGGAAGGCGGGAACCCCGTTGGAGATCGCCTCCACGCCCGTCAACGCCGTGCAGCCGTTGGAGAACGCCCGCAGGACCAGCAGTACCAGCGCCACACCGGCCAGCTGCGCGTCGCCCTCTTGCGGCCGGATGCCGTACGAGGCGCTCTCAGCGACGGGCGCGTCTGCGACCAGGTACCGGAAGAGGCCGGTGGCGATCATGATGAGGACGCCGCTGACGAACAGGTACGTCGGCGTGGCGAAGGCCCGTCCTGACTCGCGTACTCCCCGCAGGTTCACCACCGCGAGCAATGCCACGAAGCCCAGGGCCATCGGCACTCGCTGGGCGTGAAGATGGGGGACGGCAGAGATGATGTTGTCCACGCCGGACGCGACCGACACCGCCACCGTCATGACGTAGTCGACCAGCAGGGCCGCCCCCACCACCAGACCGGCGTTCTCGCCGAGGTTCGCGGACACGACCTCGTACGAGCCCCCACCGCTCGGGTAGGCGCGTACGACCTGCTGGTACGACAGCACCACCACCGTCATCAGCGCGACGACCGCCGCCGCGATCCACGGCGTGAAATGCACATACGCCATCCCACCCAGCGTGAGCACCAACAGGACCTCCTGCGTCGCGTACGCAACCGACGACAAGGGGTCCGAGGCGAAGATCGGCAGGGCTACACGCTTGGGAAGCAGTGTCTGCCCCAGCTCACTGCTGCGCAGGGCACGGCCGACCACGAGCCGCTTCGCCACCTCGGGGATCCTGATCACAGTAGCGAAGGTAGAGCGGCAGCCCGCTGATCAGAAGGACCATCACCCCGACGCACGGCAGCACTTTGTGTGCGATCTCCGTCAGCGGTTGACTTCGAGGTTCGTCAGCACGAGCAGGGCGCGCAGGAGCTGGGTGGCGCGGGCGGGGTCGATGCGGAGCTTGGCGAGGATTCGCCAGTTCTTCAGGTGGGCGAAGCCGTGCCCGACTGGCGCACGTCCGCCGGCGAGGACTCGGTTGGCGTCCTTCTGACCGGCGGCGAGCTTGTGGGTGCGGCTGGCATGGAAGCCCGTGACGATCACGGGGTCGCGTACGTCGTTGTCCAGGCCGCGGAAACCGAGGTCCGCGAGAGCGCCGAGACCGGCGGCGCGCAGGTGGGCAAGGACGTGGCCGTGGCGGGCGGCGGTGTTGTCGTGGGTGCGGCCGGGCCGGGCGGCGGATATCCAGACCAGGCGGCCTCTCTCGTCGGTCAGGGCGAGGATGTGCAGCCCGTGGGTGCGGTGTTTACCCGAGTAGTTGCACCGGTCGGCCTTTCCGATGCGGCGCTGGGTGGGGATCAGGGTGCTGTCGATCAGGACGACCTCTCCGCCCTGCCTGGCGATCTTCTTCAGAGCACGGTCCAGGCGCGGTGCCTGCACGGCAAGCAGTCCGATCAACTAGTCCCGCAGTGAGGGACGGTGGACTCGGACACGTTGTTTCCGCCGGCCATATCGGCCAGGCGCTGGTCGTGTCGCAGGACGGCCAGGACGATCACCGCGATCTTCCCGGGCGGTAGGATCCGCCACCTGGACCGGATCGCATTCAGGTGACGTCGCAACAGATGCCAGCGCCGGGACAGGCCGTAGACCGTCTGCCAGGGCCCGTACTCGCTTGGCAGGTCTCGCCACGGAGCCCCGGTCCGCACCCGCCACCGCACGCCGTCCACAAGCCGCCGCCGACCCGCCGACATGCGATGGACTCCCGCCACTGGCAGCAAGGACTCCAGCACTGACCACTGTTCATCGGAAAGATCACCACGCCCCACACTGCGATCATCCCGGTGAGGGGCAAAGTCTCAGACTCCCCGCCTAAAACACGACCTAAGCTTGATCTTTATCTACCAAGATCCTCCAGGCTTGCCGATGGCCTTGAGGGTCTCGGGGCGTTTGACGGTCTTGCCGACGTCGTAGCGGGGTGCCCGGTGTTTGTTCTTGGTGCCGGGTGGCCGTCCGGGGCCGACGCCTCGGGGTTTGGGAACTCGGGTCGGGCAGGCGAGATGAGCTCGGATGTTCCTGAACCCCCGGCGGACCCGGGCCGGGGTGAGCCGGTTGGAGGTAGCGGGCTTCTCCCAGGGCCGGCGGAGGTCCGCGGCGAGGGGACGGGCGAGCCGGAGTTGGGTGTGAGCGACGATCAGGAGCCAGGTCCAGCGGTCCGCCGCCTCGGGAGTACGGAGTTTCGGAGTGGCCCAGCCGAGAGTCTGCTTCGCGAAGCGGCGGAGAAATGTCTGCCAGAAACGGTCCACGTCGTCCGCGGTGACACCGGTCTTGGAGGACCATAACCACACCGGTGGGGCATCTCGGTCCTTCGAAAGGTGCTCGACCTTCAGCCGGATCAACGTGCCCTCGACCAAGGGCAGTTCGCCGTCGTGGTCGAGCCAGGAGGAGCGGTGGGTGAGCCGGGGGTGCACCCGGTCCCACGCCTGGGTTTCGGCCTTGCCGTAGTTGCGGGTATCGGTGACCGTGGTGATCGAGGGCTCGGGCCAGGTGTCCGGCTTGGTGAGGCGGAATTCCGGGCCGTGCTTGGGAGGCCGACCGTTGACGCCGTGCATCCTCGGCGGCTTCGGCAGGCGCATGACGCGGTCGGAGCGGACCCGGCCGACCATCTCGACGGGCAGGTCGCGCAGGACCCAGGCCAGGCGGGTGACGTCGTAGCCGGCGTCACTGACGATCACGATGGCCGGGTCCCCGGCTTGCCACTGGCCTGCGGCGACGAGCCGTTCAACGACTCCTCGGAGCTGGGTGGCGGTGACCGCGGTCGCGTCGTCCGACGGGCCGAGCCGAACCGTGTCCAGGATCGCGGTCCAGGAGGTAGCGCCCGGCTCCAGCGCGGCCACGAAGGAGTAGGGCCAGCCCGGAATGAACTGCGACGCTGTCTTCGCGCGGCCGTAGACATGGCAAAACAGCCGCTCCGCTGAGCATGGCGCATCCGAGCGGAGCCACGGCGACACGTCGACCGCCAGGACCAGACGCCCGCCCTCGAAACGCGGCAGCGGCAGCCCGGCCAGCACCGCCTGGAGCCGGTCGACGTCGATCCGGCCGTGGTTCAGGCCGCCGTACATCGCTCCGTACCCGCGACGATGCTCGGGCAGCAGCGTCAGGTCCACCGGGGACTTCACCGCCCCGTCCGCACACAGCACCGCGTCCACGAGCTCGAACAACTCGTCGCGCCGGACGGTCAGACACTCGTAGAACTCGCCCCGGAAGCGTGACGCTTCCGCGAACGCCCCCCTCCGGACAGCATCAGGCAGCAGACTCACCCTCACGGCCTTCGTCGTGGTCACGTGCACCTTGGTCGGAGCACATGATCAGGCGAAGGCCGCCCCCACATCCGGCGAATCCCCATGCGAGCGAATCCGTTCGAGACGCCATTCGAGACCGTGGCACCATGTACCGCATGACGACGAACCGAAAGGTCCATGCCGCGTAGACGGCCAGGACAGATCCGTGCCGGCGCCCCCGGCAGCCACCTGACGACGGGTGCAAGGCCGGTCATCGACGGCCTGTCTTCGCGTGCACTGTCCGAGATCAGCCGCCTCGAGCACACCCGCAACTACCTGCAGCCAGGCGATGTCAGCACAGCTGTGGGCCTGTGGAAGAACTACGTTCACCAGCCCGAGCGGGATCTGTGGCACGACTACGAGTGGGGCAACGTGCACTGGTACTGCTGCGGCAACCCGCTCGAGTCCCGAGCCCTCCTCGATATCGTGATGCAGGCCCTATCAACCCGGAGTGCCCGCGAACTTGGGGAGGTTGTCAGCCGGTCTGACGCCGTCTGGAACCGTCCATCACCGCCCTATGACGCGGACGGTAGATAAAGAACAAGCTGAGGGCTTTCCCGTAACTGCTGGTCATGGAGCTACCCACGCTGCGGAAACTGGGTCGCTACTGAGTTCGCGGTGTCGTTATCGTCCGGTCTGACGCCCCGCCATGCCAGCGGCCCACGTTCAGAGAGCGATGCACATGACCAGCCAGCAAGCAACGACGACCCTGTGGCGCCCCACCGGCCCCAAGGAGCTGGATCTGGTTCGGGACCTGAACTGGCGTGCGTGGCCGCCCCGGCTGCCCGGGCAGCCGATCTTCTACCCGGTCCTGAACGAGGACTACGCGATCAGGATCGCCCGGGACTGGAACGTGAAGCACGACGGCGCAGGCTTCGTCACCCGTTTTGAGGTCGAGTCGGAGTTCTTGAGCCGGTATCCCGTCCAGCAGGCCGGCGGGCAGACGATCCTCGAGCTCTGGGTTCCGGCCGAGGAGCTGGACGACTTCAACGCCCACATCGTCGGCGAGATCCAGGTGGTCCACGAGTTCCGCTGAGGCGAGGGGGATGCTGTGGCGGCACGCCGGGCCGGTGCGATGATCCCAGGGTGGCTGGTGTGATCACGTCGTCGGAGCCGTCCTGGATAACCCCGTTCACCGGGCTGAGCCCGCGTGCCTTCGGGAAGCTGGTGACCCTGCTGCGGCGCGACGGTGCGGACTCGGTCCGCAAGGGCCGACCGTGGGACCTGTCCTTGGAGGACCGGACACTGCTGGTCGCGGCTAACTGGCGTATCAACTTGACGATGCGCGAGCTCGCGCCGCTGTTCGGAGTGTCGACGTCCGCAGCGGACCGTGTGATCGACCATCTCGGCCCCATGCTCGCGCTTCTGCCCCGTAAGCGGTTCGCCAAGGACGCCGTGCTCATCGTGGACGGCACTCAGGTGCCCACGCGCGACCACGCCGTCGCCCAGCAGTCAAAAAACTACCGCTACTCCACGAACCACCAGGTCGTCATCGACGCCGATACCCGGCTCGTCGTCGTGGTCGGCCGACCGCTTCCCGGCAACCGCAATGACTGCAAAGCCTGGGAGGAGTCCGGGGCCAAGGCCGCCGTCGACAACACCATGACGATCGCCGACGGCGGCTACCCAGGCACCGGCCTCGTGATGCCTCACCGCCGCCGCAAGGGCGAGGAACTGCCGGACTGGAAGCAAGCACACAACAAGTCACACAAGCAGGTCCGGGCCCACGCCGAGCGCACCTTCGCCCGCATGAAGACCTGGAAGATCCTCCGCGACTGCCGCCTCAAAGGCGACGGAGTCCACCACGCCATGCGCGGCATCGCCCGCCTGCACAACCTCGCTCTCGCCGGATAGACGAGCAGGCTCCGCAGGAGCCCTGGGGCGCGGTCGGTGAGCAGGTTGATGACGGCTGTCATGTAGGCGTGGGCGGTGCCGACGGAGATGCCGAAGCCTGCCGCGAGTTGCGCCAGGGTGTCGTGTCGACGCAGGTACACCAGGCCGATCAACGCACGTTGGTGCGGCGGGAGTTTGCACCGTCGGTCACCCTCGCGGGTGACAATGAGCATGGGGTACCCACTCGACCAGGGCGTGCGGCAGGTCGAGTGCGGCTCGATACGGAGCCAACGCGGCTCCTGTGCCTGTGGGTTGAGACGTCGAACACCTCCCCCAACGGCACGGGAGCCTCGTACGTTGCGCACACCACCCGCGTCACCCGATCGATGGCCGAGCTGAAAAGGCTCGGTGAATCCGTAAGAGATGTTGGCCGTAGGCCTTTTTTGAAGCTCGGAGGGGCATCGTCTTCGTCGGAGCGCTGCATCACGGGGACGCCGCCGAGTCGGGCGCGCTCCGTCCATCGGTTCTTTTGCATTCTTGCCGTCGGCGGTCGGATGCGACCTGGCTTTGGCCCGATGGCGAGAGCCGGCTGTTGGGGCGGCCGTGTGAAGCCGGTGCATCTGTGCGGAATCCCGGCCCTCCGCTGTGACGCTCTGGCGGACCGCCGGCGTCGCCGGCTCCTCCGTCCGCGGCCGGGCGTATGGATGTCGCGGCCCAGGGCAGCTCCCCACGGCCTGATTCGTCCATTGACGCCTCGTTAACGGGTTGTCTACGGGTCCTTGACGGCCTGCGTCACGGCCGGGTGGTGGGGCGGTCGTATGGGTTACGTCAAGAGTGGGCGGGTGGCCGTATAAGGGCCGTTAAGGCGGACCGAATCGGGCCGGGAGGCAGGTTTCCTGGGCTGGTCAGATCCATTTGATCCCGAACCTCTCCAGGAGCTCACGATGGCCGACCTGGCCTTCGTCGTCACCACGATCGCGGTGTTCGCGCTGGTGGCTCTCGTTGCCAAGGGGGTGACGAAGCTGTGACCGCCGAGAACATCGTCGGCCTGGTCGCGGCCGTCGCCCTGCTGGGCTTTCTCGTCCTCGCCCTGATCTTCCCGGAGAGGTTCTGAGCCCCGCATGAGCCCCGTCCTTGCCGACGTGCTCCAGGTGACCGCGCTGATAGCGGCGCTGGCCCTGGTGCACCGTCCCCTCGGCGACTACATGGCCGCCGTCTTCCAGTCCAAGAAGCACCTGTGCGTGGAGCGGTGGATCTACCGCTCGGTGGGTGCCGACCCGGATACGGAGATGCGCTGGCCCGCCTACCTTCGCGGCGTGCTGGTCTTCTGCGCGGTCAGCGTGTTGTTCCTGTACCTGCTGATGCGGGTGCAGGACAAGCTGCCGCTCTCCCTCGGCTTCAAGCCGATCAGTCCGGACCAGGCGTTCAACACCGCCGCCTCCTTCGTCTCCAACACCAACTGGCAGTCCTACTCGGGTGAGGTGGCCATGAGCCACGTCACCCAGACGATGGGCCTGGCCACGCAGAACTTCGTCTCGGCCGCCGTCGGCATCGCGGTCGCGGTGGCGCTGGTGCGCGGCTTCGCCCGCTCCCGCACCGGCGACCTGGGCAATTTCTGGTCCGACCTGGTGCGCTGCATCATCCGCATCCTGATCCCGGGCTCTATCGTGGCGGCGGTGCTGCTGATTGCGGCCGGGGCCATCCAGAACTTCGGCGACATCCACCACCTCACCACCCTCACCGGTCAGCAGCAGGCCATCAGCCCCGGCGCGGTCGCCTCCCAGGAGGCCATCAAGGACCTGGGTACCAACGGCGGCGGCTTCTTCAATGCCAACTCCGCCCACCCCTTCGAGAACCCCAACGGCTTCACCAACCTGCTGGAGATCTTCCTGCTGCTGGTGATCCCGTTCTCGCTGCCGCGCGCCTTCGGCAAGATGGTCGGCAGCGTGAAGCAGGGCTACGCGATCGTGGCTGCCATGGGTGCCATCTGGTTCGTCGGCGTTGTGGCCGTGACCTGGCTCGAGTACGCCCACCCGGGCACCGCTTCGCAGCTCGCGGGCGGCGCGATGGAGGGCAAGGAACAGCGCTTCGGCGAGGGCCCGTCCTCGCTCTTCTCGGTGTCGACCACGATGACCTCGACGGGGTCTGTCAACTCCTTCCACGACTCCTTCAGCGGCCTGTCCGGCGGTGTCCTGCTGATGGGCATGATGCTCGGTGAGATCGCGCCCGGCGGTACCGGCTCCGGCCTCTACGGCATGCTGATCATGGCGATCATCGCGGTGTTCATCGCCGGCCTGATGGTCGGCCGCACCCCCGAGTACCTGGGCAAGAAGATCGGCACCCGCGAGATCAAGCTCGCGGCCTGTTACATCCTCGTCACCCCGGCACTGGTGCTGATCGGCACCGCCGTGGCCATGGCCCTGCCGGACGGCAAGGACGCCATGACCAACATTGGGGCGCACGGCTTCTCCGAGGCCCTTTACGCCTATACCTCCGCCTCCAACAACAACGGCAGCGCCTTCGCGGGCTTTGGCGCGAACACTGAGTTCTTCAACACGACGCTGGGTCTGTGCATGACGCTGGGCCGGTTCCTGCCCATGGTGTTCGTCCTCGCCTTGGCCGCCTCGCTCGCCGGGCAGAATCCGGTGCCGGCGACCGCGGGCACCCTGCGCACCGAGAATCCGCTCTTCGTGGGGCTGTTGGTCGGCGCGATGGTGATCATCACGGGTCTGACGTTCTTCCCGGTCCTGGCGCTGGGCCCGCTGGCCGAGGGACTGGCGGTATGACCACCGACATCAAGATGCAGAAGAAGCAAGAGGACGCGATGTCCACCACCACTCCGACCCGGGCCCCGCACCAGGACGTGCCGACCGGCCACACAGAAGAAGGGCGCGTCGGCGCGGGTCTCTTCGACCCCAAGCAGCTGGTCAGGTCGCTGCCGGAGGCCTTCCGCAAGCTCGACCCGCGGGTGCTGGTCAAGTCGCCCGTCATGTTCGTGGTGCTTGTCGGGTCCGCGTTGACGACCGTGTTCTCCTTCAAGGACCCGGGCGACTGGTTCGGCTGGACCATCAGCGCCTGGCTGTGGCTGACCGTCATCTTCGCCAACTTGGCCGAGGCCGTCGCCGAAGGCCGTGGCAAGGCGCAGGCCGACACCCTGCGCAAGGCCAAGACCGACACCGTCGCGCGCCGGCTGACCAAGGACGGGAAGTCCGAGGAGCAGGTCCCCGGTACCGAGCTGACCGTCGGTGACTTGGTGGTGTGTGAGGCCGGTGACATCATCCCCGGCGACGGTGACGTCGTCGAAGGTGTCGCCTCGGTCGACGAGTCGGCCATCACCGGGGAGTCGGCGCCAGTCATCCGGGAGTCCGGGGGCGACCGAAGCGCGGTGACCGGTGGGACCAAGGTCCTCTCCGACTGCATCGTCATCAAGATCACGACGAAGCCGGGTGAGACCTTCATCGACCGAATGATCGCCCTGGTCGAGGGCGCGGCCCGGCAGAAGACACCGAACGAGATCGCGCTGAACATCCTGCTGGCGTCGCTGACGATCGTGTTCCTGCTCGCTGTGGCGACGCTGCCGCCGTTCGCGGAGTACGCGGGCTCGCACCTGACGATGGTCGTGCTGGTCGCGCTGCTGGTCTGTCTCATCCCGACCACCATCGGTGCCCTGCTCTCGGCAATCGGCATCGCGGGCATGGACCGCCTCGTCCAGCGCAACGTACTGGCCATGTCCGGCAGGGCAGTTGAGGCCGCCGGTGACGTCTCGACGCTGCTGCTCGACAAGACCGGCACCATCACGCTCGGCAACCGCCAGGCGTCGGAGTTCGTACCGGTGCAGGGCACCACGGAGGCCGAGGTCGCCGACGCCGCCCAGCTCTCCTCGCTGGCCGACGAGACGCCCGAGGGCCGCTCTGTCGTCGTCCTGGCGAAGGAGAAGTACGGGCTGCGAGAGCGGCATCAGGGTGAGCTGGCGCAGGCCGAGTGGATCGCCTTCACCGCCCAGGCCCGCATGTCAGGCGTCGACGTCGACGGCAGGAAGATCCGCAAGGGCGCGGCCGGTTCGGTCATCACCTGGGTCCAGGAACAGGGCGGCACCGTCGCCGACGACGCCCACACCCTAACCAACCGCATCTCCGAGGCAGGCGGCACACCGTTGCTCGTGGCCGTCGAGGACACCGAGGGTGCGCGGGTGCTGGGCGTCATCCACCTCAAGGACGTCGTCAAGGAGGGGATGCGGGAGCGGTTCGTCGAGCTGCGCGGCATGGGCATCAAGACCGTCATGATCACAGGCGACAACCCGCTGACCGCGAAGGCGATAGCCGAGGAGGCAGGCGTCGACGACTTCCTCGCGGAGGCCACGCCCGAGGACAAGATGGCCCTCATCAAGCGGGAGCAGGCGGGCGGCAAGCTCGTCGCCATGACGGGGGACGGCACCAATGACGCGCCCGCGCTCGCGCAGGCGGACGTCGGCGTGGCGATGAACACGGGTACGTCGGCCGCGAAGGAGGCTGGCAACATGGTCGACCTCGACTCGAATCCGACGAAACTGATCGAGATCGTCGAGATCGGCAAGCAACTCCTCATCACCCGGGGCGCGTTGACGACGTTCTCCATCGCCAACGACGTCGCGAAGTATTTCGCGATCATCCCGGCGCTGTTCGCGGCGGTCTACCCGGGCCTGGACAAGCTCAACATCATGCATCTGTCCTCGCCGGACTCCGCGATCCTCTCAGCCGTCATTTTCAACGCGCTGATCATCATCGCGCTGGTCCCTCTCGCCCTGCGCGGGGTGCGGTACCGGCCGATGAGCGCCGACAAGATGCTGCGGCGCAACCTCGGCATCTACGGCATCGGCGGACTGATCGCCCCCTTCATCGGCATCAAGATCATCGACCTGCTCATCTCCCTCATACCCGGAATCGGCTGATCGTCATGAACAACTCCGTTGTGAACACCGGACGCATGGTCTGGGCGGCGCTGCGCATGCTGTTCGTCCTCACCGTGGTGACCGGCATCCTCTACCCCCTCGCCGTCACCGGCATCGGGCAGGCGCTCTTCCACGACAACGCCAACGGCTCGATCGTGAAGGTCGACGGCAAGGAAGTCGGCTCGAAGCTGATCGGCCAGAGTTGGAACATCAAGGGCACCGACCAGCCGGACCCTAAGTGGTTCCAGGGACGACCGTCCAACAGCAACTACGACCCGCTGGCCACCGGCTCCAGCCAACTGGGCGCGAGCGACCCGAAGATGGTGAAGATGGTGAAGGCGGCCAAGGAGCAGGTCGCCGCCTTCAACGGCGTAGACGAGTCCGAGGTCCCCAAGGACGCGGTCACCGGCTCCGCCTCGGCGATCGACCCGGACATCTCCCCGGCCTACGCCGACATCCAGGTCAAGCGGGTGGCCAAGGCCAACGGGCTGACCGTGGCACGGGTGCAGAAGCTGGTCGACGAGCACACCGACGGCCGCACGGCCGGGTTCCTCGGCGAGCCGCATGCCAACGTCCTCGAGCTCAACATCGAGCTCAAGGAACTGGCCAAGAACTGATGGTTTCAGCAGGACAGACAGCCGGGAACTGGCGGGCCGGGCACCCCGGCACCGCTGGCTCCCACAGTCGACCCGAAGGTCGCGACCCCACCTATGACAGGAAGGCCGCACGCCGATGGCCCGGGTGCTGGTGGCGGAGAACGATCCACAGCTCGTACGAGCCCTCGTGATCAACATGCAGGCACGCCAGTACGGCGTGGGCGCGGCGCCCGAAGGCGCCACGGCGCTCCGGCTTGCCGCAGCGAGCCGGCCCGACGTGGTCATGCTCGACCTGGGGGTGCCTGATATGGACGGCGTGGACGTCATCAAGGCCCTGCGCGCCTGGACCCGCGTACCGATCCTGGTCCTGTCCGCCCGCCCGGCGTCAGACGAGAAGGTTCCCGCGCTGGATGCAGGCGCCGACGACTACGCCACCAAGCCGTTCAGCGGGACCACGGTGATCGCCACGACGGACTTCACCGTCGACCTGCTCGCAAAGAAGGCCACCAGGGACGGCCGCGACGTACGCCTCACGCCCACCGAGTGGCACCTGCTGGAGATTTTGGTCTGCAGTCCCGGCCGCCTCATCACGCAGAAGCAGCTGCTCCAGGAGGACTGAGGAGTCTCCCAGAGCAGCAAGACCAACTATCTTCGGGTCAACATGGCCCAGCTGCAGCGCAAGCTCGAAACGGACCCGGCCCACCCCCGGTACCCGATAACCGAGCCCGGCATGGGCCACCGTTTTGAGGCGTGACGCGTCCCCCGCCCCCTGACCGCACACGAGTGAAGAGACGAAGAGATGGCACGCGGCAAGCTCCGGATATACCTCGGCGTCGCACCCGGCGTCGGCAAGACCTACGCGATGCTCTCCGAGGCGCACCGCCGCATCGAGCGGGGCACGGACTGCGTGGTCGCCTTCGTCGAGCACCACCACCGGCCGCGCACCGAGGTGATGCTGCACGGCCTGGAACAGGTCCCGCGCAAGGAACTGGAGTACCGCGGCGCCGTCTTCACGGAGATGGACGTGGACGCGGTGCTGGCACGCCATCCGCAGGTTGCCCTGGTCGACGAGCTGCCCCACACCAACATCCCTGGCTCGCGCAACGCCAAGCGCTGGCAGGACGTCGAAGAGCTGCTCGCCGCCGGCATCGACGCCATAGCGACCGTCAACATCCAGCACCTGGAGTCGCTCGGCGACGTCGTCGAGTCGATAACGGGCGTACGGCAGCAGGAGACGGTGCCGGACGAGGTCGTGCGGCGGGCGGACCAGATCGAGCTGGTCGACATGTCACCGCCGGCCCTGAGACGGCGCATGGCGCACGGCAACATCTACAAGCCCGACAAGGTCGACGCGGCGCTGTCGAACTACTTCCGCCCCGGCAACCTGACCGCCCTGCGGGAGCTGGCGCTGCTATGGGTGGCCGATCGGGTCGACGAGTACCTGACCGAGTACCGCAGCGAACACCGGGTGTCGAAGATCTGGGGCTCGCGTGAGCGGATCGTGGTCGGCTTGACCGGCGGTCCCGAGGGAGGGACGCTGATCCGCCGTGCCGCCCGGCTCGCGGAGAAGGGCGCCGGCGGTGAAGTGATGACCGTCCACATCGCCGGCAGCGACGGGCTGACCTCGGCCTCGCCCCAGGAACTGGCCGTCCAGCGCGCCCTGGTCGAGGACCTGGGCGGCACCTTCCACCACGTCGTCGGCGACGACGTCTCCTCGGCTCTCCTGGAGTTCGCTCGCGGGGTCAACGCCACCCAGATCGTGCTGGGCGTGTCCCGGCGCAAGAGCTGGCAGTACGTCATCGGGCCGGGCGTCGGCGCCACGGTTGCCCGGGACTCGGGGCCTGATCTCGACGTGCACTTGATCACCCACGACGAAGCGGGCAAGGGCCGCGGGCTGCCCGTCGTCGCCAGGGGGGCGCGGCTCGGGCGCTCCCGGATCATGTGGGGCTGGCTGGCCGGCGTGGTCGGCCCGGCGCTGCTGACGCTGCTGCTGACCAACATCGACGCGGGTCTCGGCCTCACCAACGACATGCTGCTGTTCCTGACGCTGACAGTGGCCGCCGCCCTGCTCGGCGGGCTGTTCCCGGCGCTGGCATCGGCCGCGTTCGGGTCGATGCTGCTGAACTGGTATTTCACCCAGCCGGTGCATCGCATCACGATCGCCGACCCGAAGAACATCCTTGCCCTCGGGATCTTCGTGGCGGTGGCGGTCTCGGTCGCGTCGGTGGTGGACTTGGCAGCCAGACGTACCCACCAGGCGGCCCGGCTGCGGGCCGAGTCGGAGATCCTTTCGTTCCTGGCGGGGAGCGTCCTGCGCGGTGAGACCAGCCTCGAGGCACTCCTGGAGCGGGTGCGGGAGACCTTCGCCATGGAATCGGTAGCCCTGCTGGAGCGCGAGAGCGACGTCGACCCCTGGACGTGCGCGGGCCGCGTCGGCCTGAGTCGCGTGGTCAACCGCCCGGAGGACGCGGACGTGGACATGCCGGTCGGCGACCACATGGCGCTCTCCCTGTCCGGACGTGTTCTGCCCGCCGAGGACCGCCGGGTGCTCGCCGCGTTCGCCGCCCAGGCCGTCGTGGTCCTGGACCGCCGGCGCCTGCAGTCCAAGGCCGACCAGGCCAAAGAACTGGCCGAGGGCAACCGCATCCGCACCGCCCTGCTGGCCGCCGCCAGCCACGACCTGCGCACCCCTCTAGCCGGCATCAAGGCATCGGTCACCTCCCTGCGCTCCGACGACGTGGAATGGTCCGAGCAGGACCGGGCCGAACTCCTCAAGGCGATCGAGGAGGGCGCCGATCGCCTCGACCACCTGGTCGGCAACCTCCTCGACATGTCCCGCCTGCAGACCGGCACCGTCAATCCGCTCATCCGCGAGGTGGACCTGGACGAGGTCATCCCCATGGCCCTGGGCGGCATCCCCGACCCCGCAATGACCGTTGCCCTGGACATCCCCGAGA
The DNA here is from genome assembly GCF_036189845.1 of Streptomyces griseoaurantiacus. Classification (NCBI taxonomy): domain Bacteria; kingdom Bacillati; phylum Actinomycetota; class Actinomycetes; order Kitasatosporales; family Streptomycetaceae; genus Streptomyces; species Streptomyces griseoaurantiacus. The sequence goes on along the minus strand of NZ_CP108326.1, from coordinate 444,380 downwards.
CCCTGCCCATGGTGGCCGTCGACAAGGGGCTGCTGGAGCGGGCGGTCGCCAACGTCGTCGAGAACGCCGTGAAGTACAGCGCCGCCGACGAGCCGGTCCTGGTCTTGGCCAGCGCTCACGCCGACCGCGTGGAGGTACGTGTCGTGGACCGCGGCCCCGGCGTCCCCGACGAGGCAAAGGACCGTATCTTCGAACCCTTCCAGCGCTACGGCGACGCCCCGCGAGGCGCCGGAGTCGGTCTCGGTCTCGCGGTCGCCCGCGGCTTTGCCGCGGCCATAGGCGGCACCCTTGACGCCGAGGACACACCAGGTGGCGGCCTCACCATGGTCCTCACCCTGCCTACGGCGCCGAGTCGCCGCGCACCTGAGTCCGGTCTCTCAGCCACGGCGACGTTCTGGGAATGAAGCGCGCCGAGGAAGCATCAACAGGCCGGCCCGTGGCCATACTTGACCCTGCGGGGGATCTCCCGTGGTGACTTGACGCGGGGGATGCGACGTGGGCGGCGCCAACAGGGGCTGGGAAAGGTCGAGGTAAGGCTCCGGCGAGCGACGCGTACGTGCCGAACTCAACGAGTCGACCTCGGCTTCCAACCTCCCGAACCCGCTCGCCAGAAGCCGCCCATCTGTCCCGACAACGTCGCCTTCGATCCGCACGGCAACCCGTGGATCGCCACCGACGGCAACACTCGAACGGCCTGTTCGCCGTCCCTGTCAAGGGGCTCACAACGCGGCCACGTCAAGCAGTCCCTCACCGTACCCAAGGGCGCCGAGACCTGCGGCCCGATCCTCACGGAGGCCCGCGTCCCGGTCGCCGCGCAGCACCCGGGCAAGCTGACCGGCGCGACCGCGGAGAAGCTGGCCTCCACTTGGCGCGACGGGCCGGGCAGCATTCCGCGGCCGTCGGTCGTGACGGTGTGGACGGGCCTGTCGCTGGCCAAAGGGACAAAAGCTAGTCGACGCCGGGTGCGTTCTGACGGGGCCTGCGGCTGCCGGCCGTGGAACAGGTCGTAGTGCCTTCGCCAGTACTGGTGAAGTGACGCTCGTGGGCCGCCTGCTCTCCTCCTGCAGTGCAGGTCAGCTGATCCTGACCGGCCGTGAATTCCTGGATGCTCCTTGCGCACCGGCAGGATGCGGTTGGCTCACACTCGCCACAACAGGTCGGCGCAGGTGGCGGTGAGGGCCCGCCACAGCCGGGAATGCGGGCACGGCGGACCAGCGGAGGATGGCCGGGAGCGTTGAACGCGGCACAGCCGGTGGCGAGGGCGCGGGTGATCCGCCGCGCCGTCTGCACGACGAATGCGATCGAGTCGGTCGACGCGCGCATCCGCCGGGCGGTCGAGGCCGGCGGGCACCATTTCCCATGAGCAGGCCCCTTGACGTGCGTCTACACGGCGATCATGTCCTCGATCCCACCGGCAAGGGCCAGGCCCGCTGGACCATGCGCTGGAGGACCGCGCTGAACGCTTTCGACATCACCTTCGACGGCCCCCTCTCCGCAGCCCGTCAGTACCTCAGCCCAGCCCAGTTACACCGCTCGTTTACCCCCCAGGGCCTGCAGCAGGTGTTCAGGACGGCTGGTGCCTCGGCCTCGCCGCCGATCCTCCGCAGGGCGGCGACGGCGGCAGGCCGTACGTGTACGTCGGGTCATTCGGGCGCGGCCTGCGGGGCTTGGGCCAATTCTGGCCAGTTCGCTGAAAGGCGTATCAGGAAGCCGGGAAAGGCCCGGTACGGAGATCAAGTCGCGCGAGCAGTTGCAGGCCGTCGAAGAACGGACGCTGCACTTCACTACCAGGGGCCTGGCGGCCAGGCGGAACCGCTCGACGCAGAGGACCGGGGGGCTGCCCATCCGGATCTCGGAACCTTTCACGATCCGGAACTGCTCGTAGAGGGCCGAGTAGCCGGCCATGGTGACCTGGTGTTCCCGGCTCCGGCGGTCGTGCACGTCGAGGGCGCGTTCCTTGAGGACGCGACCGGTCTCATGTTCGAGCAGGCCCTGCGGAACCACTACATGGCTCATTACCACGGCCACATGCGTGCAAAGCCTCAGCGGATTTCAGCGACGATCGTCCGCTGTCGGCACTGGGTGCTGTGCCACCAGCATTTCACCCGCGTCGTGGAGCCGGCCCCGAGGGAGCGGCGCAGCATGGCCGCGCACGGCTCTTACCATTTGAACTCCCCGGTGGAAGTCGCCCGCACCCTGTCCGGTCTCGTCGATTTCATCAACCACACGCCCGACGCCAGTTGGTCTTCGTCGACCGGCTGGTCGCCACGCTGATCTGGCTGCGGCACGACCTGCCGCATTCTGTTCTCGGCCGGCTCTGCAACGGCGACCTTCTCACCGCGACCCGGACGATCGGGGAGATACGTGTACTGATCGCCGAGCGGGGGCGTGCGGACCCTGGGGATGCGCTCGCCTCTCCGTCGACGCACGTACGCCATCATTTCGACCACCTTCGAACGGCTGGTGGGCCCGGCCCCACGTCTGTAGCGTCCTCGATGGCTCAAGGCCTGAACGAAAGGAAACACCCGTGAGGAAAAACGTCGTACGCCGCTCTCTGGTCGGCCTGTTGACCGCAGGCGGCCTCATTCTGGCGGTCGCCGGCCCGAGCGCGGCACAAACCTCTGCGCAGCACGCTTCCTCTGTCACAACCCAGGTGAAACAGATACCGGCGTCCCCTGCCGCCGACTGGCAATGGTACGGCGACTACGACTCGCAATGGGAGTGCGAAGCCATCGGTGGCACGGCTGTCATCTGGTGGGGATATTCCCAGTACTCCTGCAACTACTTCGACGGATCCGGCAAGTGGCAACTGTACGTCGCCTGACCAGAGAGCGCTGAATCCCGCTCCGGCAGGATGCCGGGGCGGGACTGCGTTCAAACGGGAATTGGGGGAGTCGCCGCAGTGTCAACGGTAGCGGATGCGCGACGAGGCAGCGGCCGGAGTCAAGCCCTCACGGAGTGGCGCCCGCCCAGTGCCTGACGCGTTGTGACTGCTCAAGCAGACCAGGTCTGTGGTCAGGCCCTGACCCGGAACAGAGTCAGGACTGACCTCGCGCTTTCATGAGGTGAGCTGTCCGCGCTGTACAGCACGTGCTCGCGGCGTTGTACCCGGGGGCAGTCCGCGTCGGCGAGGTGCCCTCCGCGGTCAGTGACACGGCCGCGTGGACGATCGCGGCGCAAGAATTGCCTCGGCCGACAACCGCCTGGTCCGCGAGGTAGGTAGCGACTGTGCCTGTCATGCTGGGGGACGCTTCCTGACCGAATCTGGCGGCTCGGCCCGTATCGTTGGCTGGGGGTTGCCCGGCAGCCAGCAGGCCGGTGCGGCCAGGTGCGCCGCCGGTTGTGCACGCGAATCATGCCGCTTGGAGTAGTGCGGTTCCGGGGCTGTGTGTGGACCGGTGGCTGACCGGACCGGGAGGTGCCGTGGCTTCGGCGTGCCGCGTCAGTCCTGCGGACGGAGGAGACCGCGCTCGTAGGCCTTCCGCAGGTGCTGGGGCACCAGGTAGGAGCTCCCGTCGATGGTGACGGGGACGAGCGCCGAGGTGTTCGCGCGCCAGTGGGCGCGGCGGTGACGGGTGTTGCTGCGGGACATCTTGCGCTTGGGGACAGCCATGTCGGTCCTTTCGTGGGCGGTGGCCGGGGGTGGTGAGATCAGCGGCTGGAGTAAGGGAGCAGGGCCATCTCCCGGGCGTTCTTGACGGCCGTCGCGATCTGTCGCTGCTGCTGCCGGTTGACCCGGGTGACGCGTCGGCTGCGGATCTTGCCGCGGTCGGAGATGAACTTCCGCAGCAGGTCGGTGTCCTTGTAGTCGATGTATGTGATGCCGGCGGCGTCGAGCGGGTTCGGCCGGTTCTTGCGGGCGAGGGCGGGCTTGGCGGGGCGGGGCATGGGATTCCTCGATCGTTAGGTCGGGTGGGTCACGCGGCGGTGTCGAGCAGCTGGTCGAAGCCGGTGGGCCGCGGCCAGGTCTCGGGTCCGGAGGCCAGCTCGTCATCCGTGAGCAGGCAGGAGTCCAGCAGTGAGAGCAACCCCGCGCGGTCCAGGTCGGGAGAGGTGAAGACGAGGTGCTGGCAGCGGTCACCGTGCTCGGGGTGCCAGTCGAGGGCAGCCGCGGTGCGGCGCTCCGCCGGCATCATCTCCCAGGCGGCGTCCGGCAGAGAGGCCATCCACGGGCCGGCGTTCTCCACGCACAGGGCGCCCCCGGCTGCGTCCCAGGCAAGCAGGCTGTCCGGCCGGTCCGCCAGCCAGAACCGCCCCCGGCTGCGGGCCGCTGCACAGCACAGGTCCTCCAGCGCCTCGAAGAGGCGGCCTGCGTGAAAGGGGCGCCGACGCTGCCAGACGAGAGTGCTGACCCCCTCCTCGTCACAGTCGTGCGGCAGGCGGGCGCAGGCGGGGTGCTGGGCGGCGGCGGCCGCGACCACGTCGAAGCCGGCGACCGCGGCCGCCGCCAACCGACCGTCCGTGACCCGCACCTGACGCGCGACCGGGTTCAACTGCCGCAGCAGCGCGAGATCGTCGAGTCCGGTCTCGGCGCTGTCGGACACAACGAGGACCGGGGCGTACTCCAACTGCCGCGCGAAGGCGTCGCCCACAGTGCGCTGGTCCGTGGGAGCCGCGGCGAGCCCGGCCTCCGCCAGGTCGTCGCCGTTGGACAGGCAGGGCAGGACGAGCGCGGGATCCACGGCGGTGAGCACGTTGGTGAGCCGGAAGGCGCCGTCGCCGTGGGAGGCGATGACCTCGGCCATGCCGCGGGGCTCCACGGAGTCCCACAGGTCCACGACCGCGAGGCGGGTGAGGCCGGCGTCGGCCAGCCGCTCGAGTTCGGGTACGAGGTCCTCCCGCAGGGCGCAGCAGGCACAGCCGTTGACCAGGGGAGTCTCGTCCCAGGACGTGGTGCCCGTGGCGTCGCGGATGCTGCGGCGCACCGTGCCGGCCGGGCCGGTGGACAGGTCGTGGTGCAGGGCGATGCTGCCGGGCACCTCGCGCAGCAGCCGTGCGACCGTCTCGCGGCGGGCGTCGGCGTGCATGCCGCCGACGATCACCACGGGCATCGGTCCCTCGGGTGTCATCGTCGGCCTCCGTCCCGTCCGTAGCGGCGCTCGAAGCGCTCGACGCGGCCGGCGGTGTCCACCACACGGGCCGTGCCCGTGTAGAAGGGGTGGCTCGCGGAGGAGATCTCGACGTCGACCACCGGGTAGGTGTGGCCGTCCTCCCACTCGATGGTCTTCTCGCTGGTCATCGTCGAGCGGGTCAGGATGGCGAAGTCGCCGGCCTTGTCGCGGAAGACGACGGGGCGGTAGGCGGGGTGGATTCCGGGTTTCATGGGGTGTCCCTGGTTCGGAGTGCGGGCGGGCGGACCCGGTCGGTCAGCGTTCCTCGCGGAAGTCGACGTGGCGCCGGGCGAGGGGGTCGAACTTCCTGAGGACCAGTCGATCCGGGTTGTTCCGGCGGTTCATGCGGGTCACGTACGTGTAGCCGGTGCCGGCGGTGGAGCGGAGCTTGACGATCGGGCGCAGTTCGTTGCGAGCCATGCGGGTAGCATACGACAATGATTTCCATTACCGGTACGCCGGTGGAGAGAAAGGCCGAACCCGTATGTCCGCCCACTGTCAGCTGACCGGCGCCGAGCCGGTCTTCGGCAAGAAGATCTCCCATTCGCATCGGCGCACCTCGCGCCGGTTCGACCCGAACATCCAGAACAAGCGGTACTGGCTGCCCAGCGAGGGGCGCAACGTGCGTCTGCGCCTGAGCGCCCGAGCCATCAAGACCGTGGACGCGATCGGCATCGAGGCCGCTGTCGCCCGGATCCGAGCCCGTGGGGAGCGTGTCTGATGGCGAAGAAGAGCAAGATCGCGAAGAACGAGCAGCGGAAGCTGATCGTGGCCCGCTACGCGCGGCGGCGCGCCGAACTCAAGGCCGTCCTGGTCTCTCCGAGCACCACGGACGACGAGAAGGCAGCCGCGCGGGCCGAACTCCGCCGGCAGCCCAGGGACGCGAGTGCGACCCGTGTGCGCAACCGTGACAGCGTGGACGGCCGGCCGCGCGGCCACTTGCGTACGTTCGGTCTCTCCCGGGTCAACGTCCGTGTACAGGCCTACGCCGGATACCTGCCGGGGGTGACGAAGTCCTCCTGGTGACGGCCGGGCGGGGAGGGGGCGGCACGGTGTGACGCCCCCTTCCGGCCCTGCCTGTCTGCCGGCCGCGCCCAGGTCGATCGGGGCGAGCGCCGGGACCGGGACAGCGCACCGCACACGCGGGGCGAGCCTGAGAACCTCATGCGGGACAACCATCCGTGGGGCGTCGAGGTACCGGATTCGGCCGGCCGCGACGCGACCGCTGTCGATTCCGTGGAACTCGTGCACGGTGATCCCGCCGTAGCTGCCGTTCGGGGGCACGGAGAGGGGTTCACCCCGGAGAGTGCCGGCGACGGCGCCGCGTACGGCCACCGGCCCGGTGGCGGCGATGGCGTCGTGACTGATCACGCGTGCGTGGGCGAAGGCTTCCTGGCCACCATGTGCGGCTGCATGCCTGCGGCACCCGGCGGCCGGTGCCGGATGCAGGCGGAGGCATGCGGCGGGACGCCGCCGGCAGCGGCCGGGGTGGCCGCGAAGTCGACCGGAGAGGCGCGAGGCGGCACGCAGCGTACGTCCGTTTCACGCACCGGGTGACCACGAGGCCGCCGTACCTCATGTGTGATGAACTGTGGCCCGGTTCCGAGACGTTGATCTCGTCTCCGACATGAGAGTGGGAGGGGCCGTGGGCCTTGGTGGGGGGACGTGGCAGCGGCTGACCGTCGTGGCGTTCGTCATGGCGGTGGCGGCCGGGTGCACGGGGCAGGGCGAAGGCGCGGGCGGCGGAAACGACGAAGACCTGTTGCGGAACCACGACTGGACGCAGATGCCGGGCACCACCGCGCGGAACGGCACCCTTCGGGTCAGCGCGTTGGATCGGCGCATCGTGGAGCAGGACTCCTCCGGCGGCCGGCCCAATCCCCCGCTGAACCTGGCCGGTCCGCATCTCAGGTCCGACGGCGACTTCACCGTCACCGCGCGCATGTCCGGTGTGGGTGACGATGCCGGTGGCTCATGGCTGCGGCTGTACGGACGGGTGCCGGTCATCTACGACGAGTGGCGGCAGGAGCGGCCCTCGCTCCTCGTCGGCGTGACCGCCGGCGGACGAGTGAAGGTCCAGATCTGGGACGGCGAGGGCGATGAGCCGGTCACCACGAAGAAGTTCGACTGCGGCTGCTCCGGGACGGTGACGCTCGCCGTGTCGAGCATCGGTGCCACCTTCCGCGTGGAAGCCGACGGACGGCGGTTGGGCACCGTGCGGGACCCGGGGGTGTTCGCCGAGGGCACTGTCTGGTTCGGCCTGGAGGCGGACGCGGGCGAGGACGAGCGCCGCGAGGGATGGCGGCTGACGCGGCTGACCGCGCGGGCCGAGAGCGGTGACTCGCTCCGCGTGATCAAGGCGCCGCGGCTGCGCCAGGAGCAGTCCGACGACTCGCTGCGTGCGCGGGCCGCGGACGTGGGGCGGCCGTTCGACGTCGGCGCCGCTCTGGCCGAGAACCCGCTGCTCACCGACTCACGCTACCGGGCGCTCGCGGGGAGTCAGTTCTCCATGCTCACTCCGGAGAACGCGTTCAAGCCACAGTTCCTCCACCCACGCCGGGGCGTCTACGACTTCCGCGACGCGGACCTGCTCGTACGCTTCGCCCGCGCGAACGACATGAAGGTGCACGCGCACACCCTCGTCTGGCACGAGGCTCTGCCCGACTGGATGCGGGAGGACGACGACCCCGAGGAGGTGCGCCGGACCATGCTCCGGCACATCGCCGTGGTCGCCGGGCACTTCAAGGGAAAAGTCGCGGAATGGGATGTGGTCAACGAGCCCATGTCCGACGACGAGAAGAGTTACACCAACGGGGACCGCGGTCTGCGCTCCGAGCAGAGCCCGTGGTTCGAGGCCCTGGGCGAGGAGTACATCGACGAGGCGTTCAGAGCCGCCCACCGGGCCGATCCGAAGGCACGGCTGTTCCTCAACGAGTACGGGGTCGAGGAGGAGGGCGAGCGGTGGGACGCCCTCTACGCTCTGGTCGAGCGGCTCAAGGAACGCGGCGTGCCGATCGACGGCGTGGGTTTCCAGAACCATGAGTACGCCCCCGGCGACCGCGTCGACCCGGAGACCTTCCGCAGCCATGTGCGGGATCTGGCGGAGCTCGGGGTTCAGGCGCGGGTGTCGGAGATGGACGTCCCCATAGGTGAGGACGAGGAGGACGGGCGGCAGACCCAGGCCGATGAGATGGCGGGCAAGCTGCGGGTCTGCCTGGAGGAGCCGAACTGCACCTCGTTCTCCACCTGGGGATTCACCGACCGGTACGGTTCCACCGCCGACACCACGATCTATCCTCCGCGCCCGGCCGATTCCCTGCCGTGGGACGCGGCCCTGCGGCCGAAGCCGGCGTACGAGCGCCTGCTCGAGGTCCTTGACGAGGTGTGAGGCATAAAACACGCGGGCCTCAGCCTTCCCTCTCCCAGCCCGCGGGCAGGAAAGCGGTCCACCGATACCGTCGGCATGCGTTCCGACACTTCGAGGTGAGAAGTTCCCCGTCAAGGTCGGTGGCCTCTGATGTCGTGGCGAGCGCGACGACGTGCTGGTGAGCCACCTTGTGGTGTGGGACGGCGACCGTCCACTCGACGACGGCCGAGCGGGCCCGGCCGGCACGGACGTGGTCGTGGCTGCGGCGATCGGAAACACCGGCACCTGGGGCAGGGCTGGGACCGGTCCGCCACCGTCTCCGCCCTGATGACGTGGACCGCGCGCCCCGGGCGGCCGAACTCCTCGCCCGGCGTCACCTTCCCCGCGGTTACGTCCTCTCCGCCCCCGACCGGATCCTCGATCCCCGGCTCCGGCGACGGTTCGCCACACACGCCGGAGCGGTCGTCACCGCGCTCCCCGGCAGTCACCTCTCGCCACTGCCGCATCCCGAGGAAGCGGCCGCGGAGATCAGGGCGGAAGAGGCGCGCAGCGTGCCGGGATCCGGCCGGAAGTCGCGGGGACCCCGCCACACAGCCGGCCGGGCGCGAAGGTCGGGAGCAGGCCGCGGAAGGCGCCGGTGACGAGGCGGGCGCCGTCGTCCTCGGGGGAAGGTCAGCCGCCCGGCGCAGTACCCGACGCCAACGCGATCGTCACCGGATGCGTCGGTGAGCTGAACAGCTGGGCGGTGGGGCCCGACTCGACCACGTGCCCCTCGGACATCACGATCACCGCGTTCGTCCGGTCGGTGACGAGCCGCAGGTCGTGACTGACCAGGACGAGGGACAGGCCACGACGTTCGCGGAGGTCCGTCAGCAGGTCCATGACGGCGACAGCCGTGTCCGCGTCGAGCGCGGAGGTGACCTCGTCGCAGAACAGCACGTCGGGGTCGGCCGCCAACGCACGGGCGATGGAGACGCGTTGGCGCTGTCCTCCGGACAGTTCGTGGGGATGACGGTCGGCCGCCGCGGCGGGCAGGCCGACCTGCTCGAGGAGTTCCAGGACACGGGCGGGGGCCTCGGCGCGGCCGGTCCGGCGGTGCAGGAGGAGAGGACGGCGCAGTGCGGTGCCGACGGTGCGGCTGGGGTTGAGGGTGCCGAGCGGGTCCTGCGGCACGAGTTGGAGGCGGCGGCGTTGCTCGCGGGAGCGGCGGTGCGCGGCGGGGGCGAGGCCGGTGCCGTCGAGGCTGACGCTGCCGCCGCTGGGGCGGTGCAGGCCGACGAGGGTGCGCAGCAGGGTCGTCTTGCCGGAGCCCGAGGCGCCGACGATGCCCAGGCTGCTTCCGGCAGCGAGGGCGATGTCGATGCCGTGGAGCACGGGGACGCGTCGGCCGCGGTGGGTGTGGGCGGCGTGCAGGCCGGACGCCGTGAGGGTGGGCGGGGCGTCGGACGGAGTGCGGGCGGGTCCGCTCCCGGCGCGGGGGACGGGCGGGGCCTTCCTCGGGCGTGGGCCGGTCAGGTGCACGACGTCGTCGGCGAGGCGGGCGACCAGGTCGGTGTCGTGGCAGGAGAGGGCGATGGCGATCCGGTGGTTCTCGGCGAGGTGCCGCAGGAGCTCGGCCATCGCGTCGCGCAGCGCCGGGTCGAGTCCGGCCGTGGGCTCGTCCAGGAGGAGGACGGCCGGTCGGCGTGCCAGGGCCCGGGCGAGGGCGACCCGGCGCTGCTGACCGCCCGACAGCCCGCCGATACGGCGGTCCTGCAGGCCGCCGTCGACGGGCAGTCGCACCTCGGCGAGTTGCGCCCGGACGGCTTCGCGGCTCGGGTTCGCGGAGACTTCGGCGAGCAGGCGGCGCACGCTCATGCGTGGGTTGAGGCCGGAGCCGGGGTCCTGGCCGACGTAGGCGAGGTGGTGCCGGCGCAGGGTGCGCAAGGCGGGGGCGGGCAGGGCGAGAGGGTCCTGGCCGAGGACGGTGACGGTGCCGGTGGTGCGCTCGGTGTCCGGTGGCAGGGCGCCCGTCACGGCTCGCAGCAGGGTGGTCTTTCCGCAACCGGAGGGGCCGACGACGGCGGTGACCCGGCCCGGGGCCAGTTCCAGGTCGGCCCGGTCCAGCAGGAGCCGGCCGCTGCGGGCGGCGACGGTCAGGCCCGAGACCCGGACCGCGTTCTTCCCCGTCGCCGCCTGGCTGTCGGGATACCAGTCGGGCATGTGGTTCACAGTGCGGGCACCGCCTTCCGGCCGGTCACGGGTACCAGGGCGGCTGCCGCCAGGTTGACGCTCATGGCGAGCAGGCCGATGGCGACGCTGGGGGCGAGGACGGCCCAGGGATTGAGCAGGATGCCGGGGGAGTTCTCGCGGATCATCAACGCCCAGTCGGCGGAGGGTGGTTGGGGGCCGATCTGGAGGAACCCGGCGGTGGCCACGAGGTAGACGGCGGCGACGAAGCGCAGCCCGAACAGTGCGAGCAGCGTCGCCCGCAGGTTCGGCAGCACCTCGCGCACGACGAGGTGCGGAAGCCGTTCGCCGCCGACGGCCGCCGCCTCGACGTATCCCGAGGCCGCCACGGGCGCGGCCGCGCCGACGACCAGGCGCACCGCGTACGGCACGCCGAGGACGACCGCGGCCGTGACGACCGCGAGCCGTCCGCCGTCCGGCCAGGACAGGGTGACGAGGAGGATGCCGAGGACGGCGGGCAGCAGCATCAGGACGTCCGCGGCGCGTTCGACGATCCGTCCGACGGCAGGGCGAAGGGCGCTGACCGCGCCGAGCACGGCGGCCGCGGCGGTGACCAGGACGGCGACCAGGAGGGAGGTCACGACGAGCTCGCGCCCCCCGGCCAGCACCCGGCTGAGCACGTCCCGGCCCAGCTGGTCGCCGCCGAAGGGGGCGTCGCCGCCGGGCTCGGCGTAGGGGGCGGTGACGGGGGCGTCGATCGCGTGCGGGACGAGCCGGGGCCCGGCCAGGGCGACGGCGAGGAGCAGCAGGGCCGGGAGGACCCGCAGGGCCGGCCGGCGGCGCCCGGGGAGGCGGGGCGTGGGGGAGAGGGGGTGTGGGGTGGGTGCGGGTACGGTCATGTCCGGCCTCCCGAAGCCCAGGCGCGTACGAGGTCGGCGAGCAGCAGGACGCCGCTGAGGACGGCTCCGGTGACGGCGACGACACCGGCGATGAGCGGACTGTCCCGGTCGGTGACCGCTCCGGCGAGGACCGAGCCGATGCCGGGGTAGTTGAAGATGGTCTCCACGACGACCGCGCCGCCCAGCAGCATGCCCGTGGAGGTGGCGATCCCGGCCGAGATGGTCGGCAGCGCGCCGGGCAGCAGATGGTGGGTGAGGATCCGGTGCCGGGGCAGCCCGTCGAGGACGGCGGTCTCGATGTGCGGCGCCGTGGACTCGTCGGCGAGTGCGGCGCGTACGATCCGGACGTTCCAGCCGATCTGGGGGACGGCCAGCGCGAGCACGGGCAGGACGAGCATCTTCCAGGAGGCGGGCGAGCCGTCGGCGTCGGTGAGGGTGACGGCGGGCAGCCAGTCGGTCCACAGGGCGAAGACCAGGACCAGGGCGACCGCGACGACGAACTCGGGCAGCGCCAGCACACCGGTGGCGCTCGCCGACACGGCCCGGTCGACCTTTCCGCCGGGCCGGGCCGCCGCCCAGCAGCCGAGGGTGACGGAGGCGACCAGGGTCACCAGCAGCGCGAGCCCGCCGAGCAGCAGGGTGTTGGGGAAGGGGCGGGCGAGCAGATCGGCGACCGCCTCGCCGCGCGCCGAGGTGCCGAGATCGCCGGTCGGCAGGCCGGTCGTCCAGTCCCAGAAGCGCTCCGCCACCGGCCGGTCCAGTCCCAGCAGTTGACGCCGTTGGGCGAGGTCGGCCGCGCTCTCCCCGCGTTCGGAGGTGGCGGTGGCCGCGTCGCCCGGCAGCAGCTCCACGGCGGCGAAGACGCACGCGAGCAGGACGGCGAGCAGCAGGGCCCGGCGTGCGAGCACCGCGGCCACGCGCAGGGGGAGACGTACGACGGCGGGGGCCGGCCGGGACCCGTCGACTCCGGCCGGCCCGCGTCGTACGGCCCCGATCAGCGAGCCAGCCATGTCGTCTCGAGCTGGACGCGTCCGTAGCCGGGCAGGGTGGGCAGGTCACGCACCGCGGCGGCGGCCAGGTCGATGCCGTCGGCCATGCCCCACAGCAGGTGGCCGGACTCCTCGTGTTCGATCCGCTGGATCTCGTGCAGCAACGTGGCGCGCTCGGCGGGGTCCTTGGTGGCCATCGCCTTCTCGTACGCGGCGTCGAACCTTTTGTTCCTCCAACCGGCCTCGTTCTGGCCGGAGTCGGAGACCATGGTCTTGCTGGCGAAGAACACCACGGAGTCGTTCGTGCCCCAGTACGTGGTGTACAGGTCGCCCTTGAGCCAGGTCTTCTCCCAGAACGCGGCCGACTCCTGCCTGACCACCTCGACCTTCACCCCGGCCTCGCGGACCTGGGAGGCGAACAGCGTGGCCGCCTCGGCGAGGCCGGCGATGTCCTCGGTGGTCCGCAGTCTGTAGGTCTTCGACAGGTCGAAGCCGGCCTCCTTCAGCAGTGACCTGGCCTTGGGCAGATCCCGCTCGCGTTGCGGGATGTCCTTGGCGTAGGCGGGGTCACCGGTGCCCAGGATGTCGTTGGCGACCGTGCCGTACCCGGACAGCACCTGCTTGACCATGGCCTCGCGGTCCACCGCCAGCCGCAGCGCCTCGCGCACCCTCGGGTCCGCGAACGGCCCGTCGGCGACACGCATGACGATCGGCATCGCCATGTCGTTGGGGCGGCGCACGATCTGGACGTCCTGGCGCTTCTCCGCCGTACGGGCGGCCACCGCGCCGACGTTGGAGGCCACGTCGATCTGGCCGGCGAGCAGGGCGTTGGCCATCGCCTGGGGACTCTCGAAGATCTTGACCTCGATGGCGTCGAGGAGGACGTCACCGCCGTACCAGTTCTTGTTGCGCACCAGCCGGGCGTTTCCGGCGCGGAACCAGTCCAGCTCGAACGGGCCGGTGCCGGGGGCCTTGCCCAGGTCGGAGTCCTTGGTGTCCTTCTTGAGGACGAACGTCGTCAGACGGGTGAGCTGAGGCAGTTCGGCGTTGGCGTAGTCGGAGACCAGGACGACGGTGTCGTCGCCCTCGGACGTGATGTTCTCGGGTTTGATGCCGGGCAGTCGGGAGGCGCCCGAGGGGGTGCCGCGCAGCCGCTTCAACGACCAGACGACGTCCTCGGCGGTGACCGGCGAACCGTCATGGAACGTCGCGCCCTCGGCGAGAGTGAAGCGCCAGGTCCTGAGGTCGTCCGACGCCTTCCAGGAAGTGGCGAGGCGGGGGGCGGTGTTGGGCCTGGTGCCCGGGACGGTGAGCGTGTCGTGCACCAGCGAGATGATCAGGTAGTCGCTCTCGTTGGCCTGGGTGCCGTGCGGGTCGCGGGTGATGGCCGAGGCCCGGCCCAGCGCGCCGACCCGCAGCGTGCCCCCGGGCCGCGGCTTCTCGCCCGCCTTCCTCGGCGCGGTGGACGAGGTCTCGTCACCGCCGCCGCAGGCGGTGAGGAGCGCGGCCGCGCCCAACCCGCCTGAGGCCCACAGCAGTTGGCGTCTGTTCCAGTTCACGTACGACCTCGTTCCCGTGACATGAGAATTACTTAGGTTTGCCTACCCTAAGGAGATCCTCGCGCGCAAGCCGTGCGGCTCATTCCGTGCCTCCGTCGACGCGTCGAACCCGCACGAGGGGGTGCGTGGCGGCGCGGGGGTGCGGCATCGGCGCTCACGGAAGCGAGAGATCGAGTAAGGGTTGCCTAACCTAATCTCCGCTGATACGTTCTCGGCCGCCGAGGCACAGCACGTTCACAGAAACGCGTCTCCGTCGCACCTCACCCCACCCACCCCTGGAACGGACGACTTCGCCATGCCCACGGAAGCCGCACCCTTACGGCAGCTCGACCCGCACACCGTCGACGAGCTGACCCACACAGCCCGGAAGATCCTCACCCACTTCGGCAGTTCGGCCGCCCGGCCCGAACTGCTCCGCCGCGTCGCGGAGTCCGCCACCCGCCTCGGCGAGGCGATCCGCCACCACTGCCGCCCGGTGGACACCGACGACGGCCTGTTCGTCCTGCGTGGCCTGCCCGTCGACGACGACGGCAACGGCCCCACGCCCGCCGGCTGGGCCACCGCGGGCGACAGCGCGGCCGAATGGGACGTGATCCTGCTGCTGCTCGCCACCGCCATGGGCCATCCGATCGCCTGGGAGGGGCAGCAGGAGGGCCGGTTCGTGCACAACATCGTTCCCGCGCCCGGCCACGAGGAGGAGCAGACCGGCGCGAGCAGCACCGTGCTGCTCAGCCCGCACACCGAGGACGCCTTCCACCCCGGCCGCGCCCACCTGCTGCTGCTCGCCTGCATGCGCAACCACGACGCCGTCGCCACCACCGCCGCCAGCGTCCGCAAGGTCCGCCTCGACGCGGACGACGTGGCACTGCTCTCCCGCCCGGTGCTGCCGATCCTCCCCGACGACGCCTACGCCGAGGCGCGGTCGTTCGCGGGAGAGCCGCCGAGGGTCTCCGTCCTGTGGCAGACCGAGTCCGGACCGACCCTGCGCTACGACCCCGCCTACACCCCGCTGGACCGGGCGCCCGCCGACTACCGCGCCGCCTACGACCGGCTGACCGCCGAACTGGAACGCGTCTCGGTCGCCGTCGTGCTGGAGCCCGGTGACGTCCTGGTCGTCGACAACGACCAGGTCGTCCACGGTCGGGTGCCGTTCGAGCCCCGCTACGACGGCACCGATCGCTGGCTCAAGCGAGCCTCTGTGCGTGTGCCCGGCCGCCGCAGCCGCCCGCTGTCCGAGGCGGACGAACACGGATACGGCCAGGCCGCCTTGGTGGCACATCCCTGATCCCCGTCCGCCCCCTCGCACGAAGGGACCAGCCGTGACCGGCACCCCCGCACGCACGGACGACAACCGGCCCGACACCTCCGCGCACGCCACGACCCTTCGCATCCTCGGCACCAGCGACGTCGCGGGCCTCGACATCTCCCTCGCCGAGGTCGTCGACGTGGTCGAGCGGGCGTACCGCACCTTGGCCGACGGCAAGTCGGCCAACCCGCGCAAACTCACCGTGAAGCCCGACGACGGCCACTCCGTCTCGTACGCCATGCTCGGCCGGGACGGCGTCCGCGAGGTCGTCGCGATCAAGACCTCGTACAAGCACGGCCTCGACAGGGGCCGTGACGAGCAGCGCTACTACACCACTCTCACCCTGTACGACGACGTCACCGGCCTGCCGGTCGCGATGATGGACTGCGGCCGCATCGGCTCGCTGCGCACCCCGGCCGTCTCGGCCCTGCTCGCCCGCGAGTCGGCGGCGCCCGGCAGCCGCAGCGCACTGGTCATCGGCACCGGCACCCAGGGCCGGCTGGCCCTGCCGTTCCTCCTCACCACCCTGCCGGACCTCGACCGACTCATGGTCCACGGCACCCACCCCGACGGCCTCGCGGCGGTCCGCGCACAACTGGAGCACTTCTTTCCCGGACGGGAGGTCGAGGTCGTCGACGACGTACGGGCCGCCGCGGCCGACGCCGACGTCGTGGTCGCCGCCGCCGGACAGCACACACCCGCCGCGATCGAGGCGGCCGACCTGAAGACGGGCGCCCTGTCCATCCTGGTCGGCCACGGCATCGCCCCCTCCACCCTGCACGAGGCGGACCGGGTGATCGCCACCAGCGAGGCGCAGATGAGGGTCACCGGCACCGACATGGCCGACGCCGACGGCGACCTCCCGCCCGTGGACGCGGAGTTCCCGGAGATCGTGGCGGGCCGTGCCGTGGGCCGGCGCTCGGCGGACGAGCGGGTCTTCGCCTACAACAGCGGACTCGTCGTCACCGACATCGCCCTCGGTCACCGGTTCGCGCAGCTCGCCGTCGAACAGGGCCTGGGAACGAGGGTGCCGCTGTGGCAGTGACCCACGCCACCGGGGCCGCGGCGGGCGGCTCCGTCGGAGCCCCGCCCCTGCCCGCCCATCCCGATCCGCAGCTCGACGCCATCCTGGACGGCGCGCTTCCGCACGAGCTGTCGTACGCGCTCGGTGGTCCCTTCCACCTGCTGCTGCCCGAGCGCTTCGACGCCAACGCCGCCGCTTTCGAGGGCGTGTTGCACGAGGCAGGTGTCGAGGGCCGCGTGTACTACGCGAAGAAGGCCAACAAGGCCGCCGTATGGATGGACCGCTGCGCGCTGTCCGGGCGGGGCGTGGACGTGGCCGGCGCGGGGGAGCTGCGGGACGCACTCGGGCACGGCGTGCGTGGTGAGCACCTCGTGGTCACCGGGCCCGCCAAGGCCGGCGATCTGCTGCGCGTGGCCGTCCTGCAGGGCTGCCTGATCGCCGTCGACGCCCTCGACGAGCTGGAGAACGTCCTCGCGCAGGCGCGCACCGCCGCCCGGCCGGCGCGCGTGCTGCTGCGGCGGCTGCCGCCGGCCCAGCCGCACAGCCGCTTCGGACTGGACGGCGGGGAGTTGAAGACCGCTCTCGCCCGGTGCGCGCAGGCCCGGGACGCCGTCGTCGTCGAGGGCTTCTCCTTCCACCTGTCCGGCTACGACCCCTCACTGCGCGCCTCGGCGGCGGGCGAACTCGTCGAGCTGTGCCTCAAGGCCCGGGCCATGGGGCACAGGGCGGACCGGATCAGCATCGGCGGCGGCTTCGCCGTCGACTACACCGACGCCGGCCACTGGGAAGCCTTCCTGCGCGAGCAGCGGCCAGAGCACTATCACGCGGGCAGGTCCTTCGACCCGGCGGACTTCTATCCGTACCACTCGCCGGTGGCGGGCGCCGCTGCCCTGCGCGCGGTCCTCGCCGCGGACGGTCTCGCCGGACGACTGCGCGAGGCGGGCGTGCAGCTCCTGTTGGAGCCGGGCCGGGCCCTGCTGGACCGGGCCGGGTGCACGGTGTTCCGCGTACAGGGCGTGAAGGACCGCGACGGCTACGGCATCGTCACCGTGGACGGCAGCAGCCTGAGCCTGTCCGAGCAGTGGTTCGACAGCGAGTACCTGCCGGATCCCGTGCTGCTGCCCCGGCACGAGCCGCACGGCGAGCCCTACGCCGCCTGCGTGGGCGGTGCGACCTGCCTGGAGTCGGACATGGTCAGCTGGCGCAAGGTGCGGTTCCCCACGCGCCCGGCAGCCGGCGATCTCCTGGTCTACCCCAACACCGCCGGATACCAGATGGACTCCAACGAGTCCCCCTTCCACGAACTACCGCTTCCCCCGAAGGTCGTCCTCGACACCGCCGGCGGCACCACCCGCTGGCGGCTCGACCGCCCTCCACTCGCCTGACCCCCTCCCCGACGTAACCGACTTGGAGCCCTCCGATGGACAAGGCGCTCGCGCGTCCGGCCGTGGTCAGACGTGTCTCCGACCTCATAGGTCACACCCCGCTCCTCGAGCTGTGCCATACCGCCACGGGCGGCCGACTGCTGCTCAAACTCGAGCAGTTCAACCCGACCGGCACCGCGAAGATCCGCATGGCCCGGCAGATGGTCCTCGACGCCGAGGAACGCGGACTGCTGCGCCCCGGCGGCCGTATCATCGAGTCGACCTCCGGCAACACCGGTCTCGGGCTGGCCGTGATCGCGGCCGAGCGCGGCTACACCTTCACCGCGGTCGTCGACCATCACGCCGCCGCGGACAAGCTGCGCGGCATGAAGGCGCTCGGCGCCGAACTCGTCCATGTCGCGGAGGAGGGCGACGAGGAGCTGGCCACCGCCGCCCGCGAGGAGTTCGCGGAGAAGCTGGCGGCCGAGAGCGACAACGCCTACTTCACCGAGCAGCACAACAACATGGCGAACGGGGAGGGTTACCGGCCGGTGGCTCACGAGATCGACGCGGCTCTGGACGGCCGTGTCGACATCCTGATCGGCGCCGTGGGGACCGGCGGCGGGCTCTTCGGAACCGGCGGCGAACTGCGCAAGACCGTACCGGGTGTACGGATCGTCGGTGTCGAGCCGAAGGGGTCGATCGCCTTCGGGCCCCCCGCCCACGGCTACTACCAGTCCGGCACCGGCACTCCCGAGGGCGCCACCATCGGCGCCATGGTCGACTACCGCCTGCTGGACGAGGGCGCCAAGGTCGGCGACGTCGAGGCGTTCGCCACCGCACGGGTCCTGGCCCGCCGTCTCGGCCTCCTCGTCGGCGGCTCCGCGGGCGGCGTCGTGTACGAGGCGCTGACCCGGATGTCCTTGCGGCCTCCGGGCACCACCGTGGTCGCGCTGGTCAACGACGGAGGCGAGAAGTACATGGACACCGTCTTCGACGACGACTGGATGAACGCCCGCGACCTGATCGACCCGGCTGTCGAGCGTGAGATCGACGAGCTGCTGACCCGACTCCGCGAGAACTGACGCCGATGCCGACTCCGCTCACCACCCTCCTCCGCGACGGCCGCGCCCTGGCGACCCTGGCCGTCCCGCTCGCCCTGACCCAGCTCGCCCAGGTCGCACTCACCACCACCGACACGGTGGTGATGGGCCTGATGGGCACCGAGGCCCTGGCCGGCGGCGGCCTGGCGCTGGTCGTCTTCAACCAGCTGCGCACCATGGGCGTCGGCATGGTCACGGCCGTCGGCAACCAGGTCTCGGCCGCCTCCGCCCGCGCCGACGAGGACGAGCACCTCACCGACGAGGCCAGGGAAGAGGTGGTGGACATCGTCCGCGCCGCGATGGCGCTGGCCACCCTGTCCGGCATCGTCGGCGCGGTCGTCATCCTGCTGATCGGGCAGGCCGTCGCCTTCCTCGGCCAGGACCCCGAGGTCGTCGAGACGGCCTGGCCGGTGCTGCTGGCACTCGCACCCGGTCTGATCCCCTGCCTGTGGTTCCAGGCGATACGGCAGTTCACGGTCGGCATGCGCCGCCCGCAGGCGCTGCTTCGGATCACCCTCGCTTCCGTCGCCGTGAACGCGGCCCTGAACTGGGGCCTGATCGACGGCGTCTGGATCCTGCCGGAACTGGGTCTGCCCGGCATCGGCGTCTCCACCTCACTCGTGTACGCGCTGACCTGTCTGGCGCTCCATGTCTCGGCCCGCCGTGATCCCCGGCTGGCGCCGCTCCTGGACGTGCGGATGTGGAAGGCCCGCCCGGCCACGCTGCGCAGGCTCACCGGCCTGGGCCTGCCGATCGCCGCGACCTACGGCTCCGAGGCCGGGTTCTTCTCCGTCGTCGCCCTGATCATCGGTACCTTCGGCGGCGCCGCCCTGGCCGCACACACCGCCGTCAACCAGCTCGTCTACATCGTCTTCCAGACAGCCGTCGGTCTGTCCCACGCCGCGTCCCTCAACGTCAGCAGGGAACTCGCCCTGAACCGGATCACGGCGGCCCGGCGCCTCAAGAACACCGCGCTGGCATGCGCGGTCGCAGTGATGGCGGTGGTCGGCGTCGTCTACCTCACCGTCCCCGGGTTGGTGCTGCGCCCCTTCCTCGACCCCTCGGCCCCTGAGGGGAACAACGCGACGGACATCGCCACGAAGCTCCTCGCGGTCGCGGCGGTGCTGCAGTTCTTCGACTGCGCCCAGAACATCGGCGTCGGCCTGCTGCGTGGTCTCGACGACACCAGGAGCGGCTTCCGCATCACCCTCGTCGGGTACTGGCTGATCGGCCTGCCCGCCGCCTGGCTGCTCGGCCACCTTGCCGACCTGGAGACCTTCGGTGTCTGGCTCGGCCTCCTCACCGGCCTCGCCGCGACCGCCGTGCTCCTGCTGCGCCGCTACAACCAGGCACTGTCCGGCCGCGCCGCCGTGAAGCCGGCCGTCGCCTGAGCCCCTCGCGCGCAACCCGCTCGTCCGGAGGACGAGCGGGTACTCCACGCAGCCGGGGGAAGACCAGCGCGTGCGCTCTTCGTGAGAGGTTGCCCGTGAGGCACGGGACGGGGACGCACGACCACCGGCATGCCGGGAGTCAATCCGTCTCCCTCGGTGGCTCCGTGGCCGGCGGTGGGAGAGCGGCGTCCTCGAGGGCGGACCGAAGGGCCGTCAGTCTTCGGTGCAGTTCCGGTTCATGGGCCGGGCGCGGAGTCCGGGGCACGCGGGACAGGGCCGAACCGATGCCGGGGGAGCCGGGCAGGTCGGTGCGGGCCGCACCGGAGAGGGCACGGAGGAAGTCTCCGACCCGCGCGCTCTCGTCCGGGGCCGGAGCCGAGGCATCGCGCAGGAGGTTCCAGCACAGCAGACGGCGGATCGCCAGCAGGGACGGCCAGAGCCGGTCGGCGGTACCGGTGGCGCGGATCTCCTCGACGGGCACCGAGGCGTGCATGGTCCACAGGTCCGAGGTCCGCTGCCAGGCGGTTGCCGCGGAGGCGGCGTGGAACGTCCCCGTGCGCAGGCGTTCCCCCACGGCCGAGCCCGTCGCCGCCACGGCCACCGAGACGGCGGCCCGCACCCGGCGCAGTGGCACGCCCCTCACCAGAAGGGCCGCGGCCATCCCGAGGCACATGCCGAGGGTGAGGTCGAGCAGTCGGTACGCGGCGAGTGGCGCCAGGTCCGGCTCCGGGAGGACGGCGTCCACGAGCAGCAGCGCGACGGGGGTGTTGAGCAGGGTGCGCAGGAGCAGGGCGCTGGGGGGCAGGCCGCGCGAGACGCCATGGACCACCGTGGCGACGGCCACGGTCGCCCCCGTACCGGGCTGGTGGACCTGGGCCACGAGGACCGTGATCGCCACTCCGGCCACCGTACCGACGAACCGGGAACCGACGCGCTGCGACGGCTGCCGGCCCGGTCCGCCCTGGAGTGACGCGGCCGCTCCCACGGCCACCCACGCCGGGTGCAGCAGGGGGAGCGCCCAGCCCAGGACGGTGCCCACCGCGACGGCCAGTGCGACGCGCAGGGCGACCGTCGGGGCGGGGGAGGCGGACGACACGGCGTGACGCATCTCGGCGCCCAGACTCCGGCGCGGCGGCAACCGCGGCGCCCGCGGTGCCCGGGCGGGCCGCGAGAGAGGCGGGGCCCCCGGCGTTCCACCGGCACGGTTCGGCGGGGCGGGGGCGCTTCCGCCCGACGGTGGAAGCGGGGACCCCGGAGTCGCGCCGGCCCGCACCGCCGCCGCCGACGCCCTCAGCCAGGGAGCCCACGTGGCCGGCACCGGGTCCCCGCCCCGCTCCACGGCGTTCTGCAGCGTGTCGAACACCGCTTCCAGCCGCACCATGAGGTCGAAGAGCGCCAGCCGTCGGGGAGCCGGTGCCGTGCCTCGGCCCCGGGCGTCCTCGAGCGCCGCCCACGCCGCGTGCACCGCCGTGCACGCGCTCCGCCGGGCGGCCGAGGAGTCGCCCCGTGGCGGCACGGCCGCGGCACGGCGGGCCGTGTCCGCGAAGGCGGCGACCGACCGGAAGGCGGCCGAGACCGCACGCTCCTCGGGCGCGTAGGGCCGGACGAGCCGGCCCGACATGGCGGACAGCCAGGACACGGACGCGCCGATGGCGACGCAGCCGGCCCGGGTCACCGTCTCCGCGAGACCCACCGGGGGCAGGAAGGCGGCCAGCGCCGAGACCAGGACGACGAAGTAGCTGCCCGGTCCGCTCAGATGGAGGGTGTGGACGAACAGGGTGGCGCCGCCCGCCACGACGGCGAGCACCGCCGTCATCGCCCAGACGTCTCCCGCGACCAGCGAACCCGCCGTGAACGTCACCACGAAACCCGCGCAGAGCAGCCCCAGAACGGGGCCCCGCCGCGGATAGGGATCCCGTGTTCCGTAGGCGTCGACGTAGCACCCGATCGCGGCGAACACCCCGTAGTGGAGGCCGGCGACGGCCGTGACGGCACCGAGGCAGAGCCCGAAGGTCAGCGTCGACCGGACGGCACGCCACCGGTCGAACGCGGGCGGCACGGTGCGCCACCGGTGCGCCTTCCGGGTGACCGCACGGCTCACCACAGGGCCTGGGCGGCAGCCCCGCCCGCGAACGACAGGGCGAGCCCGAGGGCGACCGTGGCCAGCAGATAGCCGCCGGCCCGGGCGGTCCTGCGGGCGTCGGCCATGGACAGGAGCTCGAGGGAGAACGTGGACCAGGTGGACAGGGCGCCGCAGAACCCCACGGTCCCCCTGCTCCCTCCACCTGGGGTAATGCCCCAGACCACTGGGACCGGTCCGGCCGGCCGCTCCTTCCTCGGCGAGGTGAAGAAGGCCGTCACTCCGCGCGCCGCCCTGCTCGTGGTCGCAGTGGTGGCCGTCCAGCTGCTGTTCATCGCCTCCTACGTGGGGGCCCTGCACCACCCGAGGATGAGGGACGTGCCCTTCGGGGTCGTCACGCCCGGAGCAGCCGCCGCACAGCAGAAGGCCCGGCTGGAGGGCCTGCCCGGCTCCCCGCTGGACCCCCGCACGGTGACCGACGAGGCCACGGCCCGCGAGCGGATCCTGCACCGGGAGATCGACGGGGCGCTGGTCGTGGATCCGGACGGACGCCGGGACGTCCTGCTGGTCGCCTCCGGCGGCGGCAGCGCCCTCGCCACCGGCCTGCGCGCCCTCCTGACCGACGTGGAGAGGGCCTCGGGGCGCACGGTACGGACGGTCGACGTGGCCCCGTCCTCGCCGCAGGACTTCGACGGGCTGTCGTCCTTCTACGTGGTCGTGGGCTGGTGCGTCGGCGGCTATCTGTGCGCCTCGATCATCGCGATCAGTGCCGGCGCCCGCCCCGCCGACCCGCTCCGCGCGGCCGTCAGGCTCGGCGCCGTGGCCCTGGCCGCGCTCGTCGGCGGACTGGGCGGCGCGGTGATCGTCGGTCCGGTCCTGGGCGCGCTGCCCGGCAGCGTGGCCGCCCTGTGGGGACTCGGAGCCCTGGTCACGTTCTCCGTCGGCGCCGTCACTCTGGCCCTCCAGGGCTTCTTCGACGTCGTCGGTATCGGGCTGGCGATCCTCTTGGTGGTGGTCGCCGGCAATCCGAGTGCGGGCGGAGCCTTCCCGCTGCCCATGCTGCCGCCGTTCTGGGCGTCGATCGGTCCGGCGCTGCCGCCGGGCGCGGGGACGTGGACGGCCCGCTCGTTCGCGTACTTCGACGGCAACGCCGTGCTCGAACCCCTGCTGGTGCTGGCGGCGTGGGCCCTGGCGGGGAGCGTGCTGACCATGCTGTCGGCGGTGCCGCACCGCGAGCGGAACGAGGAGGGGCCGACCGCGCCGACGTCCTGAGGCGCGCCGGCGCCCGGGCACCCGCGGCGTCGCCGCTGCTGTGACGACCCACCGCTGGACCGGCCGCTGCGGGCCGCGGATTCCATGGCCCGTGCGCGGTCACTCGACGTCGTCCGCCGCAACGGGTTGCGGCCGGGCAAGCTGGTCAACACGCTGCCGGACTTCTCGCGGATCAGGCAGGCCGAACGACGTCGTGGCCCCACCGCGACGGCCGCCGAGCGCCGTCCCGACCCGCTCGGCGGAGCCTGTCCGGCGGCGCGGGGACAGTTTTCAGGAACGGTCGTTCTTGACTGATCGTTCCTCAACTGTCTACGGTGGTGGCCATGGGCAGACCAAGAGCATTCGACGAGGAAGAGGTGGTGCGTGCCGCCGTAGGTCTTTTCGGCGGGCGCGCGTATGACGGTGTCTCCGTGGACGACCTCGTCGGCCACCTCGGTGTGCACCGCAACAGCCTGTACAAGACGTTCGGCAGTAAACGCGGTCTCTATCTGACCGCTCTGCACCGCCATCTCGCCGACGACCTGCGTCCTTTGCTCGAGACCCTCGCCGACGCGCCGGACGTCGCGGCCGTACTACGGCTGGTCACCTCCGCCGACCTCGGTCTGCTCCTCCTCGCCGCGGTCGAACGCGCACCCGTCGACGAGGAGGTCGCGACCGAGGTGCGGACGGCCTTGGCCGCCGTCGACCGGGCGATCGCCGACGCGCTCGGGGTCCCCGCCGACATGGCCGCCGCCCTCACCTCCGCCGCGCTCGGAATCCTCCTGCGCGGCAATCCCGACGACGTCGGCGCCGCACTGGCCCGACGCCTCGATTCCCTCACCGGAGAACGGAACCCGACATGGCAGTGATACGTATCGACGGAGACGACCTCGTGGTCATGATGGAGGGACTCGACAAGCTCTGGGCCTTCAAGGGGAGTCTGACCATCCCGCTGGCCAACGTGCGCGGCGTGACCGCCGACCCCGGTATGGCCGCCGAGCCCAAGGGAATGCGCGCGCCGGGCTCCCACGTGCCCGGGGTGATCATCGCGGGCACGTTCCACCAGCACGGGGAGAAGGTCTTCTGGGACGTCAGGGACCCCGCGAAGGCCGTCGTGGTCGAACTCGCCGACGAGAGATACACACGCCTGGTCCTCCAGGTCGAGGACCCCCGCGCGACCGTCGCGCTGGTCGAGAGTGCCCTTTCGTGAGGGGCGGGCGGATGCTCTCCGGGCTGGCGGCGGCTCTGACGGTGCTGGCCGTCGTCACCGCCGCCCCGGCCGAGGCGAGGCCCGGCCGCGTGCCGGCCGCCGACCGCGAGATCGCCTTCACGGCCGACGGCACGACCGCTTTCGGGACCCTGCACGTTCCCGAGCACCGGGCCGGACAACGGATGCGAGCGGCACTGCTGTTGCCCGGCAGCGGACCCACCGACCGCGACGGCAACCAGCCCCCCGGAAGCACGCCGGACACCTTGGCGCAGGTGGCCGGGGCGCTGGGCGGCGACGGCATCGCCACGCTGCGGTTCGACAAGTACGGCACCGGCCGCACCGGGCTGGGCGCCTACCGGGAACACCCTGAGGAACTCGACCACCCGGCGTTCGTCCGCCAGGCACGAGCCGCCTACGCGGTACTGCGTGATCAGCCGGAGACCGACCCCCACGCGCTACTCGTCGTGGGACACAGCGAGGGGGCGATGACGGGACTGCTGCTGAGCGGCTCCGTTCTTCCGCGCCCGGCCGGTCTGGCGCTTCTCCAGCCACAGGCGATCCGCATGCTGGATCTTGTCGCGCTCCAGCTCGAGAACCAGATCGCCGAAGCGACGGCCCAGGGCGTACTGACGCCGGACGAGCAGCGGACCATCGTCACGGCCGTCCACGGTGCCGTCACGTCCCTGCGGGCACACCGCCCCGTCGACACCGCGGACCTGCCGCCCGCGGTCGCCCGGCTCTTCGAGGCGTTCCAGGGACCCGACGCCCGCTTCGTGGAGAGCGACGACGCCGTGTACCCGCCGGACGCCGCCGCCGCGCTCCGGCCGGGGATCACAGTACTGCTGACGTGCGGCACGGACGATGCGCAGGTGCCCTGTGCCACGACGGACGCCCTGACGAGGGCCCTGCACCGTGCGCGTGCCAGTGGACCGGGCCGGGTGATGCTGCCCGGCGTGGACCACCTCCTGCACGACCGTGGCCACCCGGACAGGCTCGCGCCATCCGTACGGGACGCCCTGCGCCGGTTCACCCGGCACTGACGCCGACCGAGGAAACGACCGTCGCACGGGTGACGCGGCGTCGTCCCGCCTCGGCCGTGCCGTGTCGGGTGAGCCGTTCCGGCGATCCCTCAGGGAGAGTCGGCGAGGAGCGGCTGTTGGGCCGGCTCGTGCACGGCGGGCCGTATGCCCGCGGTCGGCTTCGCGCGCCTGCGCCGGGGGAGGCGGACCCCGCCCGCCGCCGTGACGGCCAGGGCGCCGAGGAGGGCAAGGGCGGTCGCGGGCGCCAGGACGGCCCAGGGGGCGCGTTCGACATAGGGCTGGTTCTCGGCGAGAAGACGGCCCCACTCGGGGGACGGGGGCTGCGCGCCGAGGCCCAGGAAGCCGAGCGCGGCCAGGCTGAGCACGACGCCCGGGAGCCTGAGCAGGGCGTGGCGGACGACGGGCGGCAGGACCGCGGGGAGCAGTTCGTGCCGGAGCAGATACCAGGGGCCGGCACCGAGGGCGCGGGTCGCCGTCAGATGCAGGGTGGCGCGCTCCTGCCGGAGCAGGGCGGAGGTGTGCGCGGCCAGGGGAGCCCAGGCCACGGCGGCGGCCGCGAGCGCAGGAGTAGAGGGACCGCTGCCCGCGACGCCGGTGACCAGGAGCGCCACCAGCACGGGTGGTACGGCGTTGACGGTATCGACCAAGGGCCCCGACAGACGGGGCAGCAGGCCCAGCAGGACGCCGATCAGCAGGGCGGCCGCGCTCACCGCGAGGGCGGCGCCGAGCGTGGTGAGCGCGCCGTGCGCGACCCGGGCGAGTACGTCCCGGCCGAGGGCGTCGGTGCCGAAGGGATGTGAGGCGGAGGGGGCTTGGAGGCGGGCCGCGGTGTCGAGGGTGAGCGGTGCACGGGACAGACCGAGGGTGATGACGGCGGTGAGCAGCAGCCCGTACAGCAGGGGTACGGCACGGGGTGCGGGCGGGGCGGGGCGGTGCAGGGAGTGCAGGGCGCCGTCGCGCAACGCGGGCCCGATGAGCCACCGCATGCCGCACCGGGTGAGCCCGGCGGTCAGTGCCGCGAGTGCCAGGAGGACGAGGGTGCCGGTCTGCAGGACGGGGATGTCCTGGGCGAGGGCGGCGCGCAGGTTGAGCCGGCCGAGACCGGGGATGTCGAAGATCTGCTCCACGGCGACGGAGCCGCCGGTCAGGCCCACCACGAAGAGGCCGAGGTTGGGCAGGAGCCCGGGCACGCAACGACGCAGCGCCTGCCGGGCGATCGAGGCGGGCGGAGTTCCGCGGGCGGCGGCGGCCGACGCCCACGGTTCGGCGAAGGCGGCCGGCAACAGATCGTCCAGCATCCGTCCGAGGACGGCTCCGGCGGGCAGGCCGAGGGCGAGGGCGGGCAGCACCATCCACTGCGGGCCGTACCAGCCGAGCGCGGGCAGCCAGCCCAGTTGAACGCCCACGACCGAGGCCAGCACGGTGGCGACGAGGAACTCGGGCAGGGACGCGAGCACCGCCGAGCCGCTGCCGCCGGGGCGGCGACCGCCGAGACGCCGGCGGGAGCCCAGCCCGAGCGTGCGCGCACACACGGCCCCGGCGGTCGGTACGGCGACGAGGACGGCCCCGGCCATCAGGAGCAGGGAGGCGCCCAAAGACTGGATCACGGCGGGCAGGACCTCCGTGTCCGACACCCAGGACCGGCCCGCGTCGCCGTGCAGAAGACCGTCGAGCCACCGTACGAGCAGGGTCCACGGGCCCTCGTCCAGACCGAGTCGGTCCCGGATCGCGTGCAGCGTCCCGGGCGTCGGGGCGCGCTCGGCGGAGCGGGCCCTGAGTACGGTCAGCGCCGGGTCGGTGTGCGAGAGCCACGGCAGCAGACCGATCGCGCAGACGAGACCGGCCGTGAGCACCGCCCGCCAGAGCAGGGCGGGGACTGCACCCGGCGCGAGGGAGCGCGGGGCGGCAGGGAGCCCGGCCCGGGGCGCGGTCAGCGCCGGGTCCCGGTGCCGACGAACTCCCGCTCGTAGGGGTCGAGTACGGCGCCCTTGACGGACGTGTCGATCCCCGTGGCGACCTTGAGGTGCACCAGGGGTATCACCGCGTCCGTGCCGAGGATCGCGGCCTCCGCCTTCATCGCCGCGTCCTGCCGCTTGCCCGGATCGGCCGCGGCCCCGGCGGCGGCCACGGTTGCGTCCACGTTCTTGTCGCACAGGAAGGACAGGTTGTAGGAGCCGTCACAGGTGTGGTCGCCGGCCAGGACGGTGACCGGGTCGCCGGTGTCCAGCATCATGTTGCGCGAGGCCACGGCCGCGTCGAACTTCCCGGCCAGCAGGTCGCTTTCGAGTCGCGCGTAGGTACGCACCTCCAGCTTCACGGTGAACCCGGCTTCTTCCAGCTGCTGTTGGAGCACCTGGGCGGTCTCGGGCAGTTCGGGCCGGTCGTCGTAGGTGGCGATGGTGATCCTCCTGCCCTTCGGGTCGGTGGCCCTCGACCGGCCGGTGGGCTCGGTCCGCTTGCCGGAGGCCCAGGTCAGGGCCGGGCCGTAGAGGCCCCGTGCGGGCTCGGCGTATGCCTCGAAGACGCCCTCGGCGAGGGCGGAGGTGTCGATCGCCTCCCGGGCGGCGGCGCGCAGGCCCGCCTCACTGAAGACCCCCGCTCGGGTGTTGAGGTACAGGCTGGTGTTCCGGGCGGTGTTGTTCTGGTGGACGGTGGCCTTCTCGAGGCGGGAGACCTGGGAGACGGGGAGGGCCTCGGCGATGTCCACCTCGCCGGTGCGCAGCGCGTTGGCGCGGGCGGTGCCGTCGGAGACGAACCGGGCGTCGATGCCGGACGCCTGGGCCCGTCCGCCCCAGTAGCCGTCGAAGCGGTCGAGGGAGGCGGCCGTGTCGCCGGTGATCCTGGTGAGCCGGAAGGGGCCGGTGGCGGTGCCCACCGGGTTCACCGTGCCGCTCCTGCCGTACGCCTTGGGGGAGAACACGGTCAGGCCGGGGCTGGTCAGCCGCTGGGGCAGGACGGGGTCGGCGGTGGCGGTGGTGACCTTGATCCGGTCGTCGCCGAGGGCTCGGGCGGTCAGCTCGACGCCGGAGAGGGCGGCGGGCGCGGGCTCGGCCGACGCGGCGTGGGTGAGGGCGGCGGCGACCGCCTCGGCGGTGACGTCGGTGCCGTCCTGGAAGGTCGCGTCCCGCAGCGTGAACACCCAGCTCCTTCCGCCCCGTTCACCGCGCCAGGACTCGGCGAGCGCGGGCGCCGCGGTGCCGTTGGCGTCGAGCCGGGTCAGCCCCTCGGCGACCCCGAGTCGGGTCAGGACGAGGGCGTCCTGGCCGTAGGGGGAGTAGTGCTCCGCGGGCGGGAAGGCGAGCGCGACGCGCAGACGTCCTCCGGAGCCGGGGGAGTGGGAGGACGAGTCGTCCTGGGGGGAGGAGAAACAGCCGGCGAGCAGGGGCGCGAGCAGCAGGGCGGCCGGCAGGCGTGGGCGGGGGGATCTCATGGTCCTGGTTCCGTCTTTCGCGGTCTTCCAACGGTGTCGACCACCATCATATGAACATGATTTTCATTTAGTGAAGGGGGATCTCGAAGTGCACGACGCCGCTGCCGCCGCCGGGCACCTCCGTCCGCTCGTCGCACACGACCCTGCCGAGGGTCTGCCACAGTCCCAGCGCGCCGGGAGAGTGCGGGTACGTGTGCAGATACGCGGCCCGGTAGCCGCCCTCCGTGCGCGCGAAGTCCAGCAGTCCGTCCACCAGGCGCCGGGCCAGTCCGCGGCGGCGATGCTCCGGGCGCACGTACACCCGTCGCAGTTGGGCGGTCGCGCCCGACGGGTAGCGCTCGGACAGCCACGGCGGGTTCGGCGGATGGGCCGGACCGCGCGCGTCCAGCGCGGCCGTCGCGGCCACCGTCCCGTCCGACACGTCCACGGCGACCAGCAGCGTGTGCCGGGGCGGGGTGAGATAGAAGGACTCCGGGTCGACGATGTCGGCGTGCCAGTCCGGCACGTAACCGGTGCCGAAGTCGCGGTAGACGGCGTCGAGCATCACCGCCCGCGCCCCGCCCAGGTCTGCGGGCACGGCTGTTCTTATGCGATATTCATGCACTTGCACATCATATGCAAGAACGTCCGAGGGTCTCGCTCGCCCCCGGTGCCGGCCACCTCTGCGGCGCCCGGCACGCCGTCCTGACGCGCCGGCACGGACGAGCGGCCCCGGCCGGCTGGTCGCTCAGTTGTTCCAGGTTTCGTCGTAGGGGTCGCGGGGCGTCGGCACCGGCCTGGCCGCGGTGACCCTGAGGAAGGGGATCGGGCCGTCGTTCACCGGGTCCCGGGCCCGTCGGGCGGTGTACCTCCCCGTCACCTCCAGCCACGCGTTCGGCTGCAGTACGGGCGGGATGTTCCCGGTGAGGCCGATCTTCACCGGCTGGGCGTCCGCGGCACAGCAGTTGAGCGCCATGCGGACGAGGTAGGGGGTTCCCGAGGGGGTCACGGCGACGAAACCGGTGAGGCGCACGCTGCGGCCCTCGAGGGATCGGCCGTGGCCGTAGAACGCCCGGCCCGCGTAGTCGACCAGGCCGATCGGCACGGGGTCTCCGGCCGGAAGTTCCGCGTAGCCGTACGGCTGCTGCAGGGCCGTGCCGGTGTGCGTCGCACTGTAGGAACCCAGGGCGGGCGGGGCGACGAGGACGAGGGCGAAGAGGGGGAGGACGAGGAGCCAGGAAACGCGGGACTCGCGGTGGGCGTGCCCCCGGGTTCCGTCACCGTCACCGGTGCCGGTGCCCCGCTCCTCGCGACGCGCGCGCCGCCACTCGTACCAGGCCGTCGCGAGCGCGGTCACCACCAGGAGTGTCCCGGCGGCCAGCAGCAGCGGGCGCAACCCCTCCTTGACGTAGCGCAGGTACAGGTCGCTGAGGGCCCCGTGCAGCAGGGCCACGCCGATCAGGAGCAGGACCGCCGCCTGCGTCTGCCGGTTCACAGCAACACCGTGCCGGTCAGCACTGAGCCCGCGACGGCGAGGGCGAAGGTGGCGGGTGCGAAGCGCAGCGCGAAACCGCGGCCGAAAGTGCCCGCCTGCATCGCGAACAGCTTCAGGTCGATCATCGGACCGACCACCAGGAACGTCAGCCTGGCCGTCAGTGAGAAGGGGGTCAGCGACGCCACCACGAACGCGTCGGCCTCCGAGCAGATCGACAGCACCACGGCCAGGACCGCCAGGGTCAGGACCGCGAGGACCGGATCACCGGCCGCCGTGAGCAGCCAGCTCGCCGGAGCCGCCGTCTTCAGCGTGGCCGCGGCCATCGCGCCGAGGACCAGGAAGCCGCCCGCGTGCACCGTGTCGTGCCGGACCGAGCCCCAGAACCTCTCGCCCCTGCTCGGACCGGTGTGCTCCGTCGGTGTCGGCAGCCGCAGCCAGCCGGGGCGGCCGAGGCGCTGCCACGACCAGCCCATCGCACAGGCCACCAGCAGGCTCGCCAGGAAACGGGCCAGGACCATCCGCGGATCGTGCGGGAAGGCGACGGCCGTGGCGGTCAGGACGACCGGGTTGATCGCCGGGGCGGAGAGGAGGAAGGCGAGCGCCGCCGCCGGTGTGACGCCCCGCCCCACCAGGGCGCCGGCGACCGGCACGGACGCGCACTCGCAACCGGGCAGTACCGCCCCCGCCACACCGGCGACCGGAACGGCGAGGGCGGTACGGGCGGGCAGCGCACGGGCGAAGAACGAGGGCGGTACGAACACGGCGATCGCCGCCGACAGCAGCGCGCCGAGAGCGAGGAACGGCAGTGCCTGGACCACCATCGCGACGAACACGGTCATCCAACTCTGCATCACCGGAGTGGCCAGGGCGCGGCGGATCGGTCCCTGCGCGACGACGACGACGGGCAGAAGCATGGTCAGGGCGAGGGAGGAGTTGAAGTGCCACCCTTCCTGGCCCCGTCGGCCGGGCTGTGGTCCCCGGCTCCGGGGAGCCGGCCCGGGTGGGGCGGGTTTGCTGATGGCCACGGGTGAGCTGCCTCCGGCAAGGATCGGTCGACGGTGAGTGCCTTCTCCTTCAGTACGGCTGTGATGCCTCGATGCCTCACTGCTCACTGCTCACTGCTCACGGCTCGCCGCTCACTGCTCGCCGCTCACAGTGAAGGCGAGCGACTGCGTCCGCGGCCGGGTGGCGGGCGGCCTGCGCCGACGAGGCGTGGGCCGCCCGCTCGCCGGATTCACCCACGACCGGCTCCGGGCCCGGCCGTTCCGGGAGCCCGCGCTCACACCCGCACCGACGCCGCCACCGGCAGGTGGTCGCTGCCGGTGGCCGGGAGGGTGCAGGCGGACCGCGGCTCCACACCGCGTACAAGGATGTGGTCGATCCGGGCCACCGGGAACGAGGCCGGCCAGCTGGCACCGAACCCCGCGCCCGACTCGTCCTGCACGGACCGAAGTCGGGAGGTGAGCCCGGACAGCGCCCGGTCGTCGGTCGTACCGTTCAGGTCGCCCACGAGGATCGTGCGGGGGAGCAACTCGGCGCGCACGGCGGCGGTGAGTCGCCGCGCGGCGGCGTCACGTGCGTCGGAGGCGAACCCCGAGCCGGCGGTGAAGCGGACGGACATCAGATGGGCGACGAAGACCGCGACCGGTCCCTCGGGCGTGCGGACGGTGGCGCGCAGGGCACGGGGCCAGGGCGCGATGTCGACCGTACGGGCGTCGGCGACCGGATACCTGCTCCACAGACCGACCGTGCCGTGCACGGAGTGGTACGGGTAGGTGTCGGCCAGCGTTCTCTCGTACGTCGCTGTCGACGGGCCGCCCAGCTCTTCGAGAGCCAGCACGTCCGCGCCGGAGCCGGCCAGGGCACGGGCGGTGCGCACCGGCCGCGGATTGTGTTCGTTGACGTTGTGCGTCACGACGGTCAGGTTGCCGCCGTCCTCCCGTTTGTCGACGAGTGTCCCGCCGAAGAGCGAGCACCAGACGACGGCCGGCAGCAGCACCGGTACGGCGGCGGCCCGGGACCGGCGGGCCAGGGCGCACAGGAGCAGCAGCGGCACGGCCAGACCCGTCCAGGGCAGGAAGGTCTCGACGAGGCTGCCGAGACGGCCGACCCGGTTGGGGACAAGGGCGTGGCCCAGCATCACCAGCGTGGCCAGGATCGCGAGCGAGCCGAGGACCGGCGGCGGCCGCCGGACGCCGGTGGCCTCGGTCCGTGGGCGGACGGCATCGGGTTCCGGCCGGGCGGGCGCGGTGGCGGGGGAGTGTGTCACTGCCGTCTCACCGTGTTCCGGGCGAGGTCGTCGACAGCCAACGTCGTATGCCCTCGATCAGCGCGTGGCTCCTGGCGAGAGCGGCCCGCAGCCCCTGCCGGGGGTCGGTGCCGGAGCGCTGGTGCAGCACCACTCCGAGGATCAGCCGATCCCGGCCCCCGCTGTCGGACGCGGTGGCCGCCCACATCAGGGCGCCGCCGGCGGGAGTGCTGGAGCCGGTCTTGAGGCCGATCACGCCCGCCGTGCCGAGCAGGGTGTTGGTGTTGCGGATCGTCCCGGGGACACCGGGCACGGTGGTGCCGGGCATGGCGACGACGGTCCGGAACACTTCGTCGCGCATGACCCGGCGGGCCAGCCTCAGCTGGTCGGCCGAGGTGCTGGTGGTCGTGGGCTCGATGCCGCTGGCGCCGGTGTAGGTGGTGTGGCGCATCCCCAGGTCACGGGCCGCCCGGTTCATCTTCGTGACGAAGGCCTCCTGCGAGCCGGCGTTCCAGCGGGCCAGCAGCCGGGCGATGTTGTTGCCGGAGGGGATCAACAGCAGTTCCAGCAGCCGTCGTTCACTCAGCCGCGTACCCTCCCTGACCGGCACACTCGACTCCACGCCCGAGACGGACTCGTTTGCGGCGGTCCGGTCGACGGTGACGAGGGGGCCGTCCTCGCCCGCGCGCAGCGGACGGTCGCGGAGGATCACCCAGGCGGTCATCACCTTGGTGACGCTGGCGATCGGCACCGGTGTCCGCTCGCCCCGCGTACCGAGGTCACCGTGGGCGCCGAGGCCCTCGACCACCACGCTCGTCTGCCCCTCGGGCGGCCACGGCAGTGAACCCGCTCCGGCTCCCGGGCTGTTGCCGGAGGTGAGCACGGCGACGGCGAGGACTGCCAGGGTGACCAGTGCGGCGGCGTCCGTGGCGGGACCGGCCGTGAAGCGCCGCCCGGACCGGTCGTGCCGGCGGGACGGGAGCCATGAGCCGGTGGACCACGAGGGCTGGGCCCGGTCTGCGCCGGGCTCTCCGGAAAAGGGAACCGGTGACATGGGAGGGACACCTCCAAGGGGGGCGGGTGCGTGGCGTTCACGCACGTCGGCCACCTTCCGCGGAGCGGATCTCCGCCGGGCTCCGGCCACGGATCGGGCACCGCTCGGCCGGGCATCCGTTCGGTATCGGCCGTTCGGCGTCAGCCCGCGGCCGGCAGCCGGAGGGTGGCGAGCGCCCCGCCGCCGGGAGCGTTCGCGAACTCCAGCGACGCCCCGATGACCCGGGCCTGCCCCAGCGCGATGGTCAGCCCGAGGCCGTGCCCGCGGCCGCGCTCCGACGCACCCGTGCGGAATCGCTGCGGGCCGTCCGCGAGCAACTCCGCCGAGTAGCCCGGGCCGTGGTCCCGTACGGTCACGGTCGTCCCGGCCACCTCGACCTCGACGGGCGTGCGGCCGTGCCGGTGGGCGTTGACGACGAGGTTGGCGACGATCCGGTCGAGCCGGCGTGGATCGGTCTGCGCCGACCTGGCATCGGTGGCGGTGAACCGCGTGTCCAGCCCGGTGCGGGCCACGGACTCTGCGACCATCTCGGCGAGCGGTACGGGCCTGAGTTCAGCCCGCTCGGCGCCCGCGTCGAGCCGGGAGATCTCCAGCAGCTCCTCCACCAGCGTCCGCAGCACCCCCACCCGGTCACGCACCAGGTCGGTGGTCTCGTCCTCGGGAAGCAGCCCGCTCGCGGTCACCAGACCCATGAGTGGCGTACGCAGCTCATGGGCGACGTCGGCGGTGAAGCGCTGCTCGGTCAGCAGACGTTCGCGCAGACTGTCGGCCATCGAGTCGACGGTGGCCGAGATCTCGGTGATCTCGTCACCGCCCCGGCCCCCGGCCGCGGTCCTGGCGGCCAGGTCGCCCCCGTCGATCCGGCGGGCGGTCCGCGCCACCCGGCGCAGTCTCCGGATCGGCAACTCGGCGGCAAGCGCCGACAGCGGCACGACGACCGCCAGCGCCGCCAGGGAGTACTTCCACATGTGACGGTCCAGCGCCCGCCGGGTGAGCAGGTCGGAGGTCATGTCGGCGCTCACCGCCACGGGAGCGCCATGAAGGGTCCGAGCGGCCCACATCGAGGGATGGTCGCCGGGACTGTCGCCGTCGTACCAGGTGGCGGAGCCGGCCGCCCTGCCCCGCCGGTCCTGGAGGCGGCGCAGGAGTTCGTCGGGCATCTCCCCGGGCGCGACGACCAGACCGTCGGGCGGGACGCCGTCCCGCTCGTAGTCCTCCACAGCGCCGGACAACTGGGACACGGCCTTGGCCGCACCGTCGTTCATCGACCGTTCCAGGGTGCTGCGGTGGACCAGCAGCCCGACGGTCACCGCGACGGCACAGCACGCCACGGTGACGAGCAGCGCGATCTTCCAGCGCAGCGAACGCCAGTGCGGCAGCGCGCGTACGGTCTCCACGTCAGCGCCGCAGTTTGTAGCCGAAGCCGCGGACGGTCTCGATCCGCTCGGCCCCGATCTTCTTCCGCAGGCGCTGCACGCACAGGTCGACCACGCGGCTGTCGCCGTCCCAGCCGTAGTCCCACACGTCACGCAGCAGGGTCTGCCGGTCCAGCACGATGCCCGGGTTCGCGGCGAACTCCAGCAGCAACCGCAGTTCGGTGGGGGCCAGCGCGACCGGTTCACCGGCCCGGAACACCTCCAGGCCGCCCGTGTCGATGGCCAGGTCGCCGAAGACGAGCCGAGCGTGCCGGTCCCGGCCGGGTCCCTTCGACCGGTCCAGCGGGTCCGGCTGGTCCGACGCGCCCGGGCGGTCGAGCAC
The DNA here is from genome assembly GCF_036189845.1 of Streptomyces griseoaurantiacus. NCBI lineage: Bacteria > Bacillati > Actinomycetota > Actinomycetes > Kitasatosporales > Streptomycetaceae > Streptomyces > Streptomyces griseoaurantiacus. The sequence continues at coordinate 408,553 of NZ_CP108326.1, read as the reverse complement.
GGGCCCGGCCGCCGGACCGGGGGCCGGGGTGAAGGCGGCCCGCCGCAGCAGCGAACGGATCCGGGCCACCAGCACGGCGGTGTCGACGGGTTTGACCACGTAGTCGTCGGCCCCTGCCTCCAGGCCGGAGACGACGTCCAGGGCGTCGCCGCGCGCCGACATCATCAGGACGGGATCCATGCTGGTCTCCCGGATCCGGCGGCACAGCCCGATGCCGTCGAGGCCGGGCAGCATCACGTCCAGCAACAGCAGGTCGTGCCGGCCCTCCCGGAACAGTTCGAGCCCGGTCAGGCCGTCGGCGGCAGCGGTGACGCGGTAGCCGTAGCGCTCCAGCGCCATCGTGACGGATCTGCGGATCACCGTGTCGTCCTCGACGAGCAGGATCGTCACGGGCGCGGGCATGGACACGGGCGCGCCCCCGTCGGCTGCTGAAGCGGGCATCTTTTCCGTCCGGAGGTAGGTTCGGGGGCCCTCTCACCCTGCCAGCACCGTACCTCCGCCCAGGCTCAACCGTGTATCGGCCGCGTATCGGCGATCTCTCGACGGGAGGTGAAGCCGCCTCCGAAGGGAGCGGCTCCACCCGGCTCGCCACCCGTGTGCGGAGATCGCCCTACCGACCGCCCACCTTGACGGCCCCGACGGCCCCTGGGAAGCGGTGCCGGCCGGGGCGCCCCGTCCCGGGTCGAAGCCGACATGTCGCTCGGAGACGTCGACGGCGCCGCGACCCGCCCGGGCGGCAGGAACCGGTTCACGGCCTTACCCATGCTTGCGGCGCAGTGGCCGTGACGTGATGGCGGCCGTGCGGGTTCAGCGGGCAACGGTCTCGGCCGAGCCGTCGGTACTCCGGGCGGGCCGCCCTCGCCGATCCACCCGCCGATGGCGACCTGCGCGGATCGAGCCTTCCCCTGGGATCGATGAACGTCTATGTTGACGTTTATCGATGCAAGTGCCATGCTGGGCCGCGCAAGTCATCGACAGATATCGAAATACGCAGGGAGTCGCCGTGAATGCGCCCGCCGCCACCGAGCTGCCCGTCGTCGTGATCGGAGCCGGCCCCGCAGGCCTGGCCGCCGCGGCCCACCTCATCGACCGGGGCATCGAGCCCCTGGTCCTGGAAGCCGGACCCACCGCCGGCGCCGCGGTGCGCGAGTGGGCACACGTGCGCCTGTTCTCCACCTGGGGCGAGGTCATCGACCCCGCCGCGGAGAAGCTCCTGGCCCCCACCGGCTGGACCCGCCCCGACCCGGCCGCCTACCCCGCCGGCCGCGACTGGGCCGACCTGTATCTGCAGCCGCTCGCAGCCGTCCTCGGCGACCGTGTCCGCACCGGCGCGCGCGTCACCGGCGTCTCCCGCACCGGGCGGGACCGCATCGTCGACGCAGACCGCGAGGCCCGGCCTTTCCTCGTACACATCGCCCACGCCGGCGGCGGTGAGGAACGCCTCTTCGCCCGGGCCGTCATCGACGCCTCCGGCACCTGGGCCACGCCCTCCCCGGCCGGCGGCAGCGGACTGCCCGCGCTCGGCGAGAAGGCCGCGGCGGACCGGATCACCTACCGCGTACCGGACCTGAAGGACCCCGCCGTCCGTGCCCGGTACACGGGCAGGCGCACCGCCGTGATCGGCTCCGGCGCCTCCGCCTTCACCGCCCTCGCCCACCTGGCCGACCTCGCCAAGTCCGACGACGGCGCGGGTACCAAAGGCGTGTGGATCCTGCGCCGAGGTATCTCGGGCTCCACCTTCGGCGGCGGTGAAGCCGACCAGCTCCCCGCGCGCGGAGCCCTGGGCCTGGCGGCCAAGGCCGCCGTCGACGACGGCCACGCGGACGCGGTCACCGGATTCCGTACCGAGGCGATCGAACGGGCGCACGATGGCCGCCTGATCCTGGTGGGCGAGGACGACCGCCGCCTGGACCCGGTCGACGAGGTCATCGTGCTGACCGGCTTCCGCCCCGACCTGTCCTTCCTGGAGGAACTCCGCCTCGGGCTCGACGAGCGCCTCCAGGCGCCCGTCGCCCTGGCGCCGCTGATCGACCCCAACCAGCACTCCTGCGGCACCGTCCCCCCGCACGGCCGCCGCGAGCTCTCCCACCCCGAGCAGGGCGTGTATCTGGTCGGGATGAAGTCCTACGGCCGTGCCCCGACGTTCCTGGCGATGACCGGTTACGAGCAGGTCCGCTCCGTGGCCGCGGCGATCGCCGGCGACCTGGACGCGGCCGACCGCGTAGAACTCACCCTGCCCGAGACCGGAGTCTGCGGTGGCGCCGGGCTGTTCGACGCTCCCGACGCGGCTGAGGGCGACAGTGGTGGTTGCTGCGCGCCCGCGCCGCAGCTCGTCCAGCTCGGCGTCCCCGCCGCGGCCGAGGTGGCGGCTGCCGAGGAGGCTCAGGCGGGCGGCTGTTGCGGCTCGTGAGCGGGCGAAAAGGGCGGCCTTCCAGGCCGCCTGCGTGCCGGTAGAGCCGGACGGTGGTGTCGGTGCCCTCCAGCCGCAACGGGTCGAAGGGCACGTAGGGGCGGGTCACTGCGTGGCGAGCCAGGCTGCGCCGGCGCCTCGGCCGGCGTCACCGGAGCCGCTCGAAGGCGGGCGCATCACCGGCGACGACCGGTTACGCGTCGTCTGCGAACCCTTCGGCGAGCGCTCAGCAGCACGTGTAGCGAGCGCACCACCGGCGGTGATGCGGAGCCTCGCAGCAACTGGGCACCCCACGCGTGCGCCGCGTCCGCCGTGAGCAGCTCGATCTCGACGACCGCCCCCAACAACACGCCGTCGGGGTTCGCGGTCAGGGCGGGCCGCGCCTTGGCCGCCAGCAACGAGATGCGGGCCCTTTCGATCTGGTGCTCCACCAGCTCTCGTACGCCCTGCGATTCGCGCCCCTCCGCGAGGTCGTTCTCCGTCACCGAGAAGCGGGCCAGCGTCTCCGCCGGGATGCCCAGTCGCCCTTCTGCCAGGTCCTCGGCGAGGTCGTTGACGAAATCCAGCCGCTGGCTGCCGTCGATGAACGTCCGGCACCCGGCCCGGAAGTCCCCGTCGTCGTGCTCGGGGCCCAGCAGAGAGGCGACGAGCATGAAGGCGGGCAGCGAGTAGGCGTCCAGATAGGCCTGGTAGTCGGCCTCGGTGGCGAAGCCGGTGAACTCCAACTCGGCGGTGGCAGTGGACAGGTACTCCTCCACCACCTTCCTGAGCCGCGGGTACGCGGCTGTGGTGTGCAGCAGCGTACGGATCAGCGGATCGTGGCTGACCCCGCTGTCCAGCGCCTTGCGCACCTCCTGCTCCCACGATGTCCACGCCGCGACGCGCTGTGGCTTCGGGCCGGTGTCCAGCAGGTTGTCCCCATGGTGCATCACTGCCGTCGCCGCCACTACGTGGGGCAGCACCGGCTTCGGCAACAGCAAGCGGGCCGCGAGGTACGAGGCACGCCTGAAACGCGCGACCGCATCGCGCTGGGCGCTGTAGTGCCGCCGCAGGTCCGGCTCCCGTATCCCCGCCGCGTCCAAGCTCGCATTCCACGCACTCATGTGTCGATCGTAGGAGGAGGGAGCTGCCCGGTCGGCCGGCCCAGCCGATGTCTCGGACCTCGATCGCGCCGGCGTGCGGCAGGCAGTGGATCCAGCAGCGGCGTCCGGACGCCTTCCGGATTTCCTCGACGGAGCCGGTGTCGCGCACGCCGGGCCAGGCCCGCGGGTCCATGCGCGCGACCTCCACGAGCACCGTCACCTCCCCGGCGACGCTCTAAGCCTGGCCTCAGGTTGTTCGGGGACAATGAGCGGCAAAAACATCGACTGGAAGGAGGGCGGGCCGGCGTGCGGATCATGATCGCGGATGATGAAGCGGCCATCCGTGACTCGCTGGAGCGGGTGCTCCAGGTCGAGGGGTACGACACCAGCACCGTCGCCAACGGTTTCGCGGTGCTCGACGGGATCGTCGGTGACGAGGGCGACACGCTGGATCTGCTGATCCTCGACGTGATGATGCCCCGCCTCGGCGGGTTGGAGACCTGTCGGCGGTTGCGGGCCGCGGGCCGGGATCTGCCGGTGCTGATGCTGACCGCCCGTGACCAGGTCTCCGACCGGGTCACGGGGCTGGACGCGGGCGCCGACGACTACCTGCCCAAGCCGTTCGCCACCGAGGAGCTGCTGGCCCGGGTGCGGGCCCTGCTGCGCCGACGCGCGCCGGCCGACGAGGAGTCGCAGATCCTGTCGTTCGCCGACGTCCGGCTCGATCCCGACAGGTTCGAGGCGTGGCGGGGCGGGCGGCCGCTACGCCTGACCCGTACCGAGTTCTCCCTCCTGCGGGTCCTCATGGGCAACGCGACCCGGGTCCTGACCCGCGACGCGCTGTTCGAGGCGATCTGGGGCTTCGACATGAGCGCCACCGCCAACAACCTCCAGGTGTACGTGAGCTACCTGCGCCGCAAGATGGAGGCCGGGGGCGAGCCGCGATTGATCTACACGCTGCGCGGCCTGGGATACGTGCTGCGGGAGACTCCTCCGTGAGCGGGCACGCCGGCCGGGAACCGCGCCGGCTGACCCGATGGTGGCGCCGGCGGTCCCTGCGGGCCAGACTGACGGTGATCGCGGCGACGGCCATCGCGGTCAGCGTGTTCGTGGCCTTCCAGGTGGCCAGCCAACTCCTGGGCTGGGAGCTGCAGGACAGTGCCAAGGGTCAGCTGCGCGCCGACGCCCGCGTCCTGGCGACGAACGCGCGGCGCGCCGGTCTGGCGGAGGTCCAGCTACCGCCCTATCCCGGATCAGGCCGGCTGGTGAGGGTCGTCCTGCCCGACGGCTCGACCCGGACGCCGGTCGGCCAACCCGCGCTGCCCCCCGTCAGCGAGCAGGCGGAGCGGGTGGCGCAGGGCGCGTCGGCCGATCTGATGGAGTCGGGGGACAGCGACGAGGACGGTCACCTCGTCTACACACTGCGGGCGGGCGACGGCGCGGTCCAGGTGGCCCAGGTCGCCGACGACAGCCCGATCAACCAGTTCGGGTTCGGCATGCTGCTGATCGGACTGCTCTGCGTGGTCGGCGGTGCCCTCATCGGGCGGACCGTGGCACGGACCGGACTGGCACCGATCGACCGGCTGACCGCCGTCGCGGTACGCGTCGCGCGCACCCGGGACCTCGACGCCGACATCCCGGACGAGGGCGGTGGGGAGATCCGGCGGCTGATCCGGTCGATCAACGACATGCTCGCCGCGCTCCGGGACTCCCGGCGGGCCCAGCGGCTGCTCGCCGAGGACGCCGCCCACGAGCTCAAGACCCCGCTCACCAGCCTGCGCCTCAACGTCGAGCTGCTGATCCGGCTCGATCGACGCGGCACCCTGGACAGCGCGCTGCCGGCGGCGAGCCGCACCCGGCTGCTCAACGATCTCGGCGCCCAGGTGGCCGAGTTGAGCACCCTCGTGGCCGAGCTGACCGACCTGGCACGCGGTGACGTAAGCGACGAGAGCACCGAGCTGCTCGACCTCGCCGACGTGGTGGCGGCCGCCGTGACCCGGGCACGTTCCCGCACGCCCGAGGTCGAGGTCGCGCTCGATGTGACCTCCGTGTGGGTGAGCGGGCGTCCCGCCGCGCTCGAGCGGGCGGTGCTCAACCTCCTCGACAACGCCGGCAAGTGGTCCCCCGTGGACCAGCCCATCCAGGTCCGGCTCCGTGCCGAGGGCGCCTCGGCGGTGCTCGAGGTCGACGACGCCGGGCCGGGCATCGACGCCGCCGACGTACCGCGGGTGTTCGACCGGTTCTACCGTGCCGACAGCGCCCGGGCGTTGCCGGGGTCCGGTCTGGGGCTGTCGATCGTGCAGCGAGTCGTCGACGCCCACGGCGGCCGGGCCACCGTCGCCCGCTCCGCACGCGGTGGCGCGCTGCTTCGGATCGACCTTCCGGCCGCGGCCCCGCCCGCCCCGATCGCGGGGCCCACCGGCGGGGAGGACGCCGCGGCGGGCTGACGTGCCCGGGGGCGGAGTACGTGGTCCCTGCTCCGCCCCCGGGGATGGGTTCGCACGGCTGACCGGTGGGGAGGACACCGCGGCGGGGTGGCCTGCCCGGTGGCGCAGTACGTGGGACGGCGGCCCCCGGGCACGGGTTCGCGCGGTTCACCGCCGGGGCGGGACACCGCGACGCGCCGACCCCGAGCCCCGGGCCCCGGCGTGTGGCGCAGGACCGAAGAGGGCGGTGACCGTCGCGCCCACGACGAGATCCGGGACGGGCCTGGGGCCCGTCCCGGATCTCGTTCGTGCCGCCGCGCTCACCGTTGCAGCGCGGGCTCCTCCTCATCGGCGAGCGGCCGCTGACCGTGCGGCAGCTCCACTGTCGGGCGGGACAGCGGGCTCGGCCACCACATGCGCCGGCCGATCAGCAGAGTGAGAGCGGGTACCAGGACCGACCGCACCAGCAGGGCGTCGAGCAGCACGCCGAAGGCGACCAGGAACCCGACCTCCACGAGCATCACCAGCGGAAGTGACGTGAGGACCGCGAACGTGGCCGCCAGGACCAGACCTGCCGAGGTGATGACGCCACCGGTGGCCGAGAGGGCCTTGAGCATGCCCTTTCTGGTGCCGAGACGCACGGTCTCCTCCCGGGCCCGGCTGGTCAGGAAGATGTTGTAGTCGACGCCGAGTGCCACCAGGAAGAGGAATGCCAGCAGCGGCACCGAAGAGTCGACGCCCTTGAACCCGAGGATCGTGTCGAAGACGAACACGCTGCCGCCGAAGGCCGCGGCGAAGGAGACGATCACGGTGGCCATCAGGACCAGCGGGGCCAGCACCGCGCGCAGCAGCAGCCCGAGGACGATCAGGACGACGGCGAGCACCAGCGGGATCACCAGCTTCTCGTCGCGCTCGGTGGTCACCTCGGTGTCGAGGTTCTCCGCGCTCGGCCCGCCGACGATCGCCTGAGCCCCGCGTACCGCGTGCACGGCGGTGCGCACCCGCTTGATCGTGTCGTACTCCGCGGTGGTGTCCGGCGCGTCCTTCGGGAACACGGAGATGGCGGCCCAGCCACCGGCGGTCTGCTCCGGGACGGCCTGGGCCACCCCGCGAGTGTCCTTGACGACGTCGAGCACCTGCTCCTGGTGCGCCGGCCGCGTCAGGATCGTCAGCGGCTGGCCGCCGAGCTCGGGGAAGTGCTCGCGGAGAACGGTGAAGCCGGTGACCGACTCAGGCTTGGACAGGAACTGGTCCTGCTCCCGCAGGGCGCCCGAGTTGCCCGCCAGACCGAGGGCGAGCACACCGAGGACTCCGACCGAGCCGAGCGCCGCCACCCAGCGGCGGCGGCCGATGGCGCCACCGAGCCGTCCCCACAGTCCCCGCTTCTCCTCCACGGCCGTGCTGAACTGCGGGACGGTCGGCCAGAAGATCCGCCTGCCGAGCACCACGAGCACTGCCGGGAACAGCGTCAGCATGGCCACCAGCGCGCACAGGACACCGGCCGCACCGATCGGACCCAACCCGCTGGTGCTGTTCAGGTCCGCGACCAGCAAGCAGAGCAGGCCGGCGACCACGGTGGCCGCGGACGCGACGATGGCCGGCGCCGCGCCGCGCAGCGCGTGGATCATCGCGACCCGGACGTTCTCATGGTGGTGCAGTGCCTCCCGATATCGGGCGATGAGCAGCAGCGCGTAGTCCGTGCCCACGCCGAACACCAGGATCGTCAGCAGCGCCGAGTTCTGGTCGTTGACGACGATGCCGAAGCCCTTGACGAGCAGGTAGACGGTCGCCATCGCGGTCAGTGCGGCCGCGCCGACGGCCACCAGCGGGATGATCCACAACACCGGGCTGCGATAGGTGAGGATGAGCAGGAGCGTGACGACGGCGATGGTGGTGAGCAGGACCTGCGTATCGATGCCGTCGAAGACGGCCTCCATGTCGCCGTCGATCGCGGCCGGACCGGTCACCTCGAGTTCCAGCCCCGAGGGGCGGTCCTTCGCGGCCTCACGCAACGGGCCGACGAGGTCCTCCGGTGGGCCGTAGGACGTGCTCACGTCGAGGGTGAACGTCATCGCCTTGCGGTCGTCGGAGAGGCTCGTCGGTGAGCCCTCCTCGCCCTTGTCACCCTCGTCGGCCTCCGCCTTTGACGGGTACTGCTTGGTAAAGGCGTCGTATTGGCGCTCGACCGCCGCGCGGTCGGCGGCGGTCAGGCCGTCGGACCGGTGGTACACGAAGACGAACGTGCTGTCCTCACCGTCGGGGAGCTTGTCCTCCACCGCCGCCACCTTGGTGGACTCGGCACTGGCCGGCAGGGTGTCCACGGCGCTGTCGGTGGTGACCGAGCTCAACTTCCCACTCAGCGGCACCATGATCACCGCCAGCACCAGCCACAGGCCGATCACCAACCAAGGCACCCACCGGCCCGCCCACCGGCCGACCGGCGCTTCCCTGGACGGTGTTGCGTGGACTGCCATCACTGGCCTCCTACATACGAGTTGCATCGCTGATCTGGATGCCTATTTCGTACTGAGCGAACCTGAGACGACTGTTAATGCGGTGCTCAAGCCGGTTGGCCGAGCCATGTGTTCGGCGCACGCGCCTGCGTGGTGGTGTCGACGTCTCCCCGGCCGTGCGGGCGTCGGCTGTGTCGACCCGTCCGCTGCGCGCGGCCGGAGCGGGGTGTGCCTCGGCGTGGTCGACGAGGTCGAGCGGTGGACGTAGTCGGGCCGAGGACGGGTTCTAACGTCCGTCTCAGGTTCGCTCGCTAGGAAGTAGGCGTGCGGTCAAGCGATGCGACCCGTATGCAGGAGGCCGCGATGGCAGTGGACGCAGTGCCGTGAGGGAAGGCGCCGCCCGCGCGTCGCACGCCGACGACAGTGCGGGTCCCGCCGCGGCCGGCCCGCACAGCGCGCATGCGGGCGGGTCGTCCTCTCCACCACAGCCGCCCTCCGGCGGAGCGGTCCTTCGGCCCGACGGTGCGAGGCCTGCACGTCCGCTCCGCCGGAGGGCGGCTCGGCGCGGCAGGCGTCGAGGTCGAAGACGGATACCGCACCACACAAACACCTGAGGAGATTCACATGAAGCCCATGGGACGCCGCAGCCTTCTCACCGCCGCCACGGCACTTGGCATCGGTGCCGGCTTGTCCACGCATGCCATCGTCTCGGCAGCGGACGACGACGAGGATTCGGACATCTCACTGCGGGATCAGGACCTTCCCTTCATCGGCACGGAAGAGACCTTTTCCACCCGTGAGTTGATGAAGCTGAACGACAGGCTGTTCCTCGAGGACACTGGTCTTGCCGAACTCGGCCCCCGTCGCATCGGTGCAATGGATGAGGCGGGGCTCAACGTTCAGATCCTCTCCGCACATACACCTGGTGTGCAGAATGTCAAAGGTCAGAAGGGCATCGATTTCGCGTATCGCCTCAACAAGTTGCTCGTCGACGGGCCGATGGCCACCTATCCGGGGAGGTTCAAGGCATTCGCGACCCTGCCTCTGCAGGATCCGGAGGCTTCGGCGGACGAACTGGAACGCACAGTTCGGGAGGATGGCTTCCTGGGATGCCTGACCAACGGGATCATCGGGAAGAAATTCCTCGACCATCCCGACTTCGAGCCCCTGCTGGCGCGCGCCGAAGCCCTCGACGTGCCGATATACATCCATCCGGGCCTGCCGCCGGACGAGGTGTTCGAGATCTACTACAGCAATATGCGGCCGGAGTACCAGAAAGAGTTCCAGGACCAGGTTCTCAGCATCTCTGCATATGGGTGGCACCAGGAGGTCGTCACTCAGTGCCTCCGCATGATCATCTCGGGAGTGTTCGACAGGCACCCGAAGCTCCAGATCATCATCGGCCACATGGGGGAGGGCCTTCCGTTCTTCTACAGGCGCGTCGTCGAGAAGATGGGCGAAGTGACGGAGAAGAGTCTGGACAAGCCGTTCGAGCAGTATTTCCATGACAATTTCTGGTTCACGACCAGTGCATTCCCCCAGACTGAACTGCTCGATCTCCTGCTGGACTTCATAAGCGTGGATCGAGTGATGTTCGCAACCGACTACCCGTTCGCGAACATGAAGACCCAGACCGACTGGTTCCGGGGAGTCGAATTGCCGCGCAAGGCCAAGGAGAAAATCGCCTACCGAAACGCGGAAAAGCTGTTCCGAATGAAGGTGTCCGGGAAGTGACGCGCCGGCGTCGTAGGTAGGGCGGAAGCGCAGCAGCTCTGTCGGCGGATCTTCGCCGGTAATGGCTGCGCCGGGCTGCCCGGTCGAGGGCCTGACCCGCGGCGATGGCCGCATCGTCGCCGGTCGCCCACGGCGCCTCCACCCCGGCGTCCATCGCGGCGGCGATCATCTCCCGGGCCAGGCGGAGCTTGGTCGCGAAGTGCACGTCGCCGGGTGTCCGTGTCCGGGCAGCGTGACGGCGTTCAGTCGTCGCGGACGGCGTCGGCGTCCCAGCGCGCGTACCGCAGCAGCCGCCGCATCGGCCCGGGACGGGCGTGGCCGGCCTGTTCGGCCGGCCACCGGCAGTTCTTGCGCTCGACGTTCGACAGCAGCCCGGTCAGGTGGGCGCGGACACCGGACCGGGGCTCAACTCGACCGAACCGGCCCGCGATCGGCTCGCGACACCAGACCGCTAGGCACGTTTCTACGGGGTCATGTCCTTGGTGAGGCGGACAGTCCCGTCATCGCCGCTGAGTGGCGCCGACCGGTATCCCTCGCTCTGGTAGAGGGCGATGTTCTGCCGGCTGTGGACGCCGGTGTGCAGCACGATGCGGCGGCAGCTCGGCTCGGCCGCGGCTTCGGCGGTGCGCAACAGCCGGCGGCCCAGTCCCTGGCCCCGCAGGTCGGGCACGACGCCGAGCCGACCCACGTGCCAGTCGGTGTCGACACGTCGGGCCCGCACCATGCCCAGCAGCCGGCCATCCCGCCACAATCCCATGGCGTGCCAGGTCGCCAGCCACTCGCCTGTCTGCTCCGGTGACTCGTGCAGGGCCGGGATGGCCAGGGTGTCGTTGGCGAGGGCCTCGTCCACCCAGCAGCACCGCTGCACCACCGTGACCTCGGGAGCGTCATCAGGGGTCAGCCGCCTCAGGTAGGAACCCGGCAGCGGGCCGGGCCGCAGGCCGGGGCGTGCCCCTTCGCGCATCGGACGTAGGGCGTGGGCGACCCGGACCAATTCGTCCAGGACGCCGACGGCCGCCGCGGCAAGGGTGGCGCTCGGGCGGATCTGTCCGTCGTCGACCGCGTCACCGATGCGTATCGCGACCGTGCGTCCCAACGGCACCAGGCGCAGTGTGGTCACCACCTGCTTGGCGTGCTGGACCGAGCGCGTGCCCGCGGAGGTGTTCCCGTAGCTGATGAAGCCGATCGGTTTCCAGGCCCACTCGCGACCGAGGTGGTCGAGCGCGTTTTTCAGAGTCGCCGGCATTCCGTAGTTGTACTCCGGCGTCACCACCATGAAGCCGTCCGCGGCGTTCACGAGCGCGCTCCAACGTCTGGTGTGTTCGTGCGCGTAGAGACCCGAGGACGGATGCTCCTCTTCGTCCAGGAAGGGCAGGTCGAGGTCGCCGAGGGCCATGGGCACGAGTTCGACGTCGAGTTCCCCGGCGCGAGGCGTGATCGTCTCGAGCAACCACCTGCCGACCGCCGGGCCGAGGGCGCCGGGCCGGGTGCTGCACACCAGAACGAGGACACGTGCCGTTTTCGTTGACATGGAAATGAAAGTAGCCGGTATATTGATTACATGTCAACGAAGCCCTCGGCTGAGAACGTGCGCTGGCTGAACCCGGACGAAGAACGGGCGTGGCGGGCCTACCGGCGCATGGTGGTCGCCGTGCAGGCCGCCACGGCGCGTGACCTGGCCGCGGTCGGGCTCTCCGAGCCCGACTACGAAGTGCTCAGCACGTTGTCGGAGCGGCCCGACCACACCAGCACCCTGCGGGAACAGGCCACCAAGATGCGATGGTCCCGCAGCCGGCTCTCCCGGCACGCCACCAGGATGGAAGCGCGTGGCCTCCTGCGACGTGCACCCGACCCGGCGGATGGCAGAGGATGTTTCCTCGTTCTCACCGACCACGGCCTGGACACGCTCGAGAGCGTCGCCCCGGCGCATGTCGCCTCGGTGCGACGCCACTTCATCGACCGGCTCTCGCCCGAGGATCTCAGAGCCGTCGAACGCATCGCCCAGAAGCTGGAGGACATCGAGGGCTGACGGCGAGCGCCGGTCGCTCGCACACCTACGACGGCGACCGGCGGGACTCATCATCCGTGGTGACCGGCGACGAGACCCGCGGCCAGGACCCGCAGCTCCGGACAGCCCTGGAGGCCCGGAAGGGGGATATTGTCGAATCCCGTGGACTGGTCGGACCGCCCAATGACCGGTCGGTCAAGCAAGCGGCTTGCGGTAACGGACGTACTCGTTCTGCCGCCGGAACCCCACACTCTCGTAAAGATCGTAGGACCGGTGCGGGTTTGACGTGCCTGTGAACAGCCGAGCGGTCGTTGCACCCTGTCCGCGAAGGCTCCGCAGCCCGTCCAGCAGCAGGGCCCGGCCGATTCCGAGGCGTTGCTGGTCCGTCCGGACACTCAGCTCTTCGACCTCGCCTACGGTGTGGTCGTGACGGCGGATGCGGCAGAGGGCGACGCCGACCATGTCCTGCCCGTTCCATGCAGCCCTCCAGCATGCCGGGTCGGCGGTGTCGACGAAGTCCTGGAATGGCCATTGCTGCGTGAAGCCGGTGTCCGCGTACGAATCGACGACCGTCCTCCAGGCTGCGCGGTAGTGGCTTGACGCGATCGGTCCCGTCCGTACCCCGGGTGGCAGTTTGCTGGCCCGCTCGGGCAACTGCTGCAGATCGCCCAGCTCCAGCTCGACCAGGCTGAAGACACGTCGGTAGCCGGCTGCGAGCAGAAGCGCCGTGGCGTCCTGCTCGGAGGCCATGGCGTTCGCACCGATCACTGCCGTCCGCGCCGTTCCATGCTGTTTGAGGAGCTGGCGGACCCGTTCTTCGGCCCAGCTCAGCATGGCTGAGCCGATGCCCTGGCAGCGATGCTCGGGCAAGAGGTAGCCGCGGTGCAGGTACAGCCACGTGTCGTCCCGCTCTTGCCACCATCGGATCGTCGAGTAGCCGACGACGCTCCCGTCGTGCACCACCAGGACCTGGTTCTTGGACGGCTCCTCCAGCCTGGCAGAGGCTTCGGCGATCTCGGCCGCTGTCGGAAGCCCTTCCACAACCGAATGGGCGTCGACCTGGTCCCGTTCGGCACAACCCAGCCGCACCGCGGCCATGGGGCCGTGGTCTTCGTCGCCGCTATACGGCTGGAACCCGAAGCCGACCGGAAGGTCCTGTCCTGGTGCGCTGTTCGACATGGTCGGATGATTTCGAACTTCGAGGCAGGTCTGCCACCCTGTTCCTGCCGCGGTCGTCTGCGGCCGTTCGACGAGTTGGCCGCGTTCGACGCGGGCCCCGGCGTCCGTGGCCGCCGTCGCCGCGGGCGAGTTCAGCGCGGGGGTCCGGCGAACGCGGGCGGGGGTCGTGAGCCGAGCCCGTCCCGTCAGAGACCCGAGGGGTGGCTGGAAAGCCAGTCGGCGTGCCGGTCGCGCATCCGGTCCCGCTCCCCGGGCGTGGGGAGGAAGACGTCGGCACCGCCGTCGTAGGGGTCGTAGATGTATCGCAACCGGGTGTCGGTGATGAGGACTCCTCCCACCTTGTAGTCGGCGATGTCACGGAGCAGTTCGTCGAGGCAGCCGTGTCGCCAGGGCCGGCGGGCGACCGTGAGGTGACAGTGGGTACGGAACCGCGGGTCTGGATCGTCCTCCACCAGCAGTGTCTGCCAGTAGCCGTCGTCCGGCCGGAACGACGGAACCTCGGGTTCGGTCGCCCAAGTCGGAGTGATGACGTAGACGTCCCCTCCGGCGAACAGCTCATCAAGGACGGTGTTGTACCGCTCCAGGACGATGGCGTACTCGCTCTCGTCCTCCGCGTACCGCTTCGACTCCGGCAGGCTGTGGAAACGCACCCAGAGATGCGCGTACGGGTCGCGGAGCTTGTACCCGACCGGAGGGCAGTCGGGCCAGTGCTGCTGCCACAGCTCGGTCAAAGCCCTTCGTACGCTCTCAGACACGTGCCGTACCCGTCCTGTCGCCATCGACTCCCGCCGACGCCCATGATGCCCGGCTCCCCTCCACCAACAGAAGCGACGTCTTGGGGGGGCAGCCCTCGGCCCCGCCCTGAGGATTTGGGCACCGGCACCGGCACCGGGACCGGCACCGGCACCGGCATCGGCGTCACGCGGCTCGATCCGAGCACGGCGGTTCCGGCTCACTCGTCAGGCAGGTGGCTCCTCGGGGAGGAACGTCACGTGCGGGGCGCCGGTGCGCGGATGGGTGGCGACGTCCGCCGCCACGCCGTAGACCTCGGCCAGGAGCCCGGGGGTGAGGATCTCGGAGGGTGGGCCGGAGGCGGTGACCTCACCGTCGTGCAGGACGTAGAGGCGGTCGCAGTAGTGGGCGGCCAGGTTGAGGTCGTGCAGGGCCAGCAGGACGGTCGTGGGGAGGCGGCGCAGGGTGCCCAGCACGGACAGCTGATGGCGGATGTCGAGGTGGTTGGTGGGCTCGTCCAGGACCAGGAGGGTGGGCCGCTGGGCGAGGGCACGCGCGATGAGCACGCGTTGACGCTCGCCGCCGGAGAGCCGGTCGAAGGGGCGGTCGGCCAGGTGGGCGGCGTCGACCGCGAGGAGTGCGGACTCGATGAGACCGGCGTCCTCGGGAGTGTCACCGGCGAGGAGTCGCTTGTGCGGGGTGCGGCCCATGGCGACGACCTCACGGACGGCGAGATCGAAGTCGGCCGCGGAGTCCTGGACCACCGCCGCCACGGTGCGGGCCAGTTGCCGTACCGGCAGCGCCCAGGCGTCGCCTCCGTCGACCCGGACCTGGCCGGTGTCGGGGCGCAGGACGCGGTAGACGGTGCGCAGGAGGCTGGACTTGCCGCTGCCGTTGGGGCCGACGAGACCGATGGTCTCGCCCGGGCGGGCGGTCAGGGAGACGTCGCGCACCAGGTGGTGTGCTCCGGCGGTGAGCGTGACGCCGTCGACGCTCAGGTCGGTCGCGGTCATGCCACTCCTCGGTCGGTGCCGCGCCGGGCGTCCCGGCGCATCAGCCACAGGAAGAAGGGGCCACCGCACAGGGCCGTGAGCACGCCGACGGGTATCTCCATCGGTGCGGCGATCGTCCGTGCGGCGATGTCGGCCCAGACGAGGAAGACCGCTCCGGCGAGTGCCGCCGTCGGCAGGACCCGGCGGTGGTCGCCGCCGACGAACAGGCGCACGATGTGGGGCGTCATCAGGCCGACGAACCCGATCGGACCGGCCGCCGCGACAAGGACGCCCGTGACGAGGGAGAGCAGGACGAACAGATGGGCGCGGAAGCGGGCCACGTCCAGTCCCAGCGTGGTGGCGGCCTCCTCGCCGGCCAGCAGGAGGTTCAGGTTGCGGGCCTGCGCCATGAGGACGCCGATGCCGAGCAGCAGGGCGGTGCTCGGCAGCCACAGCGTGCCCCAGCCGACCCCGCCGAGTCCGCCGAGGGTCCAGGCGAGGACCGCGCGGGTCTCGTTGCCCCGGTCGGTGGTGAGGAGCAGCAGATCGAGGACCGCGGTGAGCATCGCCGCGATCGCCACCCCGGACAGCACCAGCCGCGAGGAGGTGATGCGTCCGCCGGTGCGGGCGGTGGCGTACACGAGCAGGAGCGCGCCCAGGGCGCCCCCGAAGGCGGCCATCGGCAGGGAGGCGGCTCCGAAGAGGGTGAACCCGAACACGAGTACCGAGACCGCGCCGAGCGACGCCCCGGAGGAGACGCCGAGCAGGTACGGCTCGGCGAGCGGATTGCGCACCAGCGCCTGCAGAGCGGTGCCGATCACCGCGAGGCCCGCGCCGGTGACCGCGCCGAGCAGCACCCGCGGCGCCCGCACGTCCAGCACGATGGTCTCCCGCGCCCGGGACCAGTCCGGCTCCCGCCAGTCGGCGCCCAGCGAGTGCGTCACGATGCCCCACACCTGGCCCGGCGGTACGTGCACGGAGCCGATCGCGAGGCCCGCCGTGACGGAGACGAGGAGCAGGGCGGTGAGCACCAGCGACGTGACGGCCGGACGCGTACGGCGGCCCGCGCCCGGCCCGGTGGTCCGCCGCCGTACCGTCCGTTCGACGGGCGTGCCGGTGGCTGCCCGGGTCACCGGAAGCTCTCCGGGTGCAGTCCTCGGGCCAGGTCGTCGACCGCGTAGGCGGAGCGGACGCCGACCAGGGTGGCGGTCAGGGGCAGGACGACGAACCGCTTGTTCCTGATGGCGGGTACGTCGGCGAGCGCGGGCCGGGAGAGGAGGAACTCCTTCTTCTCCTCGACGCTTCCGGCACCGGCGTAGTCGTAGAGGGCGATGACCTCCGGCCGGCGCTCGACGACCTGCTCCCAGGAGACGTCACCGAAGACGTCGTCCAGGTCGGCGAAGACGTTCCTGCCACCGGCCAGCCGGATCAGTTCCGTGCCCAGGCTCCTGCCGCCCGCGGTGAAGGCGCTCCTGTCGCCGCTGTCGTAGACGAAGACGGGCACCTCGTGTGCACCCTCGACCTCGGCGGCGGCTTTGCCGACGCGGTCCCGCAGATCCTCGACCAATTTGCCGGCCCGGTCCGGGACACCGAAGATCCTGCCGATGGTGCGGATCTCCTCGTAGGTGTCCTTCATCGTCACCCGCTTCCTGCCGCAGTACTCGCGGTTGAGGTAGGTGTCGATGCCGGCGTCGGCGAACGCCGTGCGGGAGCGGCCCTCGTTCTTCGCGAAGGCACTGCCGTAGCCGCCGTAGACGAAGTCGGGTTCGGCGTCCAGGATCCTCTCGAACGACGGCTCCCTCTTCGCCAGTTCGGGTATCGCCTCGTACGCCTTCCGCAGTTCGGGCAGGACGGGGGAGTCGGGGAAGGCCGTGCCGACCATGCGGTTCTTCAGGCCGAGGGCGAGCATGAGTTCCGCCGGGTGCTGGTGGATGGTGACCGCCCGGGACGGCGGCCTGTCGTACGTCGTCCTGACGCCGCAGTTGTCGATGGTGACCGGGAAGCCCGCGGGCACGGCCGCGGTGGCCTCCGCGTCCGCGCCGCCCTCGTCGGACGCACCGCAGCCGGTGGTCAGCAGTACGGACGAGAGCGCCACGGCGGCGGCCGCGGCGCGAAGGAACCCGCGTGTGCGGGCAGGGGTGATCGACTGGGACACGTAAAGCCTCCTGGAGTCCGCGCTCCTCGGATCGGGCCCGCGACGGACCAGTGTCCTGACTCCCGGATCGGCGCTTCCTCCGCCTTCCCGCGCGGCGCGCAGTGGCATGTCGGAGGGGCGCTCCCCGGTCACAGTGGCGGGACCGTGCCGGATTCGCACCGGCTTCCTGTCTCCCGTCGCGGCGATGACCTGGCGATCCTACGGTCCGCCCGGCCGACGGCGAAAGGGCGTGCGGATCGGCGCTCCCGCACGCGGCCTCGCCACTCCATGACCTTCGCTCACCAGGGAGAGCACCGCCCCGTCGTCCTCGGCCTCGACGGTCGCCTTCGGGATCCAGTCCTGTGCCGCACGCCGCCGCCGCGCTTCACCCATGCGGACATCGCGGAGAGGGGTGCCGCAACGATGATCTTGCCGGTGTTCTCGCCGTGCAGCATGCCCAGGAACGCGTCCACGATGTGCTCGAAGCCGTCGACCACCGTCTCGTCCGAAGCGAGCCGTCCCGCTCTCGTGGAGCGGCCGTTTCCGGGGCCGGCATCGGCTCGGCATCTCCCGGTCATTCGGCGCCGTACGGCTCCCGCCGGCGATAGAGGTCGCGCAGCAGGGCGATCTCGGCGCCGTGATGGATCAACTCCCTGTTGACGTGCAGGACTCGGTTCTCCATGGGCCACCGTTCGGGACCCGCCGTGGGCGGACCGTCCAGGTCGGCGTCCGAGAGCTCGCGGACTCCCGCGTTCCATCTCCCGTACATCTCATCGAGCTGTCGCAGCGCCTCGTCGGCGGTACCCGCATAGGCGAACGGCCGGGAATCGAGGTCCTGGCCGCCGAAGTACCATCCGACCCGATGGCCCAGGCAGGAGACGATGAGGTGCGCCAGCCGCCAGGCGATCGTGGTCACCGGCGCGGGCACGGGGGCAGGGGACGCGGAGTCCATCGTCCATTCCCCCGCCCCGTCCGGCATCGGTGCGGACGTCGTGCCACGGGGGCGGATGCTCCAGCAGTCGCGTACCGGCTCCCAGAAGTACTCCTCGTCGGTAAGACCCTCCAGCCGTGGCCGCAGGTTCTTGGTCCAGTACCAGTCCAACTGGTCCGCGAGTCGCTCGCTTCTCGTCATTTCCGCACACTACAGAGGGCGGAGACTCGGCTGTGCCCCTACGCCGGTGCATGGCTGCTCACTGTCACTGTCAAATCGAGGAGCTCGACGGGCACGCGCCCGCGGGCTCAGAGGAGGGCGCCGCCGGAGACCTCGATGCGCTGGGCGGTGACCCAGCGCAGGCCCTCGGAGGCCAGCGTGGCGATGGCGTCGCCGATCTCCTCGGGTTCGCCGACGCGGCCGAGCGCCGTCTGTCCGGCCAGGGCCCGGCGCATCCCGGCGTCGTCCCGCATCGCCCCACCGTTGAAGTCGGTGGCGGTCGGTCCCGGGGCGAGGGAGTTGACCCGGATGCCGTGCGGCCCGAGTTCCGCGGCGAGGGTGCGGCTCAGGGCCTCCACGGCGGCCTTCGAGGCGGAGTAGACAGAGGTGGCGGGGCTGGTGTGGCGGGTCAGCGACGTCGAGACGTTGATGACGTGGCCGCCCTGCGCCAGCAGCGGCACGAGGGCCTGGACGAGGAAGAACGTGCCCCGCACATTGGTGCGCCCATCACCGTGTCGAAGTCCTCGGTCGTGACGTCCTCCAGCGGTCCGAAGATTCCCACTCCCGCGTTGTTGACCAGGACGTCGAGCCGCGAGGCACCCCAGCGTTCCAGCCACTCGCGCAGCGCCGAGGTGAAGGCCGGGAAGGAGGACACGTCGCTGAGATCCAGCCGGAGAACAGCGGCGGTCCCGCCCGCCGCCCGCACCTGTTCCACCGTCTTCCCGGCGCCGGCGGTATCGCCGCGGTGGGTGACGAGGACCCGCATCCCGCGCGCGGCCAGGGCGACGGCCGCGCTGCGACCGAGGCCGCGATTCGCACCGGTCACCAGAGCGATCCTGTCGGTCGTCATGAGCTGTCTCCTCCATCGCGAACCACCGGAGCGAGGCCACCGGAAGGGGCCGAGCACCTTGAACAGCGAGGCGAGTCACTCGACTCCCCTCAGGTTCGTACCGTAGGCACGGCAATAGAGGCGAGTCAAGTGACTCGCCTCGGTGCTCCGGCATACTGTCCGCATGGCAGCAGAACTCTCGGCCCACCACCGCAGGCTCGCGCAGAAGAAACGCGAGGCGATCACCACCGCGGCCACCGAACTGTTCCTGGACCGCGGCTACGACGGCACCTCACTGGCCCGTATCGCCGAGGCGGCCGGGGTCTCGAAGTCCACCCTGTTCAAGCAGTTCCCCACCAAGGCAGCACTCTTCGAGGCCATCGTCACCGAGTCCTGGCAACGCGACGCCGGTGACGGCGCCGCGCGGCCACGGCCGGGAGATCTGCGCGCGGGACTGACGGCCATCGGCCGCCGCTACGCCGACCTGGTCGGCCGGCCCGGCATGGCGGCCCTGTTCCGGATCGTCATCGCCGAGCTGCCCCGCTTCCCCGAGCTGGGGCGGATGCAGTTCCAGCTCGGCAAGCTGCCCTACTTCACCTCCGTCCAGGATTACCTGGAATCCGAGCACGAGGCGGGCAACGCCGAGGTCCCGGACGCCGTGAGCGCCGCGAACCAGTTCCTCGGCATGATCGCCAACTACGTCCTGTGGCCGCGCATGCTGCTGACCGACTGGAATCCGGCGGCCTCCGACATCGACACGGCCGTCGAAGAGGCCGTCCGGACCATGCTGGCCAGATACGCCCCTTCCGACCGGCCCGGGCCGAAGCCGGGGAGTTGACGCCCCGCCGGGGGTGCCTCGCCGGGGCGGGGTCCGGCCGGGGCGCGGTGCCGGGCGGCAGCGCGGCCTCAGCGCAGGGCGGGCAGGATGTCGGCCACCGTCTCCGCCCTGATGACGTCGACCGCGCGCACCCGGAGGCCGAACTCCTCGCGCATCCGGCTGAGCAGCCGTGCCGTGGTGAGGGAGTTCACGCCGGCGTCGGCCAGGGAGTCCTCCAGCCCCAGGTCCTGCCCCACGAGGTCGCGGACCATCCTCAGGAGCACGGTGGCGGGTGAGCGGTCCTCCTCCTCGCCGCCGAGCCGGTTCCGCAGCAGTTCGGCCAGGGCGGCCCGGTCGATCTTGCCGTTGTCGTTGGTCGGCAGGTCGTCGAGGAAGAGGGCGGCCCGGGGGACGGCGGGGCCGGGCAGGCGGGCCGCGGCGTGGGCCAGCAGGGCCTGCTCGGAGCGGGTGGCTCCGGGGGAGGTGGTGAGCGCCGCGCCGACCTGGCGGATGCCCCCGCCGGTGGTGAAGGGGAAGGCCGCCGCACTCGTCACGCCGGGGAAGGACAGCAGCGCCGCCTCGATCTCGGCGGGTTCCAGACGGACGCCGTCGATCTTGAACTGGTCGTCGAGACGCCCGTGGAACTCGAGTACTCCCTCGGGCCTCATCAGGACGCGGTCGCCCGTCCGGTAGGTGCGCTCCTCGCCCTCGGCGGCCGGGACGAAGCCCCCGAAGTGGCCGCCCGCGTAGCCGAGAGCGACCCCGGCGCCGGTGACCCGCAGCTCGCCGAGCGTCCCCCGGGGCACCACCTCGCCCGCCTCGTCCGTCACCGTCACCGTCCGTCCGCTCAGCGGCACACCGATGGGGATGGCCAGGGGGTCCTCGTGGGCCCCGACGACATGGGTGGTGGTGAGGACTCCGGCCTCGGTGGGGCCGTACACGTTGAGGACCTCGGCCGGGAAGTCCTCGGCGGGCACGGCCCTCAGACGGTCGCCGCCGACCAGGAGCCGGCGCAGCGCCAGGTGTGCGGGCCGGGCCGCCCCCATCACCAGCTCACCGAGAGGGGTGGGCAGGAACATGGAGTCGATCCGCTGGTCGGCACACCATTCGAGAAGGCCCTCGGCGGAGCTGAGAGCCTCCTCGGGGGGCACGACCAGTGCGGCTCCGGTGCCGAGGGCGAGCCAGAGGTCGAGGAGGTGTGCGTCGAAGCCGGGGCTCGCCGTCATGGCGACCCGGTCCTCCTCCGTGATGGCCAGCCGGGTCGCCAGCCAGCTGATGAGGGTGGTCAGCGATTCCTGGCTGCCGAGCACGACCTTGGGACGGCCGGTCGACCCGGAGGTGGCGATGGCGTACGGCGCCGGCCCGGCGGCCCCGGCCATCCCGGCGGTGCGGCCGGTCCCGGTCAGGGCCACCTTCGTGCCGGCGACGGCGTGCCGGACGACGGGGTCGCCGCCGACGTCGGGGTGGTCGGCGGAGGCGAGGAGATGGCGGGCCGCGGCGGTCTCGACGATGCTCTCGCGGCGCTCTTTCGGGGGGTTCTCGCCGAGTGGAAGGTAGGTCGCTCCCACCTTCGCGAGGGCGAGTGCCGTGACGACGAGGGTGACCGAGCGCGGCAGGAGGACCCCGACGACGTCGCCGGGGGCCAGATGCTCGCGCAGTCGGGCCGCCAGTTCCGAGGACAGGCCGTCGACTGCGGCGTAGTCCCAGCAGGCCTCCGGTGTGAGCACGGCGGGTGCGTGCGGGCGGACACGCGCCCAGTGGGAGAACCAGTCGAGTACGGTCCCGCCCGGTGCCGGAGGCCGCGGGGTGGCGGGCGCGGGAAGGTGGCTGAGAAGCATGGGAGTCTCCTCCGTCGTCAGTTACAACTGGGCGAGCGGGGCGCCGGGGTGACGCAGGTACGAGGCGAGAAGCGCGAGATGCTCCTTCGCGAACGTCTCGACGTCGTCGTGGTCGAAGAAGGCGAGCTGGTAGTCCCACATGATCAGCATCCCCGGTGCCTGATCGCGGTGGGTCAGGCTCCGGCGGTGGTCGGGCATGAGGACGGCGTCCAGCGCGAACCGTGACGTGCCGTTCGGCATGCCCTCGACGAGATCGACGCGGAGTCCGCCCAGGTCGAGTGCGGGCAGTGAGGCGTCGTGCGCGCTGAACATCAGGCTGAACAAGGGGTTGTCCAGCCCGGAGGCGGACCTGCGGCCGAGGTCGCGGGTGAGCCGCTGGATCGGTGCCTGATGGTGCGCGAGGCTCTCCATGAGCTGTTCGGTCAGGGCGTCGAGCAGGTCCCGCGCGGGCCCGGGAAGCCGCAGATCGAGCCGGAGCGGCAGGGTGTTGACGAACATGCCGACACAGTCGGTGAACCCCTCCGGGCGGTTGCCGACCGCGGTGCCGACCGTGAAGTCCGGCCGGCCGGTCCACCGCCTGACGGCCTCCCCGAACAGGGCGAGCAGCACGGTGAACGGGGTGTGGCCGTCCCGCTTCGCCCGCTCGCGCAGCGCGGCGGCCAGGTCGGCGGGCACCGAGGTGCGCAGTTGCCCGCCGGCGATGCCCTCCGAGGTGGAGGGTGCGCCGAAGGGACCGGCGAAGTCGGCTCCGTCGAGCACTGAGCGGAAGTGGCCGAGCGCCCTGGCGTAGGCGTCCTCGTCGGTGTGGGAGGGGTGCCCGAGGTAGTCCACGTAGGAGCGGGAGGTGAGGGGCCTCGGCGGGTTCCCGCGTACGAGCTCGGCGTAGGCGCCGAAGAGGTCGCGCAGGGTGAGCGCGAAGGACATGCCGTCGTGCACCAGATGGTGCTCCGTCTGCAGCAGCCGGTGCCGTCCGGGGCCGAGCACGACGAGGAGCCATCGGATCAGCGGCCCCCGGGTCAGTTCGAAGGGCCTGTTGTGCAGGGCGTCCCGGAGGTTCTCCAGCGCGGCCTCCGGTTCCGGCTCCCCGCTGAGGTCGACGACCTCGACGTCGGGATCCTCCGGCGCGCCGACCCGCTGCCGGGGCGGGAAACTCCCGGAGACGAGGTGCAGACGGAGACCGTCGTGCCCGGCGATCACGTGTCGCATGGCGGAGCGCAGTGCCTCGTGGTCGAGGGGGCCGTACAGGTCGAGCGCGGCGGTGAAGGTGTAGGCACGGCTGTCGGGGAACAGGTCCTCGTGCAGCCACACGATCTGCTGCGAGGGGGTCAGCGGGTGGTCGGTGGTCGAGGGGGACGAGAGGCTCATCGGTTACTCCTCCTGCTCGCCGGCGAGCGCGAGGCGGCCGAGTGCCGCGTCCGCCCCGGCGTCGCGCGGGTGATCGAGTCGGTGCGCCAGGCCGGCCAGCCTGGCCTCCGCCGCCGTGCAGTACACGTCCGCGGCCAACTGGTCCCGTTCGGTGCCGGACTTCGCCGCCCGGCCGAGGACGAGGGCGGCGGTGAGGAGTTCGCAGGAGAACCGGCCGGCGGCGATGGTGAGGTCCTGCCGCTTCTCCAGGTCGGCGCGCCGGGGGTGGGCGGCCACCAGGACGCGGCAGCGTTCGGCGAACCACGCGGAGCGCGCGCCGATGTCCGCCCAGTGCCGCTCGTTGACCGGGGACAGGCCCTGTGGGGACGCCGCCGCGGACGGGAGCGCGGGGGCGGCGGGGGCGGGGTCCTCGTACCAGGGGCCGAACACGTTGCTCACGGCGTAGAAGTGGTCGACGAAGAAGTCCACCCCTCCGGAGACGCGCAGCATGCGCGCGTCCCGCCACACCCGTTCCAGCCCGTGCGGCTCCCGGCCGCGTGCGACGAGACCCTCGTCCGTCTCCAGTCCCCGCGCGGCCAGCAGCGACAGAGTGCGTTCGACGACACGCCAGCAGGTGACGGAGGTGATGTTCTTGGCCGCCATCTGCTCACGGCGCACCCGCGCCGGATCGCCCGGGGTGAGCAGGCACCAGCGGGCGACGGCCTCCTGCGCCATCATGTCCGCGGCGTTGCGGGCCACGATGTTCCGGACCTCGCCGTAGGCGGCGAGGTCGAGTCCGTCGACGCGGCGGCCGCGCAGGAAGTCGCGTGCGATGTCCTGGCACAGCGCGGTCAGCGCGGCGGCGGGAGCCGCGATGGCGTACATCCGGGCACGCACGCTGACGTCGTTGAGCTGGTTCTGCAGCCGCCATTCCTGCTCGGTGCTCAGGGCGGGGTCGACCACGAAGCGGAACGCGCGGGGCACCCGCACCCCGGTCAGGGACAGCGGGGCGTTGGGCACGCCCCGCAGGCCCACGAAGGAGTGCGGCTCCCCGACGGTGATGCCCGGCAGGTCGGTGGGCACGAAGAAGAGGCCGACGCGTCCGTCGTCCTCGCCGCCCAGGATGGTCGCGGAGACCCGCAGCAGTCCCGCCACGGGGGCGTTCTGGATGTAGACCTTCTGCCCGTCCAGGACGTAGTGCGTGCCCTGTTCGTCCAGCCGCGCGGTCGTGGCGCGCCGCCGGTTCGCCGCCCCGGTGGGTTCGGTGTCGGCGTCACCGGAGATCACCTGTGCCGCGTCCGCCGCGGCGACGGTGTCCTTGAGCGGCCCGTCCGGCAGGAGGGGAAGGTACGCGGAGGAACCGAAGCCCGTGTGCACGGCGACCGACACAGCGGGCGGGACGCTGTGCCGGGCCAGCGCGCTGATGACCCGGTAGGCGTTGTACGGGGACAGACCGCGGCCGCCGCGGCTCTCGGGCGTGGTGAGCGCGTAGAGTCCGGCGTCCCGCAGGGGTTTGACCCAGTCGGGGGGCAGGGAGCGCGTCCGCTCGACCTCCGGTACGTCCACCAGGCCGCGCAGCACCTCCGTGGCCTCGTGGACGGCGGCGGTGCCCTTCGCGGCGTCCTCCTCGTCCTGTTCGGGGAAGTCCGCGAGCAGGGGCCAGGCCGGCCTGCCGCGGTTCAGTTCCTCCAGCAGACTGCTCGCGTGGTGCACGTCGGTCATCGGTTCCGTTCCTCTTGGTAGTCGTGCACTGCTTCGGTCACCAGGGCGTCGACGGCCGCGCGGTAGGCCTCGGCGTCGTCACGGAAGGGGAAGTGGCCGCCGGGCACCCGCCGGTGGGCGAAGCGGGCGGTGTGGGCGGCCCACTGGCGGGCGTGCTCCTCGGGTACGTAGTCGTCCCGGCCGCGCAGGGTGGTGACGGGCACCGGCCACGGTGTGTCCGGGACGGGGGAGGGCTCCCGTGTCTCCAGGACGGTGAGATCGGCGCGGAACGCCCGCAGGGACAGGCGCAGTACCTCCGGGTCGGCGAGGATCTCCGCCGGGAGCGGGCTGTGCTGCCGGCCGAGCAGGGCCGCCAGTTCGCGGTCGGGCAGGTGCCGGGCGGGCTCCTTGAGAGGGGGCAGGTGGGGGGCGGGGGAGCCGGAGGCGATGAGGTGGAGGGGCGCGGGCGCGCCCCGGTCGAGGAGCAGGCCGGTCACCTCGTGGGCGGTCAGCGCCCCCAGGCTGTGCCCGAGGAAGACGTACGGCGCGGCGAAGTCGTGAGCGTCCGCCACGGCGGCGGCCAGGGTCTTCATGTCGAGGAGTTCCGGCTCCTCCAGCCGCACCCCCCGGCCCGGGAGCTGGAGCACGCGCACGGCGAAGCGCGAGCGCAGCGGATGGAACAGACGGATGTACTCACCGGCGGAACTGCCGCTGTGGGGGAAGCAGTACAGGGTGCACGGGTGGTCCCCGCCCGTGCGTCCGGTGAACCAGGGGATCGGGGTGTCGTCACTCATCTCGTGCCTCCTCCGGCTCGACGGCGGCGGCCACGTCGTCCACCGAGCGCAGTTTCCGTACGGGGGACAGGGCGATGGGCAGGGCGGAGAGCACACTGCCCAGGGCTGCGAGCAGCAGCGTCGGGCGCAGGCCGAGGGTCTCCCCGAGCACACCGCCGACGAGGGTGCCGGCGGGGATGGTGCCCCACACGAGGAAGCGGATGGACGCGTTCATCCGGCCCTGCATCGCCAGGGTGGTGACGCGCTGGCGCAGGCTGACCTGGCTGATGTTGTACACCGCCACGGCGAATCCGGAGATCGCCAGACTCAGCACCAGCAGGGGCACGGCGTCGGACGGCGTGGCCGACGGGAGCAGCAGCAGCGCCGCTCCCGGCAGGACGGCGGCGAGCAGCAGGGAGGGCCCGAAGCCCAGGCGGCGCACCAGCCGTGGGGTGAGGACCGCTCCCGTCACCATCGCCAGGCTCGCCGAGCCGACCACCAGGCCGAAGGTGCCGGGCGACAGTCCGAGCTCGCGCACGGCGAACAGCACCAGGACGGCCTGGATCATGCCGAACAGGTCGAAGAAGTTGGCGATCGCGGTGCACAGCACGATGGGCCGCAGCAGCGGGTGGTTCCACACGTGGCGCAGCCCCTCCAGGCCGGCGCTCCACGTCGACCGGCCGCCCAGGGCGGCGGGTTCCGGCTCGGCAGCGGGCAGACGGCGCACCAGGACCGCCGAGACGAGGAACGACACGCAGTCGGCGAGCAGGGCGAGCGGAGCGCTCAACACCTGCACGAGCAGCCCGCCCAGGGACGGCCCGGCGAACTGTGAGGCGCTCGCCGAGGCCGTGAGGGTGGAGTTGCCCTCGGTGAGCTGCGAGACCGGCAGCAGCTCGGGCAGGACGGACTGGTGGGCGACGTCGCCGAGCACCGTCAGCGCCCCGAGGGCGAAGGCGAGCAGGAGCAGGATCGCCAGGTGGGGGCGGAGCCACATGAGGAGCGGGACCAGGCCGAGGACGACCGCCCGCGCCATGTCGGTGAACACCATGACGTCGCGCCGGCGGTAGCGGTCGACCCAGACGCCGGCGGGCAGCCCGATCAGCAGGAACGGCAGGTACTGCACCGACATCAGCAGACCCAGTTCGAGGGCTCCGGCGTGGAGCACCAGGACCGCCGTGAGCGGGAGGGCGAGGACACTGACCTGGGAGCCGACCGTGGTGACGGTGTAGGCCGACCACAGCAGCCGGAAGTCCTTGTTCCGTCTGAGGGGCAGCACGGCGGAGGGAGCCGTCATGCGGACGTCCCCGCCGTCTCGCGCAGCCGCGCGGCGAGCGCGCCGACGGTGCGCGTGCCGAAGAGGGTGCGCACGGTGAGTTCCGCGCGGGGACCGAGTTGCTCGGTGAGCAGGGCGACCGCCCGGGTCGCGATGAGTGAATCGCCCCCCAGCTCGAAGAAGTCGTCCTCGGCCGTGAGGCCGTCGATGCCCAGCACGCGCGAGAACGCCTCCGCGACGACCGCCTCGACGTCGTCCCGGCGTTTCCCGGGAGCCTTCGGGGCGGCTGCGGCACGGCGGGGGACCGCGGGTGCCGAGGGCCCGAACTCCCTGCCCTCGAAGGGGTAGCCGGGAAGCGGAACGCGCCGCCGGGGCGAGGAGTGCCAGGCGGTCCAGTCCACCTCGATGCCGGTGCTCCACAGGGCGGCGGCGGCCTCGGCGAAGTGCAGGTGGGACGACTTGTCGTCCGCGGGGTGCGGGAGGCTCGTGAGCACGGCGCGCCCGTCGTAGTCCGGGTGCTGCCGGACGAGCGCGCTCGCGGTGTGGCCGGGACCCACCTCCAGCACCAGGGTGTCGGGCGAGGCCAGCAGCGTGCCCACGGCGTCGGCGAAGCGGACGGTGCCGCGGGCGTGCGCCACCCAGTAGTGCGGGTCCGCCGCCTGCGCCGCGGACAGCTCGGACCCCGTGTGGTCGGAGATCCAGCGGGTGGCCGGCGGACGTGGGTTCACGTGTGCGACGGCGGTGGCGAGTTCCCCGGCCACGGTGTCGATCTGGCGGGAGTGGGCGGGGGCGGCCACGCGCAGGGTCCTGACGTCGATCCCGGCCCCGGTCAGCGCCGCCGCCGCAGCCTCGACGTGGTGGGCCGGACCGGAGAGCACGCGGTTGCGCGGCGAGTTGACCACCGCGAGGTCCAGTTCGCCGAGGGTCGCGGCGGGGACGGCCGCGGCGATCTCCTCGTCGCCTGCGGCCACGGCGAGCATGGTGCCGGCGGGCAGGGAGGCGAGCAGACGTGCCCGGTCCACCACGTACCCCATGCCCTCCTCCAGGGACAGGTTGCCCGCCACGCAGGCGGCGGTGACGGCGCCGAGGCTGTGCCCGAGGACGAGGTCCGGTTCCACGCCCAGCGACCGCCACAGGGAGGCGGTGGCCCACTCGACCGCGAAGAGGCCGATCTGACTGGCGACCATGTCCGAGGACAGCCCGGGCGAGGAGATCATCCGCCGCAGATCGGCGTCCGGGAGACGGCGGCGCAGTGCCGCCGCGCACTCGTCGAGCGCGGCCGCGTAGGCGGGCCGGCCGTGGTCCAGGTCCGCGCCCATCCCGGGGTGCTGGCACCCCTGGCCGGGGAAGACGAACGCCACGGAGGACGCGGGCGGCGGCGCGGCCCCGGCCGCCTGCCGGGTGAGGGCGGCCGCGGCCGCTTCCGCGGTCGGGGCGGCGGCGGCGCGGCGGTGGGGCAGGCGGGCACGGCCCGTCTGCAGCGTGAAGGCGATGTCGGCGAGCCGTCCTCCGGTGTCCCGTCGCAGGTGCTCGGCCAGTCGGGACGCGGCGGTGCGCACGGCGCCGTCGGTGGCCGCGGAGAGCACGAGCACCTCGGGTTCCGCGGCAGGGGGTTCGGGCGGTTCCCCGGCGAGGTGCTGCTCGACGATGACGTGCGCGTTGGTGCCGCCCAGTCCCAGCGAGTTGACCGCGGCGCGCCGGGGTCCGTGCCCGGCGGGCCACGGCACGGTCTCGGCGTTGACCTCGAAGGGCACGGCGGTGAGGTCGAGTTCGGGGTTCGGGTCGCTGAAGTGAGCCGTGGGCGGGATCACGCCCTCCCGGACCGCGAGGATCGCGGTGAGCAGTCCCGCCACGCCCGCGGCGGCGTCGGTGTGGCCGATCACGCTCTTCACCGAGCCGAGCAGGCAGGGTTCCTCGCGGGGCGCGTCACCGGCGTACACGCGGTTGAGCGCGGCGACCTCGATGGGATCGCCCAGAGGTGTCGCGGTGCCGTGCGCCTGGACGTAGCCGATGTCCCGCGGCCGCAGCCCCGAGGCGTCGAACGCGGCCCGTATCGTCCGTTCCTGTCCCTGCACGCTCGGTGCCGTGAAGCCGATTCTGTCGCCGCCGTCGTTGCCGGTGGCGGAGCCCGTGAGGACCGCGTGCACGAAGTCCCCGGCGGCGAGCGCGTCGTCGAGCATCCGCAGGACGACGAACCCGGCGCCGTTTCCGGGCACCGTCCCCTCGGCCTTCGCGTCGAAGGGGCGGCACTGCCCGGAGGGGGCGACCAGGCCGGCCTCGTCCTGGCCGCTCAGCTCGGGGTCGATCCGTACGGTGGCGCCGCCCGCCAGCGCGAGGTCGCAGTCCCCGGCGAGCAGGCCCTGGATCGCGGTGTGGACGGCGACGAGCGAGGTCGAGCAGGCCGTCTGGACGGTGACGGCGGGACCCGTCAGCCGCAGCCGGTGACTGATGCGGCTGGTCGCGAAGTCGACCGCGGAGCCGAGCCGGATCACGTAGTCGCTGCCCAGCTCGAGTCGTGCCGGGGCGCTGTCGCGGTGGGCGATCAGTTTCTCCGGATAGTCGGTCTGGCCCGTGCCCGCGTAGACACCGACCCGGCCCGGCACCGCGCGGGGGTCGTGGCCGGCGTTCTCCAGCGCGTGCCAGGCGCACTCCAGCAGGACGCGGTGCTGGGGGTCGAGGGTGATCGCCTCGGCGGGGGAGTAGCCGAAGAACGCGGCGTCGAAGCGGGCGGGGGAGTCGAGCATGCCGAAGGCCCCGCGCCCGTCCCGGGTGATGCCGTCGGTTCCGGCCAGCAGGTTGCGCCACAGCTCGTCCACGTTCGCGGCGCCGGGGAAGCGTCCCGCCAGCCCGACGACGGCGACGGCGTCCGGTCCGGGGCCGGTCATCGCGTGCCTCCCGAGGCGCGGCGGGCACGCAGCCGGTTGGGGGCCGTGGGCCGTGAGACGTGCGGGTCGGCGGCGGCCTCGCCCTCGTGCAGGAAGCGGGCGAGCGCCCGCGGTGTGGTGTGGGTGAAGAGCGCGATGCTCGGGACCTCGCGCCCCAGGTCGGCGCTGAGCCGGCGCCTGACCCCGGCGAGCATCAGCGAGTGGGCGCCGAGGTCGAACACGTTGTCGTCCACGCCCACGGCCCGGTCCAGCTCGGCCGACCACAGCCCCGCGAGGTGGCCGGCGAGCCCCTCCGCGGTCTGGAGCGCGCTCACCTCCGCCGAGGCGGCCGAAGCGTCGGCGGGCGTCGGCGGTACCTCCCGGGGCGGGGGGAGTAACGTTTCGTCGACCTTGCCGTTGGCGGTGACGGGCAGCACGTCCAGCACCACCACCTCGGCCGGGAGGAGATGGCCGGGCAGCAGCCCTCCCAGCCGCTCGCGCAGCGCCGGACCGTCCTGGCGCGTGGCCGTGACGGCGTAGGCCGTCAGCCGGACCTCCCCGCGGCCGTCGCGGCGTACGAGGGTGTGGGCGGCGGTCACACTGTCCAGCCTCAGCAGCGCCGCACTGACCTCGGACGGGTTGACCCGGTGGCCGCGGATGTTGACCTCGCCGTCGATCCTGCCGAGCACGGTGATCACACCGTCGGCCTCACGGCGCGCCCGGTCCCGGGTCCGGTAGAGCCGCAGCGAGGGGTCCGAGGGGTGCGGGACGAAGGCCGCGCCGGTGCGCTCGGCGTCACCGAGGTACCCCTCGGCGAGGCACCAGCCGCCGATGTACAGCTCACCGGTGCCGGGCGCCGTGACCTCCGAGCCGTCCTCGGCCAGCACGAACGCCTCCACACCGGGCAGGGGACGGCCGACGGGCAGCGCCCCGGCAGGCTCCTCCTCCCGGGTGTCCTCCCACACCGCGCAGGTGACCGTCGTCTCCGAGGCGCCGTAGGCGTTCACCAGCCGGGCCCCGCTGTGCCCGCGCCAACGGCGCGCGGTGTCCCCGTCACCCATGTCGCTGCCGATGACGAGGAGCCGCACCGTGTCGGGAACCCGCCGGCCGCCGCAGTCCAGTTCCGCCACCCACTCGCGCCAGTAGGGCGTCGGCAGGTTGAGCACGGTGACCCCGTGGTGGGCGAGGAAGTCCGTCAGCTCCGAGGGCGCCGGCACCGGATGGGGCGCGGCCACGACGGTCGCGCCGGCGGCCAGGGTGGGGAACACCTCCTCGACGACGACGTCGAACGCCGGGTTCGCGAACTGCAGTACCCGGTCCCGCGGTTCGAGCCCGTAGACCTCGCCCATCGTCCGGGCATGCCGTTCCAGGGCGGAGCCGGACACCTCGACGAGCTTGGGCGCGCCGGTGGAACCGGAGGTCCGCACCAGATAGCCGGCCGGTCCCGTGTCACCGGAAGCGGGAGCGGCCGCCACGGGGCCGGTGTCCCGGCCGGAGGCGGGCCCGGGCCCGGAGCCGGAGTCGGGCGGGACCGTGGCGAAGCCCGCGAGTTCCGCCGGAACGGGCCCTTCGGTCACCAGGGCGCGCACGCCCGCTCCGGTCAGCGCGGAACGGGTGTGCTCCGCCGGCGCCTCGGGGTCGACGGCGAGGAAGGGCACTCCGGTCGCGGCCACCGCCAGCAGCGCGGTCACCAGGTCCGCGCCGCGGCGGAGCCGGACCGCCACCGGGCGGCCGCCGCAGGTCTCCTTGAGGGTCTGCGACAACGCGCCCGCCGCGGCGAGGAGTTCGCCGTAACTCAGGGACCGCTCGCCGTCGATCACGGCGGTGTGCCCGGGAGCGGTGCGCGCGTGATTCGTCACGGCATCGAGAAACGAAAGCCCGGGCGACCGGAATTGATCGCCGTACCGGCCGGGAACCACTTCGGCGGAAGCAAACATGAGGAAACACACCTCGACTACTTCTCGTTCACGGTGAATGAAGTGAGGGATTACGTCTGTTGCGTCGGAGCCCGTTCTGCGCAGGCCCGTTCTGTGGAGGCCCGTTCTGCGGGTGCGGGCCGCGGCACCTCGCGCCCCTGGCGCTTCTGCCGTCCTTTCCGTCGGGCACGACCCGGCCGCACGACCGACGACGCTGTGGGAATGGGCTTCGAGCGCGGACAGGGGAGAAGGAGAGGACGGGAGGGGTGGTGCTCCGCCCCGGGGGACCGTACGGACCGCGGGACGGGGTCGCGGTATTCGGAAGCGGGACGTCCGCTGCCCCGTCTACGGTACGCACGGTGCGCCTGTGGTGATAAGCGGTCGATAATCGGGCCGTCGCAGGGTGTGAACGGGCAGAGGCGGGGACCGCTCGGGCCGTGGGTCCGAGCGGTCCGGCGCGGGGTCCGGCGCGCCGTGGGGCGGGGGTTCAGGCGACCAGGGGAGGGAGCGGCGCGGTCACCGGAAGGGGGTACTCGAGGTGGGCGAACTGCCGCAGCAGGGCCGAGAAGACGTAACCGCGGTGGGCTCGCCGCTCCAGCATCGAGGCGTCCGCGAGCCGTTCGAGCAGCACCTCGGCATGGGCGTGCGGCACCCCGAGGGCCCGGGAGGCCGAGGCCGCCGTGAGGCACCCGGGGGACCAGGACAACCGGGTCCAGGCCCGGGCCAGTTCGGGGTCGAGCTGCCGGACGTTCTTCTCGAAGCAGGTGCGCACCGTCTCGCAGTGCGAGAGCAGATGACCCGGGTCGTCGTGGATCCGGCGCACGAGTGTCTCCAAGGACAGCTCCGGACGGATCGCGAGCCAGTCGCCCACCGCGTGCACCGCGAGTGGCAGCCCTTCGCACATCCGCGCCAGCTCCGAGGCGGCGGCCCGTTCCTCGCACACGCGTTCCCGCCCCATGACGGAGGCGAGGATCTCGAGCGATTCCTCCACCGAGACCGGCCCGAGGCGGACCCGCCTGGTCGCCGGCAGTCCCGGAAACAGGCGGGTGCCGGTCACCAGGACGGCGCACCGCGGGCTCCCGGGCAGCAACGGCCGCACCTGCGCCGCGTCGTGCGCGTCGTCGAGCACGATGAGCAGTCGGCATCCGTCGGTCATCGAACGGAACAGCGCGGACAGGTCGCTCAACCCCTCGGGCAGGGCGGCCCGCGGCAGACCGAGTGAGACGAGGAAGCCGCGCAGCACGGCCGAGGGCGCCGTCCGTTCCCCCTCGTCCGTGAGATCGGCGTGGAGCACCCCGCCGGGGAAGGCGGGCTGGACCTGATGGGCGGCCCGTACCGCGAGCGAGGACTTCCCACTGCCCGGCACACCGGTCACCGCGACGATCGCCGGGCCCGTGCGGCGAGGTGGGAGCAGGGCCTCGACGACCGAGGAGAACGCCTGTTCGTTGCCGACGAAGTTCTCAACGGGGTGGGGCAGTTGATGCGGCACCGGCCAACCGGGCTGGGCTCGGGGCGGCCAGGGCGCCGCTTCCGCTGTGGTGCCCCGGGAGGGAGCTTCGGCCAGGCCTTCCCCCGCCAGTATCCGCTGGTGCATGCGGACCAGTTCGGGCTCGGGATCGATGCCGTGCTCCTCGGCCAGCCCCCGGCGGATCCGGTCGAAGACCGCGAGTGCCTCGTGCTGTCGTCCCGTGTCGTGCAGGGCCTGCATCAGCAGGCGGTGCGCCCGCTGCCGCAGCGGATGCGCCGCCGCCAGCACCATGAGGTCCGGGACGGCGAACGAGGCCCGGCCGAGTGCCAGCCGGATGTCGCAGCGTTCCTCGCTCAGAACCGTGGACAGTTCGGTGAGCCGGGCCCGCTGGCGGGCGGCGAAGTCCCCGGGCACGCGGTTGAGCGGCTCGCCGTACCAGCGGCCGAGCGCCACCTTCAGCAGGGTGTCGGCCTCTTCGAGGTGCCCGCGCGTACGGGCCTCGGCGGCCGAGGCGGAGAGCCCCTCGACCTCCTCCACGTCGGTCAGGGGCCCGGTGAGCGTCAGCCGGTAGCCGTCCCCCCTGGACAGCAGGGCGTCCCGGCCCACACCGGAGGTCTCGAGGAAACGCCGCCACTTCCAGGCGTGGGTACGGACGGCGGCCACCGCGGTGTCCGGCGGCTCGTCGCCCCAGATGCCGTGGACCAGTTCGGCCAGCGTCGCGGTCCGTCCGGGCTGGAGCAGCAGGACGGCGAGGAAGGCCTGCGCCTGCGGGGAACCGATGTCCCGTACGGCGCCGTCGACGCGTACGTGAACGGGCCCGAGCAGATGGAAACGGAGTTCCTTCCCCGGGTGCGTGGACGGCGGTAACGGGTGTTCGGAGTCAATGCGGGTACGGGCGACGGACTTTCCTGTCTCCACCGAACCTCCTGTAGCGCTGGAGCTTTCGGCAGGAAGCCCGAAGGACGGTGGCGTGCGCCTCGGACAACGATGTCCCGCCGAATGGAAAGGTCCTGTCCAATGAATACGGACCTTTCCGCTCCAGCGAGCAT
Source organism: Streptomyces griseoaurantiacus (assembly GCF_036189845.1). Taxonomy (NCBI): domain Bacteria; kingdom Bacillati; phylum Actinomycetota; class Actinomycetes; order Kitasatosporales; family Streptomycetaceae; genus Streptomyces; species Streptomyces griseoaurantiacus. The sequence continues at coordinate 374,381 of NZ_CP108326.1, read as the reverse complement.
GCATGCTGAATCCGCGGAGATCCACAGGGGCATGATGTATGGCGAAAAATGATCACCCGCATATCCGGAAGGTGAAGAGGAGAAGTGAGTGGACGGCCTCACGGAGGTGATTCTTCACATCTTTTCCACAGGGTGCGGCGGATGAAGAGGGCGTTCCCGCATACCGCTCCGGCCGACGAGGGGGCCGAGCGCCGGGGCCGCCGCGCGTCCCGGTGGCGCCTTCCGGTGCGGGTGCCCGCGACGCGTCCCACTATCCTGGGGACCGCGACCGCCGGTGCCCGATGCGTGCGTTCATATGAGTGGGAAAAGGGCACACCGCTCCAGGAGGACAGGCACGTGGCCGAAGGCGTCGGCCTGTTTGAGGGACATGAGGGAAAGGGTCTCGTGTGGAGCGTTCGGGCCGGTCGGTGAGCAGGCCGCGAGCCGTGGGCGACGGCGGGGTGTTCGCCGCCTGCCAGGAGGTGGGCGGGGACCTCGCCGAGGTCGACTGGGCGGCGACACCGCTCGGGCCGCCGCGGGAGTGGCCGCAGAGCCTGCAGACGGCCGTCAGCATCCTGCTGTCCTCGCGGTTCCCGATGTGGATGGCGTGGGGCGAGGAGCTGACGTTCTTCTGCAACGCTGCCTACCGGCGCGACACCCTCGGCCGCAAGTACCCGTGGGCGCTCGGCCGGCCCGCGAGTGAGGTGTGGTCGGAGATCTGGGGGGACATCGGCCCCCGCATCGAGGCCGTCCTCGGCACGGGCCGGGCCACGTGGGACGAGGCCCTGCTCCTCTTCCTCGAACGCTCCGGGTACACCGAGGAGACGTACCACACGTTCTCCTACAGCCCGCTCAGGGACGACGCCGGTGAGGTCGTCGGCATGCTGTGCGTGGTCAACGAGGACACCGAGCGGGTGATCGGCGAGCGGCGCATGGCCACCCTGCGGGACCTGGGCTCGGACCCGAGCGTGATCCGCACCGAGCAGGAGGTGCTGGCCTTCGTCCACCGGCAGCTCTCCCGCAACCTCAAGGACCTGCCCTTCACCCTCACCTACCTGTTCGACGGCGACGAAGCACGGCTGGCGGGTACGACCGGCGTCACCCCCGGTACGCCCGTCGCACCGCGCTCCCTTCCCGTCGGCGGTCCCGGGGGCGTGTGGCCCGTCTGGGAACTGGCCGAGGGGGAGACGCGCGTCATCCCGTTGGCCGAGGCCTCGTTCGGCCCCCTGCCGGTGGGCGACTGGCCCGAATCACCCCTGCAGGCGCTCGTGGTGCCCCTGCTGCGGCAGGGCGGCGCACCCTACGGCTTCCTGGTGGCGGCCCTGAACCGCTATCGCGACCTGGACGACCACTACCGGGGGTTCGTCGAGCTGACGGCAGGACACATCGCCTCGGGAATCGGCAGCGCCCGGAGTTACCAGGCACAGCAGCGGCGCGCGGAGGAACTGGCGGAGCTGGACCGGGCGAAGACCACCTTCTTCTCGAACATCAGCCATGAGCTGCGCACCCCGCTGACGCTGATCATGGGGCCGGTCGAGGAACTGCGCACCCGGCTCAGCGGCGCGGGCGAGGAGGTGCACGCGGAACTCGACGTCATCCACCGCAACGGGTTGCGGCTGGGCAAGCTGGTCAACACGCTGCTGGACTTCTCCAGGCTCGAGGCCGGGCGGATGCAGGCCCGCTACGAGCCTGTCGAACTGGCCGCGGTCACCGCGGAGTTGGCCAGCGTCTTCCGTTCGGCGGTGGAGCGGGCCGGGCTCACCCTCGACGTGGACTGCCCCGCCCTGGACGAACCGGTGTACGTGGACCGTGCCATGTGGGAGAAGGTGGTCCTGAACCTGCTCAGCAACGCCCTCAAGTTCACCTTCGAGGGAGCGGTGCGCGTGCGTGTGCGCCGGTCCGGCCCGGACGCCGTGGTCGTCGTGGCCGACACCGGTACCGGCGTGCCGGAGACCGAGATGCCCCGGCTGTTCGAGCGCTTCCACCGCATCGAGAACGCCCGTGCCCGGTCCCACGAGGGAAGCGGCATCGGGCTGGCCCTGGTGCGGGAACTCGTCGGTCTGCACGGCGGCACCATCGACGCCGAGAGCACCGAGGGGGTCGGCACCACCTTCACCCTGCGGATTCCCTTCGGTACCGCCCATCTGCCGGCGGACTCCGTGGTCTCGGAGCCGGACGGCGGCGCGGCCGGGGCCACCGCGGACCCATACGTCCACGAGGCATTCCGCTGGCTTCCGACGAGTGAACCGGCCCCGGCGGACGACGGCGGTCCGCGGGAGGTGGGAGCAGCCGCGGTCGTCCCCGGTGCCGGGCCCGCGTACAGCGCACGGGTCCTGGTGGCCGACGACAACGCCGACATGCGGGAGTACCTCGCCCGGCTCCTGGCCGCCGCGGGGTACCGGGTCACCGAGGTGACCGACGGCGTCGAGGCACTCGCCGCCGCCCGCCGACGCACCCCCGACCTCGTCGTCAGCGATGTGATGATGCCCCGGCTGGACGGGCTGGAGCTGGTGTCGCGGCTGCGCGCCGACCCCCGCACGGCCTCCGTGCCGGTACTGCTGCTGTCGGCCAGGGCCGGGCAGGAGGCGTCGATCGAGGGGCTGCGGGCCGGCGCCGACGACTACCTGGTGAAGCCCTTCGCCGCCGCCGAACTCCTGGCCCGGGTCCGCGCCAACGTCGAGCTGGCCCGGCTGCGCGACCACCACCTGCGCTGGCGGACGGCGCTCATCGACTCCCTCCAGGAGGCGTTCTTCGTCTGCGACGAGTCGGGAACCGTCGTGGAGATCAACGCCGCCTTCACCGACATCCTCGGTTACGGCCCCGAGGGCCTCCCGTACGCCCCGGTCCACCCGTGGTGGCCGCACGCGCCCGCCGATCCGGGTGCCTACGAGCAGGTCGGCGACGCCTTCGCCCGCCTGCTGCAGAGCCCCCGGGGCTCGTACACCGTCCCGGTCACCCATCGTGACGGTCACCGCCTGTGGGTCGCCGTGAACTTCAACAAGGCCGAGGACCCGAACACCGGGCGAGGGGTCACGGTCGGCACCTTCCGCGACGTCACCGCCGAGCACTACGCCGTCCAGCGGGAGACGGCCCTCGCTGCGCTGAGCACCTCGCTGTCCCGTGCCGCCGACCTTCCCGAGGCACTGTCCGCCGGCCTGCACGTGCTGCGGTCGCTGTGGCACGCGCGCGTCGTGGTGGCCGCCGTCTTCGGCGGCGGCGACACTCCGGCACTCACGGCCACCGACGCGACTCTGCGGTGGGAGGACCTGCCCGCCGCGCGCAGGGAAGCGCTCACGGCCCTGCGCGACCGGCCCTCGCTCACGGTGGTGGCCGAGGACAGTGGGGCGGGCGTTCTGCTGGAGCACCCCGAGAGCCCGATGGTCGTGTGGGTCGATCTGGAGGGTCACCGGCCGTTCGGTTCCGAGGACCAGCTGTTGCTGTCCCTGCTGGCCGGTCATCTCGCGCAGGGACTGGGGCGGGCGCACCAGATCGACCAGCAGCGGGAGACCGCGATCGCGCTCCAGCGGGCCATCCTCGGTCCCGCCCGGCTTCCCGAGGGCTTCGCCGTGCGGTACGAACCCGCCACCCGCCCGCTGGAAGTGGGAGGCGACTGGTACGACACCGTCACCCTGCCGGACGGACGGATCGGCATCGTCGTGGGCGACTGTGTCGGACGGGGCCTGGAGGCGGCCAGCGTCATGGGGCAGCTGCGCAGCGCCTGCCGCGCACTGCTGCTCCAGGACCCCAGCCCGGCCCGCACGCTGACGGCCCTGGACCAGTTCGCGGCCGGTGTGGCCGGTGCGATCTGCACGACCGTCTTCTGCGGGGTCCTCGAGCCCGGCAGCGGAGAGCTCACCTATTCGAGCGCCGGTCACCCGCCGGGCATCCTCGTACATCCCGACGGCAGCAGCAGGCTGCTGGAGGACGGGCGTGCGCTGCCGCTGGCGGTACGACCGGGCAGGGCCCGCCCCGAGGCGACGTGTTCCCTTCCGGCCCGCGCGACGCTGCTGCTGTACACCGACGGCCTGGTCGAGCGCCGTCGGCGTCCGCTCAGCGCGGGCATGGAGCAGGCGGGCGAGGCCGTGAAGGAAGGCCGTGAGATGCCCGTCGAGGATCTCGCCACCGCGGTGATGTCCAGGCTCGCACCGGCCGGCGGGTACGACGACGACGTGGCGCTGCTGCTGTACCGTCATCCGGCGCCGCTGGAGATGATCTTCCCGGCCGAGTCCTCCCAGCTCGCGCCCGTCCGCAGGGCGCTGCGCGGCTGGCTGGACCAGTGCGACCTGCCGCCCACCACGGTGCAGAACGTACTCGTCGCCGCCGGCGAGGCCTGCGCCAACGCGATCGAGCACGGACACCGCCACACCCCGGGTGAGGACGTGAGGCTGCGCGCCGAGGCGCTGGTGGACACCCTGCGCGTGACGGTCGCCGACAGCGGCCGGTGGAGGGTCCCGCAGCGCGGGAGGAACACGCACCGCGGCCGGGGCATCTCGCTGATGCACGCCCTGATGCAGGAGGTCACCGTCGCTCCCGGACCGTCCGGGACCACCGTCGACATGCAGATGAGGATCGCCTGATGACGACCCCGCTCACTCTCACACCGGGCCGCGGTCCCGACGGCACCGGCCGTCTCGCCGTCAGCGGTGAGATCGACATGAGCAACGCCGGTGATCTGGCCGAGGCCCTGGACAGTGGCTCGGGCCCCCTCGTCGTGGACCTGACCGGGGTGGAATACCTCGACAGCGCGGGGTTGAGCGTTCTGTTCGCCCACGCGGAGCGGCTCGAACTCATCGTCCCGCCGCTGCTCGAACCCGTCCTCACCGTGTCGGGCCTCGCCGATCTGGTCACCGTTCACGGCCTCGGCGGGGAGGCCGGGTCACGGCAATGATCCGGCCCACCGCGGGTAGCCGCGTCTTTCCGCCCGTCCCCTTCCGTCGTCCGAGCGGCGGTGGCGCCCCTCACCGTACGCGCCACGCCGCCCCAGAGCAGCCCTGCCAGGAGTGTCACACGTGACCGATGCCCTCGATCCCTCGATCCGCCTCACCGGCGACCGTACGGCCGTCGTCGCCGTCGTCGGAGATGTCGATCTGCACACCGCGTCCGAGCTGCGTACCCGGGCACAGGCCGTGGTGGACCAGGGCGCTCCGCACCTCGTCCTGGACATGGAGCAGGTGGACTTCGTCGACTCGACCGGCCTCACCACGCTCATCGTCCTGCTGCAGGCCGCGCAGGCGGCAGGCGGTTCGCTCCGGGTCGCGCGCATCCCCGAACGCCTCGTGCGCATGGTCACCATCACCGGTGTCTCCCAGCTGATCCCCATGTACGACACGGTCGACGAGGCGCTGGCCGCCCTCACCACGGAGGTCACCGCCGACGGCGCCGGCCCGTCCGAATGACTGCCCGCCGGGCTCGCACTACCTCGGCTGCCGGACCGTCGTATCGCGGCTGAACGAGGCCGCGATCACGGCGATGTCGTCGTCCTTGTTCTGCCCGAAGCGGTCCAGGAGCAGGTCGCACAGCTCCTCGATGTCCTCGGGACCGCCCGCGACGGTTTCCCGGAACGCGGCCAGCGTGACGTCCAGGGGTGCCGTCCGCACCTCCACGAGTCCGTCGGTGACCATCACGAGACGGCCCCCGTGCGGCAACGGCACCGTGGTGGGAGCCGGCTGGGGCAGACCGAGGCCCAGGAGGGGGCCGTGCGGCTCGTGGAAGCGGGGAGCGACCCGCGGCTCCGCCACCACCGGGGGGATGTGGCCGGCGTTGGCGACGAGAAGGCGGCGTCCCCCGGAGTCCACGAGAACGAGACAGAGAGTCACGGTGATACCGGGCTGGGACTGTCCCAGCAGCCTCTCCAGTGCCTCCAGGATCCGCTGCGGGGGGTGCCCTTCGATGGCATAGGCCCGCAGGGCGTGGCGGACCTCCCCCATCACGGTGGCGGCGGTGACCGAGTGACCGACGACGTCCCCGATGGCGAGGAGGAGCCCGTCCGCCGTCTCCACCGCCTCGTAGAAGTCACCCCCGATCTCGGCGTGCTCCGAGGCGGGCTGATAGCGGACAGCGAGGTCGACACCGGGGACCGAGGGCAGTTCCTTGGGGAGGAAGGAGCGCTGGAGGGCGAGACCGAGGGCGTGTTCCTCGCTGTAGGTGCGCAGCGCCTCCAGCGCCAGCGCCCCGGTGTTCGCCAACTGCTGCAGGAGCCGTTCGTCGTCGGCGCTCCGCACGGCCGTCGCCGGCACGACGACGGCGACCGGAGGGCGGCCGCGCTTGGTGCGGGAGAGGGCGAGCGCCACCTCACCTCTCGGATCATGTGCCGGCGACAGGGAGCGCCACCGTTCCGCGGGCACGCGCAGCAGGCGGACCCCCGCCGCCTGGCCGAGGCCGCTGAGGGCGCTCAGCTCCTCCAGGAGCGCGGGACGCACGGGATGGAGACCGACGACTCCCCGCGGTCCGTCGACCGTCGCCTGCACCGCCTCCGCCAGGGGCGAGAGGAAGACGGCGGAGGCGGGGCCGGACAGCACCTCGGCGGCACCGCTGGTGACACGTGAGGCGAAGGACGGGAACTCGGTGGCACTGTAGACCTGCAGCGTCACCTGGTTGAGGGTGATGAGTCGTCGCGCCAGCCTCTCGGCTCTCTGCCGGGCCCGGGCGTAGCGGAGGGTCGCGGTCACGGTGGCGACGAGTTCGCCCGGATCGAGAGGCTGGTCCAGATAGGCGTCCGCGCCACGGCTCAGGCCCTCGATGTGGTCCTCGGGGCTGATGGCGGCGGCCGAGATCTGGATGACCGGCAGATGCCCCGTGGCCGTGTCCTGCTTGATGCGCTCGCTGACGTCGAACCCGCTCATGTCCGGCAACCGGACATCGACGATGGCGATGTCCGGGGCCGGCTCCGAGCCGCGCAGGTACGCGAGTCCCTCCTCTCCGGTGCCGACACCGACGACGGTGTGTCCCGCACGACGGAGCCAGGTGGCGAGGACGTACCGGTTCGTCTCGTTGTCGTCGACGACCAGGACCGTCGCCGGCTGGACGTCGCTCGTGCTGGCGGTCACGGTCTCTCTTCCTGCTCCGCGCATGCGTGTGCGCCCGGACGGTCCAGGTCCGGCACCCGGACCCGGACACGGGTTCCCTCGCCGACCGTACTGGTGAGGCTGAGTGATCCGCCCAGAAGCTCGGCGAGGGTCCTGGCGTACGGCAGTCCCAGGCCGGTGCCGGGCCTGCCCCGCTGATGCGGGCCACGGACCTGGTAGAAGGCCTCGAAGACCCGGTCGATCTCCTCCTCCGGGATACCCACTCCCGTATCGGTGACGGTGAAGATCACCGCGCGGTCGTGGACATCAGGATCCGCGGTGACATCCAGACGCACCTCGCCCCGTTCGGTGAACTTCATGGCGTTGGACAGCAGGTTGCGCAGGATGCGGACGAGCAACGTCTCGTCGGTGACCAGGGCGGGTGCGTCGTCCAGTGGTGGCAGGACGAGACGGACCCCGCCCTCGGCGTGACTGCGGAGCAGGCCGCCCAGATGTGTGACGACCAGACGTATGTCGACGGGTTCGGCGTGGATCTCCAGATGGCCGGCCTCCGCCTTCGCGACGTCCAGGAGATCACTGACGAGAGCGAGCATGGTGTGGCCGGAGGCGGCGATGAGTTCGACCTGTTCCTGCTGTTCCGGGCTCAGCGGGGAGGGGCCGGGGGTGAGCAGGAGACGGGAGAGGCCGACGACGGCATTGACCGGTGTGCGCAGCTCGTGGCTGATGTTCGTCCAGAACCGGGTCTTCGCCTCGCTGGCCTCCTGCAGTTGCCGGCGCTTGTCCTCCAGCTCGGAATGGAGCGCCAGCACACCGCTGTTGGTGGTTTCCAGCTCCCGGGTCAACTCCGAGTACAGGGCGAGCACCCCCTGATTGGTCTCCTCCAACTCCTCGTTGAGCCTGCGGAGTTCCTCCCGCTGCGCTCTGGTCTCGTCCAGGGCCGCGATCAGGTCGCGGGTCTGTGCCCGCAGATCGTCCGCTTCGGTGGAGGGGGCCGCGGTGTCGAGCGCGCCGGCCAGCCGCTCTCCGGGGTCGTCCGGCCACGCGCCGTCGCGGGGGAGGGGGTGGGTGAGGAGGAGGCGACTCTGGGGGGTGCCGGCCCGGTGCTCGACACGGACGAGTCTCGCGACCAGGTCGAGCGTCTCCTGGCGCGGCGGGGTGCCGCCACGCCAGGAGAAGGCGACGACGAGCGCGTTGGGCTGCGCCGTCGTGTCCAGGCCGAAGGTGACCTCCAGGTCGGGGCTGCCGAGCCGGTCCCGTCCCAGTTCGCTCAGGGCGGTCGCGAGGCGGACCTGGTCCTGCTGGTCGAAGGCGAGAGCCGCCGCCGCCTGCTGGGCGACGCGGCGCAGGCCGAACACCTCCTGTGCCGAGGAGAGGCGGAAGCTCGCCGTCTCCTCCGTCATCCCGCTCATCCGGCGATCACCAGGCACCCTTCACCACGACGACGCCGGCGTCGTCGCGTCGTATCCCGGCCTCGCGGAGCAGATGACCGGACACGACGAGAGGCGACCGGCTGAACAGTCCCGGCATCGTCGTGTGGTCCCAACGGTCGGTGAGTCCGTCCGAGTGCATCACCAGGGCACTGTGCTCGGGCAGGGGCTCCTGGAACGTGCGCAACCGACGCATGTGCGATCCCACGATGCCGGGGGCCGACAGCAGAGCACGGCGGGAGCCGTCGTGCACGAGGTAACCGCTGACGTTGCCGATCCCGCAGAAGAGGACCCGGTGGGCGTGGGGCTCGATCCGCATGACGGACACCGCGCCGCCGCGCGTACCGCGCAGGGCGAGGTGGACGGAGTTGAGCACGCCCTCCGGGCTGAGGTCCCGCGTCTCGTGGAACGCCCGCACGGCGGCCTCACCGGCCCGGGCGGCGAGGGGGCCGTGACCGAGGCCGTCGCAGAGCATGACGACGAGGGCGTGGTCGCTCGCCCCCCGGTCGCCGTCCGCACGGGCCGCCCAGGCGTCTCCGCACACGGATTCGCCGCTGATGGGCCGTGTCACTCCCGCCAGAACCGTTTCGTCGGCGGGTGGGACGACCGGGCGGCCGTCCCGGCCGCGGCCCCAGAAGCGCGCGCTCATGACCGTGCCCCGGCCCGGTATCGAATGCACGTCGAAGCCGTCCGCGAGCCGCGCGACGGCACCGAGCCCGATGCCGAGGGTGCCGCCGGTGGAGTTCCCGTCCGCCATCGCCGCCGGCACGTCGGCCATGCCGGGGCCCGAGTCGATGGTGAGGAACTCGACCCCGGCCGTGTCCTCGGTGCGGACGGTCCGCAGCAGGAGAGCGCCGTCCTCCGCGTGGCGCCGCAGGTTCGTGGCGGCCTCGGTGACGGCGAGGGCGACCTCGGCGGACCGGTGGCTGCCCAGACCGAGACGGCGGGCGAGCGTGGCCGCGGCTCCGCGGGCCGCGACGGGCAGCGACGGGTCGTCCCTGAACCAGGCGACGTCCTCACTGTCCAGCGGGGTGAGGGTGTTCACCGTGCCCACTTGATGATGGTCACCGTGGTGCCCTCGCCGGGAGTGGTACGGAGGTCGAACTCGTCGACGAGGCGGCGGGACCCGCTGAGCCCCAGTCCCATGCCGGTACCCGACGTCCAGCCGTCCGTCATCGCTTGCGCGACGTCGGCGATCCCCGGACCCGAGTCCTCGAACACCGCTCCGACACCGCGCCTGTCGTCCTTGGCGACCGCGCCGGCCCGGACCACGCCTCCGCCACCGTAGATGAGCGTGTTCCGGGCGAGCTCGCTCGCGGCGGTGATCATCTTCGTCTGATCGACCAGGGACAGGCCCCCCTCCTGGGCGAGTGCGCGGATGGCCTGACGTATGTGGACGACATCGCCGTTCCGCTCGACAGGATGCATCTGTACCTCTGCTTCATTGCTCCAGGGCGCTGTCACCGCTGTGCCGCATCGGAGGACGCGCGCAGCTTGGCGAGTCCCTTCTCCAGGTCCAGAGCCGTGCTGACACCGCCCAGCGACAGTCCCAGCTCGACGAGCGTGATGGCGACGGCAGGACGCATGCCCACCACGACCGTCCGGGCGTCGAGGACACGCGAGATGGACGCCACCGTCGCCAGCATCCGCCCGACGAACGAGTCGACGATCTCCAGGGCACTGATGTCGATGACCACGCCGCGGGCCGAGTGCGCCACGATCTGATCGGCGAGGTCCTCCTGGAGGTTGAGGACCGTCTGGTCCTCCAGGTCGAACTGGACCGACACCACGAGATTCTCACCGATCCGCAGGATCGGAATGCGCTCGCTCATCGCAGCCCGTCCCGGTGCGCGACCAGGTCCACGCCGGAACGGCGCAGCGCCAGCTTGAGCGCGTCGGCGAGGCTCGCCTTGGTCGCGATGCCCTCGAACTCGATGCCCAGCGCCACGATCGTCTGAGCGATCTGCGGGCTGATGCCGGACACCGTGCACTCGGCACCCATCAGTCGGGCGGCGACGATCGTCTTGAGGAGATGCTGAGCCACCTGCGTGTCCACCGCGGGGACACCCGTGATGTCGATGATCGCCTGCTCCGAGCCCGTGTCGACCAGGGCCTGCAGCAGCTTCTCCATGACGACCTGGGTGCGCGCCGAGTCCAGCGTGCCGACCAGCGGTACGGCGATCACGCCGTCCCACAGCCGCACGACGGGGGTGGAGAGCTCCAGGAGCTGCTCCGCCTGCGCCGTGATCAGCGCGTCACGCGTCTGCGTGTACGTCTCGATGGTGAAAAGACCCAGCTCGTCGAGGAGTCGGCTGAGCTGGAGATAGGCATGGACGGACTCGGAGGAGCCCTTCCGCAGCACCGGCTCGAGGACACGCTTCAGAGCGAAGACGCTGATGGCGGTCTCCGTCGGCGAGAAGCCCTTGCGCGCCCTGCTCCGGGAGAGCTCCGTCAGCAGCGCCCGTACCTCGGACATCTGCTCGGAGTGCACGTCGACCGCATCCTGGCGCAGCGCCTCCACCAGGGCCTCGTACAGCTCCCGCAGCTCCCGTTCGAGTTCGGCCGCGCTCACGCGCCGGCCCAGGGAGCCCGACACCTCCCGCACCCATGCCGCAGCCAGGTCCTCGCCCTCGACCGAAAGGAGATCCACCAGATCGACTGCGTCCGCTTGCTCCGACATACGGGATGCTCCCCTGCATTCGTTCGTTCGATATGTTCATATGTTGACCTTTGGAATCCTACGAGACCTGCGGGACGTCCGGGCACGAGAGGGCGTCACCGCGCCCCCGGGCTGCCCGCCGCCACGGGGAGCACCGCATGCTCCGGGGTAACGTGCCCGTGGCAGGCCGGGTGGGAGGGGCGGGGCACGCATGGGGGGCAAGCAAGTGACGAGTGAAGCGCCGCGGGAGACGACCGGAGAGCGCTCGACGGGCGAGCCGTCGCGGACGGAAGCGTCCCTCGCCCTGTCGGGCGACAGCACTCGTCTCGCGCAGGTCCGTCGTTTCGCTGCGTCGTTCCTGACGACCGCCCGCGGCGCGGCCGGGGTCCTGGTCCGCGTCGAGACGGTCGAGGCGGTCCAGTTGATAGTGAGCGAGCTGGTCACCAACGCCCTGAGGCATGCACCCGGTCCCGCGCTGCTCGGCCTGAGCATCTCGGACGGGGCACTGCGGATAGAGGTGAGCGACAGCAGCCCGGTCGCGCCGGCGGCACGGGTGCCCGATCCGGCACGCGTAGGACAGCACGGTCTCGAGATGGTGACGGCACTCGCCCGCAGCGTCAGCGTCGAGACGGCCGCGACGGGGAAACGCGTCGTCGCCGTCGTCGCCCTCGCCTGACCGGGACCCTCCGTACGCCGGCCCACCGAGGGACCCGACCTGCTCAGGCCGCCTCCTCGAGAGAGCCGTCGCGGATGATCCCCGCGACGTCGAGCCCGGGGAAGACGCGTGCGGCCAGGAGCAGGAGACGACGGTGCTGGGGCCTCAGCCTCTCCACCCCCACGGTGCGGGGGAACGGCCCGTCCTCCGGGGCTCGACCGAACAGGAGATGCAGTCCCGCGACGTCCATGAAGGTGGCGGACCGGAGGTCCCAGACCACCGCGTCCACATCCGGAGGCAGGGACCTCAGAGCTTCCCGCAGGGCGGGCAGGGTGTCGTGGTCGACGGGCCCGGTCGGAGCGATCCGGACGGTGGTCCCCTCGACGGCAGTGCTGACGTACATACGGGTCGTACCCCCTTCGGGGGTGGTGAGTCCAGCGGCGAACCCCGGGAGAAGGCGGGCTGACGGTGGCGGGAACTGGAGGCCCGGGATGGGCGGGTACTGTCCAGCAACCCGATGGCCGACGCCACACTGCCGGAGCGCCGATCGGTCTCGTGTCCCCCATGGTGACACGTCCGGACCCCCGTTCGTCGCGCCGGGCCCCGACTTTCGGCCCCGCCACGGCCCGGAGGTCCCGCTCCACGTCGCCGGGGCGAGCCCGGCAGCCGTCGGAGAGCGTCGGCCGGCCCGGCAGCCGTCGGAGAGCGTCGGCCGGCCCGGCGTCGACCGTCCTCGCCGACACGCACCAAAACCGGCACCGATCGGCGGACGGGTGCCGAACGGGCCAGGACGTCGACAGGGGCGTACCTCATCGGACGAGCCGTGGGACAGAGCGGGGTGCGAGCGGCCGGGCCCGCACGCCCTGGCCGGGCTCGGTGGCGCCCTGGCCGCCCTTGGTCTTCACGGCGACCTGGACGTCCTTGTACCCGCCAGCCGTCAGCCGCCCCCCGTCCCGTCCCTCGACGGGGAGTAGGGGCCCGGGCCCTTGAGGGTTCGGTGGATCGGTGCGGTCACCGTGTGCCGCAGTCCGGGCAGTCCGGACACCGTGTGGGTCAGGTAGCTGTACAGGAGCTGCGGCGAGTCCACCTGGATGTTCGCGTACAGGTTCGTCGCGCCGGTCACCGCGGCGGCGAAGGTCACCGCGGGGTGCGCCGCCAGGGACTCGCCCGCCTCGGCCAGCCGCGCGGGGTCGAACTCCAGCCAGAGGGCGATTCTCACCTTCCGGTGCAGGACGTCGGGGTGGTAGTCCACGTCGAAGTACAGCACGCCTTCGCCGCGTAGGTCGTTGATGCGGCGGCGCACGGTGGACTCCGACAGCCCGGTGGCCGCGGCCAGTTCGCCCACCGGGGCCCTTCCGTCGCGGGCCAGCAGGTCGAGCAGCAGCCGGTCGGGAGCGTCCAGCACGACGGGTCCCGGCGCTGTTGTCCGGCTTCGGCCCGCCGTCCGCGGGGACAGGGCGGCGACCTGGGCGTCGGTGAGTGGCCCGGACTTGTTGATGAAGCCGAGGTCCCTGCCGAAGAAGACGTGCAGGACGCAGTGCGCGGAGACGTCGACCACTCGGGGGATGCGGGGCAACTTCCGCACCAGGAAGGGTTCCTCCAGGCCGGGCCCCCGGGAACGGACCGAAGCCATCGTCTCCGTTCCGCCCGAGGTGAGGCTGACCCAGGTGGTGTCCGTGCGCCGGGCCAGCGCCGCAGCGATGGAGGCGGACGCGTCCGGAGTGCTCCGCACGCGCACGAACCACGACAGGTCCCCCAGCCGGAACGGATCGGTCAGACCCAGCACGCGCAGCTTCCCGGTGGTGCGCAGCCGGGTGTAGCGGCGGGCCGCGGTCTGGTCGGAGACGCCGAGGGCGGCAGCGATCTCGGTGAAGGAGGCGCGGCCGTTGAGCTGGAGGGCGTGCGCCAGGGCCAGGTCGTCCTCGGTGAGGTGATGCCGCACGGGGTCCGGGCTGTCGAGATACGTCGTCACGGCAACAGTTTCGGGGAAAGCGCGCAAGATCCGTCGTGCGAGTCGTGAGATCGCGTGTCCGCCGTCGACATTTGCCTCGGGACGTTCACGACGGAAGGAAGTGCGACATGGGAAACGCAGTGCTGGTCCACGGCGCCTGGAGCGACGGATCGGTCTGGCAGGAGGTCGTGGGCCACCTGCATCAACAGGGCCACCAGGCGCTGTCCGTGCAGTTGCCGATGACCTCCCTCGCCGACGACATCGCCTGGACCCGTCGGCACATCGACGCGATGGAAGGACCCCTCACCCTCGTCGGGCACTCCTACGGCGGCACCGTCATCTCCGGCGCGGCACTCGATCGTCCACAGGCCGACTCCCTGGTCTTCGTGGCCGCCTATGTGCCCGAGGAGGGGGAGACCGTCGGCACGCTGAGCGACAGGGGGGCCGAGATGCCGGGCCGCGCCGCCCTGCGGTTCGCCGCGGACGGCTGGTCCCATGTGGACCCGGCGCTGTTCGGTGACGCACTCGCCCACGACCTGCCGCCCCGACTCGCCAGGAGCCTCGCCGCCGCGCAGAAGCCGACTCATGCGGCCTGCCTGACGGCCCCGGCCCCCCGGGGCGCCTGGCACGAACTGCCCTGCGGCTACGTCCTCTCGGCCGAGGACCGGATCCTCGATCCCCGACTGCAGCGGTGGTTCGCCGCACGTGCCGGAGCCGTCGTCACAGAGCTCCCCAGCAGCCACCTCTCGCCACTGTCGCATCCCGGTGAAGTGGCCGCGGCGATCTCGGCGACGCTGGAGCGCGCGGAGGGTTCCGCGAGCCGATCCGAGGCGGATCCGCCCGAGGAGTGGATCGAGGCCCCGCGCGACTGACCGTGGTGCGGGGAGGTCGGTGCGGTTCCCGCTTGCGCCGCGGCCAGAACGATCATAAAGTTGCTTGAGGCAATCAAAAATGGGCGGGGTCAAGGGTCTCGACGGCGAAAGCGGTCGGACTCGGGCGGGGAAACGATGAGTGACGGCACGCATCAGGAAACTCTCGGCGATGTCGTGCGACAGCTCGCGGCGATCGCCGTCATCCGACGGCGACTCGTGCGCGAGCTGCCCCAAGGGGCGGGAAACGGCTCCATGGTGCTGGCCGCGCTCGCCCAGCACGGGGAGACGCGGCTGCGTGAACTGGCCCATCACCTGGACTGCGACCTGTCCGTGGTCAGCCGGCAGGTGGCGCACCTGGAGCAGCAGGGGGCGGTGGAACGCCGCGCCAATCCCGACGACCGCCGCTCCAGCCTCGTCAGCATCACCCCGCAGGGCCGGGGGCTCTTCGACGCCCTCGTCCAGGTGCACACCGACCTGATGGACGAAGCCACCGCGGACTGGACACCCGAGGAACTCGCCACCCTCACCGGCTTGTTGGAGCGCCTGAAGGACGGCCTCTCCCGTCGTGCGCGCCGTGCGCAGCCTCTCGACTGCCTGCCCGTCCGCTCGCACACACCCCCAGCACCCGGTGCGTTCCCGCCTCCCGCCCCGAAGGGGAGCGTGACTGACCCGGCCGGCCGGTAAGCGGTCGACGACCTCCGCCGGCATTCCCCTCCCGCGACGGCGCGGGACGATCAGCTCGACCACAGCAAGGAGAAACACACACGTGAGCCAGCACCAACAGGCGGAGCGACAGGACGGCGCGGGCGCCCCGCAAGCTCCCGTCGCGGGCGCTCCGATGACGCACAGACAGATCATGGAGGCCCTGTCCGGCCTCCTGCTCGGCCTGTTCGTCGCCATCCTGTCGAGCACCGTGGTGTCCAACGCCCTGCCGCGCATCATCTCCGACCTCGACGGCAGCCAGTCCGCCTACACCTGGGTGGTGACCAGCACCCTGCTGGCGACCACCGTCTCCACCCCGATCTGGGGCAAGCTGGCCGACCTGACCAGCAAGAAGCTCCTCGTGCAGCTCTCCCTGCTGGTCTTCATCCTGGGCTCGGCGGCGGCCGGCCTGTCGCAGAATCCCGGCACACTGATCACGTTCCGCGTGATCCAGGGCCTCGGCGCCGGCGGGCTGACCGCCCTCGCCCAGGTCATCCTCGCCACCATCATCCCGCCGCGCGAACGAGGCCGGTACAACGGCTACCTCGGCGCGGTGATGGCACTCGGCACCATCGGCGGCCCGCTGCTGGGCGGGGTCATCGTCGACACCTCGTGGCTGGGCTGGCGCTGGTGCTTCTACGTCGGTGTGCCCTTCGCGCTGGCCGCCCTGGTCATCCTCCAGCGCACCCTGCGACTGCCGCTGGTCACCCGGGCCGTCAAGGTCGACTACCTGGGCGCCGCCCTCGTCGCCGCCTCGGTCTCCCTGCTGCTGATCTGGGTCTCCCTGGCCGGTGACACCTTCGACTGGTGGTCCTGGCAGACCGTGGCCATGGTGCTCGGCGCCCTGGTCCTCGCGGCGGCCTTCGTACTGGTCGAGCAGCGGGCCGCCGAGCCGATCATCCCGATGCGGCTCTTCCGCAACCCCACCCTGACCCTCTCGGTCGTCGCGAGCCTCGCGGTGGGCACCGCGATGTTCGGAGCGACGGTCTTCCTCAGCCAGTACTTCCAGATCGCCCGCGGCGACTCGCCCACCAAGGCGGGCGTGATGACGCTGCCGATGATCATCGGCCTCGTCGGCTCGTCCACCGTCGTCGGACGGCTCATCACCGCCTACGGCAAGTGGAAGCGCTACCTGGTCCTCGGCGGCGTCCTGCTCATCGTCGGTCTGGCCCTCATGGGCTCCGCCCGCGCCGACACGGCCTACGGACTGCTCGCCGTCTACATGTTCCTGATCGGCTGCGGCGTCGGCATGACGATGCAGAACCTCGTGCTCGCCGTGCAGAACACCGTGCCCCTGCACGAACTCGGCGCGGCCAGCTCCACGGTCGCCTTCTTCCGCACCCTCGGCGGCGCCATCGGCGTGTCCGTGCTGGGCGCCGTCCTCGCCTCCCGGGTCAGCACCTACATGGCCGACGGCCTGGCCGAACTGGGCGTCGAGGGCTCGGGCAGCGGTTCGCTGCCCGACATCAGCACGCTGCCCGCGCCGATCGCGGCGGTCGTCGAGGACTCCTACGGCCGCGCCACCGGCGTCATCTTCCTCATCGCGGCCCCGATCGCACTCGTTGCGCTCCTCGCCATCCTCTTCCTCAAGGAGATACCGCTGCGGACCGCCAACGAGGACACGGCGCAGACGCTGATCGAGGACGGACTCGACGTGGCCGGCGCGGTCCCGCTCGACAAGCCCGCGACCGGCCCCTCGACGCAGGCGTCGGGTCCGGGCGGGGACACGGTCGACGACACCCGCGGTGGACGCACTGACGGGGGCGAGCGGTAGTCCCCTCCGGCTCACGGCGGCGCGCGCCCCCCCCGTGAGCCGGACGCCGAACGACCCGCTCGCGTAGGGACGTTCGGCCCAACGCCGCGGACCATCGGCACCCTGCGTGGGCCGGCGGGCGCCGGGAGAGTGAGTGGTGTCAGGAACGACTGGAACGTCACCGGCGTCACCGACGTCACCAAGGAGTGACCACCATGGCCGTCCATCAGCACTCGAACCCGAAGGCCGGCTTGCACCTGCCGTTCCTGCGCAGGAACCGGACCTCCTCCGCCCCCGAGTCCGCCGCCTCGGTGCATACGGAGACGCATACGGGCACGCGCACCGTCCGTGCCTACGCGTTCGCCTCGGCCCGCGTGCTGATGGGCTTCGTGTTCCTGTGGGCCTTTCTCGACAAGACTTTCGGCCTGGGCTACGCCACCCCGTCCGGCAAGGGCTGGATCGACGGTGGCTCGCCCACCGAGGGCTTCCTCGGCTCGGTCGCCGTGGGACCGATGGAGTCCACCTTCCATGCCTGGGCCGGGGCCGGCTGGGCGGACTGGTTGTTCATGCTCGGCCTGCTCGGTATCGGTCTCGCTCTGATCGCCGGGGTGGCTCTGCGCCTGACGGCGCTGGCGGGCACGGTGATGATGGCGTTGATGTGGATGGCCGAGTGGCCACCCGCCCAGCATCTGTCGGACGGCACGCCGAGCATGTCGACGAATCCCTTCGCCGACTATCACCTGGTCTACGCGGTGGTCCTCATCGCCCTCGCGGCGGTCTCCGCCGGCGACACCCTGGGTCTGGGACGGCTGTGGGCGGGGCTCCCCATCGTCCGCGACCACGCGTGGCTGCGCTGAACCCCCGTCGATGCGGTGGGCCCGCCGAACGGGCCCACCGGATCCCCGGCCGGGACCATCGGCCCCTGCCCGGGCGGTCGCCGCCCGGCATGCTGGAGGAGCAGCGAAGCACAGCGCGCACACAGCACACAGCACGCAGACGACCAGTACGCAGGAGGTGGGCTCGATGCCCAGGACGATCGCCGTGGGTCTCGACGGATCGCCCGAGAGCCGTGCCGCGGCCCGGTGGGCCGCCCGTGAGGCGGCGTTGCGGGGGGCGGTGGTGAAGCTGGTCCATGTGTGGCAGCCGGTGCCGGAGCCGATGGCGCAGGCGCCCCTCGTGGGCGCCGAGACGCAGCAGCACTGGACCGAGCGGATCCCCCGTGAGGCCGCCGAGGGGCTGGCGCTGTCGCATCCCGGTGTCGAGGTGAGCACCGAGCAGCGCGGGGGCCGTCCGGCGGAGGTCCTCGCGGAGGTGGCCGGGGAGGCGGAGCTGCTCGTGCTCGGTTCCCGGGCGCTGAGCGGCATCGGCGGCTACCTGGTCGGGTCTGTGGGCCAGGCAGTGGTCGCCCGTACCGAGGTGCCCGTGGTGGTCGTCCGGGCCGGTGAACAGGCGGTCGACGAGCATCTGAAGGACCCGGTCGGTATCCCGTCCGCGGCCACCGCCTTCCGGCCCGTCGTGCTGGGCCTGGACACCGGCAGTCCCGCCGAGGAGGTGCTCGCCTTCGCCTTCGAGGAGGCACAGCGGCGTGCGGCCAGGCTGACCGTCGTGCAGGGCTGGAACCTGCCGGCCTCCTACGCGTACACCATGGCCGGCGGCTACGACCCCCGCGAGGACCTGGCCCGCGCGCAGGCGGGCGCGCTCACCGAGGTGCTGCTGCCCTGGCGGAAGAAGTACCCGGACGTCGAGGTGGACGAGCTGTCCCGCCTCGGCAGTCCCGCGAGCCACCTGATCGACGCCTCCCACGACGCCTCGCTCGTCGTCGTCGGCCGCCGCGTCCGCCGGGGCCCGTTCGGCGTGCACATCGGGGCCGTCACCCACGCGGTCATGCACCACGCCACCGCCCCCGTCGCCGTCGTCGCACATCGATGACAGCGGGGCCCGCTCCGGCGCTCGGGCCGGAGGGGCGGTGTGCGGGGGCCGGTCGGCCCGAGCGGGTTTCGGCATACGGGTGAAGACTGGAGAGGTGGGGTCGGCCGGCGCACGGACGCGCGTGGCCCGGACTTCCCGCTGCCGCGGCGGGCCGGGCGCGTCCGTTCGCCGCCGTCCGCCCCTGTACGACTCCGCACCAGACACCGAAGGATGGGATGCGACATGAAGGGCTACGTGTTCCACGGGCCCGGACGATCCGCGTGGGAGGACGTTCCGGACCCGGACGTGAAGGAGCCCACGGACGCGGTGGTGCGGGTGGACGCCGTCACGATCTGCGGCACGGACCTGCACATCCTCAAGGGCGATGTGCCCGAGGTGGGTCCGGGCACCGTGCTCGGTCATGAGGCGGTGGGCGAGGTCGTGGAGGTCGGCGGCGATGTGCGTACCGTGCGCCCGGGGGACCGGGTCCTGGTGTCCTGCATCACCGCCTGCGGCCGGTGCCGCTACTGCAGGGAAGGCGCCTACGGGCAGTGCCTCGGCGGTGGCGGCTGGATCCTCGGGCATCTGATCGACGGGACGCAGGCCGAGTACGTCCGGGTCCCGTACGCCGATCTCTCCGTGCACCCACTGCCCGGAACGTTCCCCGACCAGGACGCCGTACTGCTGGCCGACATCCTTCCCACGGCCTACGAGGTGGGCGTCCTCAACGGAGGCGTCCGCCCCGGGGACACGGTGGTCGTGGTGGGGGCCGGCCCCGTGGGACTGGCGGCGGTCGCCACGGCCCGGCTCTTCTCGCCCGAGCGCGTCATCGCCGTCGACGTCGCCGCGGCGCGTCTGGAGGCCGCACGGGGCATGGGCGCCGACGCGGTCGCCGACGCGCGCGAGGATCCCGCCCAGCTGGTCGCCGACCTCACGGGCGGACTCGGCGCGGACGTGGTCGTCGAGGCGGTGGGCCTGCCGGAGACCTTCGAGATGTGCACGCGGATGGTGCGCGCCGGGGGCCACGTCGCCAACGTCGGCGTCCACGGCAGACCGGCCACCCTGCACCTGGAGGATCTGTGGATCAAGAACCTGACGCTGACCACGGGCCTCGTCGACACCTACTCCACGCCGACGCTGCTGCGCATGGCCTCCGCCGGCCGGTTGCCCCTGGGGGACCTGGTGACCCACACCTTCCCGCTCGACCGGATGGAGGAGGCCTACGACGTCTTCTCCCGGGCGGCCGAGACCGGTGCCCTCAAGGTCGTGCTGGGCGGCCCGCGACGCGAGGTCGTCGCCGTCGGAGCGGACGCGGAGAAGGCCGCCGACGGGACGGGCATCGTCCCGTAGCGAGGCCCGGGCGGTAGCGCGTCACGGCCGGCCGGCCGTACGGCACGGCCGGCAGCACGTCATCGCCGGTCGTACGGCACCGGGCCGGGGGTGCGAGCCGGTCCGGGTCGCTGTCGCGGAACCCCTCCTCGAGGCGCAGATCCGCCTCGGAGGCGACGCCGACGACGCGGCCCTCGCCCTCCAGGACGGGCAGGGCCCCGGCCTTCCGGTCCCGCATGAGCGTGACGATGCCCTTGAACGGGGCGTACCGGCCCACGGTCACGGCGGTGTGGGTCATGACGTCACCCACGGGGCGCACGCCACGGGAGCACCGAGGCCGCCAGGGCCGAAGATCCCGCACGGGGGGGGCCGGGACGCCCATGCCCGACACCTGCCGACGGCGCGACCGTGGAAGGGGACCCCTCCTGCACGTCATACAGCGAGAGAGAAGGCGGCGGGGACCCGCTTCGGGCTCCAGCTCGGCCGGGTCGGCCACACACTGCTGCACCACGCCGCCTGCCCGGTGGCCGTCGTCCCGCAACCCGCGTGACACGTCGCAAGGGAGGCGCACCGATCCGCCGGGCACCTGACGGACGGGCCCCTCGCCCGTCCGTCTCCCTACCGCGCTCCGTTATGCGTGGGGCAAGGGAGGGAACCACTGCGGGACCTCCCGCTCCGGAGTGCCCGGACGGCCACCGGGCGCGACACTGAAGGAAGCCGCAAGACGCGACCGGCCCCGCGCAGGCTCTCGCGCAGACCCCCGCGGCCGCCGCCGGGGCGAGGACCCGTCGTCGTCGGAAGGGGCGGACCATGTGCCGCTGGACCATCCACTCGGACGCACCCGACCTGCCCGACCCGGCTCCGCGTGTGCCGGAACTCCCGCAGCGGCCCGCGTGGGCCAGGAGCCGGGGGAGCCGGGGCCGAGCGGGATGAGCGCCACCGACCGCACGGCCCCGGACCCGGCCGCCACCGGCACCGACCCGGTGGGCGACCCGTACCTGCGCACACGGTTCACCCTCCCCTCGCGGCCCACCACCTTCCTGCGGCGGCGGCGTCTCCTCGACCGTCTGGACCAGGCGCTGCGCACACCGCTGACCCTGGTCAACGGCCCGGCGGGGGCGGGCAAGACGCTCCTCGTGGCCGACTGGGCCGCGGGGCTGCCGTCACCGGTGGCCTGGCTGACCGTCGAGGCGGGGGACCAGCGGCCGGGGGTGTTCTGGGCCTACGTCTTCGAGGCCCTGCGCACCTGCGGGGCGCGGGCGGCCGAGGCCGCCGGGGCCCCCGCGAATCCGGGGGGCGTGGGGCACGGTCTGCTGGCCGCACTCGCCGCCGAGCTGAACGCCCGCGACCGGCCCGCCGTCCTCGTGCTCGACGAGTACGACCGCGTCACCGCACCCGAGGTCGCGGAACAGCTCGAATTCGTCCTGCGCCACGCCGGACAGGGGCTGCGCCTCGTTCTCGTCACCCGCACCGAACCACAGCTCCCCCTGCACCGCTACCGGGCCGCGGGCGAACTGACCGAGATACGCGGCGCCGAACTGTCACTCACCCCGCAGGAGGCCGACGCGCTGCTGCGGCTGCACGGACTGCGCCTCCCCTCGCACGCCACGTCCGCGCTGGTGGAGCGCACCCGGGGCTGGGCGGCCGGACTGCGGCTGTCGGCCCTGGCGGCCCAGGGGAGTTCCGATCCCGAGCGGTATCTGAAGGAGTTCGAGGCGGGGCACAGCACGGTCGCGGACTTCCTGCTCGCCGAGGTCCTCAAGGGCAGGACGCCGCAGGCGCAGGACCTGCTGCTGCGGGTCAGCGTCCTGGACCGCTTCTGCCCGGACCTGGCCGACGCCCTCACCCTGCGCAAGGACGCCGAACCCCTCCTCGCCGAGCTGCACCGGGAGAACGCGTTCATCGAGCGGCTCGCACACTCCTGGTACCGGCTGCACCCGCTCTTCCGGGAAATACTCCGGGCCCACCTGCGCGAACGGCTGCCGGGACTGGAGCCGGAACTGCACCTGCGGGCCGCGCGATGGCTGCGCCGCTCCGGATTCGTCGCGGAGGCACTCACCCAGGGCGCCGCGGGCGGGGACTTCGACCTCGCGGCCGGTGTGCTGGTCGACGACCTGGCGATCGGCGAACTCTTCACCGGACTGCGCTCGGACGGTCTCCTCCAGCTCTTCGCCGGCATGGGACCGGAGGCCTCGAGCGAGGCGAGCGACCTCGTCCGGGCCGCCGGTGCCCTCGCCCGCCGCGACCTCGACCACGGTCTGCGAGGGCTGCGGCGGGCCGAGCAACGGCTCTTCGACGCCGAGGACCGTCCGGACCTGGCGGCGGCCCGGCTGAGCTGCACGCTGCTGCAGGCGCTCGCGGCCCGGCTGACCGGATGCCCGCCGAGGGCGGAGCGGGCCGCCGCCGCGGCCGGGCAACTCCTCCGGGACCTGCCGGACCGTCTGCTGGACGAGCACCAGGAGCTGACCGCCCTGCTGATGACGCACCTGGGTTCGGTCCGCCTGTGGGAGGGACGCTACGAGGAGGCGCGTACCGCGCTGCTCCGCGGCGCCGACGCCCCCGGAGGGTCCGCCACCGTGCTGCCCCGCACGGAGGCGATGGGACACCTGGCGCTGGCCGACTACCTGAACGGCTGGCCCGGCCGGGCGGAACGCAGGGCCCGGGCCGCGGTGTCCGAGGGCGAACTCGCCGGGCTGCCCGGACCGCCCGGCGCCGGCCTCGGACGCATGGTCCTCGCCGCCGTCGCGGTGGACCGTCAGGAACTCGGCCGGGCCCGGAGCCTGCTCGACGAGACGGCGGGGTCGCCGGCGCGGGAGCACGATCCGGTGCCGACGGCGCTGCGGGCCCTTGCCGCGTCCCGCCTCCTCCTCGACGAGGACGAGACGGACGCCGCCGCGGAGGCGGCGGAGACGGCCGTGCCCACGACCGTCGCCTCCCCCTGGGCGCAGGGGCACGCCGCCGTCGTCCGCTCCGCCGCGTGTCTCGCCGCCGGACGGCCGGACGAGGCGCTCCGGCTCCTCCACGTCGTCTCCGGCGAACAGCCGGTGTGCGCCGTGGAGGCGGCGGCGATCCAGGTCGCCGCGGGACGACCCCGCGCGGCGGACGACCTGCTCGGCGCCGTCCGCGCCGAGGGACGCGCCGGGCCCGCGGTGCGCGTGGGGGCGGCGCTGGTGCGGGCCCGGGCGGCGCGGGACGCGGGAGAGACGGACCTTGCCCGCAGACTCCTCGCGCGCGCCCTCCTCGACGCCCGGCGCGAGCGCCTGCGGCGCCCCTTCCGCCGTGCGGGGGAGTGGATCGAACCCCTGCTGGCCACGAGCCCGCTGCGCGAACTCGCCGAGGGCTGGCTCCTGCCGGGCCCGCCACCGGGACACGGCCCGCCACCGGGGCACGGCGGGCAGCCGCGGGCCGTGTCCGAGACCGTGCCCCTGGTGCCGGTGGAGCTGAGTGGACGCGAGCGGGACGTCCTGCGGCGGCTGGCGCGCATGAGGACGACGGAGGAGATCGCGGCCGACCTGTACGTGTCCGTGAACACGGTCAAGACCCACCTCAAGAGCGCGTACCGGAAGCTGGCGGTGAACCGGCGCGGTGACGCGGTCAACCGGGCACGGGAACTCGGCCAGCTGTGAGGGACGCCGCGGCGCCGGGCGCTCCGGTCGCACCGGGCGCTCCGGTCGCACCGGGGGAGCCCTTGCGGCTCGTCCGCTTCCGGCCCGTCGAGCCGGGCGGAGACGTACGACTCGGTGACGGCCTGGTCATGGGCACCGGGCGGAGGGAGGACCTCGTGTCCAGAGGCGTAGGTACCGGCGGGGCGAGCCGGGCTGCGGAGCAGTCGGCCGGGCACGGGGCCCACGCGGATTCCACGGGCGGTGTCTACGGCTCCATGCTGGCCGCCTCCGTCGTCGTCGGCGCCGGTTCCCTCGGTTCCTTCCCGCGTGCCGAACTGATCCTTCTGCTGCTGTCGACCGGCCTGGTGTTCTGGATCGCGCACGTCCACGCCGAGTTGTTCGGGGCACGGCTCGCCCGGCAGCCTCCGACCCGTCGGGTGGTCCTGCGCGTGTGCCGGGAGGAATGGCCGATCGTGGAGGCGGCCGTGCCACCGGCCGTGGCCGTGGCGGTCGGTCCGCTGCTGGGGCTGGATGTCCAGGGCGGCCTGTGGCTGGCGCTGTCCCTCGCCCTGGCCGGTCAGGTCGGGTGGTCCGTGGCCGCGGCACGCGGCGCGGGCGCCGCACGGCGGCTGGTGGCCACGACCGCGGTGGTCAACGTCCTGCTCGGGACGGTGATCGTCGTCCTCAAGATCGCCCTGACGCCCTGAGGCCGTCCCGGCGCGTCGAGACCGTGGCGACGCACTGGGACCGGGCCGGCGTACCGGGACCGCGTGGAAGGGCTCGGAGGGCGCTGACGTGCCCGAGACCGTGGAGTCACCTCCGGCGGGTGAGGCCGAGGGAGGGCGGAAGGACGCACGATCGACGCAGACAAGACACCGCCCGCGCCGAAGCGGGGGGCAGCCCGACCGGCGGAAGGTCCGCGCGTGCGCTACGAGATCCGCGTCGAGGGACATGTGTCGGAGACGCTCACGAACGCGTTCCCGGAGATGGAGCACGTCGTGATGTCGGGGCAGACCGTCCTGTTCGGCACCGTGATCGACGAGGCCCACCTCTACGGGTTGCTCGTGCGCTGCCAGTCGCTGGGGTTGCGCGTCATGGAGATGCGGCAACTCCCGGAATGAAGGCCGCTCGGGGCGCCCGCCCGTGAGGACGGCGCTCCGTTCACCCGTCCCGGGTGAGGCCGCGCGGCGCATCCGTGAGCAGTCTGATGCCGTAGGGAACCGACGACCCCGGGCGAGGCCCGGAACGGAGGCCGGACATGACAGCACAGACCTACCTCGCGTACGACTACCCCTTGCTGGGGGCCTTCTGGACCATGCTGGTCATCTTCCTGTGGATCATGTGGTTCGCCCTGCTGTTCCGCGTGGTCGCCGACATCTTCCGGGACGACGACCTCAGCGGCTGGGGGAAGACCGGCTGGCTGGTGTTCTGCGTCGTCCTGCCCTTCCTGGGCGTGTTCGTCTACGTCGTCGCCCGCGGCAAGAACATGGGACAGCGGGAGGCGAAGCGGGTCCGCGCGCAGCGGGAGGACTTCGACAGCTACATCCGGATGACCGCCGCCGGCGGGTCCAGCAGCGTGGACGAACTGGCCCGGCTCTCCGAGATCCGCAGCCGGGGCGCCCTCACGGACGAGGAGTTCCGCAGGGCGAAGGACCTGGTCCTGTCCGGTCACGGCCCGGCGGAACGCCCGGGTACGACGGGCACGGGCCCCTCCGCCCACTGACACACCCGCATCCCCTCCCACGAAACGAGGCCCGAGATGACCGCCGCACACACGCACCCGGCGCGTACCACCAGGCAGGACTGGGCGACCGGTCTGACCGCCTTCGCGGCCGTGATGCTGTTCCTCGCCGGACTGCTCACCCTCTTCAGGGGCATCATGGCCATCGCCGAGGACGACGTCTTCGTCACCACACCCAACTACGTCTTCCAGTTCGACCTCACCGGCTGGGGCTGGATCCATCTCGCCCTGGGCGTGGTCGCCATGATCGTCAGCGCCGGACTGATCAGACCGAAGATGTGGGCGCGGATCGCCGGCGTCGCCATCGCCGCACTCGTGATCATCGCCAACTTCCTCTCCCTGCCGTACTACCCGGTGTGGTCCGTCGTCATGATCACCGTCTCGGGCTTCATCGTCTGGGCCCTGTGCGTGGTGCGGCGTGACGGCGACCGCGGGGGAGCGGGCACGGGAGGAGGGCCGACCGGTGGCGGCACGAGGTGACGGGGTGAGCGCACCGCACACGGGGGGCCGAGGAGAGGGAGAGGAAGCTCATGACCAGGGCCGGTACTGACAGGGCGTACGCGGACGGACCGCACTCCTCCCACCCCGCGCTCCGCCGCATGGCTCCGTTCGCCGTGATCACCGCGATCGCCCTGGTCTTCATTTTCGAGAACCGCTCGCACGTGGAGATCCGCCTCCTCGTGCCCATGGTCACCATGCCCCTGTGGGGCGCCCTCCTGATCGCCTGGGCCCTCGGCGTCCTCGCCTGCGTCTTCACGGTGCGGCGCCGCTCGCACCGGCACCCACGGTGACGCGCCGCCGGTGGGAACCTCCGGTACCGCTATGTTGGCCCAGGGCGGGCGAGCGGAGGTGGCATGCGGGTGACAGGGGGGATCGGGACGGTCGTACCCGTCGAAGGTGATCCGGCGGCGAGCGAGGAGGACGAGCCCGGTTGGCCCCGGTACTGGCCGCTCCTCCTGCTGGGAGCGGCCGTCGTGCCGGGCGGGCTGCTCTGGGTGCTCCACCTCGGGAACCGGTGGATGGAGACACCGGCGATGCAGGCGTGGCGCACTGTCTGTCTCGCCGTGGTCGTGCAGGCGCTCCCCTTCCTGCTGTTGGGAACGCTCCTGTCCGGTGCCATCAACGCCTTCGTCCCCGCGCGCGTGTTCCAGCGTGTGCTGCCCCGCCGTCCGGTGTACGCCGTACCGGTCGCCGGTGCGGCAGGGGTGATACTTCCGGGCTGCGAATGCGCCTCGGTGCCTGTGGCGAACAGCCTGATCAAGCGGGGCGTCACACCCGCGGCCGCCTTCACGTTCCTGTTGTCGGCGCCCGCGATCAACCCGGTGGTGCTGACGGCCACCGCGGTGGCCTTCCCCGGCGATCCGGCCATGGTCCTCGCCCGCTTGCTGGCCTCCCTGGGCACTGCCTCGGTGATGGGCTGGCTCTGGCTCTGGCTGGGACGGCCCGAGTGGCTGCGGCCGGTGGTGCGGACGAGCGGCCACCGGACGGGCCGTCATCGCCTGCGGGAGTTCAGGGTCGGCTTCCAGCACGACTTCCTGCAGGCGGGCGGTTTCCTCGTGGTGGGCGCGGTGGCGGCCGCCACCTTCAATGTGACGGTGCCCCGTTCGGTGCTGGACACGTTCTCCGGAACGCCGTGGCTCTCGGTGGGGTTCCTGGTCGTGCTGGCGATCGTGCTGGCGGTGTGTTCCGAGGCGGACGCGTTCGTGGCGGCCTCGTTGAGCGGATTCTCGCCGGTCGCGCGGTTGGCGTTCATGGTGGTCGGCCCGATGGTCGACCTGAAGCTGATCGCTCTGCAGGCGGGCACCTTCGGCCGGGCCTTCGCGTTCCGGTTCTCCGCCGCCACCGTGGTCGTCGCCGTGCTGTCCAGCGTGCTGATCGGAGGAGTACTGCTGTGAGACGTGCGCTTCGGATGACACTGCTCCTCCTCGTCGGTGCCGGCCTGCTGCGCGTCGCCCTGTTCACCGACCTGTATCTGCGGTACGTCAAGCAGGGGATGCGCCCGCTGCTCATCGCCTCCGGAGCACTGCTGGTCCTGCTGGCGGCGGCGGAAGCGGTGTCCGGCGCGCGCCGCCGCGAGGACGACGGCCACGGGGACGACGAGGAGCAGGAGCATGGCCACGGCCACCATGCCTCCGGGACACCCCGGGCCGCATGGCTGTTGCTTCCGCCCGCTCTCAGCCTGCTGCTGTGGGCACCGCCTGCCCTGGGCGCGTACACCGCCGCCCGTCAGCCCGCCCAACCCGTCACACGCGCAAGCGATTTCGACCCGCTGCCCGCCACCTCCCCCCTGCCCCTCACCCTCTCCGACTTCACCCGCCGCGTGCGGCAGGACGACACACAGGCCATCAGGGGACGGGTCGTACGGTTGACGGGTTTCGTCACCCCGGGCGGCCGGGACGGCGACTGGTCGCTGAACCGGATCATCATCTCCTGCTGTGCGGCGGACGCTCGAACGGTGAAGGTGCGGGTCCGCAGCCCTCACACACCGGCAGCCGACACGTGGGTGACCGTCACCGGCACCTGGCGCCCCGGCGGAACGCTGGGGACGGCTTCCGCGCCGGTCGCGCTCGAGGCCCGTTCCGTGCGGAAGGTCGCCAAACCGGTGAACGCGTACACCGACGCCCTCCCGCCGGCGCCTTCCGGATAGGCCGCCCCGACGATCCTCAGCGACCGCGGCTGCCCGGCACGTCGAGTCCACCCCAGGAGCGCGACGTCGTGGTGATCGACGTCCCTCAGCGTGCAGCCGCGGCGGAACTCGAGTCGGCGTTCGTCATCGCCGAAGGCCCGACGCTCAGCCCTCGGCGTTCCTGCGGTAGCGGACGTGGGTGGCCAGGGGCGAGTGGAGTACCTCGACGGGCTCGAAGCCGAAGGTCTCGACGCCGTCGAAGAGACGTTCGCCGCTGCCGAGCAGGACGGGGGCGATGTCGAGGGTGAGTTCGTCGATCACCCCGGCGTTGAGTGCCTGGCGCACCGTCGAGGCGCCGCCGGCGATGTCCACGCCGTTCCCCTCGGCGGCTTCGAGAGCCTGCGCGTAGGCGGCGTCGAAGCCTTCCGTCACGAAGTGGAAGGTGGTCCCGCCCTTCATCGTGATCGGTGCGTGGGCGTAGTGGGTGAGGACGAAGACCGGGGCGTGGTAGGGCGGCTCGGGGCCCCACCACCCCTCCCACGTCTCGTTCCACTCGCCCCGGACGGGCCCGAACATGTTCCGGCCCATGACGTAGGCGCCACGGGGGCGCATCAGCCACCCGTTCGCCGTGCTGTCGGCCTCGGTGGCGCGTGGGTCACCGATGTGCCATCCGTGCAGCTCCGGGCCGCGCAGGCCCAGCGGATCGTCCCGGCTCTGCTCGGGGCCGGCGACGAAGCCGTCGAGCGAGATCGACATGTGGCAGGTGGTGTCGGTCATCGGTGTCCTTCGGAGTGCGGCGGTTGCGGAGTGCCGAGCGGTCCTCGGACGGCACGACACGCGTACAGACTGTCAGAGGCAGCCGAGTGGCCGCGCGCCCGCTGCCACGTCGCCATCGGCTCCGCCGACACCTGCCGGATCAGCGCGCAGATCACCCGCTCCGACAGCCCCTGTCCGCCGGGCGCCCCCGTCGTCGCTCCGGGGGAGGCCATCACCGGGGAGGTCGTCGGCCACCCGACCAGTGGTGTGGCCGCCGGCATGTTCGTCCCCGACGCCGCCGACCCCGCCGACCCCGCCGCGCGGACCCTCCGGGTGACGGCCACGGGTAGCCACCACGGCGGTGCGACCGCCCGGTCCCGCACAGGGCTGCCACCACGCCCGCGCGGCCGGGCGGTCGTCAGTGGGTGTGCGTACGCGAGTCGGGACGGGCCAGCCCGACGACAGCGGTGACCACGAGAGCCAGAGCGGCGAGGCCGGAGACGACGGGCAACACGGCCACGCCGGTGCGCAGTTGCCAGACGGCGTTGACCGCCATCAGGACGCCGGCGAGAAGATAGAGCACGCTCATGCCCCGGCTCGCCGGGACGATCCGCCACGGGTGATCCCTCATGCCTGCCTCCTGCGTCCGACTCGCCCTGATGGTGCCTCAGTTCGCGTTCCCGAGGAGCGGGAAGTCATTCCCGGTCCGGCGCCCGGGTCGTTCGGAGCCCGACGGGCCCTCCCAGGCGGAAGGTCGGTGGGAGTCGGCCTGCCGCTGCCTCCGCTCCTCCTCGGCGGCGGCGATCATCCGGGAAGGAGCCTCCCCGTACTGCTTCTTGAAGGCCCGGGCGAAGTGACTGCTGTCCGCGAAGTGCCAGCGTGCCGCGGCCTCCGCGATGCTCGGCCTGTCCCACGGGGTGAGCAGTTCCCGCCGCGCCTGTTCCAGCCGCCTGCGGCGCACATAGGCCGCGACCGGCTCCTCGGCGGTGGCGAACGCGCGATGCAGGGTGCGGACGGAGACATTGAGCCGGGCCAGTAAGGAGGGGGAGAGGTCGGGCTCGGCCAGGTACTCGTCCGCGAGTTCCATCGCGGCGCGGGCGAGTGCGGGAGCGAGCCGGGGCTCGAGGGCGTCGAACTCCCGTCGCAGGGCTCCCCTGGTGAGTTCGAGCAGGGCGTCCCGCGCGCCGAGCAGTCCCGCCGGGCCGAGGTCCCTCACCGTCTCGCGGACCATGCGCGCATGGGCCATCAGGACACGCATCTCACTCGACCGGTTCGAGCCCAGGACGGGCCGTCCGCCGGAGACCCCCCCGCAGCACCGAGGGGGGCAGGATCAACACCGTCGCCCGCGATCCCGGCCTCACGTCGAACGAGGTGGGCGGGCCGTTGCGGCGGGCGAGGAAGGACCCGTCCGGCACCGTGACGTCCGCCTCGCCTCCACCGAGCCCGGTGAAACGCCAGGACCCCTGCCGCATCAGGTGGACGAGCACCCGGTCGCCACCCTCGCCCGGACCCGAGGTGCGTCCCCGAAAGTGTGCGAAACGGACGTCCGCGATCACCGCGTCATGGGCTCTCGCGGCCCTGACACCGATCCGGAAGGCGCCCCGTTCGCCGGTGTCCAGTGAGGGCAGGGGCAGGGCCTCGCCCGTCTGCGTGTCCCATGCCCGCCGGAAGACGGCGAAGCCGTTCTCCCCGTGTTCGGGCCCCGTGACGTCCGCGGTGAACGCCCCGCCCGGCTGCCGTGCACTCATCGTCGTCCCCGTTCCCGCCTGCCGCCGGCGACGCGGAAGTCCGGTCGACGTGGCACTCGGATACATGCGCCACCGCTCCCGCGGGATCAAAACTACAGACCTCACCAGCCGTTGTTATCGAAGTGAACGAGGTACCACTCCCATGACAGGGACGACCGTGACGCAGGCGACCGACCCGGCCGCGGATGCCGCGAGCCTGCTGAACCTGATCGCCGGTGGCGCGATGACCCAGATCGTGCACGCCGTGGCCGCGCTCAACATCGCCGACCACCTCGCCGGGGAGCCGCGCACGGCCAAGGAGGTGGCCGCGCGTGAAGGCAGCAACGAACGGACCACCTTCCGTCTGATGCGGGCCGCCGCCTCGCTGGGGCTGCTCAGCTACGAGGGGGAGGGCCGCTTCGGCCTGACCGGCATGGGCGGGCTCCTGCGCAGCGACACGCCGGTCTCCCTGCGCCCCATGGCGCTGGTACAGGCCGCGCCCTCGCACTGGCAGCCCTGGGGCCTGTTCCCCGAGGCGGTGCGCAAGGGCGAGAGCCAGGCCGGGAAGGCGCTGGGCGCGGACATCTTCGACTACTTCGCACGGCCGGAGAACGCGGAGACCGCGCGGATCTTCTCCGAGGCGATGGGCGGCATGTCCGCCATGGTGACCCAGGGCGTCGTGGCCGGGGCGGACCTCGAAGGCGTCTCCACCGTGATCGACGTGGGCGGCGCCGACGGGCACCTGGTGCTGGCCCTCATGGAGGCCCGTCCCGAGCTGCGCGGTCAGGTGCTCGACCTGCCGCACGCCGTCGAGGGCGCGGTGGAGGAGGCCGCGCGGCGCGGTCTGTCCGACCGGTTCTCCGGCGCAGCCGGCGACTTCTTCGCCGAGGTTCCCACCGCGGACCTGCATGTGCTCAAGACGGTACTGCACGACTGGGACGACGACCGTGCCCTCCGCATCCTGCGCAACTGCCGTGCCGCGGCGGGTGAAGGAGGGCGTGCGCTGGTCGTGGAGATGGTCCTCAAGGAGGTCGGCACGTCCGACTTCGCCACCATCTCCGACATGGCCATGCTCTGCGTCACGGGCGGCGTCGAACGCGACCTGGACGAGTTCGACGCCCTCTTCACCGCGGCCGGCTGGAGCCGGGGCAGGACGTATCCCGTCGGCGGCGGCCACTTCGGCATGGAACTCCGGGCCGTCTGACCACGACGAGGGGTGCCGGGCCCGGCACCTCCGCCGTCGCCACTTTCGCCGCACGACCGGTCGCCGCCCACCCGTGGGCGGCACCGGACGTCAGTTCACCACGACCTTGTCCCCGGACGAGGCCGACCGGCCGGTGGTGGTGTTGCCGTAGTACACCCAGCGCCAGCTACCCGTCGTGGAGGCGGTCACAGTCGTTCTGAGGGCGCCCGAGCCGTTGGCGTTCACCTTCTTCACCGTGGTATAGGAGGAGGAGCCGGCGGGCTTGAACTGCAGGCTCACCCGGCGGTCCCCGTAGGACACGTACTTCCTGCTCTGCCAGTCGGCCCGCGTGACCTTTCCGGTCACGGTGAGGGTCCTGCCCCTGGACACCGGCTCGGGCGAGGCGTTGACGGTCAGGCGGGAGTTGCGCTTGACGTAGGCCGTCAGGCCCTTGTCGTCGACGTCACCGCCGCCGCCGTCGAAGGACACCTCGGCCCCGACGGTCCATGCTCCGGCCTCGCTGTTGCGCATGTCCCACACGCTCGGGTCGAAGTACATCGTCTCCTGGAAGTCGCAGGCGACCGTGCTCACCCTGACGCAGTCGCTCGTCTCGATGGCGTGCCACAGCCGGTCGTCCGCGGTGCGGCGGAACAGGAACACCGCCGGCCACTTCCACCTGTGCGAGGTAGTCATCCGGAAGGACGTGGGCACGGCGACCTCCTTCGACACCCCGATCACGATCGGCTTGCCGCCGTTCACCCGCACACGGGTGAACGAGACCCCGCCCTCGGCCGCCCCGGCCGGCACCGCCGCCAGAGCGACGAACGCCGCCGCGGCCCCACCGGCCGTAACGGCCTTCCAGACCTGCTTCCCCACCTGATTTCCCCTCTTCCCGTGGAACCCACCGAAGGCTCATTCTTCCGGCGCCCCGCAGACAGCCGACACCGCCCCCGGGGTTGTGGGCCCGCGCCCCACGAGGGGGCCGCCGCGGTACGAGGCGGGGCGGTGCGACTGCCGGCGGTACGGGGGACCGCAGCCCCCGTCGCAGGTGTTCGCGGACGCGGAGGACCTGGCCGATCCCGCCTGACCGATCCCGCCCGAGCGGGATGCCGAGGAGCGCGGTCAGTCCTGGTGCGGGTGGTGACGGACACGCAGTGCCAGTACCAGGCAGGCCCCGGTCGCGACGACGGCCAGTGAGGCGGGCAGACGTGCCCATGAGGTGCCCGCGATCGGGGCCTCGGCCGCGAGCAGTACCACCGCGGTCGCGGCGGCCACCGCCGCCGCGGTCGCCGCCCGCGGGCGCTCGCGCGGCGCGGTGACACCGACCGTCCACGCATCGGTGACGAGCAGATAGGCACCCAGCAGGGCGGCGACGCAGACCACCAGCCAGAACGGGGGATCGGTGGCGGCGGCGGCCACGATCGCCGCGGCGGGCAGCACGGTCGTCCGGTGCCGGGCCACCAGGGCCCGCCGGCGCCCGGACGGCCGGACGGGGCGGGCGTCGACCATCGGCGCGGCCCACCACGCGGCCGCCACCGCCCCCGCGCACAGCACCTTGGCCGGCACGGATGCGTGCGGGACGGCCGGCGGGTCGCAGGCGGCGACGGCAAGGGCCGTGCCCAGCAACCGGTCGGTGAGGCGTGAGGTGAGCCGTGCACGGAGCCGGGCGGCACGGCCGTCGGCGCGGCGTGGGCCGGACGGGGTGATCGGGGCAGGGGCGGCGGTCATCGGGTGCCCCCGTGGACGCGGGTGCGGAGCAGCGGCGCGAGGGCGAGGTCGAGGGTCCGGCCGGGCCGGTGGGCGACGACCGCGATGCCGTGCTCCACCAGAGCGAAACGCATGGCGTCGCGGTCGGCCCGCCAGAGCCGCAGCGCGAGTTCGTCCTCGGTGTCGCCGGGTTCCGGGACCGGCTCGCCGGCCGGGATCTCGACCACGACCATCGGGTTGGCCCGCCCGCGCACCTGATGCAGGATGCCGAGGATCCGCTGGTCGGCCAGCGGCGTGAGGACGTACACCAGCGCTCCCCGGGGCAGTGCGGGCGGCGGCAGCCGGTCGAGTCCCTCCGAGCGGTACGCGCGGTCCTTGCGGACCTCCAGCACGCTTTCGACGATGCGGTAGAAGTACCCCTGGCCGCTGCCCGGTTGGAGCCAGCGGGTCGCGCCGCCGACCGACATTACGCCGACCCGGTCGTGGGTGCGCAGGTAGGCGCGGACCAGTCCGGCGGCGGCGCGGAGGGTCTCGTCGAGCGAGGACGCCCCGGTGACCGGGTCGACCACGTCGGCGAGCACGTCCAGCAGCACCACGGTGTCGGCGGCGCGTTCCGCGGCGAACTGGTGGACCTGAAGGGTGCCGCGACGGGTGGTGGCGGGCCAGTGGATCCGCCGCTGCCGTTCGCCGCGCACGTAGGGGTGCACGCCGGTGACCTCGACGCCCTCGCCGCGCTGCGCGGCGGTGTGCTCACCGAGGCGCTGCGGCAGCCGGACCGGGACGGGCGTGAGGCCGGCGTGCCCGGGCAGCGGGAAGACGGCGATCTCGCCGAGGTCGACCCGAACGGTGCGCCGGGCCAGCCCGCCGAGGTCGTAGACGTCGACATCGACGGTGCCGAGGGCCCAGCGGCCCCAGCGTTGCGCGGTCATGACGAGTTCGACGCGGTGCGGGCCGACCGCGAGGCGGTCGAGCCGGATGCCGTGACCGAGGGCGACTCCGGGGTCCACGCGGCCGGTCCCGCCGTCGTAGGACACCTCGATGCGCACCGCCACCCGCTCGCCCTCGAAGCACCTGCGCGGCTCCACCGCGGCCCGGGCCGTCACCGTCCCCGGGCGTGGCCCGTTCGGCAGAGCGAGGGCGAGGAGCACCAAGGGAGGGGTGGCGAGAGCGAGTACCCAGGAATGCCCGGTGATGAGTGCGGCGGCGCATCCGAGAACGGCCAACGTGCCCAGTCGGAGGGCGCGTTCACCCGCGCGCGGACCGGACGGAGGCGGTGGCGGAGGCTGGGAGGACACGTCGTGGCGGCCGTTCAGGGCCCGCTCGACGGCGGCCGCTCCGCGGTCCGGCACACGCTCCGTCATGACGCGACCGGCGTGCGGGGCACGGTCTGCGGGGCGGGCACGGACTGCGCGATCTCGCGCACCACGTCGTCACCGTCGATCTGCCGCACCCACAACTCCGGCTTCAGGGTGACGCGGTGCGCGAGGGCCGGCACCGCCACGGACTTGACGTCCTCCGGGGTGACGTAGTCCCGCAGGTCGAGGACGGCACGGGCGCGGGCGAGCTGCACCAGGGCCAGGCCGCCGCGCGGAGAGGCACCGACCTGGACGTGAGGGTGTTCGCGGGTGGCGCGGACCAGCGCGACGACGTACTCCAGCAGGTCCTCGTCCACCTCGACGCGTTCGACGGCGGCCCGCATGGCCAGGACCTCGCCCGGGCTGCTGAGGGCGCGCAGCACGGCCTCGGGCCGCGCACGGTCGACCCGCGCACGCAGCATGTCCTTCTCCTCGGACGCCGCCAGGTAGCCCATGCGCACGCGCAGCAGGAACCGGTCGAGCTGGGCCTCGGGCAGGGTGTACGTGCCCTCGTACTCGATGGGGTTGGCGGTGGCGACGACCACGAACGGTGAGGGCAGCGACCGGGTGCTTCCGTCGATGGTCACCTGGGACTCGGCCATCGCCTCCAGCAGTGCCGCCTGGGTCTTCGGCGGGGTGCGGTTGATCTCGTCGGCGAGCAGCAGCTGGCTGAAGACCGGTCCCGGCCGGAAGACCATGTCGGCGGTGCGCTGGTCGTAGAACGGGGCCCCGGTGACGTCGGAGGGCAGCAGGTCGGGGGTGAACTGGATGCGCCGGAAGTCCAGGCCGAGCGTGGTGGCGAAGGAGCGTGCCAGCAGCGTCTTCCCGAGCCCCGGCAGATCCTCGATGAGGACATGGCCGCCGGCGAGGATGCCGAGCATCACCAGGTGCGGCGGGTCCGGCGAGCCGACCACGGCCGTGCGGATCTCCTCGAGCACGGCCGCGGCCCGTTCACCCGCCTGCCGGGGAGTCAGGGCGGCGTGTGCGGGCGAGGAGTGCGGGCTGGTCACGATCGGGTCCTCAGGGAGCGGGGGCAGGGGCGTGGGGGCCGCGGAACCGGCCGCGGAGTCGGCGGTCACAGGGCTTCCAGGCGGTCGAGCAGGGAACGCAGGACGGGTTCGGGGAGAGCGGGCAGCGGAGGGGGCGCCTCGGGGTCGATCCACGGCCACAACTCGGCCCCGACCAGTGACCGGGCCCGCCGCGGGTTCCGGTACATCGCCACGCCGTGCCGTTCGGCCAGCCGGGCGGCGAACAGCCGCTGCAACCGGGGCCGCACGACGGTGGCGAAGTGCGCGCCGTCCTCGTCCGCGAGGGTGTCGGCGACGATGCGCCGCCAGCCGCCGAGCGCCGGGGCACGGCTGTTCAGCAGACGCACCGGCTCGCGATGGCCGCTGTCCTGGGCGGCGCCGCCCGCCACGTAGCGCGCCAGGACCAGTGCGCCCGCGGTGATGAGGGCGAGGCCGGTGGCGGCGGCCGGGACACCGTCGGCCAGGGCGAGCAGCACTTCGGTCGCGACCGCGACGGTACCCAGGACGGCGAACGAGTGACGCAGTGAGCCGGGCGTTCCGAGCGCGGCGTCGAGGAGGGCCCGTATCCGGGCGGGTGCCTTCACGAGGCATCCGTCGCGGCTTCGTGCCCCGGCTTCCGCGAGCGCAGGCCTTCGGCGATCTCGGCGAGCGCTGCCGCGGCCCGCTCGCGATGGCCGGCGTGCATCGGATGCGTGGAGTAGCGGGCCTCGCGGAAGAGCGCGGTGAGCGTGGCGGCGGCCGCCCCGGCGGGCAGACCGCCGGCGACGGCCCGCCGCAGCAGGTCCTGCGGGCTGTCCGCGGCGCGGCGGGTCACGCCCGAGTCGGCGAGCGATTCCTCCATGGCGGCGTAGGCGGCGATGACGGCCGCTCGGGCGTCGGTCCCGTCCCGCAGGGCGCGGCGGCCGGAGTCCACGGCCTGGGCAAGACGTTTCTCCTCGTCCTCGAGCGTCGTGTACGTCGCAGCGGTCCCGAGCGCCGACGGCCGGGTCAGATGCCGCCACAGACGCAGCCCGGCGACCACGAGGACCACGAGAAGCAGGGCGATGCCCAGCCCGAGGAGGATGCGCGTCAGTCCGAAGTGCGTGCTGTGCTCGGCGTGCCCGGGATGCCGTGCGGGGTGAAGGCCGCGCACCGTGTCGTCCCGTCGGCTGGGAAGGGGCGAGGGCTCCTCGTCGCCGTGGCCGCCGCCGGAGGAGCCGAACCGGTGCAGGACGAGGATGAGCAGCGGGACGGCCAGTGCCGCGATGGGCAGGACGCGGCTCACGCCCTCGGCCGCCCGCCGCTCCACCGGGTTCAGTCTCCGCGCGGTGCCCATTCGTCCCTGGTACCCGTCGCGCAGTGCCAGACCGCCGAGGAGCGCCAGCAGGGCGAGACCGATCACGAGGAGGGAGTTGCCGCCCAGCGGCCCGCGGCCCTTCGCCAGGAGGTCCGTGTCGGGGCGCAGGAGGAGTGCTCCTAGGGCAGTTCCGCCCACCACCAGCACGGTCAGCGCGGCCCGCGCGGTGCCGATCGAGCGTGCTCGCCCACCCCCCGTACGCTCGCGCCCCACCGCCACATCCCTCCCTCGTGGGCGGCAGCTTCGCACACCGGCCGACGCCGTGTCAGCGGCGCCGATGCCGTCCGGCCCGCCCACGGACACCGCCCGGGGCGCCCTCGGCACCGGGCGACTTCGCGCCCCCGGGCGCCTGCGGAGCGCCAACTCCCCCTCCCCACAAGGCGGTCGGCCGGTGTCTGCGGACGCCTGTGCGATGCTGAAGGGGCGCCACGAGAAGGAAACGTCGTTCTGCGGGACTGGTTACCACGGTGGCACTTGGGCCTTCGTCCTGGTGAACCGGGGCTCGTGACCGGACCGGAAAACAACGGAGGGGCGGCAACATCCATGAACGGCGCCGAGACGTTTCTGCGGACCCTGCTCAACAACGACGTGAACGTGTGCTTCGCCAACCCCGGCACGTCGGAGATGCAGTTCGTGGCGGCACTCGACCGGCATCCGGAGATGCGCGGTGTGCTCTGCCTCTTCGAAGGGGTGGCGACCGGAGCCGCCGACGGCTACGCGCGGATGACCGGCCGGCCGGCGGCGACGCTGCTGCACCTGGGGCCGGGCCTGGCCAACGGCCTGGCCAATCTGCACAACGCCCGCCGGGCCCGCACCCCACTGGTCAACGTCGTCGGCGACCACGCCCTGTCGCACAAGGCACTCGACTCGCCCCTCGAATCCGACATCGAGGCCGCCGCCGGCACCGTCTCCAGCTGGGTGCGCCGGCTCGGCGCCGTCGCCGACATCGGCCCCGGCGCCGCCGACGCGGTGGCCACCGCGCTCAGCGCCGGCGTCCCCGACCCCACGGACGCCTCCGACCCTTCGCGGACGGGCACCTCCGGCGCGATCTCGACGCTCGTCGTGCCGGCGGACCTGTCCTGGTCCCCGGGCACCCCGCCGGCACCGCGACGCGCCCCACGGCCCCCGCGAGCAGCCGACGCGAGCGACATGGCCCGCGCCGTCGAACTGCTCACCGGACCGGAACCCGCGGCCCTGCTCATCGACGGGGCCGGCCTCACCGAGAGCGGGCTGCACGCCGCGGCACGCATCCAGAAGGCCACCGGCACGCCCTCCTTCTGCCCGACCTGGCCCGCCCGGCTCCGGCGCGGTGCCGGTGTGC
Source organism: Streptomyces griseoaurantiacus (assembly GCF_036189845.1). Lineage (NCBI taxonomy): Bacteria > Bacillati > Actinomycetota > Actinomycetes > Kitasatosporales > Streptomycetaceae > Streptomyces > Streptomyces griseoaurantiacus. The sequence continues at coordinate 335,736 of NZ_CP108326.1, read as the reverse complement.
CGCACATTCAGCCACTGGGCTACCGCGCCGAAGCCGTCGCCTCCCAGCTCTCGGGCGTACGGCACCTCGTCCTGGTCGGCGCACGGGAGCCGGTGGCCTCGTTCGCCTACCCCGGGCGGCCGGGCGTCCTCACCCCGCGGGGAACGACCGTGCACCAACTCGCCCCGGACACGGGCGTCGACGTCCTCGCGGCCCTCACCGAACTGGCCGAGGCCGTGGCGCCGGGTGTGCCCGCCCCCGCGCCCGTCCGCGCCGCCCCCGTACCTCCCACGGACGAGGAGCTGCACACCGGCAACTGGGCACAGGTGATAGGGGCTTTGCTCCCGCAGGAGGCCGTCGTGGTCGACGAGTCCATCACCGAAGGCATGGACACCCTCGCACCGGCCACCGCGGACGCCCCCGCGCACGACGTGCTCGGTCTGGCGGGCCTGGCCATCGGCCAGGGCCTCCCGGTGGCCCTCGGCGCCGCACTCGCCTGCCCCGACCGGCCGGTCGTGTGCCTGCAGGCCGACGGCAGCGCCCTCTACACGATCTCCGCGCTGTGGAGCCACGCCCGCGAGAACCTCGACATCACGACCGTCATCCTCAACAACCGTTCCTACGCCATCCTGCGAGCCGAACTGGAACGGACGGGCAAGGGCCCCATCGGTCCGGCCGCCACCGCGCTCCTCGACCTCGGCCGGCCCGACATCGACTTCACCGCCCTCGCCGCCGGCATGGGCGTCCCCGCCACCCGCGCCCGCACCACGGCGGAACTGGCCGCCCAGTTCGCCGCCGCCCTGGCCACGCCCGGCCCCCACCTCATCGAGGCGGTGCTCCGGCCCGTCTGAGGACCCGGTCGGGGTGATCTCGTCCTCAGCGGGGGAGTGCCGTCGTCATGGCGCCGAGTCCGCTGCGTCGGCCGGCGGGGACGCACCCGTATTCCGCGGCGATGCCGCCACCCGGCCGCCCCGCACCGAACCGTCCCCGTCACAGGTCGAGGAGGACGTCACCCGTCGGCTCCGAGCAGCAGATGAGGACGTCGCCTTTGGGCGGGGGGTCGATGGGGTCGAGCCGGTAGGCGACCCGGCCCGCCACGAGGGCCGTCTCGCAGGTGTGGCAGACGCCGGTGCGGCAGGACCACCGGACGGGTACGTCGCAGGCTTCCGCCAGTTCGAGGAGCGTGCCGTAGCCCGCGTGCCACGGCACCGTGAGGTTGCTGCGGGCGAAGGTGACCGAGGGTCCGGTGGAGGGCCCGGGAGGAGCGGTGGGCAGGTGCGGAGCGGGACGGTCCGTGGGCACGATGCCGGGGGTGATCGCACTCGCGGAGCCGAAGATCTCCGTGTGGATCCTCGAAGGGTCGACGCCGTCCTCGGCCAGCGCGGAGGTGAGACCGTCCATGAAGGCGAGCGGCCCGCAGAGGTAGGTCTCCGCCTCGGCCGGCAGGTCCAGCGACCGCAGCAGCTCGGGTGTGACCCTGCCCGCGCTCTGGTAGTCGCTTCCCTCCGTGTCGGCCTCCCGCGGCCTGCTGTAGGCGATGTGGCAGTGGCCGGCCGGCAGCTCGGCCAGCAGGGCGCGGACCTCTTGCCGGAAGGGGTGTTCGCCGCCGTCGCGTGCTCCGTGGATCCACCACACGGGTCGCGTGTCCCTCGTGGCCGCCAGGTGGTGGAGCATGGCGAGTACGGGGGTCGCCCCCACGCCGGCCGAGAGGAGCACCACGGGGCGGGGGGTGTCCCTGAGGACGAAGTCGCCCCGGGGCGCCGCCACTTCGAGCGTGTCGTGGAGGGCCACGTGCCGGTGGAGGTGGCCGCTGCCGACGCCGTGCCGTTCCTGCTTGACGCTGATCCGGTAGGTCCCGTCCCCGGGCGGGCCGGACAGGGAGTAACTGCGCACGACCGGGGCTCCCCGCGGGTCGGGCCACATGCGGACGGTCACGAACTGGCCCGGGAGCGCCGGGGGGAGGGGGCTGCCGTCCCGCGCCCGGAGGACGAGCGAGAAGACGTCGGCGCTCTCCGCGGTGATGCGCGTGACCTCGAGGGTGCGGAACCCCTGCCAGGCGGGCGGCGGGGCGGCCGACACCCCCGTCAGACCGCTGTTCCCGGCGCTCACACCGGTGTCGCGGTCGTCGAGGAGGGACCGCATGGACTGCTTCCAGCCGGGGCTGAGCGCGGGGATGCGAAGCGCGCGTTCGAGCTGGGGACGCGGGTGTGCGGACGTGTAGAGGAGGGCGTCGATCTCCCGCACGGTGATGGCTTCCGGCCCCGTGCGTGTCCTGACGATCTCGTCGCCGGCCTCCACCACACCCTCGGTGAGGACCTTGAGGTAGAAACCGGGGCGTCCGTGCGCCACCAGAAGGGCGGGCATCCGAGGCTCGTCCATCCGCAGCCCCACCCGGTAACACGTGACACGGGGCTGGGTCACCTCGAACAGTGCTTCACCGATGCGGTACCGGTCCCCGATGCACACCTCGTCGTCCGCAAGGCCCTCCACGGTGAAGTTCTCACCGAACTGACCGTGGACGAAGTCGTCACGCCCGAGGTGTTCCCGCCAGTACCGGTAGGAGTCCGACTGGTAGACGAGGACGGCCCTGTGCGGTCCCCCGTGCCCCCTCAGGTCTCCCTGGCCGTCCCCGTCGATGTTCAGGCGCCGCACCATCCGGGGCCCGGCGACGGGCCACTTCCAGATGCCGGTGTGCGTGGTCCGGCCCCTCCACGGCACGTCTTGCGGCATGCCCACGTTGACCGCGATCAGTGTGGCCATGCGCACGCCCCCTGCCGGTGTCGGACGACGAGCCCCACGGGGGTCACCCCGCGAGTCGCCCGGCGATGTCCGCGAGATGACGGCCCTGGTAGTGGGCGGCGTCCAGGGCCGCCTGGTCCGGGCGGTCGGCGCCACCGCTCGCCCACGAGGTGCCGTAGGGGTTGCCCCCGGAGGCGAACAGCAGCGGATCCGTGTAACCGACGGGGACGATGAGGCAGCCCCAGTGGTAGAACACGTTGTTCAGCGACAGGATGGTGGATTCCTGGCCGCCGTGCCGGTTGAGCGCGGAGGTGAAACTGGTCGCGGGCTTGTCGTGGAAGACCCCCGCCTGCCACAGCCCGCCGGTCTGGTCGATGAACTGCTTCAGCTGCGAGGTGACGTTGCCGAACCGCGTGGGCGTGCCGAACGCGTACGCGGTCGCCCACTCGAGGTCCTCCAGCGTCGCCTCCTGCACCGCGTTCTTCGTGGCGTCGACGTGCGCCCGCCACGCGGGGTTGGCGTCGACGGCGGAATCGGGCGCCAGCTCGGGGACGCGCCGAAGGCGGACCTCGGCGCCGCGGCTGCGCGCCCCCTCGGCCACCGAGTCGGCCAGCGCGTGCACATTGCCCGTGGCGCTGTAGTAGATCACTGCGACGCGAACGCTCATCGTGTGCCCTCTTCCTCATGGTTCGGAAGGACAAGAGTGGGACTTGCAGGCAATTGGCGACATTTTCCCCTCAGGCTACCCCGTCGGGTGCCGCCTTTCAGCGGCAGGAGGCGGACGGTGGTTCACCAGCCCGCCCGCGCGGTCACAGCAGTTGCTGACCGCCGTCTATGTCGTACGTGGCGCCGGTGAGGGCCTCATTGCGCATGAGGTGCAGGGCGAGCTCGGCGACGTCCCCGGGGCCCACCACACGACGGATCGGCAGGGTCGCGCGCAGTTCCTCCCGCCGTTCGTCGAGGTGGCTGCCGAGCAGTGTGGCCGAGAGCGGGGTGTCGACGAATCCGGCCGCGATGAGGTTGACGCGGACGGGAGCCAGCTCGAGGGCCAGATTGGCGGTCAGGGCGGGCAGTGCCGCGGTGAGCGCGGCGATGGCGGTCAGCCCGACGCCCGGGCGTCGGCCACCCGTGCCACCGATGAACAGAAGGGTCCCTCCGGGCCGGACCTTGTCCCGGCCGTACTTGGCGATCGAGAGCGTCATCGCGAGACGTTCACCGAAATGTCGACCGGTGCGGTCGACGTCCATCTCGGCCAGTGGTGCGTAGGACGGAGCTCCGGCGGTCGAGAGGACGTGGTCCACCGGGTGCGGCAGATCGCGGAAGAACGCCCGGACCCGGTCGGTGTCCGTGGCGTCGAACGCGGCGGAGCTCAACGGCTTCAGTTGTGCCGCTGCCCTCTCCAGGCGTTCCTCGTTCCGTCCGACCATGACCACCTGGCCGCCTTCGGCGCGTACGCGGCGAGCGGTCTCGAATCCCATTCCCGAGCTGGCGCCGATCACCACGACCACCTGGTCGGCAAGACCGCGGCTTCTCTGTTGCTGGCTCATGAGAGCCTCCGGGTGTGTGCCTGAAAAGCATTTCGCAGGGGGCCACCGTCACCACCCGGGGCCTTCGTCCCGCCCACGGTGCGAGGTACGGTGGGAATCGATCGGCGAACCGGCCGCGGTGTCCTCTCGCTTGCGGTGGAGACCCTCGTCGAGGAACGACATCGCCAGTTCTGCGTGTGCCTTGTGGCGCGCCCCTGAAACCGGTTTCCCGTGATTTCCCGCCCGACCTGGAGTCGCACATGGCAACAGCCCAAGCCCTGTCGGCGCTCGCATTCGCTCCCGGCGCCGATCCGGCGATCGAGCAGGGCGACCTGTCCCTCGCGTTGGCGGGAGCCGAACTCATCGACCTCCTCGGCCTGGGGGCCGTCCGTCTCGCGGGCGCACGCATCCTGCCCGTCGCCCCGGCACGGACCGAGGACTCCATGCTGGTCGAGGCCGCATCGGAGGTCGTCCAGGACGATTCCCACGAGACCGTGGAGAGTTGGCTGTGGCGCCGCGGCAATGGGCTGGCGGCACGATACCGAGCCGCTCCGGGAGCCGGCGGTTCCGCGGCGCCCGCGCATTCGTCCCGGAACCCCTTCCGGCGGGCTCGCCCCGTATCTGTCGATCCGCGCGTCCTCGGTGAGGCGACCCAGCGGCTGGAGACCGGTGACCCGATGCTCGCCGGGCTCGCCGCCTCGGCCGGTGTGCGCGCCGCACCGCCGGACGAGGCCCTCACCGGTCTGGGCGCCGACGAGACCGTCGTCCTGGCCGAAGTGCACCAGGCCGTCACGCGCCTGGCGGGTGAGAGACAACGCAGGTCGATCGAGCAGGACGCCTTCGACAACGTCTGGCGAGGCTACTGAGACGGGCCGTCACCGTCCGGGCAGCCGGGTGGTGATCTCCTGTAGGGCCCACCCGTTGCCGTCGGGGTCCCGGAAGGTCGCGAAGGAGCCGTAACTGGCGCGCTCGGGGGCCGGGCCGCTCACCCGCCCCTCCTCGGTGCCGCGGTGGAACACGCCGCCCGCGTCGTGGAAGATCTCACTCACCTCGATGCCGCGGTCCACGAGTTCGGCGTGCGCCGCCTCGATGTCGGAGACGACGAGGTGAAGACCCTGTTGCGAACCGGGCGCGGCGGTGGTGACGCCCGTGCCGAAGAGGATGGAGCAGGGGGAGCCGGGTGGTGTCAGGTGCACCACTCGGTAGCTCTCGTCGGCGGTGTGGTCGACGTCGAGACGGAAGCCCACCTTCTCGTAGAAGGCTTTCGCCCGGTCGACGTCGGAGACGGGCAGAACCACGACTTCGAGCCTCAGATCCATCACGGTGCCTCTTCCTCGTGGAGGGAGCGGAGCAAGCGGCGGTGCCTCATGGACGAGCCTAGGCGGTCGACGCCTGTACGGCCCGCTGTGCACGCGGCGCTCGGCGCGGTGCGGGAGATCACTGAGGGTTCGGGGACGGCGGGTGCCGCCCGCCGAGGGGGCCTCGTCCCTCGCCGTGCCGCCGAATCGCCGGAGGCCTACCGTGGGAGTCGGGGCTGCGTTCCGGCGCGGTGCGGGGCCGGTCCGGATACCCGGAGAGCGAGCATGCGCACGACCGATCAGAAGGCCGCCGTCATCACCGGCGCCTCCCGGAGCATCGGTGCCGCCCTGGTGGATGCCTACCGTGCGCTCGGATACGCGGTCGTCGCGACCTCTCGCGGCATCGCGCCCTCCCACAGGAACCGCGCCCCGGTCCTGCGGTCGCTCACCACGTTCGATCACTGAACACATCGGCACTGCTCGTCCGGGAGAGGGGACGGCAGGAGGGCGGGGGGCTCGGCCAGCAACCGGAACTGGCGGTCCGCCCGTCGGACCCGTCCGCCGGTGGGGTGCGTGAAATGGGTGCCCAGCAGCAGGTCGTCGGTGCCGGCCAGTTCGGCGAGCAGACGGTGACGCGTGACGCGTGCCTCCACGGGATCGACGTCGCCGACGCTGCCGATGTCGGGGTACGCCAGTTGGACGGGATGGTGCAGGCTGTCCCCGCCGATCAGGGCGTTGCGACGGGTGCCCGTCAGTCCGACCGACAGATGGCCGGGTGTGTGGCCGCGGGTCGGTACCACGCGGACGCCGTCGGCCACTTCCAGACCCTGGGCGGGGACGTCGAGCAGGTCGTACAGCCCTTCGTCGCGGACGGGTCGCAGGGAGTCGCGGTACACCTGGGCGACCTCCTCGTCGCTTTCGGCGACGGACGCCCAGTAGCCCCATTCCCGGCGGTCGGCGAGGTAGCGGGCGTTCGGGAAGGTCGGTGTCCAGCGGCTGTCGGTCAGGTGGGTGTTCCAGCCGACGTGGTCGACGTGCATGTGTGTGGTGATGACGAGGTCCACGGTGTCCGGCGCGAAGCCCGCGGCGGTCAGCCGGTGCAGCAGCGGGGTCCGCAGTCCGTCGGCATCGGGTATCCGCCGGGGCTTGTCGTTGCCGACGCCGGTGTCGACCAGGATGCGTCTGTCGTTCACCTCGATCGCGAAGAGGTGCACATGCATCGCGAAGTTCGCGCCGTCGGTGAAGTCGGGCCGCAACCACGGGTGTTGCAGGTGTTCCGAGGTGGCCTCGGGGAGCAGCCACCGACTGGTCGCCGCTGACATGTCGATCTCGTCCACCCGGCGCACGACCATGCCTCCGAGATCCCAGCCGAGGAAGGCCGGGGACACACGCATACCGCTCACTGTGAATCCGTTCGTCCGGTTCGATCGCCGATTCCGTGAGCCGACTCTAGGGCGGGTGACCACCTTTCGTAAGAAGGTACCTTTTTGTAAGCTGCTGTCATGAGAGTGAGTGAGCAGTCCGAGGACGTCTTCGCCCGGCTTCCGGCGGGCTCTTTCGACAAGGACTGCCCGACGAGGCCACTGATGGCCCAAGTGACCGGCCGCTGGGGCGCGTTGATCATCGCTGCGCTGGTTCCCGGGCCGGTGCGTTTTTCGGGACTTCACCGGCAGATCGGCGGCATCAGCCAGAAGATGCTGTCGCAGTACCTCAAGTCACTGGTGCGCTACGGACTGGTCGAACGTTTGGTGGAGCCGACCGTCCCGCCGCAGGTCACCTACCGCCTGACGCCGCTCGGACGGAGCCTGGCGGAGCAACTGTGCGCGCTGCTGGGCTGGTTCGGCGCGAACACGGCCGAACTGGAGGCGGCCCGGCAGCGTCACGACGCCACCGATTCCCCGTCCCGGTGAAGGCGCCGCGACGAACCGCGGCCGCGCCTCGGCCGGCGAGGGGCTCCCGTCCGCCGGCCGTGGCGCGCGCGCGATGGGTGATCAGGAGACGAGTTCAAGAAGCCGGTCGGCCAGGACCGCGGCCGAGTGCGGGTTCTGCCCCGTGATCAGATTGCGGTCCTCGACCTTGTACGGCTCCCACATGGCGCCCCGGCTGTAGTCGACTCCGATCTTGTCCTTCAGCTCGTCCTCCAGCAGCCACGTCGCTCTGGACGCCAGCCCCACGGCCTCTTCCTCGTCATTGGTGAATCCCGTGCACCGGTAGCCCTTGAACGGCGACTCCCCGTGAATCCTCGTGGAGAGCAGCGCGGCCGGAGCGTGGCACACGATCGCCAGCGGTCTGCCCGAGGCGAGCTGTGCGGTGAGGATCCGTCCGGCGTCCGCGTCCTGCCGCAGATCGGACATCGGTCCGTGACCACCGGGCAGATAGACCGCGTCGTAGTCCTCGAGGCGGACGTCCGACAACTTCAGCGGACGGCGCATCACTTCGGCCGAGCGGATGATGGCCTCGAGTTCCAGGGCCCCCTCCTCGCCCCCGGCCATGGAGGGGCGCAGGCTCATCATGTCGACGTTGGGCGTCACACCGTTCGGTGTGGCGACCACGACGTCGTGTCCCGCTTCGGTGACCTTCTTGTACGGGAGCGCGAATTCCTCGGCCCAGTAACCGGTCGCGTACCTCGTGCCGTCCTTGAGCACCCAGTACGTCGCTCCGGACACCACGAAAAGTATCGTCGCCATGCGAATGCGCCTCTCAATCGTTTGAGAACGTGCGTTCATGCGGAGGCACCCGACGAGATACACAACAACCTAATCGCTGCTCCGGCCGGCCGCACCCCGCACCCGGCGGAGTCGCGTACGGACATGGGTGGTCACGCGATCACGATCCGCCCGCCGCCCCGTCCCGGGGCGCGATGCCGGTGGCTCGCAGACACTCGAGCCGAGCCGCCTCGGCGGAGGCCGCCAGTCTCCTCGGCGAGCGAACCCGGTTGCCGCGCACGGCCGGGTGCCCTGCGTGCCCGGCCGGTCACGATCTGGTTGGCTGGCGCCATGAGCGAGACAACTTCCCGTCCCGTGGGCGGTATTGACCCCGCGGAACTGTTCGGCGATCCCTACGCCGTGTACGGGCGCCTCCGCGAGGAGGGGCCGGTGCACCGCATCACCGGCACGGACGGCCTCCCCGCCTGGCTGGTCACCCGCTACGAGGACGTACGGCAGGCCCTCGCCGACCGCCGCCTGGCCCTGGACAAGCGCCACGCCACGCCCGGCGGCTACCGCGGAATGGCACTGCCGCCCGCCCTGGACGCCAACCTGCTGAACATGGACCCGCCGGACCACACGCGCATCCGCAAGCTGGTCTCCCGGGCGTTCACTCCCCGGCACGTCGAGAAGCTGCGCACGCCCGTCCGGCGCACCGCCGAACTCCTCCTCGACGCCTGCGCCGCCGAGGAGGAGTTCGACCTGATCGCCGCCTACGCCGCCCCGCTGCCCATCGGCGTCATCTGCGACCTCCTGGGCGTCCCCGGGGAAAGCCGTCCCGACTTCCGTGCCTGGACCGACGCCCTGGTGGCACCCGACCCCGCACGGCCGGACCGGGCCCGCGAGGCGGTCGGCCGTCTGCTGGCCTTCTTCACCGGGCTCCTGGCGGACAGGCGACGGCAACCAGGCGATGACCTGTTGTCCGCGCTCGTCGCCGTACGCGACGAGGAGGACCGCCTCAGCGAGGACGAGTTGATGTCCCTGGCCTTCCTCATCCTCGTCGCCGGATACGAGAACACCGTCCATCTGATCGGCAACGCCGTCGCCGCCCTGCTCGCCCATCCCGCCCAGCTGGCCGCTCTGCGGGCCGAGCCGCACCTGCTGGGCGGGGCGGTGGAGGAACTGGCCCGCTACGACGGCCCGGTGCCGCTGGCCATCCGGCGCTTCCCCGTGGAGGACGTCACCCTCGGCGGCGTCACCGTCCCGGCGGGGGAGACCGTGCTGCTGTCCCTGGCCGCCGCCCACCGCGATCCGCGCCGTTTCCCCGAGCCCGACCGGCTCGACCTCACCCGTGACGCCACCGGGCACCTCGCCCTGGGCCACGGCATCCACTACTGCCTCGGCGCGCCGCTCGCCCGGATGGAGACCGAGATCGCGCTCACCGCGCTCTTCGAGCGGTTCCCGGACCTGACACCGGCCTGCCCTCCGCAGGAACTGCGGCGGCGTCCGTCCATGCGCTCGCGCGGCCTCGTCAGCCTGCCCGTGCGGGTGGGGCCGCAGCCGTCACGGCCGTAGCCCCCTGGTCGTACCGCCCCGCGCACTCCCCGTCCCCGGTCGGCGGGGCCTCGGGCGCACGTGCCCCCGAACGGCCGTGAGGTGCTGGCGGGCGCTCGGGGGCTCTGTTCCACTGCAGGCATGGAGCGGACGGTGCGGGCCACGGGCAGGCGGGGGGTGGGCTTCACCGCGGCTCTCCTCGGTGCCGCGCGGCCGGCGCGGCCGGTCGGGGCGCCGGGCACCGCCGTCCCGCGATGACGGGGAGGCGAACGGTCGCCCGGTGGATGTTCCCCGAGGGCCACCGCTACGCGTGGGCGGCCCCGTCGTTGCTCGTCCTCACCGTCATCAGCGGGCTGATCGACGCGGCGAGCTTCCTCGGCCTGGGCCGGGTCTTCGTGGCCAACATGACCGGCAACCTGGTCTTCCTCGGGTTCGCCCTGTCCGGGACCGCCCAGATGACGGCCCTGACCTCGCTCATGTCACTGGCGGCGTTCCTGGCCGGCGCGGTCACGGGTGGCGTGTGGCGCCGGGACACCGAGCCGGGCCGGCTGCTCACGCCGCTGGTCGCGATCCAGACGCTGCTGGTCGCGCTCGCCCTCGCCGCCCAGGTGTCCGGCTGGGGGCGCTACGCGGTCCTGGCGTCCCTGGCGTGCGGAACGGGCCTGCAGAACGCGGTCGTGCGCCGCCTGGGAGTGCCCGACCTGACCACCACGGTGATGACCCGCACCCTCACCGGCCTCGCCGCGGACCGTTCGGCACCGGCGACCAGGCGCCGCGCGCTGTCGGTCACGGCACTCGCCGCGGGGGCCGTCACGGGAGGTCTGCTGCACGCCCACGTCGGCGTGGGAGGAGTCCTCGCGGCGGTCCTGCTGCTTCAGCTCGCCGTGGTGCTCGCCGCACGCCGGCCACGCTGATGCCGCGCACACCTGCCTTCCTCCCGTTCGAGCGACGAGAAGGAAGCGCCTTGCTCCAGTAGAGTGACGTGCAGAGCATGACTTTCCGGTCAAAACGGTCGCAGTGCACGCGCCACGAGGTTCACCTACCACGAGAGGCGGCGCCATGCCCTTCGTCACTGCCAACGACAACACGCAGATCTTCTACAAGGACTGGGGATCGGGCCGCCCGGTGGTCTTCTCCCACGGCTGGCCCCTGACCGCCGATGCCTGGGACGGTCAGATGAAGGTGATGGCGGACAACGGTTTCCGCGCCATCGCCCACGACCGGCGCGGAGGCGGACGTTCCGGCCAGCCCTGGGAGGGGAACGACCTCGACCACTACGCCGACGATCTCGCGGCAGTCATCGAATCCCTCGACCTGCGGGACGCCATTCTGGTCGGCCACTCCACCGGCGGCGGCGAGGTCACCCGCTACATCGGCCGGCACGGCACGGGGCGAGTGGCCAAGGCGGTCCTGGTCGGCGCGATACCGCCCCTGATGCTCAGGACGGAGGCCAATCCCGAAGGCCTGCCGCTCGACGTCTTCGACGGAATCCGCGCCGGTGTCGCCTCGGACCGGTCCCAGTTCTACCGGGACCTCAGCGGCCCGTTCTACGGCGCGAACCGTGACGACTCGACGGTCACCCAGGGCACCCGCGACCAGTTCTGGCTCTGGGGCATGACGGTGGGCCTCAAGGGCGCCTACGACTGCGTCAAGGCGTTCTCCGAGACCGATCTCACCGAGGATCTCAAGAAGATCGACGTACCCACCCTCATCGTGCACGGTGACGCCGACCAGATCGTCCCCATCGTGGCCTCCGGGGACAAGAGTTCCAAGCTGGTCGAGAACGTGGACTACAAGGTCTACGAGGGCGCACCGCACGGCCTGGCCATGGTCCCGAAGTTCGCCGAGCGCTTCAACGCCGACCTCCTCGCGTTCGCGCGGGCCTGACACACGCACGCGGGCAGCGGGAAAGAGGGCGATCGATCGGAATTGCCGTTCCGGACGCCGTTCAGTTCCCGCTCGGCACCTCGATGTCGTAGACCAGCGCGTACACGATGTCCCGGGCCTGGCGCAGGTCGTAGCCCGTCGCGTCCACGATCACCCTGAGCGCCCGGAAGGTGTCGCCACCCAGCATGAACATGCGCGCGTCAGCCTGCGCCTCGGCCGGGACCGGCAGTGCGCGGGCTCGCCGCGGATCCACGCTCCGCGGGATCCTCGGCAGCCCGCCCTCCTTCTTGGTCCCCCACAACACCCGCGGTCTCCCAGCCCTCGCCTGAACGACAGATCGCGGAGCCCGTCCTACGCGGACGGCCGCTCCGGCAGCCGCAATGTTTTCATGCGACGGCCGGAGTGTGGCGGATGACCCAGGTGTTGCCTCGGTTCGACCGGCAGCGCCGACCGGGCCGCTGACTCCGGGCGTTCCCGCGCCGCGCCCGGAAGCCGGTACGTCCCCGAGCGAGAGACCGCGGCACACGGGACGGCGACTTCAGTCGGTGAACTCGTGGACGCCGAGGGCGAAGTCCCAGTGGCCGACGCCGTTGCCGGCGAGGCTGACCGTGACGAGGCCCATCCCCTCCAGCCAGTGCGCCATGCGGAGGGCGCCGACGTCCAACGGGCGCAGCCCCAGGCTCTCGACGAACGTGGCCACGTCCGCCTTGGCCCGGGCGTCGTCGCCGGCGAGGAAGACGTCGGGGCGGCCCTTCTCCAGTACGCCGCTGAAGATGGTGTTGAAGGCCTTCACCACGCCGGTGCCGGCCGGGGCCACCTCGGCGACTTCCTGCGCGATCGAGGTCTCCTTGTCGTGGGCCAGTCCGTCGAACGCGGCGTTGAACGGGTTGCTGATGTCGACGATGACCTTGCCGGCGAGAGCGTCTCCGTACTCGGTGACCACTGGGAGGACACCGTCGTACAACACGGCCGTGATGACGATGTCCCCTGCGGGGACGGCGCCCCACTCGCCCTTCGTCACGCCGTGGCCCAGAGTGGCGACCAGGCTGTCGGCCTTGGACCGATCGCGTCCCATGACCTCCACGGTGTTGCCGCCCGCCACTGCGAGCGTGCCGATGGTACGGGCCATGTTCCCCGTGCCGATGAGAGTGATGCTGCTCATGAGGTGCTCTCTTCCTGTTCTGGAGGTGCCGCTGTGTCTCCGGGGCGAGCGTCGCTTCGCCCGCCGCGCGCCGCCACCGCGGTGAGCGCCGGTCGGCCCCACGTCTCGGCCTTCCCGGGGTGTGGCTCAGATGGCGGTGGTGCCACCGTCGCTGACCAATTCCAGGCCGTTCACGTAGCTGGAGTCGTCGGAGGCGAGGAACAGGGCGACCGTCGCGATCTCTTCGGGGCGGCCCATCTTCCCGCGGGGGATGAGGGACTCGAACGCGGTCCTGGTCTCCTCGTCGAACAGTTCTTCCTGCTTGGCGGTGGCGACCTGGCCGGGTGTGAGGACGTTGACGCGGATCTTGCGGTCGCGCAGTTCGTTGAGCCAGACGCGGGCCCATGCCTGCTGAACGGCCTTGCTTCCCGCGTAGAGACTCCAGCCGGGAAACGCGCCGAGGGAGGCGTTGGATCCGGTCATCAGGATCGAGCCGTTGTCATTGAGGAGCGGCAGTGCCTTCTGCACGGTGAACAGGGTGCCGCGAGCGTTGAGCCAGAAGGTGCGGTGGAACTGCTCCTCGGTGATCTCACCGAGGGCGGCGGGCTCGCCCATTCCGGCGCTGGCCCACAACACGTCGATCGAGCCCTTCTCCCGCTTGACGGTGTCGTACAGGCGGTCGAGGTCGTCCAGTTCGGACGCGTCGCCCTGTACGGCGGTGACGTTGCGGCCGATCAACTGGACGGCGTCGTCCAGTGCTTCCTGCCGTCGGGCCTGGATGAAGACGTGTGCTCCTTCCTCCACGAACAGTTTGGCACCGGCCAGTGCCATACCGGTGGAACCGCCGGTGATCACCGCCACCTTGCCGTCGAGCTTGCCCATGATCACTCCGCTGCGTCGAGGGATATCGGAACAGCTCGGACGTTATGGATACCGAGCTGTGTACTTAACGTACGTGGCGACCGGTCGGGGCGCAAGTTAAGTACACCGATGGGTACCGGTCGGCGCTGCGGAGGTCCGGGGGTGGGTGCGCGCTAAGTAGACTGATCTGTACCGAACGGTTTACAGTGGGCTCATGACGGAGTTGGAGAAGGGCCCGCTGGGCCGGCGCCGCGGCAGGGGCGCGCGCGAGCGCATTCTCGGTGCGTCACAGCAGTTGTTCCGTGAACAGGGCATCAACCGCACCGGCATGGATCAACTCTGCGCCGCGGCACAGGTGTCCAAGCGCACGGCCTACCAGCACTTCACCGGCAAGGACGAACTCGTCGCCGAATACCTGCGCCGATTCGATCCCGACGTCATGCCGGGGGTGTTCGACCGCACCGACCTCACGCCGCGCGAACGGCTCCTCGCCGCCTTCGACATGCCCGCGTCCATGCCCCTGTGCCCCTACATCGCGGCGGCCGTCGAACTCCACGACCCCCAGCACCCGGCATCCCGGTACGCACGCGAATACAAGATCGCCATCGCCGCGCGGCTGGCCGAAACCGCCCGCGAGGCCGGTGCCACCGACCCCGAACAACTCGGCGAGCAACTGGCGCTGCTCATCGACGGCGCCTCCGCCCGCACCCGAGTGACCAACAGCGAATCCTTCTCCACCGCCGCCGCCATCGCCGCCGTCCTCATCGACAACGCCATCCCCGCGTCCGCGGCTGGGCGGGCCGACGACGGCCGGGATACCGCGGCATCCGCCCCGGTGCGGGCGGGGGGACGCTGACGGGGCTTTTGGTCCTCTGCGGCAGCGAACCGGTGGCGCGTTCGACGTGACCGCACGGCTTCGGCCTCGGCGTCGGTCTGAGGATCTCAGAGCGGAGCCCCGGCGACCGACGGCAACGCCGCGGAGGTGCGTGCCGGGTCCCGCGACGCCGGGATGCCCCGAACCGGGAGACCCTAGGTGCCGGCCTCGGCCCGCCAGCCCAAGAGGAGCGCCTGGATCGCCTGTTGGGCGAGTCGGCGGGCGCGTTCGTTGCCGACGGTGTCGAGTTGGCCGAGTGAGGCGATGCCGTACAGCGTGCCCCAGATGATCTCGCACGCCTCGTCGAGGTCGGGCAGGGGCACGGCATGGGTCGCGGACCAGGCGGTGAGCAGTTCCCTCAGCAGGGCGATGGCCGCTTCCGCGGCGTGGCGGCGTGCCTCGGCGTCGACCGCCGTGCCGTTCATGAGGGCGTAGAGGTGCGGATGGTCGCCCGCGAACCTGACGTACTCCGAGGCTGTCCGCGTCAACCGCCGCTCGACGTCCGGTTCCTCGGCGACGTGCGCGAACCCGGCCAGCATCAGGCGGTGGCCGTGAGCCACCAACTCCGCCATGAGGGCGCCCTTGTTGGCGAAGTGCTGATAGACGACGGGCGCGGAGTACTCCACGTCGTTCGCGATACGCCGGACCGTGAGCGCCGAAAGGCCCTCGGTCTCCAGTACGTGCAGGGCGGCCTCGACGATTCGCTCGCGGGTCTCCGCCCGTTCACGGGCTCGTCGTGTGGTGTGCGGCATGTCCTGGTTCTTCGCTCCCTCGGTGTCCTCGCACAGTATCCGCCGCGCTTGACGGCATCGGCACCGTGCCCTTAGGTTAACGACGTTAGGAAGTCTAACAACGTTAGGAGTTGCGACGTGATCTACCACATCAACCGCGCCACGGTGAAGGACAGTGCGACCCCCGAGCAGGTCGAGGCGGTGCTGGAGAGCTGGCGTGAGCAGGGCCGCTCCAACCCGGCGGTCAAGTCCTTCGTCGTCGGACGCGAGCACGGCGCCGACTACACGTACGGCGCGGTGTTCGTGGTGGAGGACCTCGACGGCCTCTACGCGTATCTCACGCACCCGACCACGTACCGGACCGACGAGCTCGGCCTGCACCTGGCGGATCGACTGGAGATCTTCGACGTCAGCGACGACGACGACCCCGAGCTGAACGCCAAGATCCAGGAGCTGCACCGGCGTCGCAATGCCGACAACCCCGAGGTCGCGGCCACGCTCGCCGCCGTGCCCGACTTCACCGGCGCGGGCGTGGAGGACTGACCGGCCGGCCGATGTCGATCGAGTGCCCTGGGAGCAGGCTGCGCTCCCAGGGCATTCGCGTGTCGGCCCCCCGCGCCGTCCGGTGAGTGCCTTCCGGGCGAAGGGACGAAGGGACGAAGGGACGAAGCGGTGAAGGTGGGCAGGCGGTGGGGGAGTTGCGCCGTTGTCAGGAAGTGCGCGTACTGCTCGCGCGCACCACGAGGCGGTGCGGAATCACCACGTCCAGGGGCGGCACCGCGGAGGCGGGGCTGTAGATGCGGTCCGCGAGGCACTGCAGGGCCCGCTCGGCGATCTGCTGCTTGTCCGGGGCCACTGTCGTGAGCGGTGGGTTGGCGTAGCGGCCGTCCTCGATGTCGTCGAAGCCCACGAAGGCCACGTCGTCCGGCACGCGCAGGCCGCGTTCGTGAGCCACGTGCAGGGCGCCCAGGGCGAGTTCGTCGGTGAACGCGAAGACCGCGTCGGGCCGGGCGCCGGCGTCCAGCAGGGCGGCCATCGCCCGTGCCCCGTCCTCGCGGTGCAGCGTCCTCACGGGCTGTTCCAGCGCGGGATCCGGGGTGAGTCCGGCACGGCGGAACGCCTCGCGGTACCCCTCCAGACGCTGCCTCGCCGTCTCGTTGTGCAGGTGCGGCTGTGGGCCGAGGGCCGCGATGCGCCGGTGTCCCGCTTCCAGGAGATGGGTCGTGGCCTCCTCGGCCGCGAGCACGTTGTCCGCGGCGACACGGTCGGCGAGGCCGTGCGGCCGGCGTTCGCCGAGGAGGACGACGGGCACGTTGCGGGAGCGGCCGGTCACCTCCTCCGGTCCGAGTGCCCAGGGGCTGATGATGAGGCCGTCCACCAGACGGCCGTCGCCGCCGTCGAGCAGTCTGCGTTCCGCCTCCGGATCCCCGAAGGTCTGGTCGATGACGACGGTCCACGCGCGCTGCTGGGCGGCCCGGACGATCAGGCCGGCGAGTTCACCGAAGTACGGGGAGTGCAGCTCGGGGATCGCGAGGCCGATCAGCCCGGTGCGGCCGGCGCGCAGATTGCGGGCGGCGACGTTCGGCCGGTAGCCCAGTTCGTCGAGTGCGGCCTGAACGCGTGCGCGCGTCTCCTCGGCCACGGCGGCCGACCCGCTGACGACATTGGAGACCGTACGCGTCGACACCCCCGCGAGGGCGGCGACATCCTTCAGGCGACTGCTCACGACCGCCATCCTCGCACGCGGCGGTGGCTCCGAAAAGATCTCCCGCTCGACTATTGCAACGTCGCAATCAACGTCGCACGATGGGAGAGGCAAGCACAGCGCGAGGAGGCGCAGCATGAACGTGTCCGTTTCTCCCGATTCTGCGGATTCCCGAGGTTCCCGCCGTTCCCTCGGTTCCCCGGTCTTCCCGGGCGTCGATGCCGCCGCTCTGGACATCGACGTGTCCGCTGAGGTGGCGGCCCTGTACTCGGACGGCATCACGGCACGCAAGGGCGCCTTCACGCCCGAGTGGGCGGACCGGCTGGGCGAGGACGTGGCAAAGGCGTTCGAGGAGGCCCGCTCGCGGCCCGGCGGCGCCGTGGGGCGCGGACCGAACCGGTACTACGTGGAGATCCACCCGGAGCAGATCAGGGGTTTCGTCGAACTGGTGGACCACCCGTGGGTGCGCTCCCTGTGCACGGCGACGCTGGGGCCCGACTACCGCATCGTGGAACTCGGCTTCGACGTGCCGCTGGAGGGTGCGGTCAACCAGCCCTGGCACCGTGACTTCCCCATGCCCGAGGAGACCCGCCGTGAGCGTCGTCTCACCTCGCTCGCCTTCAACGTGACCACGGTGGACACCGAGGAGGACATGGGCCCCTTCGAGATCGCCCCCGGCACCCAGTGGGACGACAGCGAGGACTTCGAGCACGGCATGTTCCCGCCCAAGGCCGACTACGACCGCTATCTGCGGCGGGCGGTGCGCAAGTACCCCCGGCGCGGCGACATCTCCGCGCGGACCGCGCTGACGATCCACCGGGGGACCGCCAACCAGTCCGCCAAGTCCCGGCCGGTGCTGGTCCTGGGCGTCGACGGACCGGAGGCGAACAACGGCGAACGGCACGACGCGGCCGTCACCCGCGCCTACTGGGAGACGCTCCCGGAGCGGGTCCGCCGGCACCTCGACTGCGCGATCGTGGACGAACTGACGCCGGTGACCCAGCTGCACACCATCGAGGGCCTCGTCATGGGCGACGCCTGAGCGCGCCCCTGCACCGCCCGCGGGGAGTGAGCAGGTGAGGCACTCACCCCGTGGGTGGTGCGACGGGCGCCAGGACGGCAGCGGTTCCGCCGACGCGTGTCACCGCCGACAGGTACCACTCGTCACTGGAGGCCGAACCACGGCAGGCAGGCCCGCAGTCCTTCGCACGTCACGGGGACCGGCTGGTGCGACCGCCACTGTTCGGCGGTGAGGCGGAGCCGGCGCAGCGCGGCCGGCGCGCCGCGTACGACGTGCCGTTCGACGCCGTCCTCGCGGTAGCCGAACTTGCGCGAGACGGCCTGTGAGGCCGCGTTGTCGGAGAAGGCGCCGGAGACGGCGTGCTGTGCGCCGAGTCCGGCGAAGGCCAGATGGAGGACGGCCGCGCGCATCTCCGTTCCCAGCCCCTGGCCGTGATGGGCGCTGCCCACCCACGAGCCGGTGGTCACCTCGCGCAGGACGGCGAACCCCCGGGCGCCGATGCCCTGCGCGCCCACGACGAGCCCGTCCCGCACCGCCACCAGGCCCAGCTCCCAGTCGTCCGGCTGCCACTCGCCCCAGCAACGCCAGTGGTACTGCAGGACGTTGCGCGCGCGCTCCTCGGGAGGCGCGTCGGTCCACGCCGCGGTGAACGGCTGCACCGCCGGGTCGTGCACACCCTCGGCGGCGAGTGAGGCCAGGGCGGCGAGATCGTCCAGGTCCGGCAACCGCAGCTCCAGGCGCGGGGTGGTCAGGCACAGGCCGGCAAGTGGCCAATGGGTCAGTAGGGTCATGGCCACGAGGCTTCCCCCACCGCACCGTCGTCGCCACTGTTTTCCACAGGGTTCCGCACTCCGGTGACCATCCGTGCCGTGTCCGCCGCGGCGGCATACGGCGGCGGCACAGGGCGGCGGCGGGGCTCCGGCCGCGTCGCTTCAGGGATTGGCGAGCCGCGCGCCCCGAGCCGCCTCCACGCGGTCCGCGATGTGGTCGATGACCACGTTGACCGCACGGCGGTACGGGGTGGCGTCCCGGTTGACCTGCGACAGCAGCATGCCGCCCTGGATCGCGGCCAGCAGCGTGACCGCGAGCGCCGACACGTCCTCGTCGGCCTCGAGGTCACCGCGCTCGCGCATCCGGGCGAGCCCGGATTCGATCGCGTTCTGCCAGGCGGCGAAGCCCGTGGCCAGGCCGAGCCGTGCGGAGGGGTCGATGTCCGACAGTTCGCTCGCCAGCGAGCCGATCTCGCAGCCTCCCGCGCAGTGCACCGCGTCCAGGCGGACCGCCGCGCCCTCGCACCATGCGCGCAGCGCGTCGATGCTGTCGAGGTGGTCGAGCAGGGGGCGCTGCTGTTCGAGCTTCACGGTGCTCTGGTACTCGATCACCGCCGCCGTGAGGCCCTTCTTGTCCCCGAAGTAGTGGTAGATCTGCGAGGCGCTCGCCCGGGCGCGCCGCTGCACGTCGGGGATGCTCGTGCCGGCGACACCCTGCTGGAACATCAGCTCGGCGGCCGCGTGCAGGATCCGATCCCGCGTGCGACGGCCGCCTTCGGTGCTCGCGGCCTTCCCCCGGGTCCTCTCGCTTCGCGTCTGCATGGGGTCCAGCCTACCCCCTCATTGGAATTGCCTTTCCAATGAGGCGCCTTCTACTTTTGGAGTGTTGATTCCAAGATCACTCCGGGAGTCGCTCCCGGGGCCATGCCCCGGCGCACGCTCGGCGTCCGATCCCCGAAAGGTGCAGCGCCATGCCCGACTCCACGCCCACGCCACTCGACCCCCAGATCCAGGCCGTGCTGGAGGACCTGGCCGCGACCCCCGCCCTCGCGCCCAACACCCTCACCGTTGCCGAGAACCGCGCCGCCGGCCGCGCGTTCGCCTCGTTCGCCGGTGACGTCGTGCCGGTTCGCAAGGTGCGCGACACGAGGTTCCGCAACGGCGACCACGACGTCCCGGTCCGCGTCTACACGCCCCTGACGCTCGCGGCGGGCGCGCCCGCTCCGGTGACGGTGTTCCTCCACGGCGGCGGCTGGGTGTTCGGCGACCTCGACAGCCAGGACCACTACGCCAGGGTCGTCGCGACACGGTCGAGGACCGTCGTCGTCTCCGTCGACTACCGGCTGGCGCCGGAGCACCGGTTCCCGGGAGCCGTCGAGGACGCCTACGCGGCACTGCGGTGGGTCGAGCGCGACGCCCGCGCCCTCGGCGTCGATCCGGGGCGGATCGCCCTGTTCGGGGAGAGCGCCGGAGGCAACCTCGCCGCGGTCACCGCGCAGGAGGCGAAGCGACGCGGGGGACCGGCTGTCGCCTTCCAGGCCCTCGCCTACCCCGCGACCGACCGTTTCGACGACGGCGCGTCGATGTACGACAACGCCGCCGGCCCCCTGCTGACCCGCCCCTGGCTCGAGTGGTTCTGGGGTGCCTACCTGAACACCCCCGACGAGGGCGCCGACCCGCGTGTCTCCACGCTGCGCGCGGACGATCTCACGGGCCTCCCGGCCGCGTTCGTCGTCACCGCCGGGCTGGACCCCCTGCGCGACCAGGGTGTCCGGTACGTGGAGGCGCTCCGCGCAGCCGGAGTGCCGGTGACGCACCGGGCGGTCGAGGGGGTGCCTCACGCCTTCCTGTCCTTCACCCGCGACGTCCGGGTCGCGCGTGACGTGCTGAACGAGACAGGGGACGCCATCGGCGCGGCCTTCGCGTGAGGGCGGGGGGCGGACGCGGCCCATGGAACGGCGGGGCGGCGGCGCCGCGCCCCCTTCAGGCCACGACCTCCAGGACGGTCCCGCCCTCGGCGATCGCGGTGATCTCGTCCTCGGGGGCGCCGGCATCGGTGACGAGGGTGTGCAGGCGCCCGGCGGGGACGACGTGGGCGTGGGCGGTGTGGCCGATCTTGCTTCCGTCGGTCGCCGCCAGGATGCGGCGCGAGGAGGCGAGAGCCGCCTTCTTGACCGCCGCGTCCTCGAGGTCGTACGCGGTCAGGCCGTCGGCGGCGCTCAGTCCGCAGCAGCCGAGGACGGCGGTGTCGAAGCGCAGGGCGGCCAGCGAGGCGAGGGTGAGGGGGCCGATGAGGGCGCCCTCGGCGGCCCGCGGCTGTCCGCCCGGCACGATCAGCCGCGTGGGCGCGGGGGCGTCGGCGAGGACCTGGAGGGCCTGGAGCGAGAGCGGCATCACGGTGACGGGGCGCCCCTTCAGCAGCCGCGCGACCTCCAGGCAGGTCGTCCCGCTGTCGAGGACCACGGTCTCCCCGTCGGCGATGAGCGCCGCCACCCGCTCCCCGATGCGGCGCTTGACCTCCGTGCCCTCGTGCGCGCGCAGGGCGAAGGGCGGTTCCTCGCCCCGGAGGAGGAGCGCGCGGGCGCCGCCGCGGACGCGTTCGAGCACGCCGTGGGCGGAGAGCGTGTCCAGGTCGCGCCGGATGGTCATCTCCGAGGCGCCGGTCAGGGAGGCCAGTTCGGCGACGGTGGCCGAGCCCGAGGAGGCGACGGCTTCGGCGATCACTCGATGTCGATCCGCGTTCTGCATACCCCGATTGAACCCCAGGACAGAACTCACACTCAAGATGTTCGAACTACGAACTTTCGAACACGCAGATTGTTCGATATGGTCGGCGCATGGTGGACAGAGCGCTCCGCGCCGCCCGAGTGGCGACCTTCGTGTACTTCGTGCTGAACGGCACCCTGCTGGGCGTCTGGGTGGTGCAGATCCCGGCGATCGAGACGAAGGTCGGCATCGGCCACGCCGTGCTCGGGGGACTCCTCGTGGTCCTCGGCGCGGGCGCCTTCGCCGGCATGCAACTGGCCGGTCCGCTGTCGGACCGGTTCGGCCCCAGGGCCGTGGTGCCCGCGGCGGGTGCCCTGTGCGCCGCCGCCCTCGTACTGCCCGGACTCGCGCACGACACCTGGACGCTCGGTGGCGCGCTCCTGGTCCTCGGCTTCTTCAACGGATGCCTGGACGTGAGCATGAACGCCCACGCCGTGCAGGTGGAGAAGGCCTACGGTCGCCCCGTCATGTCGGCCTTCCACGCCACCTTCTCCGTCGGCGGCGTACTCGCCGCACTCCTCGGCGCCGGCGCCGGCGGCCTCGGCTGGAGCCCCGCGAGGACGCTGACGGCCGTCGCGGTGGCCGGCGTCCTGGTCGCCGTGGTGACGGCCCGGGGCCTGCTGTCCGCCGCGCCCGCCCCGGAGGCCGGGGGCGAGCCCCCGGCGGGTGAGGCCGGGTCGAAGGGCACCGGGCGGCGGGCCGCCCCCGCCCGCATCTGGTTCCTCGCCGCGCTCGCCCTCATGGTCATGCTGAGCGAGGGCGTCGCCAACGACTGGAGCGCCCTGCACCTGCGGACGGTCCTCGGCGCCTCCGAGAGCTCCGCCGCCTTCGCCTACGGCACGTACGCGGCGACGATGACCCTCGGCCGGCTCCTCGCCGACCGGTTCTCCGCCCGGTTCGGCTCCGTCGCCGTACTCCGGTACGGCTCGGCCCTGGCCGCCGCCGGCATCGGCATCGTCGCGGTGTCGCCCTGGATCCCCCTCGCTCTGGCGGGCTGGGCCCTGTTCGGCCTCGGGCTCTCCGGGACCGTGCCTCAGCTGTTCAGTGCCGCCGGGCACGCCGACCCGGCCGCGGCCGGCGCCAACGTCTCCCGCGTGGCCGGCCTCGGCTACCTGGGCATGCTCGCCGGACCCGCGCTCATCGGCTGGATGACCCACGTCGTCGCACTCAACCACGCCTTCCTGCTACCGGCCGCCCTCTGCCTGGTCGCCGCGTTCAGCGCCGGTGCGCTGCGTCCCCGCGCCGACCGGAGCCCCGACCCGGAGCCCGGCCGGGAGTCCGCGCGTGAGACGGCGGGCAAGCCGGTGCGTCCCCTCTGACCGTCACGGTGCGCCCCTCCGACCGCCCGTGCGGCACGGTCCTGACCACCGTGCCGCACGGGTGTTTTCTGGCGCCCGGACATCTTGTTTCACCGTACACGTAAATGCATAATGCAGTGATGGACATGTCCACCGCGCATTCCGAAAAGTCCCACGGCGCGACGGAGGACCTCGTCGTCGCCGTGGAGCAGGTGCTGCGGCACGTACGGCAGAGCGCCACCGCCGGTGGGCTGGGCATCGCCGCGTCCGCCCTGCTCGGGCGGCTCAGCCGCGAAGGACCCCTGCGGCTGACCGAACTGGCCCGCGCCGAGGGGATCTCGCAGCCCAACGCGACCCAGCTCGTCACCCGCATGGAACGGGCGGGGCTGGTGCGGCGCACCGCCGACCGCAGCGACGGGCGCGGCGTGCTCGTGACGGTCACCGAGACCGGTCTGGACGTGTTCGCCCGGCGCCGTGCCGAGCGCGCGCGGGCGCTGGGTGAACTCATGGCCGAGCTGAGCGAACCCGAGCGCCGGGCGACCGAGCTCGCGCTCTCCGCCCTGGCCCGGGTGATCCGCGAGCGGCAGCAACCGGAACGCGGGTGAGACGGGATCCGTGCGCGGCGCCGGCTCCGTACGGACGGAGCCCCGACCCGCGCGAGACCCCGCGAGGGCCGCCGGCCCGTGCCGCGCAACCCCAGCCCGTCCCGCCCGCCCTCGTTCGGAAGAGAACCGCACATGAGTGCACCGCACGGAAAGGCCGCCAGTCCCTTCCGGCAGCCCAAGGCCGTCTGGGCCGTCGCGTTCGCCTGCGTGATCTCGTTCATGGGCATCGGTCTCGTCGACCCGATCCTGCCCGCCCTGGCCGACAGCCTGCACGCCACACCCAGCCAGGTCTCCCTGCTGTTCAGCAGCTATCTGATCGTCACCGCGGTCGCCATGCTGATCGTCGGCTGGGTCTCCAGCCGCATCGGTGCCAAACGCACCCTGGTGACCGGCCTCGCCGTCATCGTCGTCTTCGCGGCCCTCGCCGGAACCACCGACTCCATCAACGGCATCGTCGGCTTCCGGGCCGGCTGGGGACTGGGCAACGCCCTGTTCATCGCCACCTCCCTCGCCGTCATCGTGGCCTCCGCGAGCGGCGGTTTCGGCGGCGCGATCATCCTCTACGAGACCGCGCTCGGCCTCGGCATCGCCGTCGGACCACTGCTCGGCGGAGAACTGGGCGCCATCAGCTGGCGCGGCCCCTTCTTCGGTGTCGCCGTCCTCATGGCCGTCGCCCTCGTCGCCACCGTGGCCTTCGTGCCCTCGCTGCCCAGACCGGAGCGCCCCACCTCGCCCCTCGCCCCGCTCAGGGCGCTGCGCCACCGCGGCCTGCTCACCATGGGCATCATGGCGCTGCTCTACAACTGGGGCTTCTTCACCATGCTCGGCTACGCCCCGTACCCGATGGAGCTGGGCGCCCACCAGCTCGGGCTCGTCTTCACCGGCTGGGGACTGCTGGTCGCCGCGTTCAGCGTGTTCTTCGCCCCGCGCCTGCAGGGCCGCTACGGCACCGCGCCCGTCCTCTACGCCAACCTGCTCGGCCTCGGCATCGTCATGGCGGTCATCGCGGCGGGCGTCGACACTCCGGCCGTCGTCATCGTCGCGGTCGTCCTCAGCGGCGCCTTCATCGGCATCAACAACACGCTCACCACCCAGGCCGTCATGCTGGTCTCGCCCGTCGAGCGCCCGGTGGCCTCCTCGGCCTACGGCTTCCTGCGGTTCATCGGCGGCGGGCTCGCGCCCTACGTCGCCGGGAAGCTCGCCGACGCCACCGACCTGAGCGTCCCCTTCTACCTGGGGGCCGGCACCTTCGTCCTCGCCATCCCGGTGCTCGCGAGCGGGCACCGGCTGCTGGCGAGGGCCGAGCGGCGCGACGGCGAGGTCGAGCCGGTCGTGCCGGCCGGACGCGACGTGCCCGTGTTCACGCCGGACCCGACGACGAACCGCGGCCGCTGACCCCGGCCCCGCTCCCGGCACTGCGCACCGGTGGCGTCTGAGCGGCACCGCGACGGCCGCCCCGGGGCCCACCGCACGGTGGGCCCCGAGCCATGTCCACCGCGGTGGCACCCGGGCCGTTCGGCCCAGGTGCGGGGCGCCCCCGGAGCCGTAGCGTGAGAGGAGTGAACCCTTTGCAGATCGTCGCCTACGGCGTCCTCGCGGACGAGGAACCCCTGCTGCGCGCCGCCTTCGCCGGCCTCCTCCGGGACGGCCACGCAATGCGCTGCCTCGGCCTCTTCCTCGACCGTGACACCGCCCCCACCGCCACCGGCCACGACGTCGTCCTCAGCAGTGTCAACGACACCCTCGACGCCGGGGTCCTGCGCGCCCTCGCCGAGGGCGGCACCCGGATGATCGCCCAGCGTGCCACCGGCTACAACAACATCGACCTGGACACCGCCGCGGAGCTCGGTCTGACCGTCGCCCGTGTGTCGGCCTACTCGCCGTACTCCGTCGCCGAGTTCGCCTGGGCGCTGGCGCTCGCCGTCGACCGCCGCATCGTCCGCGCCGCCCACCGCACCCGCGAGTTCGACTTCCGGCTCGACGGGCTGATGGGCCGCGACCTGCGCGGCCGTACCGCGGGGGTGGTCGGCACCGGGAAGATCGGGGCCGCCTTCGCCCGCATCGCGCACGGCTTCGGCATGCGGCTTCTCGGCTGGGACGTCGCCGAGAACCCCGAGTGCCTCGCCCTCGGCATGGAGTACGCCGATCGCGACCGGCTGTTCGCCGAGGCGGACCTCGTCAGCCTGCACGTACCGCTGCTGCCGGAGACCCACCACCTGGTGGACGCCCGCACGCTGGCCCTCATGAAGGACGACGCCCTGCTGGTCAACTCCAGCCGCGGCGGCCTGGTGGACACCGACGCCCTGCTGGAGACCCTGCGAGCGGGGCGGCTCAGCGGCGTCGGCCTGGACGTCTACGAGGAGGAGGCCGGGGTGTTCTTCCTCGACAAGTCCCTGGAGGTCATGACCGACGAGCGTCTCGCCCGCCTGATGACCTTCTCCAACGTGCTGGTCACCTCCCACCAGGCGTACTTCACCCGGGACGCCGTCGGGCAGATCGCCGAGGCCACGGCCGGGAACGTCGCGGACCATCTGGCCGGCCGCACCGGCGCCAACACGCTCGTCCCGCCGGCCGCGCGCTGATCCACCGCCCGGCCGCGGGGCCGCGCGGCGGGCGGGATCCCGGCCCGCCCCACAGACTGGAGGGGAAGGGCCCGTGGGGGAGGGGAGCGGGCCGGTGCACGAGAGAGAGCCTCACGAGAGGAAGCCGAGGACGGGCATGAAGCCTTGCGCCACTCACCGCCACCCGCACTCCGCCCGGCCGGAGACCTCCCCCCGGCCGGGCGGCGCGCACCCCCGCCCCACCGCCGCACCCGCGGCCGCCCTGTGACCGCCCGGCACCCGACGGCGGCGACCCTCGCCCCGGTCCCGCACCACGCCCCCCTCGCCGCCGGCACCTCCGCCCCCGGCACCTGGGCGTACGAGGGCTACGACCCGGCCGCCGAACGTCTGCGGGAGGCACTGTGCACCCTGGGCAACGGCCGCTTCGCCACCCGCGGCGCACTGCCCGAGTGCACGGCGGACGACGTCCACTACCCCGGCACCTACGTGGCCGGCTGCTACGACCGCCTCACCTCCGAGGTCGCCGGTCGCCAGGTCGAGAACGAGGACATGGTCAACCTCCCGAACTGGCTGCCGCTGCGGTTCCGCCCCGCCGGCGGCGACTGGCTCACCCCCGACACCACGACCGTCCTGGAGCACCACCTCACCCTCCACCTGGACGGCGGCACCCTGACCCGGCACACCCGCTACGCCCTCGACGAGCAGCGGATCCTCGACGTGCGCCAGCAGCGGCTCGTCTCCATGGCCGACCCCCATCTCGCCGCGCTCCGCACCGAGTTCACCTGCGAGGGGGCGGCCCTCGACCTCGAGGTCGAGGCGGCGCTCGACGGAGGTGTCACCAACGCCGGGGTCGCCCGCTACCGCGAACTCGACGGCCGGCACCTCACCCACATCCACACCGGCACGGCCGCCACCGCGCCCGGCACCGCCTGGCTGCGCTGCCGCACCCGCGGCTCCGACGTCCGCATCGGCATGGCCGCCCGGGTCACCGCGGACGCCCCCGTCACCGTCCGCCACGCGCACCCGCGCGCCCTGCACACCGCACGCCTGCGGCTGGAACCCGGCCGGACGGCCCGCGTCGACAAGACCGTCGCCCTGCACACCTCCCGCGACCCCGCCATCGGCGACCCGCGGCACGCCGCCGTCGAACGGGCCGGTGCGGCGCCCGGCTTCGAGCAACTGCGGGAGGACCACCGGGCCGCCTGGGAGCGGCTGTGGCGCCGGGCGCGTCTGGAGGTCCCCGGGGAGCCCGGCCAGATCCTGCGGCTCCACCTCTTCCACGTCCTGCAGACCCTGTCCCCGCACACCGCCGACCTCGACGTCGGCGTGCCCGCGCGAGGGCTGCACGGCGAGGCCTACCGCGGCCATGTCTTCTGGGACGAGCTGTTCGTGCTGCCGTACCTCAACCTGCACCTGCCCGAGGTGTCCCGGGCCCTGCTCGGCTACCGCCACCGGCGTCTGGAACCCGCCCGCGCGGCCGCCCGCGCCCTCGGCAGACGCGGCGCCATGTACCCGTGGCAGAGCGGCAGCGACGGGCGGGAGGAGACCCAGCGGCTGCACCTCAACCCCCGCTCCGGGCGCTGGCTGCCCGACCACTCCCACCTCCAGCGGCACGTCGGGTCGGCGATCGCGCACAACGTGTGGCAGTACTGCGAGGCGAGCGGCGACACCGAGTTCCTGCACACCGCCGGCGCCGAGATGCTGCTCGAGATCGCCCGCTTCTGGGCGGACTCGGCCACCTGGGACCCTGCCCTGCGCAGTCACCGCATCCTCGGCGTCATGGGCCCCGACGAGTACCACGACGCCTATCCCGGCGCCGACCGGCCCGGCCTCGACGACAACGCCTACACGAACGTCACCGCCGCCTGGGTGCTCACCCGCACCCTGGACCTGCTCGGCTCCCTCCCCGAGCCCCGGCGCCGCGAACTCACCGAGGACCTGGAGCTGACGGACGAGGAACTGCGGCGCTGGGAGGAGGTCTCCC
This sequence comes from Streptomyces griseoaurantiacus, assembly GCF_036189845.1. Classification (NCBI taxonomy): domain Bacteria; kingdom Bacillati; phylum Actinomycetota; class Actinomycetes; order Kitasatosporales; family Streptomycetaceae; genus Streptomyces; species Streptomyces griseoaurantiacus. The sequence goes on along the minus strand of NZ_CP108326.1, from coordinate 307,791 downwards.
GCACCCTGCGCATCCCCTTCCACGAGGGCGTCATCAGTCAGTTCGAGGGCTACGGCGACCTGGACGAACTCGACTGGGAGGCCTACCGCGCCCGCTACGGCGACATCCGCCGGCTGGACCGGATCCTGGAGGCCGAGGGGGACAGCGTCAACCACTACAGGGCCTCCAAGCAGGCCGACGTCCTCATGCTCGGCCACCTCCTCCCGCCGCACGAACTCGTCGCCCTCTTCGCCCGGCTCGGCCACCGCTTCGACGACGACCTCTGGCGCCGCACCGTCGACCACTACCTGGCCCGCACCAGCCACGGCTCCACCCTCAGCGGGCTGGTCCACGGCTGGGTCCTGGCCCGCTGCCGCCGCACGGAGGCGTGGGACCACGTCCAGGAGGCGCTGCTCAGCGACGTGGCCGATGTGCAGGGCGGTACCACGGGCGAGGGCATCCACCTCGGCGCCATGGCCGGCACCCTCGACCTCGTCCAGCGCGGGCTGCCCGGCCTGGAGACCCGCGAGGGCGCGCTGTGGCTGGACCCGGTCCCGCTGCCGAGACTGTCCTCCTACGGCTTCACCGTGCGCCACGACGGCCACTGGGGCGTACGGCTGCGGCTGGAACACCGGTGCGTGGAGATCGAGGTGCCGCCCTCGGAGGAGGCACCTCTCGACATCCACCTCGCCGGCCGGGCATTCCGGGTCCGGCCGGGGGAGGTGCGCCGGCTGGAGCTGCCGGACTGAGGCCGGTTCCGGTCAGGCGGCCGGTGCCGGGTACGTCGGGTACTCGACGCCGGACACGTACTGCACCACCCGCACGACCTGGCAGGAGTACCCGAACTCGTTGTCGTACCAGAGGTACAGGATCGCGTTGTCGCCCTCGACCTTGGTCGCGCCCGCGTCCACGATCGAGGCGTGCCGGGAGCCGACGAAGTCGCTGGAGACCGCGTCCGGCGCGGTGGTGAAGTCGATCTGCCGCTTCAGCGGCGAGGTCAGCGACACCTCCCGCAGGTGGTCGAGGACCTCCTCCCGGCTGGTCTCCCGCGCGAGCTGGAGATTGAGGATGGCGATCGAGACGTCCGGCACCGGCACCCGGATCGAGCTGCCGGTGATCCGCGCCTTGAGGTCGGGCAGCGCCTTGGCGACCGCGGAGGCCGCCCCCGTCTCGGTGAGCACCATGTTGAGCGGCGCCGAGCGTCCGCGCCGCTCCGACTTGTGGTAATTGTCCAGCAGGTTCTGGTCGTTGGTGAACGAGTGGACCGTCTCCACGTGTCCGCGCTCCACCCCGAACTCGTCGTCCATCGCCTTCAGCGGCGGCACGATGGCGTTGGTGGTGCAGGAGGCGCAGGACAGGACGCGCTCGTCCGGCTTGATGGTGTCGTGGTTGACGCCGTGGACGATGTTGGGGACGTCGCCCTTGCCCGGCGCGGTGAGCACCACCTTGTCGATGCCGGGCCGCAGGTGCTGCGACAGCCCCTCGCGGTCGCGCCACTTGCCGGTGTTGTCGATGAGGATGGCGTCCTTGATGCCGTGGGCCGTGTAGTCCACCTGGGACGGGTCGTCGGCGTGGATGACCTTGATGGTGTTGCCGTTGGCGGTGATGGTGCCGTTGGCCTCGTCGACGGTGATCGTGCCCTGGAACTGGCCGTGCACGGAGTCGCGGCGCAGCAGCGAGGCCCGCTTGACGAGGTCCTCGCCCACCCGGCCGCCGCCGCGCACGACGATCGCGCGCAGCCGCAGCCCGTTGCCGGAGCCGGACTTCTCGATGAGCAGCCGGGCGACGAGGCGGCCGATGCGGCCGAAGCCGTAGAGCACGACATCGCGCGGCTCGCGTCGCTCGATCTTGTCGGCGCCGGTCGCGCCCGCGACGGCCTCGGCGGTGAACTCCCTCACGGACAGGCCGCGGTCGTCCTCCTTGTAGGTCGCGGCGAGCATGCCCAGGTCGATCTGGGAGGGGCCGAGGTCGAGGGTGGTCAGCGCCTGGAGGAAGGGCAGCGTCTCGGTGACCGACAGCTCCGCGCCGGCGATCTGCCGGGCGAACCGGTGGGTCTTGAGGATGCTCACCACCGACTTGTTCACCAGGGAGCGGCTGTGCAGGAGAACGGTGACGTCCCGCTCCCGGTGCAGCTTCCCGATCATCGGGATCATCGACTCCGCGATCTCCTCGCGGTGCTTCCAGTGGGTGAACGAACCGTCGTTGTCAGTCACAGAACTATCTCTCAGTCGAGCTAGCAGGCGCTCATATGCTAACCGCACGAATGGTCCACTCGATCGAGGGGGCACCCACCCGCACCCCGCACGACCCGCCCGGACGCGGCTCGGCAGGAAGCGTGCCCGGCACGAGGGGCGCACGGAATCGAAGGATGAGACCTGTACGCGCCCCCGCGGGCCTCGGCAGAATGCGCCATGTCGGCGATCACGTGGCCCGGGTGCCGCCCGTCCCTCCGCCGCAGGGCGTCACCCCCTTCGCAGGAAAGCAGGTCGGCTGCCGTGCTGTTGTCTCTGCCCACCACCGTGTCCGCCCTCCGGGAATGCCTCGCCCAGGGGGCGGTGCCCGTCGGCGGCGCGACCCTCGTCTGGGCCACCTGGCAGCGCGAGGGCTTCCCCGAACAGGCCGTGTCACTGCGCGAGGTGCCCGAGGCCACCGTCCTCGGACGCGAGGAACTCGGCGCGGGCGTCCTGCTCCACCAGGTCGACGACCGGGTGCCCGAGGTGCTGCGCCGCGCGGCCGGCTCGGTCGGCACCGGTGCCGTGCGCCGCGCGGCCACGGTCGGCGGCAACCTCGTCGGCAGCACGCTGCGCTGTCTGCTGCCCGCCGCCCTCGTCCTGGACGCCCGCGCCCGGGTCCTCGGGGGCGAGGGGACCTACGAGACCGACCTCGCCGAACTCGTCGCCAAACGCCACCTGTTGCTCTCCCTGCGCTGGCACGCCCCGCTCACCAGCGGCTACCGCAAGCTGCCCGGCGACGCGGGCGGCCCGCCGCCCTTCGTGGTCGCCACCGCCGTGCACGCCGACGCCGAGGGCGGACACCTGCTGCGCGTCGCCGTCCGGGACGGCTACGAGGTGATCGCCGAGAGCGCGTCCCACGGTGCCGGCGCGCCGGAGGTTCTCGACGCCCTGCGCCGCACACCCCTCGGCGCCCTTCCCCCCACGGCCTGGGAGGCGGTCCGCGCGCAGGTCACCGAGACCCTCGCCGATCCGGCGCTCGGCTGAGGCGGCCACCGGCCGCCGCACAGCACCAGTCCGCCGCGTCACGGTCGTCAACCCCCGAGAATACGAGGCTGTTTGCGGTCGGAGTCAGCGGCAAAGCGGAGTGCATGACTGAATCGAACTCCAAACCCAGCAACAGCACGCAGGCGAAGTCCAAGACCGCCGAGGCCACCCGTTCCAAGGCCCAGGGGGCCGCGGACAAGGCCACCGCACCCGCCTCCGGGGCCGCGAAGGCCGTCGCGGGCAAGGCGGGTGACGCCGCGTCGGCGGCCCGCAACGGTACCGAGCGCGCGGCCACCGCGACGGCGCAGGTGGCCCAGACCGCGGTCAAGGGCGTCGAGGCCGGCCGGCAGGCCGTCGTCGCCACCACCGGCCAGGTCGCGGCCACCGCACGGACGGCCTGGACGGTCCTCGCCCAGCGCAAGGCCGTCGCCGCCGGAGTCGGTGCCGGACTGACCGCGCTCAGCGCCGCCTCCTACGCGGTGGGCCGCCGCGCGGCTCGGCACAGCCACGGGCCCCTCACCCGGCTCACCGGCGGTCGCTTCTGAGGGACTCCCCGAGGGCCCCTGCCCGGCCGTCGGCGGGCCGTGCCCGCCGACGCCGGCCCCCACCTCCGCCCCGCACCGCCGGTCACACACGCGCACATCGCAGACGTGCACATCGCACCGGCGGGGGAAGATGGGAGCGCGAGCGAACGCACGACCGATGCGGAGGAGTGGGGCATGCTGCACGAACGAGCCGGCGAGCCGGCCGAGCCCGAGGACCTGATCGACGTCGCCCGGCTGGTGACCGCGTACTACGCGCTGCACCCCGACCCGGCCGAACCGGGACAGCGCGTCGCCTTCGGCACGTCCGGACACCGTGGATCCTCCCTGGCCACGGCCTTCAACGAGGACCACATCGCCGCCACCAGCCAGGCCATCTGCGAGTACCGCACCGCACAGGGCACCGACGGCCCGCTGTTCCTCGGCGCCGACACCCACGCCCTGTCCGAGCCTGCCCGGGTCACCGCGCTGGAGGTGTTCGCGGCCAACGACGTCACCGTCCTCGTCGACAGTGCCGACGGCTACACCCCCACCCCCGCCGTCTCGCACGCCATCCTCACCCACAACCGGGGCCGCACCGCCCACCTCGCCGACGGCGTCGTCGTCACCCCCAGCCACAACCCGCCCGCCGACGGCGGCTTCAAGTACAACCCGCCCAGCGGCGGCCCGGCCGGTTCGGAGGCCACCTCCTGGATCCAGGACCGCGCCAACGAGATCATCGCGGGCGGACTGAAGGACGTGCGGCGCATCCCCTACACGCGCGCGCTCGCCGCCCCCGGCACCGGCCGCCACGACTTCCTCTCCGCCTACGTCGCCGACCTGCCGAGCGTCCTCGACCTCGACGCGATCCGCACGGCCGGCGTACGCATCGGCGCCGACCCGCTCGGCGGGGCCTCCGTCGCCTACTGGGGCCGCATCGCCGAGGAGCACCGGATCGACCTCACCGTGGTCAACCCGCTCGCCGACCCCACCTGGCGGTTCATGACGCTGGACTGGGACGGCAAGATCCGCATGGACTGCTCCTCGCCGCACGCCATGGCCTCCCTCATCGCCGCGCGCGACCGCTTCGACCTCGCCACCGGCAACGACGCCGACGCCGACCGGCACGGCATCGTCACCCCGGACGCCGGACTGATGAACCCCAACCACTACCTGGCCACCGCGATCTCCTACCTCTACGCCCACCGCCCCGACTGGCCGGGCGACGCGGGCGTGGGCAAGACCCTCGTGTCCTCCAGCATGATCGACCGGGTCGCCGCCGACCTCGGCCGCCGGCTGGTCGAGGTCCCCGTCGGCTTCAAGTGGTTCGTGGACGGACTGGCCGGCGGCTCGCTCGGCTTCGGCGGCGAGGAGTCCGCCGGGGCCTCCTTCCTGCGCCGGGACGGCTCCGTGTGGACCACCGACAAGGACGGCATCCTCCTGGCCCTGCTCGCCTCCGAGATCACCGCCGTCACCGGGCGCACCCCCTCGGAGCAGCACGCCGCCCTCACCGCCCGCTTCGGCGAGCCCGCCTACGCCCGCATCGACGCCCCCGCCACCCGGGAGCAGAAGGCACGGCTGGGCAAGCTGTCCCCGGCCCAGGTCGGCGCCGACACCCTCGCCGGGGAACCGGTCACCGACATCCTCACCGAGGCCCCCGGCAACGGGGCCGCGCTCGGCGGCATCAAGGTCGTCACCGAGAACGCCTGGTTCGCGGCCCGGCCCTCGGGCACGGAGGACGTCTACAAGGTCTACGCGGAGTCCTTCCGCGGCCCCGACCACCTGCGGCAGGTGCAGGAGGAGGCCCAGTCGGTCGTCAACCAGGCCCTGGGCGAGTGACATCCCGCCGCCGGCCGGGGTCACGGCCCCGGCCGGCGGCGGGCGTCCTCAGGCGGCGGTGGGCGCCGCGGTCAGCGCGCCCAGGACGAGGGAGGCCTCACGCCGCGAAGTGCCCACGAGCACCGGCACCTCACCGTCCCGGCACTCCACGACGACTCCGTCGTACTTGTAGATCCCCGGCCACCCCTCGGGATCGTCGGGCCGCAGCGACCGCACGCCCACGACGCGGAGCGAGGACGGCAGCGGACGCAACGCGGCGCGCCCGGCCGGGTCGGGGGTCGCGGCCGGAGGCCCGTCGCCCACCACCAGGTACCCGAAGCCGAACACGCTGTAGGGCACGTCCCCGTGGACACTCGCCCGTACGCACCGCCTGCGCGCGGGCCGGACGGCGACGACGTCCCGCACGTCGGCCGCCCGCCGCATCCGCCTGCGCAGCACCCACACGAACAGGGCGCCGACACCCGCCGAGGGAAGCACACCCACCGCCGTGATCAGCAGCGCGTACGGGACGTTCGCGCCGCCCAGTCCGGCGAGAATCCCCACCACGGACAGAATCGTCCCGGCCACCCACATCCCGGCAGGCCACCACGGCCAGTCCCGCCGTACCGCCGCGCGGTGGCGGGGAAGCGCCCACGCGGACCACAGGGCCAGCAGGCCGAGGGGGAGCACCGCGAGGCCGACGCCCAGGGGAATCCGCCAGTCGTCGACGGGGGAGAGGCGGGTGTCCTGCACGGCCTCGCCGAAGCGCACGGACCGGATCGCGCCGCGCCAGGAGGTGAGCGTCACCTCGTCACCGGGGCGGACCGCGTCGTACACCGGCGAGTGCCCGGCCATGCGCAGGCGGTGGTGGGCGCCGGAACCGCGGACGAGCACCACGAGGTCGTAGTCGGGGGAGCGCTTCTCGTGCACCTCCAGCCTGTCCCGGACGGTCGCCTCGACCGCGAGGCGGCAGGAACCGCCGGGTCGCGTGCCGGCCGGGCAGACCGGCGCCGACCGGTAGGCGTCCTTCTCGGCGAGCCTGCCGGGGACCAGCCCGAACATCACGGTGGACAGCGCGAGCAGCAGGACGCCGCACACGACCCCCACCGCCCGCCCGCGGCCGGAGCCCGTGTCCCTCGTCGTCCCGGCCGGTGTCCCCGTCATCCCCGTCGCCCCCTCCGCGCGTCCTGTCACGAGGGCATCATGCGCCGGCGGGCGACTCGCGATCATTGCCGGGACCGGGCAGTCTTCGCCGTCCCGGGTTGCCGGAGCCCCGTGGAGTTCCGGTGCTTCGGTGAGGTGGTGGTGCCTCAGCGGGGCATGCGGCGCCCCGAGCGGCGCCCGGCGCGCAGGCCGCTCAGGAACAGGGCGACGATGAACACGACGATGCCGATGACCAGCAGGTAGAGCAGACCCTTGGCGAGCGCGCCGATCAGACCGAGGGCCACGGCGATCAGAACGAGGAGGAGGATGACGGCCATGGCCGTGCCTTTCTGGTGCGTGTCGGTGGGCGTGGTCAGCGCCGGGCCAGCCGACGCTCCCCGGTGGCCCCGGGCCGGTAGGCGAACTCGTAGTGGGCGAACACGGCGGGCTCCTCGGTGGCGAGCAGCTCGCCGTCGGTGTCGATGCTGGGCGCGCCCTTGATCTGCCTCTTGTCCCAGGCCACCCGCAGGTACTCGGGCCCGACCTGCGCCCCGTCGAGCGGGACGAAGGCCAGCCGGTGCCGGGTGGGCATCCCCACGCGCACGGTGGCGAAGGCCGGCTCGTCCGTGGTGGTGTCCACGTAGATCGCCTCCAGCGTGCCGAGCTTTTTGTCGGATGCGTCGAGGACGTCGCGCCCTCGCCATTCGCGGATGTCGGTGACGGTGAACACGTCCACGCCTTCCTTCCTGCCGGAACGCACCGGGTGCGCCGGCCGCCGGGGTACCGCGGGACTGCGAGTACCTCGCCACCCTCCGGTTACCCCCGTCCGCCGCCGGGTCCCTCGGCGGCCGGGACCGGCCGTGCCGCCAGTAAACGCGCGCCGCGCGCGGGGCGCATCCCGGAAGCCGCCCCGCACCGGCCCGCGGACCACCCTCCGGTCCCTCTCCTGCGTCCTCAACTCGGCCGCGCGCGGCCCCCGTTGTCAGACCCGGCCGCTAGTGTCCCGGCAACTGGAACCACCGAGGGCACCGTGCGGCGACACGGCCGGACGATGCCCCCCGACACGCGTGAGGAACCACAGATGGACCCCTCCTTCGCCGTATTCGCCGACTTCGGCTCCCGTCCCGCAGCACTGACGAACGCGGTCGTCCGCCACCACCGCTGCGCGGTGGCCTCCACGTACGTCGTGGTGACGGCGGGCGGCCACCTCAAGGTCGACTTCGTGGTGCCGGACCAGCTGAACACCGCCGAGGCGGTCCTGCGGCTGGAGACGCTCGGCACCACCGCGCCGATGGACGTCGTGCTGAACGGCGAGACGGTGGCCAAGGAGTTCCGGCTGCCCGAGGCGGACACCCCCGACGCCCCGCGGGAATACGTGCTGAACGTCCCCGGCACGGCCCTGCTGCCCGGCGTCAACGTGCTGCAGCTCCGCAACGCCGACGGGGACGGGGCCGTGCTGCGGCTGCGCACCCTCGCGCTGGACCCCGTCGAGGCCGCCGAGCGCGCACGGCGGGCCCGCGCCGCCCGGGACGGAGGCCCCTCCGTGCGGACCTACGCCACCGAACGCCGCCCGCTCGGCGCCCCCGTCTGGCAGCCGGGCCCGACCCTCACCGTCCACCTCGACCAGGGCGGGACGCCCGCCGGCCCGGCCGGGCAGGAGCCTCCCGCCCGGCTCGCGTGGCGCGGCACCGACGGCACCGAGTCCTCCGTGGCGTTCCGCACCGACCTGTCCGGGTTCCACGGTCACGTGCGCGGCCCCGAGGGGTCCCTCGGCGAGGTGCGCGGCGCGCTGACCGGCACGCGGCCCCGCCCGGAGGGACCGCTCGCGGCCCGGGTGCGGCACTTCGTCACCGAGGAGGAGCACGACGGCGTGTGGCGCCCGGCCGGCCGGCTGGGCCTGCTGCTCGACGACGGCGCCCCGCTGGAGCGGGTGACCTGGAGCGGCCGCGGCGGCACGGCCACCTCCCTCTCCCTGGTCACCGACACCACCCGCGGCGCGGGACCGGCCGGCGGCGAGCGCCGCGACATCACCGACCGCGTGCGCGAGGTGCAGGCCAGCGACGAGTTCACGGCGGCCGGCGAGGTCGCCCCCAACCTGCTGCGCACCGCGCGCACCAAGTGGCTCGCCCAGGAGAGGGACCCGGAGGTGACCTTCACCTTCGACAGCCCCCTCACGGTCACCGCCTACAGCCTGACCTCCGCCAACGACTTCACCGAGCGCGACCCGGCGGACTGGACCCTGGAGGGCTCCCACGACGGGCGGACCTGGATGACCCTGGACATCCGCCAGGACCAGCACTTCCGGCGGCGGTTCGAGACCAAGGAGTACGTCCTCGCCACCACCGGGGCCTTCTCGCACTACCGGCTGAACATCGGCGACAACTGCGGCGACCACCTGACCCAGCTGAGCGCCGTACGGTTCTTCGACGCCGGCGAGGCGGCCCCGGCGTCCGACACCCTCGCCTTCATCGGCTACCGGCAGGCCCCCGGCGCGGAACCCGTCGGCTACCGCGGCACGAGCGTCCCCGCGCCCGCCGAGGGGATCGCGGCGACGGCGGAGGGCGACACCGGCGAGGAGGAGGAACTGCTCGTCGGAGACTTCTCGGGGACCGCGCAGAGCCTGCAGGAGGCCGCCCAGCTGCTGGAGCGGCTGACCCGGTACCTGCGCCGCTGATCCCGGCCGGGAACCCGGAACGGCCGTGCCGCACCCCGCGCGGAGCGGGGTGCGGCACGGCCTGCTCGACGTCATCGGCTGGCCCGGGCCGGTTCAGCACTCGCGCAGACCGGGCGCCGGGTCGACCCGGGTGTGGACGTCGGCCGCCGGGACGTTGCCCCACTGGCCGTTGTCCAGCTTCGTCCAGTACCAGACGTTGTTGCCGCCGAGGTGGGTGTCACCGCGCCCCCAGCACTGGAACCAGCTGAAGCCCGTGGTGAGCGTGCCCCGCACGCCACTGCCGTACGAGCGGTGCACATACCCCTTGGCACCGACCCGGTTGCCGCACCACAGCCTGGCGTCGGCGCGCACCCCGCACTCGGCTGCCGCCGCGGCGGGCGCGGCGGCAGCCGTGTGGCGGGCCGGGGTGGCCTGGGCGGGCGCGGCGACGGTCAGGCCCCCGCACAGGGCGGCGCCGGCGAGGGACAGGGCGATCTTCCGGTAAGCGGACATGGTTCCTCCTGGAACGTGGCTCCCGTGGAGCCGGACAAGGGTGGGAGTGGAACGGTGGAGCGGAGAGGCGGGCGGGGGCGGGCCGCCGGGCGGCGGCCGTGCCGGTCCGGTCCCGTCAGCGGCAGGTGGGCACGCCGTCCAGCCAGGCGGGGCCCTTGAGGTAGATGTTGGTGATCCACGCCCGGTACTCGGGCAGATAGGACCAGGCGTCGTTGGTGTAGCCCTCGGCCGTCACGGTCTGGGCGTGCTTCTGGCACTCCACGCGCACGAGGGTCGGACCGTCGAACCGGTGCACCCGCGCACTGGTCGTGGACGGCTCGGTGTGGGTCCACACCCCCGTGCCCCAGGTGCTGAAGGTGCCCGAGGGCGCCGACCCCGTGCCGATGCGGACGGCCCCGGCGTAGTCCCCGCCCAGCCGCACGTCGCTGACCATGACGCGGGTGCCGGACTGCCGGGCCTCGACCATCTTCCCGGCGCCCAGGTAGAGCGCGATGTGGTGGATCGAGCCGCCCGAGCCCCAGGCGAGCAGGTCGCCCGGGAGCAGCGGTGCCGTGCCCTGCCCGGCGGTGAACCGCTGCGTCACCCGGGGCGAGTGGAACTGGTGGTACGAGTTGCCGTTCAGCGGGTCACCGCCGAGGGCGCGGGCGTAGGCGTACCGGACCAGCCCCGAGCAGTCGAAGCCCCGCCGCTCGGGGTCGTGGGCGCTGGCCGGGTCGCTCGGGTCGACCTGGCCGTACGTCGGTCCGGGCTGCGCCCCGTGGCCCCCGCCCCACGTGTACCAGACGCCGATCTGCTCGCAGGCGGCCCGCACGGCGGCCTGCGCGGCGGCGGAGGCGCCGGGGGACAGCACGGCACAGCCGGCCGCCGCCCGCGCCGGAGTCGCGGCGGCCGCCCCGGCCGCCGGTGCCGTCAGGGCGGCTCCCCCGAGAGCGAGCAGCGCCGCCAGTACGACGGCCGCTCCGCGTGGCGGCGACGCGGGTGGCAGTTTCCCCCGCACCGCCGCGAGTACCTCGCGTGTGGTCATTCTCGTTCCCCGTTTCCCGCACTCACGGATGGACGTGAGCGTCGTGGGTGTCAGCACTGTTCTTCGTGCGCCGGCCGGCCTTCCGTGGCCGGGCCCGGTCCGCCAGGGTCACTCGTCACCGGTGGCGTATCGGTGACGGACCTGCGGCGACCCGTCCGGCGGCATCTCGAGACTGGGGTGCCGCGGGGTCCGCTGTCGAGGGATCCCGGGTCGCCCACCGCGAAGGGAAACGGGAAACCCCCGGGAAACCCGCGGGTGCCGGGGCGCCGACGAGGGCCCGGATCGCCGCCGCGCGGGCCGCCGGGCCGAGGGACCAGCGGCGGACGGTGCCGTCGGTGCCGCAGCTCACCGGCCGTGTCCCGCCCGGGGCGAAGGTCACCCCCCACACGGCGCCGCCCCGTCCCGTGAGTACCGGACCCGGCCGGTGGCGGACGGCGTCCCACAGCCGCAGCGTGCCGTCGATCCCGCCGGAGGCCAGGGTGTCCCCGTCCGGGGAGAAGGCCACCGCGCGCACGGCACCGGTGTGTCCGGTGAGGGTCGCCAGGGAGTGGCCGGAGGAGGTGTCCCACACCCGGACCGTGCCGTCGTTGCCGCTGCTCGCCAGGCGCCGCCCGCCCGGCGCGAAGGACACGCTCCGGACGGCCCCGTGGTGCCCGCGCAGCACACCGAGCGGCGCCCGCGAGGCGACGTCCCACAGCCGTACGGTCAGATCGTCGCTGCCGGAGGCGAGCGTCCGCCCGTCCGGGCTGAACGCCACCGCGTTGACGAAGTCCTGGTGCGCGGCGAGCGTGCCCAGCTCACGGTGCCGGCGCACGTCCCACAGCCGCACCGTCCGGTCCGCGCTCGCCGAGGCCAGGACGCGCCCGTCGGGGGAGAAGGCCACGCCGAACACCGAGCCGCCGTGCCCGCGCAGGGTGGCGAGCGGACGGCGCCCGGCCGGGTCCCACAGCCGTACCCGGCGGTCCGCCCCCGCGGAGGCGAGCAGCCGGCCGTCGGGCGAGAACGCCACCGTGAACACCGCGCCCCGGTGCCCCCGCAGCACCCCGGCGGGCCGGTGGCCGCGCCGGTGCCACAGCCGCACCGTGCCGTCCGCGCCCGCCGCCGCCAGCAGCCGGCCGTCCGGTGCGAAGGCCGAGGCCCACAGTTCGGTGAACGGCCGCGAGGTCCACGCCCCGCGCCCCGGGTCCCACAGCACCGCCGAGCGGTCGAAGCTGCCGGTGGCCAGGCGGTTCCCCGGTCCGACCGCCACCGCGAGCACGTAGTCGGTGTGGCCCGAGAGGGTCTCGGTGACGCGGTGGCCCGCGGTGTCCCACACCTTCGCCGTGCCGTCGCCGCTGACGCTCACCACGGCGGTGCCGTCCCGGGTGTAGGCGACCGCGTTCACGTCGTCGCTGTGCCCCCGCAGCACCGTCTCCCCACGGGAACCCACCCTGCCGGTCTCCTTCTCGCCCTGGGCCGCCCGGCCGCCGACGTCCCAGATCCGCACCGTCCGGTCGGCGCCGCCCGAGGCCACGCTCCGCCCGTCCGGCGCGAACGCCACCCCGAGCACCGCGTCGGCGTGGCCGCGCAGCACGGTGGACCGGCCGCCCCGCACCCGCCACAGCCGTACGGTGCGGTCGGCCGAACCGGACACCACCCGCCGCCCTTCGGGGCCGAAGGCCACCGCGTGCACGGCGTCCCGGTGCCCCCGCAGCACCGCCCGCTGCTTCCGCGCCCGCACGTCCCACAGCCGTACCGTCCCGTCCGCGCCCCCCGAGACCAGCGTGCCGCCGTCCGGGGAGAAGGCCACGGAGCGCACCGCTCCGGCGTGCCCGTACAGCACCCCCGCCGCCCGGCGCTCCGGCAGCCGCCACAGCCGGACCGTGCCGTCGCCGCCGGCCGCCGCCAGCGTCCTGCCGTCGGGCGCGAAGGCCACGGACAGCAGCGGAGCGCCGTATCCGGTGAGCGTCGCCACCGGGGAGCGCAGCCCCGGGCCGCCCCAGAGCCGTACGGTCGAGTCGGCGCCCGCGGTCGCGAGGAGCCGTCCGCCCGGGGAGAACGCCACCCCGTTCACCGCCCCGGTGTGCCCGGACAGCCGCCCCGCGAAGGCCCCCGACTGGGTACTGAGCAGGGCGCCGCGCGCCTGCACCGTCGGCGCGGTCCGGTATGCCCGGGCCGCCATCAGCATCGAGGCCTCCGGACGCCCGGCCGCCATGGCGAGCGAGCGGACCGCGAGCGCCTGCGACTGCGCCACCCGCCGTTCCCGCAGCGCCGCCGCGCGCTGGTGGAAGGCGAGCACGCCCGCGCCCACCGCGAGGGCCAGCAGCACCGCGAGCGTCGCCAGCAGCCGCCGCTGGACGCGGGCCCGGCGCAGCGAGGTCAGCCGCCTGCCCTGCTCCGCCCCGCGGCACGCCGCCAGGAACTCCTCCTCCACCGGCCCCGGCGGATCGTGCTCGCCCCGGGCGTCCGCCCACTCCGCGGCCGCCGCGAGCCGGTTGCCCCGGTAGAGCAGCTCCGGGTCCCTCCCGGCGTGCGCCCAGGCCGAGGCGGCGTCCGCGAGTTGCTGGCGCAGCAGCAGCCCGGCGCGGTCGGCGTCGATCCACTCCCGCAGCCGGGGCCAGGCGCGCAGCAGCACCTCGTGGGTGATCCGCACCGCGGACTCCCCGGCCGTCACCAGCCGGGCGCGGACCAGGGCGTCCAGCGCGGCCGTCGCCGCGGACCGCTCGTTCATCCCGGCGAGCAGCCGGTCCGGGGCGAGGGCCCTGCGGGTGGCCGCCTCGCCCTCGCGGACGTGCACCAGGCGCAGCAGCACCCGGCGGGCCGCCTCCCGTCCCGCCCGGTCCAGGCCGGTGAAGACCTCCTCGGCGGTACGGGCCACCGCGCCGTGCAGCCCGCCGGTCGCCGTGTACCCGGCGACCGTGAGGGTGCGGCCGGAGCGCTGATCCCAGGTGGCCAGCAGGGCGTGGGAGAGCAGCGGCAGCGACCCGGCGGAGACCGTCGCCGTCCCGTCCTCGGCGCCGTCCTCGGCGCCCGCGTCCCGGAGCAGCAGCTCCAGCAGGCCCGGCTCCAGGAGCAGTCCGGCGCGCTCCGCCGGACGGGTGACGGCGGCACGCAGTTCGGCCGAGGTCATCGGGCCCAGGACGAAGAGCCCGCCGGTGAACACCCCGGCCAGCTCGGGCCGGGCCAGGCAGTGTCCGCTGAAGTCCGCCCGCAGCCCCAGCACCACCAGGGCCGGCGCCTCGGGGCCGGCGCACAGCGCGGTCAGTTCGCGGAGGTAGGCCCGGCGCTCGGCCTCGTCGCGGCACAGGGTGAAGAGTTCCTCGAACTGGTCCACCACCAGAACGGAGCGGACGGAGCCGCCGGGGCGGACGCGCTCGGCGGAGTCGTCGTCGGCGCCGGAGCGGACGGGAGGGCCGGAGCGGACGGGAGGGCCGGAGCGGAGGGGAGGGCCCGGTTCCGGCTCCTCCGTGCCCAGCAGGGCGCGCAGATGCGCGAGGGGGTGCGCGGTGGGGGTGCACACCAGGACGCGGGGTGCGGGCGCCTCCGCCGTGCCCTCACGCGCGAGCGCCGGCACCAGACCGGCCCGCAGCAGGGAGGACTTGCCCGCCCCCGAGGGCGCCACCACCGCGAGCGGGCCCCTGCCCGACTGCCGGGCGAGCCGCTGGACGAGGGCGGCGGTGGCCCGCTCCCGCCCGAAGAACCAGTCGGCGTCCTCGGGACCGAAGGCGGCGAGGCCCCGGTAGGGGCATACGTCAGACACCTGTTCGGGGGCCCGCGCCCGCGGCACCCCCGGGACCAGCCGGGACAGCGCCCCGCCCGCCCGCAGCGCCTCGTCACAGCGTCGGGCGAGATCGGCGGTGGGCGGCTTGCCCCCGTTCTCGATCTTGCTGAGATAGCCCTTGCTGTAGTGCACGAGCCGCGCCAGCGCCGCGAGCGACAGCCCGCGCTCGCCCCGCGCCCGCCGCAGTGCCGCCCCGAACCCCTCGCCGGGATCCTCCCGCTCGGGTGGCCCCTCCCCGGCGCCGCCGTCCCCCGCGGCATCCCCCGACACGCCGCCCGCGTCCCCCGCCGGCCCCTCCGGCGACAGGTTCCGTGCCTCGCCCATGCGCTCCTCCGCCCCCGATGCGGGCGCTCACGCTAGCGGGGCCGGGCCCGCAACCGCGCGGGTCAATCACTCGTTGGGCTGAGGTGACCACCCTGTGGCGTGAACGGAGAGCCCCTTGCGCATGACCGACATCCAGCATTGCGAGATCCGTCCCGGACGGCTCGTGGAGTGGGCGCTGCACCCGGAGACCGTCGAAGCCGCCGCAGCCCTTCCGGAGGACGCCCGTCCGCCGGCCTACGTCCAGGAGTCGCACGTACGGACGGCGCGTGCGGTGCGCGAGGACGGCCTGTTCGTACCGACCTGGACGGGCACCGCCTTCGACCTGCCCGGCCCGGTCGACCTCGACGCGTTGCAGCGGGCACTGCGGGCCTGGACCCAGCGCCACGAGACCCTGCGCAGCGGCTTCCGCTGGATCGGCGACGAGATGCGGCGGTTCACCCTCGAGGCGGACGCCGTACGCCTGCGCCGCGAGGACACCGGCGACTTCCCCGACGCCGCCGTGCTCACCCGGCACCTGGAGAGCCGTTTCGACGCGGCGGCGGACGCGCTCGTCTGGCCCAACTTCCTGTACGCGGCGGTGCTCCGGCCGGACGGCGCGAGCCTCTACCTGGCGTTCGACCACAGCAACGTCGACGCGTACTCGATCTACCGCATCCCCGCCGAGATCCACGAGCTGTACGCGGCGGACCGCGCGGGCACCACCGTCCCGGAGCCGCCCGTCTCCAGCTACGTCGACTTCTGCGCCCTGGAACGCAGCAACGCCGACCGCATCGACGACACCCACGCGATCGTCTCCCGCTGGCGGGAGTTCGTCGCCCAGTGCGAGGGCCGGCTGCCCAACTTCCCCGTCGACCTCGGCCTCGAACCCGGCGGACCGCTGCCCGAGCAGCGGCTGATGCGCGACATACTCGTCGACGACGCGGACGCGGCCGGTTTCGAGGCGTACTGCCGGCCCTACGGCGGGAGCCTCGTGGGCCTCCTCGCCGCCACCGCCCTCCTCGTCCACGAGATCGGCGGGAGTCCGGTGTACCGCACGGTCGTGCCCTTCCACACCCGGGCGAAGTCGCAGTGGCGGGACTCGGTCGGCTGGTACGTGGGCGGCGCGCCGATCGAGGTGCCGGTCGCGCGGGCACCGGACTTCGACAGCGTGCTGGCGATGGTCCGGGCCGAGCTGCGCAAGAATCGCGCCCTGTCGTGGATGCCATTGGCCCGCGTCCTGCAGCTGCTGGGCGACGACTTCCGGCCCACGTCACCGGACCGGTACTCGATCGTCTCCTTCGTCGACACCCGCGGCTTCCCCGGCTCCGAGCGCTGGCGGGAGATGCGCGCCCACGGCCTGATCCGCGTCTCCTACGGCGACCAGGTGTGCGCCTGGATCTCCCGTTTCCACGACGGCCTGCAGTTCGCCGCGCGCTACCCGGACACCGACATCGCGCGCAAGAACATGCGGCGCTACGCCGAGGGGCTGCGGGAACACATCGTGGCGGTGGCGCGGGAGGGCGCCGGGGGACCGCGGCTCAGCAGGCAGCGGACGAAGCCGCTGGGCACGGCCTGGCCGGCCGCGTCCGCCTAGCCGGCACGGTCCGGGGGCCGGGCGGGGCCGGGGCGACCCGGCCCCGGGAGCCGTGTGGGCCCACCCGGGGTGTGACGGACGCGCGCCGTTCACCGGCCCGGCGCCGCGATCAGGAGTCGGACGTGCGCTCCCCGCGCTCCTCGGCGCGGGCCTTGAGGCGGGCCGCCTCGCGGCGGACCTCCGCCTGGGTCGCCCGCTCCTTCTCCAGCCACTCGGGCCGCTCGGCCTTCAGCGCCTCGATCCGCTCGGTCGTGAGGGCCTCCGTGACGCCGCCCCGCGCCAGACCCGCGATGGAGACGCCCAGCTTGGAGGCCACCACGGGGCGCGGGTGCGGGCCCTCGGTCCGCAGCGTCCGCAGCCACTCGGGCGGGTCGGCCTGGAGCGCGTCGAGCTCGGCGCGCGTGACGAGGCCCTCCTGGAACTCCGCGGGGGTGGCGGGGAGGTACACACCCAGCTTCTTCGCCGCGGTGGCGGGCTTCATCGTCTGGGTGGACTGGTGCGACTTCATGCCCTCCAGACTATCGGCCCCCCACCGGGCTCCCGACCACGGTGGGTAACCTGGCGGGCGTGACAGGCTCGGAAGAAGTACCTCCCGCGTTCCGCCTCGCCTACGTTCCGGGGGTGACCCCCGCGAAGTGGGCGCGGATCTGGGCCGAGCGACTGCCCGGCACCCCGCTCACCCTCCTCCAGGTGCCCGCGGCCGAAGCCCCGGGCCTGCTGCGCGAGGGCGCCGCCGAAGCGGGCTTCGTGCGGCTCCCGGTGGACCGCGAGGTGTTCAGCGCGATCCCCCTCTACCCGGAGACGACGGTCGTGGTCGTCCCCAAGGACCACCTCGTCACGGCTGCCGAGGAGGTGACCCTGGAGGACCTCGCCGACGAGGTCGTCCTCCATCCGCTCGACGACGTCCTCGGCTGGGAACGGCCGCCGGGCGAGCCCGCCTTCGAGCGCCCCGCCACCACCGAGGACGCCGTCGAACTGGTGGCGGCCAACGTGGGCGTCCTCGTCGTCCCGCAGTCCCTGGCCCGGCTGTACCACCGCCGGGACCTCACCTACCGCACGGTCGTCGACGCCCCGCGCTCCGAGGTAGCCCTGTGCTGGCCCGAGGAGTCCGCCCACGACCTCGTCGAGGACCTGATCGGCATCGTCCGCGGCCGCACCGTCAACAGCACCCGGGGCCGTCCCCGCGCGCAGGCGGAGGAGCAGCGCGGGGCCGGGGCGAAGCGGACCGCACGAGGCAAGCCCGCCGCGGGCGCGACCACGTCCGGCGGCGCCGGGAAAGCGGGCGGGGCGAGGACCGGCGGTGCCAAGGCGGGCGGCGGAAGGGGGAAGTCCGGCGGGGGTGCTCGCACCGGCCGGACCGGCGGAGGCAAGCGCGGCGGCCGGCCCCGCCGCGGCTGAGGCGCCCCGCCCACCTTGGCCCGGCCACCACGCCCCGCCCGCCTCGCGACTCGCGCGTCACCAGCCGTCTGCGCATGGCCGGTGGCCTACGGTCCGGCCCGGGTGTGCGGACCGGGCCGCGCGTCACAGCGTGCGCAGCCACTCCGCCGCCCTCGCGGGCCGGGTGAAGCGGTGCGTGCGCAGGGGGGAGAAGCGCGGGTCGCCGGTGCGCCGTTCGATCTCCTGCCGGCGGCCCGCGTGCTGCGCCCACGCCCACCAGGCGGGGTGCTCGTGGCTGAACCAGCCCGCCAGGGTCTCCCGGTTGCCGCCGAAGACCGGCTCGCGGGTGAGAGTGCGGCGCAGGGACCGGCGCAGCACGCGCGGCATGACGACCCGCCGGGAGTAGTCGAGCCACAGCACCGTGTCGGCCCGCTCCCAGAGCAGGTCGCGGACCTCCGCGGAGCCGATCGAGTCGATGATCCAGCGCGGTCCCGCGGTCAGCGCGGACACCTCTTCGACCAGTTTCCCGTTCACCGCCCAGCCGGGGCCGGTGTAGTACAGCGCGTCCATCTCGTGGTACGGCACGTCCAGACGCCGGCCCACCGCACGGGCGAGCGTCGACTTGCCCGCGCCCGTGCTCCCCACCACCAGTACGCGTTCCATGGCGCCCACCCTATGAGCAGGCAACACCCGCCTCACGCACACCACTTGCCGAGGGCCCGCGCACGCGGTGGCCGGGTTCCGCGCGCGGGGACCGGCCACGGCCGCGGGCGCCCGCGGGCAGGCACTAGTCTGATGCCGCCGCACAGACGCGTGGTGCGCCTGTGGCACATGCGGCGACAGCGCAAGGGGAGAGGCGAACGGCGATGCCGTCGAGCACCGGGGAATCGGAGTCCGTCGAGTCACTCGGCGGCTATGAGCTCGTCGAGCGGCTCGGCAGCGGCGGCACGGGTGTCGTGCACCTGGGACGCTCGGCCTCGGGGCGGCTCGTCGCCGTCAAGGTCGTGCACGCCCCGTACGCGGAGGACGAGGAGTTCCGGGCCCGGTTCCGGCAGGAGGTCGCGGCCGTCCGCCGGGTGAGCGGGGCCTTCACCGCGCCCGTGGTGGACGCCGATCCCGAGGCCGCGCAGCCGTGGATGGCCACGCTGTACGTGCCGGGACCCACCCTCGCCGAGCTCGTGTCCGAGGACGGCCCCCTCGGTGGGCGGGCGCTGCGGAACCTGGCGACGGGGCTCGTCGAGGCACTGCGGGACATCCACCGGGCCGGTGTGGTGCACCGGAACCTCAAGCCCGGCAACGTGCTCATGGCCGAGGACGGGCCGCGCGTCATCGACTTCGGCATCTCCCGCGCCGCCGACGACCGGGCCCTCACCGTGACCGGACGGCTCATCGGCGCCCCGCCGTTCATGTCTCCGGAGCAGTTCGCCTCGCCCCGCGAGGTGACCGCCGCCTCGGACGTGTTCTCGCTGGGCTCGCTGCTGGTGTACGCGGCCACGGGCAGGGGGCCCTTCGACGCCGACAGCCCGTACCCGACGGGCTATCAGGTCATGCACGAGCAGCCCGACCTCGAAGGGGTGGCCGAGCCGCTGCGGACCCTCGCCGAGCGCTGCCTGGCCAAGGACCCGGCCTCCCGGCCCACGCTCGCGGAACTGCACGAGCTGTTCCGGTCACTGCCGGACACCCCCGAGCCCCCCGGCGCCCCGGGCGGGGCGCCGTCCGCGGCCGGCCCTGGTGGACCGCGCCGCCGGGTGCGCCGTCTCGCCGTGCTCGGCGCCGCCCTGGTGATCGCCGTGGCGGGTACGGCCGCGTACGCGCTGTCGTCCCGTTCGGGGGAGGGCGACCGGACGCCCCTCGCCTCCGCGAGCCACCGGCCCGCCGTGCTGCCCACCGGCTTCCAGCCCTGGCGGACCGGGCTCAGCCGCCGCGTGGCACACGAGCCCACCTCCCACGACGTGGACGCCGTGAACGCCGGCTGCGTCTCCGACGGCACCGCGCTGTACTGCGCGGGCACCGGCTTCACGGTCGCCCGCGTCGACGCCGCCTCGGGCCGCGTCGGCTGGTGGTACGGAGGAAACACCGAGGCCGCCGAACGCCCCCTCGGCGTACGCGGCGGCATCGTGTACACCTACGAACAGCCCCACGGAACCGCGGTCCACGCGCCCCGGAGACTGCTCGCCCTCGACGCCGCCACCGGCAAGCGGGTCTGGAGCCGCGAGATCGACGCGAGCCACCCCGCCGCCCTGTTCAACGGCGGCGTGCTCGCGGTGGCGCACAACTCCTCGGACCTGGTCGCCCTGGACCCGAAGACGGGCGAGCAGCGGTGGCGCACCGCGGGGAAGTCCTCCGTCGGCACCGAGTGCGGCCCCCTGGCGCCGGGCGGCGCCCCCTACGCCCTCTGCACCGACGCCCAGCATCCCGCCAAGGGGCCGGCGGCCCTGCTGCACCTGAACCCGGCCGACGGCACCGCGCGGGAACTGACCCACCTCTCGCAGCGGGCGGTGCCGCTCGGTGCCGTCAGCGCACAGCCCCTGTTCGCGCTGCGCAAGCACCTGGACGCCGGGCCGGAGGGCGGGCGGGACGAGGAGTACGAGGGCCTGATCCGGATCGACCCGATCAGCGGCGCCCTCATCCGCGTCCGTCTCCCCGACATCCCGCGCGGTACGCCCACCCTCCTCAACGGCATCGTGTACTTCGTGCGCCCCGACGGCACGGTCACCGCCTACTCGGCCAACGGACCGCGCCTTTGGCAGCGCGACACCGAGGTCGAGGACCTGTCGGTCCCCGCCCGGTCGGCGGGGCCCGACGCGCTCTACCTCGCAGGCCGCCACGGCCGCCTGGTCGCCCTGGACCGCGAGACCGGCGACGTCCGCTGGACCACGGACAAGCTGCCCGGTCTCGGCACCCCGGCCGGGAACACGGTGCCGAGCGTGCTCACGGTGAAGGACGCGCTCGTCGCGGTGGTGGGGGACACGGCCTTCTCCGCCGACCCGGACCACCCCACGCGGGCCCCTGCCGCCCGCTGACCACGGGGCCGGGGCTCACGGGCCGGACCCGGCGGGTGGCGCACCCCTTCGAGGGCGGCCCGGTCCGGGACTCAGCCGAGCAGCGCGCCCGCCAGGCGGCGCCACTCCGCCCGCGGCAGTCCGGCGAGCGGGTCCTCGGTGACGGCCTGGAGCGCGACATGGTCGGCGCCGGCCGCGAAGAACTCCTCCGTCTTGCGGACGACGGCCTTCTCGTCGCCGAGCGCGAACACCGCGTCCACCAGGCGGTCGCTGCCGCCCTCGCGCACGTCGTCCTCGGTGAAGCCCGAACGCAGCAGGTTGCCCGTGTAGTTGGGCAGCGCCAGATAACGGCCCAGGTACGCGCGGGCGGTGGCGCGGGCACGGTCGAGATCCGTGTCCAGGACGACCTTCAGCTCCGGCGCGAGGAGCGGCCCGGGACCCAGCGCCTCCCGCGCGTGCGCCGTGTGCTCGGCGGTGACCAGGTACGGGTGCGCCCCGGCGGCCCGGTCGCGGGCCAGCTCCAGCATCCGCGGGCCCAGCGCCGCGAGCACGCGCCGGTCGGCCGGAACCGGCTCGGCGGCCCCGTCCAGCCCCGTCAGGAAGTCCCGCATCGCCGAGTACGGCCGCGCGTACCGCGGGGCGATCGCGCTGTGGCTCACCCCGAGCCCGAGGAGGAAGCGCCCGGGATGCGCGCGCTCGACCTCGGCGCGCTGCGCGGCCACATCGGCCGCCGTGTGCTCCCAGATGCTCAGGATGCCGGTCGCCACGGTGAGGCGGCGGGTCGCCGCGAGGACCCGCGCCGCGTACCCGACGGACGGGTTCGCGCCCAGCCAGAGCGTGCCGAAGCCCAGTTCGTCGAGCTCGGCGGCGGCCTCGTCGTAGGCGCCCGTGTACGCCGAGCCGTCGCCCCCGAGCGCGCTGCTCCACGCACCGCTCCACACGCCGATCCTGCCGATGCCGTCACGCTGTGCCATGGGGCTCTCTTCGTGTCGGGGGCCGTCCGTGTGCCGCGCCACCGCCCCGCCGGCGTCGCGGCCGAAGGGGCGGCACGCCCGCCCCTTCACTTCCGCAACCCCCGGGTCCCCCGATTTCTGCCCGGGACGCCGCGGGTGCGCGCGGGCCCGAACGCCCTCAGCCTGGAGGGCGGGGCCGGGCGGGACCGGCACCGAGCAAGGGAGCAAGGACATGGCGAAGAGCGGCGACCAGGACAAGAAGCTGAAGAAGGGTGACGAGGTCACCTGGAAGAGCCACGGCGGCGAGGCCGAGGGCACGGTGGAGAAGAAGATCACCGAGCGCACCGAGGCGGCCGGACGCACGGTCGACGCCTCCTCCGAGGAGCCGCAGTACCAGGTGCGCAGCGAGAAGTCCGGCGGATCCGCGGTGCACAAGCCGTCCGCGCTCAAGAAGAAGAAGTGAAGCGGCCGTGGACGACACGGAGCGTGAGGAGAGCGGCAAGGAGTTCCACGAGCTGGTGAACATGAAGCCGGCCGAGCTGGAGAAGTGGCTCTCCTCCGAGGCCTCGCGCAGCGCGGGCCGGCACGAGGACGGCGGCGAGTCCACCGGGCACGCCTCCGGCCGCCGGATCGTGGAACTGCTGCGCGCCAAGAAGGGCGAGCTGTCCGACGGGGACTACCAGCACATGCGCAAGGTCGTCGGCTACATCCGCCGCCACCTCGCGCAGCGGCCCGAGGGCGATGTGCGGGACACCCGCTGGAGACACTCGCTGATGAACTGGGGACACGACCCCCTGGCCTGACCGCCCGGCATCCCTCGCTGTACCGGCGGGTACCCGGCGGTATGCCGACGGGGTGCGGTGACTAGGATCGGTGGCTCAAGTCAACCGATCGACCGGCAACGGGGTGAGTGCCGTACGTGCCGGTCGGGGTCGCCGATGCCAGGGACCGCTCCCCGGGCTGCGGTGATCTTCCTGCCGCTGGGAGGACCTTCCGCATGTTCCGAAGCATTGGGAACACCGTCGTCCGACATCCCGTCTGGACGATCGTGGCATGGCTGATCGCGGCGGTGGCGATCGTGGCCACCGCGCCGAGCCTGCCCTCGAACAGCGACGAGAGCAGCTTCCTGCCCAAGAGCTACGAGTCGATCAAGGCCGCCGAGCTCCAGGAGAGGGCGTTCCCCAGCGCCTTCACCCCGTCCGCGATCGCGCTCTACCAGCGCACGGACGGAGGCAAGCTGACCGCGGACGACCGCAAGGACGTCGGCCGCATCACCTCCGAGCTGGGCAAGAAGCACATCGACCAGGTCCAGAAGGTCGTCCCCGGCCAGCCGTCCAAGGACGGCAAATACACCATGACCCTGGTCCAGATGGACAGCAAGAAGGCCGGACAGCCCGAGCAGGCCGACGCCGCCAAGGAGCTCCGCGACGCGGTCAAGGCCCTGACCAAGGGCACCGACCTCGAGGCCAGACTGGGCGGCTCCGCCGCGCAGGCCCTCGACCAGCAGGACTCCTCCAAGCGGGGCGAGGCGCTGATCGGCATCGGCACCTTCGTCATCATCCTGGTGACCCTGCTGATCATCTTCCGGGCGCCGATCCTCGCCGTGCTGCCACTGATCCTGATAGGCGTGGTGTCCGCGATCGCCAACGGGCTCATCGCGTACGCCACCAAACTGTTCGACCTGCAGGCCAACAGCTCCGTCTCCTCGATCCTCATCGTCGTGCTGTTCGGCGTCGGCACCGACTACTTCCTGTTCCTGATGTTCCGCTACCGCGAGCGCCTGCGTGCCGGTGACGAACCCAAGCAGGCCATGGTCAACGCCGTCGCCCGGGTCGGCGAGGCCATCGCCTCGGCCGCCGGGGCGGTCATCATCGCCTTCCTCGCCCTGGTGCTCTCCACCCTCGGCTTCCTCAAGCAGATGGGCCCGGCGCTCGCCATCGCGGTCGCGGTCACCCTGGTCGCGGGGCTGACGCTGATCCCGGCCGTCGTCTCCCTCATCGGGCCGAAGGTCTTCTGGCCGTCCAAGTCCTGGCAACGCGAGCCGGAGAACGCCCGCTTCGCCGCGCTCGGCCGCGGGGTGCGCCGCCGTCCCGGGCTGACCGCCGCACTCTCCGGCCTGGTCCTGGTCGTGCTGTCCCTCGGCACGCTCGGCTTCAACGCCACGTTCGACCTGGCCTCGGGCTCCATGCCCAAGACCAAGGAGTCCATGGTCGTCCAGGACGAGATGCAGAAGGCGTACTCGGCGGGTGCGGCCGCGCCCACCGACGTCTACCTCTCCCGCGAGGACGGCAAGCCGCTGGACAAGGCCTCCTTCGACGCGTACGCGAAGAAGCTCGGCGCCGTGGACGGCGTCAACAGTGCCCGCATGACCCAGGTCAGCGAGGACGGCGCCACCGCCGACTTCACCGTCACCCTCAAGTACGACGCCGCCGCGGACAAGGCGATCGACACCGTCGGCGACGTGCGCGACGTAGCGCACTCGGCCGCCCCCGAGGGCACCAGCGCGCTCGTCGGCGGCATGTCCTCGATCTACAAGGACATCGACACCGCGGTCAACCACGACTACCGGACGGTGTTCCCGGTCGCGGCGCTGCTCATCATGGTGATCCTCGGACTGCTGCTGCGCAGTGTCGTCGCGCCCTGGTACCTGATGGCCTCCGTGGGGCTGGGCTTCGGCGCCACGCTCGGCGCCACCGTGTTGATCTTCCAGAACGGCCAGGGCCACTCGGGGCTGATGTTCATGCTCCCGGTGATCATGTACCTCTTCGTCGTTGCCATCGGCACCGACTACAACATCCTCATGATCGCCCGGCTGCGCGAGGAGGCCCGCGAGGGCCGCGATCCGCGCGAGGCCGCGGGCATGGCACTGCGGTACGCCGGGCCGACCGTGGCCGCGGCCGGATTCATCCTGGCGGCCACCTTCGCCACGATGATGCTCGCGGGCAACGCGCTGCTCACGGAGATGGGCTTCGCGGTGTCCTTCGGCATCGCGATCGCCGCGTTCGTGATGTCGATGTTCTTCACCCCGAGCCTCACCGCGCTCATCGGCCACGCCGCATGGTGGCCGGGCCACGGCGACCGGAGTGAGGCCGAGCCGGACACCGCCACCGCGGCGGCCGGTGAGGAGCGGACCGCGGTGACCCCCGACCCGTCGGGACACGGCCACTGATCCTCCCCGCCCGCACCGCACGGCGGCCCGCTCCCTCCCGGAGCGGGCCGCCGTGCGGCGTACGGGGGTGAGGGACTCGGCACCGCGCGGGCCCCTCAGATCCTGCTCGCCGTCGACGTGCCGGCGGACAGCCGCCGGGCGGCGTGGCCGGGGAGCACCGACAGCAGGACCAGGACGGCGGCCACCACGCTGACCACGGGGGCCTGCTGGGGGCGGGTCATGTTGTCGTAGATCCACAGGGGCAGGGTCTGCACGCCCGGCCCCGCGGTGAACGTGGTGACCACGATCTCGTCGAAGGAGAGGGCGAACGCGAGCAGTGCGCCCGCCGGCAGCGCCGGGCGCAGCTGCGGAAAGGTGACGTCCAGGAAGGCGCGGAAGGTGTGCGCCCCGAGGTCCATGGCCGCCGCCTCCTGGGAGGCGGTGGTACGGCGCAGCCGGGCGGCGACGTTGTCGAAGACCACGACGACGCAGAACGTGGCGTGACCGACGACGGTGAACAACCCGAGCCCCACCCCGAGCGGCTGAAGGACCGTCCCGAACGCCGAGCGGTTCGTCCAGGAGCAGCACCCGCGGTCGGCCGACGAGGGCGCGGGCGAGCGCGACGTGCTGCGCTGACCGCCGGCCAGCTGCGCGGGGCGCCGCCGCCCGTGGTCAGCGAGCCGCACCGCGGCGAGCGCCTCCCCGGTGCGGCGCACCCGATCGGCGCGGGCCGCCTCGCGCACCCTGAGCCCGTAGGCGACGCTCTGCTCCACCGTCATGTGCGGAAACAGGGCGTAGTCCTGGAAGACGGTGTGCACCTCGCGCGCGAAGGGCGCCAGGTCGGTGACGTCCCGCCCGGCGAGTTCGATCCGGCCCTCGTCGGGCTGTTCGAACCCCGCGATCAGCCGCAGCAGCGTGGTCTCGCCCGAGCCGGACGGCCCGAGCAGGGAGAAGAACTCGCCGTCCCCGATCCCCAGGTCGACCCCGGCCACCGCGGCCGTGTGCCCGAAGGGCTTCCGTACCTCCCGCGGCCGAGTCGCATGCCGCTCCATGGTCCGCAGCCCTTCCAGGCGCCCGCCGGGTCGAGTCGTGAGGATGGGAACGTCCGGTTGGTGCCGCAGGACCGCCGTGTGCTGCCCGCGTGACGATCGTGTGCCCGGTCTCCGGTCCCTCCGTGCCCCGTGGGCGGCCGGAGTCGGCGAAGGGGCGGGTGTGGCGCCGGGCCGGCGGTCTCTGCGAGGGGGTGGCCCGCCGGGGCCCGGCGCGGCCGGCCTGCCGTGGGATGGGCCGCGGCCGGCGGCGCAGTCACTGAGCGGGCTGCTTCTCCTGCTCCGGGGCGCCCGACTCGGCGGTGACGGCGGTGTAGAAGACGGAGGAACCCTGCTTGGAGCGGTGCGCCCGGTCCTTGGCCACCAGCGCCTCCAGGGTGTTGCGCACGACGGTCGTCTTGACGGCCCGCTCGGGGTGGAGCTTGTCCAGCGCCGCGGCGATCTCGGCGGCGGAACGCGGCTCGGTCTGCCCGGTCAGGTGGTCCCGGACCAGGGTGACGAGCGTGGGGGCGGACTTCTCCGCCTTCTGGGCACCGGTGTTCTTCGCCGGCGTCTTGGCGCGCGCCTTGGACGGTGCCTTCTTCGCGGCGCTCCTGGAGGTGCTCGTGCGGGCGGCGGGCTTGTCGGTCGGCTTCGCTGCGGACTTCTCCGCCTTCCTGGCCGGGGCCTTGGCCGGCTTCCCCGAGGCCGCACCGGACTTCTTGCGCGGCGCGGGCACCGGTGCGCCGGGGGTGACCGCGGGCGCGGGCGCGGTGGCCGCGGGTGTGAGGCCGAGGGCCTCGCGGAGGTTCACCAGCACCGCGTGGTCCTGCCGCAGCGCGGTCAACTGCTCCTGCAAAGCGGCGATTTCCGCTCCGATGCGTTCCTGTTCCTTGGCGTTGCGCTCCAGATCCTCGGCCACCTGAGCCGTGTACTGCGAGGTCAACCCGGGCGCCGTAGTGGTGCTTTCAGACATGTATTCCTCCGACTTCCCTGCGCGTGCGCACCTCGGGCGGGCATGGTGTGCGCACTGTGCGATATCAAATGCCGGTGCTCTTACCCCCGGTGTGCCGGGGGCGACACCGATTACTGCTGCACAGCAGTGTGGCAGTGATACTACGGAAGTGGGATGTGTGGCGCGCTTTTCCCCATGTCCGAGAAAGGCCCGCACACATGTCCGGGGAGGTGCCCCGGAGGGTGTGCGGGCCTTGTGCGCGGGAGCCGCGCGGGGGTGAGGGGGACGGACGTCCCCCGCGATCAGTGCCGCGGCGGCTTCGCCGCCACGTCCAGGTAGAAGGCGTCGATGCTGCGCACGGCCTCCTCGAACTCCGCGAGGTTCACCGGCTTGGTGACATACGCGTTGGCGTGCTGGCGGTAGGCGCCCGCCACGTCGTCCGGGGCCGAGGAGGTGGTGAGCACCACGATGGGGATGGTGCGCAGCTCGGGGTCCTCCTTGACGATGGAGAGGAACTCGCGTCCGTTCATGCGCGGCATGTTGAGGTCCAGCACGATGAGGTCCGGCCGCGGGTTGGCGGGGTCGCGCAGGTGGTCGAGGGCCGCCATGCCGTCCTCGACCTGGGTGAGGTGGCGGGCACCACGCTCGGCCAGGGCGTCCTGGATGAGCATCGCGTCGGCGAGGTCGTCCTCGACCAGCAGCACGTCGTACGGGTGGGTCGAGGCGGGCGCAATCATGGTTACGAGCTCCGGGTGATGGTGCGGGTGGGGGAATGGGGCATGGCGTTGGTCACAAGCCCCGGCCAACGGCGGCGCGCGCCCTGGCGGCTCATGTTGGAGGCATCGCCGATCTGGGGGTAACCGGCCCCGGCCGCGGCGGCCGCCCGTGCCGCGCCGTACTGGAGATGGTGCACGGCCTGTTCGAGATTGGCCAGTACGTGCAGGCGCGCCAGGGCCCGTGCGCGGTCGGCGCCCGCCTCGTCCTCCGGACCGGGCTGGGGACGCAGCACCCGGTCGGCGAGGGTGTGGACGAGGCGGTCCGCGGCATCGGTGACCAGAGCTGAGGTCTCCGCCTGACTCATGCGGGGGGAGAAGGGGGTGCCGGTCATGACGTCACTGTAAGCGGCCGGGGTGCCCTTCGACAACAAGCGTTGTCGTCCGACCGGTACAGTTGCCCTGCCGTACATTCGACACGGCATGTGAGTGACGGTGTTCGGCTGAGGGAGCGGTAGGCGTGAGGGACGAGCGGGCGGCACGGGCCGGTGTCACGGTGTCCGGATGGACGACCCGGCGCTGGCTGCGGGTCGGAGTCGGGGCGACCCTGGCGGTGCTGGCCGTCCTCGGCGGACTCGGCACCTGGAGCATGGCCCGTGCCTCGGACCTCACCAGCCAGGTCGTGGACACCAACTCCCCGGCGCTGATCTCCGCGGTGCGGCTGGAGGCCGCCCTGGTCAACCAGGAGACCGGCGTCCGCGGCTACGGCCTCGCGGGCCAGCGGGACTTCCTCGCCCCCTACAACCAGGGCGTCGCCGACGAGAAGGCCGCGCTGAGCCGGCTCAGGCCGCTGATCCGGGACGACGAGACGGCCCGCAAGGACCTCGCCGACGTCGAGCGGCTCGCCGATCAGTGGCAGCGGCGGATCGCCCACCCGGTGGCCGCCGCGCCCGCCGGGTCCGCGGTGCCCCTGGCCACGGAGCGCGCGGACGAGGGGAAGCGGACCTTCGACTCGCTTCGCAGCGCCCTGGACCGGCAGCAGACCCACCTCCAGGACAGCCGTGAGGCCGCGAGCGAGGACCTCGCCCGGGCGATCACCCTGCGCAACTGGGTGTTCACGGCGATCGCGTTGAGCATCCTCGTCGTCGCCGCGCTGATCTTCGAGGGACTGCGCCGGGGCGTGACCGCTCCGCTGACCCGGATCGCCACCTCGGCCCGGGAGGTCGCCAAGGGCGGCTTCGACCGGCCGATCGCCGCCGAGGGTCCCGCCGACCTGCGCCGCCTCGGCATGGACGTGGAGGAGATGCGCCGGCGCCTGGTGGCGGAGCTCGCCCACACCGAACGCTCCCGGCAGCAGCTCGACGAGCAGGCGGCCGACCTCAGGCGGTCCAACGCCGAACTGGAGCAGTTCGCCTACGTCGCCTCGCACGACCTCCAGGAGCCCCTGCGCAAGGTCTCCAGCTTCACCCAGCTCCTCCAGCGGCGCTACGGCGAGCAGCTCGACGAGCGCGCCGACCAGTACATCGCCTTCGCCGTCGACGGCGCCAACCGCATGCAGGTGCTCATCAACGACCTGCTGGCCTTCTCCCGTGTGGGCCGGGTGCACAACGAGAGCCGCGAGGTCGACCTCGAGGCACTCGTCGAGCGCACCCTGGGCACCCTCAGCATGGCGGCGGAGGAGACGGGCGCGGAGATCACCCACGACCCGCTGCCCACCGTGCTCGGCGACACCACCCAGCTCGGCATGCTCTGGCAGAACCTGCTCTCCAACGCCCTGAAGTTCCACAGCCCCGAGCGCCCCCCGCGCATCCACATCGAGGCCTGCCAGGACGGCGACACGTGGCACTTCGCCGTGCGCGACAACGGCATCGGCATCGCCCCCGAGTTCCGCGACAAGGTCTTCGTCATCTTCCAGCGCCTGCACACCAAGGACGCCTATCCCGGCACCGGGATCGGCCTGGCCATGTGCAAGAAGGTCGTGGAGTTCCACGGCGGCACCATCGGCATCGACCCCGAGCACGGCCCCGGCACCCGGGTCGTCTTCACGCTCCCCGCGCTGCGGGCCGCGGAGCCGGACACGACCGAGGAGCCGAGCGCGTGACTCCGCTCCCGCCCGGTGTCCGCGACGTCGGGGAACTGCGCATCCTGCTGGTCGAGGACGACGCGGGCGACGCGCTGCTGGTCGAGGAACTGCTCTTCGACACCGACCTCGCGCACACCCTCGTGCAGTGCCGCAGCATGGCCGAGGCGCGGGCCGAACTCACCGCCCGCCCGGCCGACTGCGTGCTGCTGGATCTGCACCTGCCCGACGTCTCCGGCCTCGAGACCATCGACGCGGTCCGGGGCACCGGCACGGAGGCGGCGGTCATCGTCCTGACCGGCCTGGCCGAGTCCCACGCCGGGGTCGAGGCACTCGCCGCGGGCGCGCAGGACTACCTCGTCAAGGGCAAGGTCGATCCCGAACTGCTGCAGCGCGCGGTCCGCTACGCCGTCCAGCGCAAGCAGTCCGAACTCGCCGGGGTCGCCCTGCACGAGGGCCGGCTGCGCGCCCAGGAGAACGCGCGCCTGGAACGCGGTCTGCTGCCCCTGCCGTTGCTCAGATCACCCCGCGTGACCACCACCACCCGGTACTTCCCCGGCCGTGAACAGGCCCTCCTCGGCGGCGACTTCCTGGACGTCGTACAGACCGAGGACGGCCTCGTGCACGCCGTCGTCGGCGACGTCAGCGGCCATGGACCCGACGCGGCGGCCCTCGGCGTCTGTCTGCGCATCGCCTGGCGCGCGCTGACCCTCGGCGGTCACCGCGGGCACGGACTGCTGCACCTGCTGGAGCAGATCCACCTGGCCGAACGCACCCACAACGACCTGTTCACCACCTGCACCCTCCTCACCGCCGACCTGGTCGCGGGCACCGCCACCATCCACCTGGCGGGTCACCACGAGCCCCTGCTGCTCGACCGGGACGGCCCCCAGGTGGTGAAGGCCGCCCACGGCCTTGCCCTCGGCATCCTCCCCGGCACCGAGCACTGGCCCGCCACCACCGTCACCCTGCCCCCCGCCGGCGCCCTGCTCGTCTACACCGACGGCCTCATCGAGGGCTACGCCGACGGCGGCGCCGTGGAGGCGGACGGCACCGACGAAGCGGGGCACGCGGCGGAGCGGCTGGGCACGGAGGGGCTGCTGCGCATCCTCGCCCGGACCTCCGAGTCCGATCCCGGCTCCCACCTGGACCGCCTGATCAGCACCGTGCGCACGCTCAACGCCGACCGGCACACCGACGACATCGCCGTCCTCCGCCTGGACTGGCAGCCTCCGGGGCCGACCGGCTGATCGGGGCGGGCCGGTAGCCACCGGGTGAGGGGAGCGCCGCGCGGGAAACGCACGAACGGCGCCGTCCGCAGGAGGAGTTGGCCAGGGACGGCCGGCGCGGTGGCGGAAAAAGTTCCCGTGTCGCGAGGCTTCCCCCGCGCTCCGGTCATCAGTTAAATCAAGACGTGAACTAAGCGAACGGGGCAGCGTCCGCGCGCCTTTGGCGTGCCCTTTCGCGCAACGGTCCGCGGGTGCCCCGATCCGCGGACGACCCCACCCACCCCACCGCAGGGACATCGATGAGACTCAGAGTCCTGGGTGTCGTGCTCGCCGCCGCGGCGGCGCTCGTCACCCTTCCCGCACACGCCTCGGCCGCCGCGGCCGAGACCCCGCTCTCCCAGGGCAGAACGGCCACCTCCTCCTCCGAGGAGACCGGCACCCTCAGCGCCGGCAACGCGGTCGACGGCGACACCGCCACCCGCTGGTCCTCCGCCGCCACCGACAGCCAGTGGCTGCGCGTCGACCTCGGCGCCACCGCCACCGTCAGCAAGGTCGTCCTCGACTGGGAGGCCGCCTACGGCAAGGACTACAAGGTCCAGATCTCCGCCGACGGAAGTTCCTGGAGCGACCTGAAGTCCGTCACCGGCGGCGACGGCGGCACCGACACCCTCGACGTCTCCGGGCAGGGGCGCTACGTCCGGATGCTCGGCGTCCACCGCGCGACCCAATGGGGCTACTCCCTCTGGGAGTTCCAGGTCTTCGGCACCACCGGCGGCTCCTCGGCCGGCTGCGACACGGCCAACGCCGCCAAGGGCCGTCCCGCCTCCGCCTCCACCACGGAGAACGCGGCCGGTCCCGCCTCCGCCGCCTTCGACGGCGACACCACCACCCGCTGGTCCAGCCAGTTCGCCGACCCGCAGTGGATCCAGGTCGACCTCGGCGCCGTCCGTGACCTGTGCAAGGTGGACCTCGACTGGGAGGCCGCCTACGGCAAGGACTTCCAGATCCAGTCCTCGACCGACGGCACGAACTGGAGCACCCTGCGCGCCGTCACCGGCGCCACCGGTGGCAAGGCCTCCTACGACGTCAGCGGCTCGGGCCGCTACGTCCGGATCAACGGCACGGCCCGCGGCACCGCCTACGGCTACTCCCTGTGGGAGGTCGCCGTCCACACCGGCACCACCGGCACCCCACCCGTCGAGGGCGGCGGCGACCTCGGCCCGAACGTGATCGTGGTCGACCCCTCGACCCCGAACCTGCAGCAGAAGTTCGACCAGGTCTTCGCCCAGCAGGAGCGGGCGCAGTTCGGCACCGGCCGCTACCAGTTCCTGCTCAAGCCGGGCACGTACAACGGCATCAACGCCCAACTCGGCTTCTACACCTCGATCTCCGGTCTGGGCCTCGACCCCGACGACACGCAGATCAACGGGGACATCACGGTCGACGCCGGCTGGTTCGACGGCAACGCCACCCAGAACTTCTGGCGTTCGGCGGAGAACCTCGCCCTCACGCCGTCCAACGGCACCGACCGCTGGGCCGTCGCCCAGGCCGCGCCGTTCCGCCGCATCCACGTCAAGGGCGGCCTCAACCTGGCCCCCAACGGCTACGGCTGGGCCTCCGGCGGCTACATCGCCGACTCGAAGATCGACGGCACCGTGGGCCCGTACTCCCAGCAGCAGTGGTACACCCGCGACAGCTCGGTGGGCGGCTGGACCAACGGCGTGTGGAACATGACGTTCACCGGGGTCCAGGGCGCGCCCGCGACGAACTTCGACAGCGGCCCGTACACCACGCTCGACACCACCCCCGTCTCCCGTGAGAAGCCCTTCCTCTACCAGTCCGGCGGCGCCTACAAGGTGTTCGTGCCCGCCAAGCGCACAGGAGCCCGGGGCGTGTCCTGGCCGGCCGACGCGGGCACCTCGCTCCCGCTCGACCGTTTCTACGTGGTCAAGCCCGGCGCCACCGCCGCCACCATCAACCAGGCCCTCGACCAGGGCCTCAACCTGCTGTTCACCCCGGGGGTCTACCACCTCGACCAGACCCTCGACGTGACCCGCGCCGGCACCGTCGTCCTCGGGCTCGGCCTCGCCACCCTCATCCCCGACCACGGGGTGGACGCGATGCACGTGGCGGACGTCGACGGGGTGCGCCTCGCCGGCTTCCTGATCGACGCCGGGGCCACGAACTCCGACACACTGCTGCGGATCGGCCCGGCCGGCTCGAGCGCGGACCACGCCGCCGACCCGACCACCATGCAGGACGTGTTCGTCCGCATCGGCGGCGCGGGACCCGGCCTGGCCACCAACTCGGTCGTCGTCAACAGCGACGACGTCATCATCGACCACACCTGGTTGTGGCGCGCGGACCACGGCGACGGCGTCGGCTGGGACACCAACCGCGCCGACTACGGCCTGCGCGTCAACGGTGACGACGTCCTGGCCACCGGCCTGTTCGTGGAGCACTTCAACAGGTACGACGTGCTCTGGAGCGGTGAGCGGGGGCGCACGATCTTCTTCCAGAACGAGAAGGCGTACGACGTCCCGAACGCCGCCGCCGTCACCCACGACGGGATCGTCGGCTACGCGGCCTACAAGGTCGCCGACTCCGTGACCCAGCACGAGGCGTGGGGCATGGGAAGCTACTGCAACTTCACCTCCGATCCGTCGATCGTCCAGCACCACGGCTTCCAGGTGCCGGTGCGGTCCGGGGTGAAGCTGCACGACATCATGGTCATCTCCCTCGGCGGCAAGGGGCAGTACGCCCACGTCGTCAACGACACCGGGGCGCCCACCTCGGGATCGGACACCATCCCCTCGAAGGTGACGTCGTTCCCCTGACGCCGTTCCCCGGACACCGTTCCCCGAGTGCGAGGGGAGCGTGACCGGACGCACCAGGTGTGCCCCGGGCGGAGCGGACGCCGCCCGGGGCACACCCGTGTGTCTCACCCCGCGAGGCCGGTGCTCCTGCCCAGGTAGGTGAGGTCGCCCGGGTCCGGCACGGGGAGCACGTGGAAGCCGAGCCGGTCGTAGAAGGCGCGGGCCGGGGTGTTGGCGGTGACCATCCCCAGGTGCACCGCCGGCACGCCGCGACGGTGCAGCGCGGTCAGGAACGTGCGCATCAACTCCCTGCCGAAACCGCGCCGTTGCCAGGCGGGGAGCAGGTCGATGTGCAGATGTGCCGGGTAGTCCCGGAGGACGGGGAGCACCATCCGCTCCGGGCGGTGCAGGAGCGACGTCATCTCCTCGGCGCGCGTGGCGGGGGTTTCACGCGGTTCGGGGAAACGGTCGGCCACCAGCGGCAGCCAGCGGTCGCGGAAGTCGCTCGCGAACCGCGCGGTGTTCGCGGCGCCCACGATGTAGCCGACGGCCCGGCCGTGCCCGTCGTCGAGGACGAAGGCCAGCCCCGGCTCGAGATGACAGTACGGATGGGCGAACAGGGCCGGCATCAGGCCGGGGTCGGGGTAGAGGTGCCGTGAGTCGCCGCCCA
The DNA here is from genome assembly GCF_036189845.1 of Streptomyces griseoaurantiacus. Classification (NCBI taxonomy): domain Bacteria; kingdom Bacillati; phylum Actinomycetota; class Actinomycetes; order Kitasatosporales; family Streptomycetaceae; genus Streptomyces; species Streptomyces griseoaurantiacus. The sequence continues at coordinate 273,294 of NZ_CP108326.1, read as the reverse complement.
GGTCGGCCGTGCGCACACACACGTCGGCGACGTCGTCATGATCCGACGGGCGGTAGGGGCGCACCCCGGGCTCTGGGTCCATGCCAGGCAGTGTGCCGCGACGGGGAGCGCTCCCTCAAGGCGTGGGCACAGAGGTGTGAGAGCGCTCTCATCGCCCTGGCACACGTGCGGAGGCGCCGGGGAGGGAAGCCCTGTCCCGCGTGCCTCGGCCGTGACACCGTGGAGTTCGGCCCGGCCGCGTCCGCCGTCGGCCCCCGACCGGAAGGAGCCCGCCGTTCCATGCCCGCCAAGCCGCACACCCTGGTCGTCATGAACGCGTCCAGCTTCCGTGCCCACTTCGACCCCGACCGGCTCGCCCGGCTGGCCGGACTCGCGACCCTGGACGAGCCGTGCTGGACGGAGGAACTCGACAGCCCGGCCGCACGCCGCCGGCTCGCCGCCGCCGAGGTACTGCTCACCTCCTGGGGAGCTCCGGAACTGACCCCGGATCGGCTCGACGCGGCACCCGCGCTCCGGGCCGTGCTGCACTGCGCCGGCAGCGTCCGCACCCTGGTGAGCGAGGAGGTGTGGCGCCGCGGCATCCGCGTCACGAGCGCCGCCGACGTCAACGCCGTACCGGTGGCCGAGTACACCCTCGCCGCGATCATCCTCGCCGGGAAGAAGGCCCCGTTCCTCGCGGCCGAGGCACGGCACGGGAACGAGCACCGGCGGCTCGCCTAGGGCCTCGGGGACCTGTCCAACCACCGGCGCACCGTGGGCCTCGTGGGGTTCTCCCGCGTCGGCCGCAGGGTCGCCGAACTGCTGAGGGTGCTCGAGGGCACCACCGTCCTCGTAGCCGACCCGTACGCCGACCCCGAGGAGGTCGCCCGGGCCGGTGCCACGCTGGTGGAGCTGGACGACCTGCTGCCCCGGGTGCACGTCCTGAGTCTGCACGCCCCCGCTCTCCCGGAGACCCGCCACCTCCTCGACGCCGCCCGACTGCGCCGGCTGCCCGACTTCGCGACCGTCGTCAACACCGCGCGGGGCAGTCTCGTCGATTCCGAGGCACTCGCCGAGGAGTGCGCGCGCGGCCGTCTCTTCGCCGTCCTCGACGTCACCGACCCCGAACCCCTCCCCGCCGGCTCCCGGCTGCGCACGCTTCCCCAGGTCATGCTCACCCCGCACCTCGCGGGTTCCCTCGGCACCGAGATCGGCCGCCTCACCGACCACGCCCTCGACGAACTCGAACGCTGGAGCTCCGGCCGGCCCCTGCACGGCGAGGTCACGGCCGCGACCTGGGCGCGAGGGCACCAGGCCTGAGCGTGCGCCGCCTACCGGCCGCTCCCCGGCGCCGGCTCGCCGGGTCGCAGGTGCCGAAGCCGACCTGGCGCGCGGCCGCGGGGAAGGGCCGGGCGGTCTCGCCGGGCGGGAGCCGCCGCGGTTCGGGCGCCGACCTCGATGACCGGCGGAGCCCGCCACACGGCGCGGGCGGGGCTCAGGCGCGGGCGCCTCCGTCGACGCGCAGGACCGTGCCGGTCACGTACGAGGCGCGGTCGCTGAGCAGCCAGGCGGCGGACTCGGCGATCTCCTCGGGAGCCGCCGCACGCCGCAGCGGAAGGTGCGCCGTCAGCCGGTCCTGGAGGCCGGGCGAGTGCGTCTCCCAGGTGTCGATCATCTCGGTGAGCGTGTTGCCGGGCGCGATGGCGTTGACGCGGATGCCCTCGGGCCCGTACGTCACGGCCGCCGACTCCGTCAGGCTGTTCACCGCCCGCTTCATCGCCCCGTAGGCGGGCAGCTCGGGGTTGGCCATGAGGCTGCCGACGCTGGAGTTGTTGACCAGCGCGCCCACCTTCGCGGTGGCCCGGATCGCGGCGACCTCGGCGGCCATCGCGAGCCAGACACCCTTGAGGTTCACGGTGTAGACGTGGTCGAAATCGGCCTCGCTGACCTCGTCCAGCGGGCCGGGCGGCACGAAGGTCGCACCGTTGTTGAAGGCCACGTCGAGCCTGCCGTACAGCTCCACGGCCCGGTTCACGGCGGCGCGCACGCTGTCCGCCTCGGCCAGGTCGCACACCACGTACGCGGCGGTACCGCCCGCCGCCCGGATCTCCTCCGTCACTGTCTTGAGCTGTGCCTCCGTACGGGCGGCCAGCAGCACCCGGGCACCCTCGCGGGCGAACAGCCGGGCCGCGGCGGCGCCGATGCCCCGGCCCGCGCCGGTGATGAAGGCCACCTTGCCGGCCAGCAGCCCGGAACCCGCCACGGGAGCGGCCTCCGCACGCGTAGTGCCGCCGGCGCCGGGCATGCCGCCGGTGCCGGTGCCGGTGCCGGTGCCGGTGCCGGTGCCGGTGCCGGTGCTGGTCTCGTTGTCGTTCCTGTGATTCATGTCTTCGAGCCTGCGCCCCGCACCGGGGCGCAACCAGGCATCGGCGGTACCTGGCTGCGCGGCCGGCACCCGCGCACACTGGGGGAATGGACCGACGAGAACTGGCCGAGTTCCTGCGCAGCCGGCGTGCGCGCATCACCCCCGCCGACGTGGGCCTGCCCGCGGGGCGGCGGCGCCGCACACCGGGGCTGCGCCGCGAGGAGGTGGCGCAGCTCGCGTACATCTCCACCGAGTACTACACGCGTCTGGAACAGGCCCGCGCCCCCCGCCCCTCGCGGGAGGTGCTGTCCGGGCTGGCCCGGGCCCTGCGCCTGTCCGACGTCGAGCGCGAGCACCTGCACCACCTCGCCGGCGCACCCCCGGGACCACCCCCCGGGCCCTGCCGCGAGGTGCCCCCGAGCATCCTGGAGATGCTGAACCGGCTCCCGGGCACCGCCGGGTTCGTGACCTCCGCGACGTACGAGGTGCTCGCCTGGAATCCGCTCGCGGCCGCCCTGATGGAGGACTTCTCCGCCCTGCCGCGCCACGAGCGGAACCTGGCGCGCAGGGTCTTCCTCGGCCCGCAGGAGCCCGGGAAGCGGCTGTACGGGGTGTCCGACGCGGACGAGTTCGCCCGCGACTGCGCCCAGCGGCTCCGGGCCACCGCCGCCCGCTACCCGGAGGACCCGGAGGTGCGCGGGCTGGTCGCCGAACTGCGCGCGGGCAGTGAGCAGTTCGCCCGGCTGTGGTCCTCCCACGACGTGCGGGCCGGGCACACCCTGCGCAAGACGTTCCTGCACCCGCTGGTCGGCACGGTCACCGTGGACTGCGACGTCCTGGACCTCACCGACCGGGACCAGCGGGTCGTGCTCAACACCGCCGTCCCCGGTTCCTCCTCGGAGGAGGCCCTGCGGCTGCTGTCGGTCGTGGGTACCCAGCGCATGGACGTGAGCGGGGCCTGAGCCGCCCGCTCACGCTCCGAGCCGGTCGGCGAGGCCGGTGAGGGTCTCGCCCAGGGGGAGGTCCAGGTGCACGGCGGCGAGGTCGTCGCCGCGGGTCGGGCCCTGGTTGACCACCGCCACCGGCTTGCCCTGCTTCGCGGCGTGCCGCACGAAGCGCAGCCCGGACATCACCGTCAGGGAGGAGCCGGTGACCAGGAGGGCCGAGGCCGCGTCGACCAGGTCGAAGCAGTGGGCCACGCGCGGCTTGGGCACGTTCTCGCCGAAGAACACCACGTCCGGCTTGAGCGTGCCCGTGCCGCACACCTGGCAGGACACCGTGCGGAACGCCGCCTCCCACTCGCGGGCCAACTCCGCGTCGCCGTCGGGGTTCACCCGGGCGGCGAGCGCGCGGAACTCGGGGTTGGCCTGGTCGAGACGTTCGTGCAGTTGCCTGCGCGAGACGGTGTTCTCACAGGTCAGACAGATCACCCGGTGCAGGCTGCCGTGCAGTTCGACCGCCTGGGGCGTGCCCGCCGCGGCGTGCAGTCCGTCCACGTTCTGGGTGATGACGGCGTGCACGAGACCGGCCGTGACGAGACGGGTCACCGCCCGGTGCCCCGCGTTCGGCCGGGCCAGCCCGATCGACTCCCAGCCGAGGTGGCTGCGTGCCCAGTAGCGGCGGCGGTTCTCCTCGCTGCCGGTGAAGTCCTGGTAGGTCATCGGCGTGTGCCGGCGTCGGCTGCCCGAGGGGCCGCGGTAGTCGGGGATGCCGGACTCGGTGGAGAGCCCGGCCCCGCTCAGCACGAGGACGTTCCCGCCGGCGAGCATCCGCTCCACCACCGCGAGTCCCTCGGCGTGCCCGGTGCCGAGCGGGGGATCCGGGGTGACGGCTGTGTCCATGCAAGGCAGGGTACGTCGCCGGACGGGAAGGACGCCGGGCGGTGATCGCCCGCCCCGGGACGCACGCAACTCGCACGGACGTGCGCCGGGCGCTCCTCCTGGGGTACAGTAGATCTTGGAAACGCCGCCAACGGGCAGGCGAATCCCACGCGTTGGTCGTCCAAGGAAAGACGCCCCGCTTCCTGCGGGGAGATGCAGGTGCAAGGCCTGCCCAGCGCTCCGAAGAGGCCCGTCCCGGAAGTCACCGGGACGGGCCTCCTTTTGTGTACCACCGCCGGTCCGGGTCCCCGGGGCGGCGGGCCGGCTCAGCCGTGACCGGCGTGGGTGTGGCTGTGGGACACCTCGGGCGCGCAGGGGTCCCGCCTCTCCGCCCGCCGGTCGCGCATCCAGTCGTACACGGCCAGGCCCCACGCGCACAGCATCGGCACCAGCCCCGAACCGATCGCGACCGCGAGCGCCGTGCGGTAGTGGTGACCGCCGTGCCCCAGGACCATGTAGAACAGGCCCGGCAGGGCCGCCGTCCCGACGGCACCGCCGAGCCGCTGCCCGGTCTGCAGCGCGCCTCCGGCGGCACCCGCCATCCGCACCGGCACGTCCCGCAGCGTCATCGTGATGTTGGGCGAGATGACGCAGCCGCTGCCCAGCCCGCCGAGGAGGAGCGCGGGAGCCGCCCACCACACGGCGGCCCCGCCGGGCACCAGCCGCAGCACGGCGCCCGCCGTCCCCAGCCCCACCAGCACACCCGCCAAGCCGCACACGGTCAGCAGCCGGCCCAGCCGTTCCACGAGCCGCCCCGACACCACCGCGCCCGCCGCCGAGCCGAGGGCGAAGGGGGTCACCGCGAGCCCGGAACGCAGCGGCGAATAGCCCTGGCCGTTCTGGAAGAACAGCGCGAACACCAGCCACACCCCGCTGAAGCCCACGAAGTACAGCGTGGCGATGGCCGCGCCCGCCGCGTACCCGCGGGTCGAGGTGACCAGCCGGGGATCGAGGAGCGGCTGCCCGTCCCGGGCGCCGACCCGCCGCTCCCAGCGGGCGAACGCCACCAGCAGGGCCGCGCCGACCAGGAACAGCCACCACAACCGCCGCACCCCGCCGGACTCCGCCAGGACCAGAGGCAGCATGACGGCCAGCACCCCGGTGCCGAGCAGCGCGACGCCGGGCAGGTCCAGGCGTTCGCGCCGGCCGGGCTCCACCCGGGGCAGCAGCCGCACGCCCAGGATCAGGGCGAGGGCGCCCACGGGCACATTGAGGTAGAACAGCCAGCGCCAGCCGTCCTCCCCGCCGGCGAGGGTGAGGACGAGGCCGCCGACCACGGGGCCCACCGCGCTGGAGACGCCGACCGTCGCCCCGAACAGGCCGAAGGCCCGGCCGCGTTCGGCGCCCCGGAACATCTGCTGGATGAGCGCCGAGTTCTGCGGGGCGAGACAGCCGGCGGCGACGCCCTGCGCGAGGCGGGCCACCACCAGCAGCGTCACATTGGGCGCCGCGCCCGCGGCCGCGCTGCACAGCACGAAGGCGGTGAGGGCCATCAGGAAGATGCGGCGCCTGCCGAGGGCGTCCCCGAGCCGGCCCGCGGTGACCAGGACCAGTGCGAAGGTGAGGGCGTACCCGGAGACCACCCACTGGATGGCCGGCGCCGAGGTGTGCAGTTCCCGCTGCATGGAGGGCAGTGCGACGGCGACGACGGTGACGTCCAGGAGGCTCATGAAGCCGGCCACCAGGGTCACCGAGAGCGCCTTCCAGCGCCTGGGGTCCGCCTCGCTCGTGTCCGCGGGGTTCCCGCCCCGTTCCTCCGCCTGTGCGCGCCCGCCCACCCGAACTCCCTTCCGCCGCCGGGACGCCCCGGCCGGGGCACCCGTGTCCCGCGGCCGGTGGGCCGCACTCCACATCGCGCGACGGGTATCCCGTGACCACGGCTTACACCCCACCGCCGTCACGGGAAAGGACGCGGAGGGGACGCGAAAGGGACGCGGAAGGGACGCGAAAGGGACGGTGCCGTGCGCACGGGCGCCCGGCACCGTCCGGGGCCGTGCGCCGCTCGGGGCACGGCCCGGCCCGGTGTGGTGGTCAGCCGACCTCGGCGTGCTCCCGGCCGGCGGTGTCCGCGGCGGGCTCGGCCCGGCCGGCCTTCCGGCCCGGCAGCACCGCGAGGACGATCAGCGCACCGGCGGCCATGATGATCCCGCCGACGAGGCTGGTGTGCGCCACTCCGTGGGCGAAGGCCTCGTGCACGGCCTCGACCAGCGCCCGCGCTTGTTCGGGTCCGCCCTCGGGGGACCTCGCGACCTGCTCGGCCACCGCGAGCCCGCCGCCCACCGACTCCCCGGCGGCGTCCAGCGCGGCGGCCGGGAGCCGCCCGCCGATCAGGTCGCCCAGCCGGTCCTGGTAGGCGGTGCCCAGCAGCGAACCCAGGAGGGCGATGCCGAGCGAGCCGCCGAGCTCCAGCGAGGTGTCGTTGGCACCGCCGCCCACGCCCAGCTCCGACTCCGGGAAGGACCCCATGATCGTGTCGGTCGCGGGGGAGACGCTCAGGCCGATCGCGAAGCCGAGCAGCAGCAGCGAGGGCACGAAGTCGGCGTAACCGGCGTCCGCGCCGATCCCGGTGAGCAGGAACACGCTCACCGTGCCGATGACCATGCCGGGCACGACCGTGGCCCGTACGCCGAGCCGCGGAGTGAGCCTGCCGGTGACGGCGGCACCGGCGAACACCGCGCCGGCCAGCGGCAGCAGCCGGACGCCCGTCTCCAGCGGCCCGTAGCCGAGGACGAACTGCACGTACTGCGTGAGGTAGTAGATCGAGCCGTAGGCGCCGAAGAAGAAGAACAGCACCGCGATCATCGAACCCGCGAAGGGGCGCTGTGCGAACCGGCGGACGTCCAGCATCGGGCGCGGGTGCCGCAGTTCCCAGAGGGCGAAGACGAGGAGCCCGACGCCGGCCACCACGGCCGCGAGGACCGGTCCGGCGCTCCAGCCGAAGTGCGGGCCCTCGATGAGGGCGTACACCAGGGAGCCGACGGAGACGATGGACAGCAGGCCGCCCACGAAGTCGATCCGGCCCATGTCCCGCGCCCGGGAGGGCGGGACGAGGAGGAGCGCGCCGATGACGGCGAGGACCGCGACGGGCACGTTGACCAGGAACGTCGAACCCCAGGCGTGGGATTCGAGGAGCCGGCCCGCGACCAGCGGGCCGACCGCGATGGCCAGCCCGGAGGTGGCCGTCCAGGCGGTGATCGCCCGTGCCCGCTCCGGCCGGGGGAAGACCGCGACCAGCAGGGAGAGGGTGGCCGGCATCACGACGGCGGCGCCCACGCCCATGACCGCGCGGGCGGCGACGACCAGCGCCGTCTCGTCCACCAGGCTGCCCATCACCGAGCCGCCCGCGAAGATCAGCAGACCGGTGACGAGGGCGCCCCGGCGGCTGTACTTGTCGCCGATCGCGCCGAGCACCAGCATCAGCGCGGCGTACGGGACGGTGTAGCCGTCGATGACCCACTGCAGGTCGCTGCTGCTGAGGTGCAGGTCGGCGGTCATGTCCGGGGCGGCGACGATCAGGGACGTGTTGGCCATGACCACGAGCAGCAGGCTGAGGCACAGCACGAGCAGCGCCCACCAGCGCCGTGGATAGGGCCCGGTCATCTTCTCTACCGGGGTGTTCGCCATGAGCGGCATCGAGGGCTCCAGAAGGAGGAGTTGAGCGTCGGACAGTTAGTTGCCCACGGATGTGCAGATTAGTTTATTGCCCATCCGCGTGCAAATAGATGTGTCCCCCTCGACGCCGGGCACCGCACGCTCGTACCCCGGACCCGCCCGGGAACGCCGGACCGGCCGCCCCCGTGACGGGGACGGCCGGTCGTGGACGGTGGTGCGGTGGTGCGGTCGGCGGTGTACGGCAGGGCGGCCGGTCGTGAGCGGTGGCGTACGGGTCAGTCGCCGACGTACGCGGCGAGGTGCTCGCCGGTGAGGGTGGAGCGCGTGGCCACCAGATCGGCCGGGGTGCCCTCGAACACGATCCGCCCGCCGTCGTGCCCGGCCCCGGGGCCCAGGTCGATGATCCAGTCCGCGTGCGCCATCACCGCCTGGTGGTGCTCCACGACGATCACCGACTTGCCCGAGTCGACCAGCCGGTCCAGCAGCCCCAGCAACTGCTCGACATCGGCGAGGTGCAGCCCCGCCGTCGGCTCGTCCAGGACGTACACCCCGCCCTTCTCGCCCATGTGCGTGGCGAGCTTCAGCCGCTGCCGCTCGCCGCCCGACAGCGTGGTCAGCGGCTGCCCCAGGGTGAGATACCCGAGCCCCACGTCCGACAGGCGCTCCAGGATCCGGTGGGCCGCCGGGGTGCGGGCCTCGCCCGCCGCGAAGAACTCCCGCGCCTCGGTCACCGGCATCGCGAGCACCTCGCTGATGTCACGGCCGCCGAGCCGGTACTCGAGCACCGAGGCGTCGAACCGCTTCCCCTCGCAGTCCTCGCAGGTCGTCGCGACCCCGGCCATCATCGCCAGGTCCGTGTAGACGACGCCCGCACCGTTGCAGGTCGGGCAGGCGCCCTCCGAATTGGCGCTGAACAGCGCCGGCTTCACGCCGTTGGCCTTGGCGAACGCCTTGCGGACCGGTTCGAGCAACCCCGTGTACGTCGCCGGGTTGCTGCGCCGCGAGCCGCGGATCGCCCCCTGGTCCACCGACACCACGTCCGCGCCGGCCGGGATCGACCCGTGGACGAGGGAGCTCTTGCCGGAGCCCGCGACGCCGGTGACGACGGTGAGCACACCGAGTGGAATGTCGACGTCCACGTCCCGCAGGTTGTGCGCCTTCGCCCCGCGGATCTCCAGCGTGCCGGTCGGCTCGCGCACCGACTTCTTCAGCGCCGCCCGGTCACCGAGATGCCGCCCGGTGAGGGTGCCGCTCGCCCGCAGCCCCTCGACGGTGCCCTCGAAGCACACCGTGCCGCCCGCGGCGCCGGCCCCGGGACCGAGGTCGACCACGTGGTCGGCGATCGCCACGACCTCCGGCTTGTGCTCCACCACGAGCACCGTGTTCCCCTTGTCCCGCAGCCGCAGCAGCAGCCTGTTCATCCGCTCGATGTCGTGCGGGTGCAGCCCGGTGGTGGGTTCGTCGAAGACGTAGGTGACATCGGTGAGCGAGGAGCCGAGGTGGCGGATCATCTTGGTGCGCTGCGCCTCGCCGCCCGACAGGGTGCCCGCCGGCCGGTCCAGGGACAGGTAGCCGAGGCCGATCTCGACGAAGGAGTCGAGCGTGTGCCGCAGCGCATCGAGCAGCGGGGTGACCGAGGGCGCGTCGAGGGAGCCCACCCAGGCGGCGAGATCGCTGATCTGCATCGCGCAGGCGTCCGCGATGCTCACCCCGCCGATCGTCGACGAGCGGGCCTGGGCGCTGAGCCGGGTGCCCTCGCAGTCGGGACAGGTGGCGAAGGTGACCGCCCGGTCCACGAAGGCCCGGATGTGGGGCTGCATGCCTTCCCGGTCCTTGGCCAGCATCGACTTGCGCAGGCGCGGGAGCAGGCCCTCGTAGGTCATGTTGATGCCCGCGATCTTCATCCGGGTCGGTTCGCGGTGCAGGAAGTCGGTCAGCTCCCGCTTGGTGTACGCGCGGATCGGCTTGTCCGGGTCGACCAGTCCCGACTCGCTGTACAGCCGGTGGTTCCAGCCGCCCGACTTGTAGCCGGGCACCTCCAGCGCGCCCTCGTTGAGCGACTTGGTGTCGTCGTAGAGCTGTGTCAGATCGAAGTCCTGGACCGTGCCCCGGCCCTCGCAGCGCGGGCACATGCCGCCGGTGATGCTGAAGCTGCGGCGCTCCTTGACCTTCTGCCCGCCGCGCTCGACGGTCACCGCGCCCGCCCCGCTGATGGAGGCGACGTTGAAGGAGTACGCCTTGGGCGAGCCGATGTGCGGCCGGGCGAGCCGGCTGAAGAGGATGCGCAGCATCGCGTTGGCGTCGGTCGCGGTGCCGACGGTGGAGCGCGGGTCCGCGCCCATCCGCTGCTGGTCGACGATGATCGCGGTGGTCAGCCCGTCCAGCACGTCGACGTCGGGGCGGGCGAGGGCCGGCATGAACCCCTGGACGAAGGCGCTGTACGTCTCGTTGATCAGCCGCTGCGACTCCGCGGCGATCGTGTCGAACACCAGCGAGCTCTTGCCCGAGCCGGAGACACCCGTGAAGACCGTCAGCCGGCGCTTCGGGATCTCGACGGCGAGGTCCTTGAGGTTGTTCTCGCGCGCTCCGTGCACGCGGATCAGACCGTGGCTGTCGGCGACGTGCGGTGTGGGCACCCGGTTCTCCGCGCTCGTGACGATGCTCAATGTCTCTCCCTGTTGCCGTTCACCGGTCCGGGGGCCACCCCCTCCCGGCCCCCGCGCAGCACACTAGGCGGACAGGGGCGGTGGACGCTTCTCGAATACTGACCGGTCCGCGGGCGTCCCCGCGGACCGGTCGGCCGGCCGGGCGGTGCGCGCCTAGCGGACGCGGCCCTCGGCGCACTCACGGGGACCGCCGCCGACCGGCCGGTAGCAGGCACGGACGACGGTTCCCCGACCGCTCACGGTCATGAGCGTGTACACATAGGTGTCGGCATCGGCGCGGTCGCGCACCCGGGCCTCGCGCGCGGGCCTGCCCTCCGCGCCCGCGGTCATCTCGAGCCGGTCGCCCACGTCCGTCCCCCACATACGGGCCCAACTGGTCCCGCACACCGTGCTGTGACGCAGCTCCATCCAGGCCCCGGTGGACAGGTGGCGGGAGGCGAGGGTGTCGGGGGAGGAGGCGCAGTGCTGGCGCATCGGGCTCTTCCCCTCGCAGCCCTCGCCCCGGCACAACGGCCCGGTGGCGGCCTGCGAGGAGGGCGCGGACGCCCCCTTCCCCGCACGGGGGAGCAGCAGGAGGGCGATCACCACGGCGCAGGACACGACGGCGCACAGGGACGCGAGCACCGCCAGCACGGCGACGCCGCGATGACCGGCCGGCCTGTCCGCCACGGGGGGAGAGAAGGGAGAGCCGGGGGAGAGGGGAGGGGCCGGCGAGGGACGGATCGGTGGAGCCGCCGGAGACCGTCCCGTCGGTGACGTCGGTGACGTCGGTGACGTCGGTGACGTCGGTGACGTCGGTGACGTCGGTGACGTCGGTGACGTCGGTGACGTCGGTGACTCCGGCTGCGCCGGTGCGGCGGCCCCCGCCGGTCCGGGTCCCGCTCTCGGGGCCGGGACGCGCGTGCCCGCGCCCGCCGGTGTCCCGCTCGCGTGGCCGGCCCACTCCGACTCCGCGATCTCCCGCAGCGTCAGACAGCGCCCCTCGGGCTCGCCGGCCAGTCGGCACAGTGCCCGTACCGCCGAGCGCGGCGGCAGGGCCCGGGCGTTGAGATAGCGCTCCCAGGACGACTTGCTGTACGTCGTCCTCGCCGCGAGCGCCGCCAGGCTCAGTCCGGTGCGCCCCCGCAACTCCCGCAGCGTCAGGGCGAGTCGGACCAGTCCCGGGGAGTCCGTCGCGGGCGGTGTCGGCCGTGCCGTCCCGCTCATCCGCGCAGCGCCTTCCAGGTGTGCGGCCCGACACGGCCGTCCACCGCCAGACCCGACCGCTGCTGCATGGCCCTGACGGCCCGCCGGGTCAGCGGGCCGAAGATGCCGTCGATGCCGCCGGGCGAGATGCCCGCCCGGCGCAGCAGGCACTGCGCCTCGGCCACCTCCGGCCCGGTGCTGCCGTACACCACCTCGGTGTGCCGGGTCCGGCTGTTGCCGGCGTACCAGTGGCCGTGGACGCGGTGCAGATGGCAGCCGTACGGACGGTCGGGTGCCGTCGCGGCGGCGGTGACGGGCGCCGGGGGCGCGGCTGCGGGCCCGATGTCACCGCCTCGCAGCCGTACCGCGAGCAGGGCCGCCGCCGAGAGGGCGAGCACGGCGGCGACGGCGCTCGCCACCAGTGCGACCCGCAGCGCCCCGCTCGGGGCCCGGTCCCGCCCGCGCGGATCCGGTGGCGCGTCCGTGCCCGCCCCCATCCACACCCGTAACTCCGGTACGCCGGCTTCCCGTCGGCCGTCCTCCGGTCCGCTTCCGGCTGCCTGCGGCGGCACCCGCCCGGACGGGGCGCCGGCCCGTTTCGGCCGCCGGCCGGCGGGTGCCGGGCGGCTCGCCGCGGCGACCTCGTGAAGGGCCAGCAGGGGGACCGGGTCCGTGCCGGTGAGGCGGGCCAGGGCCCGCACGGCCTCCGGGGGCGGCAGGGACCTGCCGCCCAGGTACCGTTCCCAGGACTTGGCGCTGTATCCGGTCCGCTCCGCCAGCCGGGCCAGGCTCAGACCCGTACGGTCCTTCAGCCGGCGTAATCGGATCACCAACTGCCGTGCGGTGGGTTCCAGTTCGGTGGGCAAGGGCTTCCAACGCGACATGCTTCCCCCGTTCGCGTGGCCGGACCGTGGTCAGTGGTCCGCCGCTGCGGCACATTCTTCCTCAGCGCGCACCGCTCCGCACCGGTATACGGCCCTCCGTCCACACGCGGATCCGGTCCCCGGCGACTCGTATCCGTCCCGCCGCACCGTCCCCGCGCACACCGTTCCCGCAGGCCGGCGGGCGGGACGTCCCATGTCGTCGTCAGGTGGGCGGCAGTGGTGGCGGCGTCCCGGGCCGCCCCGCACTCTTGCTCCCGCCACCTTCCCGCCGAGAGCGCCGGGTGGCGGCCCAAGGACCGATCACGACCCGTTCAGGACCGATCCCGAAGGACGAAAGAGGCATTACATGCGATCGAACGTCATGGCCAGGACACTCGTCAGTCTCGCCGCCGCAGTCGGCATCGCGGCCGGCGGCCTGGCCACCGCGGGCACCAGCCAGGCGGCCTCCGCACCGGCCGCGCACCCGGTGGTGAGCCTGCAGAGCGGTGTGCTCGCGACGCACAACTTCGGCCTCTCCAGCGCCCAGGCGAAGAACGTCCAGCGCTGGCTGCAGACCTACTGGGGCTACACCGACTCCATCGACGGCCAGCTCGGCACCAACAGCTGGAAGGCGTTCCAGCGCTGCCTGAAGCAGTACTGGGGCTACACGGGCGCCATCGACGGCGACCCCGGCGTCAACACGGTCAAGGCCCTGCAGCGGCTGCTGCAGAACTGGGGCTACACCGGCGCCATCGACGGCGACCCCGGTTCCGGGACCCAGGCCGCGTTCAAGAACTTCGCCGACAACATCTAGCGCCCGGCTCCGACCCGCTCCCCGCGGTCACGCGTGCGCCGCCGTCCTCCGGCCCGGTCGACAGGGCCGGAGGACGGCGGCGTGCCGTCACCCCGTGGGGGCCGGGGTGCGGCGGGGCGGGCGGGGCGTCAGCAGGAACCCTCGTCCTCCCAGGGACCCCACTCCGCGCCGGGGGTCTCGTTCTGGGTCCACCACTTGGCCTTCCAGTTGTGCTTGCCGTACGAGACCTCGTCGCCCTTGACGTAGACCGCAGAGGAGCTCCACGCGGCCTTGCACGCGGTGCCGGGCGAGGAGGGCGTCGGGGTGGGTGTGGTCGTGGGCGGGGTCACCCCCGCGAACCTCACCGCGTACTTGGCGAAGTCCCACGCGTTCTGCGCCACGCTGGAGCAGGTGCCGGAGGTGCGGCCGCCGTTGTCCGGCGGGCTGCACTGCCGGTCGCGGTTGAGGGACCAGAAGGTGAAGCGGTCCATGTGGTGCGAGGTGGCGTAGTCGAGGACCGTCTGGAAGTCGGCCTGGGGGAAGTACTCGCCGGTGTCGCTGCGGCCGTTCATGCCGGAGAAGCCCTCGTGGGCGTAGGCGGTGGCCTCGTTCCAGCCGAAGGTCGACTGCAGGATCCGGTTGAACTTGGTCAGCGCGTCGGTCTGGGCGGCGGCGCCGTTGAAGCCGCCGTCGAAGGGCATGATGGAGAAGTTGTTCGGGGTGAAGCCCTGCGACTTCGCCTCCAGCAGCATCTGCTTGCCGAACCAGCCGGTGCCCTCCGCGGTGGTGCCCGCCGTGGTGACGGAGACGTAGAGGCCGGGGTTGTTCCGCTGCAGGATCTTGGCCGCGCCGATCTCGTTCCTGATCGCGGCCGCGTTCTCGTACTCCGGTTCCTCCAGGTCGAAGTCGATGGCGTGCAGCCCGTACTTGGTGATGACCTGCTGGTACGCGGCGGCGGTGGAGGCCGCGTCGGAACAGGTCTGGCCGAGTTTGGTGCCGCCGTAGCCGCCGATGGAGACGGAGACGTCGCCGCCCTTGGAGCGGATCCTGTCGATCACGGCCTGTACGGCGGTGTCCGAGGAGACGGGGGAGGTGCCGCCCCAGGTGGGGGAGCAGCCGCCGCCGTTGGGCGCGAGGACGAACGCGAGCTGGAATGCCTTGAGTCCGGTGGCGTCCATGATGGCCGCCGCGTCCGGCGGGTCGTTGTCCAGCGGCATGAGGTAGGGGGCGGCCGCGTACCAGCGGTCGCTCAGCGCGTTCGTCGCGCCCGAGGCGTTGCCCGCGAGCAGTGCGGTCGAGCCGGCGGCGGCGATTCCGAGGGCGGCGACCGCGCCCAGACATGCGCGAAGACGTCTCACTGTGTGCCTCCAGATGGGGCTGTGGGGAGAAGTCCCAGCTTGCTGAGCCTGTTGGGGGCACGTCAATAGATTGGACTAGACCAAGTGTATTCGCTTCCGGGAAGATGCCGGGGAGCCGCCGCCCAACCGGTCTTCGGCGCCGGCCGGAGACGACCGCGGTGCCCGGCCCGCGCATCTGCGTGGACCGGGCACCGCGACGGTGCTCAGTGACGGACCCGACGGACGGTCAGGGTCGTACCGGTGGAAGCGCGGCGGTCAGGCGCCCCGCGTGATGTTCTGCGCCTGCGGCCCCTTCTGCCCCTGCCCGATGTCGAAGGTGACCTGCTCTCCCTCGGTCAGCTCGCGGTAGCCGCTGCCGTTGATCTCGGAGTAGTGCGCGAAGACGTCCGGGCCCCCGTCGTTCTGGGAGATGAAGCCGAAGCCCTTCTCGGAGTTGAACCACTTCACGGTACCGCTGGCCATACGTTTGGTCCTTCGTTGGTGTCCTGGGACTGACCCGACGTGGGCGCGTCCCGGCTTCTGCGACGGCAGGAGCCCTGAGCTTTTTTACCCTTCGGCGCCGCGTTTATCCGACCGGCGACACGCCCTCCTGCCCGGGGTGCTCCCATTCGGCCCCGGTCGGCCGTCCTCAGCGCGGTGGTCGGGCCAGTCCCGACCGGTAGGCGATGGCCACCAGTTGGGCGCGGCTGCGGGCGTCCAGCTTCGTCTTGGCCCGCTGGACGTGCGTCCGGACGGTCAGCGGACTGAGGAACAGCTGTTCGGCGATCTCGGCGTCGGACTTGCCCTCGGCGACCAGCTCCGTCACCTCGCGCTCCCGGGCCGTCAGCACGCCCGCGTCCGGGCCCGTCACGGCCTCGGCCTCCGGCGTGGCGAGGAAACGGGTGATCAGGGCCCGGGTGGCCGCCGGGGAGAGCAGCGCGTCCCCTGCGGCCACGGTGCGGATGCCCTCCAGGAGGGCCTCGGCGGAGACGTCCTTGCCGAGGAAGCCGCTCGCCCCCACCCGCAGCGCCCGGGCCACGTACTCGTCCGTCTGGAACGTGGTCAGGACCAGGATCCGGGTGGCCGCCAGCGCGGGATCGGCGCAGATCTCCGAGGTCGCGGCGAGACCGTCGGTGCCGGGCATGCGGATGTCCATCAGCACCACGTCGGGGCGGTGCGCGCGGGTCAGTTCGACCGCCCGGGCACCGTCGGCGGCCTCGTCGACCACCTCCATGTCGGAGCAGGAGTCGATCAGGATGCGGAAGGTGGCCCGCAGCAGGGTCTGGTCGTCGGCGAGCAGCACGCGGATCGTCATGGACGCACTTCCAGGGGCTCGTGGGGGTCAGGTACGCAGCGGCAGTTCGGCGGTGACGGCGAAACCGCCCCCGGGCCGGTGCCCCGCCCGGAGGCTGCCGCCGGCCGTCCGGGCACGCTCGCGCATGCCGATGAGGCCGAACCCGCCACCGGGCGCGGGCGGGCGGGGGAGGGCACCGCCGTCGTCGCTCACCGTGAGGGTCAGCCGGTCCCCGGAATAGGTGAGGAGGACGCGGGCGGTGCCGGCGGCGGTGTGCTTGGTGACATTGGTGAGGGCCTCCTGCACGATCCGGAAGGCGGTCAGGTCCACCCCCGGCGGCAGCGGCCGCTGCTCCCCGTCGACGTCGATGCCGACGTCAAGCCCGGCGGAGGAGAACGCGGCCGCCAGCTCCGGCAGCCGGGCGAGCCCGGGCGTCGGCTCCAGGGGGGCCTCGGCCTCGTCGGAGGCGCGCAGCAGGCCCACGGTGGCCTGGAGTTCGCGCAGGGCCGAGGAGGTCGTGGTGCCCAGCTCGGCCAGGATCCGCTCGGCCTGCCCGGGACGCGAGCGCAGCACATGGGCGGCGGTTCCGGCCTGCGCGTTGGCCAGGGCCATGTGGTGGGCGACGACGTCGTGCAGCTCCCGGGCGATGCGCAGGCGCTCCTCGGCGACCCGGCGGCGCGCCTCCTCCTCCCGGGTGCGCTCCGCGTGCTCGGCGCGGGTGCGCACCGCCTCCAGATAGGCCCGCCGCGCCCGGACCGCGGAGCCCTGGACGACCGGCAGCACGGTCCAGAAGGCGGTGAGGACCGCCGTCTGGGCCCATGGCTGGTCGTCGGGGCCCGGCGGCAGCGTCGGCGGCACGATCAGCGCGAAGGTGGCCAGCCAGTACACGCGGGCGAGCCGTTCGGGGCTGCGCACGGCCAGTTCGTACAGGGCGACGATGACGGGGATCAGCAGGAGCGCGGAGACTTCCGTGCTCGTAGCGGCCGCCACGCCGGTGCAGAACGCGGCGACGAGCACGACCGGCCGCGGATGCCTGCGGCGCCACAGCAGGGCGCAGCACGCGGCGGTGCTCGCGGCGACCGCCCCGGGCCACCGGTCGTGACCGGACCCGACGCCCTGGGCCGCGGTGACGACGAACAGCAGCAGCAGGAAGGCCGACTCGACGAGGCGGGGGTGGCGGTCGGCGAACCGTCGCCAGCTGGTGAGCATGGTTCTCTCCGGAAGGGGTGAGGTGGGGCCATGGTGAGTCACCCGGCGACCCGCGCGCCAGCCGCGACCCCGGCCGACGCGGCCGCCCGACACAGGAGCGGGCCGTCCGTGCTGCGGCACGGACGGCCCTGCGCCCGGGGCGTGCGGCGGATCGCGACCCGGTCAGACGCGTACGGTGTCCCGCGCGCCGTCCTCCGCGGTCGGGGGAGCGGCGGGCCGGCGGGCCAGGGCCTCGCCCTCCACGTCGACGCGCGGCAGCAGCCGGGCCAGCGGGCGCGGCAGCCACCAGGCCGCCTTCCCGAGCAGCGCGAGCACCGCCGGCACGAACGCCATGCGCACCACGAACGCGTCGAACAGGACGGCGATGGCCAGACCGAAGCCGACCATCTTGACCAGGGTCTCGCCGCCGGTCATGAACCCGGCGAACACCGCCATCATGATGATCCCGGCCGCCACCACGACCCGGCCGCTGTGCCGGAACCCGCTGACCACGGCCTGTGCGGGCCGTTCCCCGTGGAGGTATGCCTCACGCATCCGGGAGACCAGGAAGACCTGGTAGTCCATGGCGAGACCGAAGACGATGCCCACCAGGAAGATCGGCATCGTGCTCATGATCGGCCCGGTCTGCTCGACGCCGAGGAGCGAGGCGCCATGACCGTTCTGGAAGACCGTGACGAGCGCGCCGAACGAGGCGAGCACCGACAGCAGGAAGCCGAGCGCCGCCTTGAGCGGCACCAGCACCGAGCGGAAGACGAGCATCAGCAGCAGGAAGGCCAGTCCCACCACGATCACCAGATAGGGGATCAGCGCGCTCATCATCTTGTCGGCGACGTCGATGTTGAGGGCGGTGGTGCCGGTGACCTCGAAGGTCGCGCCGGTGGCCGACTCGGTCGCGGGGCGCTCGTGGCGGATGGTCTCGACGAGGTCCTTCGTGCGTTCGCTGGTGGGCGCGGTGGCCGGGGTGGCCCGCAGCACCGCGGTGTCCTTCGCCTCGTTGAACCGCGGCGGCGTCACCGAGACGACGCCGTCGGTACCGGCGATCCGCTTGCCGACCGCCGCCACCGCGCCCTCGGCGTCGTCGGCGTGCCGGGCGTCCACGACGATGGTCAGCGGACCGTTGAAACCGGGGCCGAAGCCCTCGGCGAGGGCGTCGTAGGCGCGGCGCTCCGTGGTCGTCGTGGGCTTGGCCTCGTCGCCCGGCATGCCCAGCCGGAGGTCCATCGCGGGCACGGCCAGCGCGCCCAGGAAGGCGACCGAGGCGACCAGCACCAGCACGGGACGCCGTACGACGAACCGGCCCCAACGAGCGCTCCACGCGCCCGTTCTGCCGCCCTCGTGGGTGCCGTGCGCGTGGGCCACCGCGGCCGCCCCGCCGACGACCGTCACGCCGCTCGTGGAGCCGGCGTGCGCCTCGCTCCCGCGGGACCGGCGGACGAGCCCGCGGATCCGGCCCGCGCGCCGGGCGCCCTCGGCACCCTTCGCGCCCCGGCGGGAGAGGACCGCGTTCGGCCAGAAGCCGAGGAGGGACGGAACCAGCGTCAGCGCGACCAGGACGCCGACCACCACCGTGCCCGCCGCCGTCAGACCCATCTTCGTGAGCTCCGGCACCCCCACCACCGACAGCCCCGCCAGCGCGATGAACACCGTGAGCCCGGCGAAGACCACGGCGGAACCCGCGGTGCCCACGGCCCGCCCGGTCGCCTCCTCGGGGGCGTGCCCGTGTGCCCGCTCCTCCCGGTAGCGGGAGACCACGAACAGGGCGTAGTCGATCCCGATGGCGATGCCGATCATCATGGCCAGCTCGACGTTGTTCGAGGACAGGCCGAGCGCGCTGCCCAGTGCCATGATCGAGGCGATGCTGACGCCCACGCCGACCACCGCGGTGATCAGCGGCAGTCCGGCCGCGGCCAGGGAACCGAAGGTGAGCAGCAGCACCACGGCGGCGACGACGAGGCCGAGGATCTCCCCCACCCCGCTCGAGGGCTCGCTCGCCACCGCGCCGCCGCCGGCCTCGACGGTCAGTCCCGTCCGGCGGGCCTCGCCGACGGCGTCGAGGAGGTCGTCCCTGCTCGCCCGGCTGACGTCGTCGTCCTTCACCTTGTACGTGACCGTGGCGTACGCCGTGGACCCGTCCTTGCTCACGGCCCCTGCGTCGAAGGGGCTCACCACGTCCGCCACCTGGAGTCCGTCGGACACCGAGGTCACCAGCGCGTCGACGGCCGCACGGTTCGGGGCCGCGGTGATCCTCTGCCCGTCGGGTGCGACGAAGACGATCCGGGCGCTCGCCCCGTCGGCCTCGGCGCCGGGGAACCGTTCGTTGATGAGGTCGAACGCCTTCTGCGACTCGATCCCCGGCATCCCGGAGGAGTCGTCGGACGCCTCGGACGCGTTGAGGGCGCCGAGGCCGACGACGGCCAGCACCGCCACCCACACCAGCGTCACCCACCGGCGTCGTCGGAAGGCGCCACGGCCCAGCCGGTACAAGAAGGTCGCCATGGAAAGGGTCTCCGTATCTCTCTCGGGAACCCCTCAAGGCTTTCCGGGCGGACCCCCTTCCGTCGTCGTCACCGTTACGGCAATCCGGCTACTGAGGAACGAGTACCTCCGCGCCCCGCACACCGTCCTCAGGCATGACACACGGGGCCGGTGGCGGTGCTTCACACACCGCCACCGGCCCCCCGCCTCACGAGAGCAGCCGCGCTTCCCCCCAGTCGGCGTGGTCGGAGTCGACGCCGTCCCCGCCGTCGGTGACCCGCAGCGTCAGCCGCCGCACCCCGCTCACGTCGACATCGAGGGCCCGGGCCGCGTCGGCCGAGGTCAGTACCGGTGTGGTGGCCAGCGTCCGTCCGTCGCCGAGCACCTCGAAGACGACGCTGCCCTTGCCGGCCACCTCGTCGTCCACGCCCACGGCCGCGGTGAACCGCCGGTAGGCGCCGTCCAGATCGACCACGACCTCGCTCTCGGCGTGCACCCCGAGCCCCTTGTCGTGGACGGTGCCCCGGAGGGTGAGCGGCCCGCCGTCGCCCGCCGCCGTCTCTCCGTTGGACATGTCACGCTCGACGGGACCCCAGCCGTTGCTCTCCGACACGAACGGCAGGTCGCCGACGTGGTCGACGCCCGGCGGGGAGACGTACGCGCGGACGGTGCGCTCCACCGTCAGTACCTGGGCCCCCGCCCGGTACTTCGTGGTGACCACCAGATCGCGGCCGCCCTCCGCGGCGTCCGGCGGGACCCTGACGGTCCAGTGCCCGGCCAGTTCCCCGCCGGTGCCGACCCGGTCGGCGCGGGCCGGGTCCCCCGCGACGGACCAGCCGTCCGGGGTGCGGAGGGTGACGGTGACGTCCTGCGCCGATCCGGCGTCCTCCACCGCGAAGCGGGCGTCCACGCCGATCGAGGCGCCGGCGTCGACGTCCGCCCTCCCCGGCGACACGGTGAGCGTGGTCAGCGGGAGCCGGGAGACCGGCCGGTCGCAGGTGTCCCGGCCCGGGGCGGCGCGGCACACCAGCGCGGCGAAGCCGCCGTGCTCGTGCACGGGCACGCGCAGGGTGTCGTGCCGGGTGAGGACGTGCCGCTCGCGGACCAGCCCGTCGTCGCCGTCCCGCACCACCTCCAGCAGCCACTTGCCGCCGCCCAGGAAGGACAGCGGCACCCGCCGCTGTCCGGCGGGCCCGGCGCCGACGCTGCCGAGGAACCACCGGCCGTCCCGCCGCCGGGCGAACGTCGCCTCCTGCCCGGGCTCCCCGGACAGCAGCCGTGACGCGTCCCACACGGTCGGCACCTGCTCCAGGAACCGTTCCAGTTCCGGACGGTCCCGGTACGCGGCCACCGAACCGGCGAAGTTCTGGAACCCGGACTCGTACACCACCGACAGCGCCAGCTCGGCGGCGTCGGAGACGGTGCGCGTGCCGAACTGGAAGCCCATCGGGGTGTAGTCCATCGACCCCACGGCATTGCGGGTGTACGGCAGCGTCGCCAGGTCGGCGGCCGGGACGTCGCCCTGCTCGGCGCCGTAGACCGCCTCCATCGTCATCACCTGCGGCCAGGTCCGCTGGATGCCCTTGGGCAGGGTGGCGCCGTGGAAGTTGACCAGCAGTTCCTCCCGGGCGGTGTCCCGCAGGATGTCGTCGTACCAGGCGAAGCGCTCCTGGGAGTCGGAGTCCATGAAGTCGATCTTCAGTCCGGCCGCGCCCCACTTCTTCACCCGGGGCAGCAACTCCGCGCGTTCGGCGGCCGTGTCCAGGTCGGTGTAGTGCACCCACAGCAGGACACCGACCCCCCGGGCCCGGGCGTAGTCGATGAGCCGCGGCATCCAGTCGGTGGTCTTCCAGCCGTCGTCCACCAGCGTGTACGGCCAGCCGTGGGCCGCGCTGTAGTCGACGAACCGCTCCTGTGTCGCCAGGCTGCGCTGGGCGGCGCCGAAGCCGGCCAGCCAGGACCAGGCCACCTTGCCGGGCCGGATCCAGGAGGTGTCGGCGACACGGGAGGGCGGCGCCAGGTCGTCGACCAGGGTGGACTCCGTGACCGTGGCCAGGTCCCCGATCACCGCCGTGCGCCAGGGCGTGGCGAGGGGCCCGGTGGAGGTGACCGAGGCGTCGGCCAGGGCCACGGTGTACTCCGCGGTGCCCTGCCGGTGGACGAGGTGGCTGCCGTCGTAGCGGCCGTCCACATCGGACTCGGTGAGCAGCGCGTAGGTGCCGCCCACCCGGAAGAGCGCGGGGTAGGCGTAGGAGCCGTCCGGGGCGTTCGCCGCGTCGGCCGGGGCGAAGGTGCGCTCGTAGTTGGGGGTGTAGGACGACAGCCAGGCCCGCGCGGCGGCGGGCGGGCGGAACGCGGAGGCCTCCCGCACCACGGTGACCTCGCCCCGGGCGGGCAGCACGTACCGGTGGGCGACGCCGTCGTGGGAGACCCGGACGAGGAGGTCGAGGCGGGTGCCCCCGGCGCCCGTGAAGGAGAACCGGGCCTCGGTGGCCCGCACGGTACGCCGCAGCCGCTTGCCGGTGGTCATGGTGTAGTGCTCGGTCACCCGCCGGGTGCCGCGGCTCAGCAGCCGCAGCCCGGAGGTGAGGTCGGCGGTCCGGGTGACGAGGCCGACGGGAGCGGGTTCGAGCACGGTCGTGGCGCCCCTGCGGGCGGCCAGGGTGACCGTTCCGTCGGCGGGGTCGAGGCGCACGACGGCCGAGACACCGTCGTGCGCCTTCCCCGGCTGCCGCACGGTCCAGCCGCCCCCGGCCCCCTCGCCGCCGTCGGCCGCGTGGCCCGGTGGGGCGAGCGGTCCGAGAGCGAGCAGGAAGCCGAGAACGAGAACGGTCCAGGCGGGCAGGAAGGGATGACGCGAACCGGGCGATGCTCTGCGCACCGAGGCCTCCGTCCAGAGACTGACATCGTTGTCCTGTCTGGTTCCGCGAGTACCCTTCCCCTCCCGCCCGCCCCGTCAACCCCCGCGCCCCCGTGGGCACTTGGCCCCGGAGGCGCGGGTGAGGGCGGGACGGCGGACGGTTCAGCGGTCGCTGCCGGCCTCCCACAGCACGTCGGAACCGTGCTGGACGACCACGTTGCCGTTCTCCAGGAGCAGCAGGACCGAGCCCTCGTTGCCGTTGGTGTTGCTGGCCCACACGGCCTTGTGTCCGGGGGCGTACACCACCAGGTTCCCGTCCTCCTGGAACACGGCGGTGTAGTTCTCCCCGAAGGTCTGACTCGCCCAGCGGGCGCGCGCGTTCTCGTCGTACACCACGAGGTTGCCGTCCGGCTGCATGACCAGCTTCCGGTTCGCGCTCTCCACGAACTCGCCGACGGCCAGCGTGTGCGGCGCGTTGACGGACACGTTCCTGGGCGCCTCGGGCGCCGGCCTGCTGGCGTCCGGGGACGTCCGCCCGGCGGGCTCGCCGCCCGCCGGTGCCTTGGTCGCGCCGGCCGGCCGGTCGGAAGCCCGGCCGGCGACCGGGGGCTTGCGGTCACCGGGGGAGTCGTCCTGCGCGGCCCGGTAGACGAGGGTCCCGGCCGCCGCGGCCATCACCAGGACCGCCGCGACGGCACCGGCCACGAGGAGACGGGTCCTGTTCCGGCGCGGCGGCACGGGGGGACCCCCGGGCACGGCCGGGGCGGGGCCGAAGCCGGGGGGCACGGGCGTGCCCGCACCGGCACCGGGCGCGGCCTCGAAGCGGGTGGCCACGACCGTGGGGGAGGCGGCGGCACCCCCGGCGAGCTCCTGCCGCACACCCGCCGGAACCGTCGCGTTCTCCACCGGCGTCGCCGCCCCGTGCGCGCCCAGCGCCTTCTGGTAGGCGGGGTGCTGCACGAGGTCGATGTCCGAGGCGCACCGGTCGATGATCTGCTGCGGTGTGGGCCGCTGCTCCGGGTCGCGGTGCATGCACGCCGCGATCAGCTCGGCGATGTCCGGATCCACCCCGCTCAGATCGACGTCCTCGTGCACCGTCCGGTACGAGACCGTCGCCATCGAGCCCTCGCCGAAGGGCGGACGGCCCGTCATGGCGAACACGAGAGTGGCGCCGAGGGCGAAGACGTCGGAGGCGGCACCGGTGTCGCCGTCGGTGATGCTCTCCGGCGCCATGTAGCCGGGCGTGCCCAACCAGCTCCCCACCTGGGTGAGTTCGGCCGCACCCATGGTCCGGGCGATACCGAAGTCGATGAGCTGGGGTCCGGTGGCGGACAGGATGACGTTGTGCGGCTTCAGGTCGCGGTGCCACACCCCGTGCCCCTGGAGGTCGGCCAGCCCCTCGGCCAGGGCCGCCAGCACGGCCCGCCCCAGCTCCGGCGGGAACGGCCCCCCGTCCACGATCGCCGAGTGCAGCGTCGGCCCCGGCACGTACTCGGTGGCCAGCCAGAACGGGGGCGCGTCCAGCTCGGAGTCGATCAGGGCGGCGGTGAACGCGCTGCGCACGGTGGCCAGTGTCTCCACCTCGCGGCGGAACCTGCTCATCACCTGCTCGTCGTGCTGCAGATGGTCGTTGATGACCTTCACGGCGGCGGGGCGCCCACCCGGAGAACGCGCCAGGTACACCCGCCCCATGCCGCCTTGACCGAGCCGGCGTATCACGCGGTAGCGGCCTATCTGCGCCGGATCCGTCTCATGGCCTGGTTGCACCGACTTCGCCTTCCCTCTGGGCATGTCCCGAAGCCGGCGGGGCACGTGTGGTGTCGGCTCGGCTACGCGTGGACAACGTTCTCCATCCGTTCGGCCGTGCACGCCGAACGCGGCTTCGAGCAGCTCGCGGGCCCCACGGCCCACCCTGATGGAGGCAGCGTCATGATAGGCCACGGCAGGGGGCCCGGAAGACGAACCGGCGGGTATGCGCACACCGTGTCGCCGGGGCGCAACGGGGCCGCCCGGACAGGGCGTTGGGACACACTGCCCGGGTCGCACGGCACCGACACGTGCCACCGCGTGCGTGTGACGGCCGCTCTCCCGTCGTGTGAGCAACGGATGACAACACGGCCGAAGGGTCTTCGCGCCTGGTGAGCTACCCGCCATGCGAAACCAGACGAAGACCCGGACCCGCACCACCCCAACCCCCACCGACTCCCGCGCCCGCCACCGCCGTTCCGTCCGGTCGGCCGCCGCGCTGCTGGCAGCCGTGGGCATCCTCGGCGCCCTCGCCGGATGCGGGGACGACGGGGCGGACGGGACGAGGACCACCGCGTCGAAGTCCGCCCCCGCCCGGGACACGGCCGCCCGGACGGACAAGAAGGTGCTGTGGGTGGGCGACTCCATCGCGGGCGTCGAGGCCCCGCCCCTGGGGGCCGCGCTGAAAGCCAGTGGCGCCTCGTTCAAGAACGACTCCTCCGACGGCGGCGGCACCGTCGTCGAGGGCGACCGGATGAGCACGACACTGGCCCGGACGACCTGGAAGCAACTGCGCGCGGACCTCGCCTCGTTCCGCCCCGACGTGCTCGCCTACCAGATCACCACCTACGACTGGGGCACCCCCGCCCAGCAGCGCGCCTCCTACGAGAAGCTCGCCGGGGCCGCGAAGGACGCCGGGGCGGACCTCGTCCTCGTGTCCGCGCCGCCGTACAAGATCGACGATTTCTACGCAGGGCACACCGACGCCATCAAGAGCGCACCCGAGGCCGCCCGGGCCGTGGCCAAGGCCGAGGCGGACCACGTGCACTTCCTCGACGCCTCGAAACTGTGGGGCACCGACGCCACCGCCGACCGGGCCCAGCGCGCCTCCGACGGCATCCACTCCTGCCAGCAGGGCTCGGCCGGCTTCGCCAAGTGGTTCACCGAACGGCTCGGCGAGCTCTACGACTTCACTCCCGCCGCCCCGAAGCGGTGGGCCGAGGGCGGATGGACCGGGGACCGGCGCTACGCCAAGCTCGGCTGCGGCTGAACCCGGCACCCCTCGCGCCCGGGCCGCCCCCTCGCGCCCGGGCCGCCCCCTCGCGCCCGGGCCCCTCCCGCCGGGCCGCCCCCTCTCGCCGGGTTCGCCCCGCCTCGCCCACCGCTCCCTCCCGACGCTCCCGATGAAGGAACCCGATGGCTCACCAGCGTCTGGCCGACCGCCCCGCCCGCCTCCCCGGCCCGGAGGGCGGCGCCCCCGGCCCCCGTGCGCACCTCGCCCCCCTCGACGGTCTGCGGGGGCTGGCGGTCGCGGCCGTCCTGCTCTTCCACGCCGGACGGCTGCGCGGCGGATTCCTCGGTGTCGACCTGTTCTTCGTCCTCTCCGGCTTCCTGATCACCGGGCTGCTGCTGGAGGAGACCGGACGGCACGGCCGCGTCCGGCTGCTCGCCTTCTGGGGGCGGCGGGCACGGCGTCTGCTGCCCGCGCTGCTGGTCATGGGCGTGGCCGTGCTGCTGCTGGCCGACGCCTTCGGTACGCCCGCCCAGCTCGCCCTCGCCCTCGACGACGCGCCCTGGGCGGCGGCCCAGGCGGTGAACTGGCACTTCATCACCGAGCAGGTCGGCTACTGGGACGCCTCCGACACCCGGCTCTACTCCCATTTGTGGAGCATCGCAGTGGAGTGGCAGTTCTACCTCGTCTGGCCGCTCGTGGTCGCGATCGCCGGACGCGGCCGGGCGGGACGGTGGCGGGTGGCGGGCACGGCGCTCGCGGGGGCCCTCCTCTCCCTCGTCCTGATGTTCCACCTCGGGCAGGCGGTGGACACCACACGCGCCTACGAGGGCACCGACACCCGGGCGTTCGCCCTGCTGCTGGGCGCCGCGGCCGCCGCCCTGCCGGTGTCCTCGCTGGTCGACCGCCTCCCGTCGGCGGTGCCGGACGCGCTGTCCGCGCTGCTGCTGTGCGGGCTGGTGGCCTCCTGGGCGCTGACCGACGGGCAGCAGGCCCCCGCGCTCTTCCGGGGCGGCATGTTCCTGCACTCGCTCGGCGCGGCACTCCTCCTCGCGCTGCTCGCCGCCGCGCCGGGCGGCCGCACCGGGCGGCTGGTGGGCGGCACGGCACCGGTCCGGCTCGGCGAACTCTCCTACAGTCTGTACCTGTGGCACTGGCCGGTGTACCTGCTGCTGCCCGCGAGTGTGCTCGGCTTCGACGGCTGGTCCCGCACCGCCGTGCTGATCGGCCTGTCGCTGGCGGCGGCCGTCCTGTCGAAACACCTCGTGGAGGATCCGGTACGGTTCCGGGCCCGCTGGGCCACCGGGCGCCGTGGCGTGGTGGTGCTCGCGGTCGCGGCCGTCCTCGCGGCCGGTGTGTGGGCGGCGATCCCCCGCCCGCACCCGGGCGCCGGGACGGTGGACGTGGACCGCCTGTACCTCCCGGTGGCACCGTAGGCGCCCCCGGGACACGGGGACGGGACACGAGGGACGGATGCGGGGAGGGAGACGCGGCGATGCGGAGCGAGCGGACACTCGGGGACGGGCGCCCACGGGCGCGGTACCGGCCGGGCCCTCGTGGGCGCGCCGCGGCCGGACTGCTGCTGGCGGCGGCCCTGCTCACCGGATGCGGTGTCGGGGACACCGGTCCGCTCGCGGCGGGCGCACCCGCCAAGGGCCGGCGGACGACCGACGGGGAGGGGCGGCTCCGGGTGTACTTCCTCACCCGGCACGGCAGTTGGCCCGTCACCCGCCCGGCGCCGAAGGGGACGGCCGGGCCGCAGGCCGCGCTCGACGCCCTGCTGGACGGCCCCACCCGTGCCGAGCGCGGGCGCGGGCTGCGCACCGCCGTGCCGCGGGGCGCGCACGTGGTCCGCGCGCGGGCCTCGGCCGGAACCGTGGACCTGAACCTGCCGTGGGTGGTCGCGGAGCTGGACCGGGCGGCGGTGAACCAGCTGGTGTGCACGGCCGCCGCCGCGCCGGGCGTCCCGGGCGGACGGGAACCGGCGGACGTGACCGTGCGTGTCCACGAGTCGGGGATCAGCGGCGAGGCCTGGTCCGTCCGGTGCGACGAGAACGGCGCGGCGGCTCCCGCCGAGACGGCGGACGGCGCCGGCTGACCACCGCGCCGGTCCCGGGGCGAGTGCGACGGCACTGCCACGCGACCACACGACGGTACGACCACACGACGGCACGACGGCACGACGGACGACACGAAGACGGCACGATGCCGAGGCGAACGGAGAGGCGCGGCCCATGACACGAGTCCTGCTCATCGAGGACGACCCGGCCGTGCGGCGCGGGGTCACCCTGGGCCTGCGGCGCCGCGGCCACGAGACCGAGGCGGTCGCCACCGGCGAGGACGGTCTGGAGGCGCTGGCCGCCTCCCCTCCGGATCTCGTCCTGCTGGATCTCATGCTGCCCGGCATGAGCGGTCTCGAGGTGTGCCGGCGCATCCGGGAGACCAGCCAGGTGCCCGTCGTCATCCTCTCCGCCCGCGGCGACGACATCGACGTGGTCGTGGGCCTGGAGGCGGGCGCCGACGACTACATCGTCAAGCCCTCCAGCGACGAGGTGATCGAGGCGCGGATGCGCGCGGTGATGCGCCGCCTCGCCCCCTCCCAGCCGGGCCCCGCGGCGGGCGCCGAGCCCACCGTGCACGGGGACCTGGAGATCGACCGGCTCGCCCTGCGGGTGTGCCGGAGCGGCACGGAGGTGACGCTCGCGCCCTCGGAGCTCAAGCTGCTGCTGTTCCTCTCCGCGTGGCCGGAACGGACCTTCAGCCGCCAACAGTTGCTGGAGCAGGTGTGGGAGCACAGCTACTACGGCGACGCGCGGCTGGTGGACGCGTGTGTGATGCGGGTGCGGTCCAAGATCGAGGAGGACCCCCGTCACCCCCGCCACATCCAGACCGTGCGCGGCTTCGGCTACCGGTTCGGCCCGCTGTGAGGCGCCGGGCCGCGGCCGGGTCACCCGCGGCCGGGTCACCCGCGGCCGGGTCACCCGTGGCCGGGCGGCCCGCGATGCGGCGCCGCCTTCTCCCCAGCGGCCTGCGCACCCGGCTCGTCGTCACCTTCGTCCTGGTCGCCGCGCTCAGCGCGCTCACCACCGCCGCGCTCACCTTCCAGCAGGCGCGCACCGCGATCCTCGCGCGCGCCCAGGACAACGCGGTGCGCGACCTGCGCGCCCAGGTCGCCTCCCTCGCCCCCGATCTGCCCGCTCGCCCCACCGAGGCGGACCTGCGCGGCCTGGCCCTGCAACTCGACCGCGCCGGCGGGGCACGCGACTGGCGGGTCGCCGCCGCCTACCGCCACGGCACCCCCGTCTCCGCGCGCGGCCCCGGACCCGGCCTCCCCGCCGGACTGGAGGACCGCGCCGCCCGGGCCACCACTGCCCTGGTGCAGCGCTACCACCGGGACGGGCGGCCCCGGCTCGCCGTGGCCCTGCCCGTCGTCCCCGCCGACCACCCCGGCCGGCCCTCCGGACTCGTCGTCTACGCGACCTTCTCCCTCACCGCCCAGGAACAGGACGTCACCTCCCTGGTCCGCGCCGCCCGCGCCGGGGCACTGCCCGTCGTGCTCGCCTCGCTGATCCCCGCGCTGCTCGCCGCCCGCCGGGTGCTGCGCCCGGTACGACGGCTGCGGTCCGCCGCCGAGTCCATGGCCACCGGTGACCTCGACACCCGTATCGAGGTCACCGGGCACGACGAACTCGCGGATCTCGGGGGCGCGTTCAACACCATGGCCGCCACCCTCCAGGAGGACGCCGCCACCCTGCGCGCCATGGAGGCCAGAGCGCGCCGGTTCGCCGCCGACGTCTCCCACGAACTGCGCACCCCGCTCGCCGCGATGACCGCCGTCACCGGACTCCTCGACGACGACGCGGCGGCGGGCCACCTCGGCCCCGAGACCTCCGAGGCCATCACCCTCGTCGCCGACGAGACCCGCAAACTCGCCCACCTCGTGGAGGACCTGATGGAGATCTCACGGTTCGACGCCGGCGCCGCCCGGCTCGACCTCGACGAGATCGACCTCGGCGAACTCCTGCACAAGACACTCGCGTTGCGCCACTGGCAGGACCGGGTCACGGTCGAGGTGCCCGGCGGTCTGCGCGCCCGCCTCGACCCGCGCCGCATCGACGTCGTCCTGGCCAACCTCACCGGCAACGCCCTGCGCCACGGCGGACCGGGGGCTCGGGTACGCATCCGGGCCCGCACAGAGGCCGAACGGCTCGTCCTCACCGTGCACGACAACGGGCCCGGCATCGCCGAGGACATGCTCCCGCACGTCTTCGACCGCTTCACCAAGGGGGACACCGCCCGCACCCGCAGCGAGGGCAGCGGCCTGGGCCTGGCCATCGCCGCCGAGAACGCCCGGCTGCACGGAGGTACCCTCGCCGCCGCCAACTCACCCGAGGGAGGAGCGGTGTTCACCCTCACCCTGCCGCGCGAGCCCGCATGAGCCGGCGCCGCGCACTGCCGCTCCTCCTCCCCCTCCTGCTGGCGCCGGCCGGGTGCGGCATCGGGGACACCGCCCCCGTACCGGCCGGATCCCCCGCCGCGGGCCCGCCCGCGCGGGCCTTCGGCCCCGCGGCCGCCGTGCACGTCTACTTCTACTCCGCGCGGGGCCTCGAACGCGTCTCCCGCGCCTCCCGCGGCCCCGACCCGCTCGGCACCGCCCTGCGCGACCTGGCCGAGGGACCCGACGCCGCCGAACGGGCCCGCGGTCTCGTCGGCCACACCGGGCCGCCGCCCGCCCCCGTCGGCGCCCCCGAGGGGACCGGCACCGTGCGACTGCGCGCCTTTGGGGGCTGGGAGTCGCGCGGCGCGCTGCGCCAACTGGTGTGCACAGCCGCCGACGCGGCGGGCACCGCGGACGGCACCCCGCTGCCGCGGGTGCGGGTGACGGTGGAACGCCTCGCGCGCGGCGACACCGTCACCCGCACCTGCGCCCCCTGAGCACCCTCACCCGCCCTTTGAACATCGCGGCCCGCGCGCGGTGACCGTGCCCGCGCGCGGTGACCGTGCCCTCGACGGGCAGCGGGCCGCGGGCGGCGCACCGGACCGGGTACGCGGGCGTCTCACTCCCGCGTACCCCCCGTTGCACCGCCCGCGGCCCCAGAAGGGACTACGGCCTTCGGCGGAACCGTGTGTCAGGCCTGCTCCACCACCGGCTGCTGTGCGACGGCCGGGCTCGGTGCGAGGTCGTCGTCCGGACCGGAGACCGCGGCGACGACGGCGTCCGCCTCGGCGTTGGGCTCCGGCATGATCAGGCCGAGCACCGTGTAGACGAGGAGCGAGGTCACCAGGGGGGTGACGACGACCGTGGTCTGCGAGGCCCCGTCCAGGCCGTACTTGACGAAGAAGTACCCGCCGAGCCCGAGTGCCCAGGACGCGAGGGCCGCGCGCGGTCCGCAGCGGCGGAAGGCGGGCAGCAGACCGAGCAGCATCGGGATGGAGATCGGGCCCATGACGGCCGCGACCATGCCCACGATGATGCCGAGGACGCCGCCGAAGTGGTCGGCCTCGATGGCCACGATCATGGAACCGGCGATGAAGACCACCGTGAACACCCGGCCCGCGAGCAGGCCGCGCTCGCCGCTCGCGTTGCGGAAGCTCGGGAAGAGGGCGGGCAGGATGTCCCGGGTGACCACCGCGGAGACGGCGTTGGCGTCGGAGGAGGCCATGGCCATGGTGTGCGAGAACATGCCGGCCAGAGTCAGACCCACCAGGCCCATCGGAAGGTAGGACTGCGCCATCAGCGCGTAGGTCTGCTGCGGGTCGGCGACGTGCGGCATGAGCACCGGCGCGGCCACCGCGGGCAGCAGCAGGATCGCCGGCCAGACCAGGTACAGCGCCGCCGAGAGACCGGCCGAACGCCGGGCGGACCTGGGCGAGTCGGTGGCCATGTACCGCTGGGCCAGGTTCCACATGCCGCCGTTGTACTCGAAGAGCTTCACGACGACGTACGCGGTGAGGAAGCCGGCCGTGTAGGGGCCGACGAGCGGGTCGGTGTGCCCCTCGGGCAGCCGGTGCCACAGGGTGCCGAGCCCCGAGATGCCGCCGAGCCGGTCGAGGACCACCCACATCATGGACAGCGCGGCCACACCCTGGATGATGAACTGGCCGAACTCGGTGAGGGCGTCGGCCCACAACCCGCCGACCGTGCAGTACAGCAGCGTGATGATGCCGGTCAGCAGGATGCCGTTGGTCATGGACATACCGGTGAAGACCTTCAGCAGCACCGCCACCGAGGCCCACTTGGCGGCCACGTCGAACACCTTGAGCGCGGCACCGCTCCAGGCCAGCGCCTGCTGGGTGGGCACGTTGTAGCGGCGCTTGAGGTACTCAAGCGGCGAGGCCACCTTGAAGCGCTTCTGCAGCCGGTTCCAGCGGGGTGCGAAGAGGAAGGCGCCGACGCCGGTGCCGAGGGCGAGCGGCAGGAAGGCCCAGACGTAGACGGTGATGCCGTAGTTGTAGGCGACCGCGGCGTAGGCGACGAACACGGCGGCGCTGTAACCGGACATGTGGTGCGAGATGCCGGTCAGCCACCAGGGCATCCGGCCGCCGCCGGTGAAGTAGTCGGAGACGTCGCTGACGCGCCGGTGCGACCACACACCGATGAGGAGCATCACCACGAAGTAGGCGCCGAGGGTGGCCCAGTCCAGCCAATGCATAAGAGGACCTTCTTGTCGTGAGGGAGCGGGGAGAGGGGCAGGGTGCGAAATGCCTGAGGGGGGTGGGTCCTTGAGGGCGGCTGCCGCCCGGTGTCACCAGCGCGGCGACTTCTTCTCGTACGTCGGGTCGAGCCGGCGCATGTATCCGGTGTCGTCGCGGTTGCGCAGCCCGCAGCGCAGGTACTGCTCGTGCAGCACGGCCAGCGCGTCGCGGTCCAGCTCCACGCCGAGGCCCGGGGCGCGGGGCACGGCGACGGAACCGTCGCGGAAGCCGAGCGCGCCGGGCGCGATCACGTCCTCCGCGGGGTCCTTCCACGGCCAGTGGGTGTCGCACGCGTAGGTGAGGTTCTCGGTGGCGGCCCCCAGGTGCGTCATGGCCGCGAGGCTGATGCCGAGATGGGAGTTGGAGTGCATGGACAGCCCGAGACCGAAGGTGTCGCAGATCCCCGCGAGCAGCTTGGAGCGCTGCAGGCCGCCCCAGTAGTGGTGGTCGGAGAGCACCACCTGCACGGCCTCGCCGCACACCGCGGCGGGCAGCTCGTCGAAGGCGACCACGCACATGTTGGTGGCCAGCGGCATCGAGGCCTCGCGGGCCACCCGTGCCATGCCCTCCTGGCCGGGCGTCGGGTCCTCCAGGTACTCCAGGACGCCGTCCAGGTCCCGGGCCACCTTCAGCGAGGTCTCCACCGTCCAGGCGGCGTTGGGGTCCAGGCGCAGCGGCAGTCCGGGGAACGCCTCGCGCAGGGCGAGGACCGCCTCCACCTCCTGCTCGGGACGGAACACGCCGCCCTTGAGCTTGATGGCCGTGAAGCCGTACTCCGTCACCATGCGCCGGGCCTGCGCGACGATGCCCTCCGGGTCCAGCGCGGGACCCCAGCCGTCGGGCTCGTGCCCGGGGTGAGCGGCCCACTTGTAGAAGAGGTAGGCGCTGAAGGGCACCCGGTCGCGCACGGCGCCGCCGAGCAGGTCGCTGACGGGGCGGCCGGTGGCGTGCCCCCGGATGTCCAGGCAGGCCACCTCGAAGGGGGAGAAGACCCGGTCGACCGTGCTGCTGGTGGTGATCATGCCGGTGAGGCCGTGGCCGTCGCTGCCGCTGTCACCGCCGAGCACCTCGGCGACGCGCCGGCGCATCGGACCGAGGTCGTGCACGTCCATGCCGATCAGCGCGTCGGCGGCCGTGCGCAGCCGGCGCAGGTGTCCCTCGTCGGCGTAGGTCTCGCCCAGGCCGGTCAGGCCCTGGTCCGTGTGCACCTCGAGGACCGCGCGCAGCGCGTAGGGCTCGTGGACGCCGACGGCGTTGAGCAGGGCCGGGTCCTTGAACGCCACGGGGGTGATGTCGACGCGGGTGATCCGCAGTGCCTCGCTCATCGCAGGGCCTCCCCGCGCGCGATGATCCGCTCCAGCTCGGCGAGGTCCTCGGGGGCCGGGTCGACGAGGGGCGGCCGTACGCCGCCGACGTCCAGCCCGCGCAGCCGGACGGCCGCCTTGACCAGGGACACCGAGTAGCCGGGCACACGCTCGCGCAGGGCGATCAGCGGATGGTAGAAGCCGGCCAGCAGCCGCTGGACCGTGTCCGCGTCCCCGGTCGTCACCGCCCGGTGGAAGGCGAGGGCGATCTCGGGGGCGAAGCAGAAGACGGCGGAGGAGTACAGGTCCACGCCGATGCCTCGGTAGGCGAGCTGGGTGCCCTCGGCGGTCGGCATGCCGTTGAAGAACTGGAAGGCGGGGCCGCCGGTGGCGGGGTCCGCCCGGACCGCCGTCACGATCCGCGAGAGCAGGTCGAGGTCGCCGGTGCCGTCCTTGAGGCCGACGACCCGCGGCATGCGGGCCACCTCCAGGGCGGAAGTCACGTCCAGGCGGGCATTGGCCCGCTGGTAGACGATCACGTCGAGGGAGGTGGCCGACACGACCTCGCGGACGTAGGCGACCAGTCCGGCCGGCGGACCCGCGACCAGGTACGGGGGCATCAGCAGCAGACCGTCCGCGCCGGCCTCCTCGGCAGCCCGCGCGTACTGCCGGGCCAGGGGGAGGGCGCCGCCGGCGCCGGCGAAGACGGGCACCCGGCCGTCCGCCATCCGCACCGCGGTGCGCACCACCTCGGCGTACTCCTCCACGCCGAGGGCGTGGAACTCGCCGGTGCCGCAGGCCACGAAAACCCCTCCGGGACCGGCCTCGATCCCCGTCTTGAGATGATCCGAAAGTTTCGCGACGTCGACCGACCCGTCGGCCCCGAACGGGGTGACCGGGAAGAACAGGATGCCCTGGAGCACGAGGACCTCATCCACTGGCTGACTACATATGTGAACATGCATCACGATGACGAATGACTCGGGGAATGTAAGGTCGCCGGATCGCCAGGGTCAAGGCATGTGCGCACCTCTGTTCGCACCGTTCGGACACGATGCGGAAACGGCCACGGTGGACAAGGAGGTGTCCGTGGACGCGGGGGCAGGCGGCGTGAGCGGGACGGGAAAGGTTTCGAACGGCCACCGGACCGCCTCCGTGGGCGCACAGCACGGCGGCCCGGCACGGGTGCTCCGTGCCGGGCCGCCGGCCCTGCCCTCAGGTGTTCAGCCGGTCACGCCGTCAGTGCCAGGTACTTCTCCTCGAGGAACTCCAGGATGCCCTCCGAACCGCCCTCCCGGCCCAGACCGCTCTGCTTGACGCCGCCGAAGGGCGCGGCCGGATCGCTGACCACGCCCCGGTTGACCGCGACCATCCCGGCCTCCAGACGGCGGGCCACGGCCACCGCCTCCCGTTCCTCGCCGAACACGTACGCCATCAGCCCGTGCACCGTGTCGTTGGCCATCCGGACCGCCTCGTCGACGTCCTCGTACCGGACGACCGCCGTCACCGGGCCGAAGATCTCCGTACGCGTGAGCGGGGAACCGTGCGTCACCCCGGTGAGCAGCGTCGCCTCGTAGAACGCGCCGTCCGGGCGGGCGTGTCCGCCCCTTACCAGCGTCGCCCCCTGTGCGACGGCGGCGTCGACGAGGGCGGCCACCTTGTCCCGTTCGGCGAGGGAGACCAGCGCCCCGAGCGTGTGCCTCCGGTCCGTACCGGGGCCGACCGTCACCTCGGCGAGCGCGGCGTCCATCCGGGCCACGAACTCCTCGTGCAGGGAGGCGTGGACGTAGAAACGGTTCGCCGCCGTGCAGGCCGCACCTCCGTTGCGCAGCTTGGCGAGCAGTGCCTCGCGGACCGTCAGTTCCAGATCGGCGCCCGGCAGCACCAGCAGGGGTGCGTTGCCGCCCAGCTCCATGGAGGCGTGCACGACCGTGTCCGCGCAGCCGCGCAGCAGTTCCCGGCCGACCTCCGTGGACCCCGTGAAGGACAGTTTGCGCACCTCGGGACGGTCCAGCATCCTGCGCACGGCCGGGCCCGGCGGCACCGGGGTGACCAGGTTGACCACACCGTCCGGCACCCCGGCACGGCGCAGCACCTCCACCAGGTAGGCCGCGGTGAGCGGCGTCTCCGCGGCGGGTTTGAGGACGGTGGCGCAGCCCGCGGCGAGCGCGGGTGCCAGCTTGCGCGTCGCCATCGCGGCCGGGAAATTCCAGGGGGTGATCAGCAGCGACACCCCGATCGGCTGCCGGTCGACGACGATCCGCTTGTCGCCGGCGGGGGAGAGGCGGTAGTCGCCCGGGACCCGGACCGCCTCCTCGGCGAACCAGCGGAAGAACTCCTTGGCGTAGTGCGCCTCGCCGAGCGCGTCCGCCCAGGACTTGCCGTTCTCGCGCACCATGAGCGAGGCGAACTCCTCCACCTCGGCGGTGAGGATGTCGTAGGCGGTGCGCAGCAGTTCACCGCGTTCGCGGGGCACGCTCGCCGCCCACGACTCCTGCGCGGCGGCCGCCGCGTCGACGGCGTCCAGACAGTCCCGCTCGGTGGCGACGGCGAAGCGGGCGAGCACCGAGAGCCGTGTCGAACAGGGAGAGGATCTGGCTGACCCGGCTGACCGCCTGGATGTCGGCCTGGTCGCCACGGTCGGTGCGAACGGCGTCCGACGACCGCGTCGATCTGGTCACGGGAGCCTCCGCCGGGTGGTGTTCGAGGGTCACGTCATCCTACCCAATCACCCGTACGCGCCCCCGGCCGGTCCGGTGCGCCGCCGCCTCGGGCCTCGCACGGTTCCTGGCCCTGCTCCGGGGGCACGGGGCTGCCGGCGGAGGTGCCGGAGGTGGCGCGGGCCGCGGCCCGGGCGGGACCGTCGGGAAGGGCGAGGGCGAACAGCGCGGTCAGCGCGGCGATCGCCGCGAGCACGAGATAGGTGTGCTGGTAGGCGGCGACGGGAGGGTTCGCGGCTGCCGCCGACGGGGTGCCGAGCACGAGCGCCGTGGTGACCGCGGCCGGTGCGAGCGCGCCGCCCGTCTGGCGGACGACGGTGTTCAGGGTGGAGGCGTGGGCCAGGTCCCGCCGGTCGATCGTGGCGATCGAGGCCACCGTCGTCGGGACGAAGAAGCAGCCCATGGCGACACCGAGGAGGAACATGTAGGCGCGGAAGGTCCACAGGCCGGTGCCCGCGTCGCAGGTCGCGAAGAGCAGCAGCACCGCGGACACCCCGGCGGTGCCGCACCCGACGATGAGGCGGGGCCCGATCCTCGCGTACAGGACGCCCACGAGCTGGACGGTCAGCAGCACCCCGAACGCCTCGGGGAAGGTGGTCAGCCCGGACTCCAGGGCGGAGCGGTGCTGGGCCTGCTGGAGGAAGAGCGGGCCGATGTACATGGCGCCCATGATGGGTATCAGACCGACCAGGTTCAGCAGGTTGGTGTCCCGGAAGAGCCGGTTCGCGAACAGACGCAGCTTCAGCAGCGGGTGCCGCACGCGCAGTTCGAACACGGCCGTGGCGGCCAGCAGTACCGTGCCGAGCACGAGCGAGACGAGGACGGCCGCCGAGGACCAGCCGCGGTTGGGCCCCTCCGACACGCCGAACATCAGGGTGCCCAGCGCGGAGGCGCTGAGCAGCAGTCCCGGCAGGTCGAAGCGGCCCGGCCGGCTGCCCCGGTGGGCGGCCAGGAACACCGCGCCGAACAGGAGGGCGGGCAGCCCCACCGGGATGTTGACGTAGAAGACCCACCGCCAGCTCAGGCGGTCCACGAGGAGTCCGCCGAGCACGGGTGCCGCGGCCGGGGCGATCTGCTGCGGGATGATCATGTACCGCGAGATGCGGACCTGCTCCTCGGTGTTGAACGTGCTGAACAGCAGGGCGGCGGAAGCCGGGAACAGCACA
This sequence comes from Streptomyces griseoaurantiacus, assembly GCF_036189845.1. Taxonomy (NCBI): domain Bacteria; kingdom Bacillati; phylum Actinomycetota; class Actinomycetes; order Kitasatosporales; family Streptomycetaceae; genus Streptomyces; species Streptomyces griseoaurantiacus. The sequence goes on along the minus strand of NZ_CP108326.1, from coordinate 235,913 downwards.
CCGGCCGACAGCCCCTGCACCGCCCGGTAGGCGACCAGTTGACCGAGCGTGGCGGCGATGCCGCACAGCAGCGAGGAGAGGAGGAAGCCGGCCAGCGCGGTCAGCAGCACCCGCTTGCCGCCGAACCGCTCGACCAGCCAGGCGGAGGCGGGGATGGCCATGGCCAGGCAGACCGGATAGATGACCACGACGCCGTCCAGCGCGGCCGTCGTCAGATGGAACTGACGGGCGATCGAGGGCAGCGCCACGGTCGTGATGGCGCCGTCCACGATCGCGATGAAGGTCACGCTGACGCACATGGCGGGGACGACGAAGCGTTGGCTCAGGACGGCGCGCAGACGGGTGCGCGGGGTCTCGCGCGAGCTCGGGCGCGGACTCTTGTGCGGCCCCTTGCGCGGGCGCGGAACGAGCTGTCCGGGACGACGTGAAAGCACTTGCTGAGCATACACACTATGTGCGTGCTCATAGAATGGTCCCGACGTGAGGAACCGGACGGGCACGAGGTGGGCACCATGGCAGTGCAGGGCAGCAGCGACGTCCTGGTGGACGAGCTCTACGAGACGACGCACGGGCTGCGGCAGTTCGTGGAGGTGCGGTTGCGCGCGGGCGGGGCGTCGGTCGCCCGGCTGCGGGCGCTGCGCATGCTGGCCCACGCCGAGCGACCCCTGCGGATGCGGGACCTGAGTGAACGCGCGGGCATCGCGGCCCGGACCGCGACCACCATCGTCGACAGCCTGGAGCGGGACGGACTGGTCGAGCGGGTGCGTCACCCCGAGGACCGGCGGGCGTTCCTGCTCAGCCTCACCGACGAGGGCCGACGGTGCCACCGCGAGGCCGAGGAGATCGACCGCGACGCTCTCGCCGAGGCGACGGCCGGCCTCACCGACGCCGAGCGCGACCAGTTGCGCACGCTCCTGGGGCGCATCCGGAAGGCGACGGGCTGAGCGGTGTCCCCCCGGTGTAACCGGTCCGGAGCAACGCGGGACCGGCGGGCGTTTCCCGGCGGGGGGACGGTCGTTGAGGTCGGCATGATCAAGAAAATCGCCCGCGTCTCCTGCCTCCCCGTCCTGACCGCCGCGCTCCTGGCGTCCGCCCCCGCGCAGGCCGCCCCGGCCCACGCCGGGACCGCCGCCCCGCTGCCCGCCCCGTCCGCGGGGGCACCGGGGGCGCCCCTGGTCGGCGGACTCCTCGGTTCCCTGGCGATCGGACACCCCGTCACCTCCCTGCGGACCCTCGTTCCGACGGAGGTTCTGGGCAGGTAGCGGGAGAGTCCACGGGGCGCGCGAGTGCGCGCCCCGCGCGCCGCTCACAGGCTCCGGAGCAGTCCCTCGAGCGGCCCCGGTACCCGCCGCTCGTCCAGGGCCTCCACGAGAAGCCGCCCGTAGCGGATCTTGCGGCCCTTCTTCGTGCCGAGAAAGCGCCGCAGCAACTGCTCCCGGGGCCGCCCGTGCTGAGCCGGCTGGCGCAGGAACGTCTGCCAGGGGCGCAGTTCGCCCTCGTCGCGGACGATCTCCTCGACCCGCTCGGCCCCCAGCGACCGGACGAGTTCCTCCTCCAGGTCGCGCACGCACACGAACACTCCCTCGGCCGGGGCGCCGGCCCTTCGCAGCCCGCGGTCGAAGAAGGGCCGCTCGCGTACATCGCACAGACCCGACAGGCGCAGCCCGAGGCCGTCCGGGCCGAGGAGCCCGGCGTACCGTCCGACGCTCATCGCTCCGCCCATCGGGACCACGCACACCCCCTCGGCGGCCAGATCCCGGCCGCGGCGCTCGGCCAGCGCCTCCACGGCGGCGAGATCACTGGCCCCCTCCACGAGGACGGCCGCCCGCACCCCCGTCCGTCCGGCCAGTTCCTCCGCCGGTCCGGCGGGACCTCCGGCCGCCCAGCGGCCCACCGCGTCCCGGAACGCGCCCATGTCCACCATGCGGCGAGTCTGCATCGCCGGGGCCGCCGCGGCACACGATTTTGTGAGCGTCGGCCTCCGTGAGCGTCGGCGTCCATCGAGGGCGCCGGGATCACTAGGCGGGACCGCGGCGGCTCACCGGGTGCCGACGAGGGGGGCCAGGACCTGCTCGACGGTACGGGCGGGGCGGCCGATGACGGATTCCAGCGTGGGGCCGGTGACGTCGAACTCGCCCGCGCGGGCGGCGGTGAACATCGTCAGGGTGAACTCCGCGAGCGGACGCGGCATGCCGGCGGCGACCACCGCCGCGATCCACTCCTCGTCGCCCATGACGACATGGCGGAGGGTGCGGCCCGTGAGGCGGCCGAGGACCTCCGCGACCCCGGCGAAGTCCAGCGTGCCGGGTGCCGTCAGGGGCGGGGTGACGCCGTCGAGCGTCCCGCCCGCGTCGTCGGCCAGGGCGGCGGCCGCGACCTTCGCGAGATCCTCGTGGGCCGTCCAGGAGAACGGGCCGTCCTGCGGCACGGCGAGCGTGCCGGTCGCGAGCGCCGCACCGATGTAGTGCTCCAGGGTGGCGGTGTAGAAGCCGTTGCGCAGCGCGGTGTAGGGAACGCCCAGTCGCCGCAGGTGCTCCTCGGCGGCCGCGTGGACCGGCTGCGGCAGGAAGCGGGACGTGGCGGAGGCGGCCTGGTGGCTGGTGTAGAGGATGCGCCGGGCGCCCGCCTCCTTCGCCGCGTCGATCGCGGCGGTGTTCGCGGCGACCGCGCCCTCGCCCCGGATGGAGGCGGAGACGACGAGGACGCGCTCGGCGTCCTCGAAGGCGTGCTTCAGCCCGCCGGGCTCGGTGAAGTCGCCCGCGCGCACCCGGACTCCGCGCGCGGCGAGACCCGCGGCCTTGTCCACGTCGCGCACGCTGACCCCGATCCGGTCGGCCGGGACCCGCGCGAGCAGGCGGTCGACGATCAGCGCTCCGAGGCGGCCGGTGGCTCCGGTGACGATCAGCATGGGGGACTCCCGTTCGTTGTGCGGATGACGACGGAGTCAACGATATCACTGATAATTCCAACGTTCTCAATGGCGGGCGTCGGGTGCCTCTAAGGGCTGTGAGCTGTGTCTTTGGGTCGACTCGGGTGACATCGCTCGGTAGTATCGCTGGAAACATCATCGGTCGCACCCGGGCGATATCATCGTGTTCATGGTTTCGAACACGGAGCGGCGAGACACCACCCGCGAGCGCATCGTGAAGGTCGCGGCGGACCTGCTGCGCGAGCAGGGGCCCGCCGCGGTGACCACGCGTCGCGTGGCGCAGGAGGCCGGGCTGCAGCCACCCGCTCTGTACCGCTTCTTCCAGGGCAAGGACGACCTGGTGGACGCCGCCGCCGACCACGTCTTCGCGGAGCACGTGGCCCGCAAGCAGACCGTGGCGTCCTCGGGCGACCCCGTCGAGGATCTCCGTGCCGGCTGGCGCTCGCAGATCGACTTCGGGCTGTCCAACCCGCATGTGTTCATGCTCCTGCTCGACCCGGCCCGCGCGCGCCTGACCCCGACGGAGGCCGAGGGCGTACGGATCCTGGCCGAGCGGGTGCACCGGATCGCCGCCGCAGGGCTGCTTCGGGTGAGCGAGGAGCGTGCCGTCCACCTCATCCGCGCGGCCGGGATCGGCACCGTCCACACCCTGCTGAGCCTGCCGCCGGAGCAGAGGGATCCGCAGTTGGCCGAGGCCGCCTTCGACGCGGTCGCCCACGCCGTCCTCGTCGGCGAATCCGTCGTGACGACCCGGGACCCGGCGGCCGTCGTCGCCGCCTTCCGCACGCTGCTGCCCCGGCTGGGCACTCTGAGCCAGGCCGAGGCGGCCCTGCTCGACGAGTGGCTGCGGCGCTGACCCGGCTCAGGCGGCCACGGGGAACCGTGTACGTGCCCAGGTCTCGAAGTCGGTCGTGGGCAGGCCGAGCGCGCGGGCGTACGCCGGATCGGCCGGCTGGGGGTGGTCGTTGAGGGACGCCTGTCCGTGGCCCGCGAGGGACATGCCGGCCGTGACCGCCTCCTCCTCCGTCATGTCGGGGGCGGTCAGTTCGGTGCCGCAGACGCGCGAGAGGATGTCCGCGATCTCCGCCATCGTGCGCCGGTCGCCCGCCAGTTCCAGCTCGACGCCGTCGAACCGCTCCGGCTCGGCGATCGCCGCGGCCGCGGCGCTGCCGATGTCGTCGAGTGCGACCAGCGCCAGCCGCGTCGCGGGCCTGAGCAGGCTCACCAGCCCGCCCTCGAGACCGCGCGGGAACACGTCGCGTTCCGAGGGCAGGAAGTTCTCCATCGAGTAGCACGGCTTGAGCAGCGTCCAGTGCGCGAACCCCGCCTCCCGGACGCGGTCCTGTATCTCCGCCTTCGTGGCGTAGTAGTCCGCCAGGAAGGCCCAGCGGCCCTTCACCCATGTGCCGTGCTGCCCCGTGCCCGAGGTCGTGGTCTGTACGAACTGCGGCACCTCGGCGGTCCGCGCGGCCTCGATGAGGTTGACGGCCTGGGCCAGTTCACCCTCGAAGCCGCGTCCGCCGATGTCGGGGAGCTGGACCGAGAAGACCGCGCGTGCCCCTTCGGCGGCCGCGATCAGGGAGTCGCGGTCGTAGAGGTCTCCGGTGACGAGTTCGGCGCCGAGCGCCTCGACCGCCCGGGCCCGGTCGGTGCGCGCATCGCGCACCAGGGCCCGGACGGGCACGCCCGAGGCGCGCAGGGCGCGGGCGGTGGCGCCGCCCTGGTGCCCGGTGGCACCGGTGACCAGGACGGGAGCGGGGGAGGGGGTGGACGATGTGGTCATGGCGTTCCTCGGTTCTCCGGGCGTGAAAGGGAGCGGCGAAGGGCGGACGGCGCGGGGTGCGCCGTAAGTGGCGGGCCCCGCCGTTTACGTTCCGGGTACGATACGGAGGCCCCCGCCACTTGGCAACCACGAGAGGACGCCATGCCCGACCGTCAGCGTGCGGACGCCCGGCGCAACTACGCGCGCATCCTGGCCGTCGCCGAGCAGGAGGTCGCCGCCCACGGCGCGGACGCCTCGCTCGAACGCATCGCCCGTCTCGCGGGGGTCGGTTCCGCCACGGTGCGCCGGCACTTTCCCGGCCGGCGCGCGCTGCTGCAGGCCGTGTTCAGCGAGCGGATCGAGTCCCTGTGCGCCCACGCCGAGTCGTTGACGGAGGCCCCCGAGCCCCGTGCCGCGCTGCTCGAATGGCTGGGCGCGCTCACCGACTACAGCGCCTCCGCGCGCGGTATGGCCGAGGCCCTGGCCCAGGACGGGCTGGACGATCCGTCCCACGAGAGCGCCTGTGCGGTGGTGCTCACGCGCGGGCTGGAACCGCTGCTGCGGCGCGCGGCCGAGGCGGGCGCGGTGGCACGGGACGTCACCGCCGGAGATCTGCTCGCCCTGGTCACGGGTATCGCCCTGGCCACGGAGGGCCGCCCCGAGGCCGCCGTCGAGGCACGCCGGCTGCTCGAACTGACGGTCCGGGGAGTGAGCCCCGAGGGGTTGGCAGGGAAGCGGACGGGGGAGGCCGCGGCGACGCGGGTCTGATCCCGGCGACGCGAGTCTGCTTCCGGTGGGCCGGTGGGCCGGAGCCCCCCGGGAGCCCCGGACGCCCGGTGGGCCAGTCGATCGGTGGTCCGGTAGCCCGGAGGTTTGGCGGTCGGTGGCTCGGTGCCTCGGCGGGTTCGGTGCCCTGACGCCTGACGCCTGACGCCTGACGCCCGACGCCCGACGCCCGACGCCGAACGCCCGACGCCGAACGCCGAACGCCCGACGCCCGGGCGGACGCGTGTGACGCCGGCAAGCCGTGCGTGCCGCGCAGGCCCCGGCGGGTCAGTCCGCGAACGCGGCCACGTACGAGGCCACGCAGGCCTCCGGTGTCGCGCGCGAGGTGACGACGTGCCCGTCGACGGTCAGTGTCGGGGTGAGGGGCACCTGGAGCAGCCGCTCGGACCGGGTGGTGGCGAGCTGCTCCGCCGGCATCAGCGTCCACGCCCCGGGCTCGCGGCCCACCTCGAACAGCACGTGCAGCATGTCCCCGGCGGGCGGTCGTACGGGGGCGAGGGGCAGCGCGGCGAGGATGGCGTCGTGCAGGGGCGGCTCGCTGTCGCGGGCGGGCAGCCGCAATCCCTCAGGGGCGAGATCGGCGAGGGGGACCGCGTCCCGGCCGGCCGCGGGGTGCGTGCGTCCCATCACCACGTGCAGGGGCTCCGACCAGGCCCGTACGACCGTCAGCGACGGAGCGCTGAGCGTGCCGCGGACCAGCGCCAGGTCCAGGTCGCCGCCGCGCACCGCGTCGAGGCGGGCGGCCACCGGGAGGTCGACCAGCTCGGGCTCCGCGGGGCGCTCGGCCTCGTGGAGACGGGCGAGCGCGCGATCGAGGCGCCCGGTGACGCAGGAGGCCACGCCGATGCGCAGCGCGGCCGCCGGCTCGCCCGCCACCACCCGTACCCGGGCGGCCGCGGCGAGGGTCTCCCGGGCGGCGGCGAGTACCCGCGCTCCCGCCGGAGTGAGCCGCACCCGGCGGGACGTGCGGTCGAGCAGGCGCACGCCCAGCTCCCGTTCGAGCCGGACGATCTGCTGGCTCACGGCCGGCTGCACGATGTTGAGCCGCTGCGCGGCACGCCCGAAGTGCAGCTCCTCGGCGACGGTCACGAAATACTGCAGCGCTCTCAGTTCCACTCCTCAGCTCTACCACGGGATCCATCACGAAATGTGATCGCTGCCGGATCGATCCGGTCATTGTTCGCCCGGGCCACGTGAACTGTGATGGATGCCGAGCCCGCCGCGCGAGACATCGAGTCCGCGGCCGGGCACCGCACCCGAACGGAGAGCAGAAGTGAGCACAACGACCCTGGGCATCATCGGTACCGGCATGGTCGGTGCCGGAGCCGCCCGACGCGCCGTCGACGCGGGCCTGCACGTCGTCCTCGGCAATTCACGGGGCCCCGGCACGCTGGACGAGCTCGTCGCCCGGCTCGGCCCCCGGGCGCGGGCGGCCACGCCCGCCGAGGTGGCTCGCGCCGCCGAGGTCGTCCTCGCGGCCGTCCCGCTCAAGGCCCGTGAGCTGCTGCCCCGCGAGGACCTCGTGGGCCGCATCGTCATCGACCCGATGAACTACGCGCCGAGCTCGGCGTGGAACCTGCCCGAACTCGACGGCAACGCCCTGACCTCCAGCGAACTGGTGCAACGCGACCTCCCCGGCGCCCGGGTGGTCAAGGCCCTGCACAACATCGGCCCCAAGCAGCTCCTGGAGCTGTTCCGCCCGGCCGGGGCCCCCGACCGGACCGCCCTGCCGGTGTCCGGCGACGACACGGGCGCCAAGAAGGAGGTGGCGGCACTGCTGGACGTCCTCGGCTTCGACACCGTGGACCTCGGTCCGCTCGCGGAGAGCTGGCGCAGCGAGCCGAACACCCCCCTGTACGCCTTCCCCTACGTGGGCTCGCCCCCGGCCGGCCTCGCTGTTCCCGAGCTGGTGGCCTGGGTGCAGCAGGCCCCCGGCACACCGGTGTCCGCCGCCCGTGTCGAGGAACTCGCCGCCGCGACGGTACGCGGACCCGCGGGCTTCCGGATGGATTAGCCCCGCCTCCGGGCCCGGGCCGCGGCGGACGGGGCCCGGCCCCTCCGGGCCGTCGCTATCCCCCGCCCGTGCCCCCGAGGTCCTGGGCCACCCAGCCGGGCGCGTCCAGGCGTACCGGCTCGGTGCCGACGAGCTCCCTCAACCGGTCCTCGAACCGGGCGAGTTCGGCCGGGCCGATGCGCCGCTCCCACTGCGCGCGCAGCTCCTCGAAGATCTCCTCGCCCTGCCGCATCACCTCGAAGCCGAGGGGGGTGACCCGAAGGCGTTTGCGGCGGGCGTCGAGGGGGTCGGCCTCACGGGTCACGTAACCGCGCTCCTGCAGCACCGCGATGGTCTTGGCCGCCGCCTGCTTCGTCACCGACAGGCGGCGGCCGAGTTCGGAGGCGTTGTCGGCGCCGGCGGCGACTGCCCGCATGGCGAAGTCGTGGGCGGGGCGCACTCCCTCGTGCCCGCGCCGGGCCAGCTCGGCCGTCGCGGAGTCCACCAGCGAGCGGAAGCCCCCCAGCAGGAGCAGGGCGAGATCGGCGCCGGAACGTGACATGGCAGCAGCGTACGGCGTAGGGCCGGACGCTCGACAACGACAACCTTGTTGTCTATTCTGGCGGGAGTAATGGACAACATGGTTGTCGAACCTGCCGAGTCGCGGCGCATCACCCTCCTAGGACCGTCATGACCCTCACACCTGCGGGTGCCACCCTCCCCGGCCTCACCCACCACCACGTGGAGATCAAGGGCACGCGGCTGCACTACGCGGCGGCCGGCACGGACGGCTCGCCGGTGCTCCTCGTGCACGGGTTCCCCGAGACGTGGTGGGCGTTCCACCGACTCCTCCCGCTGCTCGCGCGGACCCACCGGGTCCACGCCGTCGACCTGCGCGGCTTCGGGGACTCCGGCACCGGGCCCGGCCCGTACGACAGCGCGACGGCGGCGGAGGACCTGCGGCTGCTCGTCGAGCACCTCGACGTCGGCCCGGTCCACGTCACCGGCCAGGACATCGCGGGGGCGACCGTCTTCCGCCTGGCGGCCACGCACCCCGAGCTCGTGCGGAGCCTCACCGGGATCGAGATGGGCCTGCCCGGGTTCGGCCTGGAGGCACTGGCCGACGTCACCCACGGCGGCGCCTGGTACATCGGCGTGCTCGCCACCCCCGGCGCCCCCGAACTCCTCCTCGCCGGCCGTGAGCGGGAGTTCATGGCGCGCTTCGCCTTCGCGGGACCGGGCACGGTGACGGACGCCGACCTCGAGGAGTTCGCCCGCGCCTACGGACGTGCCGAGGGCTGGCGGGGCGCGAGCGGCCTCTACCGGTCCATGCTGACCGAGGGGGCCGAGATCAGGGCGCTGGCCGAGAAGCCCGGCCTGCGCGTGCCCGTGCTCGCCGTCGACGCGGCCGGCGCGCCGTTCACCACCGACACCCTGTCCCGGGCCGCGGCGGCCGCCGTCGGCGGCCCGCGCGCCGTCCGGTCGGTGACACTCGACGGTGTCGGCCACTATGCCGCGCTCGAGGCGCCCGAGGCCCTGGCGGAGGCGCTGCTCCCGTTCCTCGCGGAGGTCGACGCCACCCGCCGTGACTGAGGCCCCCGGCCTGGCCGGCCCCGCCCGGCCGGTCAGCCACCGGTACCGCTGCCGCCGGCCCGCGCCGCGCAGGCCTCGGCCGCCGCGAGGTAGCGCGCGACGGGGCCGAGGGTGAGCATCCCGGTGGCGGCACCCGCGTCCTCGGCCCCGGCCTCGCGCAGGGCCTCTGCCGCGCGGGCGGCGGTCGCGGGCGCGTCGAGCAGGACGGCGGCGTGCGCGGTGAGGCACCACAGCGCCTCCTGCAGATGGTCGTGCGGTGGATCGGGGGTCGCGGCCAGCGCGGCGCGCGCCTCCTCGGCCCTGTCCCGGGCGAGGAGGACGAGCGGGGCCGCCCAGGGCCGGTACGGTCCCCAGTCGAGCCGCTCGTCGACCGGGGCGGGACGGCCGTGCAGCAGACGCAGGCCGAGCAGGGCGAGCGGGAGCAGCCCGCGGTGCAGCCCTGGCATCCCGGCCGCCGCGAGGGCCTCGTCCGCCGCGCGGTAGGCGGCGGCGACCGAGGCGGCGGAGGGCCCGCCCGGCCCGGCGCTGCGGGCGGCGTCGGCCCGGACCCGGAACCAGCGCGTCAGCACCGGCACGAGCGGCGACTCGTGCACGGCGGCGAGCCGCTCCGCCTCCCGCGCGTGCGCCTCGGCGCCGTCGAGGTCGCCGAGCGCCGAGGTGGACTGCAGCCGCACGAGCCGGCCCAGGATGCCGTGGGCCGGCAGCTCCCGCCGCGCGGCCAGCTCCACCAGTTCCGCGCCGATCGCGTCCCGCCGCGCCGCGAGGCCGGGGCGCGCGAAGGACTGCAGGAACACCCCGTTGAGGGCGAAGGCCAGCAGCTCGGGGTCGCCCAGGCCGCGTGCCAGCGACTCCGCCTCGCGTGCGGCCGCCCGCGCGCGCTCCGCGTCGGGCCCCGAGGAATCGGCGGGGCGGCTCTCGACGGCGATCGTGGCGAGCAGCCGGACCCGCAGCCCGGCGGGCGCCTGCGGGCCGAGAGCGGTGAGCGTGCGCGCGGCGGCCGCGACGACGGCGCCGGCCTGGGCGGGGTCGTCGGCACGGCTCCAGATCGCGGGCACGTCGTAGGCGCCGATGACCCGGGCGGTCAGCACGGCGTCCCCCGTACGCTCGGCCGCCTCGGCGGCGGCCAGCCGATCGCGGCGCGAGAGGACCAGGGCGTCCCCGCCCGCCAGCGCGAGGGTCCGGGCCAGATCCACGGTGGTGCGCGGACCCAGCCGGGCGCCCTCCGGAACCGGTCCCGCCGCACCCGCGGGCGGGGAGGGCGGTCGCCCGGCCGCGTGGAAGGGCTCCAGCGCGTCGGCCCGGTGCAGGATGTCCTGCTCCAACCGCCGCAGCACGGGCCCGGGATCGAGGCCGAGCTGCTCACGCAGCAGGGTCCGGGCCCGCCGCAGGGTGGCCAGGGCGTCGGCCGTCCTGCCGTCCCGGTAGAGCGCGCGGGCCAGCAGCGCCCAGGCCGACTCCCGCCACGGGTGCTCGCCCGCGTGCGCGGCCAGCTCGGCCACCAGCTCCGCCCCCGCACCGGAGTCCAGGAGCAGCCCGGCCCGCACCTCCACGGCCTGCGAGCGCAGCTCCTCCAGCCGGGTGCGCTCCCGCTGCGCCCACCCGGCGTCCGGCAGATCGGCGTAGGGGACGCCGCGCCACGAGGCCAGGGCGTCACCGAGCACGTCCGCGCCCTCGGGGGACGCGGGGGAGCGGCGGGCCGCCGCCAGGGCGTCCTCGAAGCGGTACACGTCCACGGCCCCGCGCGGCAGCCGCAGCGCGTAGCCCGGCCCCTCGGTGACGAGGACCTTCGGCGGGGTGCGGGGCGCCCGGTCCGGTTCCAGGGCCCGGCGGAGCGCCGCGACGAAGGTGCGCAGCGCGCCCACCGCACGGGCCGGCGGATCGCTCCACAGGTCTCCGACGAGGGCGTCGGTGGTGACCATCCGCCCCTCGGCCGCGACCAGCCGGGCGAGCACCTCCCGGTGCCGGGGCCCGCCCAGGGCGATCTCGCCGCCGTCCTCCCGCCGCGCCCGCACGGCACCCAGTACGTCGATCCGCATACCCCACATCATCCGGGCACCGGCACCACCGCGCCGCACGCGCCCGCCCGTCCACTGATCGGTTGCTGATCGGCACCGCGCACGGTGGTCCTGTCAGCCTCCCCGACCACAAGAAGGCGCCCGAGATGACCTCCGCGACACCCACCCTCCCCGGCTTCGACCACGTCCGCCTGCCCGGCGAGGGCGGCGTGGAACTGTCCGCCGCCGTGGCCGGCCACGGCAGCCCCGTCGTCCTGCTGCACGGCTTCCCCGAGACCCACCTCATGTGGCGGCACGTCGCCCCGAGGCTCGCGGAGGAGCACACCGTCGTCTGCCCCGACCTGCGCGGCTACGGCGACAGCGACAAGCCCCCGGCCGCCGAGGAGGACACGTACTCCAAGCGCACCATGGCCGCCGACATCGTCAGGGCCATGGCCTCGCTCGGCCACGACCGGTTCGCCCTCGTCGGCCACGACCGGGGCGCCCTGGTCGCCTTCCGGGCCGGCCTCGACCACCCGGAGACCATCACCCACCTCGGCATCCTCGACGTCGTACCGACGCTGGACATGTGGAACGTGCTGCACGGCGTCTCCGCCGCCGTCGCCCACCACCTGTACCTGATGGCACAGCCGCCCGGCCTGCCCGAAACCATGATCGCCAACAGCGCCGACGCGTTCTTCGGCTCCTTCCTCGACGGCTGGACGACGGACACGGGCGCGATCCCCGAGGAGATCCGCACCGCCTACCTGCGCGCGAGCGCCGCCGCCGTCGACTCCATCGTGGCCGACTACCGCGCCTCCGCCGGCATCGACATCGTCCACGACCGGGCCGACCTCGACGCCGGCTCCCAGCTCGCCATGCCCGTCACCGTCGTCCAGCAGGACTGGGGCAGCCAACTCGGCTACGACGCCGCCGGGGTCTGGCGTGCCTGGTCCCCGGACCTGGACCACCGGCTCACCCGCTCGGGCCACTTCATGGCGGAGACGTCCCCCGAGGAGATCACGGGGGTGCTCCGCGCTTTGCTGGCCCGCTGAGACCACCGGCGGACGGCACCGTGCCCCCGGCCCCCGCCAGGGCGGGCGAGGGCCGGGGCACGGCGGTACGGGCTCAGGCCCGCAGTGTCGTGACGGGGCCGTTGTACGGCTCGGCTGTCAGGACGGGGTGGTGGGTCGGGGCCGCCGTGGACGGCCAGGAGAGGTGGACCGTGCGGGACTCGCCCGGCAGCAGCCACAGGTAGTTCTCGCTGTACAGGGTGGGCAGGACCCGGTGGCCGCGGGTGTCGGTCAGGAGGGAGAGGCGGACCATGGCGGCCACCGCCGCGCCCCGGTTGCGCAGGGTCGCGGTCAGGCTGTGGCGGTCGCCGGAGCGGGACAGCCCGGTGACCGAGCCGGTCAGCCGCACCTGCTTCGCCTTGTTCAGGGCCCGCAGCGACGCCGCCTCTCGGTAGCGCCAGTAGGTGTTCCGCGAGACCTCCCTTCCCTTGGCGTCCTCCAGGGTGAGCCGCAGCAGGTGCAGGTCCGGCAGGTCGTCCGTCCACCCGGCGGTGAAGGCCTTCGCGGTGTCCGCGCGGGGCACGTCCAGCCGGGCCGTCCTGCGCCGGCCCAGCTCACGGCCGGACAGGTCGTACAGTCGCGCGGTGACGGTCGCGCCGCGCAGGTCGGCCGCGGTGTGGTTCACCGCGAGGACCTGCCACTTGACCGGGTCGGCCTGCACGTGCAGCGGCTCGGAGCCGGAACGGGCGCCGAAGTAGGTGCCGTTGACGTCGAAGTCGTAGTCGTAGGTCTGCCACACCGTGCTGTGCCACGCGGGGTGGGACATCCACAGCATCAGACCGGAGGCGTTGTCCCACAGGTGGGCGTTCCACGCCTCGAACATGGCGCGGGTGTTCTCGTAGTTGACGAACTGCGCCTTGCGGGCGAAGTCGTCGAGGCCGCCGGACTCCCCGAGCCGGGCCTCGATCCCCGCCTTGTAGTTCGGCGCCCCCTGGTTTCCGTGCTCGCTCCAGTCGTGGTAGAACCACGCCCCGCGGATGGGCCATTCCGGCTCGTCGCCCGTCATGTTGCGCACGCTCGCCGCGGTGGAGACCACCGGCATGCCGATCTCGGTGTGGAAACCGAAGTCCTTGCTGCCGTACGTCGACGGGTCGAAGTAACGCTCCGGGTCGATGAAACCGTAGGGGCCGCCACCGGTGACGATCCCGCCCGCCGAGTTGTTCTGGTAGAGCACGCCCGGCACCTGCCGCTCCACCGCCTCCCGCATCCCCTTGTCGATCGCGGGCGGGGGATTGCCCTCGTTGGCGCCGCACCACACGACCACACTGGGGTGGATCCGGTAGCGCAGAACGGTGTCGCGGGCGACCGCGTTGTACGCGGCGTGGTCCGGCGGGTCCATGCCCCAGGCGTTGGGGAAGTCGTTCCACACCAGGATGCCGTACCGGTCGCAGGCGGCGAAGAACTCCTCCCGGTCACTGCTGCCGACCCAGTTGCGGATCATCGTGAAGTTCATGTCGCGGTGCATGCGTACCGCCGCGTCCATGCGCTCCGGCGGCATCCGCCGCAGCAGCTCGTCCCAGCCCCAGTTGCCGCCGCGGGCCAGCACCCGCACCCCGTTGACGCTGATCCGCAGTGGCCGGCCCGCGTTGGACACGGACTTCACGTCCCGCCACGTCTTGTCGTCGTCGGACACCTGGATGACGTACGTCTTGGCGTACGCGGTCTCCCAGACGACGGACACCCGGTCGAAGGAGCGCGTGGCGCCGAGGTCGACGCGGATCCACTGGTGGTCCTCGTAGGAGGAGGACCACCGGGTGCCGGCGTCGCCGTCGGTGGCGTGCGAGGCCGGGTGGCCGGACTCCTCGGTGGAGGCGGTGGCGTCCCGGCGCAGTGCGAGGTCGGTGCCCGGATCGGCGCTGTCGACGACCCCGAAGGCCCACAGCGAGGTGCCCCAACTGGTGGCACGGACACCGCACTTCAGACGGACGTACCGCGCGCTCTGCCGCTCGAAGTCCGTGACCTGCAGGCTCGCGTCACCGTTGCTGAACGGCAGCGGGACCGCGCCGTTGTCGACCGACTTCACCTCCGTCCACGCCGAGCCGTCCGCGGAGACCTCCACGAGGAACGTCTTCGCGTACCCCCGCTCCCAGGTGAGATCGACCCGGTCGAAGGACTGGGCGGAGCCGAGGTCGACACGGATCCACTGGTCGTCCTCGTAGGAGGAGGACCAGCGGGTGTCCGGATCGCCGTCGGTGACGTTGGCCGCGGCATGCTCGTCCTGATCGGTGCTGGAGGCTTCGGCGTGCGCGTGCAGCGCGAGGTCGACCCCGGGCCGCGCGCTGTCGCCGACGGCCAGCGTCCACAGGGAACTGCCCCAGGAGGTGGCCCGGGTCAGGCACCTGATGCGGACGTGCCGGGCCTCCTGCCGGTCGAAGCTCACCGTCTGCGTGACCGAGTCGCCGGTCGCGGTGAACGGCAGCGGCACCTCGTACTCGTAGCCGAACTGCCGGACACCGAAGCGGACGGTGCGCCGGTCGCTCTCCCGGCCGTCCGCCGAGGCGGTGAGCGTCAGGTCGTACAGGTGCGCCTCGCCCATGCCGTTGGGCCACCACAACTTCGGCTCTCGCAACCGGAGTTCGTGGAACGCGTCCGGGGCGAGGACGACCTCGGCACTCTCGCCCGCCTTCACGGTGACCGTCTTCGACACCCGCACCCCGGAGAAGACCGCGGTCACGGTCGCCCGCCGGTCCGCCGAGTCGGCGTTGCGGACGGGGACGACGACGGTGACCTCGGCGACCGACACGTCCGGCAGCTTCGGCAGCACGGTGTCCACCCGCGGGTCGCCGATCACGAGAGGACCGGTCGACCGCAGCCGCACGTGGTTCCAGATGCCCGCCGCGCGGTCGCGGACCGCCGGCATCCAGTCCCAGCCCGAAGCGGCCAGGTAGGTGGGCGAGTTGAGGTTCATCTGCCCCGCGCCCGCGTCGACCCAGGCACTCCCGTCCGGACCCTTGTCCCCGGGGCTGCCGGGGACCGGCATGGGTGTGATCCGCACCGCCAGGGCGTTCTCGCCCTCCGCCGCGAGCAGCGACGTCACGTCGAACGCGGCCCGGGCGAAGGGGTAGGTCAGGTCACCGGCCCGCTTGCCGTTGAGCCACACGTCGGCCTTGTGGTTGACGCCGTCGAACTCCAGCCACACGTGCCGGCCGGACCCGGTGCGCAGGCCGCGCGGCAGCGCGAAGTCCCGCTTGTACCACCAGGAATGGCGCGAGAGCGCCTCCGGGACGCGCAGGTTGTTCAGACCCGCCACCGGGTCCGGCAGCTTGCCCTGCTCCACCAGGGAGCCGAGCACCGTGCCGGGGACGGTCGCGGGCAGCCAGGCGCTCGTGTCGACGGACGTGCGCGACAGCTCCGCGCCCTCCCCGCCGGCCCAGTCGTCCATGGTGAGCCGCCAGCCCGACTCCAGCGGCACGCTGCCGTCCTCGGCCACCTCCAGACGCGGCGGTTCGCCGTGCTGGGTGCCCCAGTCCGTCCAGCCGGTGACCGCGGGACGGTGGCCCCGGGCGGTGCCGTACACCTCGAAGCCGTTGAGGCCGAGCGGCAGCGGACTGGACCGCTTCCGCGAGGTCATGCGCACCCACCGGGCCCGCGTCGGGCGCGGCAGCTGGATGTTCACCACACCACCGGTGCCCGCCGTCGTGCGGTACGCCGTGCTCCACGCCTCGTTGTCGAGCGAGGTCTCCAATACGAACACCAGCGCGTAGCTGGACTGCACCTCCTTGCCCGTGGTGCCGCTGTGCGGATTGCCCTCGGTGGGCGGTGTGAACACGGGCGTCGAGGCGTCCGCCTCGAAGACGAGCCGCACCTGCGTGACCTCGCAGACCGACTGCAGGTCGACGGCGATCCACTGGGGGTCGCCGTCCTCGGCGCGCCAGCCGCTGCCCTCGACGCCGGGGGTGGCGAGGCGGTCGACGACGAAGGAGCCGACGGTGGGGGCGTAGGCCGTCGAGGAGGCTGTGACGGGACGGTACCGCGCCAGCTCGCCGGGGGAGGAGCCGCGGGAGGGGGCACCCTCGGGAGCGGCGGAGGGGGCTGCGGCGGCGGCCGGCGCGGGGAGCACCCCACCCAGGCCGAAGCCCGCCAACAGGGTGGTGCCCGCGGCGACGACGGTACGGCGCGAGGGAGAGCGCGGCGGACCCGATTGATCTGGCATAAGTGTGACGTCCCATCGAAAACGACGCTGGCCCGATCCGGCCCCGCGACCGTGTCGCGCGAGCCGGTATGACAACGTTGCCAAAGGCTGTGTCGTGCACGGTCTCCTGTCAACCCCCGGTGGGGGAAACACTTCTGTCGGCCAGTGGGGCGGGGCAGGCCGCGGGGTGGGTGCCGTTGCGGCAGCGAACGGACGAAGGCCGTGCGCGGCCCCGGGGGCGGCCGGTGGTCCGGCCGTCCGGATCGGGATGTTCCGAGGCCCGGATCGGGGTGTTCCGCGGCCTGGACGGGGGCGTTCGGCGGGCCTGGGTGGGGGCGTTCGGCGGCCTCCGGCCCGCCCCCTCCCCGGCCGGCGGTGGCGGCCGCTAACGCTTACGTTGCCGGCAGCCGTCAACGCTGCCGACGAGGCTTTCGCGGCTGCTCGGCCGGGAGGGCCGGCTGGATGACCCGGGACCGTACGTGCTCGTACGCCAGGGTCGTCTGCACGTCGGCCACCTCCCGCCGTTCCGTGAGCCGGTCGATGACGAAGGCGTACACGCTGTTCACGTCCGGCACGGCGATGTGCAGGAGGAAGTCGTGCGGTCCCGAGGTGACGAACATGGCGATCACCTCGGGGAGCTGGTGCGCCCACTCCCGGAACCCCTCGATGACGGCCCGGGCCGGGGGCCGGATGCGCACCGAGATCAGCGCCTGCACCGGCCGGCCGACCTCCTCCAGGTCCAGGGCGGCGTGATAGCCCGTGATCAGACCGCGCTCCCGCAGCAGCCGTACCCGCTCCAGCGAGGTGGACGGGGAGATGCCCGTCTTCGCGGCCAGGTCCCGGTTCGTCTGCCGTGCATCGTTCTGCAGCTCCCGCAAAAGCGCGAGGTCGATCGCATCAAGTCCTGTGTTCATGTCCCTAAGCCTCATGAAGTTCGGTGACCTGCCATCCCACTGAAATCAATGCCTAGCCTACGGGTCATGAGGCAACAGACGTACGGAATCTCCGGCGGCGCCGGACTGGTGCTCGGGGCCGCGCTGCTGTGGGGCACGGTCGGCCCCGCGCAGGGCCTGGCGGGCGAGGTCATGAACCCCGCCGCGCTCGGTGGCTGGCGGCTCGTGGTCGGCGGCGCGGTGCTCGCCCTGCTGTGCCGGCGCCATCTGCGAGGGCTCCGTCCCGTTCTGCGGCGCGGGCTCGTCCGGCCGCTGCTGGTCTGCGCGCTGGCCACCGGTGTCTTCCAGGCGGCCTTCCTCTACGCCACCGCCCGCACCGGCGCCGCGCTGGCCACCGTCGTCGCGCTGGGCGTCGCCCCCGTCGCCACCGGAGTGATCGCCCGGCTCGTCACGGGCGAGGCGCTCACCAGGACCTGGGCGCTCTCCACCGCCGCCGCGGTGCTGGGGTGCGCGCTGCTGTTCGTGCCGGACGGGGCCGGACGGGCCGAAGTCGATGTGCTCGGACTGCTGACCGCCACGGCCTCGGGCGTCTGCTACGGCCTCTACACCGTGTACGCCCGCCGGCTGGCCACCGACCACCCCGGCGTCCATCTGCCGACCGTGTCCGCCCTCGCCCTGCTGCTGGGTTCCGTACCGCTGCTGCCCTGGATGGCCGGCTCGCTCACCGCCCTCGCGCGGCCGGCCGCGCTCGGGCTGGTCGCCTGGCTGGGGCTGGCCGCGACCGCCCTCGCCTACTGGCTCTTCTCCGTCGGCCTGCGCACCACCGGCGCGGCCGCCGTGGGCACCCTCAGCCTCGCCGAACCCCTCGCGGCGACCGTCCTGGGCGTCTTCGTCCTGCACGAGCACCTCACGGCGACGGCGGCGACCGGCAGCCTGCTGATCATGGGCGGCCTGGTCCTGGCGTGCCTCCCCGCCGCGGCGTCCCCCGCCCCGGCCCGCCGCGAGCCGGCACAGCCCGCGCCCACCGGCCCCACCGGCCCGGTCGAGCCCGTGCTTGCCGTTCCGTTGCCCCGGGACCGCGAGGACGCGCAGGCGCTGAACTGAGTCAACTTACCTGCTCGTAGGGTGAGTTGGGATGGGGTGGATGATCGTCTCAGGGCTGTTGCCCCTACGCTGGAAGCCGCGTCGCCGTCACGGGCACGCGGCTTCACGCGGGCCCTCACGGCCCCGGCGGACCAGGAGAGAGGGGTCGTTCACATGACCGGTACCAGCGAGGCGGATCTGCCGGACAACTGGGGGCGATGGGGAGCCGACGACGAACTCGGCACCCTCAACCTGATCACCGACGAGGTGCGCGCCCGGGCCGCAGCCGAGGTGCGGACCGGTGACTGGGTGTCGCTGGCGCAGCCGATCACGCCCAGCGCCATGTTCTTCAGTCCGTTCCTGCCGGACACGGTCGAGACGTCCCCGGTGCAGCAGATGGTGTCGCACACCGGTGGCCCCGTGGCGGCCGACATGTCGTTGATCTACAACCATCACTTCAAGTCGACGCACCTCGACGCCCTCGCACACTGGTCCACCGACGAGCAGGTCTATCCGGGCCGTCCGAGGGCCGAGGTCGTCACCCCCCTCGGCATCACGCACGCGTCGACGGCAGCCTTCGCCGCCGGCATAGTGACGCGCGGGGTGCTGCTCGACCTGGCCGTCGAAGGGCCCCTGCCTCCCGCCCACGCGGTGACGCCGGACGATTTCGAGCAGGCGGAGAAGCGTCAGGGGGTCGAGGTGGCCTCGGGCGACGCACTGGTGGTCCGGCTCGGCTGGACCGGGCGCGGCCCCGCGGACACGCCGAGCCCGGGGATCAGCATGGACGCGGTGCGCTGGATGCACGAGCGCGGGGTCGCCGTCATCGCCCCGGACAGGGGTGACGCGCACCCTCCGCTGAACCCGGACGAACCCTCCCCGCTGCACGGGGTGGCGCTCGGCCGGATGGCGATGCCGCTGATCGACGTGCCGCAGCTCGACGACCTGGCGGCGCTGTGCGCGCGACTGGGGCGCTACAGCTTCCTGCTCACCGTGGCCCCGCCGCGCATTCACGGCCTCACCGGCGTGCCGGTGAACCCGATCGCCCTGTTCTGACGGACAGGAGCGCAGGCCGAGCGCAGGACGGCCGGCGCACGCCCCGGCTTCCGGCCCCCGGCCTCCGCCGGCGGCGGTCCCGTGCGCGCGGCCGGCCTCGACGCCCCGCTCCGGCTCCGGCCGGTGCGTGCGACGGCGGGGCGCGGGCCGGCCCGCGCCCGGCCCGTCCGTCGTGCCGAACGGGCGCGCGGCCCGTCGGCGGGCGGGCAGCCGGTACTCGGCCCGTCGGTGCGCCGGGCCGTGCTCAGCCCGTCGGTGTGCGGCCCGTACTCGGCCGGTCGGCGTGCCGGAACGTGCTCAGTCCGTCGGCGTGCCGGTACGTGCTCAGCCCGTCGGTGTGCCGATCCGGGCGCGTTCGAGTGCGGCGCGCAGGTCCGCGAACGCCCGTACCGTGGCCGGTGCGCCGCCGAACGCCTCGCCGATGAGTTCGGCGAGGCACGCCGTGGCGGTCCGTTCCGCCGCGTCGACGAGTCGCGCGCCCTCGTCGGTCAGGGCCAGCAGGCTCGACCGGCGGTCGTCGGGGTTGGGCTGCCGGACCACCCACCCCCGCTTCTCCAGCCGGTCCACCCCCTTGCTCGTCGCGCCGATCCCGATCGCGAACGCGGCGGCGATGTCCGCCACCCGGGCCCCGGGGTGGTCGCGCAGATGGCGCAGGGACTCGAACTGCGAGGTCACGATGGAGTGCTCGGCGCGGAGACGGTCGCTGAGGGCGTTGTACACACGGGTCTCGCAGCGGACCAGGTCGTCGAAGAAGGCGACCAGGTCGAGCGCGTCGCTTGATTTATATGCCACGGCATATAGTGTAGCGGCAGCTACTTTCACTCTGGGAGCACACCAGTATGAGCAGAGAACAGCGTGCCCGCGTCGATGCCATGATGCGGCAGGGCCGCCACGAGGGCCCTGCCACGGTCGAGGAGATGCGCGCCGGATTCCGTGCGCTCATGGCCGGCATGAAGGTGCCCGAGGGCCTCCGCACCACGCCGGCGGAACTCGGCGGGCGACCGGCCCTGCGGGTCGAGCCGGAGGCCGGACCGCGCGCCGGAACGATCCTCTACTTCCACGGGGGAGCCTGGGTGTTCGGCTCCCCCGAGACGGCCCTGTCCCTGACCGGACACCTCGTCGCCAAGACCGGCTTCGGGGCGTACTCGCTGGACTACCGGCTCGCCCCCGAACATCCCTTCCCGGCCGCGATCGAGGACGGCGTGAACGCCTACCGGGCCCTCCTCGACGGCGGAGAGGACCCGGCCGGCATCGTGTTCGCCGGGGACTCCGCGGGCGGCGGGCTCTCCGTCACCGCCTGCCTCGCCGCCCGCGACGCCGGCCTCCCGCTGCCCGCGGGCATCCTGGCCTTCTCCGCGGGCCTGGACGCCACCCGGAGCGGCGAGAGCATGGACGGCAAGGCCGGCGCCGACCCGGTCTTCACCCGTGCGGACTTCGACCGCACCAGCGCCCTGTACCTCGCCGGCGCCGACCCGCGTCAGCCGCTGCTCAGCCCGGCCGTCCACGCCGACCTGAGCGGCTTCCCCCCGATGCTGCTCCAGGTGGGCACCAACGAACTGCTGCTGGACGACTCCACGCGGCTGGCCGTCCGCGCCCGGGAGGCCGGGGTGGACGTCGTCCTGGACGTCACCGCCGAGGCGCCGCACGTGTTCCAGGCACTCGTCGGCGAACTGGACGAGGCGGAGGAGGCGCTGGACCGCGCGGCCCTCTTCCTCACCCAGCGGATCCGCGCCCGCGACACCCGCGTGGGTGGGTGAGCGAGCGGCCTCACTCCGCGAAGGGTGCCGCGAGCACCAGGTCCTCCACCGTGGGCACCGGGAAACCGGGCAGGTGGCGGCGGCCGACCTCGGCGAAGGGGTGCATCAGCACCGACATGGGCTTCGTGCGGCACAGCGACAGCATGGTGTCGACCGCGTCCTGCTTGAAACCCTTCCGGGGGAAGGCGCCGAGGATGTCCTCCAGAGTGCCGGACGGTATGCGGTCGAGGCCGTTGCCGGAGAAGTCGGCCCCGGAACCGACCGCCACCATGGCGATCTCGGGCCGCTTGCGGGCCGCGATGGCGGCATCGGTGTGCAGGGCGATCGCGTCCCACACGACCGCGATCCGGTCGTCCGGAACGTGCCGCGCCTTCAGGAACCGCTGCGCGGCGTCGGCGCCGTCCAGCTCGAAGCGTTCGTCCGGGGTCCGGTACGCCTCGACCAGCCCCAGGTCGTGCAGGACCGCGGAGAGGAAGGCGAGTTCGCGGTCGTAGGGGACGCCGCGCCGGTCGAACAGCGCACAGCCGAACAGGTAGCTGCGCATGACGTGGTTGAACAGCGTCTCGGAGGACGCCTCGCGGGCCAGGGTTGCGGCCGCGCGGGTCACTTCGCCGGAGGGGATGCGAATCCCGGCCACGGACCGGGGGAGCGCCCCGCCGTCCGCGGGCCGCGTCCGTCCCGGGGACGCGGCGGCCGGGGCGGACAGGGGGCCGGCGAGCGCGGCGGTCACCCCGATCGCGGCCGCGCCGACGCCCCGCCCCAGTGCGGCGCGCCGGCTGACGTGCCTCTCCGCGCCCTTCCCGGCAGCCTCGTCGCCCTCGGCGGACCCGCTCTTGTCGAACACGTGCATGACCCCTTCCCAGGTGTTCCCAGGTGTTCATCGGTGTTTCCCGGTGATCGAACGACCGATGTCAGGAGCCTATGAACGGCACCGACCACCCGACAGTGGCGAAAATGCCGGGTGGCCACGCCTTCTCGCCACGCCGTCCCGCCGGGGCGTCGAGGTCCCGCGCGCCCGCGCGGCGGAGGTCAGCCGGACACGTCGATGTGCCGGGCGAGGGCGGTGACGTGCAGGTCGCCGTTGTCGACCCACTCCGGGAAGGCCAGCGTCCGGTGCGTGGTGGCCGCGGGCGGGGTGATCTCCAGGTACGAGGCGTGCACGGCCTCGGAGGTCCCGGCGTCGACGTGGGTCCAGGCGAGGACCGCCTCCGCCGCCTCGCCGTCCTTCAGGAGGAGGGTCTTGGTCCCGGGGTCGCCGGCGTACCAGGTGTCGCCCCGGTGGGTGTGGGTGGGAAGCGTCCGGTGGGCGGCGTCCTCCAGACCCACCCCGGGGAAGCCGCGCAGCGCGCACGTGGTGCCGCTGAGGTTGCGGAACGTCAGGACGACCCCCGCGTGGTTCATCCCGCCGGTCAGATGCCGGCCGAACGTGGTCTTCAGGGCGGCGGGGGAGCAGGTGGGCGTGGACGCCGTGCCGCTCGTGGCGCCGCCGTCCGCCGCCCGCGCGGCGGCCGCGCCGGCGAGGCCCAGCCCGGCAACGGCTGCCAGGGCGAGCGCCGCGCGGCCGAACCGGCGCCCGGCGAGGCGCGCCCCGGTCGGCCGGACGGCGGGAGTCTGTTCGGTGGTGGTGGTCCGGTACTCGGTCACAGCGATCGCTCTCCACTCGTGCGTGTGCGGGTGCACGTGTGCGGCGGCGGAGGGGTCGGGTCCCCGTCCACGCGACGGCCACGTGCCGTACACGAGATTCGATGGGGGAGCGGGCCGGAAAGTTCGCCGAAACCCGGTACGACTTTTCAGTCGCTCGTCCGGAGGCCCGTCGTGGCGGCCTCCGGTCAGCCGGTGGGCCAGCGGTGCGCGGTGATGCCGGTCAGGATGAGGTCGATGCCGGTGAGGAACTCGGCCCGGTCGTCGTGCTCGCGCAACTGATCGGCGACGGTGCGGGTGAACACGTACCGGTCGGCGTCGAGGGCCGCCCAGTGGTCCGCGACGGAGCCCACGTAGGCGGTCCTGTCCGTGGCGGGCTGCGGTATCCGGGCGTTGGCGGCGTTCTGGCCCGCCACGCCGAGGATGTAGTTCCACAGCGCGGAGACCGCGGAGAACCAGGCGCCCTGCGGCACCCCCAGCGCCCGGACCTGGCGGCCGAGCTGTTCGAAGATTGGCAGCATCGGTGACTGCGAGGGTGTGCCCACGAGCTGCGCGCCCACCCAGGGGTGCTCGTCGATCGCGTCGAAGAGGCCGAGCGCGAGGGCGCGGACCGTCTCGTGCGGCGTGGCGTCGGGCTCGTCGCCGACGGCGGCGGCCGTCAGGACGGCGTCCGTGGCGGCGACGAGGAGCTCGGACCTGCCCGCGATGTGCCAGTAGATCGCCCCGGGTCCCGTCGCGAGGCGCTCGGCCAGCGCGCGGAACGTCAGCCCGCCCTCGCCGACGGTGTCCAGGAGTTCCACGGCGGCGGCGACGATGCGCTCCCGGGAGAGCGGCTCCCGACGGCGTTCCGCGCCACGCGTTCTGCTTGCCATGCCGGTCATTCTAGACACCGCGCGGTCCGCTGGAACCATGTTCCAGCTTGACAGGACCTGGAACGCCGTTCCACTGTGGAGGCGTGCTGGAACGTCGTTCCAGAGATTTCCCGTGTGCCGTCGTCCGGGCCTCCGTCCCGGCGGGCACCGCACGCACCAGTGAGGTGGCACCATGACCACACCCGTCACGATCATCGGCGCCGGGCTCGGCGGGCTGACGCTCGCCCGGGTCCTGCACATCCACGGCATTCCGGTCACCGTCCACGAGGCGGAGGCCTCGTCCAGCGCCCGCGCCCAGGGCGGCATGCTCGACATCCACGACCACAACGGGCAGCTCGCCCTCAAGGACGCCGGTCTCTTCGACGCGTTCCTCGGTCTCGTCCACCAGGGCGGTGAGGCACTGCGCGTGCTCGACAAGCACGGAACCCTCGTGTTCGAGCAGCCCGACGACGGCGACGGCACGCGGCCCGAGGTGCTGCGCGGCGCGCTGCGGCAGCTTCTGCTGGACTCCCTGCCCGCCGGCACCGTGCGCTGGGGCCACAAGGTCACCGCCGCCCGCTCCCTCGGCGACGGCCGCCACGAGGTGACCTTCGCCGACGGCACGACGGTCACCACCGGCCTCCTGGTCGGCGCGGACGGCGCCTGGTCACGCGTCCGTCCCCTGCTGTCCGAAGCGCGGCCCGAGTACGCCGGAGTGGTCTTCGTCGAGACCTACCTGTTCGACAGCGACGAGCGCCACCCCGCGAGCGCCGCGGCCGTCGGCGGCGGCTCGATGTTCGCGCTCGCACCCGGCAAGGGGATCACCGCCCACCGGGAACCCGGCGGGGTGCTGCACACCTACGTCCAGCTCCTCAAGGGACGCGAGTGGATCGACGGCATCGACTTCGCCGACGCCGCCGTGGCCACGGCCCGGATCGCCGAGGAGTTCGAGGGCTGGGCGCCCCGGCTCACCGCACTGCTCACCGACGGGGAGACCGCGCCCGTCCCGCGCGTCGTGCACACGCTGCCGAACGAGCACCGCTGGGAGCGGCGCCCCGGCGTCGCCCTCCTCGGCGACGCCGCCCACCTCATGCCGCCCTCCGGGGAGGGCGCCAACGCCGCCATGTTCGACGGCGCGGAACTCGGCAAGGCGCTCGCCGCCCACCCCGACGACACCGAGGCCGCCCTCGCCGCCTACGAGGCCGCTCTGTTCCCCCGGAGCGCCAAGCACGCCGCCGAGGCCGCCGAACTCCTGCCGCTGCTGCTCGGGGACGAGGCCCCGTACGGCCTGGCCGACATGTTCACCGCCGCCCGGCCGACCGCAGGCCCGTCCCGCGACTGAGCCCGCTCCGTCCCGCAGCCGGACCCAGGCCGGACGTCGGCCCGCCCCGTGCCGAGCCCGGAGGTCGGCCCGCCCCGCGCCCGGCCGCCGTCCCTCACGCCTCCGGCGCGTCCTCGGACGCCGGCAGCAGCCGCAGCTGCAGCATCGCGGCGAAGCGCTGGTCGGGGTCCTTCAGATCGAGTTCGCCGACCTCGGCGAGGCGGCCCAGGCGGTAGCGGAAGGTGTTGGGATGGACATGGGCCCTGGTCGACGCGGCCGGCACGTCGCCGAACGCGTCCAGCCAGCACCGCAGGGTGTGGACGAGACGGGAGCCGTGCCGGGCGTCGTGGTCGAGGAGACGGGCGATCGCCGCCGTCGGGCGGTCCCCGCGGGCGGCCGCGAGGTCGGCCAGATCCAGCAGGAGGGCGTCGATGTGCACGTCCTCCAGGGTGGCGACCCGGCGCCCCCGGCCCGCCGCGAGCAGAACCCGCAGGGCACGGTCGGCGCCCTCGCGCGCACGCCGTACCCCGGTACCGTCCCGCGCGGGCGGGCCGATGCCGATCGCCGCCTCCTCCGTGTCGCGCCCGGTGCGCTCCAGGAACGCCGTGGCGAGGCGCAGCGCCCGCGCCACGTCCTCCGGTTGCTCGCCCGGCAGCGGGAGCAGCCCGTAGGCGACGTTCCCGAGCAGCGCGACCGCCGCACGGGGCTGCACCGTCGTCAGGTGGGTGGCCAGCGCGTCGGTGAGTCGTTGCCGCTCGGCCGTCCGGCTGACGTCCTCCTCCGGGGTACTCGTCCCGGGCGGGTCGGCCAGGCCCATCGCCAGCACGACCAGCGGCCGGCCGAGCAGGCCGAGGCGGGCGAGCGCCTCGGGGGCCGCCGTGCCGCCCTCCAGCACGGTGCTCACCAGGTCCGCCCGCAGCCGCCGTTCGACGTCGGCGCCCGCCCGCAGCCGCAGCATGTGCAGGGCCACCACCTTGGCGGCGTCCACGAGCGCCTGCGCGCGTTCCTCGCCGACGGGGCCGGGGACCGCCGCCCAGACCGAACCGAGGATCTCGTCGCCCGCGCGGACCGCGACGGCCAGCCGCGGCATGCCCATCTCGAAGTCCTGCGACCGCGGATCGACGTAGACGGGGCCCTGCTCGCGGTACAGCCGCTCGAACACGCCGTTGGCCTCGAGGTGGCGGGTGAAGTGCGGGGGCACCTGCCGGCCCAGGATGGTCCGCGCCCGGGGCTGGTCGGCCTCGTCCTGCCGTCCGGAGAAGGCGAGCACGCGCGAGGCCCGGTCCTCGATGGTCACCGGCGCGTCCAGCAGCGCGGCCACCGCGTTGGCCACGGCGAACAGGTCCCCGGCCGGTCTCCCGTCGAGGGTCTGCGGCGAGGCGTCACCGAGGTCCTCCTCGGCGAGCACGGTGCGGAGCATCGCGGCGAGCTGCGCCCAGGAGGCCCCCGCCGCCAGCCCGAGCAGGGCGACGCCCGCCTCCTCGGCGGCGCGCACGACCTCGGGCCCGGTCTCCACGGGCTGCCGGACGACGAGCGCGGTCGCCTCCCGGCGGCCGTACTCCCGCAGCAGCCGGACGATCTCCTCCGGCGCGCGCACGCCCACGCACAGCACCACGGCATGCGCGGCACCGCCGCTCGCCGGAGCGTGCGAAGGCGTGCCCGGAGGTGTCCCGGGCGTGCTGTCCAGGGGATCGTGGATGACGACGTGGTCGAGCCGTGCGCCCCGGCGCCGCAGCCCCGCGAGCGGCTCCAGCAGAACGCCCCCGAGGTCGTCGAGCACCCGGCTCAGCCGGGTACGCGGTCTTCCGGGCATCGGCGACACCACCACCTCGACCTCGCACGCGCGCCCGGCTCCGTTCGTCCCGGGGGACGGAATCTAACACCCGTTCCGTCGCCCGCCACGAACTCAGGCGCCGATCCAGGCCGTCTGCGTCGTCACCTCCGCCAGCGCCTCCGGCACCGGGACGACGCCGAGGCCGGGACCGGACGGCACCGGGAGGTGCCCGGCGTCCAGGACGAACGGCTCCGTGATGTCGGTGCGGTAGTAGCGGTCGGAGGCCGAGGTGTCGCCGGGCAGCGTGAACCCGGGCAGCGCGGCCAGCGCGACGTTCGCCGCCCTGCCGAGCCCCGTCTCCAGCATGCCGCCGCACCACACCGGCACCCCGTGCGCCGCGCACACGTCGTGCACGCGCCGGGCCTCCAGATAGCCGCCGACCCGCCCGGGCTTGATGTTCACGATGCGGCAGGCGCCCAGCGCGATCGCGTCGGCGGCCGAGCGGGCCGACACGATCGACTCGTCGAGGCAGACCGGCGTGCTCAGGTGCCGGGCCAGCTCGGCGTGGCCGCGCACGTCCTCCTCGTCCAGCGGCTGCTCGATCAGCAGCAGGTCGAAGGGGTCGAGCCGGCGCAGACGCGGGATGTCGGCGAGGGTGTACGCGGTGTTCGCGTCGACCTGGAGGAGCACCTCCTCGCCGAAGCGCTCGCGCACGGCACGGACCGGTTCCACGTCCCAGCCGGGCTCGATCTTCAGCTTGATCCGCGCGTACCCCTGCGCGAGGTAGTCGCCGACGGCGTCCAGGAGCTGGGGGACGGAGTCCATGATGCCGACCGAGACCCCGCACGGCACCGTGTCCCTCGTCGCGCCGAGCGCGGCGCCGAACGAGACGCCCTGGGCGCGCAGTTCGGCGTCGAGGACGGCCATCTCCACCGCGGCCTTCGCCATCCGGTGCCCCTTGAAGGGGGCGAGCAGCGGTGCCACCCGGTGCGCGCTCACCCCGTCCGCCTCCAGCAGCGCGGGCACGAGGTACGTGCGCAGCGCGTGCGCGGCGCCCTCGACGTACTCCGAGGAGTAGAGCGGATCGGCCATCGCCACGCACTCGCCCCAGCCCTCCCCGTCCGGCGTCTCCACCCGCACCAGCAGCGCCTCGCGCACGGTCTGCGTGCCGAACGAGGTCCGGAACGGCGTCCGCAACGGCATCCGTACCCGCAGGAGTTCCACACCGTCGAGCTTCACGAGTCCCGCTTCCTCTCCACGACGTACCACCCGGTCCGGTCGAACCCGGTGACTTCCGCACCCTCGGCCATCAGACCGCCCAGCACCTCCCGCACCGCCGGCCGCCACGCCCGGCCGAGTGCCGGGTCGCTGCGCCGCAGCCCCTCTATGTCGGGCGGCACCGCGACCAGGAGCACGGACCCCCTGCCGGCCCCGGTCACCGGCCGGCCGTCCGCGCCGGCCGACAGCACCGGGACGGCGCCCCGCGCCCGCAGCGCCGCCGCATCGACGGGCGCCCCGCCGCCCGGCCCCGCCCCGCCGGTGAGGTCCCAGGCGACCAGCAGCCGGTCGGTCGCCTCCGCGCCGTTGATCCCGTCGTGCAGCGGGCCGTAGAAATCGGGCACGTAGCGGACCGGACGGGCGCCCAGCTTGGCCAGGTTGAAGTGGGCGTTGCGGCGCACCAGGGGATCGAAGGTCCACGAGACGGTGTCCACCCCCCGGCGCAGGGCCCAGGCGCGCTGGTGCAGCTTGAGCGCCAGGCCCAGCCCGCGCCCCAGCCCGGCGGGCAGCACGCCGGTGATGTGGCTGTGCAGGGAGCCGTGCCCGGGGGCACCGAAGAACCCGAAGCAGGCGCCGAGGAGTTCCTCACCGTCGAAGGCGCCGGACACGTAGTTCCCCGCCACGGTCATCGCCCGCAGCAGTTCCGCGGGGACGGGCCCGTCGCCCCGCTCGGAGCGCCACACCGACCGCAGGAGTGCCGAGACGGCGGCCAGGTCGCCCACCTCCGTCAGCTCCCGGACGGTCGCCTTCGCCTCCCGGGCGGCCTCGGCGGCGGCCCGTTCCGCGCGCGCCACCACCGGGGGCGGCGGACCGTCGGTCCCGGCCGGGGCGGACGGTATGTGCGGCACCCGCTCGTTCATCGTGACACCCCTTCGGACCGCCCCGGGCGGCCGCTCAGCACGGCCTCCACGAGCGCCGTCAACAAGGCCGTGCGACGCGGCAGTTCGGCGACGAGGACATGCTCGTCGTCGGCGTGGGCCCCGCCGCCCACCGCGCCGAGGCCGTCGAGCGTGGGAACGCCCAGGCCGGCGGTGAAGTTGCCGTCGGAGGCGCCGCCGACCGCCGCGGCGGCGAGCGGGCCCAGGCCCAGGTCCCGCGCGAGGGAGTCGGCGAGGCCGAACAGGGCGCCGGAGGCGGCCGCCTCCAGCGGCGGCCGGTTCACACCGCCCGTGACCCGCACCCGGGCTCCGGGCAGCACCGGGCACAGGGCGCGCAGGCCCGCGTCGACGCGCTGCTGCTCGGCCAGGTCCCACGCCCGCACGTCGAGCGCCACGACGGCGGCCGCCGGGACCGTGTTGACCGTCGTACCGGCCGACAGCACCGTGGGCACCACGCTCGTCCCGCGCGCGGGATCGGTCAGTTCCGTCACGGCGAGGATCTGGTGCGCCAGCTCCACCCCCGCGTTCACGCCCTTCTCCGGTTCGAGCCCCGAGTGCGCGGCCCGGCCCCCGACCTCGACCCGGTACTGCGAGACGCCCTTGCGGCGGCACTTCAGCGCGCCCCCGTCGGCCGAGGCCTCCAGCACGAACACCGCCTCGCAGCCGCGGGCCTCCTCCTCGATCAGCACCCGTGACCGGGGCGAGCCGATCTCCTCGTCCCCGGTGACCAGGACCGTCACCCCGGCCCGCTCGGGGAGGGCCGCGAGGGCGTGCAGCGCCATCACCAGGCCCGCCTTCATGTCGAAGCAGCCGGGACCGCGCAGCACCCCCTCGTGCACCCCGTACGGGTGGGTGAGCAGCGAACCGGCGGGCCACACCGTGTCGTGGTGCGCGAGCAGCAGCACGCGGGCCGGACCCGGGCCGAACCGCCAGCGCAGATGGGGGCAGCCCTCGGTGAGGAGGTACTCCGGCTCGGTCCCCAGCAGACGCCGGCCGATCGCGGCGACCTCGGCCGCGCTGCGGGCGAGAGCCTCGTGGTCCTTCGACGGCGACTCGCACGTCACCAGCGTCTCGATGTCGGCGAGCAGCGCGCCGAGGTCCGGCGTGTTCACCGTGCCTCCCCGCGCAGCGGCCGTCCGGGGAACGCGTCGGTGCGCAGGGCGCCGTCCGCGACCACCGGGACCCCGGCCACGAAGAGGTGGCGCACGCCCACGGAGGGCCGGGTGGGCTCGGCGTACGTCGCCGCGTCGGAGACCGTCTCCGGGTCCAGCACCACCAGGTCGGCATCGGCCCCCACCGCGAGCCGGCCCTTCGCGCGGGCGGCCGGGGCCACGTCGTCCAGGACCCGCGCCGGCAGGTAGGAGCAGCGCCGGAACGCCTCCGGCCAGCTCCACGTCCCGGTCTCGCGCACCATCAGTCGCAGCGTCTTGGCGAAGGTCCCGGCGGTGCGCGGATGCGTGGTCCCGCCCGGCGGCAGCGGCCACGCGGCGCTGTCGTGCGCGCCGTCCGGCCAGTGCACCGGCATCGCGTCGCTGGCGACGACCGCGTCCGGGAAGGCCAGTGCCCGCCGCAGCAGCGCCCGGTCGCCGGGGGCGCCCTCGTCGAGGAACTCCAGCAGACAGGGGGCGCCGGGGTCCCGCGCGCGCAGCAGGCGCAGGCGCGCCTCGTCGGCGATGCGCTCACCCGTCTCGACCATGACGACGCTCCTCGGTCCGAGTCCCTTCGCGCGCAGCCGCTCCGGAGCGATGAACGCCGCACCGACCGCCGTGCTGCCCGCGCCGTACGGATACGCCTCCACCGTCACCCGTGATCCCGCCCGCCGCGACTCCTCCAGCGTGCCGAGGACCCGGTCGACGTGCCGGCCGGAGGTGCTGTTCACATGGCAGTGGTGCATCGCGGCCCCGGTCTCGGCCGCCGCCCGCGCCACCTCGGCGGAACCGTCGACGGGGGTGGCCGGGTCCACCTCGGTCAGCTCGCGGACGTGCGTGAACGTGGGCACGCCGGCCTTCGCCGCGAGCCGGGCGACCGCGAGGTACTCCGCGGGGTCGCTCGCCGGGGCGTACCCCATGAGCACGCCGATGCCGAGGGCGCCGCCGGCCAGCTCGTCCTCGATCAGCGCCAGCCAGGCGGCCAGCTCGCGCGGGGTGGAGGTGCGCTGCCAGCGAGGGTCGCCGAGCACGGCCAGGGACGAGGCGAACCGGGCGTCCGGTGTCCGTCCGGTCAGCACCGCCGCCCGCGCGCCGCCCCAGGAGGCGGAGAACCCGTAGTGCAGCGGGCGCCCCTCGGCGGCCGCCTCCGCGTAGGCGCGGGCCACCGGCATCAGCCCGGCCTCCAGATCGAGCGCCGTGGTCACCCCGTCCATCGCCTGCAGCCGCTGCCCGGCCACCGAGTGCACATGGCTGTGCAGATCGACGAAGCCGGGTCCCACGACCAGCCCGGCGGCCTCGACGACCGCCGCACCCGGCGGTGCCGCGACACCGGGGCCCACGGCGGCGATCCTGTCACCGTCCACGAGCACGTCGGCCGGCCCGTCGAACCCCGTGCCCGGGTCGATGACCCGGCCGCCCCTCACCAGCGTCTGCATGGCCGCCTCCTCGTGAACGCCCGCCGTGGCTTTTGACCCTAGGAGCGCAGGCACCGCCTTGGGTTCGTCCGTGGATACGAACGCGCGTACATATGTCCGTCCTCCCGTACGAAGCGGGTGGGGCGGGAGGCGGTGCATGGGGCACAGGTGGGACGGCGGGGTGGCCGGGGGTCACCGCGGTGCTTGGTCCGAGGGGGTGCGCGTGCCCCCGTGGGGCGCGGCCGCGGCGGTCATGAGGTGGCGGGCGCGGCCGCAGCGGTCATGAGGTGGCGGGTGCGGGCGCGCAGGAACTGGTGGGTGCGGTCGTGGTGGTTGCGCGGATGCCATGCCATGCCGATCGTCAGGGACGGCAGCTCCAGCGGGACGGGGAACGCGCGCAGGCCCAGCGCGTCGAGCATCCGCCGCCCGAGGCCGGCCGGGGCCACGCAGACGACATCGGTCTCGCGGGCCATGAACAGCGCGCTCGCGAACGTGGGCACCACCGCGACCACGCGGCGGCTCAGCCCGAGACTCGCGAGGCGGTCGTCGATCGGCCCGTGGGTCCTTCCGCGCCGGGACACCGCGATGTGGTCGGCGGCGGCGAACCTCCGCGCGGTCACCGTCTTCGCCCCGGCCAGCGGATGTTCCGGCCGCACCGCGCCGATCAGCGTCTCGGTGAGCAGTGTCACGGAGCGGATCTCGGGATCGCCGGTGCGGATGATCCCGATCTCCAGATCCACCAGGCCCTCCCGCAGCGCGGGGGTGTCCTCGGTGTTCTCCGGCCGCAGCCGCAGCGAGATCCCCGGCGCCCGCACCCGCAGATCGTCGATGAGGGAGGGCAGGAACGTCGTGGACAGCATGTCGGTGACCTGGAGGTCGAACATCCGGACGGCGGTGCGGGGGTCCGCGACGGCCGAGGGCGCGAACAACGCCCGCGCCCTCGCGGCGACCGCGTGCACCTCGCCACGCAGTTCCAACGCCCGTGGCGTGGGAACGAGTTCACGCCCGGCACGCACCAGGAGCGGATCGCCGAAGGCGCGCCGCAGCCGGGCCAGCGCGCGGCTCACGGCCGGCGGCGAGGTGTGCAGACGCTCCGCGGCCCTCGTCACGCTGTTCTCCGCCAGCAGTGCGTCCAGCACCTCGATGAGATTCAGATCGACATGATCCATACGCCGATTGTCGTGGGCCGGTTGCGCCTGACGCAATGACCCCCTCCGGGGGTTGCGGCCACGGCAATCGGCCGCGGGGGGGGGCATCCGTCGACCCGCCTGGCTGCGCCGATACCCGCCCGGTATCGCCGCTGCGCAACGGGACTTGGACAGCGGCACCGCCCGGGAGGTGGGATCGGGGCACGGCCGGGAACGACGCCCCGGCGCGCTCCACCGCAAGCGCTCCTGTCGCTTCCGGCGGAGCGCCCTCCTCCACCCCTTGGACGCGACCGTGGAAACCGCTCACTGGATCATCGCCGGGCTGCTCGCCCTGTTCTACCTCTACGGCGGAGGGGTGAAGGTGCTCCGCAGCCGGGAACGGCTCCTGCCGATGATGGAATGGGTCGACACCACCCCGATGCCCGCGGTACGGGCCATCGGCACCCTCGAGGTGCTGGGCGCGATCGGTCTGATCCTCCCGCCGCTGACCGGCGTCGCCCCCTGGCTCGCGGTGGCCGCCGCCGCCGGATTCGTGCTCCTCCAGATCGGGGCCACCCGGGTCCACCTGCGGCGGGGCGACCGGCAGATCGCCCTCAACCTGACGCTCCTGCTCACCGCCGCCGTCACCGTGTGGACCGCGACGGCGTGGGCGTGACGGCTGCCGGGCGCGCCCGACGCCGGGCGTGCAGCCCTACCGCAGCCCCGCCTCCGGGTCCAGGCCGGTCAGTTCGGCACTGAGGGACCACAGACGGTCGGCCACGCCGGGGTCGGTCATGTGCGAGGGGGCGGGCTCACTCCGGGGCGCCCCGCGCATGCCGAACACCCTCGGCCCCCACAACTGCCCTTCCACCACCTCCGGATCGAGGACCGCCCGGACGATCGGCCACGCTCCGGCGTCCTTGCCCTGCACGAGGAGCCCGGCGGGCAGGCCCCGCAGGCGTTCACCGGCCGTGGTCACCCGCACCCCGGGGCGGGAGGGGGTCAGCGAGTCGAGCGCCCCACCGGGGTGGGCCACCACGCTGCGCACCGTGCTGCCGGCCGCGCGCAGCCGGCGGTCGAGCGCGAAACCGAAGGACATCTGCGCCAGCTTCGACCGGCCGTAGGTGCGCTTGGGCCGGTAGTCCCGCGAGGACTGGAGGTCGTCCAGGTCCAGCCGTTCGGAGCGGGCCGCGAAGCTGCCCACCGTCACGACCCGGCCCGCCGGCGCCGCGCTGAGCAGAGGGGCCAGCCACCGGGTGAGCGCGAAGTGACCGAGGTGGTTGGTGCCGAACATCAACTCGTGGCCGTCCGCGGTCTCCCGGCGCGGCGGCTCGTCGAGCGCCACCCCCGCGTTGTGCACCACGGCGTCGAGGCGCTCGACGTCCAGCCCGGCCACGGCGCCGCGCAGGGACGACAGGTCGGCGAGGTCGAGCGGAAGGTGCCGCAGTCGCGCGCCGGGGACCCGCCCGCCGATCGACGCCATGGCGGCCTCGGCCTTCGAGGCGTCGCGGCACCCCAGCACGACGACGGCACCGGTGGCGGCGAGCTGCTCCGCGACGAAGTAGCCGATCCCGGCGTTGCCCCCGGTGACCAGGAACGTCGCACCGTGGGCGGAGGGCGGCCGGTGGACGTTCCAGGCCTGGGCCTGACGTGCGGACAACACGATGACGGACTCCTCGGTGGGTGTGGTGTGCCAACCCGGCCAGGGTGACCGGGCCCACCGACAACCCACCGACAACCCACCGACAACCCACCGACGAACCGCCCGCCGCCCTACGGAGGGAGCGCCGACGCGCACCGCGGGCGGTCACCGTCGCGCGCGGTGTCTCAGCGGCGCCTCACAGGAGCCGCCAGAGGTGGTCGGCGGTGCCGTTGTCCTCGTACTGGACCACCTGCGCGCTGTTGGCGGTCGACATGCCGTCCACGCCGAGGACCTTCCCGCTGTTGCGGTTGCGCAGCCGGAACCAGCCCTCGCCGTCGTCGACCCGCGTCCACAGGTGGTCCGCCGTCCCGTTGTCCTCGTACTGGACGACGATCGCGCTGTCGGCGGTCGACATGCCGTCGACCCCCAGCACCTTGCCGCTGTGACCGTTGCGGACCAGGAACCAGCCGTCACCGCGGTCCACGAGCTGCCAGGCGTGGTCGCCGGTGCCGGTGTTGTCGTACTGGACGACCCGCGCGCTGTTCTCCGTGGACATGCCGTCCACGGCGAGGACCTTGCCGCTGTTCTTGTTGGCGATCCGGCGGAACGGCGGCTCCGGCGTCCATGCCCGCCCGTCGGGCGCGGCCGTCGGGAAGGACGTCACGCGCAGCCGGGCCGCGCCCATCGGCACGAGGGTGACGGTCTCCTCCGGCGCCGTACTGCGCGCGGTGCCGTCCTGCAGCGGGGCGAGGACGTGCTCGTCGTCGGCGATCCACTCCTCGATCCGCCGGGCCCGCGCGGTGAGTCGCAGCGGGACCGTGTCGTGGGTGAAGGGCTGCGCGGGCACGGCGCCGCCGGTTCGGGCCAGGGTGAGCGGCGTGTCCGGGACGAGGCCGTAGTTCCAAGGGGTGGTGGCGTGCACCTCGTAGGAGGGGAACGTGTCGCTCCCGCCGTTGCGCTCGTAGCGCTCGCCGATCTCCAGCGAGTACGTCAGCGGGCCGCGCTCCACGCTGACCGCCCCGTGCTGTCCGGGCCACTGCCGCAGCCGGGCCCGCTGCGGCAGCCGCAGCCGGACCACGTCGCCCGCGTGCCAGGTACGGGTGATCTCCGCCCAGTCCGGACCGTCCGGGGCCTTCACCGGCTTGCCGTTGACGCTCAGTTCGGGGTTCCGGCACCAGCCGGGCACCCGCAGCCGCAGCGGGAAGCGCACCGGCCGGGAGGTGGCGAGGGTGAGGGTGACGGTGTCCGTGAAGGGGTAGCCGGTCTCCTCGGTGACCGTCACCGTCGTGCCGCCCGCCACCTGGGCGCGGACCGTGCTCGGCGCGTACATCGCCGCCGCGAGCCCCTGGTCGGGGGTGCCGAGCCACAGCTCCTCGGCGAAGTACGGCCAGCCCATGCCGTAGTTGTGCGGGCAGCACCGGTACTGGTCGACCCCGGCCTGGAAGGCCTGCATGGCGAACCCGTTGTCGAACTGCCCCTGTGTCTTGGGCCGGTCGTCGAGGTCGACGCCGTTGGCGGCGGTCACGTAGTGGACGCCCCTGCCGCTCGGGTCGAGGGAGGCAGGGAGCATGTTGAAGGCGAGGTCCTCGCAGCGGTCCGCCCAGACCGGGTCGCCGGTGAGCCGGGTGAGCAGCTCGTGGCTGGCCATGAACTCCACGATCCCGCAGGTCTCGAAGCCCTGCCGGGGGTCGCCGAAGCCCGGCCGGTAGTTCTCGTCGCCCGCCAGGCCGCCGCCGGGGAACTGCCCGTACGCGGTCATGACGCTGTCGTAGGCGCGGTAGGTCGCCCGGGTCAGTTCCTCGGAGCCGGTGAGCCGGCCGTACTGGGCGGGCTCGCGGAAGCCCTGGGCGATGTTGACGTTGTGCCGGCTCGGTGTGGCGCCCGTCCAGTCGGCGCCCCGGGTGTGCATCTTCGCCGCCAGGTCGAGCAGGAAGGATTCCCCGGTCCGGTCGTACAGCCACACGGCGACGTCGAGGCCGTCGCCCCAGCGGTAGGAGACCCAGCTGTGGTCGAAGGCGCCGGGTCCCTGGGCGTTCATGAACCGCAGGAACCGGGTGAGGAAGGGGACGACACGCGTGTCCCCGCTGTACTCCTCGTGGGTGCGCAGGGCCTGCAGCAGCGGGAGGAAGGGCCAGAAGTCGGGTCCGCCGTCGAGCGAGGTGCGCAGGGCGCGGGGCCCGAAGAAGCCGTCGCTCTGCTGGGTGGCCAGGACGGCGTCGATCCACGCGCGGGAACGGGACAGCGCGTGCGTGTCGCCGGTGGCGATCGCCAGCGGGAGGTAGCCGCGCAGCCAGTACGGCAGTTCCTCCCATGCCCCGCGCTCGGGATGCACCCAGCCGCTGGTGGCGAAGTCGAGGAAGTGGGAGCCCTCCTCGAACCGGCCGCACAGACCGTCCAGTTGGAGCCGGAGCTGTCCGGCGAGCCACCCCTGGGCGGTCACGCTGCCGGGCGGAAGGCGCCGAAAGGCGTCCGGGGTCCGCCCCTCCGCCCGCCGGTTCACCGAGGTCGGGGCGAGGGGCGAGGCGGCCGCAGGGACGGAGAGCGGACCGCCGAGTGCCGCCGCGCCGAGCGTCGCGGCGCCGGCACCCAGGAGCGTGCGTCTGCTGACGGGCATGGGGGACCTGCCTTCTCACGGGGACGGGGATGACAACGTTGTCGCGTGCGGTGGGGGGTGGGTGGAGCGACGGTTGTACAACGTGGGAACGGCCGCAGGTATGACAGCACGGCGGACAGGACCTGTCCAGCGTGTGCGCAGGAAACGAGCGGGGGACCGGAGGGCGGTCGGGGGACGGCCCCGAAGCGTCCCCGCGCCGGTCGGGCCTCGGCGGGCGCACGGCACCTGGTGGAACAACACCCCACCGTGCGACCGCGAGGAGTGTGCGGTACACACCTGAACCCCCGGGAGACGGCGCCCTACTGTCGCGGCATCACTTCGCCCGTGATCCGTGCCCGTGCGAGGCAGAGAAGAGGTCGGCGTGAGCAGTACATCGGCAAGAGGCGCGAGGACCCGTCGGGTCGCCGTGCTGACGAGCATGGTCCTGCTGGCGGGTGCCACGCAGGTGCTCGGGGCCCGGGCCGCGACACCCGGGACCGCGAGCGGCCCCTCGGCGACGGCGGGGTGCGCCGCCCTGGACGGGACGAGGATCCCGGCCTCGGCCATGACTCTCCCGACGACCGGTGGCCGGGTCACCTCGGCCTCGGTCGTGACGGGCGCCGTCAGCGGCACGACGGTCGAGTACTGCCGGGTGGAGGCCGACCTCCACCCCGTGGACCCCTCCGCGCCCGACATCAGGATGCGCCTCGCCCTGCCCCGCGACTGGAACCGCAAGGCGCTGATGTTCGGGGGCGGCGGTTACAACGGCACCGTCCCCGACGTGACGGGGAACGTGCCGTTCGGCCCCACGGACCGGCCCGCGCCGCTGGCCCGCGGCTACGCGACCTTCGCCAGTGACTCCGGGCACCGGCAGAACCCCGCCGCCCCGCCCTCCCTGGACGGCTCCTTCGGCGTCAACGACGAGGCGCTGCGCAACTTCTCCGCCGGCGACGCCCTCAAGAAGACACGCGACGCGAGCCTGTTCCTCCTCCACCGGGCCTACCGGGCCGAGCCCGCCGAGGTCTACTTCGCCGGAGGCTCGACCGGCGGCCGCGAGGCGCTGGTCGTCACCCAGCGCTGGCCGAAGGCCTTCGACGGCGTCATCTCCGGCTACCCCGCCTGGAACAACCTCGCGGAGGCCCTGGACCTGGGACATCTGACCCGCGTCCTGTCCCGCCCCGGCGCCTTCCCGGGGGTCGAGAAGCAGACCCTCCTCTACGAGAGCGTCGTCCACGCCTGCGACGGACGCGACGGCGCCGAGGACGGCGTCGTCTCCGACCCCGACGGCTGCCGCTTCGACCCCGTCACGCTGCGCTGCCCGCGCGGCGCCGACACCGGCCCCACCTGTCTCTCGGACCCCCAGATCAAGGCCGTCATGGCCATGTCCTCCCCCTTCCGGTGGGGGTACCGCGTCGCCAGCGGCGAGAGTCAGTACCCCGGCTTCCCCTTCCTCTCGGGCGCGGACATGAGGACGCCCTTCCTCGGCTTCGGCACCACCGCCCCGGCCGACCCCATGCCGGTGACCAGCGGCTACGGCATGCAGTACTGGGACCAGTGGGTCAAGTACTTCCTCACCCGCGACCCGGGGCACAACTCCCTCGACATCGACCCCCGGCACCCGGGGAAGTGGCGGGCGCGCATCAGTGAACTGTCCACCGTCCAGGACCGCAACAACGCCGATCTGCGCCCCTTCGCCCGCGCCGGCGGCAAACTGCTCCTGCTCCACGGCGGCGCCGACGAACTGGTCTCGCCCCGCTCCACGAACGACTACTACGAGCGGGTGCGCGCCAGGGTGGGCGCCCGGACGGCCCACGATTTCCTGCGGTACTACGTCGTCCCCGGCGCCAACCACGCGAACTTCGGCTCGCCCGCCTTCGCCGCGAGCTGGGACTCGCTCACCGCGCTCGAACAGTGGGTCGAGAAGGGGAGAGCGCCGGCGAACCCGGTCGTGACCGACGCGGCCCACGCCCGCACCCGCCCGCTGTGCGAGTACCCGGAGTGGCCCCGTTACCGCACGGGCGACCCGGACAGCGCCACCAGCTTCGTCTGCACACGCTGACCCGTGCCGCCGCGGTACCCCGGTCCGAG
Organism: Streptomyces griseoaurantiacus; assembly: GCF_036189845.1. Lineage (NCBI taxonomy): Bacteria > Bacillati > Actinomycetota > Actinomycetes > Kitasatosporales > Streptomycetaceae > Streptomyces > Streptomyces griseoaurantiacus. Next base: position 197,109 of record NZ_CP108326.1, on the reverse strand, counting down.
TGGAGTGGACCGGGGTGCCGGGGGAGCGCCCGGAGGGCCGTTCCGGGAACGGGCCGCGCCCGCCTCACACCGAGGCCCGCCGCCGGTCGAGTCGCTCCAGGACACGGTCACGCAGCAGCTCGTACTCCTCGCGGAGCCTGCGCAGTTCGGTCACGGGCGGGCGGGGTATCACGGTCCCCTCGGTGACCTTCTCCCTCGGGCCGAACTGCTCACGGGTGAGATCGATCTCGACGCCCATGCCCAGCCGGTTCCACCAGTGGTAGTCCACGCGTTCCCCGTCCACGAGGACCTCGCCGCGCAGCAGCTCGCCGCCCAGCAGGTCGTTCAGCACCAGGGCGGTCACGCCGCACTGGTCACGGGCCGGATCGGCGTCGGTCCACTGCGCCCGGGACTCGGGCGGGCAGGTCTCGGCGCTCCAACTGTCGCGGACGGCGGCCTCGATGTCGGCGAGAAGCAGAGGTGTCATGCCGCCGATACTGCCGCACGGCACTGACAACGGGCCCGATACGCCGCTGGGGCCTCTCGTCTGGATCGTCCCGGCGTCGCGGGGCCCGGCACACACTTCCCACTGCCGTGAACGGGCGTGAGGGTGCCCCGGCGGCGTCGTTGCCGGCTGATCCGGACGAAAGACCCTAACCGCGAGGCGGAGTCCCCTCCGAAGCCGAAGCCGAAGCCGAAGCCGAAGCCGAAGCGGGAGCCGGAGCGGCAGGCGCGACCGGGGCCGCAGCGGTCTTGGTTGCCGGTGCGTTCAGGGCCGCCTCCTGGCCGTCGGCGGCCGAGGCGACCACCTCCGAGGGGGCGCCCCGGTCCATCAGCCCGCCGGCCACCGCCAGGGCGAGGCCCGCCGCCGCCATCACCGCGCCGACCAGCGCGGGCGAGGTCCAGCCCCAGCCCGCCGAGATGGCGAGCCCGCCGAGCCAGGCACCGCCCGCGTTCGCCAGGTTGAAGGCCGAGTGGTTGGAGGCCGCCGCCATCGTCGGCGCGTTCTTCGCCTTGGCCATCAGCAGCATCTGGACCGGCGTGGTGACCAGGGCCCCCAGCGCGCCGATGAAGACCAGCGTCACCAGGGCGGGCACGGTGGAATGGACGGTGAAGTAGAAGGCCACCAGGGCGAGGGCGAGCGAGCCCAGCCCGGCGTACAGCGTCGGCCGCAGGGCACGGTCGGTGAGCGGACCGGCGACCAGCGTGCCGATGGTCATGCCGACGCCGTAGAGCGAGAGGACCAGCGTCGTCGAGGAGTTCGAGATGCCCGTGACATGCGTCAGGATGGGCACGAGGTAGCTGTAGACGGCGAAGAACCCGCCGAAGCCGACGATCGCCGTCAGCACGCCGATCCCCACGTGCCGGTTGCCCATCGCGCGCAGCTCGTGACGGATGCCCGACTGCCGCCCGCGCGGCTGGTGCGGCACGAAGGCGGCCAGCATGGCGAGGGCGAGCAGCCCGAGGACCCCGACCGCGATGTACGCCGAGCGCCAGCCCAGGTGCTGCCCGAGGGCGGTACCGGCAGGCACGCCGACGATGTTGGCCACGGTGAGCCCGAGGAACATCCGCGACACCGCGCGGCTCGCCCGGTCCGGTGCGACCAGCCGCGAGGCCACGACGGCGCCCACGCCGAACAGCGCCCCGTGCGGCAGACCCGCCAGGAAGCGCGCGGCGAACAGCAGGGAGAAGTTCGGCGCGAAGGCGGAGGCCACGTTGCCGACGACGAACACCCCCGACAGGAGCAGCAGCAGCCGCTTGTGGGGAATGCGCGCGCCGATGCCGGTCAGCACGGGCGCGCCGACGACGACGCCCAGCGCGTACGCCGAGACGAGGTTTCCCGCGCGCGGTACCGAGACGCCGACTCCGTCGGCGATCTCGGGCAGCAGGCCCATCGTGGCGAACTCGGTCGTGCCGATGCCGAATGCGACGACGGCCAGGGCCAGCAGAGCCAGTGGCATGGGGAGAGGGAACCTTTCACAGCGACGGCGACGGGACCGGAGGCGCGGGCGGACGGGCGTGTCCGCGCGCGCCGAGCACCCTCGCTCGGCGGCCCCCTGGGCGGGGGAGGCCCCTCAGGGCTCCAGCCACGGTGAGGAGCCGCCTATTCCGGCCAAGGCTCCCATGTGATGTGAAACGTGTCACCAGGCGTCGTCCGGAACCGCCGCGGGGCGGAGCCGGAACAGGCACCGGCGTCGACCGGCGCCCCCTCAACCTCCTACTGTGCAAGGGCCGTTGGGGCGTGCCGACAGATCTTTGCTCTCACCGACGGCCTATGATCACCGGGCCGCACACCGACCGGAACGGAGAGGACCCGCCCATGCCGACACCCGGATTCCCGCCACACACACTCGACGAAGGCGGACCGGTCTGGATCAGTGACCTGGCCGTCGCCGACCCCCATCACGCCCTCCACGTCGTGCGGGGCCTGGACCCGGCCGAGGCCCTGCGCCTCCTGGGCGCCGAGCCGGACGCGGTGCGCCCCCTGGAGCTGCCCGCGGCCAGGCCGGACGACTGGACCTGCCTGCCCGCCGCCGCCCTCGGTGCGGAAGCCGCGGAGGACGTGCTGCTGGCGGGACGCGTGGGCGAGTGGACCTTCGTCTACGACGCCGCCGGAGTCACCTGCGGGGACGAGGACATCAAGGCGCTGTCCGCCGACGGCAGGACGGCCGCCACCAGCGTGGTCACGATCAACCTCGACACGAGTTTCGACTACGCCGTCGACGGCGAGACGGTCCTCAGGACCAGCGTCGACGACCTGGACCTCGCACAGGACCTCCCGGCCATGCCGGAGGAGGTGCGCGCCGCCTTCGAGGCCGCCGGAACCTTCGACGCCGAGCACCTCGATCCCGGTGAGCCCGACTACGACCTCACCATGCGCGTCGCCTGCGCCCTGGCCGGCCTCGTCTTCACCACCGAGGACCTGCGCCGACTCCCGCTGCTGGGCGCCTCGCTCGGGTGATGCCGGACGAGGGTCGCCGCGCGCGTTCAGGCGGGGGAGGGGCGCGCGTTCGGACGGGTGAGGCCGAGATCGTAGGCGAGGATCGTCGCCTGCACCCGGTCGCGCAGTTCGAGTTTCCGCAGCACCGCGTTGACGTGTGACTTCACCGTGCCGACGGCGATGCCGAGGTGTCCCGCGATCTCCGCGTTGGTCAGCCCCGAGGCGATCAGCCGGAGGACGTCGTGCTCGCGGGCGGTGAGGGTCTCCAGCGCGGCGGGCGCCTCGGGGTCCGGCGTCCGCACCCCGGGCCCCGAGGCGTAGTGGCCGATGAGCCGGCGGGTCGCGGAGGGTGCGAGGACGCTCTCGCCGGAGGCCACCACCCTGATGCCGCTGAGCAGTTCGGCGGCGTGCACGTCCTTCAGGAGGAACCCGGAGGCGCCGGCGCGCAGCGCGTCGAAGACGTAGGCGTCCAGGTCGAACGTGGTCAGTACCAGGACGCGGGGCGCCCGAGGCCGGGCCGTGATCAGCCTCGTCGCGGCGATGCCGTCCAGTTCCGGCATCCGCACGTCCATGAGGACCACGTCGGGCGCCAGTTCCCCGGCCAGCCGGACGGCGGCGGCACCGTCGGCGGCCTCACCGACGACGGTCATGTCCTCCTCGGCGTCGATCACGGCGGCGAACCCCGCCCGTACGATCCCCTGGTCGTCGACGACCAGCACCCTGAGGCTCATCGTGTGTCCCGTCCCGCTGTCTCGTCGTCCCGCCGGACATCCGGCGCCGCGGGCATCGTAGGCGGCCGGGCCCGAGCGGCCGGGCGGCCGTCTCGGCATGCGGGCCGGCGGTCCCGGCGGACCGGCTGCCCGGCACCGGCGGGATCGACACCTCCCACGCGGTGTCCGTCTCCCACCCCGGGGCCGTGACACGCCTGGTCGAAGCGGCCGTCCGCACGGTCCGCCGACGCCCCCCCCGTCGGTCACACGCCGCCGGGGGCTCGGCCCAGCCCGCGCAGCGCCTCCTCGTCCGCGCTGCCGGCCTCGGGGAAGTACACGTACAGCACGTGCCCCTCGGGGCCGGTGAGCGCGAAGGTCTCGAAGGCGAGGCGGAGGACGCCGACGCCCTCTACACGCAGCCGCTTGTCGCCCGTCGTGCGCTGGTACACGTCGTGGGAGTCCCACAGCGCCCGGAAGGTCTCGCTGCGGGCACGCAGATCGGCGACGAGACCGTCGAGTTCCCCCTGCCGCGCGGCGGCGGTGGCACGCAGCCCGGCGACGGCCTGCCGGGCGATCTCCTCCCAGTCCGGGTACACCGCGCGGGACCTCGGATCGAGGAACGTGAAGGCGATGAGGTTGTGCCCGGGGCTCCAGGCGGGATTGACCCGCTCGGCGAGCGGGGTCCCGGCCAGCACGTCCCGGCCGGGTCCGACCACGAATGCCGGCAGGTCCGCCCACCGTTCCAGCAGCGACAGCACCCCGGGCCGCACGGCGGGAGCGGGCGCCCCCTCGTTCCCGGCCGGCGGCAACGCGGGCATCGCGAGCGACCACAGATGGGTGCGCTCGGTGTCGTCCAGGCGCAGCACGTCGGCCAGGGCCCGCAGCACCTCCCGGGAGGGGTTCCGGTCGCGGCCCTGCTCCAGCCGGGCGTAGTAGGAGGGGCTGAGACCCGCGAGCAGCGCCAGCTCCTCCCGGCGCAGCCCCTTCACCCGGCGCCGGGTGCTGTCCACGACACCGGCGGTCGCGGCGTCGATCCTCTCCCGGCGGCTGCGCAGGAAGGAGCCCAGCTGATTGTCTTCACCTGCCACCCGGCCCACGCTACCGCGCCCCGCCGTGCCGCACCCGCGCCGCCGGGCGGCCGCGGCACCCGCGCGAGAGGCCGCGAAACAGGCCCTGCGAGGGCCACCCCCAAGGGGGTGTGGCACGTCCGCCCGGCGCCCGTTGTCATGGAGGACATGCACAGGGAAACGACACCGAACGACACACGGGTATGGCTCATCACCGGCTGCTCGAAGGGACTCGGGCGCGCCCTCGCCGTGCACGCCCTCGAACGGGGCGACCGGGTGGCGGTCACCGCCCGCGACCGATCGGCCGTCACCGATCTCGCCGCGAAGTACGGCGACAGCGCCCTGGCCCTGCGCCTCGACGTCACCGACCCCGCCTCGGTGACGGCGGCCGTCCAGGAGTGCGAACGGGTCTTCGGCCGCGTCGACGTCCTGGTCAACAACGCCGGATACGGCTACCTGGCCGCCGTGGAGGAGGGCGAGGACACCGAGGTCCGCGCCCTGTTCGACACCAACGTGCACGGTGCGGTGACCGTGCTGAAGGCCGTGCTGCCCGGCATGCGCGCCCGCCGCTGCGGGCACGTCGTCAACGTCTCCTCCTTCGGCGGCCTGGCCGCCTTCCCCGCGACCGGCTACTACCACGCCACGAAGTTCGCGCTGGAGGGCCTGTCGGAATCCCTCGCCGGGGAGCTCGCCCCGCTCGGGATCCGGGTGACGATCGTCGAACCGGGCGGCATGCGCACCGAGTGGGCGGGGGAGTCCATGCGCCGGTCCCCGGTGCGCCTGGAGGACTACGAGCCGACCGCCGGAGCCCGCCGCGCCACCACGCTCGCCGTATCCGGCCGCCAGCCCGGCGACCCGGACCGTGCGGCCGCGGCCATCGCCGCGACCGTCGACGCCGAGTCGGCACCGCTGCGGCTGCTGCTCGGATCCGACGCGCTGGCCGGCATCCGCGCCCGCCTCGACCGGATGCGGGACGAGATCGAGGCCAATCAGGCGCTGACCGTGAGCGCCGACCTGGAGGAGAGGTGAGCGAAGTGAGCGACAAGGGAGCGGACAGGGGAGCGTTCGTCGTGGTCGGTGCCGGACCGGGCCTGGGGGCGGCGGCCGCCCGGCGGTTCGGCCGGGACGGCCACCCGGTCGGGCTGATCGCGCGCAGCGCCGGGAGCCTCGACCAGATCGCCGCCGGCCTGCGCGCCGAGGGGATCACGGCGGCGACACGCACCGCCGACGTCACCGACGCCGCGGCGCTCACCGCCGCGCTCGGCGCGCTGCGGGAGACGCTCGGACCGGTCGAGGTGCTGCTGTTCAGCCCGCGGCCGGCCCTGGAGTGGATCAGACCCGTGCTGGAGACCGCCCCGGCGGACCTCGAGGACGCACTGTCCCTGAGCGTCGTCGCCGCCTCGGTCGCGGTCCGCGCGGTGGTGCCCGACATGCGCCGCCGCGGACGCGGCACGCTGCTGTTCACCACCGGGGGCGCCGCCGTCGAACCGCACCGGGACCGCGCGGTGTCGGGCATCGCCTACGCGGCCGAGTCCGCCTACACGCGCATGCTGCACGACACGCTCGCGGGCGAGGGGATCCACGCCGCGCAGGTCACGGTCGTCGGCTCCCTCGGGCCCGGTGCCCGTCACGAACCGGACGAGGTGGCCGGGGAGCTGTGGCGCCTGCACACCGCACGTGAGGAGCCCCTGCTCGTCCTGCGGTGAGCCCGCACGGCCGCCCCCGGTGGGCACCCTGCCATGCTGTGTGCCATGCGCATCCTCCGTACCTACGCCCGCGTGTACACCACCGACCTCGACACCGTGTCGGCCTCGCTCGCCGCCGCCACCGGCGAGCCGGTCACCAGCCGCTTCTCGCTGCCGAACGGTCCGGACCTGGCCACCGTCGGGGAGGTCCTGGTGGTGGCGGGGGACGAGGAGGCGCTCGCGCCGTACCGGGAGACGGTGGCGACGCTGCTCGTCGACGACCTCGACGCGTGCCGGGAGCGGCTCGACGAGGCGGGGGCGGAACTCGTGCGCGGGCCGCGGGCCGTACCCACCGGGCGGAACCTGACCGCCAGGCTGCCCGGCGGCCTCCAGCTCGAGTACGTCGAGTGGAGTGAGGAGCAGTGGGAACGCGCGGGAGGCCGTCCCGCCTGAGGGCGGTCCCGACGGGCCCCGGCACTCCGGCACGACACCCGGGCACGGCAGCCCGCTGCCAGGAGGCGCACTCGCCGCCCGGCGGACGGGAAGCGCCGGGCAGGCTCTAGGCTGGGGCGATGCCGTCCGAGAAGCCGTCCCTCGAAGCACTGGTCCTCCGGCGTGCGGAGGAGGGCAGTGTCCTCCCGCGGCAGCAGACAGGCGCCTCCCCGCAGCGCCTGCTGACCACCCTGCTCGGCGAGTACTGGCTGGACGTCCCGCAGGCCCTGCCGATGGGCGCGGTCATCTCCCTGCTCGCGGAGTTCGGCGTCAGCGAGACCAGCGCCAGGGCGACGGCCAACCGCCTGGTCAAGCGCGGGGTGCTGGAGGCGGAACGCTCCGGCCGGCAGTCCTATCTGCGGTTCAGCGAGAACGGCCGCGAGGATGCCCGGCAGAAGATCCTCAGCATCGTCCGCTTCGGCACCGGGTCCGACCACTGGGACGGCCTGTGGACGGTGGCCGGATTCAGCATTCCCGAGCAGCAGCGGCACCTGCGTCACCGGGTGCGCAGTTATCTGCGCTGGCTCGGCTTCGCGCCCCTCTTCGACGGTCTGTGGGTCTCCCCGCGTGCCGATCCCGAGGCGCTGGAGCCGATCTTCCGGGCGGCCGGGGTCGGCAACCTGACGGTGCTGCGCGCCTCGGAGGCCGGCGGGATCTCGCCGCTCACGGCCTGGGACCTGGACGCGGTCGCGGAGGCCTACCGCGCCTTCGTCGAGGCGCACCGGGAGTCCGCGGCACGCCTGGCCTCCGGCACCCTCACCCTCGCGGACGCGTTCGCCGAGCGGCTGCGGGTCTTCGACGGCTGGCGCACGTTCCCCGGGCTCGACTCCGACCTGCCCGGGGACCTGCTGCCGCGGGACTGGCCCCGCGCACGGGCCAGGGAGACGTTCCAGAGCCTCTACGACGGCCTCGGCCCCCTGGCCGAACTGCGGTTCCGCCAGATCGTCGCCGCCCACGACGAGGCGCTCGCCGCGTCGGCGACACACCTGACCTGCGGGGACTGGACGGGGGAGGGCAGCCGGACCCGGCAGCCGGAGAACGCCCGCGGATAGCGCGCCCCGGCCCCGCGCGGGTCACCGGCCGCGCCTCACGCCGGCGTCCCCTCCTCCGTCGCGGGCCGGTCGCGGAGCTGCTCCACGGACTGGAACCGCGCCCGCCGCGCGGCCTCGGCGTCGTGCGCGCCCATGATCTGCTTGACCCGTGACTCGGCGAGGGGCCCCAGCGCGTTGTAGACCTCGGTGAACAGCGCGCGTGCCTCCTCGCGCGGCCATCCCTCGGGCATGTGGGCGCTGGGCAGGCCCGGGTCCGTGCCGGGGAAGCGCCGGTAGGTGTCCATCAGCCGGGTCCGGGCGATGAGTGCCTGCCGCGGGGCGACCCGTCCCGCGAGGACGGCGTCGAGCAGCGGGCGGGTCTCGGCGAGGAACGTGGTGTAGACCGACGCGAGGGCGTCCAGGTCCCAGGCGGACAGGGGCGAGCGGTCGACCGTCGTCTCGGCGGTCGCGGTGAAGACGGTCGCCGAGGTGATGTCCAGCGCCGCCAGGACCGCCCGGGCGTCGGCCGCCGTCGAGGTCGCGGACACCCAGAGCGCGTCGTACAGCGGGGCGAACCCGAACCAGCTCAGCCGGGAGCGGAGCAGGTGCCTGCTCTCCCGGCGGTTCTCCGGGATGGAGAAGGCGACGATCGTCCACTGCCCGTCCCAGTCGGTCGGCAGACCGAACGAGGCGATGCGCCGGCCGCCCTCGACGACCCGCTCCACGACCTGGTGGCTGAGCCGGTAGAAGGTCTGGCGGCCCGCCTTGCGGATGTCGACGAGTCCCCGGCGCAGCAGCCGGTTGAGCGCGGCGCGGGCACTGGACGCGCTCACCTCGAACTCGGCCAGCAGGTCGATGAGCCCGGCCGAGGGCAGGTCCCCGTCCTGCCGTATCCAGTAGTCACCGAGGAGGGTGACCAGGAGGTGCTGAGGCGAGGAACCGCCCTGTGCGCGGGGCAGCGCCACGTCCTCCAGTTCCCGGACGGGAACGGAATCGGATCGCACGCTCTGTGTCCTTAGCTGTGTGAAGACCCTTGCGGAACTCCGAACGCGTTACAGATTTCGTTACGCCCGGATGGCAGGGCAGATGCTACAGCTCGCATGTGATCCCTGTCTGTAGGCAGGTCCCGATCGAGGCACCCCGTGCCATACGGGCGTCGTATGTCGGGTCGGGAAAATATCTGTTGCACTTATGTTGACGCTCGTAAGTGCCACGTATACGTTCACTGCAACTCGTGGCCGAATCACACCCACCGGAGCGCGTGATGAAAAAGCCTCTTCGTGGAACAGGGCGGGGCCGCCGCCCGGCCGGTCGCCTCCGTCTCGCCGCCCTCGCTCTGGCCTCGGCCCTCCTGCTGAGCGCCTGTGCCGGAACGGAAAGCGGCAGCGTCGCCGGGGAGCAGCTCTCCCTCCAGTTCACCGGACCTCCCATCAGTATGAATCCGGCCATGGCCGGAAACGGCGGCTCGACCATGTTCTCCGCACTCGCCTACGACCCGCTGATCTACCTCAGCGGCGAGGGCGAGCTGGTGCCCGACCTGGCCACCGACTGGCGCTACCTCGACGACACGAACACCGTCTTCGAGCTGAAGCTGCGCGAGGGCGTCACCTTCTCCGACGGCTCACCCCTGACCGCGAAGGCGGCGGTCGCGTCGATGAAGTACTTCCTCAAGGCGGGCGGCGGCCTGGTCGGCAAGGTCGGAGCGGTCGAGAGCGTCCGCGCCACCGGCCCCATGACCGTGCGCGTCACCTACGCCGAACCGCAGTCCGACGCGGCGTCGACGATGACCCAGTACTACGGCATCGGCAACATCATCGGCCCCGCCGGACTCGCCGCCCCCCAGTCACTGCTCACCTCCAGCAGCGGCACCGGCCAGTACGTGTACGACGGGAAGGCCTCCGTCGCCGGCAACACATACGTGTACCGGCGCAACCCCCACTACTTCCGGCCCGAGGCGCAGCACTTCCGGTCGGTGGTCATCCACGTCATCGGCAACGCCAACGCCGTCCTGTCCGCCGCACGCACCGGACAGGTGCAGTACGCCTCCTCCGGCAACGCCAACACCGCGGACGCCGCGAAGCGGGCGGGACTGACCGTACGCACCGCGCCCTTCTACAACTGGGCCCTCAACCTGGTCGACCGCGAGGGCAAGGTCGCACCCCCGCTCGCCGACGTCCGCGTACGCCGTGCGATCGCGCTGGCCTTCGACCGGCCGACCATGGCCCACGGACTGGCCGGCGCCTACGCCACCCCGAGCGGCCAGATGCTGCTGCCGGGCACCGACGGCTACGACAAGTCCCTCGGCTACGGCCACGACGTCCGCAGGGCCAAGAAGCTGCTGGCCGAGGCCGGCTACCCGCACGGCTTCCGGCTCACCGTGCTCACCCAGTCCCTCATCGACCCCAACACCAACTACTCCCAGGCCGTGGCCGCCGCGCTGGAGGACATCGGCATCGACGTGAAACTCCAGGTGCAGACCACCGGCATCGGCCAGTTCACCGCCGACGCGCTGTCGAAGAAGTACGCCGTCACCCTCTTCCCCAACGTCGGCACCACCACGGCCGAGGTCGCCTCCCAGGTCATGACCGGTGCCTTCAACCCCTTCGGCTCCTCGGACCCGAAGCTGAAGGCGCTGCTGCGCCAGGCGGCCTCCGAGACCGACGCCGGGGCCCGCACCGAGCTGTACCGGAAGGCCTCCGCACGCTTCGAGGAGCTCACATGGTTCGTGCCCGTCTTCGCGACCAAGAACATCTCCTACGCCGCCGAGAACCTGGAGAACATCAGGTCCTCCGTGGTCAACCCCAACCCCGTCCCCACGGGACCCCGCGCCGACCTCTCCTGGCGGCTGCGATGAGACCCGCACACCCCCGCGAAGGAGCCGGAGGCAGGCCGTGCTGCGTCTGATAGGGAACCGGATCGCCACGTCGATCCCCCTGCTGCTGATCGTCACCCTCATCGTCTTCGTCCTCCAGGCCTTCGTCCCCGGAGACGCCGCCCGCACCATCCTCGGCGAGAACGCCAACCCGCAGACCGTGGCCGCGCTGCGCGACCAGCTCGGCCTGAACGAACCCCTGGTCAGCCGCTACGGCGACTGGCTGGCCGGCGCCCTCCACGGCGACCTCGGCACCTCCATCATCAGCGGCGTCGACGTGATGTCGAGCCTGGACACCCGGCTGGGGGTCACCCTCTCCCTGCTCGTGCCGAGCATGCTGCTCAGCGCCGTCGCCGGTATCGCCCTGGGCTTCGCCAGCGCCGTGCGCGGCGGCTTCCTCGGACGCGTCATCGACGTCGTCTCGCTGCTCGGCTTCGCCCTGCCCAGCTTCTGGATCGCCCTGCTCCTCGTGGCCGCCCTCGCGGAACGCGCCAATCTGCTGCCCGCCACCGGCTACACACCGTTCGCCGAGTCGCCCGGCGACTGGCTGCGCTCCATCGTGCTGCCCGTCATCGCCCTGAGCCTGCACGGCATCACGGCGGTGGCGAAGCAGACCCGGGACTCGGTCGCGGAGGTGCTCGAGGCCGACTACGTGCGCTTCCTGCGGGCCAACGGCGTGGGCACCACCTCGCTGCTGCTGCGGCACGTCCTGCGCAACGCCGCCATCCCCGTGGTCACCTCCCTCGGCCTCGTCTCCATCGGCATGCTCAGCGGCGCCGTCTTCATCGAGAACGTGTTCGTGCTGCCGGGCCTCGGCACCCTCGCCACCCAGGCCACCCTCGACCACGACGTCCCCGTCATCCTCGGCGTCGGCGTGGTCCTCACCCTGGCCGTGATCGTCGTCAACCTGCTGATCGACATCGCCTACGGCCTCCTCAATCCCAAGGTGCGTGCGGCATGACCACCACGGCCCCCGAGACGCCCACCGCGCTCCCGGCAGCGGCGGACGCGCACCGCGGCATCCTCCGCTCGGTCCTGCGCACCCCCCGCGGCTCGATCGCCGGCGGATTCCTGCTCCTGCTCATCCTGGCCACCCTGCTGGCCCCGGTACTCGCCCCCGCCGACCCGCTGCGGCAGAACCTGCACCACGTCCTGGAGACGCCCAGCTCGCGGTACTGGCTCGGCACCGACAGTCTCGGCCGGGACCTCCTCAGCCGGCTCCTGTACGGCGGCCGCCCGGCCCTGGCCGGCGTCCTCGAGGGCGTCCTCGCCCAACTCGTCGTCGCCGTGCCCCTCGGAGTCGCCACCGGATACCTCGGCGGGCGCTTCGACCGGTTCGTGATGCGCGTCTGCGACATCGTGATGTCGGTGCCGACGATCGTGATCCTCCTCGGCGTCCTCACCATCTTCGACCGCTCCATCGCCGCCGCGATGATCACCCTCGGCGTACTGAGCGCCGCGGGCACGCTCCGCGTCGTGCGCGGCGCGGCCATGACGGTCCGGCAGGAGCTCTACGTCTCCGCCGCCGAACTGCTCGGGCTCGGCCGCGTGCAGATCATCTTCCGGCACATCCTGCCCCGTTGCCGCGGCGTCATCATCGTCCAGACCTCCCTGTTCGCCGCCGTGGCGATCGGCATCCAGACCGGACTGACCTTCCTCGGCCTGGGCCCGCCGCCCCCCAGCCCCACCTGGGGCGGCATGATCAACGAGTCCGCCGTCACCCTGTCCAGGGCACCCTGGCTGCTGGTCCCCGCCGGCGGGCTGATCGCCCTGACCGTGCTCGCCTTCGGCATCCTCGGCGATGTCGTCCGCGACGTCACGGCGCAGAGCCACACCTCCTCCGGCGGCCTGCGGGCCCGTCCCGCGTCCGGACGCCGGGCACCCGAGGCACCCGTCGAGGTACCCGGGTCCGAGGCCGAGGCTCCCGTACTGCTCCGCGTGCGCGACCTCGACGTCTCCTTCCTCACCCCGCACGGCGAGAGGGAGGTCCTCACCAAGGTGGGCTTCGACGTACGGGCCGGCCGCACCCTGGGCCTGGTCGGCGAGTCCGGCAGCGGCAAGTCCGTCACCGCCCGCGCCGTCCTCGGCCTGCTGGAGGCCAACGGCGCCGTCACCGGCGGCTCCGTCCGCTTCCGGGGCAGGGAACTGACCAGGGCGAGCCGTAAGGAACTCGCCGCGATCCGCGGCACCGGCATCGCGCTGATCTCCCAGGAACCCATGGTTGCCCTCGACCCCTCGTTCCGGATCGGCGCCCAGCTCGGCGAGGTCGTCCGCGCCCACACCCGCATGTCCCGCGGGGCCGCGCGGCGCAGGGTGCTCGAACTGCTGGAGATGGTCGAACTGCCCGACCCCGAGGAGATCGTCACCCGCTACCCCTTCCAGATCTCCGGCGGCATGGCGCAGCGCGTCGCCATCGCCGCGGCCCTCGCGGGCTCTCCCGAACTGCTCATCGCCGACGAGCCGACCACCGCGCTCGACGTCACCGTGCAGGCCGACATCCTCGCCCTGCTGCGCCGCATCCAGGCCGACACCGGCATGGCCGTCCTGATCGTCACCCACGACTGGGGCGTCGTCGCCGACATCTGCTCCGACGTGGCGGTCATGTACGCGGGCCAGGTCGTCGAGAGCGCCCCCGTGGAGGACGTCTTCGCCCGCCCCTCCCACCCCTACACCGCCGCGCTCATGGCCGCCGGCCCCGAACACGCCCCGCGCCGCACCCCGATCAAGGCCGTCGAGGGGACGGTGCCGCCGCCCGGCGACCGGCCCGCGGGCTGCCGCTTCCGCACCCGCTGCCCACTCGCCGAGGCCGACTGCGCCGAGCAGGAGATCCCCCTGCTCCCCGTCGGCGAGCACCGCACCAGCCGATGCATCCACACCGCCCACCTGGAGGCCCGACGATGAGCGCTCCCGTGCACGAGACATCGGGCCGCGAGGAAGCCGGCCTCGTCATCGACGACCTGGTCGTGGACTACCCCCTCGGCCGGCGCAGGCACCGCCGCGCCGTCGACGGCGTCAGCCTGCGGGTCCCCGCGGGCCGCAGCGTCGGCCTGGTGGGGGAGTCGGGATCGGGCAAGTCGACCGTGGCCAAGGCCGTCCTCGGCATGGCGCCGATCGGCTCCGGCGCCGTCACCTACGGCCCGGCCCGGCTGCACGAGGCGGGCCGCCGCGACAGCAGACCGCAGGAGATCCAGGTCGTCTTCCAGGACCCCTACAGCTCCCTGGACCCCACCAAGACCATCGGCTACACGCTCGCCGAACCACTGCGCGCCCGCGCCGACCGCACCGGCACCCCGCTCGGCCGGGCCGAGTGCCAGGACGCCGTGCGGGCCATCCTGGACCGGGTGGGGCTGCCGCCGGACACGGCGGACCGCTACCCGGCTCAGTTCTCCGGCGGCCAGCGCCAGCGCATCTCCCTCGCCCGGGCGCTGATCGTGCGGCCCGAACTCGTCATCTGCGACGAGGCGGTCAGCGCCCTCGACCTGTCCGTGCAGGCGCAGATCCTCAACCTGCTCCTCGAACTCCAGCAGGACCTCGGCCTGTCGCTGCTGTTCATCACCCACGACCTCGCCGTCGTGCACCACATCGCGGAGGACCTCGTCGTCCTCTACCGCGGCCGGGTGATGGAGTCCGGCACCGCGGCGGACGTCTGCCGCGCCCCGAGCCACCCCTACACCCGCCAACTGGTCATGTCCGCCCCGCTGCACAGCGTCGGCGGGCAGCGCGAGCGCCGCGAACGCCGCGAGGCGATGACCCCGCCGCCCGCCCGGGCCCTGCCCCTCGCCGAGGCCTGCCCCTTCACCCACCGCTGCCCCTTCGCCGTCGACCGCTGCCGCACCGAGCGCCCCGCCCTGCGCGAGGCACCCCACGGCGGCCGCGTCGCCTGCCACCGCGTCGAGGAACTCCCGGACTGGACCGAGCCGTTCGGCCCGCCGGCCTCCACGCCGCACCACGAGAACGGAACCTTGTGACACCGCACCTCCGCGCACTGCCCGGCGATCCCGCGTCGCCGCCCCTGGGCACCAGCCACCTCCCCGAGGAGGGCGTCGGCGTCGACCTCGCCCCCCTCGGCTACACCGAACGCGAGTACCTGGTCGACGGCACGGCCGGGCTCCACCGCCACCGCGACGGAGTCCGGGAACGCGTCGGCGAACTCCCGTTCACCACCCGCGTCCTGGTCCGCGTCCCCGCCCCCGGACACTTCAACGGCGTCGTCGCGGCCGAACCCCTCCACCCCGACTACGACAGCGCACCCGCCTGGCGCGTCGCGCACGGCTGGATCACCGCCACCGGCGCCGCCTGGGTCGGCATCACCCAGGACCACCGCAGCGCCGCGACCCTGCGGGAGCACTACGACCCCGAGCGCTACCGCGAGGTGTCGCTGCCCGCCGCCGGACTGGGCTGGGACATCGTCGGCAGCGTCCTGGCGGACCTGCGCACCCCGGGACGGAGCGTCCTCGGCGAGTCGGCCGCACGGGTCCGGCACGTGTACCTCTCCGGATGGTCGAACACCGGCAGCTTCTGCCGGGTCTTCCTCCAGGACGGCTTCCACGAGCGCCACCGGCTCCCCGACGGGCGGCCCGCCGTGGACGGCTACCTCATCGGCATCTCCTCCGGCGCCGCCGGCGCCTCCGGCTACCCGCCGCTCTCCGAGGACTCCGAGGTCCTGCCGCCCGACGACCCCCGGCGCACCATCGGCCCCGCCGGCGTCCCGGTGATCGAGCTGCTCAGCGAGTTCGAGAGCGAGACCCACCGCGCCGCCCTGCGCCCCGACAGCGACGCACCCGAGGACCGCTACCGGCTCTACCAGGTCGCCGGCACCTCCCACCACGACCCGCTGACCTCGACGGTGCTGACGAACACCGCCCAGTTCCGCCGCAAGGGCCACGACGTGTCCGACTGGCGGATCGCCGAGCCCACCAGCGACGCCCGCCCCGACGCCGTCGCCCGCGCCGTCTACGCCCTGCTGCACCGCTGGGCCGCCACCGGGCAGGCACCGCCGCGCGCCGCGCGCTTCACCTTCGCGGCGGCGGAGAGCGAGGCACCCGCCGGGACGGCGGAGGAACTCCTGCGCGACGAGGACGGCAACGTGACCGGAGGCGTCCGCACCCCCTGGGTGGAGGCCCCGCTCGCCTCCTACCGCCCGCACAGCACCCCCGCCCCCGGATCCTGCCTCCCCTCGCCCTGGGCACCGCTCGCCGACCCCCGCGCGGTCGCCGGGCTCATCGGCCACATGACCCCCCTGCCCCCCACCCGGCTGGCCGGGCTCTACCCCGGCCCCGGAGACCGCACGCACCGCTTCGAGGAGGCCTGCGCGCGCCTCACCGGCCAGGGGCTGCTCCTGGAGGAGGACGCCCGCGCCCTCCTCGACGCGGCCCGCCGCACCCGCCTCCCCACCCCGCCGGACCACCACGCGGCGGCCACCACCGACGAGAAGGGACCCCGTACATGAGCGTCCTCCGCCTCACCGGAGCCGACGTCCGGTACGAACGCCACGGCTCGGGAGACGACGTCGTCCTCTCCAGCGCGGCCGGCTTCGACGCCTACCCCGCGATCCTCGCCCGGCCCCCGTACGACTGCACGGTCGTCACCGTGCAGGCCCGCGGCTTCGGCCGCTCCAGCCACCTCGCCGAACCCCCGGCCGCCGGATGGCTCGACCAGTGGGGCGAGGACGTCCTGGCCGTCGCCGACCACCTCGGCATCGACACCTTCGTCTACACGGGCGTCTCGCACGGCGCCGGCATCGGCTGGCACCTCGCCCGCCGGCACCCCGAACGGCTGCGGGCGCTGATCAGCGTGGTCGGCACCCCCCACGACCGCACCGGCGACACCTCCTCCTCCGAGGGCCGCCGCCGCATCATCGAGGGACGCCACGACCCGGCCGTCGTCGAGGAGCAGCTCCGCGTCCTGGGCGGCCGCACCGAGGGCGAACGGCGGCTCGCGCTCCGCGAGGAGACCGTCCGCGCCCTCGTCGCCCACCAGCTCGCCCTGAGCGAGGAGGAGGCCGCCGTCAACCAGGGCATGCCCTTCCCCGAGGCCACCACCGACGAGGAGGTCGCCGGGATCCTCGAGACGATCGACGTGCCTGTGCTGTCCCTCGCGGGCATGCGCGACGGCGTCATCTCACCCGCCTCCGCCCTGCGCGCCGCGACCCGCGTACCCCACTGCAAATCGGTGTTCTTCGAGGACGAGGGCCACTTCATCGCCCGCGAACGCCCGGAGCGGCTGGCCCGCGAGGTGCGGGTCTTCCTCGACGAACTCGCCGGCTACGAAAGCAAGGGAGGCCAGTGGTGACCACCACCACCGTTCTCGCCGTGGGCGACATCATCCTGGACGAGCCCGGCCCCGACTCCTTCTTCGACCCCAGCCGCACCGTGCTCGGCACCGGGGACGCCGTCATCGGCCACGTCGAGGTGCCCCACTCCACCACCGACACCCAGTCCAGCACCGACGTGCCCGCCCCGCCCGCGGACCCCGCCGCGCTCGGCGCCCTCGCCCGCGCCGGCTTCCACGTCGCGACCCTCGCCGGCAACCACATCGCCGACGCCGGACCCGAGGGCGTCCTGGACACCGTCCGGCACGCCCGGTCCCACGGGCTCGCCACCGCCGGCGCCGGGGCCACCCTCGACGAGGCCCGGC
The DNA here is from genome assembly GCF_036189845.1 of Streptomyces griseoaurantiacus. Lineage (NCBI taxonomy): Bacteria > Bacillati > Actinomycetota > Actinomycetes > Kitasatosporales > Streptomycetaceae > Streptomyces > Streptomyces griseoaurantiacus. Next base: position 179,696 of record NZ_CP108326.1, on the reverse strand, counting down.
GCCCCGCCCTCGTCCGCGCCGGCGGCCGCACCGTCGCCGTGCTCAGCTACAACTGCGTCGGCCCCAGGGAGAGCTGGGCCACCAGCGCCAAACCGGGCTGCGCCTACGTCCACGTCCTGACCCACTACGAACTCGACCACGCGAGCCCCGGCGGCCCGCCCGCCGTCTACACCTTCGCCGCCCCCGACAGCCTCGGGCGCATGGCGGACGACATCGCGCGCGCCCGGCAGGAGGCGGACGTCGTCGTGGTCGGCCTGCACAAGGGAGTCGGCCACACCCCTGCCGAGATCGCCATGTACGAACGGCCCGTGGCGCAGGCCGCGGTCGACGCCGGGGCCGACGCCGTCTTCGCCCACCACGCCCACATCATGCGCGGCGTCGAGATGTACCGGGGGCGGCCCGTCTTCCACGGCCTCGGCAACTTCGTCACCGTCACCCGTGCCCTCACCCCCCAGGGCAACGACAGCCCCGAGCGGGCCGCATGGGCACGCCGCCGCGTCGAGCTGTACGGCTTCGCCCCCGACCCGGACATGCCGTACTACCCCTTCCACCCCGAGAGCCGGAACACCGTCATCGCCTCCCTGCGGGTGGACGAGGACGGGACACGGGCCGGCCTCGTGCCCTGCCGCATCGACGACCTGGGCCGCCCCGTGCCCGTGACCCGGACCACCGGAGGCGAGGAAGTCCTCGACTACGTACGGGACATCACCCGGCGGGCGGGACTCACCACCCGCTTCGTCTGGAACGGGGACGCCGCCGTGGACGTCCTGGAGGAGGAACTGTGACCGCCGAGCACCCGAGCACCGATGACCTGGCCGAAGCGGCCGCCGGCCGCCCGCTGGACGGCCTCGTCGTCCTGGACCTGACCACCGCCCTCGCCGGCCCCTACGCCACCCTGCTGCTCGCCGGGCTGGGCGCGACGGTCGTCAAGGTGGAGAACCCCGCCACCGGCGGCGACTCCTCCCGCAACAACTCGCCCTACTACGGCCCCGAGGGACTCACCGTCGCCCGAGGCGGCGACACCGACATGTCGGTGTCGATGATGGGCCGCGGACGCAACAAGCGGAGCATCACCCTCAACCTCAAGGACCCCCGGGGCCGCGACACCTTCCTGCGCCTCGCGCGCGGCGCCGACGTCGTCGTGGAGAACTACGCCGCCGGAACGGCCGACCGCCTCGGCATCGGCTACGCCGACGTGTGCGCCGTCAACCCCGCCGTCATCTACACCTCCATCAGCGGCTTCGGCGCCGGCCGCCCCGGCAAGGCCATGGACTCCATCGTCCAGGCGCTCAGCGGCGTCATGTTCACCGCCGGTGACCCCGGCGCCGACCCGGTCCGCTTCGGCCTGCCCGTCGGCGACCTGCTCGCCCCCCTGTACGCCGTCATCGGCACCCTGGCCGCCAAGACCCACCGCGACACGACCGGCCAGGGACAGCACGTCGACGTCTCCATGCTCGGCGCCCTCACCTCCCTGCTGTCCACCGAGCCCTTCGACGCCTTCCAGCAGGTCGGGCTGCCCCTGCGCACCGGCAACGAGGTGCCCCGGCTCGCACCGTTCGGCATCTTCCCCGCCAAGGACGGGTTCCTCGCCCTGTGCGGCCCCACCGACACCTTCGCGCGCGGTGTCTTCCGCGCACTGGGACGCCCCGAACTCATCGAGGACGAGGACTTCGCGACCCGCGACGGAAGGGTCCGCAACGCCGACCGGCTGCACGCGTTCATCGAGGACTGGTCCCGGTCCCTGCCCCGCGCCGAGGCCGTCGCCGCCCTCGCCGCCGAGGGCGTCCCGGCCGCCGAGGTCCTGGAACCCGCCGACGCCCTGCGGGCCCCCGCCGTCCTGGAACGCGAGGAGGTCGTCGAACTCGGCCACCCCGAGCAGGGCCCGACGGGACTCATGGGCCCCGGCATCCCCATCCGCTTCTCGCGCTCCGAGGCCCGGCTGGACCGCCCGGCCCCCCACCTGGGCGAGCACACCGCCGAGTTGCTGGCCCGGCTCGGCGGACTGACCGAGGACGAGATCGCGCTGCTGCGCGACGAGGGGGTGATCTGAGCGTGGCCCCCTCCGACACCACCCACCGGGCGGCCGCCGCGCTCCGGGCCGCCCACGACGACCCGCTGCTGCACGCCCGCGACTGGGCGGCGCGCGGACGCCCCGTCGTCGGCTACGTCGGCGCGGACACCCCCGTCGAACTGATCACCGCGGCCGGCGCCCTGCCCGTCCGGCTGACCGGCCGGCCCGGGCGCGACACCCGGCGCGCCCGCGCCTACCTCGACGGGGCGGTCGATCCGCACACGGTGAACCTCCTCGCCGGGCTCCTCGCCCCCGAGGGCCTCGCCCTCGACCTCCTCGTCCTCACCCACGACTGCGACGCCTCCGTGCAGCTCTTCCACACCCTGCGCGAACTGCGCCGCATCCGCGCCGAGGAACTGCCCCCCTTCCACTTCGCGGACCTGCTGCACCTGCCGGGCGAGGCCACCCGCCGCTACAACCTGCGCGGTCTGCGCCGCCTCGCCGACCAACTGGGCGCCTGGCGGGGCGCCGCGCTGACCCCCGCCGAACTCGAGGAGGCCGTCGCCGCGCACAACGCGGCACGCGCCGCCCGCCGGGAACTGCGCGGGCGGCGTGCCGCGGAACTGTCCGGGGCGGACGCCCTGCGCTGGTACACCGCCGGGACGGTCATGCCGCCCGGCCTGTACGCCCGAACCCTCACCGAGGCCCTGTCCGCACCGGGCACCCCGCCACCCGGCCGGCCCCTGTTCCTCTCCGGCAGCGCCCACGACACCGCCGCGGTCTACGACACCCTGGAGGCCGGGGGATGGCGCGTGGTGGGCGACGACCACGACAGCGGCGACTCGGCCGACCAGCCCCCCGTCGCCGAACCGACCCTGGAGGGACTCGCCGAGCACTACACCCGCGAGGTGCGGCCGGCGACCGCGCGGACCGCGCGCGAACGGGCCGGCGCCGCCGCCGCGGGGGTGAAGGAGGGCCGGGCCGAGGCGTTCCTCTGCTACTGCCGCCGGCACGACGACGCCCACCGCTGGGACTTCCCCGCACAGCGCGCCGCCGCACCCGTGCCCTCCGCCCTGCTCCACGCCCAGCCCTACGGAGAGATCGACACGACCGGACTCGACGCGCTGTCGGACCGGCCGGCGACGGAGGTGGCCTCATGACCGGCCCACAGCGACTGGCCGCGGCCGGTGCCGCACTCAGCCACCAGCGCGAATGGTTCGCCGGGATGCGGGCGGAGGCCGAGCGCGGCAGACCGTTGGCGCTCGTCAACGCGGACGCGCCCCAGGAGATCTTCCGGGCCATGGACGTGCCCTACGTCGTCAACCAGTGGTGGGCCTCGATCATCTCCGCCAAGCGCATGTCGGGCCGCTACCTCGAAGCCCTGCGCGGCCGCGGACTGCCCGACGACATCGAGCAGTACAGCGCCCTGCCCCTCGCCGAGGCCCTGGCCCCGAGGGCCGACGACGCCCCCTGGGGCGGACTGCCCCGGCCCTCCCTCGTACTCGCCGAGTGCACCGGCGACAGCATGCGCCGCATGTTCGGCCTGTGGGAGAGCGAACTGGGCGTGCCCTTCCTGCCCCTGGAGAGCGCCGTCGGCGAGAACGTGCCCACCGAGTGGTGGACGCTGATGCGCCACGACTGGGAGTCGGCCGTCGGACCGGCCCGCATCGACCTCCTCGAACAGGAGCTGCGCGCCCTCGTCCCCCGGCTGGAGGAACTCACCGGGGCCGCCTACGACCCCGACCGGCTCGCCGAGGTCATGGCCCTCTCCAACGAACAGGCCGAATGGAACCGGCGCACCCGCGACCTCCTGGCCCGCGCCCCCAGGTGCCCGGTCCCGGTGAACGACGTCATCCCCGCGGTCATGATCCCCCAGTGGCACCGCGGCACCCGGTGGGCCACGTCCGCCGCGGAGAACCTGTACCGGGAGGTGAGCGCCCTCGTCGAGAAGGACCACGCCGTGGTCGAGGACGAACGGCGCCGGCTCATGTGGATCGGCCGCGGGCTCTGGTTCGACATGAACTTCTACCGGTCCTTCGAGGAGAGCCACGGGGCGGTCTTCGTCTGGTCCATGTACCTCGCGCTCGCCGCCGACGCCTACGCCCGCTACGGCGAGGACCCCCTGCGCGCGCTGGCCGCCAGGTTCTGCGCCTTCCGCGACCAGATGTACACCCCGCCCTGGTCGGTGGAGTGGTACGTCAAGGAGGCCAAGGAGCACCGGGTGGACGGGGTCGTCCACCTGATCAGCCCGGACAGCCGCAGCAGCTGGTTCACCACCCACGCCCTCGAGGCCGCGGGCGTCCCCGTCCTGGAGATCCGCGCCGACAACGCCGACGGCCGCTCCCTGGACCCGTCCGCCCTGCACCGGCAGGTCGCCGACTGGATCCGGGCACTTCCCTGAGGGGGTGCTACGACTGCTCGTCCGCCGCCAGGTAGCGCCGGTTGACCTCGATGAGGCGATCGAGTTCGCGCCGGGCGGCGGCGAGCCCGTCCAGGGCCGAGCACAGCCGCTCCCGCTCGTCACCCATGAGTACCAGCGCCCGCTCGGCCCTGCCCCTGCTCGGCTCCGCCATGCAGGGAACCATCTCGGCGATGGTGCCGCTGGACATGCCCGCGGCCAGGAACGACCGGATGAGGCGCACCCGTCGGACGTGTTCCTCGTCGTAGTGCCGCTGCCCGCTGGGCGAGCGTGCGCTGACGAGCAGCCCCTGGTCCTCGTAGTAGCGCAGCGACCGACGGCTGACGCCGGTCCGGACGGCCAGTTCCCCGATCCGCACGGCGCCTCCTTCCCCTGTGGGCCGGGTCACTCCGGCTTGCCCCTCACATGGATGTCAAGGGTTACGTTACTCCCGTGGTCGCGCGGCCCGTTCAGTACCGCAATGGGTGAAAGGGAACCGGAAGTGCTCAAGCTCGCCTTCATGATCAACCGTGTCGAGGGCCTGTCCTTCGAGGAGTTCGTCGACCACCACAGGAACCGGCACGCCCCGCTGTTCACCTCCATCCCGGAGGCGCGGCGCTACGTGCGGCGGTACACCGTGTCCCATCCGGTGCGGGCCGACGCCTACCCCGCTCCGGCCTACGACGGTCTGACGGAGATCTGGTTCGAGAACTGGGAGGACCACGACGCGTTCTTCGCCTCGGCGAACTACAGGGAACGGGTCAACCCCGACGAGGCGACCTTCATCGACATGGCTTCGGTGGGGGTCATGGTCACCGAGGAACGTGTGGTCCTGCCGTAGCCGGAACGCCACGGCCGCCGGCGCGCGAGGGCGCCGGCGGCCGTGGTCCGTTCAGGGGGACCCGTCGCGGGACCGAGGAGGCGTGGTGCTCACCACCCGCCCCGCGTCGCGGACCGCCCCGAGCGGTCCCACCATTCCCGCGCCGGGGACCACAGAGGGCTGCCGCCGGGAATCCGGCCGGCGCCCGCCGTGCCGTCCGCCGGATGCGGCCCGTGGGCGTGGCCCGTACGCAGGAACCCGACCGTGTACGTCCGGGTGACCGCCCCGTTGGCCGAGGTCACCGTCACCTTCCGCGTGCTCAGCCGGGAGGAGCCCGAGGTGAGCACGGTGCCGCCGTCGGTGACCTTCACCCGCGCCCCGGACGCGGCCGCGGCGGCCGTGACCGCCGGGAGCGGCCTGTTCGAGGGCCAGTCGACGACGTACGTGGACACCGCCGGGTCGAAGCCGTCGAGCTCCGCCCCGCCCACGGCGAGGGAGCGGGCGTCGGCGACGCTCGCCCGGGTGGCGTCGGCGAAGTTCGTCACCTTGACCGAACCGTCGGCGCGCACGACCACGTCCGCCGCCAGTGCGGCCGCCAGATTGATCCGCTGCCAGCTCTCGCGGCCCTCCCCGGTCAGGTCGAGCGGGTACCCGGAGTCCGTCGCCGTCTGCTCCAGAACCTGTGCGCGCTGCTCCTCGGTGAGGTCGGGGAAGGCGGTCACCAGCAGGGCCGCCGCGTCGGCCGGCACCTTCAGGGCCTGCCCGGCCTTCCCCGTCCGGGAGAACCCGTAGGTCAGCCGCTGGGTGTACAGGTCGACCGCCCGCGCCGGGCTCAGACCGGCGTAGGGATCACCCGCACAGGCCGTCAGGGTCGTCCCGTACCCCTCCTCCTCGCACCGCGCGAGCAGCACGTTCTCGATCTCGGTGTGGGCCTGCTGGAGCAGCCCCTCGAACGCGGGGTCCGCCCACCGGTGCGCCACGGTGGCCTGCGCGCCGATGCGGCCGCCCAGCACGTCCAGCGGGTAGTGGAAGCCGAGGATCACCCTGTTGTCCCCGTACTCCGAGGTGCGCGCCAGGATCGAGGGCGCCAGCTCCGGCAGCAGCGTGGCCAGGACCGTGCCGGCCTCGTAGCCGCTGTAGGTGTGGCCGCTCGGGTAGGACCCGCTGGTGGCCAGACCGCCGTAGGAGCCGTCCTGCGACTCGTAGATGTCGCCGCCCTCGCCCACGAACCCGAGCCGCACGTACGGGCGCAGGTAGGTCCAGTGGTTCTTCGCCGCGTCGTGGGTGTCGAGCTTCTTGGCGACGCGGGAGAACAGGGCGCTGGTCTTGGGCAGCCGGTTGTCCTTCAGCGCCTCCTCGTAGAGCGCGCCGAGCCGGGAGCCGAGGCCGTCGGCCATCGTGACGGTGGGACTGTGCGTGGCGTCGACCTCGGCCCGGTCCACCTCCTTCTGGGTCGCCGCGTTGTTGATGCGGACGGAGATCGTGTCGTTCTCGGCGGTGGGCGGCGTCCCGGCGGGCACCTTCCTGTTGGCGCCGAGGGTGCCGGCCGGGAGGTCGTCGAAGCCGTCGAGCAGGGACGTGAAGTAGTCCGTGCCGTCGCCGGTGGACGGCCACTCGTCCGAGGTGTAGTCCGCACCGAGCACGTCGTCCGGGAAGGGCGTCGGCTCGTACGTGCCCGGGTCGGCGGCCCCGCCCTTCGCGGCGGCTCTCGTGCCGGCCGTGACGGCGGCCCCCGAGGCCCCGGCCAGGGTGCGGGCGGTGACGGTCGCCGTGTGGGCCCTCGCCCCGCTTCCGGCGGTGAGCAGTGCGGTCTCCGCCGTCCCCGGGACGTACGCGGTGGTGCCGTCGTCGAGGGCGACGGTGTAGCCGAGGACCGGGGATCCGCCGTCGCCGGCGGCCCGCCAGGTGACCCGGACCCGCTTGCCCTCGGTGAGCACCCCGGTCACGGCCGGTGCCTGCGGCCTGGCGCCGCCGGTCACCACGGGTGCGGTGGCGGCGCTCGGCCGCGAGGTGCCGACGGAGTTCACCGCGCCGACCCGTGCCGAGTACGACCGGCCGGCGGGCAGCCGGGTGAAGGTCGTGGCCCGGCTCTCGGGATCGTGGACCTCGACCCGGTGCTCCTCGTCGAGGGTGATCACATAGCCGGTGACGGGGGAGCCGCCGGTGTCCTCGGGAGCGGACCAGCTCACCTTCACCCCGCTGCCGGACACGGTCGCCGACACGGCGCCGGGCGCCGCGGGCACCGTCTTCCGCTTCGTGGCGAGCCCGTCCATGGCGTGGGCGAGGGCCTTGCGGCGTGCGGTGAGCGTCTCGTCACCGGCGGCCTCGTCCGCCAGCGCGGCCTTCGCCGCGGTGAGAGCCGTGGTGAACGCCTTCCACGAGGCGTCCGTGTAGCGCGCGTCGACCAGGGCCGACGCGGTCTCGACCAGTTCCTCCAGGCGCAGCCTGGGCAGCGGGACGAGCTGCCCCGCGGCGAGGGTGAGGGAACGGGTCTGCGTGTCGACCTCCAGCTGGGCCGGGTCCTCGGCGCCGGCGAGGGTGCGGGCGGCGTCCAGTTCGCGGCGGAACACGCCGAAGTCGATGGCGCCGTACCGCTCCGCGTCCTCGGCGAGCCCCTGGTACCGCTCGATCGCCTTGTTCAGCGCGGTCCTGTCCGTCTCGGCCGGAGCCTCGACACGGCTGAACGTGATCCGGCCCAGGTTCGCGACGTACGGGTGCGAGGAGTCGGGTTGCGTCGTCAGCCGCAGATGGACGCCGTGCGTGCCGCTGATCCCCTTCGGCAGGGTCAGGCTCGTCGTGCCGCCCGAGGACCAGGCGCTGCCCGTGACCGGCAGCGGCACGGTCGCGTACGGCGTGCCCGGGTGCGCCGGGTCGAAGCCGTCCAGGTAGAGCTGTACGGCCGAACCGGTGCCGCAGCGCGCGGAGTTGTTGACGTAGGTGAGGGTGACGGTGTTCTTCGCCGAGCGGCCGAAGTCGATGTCCCCGTAGTCGAGCCACGCCCCGTCGTAGGTGCCGCCGAGGTCGGTGGCCGAGCCCGCGCCGCTCCAGCCGGCCGGCTCGCTCTTGAGTCCGCCGCCGCTGTGCGAGCGGAACGCCGTGGCGTCGAGGAACACCGGCGGCTCGGCGCTCCTGGTCAGGGTGAGCGCGTGGATGTTGCCCACGTAGGGCCGGTCGGCGGTCTGGGTGGTGGAGGCGAAGGCCGCGTACACGTCCTGGACGCCGGTGAAGACGTCAGGGGCGAGGCGCACGGTCGTGGTGGCGACGGTTCCCCAGCCCGGCCCGGTGTAGTCGAGGGGGACCTCGACCTTCCTCGGGCCGTCCTTCGCCCCGAGGTGCAGGACGAGGTGCGAGTCCGAGGCGGCACGGGACTGCGGCTTGTCGTAGCGGACGGTCAGGGTGTCGGCGCCGTCACCGAGGTCGGTGTCCCGCCACTCGGCCCAGGCGCCGTCCGTCACGTTCTCGAAGATGCCGCCCGAGAGCTTGAGCGGCTGCGAACCGTCGCCGGTCGCGGTGCTGTCGGCCGCGGTCAGCGTGGCGAGCGTGGTGGTGGGGGAGTCGGACACCTCGTAGGGCGAGAACTGGAACCAGTCGAAGTTCGACACCCACTGCTGCCCGGTGGGCGCGTGGAACACGAAGGTCGCGCGCGAGGCGTTCAGCAGGGCCTCGGGGTCGCCGACGTCCGCCCGGACCGTGGTGTAGTTCTGCCAGCTCCCGGTACCGGGCAGCGAGACGGTGGCGGCCACGGGGCCGTCCGCGTCACCGGCGTGGATGTCGACGCTGCTCGGCTTCGCCGTCGTCGCATGGGAGTTGGCGTAGCGCACGGAGACGCTGCGCGGGGCGACCCCGCCGAAGTCCAGCCTGGTGAAGCTCTCCCACGCGCCCTCGGTGACGCCGCCGAGGTCGCCGTCGGAGTAGTACGCCTCCTTCACCAGGTTCGGGCCCTCCATCGCGTCCGGGTCCTCGGCCTGCAGGACGGCGTAGCCGCCCTCGTCGAGGGCCAGCGCGTCGGCGGCGGACCGCAGGGCGTCGTGCGCGGCCATGAGGGTGGCGGTCGGGGCGGCGGTGTCCGCGAGGACGGTCCGCGCGCGTTCGAGCGCCGAGCGGAACAGGCTGTAGGAGCCGTCGGAATAGTGCGTGCCGCGCACCAGCGAGGCCTCGTCGACGAGGGCGGCCAGCTTCTTCCGGTGGGCCGCGGCCGTGGAGAGGAGGAGCGGATCGGTCACCGACACCCCGGTGCCGCGCACCGAGGAGGCGGGCACGCCGTGCGCGAAGGCCTTGTCGGCGAAGGTGAGGCCGATGCGCGCGTCCACCTTCGCGGAGCCGTCGAGCGACAGCGTCGCCGTGTGCGCCCCGGTCACCCGGAGGTTGGCGGTGAGGCCTTTGGCGAGGCCGGTCACCGAGGCCGCCCCGGTCGCGGTCAGGCTGGTGCCCGCGCGCGCGGCGAACCGGGCCCGCCCGGACAGGGTGAGCTTGACGCTCGCGTCGACCGTGCCGTTCGCGGCGGCCGCGACCGTGGCCGGGCGGGCGGAGAGGACCGTGTCGTCCTTGCCCGTCCCCGTGCCGCCGCCCGTGTCGCCGCCGTCGGTGTCCAGCGAGTACGCGGGCTCGGTGTCCGCACCCCAACGCGAGGGCTCGGACCCCATGGTGAAGCGCAGGGTGCCGCCGGAGACGATGCGGGAGTAGTCGAGCCAGGTGTTGTCGAACCGCTTGCCGTCGAGCGTCGCCCGCTGCACGTAGTAGTCGTCCGGGGAGACGCCGTCGGCCCGCACGGTGAACTTCGTGCCGCCCGCGTAGGTGATGGTCGTGGAGTCGAAGAAGGGGCTGCCGATCTGGAACTGGCTGGAGCCGGCGGTCACCGGGAACAGCCCGAGGGCGGCGGCGACGAACATCGTCGACATGGTGCCGGCGTCGTTGTCCATCGTCGGCAGGAAGCCGTGGGGCGACAGCTTGTACACCTCGGTCTTCACCGGCGGCCTGAACTCGCCGCCGGAGCTGGGCGCCTCGTTGGTGGAGCCGGTGGCGATGTAGCGGTTCCAGGTGGTGCCGGTGTAGATGGCGCGCACCCACTTCTGCGTCAGGCCGGGCTCGCCGACGTAGTTGAACAGGTAGGGCGCCTGGAGGTCGATCTCGTTGGCGTTGGAGTGCAGCATGGTCGAGCCGTCGTCGGCGTCGGAGTCCTCGCCGAACATGTGCCTGACCGCGGCCCGGCCGGCCTTCTCGCCGCCCATGGCCTCGAGCAGACCGCCCATGTCGTAGGCGTCGTACCAGTGGTACTGCCAGAGCGTGCCCTGGTAGAGCTTGGCCGCCTCGAACTTCTCGTGGTCGGCGCTCTCCCAGCCGCCGTCCGCCGCGCGCGGGGTGAGCAGCCCCACCTTCGTGCCGTCCGGCGCGCTCCAGGCCCCCGGCTTGACCAGGTTGTCGATGGCCATCGTGGACTGGGTGCGCAGCTTCTTCGCGTCCGCTTCCTCGCCGAGCGCGTCGGCGATCACGGACAGAGCCCACTGGTCGTAGCCGCGCTGGGCGGTCGTCCCGGGGTCCCCCGCGACGTAGCCCTGCCGCAACTGGGTGCCCGTGTAGTACCCGGTGTACGCCTTGAGCGCCGGGTAGGCCTCGTCGAGCCGGTCGAAGTTCTTGAAACCTTTGGACAGCGCGTCGGCGATGACCACGGCCGAGCGCTCCCAGCGCACGGTCGGCACCGTGTGGGTGAGGCTGCTCAGGCCCTTGCCCGTCAGACGCGCGTCGGCGAAGAGCAGGACGGCCGACTGCACCATGTCCCGGTAGGTGGCCGGGTCGATGTACGCCTCGACGGAGTACTTGCGGAAGTCGTCCCAGGTGGACCAGCCGTCGTAGTACGTGAAGCCGTTCGCCTCGTGCACCGCCCCGTCGACACCCCGGTAGGTGCCGTCGGTGCTGGTGGCGTTCACCGGCAGCGCGTACATGCGGTACAGGTGGGTGTAGAACAGCTTGCTGAGCTTCGCGCCGGGGTCCGAGGCCGCGGACGTCTTGACGGCGACCGCGCCGAGGGTGTCGTTCCATTCGGCCTTGGTCCGGGCCCGTGCCTGGTCGAAGCTGAGGTTCCCCACCTCGGCGCGCTGGTCGGCCAGGGCCTGGTCCGCGCTGATCGGCGAGAGGGTGACGCGCAGTTCGATGTCGTTCCCGGCGGCGGGGTCGAAACCGAGGACGACTCCGGTGTCGGTGCCGTCCTGCGAGGTGGCGCCGCTCAGCTTGCCGTCCGCGCCCCAGCTCTTGAACGAGGTGACGGGGGCGTCGGTGGTGGCGGCGTAGTACATCCGGTACGAGGCGCCGTTGAAGGAGCCGGCGATCTGCCCGGTGAGGGACGTGGTCCCGTCCTCGAGCGTCGTGGCCTTCAGGGTCGAACGGGTGCGGCTGGTGAAGTTGTTGGCGAGGTCCAGGACGAGCTGGGGGGAGGCCCCGGCGGGGAAGCGGTAGCGCTCCAGCGCCGTCCGCGTCGTCGCGGTCACCTCGGCGTCGATCGTCCCGGAGTCCGGGGTCACCTTCGAGCCGGTGCCGGAGAGGGCGCCGAGACCCACCCGGTAGTGACCGGGCGTCGCGTCCTCGTCCTCGTGGCTGTACGGGTGCGCGTAACTGCTCGCGGCGGGGCGGCTGTCGTAGCGCACGGAGGTCGGCACGACCAGCAGGTCGCCGCCGCCCCCGGAGCCGCCGACACCGTCGAGGTTCGTGGCGGTGAACCCGGCGATGTGGTCCTCGTCGTAGTCGTACCCGGAGTGGTTGCGGCCCGGCGTGGTCATCGGGTTGACCTTGGCCAGACCGTGCGGGGCCTGGGCACCCGGCAGGTCGTTGCCGTCGTCGCCGGCGGTCGAGACGAACGGGTCGACGAGCTTCGTGTAGTCCGTGCCGCCGGAAGTCCCCCCGGGGGCGGCGGACTTCGCGGGGGCGCCCGTGCCGGGCAGCGCGAGTGCCGTACCGCCGCCGCCCGCCAGCGCGGCGAGGCCGAGCGACCCGGCGAGCAGCGCGGCCACCGCGGCGCGCAGCGGCCGGTGACGGCGGCCGACCGGGGCCGGCGTCGAGGCGGCCCGGCGCGGGGGGACGTGGGGTCTTATGAGTCTTCTCGGCACGAGACCTCTCCAGCGTTCGCGATACCCGCGCACGCCCCGCCCTCACGTGACGACCCCGCTTGGACAACGTTGTCAACATCGAAACGGCCGGTACGTACGCACTCGGTGGACGACATTAATGGACCTTCGCGGAATTGCACCCGCCGCGTGCGGAATCGCGGTCGCCGTGTGCCCGACCGCTCCCTCATCAGACAGGGGAAAGGCGTCCGGAAGGCGAACCGCGGGCGTACGGATGCCCGCATGCGGGGGTGGACGGTCGGGGAGGCCGGAATCGAGCGGGCGGCTCGCGAGAGCGAGTGGCGCGGCCGGGGACGGCCTTCCGTCAGGGGGGCGCTCAGAGCGCGGCGGTGGCGTCCCGCACCTCGTCGAGTGCCTGCCGGGCGAGGGTGCCGAACTCGCCCGTGCCGCCGGTACCGCTCCAGCGCTCGTACGCCGTCTTCAGCGCGAGCGCGCCGAGTTGGGCGGCGACCTCCGCGGCGAGGACGGGTGCCCCGCGGTCCGTCAGGGCCCGGGTCAGCGCGGCGGTGAGGTGCAGGCCCTTGAGGGCCTCGCGCTCCTGGAGTTCGGGGTGGGCGTCGATGACGGCACGACGGCGGGCCACGAAGAGGTGGCGCTCGGGGGTGAACACCTCACGCCCGAGCGCGTCGAGGCCGCGCGCCACGGCTTCGAGGGGCGTGGCGGCGGGCGGTGCCGCGGTGAGCGCGGCGAGGAGCGGCCCGGTGAGCGTGTCCTCGCCGAAGAGCACCGCCCGCTTGTCCGGGAAGTGGCGGAAGAAGGTGCTCTTCGCGAGCCCGGCGCGTTGCGCGATGTCGAGCACGGTCGTGTGGTCGTACCCGCGCTCGTCGAACAGGTCGAGGGCGGCGGTGGCGAGTCGTTGCGCGGCATTGGGTTCCCAGCGGGCCATGCCCACAGCTTACGGGACTTGGTCCCGTCGGGGTGTACAGTGATGGGACCAAGTCTCATCACTGAGTGTTCCGTGTGGAGGTATGTCATGAGTCGAGCGGTGGTGCACGAGAGGTTCGGCGGTCCCGAGGTGCTGGAACTGCGCGAGATCCCCGAGCCGCACGCCGAACCCGGCCGGGTCCGTGTGCGGGTGACGGCGGCCGGTCTCAATCCGATGGACTGGATCTTCGTCTCGTCGCCCGCGATCGCGGAACGGTTCGGGCTCTCCCTCCCCGGAGGCTTCGGCACCGACTTCGCCGGTGTCGTGGACGAGGTGGGTGAAGGGGTGGCCGGATTCGCCGTCGGCGACCGTGTGTACGGGGGCGCGACCGGCAGGGCCCTCGCCGATCTCGTGGTGGTCGACCCCGCCGCGGAGCAGCTCCTCCACACGCCCGAGGGAGTCACCGACGAGGTCGCCGCCACGCTTTCGGTGGCCGGGCTGACGGCCTCGGCGGCGCTCGACGCGATCGGCCTGAAGGAGGGCGACACGCTGCTGGTCGGAGGTGCCGCGGGCGGTGTCGGCGTGCTCACCGTGCAGCTCGCCCGACGGGCCGGCGCCCGGGTGATCGGCACCGCCTCCGAGGGCACCTTCGACTTCCTGCGGGAGTTCGGGGTCGAACCCGTCACCTACGGTCCCGGCCTGGTGGAGCGGGTGCGGGCGCTGGCCCCCGAGGGGGTGAGCGCGGCGACGGACCTGTTCGGCACCGAGACCGCCGAGGCGGCGCTCGCCCTCGGCGTCCCCGCCGCACGGATCTCCACGATCGCCGCCGGCACCGACGTGCCCGCGGGAGTACGGCCGACCGGCGGTTTCCAGGCCCGGCCCGAGGATCTGGAACGGATCGCCGCCGTGATCGCCGCCGGCGGGATCAGGGTGCCCCTCGCCGCCACGTTCCCCGTCGAACGGCTGCGGGAGGCCGTGGAGCTGCAGGCGGGCCGCCACGTCCACGGCAAGGTCGTGGTCACCCTCTGACGGGGGCACGCGGGTGGACACGCGGGCTCACCGGCGGACCGCGGACCGGGGGCGCGCGGCGGACGCGCGGGCGTGAGGACGGAGGGCGCCAGGCGGGCCGGGGTGCGCGGGGCCGGGGAGCACCCCGCACCCCGACCCCGCGCACCCGTCCCCGATGCTCCCCCCGACCAGCCCCGGCCCCGACCAGCCCCGGCCCTGACCAGCCCCGGCCCCGGCCCCGACCGGCCCCGGTCAGGGTAGGAGTTCGACGTACCCCTCGCCGCCGTGGACGCGGATCCGCTGTCCGTCCCTGATCAGCCGGGTGGCGCCGTCCACGCCCACGACGGCCGGCAGCCCGTACTCGCGGGCGATCACCGCGCCGTGGGTCATCAGACCGCCGACCTCCGTCACCAGGGCCGCGATCCCGAGGAACACCGGCGACCAGCTCGGATCGGTGAAGGCGGTGACCAGGATGTCGCCCGCCTCCAGCTCGGCCTCCGCCATGTCGCGCACCACCCGCGCCCGGCCCTCGACGGTCCCGGCCGACACCGGCAGTCCCACCAGGGCGCCCTCCGGCACCCCCTCCCGCCGGTAGGAGCCGGTGACCGTCTCGCCGTCCGAGGTGAGCACCCGGGGCGGCGTGAGGGTCCCGAAGAACCGGAACTCCTCCTTGCGCCGCCGGACCAGCCCCTCGTCCACCCGGCCCGTGCGCACCGCCTCGCGGAACTCCCGCAGCGTCAGGTGGAAGACGTCCTCACGGTCGGTGAGCGCACCCGCCGTCACCAGCCGGTCGGCCTCCGCGAGAAGCGCCTGCTTGTACAGGAAGAAGCGGTTGACGATGTCGTACTTCGGATACTCCCGGTAGCCGGCGAAGGCGCGGACCCGGTCGATCATCGCCTTGGCCTCGGCGGCCTTGCGTTCCCCGTCCGGCAGGGCCCGCAGGCGCTCCAGCACCTCCCGCTCCTTGTGCCGCGCCTCCTGCCGCCCCTCCTCGAAGCGGCGCTCGGCGGCGCCCGGTTCGGCGTTCCTGACGTGGTCGAGGAGGACGGGCAGAAGCGTGCCGGGGCGCTCGCTCCACCGCTCCCTCGTGAGGTCGATCTCGCCGGCGCAACGCATGCCGTACCGGTCGAGGTAGTCCCGGAGGGCGTCCCGGGCGTGCGCCCCGCCGGGAAGGTCCGCCAGCCGGTCCAGGAAGCCGCCGCGCTCGTCGTGCTTGCCGTGTTCGACGTTGCGCAGGAACGCCACCACCTCCGGGTACGGGCGGACGACGTCCGCCACGTCGAGCAGCGCCAGCCCCATCTCCGAGGTGATGTTGCCCGGGGCGGACAGGGTGAGCGCGTCGGCCGCGTTCTTCTCCCCGAGCCATTCCTCCAGCTTGTCGTTGAGCCACCACGCGGCCTCCATCCCCGCCGTGATCACGCGCAGGCTCGGCGGGTGGGAGAGGACCCGCTTGTGCTCCTGGGCGGCCGGCCCCAGCAGGAAGTCGAACAGTTCCGGTCCGCTCCTGTCGGCGAGGTCGCGGCGGAGGGCGGCCAGGGAGGCCCTGCTGTGGTCGATCAGTTCGGCGACGAGGGCCGGATCGGCCTCGAGCGGGGGCGGCGGGGCGGCCCCGGCCGGGGGCCCCGAGGGCACCTCGTCCGGCGGCGCGGGGAGGAAGTCCTTGCGCGCGAGGACGGTCTCCAGCGCGTCCCGGGTCACCGGGTCGGACCTGCCGATCATGTCCAGGAAGACGGCCCGGGCGGGCGAGGCCAGCCGTGGGGCCGCGTCGACGAAGAGCCTGCCGCCCGCCTCGAGCATCGGCGCCATGGCCATGAGCTGCCACACGGACAGCCCGAGGGCCTTCATCGGATCGGTCATCATCTGCTGGTGGCCGACGGACAGGTAGACGTGGTTGCCCCCGGCGGGGTTCTCGGGGAGCGGGAACAGCGTGGTGATCGGCCGGCTCTGCACGAACACGAAACCGTCCCCGGTCAGACACCACTCGATGTCCTGCGGGCGACCGAAGTGCGCCTCGATCCGCCGCCCCAGCGCCACGAGTTCCCGAACCCGCGCGTCACTCAGCGCCGGCTCCCGTTGCCGCCGCGGCTCCACCTCCACCGTCCGCGTGCCGCCGCCCGGGACGGCCTGCACGGCCCGCTGCTTGGCGCCGACCGACCGGGCGAGGATCTCCTCGCCGCGCACGGTGAACACGTCCGGGGTCACCGTGCCGGACACCAGGGCCTCGCCGAGACCGAAGCCGGCGTCCACGGTGGCGACCGTGCGGTTGCCCGAGACCGGGTCGGCCGTGAACAGCACGCCGGCCGCCTCGGGGAGAACCATCCGCTGCACGACCACGGCCATGCCGACCGTTCGGTCCTCGATGCCGTGGTGCCGCCGGTAGACCACCGCCCGCTCGGTGAACAGCGAGGCCCAGCACCGGCGGACGTGCCGCAGCACCTCCTCGGCTCCGAGGACGTTGAGGTAGGTGTCCTGCTGTCCGGCGAACGAGGCCGTCGGCAGGTCCTCCGCGGTCGCGCTGGACCGCACCGCGTACGCCACGCCCTCGCCTGACCCGGCGAGTGCTCCGGTGATCGCCTCGACGACCTCCTCCGGCAGGGGAGTGTCCTCGATCGTCCGGCGGATCTCCCCGCAGACCGCGCGGAGCGACTCCCGGTCCTCCGGATCCACGCGCGCCAGCCGCCCGATGCCCTCCGCGAGCGCGGGCACCCCCTCCAGCGCCCTCCGGTGGGCCGCCGTCGTCACACAGAAACCGCCGGGCACCCGGATGCCCTCGATCCGGGACAGCTCACCCAGGTGCGCTCCCTTTCCTCCTACGAACGCGACGTGTTCCCCGTCGACCTCTCGCAGATCCCACACGTACCGCTCGCTCACCGCGTCAGCTCCCTTTCCGCAGGTGGTGGCCCGAGCCGCAGATTGTCCGGTACGACGGGGGCCTTGCCGCAAGCCCCCCGGTGAGCTATACCTTGAGAGTGGCGAGGAGAGGCTGACTCCTCGCCTTCGTCATGTCCGCACGCCGCCCGCGCCCCGGCGCCCGTCGTGTCCGCACGCCGTGCCGGGACGGTGTCCGGCTACTGCTCTCCCAGTCCCGTGGCACGCTGGTCCACCTCGAACTCCGAGCGCCGCGCCCCGGCGAACCGGGTGGGCCGGAAGGGGCCGAGGAGTTCCTGCTCCTCGCCGGTGGTGACCTCGGCAGCCACCAGGCGTCCCAGGAGCGGTGCCAGGGTGATCCCGCTGTGCGAGACGAGGCAGTAGACGCGCGAATCCGCCGAGGCGTACCCGGCGACGGTGCGGCCGTCCGCGGGCAGTGAGCGGAAGCCGACGCGCAGGTCGATCTCCGGCCCCCGTTCGGAGCCGTCCAGCAGCGCCGAGAACCGCCCGGCGAGTATGCGCGCCACCTCTGCGTCCGGAGCGGGCGGCCGCGCCGGGTCGACCTCGGCGTTCAGGTCGAGGGCCTGCAGGACGGTGTGGCCGCCGGACGAGGGGCGGAGGTTGAGGCCCGGGCTGTGCACCACGCAGCGCAGGCCGAGCCGCGGCGACCTGGCGTAGCCGAGCAGTCCGACGGTCGCCGCCCCGCGGCCGGTCCCCGTCACCATGGGGATGTCGATCCCGGCACCCGCGGCGAGCCGGTGCGTCCAGCGGCCCGCCGCCAGCACCACCCGGTCGGCCCTGCGGACCTCGCCCCCGGCCAGGGTGACGGCCACGCCGTGCGGGACCTCGTCGAGGGCCACCACCTCGGCGGTCGCGTACGCGGCCCCGTGCCCGAGGGCGTCCGCGAGCAGGCCGCGCACGAAGACGTCCGGCAGCACGTAACCCTCGCCGGGGAAGTGCGCGAGGGCGGTGACGCCGTCCGGGACGCGCAGCGGGGCCGCGAGGCGTGCCGCCTCCTCGCGCGTGACCCAGCGGGCGGGGTAGCCCAACGCGCGCAGCCGTTCGACGTTCTCGCCGAGCCACCGTTCGCTCGCCGCGTCCGCCCATTGCAGTGCCCCGCTCGGGAAGTACGCGCGTGCGCCGGGCAGTCGCCCGGCCAGCCTGGCGTGTTCCGCCATGCCCTCGACGTTGAGCCGGTGGTAGGCGGGGTCCGGCTTCCGGCTGGAGTTGACCCACGCGAAGGTGGTCGCGCTGGTCCCTGTCCCGGCACCCTGCCGGTCGAGCAGCAGCACGTCCGCTCCGGCCCGGGCGAGCCGTCCCGCGACGCTCAGGCCCAGGACGCCGGCCCCGACGACGATGATCCTCATGGTCCGCGCGCTCCCTTCGGGACGGGCCCGGCGGGAGGAGCGCGGCGCCGGGCCGGCGGTGCGTGGCTCGGCACTCTCAGGTCAGCACCAGCCAGCGGCGGCCGTCGATCAGCTCCCGGGCCGCGTCGAGGTGCCCGGCGTGGCACGCCGTCTCGGTGATGACGTGCAGCAGGACGTCACGCAGGGTGTGCAGATGCGGTGCGCCGAACAGCTCGTGCGGCCACCAGGCCAGGGGGGCCTCGGCGGGGGTGGCGGTGATGAGGGCGTCGGCGAGCTCCGCCTCCCGCCGGTAGCGGTCGAGCACGTCGGCGGCCGCCGTCTCCGGGGCCACCTGCCATGCCTCGTCGCCGCTCGGCAGGGTGCGGATGACCTCCTCCTCGCCGGCGAGGACCGCGCGGAACCAGAACCGCTCCACATCCAGCGTCAGATGCCGGACCAGCCCCAGGCAGTGCCAACCGGAAGGCAGCACGGGCCGGCGGAGATCCTCCTCGGCGAGCCCGTCGAGGGCGCCGAGGACATGGCGCCGCTGTCCGTCCAGGGCCCGCAGCAGGGCCCCCACCTCACTGCCCGCGACCGGGCCCGTCACCTCGTTCGTCACGCACTTAGCATCGCCCAATTCGCCTTTTTCCGCGAGTGATTGGCCGACACGGGGCCCGCCGTGCGCAGGGCGCCTCCCGCGGACCCCGCCGCCGGTCCGTGCGTTCCGTGCGCGGCCCGGCCCGGCGGGCGCCGGTTCAGGCGGTGCGCGCCAGGGCCGGGACGCTGCCGCCGAGGGCGGCCGAGAAGCGGTCGGTCACCTCCTCCAGGGCGCGGGCGGTGGCGTCCGGGACGACGAGCGGGCCGGTGCCGCGCGGGATGTCCCGGTCGAGGGTGAACCAGCCCGGCACGATGTGGCTCGCGCCCATGGAGCTGAGGACCGGGCGCAGCGCGTAGTCGATGGCCAGGACGTGCGCCTGGCTGCCGCCCGTGGCCAGGGGCAGCACGGTCTTGCCGCTCAGCGCGTACTGCGGGAGCAGGTCGAGCAGCGACTTGAGCAGGCCCGAGTAGGCGGCCTTGTACACGGGGGTGCCGATCACCACCCCGTCCGCCTGCGCGAACAGCCCCGCGACGGCGGTGATGGCCGGGTGCCGGACGTTCGCGCCGAGCAGGACGTCGGCGGGCAGGGTGCGCACCTCCAGCGGTGTCACCTCGTGCCCCTGCTGCCGCAGGCGTTCGTCGAGGTGGCGCAGGAGCCGGGTGGTGCGGGAGGTGGGGGAGGGGCTTCCGGAGACGGACAGGACGACGGCCATGACGGTCACCTTTCGGGAGGGAGGCGGAGCGGGAGGAGACGGGGCGGGGGACGGAACGGGACGGCGCGGGAAGGCCGTTCACCAGGCGCTGGACTCCACGGTGACCAGCGGGCGCAGGCCCTCGCGGAGGGTTTCGAGGAAGCCGACGAGTTCCGCGGCCACCGAGCGGTGCTGGAGGTCGTTCAGGACGTCGTGGTGGGCGCCGCGGACGACCGAGAGCCGGGCCTGCGGCGCGGCCTTCGCCGTGCGCCGCAGCCCTTCGTGGTCGGCCAGGGGGTCGGCGTCACCGACGAGGAAGAGGACCGGCAGGGCGGTGCGCACTTCTTGGGCCGCCGTCAGCACGGCGTCCGGCAGGCTCAGGCCCAGCGAGCCGCGCCGCACCCGGGGGTCCTCGGTGAGCGTGCCCCGGTGGGTGGGGCAGGCGGTGCGCACGTCGAGCTCGTCCTCCCAGCTCCCGGCGGCCCCCGTGCCCCGTCCCGGCAGGCCGGCCAGGACCAGCGCGTCGGCCCGTACGGCGGAGGCGGTTTCGGTCCCGCCGAGGAGCGCGGCCACGGCCGCGGCCCCCGAGTCGGCGCCGAGGACCACGAGCGGCCCCGTGACGTCCTCCCCCTCGGCCGCGGTGCCGGCGACGGCGGCGCCGAGCCGGGCGCCCAGCTCGGTGAGGGCGGTGTCACCGTCCCCGTCGAGGGCCGGCGCGTCCAGGACGCGTACGCGGTAGGCGTCCGCGGCGAGACGCCTGCCGAGGCGGCCGTAGGTGGCCCGGGTCTCGCCGCGGCCGGGGACCACCACGACCGTGCCGCGTACGCGCAGGCCCTGCGGTGCGAAGTGGTCGTCGTACTCGGTCATGTCAGACTCCTGCGGGTACGGGACCGGCGGCGCGCGCGGGCGTCCAGCCCAGGGCGGGTGCCACCTCGGTCGCGATGAGTTCGAGGGCGCGTACGGAGGCGTCGTGGTCCACGACGGCCGGGTTGAACTGGGTGATCAGATCGGTCGCGAGGGGCAGCGCCTTCTCCTGGCGCAGGGCCGCGACGATCTCCTCGGGATGGCCGTGGAAGGAGTGGAAGCGGCGCAGTGCCTCCTCCGTGTCCAGGCCCCCGGGGAAGGCGCCGGACTCCGCCATCCGCGCGGCGGCACGGCGCACGTCCTCGCCGATGTGACGCAGCGCGGTCCGCCGGTCCTTGGCCGGGAAGACCAGCCGGGACAGGCCGACGCGGGGCCGGGCGGGCCGGTCCCAGGCCGCGAGGTAGGCCTCCGCCCACGGCCGCTGCACCTCGTCGGTGGGGGCGTCGAAGCCGTAGGCGGCCCGGTTGAGCAGCAGGTGGGAGCCGCCCGCGGCCGCGTGCTCGGCGCCACGGGCGCTGAACACGCCCTGCCAGATCCGCCCGCCGAAGTCGCCGGCCGGGGGCTGGACGCGGAAGCCGGGCGTGCCGACCTCCTCGCCCGCCAGGGCCCGCCGCAGCGTGTCGAGGTGGTCGCTGGTCAGTTCCCGCTTGCGGGCGGCGTCCCGGCCGAAGGCCGCGTACTCCAGGGCGCTGGACCCGCTGCCCACCCCGATCTCGACCCGGCCGCCGCTGAGGACGTCCACGGTGGCGATGTCCTCGGCGAGCCGCAGCGGGTCCTCCAGCGGGAGGACGGTGATCGCGGTGCCGAGCCGGATACGCCTGGTGCGGGCGGCCGCGTGGGCGAGGAAGGTCCACGGCGAGGACAGGCCGCCGCCCTGGAGGGCGACGTGGTGCTGGGCGACCCAGCCGGTGTCGAAGCCGAGCTCGTCGGCGACGGTGAACAGATCCTGCGCGTTGCGGTAGGTGCGGGCGAAGTCGTCGCCACGGCCCTGGACATGGGTCAGGAAACCGAGCCGGAAGCGGGGTCTGTCGCTGGTCATGGCATGTGCCTTTCGCGTCGGGGGCGGTCTCAGCCGGCCGTGAGCGTCCGCTCGCGGGCGTGGCGGTTCGCCGGGACGGGCAGGCCGAGGTTGCCGCGCAGGGTGTCGGCGGTGTACTCGGTGCGGAACAGGCCGCGCTTCTGCAGCAGGGGGACGACGCCGTCGACGAAGAGGTTCAGTTCCTCCTCGGTGCGGAAGGCGAGGTTGATGCCGTCGAGGGTGCCGGCGTCGTACCACTGCTCGATGGTGTCGGCGACCGTGCGCGGGTCCCCGACGAAGGGCGAGCGACGGAACTGGTTGACGCTCTCCGCCACTTGACGCAGCGTCAGTTTCTCGGCGCGGGCCCGCTCGATGAGCTTCGTTGCCCCGGTGCGCCCGCCCTTCTCGGCGAGGTGGGCGACGTCCGGGAACGGCGCGTCCAGGTCGTGCACGCTGAAGTCGTAGGCGCCGAAGGAGCGGCCGAGCAGCGCGAGGTTGCGGTCGAAGTCGTTGTCCTCCTCGAAGATCTCCCGCTCACGGCGCCGGGCGGCCTCGTCGGTGGCGGCGACGACCGGGCCGCCGTGCAGGAAGATCTTGATGTGGTCGGGGTTCCGGCCGTACGCGGCGGTGCGCCGCTTGATGTCGGCGTAGTACTCCTGGGCCTGCTCCAGGGTCCCGCCGGGCGCGTAGATGCCCTCCGCGACCCGGGCGGCGAGGTCCCGGCCCTCCTCCGACACCCCGGCCTGGAAGATCACCGGCTGGCCCTGCGGGGAACGGGAGACGTTCAGCGGACCGGCCACCGAGAAGTGCTCGCCCACGTGGTCGAGCGCGTGCAGCTTGTCCGGGTCGAGGAAGACGCCGCGTGCGACGTCGGCGGGGAAGGCGTCGTCCTCGTAGGAGTCCCACAGCCCCCGGGCGACCTCGACGAACTCCAGGGCGCGGCCGTAGCGGGTGGCGTAGTCGAGGTGTTCGTCCAGGCCGAAGTTCCGCGCGGTGCCGGTGTCGAAGCTGGTCACCACGTTCCAGCCGGCCCGGCCGCCGCTGATGAGGTCCAGCGAGGCGAACCGGCGGGCCAGGTTGAACGGCGAGTTGTAGGTCGAGCTGGCGGTGCCCACCAGGCCGATGTGCCGGGTGTGGGTGGCGACCGCGGACAGCAGCGTCAGCGGTTCGAGGCGGTTGAGGTAGTGCGCGGGGTAGGTCGCGTTGATGAACTGGCTGTCGACGATGAACAGGGCGTCGAACAGGGCGTGTTCGGCCGCCTGGGCCTGCCGGATGTAGTAGTCGATGTCGATGCTGGCGTTCTTCGCGACGCGGGGGTCCTTCCACAGGCCGTGCTGGCCCGGGCCGCCGACTCCGTAGGGGTGGAGCGCGAGGTGGAGGGTGCGGGGCATGGGGTGTCCTTTCCGGCCCGTCGGGGGCCGAGCGTTCCCGCCCGTCGGGGGCGGCCGGTTCTCGCCCTTCGCGGGCTTTCTTCGGGGAGAGGAGCGATCAGGTGTGCAGCAGCGCGCGCAGGGCCTCGCGTGCGGCGCGGTCGGCGGGGGCGCCGCGCAGGGTGGGCGCGGAGCCGACGAGCAGTCGCGTGTAGGGGTGCCGGGGCGCGGTGATGACCTCGCGGGTCGCGCCCGCCTCGACCAGTTCACCCCGGTACAGCACCGCGACACGGTCGGCGACCCCGGCGACGGAGCCCAGGTCGTGGGAGATGAACACGAGGGCGACGCCGTCGGCGCGCAGGTCTTTGAGGATCTCCAGGACCTGGACCCGGTTGGCGGAGTCCAGGGCGCTGACCGGCTCGTCGAGGATGACCAGCCGGGGCCCGGTGACCAGCGCACGGGCCACCGCGACCCGCTGGCGCTGCCCGCCGGACAGCTCGCCCGGCAGCCGGTCGAGGAGGTCCTCCTCGAGGCGGACGCGAGGCAGGAACTCCCGTACCCGGGCCGCCGCCTCCTCGCGGCCGGCGCCCCCGATGAGCAGGGGCTCGGCGAGCGAGGTCCCGATGCTCAGGTCGGGGTCGAGGCTGCGCAGCGGGTCCTGGAAGACGTACTGGATCACCCCTCTGCGGCGCAGGGCGCGCCATCGGCGGGTGCCGTACGAGGTGACGTCCTCGCCGTCGACGAGGACCGATCCGGCGGAGGCGCGCACCAGACCGAGCGCGGCCCGCGCGAGGGTGGACTTGCCCGAGCCGGTCTCGCCGATGATGCCGACGGTCTCGCCCGGGGCGACGCTCAGCGAGACGCCGCGCAGGGCGGGCCGTCGTCGGCGGAGGGCCCCGTAGTGCACGTGCAGATCCCGGACGTCGAGCACCGGGCGGGCGGGCCCCGCGGTGCCGTCCGTGGCGCCGTCGACGGCGTCGTCGTGGTCGCTGGGGTCGACGGGCCTGCTCACGCGTCCTCCTCGGCGGTGCGGAACCTCTCCAGGCCGTACTGCTCGTGCTCGGCGATCAGCAGCCGGGTGTACGCGTGCCGCGGACGGTGCAGCACCTCCTCGGTGGGCCCCTGCTCCACCACCTCGCCCCGGCGCATGACGAGCACCTCGTCGCACAGCTGGGCGACGACGGCCAGGTCGTGGGAGACCACCACGAGGGCGAGGCCGGTGCGCTCGCGCAGATCGGCCAGCAGGTCGAGGATCTCGGCTTGCACGGTGACGTCGAGCGCGGTCGTGGCCTCGTCGGCGATCAGGATGTGCGGATCGGCGGCGACGGCCGCCGCGATGAGCACCCGCTGGAGCATGCCGCCGGACAGCTCGAACACGTACTGCGAGTAGACGAGTTCGGGATCCCTGAGGTGCACGGCGCGCAGCAGTTCCAGTGCCTGCCGGCGGGCCTCGCGCCGGCCCGCGCCCTTCTTGATCCGCACGACCTCGGCGACCTGTCTGCCCACCGGGATCGAGGGGTTGAGGTAGGAGGCCGGGTCCTGGAAGACGGCGCTGATGGTGGCACCGCGCAGCGCCGTCCACTCGGCGGGCGTCAGACCGCCGATGTCGCGGCCCTCGATCTCGACCGAGCCGCCGGTGATCTCGAAGTGCGGGGGCAGGATGCCCAGCGCGGCCCGGCAGGTGAGGGTCTTTCCGCTGCCGGACTCGCCGACGATGCCGACCGTCCGGCCGGGGGCGAGGGTGAAGCTCACCCCGCGGACGATCTCGCGTCCCGCGGCCCGGTCGCTGATGCGCACGTCACGCACGGACAGTGCGGGCGCCACCGGCCGTGCGGGAGCGGGCCGTTGAGGGGCACGGCGCTCGGCGAGCGGCTTCTGGGACAGGGTGCTCATCGTGTGCCTCCGGCGGGAGCGGGATCGGCCTCGTCGAGCCGGTGGGCGCGGGCCCGGCGGCTGTTGAGGAGTGCGCGGCCGGCCTCGCCGGAGACGTCGCGCAGGGCGTCGGCGAGGACGTTGCAGGCCCAGACGGTGACCATGATCAGGAGCGCGGGGGCGACCGGCGCCCACGGCCGCTGGCCGAGATAGCCCAGATCGGAGGCGAGCAGCCCGCCCCAGGTGGGCGCGGGCGGCTGCACGCCGATGCCGAGGAACGTCAGGCTGGAGACGATCACGAAGCCGGTGCCGACGGTCTGCGCGAGCGCGACCGCGATCGGCGGCAGCACCTTGGCGAGGACGTGGCGGCGCACGACCCAGCCGATCGCCGCCCCGGAGATGAGGGCCGCCTCGACGTAGGGCGAGCGGGCCACCGCCAGGGTGGCGGCGCGGGAGACCCGGTAGAACAGCGGGGAGACCAGCACCCCCGTGACCAGCATCGCCTGGGTGATGCCGTTGCCCAGCAGAGCGACGACGGCGACGGCGAACAGCAGGAAGGGCAGCGCGACGAGGGTGTCGGCCAGCCGCAGGGTGAGCCACTCGAAGGTCCGGCCGAGGTACACCGACAGGATTCCCGGCACCACCCCGACCACCAGCGCGGTCAGGGCCACCTCCAGCGAGCCCAGCACACTGACGCGGGAGCCGTCGAGCAACCGGCTCAGCACGTCCCGCCCCAGGTAGTCGGTGCCCAGCCAGTGGGCGCCGGAGGCGGCGGCGAGCGGGGTGTCGCCCGCGGCCAGTGGATCCTGCGGGGCGAGCAGCGGCCCGAACGCCGCGAGGAGGGCGATCACCGCGAGCACGCAGACGGCGATGCGGCCGGACGACAGGGACAGCACACGGCGCACCATGGGTCACACTCCCCTCTGCGAGGCGGGCGTGACGCGCGCCAGCACCAGGTTGACGACGAGGTTGAACGCCACGACCAGGACGATCGACACGACCAGCACGCCCTGGACGGCGGGTACGTCGCCGGACTGGGCGGAGTCGTTGGCGAACCGGCCGAAGCCCTGGAGACCGAAGATCCACTCCGTGACGACGGAGGCGCCCACGAGCGAGGGGAACTTCAGACCGAGGGTCGCGAGTGCCGGCCCGAGGCCGTTGCGCAGGACGTGGGTGAAGAAGATCCGGCGCGGACTCAGGCCCCGCACCAGCGCGCCGGTCACGTAGTTCTCGCGGTAGGCGGCGACGAGACTCGAACGCAGCTGGCGGGCGACGTCGGCGACGACGTCGAGGCTCAGGGCCACGGCCGGCAGCGTGATGTGGGCGAGCCACGGTCCGATGCCCTGGCCGGGCTCGACGTAGCCGGCGGAGGGGAACAGCCCCAGGCCGACCGCGAGGACCGCCACCAGGACGATCCCGACGACGAAGGCGGGCATCACCGAGATGACCGTGACGAAGCCGGTGACGGCGCGGTCGATCCAGGTGGTGCGGCGCAACGCCGCGAGCGTGCCCAGGGCGAAGCCGGCGAGGACGCCGATGACCAGGGCCAGGGTGGCCACCGACAGGCTCACGCCGAGGCCGAGTCCGATGAGGGTGGAGATGTCGGCCCCGTTGGTCCAGCTCGCGCCGAGCTGCCCGTGCAGCACGCCGCCGATCCAGTCGCCGTACTGCACCAGGAAGGGGCGGTCCAGGCCCCACTGGGCCTCGACCCGGGCGATGGCCTCGGGCGTGGCCTGCTCGCCGAGCTGGATCCTGGCGGGGCTGAGCCCGCTGAGCGAGCGCAGTGCGAAGGTCACGAAGGTCGCGACCAGGAAGACGGGCACGAAGAGCGCGGCCGACCGGGCGACGGTGGCCAGGACACGGCCCAGGCCGTGCCGCGCCCGGGCGCCGGCGGTACTGCGGCCGTCCGCGGGCGCGGCCGGCTCCCGCGCCTGCTCCTTCGTCGTCGTCATGGGATGCCTCCTTTCGAGGAGTGCGGGACGGGGTGAATGAGGGGTGGAGCGGGGCGGACGGGGTGTCAGTGGCCGCCGATGGTCACGCCGGTCCAGTCGATGTGGGCCGGGTTCCTCGGCAGGTCGGAGACGGACCTGCTCTTGGCGATGAGGTTGGGCTGGGAGTAGGTGAAGACGAGCGCCTCGCTCTTCAGCCCGGCCCGGGTCGCCGCGCGCAGGACCTCGGCGTAGTCGGGCGAGTCGAGCGGCGTGCGGCGCACCTTCGCGGCGGCCGCCTCGAAACCGGAGGGCTCGTAGGGGGAGCCGAGGTTGAGCGGGCCGTGCGGGCCGAAGTGGGCGGTGAGCGTCTGCAGCGCGGAGTCGCGGCCGGTCGTCGAGTACAGGGAGAACGCCAGGTTCTTGGCGAAGAACGGGGTCGCCCAGTTCTTGTCGATCTTGATGGTGACCTTGATGCCCACCTTCGCGAGCTGCGACTGGACGATCTCCGCCTGCGGGTCCTCGGCCGGGACGACCAGGTTCAGCTTGAGCTCACCGGCCTGGTAACCGGCCTCCGCGAGCAGCTTCTTCGACCTGGCCGGGTCATAGGGGTAGGCGTCGGCCGAGGCGGGGTCGTAGGCGACGTATCCCTTCGGGAAGGGCTGGTCGGTCGTCTCGCCGTAGCCGAAGGTCAGCTTGTCGACGAACTCCTGCCGGTCGACCGCGTGCCGGACGGCGTCGACGACCTTGCCGTTGTCGAACGGCGCCTTGTTGACGTTCAGGCTGATGTTGGACGCGTTGAACCCGGGCTGGACGAAGACGTCGAGTCCGGCCTTCTTGGCGGCCTCGGCCTGACTGGGGTCGATGTCGGCGAAGTTGTAGACGCCGGTCCGCAGTCCGGAGACGACCGTGGAGGCGTCGGGCGCGGAGGTGAGTTCGACGTTGTCGATGTGGATGTTCTCCGCGTCCCAGTAGTCGGGGTTCTTCCTCAGCACCGCCTTGGTGCCCGGGACGATCTGCGTGACGGTGAACGGGCCCGCGCCCACCGGGTTCCGGTCCAGCGCGCTCGCGTTCCGCGCCGCCTTGGGGCTGGCGATCTGCAGCACCCGCTCGCCCAGCAACTGGGGTATCTGGTAGTCGACCTGGTTGAGGTGGATGACCGCGTCGAGACCCTTGGCCTCCACCGACTCGATGGACGTCAGATCGCCGAAGAGCGCGGAGTTCTTCTGCTTCTTGGCGCGTTCGACGGCGGCCTTCACCGCGGCGCCGTTCACCGGTTCGCCGTCGCTGAACTTCAGGTGCGGCCGCAGGTGGAAGGTGATCCGGTCGCCCCTGGCGTTGTAGTCCCAGCTCTCCGCCAGGTCGGGCACGGCGTCGCCCTTCTCGTCGGTACGCGTCAACGATGCGTAGACCAGGGCCAGTTCGCGGAACTGTGCGCCGCTGCCGCCGACCACCGGGTCCCAGTGCGAGGGGAAGTAGGAGGAGGCCCACTTCAGGGTCGGGGTGTCGCTCGCGGCGGCACTGTCGCCGCCGCAGGCGCTCAGGGCGGGGGTGAGCACGGTGAGGAGGACGGTGCCGAGGGCGGCGGTGCGCAGCCGGCTCCTCCGGGCGGGGCGGTGTCCGGGACGCGCGGGGTGCCGGTCCTGGCCGGTACGCGGGTGGGTGAACGGTGGGAGCATCGCGGTTTCCTTCTACGAGGGCGCGCGCCGGTGCCGGGCCGTGTCCGGTCCCCGGGCGCGCGGACTCGGGGATGACGGCCTCGGCCTCGGGGGCAGGAGCGGGCTCGGCGGCGGGGCTTGGCGAACGGAGCGGGGCGCCCCGGCGACGTCGTCGTACGGCGGGGCGGGCGGGTCCGGGCATGCCCGGTCGCGGCGGCGGGCACGGGGCCGCACCGCGCTCAGGGACGGGCCGGAGCACTCGGGGTAGAGGGAGTCCCGCCTCGCGCGGGCGTCAGCCGACGGACGAGGGGGACGGGGACGTGCGGGACGCCGGGAACACGGTGGGGGGAACGGGCGCCGTGCGGCGGACCGGCGGAAGGCCGGTGCCGGCGGGGGAGAGGCGGGCGCCTGTGAGCCGTGGGCGGCGGGCGGTCAGCGACAGAGGGCGCTGCAGGTGCGCCGCAGGTCCACGTAGCGGCACACCACACCGGGGTGCGTCGTAAGCATGGTGCTCATCCTGAGGTGAGGCGTGACCCGCTGTCAATGGACACTAATAGGTGTCTCATTGGGCGGGACGGATCGTCCTCGCAGCTCGGGAGGGTGTCAGCGTTGCGGCGGGGGAGTGGCCCGGACGGCCGGACGGACCGCCGCCTCCTCCGGGTGCAGCCACAGGGGACCCCCGGCGGTGTCGATCCGTACCGCCCCCGGCGGGGGCCACGGACCGTGCGTCAGGAGCGTCCGCTCCGGCTCGGTCAGGCTGCGGTACCGGGCGAGGGCGGCCCCGGCCGACAGCGGCGCGGGATCGGCCGGCAGGCCCGGCCGCAGCGCCTCGACGGCCTCCGCGTACTCCTCGTACGGCCGCCGGCCGGGCACCGCGCGCACGGCGCCCGCGCGGCGCACGAGCAGCGTGGGCAGCGCGTAGCGCAGACCGCCGTCCGGGGTCTCCTTCGCGGCCCCGGGGTGCGGGGAGTCGCCCCCGGCGGACAGGACCTCGGGCACCGGCCGGCGGGTCTCGGCGTGATCGGCGCGCACCCGGTCCCGGACGGCGTCCGAGGCGGCGTCCGCCGCGAGCCGCTCCCCGTCCAGACCCGGCACGCCCCGCGCCGCCGCCAGCGCCAGTTCCGGGGAGTCCGCGGGCTCGCCGAGGACGAACACGCTCTCCCGCAGCCGGCGCAGCACCCGTTCGGCGACCTCGGGGCCCTGCGCCTCGGCCGCCGCGGCGACGAGCGAAGCGGGCCAGGAACTCTCCGCCACGCGCCGCAGCCGGAAGGCCCGGGGCGCCCGGGTGTGACGCCCGATCTCCTCGAGGTGGCGCGCGTACCAGAGCGTCTCCGCGGCCGGGTCGGGGGCCGGGTCCTCGTCCTGGTCGAAGAGGATCCCGTACACCCGGCGCCAGCGGACCCGGCCGTCCAGTGCCGCGCGCAGTCTGCGCAGCACGGGTTCCGAACCCCAGGCCCAGGGACACAGCGGGTCGGTGTACTCGACCACCTCGACGTCCACCTCGACGTCGGCCCCGGCCGGCCCGGGGTCCTTCGGCCCGGGGTTCGTCCGTCCGGGATCCGTCGGCATGGTCATGCGGCGCCCTTGCTCGCCGCCGGCGCGCCCGAACCGGCGGGCAGCGGCGCGCTCGCCTCCCCGGGCAGCAGCGAGGTGAGTGTCGTGGAGCGCAGCAGGGAGGCGGCCTCCTCCTCGATACGGCGCCACACGGCGGGCAGACCGGAGGCGGGGCCGGGGTAGTCGAGCCCGGTCAGGGGCTCGCCCCGAAGAGTGATCAACTCGCCGTCCACGGCGTGGGCCACGTCGAGGAGCGTGATGGCCTCGGCGGGCCGGCCGAGCCAGTAGCCGCCCTCGCAGCCGCGCTGACTGCGCACCAGGCCGGCCCGGCGCAGTTCACCCACCACGGACTTCAGAAAGCGGAACGGGATGTGCTGCGAGGAGGCGATGGCCTCACATGTCAGGGGGCGGGAGGGTTCGCGGGCGAGCTCCAGCAGGGCCCGTGTGGCGTAGTCCGCCTTCGCGGAGATGTGCATGGGTTCATGATGCCCGAAGGGACCTTCACCGGGAGGGGTTCCGTATGGTTCGCCCGTTCATTGCGGGAACATTGCCGCAGGTGAAGTGCAATGGACACCTCTTGACAGCCTTTTTCGGCCGGCTCTAGCGTCCGAGCCATGAGCGAGCCGTTGACCACCCCCGGCGAAGGTTTCCACCCCCACCTCGGTGACGCGGCGGGAGAGCCGAAGGCCCCCCTGCGCAGGCGACTTCACCACATCCGCGCCGATGCCCTCGACGGCGGAACCGCCCAGACCTCCGGCATGCGCCGGTTCGCCGCCATCAGCGGCAGGACGGTCGGCTCGGAGAAGCTGTGGATGGGCGAGACCCACGTCGCCCCCGCGACCTCGTCCTCCGACCACCACCACGGCGAGTCCGAGACCGCCATCCACATCGTCAGCGGCCACCCGGAGTTCGTCTTCATCGACGACTCCGGCCCGCGACCCGAGGAGGTGCGGCTGCGCACCTCGCCCGGTGACTACATCTTCGTCCCGCCGTTCGTCCCGCACCGCGAGGAGAACCCCGACCCGACCGAGGAGGCGGTGGTCGTCATCGCCCGCAGCACGCAGGAGGCCATCGTCGTCAACCTCCCGCACCTGTACGCCCTGGGGCAGGAGAACGGCACACCACCGGCGTGAGGCCACGCCGGTGGCGCGGGCCGTGCTACTCGTAACAGCTCCCCGTGCAGAGGACGGTGACGGTGCCGTCCTGCCCCTCGGGCAGGAGTCCGTGCCACGGGTTGCCGTACTGGGCGACGGATCCCGCCGGAGCGACCCCGTGCCACGGGTTGCCGTACTGGGCGAGGGATCCCGCCGGAGCGACCCCGTGCCAGGGGTTGCCCTCCTGGACACCGAGGGTGTCGTTCTCCGCGGCCGGGACGTTGCTGGTCTCCCATGGCATCGGCATCGCCATGGCGGGTGCTCCGAGGGTGCCGAGGGCGGTCGCGGTCAGGAAGACCACGGTCAGGGCACGCTTGCGCAGGTTCATGGGTTTCTCCTTCTCGTACTGGCCACCGTCCCAGGCGCCTACTGGTAGCAGGGGGCTCCGCACAGCACGGTGACGTTGCTGGTCTCCCACGGCATCGGCATCGCCATGGCCGGTGCGCCCACGGCGCCGAAGGCGGTGGCCGTCAGGAGGATCACGGTCAGGGCACGCTTGCGCAGGTTCATCGTTCGCTCCGTTCTTCTGCCGGGTCGTTCGGCGGTGGATACGGAGACACTGGCACGGGCCTACGAGGCGGACCAGGCTTTCGATGCTGGTCGAATCGACCGTCCGTTCCCGGCCAGCAGGCTGAGCGCCAGCGGCGTCGCCGCGTGCGCGACATGCTTGCCCTGGCGGCAGCTGACGACGAGGCCCGCGCCGCGCAGCACCCCGACCTGGTAGCTCGCGCTGGCCGGCGCGAGGCCGAGGCTGCGGGCCACCTCAGTGGTGGTCCGTACCCGGTGCGAGGCGACATCGGCGAGCACCGCGCTCCGTGTCCTGCCCAGCAGATGCTCCAGCCGTTCCTCACCCGCCCGCACGATGTCGAGCGGCTGCTTGGCGATGGGGTAGACCAGCACCGGGTCGAGCCCGGGGTCGGCGAGCGCGGTGGGCCTGCGCCAGCAGAAGTAGGAGGGCACGAGCGTCAACCCGCGCCCCTCCAAACGCAGTTCACGGTCGGCGGGGTAGTCGACCTCGAGGTAGGGGGGATTCCACCGGGCGAAGGGTCGCAGGCTCTCCAGGAGTGCGGCCGTCCCGCCGCCGAGCACGGTGCGCGCCCGGACCGCCACATCGTCGCCGACGGAGGACCGCACATGCTGCCAGTACGGTTCGAGCAGCGTGTGGAAGGAGTCCCGCAGGAGGTTCGTGACGAGCCCGAGGGAGACCGCCGCCGGGATGCGGGGGCTTCCCGCCCCTCCCGCCACCGGGCGCGCCTCTGCGAGCCGGGTGAGCTCCGACACCAGCCGCCCGCGCGGGGTCGCCCGGACGTTCTCGAGCCCCGCCTCCAGGCCCTCACCGGTGACCGGCGGTGTCAGGAGGTCGGGGATGTAGCCGGAGGTGGGTACGAAGGCGCGCAGGGTGTGCAGGGCGCGGGCGGCATGTGGGTCCCGGGCGAGCCGCCCGGCGGTCTCGTGGCGCCAGTGGCCGAACGCGAACGGCCCCTGCCCCGTCTGCCAGCGGCAGACCGCGCACATCAACTCCCACAAGGGATCCGGCTGTTGAGCCAGTCGTACGTTCTGGATATCGCGCCAGCCGAAGTGGATGCGTAACAAGTGATTCCTCGGGGTCGTGGCGAACACGGCTCGGAGAGGGCGATGGTGACGACCCTGACGCACCACGTCCCGGGCCGGAAGCCCGGGGCACGCAGAGGATCGGCACCTTGTCGATAACCTGCCGTGTATGACTCCCGGTCGCGGTTCCGTCGGTGCGTCGGAGCCGAGCGTTCACCAACTGCGCCTTCTCCTCGTCCTCGCCGAGGAACTGCACTTCGGCCGGGCGGCGGCACGCGTCTACGTCACCCAGCCCGCGTTCAGCCAGCAGATCAGGTCCCTGGAACGGCGGCTCGGTGTCGCGCTGGTGGAGCGGGGCGGCAGGGCCGTGCGGCTGACGGCGGCCGGGCTCGACCTCGTGGAGGAGGCGAGGGCGGTGGTGGACGCCATGGCCCGGCTGCGCCGCACCGCCGACCGGCACGCGGGGGCCGCCCGGGGACGGCTTCGGATCGGCAGTCTCGGCGCCGAGGCGGGCATGCCCTACGCCCAGGCCGTCCTCTCCCGGTTGCGCGGCGGGCATCCCGACCTGGAGATCGAGGTCCGCAACCTCACCTTCACCGACATGTTCAGCACCCTGCTCGCCGGGGAGGTGGACGCCGCCTTCCTGCGTGGCCCGCTGCCCCCGGGCATCCAGTCGCTGCGCCTGGCGACGGAGCCCCGGGTGGTCTGCCTGTCCGCCGACGACCCGCTCGCCGGCCGGGACACGCTCACCCTCGCCCAGCTCGGCGACCGCGCGGTCGTCGACATGCCGCCCGAGGTGCCCCGCGCGTGGTGGGACCACCTCACGGTCAACCCGCGCCCGGACGGCACCCCGGTGCGGTTCGGGCCGGTCGTCAGGGACACCGAGGCCATGGTCCTCGCCGTCACTCAGGGGCGGGCGATCACCTTCCTGCCCGCGGCGGCCCGCCGGCTGTACCCCAGGGCGGGCATCACCTATGTGGACTGCCCCGAACTGGGCGAATCGACGGGCGAGTTGGCCTGGCTGCCCGGCAAGCGCGACGATCCGGCCGTGACCGCCCTGCGCGAGGCGGCGCACGGCATCCTCCGACAGTCCTCGGACCGGGCGAGGCGTCGGAAACCGGACGAGCGAGACGGGCTGGAGTAACGGGGCGAGCGGGGCGGGTGGGAGTAACGGGGCGAGCGGGGCGGGTGGGAGGAACGGGGTGAGCGGGGCGGGCTGGAGTAACGGGGCGAGCGAGACGGGCAGGAGTAACGGGATGAGCGGAATGAACAGGGCGACCGGGGTGGACGGAGCGCACGGCGGTGACTCCGGTGCGGCACCCCGGATCCGGCCCCGGACGGACGAGGACGTCGAGACCTGCGTGGCAGTCCTCGCGCGGGTCCACGCCTGCGAGGGCTACCCGGTCGACTGGCCCGACCGGCCCGCCGCATGGCTCGCGGGCCCCGCCCCGCTCGGCGCCTGGGTCGCCGAACTCGACGGGCGCCCGGCCGGCCACGTCGGCCTCTTCCGGGGTGGCGAGGGCGACGCCGCCCCCGGACTGTGGAGCCGTCGCCACGGCCGGAGCGGGAAGCCGACGGCGCCGACGGCGGTGGTCGGCCGGCTGTTCGTCGACCCCGGAGCCAGAGGGCACGGCCTCGGCGCGCTGCTGCTCGACCGCGCGGAACGTGAGGCGCACGGCCGCGGCCTGCACCCGGTGCTCGACGTGGTGGCCTCCGACACCGCCGCGATCGCCCTGTACGAACGGCTCGGGTGGCAGCGGATGGCCACGGTCGAGCAGCGCTGGGGTCCGCTCACGCGGGTGACCGTCCACTGCTACGCGGCGGCGCCACGCGGACGCGGCCGGGACCTCAGTGCGCCGCCGGACCGGAGCTGAAGAAGGCGACCGTCCGCTCCAGGCCCCGCTCGCCGAACATCATCTCCAGGGCGGCCGCGGACTCGGCCGCCGAGGCCTCGCCGCGCGGGAAGAGCGCCGCCTCGTAGGCGGCGAGGGCGGCCTCGGTGTCGCCGGGGTGGGCGGCGAGCGCGAGGGCGAGCTCGGAGCCGTCGAACATGGCGAGGTTGGCGCCCTCGCCCGCGAAGGGCGACATCAGGTGGGCGGCGTCGCCGAGCAGGGTCACCCCCGGCGCGCGGTCCCAGCGGTGCCCGACGGGAAGGGCGTGCACACGGCGCGGGGTGAGCCTGTCCGCCTCGGCGACCAGACCGCGCAGGTCCCCGTCCCAGCCGTCGAAGTGGGCGAGGACCGCGGCCTTGGTGGCGGCCGGGTCGGTGAAGTCGACCGCGTCCAGCCATCCCTCCTCGGTCTTGAGGGCCGCGTAGGTGTGGAGACTGCCGTCCGTCTCCCGGTGGGCCAGAAGACCGCGCTCGTCGCCGAGGGCGAGGAAGAACCCGCCGCCGACGAGCGCCGCGCCGCGCGGGTGACGGGTTTCGGCTTCGAACAGGTCGGCCTCGACGAAGGAGATGCCGGTGTACGCGGGGCGGGCGTCCGAGAGCAGCGGCCGGATGCGGGACCAGGCGCCGTCCGCACCGATCAGCAGGTCCGTCGTGAGGACCCGGCCGTCGGCGAAGGTCACCTCGTGCCGCCCGTCGTCCAGCGGCCGGGCACCGGTGACCTTGCGGCCCCAGTGGACGGTGCCGTCGGGCAGTGAACCGAGCAGCAGGTCACGCAGGTCGCCGCGGTCCACCTCCGGGCGGCCGCCGGAGCCGTCGTCCTCCTCGGCCACATGGACCGTGCCGTCGGGGCCCAGCAGGCGCAGGGCCTGGCCGCCCTCGTGGACGATCCGGCGGAAGCCCTCGTGCAGACCGGCGGCCTGCAGTGCCTTCTGCCCGTTCTCCACGTGGATGTCGAGCATGCCGCCCTGGGTGCGGGACGCCGCCGAGGCCTCGGCCTCGAAGACCGCCGCCTCGATGCCGTGGACGTGCAGGACGCGGGCGGCGGTCAGTCCGCCGAGCCCGCCGCCGATGATCGCGAGGGGGAAGTGCGGGGTGCTCATACAAGCCTCCGGAAGAAGGGGAAACGCCGGAGGGACCCGTGTGCGCTCCGACCCGGCCAGCGTAACGAACATGTTCGTCACGAACAAGTTCGCCGGGCTGCGGGCGGACACGCCGCAGCCCCGGCGGACCGCCGATCGCGAGGATCGGTCGTCCACCGGGGCTGCAGGTTCGAGGCGCCACCCGGCCCCCGGGCGGAGGCGGGACCGCGCTCAGGTGCCGGCGCCGCCGTGGGTCGGCGCCGTTCGCCTCGTCACGGCACGAGGACGAGGGAGTTGATCGGCGTGTAGTCGATCGCCGCGTAGTCACCCGTGGCGCGGTACACCGGCGAGCAGTTCGTGCCGTTGTACCCCAGGCACTCCTGGAAGCCGGCGCCGCCGGTCTGGGAGTTGACGACGACGCGGTAGCCCGTGACGTTCGACAGGTTGTGCGCGCCGTAGCTGTAGAAGATGTTCTTGCTCAGGATCGTGCCGTTCGTCTCGCGGATGCAGACGGCACCGCTCGGACAGGGCGTCGCCGCCTGGGCGCCGGGCGCGGTGGCGAGTCCGGCGCCCACCAGGAGCGCGGCCCCCGCGACGGTCATGGCGATCTTGCGCATCTCTCGTTCCCCCATCTGTCGAGTACGTCAGCGGCGGAGGTCGGGCCGCCGCCGGGTCCGGGACAGACTGTGTCGCCTTCGGGGTGGGGCGGCCATCCTTTCCATCACCGTCGAAATGTTCGGGCCGCCAGGTGAAGGCGGTCCGCGCGGGCGCCTCGCGGTCAGTCCCCGGCGGCCCGGTCCGTCCCGTCGTCCGTGGCGGGGACGGGGGTGTGCGTGATGCCGTTGACGAGGACGTCGAAGGCCCAGCGCATCCTGTTTCGCGGGGGGCCGCCGATCAGTTCGGGCATGTGCGCGGTGATCGCCGGGTACGTGCCCGCGTCCGCCTCGCCGAGGGTGCGTACGGTCGCGTTCCAGTCGTCCTCGAAGGCGGGGTCGCTCTCGTGCGCCCCGTGCTCGGCGGCGGTGGCCGTCGCGTCCTGGAGCAGCTTGTCCACTCCCCAGGCGACCTGCGCGCGCGCCGCCCCGCTGCGCGAGAGGAGGTCGAGGATCCGTTCCACCAGGCGCAGGTAGTTCTCGCCGCTCGGGCGGGCGACGAGCGCGGACCGCGCGAGCTGCGGATGCGCGAACAGGACCAGGGTGTACGAGGTCATGACGGCGCGGAGCTGCTCGCGCCAGTCCTCGCCGCCCTGCCGCCCGCTCAGGTCGACCTCGCCGAGCAGGGCGTCCAGCACGGCCGCGTGCAGCTCGGCGGTGTTGGCGACGTAGACGTACAGCGAGGCCGGGCCGGTGTCCAGCTCCTGTGCGAGGCGGCGCATCGTCACCTTGTGGAGCCCCTCCGCCCGCATGAGCCGCACGGCGGCGTCCACGATCACGTGCCGGGACAGGGCGGGCTTGGCCGGCCGCTCCCGGCGGCTGATCGGCTCTCTTCTGGCAGTCATGACCGCGATCGTAACGAACGTGTTCGCTCGGGCGGAACGCCCGCTTCCGACCGCCCCTTCGCCTCACGCACGGAGCGGGATGCTTAACGGCGCGTGCAGTTGGAAACGATTATCACGAACTGATCATCGCCGGGGGGACCACCGGGGGAACGCCGCGGTGATCTACCCGAGGCCGACACGGGGAGGTACCACGTGAAGGACGCGCCCTTGTATCTGAGGCCGCGGGTCGACCCACCGCTCGCCTCACTGCTCGGGAACGCGCCGTTGCTGCACTCCCTGGCCGACGCGCTGGGATCGCCGCTCAATGTGCTCCTCCCGGAGGCGGTCGCCGCGAACACGGAACGCTTCCGCTCCGTCCTGCGCCGCCACCACCTGGCGGGCAAGGTGTACTTCGCCCACAAGGCGAATCGTTCCAGCGCCCTGGTGCGCAGACTCGCGGCCTGTGACCCGGCCGCCGTAGGCATCGACGTGGCCTCCCTGGAGGAACTGCGCCACGCACTGGCCTCCGGCTTCACCGGGGACCGGGTGATGGCCACCGGGCCGAAGGACCCCGAGTTCCTGTGGCTGGCCGCCCGCGTGGGCGCGACGGTCAACCTCGACTCGCCCGGGGAACTCGACGAACTCGCCGCTCTCGTACGGAAGTACGGACTGGCCAGGACCGACGTCCTCGTGCGGCTCTCCGGCTTCGAGTCCGACCCCGGCCCCGGTGCCGGCACGCGACTGCTGGCACGCCGCAGCCGGTTCGGCACCCGGGTCGCCGAGGCGGAGAAGCTCTGGACGGCCCTGGAACGGCACGCCGACAGCGTCCGTCTCGTCGGCCTCGCCCACCACCTGGACACCACCGGCCTGGAGGAGAAGGCCCGGGCCCTGGAACGCTGCGTCCTGCTCATGGACGAGTGCCGGGCACGGGGTCTCGCGCCGCGCGCGGTGGACATCGGGGGCGGCTTCGGAGCCGCCTACGTCGAGGACGCGGGGGAGTGGGAACGCTGGACGACCGCGCTGAGCGAGGCCGTCCTCGGCATCCGCCCGCCACTGACCTGGCGCGGCCACGCCTACGGCCTGCGCAACGAGGCGGGCACGGTACGCGGCACCGCCGCCCTCTACCCCGCCCACCGGCCCACGGCGGGACCCGGCTACCTCGACGCGCTGCTCTCCCGTCCGGCGCCCGTCCTCGGCCGGGCGCCCGCCACCCTGCTCCTGGAACACCTCGACGACCTGTACCTCGAACCCGGCCGCGCCCTCGTCGACCAGTGCGGGCTCTCGCTGGCGCGCGTGGTGGAGGTGCGGCCGCTGGGCGAGGCACCCGACCGGTACCTGGTGCGGCTCGCCATGAACGCCGGGGACGTGAGCATGGAGGAGCACGGGGTCCTGGCCGACCCCGTGCTGCTGCCCCGCGGCGAGCCCGCACCCGTGTCCGGCGCCGCGGACGGCGGGCCGGCGGAGACGGAAGGACCGGTCGGGGTCCATCTCGTCGGCAACCTCTGCCTGGAGGCCGACCTCATCACCCGCCGCCTGGTGTTCCTGCCCCGCCTGCCCCGGCCGGGGGATCTGCTGGCCTTCGTCAACACCGCCGGATACCTGATGGACTTCCACGCCCACCACGCGCAACGCCAGCCGTCCGCGCGCACGGTGGCGGTCACCGAGGAGGACGGAACCTGGCGCTGGTGCCCGGACGAGAACTACTGGCCGCTCACACATCCGCAGGGAGTGCCGTCTTGAGGTACGACAGCATCACCGAAGCCATCGGCAACACACCGCTCGTCCGCATCGACCCGGCGGTGCACGGCCTGCGCCACATCGACCTCTACGCCAAACTGGAGATGCTGAACCCCTTCGGCTCCGTCAAGGACCGGCCCGCCTGGCACATGGCCCGCCCGCACCTCGAGGAGGCGGCCGGGGGCGGTGCGACCGTCGTCGAACTCTCCAGCGGCAACACGGCCAAGGCACTCGCCCTGCTCGCCGGAATGCACGGCCTGAAGTTCAAGAGCGTGACCAACCGGATGCGTGTCCCCGAGATCAAGGAACTGCTCCTGCTGCTGGGCGCCGAGATCGAGGAACTGCCCGGCCGCAGCGAGTGTCTCGACCCCACCGACACCGACGACCCGCTCACCCGTTTCCACCAGGCGCTCTCCGAGCCCGACAGCACCTACCTGCACACCGACCAGTACTTCAACCCGCGCAACGTCGAGGCGCACGCGGCCGGAACCGGGCCCGAGATCCTCAAGGACCTCGACGGGCGGGCACCGGACTGGTTCGTGGCCTGCGTCGGCACCGCGGGCTCCTCCACGGGCATCGCCCGCGTCCTGCGCGAACACGACGCCGGAGTACGGGTGCTCGGACTGGTCGCCGACAAGTCCGACTTCATCCCCGGCATCCGCACCCTCGACGAGGTGCACCAGGTCGGCCTGTTCGACCCCGCCACCTACGACATCCTCGCCCCCGTCACCTCCCAGCAGGCCATCGACGGGATGCTCACCCTGATCCGCCGCTGCGGACTGCTCTCCGGACCCACCGGAGGCGCCGCCTACCACGGAGCCGTGCGCCAACTCGCCGCCGTGGACGCCGAACTGGACGGCACCGGCCGCCGCCAGAGCGCCGTCTTCATCGTCTGCGACCGCGCCGAGAGCTATCTGAGCTATGTGCGCGCACGCCGACCGGAACTCCTGGGCAGGACACGGCGCGGCCCCTCCCCGGCCTCCCTCGGCGAGGACGAGATCGAGGCGGAGGCCCGCACGGTCGACGTCGAGGGCGCACGGCGCTGGATCGCGGAAGGCGAACCCCCGCCCCTCGTCGTGGACCTGCGCGGCCCGCACGCCTACCGTGCCCTGCACATCGAGGGCTCGGTCAACCTCGTCGACGAACTCTTCGAGGAGCTGGTGCGCGGCGGAATGCCGTTCAGCAAACGCACACCGGTACTGCTCGCCTGCCCGGTGGGGGAGAGGTCACGGCGCTACGCCGCGCTGCTGTCCCGCATGGGGCACCCCGACGTCCGGTCCCTGGCGGGCGGCATCGTGGCCTGGCGGGACGCCGGCGCCCCCCTGGTGAGGGAGTGAGCGTGGCCTCGGCACAGACACCCGGCGAGGCCCGGGCCTGGCAGGCGGAACTGAGGGCGCAGTTCCCCATCGTCACCGCACACCCGGACCTGGCCTACCTGGACAGCGCGGCCACCTCGCAGAAACCGCGGGCCGTCCTGGAGGCCGTGGAGACCTACCTCACCACGTCCAACGCCAACGCGGGCCGGGGCACCTACCCCTGGGCCAACCGCACCACGGAACTGGTGGAACGCACCCGCGCCCGGGTCAAGGAGTTCCTCGGCGACACCCGGTCACCGCACTCCACCGTCCACTTCACCAGCGGCACCACCGAGGGCCTGCGCATGATCGCCCGCGACTGGCTCGTGCCCCGGCTCCGGGACGGCGACGAGATCCTCGTCCCCTTCGCCGACCACCGCGCCAACCTCGACCCCTGGCTCGAGGCCGCACGGCTGTCGGCCGAGCGCGGCGCCGAGGTGCGGGTACGGGCGCTGCCCCGCCAGGAGCCCTCCGGCGACTACGACCACCGCGCCCTGGCCGCACTCGTCGGCCCCCGCACCCGGTTCCTCGCGGCGACCCACGTCCACCACGTCTTCGGCGGCGACATGAACGTGCACCGTCTGCGCGCCGCCGTCGGTCCCGGGGTGCCGATCTGCCTGGACGCCGCGCAGAGCGTGGGCCACCTCCCCGTCCGGGTCGACGCCCCCGACCTCGACGTGGACTTCCTCGTCTTCTCCGGGCACAAGGCGATGGCCCTGCCCGGCACCGGGGCGGTGTGGGCGCGCAACACCAGGGGCCCCGCGCTGCGGCCCGAGGGCTGGCAGGGCACCCCGAACACCGTGGGCATCGTCTCCCTCCTGGCGGCACTGGACTGGCTCCAGGAGGCGGGCCCCGCACGCATCGCCCGCCATGTCGGCCGGCTGACCACTCGTCTGACCGACCGACTGGGACGCCTGGCGCCGTACGAGATCCTCGGCTGCCCCGCGAGCCTCACCGCCGACAGCCGGCTCCCTCCGGCCCAGCGGCGGCACGGCATCGTCACCTTCCGGCACCGTGACATCCCCGCCGACGACCTCGGCTTCATCCTGTACGGCCACGGCTTCATGGTCCGCGCCGACACCCTGTGCCAGGCCGGCGCCGAGAAGGACGGCGGGTCCGTGCGGGTCAGCCTGCACGTCCACAACACGGAGGAGGAGGTCGACCGGCTGCTTGCGGTGCTGGACTCACTCGGCTGAGGAGCGGGGCGACGGAACCGCCGAACGCACTTGATAACCGTTTCCACCTGTAGATTGAATGCCGACCGACAGGCGAGGAACGGACGAGGTGGCGGCCGGATGGGCGTGAGCATGGGAACGGCCAGGACATGGGTGGAGCGTTGGGAACGGCAGCAGCAGCGCTACGCGGTGGACCGCGAGGAGCGGTTCACGGTGATCGCCGACGTCACCGAGCACCTCTGCGCCGGCCGCGGCCGGCCGCTCCTGCTCGACCTCGGCTGCGGCCCGGGGTCCCTGTCCGCCCGGCTCGCCCGCCGCCTGCCCGACGCGGAGATCGTCGCCGTCGACAGGGACCCCGTCCTGCTCGAACTGGGCCGTACCCACCACTGCGAGGCCGCCCGGTACGTGGACGCGGTGATCGGCGAGGACGGCTGGACGCACGCGCTGGGACTGGACCGGGGTGTGGACGTCGCCGTCTCCACGACCGCGCTGCACTACCTCCCCGCCCCCGCCCTCCTCCGCACCTACCGGGGCCTCGCCGCCCTGCTCCGCCCCGGCGGCGCGCTGGTCAACGGCGACCACTTCCCCCCGGACGAGCCTCCCTGCGCCGAGTTGACCGCCCACGTGGGCCGCCGCCGGGCCGAGCGCACCGGCGCACCCGGGCACGCGGAGGAGGACTGGGAGTCCTGGTGGCGGGCGGTCGCCGCCGACCCCGAACTGGCCGATCTGTACGAGCGGCGCGCGCCTGCCGGCGCGTCCCCGGGTGACGGGAATCAGCACCTCTCCGTGCCGGGGCACACCCGCCTGCTCCACCGCGCCGGATTCCGCCATGTCACCCCGGTGTGGCAGGCGGGGGACAGCCGGGTGCTGGTCGCCCTGAAGGAGTGAGGCCGGCGGTCGCCCGGCATCCGGCCGCGCGTGCCGTTGACGGCCGTGCCGCCTGCGCCTACCTTGCCCTCACCCCGCGCCGCTCGGCCGCCCGCCGAACGGCTCCGGGGCAGAGGGGGCGAGGCGATGAGGGCAGTGCTCCAGGAGCGGTTCGGACCGCCGGACCTCCTGCGGCTGGGGGAGATCGACCGGCCTCGGCCCGGCCCCGGCGAGGTGCTGGTCCGCGTGCACTGCGCCGCGGTCAACCCCTACGACTGGCACATGATGCGCGGAGACCCGTACGCAGCACGCCTCTTGGGCGGGATGGGCCTGCGCCGTCCGAAGCACCGGGTGGCCGGCATCGACGCCGCCGGAGTGGTGGAGGCGGTCGGTGCCGGTGTGGACGCGCTCCGGCCCGGCACTCCCGTGCTGGGCTTCTGCCGGGGCGCGTTCGCCGAGTACGCGTGCGCCCCGGTGGAGTGGCTGGTGCCCAAGCCCGAGCGCCTGTCCTTCGCGGAGGCCGCGGCCGTCCCCATGGGGGCGGTGACCGCGCTGCGCGGCATCCGGACGGTGGGCCGAGTACGGGCCGGACACCGCGTGCTGGTCAACGGGGCGGGCGGCGGCGTGGGGACCTTCGCCGTGCAGATCGCGGCCGGGCTGGACGCGGAGGTCACCGGGGTGTGCGGTGCCGGCAGCGTGGACCTGGTGCGCGCACTGGGCGCGCGCCACGTCCTCGACCACGCCCACGAGGACTTCACCCAGGGCACCACCCGCTACGACGTGATCCTGGACAACGTGGGCAACTACTCGCCGGTGCGGTTGCGCCGGGTCCTCGCCCCGAGCGGAACCCTGGTGGCCAACGGGGGCGGCTCGCCCGGCCGGGTGTTCGGAGCGATCGGGTCCATGCTGAAGGTCGCCGCGGTCGCCGCCGCCGGCCGGCGGCGGATGCGCCCGATCGTTCCCGCCACCCCGGACGGCCCGGTCCACGAGGACCTGCTCGCCGTGACCGCGCTCATCGAGGCGGGCCGGCTCGCCCCCGTGGTCGGGCGGACCCGCACCCTGGCCGACACGGCCGCGGCCGTGCGCCACGTGGAGGAGGGCCACTCGCGCGGCAAGACCGTGCTCACCGTGCGCTGACGCGACACGCCACGCCGCGCCTCAGACCACCGGGCCTCGGCCGAGTCCGGTCAGTATCTCGAACGCGGTGTCCGCCAGGGAGGGGACCGGTGAGGGTTCGGGAGCCTCCGCCTTCGCGGCCGGTTCCCCGGGGCCGGGCGAGGAGAGGGTGACCGCCGGCACCACCGGGCCTCGTGGAACGCCCGCGAGGAAGTGCAGCGGGCCGTCGGTGACCTGCACCAGG
This sequence comes from Streptomyces griseoaurantiacus, assembly GCF_036189845.1. Classification (NCBI taxonomy): domain Bacteria; kingdom Bacillati; phylum Actinomycetota; class Actinomycetes; order Kitasatosporales; family Streptomycetaceae; genus Streptomyces; species Streptomyces griseoaurantiacus. The sequence goes on along the minus strand of NZ_CP108326.1, from coordinate 136,066 downwards.
GTGACCGGCAGACCGTCCTTCGGTCCCATGGAGATCTCGTACGAAGGGGTGACGATCCGCAGACGCAGGCCGAGGCGCACGGAGGCGATCCACGGCGTCAGGTCGCCCGCCAGGTTCGCGTAGTTCCCCCGGGTCCGGATGTCCGCGGCGAGCCGCGCCGTGGACGTGCCGGCGTCGACCGCGCGGATGCGCTCGGCGTACCGTTCGGGGTGCTCGGTCAGCTCGGCGGCGGTCTCCGCACGCATCTTCTTGAGGACGTCGCCGAGTCCGTCGGACTCCGTCAGGCCCAGCCGGCCGCGCACATGCGGACCCGCCACCTCCAGGACGGCACGGAAGAAGCAGTCGCCGTCCCCGGGCACGTCCCGGGGCGTCTCGCCGGTGCTGTCCAGCCGCCCCCACTGGTAGGAGGTGAGCAGCCGCTGCCCGCCCCCGTACCTGCCGACGGGACGGCGCGAGTCGTACGTGGTGACCGGCGGAGCCGGCGCGGGTACGGAAGTCCCCGCGGTCCTCGCGGGGGCCTTCGCGCCGTCCCTGCTCGTACCGGTGCTCCCGTGCTCCGGCGGTGCCTCGGTGGTGCGGAAGAGGATGTCACCGGTGACGAACCGGGTGCCGCCCGGCCCGCGCACCTCCAGCACGGCCACGGCCCGCACCCGGTGACCCTCCATGCCCTCGCCCTTGTCGTTCTCCATCGGCGTGCCGAAGCGCAGCAGTTCGCGGCGCTGACTGGAGGCGGTGGCGCTCTGGCCGAAGGAGGCCCGTTCGCCGCCCAGCGGTCCCGACACCCCGCCGCGCAGGCCGGAACCGCCGGAGTACTCGAAGGTCGCGCTGGTCGTCAGGACCGTGTCCGCCTGGGTCTGGAACCCGTCCGCCGACAACTCGATCCGGTCGATCGCCGTGTCCTTGGTCGTCACCTCCGCGCGGGGCGCGTGGAGCCGCACCGACACGGAGGTGCGGGCGCCGCCCGGGTTGCCCAGGTACGGGGCGGTCGCCGCGGGATCGAGGAGCGCCAGCCTGCCCTCGGCCGCGAGCGTGGTCAGCCGGATGAACATGCCCTCGGCCGACCTCGAGGTGCGCGGGTCGAGGTCCTGCCGCAGGGACGGGTCCACCGCCCGCAGCGCCTCGCCCAGCCGGTCGACGCCCGCGAAGTCGTACACCTGGAAGGGCCGGGACGGCACCCAGGGGGGCCCGTTCAGCACCTCCCGCAGGCCCTCCGGCAGATCCATCTCCAGAACCGCGTCGCCCGGGTCGGCCGGCGGCGGCGCGATGCGCGGGTCCGAGAGGAACAGGCCCGGCCCCGCGGTGAGCGCGGGGCTCTCGCCCGTCGTTTCGGAGGAGTTGAACCGCAGGACCACCTCGGCCGGCTCGACGCCCGTGCGTCCGGGCGCCCACGGCAGGCCGGACAGGGCGTGCGCGGACGGGTCGACGACCCCGGCCGCCTGGGCGAGGGAGGTGAGGCCGTCGCCGAGCCCGGCGATCAGCCGGCCGATCAGCGCGTCGTCGAGCGGCCAGGACCGCACCGTCACCACGTACTCGTACGGCACGCGGAACTCGGCCGTGTTGCCGAACGTCCGCTGCCAGGAGCGCAGTTCACGGCTGGAGAGCTGGGCGTCCTGCCAGGTGGTGCGACGGGCCGCACCCACGGTCGGCCGGAACCGGTGGCTGCCGTGCCGCCCGGCCGGGGAGAACGTCAGCTCGTGGCTGTTGCCCGTGCTGCGCGCGATGCGGGTGGCGCCGGGAACGTCGAGGGCCGTGCCGGCGCCCCGCGAATGCCCGAACACGTTGTCCAGGCCGGAGGAACGGGTGACGAGCTTGCCGCGCAGCTCGGTCAGCCGGGCACCCCGGGCGGGCCGGGCGACCAGGGCCACCTCCACCAGCCGCGGCCCCAGCCAGGAACGGTGCACGAAATGGAAGGCGGTGTGCCCGCGCGGCCCCGCGTTGACCAGCGCGCGCAGTCCCAGGGACGTGCCGTGCTCGTTGATCCGCGAGAGCACGCCGGGCAGGTGACCGGCGTGTCCCGGCACGGTCGTGCCCGGCGCCTCACGCTCCACCAGGCGGCGCACCCGCTCGGTGAACGCCTTGCGGCCGCCCCCCGGATGGACGTCGCTGGCCGCCCCGAAGCCGAGCACGCCGCCACTGGAGACGTACGGGGACGGCAGCAGCCGGTCGGGACGGTTGGCGCCGAGCGGTGAGCGCCCCGCGCGCAGGGCCAGCGCGGCCAGTTCCGGATGGTTCTGCAGGTCGTTGTCGACCAGCAGGAACTCCAGCGTCCCCTCGGGCTCGACGACCTTCGTGGCACTCAGCCCCGGACTCGGGTCGAAGCTCCCCGAGACGGCGTTGCGGCGGCCGCGCGTCGCGGTGACGACGAGATGCGCCTTCGCGGTGAACCGGTAGACCGGGGTGGTGTCCTCCACCGTGACCCGGAAGACCCCGGTGACGTCGTTGGAGGTGACGGTGCGCCCGCTGCCCCGACGGTAGGCGTAGCTCCCCGAGGGAGTGAAGGCGCTGCCCGCCGGACCGTACCGGCCGGCCGAGGTGAAGGCGACCTGGTGGGAGGAGTTCACGCCAAGGGTGAAGGCCGAGGCGTCTACGGACTGCAGCCACCGCTCGGCGTCCATCGGCTCGCCCTCGGGCAGCAGCTCCACGTCCGTGAGGTAGCCCTCGACCTCGACGAGGTAGTCAGTGCCGGTCACCAGCCCCGGCGTGCCGGCGCTCTCGACCACGTACGAGTCGCGGAAGACGCGCAGCGCGTTGCCCGCCATGTGCTGCGGCGAGAAGGCCGTGTCGAACACCTCGCGCCCCGAGGACTCCTCCCGCATCGCCGGCTCGCCGAAGGCGGTCCGCCAGGCCCAGCGGGCCGCCCCCGTCGCCTGCCCGCCCAGCCAGGAGCCGGCACCGGAGACCAGGTCCCACAGCAGACCGTGACGGGGCGGGGCGGTGTCGGGGGGCGTGGTGGTGCCGGCGGCGGGCGGGTCGGGGTCCGCGGGAGTGCCGTCGGCGGGAGCGGTGTCCCCTTCGTGGTCCCGCGCGTCCACCTCGTCCTGGTCCTGGGCCTCCAGATCGATGTCCTCGGGGAAGGCGCCCGGCAACGGTTCGCGGGCGCGCAGTGCCCGCTCCTCCTGCCGGGCCGCCTCCTCGTCGAGCCGGTCGAGCAGTGCGGGAACGACCTCGCGCAGCTCCGCGCTGCCCGGCGCCCGTTCGAGGAGGGCCGTCTCCGGCAGCCGCAGCACGCCGTCGTGGTACGTGTGGCCGGGGCCCGGCCCGGCCAGCCTCCGGGTGTCGGACTCCCGCACGTCCCGCACGACGGCCGGCTTCGGCCGCGGCCCGGTGTGCGGCGTCGTGGACGTGCGGTCCGTCGGCACGGCGAGCCGGACCGTGCCGCTCTCCGGGGCGGGAGCGAGCCCCTCGGCATGACTGTCGCTGATCGTCATGGTGTGGGTCACGGGCACCGAGAAGACCTGCGTGCCGTTGGCGGTGGGGCTGAGCATGTAGTACTCGTGGCCCGTCCCCGCACTCGACCCGGCGGCCGTCGAACGGGCCCGGCTGTACGTGTACCGCGCGCCCAGCTCCTGCAGCGCCCGGTCGCCGTCCGCGCCGAAGGGGTTGGTCACGAAGGCGCCGCCGCCGGCGCTCCAGCCGAAGGGCGTCCGCTGGAACTGCTCGTCACCCGCGAGCGTGGAGCCGACGTAGTTCAGCGTCTGCACGTTCGGCAGGGTGCGCTCGTGGACCACCCCGTCGTTGTCGGAACGCCGCCCCTCCTCCACGGAGCCGGTGGCCGCGGTGCCTGCGGTGCCTGCGGTGGCTGCGGGGTGGGTGTAGCGGCGCGCCGTGCGCAGACGCACCGTGGCCCGGCGCGTACCGCCCGGTGTCGGCAGCTCGAAGGTGATCGCGTCACCGCCCTCGATCATCTCGTCCAGGGCGCCGCGCAGGGCGAGCCGGGACCGCATCCGGTCCAGTTTGCGCTTGTTGTTGAGGCGCTGGACGCGCAGCGACTCCTCCGTGGCGGAGTCCCACAGACGCGGCTGCGGCCGGTCCGAGGGCAGATAGCCGTTGTCGCGCAGCCACGTCTCCGCCTGGTCGAACAGCGGCTCGGTGCCGGTGACCCGCAACGGGGTCGTCGATACGCCGAGCTGCGTCAGGTGCAGCACCTCACGCGGAAGGTAGCGGGTCTCCTCGGGCGCCCTGCCGAGGGTGTGTTCCGAGGGAACCCGCATGTGCAGCGGGTACGTCGCGCCGTTCCCGAGCCGGGAACCCGCGGCGGGGCCCACCGGCGCGCTGTCGGGGCGGACGAGAGTGACGCGCAGCGCCAGATCCGGGCGGACGGGCAGCAGCGGGTCCCCCGTGCGCAGCGAGTGCGCGAGGCGCGCGCTACCCGCCGAGGCCAGGGTGTGGGCGAACTGGTGCGAGGCGCCCACCTGCCCGCTCACCGAACCACCCAGCGGCTCCGCACCCGTCACGGGATCGGGCTCGCCCGAGGACAGACCGAACTGCAACGGCAGCGTGATCCCGAGGGAGTTGGTGATCTGCGAAGCCCCCTGCATACGCAGCGAACGCAGGACGTAGGACTCCAGCACGGACGACGCGCTCGCCGGACCCGTGACCGTCGTGCCGCCGCTCAGGGTGGTGGAGAACCGCAGATAGCCGAGCGCGGCCCCCGACGCCGAGTACAGCGTCGGCGAGGCCACCGAACCGTCCCAGGACTGAGGCAGGTTGCTGCGCTGGTTGCCCTCCTTCATGAACTCGAACAATTCGTCCACGGACCGCTCCGACAGTTCCCCGAGAACGGGGAAGGCCTCCAGCAGATCGCCGAACATCCCGTCGTGGTGCACGAGCGACTCCGGCCCGAACAGAGGGAGTTCGTCGAGCAGACGGTCCAGCGGGGCCGGACGGGACTTCGCGTCGTCCACCTCCTTCGCACCCTCCGGGGAGGACACCGGTGCCACAGGTGCCTGCGCCAGATAGGTGGGGAACCACACGGTGAGCGGAGTGCGGGCTCCCGGTACCACTGCCGCCCCGGCCGCCCCGGCCGTGCCCGCCGGTGCCGGCGGCGCGGGGGTCTCACCGGCGTCCTGCCACTCCGGCTGCCCGATGCCGGCGAGGACGTCCCGCGAGGAACCGGTGTTGCGGCGCACCTGCCATGTCATGGCGAAGTCGAAGGGCAGCGAACGGCCCTTGCTGCGCCACAGGACCATCGGCTGCACGGTGCGCCCGGCCGTCGTCGTGGTGCTGAGCTGGTTCCAGGTCATGTCGATCTGCGGGGCGAAGGTGATGCTGCTCAGCGCGCCGTGCTTCATTGCCCACGGCCGGCTGAAACCGAGGCTCAGCGCGCGCAGGTCACCGGCGCCGGACGTGTCGCCGTCCTCGTGGATGCCGAAGGCCCACCGCTGGATGCCCACAGGCGGCCCGTCCGGCATGGGCCGCATCTGCTCGGGCGCGGGCCCGAGGAAGGAGAGCCGGAGCCGCAGCGAGACCGCGTAACGCTGCCCGCGCAGGGTGACGTTCAGGGGAAGACCGGCGTCACTGAACAGGCGCGGCCACTCAGCGGTGAGCAACCGCGCACTCAGCGTGCCGCGCACGGCCTCGCGGAAGGCGGCATCCTCCGCGGCGCCCGCTTCGGCGGTCTCCATGGCCCGCTCCTGGAGCCACTCCACGACGTGGTCCGGGACGGGCGTGATGTTGGTGAGCGCCTGCGCCCCGTCACGACGGGTTCCGAACGTGGTGACGACTTCGCCGGGGTCGGGGTCGGGGTCGTCGTCCTTCGGAGTGAGTTCGGGGGTGGGGTCGGGAGGGAGCGCGGGCTGGGGGAGGGGCGATACCTGATCGCTCCGTGCCGGATCGGTGACGGCCGCCGTGAGCGGTGCCGCCACCCCGGTCGTGACGGAAACCGCCGGCTGCTCCTCGGCCGGCGGTGTGACCACGATGGTGGGCAGTTCGTCGAGGGGCGGTGTGACCACGATGGTGGGCAGTTCGTCGAGGGGCGGCGTGACGGTCACGACAGGCACCAGGGGCGCGTCGGCCGGAGCGACCTCGGTCCCGGCCTCGGCCTCCACCTCCGTCTCAGATTCGGCCTCGGCCTCAGCCTCCGTCTCGACCGGGCCGGAGCCGATGAACCGCTGGAAGTCGTTGAAGGCCTCGTACATCTCGTTGGACCGCCGGGTCGCGGTGACGGGATTGGTGACCAGCGCGAGGGGACGGGCCCCGTACACGGTGCGAAGGAGCTCGTGGATCTCGGCAGGCTCGTGTGCGCGCACGGCTTCCGTGCCGTTGTTGCGCGCCTGCCTGGTGAAGGGGTCGGGCCCCTTGTTGGTGCCGAGGTAGGCGTTGGTGAGCTGGGAGAAGTACTCGGCGGGACTGCGCGAGGAGTAGTTCTCGGCCTCCGTGCCGTTGTGGAGCATCCGCGGTCCGTCGGGCCACTGGACGGCCGGGCCCTGCTTCAGCTTCGCCGCGTGGAGGGAGTCGAGCAGGGCCCGTTGGCCGTCGTCGAGGCCCCACTGGTGGACCAGGTGGGCGAGTTCGTGCGTCACGGCCGAATAGCCGTCGGGGAAGTGGCCGTGCTCGTCCGTCGCGGTGACCTCGCCGACGAGGTTCTCCTCGGGTACGGCGACGATCCGCCGCACGGGGTCGGTGAGCGCGCGCAGCGTGTTCGCGGTACGGGTGCCGGCGTCCGTGTGTTCGGGGATGTCGGTGAGGTGTGCGAATTCCGGAAGGTCGGTGACGCGGGTGTCGCGGGGCACGACGACCACCTGGGCGCCGCTGCGCAGGACGTTCTCGGCGATGCCGGGGTCGCGGAGCATGCGGTTGAGGATGCGGCCGACCTCCGTGCGGGACGTGGCGGGCTGCTCCACACCGTCCGGGACGAGCACACGTGTTCGGGTGAACTCGGCGGTCGCGGGCAGTATGTCCGGCTCGACGACAGGGTCGGTGGCGTCGTGCGCGGCAGGCCGGCCGCCACCGTCGGAGGCCCGCGACGTATCGGTGGGGTTGTCGGCCTGCCGGCCGTCCTCCGCGTCCGGGAGGTCCGTCGTCGTCGGCCCGCCACTCATGGGTGGCGCGGCGTACACGCCCACCACCGGGGCCGACTGCGGCAGGGGTGTGCCGGTCATGGGCAGGGGAGTACCGGAGGTGTCCCCCGGGTCCGGGGTTCCCTTCGTGCGGTCGGTCCCCGGTCCTCCGGTGTGCGTGACGGCTTCGTCGTCGCCGAAGAGGCCGTCGGTGTCGGTGAGGCTGTCGCTGGCGCTGTTTCCCGGGTCATCGGGGTTTCCGTCGAAGATGCTGTCGAGGTCGGTCTCGGCATCGCTGTCGTCGAAGAGGCTGTCGGCGTGTTGTCCGTTGCCGTTGGTGCCCGGGGAGGTTCCGGGTGGGATCGTGCCGAGGTGGCCGGGGTCCAGGTGTCCGGCGCCGGGCCGGGGACCGTTGAGTTCGAGGTCGTCGAGGTCGACGCCGGGGACCTCGGTGGTGATCCCGTTGCCGTCGGGTCCCGTCTGCGAGGAGCCGGAACCCGGACGGTTCTGTCCTCCGCCGGGTGCGGAGGACGTCGTGCTCGGGGGCACGGTGAGGGAGGACCCGGGCCCCGGGGAGGGGGCGCCGTTGCCTCCGCCCGGGCTGTCGGAGGAGCCGGAGGACGAGGAGGATCTGTCGTTGTCCTGGGAGCCCAAGATGTCGTCGGGGCCGACGGTGTTGACGCTCGGTGGCTGCCTGAAGTTGAACTTGCCGCCCAGCCATGAGGCGCCCTGGCCCAGGTGGCGCTCGCTGACCGAGCTGAGACCGCCGCCGAGGAAGGTCGTCAGGCCCTCGGTGGGGAAGTGGAAGATGGCCGCCGTGGCCAGCTCACCCAGCGCCTCCGCGCCGCCCTCGGTGAGGAAGTGCCCGGCGTCCTCGCCCAGTTCGTGCTTGAACCGGTCGATCGGGCTCAGTTTGACCGGCGTGAAGGACGGGGGCGGCACGGAAGTGAGGTCCGGGTGCGGGTTCGGCTTCGGTTCCGGACCCGGGTGGGGATCGGCGTGCGGGTGGGGAGTCGGATTCGGCGTGTAGTTGTTGTGCGAACCGTCGATCTTGATGTCGAACTTGTTGTTGCTTCCGGGAACGTCCTTGAACAGACCACTGTTCGAGAGGTTCTTGAAGTTCTTCTTGAGACCTTTGAGGATGTCGTTGAGGAATCCGTAGAAGAGTCCCGTGAACGCGCCGAAGACACCGTCCTGGACGATCTGATTCCAGTCGAAACCGTCCGGGCGCCGCCCGGGAGGCGCGCCCTTCATCATGGCCAGACGCACGGCGAAGGTCTGGAACGCCTCCTCGAACATCTCCGAGACCGCCGGCACGGCATGGGTGCGCTTGTTCAGCTCGTGCATCACCGTCAGGATGGCGACCGTGCTGCGCGCCCTGGCCACCGCTGCCTGGCTGGAGGCGGTGCCGCCGGTGAACGCCGACAGCACCGCGATGACCATGAGCTCGATCAGCAGCCGGACCAGTTCGGCGATGATCTGCCACTTGGCCTCCATGATGTCCATGCCGGACTTGACACGTGACCGCTCCAGGTCGTCGAGCTGCTTGGCGAACGCCTTGAGGTGGTTGACACCGCCGTCGTCGAGGAACATGTGCATCGCGCGCACGTAATTGTTCCCCACCCGCGGGGGCAGTGACCGGCCCACGCCCCCGGCGACCGCCCCGATCAGGTCCGACAGTTCCCGCATGCGCCGGGCCAGCCGCCCGTAGGGCTTGCCGTTGGCGTCGGCCTTGTCCTCGTCCCCCTGCAGCATCCGCTCACCGATCAGCACGAACAACAGATTGTTCAGCTTCTCGGAAACATGAATGCTCATCGGGTGAATTCCCGTCGCTCACCGACAACGCGGAACCGCTTCCTCCTCGCACACCCGGCGTCGCCGCCATTGCGGCGGATTCCTGGGGTGGGCGGGCGCGAGCCTAATGCGACGTCAGGCGGGGCGGACAGTGCGGAAGACGCGCTCCGTGGCGAATGCGCGATTTGCCGCCGGTGATTTCATGGGGGAGAAACGTGGCAGTTACAATGAAACGTGAATGCCACAATCCTGTCGTGTGCGGGACCGGTCGGCGCACGACGCGGTCCGGCAGGGATCCGAGCCTTCTGCCGGCGGCGGCCGTAATGCGGTTGCCCCGGCCACGGAACAGGTGTGCACTGGGCCCGGCGTCACGAGCCGTGGTGCCGCGACTGCGAGAGGGCGGCGGCGCCGATGAGGATCCGTTCCACGACCGAGGAGGACCTCGACGTCTTCGTCGACACGGTCCACGCCGCCTTCGGGCGCCACCCGGAGACCCCGGTCGACGGGGGAGGGCTCTGGTGGTCGGCGCTCGAGATGGACCGTGGCGTGCTCGCCCTGACGGCCGACGGGCGCCCCGTCGGCACCGCCGCCGCGTATTCCTTCGAGCTCACCCTCCCCGGCGAGATCCTCGCGCCGGTCGCGGGGGTGTCCGCCGTCGGCGTCCTGCCCTCGCACCGCCGCCGGGGCGTGCTCAGCGGGATGATGCGCCACCAACTCGCGGAGTTCCGGGAGCGCGGGGAATTCCTCGCCGTGCTGCTGGCCTCCGAGGCCACGATCTACGGCCGGTACGGCTACGGACCCGCCACCAGCACGGCGCGGCTGACGGTGCCGCGCCGTGGGGCCGCCCTCGCCGCCCCGCGGGCACGCGACGCGGCCGGCTCCCCGAGGGCCGGCGGGGAGGACGGACCGAACGACGGACCGAACCACGGAGTCGACGACGGACCGGTCGAGGTGCTGCCGCGCGAGGAGTGCGGCGATCTGCTGGAGGAGATCTACGACCGCTACCGCCGTGCCCAGCCGGGCGCACTGTCCCGGCCCCACCGTTGGTGGGCGCGCCGTGCGGGGCGGCCCCCGCTCTCTCCCGCGCCCCGCTACCTCGCACTCCACCGGGACGGCGCCGGCGTCCCGGACGGTTACGCCAGTTACTCCGTCGGCGAGGACCGGACCCTCACGGTCGACGAGACGATCGCCGGCGACGACGCCGCCCACACCGCGCTGACCCGATTCCTGCTCGGACACGACCTGGTCGACAGGATCGTGTTCAAGCACCTCCCGACCGATCACCCGCTCCGCTGGCAGCTCGCGGACTTCCGTGCCGGGCAGGTGAGCGAGGACACCGACTGGCTCTGGGTGCGCCTGCTCGACGTCCCGCGTGCGCTCACCGCCCGCGGCTGGTTCACGGACGGCGCCCTCGTCCTCGACGTCACCGACCCGTTCCTCGGCGAGCGCGGCCGCCATCTGCTGACCGTGAGGGACGGCAGGGCCGACTGCGTCCCCACGGACCGCGCCCCGGACCTCTCCCTGGACGTCCGCGACCTGGGCTCGCTCTACCTCGGCGGCACCGCCCCCGGCACGCTCGTGCGGGCCGGACACGTCCGCGCCCACCACGCGGACGCGGCCGCCCTCGCCGACGCACTCTTCCGGCCCGAGCGCCGCCCCCACTGCCTGCACTGGTTCTGACCGGCCGCCGCCCCCACCGCCCGCACGGGCGGTGGCCCGGACCGGAAGCGGTTCTCAGCCCTCCGCGACCGCCGGTTCGAGCAGGGACAGCGTCCTGTTGTCCGCGTCCACCCGCGCGCGCACACCGAGGGGCAGCGGCAGGTTGGGCGAGGTGTGGCCGAAGTCGACCTGGGCCAGGACCGGGAGGTCGCGGTCGCCCAGGACGTCGAGCACCACATCGCGCAGGTCCGCGCGCTGCCCGCCGCTCTCGTGGGCCGTGACCTCCATCGGGATGCCGACCACCATGCCCGCGATCCGGTCCAGCACACCGGACAGCCGCAGGGTGTGCAGGTCGTTCCAGATCCGGGAGACCGGCCGCTGCAGTTCCTCCCAGAACAGCACGGCGCCGTCGAACAGTTCGGGGGCGGGCGCGAACGGAGTCGCCTGCAGCAGGACGAGACGGTTCAGCAGCCCGCCGAAGAGGCGGCCCTCCGCGCTGCCCGGCCGCCAGGTCTCCCAGACCTCCCCCGGCGGCAGCGCGCCCGGCGCCTCTGCCTTGGTGAGGACGCGGGTGTACAGGTCGACGAGTTCGGCCCGCCGGGCCTTGTCGCCCAGGGTGTACCAGTCGCTGCCGAAGCCGTGGGTGGCGATGTCCGCGTGGAACCCGACGAGACCGGTCCTGGAGTGCAGGGCCATGTGCAGCAGCGAGATGTCGCTGTAGCCGATGATCGGCTTGGGGTCGGCCCGGATCGCGTCCACGTCGATCAGGTCGAGGTAGCCGATCGTGGCCTGCCCGCCCGTGTGCGCGACGACGGCCCGCACCTCCGGGTCACGGAGCAGGGCGTTGAGCTCCTCGGCCTGTTCCGCCGGCGTGCCCGCCGCCCACCAGCGGCTGCGCGCGGGATCGACCCTCGGGCTCACCCGTACCCGGAACCCCATCCGCTCGAGTATCGCCACGCCCCGGGCGAGCAGTGGCTCCTCGCCCGGTTCGAGCTGGCCCGAGGGTGCGGCGACGACCACGAGGTCGCCGGGACGAAGCGCGCGGGGCCGAAGGATCGCGGGCATGGAATCTCCTCCTGGATGATCGGTAAAGGCGGCCGGCAAGGCCTCCGCCGACGATATTCCGCCACACGGGTCTCCCGAACCGCCCCGACGGCTCGCACCGGTCTCGTGTCACACCCGGACCGCCTCCCCGGTCATCACTGTGTACGGGGTGGGAGCGCGGGAGAATGGTGCCGCGCCCCCGTCACGTCCGCACACCACACCGAGCATGTCCACATGTGCCACACGGCTGAGGGAGAATACGTCATGAGGATCGCAGTTCTCGGAGGGACCGGTCTGATCGGCTCGCGGGTCGTCCGGGACCTCGACGCCGCCGGACACCAGGCGGTGCCGCACTCGCTGTCCACCGGAGTGGACGTCCTGAGCGGCCAGGGGCTCGACGAGGCCCTCGACGGGGCCGACGTCGTCGTCAACCTGACCAATTCACCGACCTTCGACGAGGCCTCCCCGGCCTTCTTCCGCACCTCCATGGACAACCTGCTGGCCGCCGCGGACAAGGGCGGCGTCGGTCACGCCGTCATCCTCTCCATCGTCGGGGTCGACCGGGTTCCGGCGCTGGACTACTACCGCGCCAAGGTGCTGCAGGAGGACATCCTCAAGGCCGGCCCGATCCCCTACTCGATCGTCAGGGCCACGCAGTTCATGGAGTTCATGGACGCCGTCCTGTCCTGGACCGCCGACGCGGACACCGTCCGGCTGCCCGCCACGCCGATCCAGCCGATCGCCGCCGAGGACGTGGCCGCGGCGGTCGCGGAGGTGGCCGCGGGCGCCCCGCTGAACGGCGTGCGCAACATCGGCGGCCCCGAGATCCTCCCCCTCGACGAGCTGGGCCGCCTCACCCTCTCCCACCGGGGCGATTCCCGCACCGTGGTCACCGACCCCACCGCCGGCATGTTCGCGGCCGTCGAGGGAGACGTCCTCACCGACGCCGACGCCCACCTCGCCCCCACCCGCTACGCCGACTGGCTGGCCTGACCGGTCTCACCGCGGGACGGGATCCGCTCCCGTCCCGAGGGTGTCCTCGCCCCGGGTGCCGTACCAGTCCAGGATCATGACGGTGGCGTCGTCGTGGAGCTTCCCCCGGCATGCCTCCAGCACCGCGCCGGTCAGGACGCGCACGGCCTCCCGGGGATGCAGGGCGCGGGTGTCGTGGATCAGCGCGGGCAGGTCGACGGCCGCGGCACCGCGGTCCTGCATGCCGTCGGTGAGCAGGACCAGCCGGTCCCCGGGCAGCAGGCTCAGTTCCTGCACCCGGTAGGGGGTGGGGGCCACCACCCCGAACGGCAGGTTCACGGCGAGCCGGAGTTCCTCGACGACGCCCTCCCGCACCCGCAGGGGCCAGGGGTGACCGGCGTTGACCAGCTCGCAGGTGCCGGACTTCAGGTCGAAGCAGAGCAGTTGCCCGGTGGCCAGGCCCCGGGCGTGTCTCAGGAGGGCCTGATGGGCCTCCGACGCCTGTCTGAGCGTGTCGCACCCGTCGCGGCGGGCCCGGCGCAGGGCACCGACCAGCAGCGTCGCGAGGAGCGCGGAGTCGGTGTCGTGCCCCATCGCGTCGGTGATCGACAGGTGCAGCGTGTCGCGGTCGAGGGAGTAGTCGTAGGTGTCGCCGCCGATGTCGTCGGCGGGCACGAGCCCCGCGGCGAGGGCGAACTGGGTGGCTTCGCAGCAGGAGGCCGAGGGGAGGAGCTGGTGCTGGATCTCGGCCGCCAGACTGGTCCGGGTGGTGCGCCGGCCCAGGTGGTAGAGGTCGGTGAAGCGGCGGTCCGTGACGATGATGTACGCCAGCACGTGCGCCGCCTCGCCGATCTGCTCCAGCGTGAGGTCGTCGGCGTGCTGCAGGGTCATCTCAAGAACCCCGAGGCAGTCGCCCCGGTTGGTGACCGGTGTGATCACGTGCCGCCCGCCCTGGGCGCTCGGCCCCACGTACTGCCGCTGGCTGCGCAGGACCTCGTCGTAGACGGTGCCCCGCAGTGCGAAGGGCGCGGCCCGGCCGGTGTCCTCCTCGTCCCCGGCCGGTGTCAGCCGCACCAGTTGCTGGCCGACGAGATCGGCGAACAGGAAGGACACCCGCTCCGCCCCGAACCTCTTCTGCAGATCACGTGCCACCACGTCGACGGACTCTCCCGGCGGCGCGGCCTCCGCAGCGGTGAGAAGCTCACCCAGCTCGACATCGGCGTTCTCCACGACAACCTCCCAACGGTTGCCGTTTCTCCTTCCCCGGCTTCTTCGGAGGTCACCTGGCGCGGTCGGTTGCGATCGTTCTTGGTCGAGCCTGACGTGTTCTGCACCGAGTGATACGGACAGCCCCCGAAGCCCGCTCACCCGTCGTCGCGAGACCCGAAGGAATGAATGCCGTCCGGACTCCGTCCGCCGTCCCGGACGCTCCCGCACACTTCCAGAGGGGTGCCCGCACCCGTGCGGGCGCGGAGGGGGGAGGGGGAGGGGATGGCGCAGCGCCGTGTTCCCTTCGGAGAGAGGGCCCGTTACTGGTTCGACAGCACACTCGCACGAGGCACCTCCGCCCTCTTCGGCTGGATGGCACTGCTGTGCCTGGGGATCGTCGTACCGGCCAGCGCGGTGCTGGTGTGGACCGACCCGCACGCACCGGCCTCCCTGCCCGACCGGCTGGCCCGGGTGTGGCGGCTGACCGGTCAGACCCTGCGACTGGGCGACGCGACGGGCACCCCCCTGCGGATGGCGATGTCGCTGCTCCTCGCACTCGTCGCCCTGCTGTACGTCTCCACGCTCGTCGGACTGATCACGACGGCGCTCACGGAACGGCTCACCGCGCTGCGGCGGGGCCGCTCCACCGTGCTCGAACACGGGCATGCCGTCGTCCTCGGCTGGTCGGAGCAGGTCTTCACCGTGGTCGGCGAACTCGTGGCCGCCAACGCCAACCAGCCCCGTGCGGCGGTGGCCGTCCTGGCCGACCGGGACAAGACGGCCATGGAGGAGGCATTCGCCGCGAAGGTCGGCCCCCTCGGCCGTACGCGGTTGATCTGCCGCAGTGGGCCCACCACCGACCCCGACGTGCTCGCCCTGGCCGGTCCGGCCACGGCCGGTGTCGTGCTGGTACTGCCCCACGACGATCCCGACGCCGACGCCGAGGTGGTCAAGACGCTGCTCGCGCTCAGGAGGGCTCTGGCAGGAGCGGAGCGCCGCCCGCCCGTGGTCGCCGCGGTCCGGGACGACCGCTACCGGCTGGCCGCCTCCCTCGCCGCCGGACCGGACGGCGTCGTCCTGGAGAGCGACACCGTCACCGCGCGGATGATCGTCCAGGCCGCCCGCCGCCCCGGACTCTCCCTCGTGCACCAGGAACTCCTCGACTTCGCCGGCGAGGAGTTCTACCTGGTCGCCGAAGCCTCCCTGGCAGGGCGCCCGTTCGGGGACGCGCTGCTGTCCTACCGGACGTCGAGCGTCGTCGGGGTGGTGCGGGGAGACGTTCCCCTGCTCAATCCGCCGACGCGGATGCCCCTGGCGCCGGAGGATCTGCTCGTCGTCCTCACCCGTGACGACGACACGGCCCACCCGGAGGACTGCGCGGCACTGGTGGAGGAGGCGGCCATGGCCTCCGGCCCGCCGACGCCCGCACGTGCGGAACGCCACCTCGTACTGGGCTGGAACCGCCGGGCGCCGCTCATAGTCGACCAGTTGCACCGGTGCGGTCCGCCCGGATCGACCGTCGACGTGATGGCGGACACCGCCGGGAGCGCGGCGCGTCAGACGATCGGCGCCGACGCGCACGAGGAGGCCCGCTCCGTCCCGGCCCTGCACCAGGGAGACATCACGCGTCCCGAGACCCTGCACCGGCTGGACGTCCACTCCTACGACAGCGTGATCGTGCTCGGGCAGGACCCCGTCCCCGGGCAGCCGCCGGACGACCCCGACAACCGCACGCTCGTCACCCTCCTGCTGCTGCGCCGGCTGGAGGAGGCCACCGGGCGCCGACTGCCGATCGTCACCGAGCTGATCGACGACCGCAACCGCGCGCTGGTCCCCCTCGGTGACGGCGCCGACGTGATCATCAGCGGCAAGGTCATCGGCCTGCTCATGGCGCAGATCTCCCAGAACCGGCACCTGGCGGCGGTGTTCGAGCAGCTCCTCTCCGCCGACGGCCCGCGGGTGCGACTGCGGCCGGCCGGCGACTACGTGCTGCCCGGATGCGACACGACATTCGCCACCGTGGTCGCGGCGGCCCGCCGCCGCGGCGAGTGCGCCCTCGGCTACCGGACGCGCCGGGGCTCGTCACGAGCGCCCGGCAACGGCCTGCGCATCAACCCGGACAAGGCCGAGCGACGCCGCTGGACGGCCGACGACGAGGTGGTCGTCGTCGGCGAGGACTGACGCGCACCACCGAATCCTCGGCCGGCCGGCGGTTCGCCTCCGCCGCGTCCCGCCGTCCAGTTGCGGCCGCGTGGCCGGGTCGTCGTGCCGGTCCTCGGACGAAGGGTGCCCGGCGACGGCGCCGATGGACGAAGATGGAAGCGTTCATCGGAAGATCGATTCATCGGTACATCGGGCGCGAGTGGGTTGGGGTGGGAGCGTGACGGACGTGCGGGCCGGGCGGGCCGGCGAAGAGGATGCCGCGGTCTCCGACGTCCCGGTCGACGAGCACGGCGCGGCACAAGCCCCGGCGGGCCGGCGCCGGAGGTGGATCGGCCGGGTGCTGGTGCTGCTCACCGTGCTGACCCTGTTGTTCTTCCTGCCGTGGTGGGTGCTCCTCGCGTCCGGCACCGGGTGGCCGGTACCGGTCGTGGTCGGCGGCGCGGTCCTGTGCGGGGCCGCCGAAGCGGCGTTCCCGGTGGCGATGGTCCGGGGCCACGGGCGCCGGCAGTCCGACCGGGCGGCCCGGATGGCGGACACCACCCTCGGCGTGGTCTGGGTCCTGTTCGTGTGGTCGGCCCTCGGGGGTGCGGTGCGGCTGGTGTCGGCCGTCCTCGGGGCCGGGGGCCAGACGACCGCCAGGGGGGTTTCTCTCACGGTCGTGGTCGTCGCCGTAATCCTGTTGACGTGGGGTCACGTCGAGGCCATGCGGGTGCCCCGGGTCCGGCGGGTCGACGTCACGGTCCCCCGGCTGGGCCCGGGCCTGGACGGGACCCGCGTGGTCGTCCTCGCCGACACCCACTACGGGCCCATCGACCGGGCCCGCTGGTCGGCGCGGGTCGCCGACGTCGTCAACGCCCTGGAACCGGACATCGTCTGCCACGCGGGAGACATCGCCGACGGCACGATCGCCAGGCGCCGGGAGCAGGTCGCGCCGCTGGGCACCGTGCGGGCCCGGCTGGCCAGGGTGTACGTCACGGGCAACCACGAGTATCACGGGGAGGCACAGGGCTGGCTCGACCTGATGGCCGGCCTCGGCTGGGACGCGCTGCACAACCGGCACCTGATCGTCGAACGCGGCGGCGACCGGCTCGTCCTCGCGGGCGTGGACGACCGCACCGCCGCCTCCTCAGGACTGTCCGGGCACAGCGCCGACCACGACACCGCGCTCGCGGGCGCCGACCCCGACCTGCCGGTCCTGCTCGTCGCCCACCAGCCCAAGCAGGTGGCCCAGGCCGTGGCCTCGGGCGTCGACCTCCAGGTCTCCGGCCACACCCACGGCGGTCAGATGTGGCCCTTCCACTATCTGGTACGGCTCGACCAACCCGTGGTGCAGGGGCTCAGCCGCCACGGTGAGCGCACCCAGCTCTACACCAGCCGTGGAGCGGGCTACTGGGGGCCGCCGTTCCGGATCTTCGCACCGAGCGAGATCAGCCTCCTGGTGCTCCGCTCGCCCGTGTGAGGGCCGCACCGACTGTGAGCGGGGAGATCACCGCGACGCCCACTTCGACTTCGGCCCGCACGGTCTCGTCGAGGGACCGCGTCACCGGTGAGGCGCGCCTTGCTCAGCCCTTCTTCAGCTCCTCGGCGAGCATGACGAGGATGCCGCTGGGGCCGCGCAGGTAGGTGAGCCGGTAGATGTCCTCGTAGGTCGCCACCCCGCGCAGTGGACGGCACCCGTGCCGCGCGGCGATCTCGAGGGCCGCGTCGAGGTCGTCGACGGAGAAGGCGACCCGGTGCATGCCGATCTCGTGGGGCCGAGTGGGCTCCGTCTCGATCGCCTCGGGGTGGAGGTACTCGAAGAGCTCGAGGCGGCCGTGACCGTCCGGGGTCCGCAGCATCGCGATCCTGGCGTGATTGCCGTCCAGACCGACGGCCGTGTCGGTCCACTCGCCGCTGACCGTGTCACGGCCGATGACGGTGAGACCGAGGTCGGTGAAGAAGGAGATCGCCGCCTCGAGATCCCGGACGGCGATGCCGACGTTCTCCAGTCTGATGGTCATGCGACGCATGGTAGGGCCTGCCCCGGCGCCCGCGGCGGGACACGGCGGAAACAACGGGCCGCCGTGGGTGCCGGAGCGGGGCCGGCGTCAGCGCAGGGGTACATCCACCCGCACGGGCCCGGCGAGAACGCGCTCGTCGGGGGTCACGAGGAGCGTGCCGTCGACGACCTCGGCGCGCGCGCCCCCGGCGGCCGGGAGGTCCAGGGCACCGGCGTCGGCGTCCAGGGGGACGGGGGTGCCCGGCGGGGCGTCCACGAACGCGTGGGCGTACCCGGCGGTGCGGGTCCACCGCACCCAGGGGCGCTCGGAGGGACGGGCGAGGTCCGCACCGAGGGGGCGGGAGCCGAAGACCGCTTCGCCGTGGACCCGGTTCCAGGCGCCGAGCGCCTCCAGGGTGCGGCGCTGGACGGGGGCGACCTCGCCGGACGCCGTGAGCCCGATGTTCAGCAGCAGGTTGCCGCCGCGCGAGACGACGTCGAGGAAGTGGCGGACCGCCTCCGGCCCGGTCAGCGAGTGGCTCTCGTCCTCCAGCCGGTTGTGACCGAAGGAGAAGCCGACACCCCGGCAGTTCTCCCAGGCCCCCTCGCCCTCGCTGCCGGCACCGTGCGCGTACTCGCTGGTGCGGAAGTCCCAATGTGTCTCGCCCCAGCGGTCGTTGACCACTCCCTCGGGGCGGGCGGCGTAGAAGCGGCGGAAGAGCTCGACGAGGCTCTTTCCGCCCTCCGCCTTGCCGGCGTCGGGGTACTCGATGTCGCCCCACAGCAGTTCCGGACGGTACCTCTCGATGAGGTCGGCGACGTGGTCGAAGACGTAGTCGGCGTAGGCCCTGTCCCGGGGGCGCACCGAGTCGTCGATGTGCCGCACGATGGGCGGGGTGGGGGCGACGTGCCAGTCGAGGCCGCCGGAGTAGTAGACGCCGAAGCGGATGCCCCTGCGCGCGGCGGCCTCGCTGAACTCGCCGACCAGGTCGCGCCGGGGGCCCCGGCGGACGGTGTTGCGGTCCCCCGTCCCGGGGGCGTCCCAGAGGGTGACACCGTCGTGGTGCTTGGTGGTGGGCACGAAGTAGCGGGCGCCGGTGGCGGCGACGAGGTCCATGACGGAGCCGGCGTCGAAGGACTCGGCCCGCCACAGGTCGAGGAACGTGTCGTAGTCCGCCCCGCCGTAGGTCTCCAGGTGGTGCCGCCGGGCCGGACTGCCGTCGATGCGGACGGTGTTGTGGTACCACTCGGCGTACGGGTTGTGCGTGAACCACTCCTCCTCGTCGTCGAGGGTGCCGAACGCCCCGATGGGCTCGGCCCAGGCCGGAACGGCGTAGGGGCCCCAGTGGACGAAGACGCCGAGCTTGGCGTCCCTGAACCAGGCCGGCGTCGCATGCTCGAACCGCCGGTAGGGGAGCGGGCGTTCGGGGTCGTTCATGGACAGGGCCATACGAGGGCGGTCCTCTCTGAGGGGTGTCTGCATGGTTGCCCGGTTGCCCGGTTGCCCGGTTGTCTGCGGTGCCGGGGCGGTGAGGCGGTCAGCGGCGCGGCCTGAGTCCCGACATCCCGCCGTCGACCTCGACGACCGTGCCCGTCGTCGAGCCCGCGCGGGGACTGGCCAGATAGGCGACCGCGTCCGCGACCTCCGCCGCCTCCACCAGCCGGCCGTGCGGCTGCCGGGCCTCCAGGGCCGCGCGCTCGGCCTCCGGGTCCGGCGCCGAGTCCAGCAGCCGGGTCACCCAGGGCGTCGCCGCGGTCCCGGGACTGACCGCGTTCACCCTGATTCCCTCCCGCACGTGGTCGGCGGCCATCTGGAGCGTCAGCGCGTACAGCGCGCCCTTGCTCGCCCCGTACAGGGCACGCTGCGGGAGCCCCGCCCGCGCCGCGACGGAACACATGTTGACGATCGCCGCGCGCGGGGACGCGCGCAGCCACGGCAGGGCGGCCCGGCTGACGCGGACGGCACCGAGCACGTTCACGTCGAGGACGTGGTGCCATTCCTCGTCGGAGTTGTCGGCCACCGTGCCCCGGGCGCCGATGCCCGCGTTGTTGACGACGACGTCGATCCCGCCGAACGCCTCGGCGACCCGCGCCACCGCCGCCCGCACCTCGGTGTCCCTGCCGACGTCCACCCGGTGGGCGTCCGGGTCCCCCTCGGGCGGAGCGAGGTCCAGGACGGCGACCCGCGCGCCCTCCTCACGGAGCCTGCGGACGATCGCCGCGCCGATTCCCGAGGCACCGCCGGTCACCAGGACCCGGACACCCTCGAAGTCGGTCACCGGACCGCTTGCCGCTGCCGGCCGAGTCCGTCGATCGCCACCTCGACGACGTCCCCGGGACGCAGATAGGGGAAGCGGCCCGACAGGGCGACGCCCTCGGGCGTGCCCGTCATGACGAGGTCTCCCGGTTCCAGGACCAGGAACTGGCTGAGCCGCCACACGATCTGCGCCACGTCGAAGATCATGTCGGAGGTGCGGGAGTCCTGGCGCGGGGCGCCGTTCACCCAGCTGCGCAGCCGCAGGTCGCCGGGGTCGACCTCGTCGGCCGTGACGAGCCAGGGGCCGACGGGGGAGAACCCGGGGAAGGACTTGCCCTTGCCCCACTGGCCCCCGGACCGCTCGAGCTGCCACTCGCGTTCCGAGACGTCGTTGACGAGGGTGTACCCGGCGACATGGCCGAGGGCCTCCTCCGGCGAGCCGAGGTAGCTCGCCCGCCGCCCGATCACCACGCCGAGCTCCACCTCCCAGTCGGTCCGTTCGCTGCCCGGCGGGATGCGCAGCTCCTCCTCGGGCCCGGTCACGGTGTTGGGGGTCTTGAGGAACACCACCAGGTCCTCGGGGGGCTTCGCCCCCGACTCCGCGGCGTGGGCGGCGTAGTTCATGCCCACGCAGACGACCGCGGAGGGCCGGGCGATCGGCGCGCCGACCCGCTGCCCCTCGCGCGGGATGCGCGGCAGCCCGCCGGACCGCACCGTGGCGGCGACGTCCTCCAGGGGCTGGGAGAGAAAGGCCCCGTCGATGTCGTCCGTGAGGGCCGACAGGTCGACATAGTGGTCCTCGGTGAGGGCGACCGGAATCTCGCGGCCGGCCTCCCCGATCCGTGCGAACTTCATCAGACCCCTTCCGGACGACGGAACCCGGCATCACCACTCCCGGCCCCTCGTGGGGACTCCCGGCCCCTTGTGGGGCGAGCGGAGGGCAAGCAGAGGGCAAGCAGAGGGCAAGCAGAGGGCAAGCAGAGGGCAAGCAGAGGGCAAGCAGAGGGCATCGTACCAGTTGACCACTCAATTGATCCGATGTTTGATGCGTCATGGGAGGTCCCATGACCACGATCACCTCCGTCTCCACGGCGGACGTCCGCTTCCCGACCTCCGCGTCGCTGGACGGCTCGGACGCCATGAACCCGGACCCCGACTACTCCGCGGCCTACGTGGTGCTGCGCACCGACGCGCCGGACGGCCACGAAGGACACGCCTTCGCCTTCACCATCGGCCGCGGCAACGACGTCCAGACGGCCGCCATCCGCATGCTGGAGGACCACCTCGTCGGACGCGAGGCCGAACCGCTCCTCGACGACATGGGCGAGGCCTGGCGCCTCCTCGTCCACGACTCGCAACTGCGCTGGCTGGGCCCCGAAAAAGGGATCATGCACATGGCCATCGGGGCGGTCCTCAACGCCCTCTGGGACCTCAAGGCCAAACGCGCCGGGCTTCCCCTGTGGCAGCTGCTCTCCCGGATGCCCCCCGAGCGGATCGCCGACCTCGTCGACCACCGCTACCTCACCGACGCCCTCACCCGCGAGGAGGCCCTCGACATCCTGCGCCGCGCGGAACCCGGCCGGGCCGCGCGCGAACAGGCCCTCCTCGCGGACGGATACCCCGCCTACGCGACCAGCCCCGGCTGGCTCGGGTACTCCGACGCCACCCTCGCCCGCCTGTGCCGGGAGGCCCTCGACGCCGGTTTCCCGCAGATCAAGCTCAAGGTCGGCGCCGACCTCGAGGACGACATCCGACGTCTGCGGATCGCCCGTGAGATCTGCGGCGAGGGCTTCCCCCTCGCGATCGACGCCAACCAGCGCTGGGACGTGGCCACCGCCGTCGAGTGGGTCCGCGCCCTCGCGCCCTACGACCCGGCCTGGGTGGAGGAACCCACCAGCCCCGACGACGTCCTGGGCCACGCCGCCATCGCCCGCGCCATCGCCCCCGTACCGGTGGCGACCGGCGAACACCTGCACAACCGCGTCATGGTCAAACAGTTCCTCCAGGCCGGAGCCGTCCAGGTCCTCCAGATCGACGCGACCCGCGTCGGTGGGGTCAACGAGAACATCGTCCACCTGCTGCTGGCCGCGAAGTTCGGCGTCCCCGTCTGCCCCCACGCCGGGGGAGTGGGCCTGTGTGAGGCCGTCCAGCACCTGGCCATGTTCGACTACGTCGCCGTCTCCGGCACGACCGAGGGTCGCATGATCGAATACGTCGACCACCTGCACGAACACTTCGTCACGCCCGCCGCGGTCCGCGAGGGCCGCTACCGCGCCCCCACCGCCCCCGGCGCCGGGACCGAGATGCGGGCCGCCTCCCTCGCCGCCCACCGCCGGCCCGCACCGACGGGAGCCCCCGCATGACCACCCGGCTCGGATTCGGCGCCGCGCCGATCGGCAATCTCTATCGCGAGGTCTCCGAGGAGGACGCCCGCGCCGTACTGGAGGAGGCCTGGGCGGGCGGCGTCCGCTCCTACGACACCGCACCCCACTACGGGCTCGGACTCAGCGAGCGCCGGCTGGGCGCGTTCCTGCGCGAGCGGCCCCGCGACTCCTTCCGCCTGTCGACGAAGGCCGGCCGGCTGATCGTGCCGAACACCGGCCCCCGCCGGGGCACGGACGAGGCGGCCGGCGGATTCCTCGTGCCCGACGACCACGTACGGCACTGGGACCCCAGCGCCGAGGGCATCCGGCGCGGTCTGGACGCCTCACTGGAACGCCTCGGCATGGACCGCGTCGACACCCTCCTCCTGCACGATCCCGACGTCTACGGCCTCGACGAAGGGCTGCGACAGGGACTGCCCGCACTCGCCGGGCTGCGCGAGGCCGGAGTGGTCGAGGAGATCGGCATCGGCGTCAACAGCGTGGCTGCGGCGCTCCGCGCGGTCCGCGAGGGCGACCTCGACGTGGTCATGATCGCCGGCCGCTACACACTGCTCGAACAGCCCGCCGCCGAGGAACTCCTCCCGCTGTGCCGGGAACGCGGCATCCGGGTGCTCGCGGCCGCGGTGTTCAACTCGGGACTGCTCGCCTCCGACACGCCCGCCACCGCCCATTACGACTACGGGCCGGTGCCGCCCGCACTGGCCGAACGCACCGAACGACTGCGCAAGGTCTGCGCCCGCTTCGACGTCCCCCTGGCCGCCGCCGCCCTCCGGTTCCCGCTGCGCCACCCCGCGGTGGACCAGGTGGTCGTCGGCACGGCGCACCCGGCCGAACTCCGCGCCGACCTGCGGCACCTGGACATGGAGATCCCCGCCGCACTGTGGGAGGCCCTGCGCGAGGAGGGGCTGCTGTCCTGACCCGGTCAGGGCCGGAGGAGGGGCTGCCGGCCCGACCCGCGCACGCGCCGGGTCAATCGGTGATCCGGTGGACCTCGCGGGCGGTGCCCGCGGCGCCGCGGGGCCGGGCGGTGGGCCCGACGACCTCGGGCACCAGGGCGATCCACGCGGCCGTCGTCGTCGTGCCCCCGGTTCCCGTGCTCACCGGCCGGTCGCTGCCCGGCAGACAGCGCTCCTGGCCGGACAGGTCGAGGGCGGCCCGCGGCAGGTCCGGGCCGTGCCCCCGCAGGGTCGCCGCGTCGCGGGCCTCGGCGGGCAGTCCCGAGAGCTTCACCACCAGCCGTTCATGACGGGCCAGACGCCGCAGGCCCGTCGGCCGGGCCCGCCCGGCGTCCGAGCCCAGACCCTCGTCCACCGGCGGCTTGCCGAGACGGTCGAGGACCGTGACGCCCTCGTGGACATCGCCCAGCGGGCGGTCCAGGCCGTCGAGCCGGGTCCGGCGCACACACGCGTCGAGGACGGGACCCGCACGCGCGACCGCGGCGAGCCCCCTGCGCAGCGCGGGCGCCGCCAGCCGCTCGCCCGGCAGGTCCTGCAGCAGGTGGCGGATCCCGCGCACCAGCGGCAGCCCGGCCACCCGCTCGATCCGTTCGCCCGCGTCCGGCGCCTCGAGGTCGGCCGCCACGACCGTCGCCGCCGGCCCCGGCCAGGCCGGCTCCTCGGCCCGGCGCGCCTCCTCGAAGGCGGATTCCGGGGCTGCGTCGGCCTCCACGAAGACCCAGCGGGTCACCGCCCCGCCCGCGTCGTCGATGTCACCCGGCAGCCGCGGCCGGTCCAGGGCCGAGCCGGCGAGCCAGTCGTACCGCAGCCGGCGCGGGTCCCGGACGTGCACATGCGCCTCGATCACCTCGGCCCCGTGCGCGTCGGTCACCCCGGCCCGGTCGGGCCGACGACGCCCGCACCGCTCCCGGAGCGCGGTGCGGCGCGCGTCAGCGGGCCTTCCGCAGCCAGTGCTCCACGCCCGAGACGTGGACGAACATCAGCGCCTGGGCCAGCTCCGCGTTCCGTTGCCGTACGGCGTCCAGGATGCCGCGGTGCTCGTCGATCGTGCGGGCGACCGCACCGTCCTCCGTGATGCCCCGCCACACCCGGGCACGGACGGTGTCGCTCGACAGGGAGTCGAGGAGGCTCGTCAGATAGGCGTTGCCGGTCGCCTCGGCCAGGGCCCGGTGGAAGCAGAGGTCGTGGGCGACCAGGCTCTCCACGTCGGCGTCCGCGCCGACGCCCGCGAGCAGTTCCTCGATCGCGGCCATCCGCTCGTCGGTGATCGTGCGGCAGGCGAGGGCGGCCACCTGAGGTTCGAGCATCCGCCGGACCACGAGTGCCTCCAGCACGGAGTCGTCCTGGTGCAGATCGACGACGAAGGACATGGCCTCGAGCAGCAGCCGCGGTTCGAGGCTCGTGACGTACGTGCCGTCACCGCGCCGCACGTCCAGGACGCGGATGACCTCCAGCGCCTTCACGGCCTCGCGCAGCGAATTGCGGGAGAGGCCGAGCGCCTCGCTCAGCTCCTTCTCGGGCGGAAGCCGGGAGCCGGGCGAGAGCTCGCCCGAGACGATCATTTCCTTGATCTTGAGAATTGCCGCGTCGGTGACCGCCATGGACTCCACTCCAGGTCTATTCATCGGATGTCTGGACGAGCGGAGGCGGATGTCCCACGGCGTCCGGGACTCCCACGGCGTCCGGGACGAGGGAATCGTGCGAGGGCGCTCCCGGACGCGGCGGCCCGGACCCGGGTCAGCCGGTCGTCCAGTCCCGCAGCTGCCGGGCGATCCGGGCGACGCCGAGGGCTCCGGAGGCCGCGTCGCGCACCAGCGCCACGGCGGCCTTCGGCGGGTAGTCGAGGGTGAGCGAGCCGAGCGCCAGGTAGGCCTCCGTCGCGTGCCAGGCGAAGGCTTCGTTGGAATGCTCCAGGCACGGCAGCTTCGCCAGGGTGTGCAGCAGGGCGGCGGCCTTGAGGTGCGGCGAGCCGTAGACGTGCCGCTCCATCGCCCGGGCGTTGACCCGCGCGACGGCCGCGTAGAGCGGCCCGTAGTCGTCGACCTGGGGATCGCCGTCGAGCAGTTCGGCGGCGTGCAGCAGGAACGTGACGTCGAGCGGGGTGGAGTCGGGCTGCGTCACGCGGCGTGACCCCGCTCCGGCCGCTCCAGCTCCCGCAGCGCCTCCCGCTCGGCGTCCCGCTGCTCGGCCGCGGGGTCGGCGCCGCCGGACTCGGCTGCGAAGGCCGCGCCGCTGCGCGCCATCGACGCCTTGAAGCCGTCGAGGAACCGCCGCTCCACGGCGGTCGCCCGGTCGTAGGCGGCGGAGAGGATGTACTCCTGCATGCTGACGCCCGCCTGCTTGGCGGCCGCCGCGATGGCCGCCCGCTGCGCGGGATCGGGGAAGCGCAGATTCATCGCCTTGGTGGCACCGGAGTCCGACATGGCCCTCATGGTACCGGCGGTACCAGCGTCCTGTCACCCGTGCACGTCCCGGGGCGCGCACGCCGTGTGAGCCGGGCGCCACCAGGAGCGACGCCCGCGCCGTGTGCCTCCTCCCATGAGGAACGCAACGGCCCGCGCCTGTAACCTCGTTGACGTCGAGCATCGACGTCCGGGAGACCGTGTGGCCGCCCGGGAACAGCCGGTCCGATCCGCGCTGTTGCACCGACCGGGGGGTCGGTGGCCTTCGGGAGGGAACCACGGTGACCACGTGGTCGTCCGTCCCGACCGGAATCCGTGTTCCCCGGCGGCACATCCGTCGTACCCCCGGACCGCAATGTTTGTTCACGAGAGGACTTTTCCCATGACCGACCGGCCCCTGACTCTGATGGCGGTTCACGCCCACCCCGACGACGAGGCCACCGGCACCGGAGGCGTCCTCGCCAGGTACGCGGCCGAAGGAATCCGCACGGTGCTCGTGACCTGTACCGACGGCGGGTGCGGCGACGGGCCGGGTGGCGTCAAGCCCGGAGACCCCGGGCACGACCCGGCGGAGGTCGTCCGCATGCGCCGTCAGGAGCTCGAGGCGAGCCGCGAGGTCCTGAACATCAGCCATCTGGAGACCCTGGACTACGCCGACTCCGGAATGATGGGCTGGCCGAGCAACGAGGCCCCCGGGGCCTTCTGGCAGACCCCCGTGGAGGAGGGCGCGGCCCGCCTGGCGGAACTCATGCGGCAGTACCGGCCCGACGTCGTCGTCACCTACGACGAGAACGGCTTCTACGGCCACCCCGACCACATCCAGGCCCACCGCATCACGATGGCGGCGCTGGAGATAGCCGGGCCGCCGGTACCGAAGGTGTACTGGACCACCGTGCCCCGCTCGGGGATGCAGCGGTTCGGCGAGATCCTGCGTGAGCTCGGCGAGGACATCCCGGAGCCGGACTCCGAGGAAGGCGCCGCGATGGCCGAGATCGGCTCCCCCGACGACGAGATCACCACCTGGGTGGACACGACCGCGTACAGCGGCCAGAAGTACGACTCCCTGGCCGCGCACGCCAGCCAGGGCGAGAACATCTTCTTCCTCAAGATGGGCAAGGAGAAGTTCGCCGAGCTGATGGGGGTCGAGACCTTCCTGCGAGTGAGGGACACCACCGGCGCCGCCCTCCCGGAGAACGACCTCTTCGCCGGCCTCCGCTGACCCCGGGGCGCGGGTCCGACGCCCTCCACACCCCGGCGGCCCGCGCCGAGTACGGCGACGGGGCCGCCGGGCAGGGTGTTCCCCGCGCCCCCGCAGGGACGGCCGGGCACGGGGAGTAGGAACCTGGCCTCAGGGAGCGGACCTCGTGACGAGCGGCCGGATGTGGTTCGCTGTGCGGGTGACCCAGGACCCGGAGACCGTCACGTTCGCATCCGCCGAGGCATTCGAGGCATGGCTCGGCGAGAACCATGCCGCCTCACCCGGCATCTGGCTCAAACTGCGCAAGAAGGGCCCCGAAGCCGTCGCCCTGGACTACGCCCAGGCGCTCGAGGTGGCCCTCTGCTACGGCTGGATCGACGGGCAGAAGGCCACGTTCGACCACCAGTGGTGGCTCCAGCGGTTCACCCCGCGCAGGCCGGGCAGCCGATGGTCCAAGATCAACCGGGACAAGGCCACCGCCCTCGTCGAGCAGGGGCGGATGCGGCCGCCCGGGCAGGCCGAGATCGACCGCGCCCGGGCCGACGGCCGTTGGGAGGCGGCCTACGACGGTGCGCGCACGGCAACCGTTCCCGAGGACCTCGCGGCGGCCCTGGCCGCCGTCCCGGCCGCGGCGGCGTTCTTCGAGACCCTCGACCGGCGAAACCGCTACGCCGTCCTGTACCGCGTGCAGGACGCCAAGAAGGCCGAGACCCGGGCCCGGCGGATCGAGAAGTTCGTGGCGATGCTGGCCAGGGGCGAGAAACCGCACTAGCGGATCGGCGTCCTTCCTCGTACCGGGGCGGGGACGGGCCGCACGCGAGGGCGCCGTGCCCGCCTGGCATGATCGGCCCATGGCCGGCCCCTCGTCCCCCGCCGGGACACCGCACCGCCGGACGGTCGTGCCCTGATGCGTGTGCTGCTCACCGCGGCCGCCTCGGTGACGGCGGCCGGCGCGGCGGTGTGGGCCGCCGAGCGCCTCCTCACCCGCAGCCGGCCGGAGACCCGGTACGGCCGGTACGCCCGGTGGGTCCATCCGGCCGGCCGGTGGCGGGCGGCACCGCTCAACCGGGTGGCCGGCAGCAGGCTGTTGCGGCTGCTGGGGGAGCGCGTCCCGCCGGTGGCCTTCGTCAGTGACATCACGGACGTCGTGTACGTCAACTACGTCGTCGACGCCCGCCGTCTCGCGCCCCTGGTCCCGGCCGGGCTGGAACTGCAACGCGTGGGCGAGCGCGGCGACCTGGCCGTCCTGACCTTCCTCGGCTACCGCCACGGCCACCTGGGCCCCGCGCGCCTCGGCCGGTGGCGCCGGCTGCTGCCCTCGCCGCTGCAGAGCAACTGGCGCCTCTACGTGCGTCATGCGCGTACGGGCATGGCGGGCGTCCACTTCCTCAGCACGGCCATCGGCCGGACGCCGCACGCCCTGGGCGCCCGCCTCCTCGCCGAGGGCCTGCCCATGCACGTTCTGGGGCGGGCCTCACGGCTCGTCACCGCCGACGGACGGATCGATCTCCGGCTCGATCCCGGACGCGGCACCGCGCCCGACGCGACGGCTCGCCTCGTCCCGCTGCCCGAGCGGCCGGTGGACGGTCCCTGGCGCTCCGCCTTCGCGGACTACGAGGAGATGCTGGCCCACTGCGTGCCCCAGGACCGCGCACTGTCCGTCCAGCCGTGGCGCGGCCGGCTGGTGCGGCAGGAGATCTCTCTCGGCATCCCTCTCGAAAGGTGCGTCCCCCTGTCCGGGACGGTCACGTCCGCCGCCGCCGGTGCCCTGGTCGATGAGGCCGAGCCGTTCGCCTTCCTGGTCCCCTTCGTGCGGTTCCGCTTCGAGGGAGAGACGTACGAGCCGCTCTGACGCCGAACGCGGAGGGCGGTCGCCGAAGCCGCCGTCACCGGCGTCGTCCCGGGGCGCCCGCGATCAGCCGCAGCCGCCGTGCGCACACGCCGACCCGCACGGTCTGCCCCCAGGTCAGCTCCAGGGCGTCGCCCTCCATGCCGTCGCCGAAGGCGACCAGACGCTCGGACTCCACGGTGAGGCACAGTCGGCCCGGCGCCGAGAGCTCACCGGCCACGAGAGACGTTCCGGTGACCGGCGAGGGCCAGGCCTCGCGGACGAACCACAGCAGACGGTCCTCGGTGGGCCGCGGCACCACCGGGGTGCCGCCCCGCTGCTGCCACACCGACCGCAGCCAGCCGGTCGCGCCCGTGCCCGTGCCCACCAGCACCCCGGAGGAGGCCTGGGCCTCGACGACACCCCCGTCGTCCTCGAGGCTCAGGCGGTACCGGGCCGTCTGGTGTCCGGCGGCGCCGAGGTAGATCTCGTTGAGCGCGAGCAGCCGCTGGGTGTCGTCGGCGACGGCCTCGACCATGGTCAGCTCGTCCGCCGGCGCGGTGGACGCGACCCGCAGCAGCGCCGCCGCGTCGGCCGCCCGGTGCCGGACCAGCACACCCGGGTTGCGCCCCGGCTCGGGGTCCACTCCGATCACCGGCTGCCCGTCGAGGTACTTGGCCGCGTTGGCCACCAGCCCGTCCTGCCCCACCACGACCACGACGTCCTCCGGCGCGAACAGGAACCGGTCCAGGTCGCCGCGCTCGACCCGGGCCTGCCGCCAGGTCCGGGGGACCGCGGCGGTGACCTCGGCGAGCGCCCGGTGCGCGCGGTGATGACGTTCGGCGATCTCCGCGAGGTCCCGGCCCCTGGAGGCCAGGAAGAAGGCGGCCTGCCCGTGTGTGCCGTGCCGGGCCAGCAACTCCTCGTACTCCGTGGTGCGGTGGACCAGGACGGCTCGCGGGGCGAGGCTCATCCCCGGTCCCCGGCGCCGAGCCGGGACAGCAGCCCGGTGAGCACGTCCGGCGAGAGGGTCACGCTGTCGATGTGCGGCAGGTTCTCCGCCAGCCGGCTTCCCGTGAGCGCGTGCAGTGTCGCCACGTCGACCTCGCCGTGGACGCGCAGCCAGGCCGCCTGGGCCTCGGCCCTGGCCTCGCCGACCTCGCGCGCCGCCCGGGCCTCCGCCTCGGCCAGTGCCACCGACTTGGCGGCCTCGGCCTCGGCGAGCCGCACGGTGCGCGCCGCCTCCGCCTGCGCGCGCACCTGGTCCGCCGCGGCGTTCTCCTGCGCCTCGCGGCGCGCGTTGGCCCCGCGCTGCTCCACCAACCGCTCCTCACGGCGAGCGAGTTCGATCTGGCTGGCCAGCTCGTTCTCGGCGATGGCGCGCTCGCGCTCGACGGCGACGGCCCGCCGCTCGTAGGTGGCCCGGTCCGCCTCCTGCTGGATCAGCTCGCGGGCGGGGGTGCGCAGCGCGCGTTCCACCTCCGCCTCGGGGCGCACCGCCATGACCCGCACGGCCACCACCTCGATTCCGGTGGCCGGCAGTCGCGGTTCGGTGTCCAGGCCGGCCGCGATCCGTTCGCGCACCGCCGCCACGCCGTCGGCCAGTGCCTCGGCCAGCGGTGTGCGGGCCAGCACGTGCAGCGCGTGCTGCTGGGCCGTCTCGGTGAGCAGGGTGCCCAGCTGTTCCAGCGGGGCACCGCGCCAGACCCCGGTGTCGGGATCGATGGAGAAGTCCAGGCGGGTGGCGGCCAGTGCCGGGTCGCCGACCCGGTAGGTGACGGTCGCCTGCACCGAGACGTCCTGGAAGTCGGCCGTGCGGGCGCGGAACGTCATGGCCAGCTCGCGGTCCTCGACCGGCACCTCGGAGAGCGCGGCGGTCAACGGGCGGAACCAGAAGGCGAGTCCCGGCCCGTCGTGCACCAGCGTGCCGCCGCGGTGGTGTCGGATGTGCGCCGTGGGCGTGGAACGCAGGTGGCGCCATCCCAGGCGCCGGGTGATGTCGGCCATGAGAGCCCCCTCTTTCTCGTCCCGGTGACGATATTCCGGCGGTCCGCTTATCGTCAAGGGGACGAGAAAAGGAGAGGGTGCTGGCGCGGTCAAGGGGAGGGTGCTGGCGCGGCTCGTCAGAGGCGGACGACGATCTTGCCCCGCGTGTGGCCGCGCTCCGAGTGCGCGTGGGCCTCCGCGATCCGTTCCAGCGGGTAGGTCGCCTCGACGCGCGGCGTGAAGTGGCCGAGCCGGCCCAGTTCGGCCGCTTCGGCGAGGAGCGCGGGGTCGTTCTCCGCGTTGGCCACATGGACGCCCAGACGCTGGGCGTTGGCGTGGTCGGCGACCGTGGACACGCGGGCGGGGTCGCCCACGAGGGCGACGAGATCGGCCAGCGAGCCGGAGGCGGCGGTGTCGAGCACGACGTCGACCCCGTCCGGAGCGAGGGTGGCGACACGTTCCGCGAGACCGGCGCCGTAGGTGGTGGGAACGGCGCCGAGAGAGGTGAGGAACTCGTGATTGCGCTCGCCGGCCGTCCCGATCACCGTGGCGCCCTGCGCCACCGCGATCTCGACCGCGGCACTTCCCACGCCCCCGGCGGCACCCTCGATCAGCACAGTGCGCCCCTTCAGGGGGCCGAGCGCGTTCAGCCCGCCCATCGCGGTCACCGCCCCCAGAGCGGCGGCGGCGGCCTCCTCGTCGCTCCAGGTGTCGGGCGTCCGCGCCCAGGCCGAGAGCACGGCGAACTCGGCCGTCGCGCCGGTCACTCCGCCCAGTCCGAACACCCGGTCGCCGACGCCCACCCCCCGCACACCCTCACCGATCTCGTCGACCACGCCCGCGGCGTCCCGCCCGGGAACCGCCGGCAGATCCACCGGGAGTACCTCGCGCACCGCTCCGGAGCGCACCTTCCAGTCGACGGGATTGACACTGGCCGCCGCGACACGGATGCGGATCTCACCGGGCCCGGGATGCGGATCCGGCGCCTGCTCGACGACGAGGGTCTCCACACCGCCGTACTCGTGATAACGGGCTGCGCGCATGACGTTCTGCCTTTCCACGCGGCCTGAACAGGCCGTTCGTCGGATCAAGGGTGCGACTGTTCGGCGAGCGCCGACGATCGCAACGCTAGAACCTGAC
The DNA here is from genome assembly GCF_036189845.1 of Streptomyces griseoaurantiacus. Lineage (NCBI taxonomy): Bacteria > Bacillati > Actinomycetota > Actinomycetes > Kitasatosporales > Streptomycetaceae > Streptomyces > Streptomyces griseoaurantiacus. The sequence continues at coordinate 104,098 of NZ_CP108326.1, read as the reverse complement.
ACCGGTGTGAGGGGCAAGTCGGCCGGTCCGCCGGCCCCGGGCGGCGGCGTGCCGGACGTCAGCGGAAGGTGCGCCGCAGGTGCGCGACCAGGTCCTCCGGCGCGGCCGGGTCGAACCGCGCGGAGACGTAGCCGTCCGGGCGGATCAGGACCGCTTCGCCGTCCCGCGGCGCGTAGGCGGCGTGGAAGCCGCCCTCCGCGTCCCGCAGCCGCGGCGGACGCAGACCGACGGGGCGGGCGTCGCGCGGCAGCTCCCGCGCGGTGACCAGATAGGCGTTCAGCAGACCGTGGGCGGCACGGTGGGCCTCGGCCGCACAGGCTTCGAGACGTGCGGCGCCCTCTCCCGAGACGTGCCGCGGGCCCGCGTACATCAGCAGCACGTGCCGCGGGGTGCGCAGCAGGTCGAACAGGCGCACCGGGTAGGCGGCGAGGTCGCCGAGCAGGCCGCGGCAGTCCGGTGCCCGCTCGCCGGGCGCGGGACCGTCCGCCCGGGCACCCTCCGCGGCCCGCGACCGGACCAGGGGGCTGTCCGGATAGCCGACCAGCAACTGGGCCTGGCGCCGCACGAACACGTGGGGGTCGCCCCCGGGACCACCGGCGCTCGGACGGGCGTCGCGCACCGTGCGCGCGTGGCGGACGGTGCGGTCGACGACCTCACGGGCGACGGGGTGCCGTTCGGCGTGGTAGCTGTCCAGCACGTCCTCCCTCGCCAGACCGCGGACGGTGAGGGCCAGCTTCCAGGCGAGGTTGTACGCGTCCTGCACACCGGTGTTGAGCCCCTGCCCGCCGATCGGCGGATGGACGTGCGCGGCGTCCCCGGCCACGAGGAGACGTCCGGCCCGGTAGCGGTCGACCAGGCGGTGACCGGTCCGGAAGGCGGACGACCAGCGCAGCGCGGAGACCCTCGCCGGCTCCGGGGACAGACGGTCGAGCACCGCCTGGATCTGGTCGAGGTCCAGCCCCTCGCCGGCTCCCGGCTCCGGGCGCGACCTGTCCGACACCTCCGGCGCGCCCCGGCCGTCCTCGGCGGCCTGTTCGCCGGGGCGCAGCATCGACAGCCAGTAACGCCGCACCCCCGGCATCGGGATGCAGACGAGCATGTCGTCCACCGCCCCGTCGGCGCCGGTGTGCACGGACCGCACGCTGTACCCGGCGGGCATGTCCCAGTCGATCTCCACATCGGCGATCATGAACCGTTCGGGCAGGACGTCGCCCTCGAAGGCGAGTCCCGCCTGCTCGCGCACGAGGCTGTGCGCGCCGTCGCAGCCCACCACGTAGCGGGCGCGCAGCCGTTCGGTGCGGCCGTCGGCGCCCGCGAGGAGGACCTCCACCTCCTCCGGGTGCTCAGTCACCTCGCGCAGTTCCACCGGCCGCTCCACCCGCGTGCCGAACCGCGCGAGGTGCTCGGTGAGAAGCCGCTCGGTCGTGTACTGGGGCAGCGTGGCGAAGGGGTAGGGGATGTCGGGCGGCAGGGTCAGCCGCATCGGCTCGTCCTGGGGCTTGCCGTCGGTGTAGACCAACTGGCCCAGGTGCGGCACGGCCTCGTCGAGCACCTCGCCGACCAGGCCCATGGCGTCCCACACCTCCAGGGTGCGGGGGAGGACGCCGATGGCCTTCGCGTGCGGCTGGGGGGCGGCCAGCCGGTCGATCACGCGGCAGTCCACGCCGTGCCGGCGCAGCTCGGCCGCCACCGTCAGGCCCACCGGGCCCGCGCCCACCACGAGTACATCGACATCGGCCATGATCGGCCCTCTCATCGTTCGGCGACGGGGTCCGTGCAAGTGTGCTGCGGCGAGCGCGGCCCCACTCGGCGGGAGGAACTCTCCTCGTCGCCCCGTGGAGGCAGTTCCGCTGGTCAGCGCGGCGCGGAGGGCCTCCAGGTTCACCGGATCGGCCGGAACCGACCGGAGTAGTGCGGTGCGTCCCGGGCGGCCGCCCGGGACGCCGTCCGGGGCGGTTCAGACCGCGAAGCGGTAGGTGCCCGAGCCCACGCGGAACACCTGGTGGCCGTCCTCGTGGCGCAGGGGGGTTCCGCCCGAGTGCGTGACCTTGTCCCTGGCGGCGGCCGGGATCCACACCTCTGCGGTGGTGTTCGGCGGCACCGAGCAGGTCAGCTCGAAGCGGCCCTGCCGTCGGCTCCAGCGGGTGGAGATCGGGCCGCGGACGGAACGGAACGTCGCACGGGCGGAGTCGACGCCACCGCCGGGACGCGGGCGGATGAGGACCTCGCGATAGCCGGGGCGGGCGGCGGAGATGCCCGCGATGTTCGCGTACATCCACTGCCCCACCGACCCGTAGGCGTAGTGGTTGAAGGAGTTCATGCTCGCGTCCTGGAACGTGCCGTCGGGCCGCAGGGAGTCCCAGCGCTCCCACATGGTGGTGGCGCCCCGGTCGATCTGGTAGCCCCAGCTCGGGAAGGTGCGCTGGGTGAGCAGCCGGTAGGCGAGGTCGGTGTGCCCGGTGTCGGTGAGCACGGGCAGCAGGCGGGGGGTGCCGAGGAACCCCGTCGACAGGTGCCCGCCGCGCGCCTCGATCAGCGCCACGAGCCGGTCGGCCGCCGCTCCGCGCAGCGCGTCCGGCACCAGGTCCATCGACAGGGCGAGGACGTAGGCGGTCTGGGTGTCGCCCTTCACCTTGCCGTCGGCACCGATGTACGCCTTCTGGAAGGCGGCGCGGACGCGGTGGAAGAGGTCCTCATGAGGGGCGGGGTCCTTGCCGAGTTCGCGCGCCATCCGCGAGGCGAGGTCGGCGCTGTGCGCGAAGTACGCGGTGGCGACGACGTCCTTGGGGGTCTCGTCGGACAGGTTCAGCCAGTCCCCGAAGCCGTCCGCGGGCCGCAGCAGGCTGTCGCTGTGCCGGCGCAGGTAGTCGAGCCAGTCCACCACGGACGTCCAGGCGTCCTCCAGGACCCGCAGGTCCCCGTACGCCTGGTACAGCGCCCACGGCACGGTGACACCCGCGTCGCCCCAGCCGGCCGCGCCGTCACCGACGTGGCCGACGTCGGGGGCCACATGCGTGAAGGAACCGTCCGAGGTCTGCGAGTCGCGCAGGTCGGTCAGCCACTTGCTCAGGAAGCGGGCCGACTCCATCGTGTAGGCGGCGGTGGGCGCGAAGACGTTGATGTCGCCGGTCCAGCCGAGACGCTCGTCCCGGGCGGGAGTGTCGGTGGGGACGGAGAGGAAGTTGCCGCGCTGGCCCCAGGTGATGTTGCTGTGCAGTTGGTTGAGCAGGGCCGAGTCGGTCGCGAAGTCGAGGGTGGCGGGGGCGTCGGTGTGCATGACGCGGCCGGTGATCGCCCCGGCGGTGGGGGTGCCCGGGAAGCCGGTGACCTCCACGTAGCGGAAGCCGTGGAAGGTGAAGCGGGGCTCGTGGACCTCCTTGCCGCGCCCCTTGAGGACGTAGGTGTCGGTGGCCTTCGCCGTGCGCAGGTTGGCCGTGTAGACGGTGCCGTCCGGGTTGAGCACCTCGGCGTAGCGCAGGCGCACCGCCGTCCCGGCACGGCCGGAGACGGTGAGCCGCACCGATCCGACCATGTTCTGGCCGAGGTCGAAGACGAAGACACCGGGCTTGGGCTCGCTCACCTCGACGGGCTTCAGCTCGTCGGTCACCCGCACCGGAGCGTCCACCTGGGCCACGATCCGCCCCGGGACGTCCGTGTCCGTCCCGCGCACGGCGAGCCAGTCCCCGTCGTCGAAGGAGGGCGAGGCCCAGCCGGGCGTCTCCTTGCGGGCGTCGTACGTCTCGCCGTCCAGCAGGTCGGCGGAGACGATCGGCCCGGCGGAGGCGACCCAGTCGGTGTCCGAGGTGACGCGCGCACTGCTGCCGTCGGCGTAGTCGACCTCCAACTGGGCGAGCAGCGCCGGGTGTTCGCCGTACTGGTGCGGTCCGAACATGCCGACGTTGCCCGCGTACCACCCGGGGGCGAGGTACACCCCGAGTGCGTTGGCGCCCGCCCGCAGCATCGTCGTGACGTCGTGGGTCTGGTACTGGACCCGGGTGCGGTAGTCCGTCCAGCCGGGGGCGAGCTGGTCGGTACCGACGCGCTCCCCGTTGAGGTGCGCCTCGTAGAGACCGAGCGCGGTGATGTACAGGCGGGCGCGCGCGACCTTCTTGCGGCGCAGCCGGAAGGTGTGGCGCAGCCGGGTGACCGCGAACGAGGCGGGGGTGAGCGTGCCCCAGGGCCCGGAGCCCGACGGGGCGACCTCCTTGGCGGCCGTCCAGGAGCTGTCGTCGAAGTCCGGGGCCCGCCACTCGCCGGAGGGCTCACGGTCGGCGGCCTTCCACGCGGCGTCGGTGACGACCCGCTGCTCCCCGGAGGCGGTGCGCACGACGAGCACGGCGAGCAGGCCGGCCGGACTGGCGGAGGCGTTGGTCGCGGCGACCGCGAGGACGGTGCGTCCCGAGCGGACGTGGGGGAGGACGTCCACGACGGCGGGCTTGCGCCAGCCCTCGTTGTCGGTGTCGAGGTCGGTGCGGGCCACCTCGGTGCCGTTGACGGAGACGGAGTACACGTTGTCCGCGGTGATGGCCAGCGTGGCCGAGGTGATGCCGGCCGGGAGGTCGACCGTGCGGCGGAACCACCGGGTGCCGGCGGGCGCCTCGGCGGCCGGGTCGCCCTCGGGGAACCAGATCCAGCGGCATCCCTGGAAGGACGGTGCGCCGGTCAGCTCCTTCGGGGGCGAGATCCACCGGGCGGTCCACTGCTCGGCGCCGAGCAGTCCGGTCTCCCACCAGGAGGGCTCGCTCCAGCCCGACACCGAGCCCTTGTCGTCCCACACCCGTACCGACCAGAAGTACCGTGTCCTGGGCTTGAGTTCGGGCCCCCGGTAGGTGACGAGGGCGGACTCGGCGGACGTGACTCTGCCGCTGTCCCAGACGTCGGGGCGGTGCAGGGCGGCTGCGCTGGACGCCACGCGGATCTGGTACGCGGTCTGCCGGACGCCCGCCCCCTTCGACACCGTCGGCCAGCTCAGCCGGGGACGGGCCGTGTCGAGGCCCAGGGGATGCCGGACGTACTCGACGGTCGGCGCCGTCACCTTCGCCGCGGGTGACCGCCCCGCCGTCGCGGTACCGGTGCCGGGGGACGCCGCCGCGGCACCGGCCGCGGCGGGTCGCACGGCCGTCGCGGCGACCGCGGCCGCCGTACTCGCCAGGATGCCTCTACGACTGATCACTGCGCCACCTCGCGCGGAGTAGGAGTGAATCGATTCAAAGCTGAGGAGCGCGGCAACCGTAGAGGCGCCCGTGTGAGCGGGTCAATGCGTCTGCGCCAAATTGGCACGCTGACACGGAGATTGAGGGGCAGGAGGGCGTCATGAACGTGACATGAAGAGGCGGACGGTGCCGCCGTTCCAAGGCGCGCGCTCCTGGCGCACTGAACGCTTTCAATGGTCCGGCGCGAGGACGGGGACGCATGCCCCGGTCGGCTCGGTCAGCGGGTGCTGTACCCGGTTTCGAGCAGTTCCCGCAGGGTGGGCAGGGCGTCCTCGCCGAGCGGGGCCCTGTCGGTCCAGGCCAGGAACAGGGCGGAGAGGAAGAGGTCCCGGGCGCGGACGGTGGGGCGTGCGGTGCCGTCCCGCTGCGCCGCGCGGAGGAAGTCGTCGGTGAGTTTGACGAGTCTCTCGCAGTTGGCGGCGAGGGGGGAGCTGTGCGCGGCGAGCGCGGCGAGGACGGGTTCGGGCAGCCCGCTGAAGGTGTTGAGGTACTTCTCCAGGGCGAGCAGCCACTGCCGCAGTCCCTCGTCGGCGTCGGAGCGGGCGAGGGCTTGCAGCGGCTCCAGTCGTGCCAGGAGGGCCTCGCCGCGCACGTCCAGTGCGGCGGCCAGGAGCGCCTCCCGGGTGGGGAAGTGGCGGTAGAGCGTGGCCGGACCCACGCCGGCGTCCTTGGCGAGGGCCTCCAGGGAGGTGCCCACCCCGTGCTCGGTGAAGTGCCGCAGCGCCGTGTCGAGGATGCGGGCCCGGTTGCGGGCGACGTCGGCACGCGGCTTGCGCGCGGCCGGCTGTGCTGGGCTCATGGGGTTCCTGGCCTTCTGGGCTGCCGGGTTCCGGGTTCGTGGGCGCCCGGGGTGTCCGGGTGGTCCGCCCGGGCCGGTGGCACCGGCCCGGACTTGAAATGGATGCTACCTCCGTTTTCCGTGATACAAAGCGGAGGCGGCCTCCATTTGGCGGCGCGGAGGCGGTACGCCTCCGTCACCACCCGTCTTCGGCACCTCGTCGACGCAAGCGAAGGGAGCGGGTCATGCCCCGCACACTGGGACTCATCGGCAGCGGACTGATCGGTACGTCCCTGGCCCGTCTGGCCGTGGCGGCCGAGATGGAGGTCGTCCTCAGCAATTCCCGGGGACCCGAATCGCTCGCCGAACTCGTGGGCACCCTGGGGAGCGGCGCGCGGGCGGCCGTACCGGAGGAGGCCGCCGAGGCCGGCGACCTCGTCGTGGTCACCATCCCGCTCAGGGCCTACGACCGGCTGCCCGTCGCGGCCCTGCGGGGCAGGACGGTGCTGGACACGATGAACTACTACCCCCAGCGCGACGGCCGCATCGCCGAATTGGACGCGGGGCGGCTCACCACCTCCGAACTGGTGCAACGCCACCTCGCCGGCGCGTCCGTCGTCAAGGTGTTCAACAACATCGGCTCCCACCAGCTGTTGAGCCTCGCCCGGCCCGCCGGAGCGGCCGACCGCAGTGCCCTGCCCCTCGCGGGCGACGAGGAGCCGGCCAGGCGGGTAGCCGCACGGCTGCTGGACGTCCTGGGGTACGACGCGGTGGACATGGGCCCGCTCGCCGAGAGCTGGCGCAGCGAACCGGGCACCCCCGTGTACACCCGGCCCTACCTCGGCGAGACGCCTCCCGGCCTCACCGCCGAGGAGTACTTCCCCTGGTTCCTGCGGAACCCCGGCCGCCCCGTCCCGGCGAGCCTGGTCCGTGAGCTGACGGAGACGGCCGTGCGCGGCCCGGCGGGAGGCGTGCTGCCGGCGGGCGCCGCACGCTGAGCGCCGGCACCGCGACCGGAGGCCGGCGTGCGGAGCGCTCCCGGTCAGGTGTGGAGCGCGTGTCCGGTCGTCGCGTCCACATGGTCCGGGACGTCGTCGTGGCGGTCGCCCACCGTGGGCGTTCCGGAGGGCTCGAGCATGAGGAACGCGGCACCGGACGGAGCGTGCGGCTTGTGCTCCGTGCCGCGCGGCACGGTGAAGACCGCGCCCTTCGGAAGCCGTACCGTGCGCTCGCCCCCGGGCTCGCGCAGGGAGATGCGCAGTTCGCCGTCGAGCACCAGGAAGAACTCGTCGGTGTGGTCGTGGACGTGCCAGATGTGTTCGCCCTCCGCCTTGGCGACCCGGACGTCGTAGTCGTTGACGCGGGTGACGATGCGGGGGCTCCACAGGGCGTCGAAGGAGGCCAGGGCCTCGTCGAGGACGAGAGGTGCGTCGGCAGGGGATTCGTTGCTCATGGGTCCATCCTGCGCCGTGCTGCGGGAGGAGCGTGAGTGCTATAAATCGCACATGACGCAAGATTCCTCGCACGTGACTCCCGAGGCGGAGGCCGACCCGCACAGGGTCGTCGTGCTCGTGGACGAGAACTCCAATCCGTTCGAGCTGGGCTGTGCGAGCGAAATCTTCGGCCTGCGCAGACCGGAGCTCGGCCGTGACCTCTACGACTTCCGGCTCTGCTCGCCCGAGCCGCTCACCAGGATGCGGGACGGGTTCTTCACGCTCACCGGGGTCGCCGGCCTGGAGGCGGCCGACACGGCGGACACCCTGATCGTCCCCAACCGCCCGGACGTCGACGTCCCCCGGCGCCCCGCCGTGCTCGAGGCCGTCCGGCGGGCCCACGCACGGGGGGCGCGCCTGCTCGGCCTCTGCAGCGGCGCCTTCACCCTCGCGGAGGCCGGCGTCCTCGACGGCCGCCGGGCCACCGCGCACTGGCAGTGGGCCGACTCCTTCCGGGCCCGGTTCCCCTCCGTGCGCCTCGAACCGGACGTGCTGTTCGTGGACGACGGCGACATCCTCACCGCGGCGGGCAGCGCGGCCGCCCTCGATCTCGGTCTGTACGTCGTCCGCCTCGACCACGGCGCCGAGATCGCCAACCGGGTGAGCCGGCGCCTGGTCTTCGCGGCACACCGTGACGGCGGGCAGCGGCAGTTCGTGGAGCGCCCCATGCCCGACGGGCGGGACGAGTCGCTGGCACCCGTACTGGCGTGGGCCCAGGAACGGCTCGACTCACCGCTGACGGTGTCCGGCCTCGCGGCGCGGGCGGCCGTGAGTCCGGCGACGCTGCACCGCCGGTTCCAGGCCCAACTGGGCACCACGCCCCTGGCCTGGCTCACGGGCGAACGGCTGGCCCTGGCAAGCCGGTTGATCGAACGGGGTGAGTCCCGGATCGAGGTGGTCGCGCGGCGCAGCGGTCTGGGAAGCGCCGCCAATCTGCGCCGGCTGATGCGCCGCGAGACCGGCATCACGCCCTCGGCGTACAGACGCCGCTTCGGGCCCGGCACCACCTGACACCGGGCGGAATCGAGGCTCGATAGGGTGGGGCGGTGCGCACGGTCGAGCTCTTGTTGGACGAGGCGGCGGACGCGAGGGTCCGGGAGGCCTGGCGACGGCTGGCGGACGCGGGACTGCCCAGCCAGGCACACCACCGCTCCCCGACCAACAGTCCGCACCTCACCCTGGCCGCCTGCCCCGAGCTGACCGCCCCGATCCGCTGGGAGCTCGCCGAGGTGGCCGCCGGCCTGCCACTGCCGGTGCGGTTCACCGGCATCGTCCGTTTCGAGCGACCCACCTCGGTGCTGGCCTGGTCACTGGAACCCGAGCCCGCACTGACCGGCCTGCACCGCCGGGTGTGGGAGGCGGTGGCCTCGGACAGTCCGCCCGAGACCCTCAACCCCTTCCACGAGCCCGGCCGCTGGAGCCCGCACATCACCCTGGGCCGCACCCGGCGGGCAGGCGCCTTCGCGGGTCGGCGCGTCCCCGGACTGCTGCCGGTGCCACCGCTGCCGGCGGCCCTCACCACCCTGCGCAGCTTCGACACCGAAACCCGCACCGTCGAGATCCTCGGCCCCCGCCCCTGACCGCGCGACGCCGGCACGAACACCGCGCGACGCGGGGAGGGAGCTGGGCGGGGCCGGGGGAGTGCGCGGCGGCCCGGGGAGTGCGGACGGCCCGGGAACCAGGAGGCGGCCGCAGGTCAGGAGGCGGCGGGTTCCGGGCTCCGGCCGCCGACCTGGTCCAGCCAGTCGAGGATCACCTTGAGCGCCAGGCCCTGGTTCCCGATCTGGCAATGGTTCTGGGCCTGCTCCGCCTCCGTGAACACGCGTGCGACGACCGATCGCGCGGCAGGCAGCGTCAGCACCTGATCGCCGAGCATGCGCAGCGGCACGTAGTGGTCCGCGGCACCTGCCAGGAGCAGGACGTCCTGCGTGACCAGATGTGAGACGTCGTCGGTGCGGTACGTGTTCCAGGCCCGGAACAGGGAGCTCGCCGTGTCGACGCCCATCACGCGCCTGCCCTGCTCGACGAACCAGTCCAGCAGCAGGTCGGCCCTGCAGCCCTCCGCGACGGCGGCGTCGAGCACCGGCGCGGGAAGGCCCTCGAAGTCCGCCGCGAGTGCCCCGAGGCCCATGGACCCCAGGAGCGCGCGGAAGGCCTCGAAGAGATCGGTCAGGATGTCCCAGGCGACGACCCGGGCGACCCGTGGCTCACGTGCGGCCGCGCGCATCACCAGGCCCCCGCCGAGCGAGAAGCCCGCGAGGGTGACGTCGGACAGGTGGAAGTGGTCCAGGACGGCGGCCACCGGCAGATGCCAGTCCGGGGTCATCGGCACGCCCGCGTCCAGCACCGTGCCCTGACCGGGTCCGTCGAACACAACGGTGTCCAGCCCGGCGTCGCGCAGGGCGAGCGCCGCGGGCAGCCATTCCGCGATATAGCTGTCGTACCCGCCGAAAACGACGATCGTGCCGCGCGCCCGCGCCGGGGTGAAACGGTAGGCCGTCAGCCGCGTCGTCCCGTAGGGGACCAGGTGCCGGTCGCTGGCGGTGACGCCGTTACCGGCTTCGACGTTGTCGAGGAAGCGCCGCTGAGCGGGCGCGAACCGCGGGTCGTCGGGGCGGAGGAAGAACTGCGCCGCACGGGCGTAGTAGGCGGCGGGCAGGCGGCGGTCGGCCGCCAGTGCCTTGTCGCTGAGTTCCAGCATCAGCCGCGTCCAGTCGGCGTAGTCGCAGACGCGCGGCGCCACCGTCCGCAACTCCTCCAGCATGCGTTCCTCGTTCGTCCAGCCGTAGAACCGGTTGAGCTGGAAGTTGAGGGAGACGTTCGGGTGCAGGGGGTGGTACCCCACCGGGAACCGATCGATGATCTCCTGGTCGCTCACCATCATCTGCCTGCCTTTTTCGCGAGAAGTTCCGTGAACGATCCTCGCGGCCCCGGCAGGCCCGGACGGAGGCTCCGGTGCGACAAGAGGCGGCTCTCTCGCGTCACCGTCAGGACCGGCCCGGTGACGTCATGAGGGCGGGATCCGTGCGCCGGCGGCGCCGGGGTCCGTGCGCCAGCGGCGCAGCGCAGCACGGAGCGCGCGGGTGTCGCTGAAACCCAGGCGGGCCGCGACCTCCTTCCGGGTGGCCCCTCCGGCCAGCAGCGCGGTGGCGCGGTCGTGCCGTACCGTCTCGACGAGGTCCCGCCAGGTGGTCCCCTCCTCCGCCAGCCGGCGCTGCAGGCTCCGCGGGCTCAGCGCCAGCGCCCGCGCCACCGCCTGCAGCGACAGGCCGCCGCCGGCCAACTGGGCGACGATCACCTGACGGAGCCTGTCGGACCAGGGAGAGGGACGCGCCTGGGCCGCGATGACGTCGGCCGCGTGCTGCCGCAGGACGGCGCCGAGCCGGGCGTCGGCGTCCGGCAGCGGCAACGACAGATCGGCGGAGGCGAGCGTCATCGTGGTGGCGTCGGCGCCGAAGTCGAGCCGCCGCGCGCCGAGTCGGTCGGCCAGCTCGCGGTGCTGCGCCGGAGGGCCGGACGTCAGCCCGACGTGCAGCGGACGGATCTCCCGCCCGGCCACGTACCGCGCCCGGAACAGGACCGTCGCCATCGCGTACTGGCTGGCCATCGCGTCGACATCGGGATCGCCCGACCGGATCTGGTAGGTGACCGTCCCCTTCCCCGTGCTCCCCGCGCCGCCGGTCAGCCGGATCTCGTTGGGTGCCGTGTTCAGCAGGGCCGAGTACTGCTGCATGACCGTGAACATCTCCGTCACCGTCTGGGCGTTCGCGACGAGGTAGTCCATCAACCGGAGCCGGCCGAAGCGCCACCGACCGGCCGCCTTCACCCCGAGACACGGATCGTCGTTCGCGCCCAGCCCAAGTCGCCAGAGCCTGCTGAGGTGGTCCGTGGGGACACGGGCGTCGTCGTTGTCCGGCACCTGCTCGGGCAGGCCGGCCCGGCGGGCGAGAGCGGCACCGTCACCGCCCGTCCCCTCCAGACCGGTGACGAGCAGACGGGCCACGGACACGTGCGCCGTCGGCCCCCGCCCGATCGGCTCCTGGCGCCTCGTCGGCCCGTCCGGCGGGCAAGGCTTCGACTCGGCCTCACGCATGGAACCATCGTACGAGCACGGCACGGGCTCCTCGCCCGCCACGGTGCACTCCCCGGGGGGCGGACGCACGCGCGTGGTGCACACGTCCGGACCGTTCAGTCCCGCCGCCGGCCCCAGCCGCTCCGCCGGCCCGAGCCGCTCCGCCGGCTCCGCGAAGGCCGAATACCGGGACCGGGAGCGGGACCGGGAGCGCGGCGGCGGGCGTTTCGTCGCCGGGCAGGTCGTGGACTCCCGTTCCGTTTCACTCCGTCCGCGGCGGCCGATAGGCGGACGCCTCCGCCGGGGGTGAGGGCCGGTCCAGCCTCGCCGTGGACTCGTCGACCAGTCCGGTCAGCCGCGCCACCTCCTCCTCGGTCAGCTGCCCGGCGATCGCGGAGGCTTCGACGTTGGACCGCAGATGCTCCGGGTTCCTCGTGCCGGGGATGACGACCACGGCGGGCGAGCGGCGCAGCAGCCACGCGAGCGCGATCTGGGCGGGTGTGACCCCCAGCCGCTCCGCCGGGGCGGCCAGTTCCGGATGCCCGCCGAGCCGGCCGGCGGCCAGCGGGAAGTAGGGGACGAAGAGGATGCCCTGGGCCTCGCAGTCGGCGAGCACCTGGACGCCGCTGCGGTCGAGGAGGTTGAAGCGGTTCTGCACCGCCGCGACGGGGGTCATGCGCCGGGCGCGCGCCAGCATCTCCGGGGAGGCGCCGGACAGGCCGATGCGGCGGATCAGCCCCTGCTCGCGCAGCTCGACGAGTGCGCCGAGCGACTCCTCCAGCGGTACGTCCCGGTGCGCGCCGGGGGTGTCGCCGACGAGCCGGAGGTAGGTCAGCTCGCTCGTCTCGGTGCCGAGGTCGGTCAGTGCCTCGTGCACCTGGCGCCGCACCGTCTCGGGGCGCCCGTCGACGATCCAGGACCGGTCCGGGCCGCGCTCCGCGCCGACCTTGTTGCCGACGATCACGTCCGCGGGAAGCGGTCCGAGCGCCTCCCCGATCAGCCGGTTCACGGTTCTGGGGCCATAGGCGTTCGCGGTGTCGAAGAAGGTCACGCCGAGCTCGACGGCCCGGCGCAGCACGCGCCGCGCGGTCGCCGGGTCCTCCGGTGGACCCCAGACGCCCGGCCCCGCGAGCTGCATGGCCCCGTATCCCACACGCTGCATGGATCGCTCCCTGGTCGTCACTGCGTCGCGTATCACTGCAACGCAAAAATACGTATCACTGCCTGTCGCTGTGCGAATCAGTGATACGCCCAATGCCGTAGCATTGCAACCGTGGACGACGCGAAGACCCGCAGCCGACGGCAGATCCTGGAAGTGGCGGCCGAACTCCTGGAACGGGAGGGCGTCCAGGCGCTCTCTACCCGCTCCGTCGCGGCCGCGGCCGGCATCCGGGCCGCCTCCCTGTACCAGCTCTTCGGCGACAAGGACGGGCTGCTCGCCGCACTGGCCATCCACGGCTTCGACCTGTACCTCGCGCAGAAGCACACCGTGCCCTCCGAGGGCGATCCGGTCGAGGACATGCGCCGGGGATGGGACGCACACGTCGGCTTCGGCCTGCGGCATCCCGCCTTCTACCTGCTGATGTACGGCACCGACCGTCCCGACCGGCGTCCCCCCGCCGCGCAGGAGGCGCACGAACTCCTGCTCGCCTTCCTCCACCGCGCCGCCGCCGCCGGCCGCCTCCGGGTGCCACCCGGCCTCGCCGCCCACCTCGTCCTGGCCGCGGTGACCGGAGTGACGCTGTCCCTCATCGGCACCCCCGAGGGCGAGCGCGACCCGGAGGTGTCCTCCCGCATGCGCGAGGCGCTCGTCGCCGCCCTCACCACCGACGCGGCCCCGGCACCCGAACCCGCCCTCGCCGCCCGCGCCCTCGCACTCGACGCCACCCTCGCCGAAACGCCTCCCACCGCCGTCCCCCTCCGCCCCACCGAGACCGCCCTCCTGCGCGACTGGCTCCAGCGGCTCGCCAGGCAGGACGGGTGACCGTGAGGCACCGCCGCGCACCGGCAGGCCGCGGCGGTGCCTCACCTGTGCTGACACCCTCATGGCCGGACAACTCGACACCGCCGTCGAGCAGAACGGCGAGGGCGACCTCACCGCACTCATGGCCGGCGGCGGCACCCGGACCGCCATCGGCTGGCCGACCACCACCCACCGCTCACCACCCACCGCCCCCGAGCGCCGTACGTACGCGACGCGTACGCGAAACGTGCGCCAGGCATACGGTTTCGTGACTACAGTGAGCCGTGGGAGGTGTTCATGTCCGAGTTGTTCGACGCGGTCGACGCGCTGGTGGCGTCCCGCTCCCCACTGCCGCCGGCGGAGGAGCGCAAGCGTCTGCGCACCGCGCACGGCCTGACGCTCGACGAGGTGGCCGCCGCTCTGAAGGTGCGGCGGGCGACGGTGTCCGGCTGGGAGTCGGCGAAGAAGCCGACCGAGCCGCGCGGCCCGGAGCGCGAGGCGTACGCGCGGCTGCTGAGACAGCTCGGGGAGCTCTACCCCGCGCCGGAGGAGCCGACCGCACCCGTGTCCGTCGTGTTCACCGGCGCACCTGCCCCGGTGGAGACGCGGGCCGTGTCCCCGGACAGGACGCCCGAAGCCGCGGCCGTACCCGCGCCCCAGGCCACACCGGCACCCACTCCCGTACCCGCGCCCGACGGCCCCACCACCGAGGGCGACCCGACGCGCACCGCCGGGACCGGGCCGCCGCCGGCCTCGCACCGGCCGAGCGCGAAGCCGGCGCCCCCGGCAGGCCCCTCGGCGAGCGCGCCCGATGCGCGCTTCGAGAACGGTCCCCTGGCCGTCGTCGACGTCGAGGACGGAAAGGTGCTGGCGTACTGCACCGGGGGCCTGGTCCTGGACGTGCCCGCCAAGACCCTTCCGGCCCTGGTGGACTGGACGCTCCGCGAGGCGAGGCTCGGCCGGCCGAGACTGACCGGGCCGGGCAAGGACGCCGACCCGCTGCTCGTGCTCACCGAGGCGGCCCTGGAGCGCTACGGCCTGCCCGCCGCCCTCACCGAGGAGGAGCGGCTCGCCGGGCGCCTCCCCGAGGCCCACAAGGTCGTCAAACAGCTGGCGCGCGCGGAGTGGCAGCTGACGAAGCGCGGCTTCGGGCCGTGGGCGCGGATCTACCGCCCCGCCCAGGGCTCGCAACGGGCGTGCGTCCAGTTGTGCATCCCCTCCTGGCAGGCCCTGGACGCCCGCCACTGGGGCGGGGCCGCGCAGCTTCCACCGGCCGAACTCGCGCGCGTGCTGGGCATCTACGCGTCGAGGGTGATGACACCGCGCGGTTCGACCGCCGTGACCGGCCTGGAACTGATGACCGCCCTGCACCCCCCGACCCGCGCCTCCGAGCCGGACGCCGAGGGCACCCGGCACTCCGTGCACAACCCGGGCAGCCTCGGCAAGGACCCCGTCGACCCGGCACCGTGCGAAGCCCCTGACGGACACCCGGTCCTCGCCCACCTGCCGCGCTTCCACGTCCGAGGCCCGGCGGAGAAGCTGTTCGAGGAGGCGTACGACTGGGCGCGGCCCATGACCGACGCCGAGTGCACCCTGCGCCATCTCGTCGGCCTCGACGTCAACATGGCCTTCGCCGCCGGTGCCAACGGCCTGGTCGTCGGCCTCGGCACCCCGACACACCTCACGCGGCCGGAGTTCGACCCGAAACTGCCCGGCTCGTGGCTGGTGGACCTCTCCCACGTCGACCTGTCACGGGTGAAGTCCGGCAAGCAGTGGGTGGAGTTGGACGGCTCGCTCCTGCCCTCCCCGTTCACGCCGACGGGCGAGCACCCCGAGGGGCCCGCCTGGTACGCGACGCCCACCGTGGCGTACGCGGTCGAACTCGGCTACGCGGTGCGCCCGTCGGAGGCCTACGTCCGCCGCGAGAACGGCCGTTACCTGGACGGTTGGTACCAGCGGCTGCGCGACGCCTACCTCGCCACGATGGCCGACCTCGGTGTCACCGCAGACCTCGCCCCGGCCGACTTCCTCACGGCGATGGAGGGTTATCGGGAGCGTGACCCGGAACTGGCGCTCGTCGTCTCGGCGATCAAGGCGACGGTCAAGGGCGGCCTGGGCAAACTGCGCGAACGACCGCGCGGGGAGGGCTGGCGGCCGGGCGAGCCCTGGCGTGCCCTGTCCCGGCCGACCTGGCGGCCGGACATCCGGGCGGCGGTCATCTCCCGCACCCGGATCAACCTGCACCGCAAGATCGTCAAGCATGCCGCGTTCACCGGGCAGTACCCCGTCGCGATCCTCTCGGACTGTGTCGTCTACGCGGCCGCCGGCCCCTCACCCCTGGACTTCCTGCCCTACCGGGAGGGCAAACCGCTGCCGGGCGGGTTCAGACTGGGCGTCAACCCGGGCCTGGTCAAGCACGAGGGGACGCAGCCCGTGCTGTGGGGCGAGGAGATCCGCGAACGCTTCGAGGCACCGGAGCTCAACCTGGCCCGGTACATCAAGGACGGCACCGTCACCGGCGCCGACGACGGAGAGTAGGGGAAGCCGGGGATGAGCCTGTTCGGGGACGGCCTGGACGCCGCGGAGCAGAAGACGTTCACCCGCCCGGCACCGAAGTCGGCCGGCGCGCAGATGCGGTACCTGGTCAAGCGGATGAAGGGCACCAAGGCGGCCGCCCAGCTCCTGCGCGTCTCCCAGCGCACCGTCGAACGCTACGTGAAGGACCAGATCAGGAAGCCGCGCGCCGACCTCGCCGCCCGCCTGGAGCGCGAGGTGAAACAGCGCTGGCAGCCCCAGGTCCGCGCGAGGGCCAGGCAGCGGGCGGCGTCCACGGGCGGCATCGTCATCGACGCCCGCGCCCGCCTTGGCTACACCGCACCGATCGGTTCGACGGACCAGGACCGCGTCCGGCACCTGACCGTCGCCCTGCCCCCGCAGTACGCCGCCCGCCTCTTCGACGCCCGGGAGGCCGGCGCCGACGACCAGCGGCTCCGGCAGATCGCCGCCGAAGGACTCAAAGAGGTGTACTTCCAGGACGGCGGCCGCCGCGCCGGCCAACTGGAAGAGGTCCGCTTCACCGACATCGAACACCTGGAGTTCGAGCTGTAACGGCCGCGACGGCCGGGGCAGGGGCGGGAGGAGGAGACTGTTCCGAGCGGACCTTCACCCGCTCGCCCGGGGCCCCGCCACGCCTCGTAGGATCGGCGCATGGTGGCCTTCGTACCGTCGTCCGTGTGCTTCTTCCTGTTCTGCGTGGGTGTGGCACGAGACCGCCGCCGAGTGAGCAACGCGGTCCTCCTGGGCCTGTCCGCCGTCTTCGCGGGGGTCGCGCTCTTCCTGCATGTGGCCTCCGAACGGGCCCAGTCGGGCCGCGATCTGGCCGTCGTGCTGCTCACCCTTGCGAGCGTGGGTGTCATCACGCTGGCGTGGTTCCTCATCGCCAACGGGATCAACATGGTGCGCAAGGAAGGCAGGAGCCCGGCGAACCTGCTGTCCCTGGGGGCGGGCATCGCCCTGGTCGCCCTGCTCGCGCTGCTGATCACCGCTCTCGTGCTGCGCACGCACACGCTCGTGGTGGTGGCGGCGACGGCGATGGCGCTCGCCGGATACATCGCCTTCCTGTTCCTTTGTTTCCTCGTCTACGGGGCCATGTACGGCCGGCTGCGCATCCGGCGCCGAGCGGACTACGTGGTGGTGCTCGGCTCGGGCCTGATCGGCGGCACCACCGTGCCCCCGCTGCTGGCCGGGCGCCTCGACCGGGCCCGGAAGGAACACGCCAGGCTGTCCCGGAAGGGCCGGCGCCCCGTCATGCTCACCTCGGGAGGACAGGGACCCGACGAGAAGGTACCGGAGTCCCACGCGATGGCCGACTACCTGGTCGCCCAGGGCTTCCCCGCCGACTTGATCGAACGGGAGGACCGCTCGACGACCACGGACGAGAACCTGACGTTCAGCAAGGCCCTGATGGAACGGGCGAACCCCGACTACCGGTGCGTGATCGTCACGAACAACTACCACGTCTTCCGTGCGGCGGTCACCGCCCGGCGCACCGGCGTCCGGGGCCACGTGATCGGCGCCCCGACAGCCGCGTACTTCTGGCCCAGCGCCATGATCCGCGAGTTCGTGGCCCTGTTGGTCGCCTACCGTCGCACCAACGCCGCGCTCTTCCTGCTCGTCCTGCTGAGCGGCCTGTTCATCTGGTGGCTGGGGTGGCCGTAGCCGGGGACCGCTGCGTAGAGGTCGAGCATCCCCAGCGGGACGACTGCCCGGTCCCGAGGGCGGGGAGCCGGTGACCGGGCCCAGCCGTTCGACGGGATCGCCGCCGCCGTGCGCACCGGCGAGCCCCCGGTCCCACGGGTGGGGTGGGCCGGGGCGGGGTGTCTGGGGTCAGCCGTTTCTGGCCGTGGTGGCCCCGCCTGCTCCGCTCGTCCCGCTTGCCGCGCTCGCGCCCCGGGCCGGGGCGCCGGCCCCCGCGCCCGTACCCGTACCCGTGAGGAAAGCGCCGAGGACGCGGCGCAGGCGTGGCTCCACCTCGACGACCGCGTGCCCGAGCCGAGGGTCGTCGGCGTAGAGTTCCCGCAGGCGGGGGCCGGGACTGGCCATCTGCCACAGGGCGCCGGCCATGCCCGTGGCGGTGGAGATCATGTCGAGGACCTGCTGCTCGTCGAGCCCCAGGAGACGGTCCAGCTCGGCGCCGATCAGAGCGACTTCGTGCAGCGTCACGAGCTTGAACGCACGCACCGTCTCCAGCGACACATTGCGCTCCAGGTTGAGCGGGGCCTGGGCGAGCAGGTCGCAGAACAAGGGACGTGCGGCCAATGTCCCGGCGAACACCTCCGCGACCTCCGCGGCGGTGGCCTCCCGCCTCGTCCCCAGGTCGGCGCGCAACGTCGCGGACCATTCCCGCCAGCCCTCCGCGGTCAGCTCGAGGAAGATCTGCTCCCGCGTCTCGAAGTAGCGCAGCAGTGCCGACTTGTGCATGCCCACTTCGGCGGCGATGTCGGTGAGCGTCACCTCGCGGATGGCGCGCTCCCGGCCGAGCCGCCGGGCCGCCTCCAGGATCGATGCTTCTCGCGCCTGTTTGGCCTCCGTGCTGCGGGCTCGCCGGAAGGCGGCTGGCTGAGTCATACGGCCATCATAGAAACAGGTAGCGCAACGGTGTTGCATTATTTAGAGAACGGTGTTGCACTATATGTATGAGTGAGATTGAAGAAGCACATGCCGCACGGGTCTGGTTCGTCACCGGTTCGTCCCGCGGGCTCGGCCGCGCCCTGGTGACCGCGGCCCTCGCCGCAGGCGATCTCGTCGTCGCCACCGCCCGCCGCCCCGACGCGCTCGCCAAGGAACTGGGGAGCCACGGCGACCGCGCGCTGGTCCTGCCGCTCGACGTCACCGACGCCGACGCGGCCCGGAAGGCGGTCGACGCCGCGCTCGACCGCTTCGGCCGCATCGACGTGCTGGTGAACAACGCCGGATACGCCAACGTGTCACCGGTGGAGACGGCGGACGACGACGACTTCCGCGCCCAGTTCGAGACGAACTTCTGGGGCGTCTACCACGTGACCAAGGCGGCACTGCCCGCTATGCGCCGGCAGGGATCGGGCACCGTGGTCCAGTTCAGCTCGGTGGGCGGACGCGTCGGCGGGTCCCCGGGCATCGCCTCCTATCAGGCGGCCAAGTTCGCGGTCGACGGATTCACCCGGTCCCTGGCCGCGGAGACCGCGCCCTTCGGGGTGCGGTTCATGGTGGTCGAGCCGAGCGGCTTCGCCACCGACTGGGCGGGCTCGTCCATGACCGTCCACGCGATCCCGGAGGCCTACGACGAGACGGTCGGCGCGATGAACCGGCGGGTGCGCCAGAGCGCGGTGGGCGCCGCGGGCGACCCGGAGCGGGCCGCCGACATCGTCGTGCGTACGGTGCGGCGTGGCGAGGTTCCGAGCCATCTGCTGCTCGGGGTCAACGCGGTGACCATGGCGCTCGAGTACTCCCGCGGTCAGGTGGCCGAGGCGAGTGACTGGGAGGCGGTGAGCCGCTCGGCCGACTTCGCGGAGCCGTTCCCCGTGGAGCTGCCGCCGGCGTAGGGCGGGCCCGGGGAGGGGGGCGAGCTGTCCGCGGGAGGCCGGCACCCTCCCGCGACGCGAAGGGGCGCTCCCCGGCCTCCCGCTCCCGTGTCTCCGACCCCTTGACGTAGCGACCTGCGGGACCGAAGAATTCAGGCCACCCCTGACAACGTTGTCCGACCGAGAGGTGCCGCACGTGCTGCCGAGATCCCCGATCGACCGCCGTCGCTTCGTCCAACTCCTCGGCGCCACCGGCGCGCTCGCCTCGCTGCCGCTGACCCTCGGCAGCGGCGAGGCTCGGGCTCAGGGGCGGAAGCAGGGCCACACGGAGTCGGCCCCGGTGGCGGACATCTATCACCGCGTCCTGCTGAACCACACCCGCTGGACGGAGACCCAGTGGGACGCGGCCCGCGGCTACTACACGGACAAGGACTTCGGCTTCGCCGTCGTGCTCGGCCATGCGGTCCTGCTCACACGCGGCGGCTACGACGCCGACCGAGCGGGGATCGACAAGCAGGTCCTGAAGGCCCGCACCATAGCCACCATCAAGCACTTCGCCGCGTCCAACAGGCTGACGGGGGGCACCCAATGGGGCCGGACGCTGTTCTTCGACACCACGTTCCAGCTGTACTTCGTACTCGCGGCGCGATTGCTGTGGGACGACCTCGACGAGACCACGCGCGCCCATGTGGACACCATCGCCCGTGAACAGGCCGCGTACACCACCGCGTTGGGCACCGGCAACGACCCCGCATCGGGCAGCTGGACGCCTCGGGGGCTGCTCGGCGGTCACGAAGGGGACACCAAGCTCGAGGAGATGGGTGTCTACGCGCAGTCCCTGGCCCCGGGACTGGCGTGGGCCGCCGACGACCCGCGGCACGGCGACTGGACCGCGGCATTCGGTGCGTGGTCGCGCAACGAGACCGGACTGCCCCAGGCGGATCTGGCGAACCCGGCGCGCGTGGACGGAGCCCCCGTCTCCGACAACACCGCCCGCAACCTGTACGACACCTTCATCGTCGAGAACCACGGCTCGTTCGGACCGCACTACCAGGAGGAACTGTGGCGCACGTCCGGCCGTAACGCCGCCCACTTCATCGCCGCCGGCCGGGCGATGCCGCAGGTGCTCACCAACCAGCCGAACGCCGACCAGCTCTGGAGCACCCTCCTCGGCGTGATGAGCGACGCCGGTGAGCCGTTGATGCCCATGGTCAACGACCGTGAGCACCTCTACGGCCGTGACGTCATCCCGCTCGCGTTCCTCGCCCAGGTGCTGGGGGACAGGGCGGCCGCACGGGCGGAAGCCGCGCTGGCGGAGCGACTGGAGGCGTACCAGAGCTACCCGCCCGAATACAGGATCGCCAAGTTCTCGGGTGAGCCGAAGTACGAGCCGGAGGCGCGCGCGGAACTCGCCATCAGCTGTCTCCTGCATCAGTGGGCGCACGACCGGGGCCGCACGGTCCGCCCCCTCACCTCGGACGAGCTGTTCGAACGCGCCGCGGGGGTCACCGACTTCGGCCCCGGCCCCGGCCTGGTGTCGCACCAGACGCCCGCGGCGTGGGCGGGCGCGGTGACCAAGCCCGGCTTCGTGAAGTTCGCCTGGCAACCGGGCCACGACGACTGGCTGTTCAAGCTCAGCGGCGCCACGGCGATGTTCCTGCCGGCGACGTCCCTGAAGGCGACGCGACGCCAGGTGCGGACGTACCACAGGAGCCGGGACGGGTTCGACGGCAGCGCCACGATGCTGCAGGTGGGACCCGGATACGCGGGATTCACCACGCTTCCCACCGGTGCCGTCGTCTACGCGACGTCGGGCGTCGCGGCGGGGGAGGGGCACCTGGAGATCCACAACCTGACCATGCCGGGTGTGCCGGGCCTGACCGGGGCGCGGACCTACCGTTTCGCCGAGGGCAGCGCCACCGTGGCCTCCTCCGACTCCAAGCCCGCCCCGTCGGCCGGGCGCGTCGACGAGGTGACGTTCGCGCGCACCGAGGTACGGCATGTGCGCATGCTCGGCCTGCGTCCCGACCCGGCCTACGGATACTCGCTCTTCGCGCTCGAGGCGCGCGACGGGGCGGACGGCGCCGATCTGGCCCGGAGCGGCACGGCCACCGCCTCCTCCTACGACACCGGCAAGGAGCCGGCACTGGCGGTGGACGGCAGCACCACCACCCGGTGGGCCGTCTCACGGGCGGACCGCCCCCGCGCGGACAGCTGGCTCGCCGTCGACCTGGGGGCTCCGCACGCGGTGGACCGGGTCACCCTGCGCTGGGAGGCCGCCGCCGGGCGCGCCTACACGGTGCAGGGGTCGGCGGACGGACTCCGGTGGAAGGACCTCGCGTCCTGGCCGGTGCCCGACGTCACCAGCCGGGGCGGGTGGCTGGACGTCGACGGCCGCGCGGGCCTCGTGGTGCGCGGCTCCGGCTCTCCCCTGACGGTCCACCAGGACGAGATCATCCTGGCCGACGGCCCGGCCGCACCCCTCGTGGTCGAGGGACTCCCCGGTGCCTCCTCCCGTACGCTGCGCGAGCGGGCCGCGGTACCCACGCCACGCGCGGACGCCGAAGCCGTCCGCGCGACGCTCACCGACGACCACCTCAGCCTGTTCAACCTGTCGGACGAGCCCGTCACCACGCGCGTCGACATACCGCAGACGGGATCCGCGAGGCTGCTCTTCGAGGGAAGCCAGACCCTCACCGACGCTGGGACCGCATACGACGCCGCACTCGACGCGGCCGACGCCCGGCTGCTGCCGCCACGACTGACCCTGCGTCCCCTCGACGGCCGCCGGCTGCCGACGGGCCTGCGGGCGCGGGTGATCGACGCCGCGTCGGTCGAGCTCACGGGACCGGCCTGTCGCGTGCGGGTGACCGCCCAGGGCCGCAGCGAGGTGGCCGTGGTCCGCCCGGGCCGCCCCACGACGGTCACCCTGAAGCGGGCGACCGCCTACCCCCTGCGCGATCTGGCACTGGGCCGCACGGTGTTCCCGACCAGCCCGCTGCCGACGGGCATGTCGGACCCCTCCGCGGCTGTCGACGGTGATCCGGCGACGGCGTGGACGCCCGGTCCGAACGGCCGTCTGGTCGTCGACCTCGGCGCCCAGGTCCGTGTTCGTGACATCCGGACGGACTGGACGAACGGCCGTGTCCCCGCACTGCACGCCGAGTTCAGCGGTGACGGCCTCACCTACACCCCGGCCGGCCGGCTCACGGGCCGCGCCCGCACCCGGCACCTCGGCACGGACGTCACCGCCCGCTACGTGGCCCTGGCGACCGACGCGGGGCACGAGAGCGGAGCCCGCCTGGTCCACCTCTCCCTGCGGTGACGCCGGGCCGGTGACAGGCCGGTCGTTCCCTCTGACGCCGCGCGGTTCTCCCCTCCACCGGCACCGGTCCCCACCGAGGGGAGACCCGGCCGTCGATCGGGCGGGGGCCGTGGGCCCCCGCCCGGCGGTGGGTCTGCGAACGGTGAGGTCAGGAACCGTGAGGGCGCGGGGGTGACGCTCCGTTCACCGTGTGCTCTCGGCGCTGTCGCCCTCCGTTCCCGACGACCAGTGCGGCCAACGCGGCTCCTCGCCCTCCGGCTTGTCGCCCAGGACCGTCACCCGCCAGCCGACGCGGCGGCCCGTGTAGTCGTTGACCGCGTAGTGCTGGGTGGCCCGGTTGTCCCACATCGCGAGCGCGCCCGGCCGCCAGTGGTAGCGGCACACCCGCTGCGGGCTCTCGGAGAGTTCGAACAGGTATCGCAGCAGCGCGTCGCTCTCCCCGGGCGCCAGTTGCGCGATGCGCCGGGTGAACAGCCGGTTGACGTACAGGGACCGGCGGCCGGTCTCCGGGTGCGTGCGGACCACCGGATGCTCCGCCTCACCGCGGAACGGCATGGACGGGTGCTCGAAGACGTGCACCGCGGTGAGCCCGTCGAGCATCTCCCGCAGAGGCGCGGACACCGCCTCGTAAGCCAGGTACTGGTTGCTCCACATCGTGTCCCCGCCGGCCGGCGGAGACTCGACGAGCTGGAGCACCGACGCCAACGGTGGAGAGGGCGAGAACGTCACGTCGGTGTGCCAGACGTCGGCCTTCGCACCCTGCTCCGAGTCGAGCACCACGAGTTCCTCGTGTCCGGGCAGCTTGGGCAGGAAGGGGTGCACCTCCAGTTCGCCGAACCAGCGGCCGAACTCCTTGTGCGCCTCGGGAGCCAGGCCCGCCGCGTCCGGGAAGAACAACACCAGGTGCTCCAGCAGCAGGTCGCGCACGGCCTCGAAATCCGCCTCCGTCATCCGGTCGAGCGGCACCCCGCGCACCTCGGCGCCGAGCGCGCCGGACATCGGGCGGACCTCGAACCGGGTCCCGTCGTTCGTCATCACCACATCACCTTCCCCTGGTCTCCTGGCTTCCTTGTCCGCTACGCCCACACCGGCCGCCGCCGGGCCCTCGGGTCCGGCAGCAGCCCGATCTGATGCAGCCGGTCCAGAGGGGTCAGCGGATGCGCCCCGAGCCCGGCCATGTTGTGCATGACCGTGTAGCGGATCCGGTCGTTGGCGCCCGTGTACCGCAGGGCACGCCGACCCAGCAGCCGGCCCGTCCACGACAGGTCGGTCACCATCCGCGCGGCGTTGTGACTGGTCCGCCCCACCTGTACGAGATCGGCGTGACGAGCACGCCCGTACGCGTGCAGTGCCCGGTCCACGGACGCGGCCGTCAGGTCGCCGCACTCCCGCAGCACCTCGGCCAGACGGTCGGCGTCGGCGACGGCGCTGTTCATGCCCTGCGCCGCCATCGGATGCACGACGTGCCCGCAGTCACCGACCAGCGCCAGGCCCGGCACGGTCAGCCGGGGCGCCAGTGCCCGGACCACCGGCAGGGTCTGACGCCGCGGCAGGGCCTCGTGGATCGCGTCCTCCAACGGGGCCAGCGCCGGGGTGTCCCGGACCAGCGCGGCGGCCCAGCGGTCCAGCTCACCCGGCCCCGCCCCACGCAGTTCCCCGGGCCCGGCCTGCGCGTACAGCCGGATCCGGCCCCCCGGAAGCGGGTAGCGCAGTCGCAGCCCGCGCGCGGTGACGTACGCCGAGAAGTCGGCCTCGACCTCCGGCGCGCCGGTCAGCTCCATCGCGACCAGCCGGTGCGGGTACTCCCGCCGGTCCAGGTCGATCCCGGCCGCCCGCCGCAGCCGGGAGGAGATCCCGTCGGCCGCCACGACCAGCGCCGCCGACACGGTGCGCCGCGCGCCGTCCTCGGTCAGAGTCACTCCCGTGACCCGGCCGTCGGGGGACCGGGCCGGCTCGTCCGCGAGGACGCCGCGGCGCAGCTCGACGGAGGGCGGCAACGCCTCGGTGAACGCGCGCAGGATGGCCGGGTAGTCGTGCGCGAGCAGCCAGTTCCCGTCGACGGGCAGCCGCCGGTAGTCCAGCGCCATCCGCGCGGTGCCGTCCCGGTCGCGGGCGACGAGCCTGTCCAGGCGCAGCGCACCCGCCCGCTCCAGCAGGCCGGACACGCCCCACTCGCGCAGCACCCGCAGCGCACCGGGCTGGAAGACCTCGCCCTTCGCCACCGGCCGGGGCCGGGGCTGCTTCTCCAACAGCAGCACGCGCAGGCCCAGCCGGCCGAGCGCGCAGGCCGCGGCCAGGCCGCCGACGCCCGCGCCGCACACCACCACATCCACGTTCATCGGGTGTTCTCCTGCCGGTAGCGGGCCGGCGCCCGCGGCGCGAGACCCTGGGTGAGCGGGAGCGGCCGCATGTGACAGCGCGACGCGTGCCGTACGCCCGCGCCGACCGTCCCGGCCGGCCGTCCCCGTACGCCGGCCGGACCGCCGGGAGTCACCGCACGCCGGGCGGCAGCCTCCGCGGAGGCACTCCGGCCGCGGGCGGGGCGGCCCACGCGTACGAGCAGGGAACTTCTCACGCCGAGGGATCCTTTCCGAAGAGGGGAGCCGGGGCGGGCGGGAACTCGTGGCCCGCACGCATCAGCTTCTGGGTGACCAGGGAGAACAGCAGGACCGGCAGCAGCACGACGGTGGCCGTCACCACCCCCCGGGCGCCGGCGAGGACGGCGGCGGCCAGCACCAGCCGCTCCGCCACCAGCACCTCGTGCGCGCGCAGCGCGGACCGGGCGTCGATCACCGGACCCGAGCGCAGCAGTGGGACGAACGCGGCCGCACCGCAGCCCGCGGCCACGACGAGCAGCGCCACCTGCCCGGCCGCGTCGCGCGGCGCCCATCCGGCGGCCGAGGCGACCAGCGCCAGTCCGCCCGCGTACAGGGCGAACGCCAGCCGGACCGCGCGCCGCACGCCGTGCCGCACCGGCACCGACCGGTACCCGCCCTCCCGGTCGCCGTCCACGTCCCGTACGGTGCCGACCAGGTTCGACGCCGTGTCGTGCAGCAGGAGCCCGGCCGCCACCGGCAGCAGCGACCAGGGCGGTGCGGGACGCGCGATCATCGCGCCGATCACGACCGCGAGGGCGGTCAGCGCGCCCCGGGACACGTTCCCGGACAGGCCACGCTTCTTGAAGACCCGGCTGTAGCCGACGATGCCGGCCATCGCGATCAGGAACAGCGGCAGGACGGCCCAGTTGGCGGCCACCACCAGGACGGCGCTGGCCGTCGCGCACAGCACCCCGCCCACCAGCGCCGCGTCCGCCGACAGACGTCCGGAGGGAATCGGCCGCTGCGGCTTGGCGATCGCGTCCAGCCCCCGGTCGAACCAGTCACCCAGGTAGTGCCCGGACAGCCAGCCCAGTGCCGCCGCGCCCGCGGCGACGGCCGGCCGCCGCACACCGGCGTCCGCGGCCCAGGCGGCGCCGGCCAGTCCGAGCAGGGCGGGATAGCTGGTCGTGTACGGACGCCAGGTCTGCACATGGGCCAGGACGGTCGTCCGGCCGCGTGTCCACCGGCCCGCCATCGCTAGCGGTCCCGGTGCACGGTCAGGTCCGCGATCGCCGAGAGAAGCCCGTGCGCGTCACCGGAGGGCAGCGGGGCCAGCGCCGCCCTCGCCCGCGCGATCTCGGCGTACGCCCGGTCCCGGGCGAGGTCGAGGGCGCCGGTCGCGAGGAGCACCTCGCGCAGCACGGCGAAGGTGCGCTCCGGGGTGAAATCGCCGCCGAGGGCCTGCTCCAGACGGTGCCGGTCCTCCGGTCCCGCGGCCTCATGCGCCAGCAGCACCGGGAAGGTGGGGCGCAGGTTGGCGGCGTCGCTCGTGCCGGGCTTGCCGGTGACGGCCGGGTCCGCGAGATACGGCAAGAGGTCGTCGTACATCTGGAAGGCGAGTCCCAGGTGACCGGCGAAGACGGTGACCGCCTCGGTCTCCTCGGGCGAGCCGCCGCTGAGCAGCGCACCGGCCCGGCAGGCGGCCCGCAGCAGGGCCCCGGTCTTCAGCGAGGCCATCTCCCGGTAGGCCTCCAGACCACCCGCGCCGGGCCACGCGGCGGCCAGCTCCGCCTCCTGGACCTGCCCCCGGCACAAGTCCTCGCCGGCCTCCGCGAGCACCCGGACCGCGGCCAGCACGGCAGTGTCCGGCACCCCGAGCGCGACGCACTCGGCGACCGCCGAGAACACCCGGAACAGCAGCGCGTCCCCGGTGGCGATGGCGTCCGGCACGCCGTACAGCGCGTGCACGGAACTCTGGCCCCGCCGCAGGTCGTCACCGTCGATGACGTCGTCGTGGATCAATGAGGCGACGTGCAGGTATTCCACGGCCAGTGCCGCCGGCACCACCTCGCTGCGCGATCCGCCGGTCGCCTCGGCGGAGGCCACCAGCAGCAGCGGTCGCAGCAACTTGCCGGGGGCCAGCAGCGCGTAGCGGGCGATCTCGTGCATCCGGTCCCCGCCGGCCGGCCAGCGGAGGTCGAGTTCCCGGCGCAGCTCCCTGGCCGCGGGGGACAGCGTGACCTCCCGCACCGCCGTCCGCGCCGCCACGGCCTCGGCGGTCATCCGGCACACTCCGGCGCCGGGCTCTCCTGAGCGGTGGGCTCCTTCGCGACGAAGTCCTTCGCCAGCGCCAGGACGGCGTCGTTGGCCTCCGGGGTTCCGGTGCTCACCCGTACGCCCGCTCCCGCGATCTCACGCACCACCACACCGTGGGCGGCCAGATGGTCCACGAAGGCCTTGTTCCGCTCACCGAGCGGCAGCCAGAGGAAGTTCGCGCCACTGGGCGGCACCCGCAGGCCCAGGTCCAGCAGTCCGGCCCGGACCCGGTCCCGCTCCCGGGCGACCTCCGCACATCGCTCCCGCATCACGTCCTCGGCCTCCAGCGCGGCCATCGCGGCGGCCTGCGCGACGGTGCTCACCCGGAAGAACGGCGTCATCCTCCGCAGCGGCCCGACCACCGCCTCCGCGCCGGCCAGGTGACCCACCCGCAGTCCGAGCAGCCCGTGCGACTTGGAGAACGTCCGCACGACCGCGACCCGTTCGTCCTCCTTGGCCAGCGCCATGGCGTCGGCGAGCTCGCCGGGTGGGGCGAACTCGCGGTACGCCTCGTCGACCAGCACCAGAACGCCCGGCGGCAGCGCGGCCACGAAGTCCCTCAGGCGGTCGTGCCCGAGCACCTCGCCCGTCGGATTGTTCGGGTTGCACAGCAGCACCATCCTGGTGCGGTCCGTCACGGCGGCGGCCATGGCGGTCAGGTCGTGCTCCTGGCCGGTCAGCGGCACCGCGACGGGTTCGGCCCGGGCGTTGCGGATGAGGAGCGGATACATCTCGAACGACGGCCAGGCGTGCAGCACCTCGGTGCCCGGCCCGGCGTGCGCGTTCAGGAACTGCTGGAGCAGCGCGCCCGACCCCGGGCCCGCCACGACCCGGGTGGGCGGAAGGCCGAGCCGGCGTGCGAGTTCCTCGGTGAGCCCGGTGGCGAGCGCGTCGAGGGTGAGGTTGACGCGCTCGCCGGAATCCCGGACCGCCCGGGCCACACCCGGTAACAGTGCCGAATGGTTTTCGTTGAGAGAGAGTTCGTACATTGCCGGATCCACGGGATGGCCTTCCTGTCGACGTGCCACGGGGCATGGAGAAGGCGACCGCGACCGTCTGCAGAAGACGGCGCGGCGAAAGGAATAGGCGCTGTGAAGCGGGGGGTGATGTGCAGGAATCGGCAGGGGGAGAAGTGGGGGAGAGGCCGGGGAAGAGAACAGGCACGAGAATGGGGGCACTGTTCCGCCGGGCGACTGAAAGAGCGCCGACTCTCTCAGTGTGACCATGAGACGGCTCCCCGCGCAAGACCGGTCCGATGAAACCCGGAAGAGGGCGATTTGTTCCGGATGAACGGATGGAGCAGCAATTGCCGAATCGGCGCGCGGAGGGCTGCGGGCGAGGACTGTGGGCGGTAGTCAGGGGACGTTTCTCGGTGTCACGGTGTGACCTTCGCCATGTTTATTTCCGCGTCGCGACGACTTGTGGGGGAAAGCGGGCCGGGCCGCGACCGGGCCCGGGAGCGACGGCTGCCGCGTTCCTTCGCGCCGGTCTGATCTGGCGTGATGAAGGGCGTGGACGGTACCGGGCCCGAGGCGACGACGGCGCCCCCGGCTCCATGTGACGATCCGGTACGGGCGCGGCCGCCGTCGGCCGCCGCACTCCTGACAAAGGAGAGGGTTGCTGGTACCACGGAACCGGTAATGCCGGCGCTTCCGAAAACGATGGCTGATTACTTGCTCATCGTCCGAAAACAGACCCCAGCTCTCCTCTCGCGACCCCGCCCTGGAATCCGGACGGCGGCCTGGTCACCGGCCAGGAAAGGAAAAGATGTGGATACCGCCGTGCGCCGACGCGGAACACCGGCTCCGGCAGGAGGACGGAAGGCGTCGGGCCGCCGCCGGGCCCGAGGGGCCCGACAGCGGCCGGCCGTTCCCCGGCGTCGGGCGCCGCGGAGGGGCGCGGTGGACGCCGGGCCGGTCACAACTCGGCCATGGCCCGCAACTCCGCGGTGGTGTTGCGGTGCGGAAACGGTTCTTCGGGCTCGGGGACGTCCAGCGCGCGGCAGAGCGGACCCCATCCGTCGGCGGGGGACCACTCGACCAGCCGCTCGGCCGGCACGAGCGAGCGCACCTCGTCGTTGTGCGCTTCGTAGGCGGCCTTGGCTGCGGTCTCGTCGGACCATGCGGTCGTCAGGTGCTCGACGGTCGTGAGGTGGCCCAGCTCGATGATCCGCGCGTCCGCGTGCTCCGGGTGCGCCAGGTGCCGCTCCAGCACGGGGACGACCGTCTGCGAGAAGCTCCGCCACCATTCCTCGGTGTCGCGGACCGAAAGCACCACGAGCGCCTCCGGGAACACGGTCTGCAACTCCCGCCAGAACGCCGATGTCGGGCCGCCGACCGCGGCCCCGTAACCGTCGAAGAAGCTTTCCCAGCCGGATGGGGGGCTGCCTTCCGTGAAGGCCTGTTCCCACGGCGATACATGCTCGGGACGCTGGGTCACCTCGAGCATGTGATAGCACTTCTGGCCCAGCAATGCGCTCAGGCCGAGATGGAGAGAGAACGTTCCGGTGCGACCGATTCCTGCTCCGATGGCGCGTAATGACACTGGCGATCTCCGTTCGATTCGGCGCAGTCGGCTGAAAGCTACGAGAAGTGATCCGGCGTTGTCAAGGAATGGCGATTTCGTGAGACGGATGATTCTTTGCGTGCGGTGGGGTTTGGTTTCGAGTAAGGGTGGCTTTGTCCCTCGCTGAGATGGTTACTGGATAAAGGCGCCGACGGGGGAGGAATTAAAGACGGGCCGGCGCACGGGGTGCCTCTTGACATTCCGGGCAAGGCTGGGGAACTCTCGTGGGAAGGCAGGTCTGCAACTCCGTGACGTGCGGATTGGCGAGCAGGCGGGAATCACCCGCGTGAATTTCTCGCCGCATTGCCCGCACCCGAACAAGAGTTGTCGCGCCCGTGTGCGCCCGATCCGGACAGCTCGTGAAGGCCCTCCGACACACAATGACCAGAGACCCTCGATGGCGGACCGGTCACACGGATGCGCCATTCCAGAGATGGGACGCCCCGCCGGCCCAGCTCCTTTCGAGGCCACTGTGACCAGGAGAAAGGAGGAGCAGTTGCAGCCGACGAGTCCGCGACTGCTTGACCAAGCCAATGACGCGATGCACGCCGGCGCGCGTGCCCTCTGGGAAGTGCAGCGGCCCGACGGGGTCTTCGATCACGGAGCCGAGGGATGGACCTCGGTCCTGGCCACGGTGGGGGCCGTCTCGGCACTGCACTGTGCCGATCCCGTGCGGTCCGCGGACCTCGTCGGGAAGGGCGTGGAGTGGCTGTGCCGCACCCAGGCCGCCGACGGCGGATGGAGCACCATTCCCCACATGCCGACCGAGGCCGGTCCCACTGCGGTCGCCGCCGCGACCTTGCAGCACCTCGCGCCGGAGCGGGCGGCCGAGACGATCCGTGCGGCGCGGTCGTGGCTCGAGGACTTCGGTGGGCTGGAGGCGATCTCTCATCGGGAGATGGCCGCGGTGTGCCGGCGGTTCTACGCCCGTGCCGGATGGCTCGACCCCGAGGACCTTCCGCGGCTCCCGCTGGAACTTGCCGCGTTCCCCCGGCTGTTCCGTGAGCTGCTCGACTTCCGCGCTCCTCTGGTCGCCGCCGCGGCACTCGCCCAGGCCCGAACCCGCGCGCAGGGCCCGGTGCGGAGGTTGCTCAACCGGGTGGGCAGGCCCTCCGCGCTCCGGCTGATCCGGCAGATCTACGAGCACGAGGGGATGACGGGGGAGTTCAGTGAGGACCCCTGGGCGGCCGGACTGACCTGCGAGGCACTGGCACGGTCCGGTGCGGCCCCGGACCTGGTGGCGTCGACTGTGGAGTGGCTGCGGTCGAAGGCGAATCCGGACGGTTCGTGGAACATGATGCCGCTGGATCTGACCTGGTCCGTCTACGCCGTCGAAGGCCTGATGGAGGCCGGTCACACAGCCGACCCGCGACTGTCCCTGTCCCGTTCGCTGTTCCACGACCGCCAGCAGGACCGGCCGTTCACCGCCTTCGGCTGCCCCGCGGGTTTCTGGGGCTGGTCCTCGCCGCACGGCTGGCCGGCGGCGGTGGAGACCGCCGAGATCACGTCCGCGCTGGCGCGCATGCCGGGCGGACGCGAGGACGAACACGTCGCCCGCGGTGTGCAGTGGCTGCTCGCGCAGCAGGACGGCCGGGGTTCGTGGAGCCTGTGCGTCCGCAACACCAGGGTCGACAACTGCGGCCCCTGCCCCCACACCACGGCCCAGGCCCTCCTGGCGCTGCTGAACGCGGGGGTGCCCGCCGACGGCCGGGTCGTTCGGACGGCGCTGCGCTGGCTGCTGTCCAGTGGGCGCCCCGACGGCTCCTTCGACTCGGTCTGGTACCGCAGCTACACCTCGGGGACGTCGGTCGTGCTGGAGGCGCTGGTGAAGGCGGGGGCCGGTGGGCATCCTGCCGCTCTGCGGGCCGCGGAATGGCTGGCGCGCACCCAGCGTCCGGACGGTTCGTGGAGTACCGGGGACGGGGTCGCACCGGGAACGGTGGAGGAGACCGCATGGGCGGTGTGCGCCCTGCTGGCCGCCGGGCGCGGCACGGACGAGGAGGCCGTCCGCCGGGGTGTCGTCTGGCTGCTCGCCCAGGAATCCGACGGCCGGTGGCCGCAGGCCCCGGTCAGCGAGTTCATCCGCGGCGCCTCACGCTTCCCGAACGGCGGACTGACCAACGGCCTCGCGCTGCGCGCCCTGGCAGCCTTCCTCGACGCCTCCGCGGGCCGGGTCGTCTGACACCCGAAGGGGCATGGCCGGGGTGCGGGCGTCGGCCGGGACCGGCCTGCTGCCGGTCCGCGTGGAGGGAGGCGGGCGGCGGCAGCACGATATCGGGCATGTCGGCCGCCGAGGTGGTCGCAGAACCGGCCCGCGGCCGGCGCCAGGTTGCGCTGCGGGTCGGCCGGGGGTGGCGGGCCGTGGTGTCGACAACGATGTCGGCAGCGCGGCCCGCGCGGGTTCTCACGGTGTGTAGAGGGCGTCGCTGCCGTAGAGCTCCCTGGTGAAGGCGGTGATGTCGGCGCTGCGGTCGCTGCCGTCGAGGTTGTATGTCAGGTAGACGCCGTATCCCTCGCCGACGGTGCGGCGGGCGAGGTCGGCGACCGTGCTGCGTGAGGTGCGGCCGATCTCGACGGCCGCCGGCGACAGCTTCGACTTGGGCAGCGCGATGCGGGGCACCTGCCAGCTGCCGTAGTAGGGATTCCAGGCGTAGTCGAATGCGCTGGAGATGTCGTTGCCGCCGTAGGACAGGCGCGAGGCGGCAGGGCCGATGTTGTACAGGCTGATGATCTTGTCAGGCATGTCCGCGCGCAGTGCCGTCACCAACTGCACGAAGGAACTGGCGTTGGGCTGCGCCGTGCCGTTGTTGCCGTACTCGGCGTATTCGTCGTCGAAGTCGATGCCGTCGAGGCCGTAGGTGCGCACGGCGTCCGACATCTGGTGTGCGAACGCCGCGGCCGACCGCTGTGACGTGAAGTTGGCGAATCCCGCGCCCTGGTGGTTGCCCAGCACGGAGAGGACGACCTTGATCCCCTTCTGCTGCAGTGGCCGTATCTGGGTGGCGGCGTTGTCCAGGACGCGTTGCACGTTGTCGTTGAAGTGGAGGTAGGCCGTCTTCGTGGCCGTGTCGTAGTTGATGTTCGCCGCGAAGATCACGGCGATGTCGAAGACGTTGCCGCCCCGGGCGAGCGTGTACTTGCCGGCGTTGAGGATGCTGTTGTTGTTCACCTCGATGTAGGCCACCGAGGTCGGACCCTGCTTGGCGGGTGCGGGTGCGGGTGCGGGTGCGGGTGCGGGTGCGGTGGCCGGGGCGGCTGCCGCGCCGGTCATGGCGGTGGTGCCGAGGACCAGGGCCGTGACGGCCGAAAGCGTGAGTGCGGCGGTTCGTATCGTGCTCCGTAGCGGAGTGAACATCGGTGGCCGGTCTCCCCTCGCGTGGTTGGTGTCCGACGTGCTCGAGGACGCTGGTGAGCCCTCCAAGTTTTCCACCTTTATGACTGCACACCGACAAGCGTGCGTGAACTCTTCACGGCTTCCCCACGTGCCTCACGTGCGACTGGCCCCGGTCACCCGGGGGGATGAATGCCGCAGGATTCGCGGATGGGGGAGGAGCGGCGACCGGATAGTGGGGGACAGGAAGGCGCTTCGTACCGTCTCGCCCTTCTCTCCGCCCGCCCCACCGCGATTGCTCACCCCCGCCCAGGAGGACCCATGGTCGACACGGAGTCACGAAACGCCGCAGCGTACGGCGTCGACGGGGGAGTAGGCGCCACCGCGTTGCTGGTCGCCGCGGCCCGGGCGCTGGAGACCCACCGCGAGGACAGCCTGGTGCGGGACGTCCACGCCGAGCACTTCGTGCGGGCGGCCGTCGCCTCCGCGGGCTGGCCCGTGCGACCGCACCAGGTGCCGGACGTGGACACCGATCCCCTGTGGGGGCGCTTCGCACGCTACTTCGGCCTGCGCACGAGGGTCCTCGACGACCACCTCCTCCGCTCGGTGCGGGAAGGGGCACGCCAGGTGGTGCTGTTCGGCGCGGGCCTGGACAGCCGGGCGTTCCGGCTCGACTGGCCCGAGGGCCGCGTCCTGTTCGAACTCGACCGGGAAGGCGTGCTGGAGTTCAAGCACCGGGTGCTCGCCGGGGCACCGGCGACGCCCCGGGTGACCCGGGTCCCGGTGCCGATCGATCTGCGTGCCGACTGGGAGGGCGCGCTGACCGGCGCGGGCTTCGACCCGAGCGTGCCGACGGCATGGCTGGCGGAGGGGCTGCTGTTCTATCTGCCTCCCGCCGCCGAGCGGCAACTCGTCGACGCCGTCGACCGGTTGAGCGCGCGCGGAAGCACCCTGGCCTACGAGGTCAAGCTGGAGAAGGACCTGCGGGCGTACCGCGACAGCGCGCTCTACACCGCGACGAGGGAACAGATCGGCATCGACCTGCTGGACCTCTTCAACGGCGAGCCGCGCCCCGACTCCGTCGGAGACCTGGTGGGCCGGGGCTGGTCCACCGTGGTCCGTACGCCCTTCGACTTCACCCGCCGGTACGGACGAGGACCGCTGCCCGAGCCCAACGACGCTCTGGAGGGCAACCGTTGGGTGTTCGCGGACAAGCCCGCCGGGTCCTGACCCGGGGGCCGGGGGAGGACGGCGCGTAGGGCCTCACCACGGGATCAGTACCGGTTTGACGACGAGGCCCGCGTCGCAGTCCCGTTCGGCCTCGTTGACGTCGGCGAGCGGATACGTACGGATCAGCCGGTCGAACGGGAAACGCCCCGCTCGCCACAGCGCCGTCAGCCGCGGGACGAGGAGCGCGGGCACGGCGTCCCCCTCGCAGATGTGGGAGATCCTGCGGCCCTGCTCCAGAGTGCCCACATCGAGGGACAACGGGGTGTGCAGCCGGGCCACGAGACCGAGGTGCCCGGTGGGCCGCAGCGCCAGGAGCCCGTCGTTGATGAGCCTGCCCGAACCCGTGGTGTCCAGCGCGTACCGCGCGCCGCCGTCGGTCAGCCGCCGGATGTGCCCGGGCAGATCCGGCGTCGCGGCGGGCAGCGGCGACGCGTGGAATTCCTCGGCGAGCCGGAGCCGTTCGGGGTGCCGGTCCACGGCGACGACCCTCGCCCCGGCCGCCGTCGCCGCCATCACCGCGGCCAGACCCACCGCCCCCGCCCCGAGGACGACGACGGTGTCGCCGGGGCCCGCGCCGAAGGTGTTCAGTACCGCGCCGGCCCCGGTGAGGAAGCCGCAGCCGAGCGGCCCGAGCAGTTCCAGGGGCAGCGAGGGGTCCACCCGGACCGCGTTGCGCGCCAGGACCAGCGCGAAGCCGGCGAACGCGGACTGGCCGAACCAGCGGGGGGCGAGCGCGCCCCCGGCCGCGTCCGTGAACCGTGCGGCGTGCTCCTGACGCCCGCCGAACAGGTTCAGCGGCGCGAACGAGTCGCAGTAGGCGGGCGCCGCGCCCCGGCAGTGCGCGCAGTGCCCACAGGAGTCGAAGCTCAGCACGACATGATCGCCGACGTCCAGGCCCGTGCCGGAGCCGCCGGTCTCCACCACGACACCCGCGCCCTCGTGGCCCAGGACCGCGGGCAGCGGAGAGCGGCCCGCCGAGCTCCGGACCGCGAGATCCGTGCGGCACATCCCGCAGCCGGCGACGCGCACCAGCACCTCGCCCTCGGCCGGTCCGGCCGACAGGAGCACCTCCTCGACGGCGAAGGGAGCGTCGTACGAACGCAGCACCGCCGCGTCGAACCTCAAGGACACGTCTCCTCCGGGCGGTGCACGACGAACGGCTGGAGGTTGCCGTACAGACCCCACGGCCCGCCCGCCACCCCCACACCGCTCTCCTTGGTGCCCGCGAAGGGCTGGGCGAGGGAGAGTTCGGCGTGGTGGTTGATCCACGCCGTGCCGCAGTCGAGCCGGTCCGCGACCTCCTCGGCCCGGTCCAGGTCCGTGCCCCACACCGAACCGCCCAACCCGAAGCCGGTGCCGTTGGCGGCCTCGACGGCGTCGTCCAGACGTGTGTACGGCAGCACCGGCAGGACGGGCCCGAACTGCTCCTCGGTCACGATCGGGCTGTGGGCCGGCACATCGGTCAGGATCGTCGGGGCGAAGAAGTGGCCCGGCCCGGGGAGCCGTCGGCCACCGGCCGCGGCGCGGGCGCCGGCCGCCAGCGCCTGACGCGTGCGGTGTGCGACACGGGCGAGCTGCGGGGCGTTGTTGAGCGGGCCGAGGCGGGTGGCGGGATCGAGCCCCGGCCCGACGACCGTGTCCCGGGCGCGTTGCGCCAGCGCCTCGACGACCTCCGGGTGGCGCCGGGCGGGGACGTAGAGCCGTTTGACGGCCATGCAGACCTGGCCGCAGTTGCGGAAGGCCGCCCAGAACAGCCGGTCCGCGATGCCGTCCACGTCCACGTCCTCCAGCAGGATCGCGGCGTCGTTGCCGCCCAGCTCCAGGGTGACCCGGGCGAGTGTGTCCGCCGCCGCGCGGGCGACGGCCCGCCCGGTGGGGATCGAACCGGTGAAGGTCACGTGCCGGATCCCGGGGTGGGCAACCAGACGGGCACCGAGCGGCTCACGTCCGGTGACGACCGTCAGGACGTCGGCGGGGAGGGCGGCGGAGAGGACGGACCCCAGCAGCAGGGTGGACAGCGGCGTGTAGGGGGAGGGTTTGAGCACCACCGTGTTGCCGGCGGCGAGCGCCGGGGCGAACTTCGCCGCCGCGAGCTGGAGCGGGAAGTTCCACGGCACGATCGCGGCGACCGGCCCCAGCGGACGCCAGCGCAGCTCGCTGCGGACCGGCCGCTCGTCGACGAGGGGGCGGGGGCCGTGGTCCAGCGCGGCGAAATAGCGCAGCCGCGCGGCCGTACGGGCGACCTCCGCCCGCGACTCGGCCAGAGGTTTGCCCTGTTCCCGGGTGAGCAGGGGCGCGAGGTCGGTCCCGGCCGCCTCCACGGCGTCGGCCGCCGCACACAGCGCGGCCGTACGGGCGGCGGCGTCCGTACGCCACCCGTACCAGGCGGCACGAGCACGGTCGACGACCGCGTCCAGTTCCCCCGGCCGCAGCTCGGCGGCCGTGCCGACGACCTCGCCCGTCGCCGGATCGGCCACGGGGAACCGTCCGGCGCGGACGGTGGGCGCACGGCGGACACGCCGGGCCGGCATCCGGGCGGTCAGTTCGCGGCGGCGACGGCCGCCGCGTGCGCCTGGACGTGCCGGTCCATCTCCGCCCGGAAGGCGGCCACCAGAGAGGGCCGGATCCGGCCGGCGTTGCGGTCGCCGCCCTCGCAGACGGCCCCGCGCACCCCCACGATGTCCGTGCCCATACGGGCCAGTTCCTCCAGGTCGGGGGCCTTGACGCTGCCCGCGAGAGCGGCGAGGAGACCCGCCTCGTGCGCCAGCTCCACGAACCGGGCGCAGACCTCCGGCGGGGTGTGGTCGAACAGCCGTGACCCGTCCTTGACGGCCGTGTCGAGCATGGCCCCGTCGGAGCCGGAACGGCGGGCGATGTCGGGCAGCGCGAGCGGGTTGACGCAGCCGATCCGGTGGGCGTCGGCGTAGCCCGAGGCGACGACGAACGCGTCGGGCCGGTGGTCCTTCACGGCCCGGACGACGC
Source organism: Streptomyces griseoaurantiacus (assembly GCF_036189845.1). Classification (NCBI taxonomy): domain Bacteria; kingdom Bacillati; phylum Actinomycetota; class Actinomycetes; order Kitasatosporales; family Streptomycetaceae; genus Streptomyces; species Streptomyces griseoaurantiacus. The sequence goes on along the minus strand of NZ_CP108326.1, from coordinate 66,453 downwards.
CGCGCATGACCTCGACGGCCTGCTCGGGCGTGGTGCAGCCGTAGAGCCCGACCTTGATGTACGAGGCCCCCGAGACGACCGCGCCGAGCGCGGCCTGGGCCACGGTACCGGGCTTGTAGGGCACGTCCCCCACGGTGGCGGAGACCGGCCTGTCCGCGGGGACCGCCTCGCGGATCGCTCTGATCACCCAGGGGTAGTTCGCGCCGAGCGAGCCCTCGTCGGGCTTCTTGACGTCCACGATGTCGAGGTGTTCGGCCGCCTTGGCGCAGTCGAGGGCCTCCTCGACACTGTCCGGTGAGACGAGAAGCAACACCGTGCACTCCTTCCCCGTGTGCGCACGGGCCACGACGGGCAGGCCGCGCCGTCACGGAATCCCGGGCGATCACCTCATGGTCACAGCGGTCCGACGGTCACCGGTAGAGCGCGCGGAATCCGACCCGACCACCCACCGTGCACCGCACACCCCCTCAGTGCGCCGTCCGCGCCGGTGCCCATCCGGCACGTCGGGCGCGGCGGCCCCCGGGCCGTACCCCGCAGCGGTCGACGGCGTCGGAGACGGCCCGGTGGTCCGACGGGCGCAGGGAGCGGTGGACGCTCCGCAGCAGAGTGGACTCGCCGCTGCCGTTGGGGGCGACGAGGCCGACTATGTCGCCCTTGCGGACCCGCGGGCTCACGTCGCGCAGGACCGGGAGCGTCAACGCGTGTTGCGGCAAGGGCGTTGGCCCAGGACCCCGGGTTGCTCGTGCGGGACGAACTCACCGACCACCTAGGCGTCCGGGCCCGCTTCGAACTGCTGGACCAGATCCGTGCCACCGGCGTCGCCGCCCTCGCCGTCCTGCACGACTCGACCTCGCCGCCCGCTTCTGCGATCGCAAGGTCGTCCTGCACGAGGGCGCCGTGGCCGCGGCGGGACCGTCCTGGAGGTGCTCACGCCGGACCTCCTCGCCGACGTCTTCGGCGTCCGCGCGAGCGCCGCACGCCACACCGACGGCGTCGTCCGCCTCACCTACGCCGCCCGCCCCCTCGCACACGGCCTCGGGCACGGGGAAGGGGTGAACGGGTCACGGGCCGTGGCGGACCACCCGGGTCGGAACGGTGACGCGGCGGGCGGCCGGCGGAGCCGTGTCCCGGTGTTCGAGGCGGTCGATCAGCAGCCGCGCGGCCTGCCTGCCGATCTCGTCGGCGTCGTAGGAGACGAGGGTCAGCGGCAGACCGAGGACGTCGGAGAGGTCGAAGTCGTCGAAACCGGCGACGGGAAGGGTGACCCCCGCCTTGTACAGGGCCCGGATCGCACCCTGACTGATGCGGTTGTTGGTGCAGAACAGCGCGGTGGGGCCTTCGGACTGCCCGAGCAGTTCGACGGTGGCCCGTTCCGCCGCGGCCGAGTCGACCAGACCCTGACGGATGAGGGCGTTGTCCGGCTCGGTGCCGACCTCCTCGTGCGCCGCCCAGAAACCGCGCAGGCGCTCGGCGCCGGTGTAGAGCGCCGGCGGATTGCCGAGGAAGGCGATCCGGGTGTGTCCGTCGGCCAGGAGGCAGGCGGTCGCCTCGCGGGCGCCGTGGAAGTCCTCGACCAGGACGCAGTCGGTGTCGAGTCCGGCGGGCGGCCGCGCGGCGAAGACGACCGGGACGTGCCGCATGGCCGCGGCCAGATGCTGCTGCCTGCTGCCCGCCGGGACGACGATCAGTCCCTCGACCTGGTGGTCGACGAGCCCGTCGATGAGTTCGGGCTCCCGTTCGGGCTGCTCGCCCGAGTTGCTCAGCAGCATGCGGAAGCCGTACTCCGTCGCGATCTCCTGGACGCCGAGCGCGAGCCGTGAGTAGAAGGGGTTGGCGAGGTTGGTGACGACCAGGCCGATCATCCCGCTGCCCCCGAGGCGCAGACTGCGCGCGGTCTGGTTGCGGCGGTAGCCCAGCCGGTCGACCGCCGCGAAGACCCGCTCGCGCGTCGCCTCGGACACGCCGGGGTCGTTCTTGAGCACGCGGGACACGGTCATGGCGCTGACCTGCGCGAGCTTGCCGACATCGTGCATGGTCGGCCCGCTGCCCCGGCGAGCGGTCATGCCCCTGCCCCTTCCTCCGTCTGCCTGCACCGGCACCCCCGGCCTCACCGGGTCTCCGGGACGCCCCGCACCCACTCGGCCGCCCCGGTCAGGGGAGCCTCCTCGGGGTTCCGGGCCGGCCGGACGGGTACGTCGTCCGGTCCGCCGGCCGAGGCCAGCCCCGCGGTGAGCGCGGGGTGGATCAGGTCCCACGACCGGGCCATGGAGCCACCGACGACCACCGCGGTGGCGTCGAAGCGGTCGATCCAGGGAGCCAGGGCAAGGCCGAGTGCCTCGAAAGCGTAGCGGAAGGCCGACACCGCGGCGGCGTCGCCCGCCGTGGCACGTGCGGCCAGCTCGCGGACGTCGGGGAGGAGTTGTCCCACCTCGGGGGAGAGGCGCGCGTAGTGCCTCCGGATGCCTCGGCGGGAGACGGTGTCCTCCAGCGGGCGGCCGTGCACCGTCAGCCGGTGCACGTGTCCGTGCGGCGGGACCAGGGGGCCGGTGTGGACCGGGCGTCCGGCGGCCAGGAACGAGGAGCCCACCCCCGTGCCCAGCGTCAGGCAGACGACACGGTCGTGGCCCGCGGCGGCACCGACGCCGTACTCGCCGAGGGCGAACGCGTCGGCGTCGTTGAGGAAGCACAGCCGCTCCGCCCGGTCGGCCAGTCGCGCGCGCAGACCGGCCCCGACGTCGACGCCGGACAGCGACTCGAACTTGCCCACGCCGGTGAAGCGGCCGACACCCGTGGCGTAGTCGAAGGGGCCGGGGATCGCCACACCCCAGCACCCGCCGTGCCCGGCGGGCAACGCGAGGGCGGCCCCGGCGACGGCGTCGAGGAGGTCGCCGGCCGCCGCCCGCGGGTCCAGCGGGGCGCGGAGCACCGTCGAGGGGACGGGCCGACGCGTGCCGGGGTCCACGAGCGCGGCGGTGACATGCGTACCGCCGATGTCGAGGACCGGCACCGGGACCCCTCCCGCGCGGGCGTCGCTCACGGTTCGACCACCAGCGCCTTGACGATCCGCACCTCGTCGCCGCCCACCGCGCGGACGCGGTAGGCGCCGACGGAGGCCGGGACGGTGAGGGTCTCCGCGAACGCCATCGTGTGCGTACGGCCGTCCCGCGTCTCGACGACGGCGCCCTCGCCCTGCGCGACGTTGAGGATGTGGAAGCGGCCCGCGGTGTCGTCGGGGGCCTCGCGGCCCTGCGCCACCACGAGGCGGTGCACCGCGTAGAACATCTCGGGCAGCGCGCCGAGGACCTCCTCGCGCCAGCCCTCCCCGGAGCGGAGCGTGCGCGGCTGCTGGACAAGGTCCTTGGTGACGTCCGCCCCGCGCCGGGCGGTGTCCAGGTTGGCGAAGCCGTGTGCGTAGGGCAGTGGACGGGACGCGCCGGCGGCGTCCTTGCGCAGCCAGTCGTACAGCCGCAGCGAGTACAGGTACGGCGTCGCGCTCACCTCCAGCACCAGGTTGCCCGCGCCGGAGGCGTGCGGCGTGCCCGCCGGGATCATGAAGAGCTGCCCCACGGTCGCCGGATGGGACTGGACGTGGTCCTCCACCGGCATCGGGGTGCCGTGTGCGATGGAGTCCTCCACCTGGCGCCGCATGGCCTCGGGGTCCGCCTCGTCGGTGAGTCCCAGCAGCACCCGGGAGCCGTCCTCGCCCGCCGTGACGTAGTACGTCTCGTGCTGGGTGTACGGCCAGCCGAAGACCTCCCGCATGTACTGCTCGCGGGGGTGGAGGTGCAGCGACAGGTTTCCGCCGCCCATGGTGTCGAGGTAGTCGAACCGGATGGGGAAGGACGTGCCGAACCGGCGGTGCACCTCCTCGCCGAGCATCTCCTGGGGATGCTCGACGCACAGCAGCTGGAACGGGATCTCGACCTGCGCCCCGCCCTTCTCGCCGACCAGGACGCCCGCCTCGGGCGCGATCAGCTCGTAGCCGAGGGCCGTGTTGCCCGCCTGCGGGGTGAAGCCGAGCTCGCTCGCCGCCCACTGACCGCCCCACGGGGTGGAGTTGAAGTACGGACGGGTGCGCACCGGGCCCCGGGCCAGACGGGCCAGCGTGGCGCGCAGCGCGGCACCGTCCAGCGAGGCCGGCCGGGCGGGGTCCTGGACGTCGATCCACCTCTCGACGCGGCCGGCGAGCGCGTCACGGTGCCGGTCCTGTACGGGCCAGTCGGTGTAGAACAGGCGGACCAGACCGCCGGGTGCGGCGGGCCGTCCCAGATTGACGCCGACCGGCAGTTCGCCCTTGGCCACGGCCGCCTCGGCGTACCGCTTCGGCAGGTCCGCGTACCACAGCACGTCCGGCGCGCACAGCGCGGCGCCCGGCCCGTACACCACCGACACCCCGTCCCCGGCGGGGCGTCCGGGCCGCGGAACGGCGTCGAACAGGTCCGCGACCCGGGCCGTGGACAGGGGAGTGAAGAACGGGTCGCCGTCGGGGACGGGGCGGGCGGCGATCCGCTCGCCGGCGTCCGCCGCGTAGTGCGCACGGACGTCGAGGAGCGACACCTCGCGGCCGGTGGCGCGCACGGCTTCCGCGAGGCCGTCGGCCAGCGCGGCCCAGTCGAGCGCCGCGGGACCCTCCACCGCCAGGACGAGCGGGCCGGGCGGCAGCGCCGCGGCCGGGACGGACCAGCCGACGGCCACCTCCCCGGCGGCGGGCGGATAGCTGGGCAGGGGGTCGTACGAACGGGACACGGGCACAGCTTGCTCCTTGCTCGGCTCCACGGTGTCAGTTAACGATAACAACGCTTGGCCGAAGGTGTCCATGGTGGCCAGGCCAACCTTCTCGGAACATCCGCACATCAATGACCAGGGATTTCACTGAGTGCTGCTCGCGGGATGGATTCTTTTCCCTTCGGAGTCTTGCTACTGCTGGAATGGTGTCGTTAACCTCCACGCAACACGTACCGGGCAGCTCCGGGGTTCCTCCGGCGTCACGCGCCCTGTGCTTCACATCCGGCCATGCAGTGGCCCGATTCCGTGAAGGTGATCAATGTCAGCATCGGGCAGGACCAGCCGTGCGGCGGGGCCGCTCGCCCGGCGCCGCTTCCTCGCCGGGGTGGCCGCCGGTGCGGCCGCTCTGACGGCCGGAGGGTGCGCACGGGGAACGAGCACGTCCGCGCAGCCGGGAACCACGAGCATCTCCAACGACAACGCCACCTGGGACGACGGCTACCGCACGGCCGGCCGGCAGCTGAAGAAGATCACCGGGTACTCGCTCAGGCCGCTGTCGAACCCGTCGGTCACCTCCTACCAGCAGGTCGTGCAGATGACCCTGCAGACCTCGAAATCCTCCGACCTCGTCAAATGGGCCTCCGGTTACCAGCTCAAACGGCTGGCCCGGGCCGGCGGGCTCACCGACCTGGGCGGGGTCTGGAAGAGTTACGCGGACAAGGGCTGGGTCCGCGGCGCGTCCCGGGACGCCTTCTCCTACCGCGGCACGGTGTACGGCATCCCGCTGTACGAGTCGTACTACGTGCTCTTCTACAGCAAGCCGGTGTTCAAGAAGCTGGGCCTGTCCGCCCCGGCGAGCTGGGACGAGCTCCTGCACTGCGCCGAGGTCCTCAAACGCAACAAGATCACGCCGTTCCTCGCCAGCCAGGTGGGCGGCTGGCCCGCCATCGAGTGGTTCCAGGAGCTGGTCAGCAAGACCGATCCGCACTTCTACCAGCGGCTGGTGGCCGGGCAGGCCTCCTACACCGACGAGCCGGCCCGCCGGGCGATGGACCTCTGGCAGGACTTCATGCGCAAGGGCTGGATGACGCCCCCCGACTTCGACCAGGCGCGCGGCCCCGGCGCCCTCAAGGAGGGCACGCTGGGCATGTTCCTGCACGGCACCTGGCAGGCCGCCGGCATGGCCGCGGCGGGCATGAAACCGGGCACCGACTACGGCGCCTTCCTCCTGCCGACGGTGCGCCCCACCACCGCCAAGAGCGTGATCGCCGAGTCGGGCGTCTTCGTCGTGCCCAGCCGGGCCTCCTCGCACAGGGCGGCCATGGCGAACGTCGCGGCCTGGCTCGACCCGTCCGTGCAGCGGGTGTGGAGCGACTTCCTCCAGGACAGCTCCGCCAACCCCGAGGTCCGCTCCAGCAATCCGGTGGTGGCGGCACTCCAGCGGGACATCGCCCGCGACCACCGGCTGCCGCTGGTCCGCTACTGGGAGGCCAGTCCGCCCAGCCTCATCCAGGGCAACACCGACGACCTCGGCGGATTCATGGCCGGGCAGACCTCTCCGGCCACGACCCTGCGCCGGATGCAGGAGCGCGCACACGACGAATGGGCGGCCTGGAAGCGAGACGAAGCATGAGCACCTCCCTCACCTCCCTCACCGACCGACGCCCGCCGAGCGCGGCCGGCGGACCGACCGCACCCCGGCGCGCGACACCCGCCGGGCGCTCCCGGCACACCGTGCGCGAACGGCTGGTGGCCGGCGGCTTCCTGGCCCCGTCCGTCGTCCTGGTCGCCCTGTTCCTGCTGGCCCCGTTCGTGTGGACGGTCTACCGCAGCTTCTTCGGCGACTCGCGGACCTCGCCGTTCAGCTGGTTCGACAACTACGCGCTGTTCGCCTCCGACCCGGCCCTGGCCCGCTCCGTCCAGAACACCCTGCTGTGGGTGGTGGGCACGGTCGCCCTCCCGTTCGTGCTCGGCCTCGCCATCGCCTGCATGACCGACGCGGGCCGCTTCTCCCGTCTCGTCCGGCTCTGCGTCGTCCTGCCCTACGCCCTCTCGGGGTCCGCGGTGGCGGTGGTGTGGAACTTCATGCTCACCACCGACGGCGCCGTCAACCAGGTCCTGACCACCCTGGGCCTGGACTCGCTGGCGCAGGGGTGGCTGCTGACCTGGCCCGGCAACACCCTGGTGATGATCCTCGCCAACGCCTGGCAGGCCACCGGCGTGGCCGTCATCCTCTTCCTCGTCGGACTGCAGTCCATCCCGCCCGAGACCCTGGAGGCCGGCGCCCTGGACGGTGCGAGCGGCTGGCAGCAGTTCCGCCACATCGTCCTGCCCCAACTCCGCCCCGTGTCGATCATCGTGATCGGGATGAGCCTGGTCAACGGCCTCAAGTCGTTCGACCTGATCTGGGTGCTCACCCAGGGCGGCCCCGGACGGGCCACCGAGACACTCGCCGTGTCCATGTACAACGAGACCTTCCTGGAACTGCGGCCCGGCGCGGGAGCGGCGATCGCGGTCGTCCTCACCGTGATCGTGCTGGCGGCCTCCTGGCTCTATCTGCGCCGCCAGCTCGACGTGAAAGGCGTGTGACCCATGTCCCTCGGCCGCGTTCTGCGCAATGCCACCCTCGCCGTCCTCGCCCTGACGTGGCTGGTCCCCACCTGGCTCCTCGTTGTCAACGCGCTGGTCCCCGCGACGAGTTACTCCGGCAGCCCGCACTGGTTGCCCCAGGACTTCGGACTGTTCGACAACATGTCCCAGGCCTGGGACAAGGCGCACCTCGGACCGGCCCTCGGCAACAGCCTCCTGTACGCCGTGGTCAGCGCCGTGGCCGCCGCGGTGCTCGCCGGCCTCGCCGCCTTCGCCACCGTCATCATGCCCGTCGGACGGCAGGCGGTGTGGTTCTGGGTCATCTACTCCGGCACCCTCCTGCCCCTCCAGGTCTTCCTGCGGCCCCTGTTCCTGTCGTACGCGCACACCTCGCTCTACGACACGCAGCTCGGGCTCGTGCTCATCTACACGGCGATCGCGGTCCCGTTCGCGTTCTTCGTCCTGCGCAACTACGCCCTGACGCTGCCACGCGAGGTCGTGGAGGCCGCGCGGATCGACGGCGCCTCCTGGTGGCGGGTGTTCTGGCAGATCCACGTCCCGCTGACCCGGTCCGCGATGATCGCCGTGTTCGTGTTCCAGTTCGTGGCCGTCTGGAACGACCTCATGTTCGGCATCACCATGGTCACCAGCCGCAACATCCGCCCCGTGATGGCCGCGCTCGCCGATCTGCAGGGCAACTACTCCAACGTCGGGCCGCCCGTCGTACTGGCCGGCGCCCTGCTGGTCTCGCTGCCGACCCTGGTGCTGTTCTTCTCCGCCCAGCGCTTCTTCGTCAGCAGCCTGAAGATCCACCGCTGATCCCGCACCCCCACCCCCTTCCGCCGTCACCAAGGGACACCTCCATGCCGCGCTCACTGCTCACCCGTGCCACCGCCCCCGTGCTCTGCGCCGGACTGCTCTGGACCGCCGCCCCCGCCCACGCCCAGAGCCCCGCACCCGCCCGCCCCGTCTCCTCCGGTACCTGGGCCGACCGCGCCACCGACGCCTACCGGGCGCTCCAGGACCACCTGTACGAGGGCTCCGGCCGGCACGGCCTGTACCTGGAGCACACCCCCCGGCAGGCCGGCGACCAGGAGCACTCCTTCCTCTGGCCGTTCCGCGAGGCCGCGCAGGCCGCCGTCGACATGCAGGAACTGCCGGGCACCGGGTCCGCCTACCGGCAGGACGCGGCCGAGCGTTTCGACACCGCCGAGCTGTACCACACCGGCGGCGACCGCCCCGGCTACGCCTCCTATCTGCCCGCCCCCCTCGGCACGGGCGGCGACACGTACTACGACGACAACGCCGTGGTCGCCCTCACCGAACTCGACCAGTACGAGGCCACCGGCGACGCACGCTACCTGGAGCGGGCCGAGCGAATCCTGCCCGTCGTCTCCCGGGCCTGGGACGACGACACGACCAAGGCGTGCCCGGGCGGCATGGACTGGTACGACTCGCCGAACAACACCATCCGCGCCACCAACGTCACCGCTCTGTCCGCCCAGCTCGCCGCCCGCCTCTACACGCACACCCACGACCGCGCCCACCTGGACAAGGCGCGGCAGTGGTACGGCTGGGTGTACTCCTGCATGCGCAAGGCGCCCGGCCTGTACGTCAACGACCGCGGCGACGACGGCAGCACGAACGAGACCCTGTGGACCTACAACTCCGGTGCCATGATCGGCACCGCCACCGCCCTCTACCGCGGCACCGGAGACACCGGATACCTCGACAAGGCGGTGGCCGACGCCCGCGGCTCCCTGGCGTACTGGACCGAGGGCAGCAGGTTGCACGACCAGCCGGCGGTGTTCAACTCCTTCTACTTCAAGGACCTGCTCGACCTGGACGCCGTGCGGCCCGCCCCCGCCTACCTCAAGGCCATGAGCGCCTACGCCGACAGCACGTACAAGTCCAACCGGGACTCCGCTACCGGGCTGTTCCGCTTCCAGCCCTCCAACGGCGGCGACTACGACCCGGCGGCGCCGGCCGCGACCCTCAACCAGTCGGCCATGGTCCAGATCTTCGCCACCCTCGCCGACGCCACCCACCACAAGCACCGGCGTTCCTGACACGCGGAACCCACCACCCTCACCGGCGTTCCCGACACGACGGACCGCACCACCGCACCCCGACGCAAAGGACCTCGACGCACCATGTCCAAGCCACCGCTCACCCGGCCCTCCTGGTGGGACGCCGACCTCGCGCGCGACCTGCTGAAGGAGCGCGTGGCCACCACCGCCCACCTCGGCGGCGCTCGGGTGCGGCTCTCCGGCGAGCCACTGCTGCGTCACGACGGCAGGGGCGGCCTGCTGCAGTCCGTCCGGCTGCGGGTGGACCACCCCGACGGCACCCGCCCGCCGCGCCTCACCAGGGCCCGGGTCACCACCGCAGGAGGCACCCCCGTCCACTGCGAGCTGCTCCCGGGCCCGGACGGCGACACCCGCCTTCTCGTCCCCGAAGTGACCGCGCCCACCCCCCTGTCGATCGAACTCCCCGAACTCCAGGAAGGCACCCACCTCCCCTTCGAGGCACACCCGCAGCGCCACTGGACCCTGCACCTCGTCCAGCACTCCCACCTGGACATCGGCTACACCGACCCGCAGGGCAGGGTGATGGCCGAGAGCCGCGCCTACCTCGACTCCCTCCTGGAACTGTGCAGCGACACCGACGACTGGCCGGACCCCGCCCGGTTCCGCTGGGCCGTCGAGGGGTTCCACTCCTTCCAGGACTGGCGGGCCCACCGGCCCCGGCGCCAGGTGGAGCGCTTCCTGGACCGGGTCCGCGAGGGGCGTGTCGAACTCACGGCCATGCCGTTCAACCTGCACACCGAGACCTGCTCCACCGACGAACTGCACGAACTGCTGCGCCCCGTGGCCGAACTGCGCGAACGGCACGGCATCGACCTCACCACCGCCATGCAGACGGACGTGCCCGGCCAGGTCGTCGGGCTGCCCGACGTCCTCGCGGACAACGGCATCCGCTACCTGTCCGTCGCCCACAACTGGGCGGGCCGCGCCGTGCCCCACCTCGTCGGCGGGGAGCACCTGCCCCGGCTGTTCCGCTGGCAGGCACCGAGCGGCAACAGCGTCCTGGTGTGGCGCACCGACACCCCGCACGGCCTGGCCTACATGGAGGGCTCGATCCTCGGCTTCGACGAGTCCTACGACCACGTCGACGACCTGCTGCCCGCCTACCTCGGCGCCCTGGCCCGCTTCCCGTACCCGCACCAGGGGCGCGGCATCCCCGGCTTCCCGGCCCTCGACCTGCCCGGCACGGCGGACCCGTACCCGTGGGACGTCCTGCACCTGCGGGTGCTCGGCAAGTTCGCGGACAACGGTCCGCCCCGCCGCGTCATCTCCGACACCGTGCGCCGCTGGAACGAGGAGTGGGCGTACCCGCGTCTGCGTGCCTCCCGCAACCAGGACTTCTTCGAGGACGCGGAGAAGCGGGTCGGGGACCGCCTGGAGACCTACCGGGGCGACTGGAGCGACTGGTGGGTCGACGGCGTCGGCGCAGGCGCCGTCCCGCTGGCCGCCACCCGGCGCGGCCAGGCGGCCCTCGCCGAGGCACAGACCGTCGCCGGGTACGCCCAGCTGCTCGGCGTCCCCGACAGCACGGCGGTCACCGCGGCCGCCCCGGCCGTCTACCGCTCCGCCTCGCTGTTCAACGAGCACACCTGGGGCGCCGGCGACCCCTGGACCCACGGCGACCACGGCCACGGCTCCGGCGAGAAGCAGTGGCACTGGAAGTACGCCCAGGCCCTGCGCGCCCACGACGACGCCGAGACCCTCCTGGACGCCGCCTCCGCCCTGCTGGGGGAGGCCCTCGCCCCCGCCGCCGACGCGCTCGCGTCCTTCTACGCCGTCAACACGTGCAGTTGGCCGCGGACCGAGACGGCCCGGCTCTTCCTCCCCGAGAGCACGGTCGCGCTCGACGAGGCGGTCCACGTCCTCGACGGACGCACCGGAGAGCCCCTCTCGTTCGCCGAGGAGGCCCAGAGCAACGACCGCCACCGCGCGGCGGGCCGCTTCCTGAACGTACCCGTCACGGAGGTGCCGGCCTGCGGGGCCGTACGCCTGGACGTCGTGGCCGCCGGGGCCTCCCCGGCGCGGGAGCCGGCGGAAGCGGTCGGCGGGGCCACCGTCCTGGAGAACGACCACCTGCGCGTCACGGTCGACCTGCGCGAGGCGTGCGTCTCCTCCGTCGTCGACAAGGCCACCGGCCGCGAGATGGTGCGCCAGGACGCCGCCGTCGGCCTCAACGGGTACGTCTACGACGAGTACGCCACAGCCGGCGGCTTCAACCACCAGTCAAGCAAGACCGTTGCCGACGACTCGATGCACCTGCTCGCCTCCCGCAGCACCGCCCCGCCCGCGGCACTCGTCGACCGCACCACGGACGCCACCGGCCAGACGCTCGTCTACGAATGCGCGCCCGCCGGTACCCGCAGGCTCCGCGTACGAGTGCACCTCCCGCACCACGCTGCCCGTGTCGACATCGAGAACCGGATCGACAAGACCGCGACCCTCACCAAGGAGAGCGCCTTCTTCGCCTTCCCCTTCGCCCTCGACCACCCCACCGTGCGCACGGAGGCCACCGGCGGCGTCCTGGGCACCGACCGCGAGACCGTGCCGGGCTCGGCGGCCCACATGCGTGCCGTACGGCGCTGGATCAGCCTCAGCGACGGCACCCACCACGCCGCCCTGGCGACGGCCGACGCCCCGCTCGTGCAGCTCGGCGGGATCGCGATCCCCTACGTGCCCTACCCGCCGTCGCTGCCCCGTGAGGAGCCGGGAACCGTCTTCTCCTGGGTGCACAACAACATCTGGGACACCAACTTCCCCGCCCAGCAGGCGTTCGACCACGTCTTCCGCTACAGCGTCGGCTTCACCACGGCCGAGGAGGACCCCTCGGCCCACGCCGCACGTGTCGCCGCCGTCACCAGCCACCCTCTGGTGCCGGTCCGCGCCCGTGCCGGAGCCGGGGCCGCATCCCCGGCGCGGACGCAGTTCCTGACCGTGGACGACCCCCGGGTACGGCTTGTCGGGCTCACCGTCCCCGCCGAGGGCCGGCTCCTGGTGCGCCTGCAGTCGGTGGCCGGCACGCCCGTCACCTGCCGCCTGCGCACCCCCTTCCCGGTGACCCGCGCGGCGCGCACCACCTATCTGGGGCTGGGCCCGCGCGACATCGGTCCGGAGCCGGACGGCACGGTCGCGGTCGACGTTCCGGCGCTCGGTACGGCGGCGGTCGTGCTGCACCTGTCCGCGTCCGGGAGTGGAGCCTGATCCGCGGCGGCTCCCGCGGACGGTCTGCGCCCGCGGCCCACGGGCACACCCGCCTCTGTGTCGGGTGCCCGAGCCGCTCGACCGCTGCTCGGCCGCCATGAGAGGCAACCGGCCGACCGTCGTGGCGGCCTTCCACTCCCGCCGCGGGCCGTCCCTCTTCGGCGGGGTCGGAAACGCCGGTACGGCTGCGCGATGAGTTCGTGGGCTCGAAGCGGTCTACTCCAGTAATCAACGGATCAGGTGGCCCACTCCGCAGGTGACGGAAGGTCGCCAGGAGGAGGAGACAGTGACCAGACGTTCGGGCGCGGTGACCTGCGACCTCTCGATCTCCGTCGACGGCTACTCGGCAGGGCTCGATCAGACCGAGCAACGCCCGTTCGGCGACGACGCCGGCGACGGCTGGGGCGACAGGCTGCACGCGTGGATGTTCGAGACCCCGGAGCAGCGGCAGGCCGAGCTCGACCGGCTGACAGCGGTCGGCGCCTTCATCATGGGGCGCAATATGTTCGGCCCCGTACGCGGCGGGTGGGACCGGCCGTGGAAGGGCTGGTGGGGCGAGAATCCGCCGTACCACGCACCGGTCTTCGTGCTGACCCACCACCCGCGTGACCCGCAACCGATGGACGGCGGTACCACCTTCCACTTCGTCACCGACGGAATCGAATCCGCGCTGCGGCAGGCTCGTGAGGCGGCAGGCGACCGCAACGTGTCGATCCACGGGGGCGCGACCACCATCAACCAGTACCTGGCCGCAGGCTTGATCGACGAGCTGCGGCTACACATCGTGCCGTTCACACTCGGCGCCGGCACGCGGTTGTTCGACGGCGTGCCGGCACTGAATCTTGAGCAGGTGGAGTCGCGAACAGCGGACTCGGTCACACATGTGACTTATCGCGTGCTGTGACGGCCGGCAGTACGTTCACCCGGGCGAGGACCGAAGCCTCCTCCCGGCGGAGTCCGGCGACCCTGCGCGTCCCGTGGCTGACCATGCCCACGCGCTGTGGTGCGAGGCCGCCGCGCAGCGGACCCGGCAGTGGGTCCGCCGGCAGAACCGTCCGCCCCACGCGCCACCGGCGGAGGGGTTCGGTCGTGGCGCGGCGGTGGGAGCACGCCCCTGCCGAGGCGTACTCCCACCGCCGCCGGACGGACAATGTCAGCCCTGGCGGACCGAGACCACGGCCATGTCGGCCACATTGACGTTGGCGGGCGCGGAGACCGCGAAGGCCACCGCGTGGGCGAGGTCGTCGGCGGAGAGGGGACGAAGGCCCCGGCGCATCTGCGCCAGTCCCTCGCGCATCCGCTCGTCGCTCATGTCGTCACCCAGTTCGGTCGCCGTGACACCCGGTTCGATGTTGTGCACCCGCACATCGCGCGGTCCGAACTCGGCCCGCAGGTTGCGCGTCAGGTGGGCGACCGCCGCCTTGGTGGCGCTGTAGACGGACCAGTTCGGGTAGAGCAGGTGACCCGCGACGGAACCGACGTGCACCAGGTCGGCAGGGCCGTGTTCCGCCGCGGTGAGCAGGTCGTCGGCGAAGACACGCCCGGTGTGGATCAACCCGCGCAGGTTGACGTCGATCATGCGGTCCCATTCCGCTGTGTCGGCGTCCTCGAACGGCGACCCCAGCATCACGCCGGCGTTGGCCACGACGAGGTCCACCCGTCCGAGCTCGGAGCGGACGGAGTCCGCCGCCCGGCTCAGTGCCTGCGGATCGGTTACGTCCACGGCGACCGGCAGAGCCTGCCCGCCGCTGGAGCGCAACTCGTCGGCCAGCTCCACCAGCCGGCTCTCCCGCCGACCCATGAGGGCGACGCGCGCACCGAGGAGTGCCAGACGGCGGCCGGTGGCGGCCCCGATGCCGGCGGTGGCCCCGGTGACCACCGCCACCCGCCCGGCGAGGGGGAGGGACGCTGCGGCCGGAGAACCGGTGCGCGCCGCGGGCGCGGTCCAGGACATCGAGGAGGTCGAAGAGGTCGAGGAGGTTGTGGAAGAAGTCATGCGTCCACTGTCGGGGCGTGCGACGCGGGCTACCAGGCAGGCCCTCGCCCGGGCATGCCGTCCCGGGGTGCGGCGCACCCCCTCAGCGACGCCGGGGCGCGGTGTCGGGGCGGTTGTCATGTCGTGGCGGCAAGCACGTCGGATACGACCGGTTCAAGATCCGGGGAACTCGGCCAGGGCGAAGCCCCGCCCCAGCGTGCCGCTCACCCGGGGGCCTTGATGCCGTCCAGTGCCATGGCGAGCACCCGGTCCCGCTGGGCCTCCTGGACGAAGTTCGCCCCGCTGACGCCGTTGACCAGGAAGAGGACGTCGTCGAAGCTCACGTCGGTCCGGGCCTTGCCGGCGGCCTGGGCGCGTTCGAGAAGCGGTCGGCCCGCCGCATGGATCATGTCGCGGCCGGTCGCGAACATCTCCGCGCGGTGCGCGATGGCGTCGTAGATGGCCTTCTTGGTGGTCGCGTAGCTGACGAACTGGCGCAGCCAGCTCTCCAGGGCGTCCCACGGTCCCAGGCCGCCGGGCTCGGCCGCAAGGCGGCCGAGGGCCTCGACCTCGTCCAGGTAGACGGTTTCGAACAGATGCTGGCGTGTGGGGAAGTTGCGGTAGAGCGTCGCGATGTTGACCCCTGCCCGTCGGGCGATGCCCTCCAGCGAGGCGCCGGCCCCCTCGGCGGCGAACACCTCGCGAGCGGCGTCCAGCAGTGCGTCGAAGTTGCGGCGTGCATCGGCGCGCGTCGGTCTGCTCACGACGAAACCGGTTCGAGGTCGCCCGCCGGACCCGGTGGTGGCCATCACGCATTCCTCCTGATCTCCAGCCCTTGTCAAACGAAGGGAGGCCTGCGCTAAAGTCAAGGCATGCCTTCACCTATGCGCAGGCATGCCTTACCTTATTCGGACCCTGCGGGAGATCATGACCACCATCGGCTTCATCGGCAGCGGAAACCTCGGCAGCACGCTCGCCCGCCTCGCGGTCGATGCCGGCCACGACGTCGTCCTCAGCAACAGCCGCGGTCCGCACACCCTGAGGAACCTGGTCATGCGGCTCGGCCCGCGGGCCCGCGCGGCGACCCCCGTCGAGGCCGCGGCCGCCGGCGACCTCGTCGTGGTGACCATCCCGATCAGGGCTTACCAACACGTCCCCACCGAGCCCCTGCGGGGCAAGGTCGTCATCGACACCCTCAACTACGACCCCGTCCGCCAGGGCCGTGTCCCCGAGATAGAGGCCGACCCCACCCCGGCACACCTCCTGCTACGGACACACCTGACCGAATCGCACGTCGTCAAGGCATTCAGCAGCATCTTCTTCAGACACCTCGCCACCCTGGGACGCCCCGCCGACGCCCCCGACCGCAGCGCACTGCCCATCGCAGGCGACGACACCGACGCCAAGAGGGAAGTCGCCGCGCTGATCGACTCAGTCGGCTACGACGCATACGACGTCGGTCCTCTCGACGAAAGCCGCCGGTTCGCCCCGGGCACGCCCGCCCAGCACGCCCATCTCGACCCGGACGGCATGCTCGACGCCCCCGGACGTCCCGTGTCGGCGGCCGACCTCGCGAGGCTCCTCTCGGCCTGAGGAACGCCATGACCGGCACCCCCGGCTCTTCCCCGGCAGCGCATGGGTGGGTGGGCGAGGTCCGACACCCGGTCGGGGGCGCCCTCACGTCACCCGCCCTCGGTGGTCCAAGGCTGTTTGCGCTGGTCGGAGGCGATTCACCTGTTGTGCTTGTGGGTGTCAGCAGGAACGGGCGTTGGTTTCCTGGGCCGTTGGTTTTTAGTGTGGGGGTGTGGCGCCGTACGGCGCCGTGCACGTACGAGGATGTCCTGGAGGAGTTCCATGCGGGAGCGCACTATTGGTGGGCGAGCCGTCTCCGCGGTGGGTCTGGGCGGGATGCCGATGTCGATCGAGGGGCGTCCGGACGCGGAGCGCTCGATCGCGACCGTTCACGCCGCGCTGGAGGCCGGTGTCACCCTGATCGACACGGCGGACGCCTATCACCTCAAGGCGGGGGAGGTCGGTCACAACGAGGAACTCATCGCCCGGGCGCTGCGCGAGTACGGCTCGGGCGCCGCGGACGTGCTCGTCGCCACGAAGGGCGGGCACCTGCGTCCCGGCGACGGGACGTGGACGCTCAACGGCGATCCGCAGTACGTGAAGCGGGCCGCGAAGGAGTCCGCCCGGCGGCTCGGTGTCGAGGCGATCGGCCTGTACCAGTTCCACCGTCCCGATCCCGCCGTGCCGTACGCCGAGTCCGTCGGTGCGCTGAGTGAGCTGCTGGACGAGGGCGTCATCCTGATGGCCGGGATCTCGAACGCGGACGTGACGCAGATCGACGTGGCACAGGAAGTGCTCGGCGGCCGACTGGTGTCGGTGCAGAACCAGTTCTCGCCCGCCTTCCGTTCGAGTCTGCCGGAGCTGGAGCGTTGCGCCGAGCTCGGCATCGCTTTCCTGCCGTGGAGCCCGCTGGGCGGTATCGCGAACGCCAAGGACCTCGCGGAGCACCACGGGGCGTTCCAGCAGGTCGCCGACGAGGTCGGTGTCAGTGTCCACCGGGTCACCCTGGCGTGGGAGCTCGCGCTCGCTCCTGTCGTCGTCCCGATCCCGGGAGCCTCTCGCCCGGAGAGCATCCGTGACTCCGCAGCCGCGGCCGACCTCGACCTCACGGCCGAGCAGGTCGCGTGGCTGTCCGCCTGACAGGTCCGGTACTCGGTTCTCGTCCGGTGCCGCCGGACACGTCACACCCGCTTCTGCGGACGGTGTGACGTGTCACGGCACCTGGAGGTGGTTGCGACCCGGGGGGGCCGGGGCCGTGGCTTCGCCCACTCCCCGGCTGCCGCTTGTGCCCGGCCTGGCACGAGGAGCAGGCGACGGACGGACGCCTGGGACCGGTGGGGACGATCGTGTGCTCATCGAAGAGTTGTTCCAGGGCCTCGTGGCCGTGCTCACGGTGGTATGCCATCTCTCGGCCGCGGTGGTGGCAAGGGCCCGGAGGATGCGGGCATCGCCGTCCGGCAGCGGGCAGTGTTCCAGGCCCAGGGCCGTGCAGGTGGGTGCGGCTGATCAGCAGGGGGTCGCAGTGCGACCCGGGCAGCCACGGCTCGTGGCGACGGAGACCGGCCGCTTCGGCAAGCGGTTCGCCGCCGTCACGGTGCGCACACCGGACCGCCGCTGGTGCCCGATCGAGATCGAGGCGGCGTCCCGGTGCCGTTTCGCGGAGTGGGATTTCGCCGTCGACGAGGTCCTGGACGCCTACTTCGAGGACGACGGACCGGAGACGGCGTCGGGCCCGGGCCCGAGCCCGAGACGGAGCGAAGTCGGACAACGCCGCGAAGCCGCACGTCGACGCTGCTGACTCTTACTGGCGTGCCGCATGCGATTCTCATGTAGATGTCAATTCAGAGAACTCCATGGCCCGCTAGCTGTAGGAGCGTCGGCTCTCTCCGGCATTCCTCGTACGGGACGGCCCTCGCTCTCGCGGGCTCTACACCAGTCCGGCGTCACTCACATGACCGCTGGGACCATGTTTGTACTGCGTTTACCCTATCCGAACAGGAACACTCACCCCTACTTCGCGACGTTCCCGGCGAACCAGGCGATCTTCGATCTTGCAAGGGCTCCTGGGATTCAAGTACCGTTCTCCCCGTGAAAAAAACTAACCCCGGTAGAGTTCAGGGATTACTTAAGAGGATTTCCGTCGCGGCGGCAGTTGCTGCCGGATTGACGATAGCAATCCCAGCGACTCCCGCCGCTGCAGTCAGCTCCGTTAATTGTGGATGGCCCTCGACGATCGACGAGTATGCTCGCGTGACGTCATACGGCTTGCCGACATGTTTCGCGAATTCTGGTTCGATGAACGTGAATATTCACGATGTCGCGAATTTCCATTCGGGTAACAATAAGGTCACGTTTTTCTACACTATCGAAGGGGGCACTTATCAGAACGCCCTCACTCTGGAGAAGTGGCAGGACCACTCCCTGACGTTCGGTCTCACTGCCCGCGTGACTTCGGTGGTTATCTGGTGACCGGGCAGCACTGACGAACTCCTCTGCCCGCGACGGCCAGAATTCCCTTCCTGGCCGTCCCGGGTCGGCAGTGCCATTTCGAGGATCGAGCATCCGCCCATCGGCGTCCGGGCGGGTGACGACCTTACCGAAGCCGCCGTGACAGCTGGCCGGCCGGAGGCAATGGAGGGCCGGCTCGACATGGCAACGGTCGTCCTTGCTTCCAGCAACTCCGGCCATCTCGCGATGTTCGTCCCACGTTCCCGGGCGCTGCTGGCACCGGGCAGCGACGCACGGTCTCATCGTGAGGAGGCGATCAGACGCGGGGAACGGACGACCGCGTTCCTCGAAAACGCACCGCCGACACCCAGGTCGTACGCATCCTCACCGAACTCGGCGTCACCTCCCGCACACACATTGCCGCCGCCATGGGTGCTCAGGAGTCCCCGCGGAGTGAACAGTGAGGCCAGTCCCACTTGCCGTATCGCCGCCCGGAGACACCCTCCTGCTCCATACCAACGGCCCTATCTCGCCCCCGTCACATCCTCAGCGGGGGCCGGCACAGACTTCTGCCCGCGGCCGTACACCAGAGCGGCGCGCCTCTGCCTCCGGCCAGGCGAGGCCGTGTTGGCCCTGCCCTGCCTGGCCCGATCCGATCGGATCTACGTGCGGCAAGGTGCAGGAGGTCATAAAGGTGATGTCAGGAGAGGAAGTCGGTCAGGGTCGTGAGGAACCAGTCAGGGTCTTCTTCAGCGACGAAGTGTCCGGTGGGTGCGACGGCGCCTTGCACATCGTCCGCGTGAGGGGCGAGGAACTCGGCGAGGCTGGTGCCGGAGTGCGTGGTGCCGACGGCCAGGACAGGCATGGACAGCTTGCGCCGCGCGAGCAGGGTGCGGTTGTCGTGACCGTCATCAAGGAGTGTGCGGTAGTGGGCGAAGCCTGCGCGCAGTCTCTCCCTGCCGGTGTAGGCCTGGGCGTAGGCGGCCAGGTCGGCTTCGCTGAAGGTGCCCGGATTGGACATGGCGGTGAACGTGGCGGTGACGAACTCCAGTTCGTGGCCGTCGAGGAGCATCTCTGGTATGTCGGGAGTCATGAAGAAGCCGAAGTGCCACATGCCGCCCTCCGCGACGTTCATCGCTTCTTCCAGGCCGAGGCCGGGCAACAGAGCGTCGACCAGGACCAGATGGGAGATGTCCTCGGGGTGGGAGGCTGCCCAGGCCAGGGCGATCATCGAGCCGATGTCATGGCCAGTCACCGCGACGGGGCCTGTCAGGTTCAGGGCGTGGAGGACGCCTCGGATGTCGTCGGCCTGGTTGGTCTTGGCGTAGCCGTCTGCGGGGCGGTCGCTGTCTCCGGTGCCGCGCAGATCGGGGACGACGACTGTGTGGGTGCGGGCCAGGGCCGGCATGACCCGTGCCCAGGCGCGGGAGGTTTGGGGCCAGCCGTGGAGGAGGACCAGGACAGGCCCGCTGCCTGCGACCGCTACCGAGAGGTGTGGGTCGTTGGTGGCGGTGCGCTTGATGGTGAAGCCGTCGGGTAGCCAGTCGGTTGTGTTCACTACACATTTCCTTTCATCGCTGGGATGTTCTGCGGATGAGTCAGGGACTGGGGGTTGCGAGGGCTCGCAGCTGCTGGTCGCCGATCATGGTGAGCATGTCGGCGTGTTGAGGCTGCCACCCCAGTTCCCGGTGGGCGGCGACGGCACGGATGCGGCTCGAGGCGGCCATGATGAGGGCGCCGAACGGCCCCCACACCTGTTCGGCTTCCTCGAGCGTGACGCTGCGCGCCTTGACGCCGAGGTCTTGGGCGACTCTCTCCGCGATCCACCGGTTGGGCGTCTCGCCAGCCACCGCATGGTGGAGCCCGCCCGACCTGCCCCTGGCCAGTGCGAGGCCGAACAGCCGGGTCATATCGTCGATGTGGACGTGGCTGTAGGTGGCCAGCCCGTTGCCGATATAGGCAGCAGCCCCGACCACGGCGACGGACTGGTAGATCATCGACATGTGGCCGTGGTCGCCAGGTCCCCAGATCAGGCCGGGGCGGACGACCATGGCGCGCGTGCCGTGGGCTACGGCGGCCAGGACGGTGTCCTCGGCGGCCTTGCGGGAGCCTGCCAGTGGCTCGGGAAGGAACGGGTCGTCCTCGGCGAAGGTATCCGGACTCCAGGCGCCGGCGGTGCGCTGCATCAGCACCCCACTGCCGGACAGGAAGATGAGTGTCTTGCCTGTTCCCGTCAGCGCCCGGGTCAGGTCGGCGACGGTCGCGGTCTCGTGCTCCGGGTCGGCCTGGGCCGCGTAGATGACGGCATCGGCACGCAGAGCCGCCTCGACTGCGCCGGCACGTCGGGTGTCCAGATCGGCGGCCACCGGGCTGATGCCCCGGGCCCGGAGGGTGAGGGCAGCACTTTCGGTTCGGGCCAGACCGGTGACGGTGTGGCCCTCGGCGATCAAGTGGCGGGCGAGGTGGCCGCCGACGAAGCCGGTGGCACCGATGATGAATACGTTCATGACGCCGCTCCTCACACGGGAAGAACGCTGCGCTCGCCGCCGTCGGCGAACAGTACGGCGCCGTTGACGTACGAACTGGCCGGACCGGCGAGGAACGAGACGATCTCGGCGATCTCGGCGGGGTCTCCGGCACGGCCGCGGGCGTTGGTGGAGTCCAGGACTGCGAGGTGCTCGCCGAAGATCGCCTGCGTGCCTTCGGTGTGGACGGGGCCCGGGGAGACGGTGTTGACCCGTACGCCGGAAGGCCCGAACTCGGTGGCCCAGTAGCGGGTGAGGATTTCCACACCGGCCTTGGAGGCACCGTAGGCTGCGCCGATCGGGGCGGGCAAGCGGGCGGCGTTGGAGCCGACCAGCACGATCGAGCCCTGCCCGCGCTCAGCCATCGCCGGTGCCAGCGCGCCGACCAGGAGGAAGGGCGCGCGAGTGTTGACAGCGATGTGCCGGTCGAAGCTCGCCGCGTCCGTCGCGGCGGTGGGCGTGAATTCGTACAGGCCCGCGTTGCTCACCAGGATGTCGACCGATCCGGCCTCGGCGGCCAACCGCAGGGGGCCCTCGGCGTCGGAGAGGTCAGCGGTGATGAAGCGTGCCGTGGCCCCCTGGGTCACGAGGTCCTTCACCAGCGTCTCGCCCCGCGACTGGTCCCGACCGTGCAGCACGACCATTGCGCCCTGACGTGCCAGGTTCTGGGCAATGGCCTTGCCGATCCCCGATGTGGCTCCGGTCACCAGTGCCGTGCGGCCCTGCAGAACACTGCTGCTGCTCATGGTCATGTCCCTTGCGGTAGGGGTTGCGGGTGGTCAGAGATCGCCAACCACCCAAAACACTATGGACGCAAGATGTTCTGTTCGCAAGAACATCTGCTTTGACGCTCATCGTGTTAGAGTTCGGGGCATGAGCGCACCCATGTCCGACAATGCCGCCGGCGAGGCCGCTGGGCTGGCGCTGGAAACTGACCTGGGCTGGGCGATCCGCATGGTCTCGTCGGCGTTCAGTCGGCTCGCCACCGCGTCTGTCGCCGACCTGCCGGGCGGGGCACGCGCCTACCTCATCCTGGTTGCCCTCGCCGACGGCGAGCCGCCCTCCCAGCTGGCCCTCGCCCGAGCAGTGAGCCTGGACCGGACCGTGCTGACCTATCTCCTCGACGACCTCGAAGACCACGAGCTGGTCAGCCGTAGGCCCGACCCCCGCGATCGCCGTGCCCGACAGGTCCTGCTCACCGACACCGGCCGCATGCGCCTGAGCGAGGTCCGAGAGAAGCTCGCCGCCGCCGAAGCGGACTTGCTCATGGACCTCGACGAACACGACAACCTTCAGTTGCGCGCCTTGCTCGCCCGCGTCGCCCGTACCGCGCAGGACAACATCACCGCCAGTGACGTCGACTGCTGACGCGAGAGCCGCCGGCGCAGGTCGGCAACGGCTCGCTTGGCGGCATCCAGAGCACACGTCCACCTGACTACGGGTGCTCAGGCCGGCTCGGAAGCGTCCGAGTGCATGGTCGGTGGGCTCGCTGGGGCGGACCGCCCCAGTTCTTTTCGGGCTCCGGCCGTGTGCTGGTGGGCCCGCACGATCGTGGAATCGACCGAGACGGCCCGGTCGAGGTCCTCGTCCGCGTCGGCCTGCGCCACCAGAGCGGTGAACACCCGCTCCCAGGTGCCGTCCACGGCCCACATCCGCAGCCGGTTGTAGACCCCTCGCCAGTTGCCGTACTTCTCAGGCAGGTGGACCCGCTGCGTGCCGGTCTGGAACTCGAAGGCGATTGCGTCGATCACTTCACGACGGTCACGCCAGCGGCCACCCCGCCTTCGCGTCCGTCCGGGAGCAACGGCTCGATCTGCGTCAACTGCGCATCAGCCAACGGCACACCCGGACCGACGACCGGCTGATCCAAACGAAACTGCCGAGGTGTGTTGATCACGACCGTCAACGACGCCCGTGATCGACACACCTCGGCAGTTCAGCCCGCCGGGTGGAAGTTGATGCGTTCGGCGATGACGGGGAAGCCGGCCTTGGAGAAGTTCGCGGCCATGGGGAAGTTGCCCTGGTCCGTCGCTCCGCCGATGAACTCCGCGCCCTGCTCGACGAGGAGGTGGGTGCAGTCCGCGAGGAGGTCGTAGGCGTAGCCGTGACCGCGCTGTTCCGGGACGACTCCGATGAAGCCGATGGTCGGGCCGGAGGGATTGTGGGCCGGGATGTGAATGCCGACCAGGTCGCCTTCCGGAGTGTGCGCGATCCGCCACCACTCCCGTGGGGAGGGGCACCAGTGGAAGAAGTCGAGTTCGTCCTGGGCTGCCCGGTCGAGGCCGCCCTCCTCGACAGCCCTGAGCGCGTGGGCGTCCAGGGTCACGGAATGGATGCGGCGCAACGCGTCGAAGAACACGGTGTCGTCGGGTTCGGCGCTGAAGCGCAGGCGTCCGGGCCGCTCGGGCAGACCTCGCCGCGGGGTCCAGCGGTACAGGAAGCGCTCCACCAGGAGTGCGTACCCCGCGGCTCGTGCGGCGGCGAAGCGCGCCTCGGCGGCGGCGCGCAGGCCGGTCTTCTCCCGCCAGCCACCGGGCAGGTTGATCTCGAGTTCGACCTGCCAGGGAGCGGAGCGCAGGAGTTCGGCCCCGGCCTCCTCCTCGCCCTCGGCCACGTCGAACCAGTTGATGTTGACGGGCTCCGAGTCGTCGGGGCCGCCCCACCACGCGCCACGTGCGACGACCTCGCCGTCGCGAAGGGCGACGCGCTTCCAGTCGGGGCGGAACCGGGTACGCCGATGGCCTTCACGGGCGCCCAGGGGGTCGGGGAGTGCGTCGAAGAGATGAGCGTCGCTCGCGGAGAGCGCGCGGATGACCGGATCGGTCATGGGATTCCTCCGGGATACAGGCTGCTTGGAGCGCTCCCGGTCAGAACTCACGAACCACGCAAGGACAGCGGAAGGAGGGAGCGCTGGAAAGGTGTGAACCGCACGGCACTCGCCTCCTTCCGTTCTCTCAGGGCGTGGAGCCACACCCTAAGTGATGCGCTGAGGGCCCGTCCACGGATTTGCTCACGCCCTGATCCGTGATCGATGTGCCCGGGCGGTCCCGCGGGGGTTGTGTGTCCGAGCGCCGTGCCGTGCCACGCATAGGACGGCGGGGCCACGACGAAGACGCTCGGCCGCAGCGGTGCCGCGGAGAGCGGTGGGTCGCGTCCGGGTGCCCGGGCGGAGCGGCCCTCGGCGTCCGTCGAGGAGTATCGGTGATGCGGGATCGGGCTACGGGAGGGCGGCGGCTCCGGCCAGGGTGCCGGATCGATGTCGGACCCCGGCAGTCGGCAGGGCCGACCGGGCGGTCCGGGCATGGGCTTCGAGCCGCGCCGCCGGTCTCCGCGTCCTCAGCTCAGTGGCTCGTGGTTGGCCCATATCGCCTTGTACGGGTGGCGGGCCTGCCAGCGTGCGACGAACTCGCCGACACCGGGCATCGCGAAGCTGGCGTTCAGGGCGTCGAGGTCGGCCACGCCCAGTCGCACGATCGCGTCGGCGACGGCCACCGGGGCGTGGTCGTCGCCCGGGACGCGCAGGTGCGGCCGAACCGCGCACGAGTCGACCAGGCCGGAGCCCGTCACCAGCTCCTCGAACTCCTTCAGATACTGCTCCAGCTCGCTCGGGGGAATCGGACGGTCGAACGCGACGATCATCGTGTGGTGAATCATGAGGCCAGTGAACAGGCGTTTTTCCCGTCCGTCCAAGATCCGTCCGTTCCCGATCCATGCCTAGGGGGAATGGATCGACCGGTAGGCTGGTCCGCATGGCCGAGCTGGAGACCCGCGAGCTGGAGTACTTCGTCGCCGTCGCCGAGGAACTGCACTTCGGCCGTGCCGCGACGCGACTCGCCATCGCCCAGCCCGCCCTGTCCAAGGCGGTACGGCGGTTGGAGTCCCGGCTCGGTACGACGCTGCTGCACCGCTCCAGCAGACAGGTCGCCCTCACCCCCGCGGGCGAGGCGCTCCTGACCCACGGCCGGCACGCGCTCAACGCCGTCGGCGCCGCCGCCGAGAAGGCCCGCCGGGCCGGCGACCGGCAGGGCCGGCTGCGCCTGGTCATCAAGGCCGGCGGCGACGCCAACCTCCTGTCCGGCATCCTGGCCGCCTACGCCCGCAGACCCGACGCCCGCCAGGTGGACGTGCTCTTCGGCGGCGCCACGGATCGCGCGGACCATGTGCGCGACGGCCGCGCGGACGCCGCCCTGCTGTACGTGCCCTTCGACGACACGACCGGGCTGCACCACGAGACGCTGGCGGTCGAGGGACGTGTCGCCATCCTGCCGCCGGGCCACCGGCTCGCCTCCCGCCCCGAGATCACGCTCGCCGACCTCGCCCAGGAGGCACTGCCCCGCTGGAAGGGTGTGCGCTGGACAGGGGCGCCCGAGGGCCGGCCGGGTCCCGAGGTCGAGGACGGGGCGGTCCTCCTGGACATGATCAGGCTGGGGCGCACGGTGGCGGTCCTGCCCCGCTCGCTGGCGCTGCCGGCCCGACCCGGCCTCGTCTACCGGCCGGTGGCCGACGCGGCCCGCAGCGCACTGGTCGTCGCCTGGGCGCAGGACGACCGCCGCCCCCTGGTCGCCTCCTTCGTCGCCGCCGCGGTGGAGGCGGCGGAGGAGGCGGAGGAGGCGGACGGGGTGGTGTCCGGGGCTGCGGGTCGTGGCCCGGCAGCGCCGCCGGAGACCGCCGGTCGACCCTGATGAGGCGGTCGAGCCCGCTGCCGACGGTGGCGACCGATGGCAGACGCCCGGCCGGTTCCCCGCTTGCGGGGTCCGCCCTCTGCCGGTGCGCCGCGCCTGCGGCCCGAGGAGTCCGCGGCGGCGGGGGAGTCAGGCCGGTGGCTCCGTCCCCGGCACCGTCGGCAGATACGCGCTGAGTTCACCGGGTGCCTCCTTCCGTGCCCGTGCGCGGGACCAGAACAGCAGGGCGACGCCGAGGGCGCCGGGGTCGGGGAACCCGACGGCCCGTTGTCCGACGTAGGAGGCGCGGCCGCGGCGGGCGCGCAGGGCGGCGGTGGCGTGGGCGCCCTCAAGGGCGGCGAGGGCCACCTCGCGGGGACCGGACCCCGCTTCGAGGGCGTCCCGGGCGGGAACGAGGGCGTCGACCATGGTGCGGTCCCCGGGCTCGGCCTCGCCGACCCGCTGGATCGCCGCCAGCCCTTCTCCGGTCCCGGCACGCCAGGCGTCCCGTTCGTCGGAGTGGGCCTCGTGCGCGCGGGCCAGTTCCTGGAAGAGCAGCCCGATGAGCGGGCCGCTCGTGCCGCCGACCTCGTCGAGGAAGACGGAGGCGGCGACGGCGTAGGGCGGCCGGTCCGGGTGGGCGTCCAGGGCGGCGGTGACGCGGTCGAGGCCCTCGCGGAGGTTGTCGCCGAAGTCGCCGTCTCCGGAGAGCTGGTCGAGGGCGGTGAGGGTGGCGTGGGCGGTGCGCGCGGCGTCGGCGTAGGTGCGCAGCACCAGGCTCTGGTCGGTGGTCATCGGGCGGACTCCGGTGCGGGAAAGGCGGGGGTGCGGGCGGGGGCGTGCCAGTGGGCGGCCCAGTCCTCGCGCAGCGCGGTGAGGGTGAGGGAGAAGCCGCTCATGTCGAGGGCGGGGACGAACGTGCCGACGAGCCGGCCGGCCACTTCCAGGCCCCGCTTCCCGAGCGTCTCGGACACCCGGGCGTGGATCGCGTACAGCTCCAGCAGGGTGGTCGCGCCCAGGCCGTTGACGAGCAGGAGGACGGAGCCGGTCGTCGCGGGCAGGGCGTCGGCGACCTGCGCGGTCATGCGGTCGACGAGCCGCTCGAAGCCGGGGTGCTCCACGGTGGTGGCGGCGCGTTCGCCGTGGATGCCGACGCCGTACTCCAGGGTGCCGTCCGGCAGCGCGAACGCCTCCCCGCCGCGCGACGGCGCGGTCTGGGCGCGGGCGGCGACCGCGACGCTGCGCGAGGCGGCGGAGAACTCGGCGCCGAGCGCGGCCAGTTCGTCGAGCCCCGCGCCGGTGTCGGCGGCGCCGCCGAGAAGCTTCTCCACCAGTACGGTGGCTCCGGTGCCACGTCGTCCGGTCGCGGTCTCCTCGCTCTCGGTGGCGAGGTCGTCGTCGACGAGGACGCGCCGGACGGGGATGCCGTCGGCCCGCAGGCGTTCGGCGGCGATGCCGAAGTTGATGCGGTCGCCGGTGTAGTTCTTCACGACGTGCAGGACGCCCTCGGGTCCGGTGACGGCCTTGGACGCCTCGTAGACCTGCCGGTTGTGCGGGGAGGCGAAGATCCGGCCGGGGACGGCGGCGTCCAGCATCCCGGCGCCGACGAAGCCGGTGTGCAGCGGCTCGTGGCCGGAGCCGCCGCCGGAGACGAGGCCGACGCGCCGGGCGGGGTGGCGTTCGCGGGCGGTGACGTAGAGAGGGTCCTCATGCAGGTCCAGCAGCCCGGGGTGGGCGGCGGCCAGGCCGTGCAGGGCCTGCTCGACGGGGGTTTCGGCCGGCAGGAACAGGCGGTTCACGAGACCTGGGTCCTTTCAGGGTGGGGTGCGGCGTCCGTCGCGGGCGCGGTGTGCTCGGGGGCCTCGCCGGCGCGCAGGCGGGTGGCGGCCAGTCCGGACAGGACGGCGACACCGACGCAGTAGGCGATCAGCCAGGACCAGTGGCCGCCGGCCGCGGAGAGCAGGGCGGTGCCGATGAGCGGGGAGAGTCCGCCGCCGAGGGTGGCGCCGATCTGCTGGGTGACGGACAGTCCGGTGTAGCGGACGTTGACCGGGTAGAGGTTGGAGAACAGGGCGCCCTGCGCGCCGTACATCGCGGCGTGTCCGACGCCGAGCCCGAGGGTCATGCCGACGGTGTAGCCCCAGAACTGGCCGGTCTCCATCAGCAGGAAGAACGGCAGCGCGAGGACGGCCTGGAAGGCGGCGCCGAAGATGTACACCTTGCGCCGGCCGATGCGGTCGGAGAGGGCACCGAACCAGGGCAGGGTGACGCACTCGACGGCACAGGCGATCAGGACGGCGAGGAGAACGGGTCCCTTGGCCAGGTCGAGTTCGGTGGTGACGTAGGTGATGGCCACCACGTAGTAGATGTTGAACAGACCGCTCTCGGCGATCTTGGCCAGGACGGAGAGGACGACCGTGGCCGGCTGCCGGGTGAGGACCTGCTTGACGGGCAGGCTCTGCACCTCGCGGTCCTCGCGCATCCTGACGAACTCGGGGCTCTCGGTGACGTGCAGGCGCATCCAGAGGCCGACGCCGACCAGCAGGATGCTGGCGAGGAACGGCATGCGCCAGGCCCAGGAGTCGTAGGAGCCCGGGGGCAGGGTGGCGTCGAGGATGCTGACCAGGCCGACGGGGATGAGTACACCGGCCGGAGTACCGATGTGCACCAGTGAGGTGAAGAAGCCCTGGCGGGAGCGGGGACTGTACTCCAGGGCCATCAGGACGCCGCCGCCGTACTCGCCGCCCATGCCCAGGCCCTGTATCAGCCGGATGAGGACGAGCAGGACGGGGGCCGCGACGCCGATGCTGTCGTAGGAGGGCAGCAGGCCGATCGCGAACGTGCCGAGACCCATCATCAGCATGGTGATGATCAGGACGTTCTTGCGGCCGAGGCGGTCGCCGAAGTGTCCGAAGAAGATGCCGCCCAGTGGTCGGGCGGCGTAGCCGACGAAGTACGTGGCGAAGGCGGCGAGGGTGCCCACCAGGGGAGAGGCGTCGGGGAAGAACACCTTGTCGAAGACGAGCGCCGCGGTGGTGGCGTACAGGGTGAAGTCGTAGTACTCGACGGTGGTTCCCAGGGCGCTGGCGGTGACGACCTTGCGCAGGGAGGACTCCCGGGAAGCGGGGGTGGCGGCCGGTTGGGGCATGCTCGCTCCATTGCGGTGGCGGCTCGGATGACGCGGTGGGCACTCCCCCAGAGTGGAGGAGGGGGACCGTGTCCGGAAATCGACGGTTCTTATGTCTGGAACCGCGTGCTAGCATCTGATGCATCAGACATTACATCCGCACTGAGGTCGCGGCAATACCCGGGAGACACACGTGAAGGACATCCAGCTCGGCGGCATGATCTCCACCGTCGTCACGCCGTTCGACGAGAACGACCAGGTCGACCTGGTTCTGCTGCGCGGCGAGGTCAAGTACCTCCTCGAACAGGGCGTGACCGCCATCTGCGCCTGCGGCAGCACCGGCGAGGGGCAGACCCTCTCCCTGGAGGAAAGCGCGGCGATCTGTGCCACCGTGGTCGACGAGGTCGGCGGTCGAGTTCCGGTCATCGGGGGAGTCATCCAGAACTCCACCGCCCAGGCCAAGCGGTACTCGCTCGCGCTCAAGGACGCCGGCGTCGACGCGCTCCAGGTCACCCCGGTCCACTACGTCTTCGCGCCCTCACCGGAGGAGACCGTCGCCCACTACCGCGAGATCGGCGAGGCCACCGACCTGCCGATCGTGCTCTACAACGTGGTGCCCTGGGCGCTGGTCCCGGTCGACACCATCGAGCTGCTGCGCGACGTCCCGCAGGTCGTCGCCGTCAAGCAGTCCGGCGGCGACATCCACCTCCTCGCAGACCTGCTGCACCGCATGCGCGACCGGTTCACCGTCCTCGCCGCCCTCGACGACCTGCACTACCCGGCCTTCGTCATGGGCGCCCACGGTGCGCTCGCCGCCATCCCCACCGTCACACCGCGCCTCAGCGTCGAACTCTGGGACGCCGTCCAGGCCGGCGACCACGCCAAGGCCCTCGCACTGCACGAGCGCATCCTCACCGTCTGGCGGGCCATCGACGCCCCCAACCTGCCCGCAACCCTCAAGGCCGCCCTGGAGCTCCAGGGCCGCTCGCCCGGCCTCCCGCGCCGTCCGTTCAAGCCCGCCACGGACGCAGAACGGGGACGCATCCGCGCCGCTCTCGAAGCCGCTAACCTGATCTGATCCATCAGATGCTGTCGACCGGCGCCGGTACCGCGTCGGCCGGTGCCGGCGGGTCCCTCGGAAGCCGGACAAGAAGGGCGATCATGGCCACTCCCTCCGTTCGTAGCCGCGGCGGCGCCGCCCCGCTCGTCGTGGAGTCGATCTCCGAACAGCTCTACTCGATCCTGTGCGACCGGATCACCACCGGCGTCTACGCGCCCGGCTCCCGGATCGACCCGCAGGCCATCGCCACCGAGTTCGGCGTGTCGCGCACCCCGGTCCGCGACACGCTGGTGCGCCTGGAGCACGACCGCCTCGTGGAGACCCGGCCCCGCTCGGGCACCTTCGTCACTCGGCCCTCCCGTCAGGACGTCCACGAGGTGTGCCAGCTGCGCAAGGGCCTGGAGTGGCTCGCCACCGGCGTCGCCGCCGAGGCGATGCCCCTGGAGCAGATCGCCGACCTGCGCGAGGAGGCCGTCGCCGCGCTGCGCGCCGCCGAACAGGGCGACTACGAGCCGTTCTTCGCGAGCGACACCCGCATCCACCACGAGATCATCGCCCACACCGACAACAGCCGGCTGATCGCCGCCCGCGAGTCCGTCGAACCGTTCGTCTACTGGCTGCGGGTCCTCGGCGCCACCGGCCCGCACCGCCTCGCCGGCTCCACCCGGCGCCACCTGGAGATCCTGGACGCCATGGCCGCGCGCGACATCGCCGCCGCCCAGGAGGCCGCCGCACTCCATCTGACCGAGGTCGAGGAGTGGACGCTGGCCGACATGGCCTCCCACGACATCGTCACCTGACCCCTTACGAGGTCCTCCACATGCACTCCGCACCACCCGCCACCCTCACCTCCGCCCCCGCCGCGCCACCACTCGACACCGTCCTCGCCAGGGCGACGGCCGCGGCAGAACGAATCCGCACCTCCTCGCCGGCCGACCGCGCCCGGCTGCTGACCGTGCTCGCCGACGCGCTCGACGCCGCCGCGGGCCGACTGATCCCCGTCGCCCACCGCGAGACGCATCTGCCCGAGGCCCGGCTCACCGGCGAGCTCGCCCGCACCACCTTCCAGTGCCGGCTGTTCGCCGACCGCCTCGCCACCGGCGCCCTGGACGACGTCCGCATCGACCACGCCGACCCCGACTGGCCGATGGGCGCCCGCCCCGACATCCGCCGCACCACCGTGCCGCTCGGCCCCGTCCTGGTCTTCGCCGCGGGCAACTTCCCCTTCGCGTTCGGCGTGCTGGGCGGTGACACGGTCAGCGCGCTCGCCGCGGGCTGCTCCGTCGTCGTCAAGGCCCACCCCGGGCATCCCGCGCTCTCCCGGCTCACCGCGTCCGTCGCGGCGGCGGCCCTGGCCGACGTGGGAGCCGCCCCCGACCTGCTTCAGTTGATCGAGGGGGAGCGGGACGGTGCCGACGCCGTACGCGACCACCGGATCAAGGCCGTCGGCTTCACGGGGTCCACGCGCGGCGGGCACCAGCTCTTCCAGCTGGCCGCCGGCCGTCCCGACCCCATTCCGTTCTACGGCGAACTCGGCTCCACCAACCCGGTCGTCGTCACCCCCGCAGGGTGGGCCGAACGGGGCGCGGACATCGCCGACGGATTCGCCGCGTCCTTCACCCTCGGCTCGGGGCAGTTCTGCACCCAGCCCGGCGTGGTGTTCGTCCCCGACGTCGACGCCTTCCTCGCGGCCATGCCGCCACTCGTCGCCGGTCCGATGCTCGACGCCCGCACCGCCACCGGCTACGCGACCGCGCTCGACGACCTCGCCGCCCAGGACGGAGTACGCGTCGCCGCGCGCACCCCGGGCGGCGACGGGCTCCCCGACGTCGTGGTGCTGCGGACCACCACCGAGGCCGTGCGCACCACCCCCTCGCTGATCTCCACGGAGGTCTTCGGCCCGGCCTCGCTTCTCGTCGAGTACGACACCCTGGACGAGGTCGAGGAGGTTCTCGGCGACTTCGGGGGCACCCTGACCGGCACCGTCCAGGGGGGCCACGCCCTCGACGAGGACGGACTGCGCATGCTCGACGCCCTCACCCGGCACGCCGGACGCGTCATCTGGAACGAGTGGCCCACCGGGGTCACCGTCAGCGACGCCCAGCAGCACGGCGGCCCCTGGCCCGCCTCGACGGCGCCCACCACCACCTCCGTCGGCACGGCGGCCGTGCACCGCTTCCGCCGCCCGGTCGCCTTCCAGAACGTCCCCGAGCGCGGCCTGCCGCCCGCCGTCCGGGACCGCCGGTAGTGCTTCGTCGGGTCCGGGCCGTCCGCCGACGCTTCGAGGGCCTGCCGGAGGGGCAGGCCGGTGAGTGGGCTCTCGCGTCCTGTATCGCCCTGCCACCGGCTCACCGGCACGCCTCCGCACCGGCCGACCCACCGGACAACGCCGCCTGTTCGAAGCCCGCCGGCCACCCGGGCGGAATCAGACCCGGGCAGTCCGCGCGGGCTCGTCGGCCGCGCGCAGTGCTGTGTGTGCCGCCTCGATGACCTCCGCGAGCGTGGCCGGCGGGGAGAGGAACGGTGAGTGGGAGGAGTCGATCTCCACGACTCTCGTCGGCCGCGCGGAGACGGCGTCGATCTCCCGGACCATGAGGCGCTGCAGTGCGGGCCGTACCGCGTTGTCCCTCGCTGCGCCGGTTCGACGCCTCTGTGCTGCCCGACGTGCTGGACCGCCCCGATCTCACGCCCCGCACACCCTTCCTCGCCGCCGTCGACGTCTTTCCCACCACCCCTCCTGCCTCTGCGTCGCCGCCGCCGTTGAACTCCACGACCCCCAGCCCTCCCGTGTCTCGGTGCGCACGCGACTGCAAGAAAGCCGGCGGCGGCCCGGCCCCGCTGCGCCCGAGGACGAGGACTCCGCGGAGATCGCCCTGCGGGCTGGGCTCGCGACCCAGTGCGCCACGGTGCGGCCGTTCCTGTCGCTGCTGGGCGAGTCGAAGGCGCTTGATGCGGTGAGCGCGGGCAAGTGGGCCCTGGGCGAGGTCCGTTGCCTGCCGGTGCTGGCGCGGCGGAAGGCGGGAGCCAAGCCGTTGCTGCCGGGAGGTGGACGACGAGTTCGTGCCGCCGGCGTGGCGCAGGGCGGTGTGCGCCAACCCCGGCCTGCCGCAGAGCGCACTGGGCCGGGACGCATACGTGGTGTGCGTGCTGGAGCAACTGCACCGGGCCTTGAACAACCGCGATGTCTTTGCCTCACCTTCGCACCGCCGGTCCAGCCTGCGTGCCCGCCGCTGGACCGGCCCGACTGGGGCGCGGCCGAGGAGGAGGTCCTGACGGCACTGAGCCGGGACCGCCCGCCGAGAGGAACACCTGGTGGAGCCGGCGCGGGGCCCGGACGCCGCGTGGAAGCAGCTCACCGAGCGCCTTGCAGAAGCGAGGCCGCCCGCGAAGATTCCATCGAGGTGCAGGACGACGGGCGGGTGAAGCTGAACGTCGCTGGGCTCGGCGCGCTCGGCGAGTCGACGTCCCTGACCTGGCTGCGCAAGCGGGTCGAGAAGGCGCTCCCGAAGATCGACCTGCCGGACCTGCCGGACCTGCCGGACCTGCCGGACCTGCCACGGCTTCGACGCCTCCGCCCCGGCGGCCCGTGCCCTGCGCCCCCTGCGCGACCCGGAGGGCCCGGAACCGGATGAGGAGGACGCAGCGCAGTCCCGGAGGAAGCGGGCCTTAGTTGGTTCCGGCTGTGAGTTCGCTGAACAGCTTGTTCGCCGACTCCGAGGCGAATTGGCGCTGGAGCTCAGCGCGGGCGATCTGCCTCTTGAACTCGCCCTCGAAACCCGTGAATCCGGCGTTGTGCATGGTGTCGGTGATCCACGTGGCGAACGCCTGGTAGTTCCAGATGTGCGGCAGGCAGGTCTGCGAGTAACTCTCGAGGAGGCTCGAGTCGCCCTCGGCGGCATGGCGGATCACCGCGCGGGCGAAGACCTCGGTGTCATGCAGAGCGAGGTGGATGCCCTTGGCGCTCATTGGAGGAACGATGTGCGCGGCGTCGCCCAGGAGGTACAGGTTGCCGTAGCTCATCGGGTCGAACACCACACTGCGCAGCGGAACGATCTGCTTGGAAAGGATCTCGCCGTGTGAGGGCCGCGTGCCGAACCGGGCCTCCAGCTCGCTCCAGATGCGTTCGTCCGGCCACTGCTCGGGGGTGTCGTCGACCGCGCACTGGAGGTAGATGCGGCTGCCTGCGGGGCCGCGGGGGATCATCCCGGCCAGGCCCCGTTCATGGATCGCCATGCCCGAGGGCCTGGTCTCGGTGGCGGCCAGGACGCTGAGCCAGGAGTAGCCGTACTCGTAGGAGTACTCGGTCAGCGCGGAGGCGGGGATGGAGCGGCGGGAGACGCCGTGGAAGCCGTCGCAGCCGGCGACGAAGTCGCAGTCGATGACTCGCGCCGCACCGTCGGCATCTCGGTAGCGCACCACCGGGCGGCCCTGGGCGATGTTCTCCAGGGCGACGTCCGCAGCTTCGTAGCGCAGGTCACCGCCTTCGCGGAGAAAGACCTCGGTGAGGTTGCGCACCAGGACCTGCTGCGGGCAGTACAGGCTCTCGTTGTCGCCCTCGTCCACGTCGATCGGCATCGCTTGGCCGTCGATGTAGAAACCGCCCTCGCTGTGCGGAATCGGGTCGCCCTCCAGAACTTCCTCCAAGCCCCAGTCGCGGAACAGGCGAACCCCGAAGGTGTCGATCGTTCCGGCGCGCTGGCGCTTCTCGACATAGGCTCGCGGGTGCTTCTCCAGCACGAAGCAGTCGACGCCGTTGCGCAGCAGGAAGCTGCCGAGGGTCAGACCGGCGACGCCGGCCCCGATGATGACGACGGACGTGTCGTCGCGTGTCTCAGTCATGCGTTCAGGCCCTTCATGATCCGTACGGTGGTCGATACGCGCCGAGCGCGTACGTCGCGGCGCCGGCCATGAGGTCGGAGGCCGGTGCCCGCTCGCTGTCCACTGTGAAAGACCGGGCGGGTTGCGAACCACTGGTAGGTCGACACTCGATACCGGAAACCCGCCAAGTCGATTCGGGTGACGCTCATTGCACACTCGACAGCTTCGAAGCGGACAGGTCGGCTCAGTGGCTAGCGTCCGCGAATGCGGAGCCCGGCCTGGTAACGGCCGGGTGTCTGGCCGACGACCTCGGTGAAGGCGTCGATGAAGGTGGACGGGTTGGACCAGCCGCATGCGACCGCGGTTTCCGTCACCGTCATGCCGTCGGTCAGGTGTGCCAGAGCGTGGTGGATGCGCAGGATGGTCCGCCAGCGGTGGAAGCTCATGTTCAGCTCGGTGCGGAACAGGCGGCTGAGCGTGCGCTCGCTGGCTCCCACCGCCCGGCCCAGCTCGGCCAGGGTGGAAGGCCGGGCGGGGTTCGCGCGCAGCAGGTCGGTGGCGGCACACAGCCGGTCGTCACTGGCTTCGGGAAGGTGCAGGGAGGCCTCGGCGGCGTCAGCCAGCTCGTCGATGATGACGGCGAGCAGGCGCCGGTGGGCGCCGGCCCTTCGTTCTGGTTCGTCGGTGAGCGTCAAGAGGGCCTCGCGCAGCAGTGGGCTCACCGCGAAGACACCGGGGTGATCGATGAGCTCGGCGCACAGATCAGGCGGTACGGACACCAGCCGCACGTCGGTCTGGCCGTAGAAGCGGTGCGAGTGGGCGAAGCGCGGGGGCGTCCAGGTAATCCGATCCGCCGGAGCAACCCAGGTGCCGCGCTCCGTCGCCGTGGCGAGGGCGCCGGCGGCGGCGTACACCAGCTGGCCCTGAACGTGGCTGTGAGGGGCGAGCTGGAAGCCGTGCGGCAGCCAGGCGCCCCCTTGCAGGATCCCACCGCCTGTATCGGCGGGCGTTGATGATGGTTGACGGGTTCTCGGCATCAGACGTCAGTTTACCGGTGGCGTCGCACGAAGCGTCTCGCCGACAGTGGTCGCATGACCACGATGAAGCTCAAGTCCCTTCCCCGGGGCAGGCAGTGGTGGCCGCCCGGTCCAGCGCCCGTGTGCAAGCGACGGATGCTGTCGTTGACCGTGCGGGGAAGCGAACAGCCCAGTCCACATTTCATGACCGTCACGCTGGACGACGAGGACGTCCGACACCTTCAGCGGTCAGGGCTTCGACCAGTCGGGACGTCCGTTCTTCGCCGACTCCGACGAGGACGCAGAGGTGTTCCTGCCCGGCAGTGAGCGATGGATTCTCCAGTCCACGCTCCAGGGCGGCAAGCAGCGTCCGCGGGTGCGGACCTATTCGATCCGGCGCCTTCGGCCCGAGGTGTCGGAGTTCGACATCGAGATCTGATCTCGGCTGATCGTGGACAGCTTCCTGGAGTGGTTGGGGGGAAGTGGAGCGGCTCCGGGGCGAGTGCTGTCTGCGAGGCTTGATGCTCGACGGCCGGCGCAAGTCCGTCCAGCCGATGGCCGAGCGTCTGCCGGACGGGAACATGCAGGCCCTGCGGCAGTTCGTGAACCGGTCGCCGTGGGATCCGTTACCGGTCAGGCGGCGGATCGCCGAGTGGTTGTGCGAGGCCATCCGCCCTGAGGTGTGGGTGATCGACGACGTGTCGTTCGCCAAGTGCGGCAAGGCGTCGGTCGGGGTGGCCCGCCAGTACCGCGCAGCGGTCGGCAAGCGGGCGAACTGCCAGGTCGAGGTCAGTGTCCATGCCGCCACCGACACCGCCTCGTGCGGCGCGACAGGTTCTCGACGATTCAGCCTGACGTGGCGGGTTGAGGTTTGTGGAAGGTGCCGTCGCGGAGCACGGCGAACAGGCCACCGATGCGTTGGCGGGCGAGTCGGAGGAGGGCCTGGGCGCGGGTGTTGCCGGGGGCTCGTTGCTTGTCGTAGTAGGCGCGGGAGGCGGGATCGGCATTCAGGCAGGCGAAGGTGGAGAGGAACATGGCGCGTCTGAGCAGGCGGTTGCCGCCTCGGGGTGCGTGTTCGCCGTGGATCGAGGTCCCCGACGACTTCGTGGTCGGGGCGAGTCCGGCGTAGGAGGCCAGGCGGGCGGCGCTCGGGAAGCTGGTGCCGTCGCCGACGGTGACCAGCAGGAGGGTGGCGGTCCTGACGTCGACGTCAGGACCGGGGAAGGACGGGGGCCTCCAGTAGGGCGTTGATCTGGGCTTCCAGGGCCCGGCGCTGTTCGTGGACAGCGGCGAGCGAGCGGGCCAGTGCGGGCACGACGATGTCCAGGGTGCCGGTCCCCGGGACCACCGTGGTCTGCTCGTCCAACGCCTCGAAGGCATCGTCCAGCAGCCGCTGGACCACGTGGTGTTCCCTGGACCCGCTGGGCGCCTTGCGATGGCTTCGGGACCAGCCTAGTGCTGTGACCACATAGGTGCGCCGGGGCGTCGGGGCATGCACATTCTCCACTCCTGCTCCCATGCGACATCATCGCGTAGGACCAGAATGTCACTCCGGGGCAGGGCCGGCGGCTGGTGGGGCGGGTTCGGCGAGGATTGCGGTGACGGCCTGGTCGAGGGTGGCGGCTGGGTGACCGAGGACGCGCTGGAGATCGTCGGTCTGTCGCTCCAGTGCGCCGGCACGTACCTGGTCCTCAAGCCAGCCCTGGGCACCGGGCGCGCGGCCGTGCCGGTCTCGGTGGACGACGGGTCTGCCGGAGATACGGCTGAGTGCGTGGGCGAGCTGGCCGTAGGTCCACAGGTTGCCGGTGAAGTCGTAGGCGCGGCCGAGGTGGCAATCCTCGGTGAGGACGTGGGCGGCGGCCTCTGCGAGTTCACCGCGGAAAGCGGTATTGATGCCACGCCCGCCGGTGCCGCTGGCCAGTTCACCTGAGGTGACGGCGGCGCGCAGGCCCGCGTTGAGGAATGCCTCGCTGTAGTAGGGGTGGCGCAACAGCGTGTGGGGCAGCCCGCTTGCGAACAGGGTGCGCTCGGTGGCGTGATGAGCTGCGGTGACACCGTGGGCCTGAGTGTCGGCACCCAGGAAACTGGTGTAGACGATCGCACCGACTCCGGCGGTGCGGGCCGCGTCGATGGCTGCCTGGTGCTGGCCGACGCGGCGGGAGGGTTCCAGCTCCGGAGAGGAGATCAGCAGCAGCCGGTCGGCTCCCTCGAAAGCGGTGCGCAGCGTTGCCGGGTCATCGTAGTCACCGAGGCGGACACGGACCCCGCGAGCGGCGAGATCCGCGACCCCTTTCGGATTGCGCACCGCGGCGACGATGCGATCAGCGGGGCACCGGGCCAGCAACTGGTCGATGACCAGTCGGCCGAAAGCTCCCGAAGCGGCCGACACAACAATCATCCACAACTCCCTCACCGTGGTGTAGCCGTCGCCGACGCGGCGATTCGTGGCCGCTCGGTCCGGACGTCCGGCTCACCATCGATGAACAGCGAACCGCGCGTCAAAGCCTTTTCCGAGCCCCAGGATCCTGAGCCTCGACAGCAACCAACCACCTGCTCGTGCTGTGACCGCATCAGGTTCGCCGGGTTGTGTTCAGGCCGCTGGGGTGAGGGGGCATCCGCCCCAGCGGATGCCCTTCTCACTGCGGATGCGGAGACGCTCTCGGCGTTGTGCGGCGAGGACGTCGGGGTGAAGCACAGTTCGACCTTGTTCTTCTTCGCCCAGCGGCGGATGTCCGCACCGGTGTGGGCTGAGAGTCACGGCATCTTCTGCTTCCCAGAACAGATCGGCCGCGTCGAAGTAGAAGACGTCGTGGTCCTTGATGCCGCTGGTCGGTGGTCTGTCCGTGGCCACGTTCCACGCGGCCTGGAACAGGCATCCCGCGGACACATTCCACCCAGGCAGACCCAACGTCGCAGTCCGCGCCAGCACCTCCGTCAACACATCGTCACGCGACAGCACCGCACGCGGAGACTCGAGTTGCTCGTCGAGAGGAAGTCCACTGATCACCATCCCTGCCTGCCAGAACTCGCCCAGGACCACGGCAGATCCACTTCGCGAAGCCCGGACCGGCCGAGGGCGTGATCATCCGGTTCGCCCTTCCGGCGGGTCCCCCTTTTCGGCCCGTGGCGGCAGCGTGTTGGTGGGCGCAGACGAGGATGGAGTCGATCTGGCGCAGCCAGTCGATGTCTCCAGCTGCATCCGCCCGGGCCCGCACCTGCTGCAGGGCTCGGGTGAAGATGCCGTAGAGGGCGTAGCGGCGGAAGCGGGTGTAGACCGTCTTCCATGGCCCGTAGCGTTCCGGCAGGTCACGCCAGGAGATCCCGGTCCGGATCTTGTAGACCATGCCGTTGATCACCCGACGGTCTTCCACCCGCGGACGCCCTGTCGAGGCTCTCGGTATGAGCGGAGCGAGTAACTCCCACTCCTGGTCGGTGAGTTCATGACGGTGTACCCCCCCACCATGATCCACCATCTAGCGATCTTTGAAGACGGACCCTAGTGGGTGGACTGAGGCTGGTGGATGTGCTGGAGCCCCAGCGGTGCGGGCGGGGGCAGGGGCTCGGTGGGGGCGGTCCGGAAGGACTGGAGCAGGTAGGCGGTCAGGCGGCGGGACGCGGCCAGCGAGACCTGCTGGGATTCTCCGACGACGCCGCTGTTGGCCAGGACCAGGAGTGTGAGGTCGGCGGGGTGGAAGTCGGCCCGAAGTCGTCCCGTGTCTTTGGCCCGCTGCACCAGTTGGGCGAGGCCTCTCTCCGCGCGGGTGCGGTCGCGCTCGTAGTCGACGGCGTCGGGGAACTGGGAGAGGAAGGCGGCCGTGAAGCCCCGGTCGGTGGCCTGCATGACGCACACCTTCTCGATCACACTGCAGAACCCACGCCAGGGATCAGGGTCGGCCAGCGCGTCGTCGAGGGCGGCGACGCAGTCGGCCATCTGCGCGGCGAAGGCTTCGGTGACGAGCGAGGCCCGGGTGGGGAAGTGCCGGTAGAGGGTGGCCGCGCCGACTCCTGCGCGGCGGGCGATCGCGGTGATGGGTACGTCGATCCCCTGCATCGCGAATGCCTCGCGGGCGGCTTCGAGGATCCGGTCGCGGTTGCGCCTGGCATCGGCGCGCAGCCCGGTGGCCGGCGCGGGCGGCGGAGGTCCTTCGGTGGGAACCGGTAGTGGTCGGCCTGGTTTTCGAGAGCTCCGAGCAGGCATGTCTCCCACTTTAACGGAAGTGGAAGGTGTCGCCCGGTTACGCCGATACGGTGGATGAGCAAGCAGGAGGATCCCCTTCCGCTCGCGCCCCGGCGGTCACTGCCGGCGCGGCCGTCGCCGCGGCGCAGGACGCGACCGCCACCGCTCGAATCCCGGACTCGCGCGAGCGCCCCGAGGGCGCCGCCGTGACCGGGCCCCACCCCCTCGCTCGGCGACCGGCACTGTGCCGGCGCTGACTTCCCGTGCCCATTTCTGAGAGGTGCCCATGCCCCTGAGTCAGTCTCCCCGGACGGCAGCCGTTGCCGCGAGTGACGGCAGCGCGCCGGATGCGCGTCAGCTGCGGACGATCCTGATCGCTGTCTCGGTCGCGCTGATGGCCGTCATCGCTTCGGTGTCGGGGCTGAACGTGGCTCAGACCGACCTGGCCGTCGATTTCGGGGTCTCGCAGAGCACCGTCCTGTGGATCATCAACATCTACACCCTCGCCCTGGCCGCCCTGCTGCTGCCGTTCGGCGCCATCGGTGACCGTCTGGGCCGCAAGCCCATGCTGATCGCCGGGCTGGCCGTCTTCGGTGTCGCGAGCGTCGCGGGCGCCCTGGCGCCGAACGCGGAGGTGATGATCGCCGCGCGGACGGGCGCCGGTGTCGGAGCGGCGATGATCATGCCCGTCACCCTTGCCGTCATCACCTCCACCTTCCCCGAGGAACAGCGTGGGAAGGCCATCGGGGTGTGGACCGGGGTGGGCGGAGGAGGCGGCGTCGTGGGCCTGTTCCTGGCGGCGTTCCTGGTCGACGCCGCAGACTGGCGCTGGCTGTTCGTCCTGCCGCTGGTCCTGGTCGTCGTGGCCATGGCCATGACGCTGAAGTCGATTCCCAACTCCTT
Source organism: Streptomyces griseoaurantiacus (assembly GCF_036189845.1). Classification (NCBI taxonomy): domain Bacteria; kingdom Bacillati; phylum Actinomycetota; class Actinomycetes; order Kitasatosporales; family Streptomycetaceae; genus Streptomyces; species Streptomyces griseoaurantiacus. The sequence goes on along the minus strand of NZ_CP108326.1, from coordinate 25,572 downwards.
CGAGCGGTCCCGGCATTCCTTCGACACCATCGGCGCGCTGGTGTCCACGGTCGCCGTCGTCGGCCTCATCTTCGTCCTGCAGGAGGGGCCGGAGCGCGGCTGGACCGCCCCGGTGACCCTGATCAGCCTCGCCGTCGGTTCCGTCGCCACCGTCGGTTTCGCGCTCTGGGAGCTGCACCGCCGGGACGCCTCGCTGCTGGACGTGCGGCTGTTCCGTGAGCGCGGCCTGGCCGGCGGTGCGATCACCTTGCTGGTGACCTTCGGTGTCCAGGCGGGTATCACCGTGGTCCTCCTGCCGTTCTTCCAGGCCGTGCTGGGCTGGTCGGCGCTGCTCTCCTCGGTGGCGATGCTGCCGATGGCCGTGGCGCTGATCGTGGCTTCCGGCGTGGCCCCCAGGTCGGCCGCACAGATCGGCGTCCGCTGGACCCTGGCCCTCGGCATCGCGCTGACCGGTGTCGGCCTGGCCCTGTTGGCCCTGTTCGTCTCCGTCGACGGCGGCTATCTGTCCGTCCTGGCCGGCCTGCTCGCCATGGGATTCGGCTCGGGGCTGGCGATGACGCCGTCCACGGAGGCCATCACCAGCTCACTGCCACGCGAGAAGCAGGGCGTCGCCTCCGCCCTCAACGACGTCACCCGGGAGTTCGGCACCGCACTGGGCGTCGCGCTGCTGGGCGCGCTGCTCTCGGCCGGCTACCGCAGTTCCATCGACGGCAAGCTTCAGGGCATCCCGCAGGGCACCGCGGACACCGCACGCGACGGCATCGCCAACGCCCTGGAGACCGCACCCGGCGCAGGCCCGCGCGCGCAGGACCTGGTCCACGCCGCCCAGCAGTCCTTCGTCGACGGATGGCAGCAGGCCATGTGGGTGGGCACCGCCATCATGGGCGCTCTGTTGGTCTACATCGTTCTGCGCGGACCGAAGAACCCGGCCCCCGTGGCCGCGGACGAGGCAGAGGTCACCGAGAACGTCGCTGCCCGATGATCCCGTAGGAGACCGGACAGACGGGCCCGCCGACGTGACGGTCCTCGACGAGCCCGTCGGATCCAACCTCACCTGGGTGGAGGACGCCTGCAATACCCTGGTGCAGCCAGGTATGGCAGCCCTCTACTTCGACGGATGCGGAGGCAGGGTGGTGTCGGGTGCTTCGGGCGGGTCGGCGAGTGGTGTCGTATCGTCCGTGATGTCTTCCGGGACGGGGTAGGAACGGTCGTCCAAGGTGATGGTGACAGGTTCTCCGTCGGCCGCAAGGGCGGTCAGCCCGTGATGGATCCGGTGATAGAGGGTGGTGGCCGGCTCCCAGTCACCGTCACCCTCTTCGGCACTGTGCTTGACGTTGTACAGGCTGATCAAGACGGCGATCAAGGAACGCCCGGAGATGGTGGTGCTGACGCGTTCGTCGCCGTGATCGGTGATCGGTGATCTGTGGCGGGACGCGGAAGTGGGCGTGGCGTCCGGCGTGCGCGGTGATGAACTCCCACATGTCGCGGCGGCAGATCACGATGGCCGAAGAAACACGCGCGGCCTGCTGCAGCAGGCCGCTGTGATCCTCGGTGACATCGGGAGCGCCTGCACCCTGTGCGGACGCGGCCTGTTCGAGCTGCCACTCCTGCAGCGTGGCCGTCAGCGCCGTCAGCGCTGTCAGCTCCTGGCGGATCTCCGTGAGCTGCTGGTGCTGTTCGCCGCGGGAGGGGGCCTGCCTGTCCTGGGCGTCGTGGAGTCCGGCCAGCATGGTCCGCAGCGTGCCGAGTTCATCGGCAAGAACGGTGCGTACAGCCTGCCGCACCCGCTCGTCGAGGTCAGGTGGCGCAGTTTCGTCCTCCGCCGCGGCGCGTTGAGCGGGGACAGCGGGAGTGGTCCATCAAGGGGATCAGTGGGGGTTCAGAGCCCTGATCCGGCCATATGCCGCAGTTGTCGAACTCGCCCAGGGCGCCGTCGTTTTGGATACCGATGACGGCGGACTGAGGCGGCCGTGGGGGTGGTCGATGTGGTCGTCGCAGGTACCGCTCGGAGAAATCCCACTGCCGTGGTGTGGCATCTCATCGTCGGTGCCGCTCCGAGCGGCACCGGCCTGGCCTCGCTGGCTGAATCCTTGTACCCAGCCGGGAAAGCCCTGGTCATCCGATGCGCGCAGTGTGGTAAATGTCGGCTGGAAGACAGACGGACTGGTTCGGGCGGCCACCCGGCTGTCTCGCCAGGTGCCGTGCGCGCCGGGCCACGGCGGGCCGAGGGGCAGGCGGCGGAACACCCGCTGGAGCCAGCGTTCAGGGCAGCGTGCGCTGCGGTGCCTACAGGTTCTGCCACCACGGCTGGTGCTCCAGCCGGTCCAGTTCACGCTCGGCCCAGGGGCCGAAGCTGTTGCTGGTGACGTCCTCCTCGAGTGGCGGGATGTCCCCGCCGACGGCTTCAGCCCACTCGCTGCCATTTTTGGAACGGGCCGTCGAATGCCGCAACAGCAGGCCTTCCTGGACGAGTTGGCGCCCCACCTGTACGGCAGGCCTGCCCTGTGGTGCGGCGCGCACGCGGAAGGACGGGCGGGCGTACGCATCCGCGACGGTGGGCTTGAGCGGAGCGCGCAGCCAGGTCGCACTCGGCGGAGGGTCCTCGCGCAGCGCCGCTGGGGCCTCGCGGGGATCATGGACTTTGACGATCATCCCAAGGCGCGCACCCTCGTAGAGGGGAGTGGGCCGGGTGATGACGGCGACATAGGCATGGGTGTAGCGGTCAGGGCCGGTAGCGCCCCATTCGGGTATGTCGATCTCGCACACGATGACCTGTCCCACCGCAGTGGCCAGGGGAGCCAGTTGAGCTTGCAGCACGACCGCAGTATCGCAGCCTCCGGTGACCGATCAGCCGGACTGGAGACCGGCACACCCCCAGTCCCCGCATCGCCTGGCGGCAAGTCGGGACTCCAGCGACCGCACCGTGCGCCCGCCATGCCCGGAAGCGGGGGGTGGCAGGCTCCGACACAACCATTTGGGAAAGGCAGGGAGGACCGATCACCGCAGCAGACACTGCGTTCGTTCCTGAAGGCAGCTTCGGCATCCTCGATAACGGACAGATCCCCGCGCGCACAGCGGACTGGAGCAACGGGATGGTCGCCCCCATGGAGCAGGGCGCTCTCATCGCCACCGGCCGCACGCACGGACGACGCCCGCAGAGCCAGTCCGTGATCGGCCTGCCGAACTGATGCGGGCTCACCCCGGCGAAGGGGGCCGCCCAGGACGGCTCCGATGCCGTGATCACACCAGCCACAGGAACGCGGTGTCATCGCTGTGGCTGACGTGCGGCGGCCCGGTTGAAGTGGGCCTCGCGAGCCCACCTGAATCAGCAGAACGGTCGGAACTTCTTGAAGTCCGGCGTCGGGCGCGGATCGGGCAGCCGGTAGGCGCCAATCCGCGGCCGACCGCTGTCCGGGTCGGCGGTCCCGTCGGCCAGAGCGCCCGGTATCGGACGCCAGCCGAGATTGGCCTCGAAGTACGCCACGGCAGCTTCGACGGAGGGCCACCAGACGTCGTCGAGCAGCACGACGCCGCCAGGACGGACGATTTCGCCTAGGAAGTGGAGGTCGACGAACACGTTGTGGAAGTGGTGGCTGCCGTCGACGAACGCCGCGTCCGCGGTGAAACCCGCGTCGGCCAACCGGGCAAGGAACCGTTGCGATGGTTCGGTCACCAGCTCGGCGATGTCCTCCAGGCCGGCGCTGAGCAGCAGCTCCCACCCGACACCGTCGTACGCCGTGTACTGGAACGGGTCGATCAGCACATGTCGCAGGTTTCGTGAACCGGTGCGCAGAAGCGCCTCACTGATCGCTAGCGCCGAGCTGGCATAAGCGAGCCCAATCTCGACGACCGTGCCGACTCGCTCATCCACCAGGAGGTCACGTACCTGGTCACAGTCGCGCTCCGGCAACGTGACGGTGGCGAAGTCCGGAGCGCCATCAGGCCTCCGCGACGGCCCGTGTTCGGTGAGCTCGCGGCGTACGGCGGCCACTCGCTCCCGCCACTCGCCTGCGACTCCGTCCGGTTGCACGATCGAGTTCACCAAGGACACTCCTCGAAGCCGAACGCGGCGGGGTTGCCGGTGTTCAGGCGCAGCACCCTGTGGCCGGCCGTTTTCAGGGCGTCCGCGTGTTCGATGACCGGGTCGCGGATCTCGTAACAGACGTCGCTCAGCTTGCTCGACTGCCGGAATTCCATGCGTGTGCCGCCCCTCCGGAATGTGGTGTTGCTTGGTTTTACCAAGTTGCCGCTTGGGAAGCCAACATCTCGTCTGGGCTGCGTCGTATGGCTGAGGGCACGGGACGTGGCCAACTGTGACACCCAGAGCGGCCGGCCAGAGCGCTCAGTCACATCCAGTGTGTCGGAGCGTCGCCGTTGGCCAGGGGGGGGCATTCACGGCCCCGGGCCGAGGGTCTCCAGGATGAGGGCGGCGCTGGTAGGAGAAGCGCCCACCGCCAGTTTCCCGGGTAAGACCGGCCAGTTCGACGCCCAGCTCGGCGGCATCCTGCACTCCTCGCGCGAAATTCCGCCGGAGAACTGTGACTGAGCGCCGTGGTTGACCCTCGAGCACGCCGGTAGGCATCTGAGTGCGACAGCCGGCCCGCAGAGGCCGACTGGAGGGGAACCGTCTGCGACGATCCCGGAAGGCCTCACTAGGCATAAATCTGTCGTGTCCGGACCGTTGACGGGGCGTCATGTGCGCGGCAAGCATGACTGGCGTCCGAGCCATGGGAGCGCTCCCACGTCCCTTGGTGCCCCCGCACATCCCGAGGAGCCCAGACGTGAAACGACGCACAACCGCCGTGTTGACCCTCACCGCCCTGCTGGGCACGGCGCTGACCGCGCTACCTGTGCAGCAGGCCGGTGCCGAGGAGGTCGAGCAGGTCAGGAACGGCACCTTCGACACCACCAGCGACCCCTGGTGGACCAGCAACGTCACAGCGGGTTTGAGCGACGGCCGGCTGTGCGCGGACGTGCCCGGCGGCACCACCAACCGTTGGGACTCCGCGATCGGGCAGAACGACATCACGCTGGTGAAGGGGGAGACGTACCGGTTCTCCTTCCACGCCTCCGGCATCCCCGAGGGGCACGTCGTGCGGGCGGTCGTGGGCTTGGCCGTCTCGCCGTACGACACCTGGCAGGAGGCGAGCCCGGTGCTCACCGAGGCCGACGGCTCGTACTCCTACACCTTCACCGCGCCCGTCGACACCACCCAGGGGCAGGTCGCCTTCCAGGTCGGCGGCAGCACCGACGCCTGGCGGTTCTGTGTGGACGACGTGTCCCTGCTCGGCGGGGTGCCCCCGGAGGTCTACGAGCCGGACACCGGGCCCCGGGTGCGCGTCAACCAGGTCGCCTACCTGCCCGCCGGGCCGAAGAACGCCACCCTCGTCACCGACGCCACCGCCCGGCTGCCCTGGCAGCTCAGGAACGCCAAGGGCGCGACGGTCGCCCGGGGCCTCACCGTGCCGCGCGGCGTCGACGCCTCCTCCGGGCAGAACGTGCACTCGATCGACTTCGGCTCCTACCGCCGGCACGGCACCGGCTACACCCTGGTCACCGACGGCGAGACCAGCCACCCGTTCGACATCGACGCGGCGGCCTACCGCCGCCTGCGGCTGGACTCCGTGAAGTACTACTACACGCAGCGCAGCGGCATCGCGATCCGCGACCACCTAAGGCCCGGCTACGGCCGCGCGGCCGGCCACCTGGACGTCGCCCCCAACGAGGGCGACGGGAAGGTCCCCTGCCAGCCGGGCGTGTGCGACTACACCCTCGACGTCACCGGCGGCTGGTACGACGCCGGCGACCACGGCAAGTACGTCGTCAACGGCGGCATCGCCACTTGGGAGCTGCTCAGCACCTACGAACGGTCGCTGCTGGCCCGCACCGGCCACCCGGCCGCCCTCGGCGACGGCACCCTGGCGCTGCCCGAGAGTGGCAACAAGGTGCCGGACATCCTCGACGAGGCCCGCTGGGAACTGGAGTTCCTGCTGAAGATGCAGGTGCCCGCCGGGCAGCCGCTGGCCGGGATGGCCCACCACAAGGTGCATGACGAACAGTGGACCGGCCTGCCCCTGCTGCCGAGCCAGGACCCGCAGAAGCGGGAGCTGCACCCGCCGACCACTGCGGCGACCCTCAACCTGGCCGCGACGGCCGCTCAGGCCGCCCGGTTGTACCGGCCCTTCGACAAGGTGTTCGCCGCGCGGGCGCTGACGGCCGCCCGCACGGCCTGGCAAGCCGCTCTCGCCCACCCCGACCTCTACGCCGACCCGAACGACGGCACCGGCGGAGGCGCCTACAACGACGACGACGTCACCGACGAGTTCTACTGGGCCGCGGCCGAGCTCTACCTGACCACGGGGGAGCGGCAGTTCGCCGACCACGTCCTCGCCTCCCCGCTCCACACCGCCGACATCTTCGGCCCGATCGGCTTCGACTGGGGCCACACGGCCACTGCCGGCCGGCTCGACCTGGCCCTGGTGCCCAACCGGCTTCCCGGCCGCGACCAGGTACGCCGCTCGGTCATCAGGGCCGCCGACACCTACCGCGCCACGCTCACCGCCCACCCCTACGGCATGCCGTACGCCCCCGCAGGCAACCGCTACGACTGGGGCTCCAGCCATCAGGTCCTCAACAACGGCGTGGTCCTCGCCAGCGCATACGACCTCACCGGCGTCGCCAAGTACCGCGACGGAGCGCTGCAGGGCATGGACTACGTCCTCGGGCGCAATGCCCTGAACATGTCCTACGTCACCGGCTACGGCGAGGTCAGCTCCCACAACCAGCACAGCCGCTGGTACGCCCACGAGCTCGACCCCACCCTGCCGAACCCGCCGTCCGGCACCCTCGCCGGCGGCCCCAACTCGAGCATCCAGGACCCGTACGCCCAGTCCAAGCTCACGGGCTGCGTCGGCCAGTTCTGCTACATCGACGACATCCAGTCCTGGTCGACCAACGAGACAGCGATCAACTGGAACGCGGCCCTCGCCCGCATGGCCTCCTTCGCGGCCGATCAGGGGTGACCGTCCGGCACGCCTGAGGCACCGCTCGGGTACCGCACTGACCTGAGAATACTTGCGGGTCAGTACCCGAGCGGTACCGCTAAGGACATGCCGGCTCGGGTGCTGGCCGAGGTCGGTGACGACAGGACTCGCTTCGCGGACCCCCGAGGGCTGAAGGCATACGCCGGCGCCTCGCCCAGCACCAGGGCCTCCGGGAAGAAGTCCAGTGTCACCCGCAGGCGGATCAAGAACGACCGGCTCAACCACGCGGGCCACCTCTGGGCCTTCGCCTCCATCACCGCCTCACCCAGCGCCAAGACCCACTACCGACGCTGCCGCGACGACCACGGCGACTGGCACGCTGCCCCCAGAGAAACCTCTTCACGCATCCTCGGCCGGCTTGATCACTGCCTCCAACAGGGGCAGCGATACGATGAGGCATTGGCCTTCCCGGCTCCGACCGACAAAGCCGTCACAGCGGCCGCGTGAGCAGAGGCGATGTCGCACGACAGCGATCACGAGGACGCCTGTCGAGACAAGCGGCCCACCACGACACGGAACCTCTCCCGCCCTGCCATGACGCTCGCGTCCCACAGACCTGCGGCGTCACCGCTCAGCGAGAGCGACTGCAGCCGTTGCTCGTCAGCCTGAAAGCCGGCACCCGCCACATTCTGGTCGAGCATGCCCATCGCCGTGAGGGCCGCGTGGCCGCAGGACACCGCGTCATCAGCGTTGCCCGAGCTGTGGGCCAGCAGGGCATAACGCATGCAGAGGGCTGCGAAGAACGCGTACGTGTCCGCGATACCGGTGATCCCCTCCTCGTCCGGCTGGAGTTCCGGAAACCGCTCCAGCCCGCGCAGTCGCTCTGCGGCGTCGGCGAGTGGCCTGTCGGCAAGCCAAAGAGCGCTCACGGACTCCACATAGAGGTCCACGTCTGCTGCCCGCCCTGGTTCGCCCGCCCGCAGGCCCACGAACAGTGGCGCCACGCGTTCCGCACAGGCGGCGACATAGAGGCGGACCGCAAGGCCGCGCCCGTCGCGAAGCGCCTGCTCGACGGCCCCCTCCACCAGCGTCCCCACGTCTCACCCCCATCCCGTTCGAACAGATCGACAGGCTACACAGCGGGCTGGGAGCCGCAGCTTGACACGTTGACCGCCTGAGCTGTTTCACCGCCCGGTGGGCCCTGTCCGATCTCCCCGGCCGCCGCCCTCCGACCCCCGTGCCCGACCCGGACCGGCAACCCCCGGCCGATCCCGGCGACCCGGCCATGCGGCCCCCGGGCCAGGATGCGGGGGAGTGGGAGACCCCCGCATCCCGCTCCAGTACGAGCGCGCCGTCCTCGCTGGTGCGGTCGTGCGCGAGCAGTTGCACACCACCGCCGTGCGGAGCCGGGCGTACAACGTCGTCGCCCACCGACAGGAGGCGACGCCCGAGCAGCTGCTCGCGCCCGAGCTGACCGACTCCGAATACGACGACCAGGAGGCAACAGCCCGGCCGCCGCGAGGGGCCGGACCTGACGTCGCTGCGGGCCCTGCGGGAATGCCGCACGGACATGGCAGCCCTCGATCTCACCGCCGAACGCCTGCGCTACCTCGAGGAGGCGTCCACCGCGGCCGCCGACCGCGCCCACGCCACCATGCACCGATACGCCGGACAGGCTGACGCCGACGCAGTGCGTCCGACGCGCCAGGACGACCAACGCACGCATCACCCCCAGCGGCCGGACCCACGCCAAGGGCCACAGCCCGGCCCCGTCCGCTGACCCCAACCGGGCGCACAGAGGAGAACTGTCGGCGCCGTCAGCTAGCCGGCGAATCTCCGCCTGATCGGCAACCTGCCGCCCTTCCTCTTCTATCGCGGCGAACTCGACGCACGTGACGCCCGCTCCATCGCCGTCGTCGGCACCCGCCAGGGCTCCGAGGACGGACTGCGCCGGGCGGCACGGATGGCTCGCGAGTTCCTCGAGCACGACGTCGTAATCGCCAGCGGTCTCGCCAAGGGCATCGACGCAGCCGCCCACCAGGCCCTTCTGGCCGCAGGCGGCCGGACCTTCGCCGTCACGGGCACCGGCATCGCCGCCCCGATCTTCCCGGCCGAGAACCGTCCGCTCGCGAAGGCGATCCTCAGCGCTGGGGGAGCGCGGGGGAGCGCTGCTGAGCAAGTTCTGGCCCACCAGCCCGCCGGCGAAGTACACCTTCCGCGCCGCAACGTCGTCACGTCTGGTACCACACTCGGCAGCGTCGTCATCGAGGCCTCCTGCACCTCCGGCGCGAAGATGCAGGCACGCCTGGCTGCCGAGCACGGCAAGCTCGTCTTCCTGATCCACTCCCTGGCTGACACCCAACCCTGGGCCAGGAAGACGCTGGACGAAAGCAGGGCGATCCTGGTCACCGCCTCCAGCGAGATCACCGACCGCCTCGGACGCGCCGCCGGCATCCAGCACGCCGGACAGCAGCGCCAGCAGCCGGCCCTGGCCGGCCTGTGACGACCAGTCTTCCCGACCCGGCGGGCTTCCCCCACTGCCCCGTGTGCGCCACGCCGTCACCGGCACCGCGCGCCTGTGCTCCGACTGCGCCGGCCGCACCCTTCAGCCCGTCGCCGACAGCCACTGCCCGGTCTGCTCCCAGACCACCCTGCCCGGCAAGTCGTGCGCCAACCGGTTGTGCGCGCGGCCGGTAGACCAGCAGGGTTTCTCCCGAGTCGACGCCGTGGCCGTGCACTCCGGAGCCCTGCGCGACAAGATCCACAAGCTGAAGTACGACGGGACGTACGGCTGGGCGATGATCTTCGGCCGGCTCCTCGTCGGCTGGACGGAGAGCCACCCCGAGCGGATGCGTGGCATCGACCACGTCGTCGGCAACCCGACCCACACCGGCCGCCAGCCCCTCCAGCACACCGAAGCGATCATGGACGCCGTCTACACCGAGGACGTCACCGCGCCCTCCCGCTCAGCCCTCCGAGCGCGCACCGCCTGGTCGGAGGGAGCCAGACGCCCCGATCCGCAAACCGGAACCTGGACGACGAACGGGCGGCCGCAACCGCACACGCTGCCGCCCTCACCTGGACCGGCGACACAGGCGACATCGAGGGGGCCGCGATCCTGCTCGTCGACGACGTCTTCACCAGCGGGTCGCAACTCCAGCAGGTCGCACTCCGGCTCCGGACCTCCGGCGCCGCCGACGTCCGCGGACTCGTCCTTGCGCGCGTCCCCTGGAGCGGATGACCCGGCGCCTTCGCACCACGCGCAGGCAAGGGGGAGAGGCATCACTTTCCCATCCGGCGATGACAGTGCGCATCCGACGAACCCCTGCAGAGATGCGTAGGGACGACAACAAGGCGGACGAAAGACCGACGAAGGGACCGGCAAGGACGCACGCCGCCCGCGCTGAGTAAGCGCATCGGGTGAAGATCCGCGTACGCCCTCTTGTCCCGCTGCCCGCCATGGGCTTTCTTGGCTCCCATGGCGGACACCACGGGCAACACCACCGGCGCAGGCGTACCGGTCGGGGCCGGTCCGGCTCCTCGTAAGTCCAGTTGGCGCTATATCGGCCCTGGCATCGTCGTCGCGGCGACCGGGGTGGGCGCCGGCGACCTCGTCGCCACCCTCATCGCGGGCAGCAACTTCGGCTACACCCTGTTGTGGGCGGCCGTCATCGGCTGCGTGGTGAAGATCTTCCTTGCCGAGGCGTGCGGCCGCTGGCATCTGGCCACCGGCCGCACGTTGTTCGACGGATGGGCGAGCCTCGGCCGCTGGACGATGTGGTTCTTCGCGATCTATGCCGTGATCTGGGGCTTCGTCTACGGCGCGGCGGCGATGTCGTCCAGTGCCCTGCCCCTCCAGGCCCTCTTCCCGGACGTGATGGGCCTCGAATGGTGGGGCATCGCCTCAGGTCTGGTGGGCCTGGTCTTTGTCTGGTTCAACAAGTACGACGTCTTCGAGAAGGTCATGACCATCCTGGTGGGCGTCATGTTCGTCGTGACCGTCTACCTGGGCATTCGCGTCACCCCGAACCTCGGCGACGCCTTCGCCGGCCTGCTCCCGGTCCTCCCGGACGAGAAGGACTCGGTCCTCAACACCCTGGGCCTGATCGGCGGCGTGGGCGGCACCATCACGCTGGCCGCGTACGGCTATTGGGTCAACGCCAAGGGCTGGACCAACGCCGGCTGGATGAAGGTCATGCGCCTGGACAACCGGGTCGCCTACGCGACGACCGGCATCTTCGTGATCGCCATGCTCCTCGTGGGCGCGGAGTTGCTGCACTCGGCGAACATCGCGATCGCGAGCGGCGACAAGGGGCTGATCCAGCTCGGGGACATCCTGGAGCAGCAGTACGGCACAGCCACCGGCAAGCTCTTCCTGATCGGGTTCTTCGCCACCTCCTTCACCTCCCTGATCGGCGTCTGGCACGGCGTGAGCCTGATGTTCGCCGACTTCCTGGCCCGGCAGCGCGGCGAACGCGAGGCCCGCGGCGACGAACTGGCCTCGGGCCGCCGCGAGAAGTCCTGGACCTTCCGCGCCTACCTTCTCTGGCTGACCTTCCCGCCCATGATCCTGCTCTTCCAGGACGAGCCCTTCCGCCTGATCATCATCTACGGCGTCCTGGGCGCCGCCTTCATGCCCTTCCTCGCGCTGACCCTGATGTGGCTCCTCAACTCCTCCCGCACACCCCGCGAATGGCGCAACGGCGGCCTCAGCAACGGCATGCTCGCGATCGCGGGGCTGCTGTTCCTGGTCCTGTGCGTGAAGCAGATCTGGGACCAGCCGTGGTCGGAGTTCTTCTAACGGTGGTTGGTTTGGGTTCGGTTTTGGGCTCCGATCGGCTTGGTGTGCGGTTGTGGGAGCTTGTCTGGTGTGTCGGGGCGGTTTCTGGGTGGGGTTGAGCCGGGTCGTCTGTCCGTACGGGTGTTGTCTGGTCGTTGTCTGGTGGTTTCTCCGGGGTGTGGGGGTCAGGGTCGGGTTTATCGGGTCGGTCGTGCCTGCGGGCGGGCCTCCGTCGACCCCGGGGAAGCCCCCTATGACGGCTGCTCCCGTTGTGTTTGCCGCGAGCCCGCTGACTGGTCGCGTCCGGCCGGTCCTGAGCCTTGTCCGGCACCTTGTGGCGGCTGGATGACGGGTCTTGGTCGTCAGTGGCAGCTGGTTCGTGTGGCTGGCCGACGCGGTGGGGGTGGTGTTCGTCCCGCTGGCCGGGCCGGCCGGCTTCGGTGACCGCCGCGTCGGTGAGCTGCGGCCGTGGCTGCACGAGCTGTCGCCGGGTCGGGTCTTCCTGGGGGCCTTGTTCGGCTGGTTGACCGGTATGGCATTAACGCAGAATGCTGTGCTGCAACAGGTGCTGGCACAGCAGCCGGACGCTGCCGTCATCCACGGGGCAGGCTTCTGCGGCACGTGGCCGCAGCTGCTGGGCGCTCCCGGGATCCGGTCACGGCGCACCGTCGGCCTCGGGATCTTCCCTCTGACCCTCAGCGGGGCAGAACTGACCATGATGGGACCTCCTCCCCCGCGCGCCGGGCTCGACGTGCGGGGAGCGGCTGCGGCGTTCAACGCGGAACTCGCCGCCCAGCTGACCGGCGCCACCGCGCACGCCCAGTACGTCATGGCGGGGCTGGGCGCGACGGCCATGCTGCCCGTGATCAGCGACGCACAGATCCTGCTGCCTGGCGTGTTCGCTCAGCTCACCGTCCCGTCCTTCGAGTATCCCCGGATCGATGCGCCGCCGGCACTGCGGCTGATCGGGGCGCTGCCGCCCGGGCCGCCCACCGCATGGCAGCCGCCTTCCTGGTGGCCCGAGCTGTCGCAGCGCCGGGTCGTCGCGCTCGCGCAGGGCACCGTGGCCGACCACGACCTGACTGATCTCGTCCAACCGGCGCTCGACGCGCTCGCCGACGAGGGCGTGCTCGTCGTGGCCGGGCTCGGCGGACGCGAAATAGTCGCCGGCGAGCTGCGCGTGCCGTCGAACGCGCGTGTTGAGTCGTTCCTCCCGTTCGACGCGCTGTTCCCACTGGCCGACGTCGTGGTCACCAATGGCGGATACGGCGGTGTGCAGCTCGCCCTGCACCACGGTGTGCCGCTCGTCGTGGCGGGCGGCAGCGAGGACAAGCCCGCCGTGGCCGCCCGGGTCGCGGACTTCGGAGTCGGTGTCGACCTGCGCACCGGACGACCGGGAACCGCCGCGGTCGGACAGGCCGTCCGGCGGGTGCTTGACGAGCCGGCGTTCCGACGCCGGGCGCAAGGACCTGAGTGAGGAGTACCGGTCCGCAGACCCAGTGCATGCCGTTCTCGACATCATCGACGGCGTGTGACCTCTCGGGCGGCAGTGGGGGAGCGGTGTGAGGGCCGCGGCGACCGGCGGTGTGTGTGGGGGGAGGGAGGAGGAGGTGAGGGCGGTGATGTGGTCGGTGAAGTCGGGATCGGGCAGGGGCAGGTCGATGGCGTCGTCGATGCCGGAGACGGCCGCAGGTGAGGCGACCCCGGTTGTGCGGACACGCTGACGATGAGCCTTTTCCATCCTCACGCTGAGCTGGCCAGTTACAGGGTGAGGATGGCCTGGGACACGGCAGGTGATTCGGGTGGTCGAGCACCGGAGCGTGCGAAGAAGTCGCCAGGTCTTCGGTGTTGGGGTGGTGGTTGGTTCGGTGGTGGTGGGTGTCACCGCGACGGGACTGTACAGACATACCGACCGGGTCCGGACCGCTGCTCGTGCCCCTAGCGCACACGCCACGGGTGGGCCATGAAGACATCAACACACCCAAAAGGCCCGCCCAGGCATCGCGAGCCCTTGAACACCACCCAGACCAGCACAGACAGGCCCTACACCCACCACAACACGGACACCGACCCCACGAACACGAACGAAACCCACAAAACCACCAATAATTACACTCCCCCACCCGCACCCACCCACGCAGGACTCGGCTCCGGATGGTGCTTGTGGCTGTGCTGAAGTGGGCAGTGTCGGGTGCGGGAGGCGCTTGTGTATCACCATGCGCGTTGCTTCCCGTGGGGTGTGGGGTTGGGGTGTGCCCAAAAGGGGTGCCGACGTTGCATGCCGCATGTTGCATTGCAACAGGGGGCTGGGGCAGGGATCTTTCTGTGGGGAGTGCGTGCGTGAGCTTCACGGGAACGTGGTGTTCTTTGGTGTGACGGGGTACACGGCTGCGCATGGCACCGAAGACCGAGGGTATTCAGTTTCTGCGGGCTGTGCGGCAGTTGCACCGCGTCCGTTCCTTCTACATCGCAGGTGTTCTGCTGTGGGCGGGGTCCACCGTTTGGGCCGGATGGCGGGCGCCGGGAAGCCGGCAGATGTGGGTGTCCGTCCTTCTCCTGGCGGTCTTCACCGCTCTTCTCGCCGCGGCGGGCCTGTTGCTGCGCTCGCTGAGGGCTCCCGCTGCTCGTCGGCCTGCGCATCATGCGGCCCCGCGCAAGGCTGCGAACACCCGCCACGCTCACGCCTGATGGCACGTCAGCCTGGCCGGCTTCTGCGGGAGCAGGACACGGTTTCGGATCTGTCGGGGCCTGTAGCGCCGATGGCCGGGCATACGGGTTTCACTTCCTACCGAAAGGGACTCGTCATGCTCGGCATAGTCGCGGCAGTGCTGTTCTTCATCTCGTTCCTCATCAATGCGGCAGACCTCAGTACCAACGATGTGTTCTCCTCGACGAACGTCATGCTGCTGGGTCTGACCGCACTGGCGCTGCATGTGGCGGGAATCGGCAGCACCTGGCCGCGCAGACGCTGACCAGTTCCCCCGGCGGGCCGGCGGAGTTCCCTGCTGCTCCCAGGCAGCAGGGAGTCCCACCGCTTTGGAACGCGAGGCGGGGCCCCTTTCACACCTGTGGTGCGCCATCGTGGTGTTGACCGACGGAGAGGACGCTGGAGGAGCATGGCTCGGCCGAGTGCGGCCGCTGTACAGCCGGCCCAGAGCACGAGGCCGGACGGACCTCCGTGGGCGCAATGGGCGTTCCTGGCCCTGTGGCTGGTTCTGGCCCCCGTGGTCATCTGCAAGTTGCACCAGTACGGCTGCTTCACAAGACGGCGCTGAAATCCCGCACGCCATCGTTCTTCTGTCCAAGTGATCGAGTGTCTGCCGGATCCGGAACGGTTCGCTCTGCCCTGCCCTGCTGCCGTGCCCTACCCTGTCCTGCTGCCGTGCTGTGCTGTGCCGTCCCCTGCTGCCGTGCCGTGCTGGTGGAGGGTGTCGGTGGTCGCGGCGGGTGTCGGGCTGCGGCCGTTGGCGGATCTTTGTGGGGCTAAGTGGTGTGACGGCCGTGCGGTGTTCAGTTCATGGTCGCGGTGAGGGCGGTGGTTTTGTAGCTGTCGTCCGGTCCGATGTCCGGTAGGTCACCAGGTCGTTGTCGGCAGCGGCGCCGGCGGCACGGCGGACTTCACTCTCACCTCCTCCGGAGGGATCACCGCAGGCTCCACCGTCACCCAGGCCGGCGGCCGGGAGAGCGCCGTCCAAGGAAGCATCGACGTGCAGATCGACGGGCCCGGCACGCCTTCGGCGACCTCGAGGGCCACCGGCCCGCTCTCCTGGTGGTCCACGACGCCGTCGACGACACCATCGCCTACCGGGCGGAGTTGCCGGTCCGCGTCGACGACCCGGTCCTGTCCGACGAGCCGGTCCTTTGGCACGGTCTCGTGTTGCCGGACTCCTGGTGGAGCGACCTCGCCGGGACGCTGGACAAGGCGTCGGTCGCTCGACACCGGCCGCGTCGCCGTACGGCAGCCCTACTCGCTGCTCCGCCCGGACACCGCGGCCCGCGTCCGCGCCGCCTTCCCTGTCCTGGGCAGCCCGGCCGGCCTCGCCGTTGAAGCGACCGTGTGCGCGCAGCTGCTCCAGACCGTCAGCCGCGGGGACAACCTCGTCCTCAAGGACCGGTGCGACTTCTCATTTCGGCGTCACCAATGGTTCTCATCTGGATGTCATGCGTCTCTACTAAGGGCTGTCCCGTAACTGCTGGTCATGGAGCTGCCCACGCTGCGGAAACTGGGTCGCTACTGAGTTCGCGGTGTCGTTATCGTCCGGTCTGACGCCCCGCCATGCCAGCGGCCCACGTTCAGAGAGCGATGCACATGACCAGCCAGCAAGCAACGACGACCCTGTGGCGCCCCACCGGCCCCAAGGAGCTGGATCTGGTTCGGGACCTGAACTGGCGTGCGTGGCCGCCCCGGCTGCCCGGGCAGCCGATCTTCTACCCGGTCCTGAACGAGGACTACGCGATCAGGATCGCCCGGGACTGGAACGTGAAGCACGACGGCGCAGGCTTCGTCACCCGTTTTGAGGTCGAGTCGGAGTTCTTGAGCCGGTATCCCGTCCAGCAGGCCGGCGGGCAGACGATCCTCGAGCTCTGGGTTCCGGCCGAGGAGCTGGACGACTTCAACGCCCACATCGTCGGCGAGATCCAGGTGGTCCACGAGTTCCGCTGAGGCGAGGGGGATGCTGTGGCGGCACGCCGGGCCGGTGCGATGATCCCAGGGGGGCTGGTGTGATCACGTCGTCGGAGCCGTCCTGGATAACCCCGTTCACCGGGCGCCTTCGGGGAGCTGGTGACCCTGCTGCGGCGCGACGGTGCGGACTCGGTCCGCAAGGGCCGACCGTGGGGCCTGTCCTTGGAGGACCGGACACTGCTGGTCGCGGCTTACTGGCCTATCAACTTGACGATGCGCGAGCTCGCGCCGCTGTTCGGAGTGTCGAAGTCCGCAGCGGACCGTGTGATCGACCATCTCGGCCCCATGCTCGCGCTTCTGCCCCGTAAGCGGTTCGCCAAGGACGCCGTGCTCATCGTGGACGGCACTCAGGTGCCCACGCGCGACCACGCCGTCGCCCAGCAGTCAAAAAATTACCGCTACTCCACGAACCACCAGGTCGTCATCGACGCCGATACCCGGCTCGTCGTCGTGGTCGGCCGACCGCTTCCCGGCAACCGCAATGACTGCAAAGCCTGGGAGGAGTCCGGGGCCAAGGCCGCCGTCGACAACACCATGACGATCGCCGACGGCGGCTACCCAGGCACCGGCCTCGTGATGCCTCACCGCCGCCGCAGGGGCGAGGAACTGCCGGACTGGAAGCAAGCACACAACAAGTCACACAAGCAGGTCCGGGCCCGCGTCGAGCGCACCTTCGCCCGCATGAAGACCTGGAAGATCCTCCGCGACTGCCGCCTCAAAGGCGACGGAGTCCACCGCGCCATCCGCGGCATCGCCCGCCTGCACAACCTCGCTCGGCGCCGGATAGACGAGCGCGGGACACGCGGCGGCCAAGCACGCCCGAAGTGATCCAAAGATCATTTACGGGACAGCCCTTACAGGCCATCTCATTTGGGGAGTCTGCGGTAGCAGATGAGAGTGCAAGCGAGGCTGGTGAAGGCGAGGAAGTGCTCGGCTTTGCGCTCGTAGCGGCGGTGGAGTCGGCGGCAGCCGGCGAGCCAGGCCATGGTGCGTTCGATGGTCCAACGGTGCCGCCCGAGTCGCTGTGAGGCTTCAACGCCTCTGCGAGCAATGCGGTGCTGGATGCCGCGCCGTGACAGCCATTGCCGCAGGTGGTGGTAGTCATAGCCCTTGTCGGCGTGGAGGTTGGCAGGCTTGCGCCGGCGGGGGCCTCGGCGGGACCGGATGGGGGGTATGCCCTTCACGAGCGGGATCAGGGCTTGGCTGTCGTGGACGTTGGTACCCGAGATGCCGACGGACAGGGGCAGACCGGTCCGCTCGGTGATCAGGTGGATCTTCGAGCCGAACTTGCCTCGGTCAACAGGATTCGGACCTGTCAGGTCCCCCTTTCCAGGGCCCGCATGTTCACCGAGTCGATCGCACACCGCGACCAGTCCAGGTCGCCACGGACACCGAGTTCGTCGAGGACCAGGCGGTGCAGCTTGGCCCAGACTCTGGCCTTCGTCCACTCAGTGAACCTGCGGTGGGCCGTCGCGCCCGAGGATGGCGTCCCGCTGTGTGGTGTAGGGGATCTCCGCGGTTGAGTGCGCGGGTTCTGCTCCCTCGGGTGCACCGTCTGCCGGTGTCTGCTCCCTGCTCAACTGGCAGGCCACCGTGCAACTGTCCGGAGTGAACGGGCAGTTCGACCCCAGGGGGTGCACGGTGGCCTTGTCCCAGCATGACCTACTTCGCCTGCTTGAGTCACTACGTTCGGCAGATGGTCTTGAACTCGTCCGCGAGGTCGCCGAACGGCTGCTGCAGGAACTGATCGAGGCCGAGGCCACCACAAAGATCGGCGCCGAGTGGGGAGAACACACCGACACCCGCACCACCTGGCGCAACGGCCACCGGGAGAAGACGGTGACCACACAGGCCGGCGACCTGGAACTCGCGATCCCGAAACTGCGGGCCGGGAGCTTCTTCCCGAGCCTCCTGGAGCGCCGGCGGCGCATCGACCAGGCCCTCTATGCAGTGATCATGGAGGCATACGTCCACGGCGTGTCCACCCGCTCGGTCGATGACCTGGTCAAAGCCCTCGGCTCCGACACCGGGATATCGAAGAGTGAGGTCTCCCGGATCTGCGCCGAGCTGGACGAACAGCTCGACGCTTTCCGGACCCGGCCACTGGACCACATCCGGTTTCCCTACCTGTTCCTCGACGCCACCTACGTCAAGGCCCGTGTCGACCACCGCATCGTCTCGCAGGCGGTCGTCATCGCCACCGGTGTCACGCAGGACGGCGGACGCGAGGTCGTCGGTGTCATGGTCGGGGACAGCGAGACCGAAGCGTTCTGGGCCCAGTTCCTGCGTCACCTGCGCGAACGCGGACTGGGTGGCGTCCGCCTGGTCATCTCCGACAGTCACAGCGGCCTGGTCAAAGCGATCCGCAAGGTCATGCTGGGCGCCGCCTGGCAAAGGTGCCGGGTCCACTTCGTCCGCAACGTCTTCGCCGCGATCCCGAAAGGCTCGGCGGAGATGGTCGCCGCGACGATCCGCACGGTCTTCGCCCAGCCCACCGCGGACGCTGTCCGTACCCAGCTCGACACGGTCGCCGACATGCTCGGACGGCAGTTCCCCAAGGTCAGAGAGATGCTGCTGGAGGCGAAGGAGGACCTGACCGCGTTCGCGGACTTCCCCCACCAGCACTGGAAGAAAATCCAGTCCACCAACCCGCTGGAACGACTGAACCGGGAGATCAAACGCCGCACCGACGTCGTCCAGGTCTTCCCGAACCCACCCGCCGTCCTCCGCCTCGCGACTGCGGTCCTCGCCGAACTCCACGACGAATGGATCGCCTTCCCACGCCGCTACCTCTCCAACGAGAGCATGGACGCCCTCTACCCCGACGACAACATCGTCCTACCGGCCGCATCAAACGACTGATCCCCTACACCACGTCAAGGGACATAACCCGCCCGAGGGCCCGAAGGACGCCGCCGGCAACTGCTGCCACGTGCAGCCCGAGGTTGCCACGAACACGATCGCAGCCAGCACCTCACGGTCGCCATGTCGGCGTCGGCCGCCTCCCTGCGGCCGTGACGGCGCCTCCGGAACCACCCGCTGGAACAGCTCCCATAGCTCATCGGGCACCAGGCGCTCAACGATCCCCATGTTGAGAGGCTACCGACCCCAACAGGAAGATCCGTGGTCAGCGGCCCAAGCGGCGCTGCTTGTCGAACCGAAGCAGCACCCGCACAAGACGCCACGCTCCGGCCACCGCTCCGAGCAGCGCACCCCCGCGAGTACGTGTCTCTCTGCCGATCCCGACAGGTCAAGGGTCAGGGCGAGAGTCCAGGAGACGGCAAAACCAACCCAGCCAGCACGGCGGCAGTCACCAGAGCGAAGACGATCTCCACCGTCATCGCGTCCTTCTCCCACCGCGACTCACGCCCCATGTCCATGCCGAAAGTCTCACATCACGGTCAAGCCCTCACGCCTGCACTGCAACCTGACGGGCGAGCGTCCTCACCAATTGAGATGACCTCTTAAACGCGCTGCGCTGGTAGCCGGCGCGGTTCTCTCCCGCGGCGGGCAGTGCGGCAAGTGCGTCGGCGAGCTATGGACAGGGTGTCGCCCTTGGCCCCGAGCGGGCCGTCGGCGTGCGCCGGGGTGATCAGTGCAGCGAGAGCGGCAGCGGCGGCCGCGAAGGCGGCGAGGATGCGCACGGGCGGGTCCTTCCGAAGTCCGAAGAGTCGTGACCTTCGTAGCGGTAGGACAGGCGGGCAGGTGGGGCATCCCGAGGTTACTCACTCGTGGGTGTGGTAAGTCAGACCACCGCAGCCGGCGCGACGACGGAGGGGTCCCACTCACGCTTCGTAGACCTCCCTTCGGCACGTACGCTGAGGCAGACGACATCGAGTCCGGCCTCCAGGCGTCTGGGGCCGATGTAGATCCGCGGTGCAGGAGCGAGCGCACGAGCTCAACTGGAACCCGGAGACGCCGTTCGGGAAACGTTCATGGAAGGGCCCAGTAGAACCGGCTCCATACGAGGAGGTGTCTGCCTTCGAGGACGAGGCGTTGGACCAGTGACGGCTCCTCTTCCAATCTGGTCGGGTTCCGATTCTTCAGGCACCCTGGGGCGAAGCCGTTAAGGGCGATCCGATGCTGAGCGCGGATCAAGGACGAACCTGGCGTGGCGCGGTTGCCGACTACGGCTGTCGGATGAGGCGATCAGGGCAGACGGAAATTTCGTCTCGCTTGTCGGACCTGGTTGCCACACTGGGCGGATGAACGAGGGATCATCCAATCCGTGGCTGGTGGCGGCGCAGCAGATCGATGCCCGGATCGAGGAACTCCGCCCTGAGGCCGATCGTCACGTGGTCGGTCAGCACGTGGTCTCTCAAGTGCTACTCAAGCGCTTCGCCACTCCATCCGGCAGCCACGGGCTCAAGCTCGTGCCCTTCAACCTTGACCACCCCGACCGTTTGCACAAGAGGGCGAGTCCGCGCGAGTGCGGCAAGGTCAAGCACTTCGCACGCTTCGCTTCCGCCTCCCTGGAACAGGTGTGGGGCAAGCTCGAGACGCAGATACCTGACGCCGCGCGCGCGGTGGAACGGGGCGATGTCTTCCAGCACGAGCAGCATGTACAGACCCTGAAGGAGCTGATTGCCCTGCACTTGGTCCGCTCGCTGCACTACCGCAATATCCACGAGCGCACCTTCGCCAAAGTCTACTCCGAGCACCGCACCGCCCTGCTTACAGATAAGTCCGACCTGCTGCGGCTCGCGGTGCTGCAACGCAGCGGGCTTCACCTTTCCGGACCGCAGGGCCTGGCCGCGGCGGCAGACCAGATCTTGAGCCCGCACCTGGCGAACTTCGAGAACGGTGCGGACTTCCGCGCGCGGATCGAGCTCACCTTCGGCAAGGCGAAAGAGATGATCAGCAGTGCGGGGTTGGAGATCCTTGTGCCCGCCGCTGGGGAGTTCATATTGGGCGACACCCCGGCCCTGGCAATACGGCAGAGTGAAACCAGGACCACCTTCCCTGTCGCAATAGGCGACTCCACCGCGATCGTGTTGCCTTTCGGCCCTAAGGGCTGTCCCGTAAATGATCTTTGGTGTGCTGGGGTGACCTGGTGGTTTCTGCGTCACCCGGCGAGGGTGAGGTTGTGCAGGCGGGCGATGCCGAGCATGGCGTGGTGGACGCCGTCGCCTTTCAGTCGGCAGTCGCGAAGGATCTTCCAGCCCTTCATCCGGGCGAAGGCGTGCTCCACGCGGGCACGGACTTTGCGGTGGGAGGCGTTGTGCTCCTCCTTCCAGGCCGGGAGTTCGGTCTGGCCTTTCTCGCGGCGGTGCGGGATGACCAGGCCGGTGCCGCGGTAGCCGCCGTCTGCGATGACCGTGGTCTTGCCGACGGCGTCTTTCGCGCCGGACAGCTCCCACGCCTTGCAGTCGTTGCGGTTGCCTGCGACTGGTCGGCCGACCGCGACGACGAGCCGGGTGTCAGCGTCGATGACGACCTGGTGGTTGGTGGAGTACCGGTAGTTCTTGGACTGCTCGGCGATGGTGTGGTCGCGGGTGGGAACGAGGGTGCCGTCCACGATCAGCACGGTGTCTTTGCGGAACCGCTTGCGTTGCTGGAGCGCGAGCGCGGGCCCGAGGTGGTCGATGATGCGGTCGGCCGCGGACTTGGACACCCCGAACAGCGGGGCCAGTTGGCGCAGGGTCAGGTTCGTCCGCCAGTACGCGGCAACCAGTAGCACGCGGTCCTCCAGCGGCAGGCTCCAAGGCCGGCCCTTGCGCACCGGGTCCGCACCCTCACGCCGGAGCGCGGTGATCAGCTTGCCGAACTGGCGCGGGCTCAGCCCGGTGAACGGGGCTATCCAGGAGGGCTCCGACGCCGTGATCACACCAGACACAACAAGATCATCTCACCCGTGACCAGCAGTTACGGGACAGCCCTTAGACGTGCAACTACGTCCTACCCTCGGTAATTTAAGGGAGATGATCAGTCCGGCGCTGCCAGTCAGACGGACTTCCGCACTGGCCGAATCCCCTGCACGCAGTATCACGTCCAGTCCATGCCCAGCTCCGCGAGCGCAGCCAGCTGGTCGGCGTCCAGCCGGTCCCTCCTTGATTTCGCGTTCGAAAGCCATACGCCCAGTCGTACAGGCACCGGTTTCGTCTCGCCGTCGAGCGTGATCTGTTCGCTGTGACTCCGTGGCACGGGCCGCTGTCCTTCCCTTTCCACCCACTGTGTGAGGGCCGCGAGGCCGCGCTGGAACGCCTGCTGCGCCTTGCCCTGGCCCTTCGCCGCACGCTTGGAGGCCGGGGCGGAAGGCTCCTCCAGCGGCTTGATGTCCAGCCGGGCCAGCCGTTCCTGCTGCTCGCTCGACAGTAGCTTCCAGGTGGCTGGCTGGGTTTGCTGCTGGAGCCATTTGCCGATGTCGTCGCCTTCGTGGAGGACGCCGGGTGCGATGTCGGGGAGCCGGCCGGCGGGTTCGTCGGCGGCGAGGTCGGTGAGGACGCGGTAGTGCCGCTGCCAGTTGAGCGGCCAGGGGCAGTTCCAGTCCGGGTCAATCGCGGCCAGCTGCTTCGCGCGCTCCGCCGTGCGCTTCGGGTCCTTCCCGAGACCACCCTTCCGGCGCAGGTTGGCCATGTACTGCCCGATGGGCGCTATCGCCTCGCCTTCGCCCCACACGGCGTCCTGACGCGGGGCGAGGTGCCCGGTGGCCCGGTGGTAGGACCGGAGGGCGGCGAGCTTGGCCTCCCACGCTTCCTCACCGGGTTCCCAGACCATCCCGGCTTCCGGCAAGTCGAGCAGTCTCTTGCGCCGCTCTTCCAGCTCACCGGCCCGCAGCGCCTTCCTCTGCTGGTGCACCCACCGTCCAAGCGGAAAGTCTTTGGTGACGCCGACTTCGACCTCAACGTCATACGGGACGGCGTAGAGGCCGGTGATCTGGTTCTCCTTCCGCCAGCGGAGCAGGGCCTGGTAGCCCTCGAGCCACACCAGCGACTCCGGGCGGTAGACCCGGGTGCGCAGGAAGGCCGCGATGGTCGCGGCGTCGCGCGGGCTGGAGAAGTACAGTAGCGCCGCTTCGGCGGCGGCCTGCGTGTCGTCCTCTTGGTCCTCGCCGTCGCCCTCGCCGCCGGCCCCGACGATCCGCCCGTCCTCGTCACGCCGGAGGTGGACCTTGCGCTGCCCGTGGGTGAGGGCGCGGGAGGCGAGCTGCTCGACCAAGCGCTCATCGTGGCTGCGCAGACCCTGGAGCACGGCCACGAGCGGCTTGAAGCTCGCGGAGGCGACCATGTCGGTCGGGTCTTCGCCGGGTTCCAGGAACACCGGCACGATGATCCTGGCGACCTTGGTAGAGCCGTCTCTGTTGAGCCTCAGCGCGCGGCCGATGTTCTGGACGATCTCGACCTGGGAGCCGCGGGTGTCGGCGAAGCAGACGGCTTCCACGCCCCGTTCGCCGGTGATGTCGACGCCTTCCCCGAGCACGCGAACGCTGGCGAGGAACGCACGGTGCACCCGCCGCCCGGCTGTGTCGATGCCGTTGGCGAACTGGCGGATGACCTCGCGGCGCTCGGTGACGAGGTGGTCGCCGCACAGCCACGCTGACCATACGCGGTCCGGGGGTACGTGGCGGCCGGCCTGGAGTTCGTAGGACTCCGCGTCGATGGAGGACTTCGGCAGCTTGTCCGCAGCGGCCAGGTCGTCGTCTGAGGCGTCGTTCATGTACAGCTCGGCTGCCGTCTCGGGCAGCTTCTCCGCGAATGCGGCGGCTTCCTCGACCTTCTGGTGGAACGTCATGACCGTACGCAGATTCCAAGCGGCGGCGTGCTCCAGGAGCGCGGTCTGCAGTAGCGCCAGGCGCCGGCCGCGCCGGGCCTCCTCCGACTCCCCGAGAACGGGGGAGGGGTCGCGGATCTCCAGCACGTCGATTTCGAACCCGGCGAGGATCTCGCGCTCGATCGCCTCAGAGAGCCCGAGTTCTGCGATCCACGCGCCGTAGGTCCCGTTGGGGTCGTCGGCCATGGTCGCGAGTTCCACCTCGTGGCCGTCCGTGCCCTTCTGCGGGCGGGCCGCGGCGAGGATGCGCGGGGTGGCGGTGAGGTAGAGCCGGAAGTCCGCGGGGATGCGGGCGTTGTCGTGGATCGCCGCCCACGGACGACCTAGATCACCGGCGGTTCCGTGGGCCTCATCCACGACGGCGAGGTCGAAGCCGTCCATGTGCTGGCCGTAGAGCCGGTCTCCGCCCGTCAGGGCGGCCTCCAGTGGCCCGCGGACCTTCCGCTGGCCTTCGGGGGCGTCGATGTCCTCGCGGTCCACCAGGGAGGCGTACGTGGCGAACACGATGACCGGTCCGGACCCGGCCCACAGGGCGAGCTGGATCGGGTTGGTGGTGGTGCGTACCCCCAGCGAGGTGAGCACTGGATCGTTCTCCAGCGAGCACACCGCGACCATGGAGGCCCGGTGGCCCACCCGGCGCCATGCCTGGGTGGTCTGCACGAGCAGGTCCAGGGTCGGCACGGTCACCAGGATCCGCCCGGTGGGGAAGCACTCCAGCGCGCACGCGGCGGCCGTGATCGTCTTGCCCGACCCGGTCGCGGACACGATCGTGCCCCGTGCTCCCTGAGCGGGCACAGACGTCCTTGCAGGGAATCTCACCCACTTACGGAAAGCAGTTTTCTGGACCACCTGGTGTTCCCGAAGCTGAATTCTCAGCATTCTCAAGCCCTTCCTCTGGCTTCTTTTTCACTCGCTTCGGGAATCACTGGGACGGTGTGAAGGGCGGCACGGACACCGTACCGTCCTCGCCTACCACGATTCGCTCGGCGAGCTGGGCCAGAACCTGAGAGGGAGGGAGCCCCGCCCGGTAGGCCACCGACCGGAGTAGTCGGCTGGAAGCGGCGGACAGCCAGACCTCGGTATGCAGCTCGTCCGCTCCTTCCTGTCCCTGTTCCCCGGAGGAGGACTGCGCCTCAAGCGCACCAGCAAGCCGTTCCTCACGCTCACGAGCCCACATCGAGCCTTGAACATCCTGCTCCGGCTGGTACACACCCCAACCCAGCGCACGCATCAAGTCCCTGACACGCTGCCACTCAGCATGTTTGGCCAGCCAGATGAAAGCCAACCGCTCCCGGTCCATCTCGAACGTGTAGAAGGAACCGTTCCCCCTCAACCGCTGTGCGGTCTCCGCTCAC